>NC_009633.1:2464783-4929566 GCF_000016985.1 Alkaliphilus metalliredigens QYMF | reverse complement strand
AAAAAGAATAGGAATATAATATATAAAGAAAAGCATATAATATAATGATGTAGCAAAATAATGTTGCGAGTAAAATAAACTTATCCTAAGTGTTATCCACAAAAAAAATAAAAAAACGCATCTTTGGTACAAAAAAAATAGGACAAGTCTTATACACACGATAACGAGTAAAAGATGCAGATGTTTGTGGACTTTTATAAAAAAGTAATAGTAAGTGCCAAAGTATGTACAAAATCCACATAGGGTTTATGCACAGAAAAAATGGCAAAAAGTGAGTATAAACAAGAATATTAAAGGAAATCTTAGAGTTATACACAGGTTTACCCACAATATGTGCATAACTGGGGAAAATGTGAATAGTTTTTTCCTTATTATCAACAGGTATATCTATATTAACAAATTTTTTAAGTTTTTTCAATGATTAAAAGAAAAATATCCACAAATAAACAGATTGTGGAGAAAACTATCCACAATCTAGAAAAATGCTTTTTTCTTGACAGTTACAGTGAATATAGGTATAATCTATCTGTAGTGTGCTCAAAAATAGGTATAAATAAATTAATCCGTCAGTGATTATATAGTAGTACTCCATTGTAGTACTTGAAGGGGGTGTATTTCGTGAAAAGAACATATCAGCCTAAAAAAAGACAAAGAAAGAAAGAACATGGTTTTGTAAAGAGAATGCGTACAACGAGTGGCAGAAGAATACTAAAAAGACGTAGACTAAAAGGCAGAAAGAGATTGACTGCATAAGGCCGCACTATGTGGCCTTTTTCTGTAGCTATGATGATTTGGAGGAAGAAGTATGCAGTCCAATAATAAGCTAAAGAAAAATCAGGACTTTAGAATGGTATATCAAAAGGGACGGTCTATGGCCAATAAGCTCTTGATTATATACATTGTAAACAATAATTTAGAATACAATCGAATTGGATTTACTGTTTCCAAGAAAGTTGGTAATAGTGTTGTAAGAAGTAGAGTAAAGAGATTAATGAAGGAATCTTATCGTTTAAATGAGGGGAAAATAAAGACAAGCCATGATATCGTTTTCATTGCTAGACCCAATTGCAAGGAATCAACTTATAAAGAAATTGAAAGTGCCTTGTTACATTTAATTCGGAAAATGAAACTGATTAGTTAGGCACTAGCTATATTAATTTATTTATTAAATATGTATTTAAAAAGCAGTGGAGTGAAGCGCTTATGTCTAAATTCCTTATTAAACTGATTACCCTATATCAAAAATGGATTTCACCATTAAAGGGACAGACTTGTCGATTTTATCCAACTTGTTCTAGTTACAGTATATCAGCATATAATACTTATGGATTTTTTAGGGGAACTTATTTAACGATTAGACGGCTATTAAAGTGTCATCCCTTCCACCCTGGAGGGTTTGACCCTTTAAAATAATACACAACGGTGTATAGGGGGGTTTAAACTTGAGGTTTTTTGCACAACCATTAGGTGCTCTATTAAAACTAATATTTGATCTTATTGGAAACTATGGGGTTTCAATTATTGTTTTCACAATTTTAGTTAAACTTTTATTACTCCCGTTGACGCTTAAACAAACAAGGTCAATGAGACAAATGCAAGAAGTTCAGCCTGAGATTAAAAAGTTACAAGAAAAATATAAAAATGATAAAGAACAACTAAATGCAAAGACAATGGAGATATACGCAAAATATAATGTTAGTCCATTTGGAGGCTGTTTACCCTTATTAGTTCAGTTTCCAATTTTGATTGGATTATTTACAGCTCTAAGAGATCCAGCAACCTATGTATTTGGTTCGGCTGAAATATATGCGAGTATTAACACTAGTTTTTTATGGTTATCCAACTTATCGGATGCAGATCCATGGGTACTACCACTGTTAGCAGGGATAACAACTTTCTTATCTAGTAAAACAATGTCCACAGGAAAACAAGCTGATCAAACCCAAAAAATGATGACATACGGCATGCCACTTATGATATTTTGGTGGGGAAGAAGCTTTCCAGCAGGACTAACACTTTATTGGGTAGTGAGTAATCTATTCCAATTCGTTCAACAACTATTAATGAATAGATCCCAAGATAAGTTAAAGGAGGGTTCTAATTAATATGAATATGACCGAAGCAATGGGTAAAACGATTGATGAAGCCATTGAAATAGGTTTAAAGGAACTTAATAAAACTAAGGAACAGGTTGAGATTGAAATAATAGATCAACCTTCCAAGGGTTTTTTGGGTTTTATTGGAACAAAAATGGCAAAGGTGCAATTAACAGTTGTCAACCAGGTAGAGGATGAGGCTAGAAACTTCCTAAAGGATGTTTTGGAGGGCATGACCATTCCGGACGTTGATATTCAAATCGAAAGAAACCAAGACATATTGAATATTACATTAGAAGGACCCAATATGGGCGTTGTCATTGGACGAAGAGGCCAGACACTAGATGCGGTTCAGTACTTAGTTAGTTTAGTCGTTAATAAGGGCGAAGATAAATATGTAAAGGTTATTCTTGATACAGAAAACTATCGACAAAAAAGAGAAGAGACATTAGTTCGTTTAGCAAACAAAATGGCTCGAAAAGCTAAAAAAATAGGCAAAACAGTTGCATTAGAACCAATGAATCCATATGAAAGAAGAGTAATTCATTCAACTCTTCAAGGAAGTCCTTTTGTGCAGACATATAGTGAGGGTGAAGAGCCTTATCGGAAGGTAGTCATTTCTCTAAAAAAATAAGAGACATAAACCCAGTTAAATAACTGGGTTTTTTTATATAATAGGAAAGTGGTGCTTTCATATTATATAAAAAAGAGGGGTTGTAGGGGATGAAATCCCCTGCCCGTTTTCAGGAAGGTGCTCAGCCAGCTTCACTGGCGTCGAAGGAAACCTAGGGTTTCCTAGCGAAAGCGTCGAAGACGCTTTTTTTATGATTTCAAATGATTTATAATTAAATACAAGAGAAATTTGGTATAATAACTAATAAGTTTAATGAGTAAAGGTGAGGATCTGCTTGAATTAAATAAAGAGAACACATAGTAAGTATAGATGTTCTGGTAAAGCATTGCAAATAATTTGGTTTGTAGTTTAACTAATTAAATAATAGAGGTGAAAATATGTTTTTAGATGATACAATTGCGGCGATTGCCACAGCCCATGGAGAAGCAGGAATCGGTATTGTAAGAATTAGTGGTGAGAAAGCACTCCATATAATAGATCAAGTATTTCAATCTAAACAAGGGAAAAAATTGAAGGATATTTCTCCTAGACGAATTACATATGGGCATATTATCGATACAGAGCGAAATGAACGTATTGATGAAGTCTTGGTTTCGTATATGAAGGGACCACATACCTATACCACAGAGGATGTCGTAGAAATTAACTGTCATGGTGGGATGATTCCTGTAAAGCGTATATTAGAATTAATTTTACGCAAGGGTGCCAGAGCTGCAGATGCTGGAGAATTTACAAAGCGTGCTTTTTTGAATGGTAGAATTGATTTAGCCCAGGCAGAGGCTGTAATGGACTTGGTTAGTGCAAAAACAGATATGGGTTTTGATGTGGCATTAAATCAATTAGAAGGGTCTCTTTCTAAACGAGTTAAAAAAGTGAAGGATGAGCTTTTAGATATGTTAGCCCATATTGAAGTATCCATTGATTTTTCAGATGAAGACGTAGATGAAGTTACTTTAGATTTACTCTTAAAGCAAAGTATGGAGATTGAAAAAAAGATAAAAGTCTTATTGGAAACAGCGGATACTGGAAAGATATTGAGGGAAGGGCTCAACACAGTGATTGTAGGAAAGCCCAATGTAGGAAAGTCTTCATTACTAAACGCACTATTAAAGGAATCAAGGGCCATTGTGACGGAAGTGCCAGGCACAACAAGGGATGCCATTGAAGAACATTTTAACATAAGAGGAATTCCATTAAATTTAATTGATACAGCAGGAATTAGGGAAACAGAAGATATTGTAGAAAAAATAGGGGTAGAAAGATCCAAGGCGTTTTTTAATAAAGCAGACTTAATCATTTTAATGCTGGATGCATCTAGAGAGTTAACCCCAGAGGATCTACAAATTATGGAGCTAGTCAAAAGTAAAAAAGCCTTAATATTAGTTAATAAAACTGACTTAACGTCACAAATTGATTATGATCGAATCATAGAAATTGTGGGGGAAAAGAAGGTGATCAAGATTTCACTTATAGAAGAAAGTGGCTTAGAGGAAGTAGAGGAAGCCTTAGTAGAAATCGTTTATAAGGGTGAAACAAGGGCTAAGGATAGTCTACTGGTCACAAATGTACGACATAAAAATGCTTTAGAAAGAGCTTTAGAGAGCCTAACAGACGGAGTACAAGCAATCAAGCAAAAAATGCCCCTTGATTTTGTAGAGGTTGATGTAAAAAATGCTTGGGATGCATTAGGTGAGATCACAGGAGATACAGTGGGAGAAGATTTATTAGATCATATATTCCAAAACTTTTGTATTGGGAAGTAGTTGTTTCACGTGAAAAACAAAGTGGAATTGTTTCACTAAGATGAAATATAGGGAGTGTCTACCTCCTATGATTACAAAATACCATCTATGATAAGGCTTCTGTAAGGGTCTTAAATCTGGTAAATAAAATTAGAATAAGGGAGAAACAAATATGAAGTATAATGCGGGAACATTTGATGTAATCGTAGTTGGGGCAGGACATGCTGGCTGCGAGGCTGCTTTAGCAGCTGCAAGAATGGGTGCAAAAACCCTGATGTTAACAATGACATTAGATTCAATTGCAATGATGCCTTGTAATCCATCCATAGGAGGCACAGGAAAAGGACATCTCGTTCGTGAAATTGATGCAATAGGTGGAGAAATGGGAATCAACACTGATAAAACATTTATTCAAAGTCGTATGTTAAACACAGGAAAAGGGCCAGCGGTGCATTCCTTAAGGGCACAGGCCGATAAGAATAAATATCATACGGAGATGAAAAAAACCATAGAAAATGAGCCTAACCTACTTTTAAAACAAGCAGAGGTTGTGGATTTAATCATAGAAGACAACACAGTGAAGGGTGTTGTGACCAGATCAGGAGCCAGCTTCTATAGCCATTCAGTCATCTTGGCTACAGGGGTCTATTTAAGAGGCAAAATTTATATTGGAGAAGTTAATTATGAATCTGGTCCTAATGGTCTTTTTCCTTCAATGCATCTGTCGGAAAAACTGACAAAGCTAGGATGCAATATGAGGCGATTTAAAACAGGAACACCAGCGCGGATTCATCAGGATTCTGTTGATTTTTCAAAAATGGAAGAGCATCTAGGAGATGAGGAAATTGTTCCTTTTTCTTTTATGAATGACGGAATAGAGAAAAAACAAGTCCCCTGTTGGTTGACCCGTACCACAGGAGAGACTCATCGAGTCATTATGGAAAATTTGAATCGTTCAGCAATGTATAGAGGGGATATGGAAAGTGTTGGACCTAGATATTGTCCTTCTATTGAAGATAAAGTTGTTCGCTTTAGTGATAAGCCATCCCATCAGATTTTTATTGAACCAGAGGGATTAGATACAAAAGAAATGTATGTACAGGGGATGTCAACTAGTCTACCAGAGGAAGTACAGGATGCCATGTTAAAAACCGTAATCGGGTTGGAATCGGCTGTTATTATGAGACCAGCCTATGCCATTGAATACGACTGTATAGATCCAACACAGCTGAAACCTACTTTAGAGGTAAAGCATATTGAAAACCTATTTAGTGGGGGTCAATTCAATGGAACATCGGGCTATGAAGAAGCAGCAGCACAAGGCCTGATGGCAGGAATTAATGCAGTTTTAAAGACTAAGGGAGAAGAGCCCTTTGTTTTAGATCGATCCGAGGCCTATATAGGTGTATTAATTGATGATCTTGTGACAAAAGGAACCAACGAGCCCTATCGAATGATGACCTCCCGGGCTGAATATCGATTAATATTAAGACAAGATAATGCAGATATGAGATTAACAGAAAAATCATATAAAATTGGTTTAGCCTCCAAGGAAAGACTTGAACGTTATCTACTCAAGAAGAGTCATATTGAGGAAGAAATAACGCGTCTTAAAAAAACAAATGTGTCCCCAGAAAAAGCGAATCCAATTTTAGAAGAAAACAAGAGTTCTTTAATTAAAGCAGGTATGTCTCTCTATGACTTATTAAAACGTCCTGAGGTAACCTATAAAGTCCTGAAGAAGATTGATGAAAATAGAAATGTGGATATTGTAAGAGATGCCCAAGAGCAATGTGAGATTATCATTAAATATGAGGGATATATTGAAAAGCAGCTTCGACAAATCGACCAGTTTAAAAAATTAGAAAACAAAATACTGCCCCAAGAAATTGATTATCATGGTATTGACGGATTGAGACTTGAAGCAAGACAAAAGCTGAGTGATATTCAGCCTATGTCTGTAGGACAAGCCTCTAGAATATCTGGTGTATCTCCTTCTGATATTTCAGTTTTGATGATCTACCTAGAGCAAAGAAGACGACAAAAAAATGGAGGCGGGACCTAATGGAGAGCAAAATGATTTTAAAGGACGGATGTCAAGAGCTAGGGTTTCATATAGATGACAATCAGGTTCAGCAACTACTTACATATAAAGATATTTTACTGGAATGGA
This sequence comes from Alkaliphilus metalliredigens QYMF, assembly GCF_000016985.1. NCBI lineage: Bacteria > Bacillati > Bacillota > Clostridia > Peptostreptococcales > Natronincolaceae > Alkaliphilus > Alkaliphilus metalliredigens. The sequence continues at coordinate 4,922,921 of NC_009633.1, read as the reverse complement.
ATGAAAAAATGAATTTAACTGCCATCACAGAAGAAGAAGAAGTAATGGTTAAACACTTTTTAGACTCCCTATCCTGTATTCAGAGTCAATATTTAAAAGAGGAAGGCACAATGATTGATGTGGGGACTGGTGCTGGATTTCCAGGTATTCCATTAAAGGTATATTTCCCTAAGTTGAAATTAACCCTATTGGATTCCTTAAATAAAAGAGTTGAATTTTTAAAGGAAGTATCCCAAGAATTAGGCCTAGAAGATGTAAATTTTGTTCATGGAAGAGCAGAGGAGTGTGGTCAGGAGGAGACCCATCGAGAACAATATGATTATGCAGTAGCCAGAGCAGTGGCATCCTTAAATGTACTAGTAGAGTATTGCTTACCCTTTGTGAAGGTAGGAGGATATTTTATATGTCAAAAAGGTCCACAGCTTAAGGAAGAAATACAAAATTCACAAAACGCCATCACAGTTTTAGGAGGAAAAGTAGTAGAGCAAAAAGAGATTACATTGCCTTTTAGCGATATTACCCATAGTCTTTTAGTCATCGAAAAAATAAAACAGACTCCGACAAAATACCCCAGAAAGCCTGGGACACCCAGTAAAAAGCCGATAAAATAAGGAAAAATTGGGGATTTTGTAAAACGAAAAATAAAAAATTATGTCACTTGCTAGAAGGAGTCGATATTTTTTTATAGAAATAGGTATTATGGAATATTGTGAAAGAAGAGAGGGATATAGCTTATGAATACTACAGAAAAAAAGATGATGGAGATTGCCATAGATTCTGTCATTCCCAACCCATATCAGCCAAGAAAAACTTTTTCTCAGGTGAGCCTAGAGGAATTGAGTCAATCAATTAAGGCATATGGCATTTTACAGCCAATAAGTGTGAGAAAAATAGGCGAAGAGAAGTATGAGTTAATTGCTGGAGAAAGAAGACTAAAGGCAGCAAAACTGGCAAGACTCGTGACAATTCCTGCTATTATCAACACACATTATAACGATAAGGATGCTGCTGTTTTAGCCATTATTGAAAATTTACAGCGGGAAGATTTAAACTTTATTGAAGAAGCTGAGGGGTATGCTAACCTAATTCATGATCATGAGTTTACACAGCAGGAATTGGCAGAACATATAGGAAAAAACCAATCAACTATTGCAAATAAGCTAAGAATTCTCAGACTTAGAGATGATATTAAGAAGATGTTAATAGAGCATGAATTAACAGAAAGACATGGAAGGGCACTTTTAAAGCTTCCAGATGATGAGTTGAGAATGGATATATTAAAAAAAGTAATTAAATATGATTACAATGTTAAAAAGACAGAAGAACTGATAAAAGAGATGTTAGAGGATATCTCTAGTCAAAAAGAAGAGGCGCAAAAAGTAACTAAAAAGATTAAAAGTTTTTTTAACTACCGTATTTATATTAATACAATTAAGCAAGCCTATGATGCAATTAAAGAAAGAGAAGAAAGTGCAGAGTTCTCACAAGTAGATAAGGGAGATTATATTGAAGTTGTGGTTAAGATTCCCAAGGAACCAAAACAGTAAAGTAGAAACAAATAGATATATCTAAAAAGATTACTAACCTAATAGTAATCTTTTTTAGAAAAAAACTAGAACTTCCCTGATAAAGTTAATACACCAATGACAATAAAAACAACCCCAGCCCCGGTTTGTAGATAACTAGTGGGTATATACTTTGTCAAATAGGTACCAGCTAACACACCAAGTAAGGAGCTTAATAATAGAGCAAGGGATGCACCAATAAACACAGGCCAAATTGACTCAGATTGGGTTGCAAGCAACATGGTCTGAAGCTGTGTCTTGTCACCTAACTCGGCCACAAAGACCACTAGAAAAGTTGAAAAAATAATACGTAACATAAGAGTGCCTCCTCATTATTGATAAACTAATTTTCAGATTTCTTGGAAGCGATTAGTAAAGTGACGATAGAATGAATCACAGAGTATATATATTCAAGTGGAATTCGTATTATTAGTTATTTTTGTAGGGAAAGCGTATGTATTTATTTTCAGGATTATTTTAAGGGGGGAAAGAATATTGGGAAAGGTAATAGCAGTCTTTAATCAAAAAGGTGGCGTAGGAAAAACAACAACAAATGTTAACCTAAGCGCTTGTATCGCCCAAGAAGGGAAGCGAGTTTGTGTCATAGACATAGACCCTCAAGGAAATACAACAAGTGGATTTGGAATTGATAAAAAACAATTAGAATACAGCATTTATGACGTGTTGATCAACGATCTGCCCATAGAAGAGACAATTATGCATACAGATTACGAAAATCTAGACATTGTTCCTTCAAGTGCACAGTTAGCTGGAGCAGAAATTGAATTAACCACTATCCAAAAAAGAGAATTAAGGCTCAAGGAATCCATTAATCGTATTAGAGATAACTATGATTATATATTTATTGATTGTCCTCCATCATTGGGGCTATTAACCATTAATTCTTTAGCAGCCGTGGATAGTGTTCTAATTCCAATACAGTGTGAGTACTATGCATTGGAGGGCGTTAGCCAATTAATGAATACAATTCAGTTAATAAAGAAAAGCTTAAACAAGGATTTGGAGATTCAAGGAGTCGTTTTAAGTATGTTTGATGGTAGGACAAACCTATCTATTCAAGTGGTGGATGAAGTCAAAAATTACTTTAAAGGAAAGGTATATGCGACGATTATTCCTAGAAATGTGAGATTAGCAGAGGCACCTAGCTTTGGACAACCTATTATATATTATGATAATAAGTCTAAGGGAGCCGAAGCCTATACGGATTTAGCTGTGGAATTTCTAGACTTGGAAGAGGATGTGATTTAGATGACTAAATTGAAAAAAAGAGGACTTGGTAGAGGACTAGAAGCATTAATCCCTGACATGATCATAATGGAAGCAAGTCATGATGAAAAGCAAGTAGAAAAGCTACAGCTTATTTCTATTGAAGAAATCTCTCCCAATGAAGATCAACCTAGAAAAACATTTGACGAAACAGCCCTAGAGGAACTGGCAAAATCCATAGAACGACATGGAATGATTCAACCTATAATCGTATCCAAGGAAAAGAGAGGCTATCAAATCATTGCAGGAGAAAGGCGATGGAGAGCTGCTCGGAAGATTCAACTTAAGGAAGTGCCTTGTATCATTAGGGAATATAGCAGACGCCAATTGTTAGAAATTGCTTTAATTGAAAACTTACAGCGTGAAAACTTAAGTATTATCGAGGAAGCAAAGGCATATAAGTATTTAATTGATGAATATGATGTAACCCAGGATCAGCTAGCCGAGGCATTAGGAAAAAGTCGACCTCATATCACAAATATGCTTCGTCTATTACAATTAGATGAAAGAATTATTGATATGATCCAAGGAGAAAGAATTACCGGGGGCCATGGTAGGGCTTTGTTGTCCATTAAAGACAGCGAAAGACAGTATCAAATCGCTCTAAAAGTAGAAAGTGAACGATTGAATGTAAGGCAAGTAGAAGGCCTCGTTAAGGCGTTATTAGAAAATCAAAAGGAAAAAAAGAAAAAAAAGCAAGAAAAGGATTTAATTATAGTGGAGATTGAAGATAATCTTAAAAAATTGTTTGGTACAAAAGTAAGTATTGTAAAAGGGCAGAAAAAGGGAAAAATAGAAATAGAGTACTATAATGATGAGGATCTAGAACGAATACTTGAGATGCTGAACTAGCAGGAATGTTTCACATGAAACTAAAAGGATAGTAGGTGTAAAACAAATGGACTACATTGTATATCAAGCAGATGCATTTACTAATAAGCGATTTGGAGGAAACCCAGCTGCAGTGGTTCCAAATGCAAAAGGATTAGAAGAGATAACAATGCAACAAATTGCTAAAGAAATGAACCTATCAGAAACTGCCTTTGTTTTTCCTATGGATGAAAGAGGAGACCAATATGAAGTACGCTTTTTTACGCCCCAAAAAGAGGTGGCACTTTGTGGGCATGCCACAGTAGCGACCTTTCATGTTTTATATGAAAAAGGATATATTAAAAGACAATCCAGACCGACAATTCTCAAACAAAGAACAAAGGCAGGACTCTTAAAGGTATATTTAGATGTCTCCCAGGGAAAGTTGCAAAAAGTCATGATGGAACAAGCCTTACCTGAAATCATTAACCATGAATTTAATCAAGTAGAGCTCTGCAATATATTGGGAATTAAGGTGGCGGATATGGGAATTAACGAAATAAAAGTGAAGCCACAGATTATCTCAACGGGATTAAGGGATATTATTGTACCCATTAAATCCTTAGAAGTCTTAAAAAAGATGAAGATAGATATGGAAAAATTAAGTCAGTACAGTAAAAAGGTGGGTGTTGTAGGACTACATGCATTTACACTTGAAACAATGGATAAAAGAAATACCGCCCATTGTAGAAACTTTGCGCCGGCTGTGGGAATCAATGAAGAATCTGCTACTGGAACAGCCAACGGTGCACTGGCTGTTTTTTTAGCAGCAAATGAGATTATTTCAATCAAGGAGGAAAAAAACCTTATTTTTGAACAGGGATATTTCATGGATCGACCCAGTACAATACACTGCACGATTAAAAGAGATCAAGACAACTACAGTGTTAATGTAGGAGGACAAGCTGTTATCGTGTTAGAAGGGGTTTTAAAATTTCCTTAATCATGAGACCATTCCCATATTGATTACTTTTAGAATATGATATAATTAAGTGATAAAGAATGATATTAATGCTTAAAGGAGTGGAATAAGTGATTTACTTGGACAATGCTGCCACAACGTATCCAAAACCTGAAGCTGTTTATGAAGCAGTTTTGAATCATATGAAAAATGCAGGGGCTAATCCGGGACGGTCAGGGCATAAACTAGCACTGGAGGCCGGACGAGGCATTTTTACTGTAAGAGAACAATTGAGTGAGTTATTCAATATAGATAATCCAATGCAAATTATTTTTACTGCTAATGCCACAGAAGCATTGAATTTGGCAATAAAAGGAGCTCTTAATAAAGGAGACCATGTGATCACATCCAGTATGGAACATAATTCTGTTCTAAGGCCAATTAAAGCATTAGAAGAAATTGGTATAGAGAATACAATCATTCAATGTGACAGAACGGGCTATCTCAATATTGAAGATGTGAAGAGGGCCCTTAGAAAAAACACAAGAATGATTGCAATTACCCATGCTTCTAATGTAACGGGTACAATTCAGTCCATTGAAGCCATTGGTAAAATAGCAAGAGAGTCAAAGGCTTTGTTTTTAGTAGACGCCGCCCAAACAGCGGGGGTATATGAAATTGACGTGAAAAAAATGAACATCGATTTATTAGCCGCTCCAGGACATAAGGGTTTAATGGGTCCCCAAGGAACGGGATTTCTATATATCCGTGAAGAAGTAGAAGTCCGACATTTTAAAGAAGGGGGAACAGGGAGTAAGTCTGAGGAATTAATTCAACCGACGATACTACCAGATCGGTATGAGAGTGGCACCCTTAATACCCCAGGTATCGTGGGGTTAGGGGCAGGAATTCAATTTATTTTACAGGAAGGCTTAGACAAAATCAGAAGACATGAAGAGGAATTAACACAGTATTTTATAAAGCGATTGAAAGAAGTTGAAATGGTCAAAATATATGGACCACAAGATGCCACCAAGCAAGCTGCAGTGGTTTCAATTAATATCGGGGAAGAGGATTCCTCGGAAATGGCCTATATTTTTGATCAAATGTTTGAAATAGCTGTTCGTTCTGGGCTTCACTGTGCAGCCATGGCCCATAAAACAATTGGTACATTTGAGCAGGGAACGATTCGATTTGGTATGGGGTATTTTAATAAAGAAGAAGAGATAGATGTCGTGATTGAAGCCATAAAAACCATATGCGAACAATTAGAGTAAGACCGTGAATTACAACATTAGTTTTAATATCGGGAAAGCCAAGGGAAAGCCTCTTGGTTTTTTGTTGGATTTTTTAATCTGCATTAGGGAAATTTTACATAGAATATTTTGTTGAAAAATAGCAGGAAAACAAATATGACTGTGGAATTATATAAGCTTAGATGAAACTGTTACACATGAAAGGAGGTTATAACATGCAATGGGTGTTAACCTTTGTAGAAATGTATGGAACTTATTTTATATTGGGTAGTTTTTTATTGAACTTATTACTGGTTTTATTATTGATTATTTATAATACCACAACTTCCAATTTAAAGGATAAGTATAAACGATTGGTAAAGGGAACAGATGGCAAAAACATTGAGAGCGTATTAATGCAACACATTGAAAAGGTAGAAGAGGCTCAAGTCGAAGTTGAAAAAGTTCATAAGAGATTAGATATTATAAACAATCGAATGAGCTTCTGTATTCAGAAAGTAGGTATGGTCAGATATAATGCTTTTGCTGATATGGGAAGTGACCTAAGCTACTCCTACGCACTATTAGATGAGAATAACAATGGCATGATCATTACTGGTATTTATGGACGCAGTGAGACAGTTACATATGCTAAGCCAGTAAAGGACGGAAAATCTAATTACAGTTTATCTGTTGAAGAGCTTCAGGCATTGCAAAGAGCTAAGGAAAATACGATAGATACCCTAGAACTTCAAGGATTTAGAAGCAAAAAAGAATTAGGGTAGGTGAAGAATGTGACCTATTGCTTTATAGTCAACCCTGTTTCAGGTAAAAACAAAGGGAAAAAAGTCATGGTATTGGTTGAAGAGGTATTAAAGAAAAAAAACGTAGACTATCAGCTGTATGTCACAAATAAGCCAGGTGAAGCTCAGTTTTTAGCATCACAAGCTTCTCGAGAAAAATACGATGTAATTGTGGCAATAGGAGGAGATGGAACTATTCATGAAGTACTAAATGGAATGATCCATAGTAAAAAAAAGCTAGGGATTATTCCAGCAGGTACAGGGAATGACCTGGCAAAATCTTTAAACTATCCAACAAATGTGGAGCAGGCCCTAGAAACAGTCCTCAATGGGCATACAAGAAAAATAGATATTGGTAGGATTAATGGAAATTATTTCATTAACTTTGCCAGCATTGGACTAGATGCCTTGATCGCTGAAGAAGCTAATAAGATGAAAAAGCTTTATTCTAGCAGGTATACCTATGTACTAGCGGTTCTAAAAGGGATTATTGTCTTCAAAAGCCCTACCATAAAAGTTTTAATTGATGGAAAAGAACAGAAACGGGAGATCATGCTTCTTGCAATATGTAATGGAGCTTATTATGGTGGCGGGATGAAGATTGCCCCCACTGCAGATGTAGCAGATGGGTATTTGGATGTTTGTTTGATAAGAAAAATGTCCAAGTTAAAGCTATTGTTCTTGTTTCCTACTATTTTTACTGGAAATCATGTTAAATACAAAGAGGTTGAATTTTATAGAGGAAAAAAAGTTGAAGTTTCTTCCCAAAGCAAATTTAAGTTTAATGCTGATGGAGAAGTAAAAGATCATCTTCCAACTACAGTTGAAATTATAGAAAAGGGAATTGAAATTATTTGGAATAAAGAAAACACCTTCTTGGAATCATAACCTAAGGAGGTGTTTTTTATATGAAGCGAATTGCAGTACAAAAAGGACTAGAAGAGATAAGAAAAGGCCTAAGATCCAAGGGATATGAGGTTGTCAATTTTAATGAAGGACACTTTGTAGATGCTATTGTTTATACAAATGATTATGGAGGACTAGAAAATGTAAATAATAATGAAGAGAGCAATAGCAATGGGGCGGTACTTATAAATGCCACCAATCGATCAATGGAAGAAATACAGTATGTGATAGAAAACAGAAGATACGAGGGATTATTTACATAAAAAGAGGTCAATTCATTGGAATTGACCTCTTTTTATGTAAGCACTTGAAATTTTCAATAGAGAGGCATTGAAAATTGAGTGCGCTATGAGTCGATGCGGTAGCATCAGACGAATTTTAGTGTAGGTTTTCTTTTTTCATTAATGAAGAGAAGGTGTTATTTTTGTTTAGGGTCCATAATGAATATTTAATGGATTCAGTTATTGTGTCTGCCATCTTCATCACTAAATTAAGTCTTGTATTTTGTAAAATAAGATATTCCATATAGCCTCCCATGTTAACAATTCCCGTAATATGGATATCTCCAACAGCAGGAAGTTCCTTATTTACGCCAGCACCAGGTTTTAAAGGACCATTAGAGACGGTCATGTAACCAATTCTGTCCACTTTACCAAGGCAAGCATCAATGGCCACTACGAAAGGGCGATGATAGGTCTCATAAATCCAATGAATCCTTTCTTTTAGGTTTTTAGCGTGAACGGGATCCTCTAAGGTTCCTAAAACGTGAACAGAATCATAATGCCTTAATGACCTACAAAGCTTGTAGCCGATTAGAGGACCTAAAGCATCCCCAGTAGAACGATCAGTACCGATGCATAAAAAAACTAACTCTTGAAAAGGGGGGTGATAATATTTCTGGAGATACTGGGTAAGTAGGTGACTAAATTCAACTGAAGACACGGGAGTTTCAACACTTACAGAATCTGGAGTTTGTTTATTAAAAAAGCCCACAATATTCCTCCTTATGTGATGTACTTCTTGAGGCACAATATTATAGTGTCCGAAAGAATTATATAAAATACAGAAAAGAGCTTAAGTTATGAAAATTCTACGTGAGTGCCACCCTAGGATTTTTCTATTAACCAAGGGTTAAATTACATAAAGCAAACAAATCAAATATATATATATAAAGAGTCTTATAGATAATGAAATTTAAGTTTGAATAAGTAATGCACATGTAATTTAGTAAAAAGGGGAGGGGGAGGGGATTGAAAAAATTTAATTCAATCGTTACTTTGGGGACGATTTATATAGGAACCGTGATTGGAGCAGGCTTTGCATCGGGCCAAGAAATCTATCAGTTCTTTGGAAAATATGGTAATATGGGGGTAGTGGGAATTTTTGTCATGACAATTTTATTTAGCATTGTTGGATCTAGGATATTATCAGAAGTTTACCATGGAAGAATTCAAAGCTTTGAAAGTTTTGCTCTACATTATTTTAACAAGAGATTACTCTATGCGATCAACCTCATATTGATACTTTTCTTAACTGGGGGATATTTTATCATGCTGGCAGGAAGTGGCGCTGTACTTCATCAAAGCTTTGAAATTCCAGTTATTTATGGTATTGTAATGATGACTATTATGTGTTTTATTGTATTTTCATTTGGTCTAAAGGGAATCGCTGGGGTAAATAATTTGTTTGTACCCATATTGGCATTTGTTATTATTTTTGTCAGCGGTAATGTGATCAGTAATAATCATGTATTTATGAGTAATACCCAAGCAGGAGTCACTGCTTTAGTAGAAGAATTAAAATTTTTTAAATTTAATGGTGAATGGGTATGGTCAGCGATACTATATGTATCTTATAATAGTATGATAGCCCTTGTGGTTATGACATCAGTGTATCCGCTGATCTATGATCAGGGTTCCGCCCGTTATGGTGCGATTTTAGGGGCAGTGGGACTAGGGGCTATGGCATTGCTTATTTTAGTTAGCTTATTAATTTTAGAAACTAATATAATTGGATTAGAGGTACCCATGATTGCAATCGCACATTCCCTTGGGGATGGATGGAAACAAATATATAGTGGGGTGCTTTTGTTAGCAATGTTTACAACCGCTGTGGCCAATGGATATGCTTGTATTTTAAGGGTGACATATTTAATACCCCTAGGAGAAAAAGTAACGGGTTTTTTATTATGTACTTTATCCATTCCACTAGCAATGTTTGGTTTTAAGAGGCTAGTAGAAGTGATATACCCAATATTTGGATATATCGGATTTGTATTTATTGTAATCATTATTTTAAAAGGAAGGCCGACTAGGTTTCACATGAAACGAGGGGGATAAAATGATAAGAGAGAAAAAGAAGATCATGATCGGGATAGGATTAGTGCTTGTTTTAATTATTATGAATCCTAAGATCATGGACTTTGTACAGGGCGACAAAATGAGAGACAAGGACGCCTTCACAATATCAAAGGAAATTGAAACACCTCATAGTAGTTTAATCCAGTACAATAAATTAGACAAAGGGATCATAAAATATTTAGATGGTATTTTGTTTTATTATAATACTGAAGGACAACAACAGTGGGGGATTAATTTGGGGATCTCCAATCCATTGTTTAAAACCAGTAAAAATTTTGCATATGCAGTAGAAGGGAATCGCAGAAGGCTCATTAAAGTTGATAAAGATGGGGAAATAATGTATAATCGCATTCTCGAAAAGCCTCTGTTTAATCTAGAGGTGGGAGAAGAAGACTATGTCATAATTCAGCACCTGTCTGAGGGCAACTTAGAATATGTGACAATAATAGATGAAATAGGAAATAAAGCAGGAGAGGTAACTATTTCAGAGGGAAAAATATTAAATACTGCCATATCTGAGAAACATGATCGAGTTGCCATTAGCACAATAGATGTTAATGCAGAGGGGATAGAATCCACTGTGCTCATTTATGATTTGCAAGGAAACCTGAAAGAACTTGAGAAATTTCCAGATGAAATAATTTTGTCTTTATTTTATGGAATAGAGGGACAATTGATTGTGGTTCAAGAAGACAGGGTATTGGGTATTGAAGAAAAGAAAGCTCGACAATGGAGTCAAGATATTAATAATATGAAAATCATCGAAGCTGAAAGTGGGGGTAGGATTGTTTTTTATGAAAAACAAGAAAAAGGAGGATTGATCCATACAGGAGCAAGGGATCGAATCCGATTTTTATCCTATGATGGAAAATGGATGGGTGAAGCCGTATTAAAAGAGACCATAAATGGGATTAATTTAAGTGAAAATCAGGTTGTACTGCATTCCCCAAGGAGTATTTACTTGATGGATACACAGGGTGAAAGTGTGAAGGAATATAGCTATGGAAGTGATATTAATCAGGCATTTTTGCTGTCATCCAATCGGATCGCCGTGATCACAAAGGAAAAAATTTCCTTCATTGAACTAGTTGAAAGGTAAAGGAGAAAAATAAAATGACATGGATTGATATTTCTATCATCCTTTTAGTGGTCGTCAATATATTCATTGGATATCGCAGGGGATTGATTTTAACTTTATTTAGCATAGGAAGTTATGTATTAGCTTATTTGTTTTCTAAAAGCTACTATATAGATTTTTCACAATGGCTACAAAGCAGACCTTCATTTTTAAATGGAGTTTATGGATTTGTGGGTAAAAATATAGAAATTACTTTACCAGTACAAGGAGCTGAACAAGTACAAGAGCCTATTCATTCCATTGGAGAGTTAATTGCTTCAATGAAATTACCTGGATTTATTCAAAACTATTTACTTGGGGAAGTAAACCTACAAAACTATGCAGTGGAAACAATAGAGAAGGTACAAGATCTGATCATAGGGCAGCTGACAGAGTTATTTATTGATTTACTAAGTATGATTATTCTATTTATCCTTGCACGACTGATTATCTTAGGGATTGGACAAATAATCAATGGGATTTTTAAACTCCCGGTACTTGGGACAATTAATCAAATAGGAGGCGGATTTATTGGTGGTTTAAAAGGTGGAATATTAGTTTTTATTGGAATGATCATCTTATTTTCAATTACACTGACAACGCCAGAAGGAACAATAGCCAATACACTAGAGGATTCAAAGGTTTTTATGATGATATGGGATCAATGGGCTTCTAAAATCATTTAATTGAGGAGTACACATTGTATAGTTATGATATAATAAATTGATTGAATTGAAGTGAAGTGAAGGTGGTAGAAATGACCTATAAAGCATTGTATCGTAAATGGCGTCCAAGAATTTTTGAAGATGTAATTGGACAGGACCATGTGATTAAAACATTAAAAAATCAAATAGAAGCAAATAATGTTGCTCATGCCTATTTATTTTCAGGGACCAGGGGAACTGGAAAAACATCCACCGCTAAAATTTTTGCTAGGGCGGTAAACTGCAAGGATGAACAGAATGTTAATCCTTGCAATGAATGTGAAGTATGTCAAGGGATTATAACTGAAAGTATTATGGATGTGATTGAAATTGATGCGGCTTCCAATAATGGCGTAGATCATATTCGTGAGATTCGCGAAAATGTAAAATATCCCCCCTCAAAGGGAAAATACAAAGTATATATTATTGATGAGGTTCATATGTTAAGTACCGGTGCTTTCAATGCATTGCTTAAAACATTAGAAGAGCCTCCACCCCATGTGATTTTCATTTTAGCCACAACAGAGCCACAAAAGCTACCGGCAACAATTTTATCTCGTTGTCAACGATTTGACTTTAAACCAGTTAAAACCGATGATATGATGAAACAATTAGTGTACATTTGTAAATCCATGGACATTAATGCTGAGGAGGAAGCCTTGAGAGTTGTGGCAATGAATGCAGAAGGTGCTTTAAGAGATGCCCTGAGTATTTTAGAGCAATGTATTTCATTTCACCCTGGACAGCTTACTTATCATGATGTGACTAATACCCTTGGTATGGTCAGTCATGAGTTTTTATTTGACATGGCAGAAGCTTTTACTAAACAAAACGCTTCCAAAGCCATTGAACTGGTTCAACAGGTCATTATGGAGGGGAAGGATGTCCAAGTACTGATTAAGGATTTAATCGGATATTACCGAGGGCTACTATTGGCTAATATGAATGTAGAGTTAGAAGACTTATTATCCTTTTCTCAAGAAATATTGAGTCGAATAAAAGAGCAGAGCAAAGCTTTTGAGACCAATGAACTCATTAGAAGTATTCATGTGTTAACAGAGGCTGAGTCAAAGGCTAAGTATTCAACACATCCTCGAATTTTACTAGAAGTTGCGCTGATTACATTATGTCGCAGTGAAATAGATGATTCCTTAGAGGGACTATTAACCAGGGTAGATCATTTAGAAAAGACAATTGCTTCAGGAAATATGCCAGTCCACAATCAGGCAAGAACCGAAACAAAAATTGAAACAAAGAGGCAAGAAAAGATCCAGCCCAATCACCATCAAGCCCCCCCCTCACTCCAGTCCACAGCACAGGCTCAAGGGCAAAGAGAGACTATGATCACAAGCACAGTTGACGAATCGGATTCAAATGTTAAATTTCAAGAAGTAAGCAGGAAGTGGGATGAGATACTAGAATATATGAGGGGTGATAAAAAAATCCCTTTACAGGCCCTGTTAAAGGATGGTACAACTCTTATTGAAATGAGAGGAAATATACTGGTTATTGCATTAAAAGAAGGCTTTGCAATTCATCATAAGCGATTAAATCAAGATGATAAAAAGGATTACATCACTAATATCATTGAGAAGTATACTGGAAAAAAAGTAAACATCTCCTTTGTGATGGAAAATGAAATCAATCCCATACAAGTAGTTGAAGAGGATCATCCTTTAAAAAAACTACAGGAAGTGGTTCCCGAGGGGATGCTACAAATAATTGATGAATAAGTGTCACTTAGGTAGCTTATGATATAATAATAAAACATAATTAAGAAGGAGGAAAAACAATGGCTAAAAAAGGATTTCCAGGAATGGGCGGTGCCCCAAACATGAACAATATGATGAAACAAGTGCAAAAAATGCAGAAAGATATGGAAAAGACACAAGCAGCATTAGAGGAAAAAGAAGTAGAAGCTAGTGCCGGTGGTGGTGCCATCACTGTTAAGGTATCAGGGAAAAAGGAAGTCATTTCAATTGAAATCAAACCAGAGGTAGTAGATCCAGAGGATGTAGAAATGCTTCAGGATTTAATTATGGCTGCTGTTAATGAAGCAATGCGAGGGGCAGAAGAAATGGTATCAAAGGAAATGGGTAAAGTCACAGGAGGCATGAATATTCCTGGATTATTTTAAGTCAAAAGAAAAAGGTATAGGTGAAGGGATATGAACTACTATTCGGCTCCCATTGCTAAACTAATCGATGAGTTTTCAAAGCTTCCTGGAATTGGAAGAAAAACCGCCCAAAGATTAGCATTTCATGTGATCAGTATGGGATATGAAGATGCAGAGAAGCTTTCTAATTCAATTATAGAAGCCAAGAAGAGCATTAAGTATTGTCGTATATGCACCAACTTGACTGATAAAGAGGTTTGTAATATTTGTAGTGATCCAAACCGAAAGAAATCAGTGATTTGTGTCATAGAAGATCCAAGAGATGTTGTAGCGATGGAAAGAACAAGAGAATTTAAAGGGCAGTATCATGTTTTACATGGAGCAATCTCACCTTTGGAAGGAATCGGACCAGAGGAAATTAATATTAAAGAGCTATTAATAAGACTACAGGAACATCCCGTAGAGGAAGTTATCTTGGCCATGAACCCTAATATTGAAGGGGAGGCCACGGCGATGTATATTGGAAAACTTTTAAAACCGATAGGGATTAAAGTATCACGGATCGCCCATGGCATACCAGTAGGCGGGGATCTTGAGTATGCAGATGAAGTAACACTATCTAAAGCATTAGAAGGTAGAAGAGAAATTTAAGTGAACTTGTTTCATGTGTAACTCCAAAATAAACTTCTACAACAACATAATAAAGTTCTTCAAAAGCCAGGCGGTTTCATGGGTTCCCCCATCATTCTTCCTGGCTTTTTCACATTTACTCCGCCTTTCTTCCTGCAGTTCCTCTATGAAATCTCTATCACTTAACAAAAAGCCTATATAATCACTCATTTGATATATGAGTTAAAAAGTGATATCCTTTTTATAGAAAATTTTATTAGTTCTTAAAATTTTGAAATACACCAACAGGGAGGAATTAACAGATGCATTTATTAATTGCAATCATCAACAACCCAGATTACGTAATAGATATATTAGATGAGTTCTATAAAGTTGACGTTAGAGGAGCAACAGTAATGGACAGTAAGGGAATGGCACATATTATAGCTGATCATATCCCGTTTTTTGCCCGCTTTGCCGAATTTGGAAAGGATCCTTCATTCAATAAGACAATTTTTGTCGTTATTGATTCTGATGAATCCCGGAAAAAAGCAATAGACGCCATAGAAAGAATTGTTGGAGACTTAAACAAGCCAGATACCGGCATTGTGATGACAATCCCCATCGATTTTTGTAAAGGCCTGGTTAAAACAGAGGGGGATGAGTTACTACGATGAATATCTCTTTAGCGATTGGCATTGTTTTTCTAGCAGGAGCTGCGGGGGGAAAACTGGCCCGTTACGTGAAGCTTCCATCGGTAACAGGTAATCTATTAGCGGGAATTCTTGTGGGTCCTTCTGTTATGGGCTTAGTTAGCGTAGAAGAAATGTATCAGCTTGCACCAATCAATGAACTGGCATTGGGTGTGATTGCACTTTCCATTGGGGCTGAGCTCCATTGGGGAACAATGCGCAAGTTAGCCAAAGATGCAGCCAAGGTTTTTATGGTAGAGGCCCTTCTTACCTTAGTCCTTGTATTTGGATCTCTATATCTATTTGGTTTGCCTTTTCGATACGCCCTCATCTTTGGGGTAATTAGTATTGCTACAGCTCCAGGAGCTATTATTGCATGTATAAGGGAAACCCCCTCTAAGGGAGACTTCAGCAGGGTACTCTTATCAGTAGTCGCAATGGATAATTTATTTTCTATTACGCTCTTTGGTATTATCATTAGTTTTATGCAGGTCGGGCTGGCTGCTACTGATACAGGGAATACACCGGCCATTGTAATGGCTTCACGGGATATAGGGATTGCTTTACTGTTAGGAATAGGCGCTGGTGTATTTTTGGTAGCCACATCCCACAAGGCTAAAAGTGATACACGCATTTTAGTTTCCGTTCTAGGAGTGATTTTAGTAACAGTAGGATTATCCAACCAGTGGGGGACACCTGCTTTACTGGCTGCAATTACAGCTGGTACCGTCTATATCAATTTTTCTGGAAAACCACAGCGAATTAGTCGATCGCTTATGAATGTTGAGGATCCCATTTTATTGGTTTTTCTTACCTTAGCAGGTGCAAAACTGGATTTATCAGTTCTGCCGGCTGTAGGACAAATTGGTTTGGTATATATCGGAGCACGTTTTGTTGCCAAACTGGTGGGGAGTCGTGTGGGAACAGCATTAACAAAGTTTCCCATGAGTTGGAAGCGCAATTTAGGTAGAGCCCTAACTCCCCAAGCTGGCGTGGCCATTGGTTTAGCAATCATCGCTGAACAAAAATCTATCTTTGCACCGGATACAATTATGCCCGTTGTTCTTACAGCAGTAGTGGTTTTTGAACTCATTGGACCAATACTTGTACGTAAAGCATTGTGCGATGTGGATGAAGCTTGATGAAATGTTAAAGGATAGAAAACGTAACGCAAAGAAATTTGGCACTTGTTTCAATTTGTTTAAAACATGGTTTAGGGAAAGATACAATTCTCCTTAAGCCATGTTTTCATTTTTGAAGAAAGATGTCCTTCTTTTTAAAGTGAAATATACCACACATGAATTCCCTTTTGGCATAATAAACATATAATAATAACCAGTAAGTGTTCAATCATAGAAAGGATGGTGAAGACCCTTATTACCCGTAGGGGGACATATGCGGAAAGCTTTTATTCTTGATACCAGTGTTTTGCTTCATGATCCAAGAAGTATCTATTCCTTCGGAGATAATCTTGTGGTTTTACCAGCTGTGGTAATAGAAGAAATTGATAAAAAGAAGAACAACCAAGATCTGATAGGAAGAAATGCCAGAGAGGTGGCAAGGGAGCTAGATAAGCTCAGGGAAAAGGGAACATTGAGCCAGGGTATTCAAATAGAAAATGGTGGTTATATTAAAGTAGAATTAAATCACCGTAGTCTAGCTAAAGTAAGAGCATTTTTTAATGAAATTAACAATGATAATCGTATTTTAGCAGTTGCGTTGAATTTACAGCTGGAGAAAACAGAAAAGGATGGCGAGGTCGTTTTAGTGAGCAAAGATGCCATCATGCGAATTAAAGCGGATGCATTGGAAATCAGTAGCCAAGATTATTTACACGATAAAATTCACTTAAATGAAGAAATCTACCATGGATATGAGGAATTATGGGTTGAGGGTGAGCTCATTGACACATTTTACAAGAGAGGATACGTTATGGTAGAGGAGCTTCAGAAGGCACTTAATGGATATGCATTAAGCTACAATGAATTTATCCTATTAAAAGATCGACAGGGCACAGGCAAATCAGCTATTGGAAAACTCAAGAAAGAACATCATAGGGTAGTGGGATTAAGTTTTGGGGAAGGGAGCTACTGGGGAATCAAAGGAAGAAATTTAGAACAAAGAATGGCACTAGAAGCATTATTAGATGATGATGTTTCAATGGTTACCTTAACAGGAAAGGCTGGAACAGGAAAAACATTACTATCCTTAACAGCGGGTCTTTACAAAACCAACGATGAAAAGCGTTATCAAAAATTACTGATTACGAAGCCTGTTATTCCAGTAGGAAGAGACATTGGTTTTCTACCAGGAGATAAGGACCAAAAACTAAGACCTTGGGTGCAACCGATTTATGACAACCTAGAGTTAATTTTGGGGACAAAGGCACTTTCTAGTATAGGAGATACCATTGTGGCAATGAATCGCATTGAAATCGAAGCCCTAACCTATATCCGTGGAAGAAGTGTACCCAATCAATTTATTGTGATTGATGAGGCACAAAATTTGACAAAACATGAAATTAAAACCATCATCACCAGGGTGGGGGAAGGAAGTAAAATTGTATTAATGGGAGACACGGAACAGATTGATCATCCATACTTAGATGAACAGTGTAATGGACTAACATATGTGATAAACCGGTTCAGAGATCAATCAGTATCGGCCCACATTCATTTTAAAAAGGTGGAGAGATCTACCTTAGCTCAACTAGGAGCAGAAATCCTATAGGAGGCAGTATAAATAGGAATAAAATGGATAACCTAATAGATAATAAAAAAGATCTAGGGGGGAAATTCCATAATGAAAGAGCAAAGCTCTATTGAAACAAATGAAACAAATGGAACAAAGAAAGAGAAGGCTGTGAAGAATGTGGTCTCGGTTTTAGAGAACTTGTATAATAAGATCGGTAATTACCAGGAGCCTGAAATAGACGAAGAACAAGCATTTATTCAACAAGTTCTCAATGCCCACGAAGAATGGAAAAATGCCGAGGGATTCTTCCATAATGTATCAGATCCTGACTTAGTAGACCATGCAATTTACAAGCTAGAAGCTGCCAAAACCAGATATATATATTTATTAAAAAAAGCAAAAGAAGAAGGCGTTCGGGTTAATTTTCACTAAGCTTGTCATATTGGCTAACTGAACATGATATAATATAAGGAGTAGATGAACTACTCCTTATATTATGTACTTAAACACTTGAAATTTAAAACAAAGGCCGTTTTAAATTTCAAGTGTGCCATGAGTCCATACGATAGCACCGGACGAATTTTATTGTTTAGGAAATAGTTCTTTCTAGAGCAGTAAATAGTATTGCATAGACTACTATTTAATTGAAGTGAGGGAATGTGTATGGGATTTGAATTAAGTGTGATACTGGCGTATGCCATCGGATTGATTTTATTATATGTTGTGGGTTGGATACTTCTCATTCCAATTAAATGGCTGGTAAAGCTGATTTGGAATGGTATTATTGGTGGAATTATGCTATTGATGCTTAATTTCATAGGTGGTTTTTGGGGGATTTATTTAGCCATCAACCCTGTTACAGCTTTAATCACTGGATTATTAGGCGTTCCTGGGGTCATTCTGTTATTAATATTGAAATATATCGTATAGGAAGATAAGTTCTGATTCTGTAAAAATAGAGATACTCTCCTAATGGAAAATGAGGTATAATAGACTAGAATTCCATATTTATATTCAAAATTTGAGTACATTATATTCTTTTAGGAGGATTCGTATGAATATTGGTCTTAGGACCTTGAAAACAGGATTAGCAGTTACACTAACACTTTTTGTTTACTATCTTTTAGGAATGGATGATCCTTTTTTTGCAGCTGTTGCTGCAATTATTGTCATGCAACCTACGGTTTCAGATTCTTGGAAAATGGGTTTCAATAGAATGCTAGGAACCTTAATTGGTGCAATGATTGGCCTTGCCTTTGTTTTAATAGCCCCAGGAAATCCAATTGTTGCAGGAGTAGGCATTATTGTACTCATTATGATTATGAATAAATTAAACTGGAAAGCGTCCACTTCCATTGCAACCATTGGATTCATTGCCATTTTTCTCAATACAGAGGGAGGGCATATCGCTTATACCTTACATCGTTTATTTGATACATTTGTGGGCATTAGTATTGGAGTGGTTGTCAATTACTTTATTTACCCTCCTACCTATGATACAATAGCCATCGATAAGATGCGTAATGTATGTAAAGACCTTTGGGAATGCAATTTATTAACATTAGAAATTCTTTTAGAAGAAAGGCAAGAAGACATTAAGTATTTAGAAACAAGGATGAATGAAATAGAAGGAGAGTTGCAGGAATCAGACAACTTGCTACAATTACAGGTTAAAGAAGAACGAATAAGGGTGTACGGAGACTTTAAGTGTAATGAATTAATGATTACTTTCAAGCTGGTTAAAGAAATCTATCAGCACATACAAAATATTCATGTTGCCTGTAAAAGAGGACTAAAGCTGCATATGATTGAGGACATTGCTGAAGATGTTCAGAAGATAAAAGCTTCATTAGAAGTGGTCCAAGGAATTGAAAAGGAAGTATTGAATCACCAAAAAAATATAGACCTAACGCTTATTATTGAAGAAATAAGGAAGGTCAAAACACAGCTAAAAACAAATACTAAAATCAATGAATACCCTGCGGAAGAAGTTGTGCGAATGATCGTATTTTTATATAATCTTGAAGAGGCTTTATCTAAGTTAAATATTATAACAGCGTACTAACACATAAGCACTGGAGTATTCCTGTGCTTATTTATCAATTAAAGGGTGATATGAAGGAGGAAAAACCTAGTTAAAATCGAATATAGTAATGATGACCTATTAACTAGGATGGAATAGGGGGAAATAGGATGTTGGATTTTCAAAAAAAGAATGTGGATATTGGACGTAATCTAAAAATGATAGAATTTTTAAAGTGTGAGCTATTGAGTAGCATTGCCCTTGTATTTGAGGGGTTATTAAAAGGAGTTAAGGGGGCACAAGATTCAGTACTAGAAGGATTAGCCAATATTATTTTAGTGACTTATTCACTAGGAAAAAGATTAGGAATTGATTATCAAATAATTGATAAAAAAGTACAGGACAAGGTAAAAATTCATATTATAGAGGAACATCATCTTGAAAAGTGGTATGGCGAATTATCCAGTCTCAATCAACATTTAAAGGGACGTGAAAAATAGTTCTTAGGAGTGATGAAGTGTGAACAATGTAACAAGTAAAAAGGCCTTAATTGAATCAGCCCTTATTGCATCAATTACTGCTTTCTTTGGAATTGTAGGAGTCTATATTCCAGTTTTATCAGTATTACTGGTGTTATTACCAGTTCCATTTATGGTCTTAGCCGTAAGACATAGTACAAGATACGCTGCTTTATCTTTACTATTAACAAGCCTTTTAATTGGATTTTTAACAAGTCTATTATATCCATTGTTTATACTGTTATTAGTGGGGCCACTGGCATTGTTGATGGGATACTACATCAAAAGAAACAGAGAGCCATTTCAAGTGATGGCTTTGGGGAGTGGCGCCTCAATCATATCGATTTTTATAGCCATCCAGATTATTTCATTAGTCAGTGGATTTAATGTAATGAGTCAGGTGAACCTCATGTTGCCTGAAGTGCTAGAACATCAAATGGATATGCTGAGAGAAATGAACTTTAGCAGAGTGGCTATTACAGAAGCCTTCAATTACATGGTCATGATTTTACCAGGGCTTATGATGATTCAAGTATTTATAGGTGCATTTATTAATTATTACTTAACGATTTCCATACTGAGGAGATTTCGAGTTGAAACCTATGAGCTTCCTAGCTTTAGTCACTTCAAGCTGCCGCACAATATTGTACTTGGAACCTTCATTATTTTTGTTTTAAGCTTATTAACCACCTATATAGAGGGAATCTATCACACCAGTTTAATTGCTAATGTGACACTACTTTTTGTGTTTATCTTTTTTTTACAGGGGATCTCATTTGTAAGCTACCTCATTAAAAAAACCCGAATCAATAGAACCGTAAGAATTATCATAATCGTATTGATCGTCTTAATCAGTCCATTGTTAACAGTGGTTTCTATCATGGGTGTGATAGATGCTATGTTAGACATTAGAAAACTTAGGAAATCTTAATATTTATGTAAATTACTTTAGGAGGCAATCTAATGGGAACTATGCGAAATACAAAATTTTTTAAATTGCTCGTTCCAGATACGCGGATCTATATGATCATTATTTCTCTTTTAATCATTATTATCTCTATTTATAATCATGTAATTGGAATTATTGGTGTTTTCTTTTTAGCATATCTACTCTACTATAATCTTAAGATAACCAATATCCGTCGTGAGGAGTGGACACAGTATATTGAAGGCATTTCATCGGATATTGATTCAGCTACAAAGTATGCAATATTGAATCTACCTATTCCCTTAACCATTGTAGAATTTGATGGAACAATTACGTGGTATAATCCAAAATTTATAGAAGTAACAAATAAAAAGGATTTACTTGAAAAGGACATACAAGATGTGATTCCAAATTTTAATCTAAGAGAAATTTTAAATGAACAGCAAGAACAGGTGCAACAGGTGAATATAAATGGGAGGCACTTCGAGGTGCTTTATAATATTGTAAAATTATCCAAAAATCATGCTTCAAATTATATTATTATGCTTTACTGGCTAGAAGTCACAGAGTATGAAGGACTCAAGAAAAAGTATGAAGAAGAAAAGCCCATTGTTGGTTTGTTTCAGATAGATAACTTTGATGAAGTTATGCAGAGTACGGAGGAGATGAACAGGCCTTTAATTGCTGCTGAAATTGAGCATCGTCTCAATATATGGGTCAATAGATTAGGTGGGTTTATCCGCAAGTACTCAAAGGATAAGTTTGTTGTGGTTTTTCAAAAACAGCATTTAGAGAAGCTAGAAGTGAAGAAGTTTGATATATTAGATGAAATGAGAGAGATTAACTTAGGCAACAAAATACCCATCACCCTAAGTGTTGGAATTGGTGCAGAAGGGAAAATACCATTAGAAACCTGCGATTTTGCCAATGCAGCAAAGAATTTAGCCCTTGGACGGGGTGGAGACCAAGTCGCCTTAAAACGAAGTGATAAAATAAGCTTCTATGGAGGAAAGACAAAGGCTGTAGAAAAGAGAACGAAAGTGAAGGCTCGGGTCATAGCCCATGCATTAAAGCAGTTAATTGAGCAATCAGATAACGTGTTTGTTATGGGACACAAAGGCTCCGATCTAGATGCATTAGGGGCAGCTGTTGGGATTTATCGTGCATCTAAGAATAGAGATAAAGAAGCATATATCGTATTGAATGGTTCTAATCCTTCTATTGATGGGTTAACAGCAAGATTATATGAAAAGGAAGAGTACCGTAATAATATCATTACATGTGAAGAAGCCAAAACAAAGATTCAGCCAAGCTCTTTATTGATCGTTGTCGACACCCATCGTCCTAACTTTACCGAATGTCCTGAGCTGCTAGAGATATCAGAAAAGATCGTGGTGATCGATCATCATAGAAGAGGAACCGAATTTATTGAGGAGACGGTATTAAACTATCAAGAAACATATGCTTCCTCAACCTGTGAATTGGTTACAGAGGTACTTTATTATATGGATGATAAAGTAAACATTGAACCCTTAGAAGCAGAGGCATTGTTAGCTGGAATTGCTGTGGATACAAAGAATTTCACCTTTAAAACAGGGGTAAGGACCTTTGAAGCAGCTTCATTACTAAGACGTGCTGGCGCCGACACAATATCTGTAAAGCAGTTATTTCAGGATGATCTTGAAACCATCATCGCTCGAGCTGAAATTGTGAAACGAGCTAGGGTGATTAATGAGACAATTGCCATCTCTACCTGTGAAGAGCCTATTGAGAGTGTGCAATTGGTTAGTGCACAAGCAGCAGACGAACTTTTAGGCGTTAGGGGAATTACGGCCTCCTTTGTATTAGGTAAAAAAGATGATACAATGATTTTTATAAGTGGTCGCTCTATGGGAGCCATTAATGTACAAGTCATTTTAGAAAAGCTAGGAGGAGGAGGTCACTTAACTGTGGCTGGAGCCCAGCTAGAAAATTGTACCATGGAAGAGGCTGAAAAGGTATTAAAAGAAACAATTAATGCGTATTTGGAGGAGGGTGAAGAAGAATGAAAGTGATCTTATTAAAGGATGTAAAAGGATTAGGAGACAAAGGTGATGTTGTTAATGCCAGTGATGGATATGCAAGAAACTTCTTACTTCCTAAAAAAGTAGCAAAGGAAGCAACGGAAGGGAGTCTTCAAACATTAAAGGAGCAAAAAACTGCTCAGAAAATGAAGAAGGATCAAGAGGTAGATAAAGCTAAAGAACTAGCCGAACGATTAAGTAAGGTTGATGTCAACATCAAGGCGAAGGCAGGAGAGGGTGGCAGACTTTTTGGTTCAGTCACATCTAAGGATGTGATAGAGAAGCTGCAAAAACAAGAAGGAATTAAGCTAGATAAGAGAAAGTTACTTTTGGATGAACCAATTCGAGAGCTTGGATCAAAATGGATTGACATTAAATTGCATTCCGGAGTAGTGGGTAAAATAAAAGTAACCGTTACAGAAGAAGCATAAAAGCTGGAGGATTCCTCCAGTTTTTTTTATAAAAATACTTGAGATTTTTAATAAAGAGGGGTTAAAAAATTATGGTATAATAAATGAAGGATTAATGTAACGGAAAGAATATAAAATCCAAGATTTTGAATAGGGCGCATCTTTAAAAAGTAGAGTGTTAAAGTTATAGGAGGGTTCTTGTGGAAGTAATGAGTTCACTAAACAAAATACCACCCCATAGTATAGAAGCAGAGCAATCAGTACTAGGATCTATGCTATTGGATCGAGAGGCGATTATTATTGCCTTAGAAGTCATTCATGGAGAAGACTTTTATAAAGAAGCACACCGAGAAGTTTTTGAATCTGTCTATGATTTATTTAATCGAAATGAACCTGTAGATTTAGTTACGTTAACGGAAGAGTTAAAAAAAAGGGGAACACTAGATGCCATAGGGGGAATTACTTATCTAACAAGCCTTGCCTCGGGCGTTCCCATTACAACCAATGTACGATACTATGCAGAGATTGTGGAAAGAAAAGCAACCCTTAGGAGGGTCATTAAATCATCTGAGGAAATCATACATCTTGGATATAGCAGCGATGTGGAAGTATTACAAGTCATAGAACAGGCTCAAAAGAGCATATATGATATTTCTCAAAATCGTTCTTCGGAGGGGTTCACCCCAGCAAGAGAAATTTTATCTGATACATTTGATCGAATTGAACAACTATATGAGAACAAGAAGGGCATTACAGGAATGACCACAGGGTTTCTTGATTTAAATACAAAACTAGGCGGCTTTCATAAAACAGATCTCATTCTAGTTGCCGCAAGACCTGCCATGGGAAAATCTGCCTTTGCACTAAACTTAGCACAAAATGCAGCAACAATGGATAATGCATCAGTTGCTGTCTTTAGTCTGGAGATGTCCAAGGAACAGCTGATGCTTAGAATGCTAGCATCAGAATCCATGGTGGATTTAAATAAAATTAAAAATGGAAACCTAAATGAAGAAGAATGGTCTAAGATTGCCCAGGCAATGGTGCCTCTCTCCGTAGCAAATCTATATTTCGACGATACACCGGGTATTAGCATCATGGAAATGAGATCTAAATGTAGAAGATTAAAAATGGAAAAAGGATTAGACCTTGTGGTAATTGACTACTTACAGTTAATGCAAGGAGACGGAAGAATCGAAAGTAGACAACAAGAAATTTCTGCAATTTCAAGGGGATTAAAAATACTGGCAAAGGAACTAGACTGTCCAGTCATCGCACTATCCCAGCTATCACGTGCGCCTGAGCTTCGAGCAGATCATCGACCCATCCTATCTGACTTGAGAGAATCGGGAGCCATTGAGCAGGATGCAGATTTAGTTATGTTTTTATATCGTGATGAATACTATTTTCCAGACAGTGAAAAGAAAAATATAGGAGAAGTGATCATTGCAAAGCACCGTAATGGTGAAACTGGAAATATTGAGTTAATCTGGTTGGGACAATTTCAAAAGTTCCTTGATTTTGAAAAGTATCGCCAAAATTAAGAGGATAGGTAGTGGAGGATAAAGATGATTATCGCAAGGGGAAGAAATACCTATATGATGAAACTACAACGCAAACATGTTGATTCAATGCAGGAGTGGGGCAAACATCAGGAGCCTTTGTTTTATGGATACAATTTTCCCAAAATGAATAGGCAAGAGCGCAATTATTGGTATCAAATCAAAGCTTTTTCCTTTAGTAAGCGTTGCTACGCGATCTTTAATTTAGAGGGACAGCTAGTGGGTTATATTGCATTGAGAGATATTAAATGGTTTCGAAAAGTCGGTGAGCTAGGGATTGTATTTGATCCAGACCAAATCAACAAGGGTTATGGTAGTGATAGTTTAAATACTTTTTTAATCTATTATTTTGAAGTACTAAAAATGAAAAAATTAAACCTAAAGGTATCTTACTTCAACAAACGTGCCCAAAGATGTTATGAAAAATGTGGATTTAAGATTGTGACAGTTAAACTTGAAGAATTTGAGGATCAAAGATTACCAATCTTTCAAGAGGAGTTGTATTTACCTTATCGAGAGTTGTTTAAACTAGATAAAGGATTGATTAAGTGTCAATTTATCCACATGATGATGACAAAAGAAATGTATAAAAAGAATAAGTTATCCACACTATCAACAGAACACCTGTGCATATAGTGGTGTAAGCTGTGGAAAAAGATCAACTTTAGGGTTTTATTTATAGAATAAAGAGATTAGGATAAAATTAAGAGAACTTCAATTCACAGGAAGCTTTTTAATTTAACCGTGAAGAAAAATATAAAACAGGGAAGTTATCGTAAGATATATTGATAAAATTGATTAAAAATGGTAATATTATAGACGAAAGCTATACAAGTGAGGAGGAACACTACGATGAAAATTAATCGAGATATGACTATTATGGATGTAATGCAATTAGATCGAGAAGTTGCAACAATCTTCATGAAGTACGGATTACATTGTCTTGGCTGACCTGGTGCCACTATGGAGAGCATCAGTGATGCTGGAAACGTACATGGGATTGATGTAGACAAATTAGTTGATGATTTGAATAAGTTTTTTGAAGAAAAGGGAAACTAGATATAATAGATAAAGCCTAGGAGAAATCCTAGGCTTTATCTATTATATCTAGTTTGCGTCAAAAGAGTGGATTACCTTTTATGAGGAGAGGGTAAATACCTGGCAGTAATACCGAATTATATATAATAAGAGCAAAATAATATTCGACTATTAATTGACCAGTTCTGGATTTAATGGTAATATGGTAAGATAATGTTCGGATAGGACAAACATTTTGAATGAGAGGTGTGTATGATGCCATCAATAGTAATTGTAGGTGCCCAATGGGGCGATGAGGGAAAAGGAAAGATTATTGATTACTTAGCACAAGAAGCAGATGTGGTGATTAGAGCGCAAGGTGGAAACAATGCAGGACATACAGTGATGGTTGAAGATAAAAAATATAGCTTTCACTTATTGCCTTCTGGCGTGCTTTTTGAGGACAAACTAAATATTATCGGTAATGGCGTTGTGTTTGATCCCGAAGGATTTTTACAAGAGATAGAAGTACTTAAAAAAGAAGGGATTAATACATCTAACATTAAGATCGATGAAAGGGTACATGTGATTTTCCCTTATCATAAGCGAATTGATCAATTGGAAGAGGAAGCAAGGGGTGAAGCCCAGATCGGGACAACTAAAAAAGGAATCGGCCCCTGTTATATGGATAAGATTCAGCGATCTGGTATTCGACTTGGGGAAATGATTGATGAAGAGGATTTTAAAGACAGGTTATATAAGCAAGTAGATGATAAAAACAAGATAATTGAAAAGATCTATGAAGCAGAGGGATTTGAAAAAGAAGCCATGTATGAAACCTATCTCAAATATGCTAGAGAAATCAAAAAGTATGTAACGGATACAACCATACTGGCCCATGAAGCCTTAAAAGCAAAAAAGAAGGTGCTATTTGAAGGGGCACAGGGAACATTACTAGATATAGACCTAGGAACATACCCCTATGTGACATCCTCTCATCCTACGGCTGGTGGATTTCCTATTGGAGCAGGAATTGGACCTAATCAAATTGAACAGGTATTAGGAATTGTGAAGGCCTACACCACTAGGGTTGGTTCAGGAACATTCCCTACAGAGCTAGATAACGAAGTAGGAGATAAAATCCGGATTAAGGGAAATGAATTTGGGACAACAACTGGAAGACCAAGAAGATGTGGCTGGTTCGACGGTGTGATGGTAAGATACACCACACGAATAAACGGGCTAACGGCTATGTCGTTGATGCTATTGGATGTGTTAAGTGGATTTGATACACTGAAAATCTGTACAGGCTATGAATTAGAAGGGGAGATGGTAGCTCACTTTCCAGCCAACATAAAAACATTAGGTAAATGCAAGCCAATATATGAAGAGCTACCTGGTTGGGAGGAAGACATTACAAATATGAAGACATATGAAGAACTTCCAGAAAATGCAAAGAAATATATTGAAAGAATTGAGTCCTATGTGGGTGTTCCAATAAAAATGATTTCTGTGGGACCAAAGAGAAATCAGACCATTATTAGAGAACGTTTATTTTAAAGGTTTTAACATGACTGATTCTATGGAAAAAAGTTAGGGACCAGTATAGATAATATGCTGGTTTTCTAGCTTTTTTTCCATTAAATGAATGGTGAAAAGTGATTGTAAACGTAATGGTGAATAAAGTCGAAAAAATGATTGACAGCGGCATGAACTTCTAGTAATATATATAACTGTAGTCACAATTTGACCCATTAGCTCAGTCGGTAGAGCACCTGACTTTTAATCAGGGTGTCCCGCGTTCGAGTCGCGGATGGGTCACCAGTTAAATCATATTCAGTGATTCTTAGTGAGGAATACTAAGGGTTGCTGAACTTGGCCCCTTGGTCAAGCGGTCAAGACACCGCCCTTTCACGGCGGTAACAGGGGTTCGATTCCCCTAGGGGTCACCAAATCAAAAAACACCTTACTCATTATGAGTAGGGTGTTTTTTTTAAAAAGTTTTCGCTAGCATCAGACGAATTTTATTGTGACTCCCATCGTAAGTCATTACCATAAAATTTTAACACGGTAAACTTAGAAAAGAGCCGGGAAAAAATACGATCGTCGTAACGGTCCATTAATTCCTTGGGACTTAAGTTTGTGGAGATAAGTGTCTTCTTATTAGATAATAAACGACTATTAATGATATTAAACAGTTCACTATTGGTAAAGGTATTGGTCATCTCAGTTCCAAGATCATCAATGATTAAAAGATCAGCTTCAAAGAGAAGATCATACTTATTCTTTTCCTGCTTATTTTGAAAACGAAGATCACTGATGATTTCTAACAGCTTAAAGGCTGTTTGATAGATCACAATATGTCCTTTATCTAAAAGAGACTTGGCAACGCAATTAGCTAGAAAAGTCTTACCTAATCCAGTTGATCCATAGAACAATAGGTTCTCTTCATTATCTTTATCAAAGTTAAAAACAAAGCCTTCAGAGACATTCAGTATATGGAGCATATTTTCTCGAGGACTTTGAGCTTGTTCTTCAAAGGAAGCTTCAGAAAAAAGCGCCATATTAAAATGATTAAAATTTTCCTTTTGTAATACAGTGGATAGGTTGGACATTTTATAGGAATAGTTTATAATTTCTTGTTTAAAGCAATTACATTTCTTTCCGGTATTTAAAAAGCCAGTATCCTTACACTGAGAACAATCATATTCCTCATCTAAATATTGAAGAGGAATATTGTTTTCGGTTAATAACATAGCCTTATCTTGTTTTAACTTCAGTAACTGACTTTTAAGGGTATCTATCATTTTTTCTGGATGTGTTTCACCATGGATGAGGGATTTAGAGATAGAGATACCAAGTTTTTGCACTTCCCGATCAATTTTTTTAATCTCTGGCACCCGGCTATAGACCTCTTGCAGTCGTTGGAGTCTTTTGGTCTTGGTATAATCCCTTTTCTTTTCATAGTTCCTTAATATCTCATTAATAAATGCCTTCTTCATTGCATAGACACTCCTACTGATTTATTTTGTTGCGATTGAGTACGAGTTCCTCTAATTCCTTAGCATTATACTTTGAACCACGACTTTCCGTTAAATGAAATTTAGTCTTGGTAGCAGGGGGGGAAGCTTTGGACTTAGCTGGTGAGGGAGTCACCTTTTTTTGTTGGTCTAACTGCTCGATGTCTGATACATTACGGATCCCCTTTTTGAACCAATCCGCTAGAATACCATTAATATAATTTATATTTGGATTAGAGGTTTTACTGGAATTAGCGCAAGCCTTTAAAATAACCGTGAGGTCAAATTGATACTCATCAACCCATTTATTCATAATTTCAATTTCAGCCTCTGATGGTTCTCGACCAATAAATCCCATGGCCTTAAAGATCCGATCATAAATAGCAAATTTTTCTCCCTTTTTAAGTAAATATGTTTGAAGCTGCTCCACGGTAGTAATGCCTAAGTCATACCAATTTCGTGCAACCCCACCAACATATTTGACACTCTTAATGTTTTTCTTGTGCTTACAGTAGCTATAGGCCTTGATAATTAGTGGGGGATCAATGTTGAAGGTATAAAACCATTCTAAAATCTCTTTTTTTTCATTTGGAACAAGTGGGCGGTCAATGATACGATTAATCTCCATAAACATCTCTTTGATTTCAGGTACCTTATTCGCATCTACTAAATCCTTAGGAGAGCAACTAAAGGGTTTGGGCTCTGAAGCTTGTGAGGAAGGTTGCTGGATGGATTTAAAGTTATTATCTATATAGAGTTGCTTTAAATTGATAAACTCCACTGTATAGTTTGTATCGTCGCCTTCTTCCATGGGATGTTTTTTGATAATCCCTTTGCTTTCCCAAAAATCCCATGCAGATAACACATCGGAAAGGGGTAGGGTCAGATGCTTAGCAATGGTCATGTTGCTAGACTCTAAGCTGATATCACCTTCACAGGCACACTTATACCCTAATAAGTACACCTTAACATAGGTACCATTTGCCATGGGCATGTACACATCAATAAAAATATTTTCAATGGATGTATCTCCTAAATCAATAGAAGAAGATCTCTTAATAAAACTCATCTAATATCACTCCAATTTCACATACACTTTTCTGATTTTATTCTATTATATCATAGAATACTTCAGTTGTTGCTACCTTGGATGGATTAGAAAAAGAATCAATAACTGGAGTGGAATGGATTGGTTTTTTATTTATGATGCCTTGCTA
The DNA here is from genome assembly GCF_000016985.1 of Alkaliphilus metalliredigens QYMF. Classification (NCBI taxonomy): domain Bacteria; kingdom Bacillati; phylum Bacillota; class Clostridia; order Peptostreptococcales; family Natronincolaceae; genus Alkaliphilus; species Alkaliphilus metalliredigens. Next base: position 4,892,304 of record NC_009633.1, on the reverse strand, counting down.
AAAGTTTTAAGAATAGAAAGCAAAAAAAAACAATAAGATTTTATAGTAGAGAAACATAATAATGAATTGCGATAACCTAAGGGGGCAGAATGATGGATCCTTTGAGAAGAAAAATAAAAAGAATTGTTATCATCTTGACTGTTTTTGTGTTTTCTATGGGCGTGTATCATTTTTGGCCTGGATATCAGGCTTTACCTGTATTGGCTCCAAAGATAACAGAGGGTGAGGGAGCATATTACAAAATCAATGCAGTTTTTGAGGAAGAAAGCATGGGTATTAAGGCCCATCAAGAGCTAAAGTATCTCAATAAACATGAACAAACCCTAGAAAATATTTATCTTCATCTATACCCCAATACATTTAAAAGCAAGGAACAGGCGCCCTTTGAAAAAGAAGAAATAGATCGGGCATATCCCAATGGTTTTAATCCCGGATGGGTGGAAATTTTGTCTGTAAAGGAAGGAAAAAATCCAACAGATCACCTGATAATGGGAACTGGAGGGACCATATTAAGAGTGACACCTAAAAAACCACTAGCACCGGGTGAATCGATGAACTTATCCATTGAATTTGAAGTGAAGCTACCCAATGCCATTGGTCGTATGGGGTATAGTGATAGCACGGTTAACATTACCAATTGGTATCCGATACTATCGGTTTATGATAAGAATGGATGGAACTTAGATCCCTATTATCCCATAGGAGATCCATTTTATAGCGAGGTAGCAACCTATGAAATTACACTGATGATTCCAACCGGTTATGAATTGGCCACAACAGGAAATGTGATGAAACAAAAGGAAGACGGGAATATGAAGACCTATGAAATTGAAGCCAAGAGCGTTAGGGATTTTGCCATGGTCATAAGTCGATTTTTTGAGGTGCAGGAAGCAAAGCTAGGGGAGACAAAAATCCTTTCTTATTCAATTAATGGTTTGCGGGGAGAAGAAGCACTTCAATATGGCGTGGATTCACTTGAAATATTTAACCGATTGTTTGGAGTTTATCCCTATGATCAATTATCTATTGTGGCAGCGGACTTTTTTATTGGAGGCATGGAGTATCCTAACTTAGTCATGATTGGAAGGCAACTCTATGAAATGGAGGAGAAGTTTCCTTTAGAATATGTTGTGGTCCATGAAGTGGCCCACCAATGGTGGTATGGAATCGTAGGAAACAATGAAATCACAGAACCTTGGCTAGATGAAGCATTGACAGAGTATAGCACACTTATGTACTTTGAGGAGAAATATGGGCCTCATATAAAGGAACAAATTTTTGAAAAAATGATCAAGGCACAATATCATAATTTTACTGATTTTGAGCCAGATAAAGGGGAAGGCATATTAAGGAGCTTGAAAGAATTTGATAGCTCTTGGGAGTATAGTAGCATTGTATACAGTAAAGGAGCCATGTTTGTAGAGGAACTCAGGGAACACATGGGAGATGAGGCATTTATGACATCTATGAGGGAGTATTTTTTAGACTATCAATTTAAAAATGCAACCACAGAGGACTTCTTCGTTGTTTGCCAAAGAAACACGTCTATTGACTTAAGACCATTGTTCACACAGTGGCTAGAAAAACAGATGGAATAAAATGTTTAATATTACATAAAATAATAAAAATACCTATAGAAAGGGACAATCCTTTTTGTGGTTACTAGAGTAAATTAAGGGTTGTCGATTTGAAAAAATGTGATATAATAAACAGGTGATTGTTACAGAATCATTACAAATATAAATTTTTACAGAAGTGAAACTAGGAGCAATCCTACCCCTAAAAGAGTATTTGCAACTTATGTACTCGAGAGGAGCTAAAATGATGAAGATTGATATCAAAAGAATTCAAAAACAAGCGGAAAGTACATATAAAAAATATGAAGCACATATGAGGAATTTTTATAATATAAACAAAGGGAAAAAAGCGGTTCAGTATAAAATAATAGGCGCAGCCTTAGCCCTGATACTGGTTCTCTCAGTGGTTTTACTGAACGGATCAATAAACGCTTCATTGCAAGCATATGAGATACAGACAGATGGACAAGTATTAGCTGTTGTCAGAGCCGAAGAAGACTTTGAAGAAGCGATGAATGCTGTAAAGCAAGAACTAGAAAAGACCTACAAACAGGAAGTGATCATGATTCAAGAGCTTGAAGTGATAGAAGTGAAGGCAGATGAGGAATCAATTACAGACCGGAATATGATGATCCGAAATATCCGAAAACAACTAGATTTGAAGGTAAAGGCTTTTGCCATTAGTGTCAATGGAGAAGACGTGGTTGTTGTCAGAGACCAAAGTACTGCAGATGAAATTTTGGCAACATTAAAAGCGCCATTTTTACAAGAAGATGAAGTTGAAAAATATGAAAAAGTTGATTTTAGTGAAGAGATAGAAATTAAAGAAATTGCCACAGAGATAGGTGCTTTGAGAGAAAAGGAAGATGCATTAAATTTAATCATTACAGGAACCGATGAAGAGAAAATTCATGAGGTGCAATCTGGAGAAAGTGCTTGGACCATTGCAGGGAAATATGATTTAAGTGTATCAGATATTGAAAAGGCTAATCCAGAGATTAATTCTGAGCGACTTCAAATTGGACAAGAAATAAGTTTAATTATCCCTAAACCTTATATTAATGTGAGAACACTAGAATTCATTGTACAAAAGGAAATCATTCCTTTTGATACAGAGTATGAAAAGACCAGCTCCTTATATGAAGGAGATCGAAAAATTACGATACAAGGTGTAGAAGGTGAAAAAGAAGTACAGGCATATATTGTAAGAGAAAATGGTATAGAGATAGATAAAGAGATTCTTTATGAAGAAATCCTTTTAGAGCCTAAAATGAGAGTAATTGCAGAAGGAACAGAGCCACGACCTAGAACAGTAGCGACAGGGGTTTTTGCTAATCCAACCCGTGGTAGACTAACATCAGGCTTTGGCACAAGATGGGGCAGACGTCATGAAGGAATTGATGTGGCAGGGCCAACGGGAACAGCTGTTAATGCTGCAGATGCAGGACTCGTTTCCTTCGCTGGATATAATGGTGCCTATGGGAATCTAGTGATTATTAATCATGAAAATGGATACCAGACATATTATGCACATAACAGTTCACTCCTTGTTAAAAAGGGAGATCGGGTTTATAAAGGAGAGCAAATTGCTAAGATGGGAAGTACCGGTAGAAGTACGGGTCCACATCTACACTTTGAAGTCAGGAAAAATGGCTCCCCTGTTAATCCCTTAAGTTTTGTAAAATATTAGAAAACAACCTATATAGATAATAGCGTAGTCGTATTAATGACTACGCTATTACTGTTTATACCACTAAAACGACAATGAAAACAATAAATCGATATTCACTCTAGTTACTTAAATTTAATCATGCTACAAAATAATTAAAAGCACAACAATTAGTAAAACAAGGAACCAATCGCTAAAGAAGGAACGATTTCTTTGAGGTGATTGTATCGGTCTAGACGGCGTAGTTCCCGGTTTTTTATGGGTAGGGTTTGTATCCTGTAATATTTTACGAATGTCAAGGATACCAGCACCCTGGGCATCTCTATTTTGATTTATGCTTAGGGCATGCTTTGTCATAAGTGATTTTACCCCTTGGGGGTTCAAGGATGGATTTTGCTCATAAAGTAAAGCAGCACATCCTGCAACAATTGGGGTTGCCATGGAGGTTCCTGATAAACTGGTATATTGGCTCCCTTGGTGACTAAGAGAGTTAATACGGACCCCAGGAGACAGTAAATCAGGCTTACTAAACCCATCTGGAGTAGGACCTCGGCTTGAAAAATCTGCAATTTTAGCATCTCTTGGTGAAGTAATGTCTCGATCATCAACTGCGCCTACACTGATGGCTGAAGGGCTGTTTGCCGGTGAATTGATGGTACTTCTCTCGGGACCACTATTTCCGGCAGCGGTCACAACGGTAATTCCAGCGTTAACTGCTGCTTCAACAGCCTGACATAGCGGATCCTCGCGATAGGATTTATTTGCCTTTGTCCCAAGGGATAAAGTCATTACTTTGACGTTATAACGACTGCGATTATCCACAGCCCACTGAATACCGGCGATGACATCGGATATGCTGCCGCCACCGTCCTGGTTAAGCACTTTAACACCCAGGATGTTGGCATCCGGTGCAATCCCCATATATTTGCCTTGGGAGGAGAATCCATTTCCTGCAACGATACCTGCCACATGGGTGCCGTGTCCATCATCATCATAGGGTGAAGTTCTTTTACCAACAAAATCCTTGAATCCAATGATCCGATTGGTAGGAGTGACCAGATCACTGTGGGGGTGAACCCCTGTGTCTATCACTGCTACAGTAACACCTTTTCCAGTTAAGTCATATTCATTGGCGTAGTCAGAACCTACAGTAAGGGAGGCTACATCCATTAGTTTATGGGCTAACTCATCATAAATAATTTTATTGATGAATTCTTCCCTAGCAACGCTCCTAACCCCAACTGAAGGAAGGTAGGCAGCCACAGAATTAATGAGAGGAAGAAGGTATTTAATTCGACCACCTTTGTCTCTAACACATTTTTCAAGGTCAGCACAATCACAATTTTCAGCTCGAATGATCACAGGAATTTCGTCTTCATCTAAAGTCATTAATCGTTGGAACACTGATTCTTCTATAATATCTCTATATCCAAACACACGCTGTCCCCCTTTACATTGTTTCATGATTTTTAATCTAATATAGACTATGCAAAAGCTTGAAAAAGGTGACAGTTAGTGAATATGGTATTTATTCTCATGGTAGTCGTATAGAAGTTTACATAACTATATGATATAATACAATCTGTATCCTCCCATACATATCCTTGAAGGGAGGGATTGTGATGTTGAAAAAAAACATGAAATTAAAATCATGGAGAAACATAGGATTTGTTGGATTCATTGTGTTACTTTTGATGCTAGGGGCATACAGCTCATTTAAACCTCAAGCAGTGACGGCCTTTAGGCCTTTGCTGAGGAGCGCTGAAGAAACCATGGTAAGCTATCAAACAAGAAGTGACCAACAAATAGAGACAGAGAATTTCATCATTAAGTATCAATCAATAGATGAAGAGCTGCTGCAATTCATTGCAGAAACAGCGGAAGATAAGTATAGAGAAGCAACGGCAGTATTTCAATACGAACCTAAGGATAAAGTATTGCTGGTTGTCTATAATGATCCAAATCGAATGATGAAGACGGTCATGTTAAATAAAGAAAAACCACCTATGGGTGTGTATTATGGAAATGCGCTTCATATTTTAGATCCTACTTTATGGGTTAATGAGGGACAGGATTTAGAGCAGGTTTTTTATGAGGAAGGGCCGATTTTGCATGAACTGGTCCATTTGCTAACAGACCATGTAGCCAAGGGGAATTTTCCCCATTGGTTTACGGAAGGGGTTAGTTTATATTTTGAATATGAAGTAGACGGATATGAATGGGGTAGAGGCGTCACATTGTCAGAGGTATATGACCTGGAAGCTTTGACCTATGGATTTCATCAAATGAATCAGTACGAAGCCTATACAAAGTCATTTAGATTGGTGAATGCATTTGTAGAGGAGTATGGAAGACAGGCATTAATCAACTTGATTGAAGAATTAGGAGAGGGAAAAGACCCTGAGAAAGTACTTGCCATTTTTAATGAATTTTAAAGTTAAAGAGAAATCTTTGACTTTAAAATAATTTCTTTACTTAATTAAGCAGGAAAAAGTGAAACCAAGTAGAACTGTTATATCAAATCAATTGATGAGGTGAACTGAAAATGGAGAAGAAAATATTAATCGTTGAAGATGAAAAGCCTATTGCAGATATTTTAAAGTTTAATTTAGAAAAGGAAGGTTACCGCATAGAAATGGCCCATGATGGGGAGGATGCTTTGAAAAAAGTGAGTGAATTCATCCCTGATTTGGTTCTTCTAGATGTGATGTTACCCAAATTAGACGGGTTTCAGGTCTGCCGAAAGATAAGAGAAAGTTTTTCTATGCCAATTTTGATGCTAACAGCTAAGGAAGAAGAAGTAGACAAGGTGTTGGGTCTTGAGATTGGAGCTGATGATTATATTACAAAACCATTTGGCATGCGTGAACTGCTGGCTAGGGTAAATGCAAATTTTAGACGCATGGAAGCACCTGCAGGATCACAAGGCGGTGGCAAGATTTCCTCCGGTAAGTTATCCATCGACTTTAGTAAATATGAAGTAAAAAGAGACCAACTGGTCATTGAGTTAACCTCTAGGGAGTTCGAGCTCTTGAAGTTTTTAGCAATTCAAGCAGAGCAGGTCTTTACAAGAGAACAGCTTTTAAAAGAAGTATGGGGATATGAATATTATGGAGATATTAGAACCGTAGATGTAACCGTAAGAAGATTGAGAGAAAAAGTTGAGGATGATTCCGGTAACCCTAAATACATACAAACGAAGCGGGGCGTTGGGTATTATTTCAGGAGGGCCTAATTATGTTTAAAAGTATCCGGTGGAAGTTTATAACCATCTACTTCCTGCTTGTATTTATGGCGATGGTTATTGTCGGTGTGTTTTTAATTAATCAGTTCGAACAGTATCACTTGGGCGTTGTTCGAGATAATTTAACGCAGATAGCCAATAGTTTAAGGATCTCTCTTAAGGATATGGACTGGCAAAAGAATAAGGAAGATGTTCAGGAAAACATTACTTATTATGAAAAAATCGGAATGGAAATATATGTAATTGGTAGAGATACAAACTTTACCATTATTTCTAGTACAAATTTGTCTTATCTGAATGAGAATGCAACGGAGATTCTGGAACCGGACTTAATCTTATCTTCCTTTAATGGGGATCCAGGAGAAAAGGACATTGTCCCTAAGGAAGAGGGGTTGACTAGCTCTAAAAATATGGTTTTTCCCCTTTACGATGAGCATAGTCGTGTAACAGGTGCCATCTATTTGAGACAAAACCTCGAAGAGATTTATAATACATTAGATCAATCCATCAATATCTTGATTAGGGCAACGATTTTAGCCTTATTTATCACGATTTTTGTAGGGTACTTTATTGCAAAAAGCGTCACAGGGCCTATCAATGATGTGACCATTAAGGCTGAAAAAATGGCGAGGGGCGATTTTGAACAAGTGGTAGAAATCAAGTCAGATGATGAAATTGGACAATTAGGAAATATGTTCAACTACTTGATGGCACGCTTGAAGTCCGTGCTTCAAGAGATGTCCAATGAAAAGCAAAAGATGGATACCATTATTACTTATATGGCGGATGGTTTAATTGCAACCACCATGGAAGGGAAAGTGATCCATGCAAACCCCAGGGCTTTAGAAATGTTAAGGATACAAGAAAAAGATATTTTAGAAAAACATTTCGATGAAACATTTAAGCAATTAAATGAACGGTTAACCATTGAATATTTACAAAATAGTCCAGCTAAATGGTCAGGAAGTCAGATGATTGAAATGGAGTATGGTATTACTTTGCGAGCTAACTATGCTCCATATATGAATGAAAAGGGAGATTTAGATGGCATTATTGTGCTTTTCCAAGATGTAACAGAGTATGAAAAATTGGAAAATATGAGAAAGGAATTCGTCGCTAATGTTTCCCATGAGCTTAAAACACCCTTAACCACCATCAAAAGCTATACAGAAACATTATTAGAGGGTGCCATGGAGAATCAAGAGCTAGGAAAACAGTTTCTGAATGTTATTGATAACGAAGCAGATCGGATGGCTCGACTTGTACGAGATTTGTTGCAACTATCCAATGCAGATTATCAACAAACGAAATGGGATAAAAAGGAAGTTGATTTAAATTATATTGTTGAAAAAGCAGTACTAAATTTAAGTGTTTCAGCAAAAAATAAAGAACAAGAATTAAATTATAAAGGATTAAGAGAAGGTGTATCAGTGTGGGCTGATGAAAATCGTATTGAACAAGTACTGCTGAATGTGATAAGTAATGCCATTAAATACACAGCAAATGGTGGATGCATCGATGTGTCCTTGGAAGAAACCCAGAACCATGCAACGATTAAAATAACAGATAATGGTATGGGAATTCCAAAGGAGGATCTGCCTAGAATATTTGAACGATTTTATAGAGTTGATAAAGCCCGTTCAAGAGAAATGGGAGGCACTGGATTGGGTCTTTCTATTGCAAAGCAGATTATTGATGTTCATGAAGGCATGATTAAAGTTGACAGTAGAGAATCGGGTGGCACGGCCGTCTTGATTGAGTTACCACTTCTACAGGAAAAAATGTGTAATTGATTTTTAATTTCCTTGTAATGTGACTGTAATACAAGTGCTATATAATGATAATGAAATCATTTAACTGTTTTACAGGAGGAATTAATATGATAAAAAAAGTAATCGCTGGCACAGTAATGATCGTTTTAATAAGCGCGTCGGGTGCAGTCGTATACGCAAATCCTGATCAGGTTAACTATTCTAATGTAAATATTGAAGAAATAAAAGAAACTGAAAGACCATTTCAGGTTATTTCACCAGTGCGAAATGTAACAACAACAAAGAAAAATATGATTTTAACTTTTACTGCTTCTGAAGGAACAACGGTTACCATTGATGTATATCACAACAGTAATGAAGACGGAGAAACGGAAAATTTTGTTCAAATTGGTGAAACAATAGAGATGGAAGTCGGGTCTCTAGAGAGACGTACCATAAGTGTGGAACTGCAAAAAGGGAAGAATAAGATCACATTCAAAGCCATACAACCCAATGGGACAAAGCATGAAGAGGTACGATTTGTTATGTTAAAGGACATTGAAGAAGTACAACAAGAAGTGAATGAGAGTATTAGCGGAAATTCGACAGCACAAACGATCCAAAATATTCTAAATACAGGCAGAGAATAATTGAGCTTGGAGTGGTTTTAATGAATCGCGAAAAAACAAAAACCCTCATTTTATGCATTTTAGTTATGATGACTGTGGTATTAGTACAACAAATATGGTTTTCATCACCCTTACATATACTCCAGTCACAGGCCACAAATCTCAGAAAGAACCAAGAGACCATCAAGGAAATAAGAAATATAATGGTAATGCCTAAAAGAGTTGTCTTAAGTTTTGGAGACAACTCTTATACAATGCTTTCTTCTTATTCTGATGTAAGTAAGGTTTGGAACCAAGGAAGTAACATCTTAAATAACTATTTCCATGGAGATCCAGAAGTGACAGCGGTTTCTATGGAAGTATATGAAGAGACAAAGAGTCGTAAAGCCATTGAATTAGAGTTTGCAAAGGGAGTTCCTTCAACCCTAGTCGCCACGGGCTTTGATACTGCAGATAATAAAATTGTTCGTAGTGTAAAGGAAATTTATAAAATATTGATTCCTGCCCAGCATATCAATACAATCTATATTGTAGGTGGAGAGGGTGTTATTTTTGAGGTTAAATTGGAGAACAAAGAACCCCAGGAAAACTTAACTGAGTTTATCAGTGACCTAGAAAGCAATAAAATTGACTTTATTACCTATGCCCCGATTTTTGATTTTTTAGATAATCATACGATTATTCCAATTTCCACTAGTATGAGTTTTACAGAGAACGTTCCTGTACATCAATTTTTTGTAGAAAGTCAGATTGACATTAACGATGAACAAGAAGTAGTAGAACGAGCTAAATCCTTTTTTAACGAAAATTTTGACTTTGTTAAAACCATTCGAGAAACAAGTGGTTCTTTAGTGTATATGTATGGGTATGGAGAGCGGGGCGTTCGGATCAATCATAGAGGACGATTAGAATACAATGAAGACATTGGGTCAGAGTCCAGTACAAATGTGAATGATGCATTAGATGTGGCCATAGATTTTATTATTGACCACGGAGATTTTCCAGAGGGCGTCTACTTAAATGAAATTCGTAATATTACCCATAACACGAATAAAGGATATTACTTTGGATTTGGCTATCGAATAGCTGGGTTTCCTGTTGAATTAAGTAACAGTCAAATGGAGGACCCCATTGAAATCGAAGTTTATGGAAATAAAATAAAAAGCTATCGTACATTCACACGAGAAAAAATGAAAAATACAATGAGTGTTCAGCCCCAGATATCCACATTATCTCCAGTAGATATCATTGAGCAAAATGCAACGGATATCAAGAGTCAACATCCTTATGATGAGATAACCAATGAAGCTAGGCAAAATGAAGAACTAACGGATGCCCAGTGGATCGCTAAGGATATTGACCTCGTCACAATGGTTTACTTTGATGCATTGGAGAAGCAAACACAGCAATTGCTTGTCCCTGCATGGATGATTGAAATTGAAGAAAACCGATACTTTTTTGATGCCTATACAGGAGAATGGATTAATAGTAGTCCACAAAATTAATCCGCCCTGGGTTGTTTGCTTGGACTCCTCCTTAAGAAATAAGCGATGGTCTTTGCAATCTACTTTTGGAAATCTTCTGGGCTACACAATCCAGAGAAAGTCAAAACTCCTTGTGAATTAAGTCTCATTTTAGGGATGGTGAAATGATGGATTGGTCAAAGGCAAAAAATATATTAATTGTAGCCTTTATTATTACAAACATACTCTTAATCTATAATATTGAAAAAGATCATTTTAATCAAGAAGATTTTGTTGTATTTAGTGAAGAACATATTAACAATGTACAAAACTATCTAATGGAAAGTAATATTTATCTACTTACACCTATTTCTAGGGAAATTAAGTCTTTACCAACATTAACAGTAAAGTATAAAGAGTTTTCACCTAATGAGGTAGCTGAAAAATTTTTGGGGGATGGATATGAAGTCCAGGGAACCAATGCCCAGGAGAGTGTGTATACACTAGGGGAAAAACAGTTGAAGGTTGAAGGAAGAAAAAGGATTACCTATTATGACCTGGAAAAATCACACCAAGGACGACCATTATCCGATGAAGAAATGATTGCCAAGAGTCAAGCCTTCTTAAGGGAATATGGACTATTGGAAGAAAACATTGTGTTAGAGCAAATTTACTTTGGAACTGTAAAATTATTTGGCTCAAATCCTGTCTATCAGCTAATTTACAGGCAAACATATCAGGAACACTTTTTAGGAGAAAGTTATATTAATGTTTATGCCAATCAATACGGGATTATTGGGGTAGAGGCTATGCTATTAGAGCAGGAAAAGACCTCTGAACAAAAGAAAAAAATTATACCTGCCACAGAGGCTCTTCTCCGAAGAATGGATGAGATGGTTTATGATCATAGAGGAGAAGAGATTTTTATAACAGATATTGAAGTTGGTTACTACTTTAATCCTGAAGACATCAATGTGCCTGTAGAGAATATTTATTCTGGAACGGCCTTCCCCACTTGGCGGATCACCTTAGATAATGGCAGGATTTATTATGTGGAAGCTTATAAAAACTAACGCTTAAACTATAATGAAGGATTTTGTAAAAGGAAGTAGAAAAAGTATAGTATGCTTTTTCTGCTTTTTTATTGCCTTAGAAGGCAGAACCGGTTCATAACTCCATAATTACATGATATAATGTATCTAGGAATTAGAATTTTTGAAAAATGAAAAGAAGACAAAATATTTGATTGGAATTTTCAAAGGAATTATGCTTATCAAAAAGCCTAAGAAGTGCTATAATGTAAACAAATTGTGAATTACACAGATGAATATAGTTAATTAAAGAGAAACCATAAATAGATGATTTAGTATTAGACTTTAATAGAGGGTGGTGAACAGCTGATGTAGATCAGCGAGATATATGGATAAATTGATCATTGAGGGTGGACAAAGACTACAAGGAAACGTTCGAGTGAGTGGATTTAAAAATGCAGCCGTAGCATTAATCCCTGCCACAGTTTTAGCAGGAGATATTTGTGTGCTAGATAACTTACCAGAAATTAGTGACGTAAAGGTATTAGGGAATATATTAAGGAGCCTAGGGGCCATAGTAACAGAGATAGGATCTAATAAGCTGGAAATTAATACAGCGTCGATGAAGCAGTGCTATGCAGATTATGAAGTAGCAAAGGAGCTTAGGGCTTCCTATTATTTACTAGGAGCATCCTTAGGCAGGTTCAAGAAAGCAAAGGTGGCTTATCCCGGGGGGTGTTCTATTGGCAGTCGCCCAATTGATCAGCACATTAAAGGATTTGAAGCGCTAGGAGCAACGGTCACTGTAGAGCATGGAATCATCACAGTAGAAGCAGAAAGGCTTATCGGCACAGAGATTTATTTAGATGTTGTCAGTGTTGGCGCTACAATCAATATTATGTTGGCAGCTGTAATGGCAGAAGGTACAACAACCATTGAAAATGCAGCTAAGGAACCTCATATTGTTGATGTAGCTAATTTTTTAAACTGTATGGGGGCTAAGGTTCGTGGTGCAGGAACCGATGTCATTAAAATTAAAGGTGTGGAAAAATTAAATGGATGCCAGTATTCTGTGATCCCTGATCAAATAGAAGCTGGAACCTATATGATTGCCACTGCTGCAACAGGTGGCGATGTCACCATTGAAAATGTCATTCCAAAGCATTTAGAAGCTATTACAGCAAAGCTAAAGGAAATGGGTGTAGATATTGTAGAAAATGGGGATTCACTTCATGTGGTTGCCTCTAGACCGCTGAAAAGCGTTAACGTTAAAACCCTTGTTTATCCTGGGTTTCCCACGGATCTACAACAGCCAATGAGTAGTTTATTAACCATGGCAAAGGGAACTGGGATGGTGACAGAAACAATCTTTGAAGGTAGACTTAAGCATGTAGATGAGTTAAAAAGAATGGGAGCCAACATAAAAGTAGAAGGACATGTGGCAGTGTTTCAAGGAGTAGCCAGGCTATCTGGAGCTAAGGTATCTGCATCGGATTTAAGGGCTGGAGCTGCATTAGTCGTTGCAGGCTTGATGGCAGAGGGTAAAACTGAAATTGAAAATGTACAGTATATAGACAGAGGCTATGATCGATTACAAGAGAAACTACAATTGCTTGGGGCCAATGTAACCAGGGTACTAGAATAGAATTGGAGGCGACACATGGCAATGACCTTTTGCTCCTTAGCCAGTGGAAGTAGTGGCAACTGTCACTTGATTTCTGATGGCAAGGAACATCTATTAGTAGACGCAGGATTAAGTGGAAAGCAGATAGAATCACGATTAAAGGATATTGGGATGAATCCCAAGGATTTAACAGGAATTTTAGTGAGTCATGAGCATCGTGATCATATTTTAGGGGTAGGAATACTATCTAGAAGATATAATTTACCTGTTTATGCAAATGAAGGAACCTGGAAGGGGATGGCTGATAAAGTCGGCAAGGTAAAAGAGGAGCATATTTGTTTTTTTGATCAAACAAGAGACTTTAAAATTGGAAAATTAACAGTATCTCCCTTTAGTATTTCACATGATGCCAAGGACCCAGTCGGTTTTTGCTTTCAAGGAAGCAATGCAAAAATTAGCATTGCCACTGATTTAGGACATATCGATGAGGAGATACTCAATAAGGTGGGGAACTCTGACCTAGTTGTACTAGAGTCTAATCATGATGTGGAAATGTTAAAGATAGGACAGTATCCCTATGCTTTAAAACGTAGAGTTTTATCAGATGTAGGACACTTATCCAATGATGCTGCAGGGGATGCAATTGTTGACTTAGTGAAGAGAAATGTAAAAGCTATTTTACTAGCTCATTTAAGCAAGGAAAACAACTTTCCTGAGTTAGCCATGATAACAGTAAAAAATATTTTGCAAAGTAATGAAATGATAATAGGTAGAGACATAGAAGTTAGTTTAGCAGAACGAAATAGGGTAAGCATGATATATCAGTATTAGTTGTCACTTTCAGTCAATAAATTTGGGGGTGAAATTCTTGTATAATGAAAATGAAAATCGAGAAACTGAAAATCAAGAGGAAAAAGAATCACAGGAAAGAATTGAATCATCAATAGACAGACCCCGTAGATATGTCAAAGATGAAGACATTTATAGATCAAGACGAGGGGCTAAGAAAGGGTACTTTTTGATGGCTCTAATGGGTGCAGTTATTGGAAGTCTACTAACCCTAAGTTTTGCCTATGTGGCTTTACCACAGATCCTTGTAGACCAAGGTCTGCTTGGTCAGACACCAGGACAATCCATCACCATTGAGCCATTACAAGATATGACGGTCTATTCTGCTGTTACCCAGAAGGCTATGCCCTCTGTGGTAGGGATTACAACCGTCACCCTTCAAAGAGATGCGTTTTTTGGAACTCGTAGAGCCCAAGGATTGGGAACTGGTGTTGTTGTGGATGAGAGGGGATACATCTTAACCAATTCCCATGTGGTTGGGGATGGAGAAGTTGAGGAAGTCATGGTGCTTTTTTATGATGGTCAAACACTTCCAGCAGAGGTGCTATGGAATGAGAAAAGTTTAGATTTAGCAATTATTCAAGTTGAAGGATCTAACTTTCCTGTGGCGGAGCTAGGAAACAGTGATAATTTACAAGTAGGGGAGCTAGCCATTGCCATTGGCAATCCACTCGGGTTAAACCTAGAGCGGACGGTGACCCAAGGGATTATCAGTGGATTGAATCGAAGCCTGCCAACAGAGCAGGGCCAAGCAATTGATAATTTAATTCAAACCGATGCATCTATTAATCCTGGAAATAGTGGAGGTCCTTTGTTGAATGCACAGGGACAAGTGATCGGGATTAATACAGCTAAAATGCGAACTGCTGAGGGATTAGGGTTTTCCATCCCGATTAATACGGCAAAGCCTATTGTCGATCAATTTATTGAAAAAGGAGAGTTCACAAGGGTTTATCTAGGAATTCGTGGACTTAATGTAGAAGAGGTTGAGGGCATGACTGGTGAAGTATTACAGGCAGAGTATGGGGTATATGTTTTTGAAATCGAAGCCAACTCTCCTGCGGATCAATACGACATTCGAGCAAATGATATTATTGTTGGTATTGGGAATCAAGAGGTGGCAACCATGGGACAATTGATTCGAGAAATTTATCGGTATCGACCAGGAGATGAAGCCATCGTTCATATCTTGAGAGATGGACAGGAAATGAGCATTAAAATTGGATTTTAATATAAGCCAGGGGGGTTCCCTTGGCTTATATTTTCGCAAAATAAACCAATGAGATGGCCAGACAAAGCAATTACACAGTACTTGTTTTGAGGCTTAGGGTGAAATATTTGAAATATTAAAAAAAATGATATATAATCAAAGGAAAAAGATGTTAAAAAATGAAAAAAAACGTCATTCAATGTATGAAGGATATAATTTAACAAATAATAATGCTAAGAAATTATACCTTCATGAAAACGATTAAATGGAGTGAATAAAATGTATGTCGTATGCAATCAGCATTTAGAGGAAGCTTTAGAGGAGTTTGTACAAGTATATGAACAGCCACCAGATTTATATGAGCTAGGCCATGTGACCTTTACTGAGTGGATGGCGCCAAAAACCTGTGACTTTTGTGACCATATACCCAAATATTTAGTTGTATAGCCGAGATTTTTCGGCTTTTTTATTGTGGAAAAGGAAGGTGTTATATGAATATTACAGTGATTTCAGTAGGGAAACTAAAAGAAAAGTATTTGAAGCAAGGAATTGCTGAGTATGATAAAAGACTGAGTCGATATTGTAAATTGAATTTTATAGAAGTGGCAGATGAAAAGGCTCCTGAGAACCTAAGTGAAGCAGAAGAGATCATGATTAAAGATAAAGAGGGAGAAGCAATCTTAAAAAGCATCAAGGATGGTATGTTTGTCATTGCCTTAGACCTAGCAGGAAAAATGCTCTCATCAGAGGCACTATCGGAAAAGATAGATAAATTAGCTTTACAAGGCAATAGCCATATTACATTTGTGATAGGGGGCTCCCTAGGTTTATCTCAAGGTGTTTTAAAAAGAGCTGACTTCAAGCTATGTTTTTCACCCATGACCTTTCCCCATCAGTTAATGAAGTTGATTTTATTAGAGCAGGTGTATCGGGCTTTTCGGATTAGTAAAAATGAACCGTACCATAAATGACGGCGGTTTTGTGAAAAATTGAGGTAATGAAGCTAGTATAATGTTTTTATTTTTGAAATGTATTATAATGGAAGTGTAGAAAAATGAGGGATAGAGGATGAGCAATTATGAGATTAGTAAAATAGCAACAGAAATAGAGAAGTATGTTATCCCCACTGCCAGCCAGTTTGCTCTGGAAGGCAGTGGGGCTTTTGCTGTTTTGCAAATTTTTTGTGAGCGGCGGCTTCCGTGAAGTGGGGCATTTCCGAAGGCCGCATCCAAAAACTGTGAGAGGAAGGCGGTATAGAAGGAGTTATTCGGTTCAGCAAGGGATGGGCTATTCCGAGTAATGTGGAAAAGTCTGCGGACGCTCGGCTAAAAGAAAACAAACCAAAAACTAACATTCCTTTTGATATACTATAAAGGATGATTAATATAAAGAGGTGTTCTTATGAAAATATTGCTTATTGAAGATGAAGAAATGCTTTCAGCTATAATAGCAAAGGGACTGCGTAAGGTAGGCTATGCGGTTGATACGGTATTTGATGGCGAAGAAGCCTTAGAATATTACGAAATTTATGAGTACGACATTATCATTTTAGACTTAAATATCCCGAAAATAGATGGGTTGAACGTATTGCGGACAATTCGTAAAAAAGATACAGATCAAAAGATTTTAATTCTATCTGCAAGAACGAAAGTTGACGAGAGAATTCTTGGACTGGATGAAGGTGCAAACGATTATCTTATTAAGCCTTTCGATTTTGGAGAATTAGAAGCAAGAATAAGAAATTTACTGCGCCGAAATTTTTCAGGGACTCCCACAACTATTATGCTTGATAATTTTATAGTTGACATAAATGCTAAAAGGGTAATCTGTGATAACGATGTATTGAATTTGACACGCAAAGAATATAACATTTTTGAGTACCTTATTTTGAACAAGAATAAAACTATCAGTGCGGAACAATTAGTGGAACATATATGGGATAGTGAATTCGATCCTTTTTCAAATACCCTGCGTTACCACATTCATACACTAAAAAAGAAGCTGTCTAATTTCAGCAATGAAGAAGTAATAAAAACAATCCGTGGTCAAGGCTATATCATAGAGGAGGCGCAAGAATGAAGCTATTTATGAAATTAACTTTACAATGGCGAATTACAATACTCGTAGCTATAGTGCTGATAATATGCTCTGCGGCATTAACCGCCTTCTCCATATTAAACGCCCAAAGAACTCTTATGCCCTTAATAAACGGTCCAATCAGCATAACCAAAGCCGATGATAATTCGGACGATATAGTAATTCGAGGTATAGACGATAACGAAATAGAAAACGAGAGTACCCGTTTTGGAACAGCCAAAAGAGATTTTGATTTGAAAAGCATAATGGTTTTTCTTGCGCTAACTACTGTCGGAACAGGACTTGTATATTTTGTTTCCGGGAAAGCCCTGCGGCCTGTCAAAAATTTGAGCAAACAGGTGTCTGAAATTGACGAACGGGACTTATCTCAAAGATTAACTGAAAGTTTATCGCATGATGAAGTGAGTAGTCTGACAAAGAGTTTCAATCAGGCCCTTGAGCGCTTAGAAGAAGCATTTAACAGGCAAAAACGCTTCTCGGCTAGTGCTGCACATGAGCTTAAAACACCCCTTGCAACAATGAAAGCGGGGATACAGGTGCTTAAAATCGACAAATCCACCACATTGGAAGAATATAAGGAAAACGCCCATATGATGGAAGCAAGCGTTGATAGGCTGACGCAAGTAGTAAACGATTTATTAATTATGGCTTCTCCAAATGAGGAAACGGATGAGTTAAAGGAAGAAGTATATTTAGATGTCATGTTTGAGACAATATTTGATGAGTTGTCGCCGGTATATGAATATCGCGGAATCACTTATAATATCGAATGTGACGCTATATCATTCCATGGAAACGCGGCGCTTCTTTACAGAAATTTTTTTAACCTGATCGATAATTCATATAAATATAACCGCGAGAAAGGAAGTATTACAGTTCGTGGAAGCAAAACAAATAAGTGCGTTAGCATTGATGTTGAAGATACCGGGATAGGAATTCCAGCCGAGCATATACCCTTTATATTTGATGCTTTCTATCGGGTGGACGGTTCACGCTCTCGAAAAATTGCAGGCTCAGGACTGGGATTATCTATTGTAAAATCCATCATAGAAAGGCACGGAGGAACAATCAGCGTTTCGAGTGAAAATGTGAAAGGTACAAAAATCTCAATACAGCTTCCCCAATAAAAGAATAATTTCACAGCATTTCCACGCAAATTACAAGACGGTCAACGAAGGAAGTTGTCCGTCTTTTTTGTGCGTTATGCTATTCCCTAACGTTAATCTAACAATCATTCCTTTATACTGAGTACGGGCTTACAAATAAAATTATAAAGAAGAAGATAAAATGAAACAAATAATCCTCTCTTTATAACCTAACGAAAACCTAACAATCCATATGCTACACTATGTCATGTGGACAGACAAATACTGATTAAAGGAGCGAACAAACAATGTATATTATTGCAAATGCCGTAAAGAACATCGGAAGAAATAAGGGCAGAAACATTTTAATGGCAATTATCATTTTTGCCATCATTCTCACAACAGCCGTGTCTATTATCATTAACACAACAACATCGGCTATCATTGCAGATTATAAGTCGAGATTTGGTTCGGAGGTTTCTATTGAAACCAATTTTGAAATGCTTCAAAACAAAAAAGTAGCTGAGAGCTACAAAGAACTCACGCCCCAGCAGCAAATAGAATTTGGAAAGTCTGATTTGTTGCAGAGCGCAAACTTTTCGGCAACAATTGATATTTCACCGAGAAAGCTGTCTTCACTTAGTGAAAGTGAAATGGATGATTTTATTTCTGATTTTATAAGCGGCGCAATAAGGGCGGATGGAACAAAAAACCCTGAAACAGTCCCATTAAAAGGTAAAATCATTGCGACAGATAACCCAGAAGCAGACAAAGATTTCAAAAATTCAACACGTAAAATTACCAGCGGTGAAATGTATAAAAATCTCAATGAATGTATTGTCAGCCAACAATACGCAGACCTTAACAACTTATCCGTTGGTGACACCATTGAAGTGGACAGTTATTACAAAAATGACCCAATGACCCATAGCTTGACTATTACAGGTATTTATATGGACAATACTATGCTTGGTTCAAATCTTGAAGTAATATCTTCGATGGAAAATAGAAATAACGAGATTCTTACCGGTTTTGATACGGCCGTTAATATGGAAATGTTTAATGTACACGGACGTGTTTCGGTGCAATATTTTTTGAAAGATCCCACACTGCTTCCTGCTTATGAAAAAGAACTCAGGGAAAAGGGATTGGCTGATTATTACAATGTTGTCACTGACGAAGCCGGATATAAAAAAGTTGTAGGCCCTGTTGAAGGACTTGCCGGGGTAACAAATACGTTCTTGATTGTTGTTTTGATTTTCGGTTCAATGGTTCTTATTCTTTTATCAAGTCTTGCGATTCGAGAACGTAAATACGAAATCGGTGTCCTTCGTGCAATGGGTATGAAAAAAGCTAAGGTAGCTTTTGGACTGCTTACAGAAATGCTTGTTATCACAGTGATATGCCTGGTGCTTGGTTTAGGCGTAGGATTAGCGGCATCGCAACCTGTGGCGGATAGCATGCTTGCAGGTCAAATTGAACTTGCTGAAGAAAACAGTAATACAAATGGCGGCGTGCCATCGTCGGGTAGAACAGGACTTGGAGCTCCAACATTTTCATCAGACGTTAAACCACTTTCAGAACTTCAGGTAAATTTAAGTGCGGACGCCATTACACAGATTATTTTAATCTCTCTTATTCTTGCAGGTATATCAAGCGTTGCTGGTATCATGTATATCACAAAATACGAGCCTATAAAGATACTTTCAGAAAGGAATTAAGGTGAATACTATGATGAGTCTTTTAACAATAGAAAATGTATCCTATAAATACAGCGGCACAACAAAAACCGTATTAAAAAAAGTTTCGGCGGAGTTTAACAGTGGTAAGCTCTACGTGATTATGGGCAAGTCAGGTTCAGGAAAGACTACCCTCTTATCTCTTATTTCAGGGCTTGATAATTGTACGGACGGTACAATAAGTTTTGGCGGCAATCCACTTTCACAGATTGACCGTGATAAATACAGAGCTGAAAGTATTGGCGTTATTTTTCAGGGTTATAATCTTTTGACAAACGCAACAGCTGTTGAAAATATTGTGTTGTCGATGTGCATTAGCAAAACAAAGGAAAATAATAAGAAAAAAGTCGCTTATAAGCTGCTTGAAAAAGTTGGAATTAATAAAGAAACCGCTGACCGTAAAATCCTCAAACTTTCCGGCGGCGAACAACAGCGAGTTGGTATTGCAAGAGCTTTATCTCATAATCCTGACATTATCATTGCAGATGAACCCACTGGGAACTTAGATATTGAAACGGAAGAGAACATTTTATCTATATTAACTTCGCTGGCCCATAATGAAGGTAAATGTGTAATAATCGTTACCCACTCCAAAAAGGTATCTTCTGTTGCGGATGAAGTATGGGGTATGAATGGTGGAAAACTACTTTTAATGAAATAGTGGAGTCTCAATCGTAATCTCTATTGTTGATTGAGATAGCAGTAAATAAAACTTCACTATAATGAATGATTAATTATTTTTGACAACTATCAGAATAGTCATTGACAAGTGATGACTACTCTGATAGTATTTAATTGCAATATGACTATATCAATAGTCATAAAAGGAAGATGTATGTACATAATCAAAATAAGGTATATGGCTTCAAAGTGAAGGATACCACAGGGGGATGGATGATGTCAGTATTAAATACAGGAAAAAAATATGATAATAAAACGGCACTATTATTTCTGGCACCAAGTCTTATTGGGTTTTTGATTTTTTTCTTCATACCATTTATAGGAGGGCTTTATTACTCATTTGTAGACAGTCCCATTGGTGGCAGTTTTGTTGGATTGGCAAACTATATCGAACTCATAAAGAATCCTGTTTTTCAAAAAGCGGGATATAATACCCTTATTTTTACGGTGATCGCTGTCCCGCTCAATATTCTATTTTCCCTGGGTCTTGCGCTACTGCTTAATAGGAAAATTTATGGTAGGAATATTATACGTATGGGATTTATTATACCCTTGGTGGTTCCAGTGGCATCGGTAGTTCTGGTGTGGCAGATATTGTTTGATATGAATGGATCCCTCAATGCTTTTATTATATGGCTTGGATTATCACCTATAGACTGGATGAAGACTGATTTTGCCAGGATGATAGTTGTGATACTCTATTTATGGAAGAATATCGGGTATAATATGGTACTTTTCTTGGCAGGCCTTCAGAATATACCATTAGAGTATTATGAAGCAGCTGATATTGACGGAGCCAGCAATTGGCGCAAGTTTACCAGTATCACTTTGGTTTATCTTACGCCTACTACGTTTTTTGTATTTGTAATGTCCATCATCAATTCTTTTAAGGTGTTCAGGGAGGTGTATTTGATTTCAGGTGCATATCCTCATGATAGCATCTATATGTTGCAGCATTATATGAACAACAAGTTTGCATCCTTAGATTACCAGATGCTTACATCGGCTGCTTTTATTATGGCTATTTTCATTTACATACTGGTATTATTATTATTCAAGATTGAAAGAAAAGTGAGCAGTACAATAGGAGGATGATGAAGTGATGCAGATGAGGCGGTATATAAAGAAAAGACTTGGAAAGACAGTTCTATCAGTTATACTGTTTGCTATGGTTGTCGTGGTTCTATTTCCTCTTGTACTGACAATTACCAATTCTTTTATGAGCGAACAAGAAATAGAAACCAGTTACAGTATGGTAACTTCAAACAACTCAAGTCAAGAGGAAAATGTATTCTCTAGCAAGTATGCCAATGTAAAACTAATACCAGACAGGGTGACTATCACACAGTACTATACGGCTCTTATTGAAAGGACCTCGTTTCTTATCAAGTTTTGGAATTCAGCGATAATAGTCGTTCCAATCATATTGGGGCAGATGCTTGTTGCATCTATGGCCGCATACGCTTTTGCCAAAATAGAGTTTGTTTTCCGCGATAAGCTGTTCTTTACCTATATTATTGTCATGATGATGCCCTTCCAGGTCACGCTGGTTCCCAATTATATCATGGCCAACCAATTGGGGCTTATAGGAAGTTATTCATCCATCATACTGCCTGGCATATTTGGTACATTTGGTGTTTTTTTAATGAGGCAGTTTATGGTATACATTCCGGATGCTTATATCGAATCTGCAAAGATGGATGGAGCCAGCCAGTTTAAGATTTTTTTTGGTATTATCCTTCCCATGTCAAAAACAGCACTTGCTGCACTTTCTATTTTGGTTTTTATAGATAACTGGAATATGGTGGAGCAACCGTTAATATTTCTGCAGGACGTGAATATGCATCCGTTGTCAGTTTATCTGTCGAACATCAACCAAGGGGAGATGGGGATTGCTTTTGCTGCGTCGACGATTTATATGCTACCGATGTTGTTGATTTTCCTTTATGGAGAGAACTACCTGGTGAAAGGGATTCAACTTTCCGGACTTAAGGGTTGATATAGGTAGTCTTTTAAGGCATAGAAATTAGATTAATGAAAATTAGAATTGGAGGTATGGCAAAGAATATGAAGGCATTAGATGCGGATGCAAATGCAAATATCGAGAAAAGAAAGATAATCGGAAAGGCGACGGTAATATTTCTTATGGTAATGCTTTTTTTAACCTTTTTTTCAAAAACCATAAATAACTTGACACTGCCAAAGGTAACATATGAAACGCCTACAAGTGGGGCACTTATGAAGGAAGTGACAGATACCGGGAATGTAGTGGCAAAAACAATCCGCGATTTGTATGTTCATACCAGTATGAGGGTGACGGGAGTTATGGTGGAGGTTGGGGACGAAGTTTATCAAGGGCAAACACTGTTAACATTGGACACAGCTGATATAGAAAATCAATTGAAGGATCAGCAGGATCAATATACCCAGAAAAAATTACATCTTGAAAAGCTCATACAAGCTGGCGAAAAGCTCAAAGAATCCAATTTGCCAGAGGATTTGATGAACCTAGACAAAGCAATTCAAACTGCCCAGCAGAATGTAGATAAGGCCCAGCGAAATTACGATAATAATAAAGTTCTTTATGATGAAGTAGGTGCTATATCTGCAAATGAACTGGCCGATGCAAAAATGAGTCTTGACAGTGCTAGGATGGACTATGAGTTAGCAAAAAACAATAGGGATAAAGCAATAAGAGAGAATAACAGAGATATTGAAAATAACAATAGAGATATTGAAAACAACAACCGAGATATCGAAATCACAAAGTTAGACATAGATATGGCAGAGAGAAGAATAGCTGAGTTAGCGAAGGAAATCAACATGGGTACGGTGACGGCTCCCAGTGATGGTATCGTTACAGAGTTGTATTATTCAGAGGGTATGACGGCAAATACTTCTCAACCACTATACAAAATTGCAGATATCCAAGGAGGATTTCAATTTATTGCCACTGTTAATATAAGTGCAGGGGAATATCTGGAAGTGGGTGATACAGCTGAAATATCAATAAATTCATTAAACAATAGGAATATACAAGGGAAAGTAAATCAAATTAGAGATAACCAGCAAGAAATTGGTGTGAAAAAGGATGTTATCATTGACATTGACTCTGATGAGTTGATTGGTGGAGAAATTGGAACAGCAAGTATAAGAAAAAATATTGGATCTTATAATGTGCTAGTGTCCAATTCAGCAGTAGGCCAAGATAGTGATGGAGATTTTGTATATGTACTTAAAGAGAGGGAGGGTCCACTTGGAAATGAATTTTATGTAGAAAAAGTATCTGTCAGCATCGGTGAATCCGATAATATAAAAACCGCAGTTTTGAGTGGCATAAGCTCTAGAGATCAGGTTGTTTCTAATAGTAATAAACCGTTATCCAACGGCTCGCGAGTCATGCTGGTCAATTAAGGAGTGAGATTATCATGAGAAAAAGAAAAGTTGCATGGATTCTAACCTTCTCAGGAATTTTATTGATGCTTTCATTGATTGTCCTTGGAAATGGGCTGGTTGTAGAATCTTCTCAGTTGAATGGAGACTATTCCATGGAAAAGGTGTTGGTGTCTGTTAAGAACCACATAGATCTTCAGGGTATCAATGCCTTTTCAATTGATGATATAAAAAGGCTGAAAAGGGAGCTTGCAACAGAAGAAATCAGCTATACTGTACAGTCAGGTAGTATCAATACATCGGTTTCCAACGACAGTTCCACTCTACCTGTCAGACTAACGGGTGTAGATCACATGTACCCTCTGTTTTATGGCTTAATGATTGAAGAGGGAAGCTTTATTACACGGCAACAGGAAGAAGAAGGGGCAATGGTTGCAGTAATCGATGAGGAGTTGGCCTGGAAATTATTTAAAACAGTAAACGCCACAGGAAAAAATATTGATATCTTTGGTAACGTCTTTAGGATCATTGGGGTTGTGAAAAAGGATGATACCCTTATTGAAAAAGTAACGGATGAAGGCTTGCCGAAGGTATATATACCAAGTGAAGTCATATTAGATATAGATAGTACGTCTCGGATTACGGCTCTCCAGATAAAGACTGACAATGCTGGAAGGTTGGATGAGAATGTCACCAATGTATCAACTGCCCTAAGGCAAATAGGGCAAAACCCTTCAAATTATAATATCATTGACTTTAATTTGAGGTATGAATTAATGGAACAATTGTTACTTCTCTTCGTATTTATTATTGGAATGATATCAATTTTTATATTGATGGTGCATGCTAAGAACTTAATCATAAAGTTATATTCATTGATAAGAGATGGGTGTAAGACGGATTATTTGACAAATGTGATTAAGTACCATCGAAGGATAATCGCAACCTGCTTCTTTGAAATGACAGGGGTATCATTAGGAATTATATTGTTTTGGCTAGGAATTAGATTCAGCCCCTATATTCCATCTCATTATATTCCTGATGAGTTAATCAATATTTCCTATTATTTGGATTTGATTAAAAGCGTCATTCAAGGTGGTATACAAGATATGGGTTATGTCCCACCCCAATCCGAGTTGATTCTTAATGCTACTAATATAATGGTGAGCCTGCTTTTTTGGATTTCTATTGTGTTGGGCTCCCTACTTTTATATACCGGCTTCCGAGAGATTAAAACATTAAATGTGGATTCAAATAGACTTACATTAATATTTGCTTTGTTCTTTCTTCTTTCTCTGGGTATGCTAGCTGTGGTAGCTTTTATGATAAAACTGCCCTTTATACTGGATGTGAAAAGTATTCTAGTGGCCTGGGCTTTTATATTTTTAAATATTTTGCAAATTACAAATCGAAAGGAAAGTGATGTAAAAAATGTTGAAAAAAATAATGTGTCTATTAATGGTAGTGATGATTACAGTGAGCCTTGCAGCTTGCGGGATGGGGAATAGCAACGTTTCTCAACAACAAAGTGTGGATACATATTCAGAAATGGAAATAGGAATTCATTCAGACCTTATGTGGCCAGGGGGGGGCCGAGTTAATTCTCAAAACCAACTGGTGATTTTTGACAGGGGCTATGGAACAAATTCTGGATTTGTAACCTTAGATCAGGAAGGTAACCCAGTAGGTGATTCAATCAGCTTTTTGGGAAATGTCAGAGCATTTACCCTTGATGAAGAGGACAACATTTATGCGGTGACAGCAGAAACCCAAGGTGACAATACTTCACAAAAACTTACAGTAATCAGTCCCCAAGGAGATACCCTAAAGACTGTTGACCTTGGGACCGTTTCAAATACCGGAAGTAGCGGAAGTGTCAGAATGCAAAGTATGGGTTTTTCTGATATCGCAGTAGATGGTAATGGGAATATTTACATATCAGATCCTTCAAAGAGTATTCAAGTCCTTGACAAGGAGGGACAGCCGGTAAAAACCTTGGGATCCGAAGGATACGAAAGTATTGATATCGATTCCGAGGGTAATATTATTGCAGCAAGCCTCATCATGGGGAAGAGAAGTATTGAAAAATTAGATGCTTCAACGGGCAATCCCATTTGGTCCATTGATTTATCAGGTCAGAATTCAAGTGGAATCTCTATGATGGGAGTCAATAGAATTAGGTTTTCAAAAGAGGATGAAAGTATATACTATCTAACTAGCCAAGACATTACCAAATATGATTCCTCGGGAAACCTCATGGGGACTGCTATAGATTTCAAATCCTACACCATTATGGCCAGCGGATATAATATTTCTGATATGAGTATTGATGGCGAGGGCAATATCTATGTGTCCACTACATCGGTACCTGCAGACCCAGGGAGAATCAACATGGGATCTGGAGGAAATACTCCAAATACCCAAGATACCCCAGATAGTAATTCTTCTGACCAACCTGTGATGAAAGGTGGGGCTAGTGAAGCAACCGTTGATTCTGCAGACTTTATAAAATATGAATTGTATAAGTACTCAATACAGAGTGGAGACAGCATCGTACAAACTCAAGAAGTCATTACGATTTCAGTTCCTGGATCCAATAGAGCACTTGAAGTAGCAGCAGGCCAATTCCAGCGGGAGAACCCTGGGTACAGGATTGATATACAGACATATCCAAGTGATGACTATGAAACCTATATAACAAATCTGAATACCCAAATACTTTCGGGAAAGGGACCTGATATTATATCCGTGGCTGGGCTGCAATATGAGAACTATATTTCTAGAAACATACTGGTAGATTTAAGCGAGATGATGGCTAGTGACAATAGCTTCGACATGAACAAATACCACACTAACATTTTTGATGCTTTGAAATCCAATGGAAGCCTGTATGTACTGCCCATCGAATTTACATTCAATGTTTTAATGGCCAATCAAGGAATCCTTAATCAGGAATCAATCATAATTGATGATAGTGAATGGACTTGGAATGATTTTAAATCAATTGCTGAGAAAGTGACTCAAAAAAGTGACAGTAATGGAAGTCGAGCAGCGCTACCTTCTGTAAGCTCTATGGAACTGTTGAATCTATTTACCGGAGACAGCTACAGCAATTACATTGATGTTGATAGGAAGAATGCCAACTTCACTTCACCAAACTTTGTTGACTTGTTGAATACTATCAAGGCCTTTGATGACGGAAGTCTTACCGATAGCAGCGTTAAAAACCATATGATTTCGATCCTAGAAGCAGCAGGCAGGGAGTCCATCGTCTTTTATCCTTATAGTATTAGCGGTTATAATATGTATGGATTTATGAAAGCTGCATTTAAAGAACAATTAAGTCTTTATAATATGCCCTCTGGAGGTGGTCCTAGTGGAGGAACATTTTCATCTAATTCAATGTATGCAATCAACAGAAATTCCGAATATGTATCGGAAAGCTGGGAATTCTTAAAAACGCTTTTATCTGATGAGATCCAATCCCAGGAGATGCAAGGAGGGGCAATGCAGGGAGGAGCAGGACAATCGCAACAGGCAATGGGAGGCTTTTCGGTCAACAAAGCTGCACAGCAACAGAAAGCCCAACAGGCTGTAGCGTTGTCTCAAAGTGGAAATGCAAAAATGATGCTAAGAAGCGGAGACAGTAGTATTACAGTAAGCCAAGCGTTGATGTCCCAAACGGATATCGATTATATAAATGAATTTATTTCGGGATTAAGAACATATGCCAATGTAGATACAAACATTAGTCGTATTGTACAGGATGAGACGAGATCATTTTTCTCTGGAGACAAATCTGTAGAAGAGACAACAAGACTGATGCAGGACAGGGTAAATACCTATCTTGGAGAGTAAGGAAGAGGGTAGTATAGTGGGTGGAAAATGAAAATGTATCAGGGGTTTAAGCCCCTGATATATTTTCTAATAATCAGTAAACTGAATAAAATGGGTGATTAATTGAAGTAAGAGGAGGATGATGATTATGGCCAGTGTAAATTTAAAACATGTGATAAAAAAATTTGAAGGTAATGTTGTTGCAGTTGCGGATTTCAATCTGGATATTGAAGATAAGGAATTTATCATTTTTGTTGGTCCTTCCGGCTGCGGAAAGACTACTACACTTAGGATGATTGCAGGGTTAGAAGAAATAACCCAAGGAGAAATATCGATAGACGGTAGGCTGGTGAACGACGTACAATCTAAAGACAGGGATATTGCTATGGTTTTCCAGAACTATGCGCTGTATCCCCATATGACTGTTTTTGAAAACATGGCGTACAGCTTGAAGTTAAGAAAAACCCCAAAAGATGAAATCAAAGCAAGTGTATATGAAGCTGCTAAAATACTTGACATAGAGCAATTTCTTGACAGAAAACCAAAGGCGCTATCTGGAGGTCAGAGGCAAAGGGTGGCACTGGGTCGTGCAATTGTACGCAGACCAAAGGTATTCCTCATGGATGAACCGATGTCAAACCTGGACGCGAAATTGAGGGGCCAGATGAGGACTGAAATCAGCAAGCTTCACAGAGAGCTACAAACAACCTTCATATATGTTACTCATGATCAGACAGAAGCCATGACAATGGGGACACGGATTGTTGTGATGAAGGACGGGTATATCCAACAAGTTAATACGCCACAAACTGTTTACGAAAAGCCTGATAATTTGTTTGTGGCCGGATTTATAGGAAGTCCTCAGATGAACTTCATGGAAGTCCTGGTAGAGAAATTCGGAGAGGAAGTACATCTGAAATTTGGCAGAAATAGCATAAAGTTGCCCTATGAAAAGGCAAGGAAGCTAGAGGAACTGGATTATATAGGCAAGGAAGTAATCATGGGAGTCAGGCCTGAAAATGTATTTGATGAGCAGAGATACCTTGATTCACTTGCAGATTGTGTTGTAGAAGCAGAGGTAGAAGTTGTTGAAATGCTTGGTTCTGAAATTCATTTGCATGTAAAAATTGAAGATACCGGCTTTATTGCAAGAGTTAATCCTAAAAAACAGATAAAAGTAGGGGATACCATAAGACTCGCATTAGATCCCAGTAAAGTCCATATTTTTGACAGAGAAACGGAAAAAACAATTACGAACTAAATGTTCATTTAGCATGACTAAATAATAAAATGAGTTTGTAATTAACAGGTGTTTCCATCGTTGAGTGCAATTAGAAAGGAATGATCTCTTATGTTACGTATTTTCGGTATGTTTAAGGACACAAAAACGGAAATGGATATTCCTAAAAATACTCTGTCGAAACCGCGTATCGTGGTTTTCTTCCATATATTTTTTCGCAAGTTCTGGCACCTTGTTAAGTTGAACATGCTGTTCTTTGTATTTAACCTGCCAGCAGTTGTTGTCATGCCCTTTGTGGCACAGTTTTTTTACCAACGTTGAATAAAAACGGAGGCCCAATGGGAAATAGTGTTTATGAGTTGGTATTTTATTTTGCCATGGGTGCTATTTTAGTATGCATACCAGTTGTGACAATAGGTCCAGCGCAGGCTGGATTCACTTATGTACTGAAAAAATTCGCTGGTGAAGAGCATGCATTTTTATGGGGGGATTTTAAGGAGCATGCTTTGAGCAATGCGAGACAAAGCATTTTTATATGTCTGATTGACCTGGTTGTTGTGTTGGTCATTGGAATTGCTATCAACTTCTATTTTGGAATAAGTACAGAAAGCATATTTTTCACCGCAATTACTTTTTTGATCATATTACTATTTCTCTTCTTTTTAATGATGCATATGTATATGTACCCAATGCTGATTACATTCAGACTTTCGATCAAACAGATCTATCAGAATGCTTTTATATTTTCTATAATCAGATTCTTTCCAAATCTGGGAGTACTGACTTTATGCTTTATATTGAGCGCCTTACCGCTGTTACTATTCCCGACAGTTGGAATGTTATTGTTTTTCTTTATAACAATGAGTACCATAGGATTGATTACCAATTTTTACATATCCCCCATACTAAAAAAATACATGATGGATGATGTGAGCTAAAGGGAAAGCATCGGAGACGCTTTTGTCATTAACGATTGAAATAGTAATTGACATGTTATTACTGCTGCGATAGTATTGACTTGTATTCAACTATTGAAATAGTCAAGTAAGGAGAGATGAATATGAAAATTAAATTATTCGATTCCGAACTAAAGGTGATGGAAGTGCTATGGAGAGAAGGTAATTTGACGGCAGGTCAGCTTGCCCTTATTTTAAAAGAAGAAACAGGTTGGAATAGAAATACCACCTATACTGTCATCAAAAAATGTATTGACAAAGATGCCATTGAAAGATTGGAACCTAATTTTATATGCAGGGCGCTGCTCTCCAAGGAAGAGATCCAGGAGCAGGAAACAGAAGAACTGATTAACAAAATGTTTGATGGATCTACAGAAATGTTCTTTGCGACATTTGTTAATGAAAAAAACCTAACGAAAGAGCAAATTGACAAATTAAAAAAAATTGTTGATAAGTTGAAGTGAGGTGAATACAATGAATCTGTTGCAAATGAGTGTCTCAGCCGGCATTCTTATTCTGATGGTTGTTGTTATAAGAGGACTTGCCATTAACAGGCTACCTAAAACAACCTTTATTGTACTTTGGGGAATTGCTTTATCTAGATTGATCATTCCTTTTTCCATTCCTTCAAAATTTGGTCTGTATAACGTGATTAATCGCTTAAAGGAAAAATTTGCACTAGAAGTCGGAGGGACAAATAGCAACGATGCAAGAGTGTTTATCTATGGAAATACAGAATATGTGGAGGCAGTGAATAAACCTTGGTACATAGAACCCATGATGATACTTTGGATTGCGGGTATCGCTTTGCTTGCTCTATTTTTTGTCGTATCCTTTTATAGAAGCTATAGAGAAATTAGAACAGCGTTGCCAATTAAAGGGAATAATTTGATTGACAAATGGTTGAGTGAGCAAAAGACAAATCGACTCATTAGAATTCTAGTATCCGATAAAGTGACAACACCCCTCACCTATGGCATACTAAAGCCTAAAATTATACTTCCAAAGTCTATGGATTACAGCAACGAACTGGAAGTCAGATATATTCTTGCTCATGAATGTATACATATTAAGCGATTTGATGCTCTATGGAAGCTTTTACTGATCATTGCACTATGCTTACATTGGTTCAACCCTATGGTATGGGTATTGTATGTGTTAATGAATAGAGATTTGGAGATTGCCTGCGATGAGGAGGTAATCAAACTATTCGGTGAGAGCACAAAATCTCATTATGCGTTATCCTTAATTGAAATGGCGGAAGGTAGAACTAAATGTACCCCTTTATATAGCAGTTTCAGCAAAAATGCCACTGAAGAAAGAATCGTGTCTATTATGAAATTTAAGAAAACATCAGTACTTAGTCTGATGCTAACATTTATACTTGTGGCAGGAGCAACATTAGTGTTTGGTGAAAGTACTGAAACCAAAGCGCCTCACTTATATAGAGTAATTCAAACAGATAATGGTAGGTTCAGATTCGAGCTTAATGAAGAGGGAATGGTTACTTTAAAAGATGTTGATGATAGAGTAATTAGCAGGACGCCTATAGGTGGTGATGGTGAGGATATCCTTATTTACAGCAGTGGAGAGAATCCTAAAATATTGAAACTAAATATTCCTAAACATATTCAAGGAAAACGTGTTTTAATCTATAACCCAGAGATACTGTCAGGAACGGAGGGGGCAGATGTTGAAAATAGAATAAATATAAATGCTACGAATATGCTATCTGACTTATACCCAATCAGATATAACTTTAAATAGCAGATCAGATTGGTGACGGTTAAAGCTAAGATAGGAAAGTTCACCGATACAGAAGCTGCAACTGCTATTAGAAACCTATTAAAAGCAGTAGGATTAATAGAGTAAATATTATTATATAATTTTTTCTATAAACCGATTGATGACTATATTTCTAAATTTCCAGAAGAGGTTCAGGAAATATTTAAAACGTTAAGGAATGTTATAAAAGGGGCAGCACCAGATGCTAAGGAAAAGATAAGTTATCAAATGCCTACATTTGTGCTATATAAAAAATTGTGCATTTTGCTGCTTTTAAAAACCGTATTGGATTTTATCCAGCACCTAGTGGAATTGAGGCATTCAAGCATGAATTATCAGAGTATACAGGAGGAAAAGGAGCAGTTCAATTCCCTATAGAAAAGCCACTGCCATATAAATTAGTAATTGAGATAGTTAAATTTAGAGTTGCTGAGAATATAAAACTAACCGTCTCCTAACTTTTGTTTTGGTATACTAGGTACATAGGTTGCAACCTTACAAAAATAAAACAAATAACAGAAGGCTTTATCATGTATATAACAAGAAAAATTAAAATAATGGGTATTTCAGCACTAGCAGTTACAATGATTGTATCAATGTCTATGGCAGCATTTGCATCTTCTACATCTTCGAAGTTTGAATCGGCTACAAAGTTAGAAACAGTTAAGACAGAAAATCTTGACAATGTTGATATGAGCAAAACTGAACCTGCTAAGGTAGTTACAAATTAATCAAAATAGTTTTGGGGCAGCGCTATAATTACTGCTGCGTCATTTTTTATACTAAGCAGAGGAGCGTATAACGAGATGAAATTGCTTTTAGCTGAGGATGAATATGATTTAGTTATTCTAGATCTAATCTGCCCGTAGTGATATAGAAGACAGAGTAATAGGTTTAGATATGGGAGCCAATGATTATCTAATCAGTAAGCGCTTAATAACAAGGTTGGACTGTCAACACTTATTTACTTATTTGGACAGTTTTTTTAAGGGTATTACTTTTATACTGAGTTAGTGATAAATATCCTAGTGATGAATGGAATCTATGGTTATTAAACCAGTTAACATAGTCATCTAGTTGAAATTTCAAGCCATCTAATGTATCCAATAATTTATCGGTTAAATAAATCAATAAGAATACAGATATAGTTCCAACTCATACCTACCCTTACATAGGTCAAATAGCTTACTACGACATTTAAATGAAGCTGTTCATCAAAGTTGAGATCTGCTAAATTAGCTACTTTAGATTAATTAGTTTTGTCAGTAGTTGGTTTAAATTGAGCAATGGTGTAATTATATATAAGTCCCTCTTGTTTCATAATCCTGCCAATACGGCGGCGTGAAACTTGATATCCTCTTTTTAGGAGTTCTCTATTAATTTTACGAGTGCCATAATTATTGCGACTAGATTTAAATATATCAGTAATATGTTTGGTTAATAGGCTCTCATCAGAATTTTGTGTAGCTTCATAATAATACGTACTTCTTGAGATTTGTAAGACTTTGCACATTGCTGACATTGGGTATTTGTGTACATTATTTTTTATCACATTTACCTTTGTCCTAAGATCAATGCTGCTTGCTTTAGAATGTCATTCTCCATTTGCAGTTGTTTTAACTCTTTCTTGAGTTTAATGATTTCTTGTTCTTGGGTGCTCCGATTATCCTTCTTTTCAAAAGAACCTGTTGTTTCCGCTTGTTTAATCCATTTATCAAGAACGAATGCAGCAACATCATATTCTTTGATAATGTCACATTTTCTTTTTCTATTATGGTAAAGTTGAACCATCTGACTTTTAAATTCTGGTGTAAACACACGCCTAGGCTTTCTTGAAGGGGGCATTTCGTTTACCAATATTAATAATAATAAAGATACGAAACCGCAGTTACAGCGATACGCTGAACCTTACCATAAGTGACGGTGATTTTCTCTAGACCTTAGTGTTTTCAGCATAGATCGTCCCAGTGGGCTTTGGCTGAATGGATTACTAGTGGATGGTATAATGAATATTTTGAGGGGTGAGAAAGACGAGCTCATTTAGCTAGTAAAGCTGGTGAGTGAAACGATATGTAAGTATAGGACGGCCTGTTTGATAAGTTTATATCAAATAAGCCGTCCTATTGATATATTAGCCTACTGCTTTATCTGTCAGTGGTTTGGGATCGAAACTTCCATCGTAACCATCTGGGAAGTATATGATGACTGCTACTTCCTTGTTTTCACCGATTAAGCGAACTGCGTATGCGGAGCCGTCAGATAGCTCGGATACTACGGTGACGCCAGTTTGTGGGTCTGAGAATACCACTTTACTGCTGCTTATTGTAACATTTTCTGGGATTAATTTTAAAATTTCCTGTACAGCTTTATTTTTCCATTCAGGGCTTTCTAGATCCTTATTATTATCGTCCCTAGAATTGAGGTTGTAAAAACCTACATGAATTATTGTACCGCTCACAGAATCTACGGAGACATGATAACTCTTTGAACTCTCGGCTTCATTAGGAGAGAGGAATGTTATTCCCCAAATATCTGAGTTTGGAACAGGACTTCTTGAAAAACTTGCTTCAGCGGTGTAACCTGTTAAATCTACTCCATAGGCCTTTTCAAGTACGGCTACAGCATAGGAGGCAGCCTGTTCTGCTGAAATATCTTTTTCTCCTGGAATCATATTCGCTATAGTAGCATTGTATTTTTCCTCGATCTGCTCAGGTGTAATATCTTTTATATAGCTTAATTTGTCTTTGATTGCATTTTCGTGGGCACCATCATGGACTCTCTTAGATAGGTCAACAACGGAGTATTCCACCGTATCTTCAGTTTCGGCAGTTTGATTTTTACTATATGCCGTATTATTGTTTGTATCGAGAACTACATAAGCCGATGCACTTTCAGGTATATTACGGTTAAGAGCAGAAACCATCAAGGAGTTGCTTCCCACTATCAGAGTAGCAGCTGCAATAAATACCCATGTCTTTTTAACGATTGTTTTAAATTTTGCCATTTTTATAATCTCCTTTTTAATAAATGTAATGTAGTACTACAAATACATCATACATCCTTATAGGTTACGGAGTTTTCAGAAGGTTGTAAAGGAGTTGTAAAAAGAATTTGAACGCTGGTGCCTTTTCCTAAACAAGAATAGATCTTTAACTGGGCGCCATGCAGATGGGCAATCTCCCTGCAAAGGGACAAACCCAAACCTATCCCACCTGAACTTCGTGAACGAGCTGTGTCCACCCGATAAAAGGGTTCACATACCAAAGCAGTTTGTTCCTCATCCATACCACACCCAAAGTCCTTTACTTCAAGTATTGGTACAATATCCAAATAAGCAGACAGGTGTATGGAAGAATTCTCGGTAGATGCTTTCACTGCATTGTCTACAAGGTTTACCAATAGTGATTGAAGAAGGATAAAATCTCCCGATAATTCATTTAATGAGGAATGAATATCAAGCTTGATAGATTTTTCTTTTAACTTCGGGGCTAATACTAATCTTATCTGATGAAGCAGCTCAGAAGGTATTATTCTGTGAACATCCAGTTTACTATTTTTTATGAGAGCTAAATCCAGTAGTTTAAATGCTAAGTTTTGCATTCTATCAGTTTCACTAATAATATAACCAGTTGCTTTTATGCGATTCTGCTCACTTGCATTAGCGTTTTGTAAATATTCACCGTAGCCACGAATGGCTGTAAGGGGTGTCCTCAGCTCGTGGGCTAGATTGTCCACGAGACGCTGTTTATCTTGAGCATTTTTGTCAAGCTCAGTAATCTTTTCTTGTATGCTGGAAGCCATCTGATTGAAGTTTTCTGCTA
The DNA here is from genome assembly GCF_000016985.1 of Alkaliphilus metalliredigens QYMF. Taxonomy (NCBI): domain Bacteria; kingdom Bacillati; phylum Bacillota; class Clostridia; order Peptostreptococcales; family Natronincolaceae; genus Alkaliphilus; species Alkaliphilus metalliredigens. The sequence continues at coordinate 4,856,623 of NC_009633.1, read as the reverse complement.
AGTCATGGAACTCATCTTTGCCTGGGATACTGATTCGGTCGTCATATACGCCGCTAGATATTTTACGAGTAGCTGTTTGCATAATTCTTATAGGCTGAGTAAGCTTTCTTAAAAACAGTAGCAATACCAATGTCAACACGATCTCAACTGAGGCACTGACCGTAATGAGATAACGAATAAGTTGTGAGTGGGTATCATATAGTTCAGATAGATCCCGAACATAGGCAAGGGCATAATCTTGGTGTTGCCCATGGACTCTCCCAGAGATATATAAGTATCTTTTTTCGTTGATTGATAGAACTTGTAATTCAACAGCATTCCAATCTAATTCTTCATTACCTGTGCTGTATGGGACAGAAAAAGGGATATTTGTGAAAAGAAGATCATTGGAGTGTTTCAGTTCTAAGAATACATCTTGCTTTCTATAGTAGTTAGCATAGGACCGCATCACACTTTCCATAGAGGCGGGCGGTATCTCAGCTTCTTCACGATAGTAATTACTGTTAATTGCTTCAAGAATACCATTCCTGATGAAGTGATATTCACCCAGTGCTCGATTCTTATCCCGCTGCATATTAAGGGAAAAACTATGTTTAGAAGTCAGGTATGAGCTAATGTTGATGGATACAATGAAAATGATTAGAATGCCAATAAATGCTTTTTGCCAAAACTTCACTGATCCACCTCCAATCGATACCCCATCTTATATACAGTTTTTATTTTGTTTTCCCAATTTAATTTTTTACGCAGTTTCTGAATGTGTACATCTACTGTTCTGGTCTCTCCGAAGTAGTCGTACTCCCAGGCCAATTTCAGCAGTTTTTCACGAGATAGTGCGATGTTTCTATTTTTAATGAGTATTTCCAGTAATTCATATTCACGAAGGGTAAGTTCAATTTCATCTCCGTTCACCGTAACGACTCTGCTTTCTAGGTTTACAACGGTACTATCAAGAGAAAAAATATTTAAAGATCGCTGGGTACGGCGGAGTACAGCTTCGATACGGGCCAGCAGTTCAATGGTTTCAAAGGGCTTTACAATATAATCGTCTGCACCTAGTTTAAGTCCTTTGACTCGATCAGATAGATTACCCATGGCAGTGAGGAAAATTACAGGTATGTTCTCAGGAACATATTCCATCAGGGAAAAACCATCTAGCTCTGGAAGCATGATGTCTAGGATAATCAGTGAATAAGTATTCTGTTTTATGAATTCAAGCGCCTCATTGCCTTCATAGACCTGTGTGCTGGTATGGCCTACCAGCTCGAGATTCATAGCAATAAGGTCGTTTATGGATTGTTCATCCTCGACGATGAGAATGTGTGCCATAAAACCACCTCCGTTCTTATTTTAGCACATATGGTAATTAACTAATGTAATAGAGTTGTAAATTCGATTTAATGAGTATTGGGTTTTATGATATCCTGTTTATGATAGGATGGGAACAGATTATTTAAATACCTTATATGAAGAGGGTTTTAGCGTAAAGCAAGCAAGGATTGTCCCGACTTGCCTTTACGAAAATCATTGATTTATTTATTTATCCTTGTGTGTTTCTGGATGAGATGCGATTTGGATATCTTTAACAGTAGATTGCTTAGATAGTAATATAATAGAAGAAACAATGAAGAGAAGGCCCACAATATGTTTAAGATAAATAGGTTCACCTAGTATAAAATAAGAGAGAAGAAATACACTTATAGGAAAAATACCATAATAGGCACCTGCTGTACTGCCGGATACCTTTGATATTCCAGCAAACCATAGAGAAAAGGAAAGTACCGTTACAAAAGCACCATAATAAAGTATTGCAAAGTAGTGTTTATAGGTTAAACTAGATAAGTTGAAATGATACTGCTCATATAAAGCAAGGGGCAAAGCGAGCATAAAGCCATAGAAAGAAACCATAAAGGTACTCACAAGAGGCGACGGCACAGGTGAAAGCTTTTTCCGTAAAAATGTAAATAAAGACTCTCCTAGCACAGCAAAAAAAACGAGAAGATTACCAAATAGACGATAGGAAAGAGCAATATCAGTACTAGAAGTAGTGAAATTAAAAACTATAATTCCAAGAATACTAAAAAATATCCCCCAAATGGTATTTGAGCGAATCTTTTCTTTCAAAAAAATCCAAGATAAAAGGGCAATCACAGCTGGAATGGTACTAAGAATAGCACCACTTTCCCTAGCACTAGTAAAACGAAGACCATATAATAGAAATACACGATATAAGAAAGTACCCATCAAGGCCTGGAAAAACAAAACTACTAGGTTTTTTTTAGAAAGCTGTACTACACTAGAGCCCTCTTTCCTACATAAAAGAATCATTCCTGAAAAAATCAGGGCGATAGCTAAGCTATATATCTGAAATAAGAAAATGGGCATATCTATTACCACGATTTTTCCAACCACTACTGCACTTCCTGATATGAACATACCTAAAGTCATTTCTACATATGCTCGATAAGATTGTTTCATCAAACCACTCCTTCTAAATTAAGTTTCATTTTATGGTATTATAATAGCATGAGAGAAGTGGTTAGATGTAGATCCGCTTTTAATTAAATTTAATAGAGCCACTTGGAGGGGTGAAAATGATTTGGATTACAATAAATAAAAAAAGTGATATGTCTATCATTCAACAAATGTATAGTCAGATTCGAGATATGATATTATCTGGCAAATTAAAAGAGGAGAATAAGCTCCCCTCCACAAGAGCCCTAGCACAAGAACTGAATGTTTCTAGAAATGTGGTGATAGAAGCTTATGATCAATTAATGAGCGAAGGCTATATACAGAGCCATGAAGGCTCGGGGACCTATATAACCGAAGGACTTCAAATAGATACGATAAAAGAAAGTCCATCAACACCAAAACAGACCCTATCAAAAAATCAGGAACCATCAATAAAAATAAATTTTCGTTCCGGCATACCTGCCCTAGACTGCTTTCCTCATAATAAGTGGGGGCAAATTTATAAAAGCATTTGCGCAGAAATAGAACCAAGCGATTTAGGGTATTCAGAAACCATGGGACATCTAAAATTAAGAAAAACATTGGTAGATTATTTACAGCAAATGAGAAATGTTAAATGTAATGAAAATCAGGTTATTATTACTAATGGTGCTGTGCAAGCCCTCGGGATTATTGCCCAAGTACTATTAAAAGAAGAGGATTGCTTCATCAGTGAGGACCCTACTAATATAGAGATTAGAAAATCCTTTGAAAGAAGAGGAGCTAGGGGTATATCAATTTCCGTAGATGAACAGGGACTCAATACAGGATTACTTCCCCAGGAGCTACATCCTAAACTAATCCTAGTAACTCCTTCCCATCAATTTCCACTGGGTGGAGTGATGCCTATTGCAAGACGGCTAGAGCTTATCCAGTATGCAAAGCAAAAAAACTGTTACATCGTTGAAGACGACTATGACAGTGAATATCGATATGAAGGCTACCCAATTCCCTCCATTCAAGGCTTGGCACCAGAAAATGTCATCTATGTTGGGACCTTTAGTAAAATATTATCTCCTGCCCTAAGGATAGGTTATTTAATTCTTCCAGAAAAACTGGTTGATAATTGCAGGAAAGAGAAATACATCTCCGATCTACATACAGAAACCCTGACTCAACTGGCATTGGAAAGGTTTATAGAGGAAGGACAATTACTCAAGCATATTAGAAAAATGAAAAAGGTTTATAAAAGAAGGCAAAACCAGCTAATTCATGAGCTAAAAATTAACTTCCCTGATATAAAAATAATGGGAGAATCCACAGGTATGCATTTAGTCGCTCAATGGAAAGACATAATCTTTACAAAAGAGCACTTAGACAAACTAAAAAGTAAAGGTCTAAATATCCACTGTGTTAGGGAATATGCAGTTCGCAGAGATGAGCATTTAAATCAATTAATCTTTGGTTATGGAAATGTAGATGAAAAGATGATAACGGAAGGAATTAGGATATTGAAAAAAGTTATGCAATCAAAGAACCACTGAAATCTACAAGGTTTATTCTAGTCTAAGGATATTAGAACCTAAAGCTCCTTTCTGGTAAACAAAACCAGAGGGGAGCTTTTTAATTTTGCCATTAAATCGTATAATAGAATTGACAGAATAAATATCATAGTAGAATAAGTAATGGCTAATTTCTCACATGGATTAATTATGATTCTAACCCATACTTCCGGTTTGCTCAGCATTTTGCTTGTACTCCGATTCAGCGATGAATTTTGTCATATTTTAAAAGCATCTCATCTAAATGAAGGTTTGATACTACCAGAAGAGGAAGAAAAGAGGGGGATGACGATCTACTTGGCAGAAAAAGATCAACAGATTATTGGAAAAGTCAATCTTCAATTGAGTACTAAAATTGGTGGAATATATGGTCTAGGTGTATTACCTGAGTATAGAGGAAAAGGATTTGGACGAGCAATTCTAATGATGGCTATAGAAAAGCTAAAAGAAGCCAATGCAGGTGAAGTGATGCTCCAAGTGGCTGCTGAAAATGCCAATGCCCTGAATTTTTATAAGTCCTGTGGCTTCATGGAGACATCAATCATGGATTATTATAAAATTAGATCATGACTTGACAGTTTAATGGAATCTTTAAGTTGGTATTATATAGATAAACACTATGTGGCTTAAAGGAGGCAGTGAATTATGTCAAAATATCATCGACCACCCAATACCTTTGTTGGTCAAGTGGACATTAAAGTGGGGGACTTAGAGAGAACACTTAACTTTTACCAAGGAGTTCTTGGATTTACTATATTAGAAAATCATGAAGGAAAGATCACGCTCACAGCAGATGGTAAGCTCCCCCTCATTAAAATTGAGCAGCCTGAAGATATAATTTCAAAGGAATCACAAACAACAGGGCTATATCATTTTGCAATCCTGTTACCGAGCCGGGCTGATTTAGGAACCATAATAAAGAAACTAAGAGAAATAAGTTATCCATTACAGGGAGGATCTCATCATGGTATTAGTGAAGCCATTTATTTAGAGGATCCCGATGGAAATGGAATCGAAATATATGCAGACACGCCACCTTCCACATGGAAATGGGAGAATGGAGTGTTGCCAGCAGAAGGAAAGGCATTGGATATAAAAGGCCTGTTAGCGGAAGCTGAAGATAAAGAATGGAAAGGAATCCCCTCTGAAGCACTGATTGGACACATACATTTAAGTGTGTCAGAGCTAGAAAAAACAGAAGCATTTTATCATCAGGGTATGGGATTTGATGTGGTAATGCGAATTCCAAGGAATGCAGTCTTTTTCTCTACAGGCGAGTATCATCATCATATAGGAACAAATATCTGGAACGGAATAGGCGCTCCTGCGCCTTCGGAAAATAGTGTGGGCATGAGTTCATTTTCTGTTGTGTTTCCTAGTGATGAAGCTAGGGAAAAAGTCATAAAGAAACTAAGGGATCTTAATTATCAGGTAAAAAAGGAAGAAGGTGTATTCATCACTGAGGATCCTTCGGGAAACCAGATTAGACTTGTGGTTTCAAGGGACATCTAAAAAAGTCCTTCAGTGACTTATATATTTCAAGTAACATAGACAATTTCCCTTCATATAATGTAATAATCAATATTATGTAGTGATGGGGGATAATTATGAAGATCGTGATACGCTCTAACATAGCAGTAGAATATCTAAGATTTCATAACAAAAACATAAAGATAAATAAGCCAAACAAAGGTAAAGTCCATAAAAAGGCTCACAAGAAATGGTCCTGCTTGCCTTATGCTGGAGAAACACGAAAGCCCATAGGAATTGACCCAGCCGCTGGTTCATGGCCCTTGTACTTCATGAAAAGAAGTAGAACTGGGAGATTTACGACACTAGATGGAAAAATGATTAGACTTACAATACAACATCCAGACAATATCGATTTCTGTAAAGAGCTATCGATTGTCAAGCGTGTACTAAAGAATATTACATGTGATCAAAGGAAAATTGCAGAATACTGGGGAGACGGGCCACCTACAAAGCAATGGACCCCTATCATAGATCGGTTGGTAGATACCTATAACCTTAGTCCAGCTCAATCTGCTCGTGTAATTGCAGCAGTTCAGGCGGGAATGAGCGATGCACTTGTCATCACTTGGTTCTATAAATACCTTTGGGACGTTCCCCGTCCAAATCAATTGGATTCAAAACTGATTACAGCAATTTGTACTCCAAAATTTCCAGCTTATCCATCAGGACACTCTGTTATATCGGGAACAGCTGAAGTCATCCTAAGTTATTTTTTCCCTCCAGAAGCTGAGCGTTTAAAAGAATTAGCCCAAGAGAACTCTATTTCACGCCTATATGGAGGCGTACACTTTCCATCGGATTTAAACGAAGGACTAAGACTTGGAAGGCAGATTGGAATGCTGATTGTAGATATATTAAAGTGTCAGCTTGATGGGAATAACAATGGGATTGATAGACCTTCAACACAGGATTTAAATGCGAGGTTACATCCCCATCCATACAATCAGGTGATTCCATATCCCTCTAGAGTTAGGTCATGTAATTTGCCACTTTTACCAGAGTAGTTAGTAACCATTTGTTAATATGTTATGATATGGATAAGCAATGTCACGCTTCTTATCTATATCAACTATTTAAAAAAAGAGAAATCCTCTTTCATTTTAGGATTTCTCTTTTTTAAAGTAAAAATATATTTTACATATTTTAAAAGGGTAACGGGCCTAGGATAATTAATTAGAACCCTAGAGCTCATAGAGGATAAAGTAATCTCATTATTTTAACCTCTAAGGGTAGTCGCAGAAGAGGCATTGGTTCTAATAATCAATGAAATGGCAAAGACCACAACAATCAGCCCAGTGAATAGGAAAGAAATGGAAAAATCAATTGAGCTACTTAAAGAACCAAGTGCAAGAGCAATGAGACCAATGGAAAAATCAATGATACTCTCTTGTACAGATAATACAGTGGCTCTTGTGCTGACGGGGGATAAATCAACCAACCAAGCAGACAAGACAGAAATACCACCATTAAACCCGATACCAGTTAGCAGGCTGCTAATGATTAAAATCGTATATTGACCGGAATCTAGGTAGTACAGTATGGAAACACCCAAACCTAGAAGGCCTATGGCTGGCCAGGCCACCATTGAACGTCCCCAACGATCAGATAGATGTCCTGAGATAAGAGTGGAGAAAATGCTAGCAATTCCAAAAAAAGTAAAATAAATACCAGGGTTACTGATTTCGGTCACTCTGGAAATGTAAAGTGTCACAAAGGAAAGTAAGGCGCCAAAGGAGGTTGCAGTTAATCCTATGCCTAAGTAGATCGCCCAATATTTTTTATCAAGCAAAACTGATAACATGGAATTAGAAATCCTTAAATTTGTAGATTGAGTGATTTCTACAAATTGAGTTTTAAATAGAAGAATGAGAGCAATAAGACCAAATAAAAAACAAGTCATAAACCAAAATCCAAAGCTAAATTGATTCATAATGAAGGATGAAGTAGCGGGACCCACCAATAAAGCAAAGGCGCCGATCAATCTGTAAACCCCCATATAAGTACCCACTTTATTTACTGGAGCCATATCAGCAACAGCAGAAATTGAACTAGATAGAAAAGCAGATAGGCCAAGGGCCTGAAGCATACGGGCTAAAGTCAATAACCAGAGGCTATTGCTATAATAAAATAATAATGAGGTTAGAGCAAAGCAGGCAGTTCCTATGAGTAAGGGAATTTTGCGGCCAACACGATCTGCCAAGGGTCCGAAATAGAAGCGCAGACAAATAGCAGTAATAAAAAACAAGGCGGTCTGAAGACCCGAGTGAAACTCAGTGCCACCAAGTTTTAGTATATAGAGTGGAAGTAAAGTGAAAGTTGAATTAAAGATGACCATGACTAAAAAATTAACAATAAACAGGAATGACAGATTTATCATTTTTTTTGATTCCAAAAGTGTAACCTCCTCTTAAGTTCCAGAAACAAATAAAATACGATGATATAGATAAAGTATTACTTCCATTATGACATAAACTCAAAGTCTTTTACATATAAAATGAGCTGAAGGTCGTCAAAAAATAAGAGAAGGTAATGGGACGATGAATTGAATCATTGTCCCATTACCTTCTGTATTTAATCAACAGAACCGTCCCCTTGATTTCTTGACAGGAAACAATATACAATATATACTGAAATTGTTAAAAATCTAATATTCTACGATAATAGGTTTGAAGGATCAAGGAAGTTGAGCCTTCAATTAAAAGGGAAACAGGTGTAAATCCTGTACGGTCCCGCCGCTGTAAAAGAGTAGTAGTGCAAAATATGCCACTGTTGATATGGGAAGGCTTTGCACTGTGATGATACTTGAGTCAGAAGACCTGCCTATTATTATAAATCACAACTCTACGGAGGATAGGGGGGTATGTTTTGATAAAATACAGGTTATTTTACCAATGATCTCCTTATGTAGTTAAGGAGATTTTTTGTTGCAGAAATTTGTTAATAACAGCAACTGTACTGGTGAAATCTTCAGTTGATAAGAGTTATAATATTAGATCTATTTTAAATTAGGAGGAGGAAAAGCAATGAAATGCAATAAAATAGTAGTGATGATATTGGTTTTAGCATTAAGTTTTTCTATGGTAGGCTGTAATACAGCGACAACACAAGCAAGTGGAGATATTGGTGAAGAAAAAACACAGCTGGTATACGCCAGTACCAAGGATATAAGGGATATTAACCCCCATACCTACTCTGGAGAAATGGCAGCACAAAATATGGTTTTTGAATCCTTAGTAATAAATACAGACGAGGGGGTAAAACCTTGGTTAGCTGAAAATTGGGAGATATCAGAGGATGGGAAGACCTATACCTTCAAATTGAGGGAAGATGTGAAATTTACTGACGGAGAGGTGTTCAATGCAGCAGCAGCTAAGATGAATATCGATGCCGTCATGAATAATTTCGAAAGACATGCATGGTTAGAGCTAGTAAATCAAATCGATCATGTGGATATTATAGATGACTTTACCATTGATTTAGTCCTAAAAAATGCTTATTATCCTACCCTTAGCGAATTGGCATTAACGAGACCCTTTAGATTTATATCGCCTAACTCCTTTATTGATGGCAACACGAAAGAAGGAGTAAATGGTTACATTGGAACAGGTCCTTGGGTGCTTAGTGAGCATAAAGAAAATCAGTATGCAATATTTACTGCCAATGAATCCTACTGGGGTGAAAAAGCAAAGCTTAATGCCGTTAAATGGCAAGTTATGCCGGATCATCAAACCATACTTCTTGCCCTTGAAAAGGGAGAGATTGACCTATTATTTGGAGCTGATGGAGACATGGTTGATTTAGATTCCTTTAAGGCTTTAGAAGATAGGGGGAAATATGTTACTGTAATGAGTGAGCCCATAGCTTCTAGGGCCATCCTATTAAATTCAAATAAAGAGATTACAGGAGATATCAAGGTAAGAGAAGCCTTGCAATACGCCATAGATAAAGAAGGCATCGCCGAGGGTATACTTAATGGTTCGGAATCCGTAGCAGATACCGTACTGTCTCCTACTGTTGCCTATTGCAATGTAGACTTGGAAAAAAGGTCCTATGATATAGATAAGGCATCAAAACTTTTAGATGCAGCCGGTTGGACTTTAGGTAATGATGGTTATCGGTACAAGGATGGTGCTAAAATGGAAATCACTATTTATTACAATTCCGATAATAGTCAAGAACGTATGATCAGTGAGTATATGCAAGATAATTTAAAAAATGCAGGTGTAAACTTGAAAATAGTTGGTGAAGAAAAACAAGCCTTCTTAGATCGACAAAAAACAGGAGATTTTGACCTTCAATATTCCTTATCTTGGGGTATTCCCTACGACCCTCAATCCTACGTATCTTCATGGAGAATCCCAGCCCATGGTGACTATCAGGCTCAAGTAGGACTTGAAAAAAAAGCGTGGCTAGATGAAATGATTGGAAATGTTATGATAGAAACCGACGAAAATACACGACAGGAAATGTACAATGAGATACTAACTTATATCCACGATGCCAGTGTATACATACCACTAACTTATTCTAGAACAAAAGCGGTATATGAACCTTCATTAAGAGGTGTTGGTTTTAATACATCCCAATATGAGATACCTTTTGAAAACATGTATTTTCAGCAATAAAGCTAAACATAGGATTCCTTACTAGGTAAGGAATCCTATGTAAAAGATGATGTTTAGATCTGAATTAGTAAGGGGGGCAATCAATGAGAAATTATATAATTCGCCGAATATTATTTATTATACCGATATTAATAGGAATAACCTTCATTTCGTTTTTGCTAATTAATTTAAACACCAGTGACCCGGCAGAAGTTGCCCTAAGGGTCAATGAAATTACCCCTACCGATGAAGCTGTAGCAGCCATGCGGGAAGAGTTAGGTTTAGACAAACCTTTTTTTGAAAGGTATATTATTTGGTTGGGAAATAGTCTTCGCTTTGACTTTGGAAATAGTTATATAAATAACAAGTCAGTTTCAGATGAAATGCTAAGCGCATTACCTGCTACACTATATTTGGCAGCAATAGCACTGATCATGATTTTGGGAATTAGTATTGTGGCAGGGATTTTATGCGCTATATTTGAAGACTCTATAGGAGATAAAATAATACGAGGAATCATATTTGTTGGGACGGCAATGCCTAACTTCTGGGTGGGGCTACTACTAATGTGGTTGTTTGCTGTAAAATTGGACTTGTTCCCTACCAGTGGGATGAGTGGTTTTAGCTCAGTGATTTTGCCGGCAGCTACATTATCCTTAAGCTATATTTCCATCTATACGCGATTGATTCGAAATAACATGATACAAAATAAAAATGAGAATTATGTACTGTATACCCGTATAAGGGGTTTAAAGAATTGGGCTGTCACGAAACATATATTTAGAAATTCAATCCAATCCTCTATTACGGCACTAGGGATGTCAATTCCTAAACTTATAGCTGGAACTGTAATTGTAGAAAACATTTTTGCATGGCCGGGAATTGGAAGATTGTGTGTTAGTGCTATATTTAATCGAGATTATCCTATCATTCAAGCCTATATTGTTATGATGGCTCTATTGTTTGTGGTATGTAATCTAATTGTAGATATTATTAGTGCATCCTTAGATCCTAGGATAAGGAGGACAACATAGTATGTATATTTGGAAAAAAATTAAATCAGATAAGCTTGCGGGGGTATGTTTGTTTTTCCTTGTGACGATTATTCTGTTGGGAGTTATAGCACCGGTAGCTGCTCCCAATGATCCTGTGGAAACAAATATTACAGAAAAGCTTTCTGGTATCAGTCTACAATATCCCTTTGGTACAGATCAGCTTGGGAGATGCATTTTCTCTCGGCTACTCTATGGGATCCGTACTACAGTGTGGATGTCTATTTGGACGACGCTGGCCACTATTTCTATTGGAACAATATTGGGGTTTGTGTCAGGGTACTTTAGAGGGTGGATAGATGAGATCATCATGCGTTTATGTGATGTGATGCTATCTTTTCCTAGTGAAGTGATGATACTGGCCATCGTAGGAATGCTAGGGCCTGGACTGGGTAATATCGTTATAGCTAATATTATTGCCAAGTGGGCTTGGTATACTCGGATGATAAGATCCATTGTGATACAGTATATGGATAAAAACTATATTTCTTTTGCTAAGGTAGTGGGTGGGAGTCCCTTTCATATTATGAAAAACCATTTGTTACCGGGGTCTCTAGGTGAAATCGTGGTATTAGCCTCTTTAGATACAGGAGCAGTTATATTGAGTGTTTCTGCATTATCTTTCTTAGGGCTAGGGGTGCAGGCACCAACTCCGGAATGGGGCATGATGCTGAACGAGGCCAAAAACATTATGATTACACATCCCACAAAAATGATTCCTCCTGGTATCGCTATATTAGCGGTGGTGGCGGCTTTTAATTTTATTGGAGATAAAGTGAGGGATATTATGGATCCTAAACATATGGATAGGAGGGTGAAAAACAATGAGTTTGTTGAAAGTGGAGAATCTGTCTGTAGTTGATTTGCGTAACGGGGAAAGAATCCTTCACAATCTGAACTTTTCTCTTGAACCCGATAGCTGTCTTGCCATTGTGGGGGAAAGCGGTAGTGGTAAGTCTATGACATGCAAGGCCATATTAAATTTGACCAATCCTTGGCTGGAAGTAACGGGAACTGTTTTCCTTCATGGAAAAGAAATCAAAAGAAATGATTCTGGTGCCATGCGAAAGATCAGAGGTAAAAACATTTCAATGATTCTACAAGATGCAATGACAGCTTTTGATCCTCTCTATACTATAGGTTATCAAATAGAAGAGACCCTTTGTGAGAATTTAAAGGTGTCAAAGAAGGATGCAAGGGCAATGGGGATAGAAGCTATGAATAAGATGAGTATTTATGATGCAAAAGATGTACTGAAAAAATATCCTCATCAGTTATCAGGTGGCATGCTCCAAAGGAGTATGATTGCGATTGCTATGGTTATGAAGCCAGATATTATTATAGCCGATGAGCCTACCACTGCTTTAGACTCTATCAATCAGCGTGATGTGGTAGAACAGTTTGAACTATTACAAAGTATAACCGGCACTGCGATCTTATTTATATCCCATGATTTAGGTGTTGTGCAGAGGTTAGCACAAAAAGTATTGGTGATGAAGGGTGGTGCTTGTGTAGAGTACGGAGATGCAAATCAGATTTTTAAAGAACCTAAAAATGATTATACTCGCTATTTAGTAGAAACTCGCATTGCTCTTTCACAGCCTTTTCACAAAATTATGAATAGGGAGGAGGTTAAAGTTATAAATGTTAAAAGTTCAAAATGTATATAAAAGTTATTCAAAGGCAGGGAGCCTATTTAGAAAAGATCAAATACAAGTTCTTTCTGGAATTAGTTTTGAAATTGAAGAAGGTGAGTGCGTTGGCTTGATTGGAGAAAGTGGTAGCGGTAAAAGTACGTTGTCTAGATTGATCATGGATTTAGAGAAACCAGATAAAGGGCTGATTACTTTAGAGGATGAAAGTATACAAGTATGGAAAAAGAAGAACCAAGGTCAAATAAGTGTGGTGTTTCAAGACTATACTTCATCTGTAAATCCACGATTTACTGTAGAACAAGTTATTACAGAGCCTATGATGATAAGAGGCAAGCAAGAGCATATAAAAACCAAAGCAACGCAACTGTTAGATAGAGTAAATCTGTCATCGCAGTTTTTGAATAGATACCCCCATGAACTAAGTGGAGGACAATTACAGAGGGTGTGTATTGCTAGAGCAATTTCTACCAAGCCAAGATTTGTTATTTTGGATGAAGCCATAAGCTCTCTAGATGTCTCAATACAAGCTCAGATATTAGATTTATTAAAAGAGCTTAAGACTGATTTAAATCTTACCTATTTGTTTATAGCCCATGATCTTCAGGCCGTGGCCAGTTTATGTGACAAGGTACTGTTTCTATATAAAGGTAAGATAGAAGAAAGGTTGCCTATAACAGAACTAGCGAGAACTGAAAATGAATATGCTAAGAAATTATTATCCTCTGTGATAGCTTTTGAAGCATGAATCTGGGGTGAATCTGGGGGACGGTTCTTTCGATTGGTTAATTGACATATTTTAGATTATAAATATGAGTGGGTAGTATGAAGAATTTTCTCATACTGCCTTTTTTAGTGAGGAAAAATGTGGTGGTGATAGTAAGTATTGCATCTTTTACTGATGTTTTTTAGGACAATCAGATCATTTACATGATTAATGTCATCTATGCATTCTGAATCAAATATAAGTGTGCTATAGTAATAGTAGAGGGGTAGCAACTTCGATTGTGAATTTATGGAAATACACCCATAATATGGTATTTGAGGCTGTTTAGCCACTTCCATTTTACCATTTTGATCAGGTGTATTTTATTTTTTTATGGAATTTGTGTACTCTTTGAAGAGGCTCTTATGGGAAATCCAAACTTGTGTTGCAATTTAATAACTAAGGAAGGTGGTGAACTGTCATGAAGCATTAGAATTGAACTTATAAGAGATTCAGTATTTTATAAACAGCTGTATTTACAGATTACAGAAGAGATAGGAGAGATGATTACATATGGGTATTCGCTTAAAATTATCATTAGTAATTTCGCTGTTAATTGTACTATCTTTATCTTTGTTATCATTTGGGGGGTACACCTTTTCTAAGAGGTCTATGCTGGAATCAAATGATGACCTCTTAAAAAGTGCTGTTGATATACGAACTCAAGAAGTAGAGCTGTTTTTAGTAGATTCGATTTCCAAGGTAGAAGGTTTTTCTCGCCTTAAAGGTTTGCTTGATGCTAACCCTGAAGAAGCTGTTCCGGAATTAGCAAGGGTATTTCCCTCTTTTCAAGATACATTTGCCAATATCTCCATGGCAAATGCAGAAGGAACGAGATGGAATTATATCGGTGAAGAAGGTTCCATTGCTAGCCGGGAGTATTTTACCCATACAATGACTACAAATGAGTCAATGATTTCTGATGTACTGGTATCAAATACATCTGGAAAACTATCTGTGATTGTTGTATCGCCAATCATGAATGAAGAAAATATGACTAAAGGAGTAGGTTATGCAACATTAGAATTAGATAGAATACAAGAGATAATCACTGGATTGGAATTTGGGGAAACAGGATTCGGTTTTATCTTTGACCAACATGGTATGATACTAGCCCATGGAGCAGAGGATTCCCTTCTAGGCGAATTAATTACAGAATCTGAGAGCATGCAACAACACCCCATAAAATATATATGGGATCATAAAGAATCACAAGATGATTCTCGTTATGCTTTATTGGAACATGATCTGCATGGAAGTGAATACTTAACAACAATTGTTCCTGTGAATATTATGGGAAACACACCATGGTATTTAGGACTTTCTGTTGAACAAGCTGAAATACAACAAAATGTTCATTCTTTAAAATGGATATTTTTGATTATTTCTGCAACATGTATTTTCATCGCAGTTATAATTGCAATACTCTTCAGCATGAAGCTGATCTCACCGATAATTCTAATTAATGAAATCACAAAAAAAATAGCCAGTGGTAACCTTAAGCAAGACAATGTAGATATTAAAAGCAAGGATGAACTAGGCCAGCTCCATCAAAATGTTACGTTAATGACAAACAGTCTACGGGAGTTCATCCAACAAATTGTAAATACTTCCGATCAAGTGGCTTCTTCATCAGTGGCATTGACTGCCACCAGTGAACAATCCGCCATAGCAGCAGAAGAAGTAGCAAAAACAATTGAAGAGATTGCTAGGGGTACAAGTGAACAAGCCAAAGATACAGAACTTGGAGCAGGAAGTATTAATGAATTAGGTAAATTGATAGAAAATGATCAGCAATATGTTCAGGAATTAAATACTTCGATTGATGTCGTTAATACCCTAAAAAATGAAGGCTCTGAAATTATTAAAGACTTAGTAGAAAAAACAGAATCTAATAATGAAGCTTTACAAATCATAAATGGCGTTATTATTAATACCAATGAAAGTGCACAAAAAATAGAAGTTGCTAGCCAAATGATTAGAAGTATAGCAGAGCAAACAAACCTTTTAGCATTAAATGCTGCTATAGAAGCAGCCAGAGCAGGGGACGCCGGAAGGGGATTTGCAGTTGTAGCAGAGGAAATACGAAAACTAGCAGAAAACTCTAGTGAATTTACACAACAAATAGCTACTATTACTCAAGAGTTAACAGCTAAAACAGAACTCACCGTTAGCACAATGCAAGAAGTAGATTCAATCACGACATCTCAAACAATGAGTGTTTCAATGACTAATGATAAATTTGAAGGAATTGCTAAAGCAATTGAAAACATACAGAAATTAATTTCAATGATTACCTTATCGGGAAAAGAAATGGAAGGTAAAAAGAGTGAAGTTATTAGTATCATTGAAAACCTATCGGCTATATCAGAAGAAACTGCAGCAGGAACACAAGAAGCCGCTGCTTCTGTTGAAGAGCAAACTGCCTCTATGATAGAGATTGCAAATTCAAGTGAAGCTTTAGGTCAATTGGCCGAGGAAATGAAGAAGAATATTTCAAAATTCCAACTTTAGAATACAATCAGACGCAATGATTTTAATCCCTTCATTACCTTAAATTTCAGTGATTCATCTGGTAGGGTGGTGGTAACATCACCCTCTCTCTTATAGCTTTATTGTCCGTGGACCCTATCCTAAAAAAAATGGATACTAGGCCGTCAAAGCTTCCCACCATAAATCCAGCGTTCTTAATGACTGCTGGTTTTTTCTTTTCCTCCATTTTGTTTAGCTTTAGTACATATTTCAAAAAATACTTGACTTTTTTAAATCCCCCCAATAATAAATGTGAACGGATTGATTTTCGTTACTAATTATTATAAAGGCGGTTTTAGCATGTTAGGTAAATGACGTACTCACCATGAATATCAAATTTCTTTAGTGGAAAATTTATCGCTTTTGGCTCATCTTAACCCTGGTTCTCTTTATTGCTCATGGAAAGACAGTTCTATTCATATTTTATTTTCAACAGTATGTATGTCAATTAATTCAATTGAACAATTCTGTCGGCGTTGTTGACGGAACACAGGATATGGGAATTATTTCGTGTATGGATGAGATTATCGAGAAAAGCCAGAAAGACACGAAGATAAAAATCATACAATCCGAATTTAATAAGACTAATTTAAATTTGTTGTATTTTGGGTATTGGTATATAATGTATGCGAGGTTATCTTTAATATAACAATATAAATATTAGAAGACAGAGTAAATAATATGCGTAAAGTGTCAAAGGATGGAACGTTGTATTTGAACGAAGAGCAAATGCTTGCGACATATTATTGCGTTCGCTGTTAATATCAGTAATATCTTCTTTCTAATATGACAGTCTGTCATATTTTGTATGAAAGGAGGTATTTTTATGAAAAAGTTAGATACAAAGATTATTATAATATCGGGTTTTTTAATTTCATTAAACATTGTACTGTCAAGAATTGTTGCTATTCCAGGTATTATAAAGTTTGGCGGGTTTCTAATTATATTTGGAGGCTTAGTATTTGGACCTGTAGTTGGTGGAATAATAGGTACAATAGGGGATATTGTTAGCCACATAGTTAGACCTACAGGACTTTTTATGCCACATTTTGTTTTAACTTCTGCTCTTACAGGTATTATTCCTGCAATTGTAGTTAGAAGTTTAAAGATTGATCTAGCCAAACTGTCTTCATGGAAGATAATCGTATCTATATTTGTAGGACAAATGATAACAACTGTTGTAATGGTTCCGTATTTTCTTAATACTCTTTTTAATATTCCATTAGCTGTAAGCTAGGGGGGTTGTACTATTGAATAAACGTGATATAGGGATAGGATTAATTGTGGCAACTTTATGGGGACTGAACTTTATAGCTATTAAACTTGGATTGGCCGATATGCCACCATTGTTATTAGCTACCATTCGCTTTATGGTTGTTTGTATACCTGCTATCTTTTTTTTGCCTAAGCCACCAGTAGATTGGCGATGGCTCATTGCTCTAGGATTGACCCTAAATGTTGGACAATTTGCTTTTCTTTTTATGGGAGTTAAACTAGGTATGCCTGCGGGGCTTTCATCACTTGTGCACCAGTCCCAGGTCTTTTTTACTTTAGTTATTGCGACCTTGTTTCTAGGAGAACAGTGGAAATGGAATCATGTAGTTGGTCTTATAATAGCGACAGGAGGTATGGTTGTTGTAGGATCACAGCAAGGAGGCAGTATGACAGCAGTTGGATTCTGGTTAACATTAATTGCAGCTGCTAGCTGGGGGATTGGAAATGTAATTATGCGACGTACAACAAAAGACGCTCCTCCTTTTTCTATGTTATCTTTAGTCGTATGGGCGGGTGGGATTGCTATTCTACCCCTTGGTCTTTTCTCCTTATACTTTGAAGGAGCTACTGCATGGAAGTTAGCCTGGGATTCTCTAAATTGGATAACAATAGTTTCAATAATTTACTTAGCATACTTTGCATCATTAGGTGGTTATGGGCTATGGGGCAGATTACTTTCGTGTTACCCTGCAGCTGTAGTTTCTCCTTTTTCCTTATTGGTTCCAGTAATAGGTATGAGTAGTGCTGCCTTGTTTTTAAATGAGACATTTTCTCTGTGGCAGATTATTGGAGCTTTGTTGGTAATGTTAGGTTTGGCAGTCAATGTTTTTGGAGGAAGACTAAATAAAAATGCAAATAAAAAGAGAATGTTAGTGGAAAAGATAAAATTATTGAATTAATGAATGGACTTGATCTAAATCAAGAATGGATTCGTTAAGAATGTAATTATCAGATCATAAAGGTAATGGGACAATGAATTGAATCATTGTCCCATTACCTTCTGTATTAATGAATACATGTTTTATTCCGTGTAGTTATCAAAGTAACCTTGGATGTATATAATAGGGGTCCCTTTATCTCCGCTTCCTGAAGTCAAGTCACACAGGGAGCCTAGCAGGTCAGTAAGTCTTCTAGGAGTCGTACCTTGGGCTTCCATGGCACCCACAAGGTTAGAACCTTTGTTTTTAATATGAGTAGAGATTGCTTCTTTTAGTGCGGCGCCTGTTAAGTGAGCAAAGTTATTATCCGCAAGATATTTCAATTTAACTTCGTTAGGTGTTCCTTCAAGTCCTGATGTGTAGGCTGGTGATACAACAGGATCAGCAAGTTCCCAAATTTTCCCCACAGGGTCTTTAAATGCACCATCTCCATAAATCATGACTTCTACGGTTTTTCCCGTTTTTTCTTTTAATATAGATTGAATCTTATCAACAACAGGCTGGGAATCCCGAGGGAAAAGTTTAACACTGTTTTCAGTTGATTTATTTGAGCCTAAAAGACCATAGTCCTGGTTATATCCATTTCCATCAATAGATGTCGATAAAATCTCATCGAGACTGTAAACTTTATCAGCGCCGTTGGCTTTCAGTATTTTTTTTGTTCTAGATCTTGTGTGAATATCGCAGGCAAGAACATTTTTTGTATAGTCTAAAATTGTCTTGGCATTGTTGGAGAAAATAACCTCACATTCAACACCATATTCTTGGATTAAAGACTTATAATAATCGATATAGTCAACACCTGTAAATGTATGTTTTTCATATCCAAAGTAATCACGGAACTGTTTCTCGGTTAAAACATCTGTCCAAGGATTAACGCCTTTCTCATCAAGCAAATCTAGATCTACTAAGTGGTTACCCACTTCATCCGATGGATAGCTAAACATTAAAACGATTTTCTTAGCCTCCTTGGCTATGCCACGAAGGCAAATGGCAAAACGGTTACGACTTAATATAGGGAAGATCACGCCGATGGTGTCATTTCCAAACTTTGAGTTTACATCCTTTGCAATGGCATCGATGGTTGCATAGTTTCCTTGTGCACGAGCCACTACAGATTCGGTGATGGCAACAACATCCTTATCATTCACGGTAAATCCTTCTACCTGTGAAGCCTTTAGTACTGTATCAACAACGATCTCTGGTATAGAATCTCCTTGACTAATGATCGGTGCACGAAGACCTCTAACCACAGTTCCTACTATTCTTTCCATTTATAACATCTCCTTAATGATTGGCTTTTTGTTAAACTACCAACTCTATACTTGTACTATACATTATATTTATGGTATAAGTAAAATAAATATATGTAATATTTAATATAAGCTTATATGATAGCAAAACTAGATTTGTATAAGGTTTTTAGTGAGGTAGCAAAATGCAAAAGTTTTTCCAAGGAATACCTACAAAATAAGAGATTACATGAGGTGCAGATTGTTGATGCAATACCTAAAAGAGGCATCGGTTTTTGTTTTTTAAAAAGTGTCTCTCTCTCCTGCATCTACTAAATTTGTTGAAATTATAGAAGGTCAACACAAAGAGTCATAAGAATTTTTATCATTATTCAATCAATGATTTATAAAAGTAAAAATCGTAGTTGACTTAATTACAAAAGTGCTATAAAGACTAGATATGTTTTGTGATATAATTAACTATATACTCCATAGTCTCATAATAATAGAGTATTAACTGATTGGAGCAATGGCTTAAGGAGGTAAAAGCTTGATGTCATCTAGTAAGATCGAGGAACTAAAAAAGCAAAGAACAAAGCAACTGAGAAAAAGAAAAAATCAATTACCATATGCAAGGGTAGTGACAGTTGTGGCATTGTTAGTATATATAGTGCTTATCAATTATAATTTGAAATTTAGTAGCTTTTGGATCATTGGTATTCTAATGGGAGTGACTATGCAGCGGGCTAGATTTTGCTTTACTGCAGGATTTAGGGATCCCATTATGGTAGGAAGCACTTCGCTTTTAAAGGCGGTCCTTTTAGCATTTATGGTATCAACTATTGGATTTTTTATCATACAGTATCATGCTGTGTTAATGAACCCTGACTATCTGTTGATAGATATTCCCGGACAACTGAAGCCTGTAGGCGTCCATACTGCCTTTGGGGGGATTTTGTTTGGTGGGGGAATGGTGATTGCTGGAGGATGTGCCTCTGGAACACTGATGCGGATCGGGGAAGGATATATGCTCCAGCTAGTGGTTTTGATGGGTTTTATTGTGGGAGCACTTATAGGAAGCTGGCATTTCCCTTTTTGGGACAGGTTATTAATATCTCAGGCACCAGTTATCTATTTTCCTAGCTACTTTGGTTTTTTTCCTTCTTTGATAATACAATTAGTATCACTGGGTAGTTTATATTTTATTGCGGATTGGTACGATAAAAAGAATAATATAATGAAAATGATGTAGGAGGTAGACGATGGAAGAGTACAAGTTAGATTGTCTATATGAGGCATGTCCTATCCCTTTGTTAAAGGCATTAAAGCAATTAAAAAAAATGGAAATAGGTGATCTTTTAATTATGCACACAGATCATAATTGTTCCATTAGAAATGTAGTAGAATGGACTAAAAAGCAAGGACATGAAATTGATTATATCGAGATTGCAGAAGGTGAGTGGGAAATCTATATTGAAAAGGTAAAATAGCCTTAAGTTAGGAGGATAAGCCATTGAGAGTGTATGATAAAGTAGTTAAAGACCCTTGGCCCTACTGGATTGGAGGCATATTATTAGCCCTACTCAATATTTGCTTACTGATTGTCACGGGATCTACTTGGAGGGTGAGCGGAGGGTTTTTGTATTGGGGGGCATGGGGCTTGGAAAAGATAGGATTCACTCCTGCCAACTGGTATTATTTTAGTGTGTATCAAAATGGAGTAGAGGAAGGTCAAACCTTTTTAAATAATCCAAATACAGTTCTTAATATTGCTGTTATTGTGGGGGCATTGATAGCTGCTTTATGGGCCAGTGAGTTTAAGTGGAAAAAAATCAAAAATGTAAAACAGCTCTGTTTTGCTTTAATTGGTGGCATTGTGATGGGGTATGGAACAATCTTAAGCTTTGGCTGCAATATCAGCGCTTATTTCAGTGCAATTCCTTCCTTTTCATTACATGGATGGGTTTTTGCCGCATTCATGTTTGTTGGATCATGGATAGGGAGTAAAGTATTAATTAGATATATTTTATAGATAAAAAATAATATGTGAATATGAAAAAGTAGTCTCAAAAAAATCAAACCACACCTTGCAATGAATGATAACAGGTGCAGTTGGATTTTGTGAGGCTATTTTTTTTTAACAAAATCCTTTCTTAGAGGACTTAATAAAATCGATAAATTGGCTCTCATAGGCTGTAAACTGATGATCCTCTCGATAAGCTATATAAAAATCGCTGTAGATATCAAGACCTTCTATTTCGATCTCATGCAGTACGCCATCCCGAAGTTCTTTTTGTATTGTTAGGGCTGGAATAAAAGAAATACCTTTACCAGAGATAACAGAAGTCTTAATGGCTTCCATGGAATTTAGTTGATAAATAATATTTAAGTCCTGCACTTTAATACCAGAAGGGGATAAATGCTGTTTGATAGTTTCCCGTGTTCCAGATCCCTCTTCTCGGAAGATGAGGGGAAGACGATTTAACTCCTCTAGGGTGATTTTATTCTTTAACATAGGCAAGGAAGTACTTAAGATTAATCTATCAGAGGTAATTTTTTCTGTTTTGATATTTTTTCTTTTCATACTACTATGAATGAGACCGATGTTGACGGTTCGGTCTGAAAGATTTTCCATGACGGTTTCTGAATTGGTAACATCATAGGTGATGCTCACATCCTGGTGATCTTGTTTGTACACATAAATACTACAGGGAAGGGCATATTCTCCTACGGCCTTACAGCAACCAATGATTAAATCCTTCTTACTGGTTTTAAGGTTTTCTAAATCCCTTTCAATGTTGCCCTGCATAGAAAGAATGGTATTTGCATAGTCAAAGACCACCATTCCTGCCTCGGTCAGCTCAACCCCTTTGTTACTTCTACTGAGAAGCGTTACGTCTAACTCCTTTTCTAAAGACTGAATTTGCATACTTAAGCCTGGTTGGGTTAAATGGAGTTCCTTGGCTGCTTTGGAAATGCTATTTAGCTTTACTGTGACATAAAAAGCTTTTAAATATTGGAGGTTCATTTGATCCGCTCCCTCTAAAGTAAGTCTCATTTTATCGTTGAATACTAATTGTTATTATATCATGAAATATTTTTTTTGGAAAAGCCAATTACGCTAATGGAAATTGTTAATTTTTAATCAAGTATAAGTGATCATTATACATCATAACTAACTCTTATTATCCCTGTAGGTGAAACTAGAATATAATAAGAGCTACAGAAGTCTATTTAACACAAAAATTTAACAGTCTATATAATTGATTGACTCATTATTAAAAAGGGATGTGATAAAAAAGCAACAGGATACAAGGTGTTTCCAAGATTCTTTATTAGTTAACATTAAAATATGTTTCGGTAATTTAATGAGCAATTTTTGTGAGGAGGATAAAAATGAAAAAAATTATGTTATTAATGATTATTGGTTTTCTAGTTTTGGGTTTGGCTGGTTGTGGTTCAACTGAAGTCGAGGGAGGTCAAGAGAATCAAGCCTCAACAGAGGTGGTAGAGACAGGAGACGTTACTTTAGAAATGGTTAACGAGTTTCTTAACCAGAGTGGAGACCTAGGTCCTGGCTCTATTGCAAATCCTGTTGCAGTAATTCCTTTTGCCCATATTGATGGTCCTCAAAATGAATCTGATTTCTATGCCTTTGTAAATTTTGAGTATCAATCACGGGACTATGTTAAATATCAAGTTACGTATTTATCCTGTACCTGTCGTTCGGCAGCTGTAAATTATTGGCAAACTGCTTATATTGAACTAAGTTTACCAAGTAGTAAAAATCCTGATGATGTTGTTTTAAGACATATCTCTTTTGACCAAGATGCTTCAGGAGATTACCTTGCTGGTTTTTGGGGGGATAGTGATCCAACTCCAGCGGGAGTGACCTATGAAGTTTTTAAAGATGAGTATATCTCTTTTTTCAATGGTAAAGAAAATTCATATCTTCAAACATTGAGTACGATGTGGGACATTGATATGGATGATTATACTGCTGGTGAAGGAAGAGAAGATTTTGAAATTGATACATTTACCGGTTCTTCTGTTTCAACAAATAACATCATTCGAATCATTGATGGAATGATGGATTACCATGCAGAGAATGAATTTTTTCAAGAATAAATTATAAAAGTTCTAGGGGGAATGCAAATGTCAAAAAAATTATTAATTCTACTTATTTCAATTTTAGCACTTACAGGATGCTCTTCAGGGCAAACCGAGGTAGAACTTATTGCCGATGGATGGGTACAAAATCCAATGGAACAAGGATATGTACTCTTAGAAGAATTAGAAGAACAAGGATATATATTCCAAGAGGAATTACCACAAAGCGTAAAGGATGAATGTAAAGAAAACGTATTTTCTGCTGATTGTTCTTCTATTAATGTTGAAAATTTAGATCAGTACCTTAATAGAAGTGATGTTGTGTATATTGACTTAAGAGATTATGACGACTATGCAAAAAAACATTTTAAAAACTTTGAGGTGATACCTTATTTCGCATTGATGTTCAATGCCGAGGCACACTCAGATGAAACGAAGGTTCAATTATATGGTGGCGTACCAACAGATCCCATCGCAGCTTACGATCAATCTGATGCAATTCTAAATGAAATATTTCCAAAGGATAAAACAATCTTCATTATGTGCCAATCTGGTGCACGTGTGGCATGGATGATGGAGATTTTAGAAGCAAAAGGATATGACATGAGTAAAATATACAATGTTGGTGGCTTGGGTCAATACACAGATGCGAAGTATGCGGCACATATTACCGATACCCTTGAATTTACAATAGATGTTACTTATAGTATGGAGGGACTAACTAGAAACTAAGTAGAGAAAAGTATTGAATCCCTATGATGTTGTGATGTTGTAAACAATCATAGAAAAGAGCAGGCACCCTGAAGGGTACCTGCTCTTTTCTTTTAAAATAAGTCAGTTATGTCTATAAAAAAACTGGAGTCCGAGGATCTCAGCTTTTTTTCATAAACTACATAGATTCTCTAATTGGCATATTTTCTTTTTCTGTCTTTTCTTTTTTATGTCTAGTATACTGTAATGCCACTGGAATGGCAAGTAATACTAAACCGGCAATATCAATCATTGCATTTGGATGAATCAAGAAAAAGGCAGCAAATAGGAACATAATTCGTTCATGGATTTTTGTAACGCTTAAGAAATAACCCTGTACGGCACTGGCAAAGCCTACGATTCCTAAGCAGGCTGTAACGATGGCAATAATTGCTTGCACTGGTGTCACATCAATCAGTAGAAGTGCTGGGCTTGTTGCAAATATAAAGGGAATGAGAAACCCTGCAGATCCTAGTTTTAAAGCTTGTATGCCTGTCTTAAAGGCATCACCGCCAGCTATGCCTGCACCAGCATAGGCTGCCAAGGCAACAGGTGGGGTTACGTCGGCGATTACACCAAAATATAGAATAAATAAATGAGCTGCGATGATTGGTACACCCAATTCAACTAAAGCAGGTGCAGCCATGGTAGCCAACACAATGTACTTTGCTGTGGTGGGGAGTCCCATGCCCAATATAATTGAAGCTATCATTGTTAAGAATAAAGTAGGTAAAAGCATTCCACCAGCTAAATTAATGATTAGATTTGCAAAGGTCAGTCCTAAGCCAGTTAAAGTAACAATTCCTACAATAATTCCTGCGCAGGCACAAGCAGCTGCAACACTCACTGCTTTTTTGGCACCGCTTTCCAAAGCAACTAAAAGATCCTTTGGCTTTATTCTTGTATGTTTACGAAGCATACTAACACCTAAAGCTACTAGAATACTTAAGAATGCAGCTTTCAAAGGAGAGTATCTAATCAGGAAGATTACAACTGATACAAGTGGCAAGAGCAAATGAAAGCCCATTTTAAAAGTCTGTTTGAAATCCGGAAGCTCTTCCTTGGGAATTCCTTTAAGGTCCTGCTTAGAAGCTTGAAGGTGAACCATAATGATCACGCCTAAATAATATAATAAAGCCGGTACAACGGCACTTTTAACAATGGTAATATAGGGGATGTTAGTGAACTCTGACATAATAAATGCAGCAGCCCCCATAACAGGTGGTAAAATTTGGCCACCGGTAGAAGCAGCAGCTTCTACAGCACCGGCAAAATTAGGCTTATATCCTACCTTTTTCATAAGTGGAATGGTAAAAGCACCTGTGGTAACGGTATTGGCGATGGAACTACCAGAAATAGATCCCATGAATCCACTGGCGATTACCGCTGCTTTAGCAGGTCCGCCCTTTCGGTGACCAGCTGCGGCAAAAGCCACATCAATGAAGAATTGACCGACGCCAGTTATTTCTAGAAAGGCTCCGAACAAGATAAACATAAAAACAAAGGTGGAGGAGACACCCAAGGGTGTTCCAAATATACCTTCGGTAGTCATGTAAAGCTGATTGACGATTCTGGCTACGCTATATCCTCTATGACCTAGCATACCGGGTATATAAGGCCCCATAAAAACATAGGCAATAAAAATAATTGCAATGATAGGAAGTTCTGGTCCAATACTACGACGTGTTACCTCTAATACTAGGAGTATTGCTATAATACCCATGAAAATATCTAAGTTGGTAGGCATGCCACCACGTCGTACTAGTTGTTCGTAAAAGAACAGAATATAAGAAGTAACTAAAATTCCGCCCCCCATAAAGATCCAATCATAAAAAGGTACCTTTGTTTTATCTGATTTTTTACGAAGAGGATAGAGTAAAAAACCCAAAACAAATACAAATAGTAAATGAACTGTTCTTTGCTTCATGGCTAAGAGGGTCCCAAAACCTGCGGTGTACAGATGGAAAAGAGACATGAATATTGCAATATATACAATGATTTTTCCTAACAATCCTTTTAAATTACGTATATTGGATGATGTATCAAATTCAGCTAATTTTTCATCAATATCGATTTGTTCTTCTACACTATCTTGAATGCTTTTTTTGTTATTGTCCACTGCTAATCCTCCTTTTCAATAAAGAAAGCCTGCAATCTTGTTACGCTTACAGGTCTGATGATTACTAAAGTACCACCATCTACATAGTCTTTTAAATACAACTGTCTACCATCTTCTAAACCTAAACTATGGTTTGCTATTCTTCCAACCCGTAGAGAAATACTGGATAACTCTTGATTAATGCCACTGTTTATAAAAATGCCATTGACAACTTTAAAGTCACCGAGATTGTCTGTAGGGAGTCCTGCTCCAAAGGAGCTATACTCAGTTCGTTTTAATAAAAAAATAAGATTGCTTTTGATTTCAATGACATCCCTTACGGGTGTTTTTTCAACGGAGTGAGTGTAATCGATATAAGCCTCGCTGTTGTTCGGCACAATAAATGTTTTTAATATGTCACCATCACGAGAAACTTCAATTGCATAGACTGGCCAAAGTAGGTAAATCAATAGTAGTATTACTATAAAAACACAAGAAATCAAAAGGGTCGGGTATCGAACACTTCGATACCCGTTCCCAATTAGATTACTTAACTTCGTCAAAGTAACGCTGTGCTCCTGGATGAACTTCTAGTGACATACCTTCTAAGGCTGTATCTAAGGTTACATCGCCACCTCTAGCGTGAGCAGCGGATAAAGAGTCTAAGTTCTCAAACAATGATTTTGTGATGTCATAAACTAAATCTTCAGATAGGTCAGCTCTAACTGCTAACATCGCCATAACGGCTACAGCATTGACGTCTGTATCTTGATTTCGGTAAGTGCCTGCAGGAATCACAACTTCTGCATAGAATGGATATTCAGCGATTAAGGCTTGGGCCATGTCTGAAGGAACAGGTACTAAGTTGATATTATGGGTTGTAGATAAGTCAGTAATAGCAGCGGTTGGTGTACCAGCAGTAACAAAGGCTGCTTGAACATGTCCGTCTTTTAAGTTATCCGCTGCTTCACCAAATGATAAGAAGTCAGCTTGGATATCATCATAAGTCAATCCATAGGCTGCTAAAATTTGGCGTGCATTGGCTTCTGTACCACTTCCTGGAGCTCCTACTGCAACACGCTTACCTTTTAAATCTTCAACGGAATTGATCCCAGCAGAGCCATCGGCTACGATCTGGATGATTTCTGGGTAAAGAGTTGCTAAACCTTGAAGGTTTGTTAATGGGTCATGTTCATCAAACATTTCAGCGCCATTAAAAGCATAATAGGAAATATCATTTTGAACCATTGCAAAATCAACATCTCCAGCGTTTAATAGGTTGACATTCTCAACAGATGCGCCAGTGGATTCTGCATTAGCAGAAACGTTATCCACATTTTCATTAATGATGTTAGCAAAGGCCCCACCTAATGGATAGTAAGTACCCGTTGTTCCACCTGTGGCAATTGCTAAACGAGATGGCGTTGCTTCTTCGCCACCACCTGTACCGGTATCGGTACTGCACCCGACTGCAAATGCTGACACTAGTAATAAACAAGCTAGTAATACATAAATAAATTTAGACTTTTTCATTTTTTTTCCCCCTTTTATTATTTATAAAAAGTTATTTACATGATAAATAACTTTTTAAAAAACATATTATTTATTCATTATAAAGATTGTACAAAATAAATTGAAAATACGTTAAAATGAAATGAAGACAACTTTACAATTCATATGATGATTCAAACTATCAAACGCGATAAACCGACAAAAACCTACATGCATACCTTGAAAACAAAAGGGCCAACATGGTAACATGAGTATATTATACTATATTTTATATTACTTTACCATTGGTAAAATAAATAAAATTATAACGCAAGAAACAATTGACAGAAAATTGAAGGATTACAAGGGTGGAAAACATAATAATTATTAGTTGAAATGAATAAACAAGCAGTGTTAATCCACTAGGTATAAAGGAATTTCCAAATTGTTGTCGAATGATTAGTCTCAAAGAGTAATTAATAACACATAAGGGGGATTATGGTATGAATGCTGGCCCGTTAGCAAGAGAAGCGATACGAAAAAGAGTTTGGCAGGGACCAACACCTGGTCTTGCTCCAGGATACACCCAAGCCTGAAATCGTGATCACCCACTCCCTTGGGTACATGTTCATTACCGACATAAAGGATGAGGAGATGAAAGGACTATGAAGCAAACATATATAGATCGTATTGAAACACTCATTGGCGTAGACGTTGGTTGTAGAGGCTTAGGGTCAGATTTTAAGACTGGGGATTTAGGACAGGCCTTAGAAGAATTAAACCAAGCCCAACGCATCATGATTATTACGGGATTTTGTATTAGAGATACCATGACAGGTGAAACCGATGGTCCAATAGGAGCCGTATCCCTTGGAGCTGCACTAAAAAAGCTTGATAAGGAGGTCGTGATCATCACCGACGAATACTCCTATAAATTAGTGGTTGCTTGTTGTAAGGCGATGGATATGGATATGGATATGGAGATTGATATAGGAATAGTCCCCTTTGAAGGGGCAGAAGACTATTGTGAACAAAGCATAAGGGATTTTGAACCTGATCTGGTTGTAGCCATTGAGCGTCCTGGAAGAGCTGCAGATGGTGGATGTTACTCTATGAGGGGAGAGGATTTGAGTAGTTTTGTGCCCAATACAGATCATTTGTTTTCCATAGCAAAAGAAAGTGAGATTAAAACCATGGCAGTGGGTGATGGTGGCAATGAAATGGGAATGGGAAAAATTGCTGAACATATAAAGAAAAATGTAAAGCTTGGTGAGAAAATATGTGCAGTGAGTGCATCGGACTATTTGATCGTAGCGGGTGTCTCAAACTGGGGAGCTCATGGCCTGGTTGCAGGTTTATCAATTATGACTTCTAAAATGTTGCTTCATAATGTGGATAAGGAAATAGAAATGCTAGAGGGTATGATTGGTGAAGGCGGCGTAGACGGATGTAGTAAAAAAGTTGTTTGTACAGTGGATGGTTTAAGCTTAGAAGTGAATTTAGATATGCTAGAGCAGCTCAAGGTAATCACCCTAGAGGCCCTATCAGCTCATCGGAGCCCACCCAGGCTTTCCAGATCTACTAGGCTTTGGTAGGAGAAACATGCAAGCCTCCTTGGAAGAAGCGAAAGCCTATATGATCTATCAAATCGGTGTGTTACAAGGATTTGTTCAAGCACAGGGTGGTAGATTACAGTATGTGAAGCCATGCTATTTACACAAGAGGGGAAAGCTACATTTTAAAAAGGTGAGTATCAGATAGGCAAACCACAGGAGGTTATACAAAAATTTCCAACGTCATCTCTGTAGATATACCAGTGGTTGCTCAAAAAAACCTGGGGATGTCATTCAATTTATTTCTATTGATATGGAAGAGGCTCAGTTCAGTTGCTATTAAGAAAGAAGAAGCCATTGTGAATTTGGAGAAGGACTTTAATTCAAGGACCCAAGGGATACATTCCGTAAAGGAATACTTAATTACAGTGAAGGAAAGAAGCTACCGGGTAAGGGTAGAAGAGCTAAAGGAATAACATCATGATAGAATTTTCATCTATATGGTATACTAAAGTTAAGTAAACACTAAGATAAGTGGTTATATAGATCAAGGAACAGAAAGGAACTGAGATAATGGAACAGAATAATTCAAAGGCCCAACAGTGGCCATTATTATTAAAGATGAAACCCTTTTTACAAGAGACATGGAATCGTGTGGGATTTACAGCCCCGACTCCTATCCAAGAGGAGGCAATACCCTTAATTTTAGAGGGAAAGGATTTAATCGCTGAGTCACCAACAGGAACCGGTAAAACCCTAGCCTACCTCATACCAATACTACATAGGATAGACCCTGAAAGTAAAGCTGTGCAAGCAGTCATTCTAGCACCCTCTCATGAATTAGCTATGCAAATCCACCAAACCATTGAAAAGTGGACAAAGGATAATAACATAAGCAGTGAGCCCTTAATAGGGGGAGCGAATATTAAAAGACAAATAGAGAATCTCAAGAAACGTCCTCAGATCATTGTAGCTACAACCGGTAGATTGCTTGAAGTGATTAAATTAAAAAAAATAAAAATGCATGAGGTCAAGACCATTGTAGTGGATGAATTTGATATCTTGATCGCAGAGGAACACGCGGAAAATCTAAAACATATTATTAAAACAACACTAAAGGAAAGACAGATTGTCTGTTTTTCCGCTACAATATCAGAGAATACAGAGCAAATTGGAATGGAATTAATGAAGGAGCCTAAAATCATTCAAATTCAGAAGGGTCAGTCTAGCCTATCTACCCTATCTAACATACAACACACCTACATTATATGTGAGCATAGAGAAAAATTCGAGGTGCTTCGGAAAATAATCAGATCAGGCAATGTAAAGGCTTTGGTTTTTACAAATGATGTAAGAAAGATTGAGGAAATTCAAGTAAAGCTCAGCTATAATGGCATCGATTTAGGCGTACTCATGGGAGGATCTAACAAAACCCAACGAAAAGAAGCCTTAAATGGATTTCGAATGGGCAAATTTCCATTGTTAGTTGCTACTGATGTGGCTGCCAGGGGACTTGACATTGAGGGACTCACCCATGTCATTAATTGGGATGTACCATTGACTGCTGATCAATATACACATCGATCTGGAAGAACTGGGAGAATGGGTGCCCTAGGCACTGTGGTTTCAATAGTTAACAAAAGAGAAGAGAGTATGTTTAGGAAAATAACCAATGAATTAGAGATATCAGCTACGGAAAAGATGATGTACAAGGGCGAGATGATTGACACAAAGTAAAAAGAGTAAGGAGAAGTTTTATGAGATTAAACAATTTTATAAGCTCAACTGGTAAATGCTCTAGAAGAGAAGCAGATGAACTCATTAAACAGAAAAAAGTAACGGTTAATGGTAAAATTGCAACATTAGGCTGCAAAGTAGATCCCGGAGATCAGGTGATGCTAAAGGGGAAACCTCTACAGGCAAAAAATAATGATGTTTATATTGCCTTAAATAAGCCCGTAGGAATTACTTGTACTACGGAAAGACATATCAGAGGAAATATCATTGATTTTATCAATCACCCAGAACGGATTTTCCCAATTGGTAGATTGGATAAGGACTCCGAAGGGCTGATTCTGCTTACAAACGACGGGAGCATCGTTAATGAGATTTTGGCAGAGGAAAACAAACATGAGAAGGATTATATTGTTACTGTGAACAAAAAAATAACCCCTTCTTTTATAGAGGGGATGTCTAAGGGTGTTAAAATCTATAACCCTGTGAAGAATAAGGACACCATGACCAAACGGTGCAAGCTAGTTAGAATAAATGATAGAACATTTAAGATTACCCTATGCCAAGGGTTAAATCGACAGATTCGAAGAATGTGTACTCATTTTGGCTATCGTGTTGTCAAGCTCAAACGAGTTCGAATCATGAATTTGACACTTAAGGATTTAACCATAGGAAAATGGAGAAACTTAACGGAAGAAGAAGTGAAGGATCTGAGATCTAATAAAAACTAAGGTAAAAGGTTAATATAGGCAGGGCCTCTAGAGGCCCTGCCTATATTATGCCTCCCTAAGGATCTAATCCCTAAATCCATTATTTCATCACCTTTAGGTATGAGCAAGAGTCAGACTCATAGAAGTTTAGATCATCCTTATAGAGCCCTTGACCCCAGTGGTTAGTTGTGGACAACAATTCTTTTGGGGAAACAGATTTTTCCTTGGATGGATTGACTTTCTTTGTGGCACTTAAAACAAAAGTGGGTGCCTTCTCCTTTGACGAATTGACTAAATTTGCGGCTACATTGTACATAATAATTCCTCCTTTATATTTTGGGGTTAAAAAAACCGCCCTTAGATTATTATTCTAAGGGCGAGTTATCACTCGCGGTACCACCTTAATTGTCTCTCCTATTTTAAAATATAATAAAATAGAAAGAAACCACTTTTTCGGTTCTAACAAACCTAAGCCGTTATCGAGGCTAATCGGTATCAACTACTTTGAAAATTTCGAAGATACTGCTTGGGAGTGATCTATATTTTATTACAGTATCGGTTTACACCCACCACCGACTCTCTAAAACTGTAGTTAAAATATCCTTCTCCTTCAATGCATTTATAATATTCTGTTAATTTAGAATAGTATAACAATTTATTTTGTTCTTGTCAATAGAATATATTAAAAAAAATAAGGAAAAATTTACAGGGTCCTAATTGTGTCAGGGGAGTAAATTTAACCTGTTTTTTAATGGCAACCAAGGGTAAAATAAAAATGTGTGGAGAAATCCTATGATTTTGAAGCTGAAAAGCCATAGGATTTCCTAGGAAAATTACATAAAATGGATCTTACCATGAAAATTTGTTATAATGATATTAGAATAAAAAAAGAAAGGGGTTATTTCATGAAATATAAAATGCTACATACCTGTATACGAGTAATGGATTTAGAAAAATCTTTAAGGTTCTATGAAGACGCCCTAGGCCTAGTAGAAAAAAGAAGAAAAGATTTTCCGGAACATGAATTTACTTTAGTATTCTTGAGTGACGAAGCAGGTCATTATGATCTAGAACTAACCTACAACTATAATCAAGATCAATCCTATGAGATTGGAAATGGGTTTAGTCACATAGCGGTTTCTGTTGATGATTTAGAGGCTTCTCAAGAAAGACATCGAAAAATGGGCTATAAGGTGACAAAATTAACGGGGCTTCCAGGGAGCCCACCTAGATACTATTTTGTAACGGATCCAGATGGGTATGATGTGGAAGTCATTAGAGCAGATTAATTAATCGTGATTTTATTTTTAGGGTATAAGCCCCGCCTAAGTGTTAGTGTAGGTGGGGCTTAATACGATAAGTTATGTGTAAAGAATAATATCTGATTTAACAATACAATGGGTTAGTCAGATTTAATTTGTGATTAGAAGTGAGGGAATCATATGAATATATATAAAGAATTAAAAACATATTTTGGATACGATACATTTAAAGAAGGGCAAGAAAAGCTGGTAACCGGTATATTAGCAGGTAAGGATGTCCTGGGGATCATGCCCACCGGCGGGGGAAAGTCCCTTTGCTATCAATTGCCGGCTGTTATGCTAGAGGGAGTCACGATTGTGATTTCCCCATTGATCTCATTGATGAAGGATCAAGTAGATTCATTAAATGAAATAGGGATTAATGCTACATGTATTAATAGTACCCTGGATCAAGAAGAATTAATGGAAAGAATTAAGGAGATTAAGGAAAATCAATATAAAATACTGTTTGTGGCTCCGGAGCGACTCAATACCAATATTTTTAGGAATACCATAAGGCATATTACGGTTTCATTTGTTGCAATTGATGAAGCCCATTGTATTAGTCAATGGGGTCATGATTTTCGACCAAGCTATATTGAAATTCCTAAATTTATTAAGGGTTTTGCAAATAGGCCCATGGTGGCAGCCTTTACAGCTACTGCCACAAAGGAAATCATCATCGAAATCAAAAAACTAATCGAATTACAGAAGCCCATCGAAATCACAACAGGATTTGATCGACCTAATTTATTTTATCAAGTAAGTAAGGCAGGGAATAAGTTCACTTATTTGATGAGTTATTTAAAGGAAAATTTCCAAAGTGAGACGGGGATCATTTACTGTTCAACGAGAAAAACAGTGGAGTCACTAGTAAAGAAATTAAAGGAAAAAGGTTTTTCAGTGGAAGGATACCATGGAGGCATGAATGCAGATATACGCATGAAAAACCAAGAGGACTTTATGTACAATAGAACTAGAATTATTGTGGCAACCAACGCCTTTGGTATGGGAATTGACAAGCCTGATGTACGATTTGTTATCCATTATAATATGCCTAAAAATATGGAAGCATACTACCAAGAGGCAGGTAGAGGGGGCAGAGATGGGGAGAAAAGCCAATGTATTTTAATGTATTCACCCTCGGATGTTGTCAAACAAAAATTGATTATGGAAAATGAGTATAGTTCCCCAGAAAGACAAGCATTACAATATAAGAATCTACAATATCTAATCGATTTTTGCCACACAAACGATTGTCTTCGAAATAAAATATTAACCTACTTTGGTGAAGTCATCATAGAGGAAGATTGTGGGAATTGCAGTAATTGTCTAGATAGATCGGAAATGATAGACATCACCCTAGAGGCTCAAAAAGTGCTATCTTGTATTTACCGTATTGACCAACGATATGGTGTCAATATTGTCACCCAGGTTTTAAGGGGATCGAAAAACAAAAAAATATTACAGCTAGGGTTAGATAAGGTTTCCACCTACAATATTATGAAAAACTACAGTGAGCAGGGGGTCAGGGAAATCATTATGACCTTAGTGGCTAGAGGATATATACATGTGACCACAGATAAATTTCCTGTATTGAAGCTGACAGCCCAATGTCGGGAAATATTGCAAGGAGATGTAAAAATACATCACAAAAAAGAACTAGTAGAGGCAATTGGCTCAAAAGATGAAAAGGAAAGAAAATCAAAGAAAGCAGTTAGTGATCATTTTGATGAGGAATTATTAAGTCAATTAAAGGAACTGAGAAGCACCATAGCCAGCGAAAAAAGGGTGCCTCCCTTTATGATTTTTCATGATAGGACATTGAAAGAAATGGCAGCTTGTTTTCCCCGGACTAAAGAGGTATTTCTCACAATAGATGGTGTGGGGATGAAGAAGTATGAAAACTATGGAGCACAATTTATGGATTTAGTTGAAGCGTATTGTATTGAAAATAAAATCCAGGGAACGGAGTCTAAAGTAGATGAGGTAGTCAACACTGATGAAAGTAATTCCCAAGTAGGAGCGGGGCTTGATCGATACCAAATAACCTATGACTGCTACTTAGAAGGACTGTCTTTACCTAAAATTGCCCACGAGAGAAATCTAAAGGGAACCACAATTATTGAACATTTAAAAAGATGTGAGGATAATGGACAAGAAGTTGACTGGGGAAGGTTTATAGATGATCCAAATAAGGAAAGAGCAATATTAGATGTGATAGAAGAGATAGGAATCATGAAGCTAAAGCCAATTAAGGAGGCTTTGTCCCCAGAGGTGAGCTATGAAGACATTCGTCTGGTGATTATGAAATATCATTAGTATACACTGGTTTTAGCTGAAGTGAAATGAATGCGATTGATATGACCCATGAAGAAATTGAGCAACAATGGTTAAAATTACAAGAAACACCTTAGTTTTAAAAAAGTTCCATTTTACATGGAACTTTTTTAAAACTAAGGTGTTTTCTTAATGAAAGCAGAAACATTCTAACTATTTCAACAAAGGAGGATTTTTATGAAAAAAATTATAGTTATGGTGATCTTTGCTCTGTTATTATCCAGTAATCTATATGCAGCAAATGCATATACTAATGATGTATCTAATGACATTTTTGTTGTGACTCGATCAGAAAATAGTAGTGAAGAAAGGTATGTACAAAGTTTAGCTAATGAACTGAACATTTCATATAAAGAAGCATATGAAATGAACCAAAAAGAAAATCAAGAGTACTTATCAGAAATAGGAACCTTGGGGTTAGATGAAATAATTAATTACAAAACCCTAATTGGTAGCACTTCACTCAGCGGCGCTCCACAGTCTGTAGAAATGGCAGTTGAGGTAAAGTACGTTTATTCTTATACCACAGGAAAGGCACTGGAAATAATGTCTGTAGGTGAGCCACATATGTACATACCTGGATTAAGCAATGTTCAATTATCTGGTGGAGGTTATAATAAAGAAGTTTCTACAACTAACGCTAGAATTAGTAGAACAGCTACACTAGTTTATGAAGTAGGTAGTTCAACAGGAATAACTATTGGTGGTGATATACTAAATATATCTCAAACATCATCTGAAACCTACACAGTTACCACTCGAGCCAAAACATATGTAATGAGTTTCGGACTGAGCGATTTATAGAATTATGAAAAAGGTGCTAAATCTATTGGTTAAATCCAACAAAACACCAATGGAAACGATATGTAAGCTATTATTTCCGTTAACATTTATTTTTATTTTTATGAGGTTATATTTCTCTACAGCCAACGTTTCGGTTGATAGTACACTATATGAAAAGTCAATCTTTTACTTTCATTCATTATACTACCAAGTGTTAGAACCAATAATTGTATTAATTTTAGTAAAGTTATTCGTTGAAATAATTTTACTATTTTATAAAATACAATATAATCAGAATCTATAAAAGGTAAATAGGGTGTATAGAAGTGGCTCCTGTATGGAACTACTTTTTACACCCTATTTGTCAAGTTTACTAAGGCGTAGGGAATGGATGAAGAAGAATAGGATACTGCCAACGAAAATGTAGCGTTGAACCTTATTTTTTAAAAAGGAGGGAAGTCTGTGATCTTTTAAATCAAAAAAATAATATTATAAGGAAGTTGAGAATGCTTAAAATGATAGGTGCTGCAGAAATTGTTTTAGTTATATCAATAATTATTGCTGTTTATTTAGTTTTACGTTTAATTTTATGGATAAAAGATTTAAAAAAATAAGTGAACTTCAAACAAATAAATCTGCATATTTTATGCGGATTTATTTGTCTGATACTAGGATAAGGTTAAAAAAATTGCAAATGGCGTGCTTCTTGGAATAGTGGTTTTGGCGAAGAATCGTAGGCTTGAAATTTATAGAATTTTCAATATATTTTAAGGGTTAAGCGCCACCCAGCTCAATACAATCTCAATTCTGTTGACTAAACCAAACTCCTGGACTTGATCCAGGGGCTTGGTTTATACTCTAAACGTATTTTTATAGTAAGTTAGGTACTAATGCCTTATTTAGAAATTATTGTAAAGGCTTTAAAATTAAAGGAGAACAAAGGATTGGAATAGAATAAGTTAAGAAAATGATTTATTAGAATAACAAGATTGAACATATGAGGTGGTATTGCGATGGAAAAAGCGGTAAGTTCTAAAGAACATATAAAGCTACAAGACTCAACAGAAGATATTCAGTACTCAATGTATAAATTATATTATAGAGATGTCTATAGAACTGTGTACTACATAACTAAAAACAAAGAGCTATCTCAGGATCTAACAAATGAAGCATATTTGAAAGCATATGATAAACTAAAAACACTTGATGATATTAATAAATTTAAACAATGGATTTGTGTCATTGCTGCAAACTTAGCAAAAAATCATATTAGAAAACACAGTAAAGTGATTTCTTTTTATCCTATGGAAACACTAGCAGATGATCATATAACAGAAGACATCGTGATTGAGAACATGGACAAGGAAGAACAAAAAGAAAAATTGCGAAATTCATTAGAACAGTTAGATCCTGATGCTAAAGAGATCATTACTTTAAGGTATTATCATCACCTAACATATGAAGATGTGGGAAAAGCATTGTCCTTAAAGCAAGGAACCGTGAAATCTAGGTTAAGAAGGGCTAAGGACAAACTCATTAAAATATTCAATTCAGAGGGTGAAGAAAATGAGAAAAGATAAATTAGATCAATTAGATACACTCATAACTGAGGTTTTGGAAGAAGAAATGAATGCTATTGATATTACCGATGAAGAGATTGAACAACAATGGTTGAAATTACA
Source organism: Alkaliphilus metalliredigens QYMF (assembly GCF_000016985.1). NCBI lineage: Bacteria > Bacillati > Bacillota > Clostridia > Peptostreptococcales > Natronincolaceae > Alkaliphilus > Alkaliphilus metalliredigens. The sequence continues at coordinate 4,818,471 of NC_009633.1, read as the reverse complement.
AGAAAAATCTAAAAAGAAAAAGATTCCCAGAAAAACCAATTACAAAAAGGCAGCTATAATTATAATAGGAGTGCTGTCAGGATTTACACTATTAAATTTAGCTAATATTGAGATCTCTGCTTGGAAAATCCCTGGGCTAACCAATATTCTAAATGCTAGTGATAAGGGTTCCTCTATTGAGCATAACCTATCTGTTGGTGGTGGGCTAGAAGTACTTGAGGAGGAGCGGATTCTAACAAACTCTATTGAAGAAGTAAGACATATTGTATCCTTTAACTTTAAAGAGCTTCCTTATCAGTTAGGAGATGCCTTAATTGAAGGTCCATTTGACGGGGCAGAAATTCTAGACTTAAACTACACAACTAATCAAGGCAGAATAAGCTTACAGCAAATGAGGCAAGGGCTTGAATTTACTCAGTCAATTAACGTTAACCCAACTAGCGAGATTTTAGAGATACTGCTTGATAATATTCCCTACACCATCGTAAAAGTTACTGAAACTCATACTAAAGTAGTTTGGTCTTCATTTGGAGTAAATCATACTATGGATATTTTTTATGTTATTGAAATTGAAGAAGTTAAAGAAATAATAAAGGCAATGGAATAACTCCATTGCCTTTATTATGCAGTAAGGATTAATAGGTATTAGCTACTGAAGAATACGTAGAAATTCTTTCGATTTGCCCCCCCACTGTAGCTTCATGTATTACCTGAAGCCTATATCTAGCCCCTACTGGAACACTATAGCTTCGGGTTACCTGTGAGTAGCCAGCATTATTTAAAGTGTTAGATATAGTGTGGATACTTACCCATACCCTTCGGGATTCGTCGTATTGTTGAAGATACACTGTAGTACTGATGGTGTCAACATTTTGGCCAGTTCTTGTATAACCCAATGCATCTAATCTACCAGAACCTAGATATCTTAGGGTTGCTCCATAATCATTTAAATAGTTGTGTTGCTGACTAGACTGGTTAATTATAAGTTCATGAGCCATTGTTCCACGTTTTATATCATCAAGACTAATCACCTTAACATCTTCATCATCGAAATCAGGTTCATAGTTTTTCTGACTTGCAGATACAAAACTTACTGATAAAAGTAATGTTACAACAACGATAAAAAAGAATACTGTTTTTTTCATTAGTTTAATTCCTCCTTTGATATTTGCTAACAATAAAAACACCTTAGTTTAAAAAAGGTTCCATTTTTCATGGAACTTTTTTAAAACTAAGGTGTTTTAGTATTGAAAGTGTTTATTTTACACTTAAAATAAAGTAAAGAAGGAAGGAGAAAAACATGAGGATAAGAGACCCTAGCGCACTATACGCAAAGGCTTGCAGTAAGGTCACAATATCAAATAAAAATTATTGAAAAGAAGTTAGAGTTAACTTTTAATAATTTGAGTCACGCATCTAGCTAAACATTAAAGCTAGCAATCATTAAGAAAACTGGGATAACTTAACTTTAGATTTTTCTAGAAAACAACATATTTTAAAGGGGGAAAAATTATGAATACTAAAAAAAGACTTATTACAATTTTTGTAATGGTTACGATGTTTGTTTCACTTTTTGCATCTACAGGATTTGCTTCCACTTCTTCTGTTTTTGAAGAAAAAACTCTTCAACAAGAAACTTTTGAACAAATAGGTATTTTAGATAACTATCTATCAAAAAACGATAAAGGTATTCTTGTTCTGGATGAGAAAGTAAAGGAAGAAGTTACTACTGAAGTTTATGAATACTTTTTAAATGGTGTTGAATTATTGAATTTAGCAGCCAAAGAGGAAAAACTATCATTTGACGATAATTATGGTTTTGTCATTCATGAAGAGCTAGAAACTAAAAGTAATAGTAATAGTTTAGAACCATTAGATTTGTCTTGGACTGCATATACTTTCACATATAACTATTCAGAAGCGAGAACTTTACAATATGCATTAGAAGATAGCGCTTCTGCATGGGCACTTACAGCAGCATTATTAGCTGGTATTTCAGCTACAGTACCTAATCCAACAACAATTGCAGCAGCAGCTTCTGCTGCAATCATGGCAGTTGGTGATGATTGGGTTGCCACAAGAATTAATAGAAGTATTACTTCTGCTGGTGCTACAATCAGAGTTCAGTGGCTACCGTATCCCGCCGTTCTTGTAAGGGGAAGATAAAATATGATATAATTAAAAAGGCTAATAATTAGCCTTTTTAATTATATAAGGAGGTTAATAATGTTCCCTACTCAACTAATAATAGCTCTTTTTATATTTGGCTTTTTAATGATCATGTATCGTACTTTTAGTAAATTAACTAATAAAAAATCAACTATATTCTCTTTGGATATGTCTATAGCAATTTCAATATTATTACTTATATTTTCCTATTTGAACAATTTAGGTTTAGTATCTATGTTAATTTCCTTCTTACTTCTAATGTTTTCAATAGGTAGCAAAATAAGAATAAGTATTTTAAAACGACAAAATAAATGAGAAAGTAAGAATCATATTTATTTATAGGGTTCATAGCACCTATTTATCTATCTACTGGTATAGCTAGATAATTACTGAAAAGGAAGAACTAGGAGCTATCTTAATAGCAAATTGTACCTAATCTCATATAGTGATGTGTCAAACTAGTTGGTATAAAGTAGTATAAATCACATGGTAACTATAAAGCTCAAAGCTTCCCTGAGTTCAACACAATATGAATTATGTTTCATTAGAGGAAATTAAAATATTTAATGTCCATTCGACAGAATAAGACATATTTCACACGAAGTATGTCTTATTCTGTTTATGACGCCTAACTTTACAATACTTGTTTTAAATAGCTCATCTCTAAATTCATACTTAAGGGGGTGGAATTAGGTTTGCGTAATGAAGATAGACTTATTACAGAATTAATGATATGGGATATGATGTTTGATGGAGACTTGTTTGGTAATCATGAACCTGCCGGATGTACACCATATCTATTAATGGGAGGAGCTATAGTAGGAATATTTAGTCTTATATTGCACATGATTCCTGTCTTTTTAAACAATTTTATGCTTATATTATCTATTAGCATAGTATTTACAGTTGTTTTACCGATTATAAATTATATTAGAGCTAAAAAAATACAAGTAGGTTTTATTGATTTTATTTACATTATATTATCCTTAATTAATGGTGTACTGGGTTCTTTAGTAGGGTTTGGGGTCTTGTATTTAGTATTTTATAATAATTTAAAAGACATTTCGCTGGATCAAAGTAGTATTTACTTATTAGCCATGTTTTTTATAGGTTACTTTTTATTTAGAGTAGTCCAAAATTTAATCTGGAATTTAAGTATACGTAGATTACTAAAAGAAGGGAAGATTTAGATGGATAAATACTTTAATAGTTTCATTGAAAAAACTGTGAAAAAACCAATCACTGCTTATGAAAGAGAATTGATCAAGGTAGGAGTATTGGGGGTTATTGGCTTATTTATTGCCTTTCTTCAATATGGCTTCTCAATTTTTAATGTATCCTGGTTTATTACTGTTGTATATCCTATAGGATTTTACTATGGATGGAGAACAATAGTAGGTATGTTAAAGGGCAATACAAGCAATTCTATTGATACCGCTTTAATTACAACATTATTTAGTGGTGGCAATGGGTACATGGGCTTTATCTTCGGCATTTTACAATTTGCTTTAATTTTAACTTTAGCATTTACCTTGGGTTGGATAGTGGGACTTGTTAATTTAGCAAAGACATTAATGTTTTATAAAAAACATAAAGAACATAATATTTCGACAGGCATTTAATATAAACTCTTTTAATTTTTCAAAATACTTAAATCAACTTTATTCAACATTGTTCTTTGATAGTAGAAGATACGGAGGAATTAAAAATGAAAAAAGTATTAGTATTAGGAGCAATTTTAGCAATTTTAGCAAGTTTAAGTATTTCAAGTGTGTTTGGAGCAGGAAGTGATATTAGGGTCTTCCTAAATGATGATTATATTGATTTTCCAGATGCAAAGCCAATTATCAGAAACGAGCGGACAACTGTACCAGTGGCAATTATCGCTAGAAATTTAGGAATTGACTATACATGGAATGGAACGACTAGAACAGTAGCATTCGAGCAAGATGGTAAAGAACTTGATTTAAGAATCGAAGAACACAATAGCTTTATTGAAGGTTCTAGAACCTATGTGCCTTTGAGATTTATTGCTGAAAGTTTTGAACAGGAAGTAGATTGGAGAGCTGATGTTCGCACAGTTGTAATTGGTGAAAATGTTAAAAATATTCAGCTACCAGAACCTCCAAAGGATGGTTTTATTGAGCCGAAGATTGAGATAGAAATGGCTGAAAGTGGTTGGGACCCTGTGTATTTTAGAGTTACTTTTGAACATAAAGACAAATTAGCATACATGAACAGTCAGGACAAATATCAAGCAAAAATTATTTTCACTAGTCACCCGCAGTTCAACTCTAGAGAATATGCATGGGACAAAGGGTATGTTTTCAGACTAGATGGTTGGCAAGAGGCAGATATTTTTGGAAGTGCTTTAGCAAGATATGAAAACACTCGAATTGGAGAAGAAGTGGATATTGAAGCTGGAATGAGGGTAGAGTTTGATATCTATGTAGAAAACACGACAACAGGGAATTCTAAGAAATATTCTCATCATGCGATCATTCCACATATGGAATGGGCTAACTAATTTAATAATGGTTTTAGTGAAGAATCGTAGGTTTAATATTTATAAGATGTTTAATATATTTTAAGGCCTAAGCAACACCCAATTCAACATAATACAAATTCTGTTGAATTAACCAAGCTCCTGGATCAGATCCAGGAGCTTGATCTATACTATAGACTTATTTAGAACTTAGTGTAAATGTTTCTGAATTAAAGGAGAACAAAGGTTTTAAATAGAATAAGTAAGAAAATCATTTATTAGAATAAAAACATTGAACATATGAGTGTAACTGGCAAGTGTTTTTGGAGAAATTTTGGCAAATAGTTTTCCATAGTAATTTCCAAATCTCTCCATACACTACTGCTTGTAATTTATCTTATAATCACTGAACTTTATTAAACGAATATTAGTTTTTATCTCTTATGACTTTTCTGATTTGCTCATAAATATCTTGCTCCGTATACTCGAAAATATGACCTTCATCATCTTCTACAGGAGATCCATACTCATTTAATAATTCCTGCTTTAAGCCATCAGAGATAGTTATCCTTCTGCTAAACAAATACTTTTTTAAATCTTTCTCTCTTAACAACATAATCACAATCGCCTCCTTCATCTATTAAAACAATGATTCTCGATGTTCTAATCTATAGCTCTTACCTGTCATATTAAATAGCTCACATCTGTAAGTGATTCTATCTAACACTGCCGTGGTTAAAGCGGGGTCCCCTAATAACTCGGTCCAATCTTCAAGCCCTTTGTTGGAGGTAATAATTAACGATGTTTGTTCATGAAGGGCTGATATTAATTGGAAAAACAAGTTCGCTTCTTCTCTTGATATGGGGAGGTAACCTAGCTCATCGATGATCAGAAGACTAGAAGATAAAACATTGTTGATTTTCCCTTTGCTTTTTCTTGATATCTCCTGTGTTTTTAAACAGTGCATCAGATTGTCCATGGTGGTGAAGCTAACCTTGTAGCCCATCTCTACAGCCTTGTACCCTAATGCAATACACAAGTGGCTTTTACCTACCCCTGGAGGGCCTAAAAGTATTAGATTATACATTCTATCTATCCAGTCCATCTCAATAAGACTATTGATTTGTCTTTGGGTAATCGATCTTTGAAAGGTTAGATCGAACTCTTCTATTGTCTTAAGTACCGGAAAGCCTGCAGCCTTAACTCTGCGTTCCTGGGCCTTTTTCTCTCTGAGATCGACTTCGTTTTCTAATATTGACAGTAAAAGATTCTGATATGAAATGTTGTTTATGTCAGCATTTTCAACGATGGAATCTGCATTGGTATTTAAGTAGTTCAATTTGAGTTTTTTAGCGTGATCCTTTATTGATTCTAATTTTTCCATTTTCTTTTATCCTCCTTCAGGGCACTCATGTATTCTCTAATATCTCGTACTTGAGGCTTTAAATCCTGATATTTTGAAGGAGTAGTTATGTCAGCTTTAAAGTACTTCTTATTTAGTTGTCTGTTTTCTTCAAGTTTTAAGTACTGTATGGCATCCTTCAAGAGCCCTGCGCTAAACAATTTCCTTTCAATACAGTAGCTTAATGCCCTTTGAACAATTGATTTGTCTTGGTTTTTTACTGTATTCATTATTAGGGCAAATTGATCTTTAAAGTGTCTTGGCTTCTCTATTTTTAATACATCAACAAATTCATTAGCCTTTTCAGTATGGTCTAAGCTTTTTAACACTTTGTTGTAGATTTCATGACTTGTACAGTGTTTACTCTCATTCCTATCATAGTGCTCTATTTTCACTAATTTTCCTTTATCCTGACTGATTTTATGTTCAATAATTAACTGTTCTGTATCTTGGTTCTTAATTTCCATGGTATCTTTCTTAATAATTAATTTAACCTCTTTCCCTGGAGAATAGGTTCCCGTAGGGACTTGGTATCTATTTTGCTTGTAAAAAACTGTATTGTTTTTTCTAACGAGATAGGTTAAACTATTTGTATTAGTTGTGTTTACAAATAGAGTGGGTATTGGCTTTAAGTGTTCCTTTTCCAGGGCAAACACTTCTGCCGGTACCTTCTTTGTTGTTTCATGGACTTTTTTATTACCTCTTCTTTCTAACCATTTCAGCGAATCATCATTAAATGAGTCAATATCTACAAATGTTCTATTCTTTGCAAAATTATACTTGGCATATTTCACTACGGCTTCAATTTTCCCTTTACTCTGTGGGTCATAACCCCTGCAAAGGTACACTTTAAACTTAAGGGAATTAATATAGTTTTGAAATCCTTCTGTGTATATGATATCTCCATGATTTTCTGATACCACTAGGACTCTGTCCTGGTCATAAACAACCTCCTTAGGCATTCCTCCAAAATATTCAAAGGCTTTATTATGGGCCTCAATGAATGTCTGGGTAGTAAAGGGCTTGTCTATCCAATAGATGTATTTATGTCTGGAATGGGATAAAACCATACCAAAGCAATATACTTTGATTCTTGTTTTGTCAGGTTTATCTAGCCATATTTGGCCCAGGTCAACCTGTGCTTGATATCCCATAGGAAGCTCATCCACCTCCTCAAATTGCCTTGCTGAAACTACTTTAGGGAGCTTATGTTCTTCCCTTAAGTGATTGACATATAGTCGTAAAGTTCTATCCTTAAAGTCCAGCACATGATATTTTTCCTCTAGCCAATCATATATTTGAGCACTTGATAAATCCCTATGTTCTCTAATCCATGCTAAGACTTCGTCCTTATATTTGTCCACCTTCCTTTCTCTAGATTCAGTTCTTTGTCTTAAGCTTGCAAATTCATCTGGTGTCATATCCCAATATTTATGTACTGTTTTATAGTCGATCTCCAGCCTCCTTGCTACCTGTGATTTATTCAGTCCTTTGGACTTGTATCCTTGGATTTCAGCAAACATATTCCACTCCTTCAATTTCATTCCTCCTCTGGTGTCACTAGCTAACTAATTCTACCAGAAGGGATATTATTATTGTAGTAAATTGGAAATTATTCTCCGTTTTTGTTTGCCAAAATCTCTCCCTTTTATTTTACCAGTTACATGGAAAAAGTGATTAGTTCTAAAGAACATATAAAGCTACAAGATACAACCGAAGATGTTCAGTACTCAATGTATAAATTATATTATAGAGATGTCTATAGAACTGTATACTACATAACAAAAAACAAAGAGCTATCTCAGGATCTAACAAATGAAGCATATTTGAAAGCATACGATAAATTAGAAACACTTGATGATATCAATAAATTCAAACAATGGATTTGTATCATTGCTGCAAACTTAGCAAAAAATCATATTAGAAAACACAGTAAAGTAATTTCTTTTTATCCTATGGAAACACTAGCAGATGATCATATGACAGAAGACATTGTGATTGAGAACATGGACAAGGAAGAACAAAAAGAAAAATTGCGAAATTCATTAGAACAGTTAGATCCTGATGCTAAAGAGATCATTACTTTAAGGTATTATCATCACCTAACATATGAAGATGTGGGAAAAGCATTGTCCTTAAAGCAAGGAACCGTGAAATCTAGGTTAAGAAGGGCTAAGGACAAACTCATTAAAATATTCAATTCAGAGGGTGAAGAAAATGAGAAAAGATAAATTAGATCAATTAGATACACTCATAACTGAGGTTTTGGAAGAAGAAATGAATGCTATTGATATTACCGATGAAGAGATTGAACAACAATGGTTGAAATTACAAGAAAAATCTAAAAAGAAAAAGATTCCCATAAAAACCAATTACAAAAGGGCAGCTATAATTATAATAGGAGTGCTATCAGGATTTACACTATTAAATTTAGCTGATATTGAGATCTCTGCTTGGAAAATTCCTGGGATAACCAATATTCTAAATGCTAGTGATAAGGGTTCCTCTATTGAGCATAACCTATCTGTTGGTGGTGGGCTAGAAGTACTTGAGGAGGAGCGGATTCTAACAAACTCTATTGAAGAAGTAAGACATATTGTATCCTTTAACTTTAAAGAGCTTCCTTATCAGTTGGAAGATGCCTTAATTGAAGGTCCATTTGACGGGGCAGAAATTCTAGACTTAAACTACACAACTAATCAAGGTAGAATAAGTCTACAACAAATGAGGCAAGGGCTTGAATTCACTCAATCAATTAACGTTAACCCAACTAGCGAAATTTTAGAGATACTACTGGATAATATTCCCTACACCATTGTAAAAGTTACTGAAACTCATACTAAAGTAGTTTGGTCTTCATTTGGGATCAATCATACCATGGATATTTTTTATGCTATTGAAATTGAAGAAGTTAAAGAAATAATAAAGGCAATGGAATAACTCCATTGCCTTTATTATGCAGTAAGGATTAATAGGTATTAGCTACTGAAGAATACGTAGAAATTCTTTCGATTTGCCCCCCCACTGTAGCTTCATGTATTACCTGAAGCCTATATCTAGCCCCTACTGGAACACTATAGCTTCGGGTTACCTGTGAGTAGCTAGCATTATTTAAAGTGTTAGATATAGTGTGGATACTTACCCATAACCTTCGAGATTCATCATACTGTTGAAGGTACATTATAGTATTGATGGTGTCAACATTTTGGCCTGTTCTTGTATAACCCAGTCCATCTAATCTACCAGAACCTAGATATCTTAGGGTTGCTCCATAATCATTTAAATAGTTGTGTTGCTGACTAGACTGGTTAATTATAAGTTCATGAGCCACTGTCCCACGTTTTATATCATCAAGACTAATCACCTTAACATCTTCATCATTGAAACCAGGTTCATAGTTTTTCTGACTTGCAGATACAAAACTTACTGATAAAAGTAAAGTTACAACAACGATAAAAAAGAATACTGTTTTTTTCATTAGTTCAATTCCTCCTTTGATATGTTCTAACAATAAAAACACCTACGCTTTTAAAAAGTTCCATTTTAATTTTGTTTGGAACTTTTTTTACTTGGGGTGTTTTATTAATGAAAGCAGAAATATTCTAACTATTTCAACAAAGGAGGAAAAAAATATGCATATCAGATCACCGAGCATTGAATAAAATACTTACTACCCTTGGCAGCTTTTTAAGTGCTTTCATAAGAATTGTAAAGTATAAGAAAATAAGATCAAACAAAAGAAAATCTAAATTATACAAGGAGGTAGTTAATTTTGAAAAAATCATTAAATAAAGTTATAGGTATAACTTTGGCTTTTATTATGGTATTTTTAATTGCTCCAACAAGTGTTTTTGCATATGATGATATTAGTTCATTTGAAATAGAGCAATCTCAGCTAGTTAAAACAAGAAATAATATTTTGAGCCAAGTAAGAGAACAACTCATTGAACAAGGTGCTATCGACCATTATCATCTTTATGAAAAAATGATTGATACGCAACTTGGTATAAATAATGAAGAGATTACTATATCCTCAGGATCTAGTGTGCGTTTGCCTAATGGTGGAGCTGTGTATTACTCAAATTATTTAAATACTGGAACAGAGGTTTGACAAAACTATTTTGATAAGGAAGAAACTCTTCAATACATATGGGGCGTGAATACGGTAAGACGAAGAATAATAAGTGACCTCATTCAACAAGGATTATCTATGATATGGTGGCCAATAGGAATACTTGCTGGTACTGCAGTACCGCATAGTGTCCAAGTCCAGATACGTAATGGGACCGACCAATTGATGTCAATGCATAGTGACGATGGGGATATGTCTAGTTCAATTTATCTTCATTGGTCGACAGCTCCAAATGTAACCTTTTACTCAGGAGCTCAGATATCAATTAAGTAAGTATGCAACAAAAGAGCAGTAATTGTATATTTTCTAGTAAAAATTAAACAAGTACCTAGAATCAAATTCTAGGTACTTGTTTAATTTAAAGTATTTTTAATTTATGTATTAACACTACATTATTATAAGATTCAAACCTCAAATTTTTCTATTGTTTCTTCTCTTTTTCTCTTATACTCTTCTTCTGTTAGAATACCTTCGTCCTTAAGATTTTTTAGTCTAGTTAACTCATTTTCTAGTTCAGATTTATTTATATTTAAAGCATTAGTATTAGCATTATTTTGAAAAATTTTGTTATTATTAATTATATACGCTAGACCACCAGTGCCTGCTATTGTTAAAATCGCTCTAAGTCCATATTTATGAGTTATACCTGCTCTTAAATTTGAAACCATTTCAGAAGCGTCCCCAAACCAAAGTTCAACCTGTTTAAGCTTCATAATCCAGAAATATATTATTATAGCTAAAACAATAATGCCAATCACAATAACTGTCTTACTATTCTTATTCATATCGAAAGCCTCCTTTTAAAACCGATTTATTTGTAGAACCTAAATTCTACGTCAACTTTAAAATCCCTTGTTCTTTTAAAAGTAATGTTACAGCAACTGTAAAAAAGAATACTGTTTTTTTCATTAGCTTCATTCCTCCTTTGATGCTTTCTAACAATAAAAACACCTTAGTCTAAAAAAGGTTCCATTTCTCATGGAACTTTTTTAAAACTAAGGTGTTTTAGTATTGAAATTCCATATTGTACACTTTAAATAAACAAAGAAGGAGGAAACATGAAAATAAGAGACCCTAGTACATTATACACAAAGGCTTACAGTAATGTCACAATATCAAATGAAAATTTTAAAAAACAAGTTAGAGTGAGCTTTTAATAAGTTGAGTCACGCATCTAGATGAACCTTAAAACCAGCAATCATTAAGAAAGCTGGGATAACTTAACTTTAAAGTTTTCGGGAAAACTATTAGATACTAAGGAGGAAAAATGAGATGATGAAAAAATCTTTATGCGTAATGTTGATAAGTGTATTATGTTTTGGGAGTATAGCGCCAATATCTGCACAAGAAATAGCTAATAATCAAATGAATTTTTCGAATGAAGAAAGTATTTCTACTACTGTTTATAATGGTGATCAAGAACAGTTTGGAATAATTGGTGTAGAGCTAATAGAATCTCAGGATACTAAGAAAGTAGACAAAAATAAAATACAAGAACATAAACAAAATGACATAAATAATATATTGACAATAAGTGATGAGTTTATAGATTATTTGCAGGATATAAAGGAAAGAAATCCAAAACTTAGTGATGAAAAATTAATTAGGCTAATAGATGAAACTCTTTCTTTAGAGAATGATATAATGGTAAAATCAATTATCTATCCAAGCGGTTGGTCAAATTTAACAACTGCAGAAAAAATTTTTATTGTTGCAAATCCATTGCTTGTAAATCCAATACAACTGGCTGTTAACGATGCAAATTATTGCACTAAACAATATTATGGCCATAATTTAGTAGGAGATCCTTCAGATGCATATAGGCATGCGGTATGGAACGCTTTAATGGCTAAATATATTGGAGCAATTACTTCGAAATCTACTGGTATTAGTAAGGCAGCGGCGTTTGCAACTGCTCATGAGGATTATCCTAGTTCCGTATTACAAGAAAAATCTAAAAATTCAAATGGTGTACTTGATGGATATACATTGCTAGATCATAAGGATATGGATTTATATAATAATAAAAAAGGGAGAGATATATTTGATTTGAATAGTACATTAGTGAGTACCGCTTTAGCTAAAAAGGTATATGATAACAGAAATAGCTTAAGATATTTATATACGTATTAGTATAATGTAAAAAAGTAGAATTATTTAACATGAGATGAGTAAGATTGTTATTTGTCTCATGTTTTTAAGGAGCGTTGCATATATGTCAACAAAAAAAATATTAATAATATTGTTTTTGAGTAGTTTAACTGTATTATTGGCAACAAAATACATGTTTTTTCAAAATAATGAAACTACTATTACCATAAGAAATCACACTAACGAAAACATAGAAAATTTAATTTTTAGCTCAAATGATAATGAAAAAGAGTTTAGTATCTCTAATATACAGTCTTATACTGATATCTCATTTGAATACTATGTAGGAGGATTTAATGAAAATGCAGTTAATTTGAAGCATATATCCGAGTCAGGAAAAAGTAAAAATTATAACATTATAGGTTATGTTTCTGAATTTTACTCTTATATATATATTGATATTACTTCTATTAGTCTAGACGGAGAATTAAATATACAAGTAGAAACACATTAATAGAAATTTTTTTAAAAAATAGTCATTTGCTAAGTGTATAGAAAGTGTAAAGCAGCGTCAATTTGCGAGTATTTTAGAGGTTTCATAGACGCTGATATCAATTTCGTAATCAAAAGAACCGTCCCATATTTCCTTGTGTTGCAAATGGCATAGTAACTATAAAGCTCAGAACTTCCACGAGTTCAACACAATGCTAAGTACGAAGCGCTTGGATCTAATCCAGACGCTTTAATTATTTTAAATACTATGGTTACAGCAGGCACTACATATACGCCTGATATTCAGTCTAATTTTTATAACATATCAAGCGATGGTCAGTCGGTATTCTTGGAAGGTTCTGGGCAAGTAGAGTATTATATAGTCATAGATGGAATAGGGTCTATAAAAAAGAATACATTACTATCAGTAATAGGTATAGGCTACGATAATTATTAATAACTTAACCGCGGACTAGGTTTGAATTTTTTAATACCGCAAATTAGTAATTGATTTTAAATCTGTAATCCAATATAACAATCACTAAATCCAATAATAACCAAACTCAAGTTATAACATTTTAGTTTGGTTATTATTGGTTCTTATATCTTCAAATATCTATAAATCATACAGTATAATTTCTAAATAACAAGTTAATTGGAGGTGTTGATATGGAAGTAGTTTGGACTCTCGTATTCTTAATCTTAAACATTGTATTCTGGATGGCAATAGTTTATTTAGCAATTAGATTACTAAAAAAATTTAAAAAAGATAATGAAAGATATGAAAAATTAGAAAAAGTTCTAGATTCTATTAACAAAAAATTAAATGAAAAGTGATTTTCACATTGTCTTTTTTATATTAAATTATTAACCTTATAGAGGTATATTTCTTTAGTATAATGAAGAGAGTAAAGAAAACTTTTTAGTATATAAAACCAGTGAGCTTATTTCACACAATCCCAAGTCAACACAATGGTAATTGTGTTGAACTCAGAGAAAGCAATAAAACATTTAAAAATACACAAAAAGGGAGGTTTTAGAAAAACTTCCCTGTTGTGTATTTTTTTAGTTCAACACATTACATAATTAAGAGGTATTATGTTGAATACAAAGTAGGAGGAAATTGTAATGGCGTTAGGGTAGGAAAGAAGTTAAACAAATTTAAAGCATAAGGGATATTTTTCTAAACTCTAAGGGCGTTTGATTAGCCAGCTTCTTAAAGGTCATCGTATAATAGCTTTGATTATTAAAGCCAACCGCCAGGGCAATGTCTAATATAGATAGCTTGTTTTCCGGTAGCAATTCTTTGCTTCTTTCTATTCTGATCTCATTCAAATATTGTGAAAAGGTTTTGTTGGTTTCTTTTTTGAATAAGGTACAAAAATAGCATCTGTTAATTTTTAAATCGTGAGCCAGTTCGGTTAAGGTAATGGGCTCGCTATACTTAGCCTGAATGTAATCTAAGGCTTTTTTTACATAAAGACCCAAGGGCATGCCGTGGATACCTATCTGTCCTTGGTGTATTTGAGTTGTATCTCTAACGAGGCTATGTAGTAGTGAAACTAAGTGTGAAATACAACTTAGCGGTTTATACAAGAGCGATTGGTCATTTCTTTGCAGTGATGAAGTATAAGGGCCCATAATGCAGAACCCCCTATTGGTATCGGTAGGATCTAGATAACAGGCTGTAAAGTAGGCATCTTTCAAATAAGATAGATTAACAAAAGGCTGGTTTTCTTCCTCTCCATATCCCATTGAACAAATCCCACATTCATTTAAATCAAATGCTTTTATTGGAATATGAGTAGCGTAGAAAAAGCTTTCCAGAGCCTCGGTAATCAATTACAACATTTTTTGCCTATCGGTATGATTTGGTCCAAAACATTTCGTCCTGGATGCAGGGGAACTTTTCACTGGTGATTAAAGGGAGGTATGAGCTTTTATACTTAAGTATTCCACTGGTGATCATTGCCTTCCTATATGCCAACAAGTTTACTGTGGCTGGTATGGGTGAGGATTTTTCCGCGAACCTAGGGCTCAATTACAATCAAGTTGTGAATATAGGTATTACCATTGTGGCTTTACTCTCTTCTTTGGTTGTCATTACCGTAGGGAGAATCCCTTTTTTAGGTTTGATTATACCTAATATCGTTACCATTTATCAGGGGGACTATCTAAAAAAGAATATTTTAACAACAGCTTTATTGGGAGCAGCATTCCTTTTGGCCTGCGATATACTAGGACGTTTGATTATTTTTCCCTATGAGATTCCAATAGGATTGATGGTTGGCGTAATAGGAAGCGTTATCTTTCTTTATTTGTTAATGAGGAGGAATGCATCATGACAAATACAAAATTTTGATATGGGAGAGCAGGTAGAAAGTGAGCTTATCAGTATCAATAATGCCCTTGAAGCTTTACATCAAGATGTGGTGGGAAATGGGAAAAATGCTTTGATTATCATGGCCAATCATGGTCAAAATGTTTCCTACGAATACGTATTGGAAATAGATCCAGATTATCTTTTTGTGATTGATAGAGCAGCGGTAACGGGTGGTAGTGTTGCTGCAGAACAAGTACTGGATAATGAGATGATTAGTATGACACAGGCATATCAAAATGACAAAATTGTGTATCTTAATTCTCAACTTTGGTATGTTGCTTCCGGTGGAATCACTGGAACAAATATGATGATTGAAGAGGTTCATGCAGCCATTAAGTAATGGTTTCAAATTTTATAATACAGAAAAAGATGCTCTTATGGGCATCTTTTTTCTGCATTGGCTAATAATTGGAATAAAAAGATAAATTTGATTATGTGGAACAATGATTTTGATTCTATGTCATAATATGATAAGTTATTTTAAAGGGAGTATATGCTAAGATAGGTAAGCAAGTGAACATTAATTATCTATAATAGTTAAGTGAATTAAATTGGAGAGGAGACTTTACTTTGCAAAACGTCAAGGCAATCTATGAAAGAAGAGTCAAATACTATTCCCAAGCATTTTGTAAGCTAGGAAAATCAATTAATACAATAGGAAATTTTAGGCTTTTGGCTGGAATAGTTGGTCTCATAAACGGAGGTTTTCTATTAGGATCAAGAAATAACAATCTTTCATTGATTATATTTATGTTGTCTGTAGGGGTGTTTATTTACCTGGTGAGGGTGTTCAATAGCCTAAAAATGACCCAACAATATATCGCCATGCTAGAGAAAATCAATGGACAATCCATTCAAAGGGTAGAGGGAACGTGGATAGACCTTGAAGACCGAGGTGATGAATTTAAAGATGAGGAACATCCTTTCAGTAGTGATCTAGACATATTTGGAAGGGGATCTCTTTTCCAATGGGTCAATCGATGTACAACATATGTAGGCAGGGTTAGACTTGCCAGATTATTATCAGAACCGGAGAAAAACAAGGATGTAATCAACCAAAGACAGGAAGCTCTTCAGGAACTATCAAGGAAACGATGGTGGCGCCAAAGACTTCAAGCAGAGGGGATGCGAATAGAGGATAAAAGCCATGACAAAGGAGGACTAATCAATTGGGCGGGGAGTAGAAATGAAGTCTATTCAAGACCTTGGTTAGTCATGGGGATGAGGGTACTACCTATGGTGACTGTCACCACCTTTATTGTGAGCTATTTTACTGATTTTTTACCTGTACAATCAGCTATGGTTCTACTGGTGCTCCACATACTGATACTTTTAATCAATGTGAAACAAAGAAGTAAGGAATTAAATCCAGTGTATCAATATAAAGATGCCATTAGGGTGTATACTCGGATGTTAGCCCATGTGGAAAAGGAAGGGTTTACCTCTGATTACTTGAAGGAGTTAAAGAATAGACTACGTGATAACAAAGGATTAAGCGCTGTTCAACAATTGAAAAGGCTGGAAGTCATTGCAGATAGAATTTTAAATCGAAATAACTTAATGTTTTTTCCAATTAATATACTAATACTATGGGATTACCAATGTATGATTGCCCTAGAAGCTTGGAAAAGACAATCAGGAGGACAAATTCAGGAATGGCTGGAGGTAGTAGGAGAAATAGAGGCATTATCAAGCCTTGCTAATATAGGACATGATTATCCACAATGGAGTATCCCAGAGATTGTAGATGAGCCATGGGTTTTTCAGGGCAAAGCAGTAGGGCATCCACTACTTACCAATAAACAGGTATGTAATGATGTAGATATTAAGGACCCATCTAGAATCCTACTCATTACGGGATCTAATATGTCAGGGAAGAGCACCCTATTGAGAACCCTAGGCATTAATTTAGTGTTGGCCTATATGGGGACCCCGGTCTGCGCTTCTAGTATGAAGTGCTCCCTCATGGAAATCCATACCTGTATGAGAATAAGTGATAATCTAGAAAAAAACATCTCTTCTTTTTATGGCGAGCTACTGAGAATAAAGAAAATTGTTAAGGCAAGCAAGGAAAATGAGCAAGTATTTTTTCTAATTGATGAAGTCTTTAAGGGGACAAATTCTCATGATAGACATATTGGCGCCAAGACTCTAATTAAACAGCTTTATGAGGATGGTGCCATGGGGTTAATCTCCACCCATGACCTTGAACTGGGAGAGATTGAAAAGGACAGTCATGGCAATATTAAAAACTATCATTTCCAAGAGCATTATAAAGATAATCAGATATACTTTGACTATAGGCTTAGACCTGGAATATCAACAACTAGAAATGCCCTATATTTAATTAAAATGGCAGGGATCGAAATCGACAGCCAAGGATAAGGTAAGAAACGATACAAGGTAAGAGCTCGTGTAATTGTGAAAAACAGATGCACGGGCTTTTTACATAAAAATTATCTTGACAGAATAACCATAGAAGCATACAATTGAAGAAAGGATGTGACTGGGTAGTCATATAATGTATTTTTCAGTGAAATAATGACCACACTAAGGGGGAATATTTTTTTAATATCAAAATGACTGGGTAGTCATAAAAGAAATTTAAATCAGAGTCTTAGCAATAGACCGAAGATACGAGGAGTGACGATATGCCAAAGCAAACATTTTTTAATTTGCCCGATGAAAAAAGAGAGCGGATCATAGGAGTTGCCATAGAAGAATTTTCAAAAAATAGCTTTGATAATGCCAGTATTTCTAAGGTAGCTGAACGAGCTAATATTGCCAAGGGTAGCTTGTATCAATATTTTGAGGATAAAAAGGATTTATATAAATTTATGATTGATATCGCAACACAGAAAAAAATGCACTATCTAAAGGATTGTCTAGAAGAGATGGATGAGTTACGTTTTTTTGAATTAATCAAAAAACTTTATGTAAGGGGAATACTTTTTGCAAAGGAGAATCCCCAGCTAGTGGGAATTGCTAATCATTTTTTAAAAGAGAATGATGTCAAGTTTAAGGAAGAAATTTTAGGAATGGGCCTTGAAAAAAGCAATCAATTTCTGGAACAGTTAATCGAGGAAAGAAAACAAAGAGGAGAGATCAATCCTGAAATTGACACGAAATTTGGTGCTCATATGATTTCTACGTTAAACACATCCATAGTAGACTATTTACTCAATGACATAAGATATGAGGAAATGATACAGGATGAGAGAAGGCTGTTAGAGATGGTGGATAAGATGTTATTTATTATTGAAAAGGGATTTACTGTATAAGAAGAGAACAATCGAGCCAGATGTGAGTTGGAAGTGAATAAAGCTTCATAATAAAAAGTAAGGGGTGAAGGTATGATTACAGTAAAAAATTTATATCATTCCTATACAAAGGATGAACACTATGCGGTAAAAGATGTTAGTTTTGAAGTGAATCAAGGGGAGATATTTGGATTCTTAGGCCCCAGTGGCGCAGGGAAATCAACAACACAAAATATATTAATTGGTCTATTATCACTTCAAAGGGGAACCGTTTTAATAGATGGGCAAAACATAGGAAATAAAAGCAAAACCCTATTTAATCATATAGGGGTATCCTTTGAACGACCCAATATCTATAAAAAGCTTTCTGGAGTAGAAAATTTACAATTCCATAGTGAGATGTATGATGTACCCACAGAGGATCCAATGGGGCTCTTGAAACGAGTAGGGCTTGAGGACGCAGCTCATCAAAAAGCAGGGGGATATTCCAAGGGAATGCTTCAACGATTGGTATTTGCAAGATCTATGATAAACCAACCTAAAATTTGGTTTTTAGATGAACCCACTTCAGGATTAGATCCCAATACAGCAAGTACCATCAAAGGAATCATTAAGGAAAAAAAAGAGCAGGGAACAACTATTTTTTTAACTACTCACAATATGCATATTGCTGAAGAAATCTGTGATCGGGTAGCCTTTATTACCAATGGAGAGATAAGCGCCATAGATTCACCAAGAAATTTAAAGCTAATTTATGGGGAACGCTTTGTAAAGGTGGAATATCTCAAGGAGGAAATACTGAAAAAAAGAAGTTATTCTTTGACCGATGAGAAAGAAAGACAACAGCTCAAGGAAATCATTGCATCACAACACATTGAAACAATGCATACCCAGGAAGCAACCCTAGAAGAAATATTTATAAAAATTACTGGGAAGGAGCTGAAATAAAATGAAGAGATTGGCAGGGCTCCTTAAAAAAGATTTTAAGATCGCCTATCGAAATTTTTTCTTTCTTATTGTCATGGTGGTGGCCGTGCTCCTAATTGGCGTTGTTCAGTTTCTGATACCGGAAAGCGTAAATACCAGTACGAATATCATCTATTCATTGGAAGATGAAAGCATTGAGGAATTTCAACCACTGTTAACCTATTTAGATGCACAGCCACAAAATAGTACAGTGGCTTCTCGAGATGAAATTGTCGCTTTAATGAAAGAAAATCAAAACACAGTGGGCTTACGACTCTATGAAATGGAGGGGAACCCTGCCTTTGAGTTGATCATGCAGGGTTATGAAAATCCACAAAGCCAAAGAGCCCTTGCATTAACAATTGAGGCCATTTTAGATGGAGAGACAATCAATGATCGTGGAATTGAAACAGTGATACTGAGGGATCAAAGAAGCTTAGGGGAGATACCATTTAATAAACAAATGGTGCCCTTGATTCTGTTGAATGAACCAGTTATGTTAGGGTTTATCTTTTTAGCCGCCCTCATCTTTATGGAGAAGGAAGAGGGAACCATTAAAGCCTATATGATCTCTCCAGGTGGCGTCGGGTTGTACCTATTTAGTAAGTTAGTATTAATGGTGGTGTTAGGACTACTTTCCACTATTTTAATTACCCTACTAACGGTGGGTATAAATGTGAATTGGCCTATGCTTGTAAGTGTTGTGGCAGCGGGAACTTTGTTTAGTTCCACCATTGCCATGCTACTGGCCAGCTTTTTTGACAATATTTCAAAGGCAATGATTTGGATCTTAGGGATTAGCTTACTGTTAACAGCCCCAATGATCTCTTACTTTACCCCAAGTTTTTCACCGCGATTAATCACCATGATACCCATATATAATTTGATGTTTGCCATTCGAGAGGCCATATTCCCAGTAGGAAACAATGCTGTTGTTTATGAGAGTCTACTGGTACTAACAGGGTTGAGTGGTATTCTATATGGTTTAGCATTGATGTCATACAAGAGAAATCTATTAAGGGACTAAGGGAGGCAATAATATGAAGAGAATCCTATCCATTTTCAAAAGAGATATGAAAAGTAGCTCTAGAGAATTTTTATTATTCTATTTGATGATTGCCCCGATCCTGATTGCCATTGGATTGAGGTTCTTTATTCCCAGTGTCAATATGATCTCCTATCAATTTGCACTAGATAATCAAATAGAACAAGGGGTGGTTGAGACATTTAAGGAATATGGAAGTGTAGCCCTTTTAGAGGGTAGAGAAGCCATAGAGGATCGGGTTGGAAGAGTAGATGAAGTGATTGGTGTCACCCAAGATCAGCAGGGGCATTTTATCATTGTTTTGGAAGGAAACGAAGGAGAAGGTGCACAATCTATTGCGCAACAAATTATTCATAGGGCCAGTGGAGACAGTGGAGCCTATGAAGTTCAGTTTAGTGATATAGGCAGTGGAAAGTCAGCATTCACAATCTATGGCGCAACCAGTGTGATTCTGATCGCCATCATGCTATCGGGAATGGTGATCGGTCTTAATATAATAGAAGAAAAAGAAGCGGGAACAATTGCTGCCCTCAGTACTACACCAATGAAGAATCTAGAGTTTATCATAGGGAAAAGTTTCATCGGTATGATCTTACCTATTATCGAGACATTTATCATACTGTGGATTTTAAATGTGACAGAAGTTAATTTTGCCATGATAACTTTAATGGTAATCGTCAGTTCTTTTGTTTCAATTATTTTGGGTTTTTTAATTGGTGTGTTAAGTAATAATCAAATTGCTGGAATCGCCAATATGAAGTTTTTATTCTTAATTGCATCAGCCTCCTTTTTAGGGGTGGTCTTGCTACCAATTAAACAACAGGTCTTTTTATATTGGTCCCCTGTTTATTGGACTGTTTTGGGATTGAGTAATGTGATTACCCATTCAGCCAGTTGGGGTGAGTTGGGTCAGTTTTCAGCATGGATTATTGGACTGACACTCATTATATTTGGCATATTTAGAAAAAAAATAAAGAGGGGATTAGCATAGGCCCGCATAAAGACAGAATGGGGGCCCGGAAAATTATTTTTGGGCCCCTACTGAATAAAGCAAAAAGTGCATTGATTGTTCAAATAAGGGAAAAATAAAAAGAGTAAAGGATATTAGAACCAGGTCATATTACTTTATCTATTGACTTAGTATAATAATAGATATATAATTTTTGTAATAATGTTTTTAATATTACAATAGATTAGGAGTCGATATCATGAAATTACCTTCTCTAAGATTAGGAGAACTCGTTGCAACTGTCCCAATTATCCAAGGAGCTATGGGTGTGGGGGTTTCTTTATCAAAACTGGCCTCAGCTGTGGCTAATGAAGGGGGCATAGGTGTTATATCAGGGGTTCAAATTGGATTTGAAGAGCCAGACTTTGAAAAAAACAATGATGAAGCCAATGTCAGAGCCCTTAGAAAGCACATTCAAAAAGCGAGAGATTTAAGCCCAGATGGTGTGTTAGGTGTTAACTTATTAGTCGCAATTAGCAACTATAAAGATATGGTAAGAGCCGCAGTGGAAGAAAAGATTGATTTAATCGTTTCAGGGGCTGGATTACCTACAGATTTGCCAGATATGATTAAGGGAACAAAAACAAAGATTGCTCCCATCGTTTCTTCCGGTAAAGCAGCAGCCTTAATTAGCAAGCTATGGGATCGGAAATTTGGGTATGCACCAGATTTAGTGATTGTGGAAGGTCCTGAAGCTGGAGGACATTTAGGGTTTTCAGAAGAGCAATTAAGGACTAAACCAGAACCAGAATTAGCACAAATTATGGTTGAGGTCATCCAAGCATTGAAGCCCTATGAGGAAAAGCATAACAAATCAATTCCCGTTGTGGCAGCAGGTGGCATTTTCGATGGTGAAGATATCGCTAAATACTTAAAATTAGGTGCTGCTGGAGTACAGATGTCTACTCGCTTTGTGGCTACAGAGGAATGTGATGCACATATTAACTTCAAAAATGCCTATCTGCAATCAAAGCAAGGGGATGTACAACTAGTGAAAAGCCCTGTAGGTATGCCGGGCAGAGCGATTGCGAATCAGCTAACCAAGAGGCTGGAGACGGGAAACATTCCAGTAAAAAAATGCTATGATTGCTTAAAGCCCTGTGATCCTAAAAACACACCTTATTGTATTTCCACTGCATTAATTAATTCAGTGACCGGTGATGTGGATAATGGATTAATCTTTTCTGGTAGCAATGCCTACCGCATCGATGAAATCACCACCGTTAAGGAGCTTATGGCGACCTTAGTGAATCAAGCAGAATTAGCCCTAGGCTAAGCATTATTTGAATTTGAACATAGACAAACACTCTCTTCTATCAGTAAGAGAGTGTTTTTTTAGGTTTTTACGAAGTCAATTTCTTTAGAAGAATAGGATTTTTCAGTAGATATAAAATAGTTGGTGACAATTCACTCTTCTGATATGATAAAGTGAAAGGAATCGATAAAAGCAAAAGGGAGATGCTCTATGGATTTAAGGAAGATTGTTTCAAGTGTGCAAAATGTCTCGGAAGCGATTGCCAGTGTGATTAATGTAGATGTGACAATTGTAGACCATCACCTAAATCGAATTGCTGGTACGGGGTGCTATAAAGAACAGGTAGGAGAAAAGGTTGATGAGAACTCCGCATTTGGATTTGTTCTTAGGCAAGGAGAGAGTCTGATCATTGAAAACCCAAGACAACATGACATTTGCTTGCAATGTGAAAATGTTGGAAACTGTATGGAATATGCGGAGGTTTGCTGTCCAATTAAGGTGAAGGATCAAATTGTTGGGGTAATCGGACTTATTGCCTTTGAAGAAGAACAAAAAACCGCTATGATTGGGAATCAAAAAAACCTAATGGAATTTTTAAACAAGATGGCAGATTTGATTTCTTCCAAGGTGATTGAGCAGGAAAGTACCGATCAAATCAAATTTTTAGTGAAGGAACTAGAAACTGTACTGGATTCCGTTGACCGAGGCATTATTGCTGTTGATGGGACTGGAAAGATCATTCACTATAATAAAAGGGCCATAGGACTTTTTAAACTTAGTGAAAATGAAGTATGTGATCGGAACATTAAAGACTTGTTAGAAGAATTTGACGTGAATCTACTGTTTAAAAAGAGCCGTCAGGTTAAAAATAGAGCCTTTGTCTATCGAGGCAAGGGGGACGGATTTAGAGGGGTTTTTGATGCCAACCCCATTCGTATAGGTAGTGAGAACTTTGGAATTGTATTTACATTCAGCAATATTTCAGACGTATTGGGGATTATCAATGATATGACCACGGGAACAATGATTATGAAGTTTGATGATATCATTGGAGAGAGTCAGCTATTTAATGAGGTCAAGATCCAGGGGGAAAAGGCTGCTCAATCTTCCTCCACTGTCTTGATTCAAGGAGAGAGTGGCACTGGTAAAGAGCTCTTTGCCAGAGCCATCCACTTTCATAGTCAGCGCTGCAAGAAACCCTTTATTCCCATCAATTGTGCAGCGATTCCAGAGCAACTGCTAGAAAGTGAGCTCTTTGGATATGAGGAAGGAGCCTTTACAGGGGCTAAAAGAGGAGGGAAATCAGGGAAGTTTGAACTGGCCAATGGCGGAACCATCTTTCTTGATGAGATTGGAGATATGCCACTGCATCTTCAAACCAAACTTTTGCGGGTTTTGCAGGAGCAAGTGATTGAAAAGGTGGGGGGAAAGGATTTTATCCCTATTGATGCAAGAATTATTGCGGCCACCAATAAGGATTTGGAAAATAGGGTGTTGGAGGGGGAATTCCGGCAGGATCTCTTTTATCGAATTAATGTGATTCCCCTACACATTCCTCCCTTGAGACAAAGGGGAGAGGATCTAATGATTTTAGTAAGCTACTTACTGAACAAGTGCAATGAGAAGCTGGGCAAGTATATTCAAGAGGTTCACCCTGGGGTATTTGATGTTTTTATGAGTTATCAATGGCCAGGAAATGTGAGAGAGTTAGAAAATACCATCGAATATGCAGTCAATATGTGTTCAGGAAGTATCATTATGGAGAGGGATTTACCAAAACGCTTGTCTCGTAGACAAACAGAGTCAAAGGATGAGAGCTTCCGAGGCATTACTTCAATTCAAGAATTAGAAAGGAAGGAAATGATAAAGGCCATTGCATATTTTGGAAATACAAAGCAGGCGATTACCATGGCGGCGACGGCCCTGGGGATTGGGAGAGCCACTTTATATCGAAAATTGAAGATATATGGAATTAAAACGGTATCAAAATGAGAAAAAATATCATTTTGATACCGTTTTAAGGTTGTTATTCTCATATTGAGATTGCAGATTGCAAAGTATAGCGCTTTCAAGGACTTTGAGTTGGCATGATTATTGCTCTATTAACCTACATCAGAAAGAGTAGATGGAGGTGTGATGCAATTGAAGCGATTAATCCTAGAGACACTGAAAGCAGAAGTCGTACCGGCTATCGGATGCACAGAGCCTATTGCTGTAGCATTAGCCTGTGCAAAGGCCAGGGAAATAGCAGGGGTGTCAATTGATGAAGTAGATCATGTAGATGTAATTGTAAGTCCTAATGTATATAAAAATGGATTGGCTGTAGGGGTACCCCATACAGAACACATAGGCCTAGCCATCGCCGCCGCCCTAGGGTTAACGGGAGGAAAGTGTCATCAGGGGCTTCAAGTTTTAGAGGGAATGAAAAAAACGGAACAGGATATTGCAGTAAGCCTAATGGATCAAGGGCTAATCTCCTTAGATATCAAGGATACAAATGAAAAAGTTTATATCGAAGTCATCCTTTCTATACAAGGATGGAAGGCTAAGGTCATCATCAAAGAAAGGCATAATCAATTTGTCTACCTAGAAAAACAGGGACACGTATTATTAGACAGTAAAACTGTGCCTGGGGTGATTGCAAGTCATCAAAATCCATTGTATCACATGGAAATTAAAGAAATTATTGCCATCATAGAACAAATCCCCCATGAGGAACTTGCCTTTATGATGGATGGAGTAGAAATGAACAAGAAAATGGCAATGACTGGATTACAGCCAGGAGTAGGGATGGGAGTGGGCTACACCTATTATGATAATATGAAAAAGGGTATTTTATCTGATGATATTATGAACCAGGCTATGATGCTGACTGCTGCTGCCTCGGATGCTAGGATGTCGGGCTCCATATTGCCCGTGATGAGCAGTAATGGAAGTGGCAATAACGGGATCACAGCTATTTTACCGATCGTTGCCTATGGGATGAAATTTCAAGTAGAAGATGAAAAAATGGCTAAGGCTCTAGCCATAAGCCATTTGATGAATAGCTATATTAAGCACTACATAGGCAGGTTATCTGCTCTGTGTGGCTGTGGAGTTGCGGCTGGAACAGGTGCATCGGTCGCTATTGCTTGGTTAATGGGTGCAAAGGAACAGCAGATTGATGGCGTGATAAAAAACATGCTGGCCAATGTCAGTGGCATGATCTGTGACGGTGCTAAAGTTGGATGTGCTTTAAAGCTAGCCACGTCTGCACAGGTAGCCATTCAATCAGCTCTTTTAGCTATGGACCATCACATCGTGCCCACGGGAAATGGAATTGTTGCAGAAACAGCTGAAGGAACCATTGAAAATCTAAGGATATTGTCTGAAGAAGGAATGCAGCTCACTGACCATGCCATATTAAGTGTTATGATGAAATTTCAAAGGGCCCGAGAGTCTCATATAAAGGATGACGTCCTAACCCATGAGAAGTATGTGGTATAAAATAACAATTAATGTAGAGAACATGCTAAGAATACAACTAGGATAAAGAGATTCAAGTAGAAATCATAAACTAGTGACTAGGTTATGATTTTTTTATATAAAAAAACATAAAAATAGGTAAACTTAAAACCTGATACCATAACACATTCCCCAATAGTGTCCTATATGAAACAATAAAAAATATTGGATGTAGCAGAAAGGGATAATTATATAGAGAAATCGGAAATATATAAATAGTAAAGTTTTAAAATAAGATTAATCGTAGTATACCAAAGTCCTATTGAGTGCATAGACTAATAGAATAGGATATTCGTTTTAGTAAAAGTGAATATAGTAATCACTTGGAGGAATATCAATGAAAAGTATTACTTATGGTGAATTAACCTTTAATGAAGTGTGTGAAAAAATTAAAATATATACGGGAAGAGATCTAAAGGGGCAGTATGTCATTTCCGTAGGAACCGATTCTCAGAACATTGGTGGCATTACCAAGGTGGTCTCTGTGATTGCCATCGTGAAAAAGACAAAGGGCGGGATTTTCTTTTATGATATTAAAAAGGTAAAGCGAATTAATAATATAAGACAGAAGATTTTTAAAGAAACCCAATGTAGTATCGAGCTGGCCTCCCAGGTAATGGAATATATTAATAAAAATGAGATCGAAGCTTCTCTAGAGGTGCATGTAGACATTGGTGACCAGGGAGAAACAAAGCATTTAATCAAAGAAATTGTTGGTTGGGTTATGGGAATGGGCTTCAAATGCTGCATGAAACCAGATTCCTATACCTCAACAGGAATTGCAGATAAGATTTCTAAAAAAGGCAGCAAAGTATGTTAAAGGTCTGGCTCTTGGGGATAGCACCCCCAATCCAGACCTGTTTTTTAAAATGTATAGGAAATTATGGTTTTTAATTTCCTATACATTGGGGAGTACAGAGGGGATTCCCCTCTGTCGTATTAAGGAGGGTGCTCAGGCTGTCTTGCAGCCGTCGAAGGGAACCTAGGGTTCCCTAGCGAAGAATAAATATCGACGAAGTCGATTTTGTTCTCAATCAGCTTACTGTAGTTTTTGCAATGGCTTTAAAGCGGGACCCTCTATAATGTCCCCTGTATAAGAAAAACGGGAACCATGGCAGGGACAATCCCAGGACTTTTCGGCATCATTCCAGGTGAGTTCGCAGCCTAGGTGAGTGCAGGTGGTATCAACTACATGGATTTCTCCATTTTCATCACAATAGGCACCCACTCTTTGTCCTTTAATCTGTAAGACTTTGCCTTGGCCAGGTTGAAGATTCATATCCTTAGAATTTGGTATCAATTTTCCAGAGATGAATCGGGTAGCAACATCTACATTTTGCACAATAAACTCAGTGGCGGAAGCCTGAGGTCTGATTCGAGAAGGGTAATACACAGAGGTCCAAGGGTTTTCCCCTTTCACAATTAAGTCTCGTAGCATGATGGCAGAGACTGTACTGTTGGTCATGCCCCATTTGCCAAAGCCTGTGGCCACATAAACATTAGGACGATCTGCGGTGAGGTGACCTATATAAGGGATGTTGTCCATTGTGACACAGTCCTGGGTAGACCATCTAAATAGAATATCTTCTACGTCAAAGTGCTTGTGGGCAAATTGACAGAGGGCTTCATAGTGTTTGAGGGTACTTTGTCCATGCCCACTTTTATGATTTTCACCGCCTATAAGAACCAGCTCACCATCTTCCATGGGTTGGGTTCGAAGGGAACGGGTCGGTTGCTCTGCATTAATGAACATACCCTTTGGAAAGTCTCCTTTTATTTTTGCACCTAGGATATAGGATCTTTCTTGATAGATTCTGGCAAAGTATAATCCTGGTTTATCATAAAAAGGATAATGAGAAGCAATGATCACATGTGAAGCCGTTACCTTCTTATTATTATTATGAGTGATGACTTGACAAAGAGATCCTTCCTGAATATCCACTGCACGGGTTTGCTCAAAAATATAGCTATTATCTCCCACAATGTCTTTAGCTAAGGAAAGCAGATACTTTCGTGGGTGGAATTGAGCTTGATCCTCAAACTTCATAGCTCCTTGGATGTCAAAGGGGAGGGGAAGAGACTCTACATAGGAAGCCATGAGCCCTAAGCTAGAGGCGGCCTTTGTTTCGTCAATTAGTTTTTGGACATAAACAGGGGACTGTGTATAAACATAAGCAGGTTGCCATGAAAAATCACAGGAAATTTCTTTTTCTTTTATGAGGTCAGCAATAAAATGGATGGCAGACTCATTGGCTTGAGCATACTGACTGGCCAGCTCATTACCCATTTTGTTGGTTATTTTGTCATAAATTAATCCGTGCTGAGAGGTGATTTTAGCTGTGGTATGGCCGGTTGTTCCTTGAAGAATATGATCAGCCTCTACTATAGCCACCGATAGACCTGCTTGTTTTAACAACCATGCTGAAGTAATGCCAACCATCCCTCCCCCCACAATAGCGACATCCACGGTGATGTCTTTTTCTAAAGGAGGGTGATTTTTTTGATCAGTAGAAGTAAGCCAGTAGGGGCGAGGGATCGGGTCGTGATTTGCTAGACAATTGAATTTTTCGTTGTTTTCATTCATAGAAACGCTCCTTATTTATTAAATTTAGGTGAACTTAATTTTCCCCTGATTATTCTTGGCTATTCTATAATTAGGATCAAAAAAATTGAAGTTCACTTCAACTTAAAGTGAACTTCAATCCTTAAACTTACTGTTCATATTACCTTGATATTATTTTAGTATAGAAAATGTGAAAATTCACACTGAACAAGCTCTCTATGGGTGGTGACCTTTTCAAGTGCAACTTCTCGGGTCAACTGTTCCTCAAGCTTCTTCTGTCTTTTCAATTCATCTCTCTTAATAC
The DNA here is from genome assembly GCF_000016985.1 of Alkaliphilus metalliredigens QYMF. Lineage (NCBI taxonomy): Bacteria > Bacillati > Bacillota > Clostridia > Peptostreptococcales > Natronincolaceae > Alkaliphilus > Alkaliphilus metalliredigens. The sequence continues at coordinate 4,789,411 of NC_009633.1, read as the reverse complement.
TAATGTTTATGTTAAAGTAACTTAAATTTAAAGAAAAACTAGCTAATGACATTTATATTTCCTCCTCTAATAGATACCTATTTAACTCAGGTTTGAAATAACGGAAAACTCCTTTGCATTCTTTTTGATGTAATTAGATAAATCATATAACATCCCTCCATTCAATTTTTTTATTATGAAAGACATCCCAATTACGTAAGATAACGGGGTGCCAGTTCAACAAAAACAAAAAGGCTATAGGTTGGGTAACCTATAGCCTGCTATTCGTTCTAGTGCAATAGAACGGTTTTCCCCAATCAAAAAACACAGGGGAAAATTAGAAAGAGCCATAGGTAATGACACGCCTATAGCTCAAAATGTTAGCGAAATAGATATAGAAGTAACCAGTAATGATTTAAAAACAATACAGAAATCATCACCATAAAATTATTTCACTAGACCATAAGGCCGCGTCAAAAAATTATTAATTTGTAACGTAAAGGGACACATGTTTTTGATAGTTGAATTTAAAGTTTTCATTAATACGACCTCCTCTCAAGTTAGATGAAATAAATTGACTACATAGATATTATATACAAAACTACCAATAATATGCAATAAAAAACTAAAAATGTAATGATTTTGTAATAAATCTCTTAATGTGGAAGCTAGATAAAAAGAACTGTGATTGAACTCATTAGAATGAGGGTAATATTTCTAAAGGATAGGTAGATTTTCCAGTACAATTCAGTAAAGAGAAGCGTATGACCAACTTAATCTATATCCCATGAGGGCTGGAGAAATATGTTATAATTAAACGTAAAAATTATTTGAGGAGGCGTTTCATTTGTTTAAATGGAAGGAAAGTTTTAATTGTGAAGTAGGTTCTGTGGATCAGCAACATCAAAAGCTTTTTCAGATTGGAATGCAGTTACATGAAATAGTGAAAGCTAAGGATCAGTTGGATCACTATGATGAAATGATGGAAGTGCTACAAGAGCTAAAGCATTATACCATCGATCATTTTCAATATGAAGAGGCTTTAATGGAAAAGCATCATTATCCGGGAATAGCGGATCATAAAGAAGCCCATCAAGCTTTTATCAATAAGGTGATTGAAATTGAAAATCAAGACATCGATGAAAAGCAGAAAAAAATAGGGATGGATATCATTATTTTTATTGCAAATTGGATTGAGAGTCATATTATGAAAGTTGATATGGAATATAAAGAGTTCTTCCAAGAAAAGGGATCCCTTTAAGGATTCAAAGGATTATTTAAAAAATTTGGAATTATATTATTATTTTATTGACATAATAATATAAATGAGATAAAATAATAAAAATTAACCTAGTAAACTAAAAGACGATGAAGAGAAGAGTAAATATAGTATGACGTTTCAGCGAGTTGATGATGGTGAGAGATCAACACTAAGTCTATATTGAAAAACATCTCTGAGTTGCTAACCGAAATCCGAATAGGAGAGTAGACTTAGCCGGATCCAAACCGTTATTCATTGGACAGTATCGATTGAATGCGAACTAGCAGTCATTCCGTATTGATTTAGAGTGGGCAGTAATGCTAACTAAGGTGGTACCACGGAGATTCAGTTCTTCGTCCTTATATGATAAGGATGAAGGACTTTTTTGTTTTTGTAAAATCATGGCCATGATTTACATTGAGGGTTTAATGCTTTTGGATTTGATATTTAAATAAATGATACGAGGAGGAAATATGATGGAGCAAGCAAAAGAATTATTAATTATCCCAGTGGACTATGATCCCAAACTAGATATCCGAGAAACTGAAATTGCAATTAAAAGAATTAAAGACTTTTTTGAAGGTAGATTGGCTGAAATGTTAAATCTCACTAGGGTATCTGCCCCTTTGTTTGTTAGACCAGAGACGGGTATCAATGACAACTTAAATGGCGTAGAGAGACCTGTCTCCTTTGAAGTAAAAGGAATAGATAATAAAGAAGTAGAGGTGGTACATTCACTAGCAAAGTGGAAGCGAATGGCTCTACACCGATATGGGTTTAAGTTAGGGGAAGGAATTTATACAGATATGGACGCCATCCGCAGGGACGAGGATTTAGATAATCTACATTCCATTTATGTAGACCAGTGGGACTGGGAGAGGGTTATCTCTAAGGAAGAGAGAAGGATTGAAACATTAAAATCTACTGTAGAGAGTATTTATGGCGTTTTTAAAGATACGGAAAACTACTTATTTCAGTTCTATCCACACTTAGGTAAAATGTTACCTGAGGAGATCACCTTCATTACTGCCCAAGAGCTGGAGGATCGCTATCCAACGTTATCTCCTAAGGAAAGAGAAAATGCAATTACCAAGGAAAAGAAAGCAGTTTTCATTATTGCAATTGGTGGAGATATGAAATCCGGTGAAAAGCATGATGGACGAGCACCTGATTATGATGATTGGAATTTGAATGGTGATATTTTATTTTGGTACCCAATGTTAGATCAGGCTGTAGAGCTTTCCTCTATGGGGGTGCGAGTCGATGAGGAAGCCATGGCAAGACAATTGAGCTTAGCAAAATGTGAGGATCGTCAAAGCTTAGTTTTTCATCAAGGTATTTTAACTAAAGTGCTGCCCTATACAATAGGTGGGGGAATTGGCCAGTCAAGAATTTGTATGTTTTTCTTAAAAAAGGCCCATATAGGAGAGGTACAAGCAGCCATATGGCCTGATAAGATGATAGAAACATGTGAAAAAGCTAAAATAGCATTGTTATAGATAAACGACTCACTATTTTTTATCTATATAATTCATCAAAATAATAAGACCCTGCCCAAGGGTCTTATTATTTTATATCCGACTCTCATTAACCTATGGGAATCTACTATGGAGAACCAGGTGGTTCATGGATTGCGGTTTTTTATTATTCTAAGAAATCATGCACATGCATATAATGAAAGTGTATAAAAGTGGAGGAGGGAAAAGAGTTGGATAAGGAAGACATTTTACCCTATGAGAATGTGGCACTATTTGAACATCAATTTTGGCTACAGGTTTTAGGTGACCATGCACGATTCATCTTGAATGCATTATCTCCAGAAGAACGAGAAGAAATTCAAAGAGCACAGTACTTCATTCATATATTTGATCAACTGTTGGAAGAATCAAGAAAATCCCCTAGGGGTTCAGCTTTAAGCAAGCTTACGGATCAAGCCTATGGATGTGCCCAGGAGATTCGTACTTTCAAGCTACATCTTATTAAAAGACATTTAGTAGGAAAGATTGAGATTGGTCTCCCACCAACATTCCTCAATCATATGGTCAATGAAGTGGAGGAATATTTACGAATTCTCTGTTTTCTTTCAATGAAACAGATCCCAATTACACAGCCTATTCATTATCATATGGTATGGCTTCTTGATGCCGCAGGACATTCGGCAGGAATTATGGGCGACCTTGACATGGTTGAAAAGGAACTCATTAGAAAAAGTGGAAAATTCACCCAGCGATTTGAAGAATTCTATATTAAAGCAGTGGAAATCGCAGGGTATACCAGAACAACCCTTGATCAATTTCCTGCCTTTACACGATTCAATTATCAGGTAGAAGGGGAATTACTCTTATTTAAGAAATTCTTAAGAGAATTAGAAGCATTAGAATTAAACCAGAAGGTCTTAGGGACTTTATCGGCACTCATGCTAGATCATATGGCTCGTGAGGAATGCTACTATTTAACAAAGCTAGCCCAGGTCACAGAAGTAAAAGAACCTAAGTGTGATCCAACAAAGGCCAGAACAGAAGCGTGAACTTAGTTTAGCAAGATAGGACATTGAGAATCAGGTAGGACAGCTACCCCGAAAGTATTCTATTGATAAACACATAAAATTGAATCAGTTAATGGACAACGCATTCAGCCTCTTTTAATAGGATAAGGGAAATCCTTTATGACCTAGTTAAAGAGGTGCTTTTTTATGTGAAAAGAAGAATTTTCATGGCTGTGCAAGTATGATATAATATAACCTTAGAGAACCGAAATAAAAGGTGATGAGGGGTGAATTGAGGATGATTAAAAGATTTATTAAATACTATAAAGCACATCTACCATTATTCTATCTAGATTTTGGATGTGCATTTTTAATGGCTGGGATGGACTTGGTTTTTCCCTTCGTTGTAAGAAAGATGATTGACGATGTTTTTCCGGCCAGAGACCTTCGATTAATTCTATGGATAGCTCTAGGGATGGTGATCCTTTATATTGTACGCTCTATCCTACAATACATTGTAGATTATTGGGGCCACGTATTGGGCGTTCGAATAGAGCATGATATGAGGAAGGATTTATTTCATCATATCAACAAACAATCCTTTACTTACTTTGACAATACGAAAACTGGGCATATTATGTCTAGATTGGTCAATGACCTTCATGATTTGTCAGAACTGGCCCACCATGGCCCGGAGGATCTTTTTATTGCCACAATCACATTAGTAGGATCCTTTATTATTCTACTAACTATTAACGGGCCCCTGGCCTTGATTACATTTGCACTTGTTCCCATTATGATGTGGTTTGCCATTAACAAAAACCGCAGGATGCAACGAGCATTTAAGGACATGCGATTAAAGGTAGCTGACATCAATGCACAGGTGGAGGATAGCATTTCTGGCGTCCGTGTGGTAAAGTCCTTCAATAATGAACACTATGAGGAAGAAAAGTTCCAAGAGGGAAATGTAAAATTTAGAGTTTCTCGGGAGAAAGCATTTCAGGTCATGGCAGAATTTTTTGCTGGTGTTAATTTCTTCTCTAACTTTACAAACTTAGCAGTTCTTATTGGGGGTGGAATCTTCATTTATCAAGGACAAATGACCACAGGAGACTTATTTGCGTTTCTATTATATGTCTCTATGTTTATGCAGCCCATACGAAGGCTCACAACCCTAGTGGAAAATTATCAAAAAGGGATGGCTGGATTCAGTCGCTTTGTTGAAGTGCTAGAACTGGACCCTGAGATTGTGGACAGTGAAAATGCAAAAGAGATGGGACGCGCAGAGGGAAGGATTAACTTCCAGCATGTGACCTTTAGCTATAATAATCAACAGAATGTTCTTCAGGATATTACTATGGAGGTAAAAACAGGTGAAACCGTGGCCTTTGTAGGTCCATCTGGGGGAGGAAAGACCACATTGTGTAGCTTGATTCCAAGGTTTTATGAGGTGGAACAGGGAAGTATTCAAATTGATGGCGTTGACATTAAAGAGATCACACAAAGCTCTCTTCGAGAAAATATAGGGATTGTTCAACAAGATGTCTTCTTATTTTCAGGAACGGTTAAAGAAAACATTGCTTATGGCAAGCAAAACCCAACCGATGAAGAGGTGATGGAAGCAGCTAAAAAAGCCAATGCCCATGAGTTTATTATGAAATTAGAGAATGGGTATGATACCTATATTGGAGAACGAGGTGTGAAACTGTCTGGTGGACAAAAGCAAAGACTCTCCATAGCCAGAATATTTCTTAAAAATCCACCGATTTTAATATTAGATGAAGCCACATCGGCCTTAGATAATGAAACAGAAAAAATCATTCAACAATCCTTGTTTTCTCTTTCTGAGAATAGAACTACCTTAGTCATTGCCCATAGATTAGCCACAATTCGGAATGCTGATCGAATTATGGTGTTAACCGATGAGGGAATCGCAGAAGAAGGAAGTCACGAGGAGTTACTTCAGCAGGAGGGTATTTATGCAAGGCTATATAAAGCTCAGTTTGATGGGTTCATTCCTGATGTGGCGTAGAGAATTGTCGAAAAACATAAAAAACAATGAGGGTTGGTCGAAAAAAAAGACAACCCTCATTGTTTTTTGTATAGCAAACTAGTATACTATGGGTGATGAAAGAAAATAAAGGAAAATTTAACAAGCTTATGTGTATACTTTATACGAGAAGATGTCAAAGGGAGTACAGTATTGTAAATATAGCTGTTTTAATAAGTGTAATCGGGTCTTACATATAAAAGAAGGCAATCCATGGGTGAAATAAATTTGTAATAATTCTCCCAAGTGTTGAAAAGTCAGCCCTTAATAAACACTTAAAAAAATGGTTGAACCTCTCTACAAAGTTGCCCTATAATTTTTTGGTGTTTTCTTATATAATGAAAGCGTATACAAGATACAATTAAATAAAATTTATTAATATATTTAATCAAAGGAGGATGTCAAATGGCAAGAAAGATGAAAACAATGGATGGGAACGCAGCTGCGGCTCATGTATCTTATGCTTTTACAGATGTTGCTGCAATCTATCCGATTACACCATCATCCAATATGGCAGAAAATGTAGACGAGTGGAGTTCTGAGGGACTTAAAAACATTTTCGGACAGACAGTACAGGTAACAGAAATGCAATCTGAGGCGGGAGCAGCGGGAGCCGTACATGGTTCTTTAGCAGCTGGTGCCTTAACAACAACATTCACAGCGTCTCAAGGTCTTTTGTTAATGATTCCCAACATGTATAAAATCGCCGGAGAGTTACTACCTGGTGTATTCCATGTAAGTGCTCGTGCCTTAGCGGGACATGCGCTTTCTATCTTTGGAGATCACTCAGATGTAATGGCAGTAAGACAAACAGGATGTGCGCTCTTAGCTTCAGGTAGTGTTCAAGAAGTAATGGACCTAGGGGGCGTAGCTCACTTGGCCGCAATTAAAGGCAGAATGCCTTTTGTTCATTTCTTTGATGGATTTAGAACTTCTCATGAAATGCAAAAAATTGAAGTGATTGAGTTTGATGAGCTTGAAAAGTTAGTAGATTGGAATGAAATCAAAGCCTTTAGAAATAGAGGGTTAAACCCAGAGCATCCAGAACTAAGAGGAACTGCTCAAAATCCAGACATATTTTTCCAAGCAAAGGAAGCCTCCAACCCATTCTATGAGGTGATTCCAGGTATCGTTAATGATTATATGAAAGAGATCACTAAGCTAACAGGAAGAGAGTATGCACCATTTAACTATTATGGAGCACCTGATGCTGAAAACATTATTATTGCAATGGGATCAGTCACAGAAACAATCGAAGAAGTAGTGGATTACTTAAATGAAAAAGGAGAAAAAGTGGGTCTTATAAAAGTACATCTATATAGACCGTTTTCTGCTAAATATTTCTTTGACGTAGTACCTGATTCAGTTAAGCGTATCTCTGTATTAGATAGAACAAAGGAACCCGGTTCATTGGGAGAGCCATTATACCAAGATATTCTAACCATATTCTTTGGTAAAGAAAATGCACCATTAATCGTGGGGGGAAGATATGGTCTTGGATCTAAAGATACAACACCGCCTCAAATTAAGGCAGTATTTGATAATTTAAAGGCAGAGAAGCCTAGAAATGCATTTACCGTTGGGATTAATGATGATGTAACACATACATCGCTACCAGTAGAAGAAAATGTTGTCACAGCATCTAAAGGAACAATCAGATGTAAGTTCTGGGGACTCGGATCCGATGGTACAGTAGGGGCTAACAAAAGTGCCATTAAAATTATTGGGGATAATACAGACATGTATGCACAAGCTTACTTCTCCTATGATTCAAAAAAATCTGGTGGGGTAACTATTTCTCACTTAAGATTTGGTAAGCAACCGATCCGTTCCACTTACTTAATTGACCAAGCTGATTTTGTAGCCTGTCATAACCAATCCTACGTATATCAATATGATTTATTAAAGGGATTGAAGCCAGGAGGAATATTCCTATTGAACTGTATCTGGTCACCAGAGGAATTAGACGCAAAATTACCTGCTTCAATTAAACGTTATATTGTAGAGAACAACATTAACTTCTACACATTAAATGCCACAAAAATTGCCACTGAAATCGGATTAGGCGGAAGAATCAACATGGTAATGCAATCTGCATTCTTTAAATTAGCAGAGGTAATTCCAGTTGAAGATGCGACTAAGTATCTAAAGGAAGCAATTGTAGATGCTTATGGAATTAAAGGTGAAAAGATTGTTAACATGAACCAGGAAGCAGTTAATCAAGGCGTTAATGCATTAGTAAAGATTGACGTACCTGCAAGTTGGGGAAGTGCTCAAGAAGAAGTAGCAGTAGCGGCAGAAGCACCTGCCTTTATTGAAAATATCTTAAGGCCAATTAATGCACAAGGTGGAGATGATCTACCGGTAAGTGCTTTTGTTGGAGCAGAAGATGGAACATTCCCATTGGGAACAAGTGCATATGAGAAGCGTTGTATCGCTGTTGATGTACCAGAATGGCAAATGGAAAAATGTATTCAATGTAACCAATGTGCTTATGTTTGTCCTCATGCTGCCATTAGACCTTTCTTGGTTGATGAAAAAGAAGCGGCTCAGGCGCCTGAAGGATTTAAAACATTGAAGGCAATGGGTAAAGAGTTCAATGGATTACAATACCGCCTACAAGTGAGCACCCTTGACTGTACAGGTTGCGGAAACTGTGTAGACATTTGTCCAGCACCTAAAGGAAAGGCCATTGAAATGAAACCTGTAGAGCCTCAAGTTGAAGCTCAAAAAGAAAATTGGGAATATGCAACGACCTTAACAGATAAGTCAGAGCTAACCAATATTGGGACTGTAAAAGGAAGCCAGTTTGCACAGCCATTATTTGAATTCTCAGGAGCTTGTGCAGGTTGTGGGGAAACACCATATGTAAAACTAATCACACAGCTATTCGGTGATCGAATGATGGTTGCCAATGCAACAGGTTGTTCTTCAATCTATGGTGGTAGTGCACCATCTGTACCATATTGTAAAAATGTAAAAGGCCAAGGTCCTGCTTGGGCAAACTCACTCTTTGAAGATAATGCTGAGTTTGGATATGGTATGTTCTTAGGAGTAAAACAAATTAGAGATAAGGTGTCTGATTTAATGACAGAAGCATTATCATTAGACATCGCTGAAGAATTGAAGGACGCCTTCAAGGCATGGTTAGAAGGAAAAGACCAAGCACAACCTTCTAAAGAAGCAACTTACAACATGTTACCACTGTTTGATGCTGCTAAAGGAAATCCAATCATTGATGAAATCATCGAGAAGAAAGACTTCTTAGTGAAAAAATCACAGTGGATCTTTGGTGGAGACGGTTGGGCTTACGATATCGGATTCGGTGGATTAGACCATGTCATTGCTTCTGGTGATGATATCAACATCCTTGTCATGGATACAGAGGTTTATTCAAATACAGGAGGACAATCTTCTAAAGCTTCACCAACAGCTGCAATTGCTAAATTTGCTGCTTCAGGTAAGAAGACAAAGAAGAAGGACCTAGGTATGATTGCAATGAGCTATGGTTATGTATATGTAGCACAGGTGGCAATGGGAGCAGATAAAAACCAATTAATCAAAGCCATGAAAGAAGCGGAAGCCTACGATGGACCTTCAGTAGTCATCGCATACTCACCATGTATCGCTCACGGAATCAAAGCTGGAATGGGTAAAACCCAAGAGCAGTCTAAGAATGCCGTTGAAGCTGGATACTGGCATCTATACAGATTCAACCCAGAGCTAAAAGAAGCAGGAAAGAATCCATTTGTATTAGATTCTAAGGCGCCAACAACTCCATTTAGAGATTTCTTACTAGGTGAAGTGCGTTATTCCTCTCTATCTAAAACCTTCCCTGAAACAGCAGAAATGCTATTTGAAAAGTCTGAGAAGGAAGCAAAAGAAAGATACGAAACATACAAGCGTTTATCTGAAATATAAAGACAAATTAAATAAGTAACGATTAAGGGATGAAGAATTTTCTTCATCCCTTAATCTATTTTAAGCACTTGAGATTTTTAACAGAGCCTGTTAAAAATATAAGTGCGCCATGAGTCGATGCGGTAGCATCAGACGAATTTTAAGCACTTGAGATTTTTAACAAGGCCCGTTAAAAATATAAGTGCGCCATGAGTCGATGCGGTAGCATCAGACGAATTTTAAGACTTGAGATTTTTAACAAGGCCCGTTAAAATATAAATGTCCTATGATTTGATGGGGCAACATCAGACGAATTATAGGTTAATAGATTGAACCAAAGGATAAAATAGGCATATAATAGATATAAGAACCAAAAAGAGAAGAGGGGAAAAGCCAATGCTAGGATTAACGCTAGAGGGTGGCGGTGCTAAGGGGTCTTACCAGATAGGGGCATGGAAAGCTTTTAGAGAGATGAACATCGAGTTTGATGGGATTACAGGGACCTCTGTGGGGGCCTTGAATGGCGCCCTGATGCTTCAAGACGATTTTGATTTAGCCTATGGTATTTGGCATGAAATGAATCCTAATACGATAATGGATATAGATGACCGTATTTATGAAATGCTATCAAATTATCAATTAACAGCTAATAACGTGCATTTTATGTTAGAACAAGTTAGAAAATTTATTAAGGGATTTGGAATGGATACAAAACCCCTTGAGCAATTGATTGAAGCCAATATTAACGAAGGTAAAATCAGGAAAGCCAGCACTGATTTTGGATTTGTAACAGTTTCTCTGACGGATTTTAAACCCTTAGAAATTTTCAAAGAAGAAATTCCAATGGGCAAAATGGCAGACTATCTAATGGCATCCTCTTACTTGCCAATTTTTAAGTCCAAGAAGCTTGATGGAAAAACTTTCCTTGATGGAGGATTCTATAATAATTTACCCATTAATATGCTGTATGAAAAAGGATATCGAAAAATTGTAGCAGTAAGACTATTGAGTAAAGGAAGGGTCAAAAAAGTTGAGCACCATGACTTAGATGTGTTGTATATACAGCCCTGTGAAAACCTAGGGAATATGATGGATTTTAGCAATGAGCGTGCTCAAACCAACCTTAACCTAGGCTACTTTGATACATTAAGAGCTTGTAAGGGGTTAAAGGGAAGAAAGTATTATATAGAAGGTTTTATTGATGAGATTACGGCAATGGCTTTTCTCATGAGATGGGATGAAGCTGTATTAAAGAATTTAAGCCAATTATTTGGGCTTTCAGCTAGTGTCCCCTTGAATAGACTTTTGTTAGAGGAGATAATCCCAAGATGGATTCATCTAATGGATCTCAGTGAAAAAGCTACCTACCAAGAAGTAGCAATTGCTATTTTGGAGAATATGGCTCATTATTTGAAGATAAATCGATTTGAGGTCTATTCCTTGGCATCCTTTGTGGAAGAAATTAGAAAACATAAGGAAAGAATGGGGGAGACGGAAAGACCAATCCATAAAAACAACCTATTATCTGAGGAATTAATCTTAAAAATAAGCAAAGAAAAGCAATTGGAAGCCTCTATAAAGATTATGTTAGAGAATAATGGAAATATATATATATAAAAGGATGAAATAAGACTTAAGGTAGAGAGCAAGATGAGAAATGACAGAAAGGGGGTTGGAGATAGAATGACTTGGTTAAATTTTTTCACAACGATCTATTCATTGACTATTTTTATTTTAAGTGTCGTGATTATATTAGACAATCGAAATCCCTCTAGAACCCTGGCTTGGATTTTAGTTCTAATTTTTTTGCCCGGTGCGGGAGTTTTCCTTTACTTATACATTGGACAGAATCACAGAAAGAAAAACACTTTTATTAAAAAGCGCAAAGAAAATTATCGTATTTTAAATCATTTATTAGAAGAGCAAGTACCTATTACCCAATACTCTGGTTTGTTTCATCAATTTTTTGATGACATAAGAGGAAAAATCATACCATTACTTCTCAACAATACCTACTCACCTTTAACAGTGAACAATGAGGTAAAGGTTTTACATAATGGAGAAGAAACATTTAGAGAAATGTTGCAGGAAATTGAAGGGGCAACCCACCATATTCATATGGAATATTTTATTATTAAAGATAGTGATATTGGTAGAATATTTCAAAAAGCTTTAATCAAGAAGGCTGAGGAGGGAATCGAAGTCCGATTGATCTACGATGCTGTAGGGAGTTGGAAATTAAAAAAAGATTTTCTACAACCATTGAAGGACGCAGGTGTGGAGGCCGTTGCTTTCTTACCGGTCACAATTCCATTCTTTGGAAGTCGACTTAATTATCGAAATCATCGAAAGATATTAATCGTTGATGGACAGGTAGGGTTTGTTGGTGGATTAAATATAGGAGACGAATATTTAGGGAAAAGTGAAAAAATGGGATTTTGGAGAGATGTTCATCTGAAAATTATGGGGGAATCTGTTTATGTGTTGCAAGCTATTTTTCTAATGGATTGGTATTTCGTGAAAAAAGAAGAAATTGATAGTTTGGCTTACTTTCCTAAACAAAAAGACTGCGGACAAAGGCTCATTCAAGTGGCCTCTAGTGGTCCAGACTCTTATTGGGCCGCCATACAGCAAACTTATTTTACTGCCTTAACTGGAGCCACAAAACGGGCTTATATTATGAGCCCCTATCTGATTCCTGATGATAGTATGCTAATGGCATTAAAAACCGCTGCCCTTGGGGGAGTTGATGTCAGAATATTGCTGCCAGGGAGACCTGATCATCGAACGGTATTTTGGGCTTCAAAGTCTCACTTTGAGGAACTTCTAGAGGCTGGAGTTCAAATATATCAATATCAAAAGGGATTTGTTCACGGTAAAATGATTCTCGTAGATAGTGTATTCACCTCTATTGGAACGGCCAATATTGACATTCGGAGCTTCCAATTAAACTTTGAAGTCAATGCCTTTATCTATGATGAAGAGGTAACGGATCAATTAGTAGAAGTATTTTTGGAGGACCTAAAGGATAGCAAAGAGGTTACCCTAGAGGAATATCATAAAAGACCTCTGAGCCACAAGGCTATGGAATCTGTCACCCGACTTTTATCACCAATTCTATAAGAATTGGGATCATTAAAATCAGACTGAAGAAGAATTCTTATGAAGGAGGCCTGAAAATGTACGATAAAGAACCAGAGATTAATGGCGAAAAATATGTGACATTAACGATACTTAAGAAGCGATTCAATTTATTGAGTCTAGAGATTGAAGCCATACGCAAGCAACATAATGTACCTATGGTGGATTGGAGTTATGTGAAAGAGGGACAAGTAACGGGACCTAATATTCGATATTATCACATGAAAGCATTTGAAAAAGCCCATGAAAAACATCAGAAAATTGATTGAATTTTAAAAAGCCCTTATGTGTGCACATAAGGGCTTTAGCATATATTATTCTACTGTGATTTCTTGACTGTTTTCCCATAAACCATGAATGTTACAATAGCTGATGGCATGGAATGTACCAGATTTATTTAATTTTACTTGAGTACATCCTGTGGGATCTGTGAAATTATCTCCTTCGCCATGGGCAGCGAAATTAAAGTTTGCAATTTCTACTGGGAATTTTGCACCTTCCGCATGGAAAAAAACCTTAAACCAAGCAATATAGTGTTCTAGGGTATTAGGATGTCCGATGGCATCTCCAATAGAAATCTTTAATTCAAATCCTTCACCAGCTTTCACCTTTTCAGGTGCATGAATCACTGGAACGTGCTTTTCACCTTTCCAATCTCCTGTTTGTAAAAATTGTCCAAAACTCTTCATTAAAACTCCTCCTCTATAAACTTATATTAAAATAACATCAAAACTTTCTTCATGAGAATATATATCCATTATTCGGAGTTTATAACATGTTTTTGTTTTTTATCTTCAAAAAAATAGGAAACAGCTACAGTGTTGCAGCTGTTTCAAAACTATTTTGTTAGTGTGATGGAGCCATGAATATGCTTAACTGCAGATTTGATTTGAGGGATAAAGACAAAGGAAACACAAATCAATGTATCGGTTCCTAGCACTAAACCGTTGACGACAATCGAGTAAATAATTGGATTCATCCCCTCGGGTGCATAGGAGGCAAAGAAAAGGACTCCCGATAAGAAGCTCATAAAGAATCTCCCAAATCCGCCAATCAATACTGAAACTGCAAGATTATTTCTATAAAGCCCTGCTAAGCCTAAAGCCCCATAGGCTAGGGGATAGTCTAGAAAAAATTGTGCCCAATGGATCACAAAGGGATCTTGAATAAGCTTTAACATACCTAAGGCAAAGCCAGCAATGATTCCAGGGATAGGACCAAAGGCCACTGCATAAATGAATAAAGGCAACATACTTGCAGGAGTCACACTTCCTCCTTGGGGGAAACGATAAAGACGGATATAGGATAAGACAAAGGATAAAGCAATACAAAGACTTCCATAAACCAGCATACGGGTAGTAAACTTAAAGGATTGGTTTTTCTTAAAATACAACATGCCTCCAATGGAAAAGACAAATAGAGCCAGTAAAATTCTAATGACATTAGGGTCTAACTCAAATAGTTTTTGAAACATAATATCAACATCCCTTCATTTTTTATTTTATCACTATTGGGCAGATGCTTATATTTTCTGAAAAATAAAAAACGTGAAGAGGAGGCCTCTTCACGTAGTTTGTTTTCACATACGGAACTTGCTTTCCTGCGCAGGTACTAACCTACAGGTTCAAGGGTTGGATGGTTCCTCTCAGCACAAGGCACCCCTAGCGATAAAAATTCTATTGTTCTTATAGTATACCATACCATAGGACGCTTATAGCATTTATTTTATAGAAAGTAATAACAGATTTGTAACATAAAAAACCGCAATGAAGTGTGGGTTATATTGTATAATAAATATGGTTGGATAAATCTAAATATTAGGGAGACGAATAAATGGCGACATCTCTACAAATACCTTCGAAAATTGAGGTTCGAAGAAAAATTCTTTCTATGATTCTTCCCATTACCATGGAAAATGTATTGCAGATGAGTGCAGGATTCGTAACAATGGCAATGATTGGAAGGATTAGTGCTGTAGCCGTGGCGGCTGTGGGCATTAGTATGCGAATTACTCAAATTATTTGGGCTCTATTTAGAGGGGTCACCACTGGAGCCACAGTTTTTGTGGCACAATCCTATGGATCTGGAAATTTAATCAAGCTTAAAAAAGTAATACAGCAAACATTACTTTCCTCTATTATACTTGTCCTGATCCTACAGCAGCTTCTTTTTTGGTTTGCTCCCCAAATTTTGAATTTTTTTAAGGGGGATCCTACCTTGATTGAGAGTGGAATTATGTATTTGAGGACCTTATCTTGGGGATTACCCTTTGTCGCTGTGATACAGGTTGTTGCTGGGGTACTACAAGGAATGGGCAACGCCAAAACCCCTATGAAAATTGCCCTGATCATGAATGTCATTAATATGATTCTAAGCTATACATTCATATTTGGACCACTGGGTTTGCCAGCAATGGGGTTAAGGGGTGCGGCTGTGGCATTAGTTGTGGCACAGTCTGTTGCAGCTCTATTAGGAATATATGTGCTTTTTAATCGGCATGGTATTCTAGGGACAGTATTTAATCGTTCCTTTTTTAAATTAGACATGAAGCAAGTCATTCAAGTTTATAGGGTGGGTTCTCCTACGGCAGTAGAGTCTATATTTTGGCAGGTTTCTTCTATTGCTTTAACCATGATTATTTTAGATTTTGGAGAAGTCTCCTTAGCTGCATACCAGCTAGGATTACAGGCAGAATCCATTTCTTACATGCCTGCTATGGGTTTTAGCGTTGCTTCTACCGCCTTTATTGGTCAAGCACTAGGGGCAAAGGATCCCCAGCTAGGGAAGAGGTACTTAAAGGAAATTGTCACAGGCTCTTTTTTGATTACTATCTTTAGTGCTAGTGTTCTGATCTTTTTTCCAGCATTCATTATGCGATTACTAACAGATCAACAAGAGATCATTGATGTTGGGATTAAGTATCTTTTCTTTATGGGGCTCGTACAAATTCCTCAAAATATGGCAGGGGTGCTAAATGGGGCTTTGCGAGGGGCTGGATTTACAAGGGTTCCTATGATTGTGGCAGGAACCGGGCTTTGGTTGATTCGAATTCCATTTTCTTATATTTTAGTACAATTTTTTGATGTTGGCATTACAGCTATTTGGATTGTTATGTGCTTTGATTTAGTCTTTAGATTCATTTTAAGCTTTACATTATATAAGAGAAAAAATATCTATGAACAAGAACCGGTGATTGAAAAGATGACAGTGAAATCTGAAGGGTAAAAAAGACCAATTCATAAGCTATGATACTTTTTTATTGGATTAGCACAATAAGCATTGAAAAACAGGCTGTGTTTATACTATAATAGTGTGGATAAAAGTTTTAAACAAAGGAGACGAAATAATGAGTTTATATAATGAATGGAAATCAATGGCCTATGACATACCTAATGATCAAATGGCAGTACAGTTTTGGAATGAATACTGTGACCTAGAAAAGGGGATTTATATTACAGTCCTAGAAGAGGGGACAGGCAAGGTAGAAGGAAAAATCAATGATTTGGCAAAGAAATTTAAGGTAAAGACAGTAGATTTTGTAGGCTTTTTAGATGGAATTAACGATAGCTTAGTGACAAATCTAGACTTAGATGAGATAACTGAAGAGACTGAAGTTGCGGTGGATGTTGATTTTGAAAAGCTGTATTTTAACATGTTATCAGCTAAGGCAGACTGGTTATACACCCTAGATCAATGGGCTGATATTTTAACAGAGGAAAAAAGAAAAGAGATTAAAAAGGAATACAATATCTCAAGGACAGTTGTGAAAGAAGATAAGATAGGAAGAAATGAGCCATGTCCTTGCGGAAGCGGCAAAAAATATAAAAAATGCTGTGGGAATGAATAGCATTCTATTTAATCTTTAACATCAGATTAACCGGACCATAAGGTACCATGATAGAACTGCTTATATCTAAGGATATAGGCAGTTTTATTTAAGTGCGCAATGAATGAATGGTTGGTATAGTATAAGACGAATTCAGTTTAAGCACTTGAAATTTTGAACAACGCCGGTTAAAAATATAAGTGCGCCATGAGTGGTTGCGATAGCATAAGACGAATTCTGTTTAAGCACTTGAAATTTTAAACAACGCCCGTTAAAAATTTAAGTGCGCTATGAGTCGTTGCGATAGCATAAGACGAATTTTGTGGTATAATAGTGAAGGAAACAAAAGAGGAGGAACATTATGGAATTCTCAGTGCTTTACGAAATCCAGAGGAACCTAGACGAAAAAATTATAGTAGAACATCAATTGCAAGGAGTTAACTTGACGCCATCAAAGGTATTAGCCCTCCAGGTGGAATTAGGAGAGCTGGCAAATGAAACCAGAGCCTTTAAGTATTGGAGCAAAAATCCACCAGCTTCAAGGAATGTGATTTTAGAAGAGTATGTAGATTGTCTTCATTTTATTTTAAGCTTGGGTCTAGATATCGGCTTTACAGGTACAAAGATTCAAGACGGAGTCAGTGGCGAACAAACGTTGGTAGAGCAAATCAAGACTGTATTTAATCAAATTCATCAATTTGAAAGTACCTTAGGGGAAGCGGAGTACTGGATTTTGTTTGAAGGATTTTTGGTCCTAGGAAAGAAGCTGGGGTTCGAGTCAGGTCAGATATATGATGCCTATCTTGCAAAAAATAAAATCAATCACCAAAGACAAGCAGAAGGGTATTAAAGTGAACTGGTTTCAGCAAATTGCACTATCGGGAAATCAGGTGGGGGATTATATTTTCAAAATATAATCTTGATAAATTGCATGACAAACACTGCCTTAGGGGAAAATACAATTTGATTAACACAGTCTTTTGAAATATATTGTGAAGAGACGCCATAAAAATATGTTGTTTTCTTTAATATATTTAATATAAAGAATAGATTTCAATTAAATAGGAGGAGATTTATATGAAACAAATTGAACAAAAAGCCATTAATACCATTCGTTTATTAGCTGTTGATGGAGTGGAAAAGGCCAACTCAGGTCATCCGGGTTTACCCATGGGAGCAGCTCCAATGGCCTATACGCTATGGAGTCAATTTTTAAATCATAGTCCCAATGATCCACAATGGACCAACCGTGATCGATTTGTCCTATCAGCTGGACATGGATCAATGTTGATTTATTCATTGTTACACCTATTCAATTATGGATTGACGATTGAAGACCTACAAAACTTCAGACAGTGGGGAAGTAAGACACCTGGACATCCTGAATTCGGACATACAGTGGGAATTGAAACAACTACAGGACCATTGGGACAAGGACTGACCAATGCAGTGGGAATGGCCATGGCAGAAAGAAGATTAGCGGCAGAATTTAATCGGGATCAATATGATGTCGTAGATCACTACACGTATGTCATTGCTGGTGACGGAGATATGATGGAGGGAATCACCTCTGAAGCAGCTTCTTTAGCTGGACATCTAGGACTACATAAGCTGATTTGTTTATATGACGATAATAACATTTCTATCGACGGGAATACTTCACTGACATTTACTGAGGATGTAGCCAAGCGATATGAAGCTTACGGGTGGCAGGTAGTGATAGTTAAGGATGGAAATGATGTTGCGGAAATTACAAAGGCAATCAAGGCGGCTAAGGAAAATAAAGAACAACCAACTTTAATTAAAGTGAAAACTACCATTGGATTTGGAAGTCCTAATAAGCAAGGAACCGCAGGTGTTCATGGAGCACCATTAGGGAAGGACGAGATTCAGTTAACTCGTAAAACCTTAGAATGGGCCCATGATGAGGATTTCTTCGTACCAGAGGATGTCAAGGGACATTTTGATGGACTGGTGAAGGATTCAAATGAAAAAGCGAAGGTCTGGGAAGAAATGTTTAAAGGGTATTCTGAAGCTCATCCTGAGCTGGCAAAGGCATGGAAGCAATGGCATAGTCGGGAGTTACCACAGGAGCTATTAAAGGATGCATCTCTTTGGGAATTTTCGGAGAAGCCAATGGCCACTCGTTCTACCTCTGGAGAGGTCATGAATCGCCTAAAGAAGCATCTGCCAAACCTAATGGGGGGATCAGCAGATCTAAATCCTTCCACAAAGACATACCTAAAGGAAATGGGAGATTTTCAAAAAGGAGAATGGAAGGGCAATAACATTTATTTTGGTGTCCGTGAGCATGCCATGGCGGGAATTACAAATGGAATGGCACTACATGGGGGATTAAGGGTATTTTGTTCAACATTCTTTGTATTTAGTGATTACATGAAGCCTGCAATTCGACTCTCTGCACTGATGAAGCAGCCGGTTGTCTATGTCTTTACCCATGACAGTATTGGTGTAGGAGAAGATGGACCGACTCATCAACCAATCGAGCATTTGTTAATGCTAAGATCCATTCCAAATGTACAGGTATTACGTCCTGCTGATGGAAAAGAAACAACAGCTGCATGGATTCAGGCATTAAAGCACCAAGAGGGTCCAACAGTACTGGTATTAAGTCGTCAAAACCTAGCACAGCTAGAAGGATCAGGTCAAGATGCAGCAAAGGGCGCCTATGTTGTCTCTAAAGGAAAGAAAGAAACACCTGATATGATATTGATGGCCAGTGGATCAGAAGTGCCATTAGCAATTGAAGCGCAAAAGGCATTACAGGATAAGGGCATTGAAGCCAATGTCGTCAGTATGATGAGCTGGGAGCTTTTCAAAAATCAATCAAAGGAATATCAAGAGGAAATCTTACCTAAGCAGGTAACCAAGCGTATTTCAATTGAGACAGGCGTCACCTTGGGCTGGAGCCAATTCATTGGAGACGCAGGCATCGCTATTGGAATTGATGATTTTGGAGCCTCTGCTCCAGGGGAAGTACTAATGGATAAATATGGATTTACAGTGGAAAATATTGTTGAAAAAGCAATGACACTTTAAATAAATGAGACTTAATTCATAAAGAAATAACTAAAAAAGGACCCTTAGGGTCCTTTTTACATGCAATAAAAGAGGTATATCAGGCCAAAGCTTTGTGACGGGCCACCTTATGTTGCCAGCTTCCTTGAAGATAAATAGCAAATCCCATGAGACAAATTGTGGCATTACTGAAAACCATGGCGTACCAAACACCACTAGAACCCCAGTCGGTATATCTTCCAAAGAGAAGAATCATGGGGATACGAAGCCCCCAAAGTCTGGTCATATCTAAAAACATGGCATATATGGTATGTCCGGATCCTAAGTTTTGCCCGATGATGGTAGCCAGTGCAGTACCAATGCCCATGGTAAAGGCTGCCAAGGTGCCATCGCCATAGGAGATACTCCTTTGAGAATGAATTCTCTTCTATGAGCGTGGTTCACTAGTATACCTCCAAACTATTTAGACTTTCTAAATATATTATAGAATAGCTACTGATGATTTAAAAAGTAATATGAAAAATAGTTAAGAAAGTAGGGATCAAACAAAAAACGCCCCTTAAAGGGCGTTTTGTAATAATGCGGGGGGCATTATTTTGTTTGTCACAAGATTGTAAACTGTTTTAAAAATCTTGTGAATCAATATACAAATTGATTGGGTGTAATGCAATTATATGATATGTATTTGAAAATGGATGTGACTGAAGTCACAAATAGTGGTGGTAATTACAAAGAAATAGGTGGAATTTTACAAAAACAATTATTATAGGTTGCCTGATCGCCTATATCCGATACACCTAGAGGTGTTAAATGGTTGACACCGCCATGGGTTAACCACCACCCCTCATAAATGAGTAACAGGTTTGGTGACACATCAGAATCTAGAACAATACGGACATGGAGTTCACCAGTAGGTGAAATTACTTTGACCCTATCTCCGTCATGTACATGCCATTGATTTAGGGTGTTTGGATGGCAATAGACCTTGGGAAGCATCAGATTATCTGTATCAATATAATGTTGTGTATGAAGAGAGTGCTTAGGATGAACACTTAAAAGCTGTAAAGGGTATTCTGTGTTGAAATTCTCAGTAAAAGGGAGTTCGCTGACTTGGAGACAAAACAGATTAAATTTTTTGTTAGATGTGTAAAATATTTTATCCTGCCAAGGGATCTCATTTCCTGTCAATTTAAGCCTTTTGCCCTGTATATCATCAAGGGTACTGTTGAATTTTTTTAAAAGAGGGCGAAGTCCTTTCTCCAAATAAGTTCGTTGACACCCATATTGGTCAAGATAATCAGTCATATTCATATACTCAGCCAAAAGCTTGAAGATTTCGAACTCGCTCTTGACGCCATTTTGAGGTGGGACAACCCTTTCAGTATAATGAAAATAGGGATGCCACATTGAGGAATGGAGAAAATCCTCTTCCTCAAAGATGTGGGTACAGGGCAGGACATAATCAGAAAGCTGGGCTGTATCGGTCATAAAGTGATCAATCGTTACCTTGAATGGGATGCTGTCAAAGGCCTTGATAGTATCTGATGTGTTAGGAAGCTGAACCACCGGGTTTGCTTTAGTGATAAAAATACCTTCTAGTGATTCATGGCGATCCTGTAGTACATATTGAGAAAACAAGCCCTTCTTGAAGGATGGGACAGAATGGTTTTGCTCATTACGAAGATAATCATGATCTAACCATTGGGAAACATATTGATTGGCGTAGCTAACACCCCCACCGGGGATCCCGATATTTCCAGATAAGGCTCCAAGTGCATCGATTAAGCGAATGTTTTTACCCCCATGGGTGTAACGCTGCAGCCCATAACCTAATATAATAGCCGAGGGGCCGTGACAGGCGTAAAGCGTAGCCAAAGACTGGACTGAATCAATAGATAAGCCCGTTTTTTCAACTAGCATATTTAAATCTAAGTTTTGGAGATAACCATGGAAATCTTCAAATCCGTCACAATACTGAGTAATGAAATCAACATTAATCCAATTGTTTTCAATCATAATTTTAGCCATTGCCAAAGCCAAGAAACCATCGGATTCCGGCTTGACCGAATAGTAATGATCAGCCATTTTAGCCGTAGCCGTTTTAATTGGATCAATGACTACCAACTGAGTCCCCTTCTTCTGAGCTTTTTTTAGAAAAGGAAGTAGGTGTATATTAGTATAAGCAGGATTACGCCCCCATACAATAATGGTTTGGGCGTTAAGGAGATCCTCAGGATCATGACTTAACACCTTACCAAAATCAAGGGTTTGAGCAGCGATACCAGCTCCCCAACAAAGACTACCCATAGGGGAAGTAACCCCTCCGTAGGCATTGAAAAATGCTGTGTCAATATTCTTTGAAAGCCCGCCGTGCCCCCCTTCGCTATAATGTATAAGAGCTGTTGAGCCACACTTCCTTTTAATTTCTAAAAGTTTATCGCCAATTTCTGCAATGGCTTTTTCCCAAGAAATGGAATGCCATTGTCCATCTGTTTTTTTCATAGGCGTGTTCAGGCGTTTGGTACTTGAAAGACGCTCCAAGTGTTTTAGTCCTTTTTCACATAGGAATCCCTTGGTAATGGGATGATGTTTATCTCCTTGAACGTTAATAATTTCACCTTCATTAGTGGTTACTTCAATGGCACAGCAATCCCAGCAATCTAGGGGACAAGCAGTTTGAACCTTTTTCATCTTTTATCACCCTTTACTTTTGATCTGATAAAGAAAATTTGTATTATTTGTAGAGAAGATTATATTCCTACTGAATTCACTACAAAAACGTAAAGATGTAATTTACCTATGGGATTAATATTTAGTTTTATTGTAGCATAAGTATTATATGGACAAAAGAGCGGGTTGCGTTCGGAAGAAGTTAATATAATACCTTAATAAATGTGATGAGAAGGAGAAGTGGGACCAGTGTATTTGTAAAATGAGAAGGAGGAAAAAAATGAGAAAACAATCTGTTGTTCTATCGTTGTTTTTAAGTATGATAATAATTTTGGGTGGAGGACAAATGATCATTGTTCAAGGGGATGGGGCACAATTAGGGAACTCCATGAGAGAAGACATGAACAGTAGTGTGATGGCAATGGTTGTGGTGGATGAAGAAATACCCATTGAAGAGGATGTCAAGCCATGGGTTGAGCAGTGGCATGATCAAAGGATGGAATCATATGGAGTCCTATTAGAAGGGGTTTTAACCTTAACCTCAGATGAACATCGCGGTAGACTTCCCGGTACAGAAGGCAATCATTTAACCGTTGAATATATTGAGAAATACTTTAAAGAAATAGGATTGCAACCTCATGACCAGGTAAGCTACCTTCAAGGCTTTCAACAGATGATCTATCATCCAGATGAACAAGCCCTGGCATTGCGTATCCATTTTAAGGATGGAACCACAAGAGAGGCGGAGCTAGGAATGGATTATACAGAGCAATCTAGGGTTATGAGAGAAGTGGAAATGACAGCACCCATTACATTTAATATAAAAGATGAGGACATAAAGGAAAAAGTGATCATCCTTGATGGGCCAGAAGAGATTCAACATGTATATGATCAAGCACAGGCTGTATTGATTAAAAGGAAGGTCTTGGGTAATTCTCTGCGGGTTTGGGATAAAATAATGGACAATGGAGAGGCACGACCTGCACCCTTTATGTTCCAGATTTCACAAGAGCTATTTGAAACATTACAAGCTGAGAATGTAGAAAGTGTAAGTTTATATTCCAAGCTTGTGGGGGAAGAAAAAACAATTTATAATGTAGCCGGCAGGATCCCTGGAAAAGATTCAAATAAAGTCGTGGTAATCTCCGCACATATAGATCACCTAGGGTGGGCAGGGGAGAAAATCTTTAGAGGAGTAGTTGATAATGCAGCGGGAGTTGCTGTTATGATGGACTTAGTCCAGAGACTGCATCATCAAAGCATAGAAGAACCATTTCAAATGGATATCATCTTCGTAGGCTTCAATAGTAAGAAATCAGAAATGTTAGGCAGCAATGCTTATATAAAGCAAATAAAAGACAAGTATGATAAGATATATAATATAAACATTGATTGTGTGGGAAGGAAAACAGGTGGACCCATTATAATATCAGGAGGCGAAGAAATAAATCAAGCCCTAAAGAAAAATATCACGAAATATTTAGCGATTTATGGGATAAACGTTGAAGGGCAACGGGGTTTTGATAGTGACCATTTATCATTTAACAAAGAAGAAATCAGGGGAGTTACTCTCGGGCAGAGAGATGTGCTGACAGTAACTCATAACCCTGAAGACATAGTGGCATTACTGGATTTTGATTATATAAAAGGGGTAAGTCTTTCGATTTATGACTTTATTGTAGCAGAAGGATATAAAAGCTTTGATTAAGAAAGTTGGGCATTAGTCCCTTGTATTCAGTATTCATGCCATAAGAACATCATATAGGGAAGGAATCTCCAAGAAAATATTGAATTGAATAAGTAGAGAGAACTAAGGGGAGAGAACTAAGGAGGAGACCTATGGAGACCAAAGATTATGTGAAACGCTCCCATCAGCGTTCAATTGATTTTGGCGTTGAGTATAACCGCATGTATAGTAGCAAGATATTAAAAGGCAATGAACTACAGATCAAATTAGAAGCTAATCGAGAACTACTGACAACTGCCAAATCTTTTATGGAAGAGTTGTATAATTTTGTGGAGGGATCTGGCTTCTTTGCAATTCTAACAGATCAGGAGGGCTGTATTTTAGAAGTACTTGGTGATGATAAGGTACTGGCGGTATCCCATGGATTAGAGATGATCCCAGGAGCCTATATGGATGAAGAGCATATTGGAACCAATGCCATGGGAACGGCCTTGGCAGAGGGGATACCTGTTCAGATATCAGGAGAAGAGCACTTTGTTAAGGCATATCATCGCTGGACTTGTTCTGCTGCACCCATTAGGAACAGTATTGGGGAAGCAATTGGAACATTAAACCTGACTGGATATAGTGAATATGTTCATTCTCATACATTGGGGATGGTGGCGGCAGCAGCCAATGCTATCGCATATATGCTTGAAAGCAAAGAAGTTAATAATAAATTATTCTTAGCAAAAAAGTCCATAGAAACCATTGTTGATTCCATTGATGCGGGAATTTTTACTGTGGGACCTAAAGGATACATGAAGACCATCAATCAAGTTGCCAGTCATATGCTACAGTATACCAATGACGAGATTTTAGGGATGGAAGGAATCAAATTAATCGAAGGATGGGCAGGAGTGCAGGAAAGTGTAGAATCAAATATCAGCTATGTAGAGGAAGAAGCCTATATTAAGACTAAGAAAGGCAAAATTCATTGTACATTAAGCGCCTATCCAATTCTTGATGAATCAAAAAATTTGCAAGGGATTGTGTGTATGATTCGTGAAATCAAGAAGATGAGAAGACTGGTTAATAAAATGATTGGAAAGCAAGCATTGTATACCTTCGATAAGATCATTGGAAGAGATGAGAACTTTATTAGAATGGTAAATTATGCAAAGAAAATTTCTGATAGTCCCTCCACAGTATTAATTATGGGAGAAAGTGGGACGGGAAAAGAGGTTTTTGCCCAATCAATTCATAATCATAGTGAGCGTCGTGATGAGCCATTCGTTGCCATTAACTGTGGTGCATTGCCACGAAACCTAATTGAATCTGAACTTTTCGGATATGAGGATGGTGCTTTTACCGGGGCTAAAAGAGGAGGACATCCAGGGAAATTTGAGTTAGCCGATGGCGGGACGTTATTTTTAGATGAAATTGGTGAAATGCCCTTAGACATGCAGGCTAACCTACTTCGTGTTTTAGAGGAAGGGAAGCTGTTTAGAGTAGGTGGAAATAAGGAGATTGCTGTAGATGTTCGAATCATTGCAGCTACTAATAAAGACTTAAGGGATGAGGTAGAGCGTAATAATTTTCGAGGGGATTTATATTATAGATTAAATGTACTTCCATTGATATTACCTCCCCTTCGTGAAAGAAAAAGTGATATTCCTCTCTTGATTGATTATTTTATGACGATCAAGGCACTGAAGCTGAAAAAATCTATGACATATTTGCCTAGGGATATAATGGATCAAATGATCAACTATACTTGGCGGGGAAACATACGAGAATTAGAAAATGTCATTGAAAACTTAATGAATTCGGGAGAACTTAACTTCTTAGAGCGAGTAGAGCTGTCTTCTACAAGTAATGAATCAAGCCCTCGTGTCTATTCACTAGAGAGTGAACCCTTGGAGGATATGGAAAAAAGACATATTCATCAGGTATTAACAAAATATGAGGGGAATGTGAGTCAAGCGGCTGAGGCCTTGGGGATTGGACGTAACACCTTGTATCGCAAGATGGCAAAGTATAAAATAGACTGTTCCAAAATGACGCGATGTTCTGAAGTGGAACACGAAAACGCGGGCGGGATGTTCTAAAGTGGAACATCTGATGAAATTAATAAAGAGATGGAATCAATGAAAGGAGGTAGACTGCTTATAGAGCAAGACCTTGAAACATTTTAGCTAAAAAGTATTGGATAAAGGTCTGTTGGCATGAAATTTGCTTTAAATTAAGTAGCGTGAAAATTAAAAATTAAAACAGGGGGGAATTTATATGTACGGGTATACAGGTACAATTTTGCGAATTAACTTAAAAGACAAGACAGTTAAAAAGGAAGCATTAGATTTAGATTTAGCAAAGAAGTTTATTGGAGGAAGAGGTTTAGGGGAAAAGATTCTGATGGATGAAATCGATCCCAACATTGATGCACTAAGCCCAGAAAACAAACTAATTGTTGTAACAGGACCCTTAAGTGGAACGCCAACACCTACTGGTGGAAGATACATGGTGGTGACAAAATCTCCATTAACTGGAACGGCAGCTTCTTCAAACTCAGGTGGGCGCTGGGGAGCAGAGCTAAAATTTGCTGGATACGATTTAATTATTGTAGAAGACAAGTCAGAGACTCCTGTCTATATTAATATTCAAGATGATGTAGTCACAATTAAGGATGCAGGACATTTATGGGGGAAAGTCGTTTCTCAAACAACCAAAATGTTAAACGAGGAGTTAGGAGATAAGGTTAAGGTTCTGACCATTGGACCTGGTGGAGAAAAACTTTCTCGTCTTGCGGCGATCATGAATGATCTAGATCGTGCAGCTGGAAGATCTGGAGTCGGTGCTGTCATGGGCTCTAAGAACCTGAAGGCCATTACTGTAAGGGGCACAAATAAAGTAGCAATACATGATCCAGCTAAGTTGAAAGAGGTTGTTTCAAGAGTAAATAAGCAGATTAGAGAAAATGGGGTTACGGGTCAGGGACTACCTACCTATGGAACCGCTGTACTTGTTAATATCTTGAATGAAAATGGTGTGTTTCCAACTAACAATTTCCAGGAATCTGTATTTGCTAAGGCAGAGGACATCAGTGGAGAAACATTATCAGATAAGTATTTAGTGAAGCGAACTGGCTGCTATGGATGTCCTATTGCCTGTGGCAGACATTGTAAAGTGGATGATCTAGAATCTGGTGGACCAGAGTATGAAACAATCTGGGGATTTGGAGCAGATTGTGGGATTTCTGACCTAGGAGCCATCATTAAAGCTAACTATTGGTGTAATGAAATGGGAATCGATACCATATCCACCGCCACTACCATCGCGGCTGCCATGGAATTATACCAAAAAGGTCTCATTAAAGACGAAGAGCTAGGTGGGTTGTCTCTTGAGTTTGGCAATGCGGATTCCATTATCGAATGGACAAAGCGCATGGGATTACGAGAAGGACTTGGTGATAAAATGACCGATGGTTCTTATCGCTTATGTGAGAGTTATGGGGCGCCTGAAGTCTCCATGTCAGTTAAAAAGCAGGAACTTCCAGCCTATGACCCGAGGGGAATTCAAGGGCAGGGATTAGCCTATGCAACTTCTAACCGTGGGGGTTGCCATGTGAGAGCATATCTAATTTCTCCTGAAATTTTAGGAATGCCTGAAAAGCTAGACCGATTTGCATTGGAAGGAAAAGCACAATGGGTAAAAATATTCCAAGACTTAACAGCGGTTATTGATTCTATGGGATTATGTTTATTTACTTCTTTTGCAACATCACTTCAAGATTATACGGATCTTTATAATGCAGTAACAGGAGAAACACATACAGCTGATACACTATTGGCAGCTGGAGAGCGCATATGGAATACAGAAAAACTCTTTAATTTGAGTGCAGGCATCACACCTGCCGAGGATACGTTGCCTGAGCGTTTGCTAAAGGATGCAATTCCTGGCGGACCATCTGCAGGGAATGTGGCGCAGCTTGATAAGCTATTGCCGGAGTATTATGCTGTAAGAGGATGGGATACAGAAGGTATACCAACTGAAGCGCGTCTTGAACAGTTGCAGATTGGGTTAGGAACAACAACAGCATAAAAAAATAATATAAGATGAATAAAGAGAAGGGCTTCTAAGGAAGCTCTTCTCATATCATGTCTGTCTCTAGGGGGTGACAAAATGGAAGTGAAGGTAAGATTATTTGCAACACTGAGGGACGGCAGAGGAAAAGAGCTCATGTTAGACCTGCCCGGAGAGGTGACTCCTGAAAGAATTATTAATGAGTTAGATATTCCTCAAAAAGAAATCGCCATCCTCTTAATCAATGGCAGGGATGGAACTTTCTCTACTATTTTAAAAGAAGAAGATACGGTCTCGCTATTCCCACCGGTGGGAGGCGGGTAACAGTAAAAGGCTAGAGATGACTCTGAAGGGGGTCAGATTTAGTCTTTTTTTCATTGACAAAGTCCCTTGCTGTGGATAAGGTAGACATAAGAGAGGAGACGGAGTAATGAAAAATATAATAAAGAAATGGATGTACTTACTATTGGACAAACCTCTAATTCCTGAAGAGCTAATGGAGGCAAAGGGTCCTTTATTGCTTCATATAAGTGATACTCCCATGGAGGTATATTCTTTTATTTACAAGTTGGTTAATTTAATTAATCCACAATATATTGTGCATACTGGGGATATCGTAGACAATATAAAGTTAGAGAACTTTAAAAATCGCTTGGCAGATTACCAAACAAATTTAGAAAAGTTTGTTGATAAAATAGAGAAAATACATAGAGGTGAAATTTACTATGTAATAGGTAATCATGATAAAATGAAAAGTGTTCAAGGGGTGACTAAAAAGGGTACTATTTTATATGAGGGAAAAATAAATATAGAGGGAAAAACATTCTACTTAAGGCATAACTATCGAAGAGTTGAGACCAAGGCTGACTATTATTTATATGGTCATCGATTTGAACCAAAACATAAGAAAATAAGATCACAGCAGTTGTTGAATGGGATATTAAATATTAATGTCATTGACTTATCCACGGGATTGATTTATCAAATTGACTATCCCATGGCCACAAATCAATTTCGGAAGATGGAAAGAGGCAGGATTGGATTTTAGGGGGGGATCATATGCTCTATTTACGAATGGGACCACGATTCTTGTTTATACGCACTGAGAGAATTCAAAAGGTAAAGGATTTTTTCCTCCAGGAGGGTCAAGGGATCCATACAACGTTTCAAGAAGGTTTGGAGCAATCAACTGAGGATAGTACCCTTATTTTTATCACAGAAAAACATCATGAAAAGACTTCGATAGAAGATGCAAAGGAGATTATATTAGTCAATGAAGTCGCCTCTGCATGTCTTGCGGGCATGATTAATCATCATGTCAGTCAGTGGGTTTTTCGAGTGGATATGGGACCTGCTTCTATGGTTATGAGAGTAGCTGGGGACGAACAAAAGATTATTCAACGAATTCAGGAGGTTTATGGTGGGAAGCTGGTGGACTGGGAAGAAGGAGTCAAACAAGGAGAGAAAGGAGATACAATACTTTCTTTGACTAAAAATCCCATCAGTGGAAGACTATCATCAAAAGACTTTATTAATGCGAACTTGTTGCTGGCTCATCCGGTGTCCTTTATTCATAAAAAGCTAAGAAATGAAGGTCTTTTATTTATTACCCAAAGCTTGGAAAATAGTGAATGGTACGATCTTCAAATCAATATATATGACTCATGGGGGAATTATAAGGGTCATCATGATCGGTTAATTTTTATCTTGTCACAGCTGGAAATCGGGATGATATTAGGAGAAACATGGACTAAGGATCATGCATTAATACTTTATTCTGTGATAGCCTTCCAGGTGCGATTATTTACGACTTATAGTCCCCAGGAAATTAAAAAACTAACGATGGCATTAGAGTATGACCAGAACGGAGAGAGACAAGTTGACTTTGATCTTTATTATCGAAACAAAAAGATTTCATGGGTAGACATAGACAAGAGAAAGGGAAGGCGCAATAAGCTAGAGGAATGTAAACAGTACAGAGAAGAGTTGTTTTTAAAGCTTAGTGAAGAAACACAAAACACATTGATTAGGATGGAAAAAGAAATTAAAGCAACCCATAGCTAATTATCGGCTCAGGCTATTACAGTCCTGATCTTCTTCACTGTTTCAAAAAACCCAGAACCCTAGGGAACATATACGTAGGGTTCTGGGTTTTTGTGCCTAAAATCAAAGCAATTTTGAAAAATCTATATTTTACTGAAAAAATAATAGAGAAATCCATGTGATTTGAGGAGCAGTAAACAACCCATGATGTTTATATATAACATAGGGGGTATATAAGTAGTATGAATAGGTGCACAATAAAATGAGACTTAGTTCAGTGGGATCACTTTTCCCACTGAACTGTAGCCGAGTTTATTTCGAGGATGTAGTGCTTGACCTCTCACTTTTGTGAGTGAGAGTCTTAGCAATACACCGAAGATAAAATGAGACTTAGTTTGTTTATTAGGTGGGAGTGAAGTAAATTGGACTTTTATCAGTTAATTCAAAGGCGAAAATCCGTTAGAGTCTATGGGAAAAAACCTGTTGATATAGAGAGATTGAATGATTTAATGGATGAGGCAGAAGAAATCAAGGGAATCATATCACAAATAGATACACAGTTTGTCTTAATTGAAAATGGATGGGAACAGGAAGAAAAACTGCAAGGAAAGATAGGTTATGATGGGAATGTTGTGCGGGCACCGCACTACATTGTACTTTTATGCGCTCCTAAGGAGGGGTATCTACAAAATGCAGGATACATGATGGAACAAATGGTGTTAAAGACAATTGAGTATGAACTAAGCACCTGTTGGCTTACCATTAACCATGGTGGCCATGAGGTGAAGGACTTATTAGGGATTCAGGAAGCAGGTATACCTGTGGCAATGATTGCCTTAGGTTATGGCCAAGAGGGGGATGTTGAAGCTGGGAAAAAAGAAGATAATGATAAATTGTCTTTACAGGATTTCGTGTACGATCAACGGTGGGGACGAGCCCCTTGGTTAGAGGAAATCAAAATGAGAGGACTGGCCACGGTCTTTTCCCATATAGGAAATGCGCCATCCTTTAGAAATCGCCAGCCATGGAAATTAATTATTGATGGCGATGAGATTATTTTAACCGTAGGACATAAAACACAAGAGGATGGTTATCTACTCATTGATGCAGGAATTATGATGATTTATATGGAACGGAGTTTTAATGAAGAAGGCTTAATGGCAAAATGGAGTCTTTATATGGAAGCTTTGGATGGGATTTATGAAGCTTATGGAATACCTGAATACCAAAAGATTATTGGAACCCTACACATCTAAAACAACACTTAATTCACAGGCATCTTTTGCCCATTAGCGTATAGATAAAAAAAGACCTACTTTGCAGTAGGTCTTTTAAAATACAAATAGTTGAAACAATTGAATTTAGATTTTAAAGCTTTCGATTTCCTTCATTAAGTGACTAGCTAATGCATTTAAGTTTTCTGCAGCTTGAGAAACCTCTTCTACAGCAGAACTCGTTTGATCCATAGAAGCGGTGACTTCTTGGGAGGCAGCAGCAGTTTCTTCAGAAACAGCTGAAATGTTTTCAATGACACCAACGATTTGATCGCCGTCTTGGGCCATTTCATCTACATGAGATGTTAATGTATGGATTTGTTGGGTCATATCCTTTATGGTTTTAGAAATATTCTGGAAGGAGTTCAGAACCTCATTAACTGCTCCAGTTTGATCATTTGTCTGGGTCTTGACATCATGCATAATCGTAACTGTATTGCTACTTTCAGTTTGAATATCTAAAACGATACTGCGGATTTCATCAGCAGAATGACCAGATTGTTCAGCCAGTTTACGGATTTCATCGGCAACAACAGCAAAGCCTCTACCAGCTTCGCCAGCTCGTGCTGCTTCAATGGCAGCATTTAGAGCTAATAAATTGGTTTGATCTGAAATGGAGCTAATGGTTTCTAAGATGACACCGATTGATTGAGACTTTACATCTAATTCACCGATGGCACCTTCCACACGATCAATGGCCAACTTATTATGCTCTGTTTTTTCTGTTAAAGAGTCAATGGCTTCAATTCCTCTGGTATTTGCCGTGGTCACACTGGAGGAAAGAGCGTGCATTTCCTGAGATCCTTTATTTAATTGAGTTAATTTAGTTGCTAGATTACCGATCATATGAGAACCTTTTTCAGCTTCTTGGGCTTGATCCGATGCACCCTTAGCAATCTCATCGACGGTTTTAGCAACCTCTTCAGAGGATGCGCTTGTTTCTTGGGAGGTAGCCGCCAGTGTATCTGAGGAGGAACTCACTTCTTGAGACACAGTTCGCACATTGGTAATCAGACTTTTTAAAGCCGATACCATTTCATTGAGGGTAGTGGCTAAAACCCCTACCTCATCATTGGACTTGACTTGACTTTGGATTGTAAAGTCTCCGGATCCAATTTTCTTCATATCATTTACAAGTAATTTCAAAGGCTTTGTTAGCTTGCCTGCAAAGAATATTCCGGCTAAAAGAGCAACAATCAGGGAAATTCCACCGGTGATTACAGCTTGCTTTAAAAGGGTTGAGGTATTTGCTTGAATTTCAGTAAGGCGCATCACCCCTATTAGCTTCCATCCAGTTTGCTCTAAGGTATCAAAAACGCCAAACCGTGAGTCGCCGTTCATTTCGTAATCCTGAACACCACTTTGATTTGATAGAACACTTTCTAATAAAGTAGGTACGGGCATAATATCTCCAATTAGATCCGCATCTGGATGCACCATGGTAACCCCTTCACCATTAGTCAAGGACACATAACCACTTTGACCTAATGATGTGTTAAGAACAAGACTTTCAAGGGAACCTAGGGCAACATCAAGGGCGACAACACCTACTAGCTCATTGCTTCCATAGCTGTTGTAAACTGGATGGGCAACGGTTACAACTAATTGACCAGTACCTGCATCAACATAGGGGTCAGTCCAAGCGATATCATCCGCAGCAATTGCAACCTCATACCATGGACGAGCTCGAGGGTCAAAATCCTCGGGCAATTCAGTTTCGGGGTAAATCATCATATCCCCCTTTGCCGTGCCTATGTATACATTAAGAACGTTACTATGATTCTCTAAATAACTTGAAAAAGTACCCATCATCCATGGCTCGTAGTCAGGGAAATCTAAAATCTGTTGTGCATTGGCATCTTGACTCAGCATAGCGACACCATTTTCCATACCGGTTAAAAAGAAGTCCATGGAGCTTTCAAGTCCTTCAACCACTTGAAGTGAGCTTGATTTTAACTCTTCCTCTAATATGTTGGTGGCATTACGATAACTGTTCATCCCTAAAAATAGGGTGGGTAATGTGACTAGAATAACCAACATTATGATGATTTTCCACCGAATTGATTTGTTCATCTGTTGTCCTCCTCATTGAAAGTTTAGAATTATGAAAATAGAGTAGTAATAGTACTCATTCGACAAAAAAAATTAAATTCCTTCAAAAATTACCAATAGGTATTAAGTTATAGGATTCTGGAACGATAGAAGTGGATTGAAAATTCTCCGAAAGAAAAGTAAGACAATTATAAAGGCGTTTAAAAACTTAGATGATTAAATTAAAGGAGCATAGGAAAAAATAGCAATAATATGTAGTAGTGCAGTGTGAAACTATAACAGAAAGTTGGAAGAGGTGCTGGAATGATGTCTCAAAGGTTTAGAACAGGAATTTTAAGTATGATGTGTATTCTTATATTAATAGGCTGTGGCTCCCTATCTCAACCGCAGGAGAAGGAAGAAGACCAGGGAGAGCTCCAAAGAATTAAAGAATTTGATGAGTTTTCTACTGTTAGTGGGTTTGATATTCAGGAAGGAAAATTCTATTTTACAGGATTTAGGGAACAGGAGTGGGGCCTTTACTCTTTAGACTTGAACACAGTACAGATTAGAAAGGAATATGAGGGAATCGCAGCCTATGACTTGTTTATTCCAATAGAGGATCATGAGATGATTTATATAGATGTAGAGGGTAGATTGTTTCATCAAATAGACGAAGTCGCTTATCAAATTGATGAAGAAATAAGAGGGATTCAAAGACCCAACCTTCTAATGGCACCCAATGAAGAGGCACTATTATATACAAAGGGGGGGAGAGATGAAGCAAAGCTATTCAGTTACTCTCTAGTGGACAGAGAATCAATATTGATTAAGGAAGGCATCTCAGAAGAAGCTTTTCAGACATTTGGATTTACAACCCATTGGAGTCATGAGAAAAACGATTTTATTTTTGACAATGAAGAAATATATGAATTGAAGGGCAATCAATATGCTAGAATTAAAGCCACAACAGCTAAATGGGCACCAGATGATCATGCCATTGCCTTTATAGAAAAGCCCCAGGAGCTAGAGGGGAATCAGATTCGAATAGGAGACTGGAATACATATATTGGTGAAAAATTTGTGCTTTTTTATGTAAATGAGAAAATGGAGAAGGTTATATATAGAAGAGGAGAAGGATTGATTGATGCCATTGATAGTATACAATGGAGCCAGGATGGAAGCAAAGTAGGAATTTCCATAGGAGAGATCATAAAAGAGGAATCTGGAGAACTGAGAACAGTAGAATATAGTGGCGTTTTTGTGTATGATTTAGATGAGGATAAAAATTATATCGTAGAGGAGATTCCATATAACTTTTATGAAATACTATTTAATCGATATATCTACACAAGTCCATTAGGCAGGAGAGAAAAATTAATCATTGCAGAGATAGAAGGGGATCAGCGAAAAATCTATGATAATCCTGTTTTAGTCAATAGTATGGATATGTTTATTATTGTAGACAAAGAGGTAGGGTACTTAGTAGATGGACAAAGTATTATTAAAATTAGGGACAATGGTAAAGATGAGGAAGTTTTTAAACTACCTTGGGAATTATATGAAATGTATCTAGATCCAAGCACCCAAACCTTGATTATTTTTGACGGAGAAATGAGAGGATACTTATTAGATGTGGGAAATTGAGTCATTAAGAAGGCCATACGAATCAAGAGCCCTTTACAGGTCTAGGTAGGAAAGCTATACTGTAGGATGAGACTTAATACCATAGACCGTTTCAGCAACACCTAAGGACAACCTATGAGGAAAATAAGTGTACTTATGATAAAATATTTTAATAGAAAATGAAATGAAACGAAGATAGAGAGATTGAGATGCGTAATCCTTTTGAAAATGGGTAATATCATTACTAGCATTACGCAGATCGAAAAAATTGGGGTGAGGAAATTGGTGCAGAATAGACCACTTGAACAAATAATTAATATTATAAAAGAGGGTGAAAAATTTCAGGGTGAACTTAAGCTTGGAGCAGAATTCGAGCATATTGTCGTGTGGAAGGACACCATGAAATCGGTTTCTTATTATGAGGAGCAGGGCATAGAAGACATATTAAAAGCCTTGCTGGAAAAAGGATACGAGGCTGAATACGAAGGAGATTATTTGATCGCATTAAAGAAGGAAGCGTACTATATTACATTAGAGCCAGGTGGACAGCTGGAAATTAGTGTTGTGCCCTGTAGCACCATCGAGTCCGTTCAATCCATCTATTTTCAGTTTTTAGAAGAAATTATCCCTATTATGGAAAATAATGGACAGCTATTACTGGCAATTGGATATCATCCGAAGTCTTCTATCAAAGAGATCCCGTTTAATCCCAAGGTAAGGTATCAATATATGTCAAATTATCTAAAGGATAAAGGGACATATTCCCAGCATATGATGAAGGGAACCGCTGCAATTCAAGTATCCATTGACTATCGAAATGAAGAAGATTTTATCAAAAAATTTAAGGTGGCGAATTTCTTATCACCATTATTGCATTTGATTACAGATAACTCCCCTAGGTTTGAAGGAGAAGACTATCTGGGACATGGATTGAGAAGTGTCATTTGGCAAAACACTGATAAGGATCGAAGTGGTGTGATTCCTGGTGTCATGAATGAAAGATTTGGATATGAAGCATATGCAAAGTACATATTGGGAATTCCTCCTATTTTAATGAAAAAGGAAGGCCAGTTAATCGAGACAGGTAACCAAAGCATAGGAGAAGTACTAAAGGAAAACGACCTAACTGGGGAAGAAATAGAACATCTGTTAACCATGGTGTTTCCAGATGTTCGAGTGAAAAGGTATATCGAAATCAGAGTGGGAGATTCGCTGCCTTATCCCTATAACTTTGCATATATTGCATTACTTAAGGGGATATTTTACGATGAAACTGTGTTGAATTATCTATATAAACTAGCCAACGGAGCCGAAGGGGATCAGATTGAGAAGGCAAAGCGATCCATGCATAAAAATGCTTTTAAGGGTTGGTTTTTTGGCAAAACAATCTATGATTTTATCCGAATTCTATTTGATCTATCTAAAAAAGGGCTGACAGAAGAAGAGATAAAGATATTGAAGCCTTTGGAAACATTAATCATTTCTAGAAAAAATTTATCTCTTTTAATGAAAGAAGATATCGAAAAAAGCGGGTTACAGGCAATTGAATTTTGTGGATTGAATCAATGGGTGAGGAGAGAAAAAAAACAAGATGAAGACACAGTTATTTCAAGAATATCAAGCTAAGGTGTTAAAGAATCAGCCTGACTTTATAAAGGATTATCAAAGTGTTTTAAAAAGAGTAGCGGCATCACCGGCTAAATATAAAGGAAAGCCTGTGGAATTTCTGTATCAACCTATGTTTTTAACAAAAGAGGACATGGGTCGCTTTGAAGAAATCATCAATCAATTGATGGTAATCCTCAATAAAGTGGTACATCAATATCTAAAGGATGAAAAATTTCGTCAGTATTTCGGGTTCTCTCCTTTATTAGAGAAGTTGATCTTGAAGGATCCAGGCTATGGAATTGATATTCCTATGGGGCGATTTGATGTGTTTTATCATCAAAATGGCGATTTTCAATTTTGTGAGTTGAATGCCGATGGCTCCTCGGGTATGACGGAAGCAAGAGAACTAGAAAATATTATTCTACAATCAAAAGCGTTAGAACCTTTTAAAGAGCAATATCAGTTAGAAGGTTTTGAACTTTTTTATTCATGGGTAGATGCGCTGTTGACAAACTATGAAGACTTCAGTGGAGGTCTTGAAAAACCAAATGTGGCCATTGTAGATTGGTTACAGGGAAGTCCCCCTAGTGAATTTGAAGAATTCAAAAAAGCCTTTGAAGCAAGAGGGTGTGCAACGGTTATTGTAGACCCTCGGAATTTGAGCTACCGAAATGGTCAGCTTTATCATGAAGGGTTTAGAATAGACTGTATTTATCGAAGGGCAGTAACCTGGGAACTGATTGAACGACAGGATGAAGTGCAGGACTTAATCCAAGCTTATCTAGAAGGAAATGTTTGTGTTGTTGGACCTTTGCGCTCCCAAATTATTCATAATAAAATTGTCTTTGCAATTCTGCATGATCCTGTGAAGACCCCCTTTTTAACCCATAAGGAAAGGGCCTTTGTTCAAGCACACATTCCCTTTACAACTTTATTTGAGCAAGAAGACCAAGAAGTAGTAGCCTACGCTATTGAGCATAAGGATCGAATGGTGTTAAAGCCCATGGATAAATATGCTTCACAGGGAGTCCGTATTGGAAAAGACTTTACACTAGAACAATGGCAACAGATCATAAATGAAGAGGCAAGAGAAGATTATTTGTTGCAAGAGTTTTGTTGCATCCCCAGGCTACCAATGGCTATGATTAAGGAAGAAGAGGTTCATTTTATAGAAAACAACTATCTCCTTGGACTTTTTGTATATAATGAAAAGCTACAAGGGGTTTATACACGAACAGGCACCCAAAATATCATTGGCAGTGTTGTGGAGTGTTACACCGTTCCTAACTTTGTCGTACAAGGCAAGTAGAGCAAGCAATACACGGAAGATAAATTAGAACCATGAGAATAGGAGAGATATCAATGCGCAATATAAGAATGATTGTTGAATATGATGGAACAAAGTACAGGGGGTGGCAACGCCAAACTGCAACGGATATGACAATACAAGGGAAATTAGAACATGTTATTTCAGAGATGGTAGGTAAAAAAACTGAAATTGTTGGATCTGGAAGAACCGATGCTGGCGCCCACGCTTATGGGCAAGTGGCAAATTTTCATACAAAGAGCACATTATCAATTAAAGAAATGTATCAATACATCAATCAATATCTTCCTCAAGACATTGTGGTAAAAGAGTTAAAAGAAGCGGGTCCACGATTTCATAGTCGATATAATGTCAAAGGAAAGAAGTATGTCTATCGGATTTGGAATGAGTCAACTGCCTCTGTATTTCATCGGAAGCATTCTTATCATGTTCCCCAGGCTCTCAATTTGGAGTTAATGCAGGAGGCTGCTGCAAAATTGGTGGGAACCTACGACTTTCTGCCTTTTTCTTCTGTGAAAAAAAGTGAGAAAACAACTGTTAGAACAATTGAATCAATCACAATTGAAAAGAAAGATGCCTTTGTGGAAATCACCATTGTAGGAGATGGCTTTTTATACAATATGGTGAGAATTATTACGGGGACATTAATTGAAATCGGCTCAAAAAAGAAAAAGCCTACCTATATTGATGAAATATTTTCAGTAGGAAAGCGGCAAAATGCTGGAGAAACCGTACCCTCCCAAGGCCTGTTTTTAATAGAAGTATATTATAACTAGAGAAGAGTAAGTTCTCTGGTTTTTTTTTGCCTATTCCGTTAATACTTCTATAATGAGACAAGGAGAGAAATGCATTCTTGACTACATTTAAAAGACGGGAGTAGAAAAAATGCAAGATTATATCACTGTTTTTTTTCGAATTATCACCATCATGTCCTTATTGTTATTTGTGACCATTTATATTATGGGGAAAAGACCCATTGGTGAATTACCAGTGTTTGACTTCTTAACCATTATTACCATGGGATCTATTGTGGGAGCAGATATTGCAGATCCCAGTATACACCATATGCCCACTGCATTTGCTGTTGTGATGCTAGCCATATTTCAGTATGTGGTGAGCAGAATGATTTTAAAACATCGGAAATTTGGCCGATTAGTTACCTTCGAACCAACATTGATCATGGAAAACGGACAATTTTTAACTCAGAATATGAAGAGTGTTAAATACTCTATAGATGAACTTCTGATGATGCTAAGGGAAAAAGATGTTTTTTATTTTAATGAAGTACAATATGCTATTATTGAATCCAATGGCAAATTAACAGTTTTGAAAAAGGCAGAGGTCAGTCCTGTAGTTGCAAAGGATTTAAATGTGTCTGTGGAAGAGAAATCAATAGCTGATGTTGTGATTCTAGAGGGAAATATAGAGCAAAAAAACATGGAAAAATTGCAAATAACAGAGGATGTAATCATGAACTTAGTGAAGGACCAAGGATATCAAGATATTAAACACATATTTATCGCCACATATAATACCCAGCAGGGTTTGTCTATCTCGCCTTACCATGTGGACACCAGACAAAAAAGTATAAAGCACTAAAGAACTAAAAAACTAAAGAATGAAAGATGAACCTGTCTTTATTAAGGTAGCTTGTCTTAAAACTCATAGGTTTAGGTAGTGGGCAGGTGATATATAATCGTGTATAATAGTGTGTAGAGAAGATATTAATACGAGATGAGGTTGAGGATGATGAAGATTGAGTGGGACAAGGAATATTTGAAGTACTCTCTATATGCCTTTTTGACCATTGCTATGGCAATTATGCTTTATCAGATTTTAGATAATGCAGGATATTTTTTTGAGAATATTTTTCTGCGTTTGGGAATACTAAAAAGGATATTGAGTCCTGTTATTATTGGAATTTTTATTGCCTATTTGCTCAACCCAGGTGTCAGATGGTTCGAAAACTATATTTATTGTCGCGTGGAATATATTGCTAATAAAAAAAAGCTTTTGAGGGTTTTAAGTGTGGTCACCATGTATTTACTTGTTATTGGGCTCATTGTAACAGTCATTATTTTTGTAGCACCTCAAATTGGAAATAATATTTCAGATATTTTACGTAGGATGCCTGAATATATTAATTACTCAAATGATTTGATCAATCATTGGTCTGAAGAGTTGGATTTAAGGAATTTAAGTAACGTAACAGATCAATTTGAAAACAATGTTAATGATATTTTCAATCGAGTGAGCGCAATATTAGAGTATATCTTAGAAAATATCATTGTGAGTATTATGTCAATCACATCGGGAGTTTTAAATTTCGTCTTAGGAATCGTGATCTCCTTTTACTTATTAGGAGATAAGGAATCCTTTAAAAAGGGAACAGAAAGGGTATTGCGGGCAACCCTGGCTGATAAAACAGTAAACAAGATGAAGGACTTTGGAAGAGAAGCAGATATGATCTTTTCAAAGTTTATTATTGGAAAGTCCTTAGATTCCTTTATTATTGCCATCATGTGCCTAATTGGTCTACAAATAATGGGAATTCGGTATGCATTGCTTATTAGTGTCATCATTGGCATTACAAATATGATCCCATACTTTGGACCCTTTATTGGAGCGGTACCAGCAGTGATTATCACTTTTTTTGATAGTCCAGTGAAGGCGGCCTGGGTACTCTTATTTATTCTTGGGCTACAGCAATTTGATGGATTGATTTTAGGCCCCAAGATTCTAGGAGATAGTGTGGGACTCAGCCCTGTGTGGATTATTTTCTCTATTATCATAGGGGGCGGGCTATTTGGTTTGATGGGGATGTTCTTAGGTGTTCCAGTCATTGCCATTGTTAGACTATTAATGAATCGGTTAATTGATTGGCGATTAGAAGCAAAGAAACAGGTGAAGGCCCATGAAGGGGAGGAGTCCTAAGAAAAAAACGAATTGTTAAATAATAGTCAATTGTGATTACTTAAAGTACAGATCGAATTAAAAGCAAGCAGGCACTGTTGTAATGTGTACAAAATCTGGACAACTCATAAAAGGTGGATAACTGCACTTGTCAGTAGTATTTAGAAGATTCAGGGAATTAGCCCAAAAAAGTGTAAAAAGAATGAACAACACCACTGGTTAAAAAATTAACGACAATTTCCAAATAGGAGGTTTCCTCTGGAATTGCAACACCTTAGAATAAATGAAAAACTTGGCATAAAAATTGCTTTATAAAGGACTAACAAATGAAAAGGTTCTCTTAAGTTCCTTTTCGACTTAAACCATACTAAAGGTAAGTGCATAAACCATTATTTTAAGGAGGAATAGAAAATGAGATTAGAAGGAAAAGTAGCAGTTGTAACAGGTTCAACATCAGGGATTGGTAAAGCAGCCATTACTCGATTTGCAGAGGAAGGTGCAAAGATTGTTGTTTGGGGACAGCGTGAGGAAGATGTGCAAAAAGTTGTAGCAGAATTCAAAGGAAAAGCAGCAGAGGTATTCGGTGTGGCTGCAAACGTAGCCAATTCACAAGAAGCAAATGAGGCTATGGATAAAATCAAAGACCACTTTGGTAAAATTGATATCCTTGTTAACAATGCAGGAATTACTGCTGATGCACAATTAACAAAAATGACAGAAGATCAGTTTGACAACGTAATTGCAGTTAACTTAAAAGGCGTGTACAATTGTGGGCAATCAGCAGCAAAAATCATGGCGGAGCAAAAAAGTGGCGTGATTATTAACGTATCCTCTGTGGTAGGTGTATACGGAAACTTCGGTCAAACAAACTATGCAGCAACTAAATTTGGTGTCATCGGAATGACTAAAACATGGGCTAAGGAGTTAGGAAGAAAAGGGGTTCGAGTGAACGCTGTGGCTCCAGGATTCATCTTAACTGAAATGGTTCAAAAAATGCCTGACAAGGTGTTAGACATGATGAAAGGCAAGTCTCCACTAGGATTATTAGGAGATCCAGAAGACATTGCCAATGCATTCTTGTACTTAGCATCTGATGAAGCAAAATTTGTAACAGGAACTGTGTTGTCAGTAGATGGTGGGGTCGTATTATAATAGCGGTAAAAAAAGATTAATATGAGAGGTGGAAGTTTAATGAGAGAAGTTGTTATTGTCAGTGCAGCTAGAACGCCGATTGGCAGTTTTGGTGGAGCGCTTAAGGACGTTAATGTGGCTGATTTAGGGGCTGGAGCGATTAAAGGAGCCCTCGAACGTGCAGGGATTAAAGGCGAT
This sequence comes from Alkaliphilus metalliredigens QYMF, assembly GCF_000016985.1. Classification (NCBI taxonomy): domain Bacteria; kingdom Bacillati; phylum Bacillota; class Clostridia; order Peptostreptococcales; family Natronincolaceae; genus Alkaliphilus; species Alkaliphilus metalliredigens. The sequence continues at coordinate 4,747,160 of NC_009633.1, read as the reverse complement.
ATGGTAGAAGAAGTGTTTATGGGTTGTATTATTCAGGCGGGAAACAAGCAAAATGTTGCAAGACAAGCTGCAGCAAAGGCTGGGATCCCATTTGAAGTGACGTCTATGACAATCAACATGCTGTGTGGATCTGGATTAAGAGCAGTATCCTTAGGAGCTCAAACAATTCTTGCAGGAGATAATGACATTGTTGTAGTAGGTGGAGCTGAAAGCATGTCTCAAGCCCCATATGTACTTCCTAATATGCGTTGGGGATCAAAACTAGGGGATGTCAAAGCATTAGATACATTACTGACAGATGCATTAAGCTGTGCATTCAATGATTATCATATGGGAATTACAGCTGAGAATTTAGCTGAGAAATACAACATTACTAGAGAAGAACAAGATGCTTTTGCTGTTTCAAGTCAAAACAAAGCAGAAAAAGCACAAAACGAAGGCGGATTTGACGCAGAAATCGTGCCAGTAGTCATTAAGACAAGAAAAGGCGAAGTGATAGTAGATAAAGATGAATACATCAAGCATGGTGCAACTGCTGAAGGATTAGCGAAGCTAAGAGCAGCCTTCAAAAAAGAGGGTACAGTAACTGCAGGAAATGCATCTGGAATCAATGATGGCGCTGCTGCATTGGTATTGATGAGTGCGGAGAAGGCCAAAGAACTAGGAATCAAGCCTCTTGCAAAATTAGTCGCCTATGCATCTGGTGGAGTAGACCCATCTGTAATGGGTTATGGTCCAGTGCCGGCTACTGAAAAGGTATTTGAAAAATCAGGATGGAAAGTAGAAGATCTTGATTTAATTGAAGCAAATGAAGCATTTGCAGCACAGGCTTTAGCCGTTGCTAAAGGATTAAACTTTAACACTGATATTGTCAATGTAAAGGGTGGAGCCATTGCCCTAGGACATCCAGTAGGAGCAAGTGGAGCTAGGATTCTAACAACATTACTTTATGCCATGGAAGAAAGAGATGCCAAGAAGGGCTTAGCTACATTATGCATCGGTGGCGGAATGGGAACTTCTGTATTAGTAGAGCGAGCTTAAGTCTACTATTAGAACATAAGGGTCACAGTTTTTTATGAAAAACATAAAATAAAAAACAGAGCAGGACATTTATCACAGATGCCCTGCTCTGTTTTGTGTATAATGATAATAAGAGAAGAAGTAGAGGAGGACCCTTAAAAAGAATTAGCTCAAGTGTTGAACTGAAGAACAGAGCTGAGAGTATATATAAGTCTAAAATTTATTCATACACTCACAAGACATCATTTAATATTGACAAGTAAAAGACAAGCTTTTTTTTGATTTTCCGTTGATAACTATTACTAGATAGTATATACTTACAATTGCCTAGAAAGTTCAAATGATTATACTTATCAATTTGGAAAAGTCATGTACATAGGGACGCCTTTGTAAGTACTAAAAACAAACTGTAAAAACTCAATATTGTAGACAACTAGAGGAGGAAACAAAACATGTTTAAAAGTAAAAGCGTATTAGCATTATTAATGGTAGCATTATTTGCATTCATTACAGTGGGTTGTAGTAGTGAGCAACCTGCTTCAGGTGAACAAGGTGATTCTGAATCAAATGAATTAGTGGTGTATTCAGGAAGAAATGAAAGGTTTGTTCAAGCATTACTTGAGAAATTCACTGAAGATACAGGAATTGAAGTATTAGCATTACATGGGGCTAATCCCCTTCAAATTGCTGAAGAAAAAAATAATGTTCGGGCTGACATCTTTATTTCAAATGATCTTGGTGCTTTAGGATACCTAGACAGTAAGGGATTATTACAAGGATCAAATCCAGAGGGAATTGAAACAATTCCAGCAGATTTTAGAGCAGAAGACAACGCATACTTTGCAATTTCTGCTAGAGCCCGTGGTTTTATTTATAATAAAGATATGATCACCGAAGAAGAAATGCCAAAGAGCAATGAAGATTTATTTGACTCTAAATGGGCAACGGTTGAAAATGGATTTGCAATTACCCGTGGAGGTAACGGTGGAATGACTGGACATGTTTCAGCCCTTCGTTATCAGTGGGGAGATGAAAAAACAGCTGAGTGGATTGCCGCAATTCGAGCTAATTCAGCTGGTATTTATCAAGGGCATGGAGACATTCGTAGGGCTGTAGGTGCTGGAGAGCATTCCTTTGGTCTTGTGAACAACTACTACTTCCATCAGCAATTAGTAGAGCCTGAAAATAATAATGTAGGCTTTATCTATCTTGATCAAGAAGAAGATGAAATGGGAGTGGTTGCTAATGCAGCTGGGGTAGGCCTTGTGAGTGGCGGACCTAATGAAGGCAATGCAATTGCTTTCATTGAGTGGTTGTTATTACCTGAAAATCAGGTGGCATTCGTAGGAGAATCACTTGAGCTTCTGATTAACTCACAATATGGAGCTGTTTACCCAGCTGAAGTACAACCACATATTGTAGACTTCAGTGATTTAAAGGTTCAAGATATGCCTATTAAAGAGCTTGGTAATTATTTTGAAGACACAACAGCGCTCATTGAGGCATCTGGACTAGACTTAGACTTAAAATAATTGCAAAAATGTAAAATAACTGTAGAGAATTAAAGTTATCATAATAGGAGATGGCATCATGAACGATAAAAACACAACACAATTTAATCATGAAAATGTCAAGGTTGGAGAAGAAACTTCTCCAACCCTTCTCCGTTTTTTTAGAAGAAAATGGTTGGGTATTTGGCAAAGCAACCCTCCGGGAATGGGGTTGTTTGTATTTGGACTCTGTATAGCAGTTATTATGGCCATTCCCATTGTTTATGTCATATGGAGGTCCTTGTTTGCTGGTATAGACCGCTGGCAACGACTCCTAGATGAAAGGATTCCTCAATTACTTTGGAACACCCTTTCTTTAGCAGGGGCCGTTACAGTGAGTACCATGATCATTGGGGTTTCTTTGGCATGGATTGTGATTCGCACAGATATACCAGGAAAAAAAGCATGGCGATGGCTATTAGCCATGCCATTGACAGTTCCGCCCTATGTAGGGGCTGTGACATACATTATCGTCTTTGGTCGTAGTGGATGGGCCCGTGATTTATGGCAGTCGACTCCATGGCTAGTCAATGCCCTTGGAGATTACAGCATTAACATTTACTCCTTTGGGGGTGTGTTTCTTGTGCTCACCATGTTCACCTACCCTTACGTATATCTAATTGCCAGTGCTTCTCTTCGAAAAATGAACCGTAACTATGAAGAGGCAGCTTATTCACAAGGGATGAGCACTTCTGAAGTTTTTTGGAAGGTCAATTTACCTCTTTTACGACCCGCAATAGGAGCAGGAGGGATTCTTGTGTCTCTCTATGTCCTTGGAGACTTTGGTACCATTGCCATGCTTCGATATGTGACGTTTACCGCTGCTATTTATTTTCAAAGGGCCAGTTTTGATACTGCTTCCGCAGCTGTATTGAGTCTAGTGCTTATTTTGTTAACAGTGGCTATATTGTGGATTGAATCAAAAACCAGAAGAAAAAATAAATATTATCAAACATCCAATACCTATCGAAAGCCATTGACTTTAAAATTAGGGAAGTGGAAACCATTTGTATTGTTTTATGTGAGTGTGGTATTTTTTGTATCTGTGATCCTTCCCATCGGGGTCCTTGTTTATTGGTCAAGAATTGGGATTCGTATGGGAGCACTTGATGGGCGGTTCTTTGGTTTTGCCATAAACAGTCTTAAGGTTTCAGGTTTTGCAGCATTATTATGTATGTTGTTTTCCATGCCTATTATTTATCTGAAGGGCCGTTATCCATCTCTGATTACAAAGGTCATTGAAAAGCTAAGCTATGCGGGATATGCCCTTCCAGGAGTGATTGTGGCGTTGGGATTTGTTTTTATATTTAATAATCACTTACCGAGGCTTTATGGGACGTTTTATATCGTGGCATTGGCTTTTGTTGTTCGATTTCTACCCCAGGCCATGCAAGCAGGGGAGGCTTCATTAAGCCTGATATCTCCAAGAATCGATGAAGCGGCCCGAAGCCTTGGATATCCACCATGGAAGGTCATGCTGAAGGTGATACTTCCAAATATGCTACCAGGAGTATTGGCTGGAGGCGCATTGGTTTTTGTCAGCGCTATCAAAGAGCTGCCGGCTACCCTGATGCTGCGTCCACCAAATTTTGACACCCTAGCAGTTCGGGTTTATTTTGAAGCCTCGGAATCCATTTATCACCTAGCAGCACCAGCAGCTTTATTAATTGTTCTTGTATCCGTTGTCCCCCTACGCTACATGTTGAAAAAATACTAAGGTGGTGAGTACATGCATGATATAGAAATAAAATCAGTGACGAAGACTTATATTGGAACAAAGGAGGCTGCTGTGAAAGAGCTCTCTTTAGTTGTAGAAAAAGGATCCATTGTGACATTACTTGGACCCAGTGGATGTGGAAAATCCACAACCCTACGATTGATAGCAGGATTTGAACGGGCCGATTCTGGAAGTATATCCTTAGCTGGCAAGACCGTCAGTGATAGCAACACCTGGATACCACCGGAAAAAAGAGGAATCGGAATGGTTTTCCAAGACTACGCACTGTTTCCTCATCTTAATGTTTTTGATAATGTAGGCTTTGGTTACAAGGAGAAGGACCGTAAGTCGAGGGTTATGGAAGTACTTGAACTGGTTAACTTAAAAGGATATGAACAGCGCTACCCCTATGAATTATCTGGTGGGCAACAGCAAAGAGTTGCTTTAGCCAGGGCATTAACACGGAGGCCTGTTGTGGTCTTATTAGACGAGCCATTTAGTAATCTTGATGCTGATTTAAGGGTGAGTATGAGGATCGAAGTGAAACGTATTATTAAAGAAGCGGGAGCAACAGCTATTTTTGTTAGCCATGATCAAAAGGATGCCCTAGCGATTTCAGATCAAATTGTTGTGATGAAGGATGGGATTGTACAACAAATAGGTACTCCCAGAGAGATTTATCAATATCCAGAAAATCGCTTTGTTGCCTCTTTTGTAGGACAATCCAACATTTTAGAAGGAACCATTGATCAAGATGGGCAATCCATCATGACAAATCTAGGAACAGTACCATGTGCACATTCTCATTGCCGATGTGCTGGAGAAAAGGTCTGTATCTCTATTCGTCCCGATAGCTTGCAGGTAGACGCAAGTGGACATATCAAAGGACAGGTTAAAACCTATACCTATACAGGAGAGTCCATTGATGCGGTGGTTTCTATCATTGATGAAGGTGGAATCTCTCAAGATATGATAGTCAATCTTCATCCAGATCAACAGATTAACATCGGAGATGAGGTTCGATTTAGGGTACTTCCTAACTGTGTATCTGTAGTTAAAAATGATGACTAATTAAGCTAATGCCATTATGGCAATATGGTATCATAAGGCAGAGTCAGTTAAAAATAATAAAAGACGCTATTTTCTCCTATTGAGAAGTAGCGTCTTTTTTATATAAATAGGAAAGATCTCTTTCCTATTATATAAAAAACAGGGGTTGTAGGGATGAAATCCCCTGCCCGCTTTCAGGAAGGTGCTCAGCCAGCTTCGCTGGTGTCGAAGGAAACCTAGGGTTTCCTATAAGCAGGCAACCAATTTAGTTTACTAAATTGTGTTGATCGCTTAGTTGTTTCATCCAGCGAGAGCGTCGAAGACGCTCTTTTTAGTGTTTATCGTTTTGATGAGAATTTTGAATTTAATTTTCAGGATCTAATTTTGCACGGTAATTAATATAGGCTCCTAATAAGATGAGTAAAATCCCTAAAAGGCTAAATTGATCTGGGATTTCAGCCCATAATAAGATTCCCAATAAGGCAGAGAATACAGTTTTGGCGTAGGAGTAGATGGAGAGATCCCCTGCCTCAGCATATCGATAGGCGTGTGTCATCAAGAGTTGGGCAATGGTAGCAAATAGGCCTACGGATAATAATGCCAGCAATTGAAAAAGTGTAGGTATTTGAAATTGACCTAAAAGCATAAAGGGTAGGGTGGAAAACACTGAAAATCCAGTAAAGTAAAAGACGATGACTTGGGGATGGTCAGTCAGTCTCAAATGGCGGATAATGGTATAGGCTGCAGCAGCAAAAACTGCTGAGAGTAGACCCATTAAGGCCGGAAACACAGTGTAATCAAATTGAGGTCTGATAATAAATACGACACCTAGTATCGCTATAATGATGGCGGGTACTTGCAGTTTTTTGATTTTTTCACCTAGAAAAAAGGCTGAAAGTATCAAAACAAAAAACGGATTCATTTGGTTAAGCACCACTGCATCTGCCAAAGGCAAACGGTCGATGGCATAAAAGGAGAGAAACACCCCTATGAGCCCAAACAATGACCGGTAAAACAAATACTTCTTGTTTGTTCCTTGAAAGCTCGCTCCGGATCGATAAATCATATACCCAGAGATAAGAAATCCAACTATATTTCGAAAGAAAACTTTTTGCATTGTGGGTAGATCTCCAGCATACTTGACGGCGGAAGCCATTAGCGCAAAAAATAAAGACGCTAGAAGCATATATAAAATACCCTTATTTCTATCCTTCATATGAGAAACCTCCTAAGTTGTAGCTTTATATAATACATTTGTATCTTAGGTCTATTGCTAAGACCCTTTACATCATGACATTTTTTAAATTCAAAGTCAAAGGTAAGACACGATAATATATATAGTATGATAAATGATAATAATTTGCAATAGGATCCTAAAAAAAAGAAGGGCGCCTAAAGACACCCTAGGGATTCAAATTAAAAATTATATACTTCCTCTACATTTAAAATATGTACTTGGCTGGTCTTGACCTGCTCTTTAAAGGATTCTGGAGAGGCAGTAATAACAGGAAAAGTATTATAGTGCATTGGAATGGCAACCTTGGCTCCGATGAATGCTACGGCTCTTACTGCATCCTGCACATCCATGGTAAAGTTCCCCCCAATGGGTAGAAGAGCCACATCAATTTCTTCCACTGCTAGTAGTTTCATATCCATTGTGAGACCTGTATCCCCTGCATGATAAAGCTTCTTACCTTGACACTCAATGACAAATCCCCCAGGGTTTCCGCCACAAACAAGGCCTTCATCTGTTTCGATGGCTGATCCATGGAGGGCAGGTGTCATTTTTACAGTGCCAAAGTCCATTGTTGTTCGACCGCCAATATGCATGGAATGGCAGTTCACGCCTTTAGATTGAAGATAAAGAGAAATCTCATAATTGGTGATTACTGTTGCATTGGATTCTCTTACGATAGAAAGGGTACTGCCTAAATGGTCTCCATGTCCATGGGTGATAAAAATATGGGTAATATCAGCAAATGAAAAAATGGGATGGGTCAAGGTCTCGGGAATAAAGGGGTCAATTAAGGCCTTCATCTCACCAGCCTCCACATAAAAGGCTGAATGTCCTAAATATTGAATCTTCATAGAATCCCTCCTAGATTTTTAATATAAGGAAGCTTCAAAATCAAATGATGGATGCATTCTAAAGCTTTCTCAACCTAGTATTAGTATACCAAACCTAGGGGATCAATAGCATCGTATTTAGCAAAAAATCGTAATGGTGACTGAGTAGAAATCACTTAACAAAACCATAACATTCTATTAACTAATCCTTAACCTGAGGTTAACTTGTACTTAACCAAGTGGCAAAGTTAAAGTCGTATAATGAATTTGTAAGCAATATTAAAAAATGCTTTTCGATGAAAGGAGATTTAAAAAATGAAAAAATTAGCTTTATTACTTGTGTTAGCAATGGTGGTTACTGGTGCGTTGGTAGGCTGTGGAGGAGATGCAGACGCAGGTCAACCAAACACAGGAGACAATGTAAGTTCAAATGACACAAACGGTGGAAATGATGTGGACTTTAGTAAGTTAATACAAATTAGAGGTTCAGATACAATGGTTAACCTAGGACAACAATGGGCAGAGGTATTTATGGATAACTACCCTGAAGCGCAATTAGCCGTAACCGGTGGTGGATCAGGTACAGGGATTGCTGCTATGATTAATGGAACTGCTGATATTGCACAATCTTCACGACAAATTAAAGGCGAGGAAATACAACAAGGAAAAGACAATGGTATTGAGATCATAGAGCATGTGACAGGAAGAGATGGAATTGCCATTGCAGTTCATAATGACAATCCAGTACAAGAATTAACAATGGCAGATTTAAAGGACATCTTCACGGGAGAAAAGACCAACTGGAAGGACTTCGGTGGGAATGATGCAAATATTACATTATACTCAAGGGAATCTAACTCTGGAACCTACGCTTTCTTTAAAGAATTTGTGTTAGAAGATGAAGAGTATGCAACACACTCAAACTTAATGCCTTCAACACAAGCGATTGTTGAAGCAGTAATACAAGATGTTAATGGAATTGGATATATTGGGTTAGCGTATTTAAGTGACACAGTTCAGGGGGTTGCTGTATCTCTTGATGATAGCAGTGAGGCTTTCTTACCATCCTTAGCAACTATTTCGGCTGGAGATTATCCTGTGGCAAGACCACTATTCCTATACACGGCTGGAGAACCAACAGGAGTCATAGAGATATACATGGACTTTATTATGGCAGCAGAAGGACAAAGTATTGTAGAAGAAATAGGGTTTATCCCAGTAAAGTAAATTAGTAAAATTAAGCCAGAACAAGATGATATGGAGCCTATGATTCAAAAGAGGATCGCGGATGGTACATTGGACCATCCGCTCATCTTTCTTACATGAAGAGGATGTTGTTTTTCTATGGGGATAGAAAATGAAGATAAAGAATTTTATGATTTTAGATTAAGAATGTGACAATTGACTAGGGCTGTTACTGATTAGGATAGATTGTTTATATATAGATAGAGAGGTGTAAAAATGGCTGATACAACAATGGAAATCAAGAAAAAGCGAAAGAGCCTAAATAAAAATATGAAAAATAGCATGGGTGAATTTGTAATTGAAAAAGTGATTTTTGTTTTAGGAATGACATCCATCGCTATCATTGCCTTGATTTTTCTGTTTCTATTTCGAACTGGAATACGATTGTTTGATGATATTGCATTGAAGGATTTTTTGTTTGGAGAATTTTGGTTTCCTATTTCGGTGAATTCACAATATGGAATACTACCATTGGTGGCAGGGTCCGTGATGGTAACATTGGGAGCTGTCTTTATTTCCGTCCCCCTAGGTATTGGAAGTGCCATCTTTATTGCTGAGGTGGCACCACCCAAAACCAAGACGGTTTTAAAGGTTATTATAGAATTTTTATCGGCAATTCCATCTGTTGTACTAGGCTTTCTTGGAATTGTGATCTTATCTAGCTGGGTTAGAGTGACATTTAATATATCATCTGGATTTACCATATTGACAGGATCGATTTTGGTCTCATTTATGGCTTTACCTACCATCATTAGTATATCCGATGATGCCCTCAACGCATTACCAAAGGAATATCGTGAGGCATCCCTAGCCCTAGGCGCTACTAGGTGGGAAACCATTCTTTACGCCCTTGTTCCAGCCGCATCTTCAGGAATAATTGCCGCAGTGATGCTAGGGATTGGAAGGGCAGTGGGAGAGACAATGACAGTGATGATGGTAACGGGAAATGCAGCGCAAATTCCAGGCTCCTTCCTTGTATCAGGAAGAACCATGACTGCCACCATTGCGGCGGAAATGGGAGATACTGTTCGAAATGGAACCCACTATCATGCTTTGTTTGCTGTTGGAATTGTACTATTAGCCATGACTAGCTTCATTAACTTAATTGCAGATTTTGTGCTTTCCCGAGCTAAGAAGGAGGGACGATAGATGAATAAGAAAACACAAGAGAGAATCGCCTTTAGTATATTGACCTTCACCGCAATGCTTGTGGTGATCCCAACCCTACTCATAATAGGATATATATTTGTAAAAGGAATAGGAATGATTAATTGGGAGTTTTTAACGGCTATGCCCAGAAAAGGCATGACTGAAGGAGGGATTTATCCTGCTATTATCGGCACATTATACCTTGTTCTGGGGACGGTGCTCTTTGCACTCCCTCTTGGGATTGGGTCAGCTATTTATTTAACGGAGTATGCAAAACAAGGCATATTATCTAGATTGATACGCCTAGCTATCTTAAACCTAGCGGGAGTGCCTTCAGTGGTCTATGGACTTTTTGGACTTGGCTTATTTGTTCTCTTCCTAGGTTTTGGATCTTCAATTTTAGCCGGTTCCCTCACCTTGGCGTGTCTGATCCTACCTATTGTGATTACTGCATCAGAAGAGGCATTAAAAAGTGTGCCCCAGAGTTATCGAGAGGCATCCTTGGCATTGGGAGCCACAAAATGGCAAACCATTCAAAAGGTTGTCCTACCCCATGCGACTCCAGGCATAACAACAGGAGCTATATTAGGAATTGGAAGAGCTGCAGGAGAAACGGCGCCGATATTATTGACAGTGGCAGCTTTCTTTTTACCAAGACTACCAAAATCATTTTTTGATCAAGCAATGGTACTGCCCTATCATTTATATATTATTTCAACTCAGGTGCCCAATATGCCAGAGGAAATTAAGTATGGAACAGCTTTAGTTTTACTTGGAATTGTTGGTGTCTTTTTTATGATTGCAACAACAATCAGAATTAAATTTAAAATGGATAATCGGGCTTAATAAAGAATAAGAATAAGTGAGGAGGATAAAGCATGCAGAAGATTTGTGTAGAAGGTTTAAACTTATATTATGATGATTTTCAAGCCCTAAAAAATATCACTTTTAATATAGAAGAAAAAAAGGTAACGGCTTTAATTGGTCCCTCGGGCTGTGGCAAGTCTACCTTCCTTAGAACATTAAACCGAATGAATGATTTAATTGATGGGGTTAAAATAGTAGGAGAGGTCAAGCTTGAGGAACAGGATATTTATCACAAGGACGTGGATGTAGTGTCATTGAGAAGACGAATCGGAATGGTTTTTCAAAAACCAAATCCTTTTCCAAAGTCTATTTACGAAAATGTAGCCTATGGACCTAAACGACATGGGATTAAAAATAAGAAGCAGCTAGACGAAATGGTAGAGAAGAGCTTAAGGAAGGCAGCCCTATGGGATGAAGTGAAGGATCGATTAAATAAATCAGCCTTAGGACTTTCTGGGGGACAGCAACAAAGGCTTTGTATTGCCAGGGCCTTGGCAATGGAGCCTGAAGTATTATTAATGGATGAACCCACATCGGCATTAGATCCCATTGCCACAGCAAAAATAGAAGAACTCATTACAGAGCTAAAAAAAGAGTACACCATTGTGATTGTAACTCACTCCATGCAACAGGCGGCGCGAATTTCAGATGAAACAGCCTTCTTCTTAATGGGAGAAGTGATTGAAGTGGACCATACACAGAAGATATTTACCATCCCTAGAGATAAGCGTACAGAGGATTATGTAACGGGAAGATTTGGTTAAGAATGGGAGGAAGGGTAATGAGAAGCCAATTCGAAAGTCAATTAAAGGATTTAAATGTTAAGCTATTGAAGATGGGAGCCATGGTACAGGAGATCATTGAAGTCTCTGTGCAGGCATTGGCAAAGCAAGACCTGGAAACGGCAAAGACTATCTGTGTAATGGATGATGAAATTGATGAACTGGAGCTACAGATAGAAAATGAATGTATGAGACTATTAGCACTTCAGCAACCAATGGCAAAAGATCTAAGGGTAATTGGTACCATAATGAAGATTATTACCGATCTAGAACGTATGGGGGACCATGCGGTCAATATTGCAAAGGTCACCTTAGAGATTGGAAATGAACCATTGATTAAGCCTTTGATTGATATTCCTAGGATGGCAAGGCTCTCGGAGAAGATGGTTAACAAAAGTCTTGATTCATTTATGAAGGCGGACATTCAATTGGCAGAGGAAGTGGCACATGATGATGAAGCTGTGGATCAAATCTATGAAGCCATCTATACAGAAATAATTGAGATGATGATTGAAGATCCAAAAGTTGTAAAGCAGGCAACGAATTTACTGTTCGTTGGAAGATATTTAGAACGAATTGCAGATCACGCTACCAATATCGGAGAACGGGTGATTTATATGGTAACAGGAGAGCGAATAGAAATTAATTAGGTTCATAGTAATTATTGGAAATTTAAAAGGACCATTCTGTTGCAAGGACTTAGGATGAAAATCTAAGTCCTTTTTATATGTACTGATAACAATCAATAAGGGTGTAAGGGCTCTTTAAAAAAACGCCTTGAATATAGCTCTTGGAATCATCTTTTATCAATAACAATTCTTAAAAAAGAGTTTTAAAACCATAGGAATTATGGTATGATATATTCGTAACAAATATGTGGAGGTGTCGTAAATGGATAAAAAGCAAAAAATTGCAATTATATTATTACCATTAATGGCCATAGCCCTACTGATGGGTGTGACGGCTATGACTGGAGCAGAAGAAATAGCTGGTGGATATAGTGATGGTACTTACACAGGAACCGGAAAAGGCTATGGTGGAGATATAGTAGTTACTGTAGAAGTTGCAAATGAGAGAATTGCTTCAATTAGCATTGATGAGCACGGTGAAACACCAGGAATCGGCGATACAGCAGCCGAGGGTGTAGCGGAGCAAATTATTGCAAGTCAGGAATTAGAGGTAGAGATTGTGACAGGTGCAACTATGTCCAGCGAGGGCTTAATGGAAGCGGTCAGAAATGCCTTAGCAGAAGCTGGGGGAACTAGCTTCCCAGATGGAACCCATGAAGGAATGGCATCAGGATTTGGTGGAGACATCAAAGTAACCGTAGATGTTTCCGGTGGTAAAATTGTGTCAATTAACTTTGATGAAATGGATGAGACACCTGGAATAGGGGATACAGCAGCAGAGCAAGTGGCACAACAAATCAAGGATACCCAAAGCCTTGAGGTAGAAGTGGTGACGGGTGCGACGATGACTAGCGTAGCAGTAATGGAAGCAATTGAAAATGCTTTAAACTAAATCATAAAATCCTCGAGGTTCTGCTCGGGGATTTTTATCTTACATAAAGAGTTGATTAGGTTGCCAAACTTTTATCCCATAGGAGGTAAAATATGCGTGTTCGAAAAATTAATCTATTGAGAGATGTAGAACCACTGGTGGAGATGAGTGCCCATTATGTGGCACGTCCTCATAAAACAAAGCACTATTTAGAATCGGTTGTTAAATGTGGCGGGACAGTATTGATTGCAGAGGAGAATGAAGAACGAGTGGGATTCATTGTCTTAGAAATCATTGATTCCCCCTTTGAAGAAAAACTTTACGGACAGGCAAGCTTCTACTACATCGATCCATCTAAAGGGCAGAAAACGGTATTAGAGGGCTTGATAACGGGGATTGAGACATGGTGTGAGGCAAGACGACTACCCAGGCTAGAAATAAGGGTCAAAGAAGAAGATAAATACTTGAAGGAAATAGTAGGGCTAAACGCATATCATTTTATCTCTCGGGGATATCAAAGGGTATTCGAAGTGTAGACAATACAAAAAGCAGGAAATCCATTGGATTTCCTGCTTTTTTATTATCTTTTATTATCTTTTATTATCTATAGCAATGCATCATCATGACTAAACTTTTGCGCCTTCTATCTTGTCATCTTTTTCAAGCGGTGTAATTGTAAATCCGATAAAACCATAAATAACCGCAATGAGAGGTGTTAAGATATTTAAGAAAGCATAGGGAGCATATTGGAAAGCATGTACCCCTAGGGTTGCAAACATAAAGGCACCACATGTGTTCCATGGAATCAATACAGAGGTAAGGGTTCCGGCATCCTCTAATGTTCTTGAAAGCACTTTAGGATGGATTCCTTTTTCTGTATAGGTATCCTTGTACATTCTACCTGGAACAACGATAGCTATATATTGCTCTGCAGCCAATAGGTTGACAGCGATACAAGTTAAAACAGTTGCTAGAATTAAAGAACCTGTACTGTTTGCTAAGCTGAGGATAGACTTTCCAATGGCATGGAGCATACCTGTTCTCTCCATGACACCACCGAAGGATAAGGCGATTAGGATTAAGGATACAGTCCACATCATACTATCTAGTCCGCCACCGCTTAATAGATCATCTACTATTTCTAAACCAGACTCAAGTTCAAATCCATAATGAGCTGCATCGATGATGGCTCCAAAGGATGCACCCTGGAAGATAGCAGCAAAGATGCCACCTAAAATTGTACCAGCTATTAATCCAGGTAAAGCAGGTACTTTCATAACAACGATCAGAATAACAACAATCGGTGGAATTAATAGTAGTGGTGAAATCGTGAAGTTAGCAGTCATTGCATCAAGCATTGCATTGATATTACCCATATCCAATACGTTACCTGCGTATCTCATACCGATAATTCCATAAAGAACTAAAGAGATGATTAAAGCAGGAACAGTTGTATAAACCATGTGCTTAATGTGTTCAAATAATTCAGCCCCAGCCATGGCAGGTGCTAAGTTGGTTGTATCGGAAAGAGGAGACATTTTATCTCCAAAGTAAGCTCCAGAAATGATAGCACCAGCTATAAGACCAGGAGGCATTCCTAGACCTTGACCGATTCCTAGTAAGGCAATACCTACTGTACCGGCAGTTGTCCACGAACTTCCCGTTGCAAGGGAAACAATAGCACAAATAAGGGCTGTGGCCACAAGAAAGATTCCAGGAGATAAAATCTGTAGACCGTAATAAATCATGGTTGGTACAGTACCACTTAAGATCCATGTACCAATAATTGTACCAATAACCATTAAAATTAGAGCGGCTTGCATTCCCATTTTAATTGTATCGATCATTCCCGCTTCTATTTCCCCCCATGTGTATCCAAGGGAAATGGTGGCAACTAGGGAGGCTACGATAATGGTAGCGATCAGTGGGATGTGTGGATCAGCACCAAATACGATAATAGATGTGGATAGTGCCACGATTAGAAACAAAATCGGTATGAGAGCATGTAGTAGCGTGGCTTCCTTTTTGGTTTTCATTGAATAAATTCCTCCTTTAAAGTAATGTTTTTTGGTGTTCAGAATGATAGAGCAGAATTCTGACTATGGCCTACCCCCCCATTTGAATAAAGATAGAATAATATATGAGATTAGTAGAATAGTTAAATAATAGCATAAAGACACAGAAAATTCAATTTAAATCGTGCTAATGAAAAAATGAAGTCATGCAAATAGAAGTCATACAAATAAAGGATCCTAGTCGTTAATGAGAAAAAAAGCCAACTTAAGAAATATAAGGTTCATTTTATATTTATGCTAATAAATGGTGGGGGAATGCTAACGATAATAGACTAATCATAAAGCGATACAATGAGCGATATATCGTGAGCAGATGGGAAAGAAACGTAATCTTAGAAAAAGTACAATAGAGGTTTTGAAAGAAAATAATGAAGCTGACAGGTAGAAATAGGCGTGCTTGATTTAGGGGATAACAGTATAATTATACATGAAACAGGCTGAAATTTCAAGGATTATTTGATATATGTAGGAAAGGAGGGTGAAAGAAAGAAGGGAAAAGAGCTATGAATATAGAAGAAAAAAAGTGGAAATATAATTTGAAAAATTGACAAGGTAATGAAACTAATTTGGAGGTGCCCAACAATATGAAATTTAAAGTGATAAATGAAAAAATCTCAAATCTAATGGTAGACATTCTGATCATAGGGATTTACGAAGAGGTTAAAAGCTTGGGTGATGTACATCACACCATGGACCAACAGCTAGGTGGATTGATTCAAGAAATGATCAACGCTGAGGAGTTTAAAGGCGAAGAAGGAGAAACATTGTTAGTACATACCCTAGGTAGGGTGCCCGCTAAGAAATGTATTCTTTTGGGATTAGGTAAAGCTGAGGCATTCAAGGAAAACAACTTGAGAAATGTAGTGGCCAAGGTCATGAGAGAAGCAAGAAAGTCTAGGGCTGAAACCATAGCCATCACACCATTTGGTATATGTAATCATATCTCAGCTGAAAAAGTGGGGCAGGCTATTGCTGAGGGTACAAAGCTAGGCCTATACCAATTCAATCATTACAAGACCACCGCTAAAGAACAGGAGGAAAGGGTTCTTCAGGAGGTTTATATCTTAAATGAAGAGACTGGGATTACGGCTCAATTACAAACGGGTATTGATACTGGTGAAAAGCTTGCACATGCCACAATGATTGCCCGAGATCTTGTAAATGAACCGGGAAATGTTTTGACACCAACTGAAATGGCAAAGAGAGCCCAAAGTATTTCTCAAAAACATGGGTTAGAATTAGAGATTTTAGAAAAAGAGGATATGGAGCGTCTTGGGATGGGTTGTTTCTTAGGGGTGACTGCGGGTAGCGAAGAACCACCAAAGCTAATGGTACTGAAATACAATGGTGGTGAAGAAGGGGGAGAAATATTAGGCCTGGTAGGAAAAGGACTTACCTTTGATTCGGGTGGAATCTCAATTAAGCCTGGAGAGGGAATGGATGCCATGAAGGGAGATATGGGTGGTGCTGCCGCTGTATTAGGGGCTATGGAAGCAATTGGAGCATTGAAGCCAAAGACAAATGTTATTGCGGTGGTAGGTGCATGCGAAAACATGCCTTCTGGTAAAGCATATAAACCAGGTGATATACTCACATCAAAGGGTGGAAAAACCGTAGAAATATTGAATACTGATGCTGAAGGAAGGTTGGTATTGGTAGACTGTGTAAGCTATGCATTGCAGTTAGGAGCCACGAGACTTGTAGATCTAGCCACACTAACAGGAGCTTGCTTAATTGCTCTGGGTACAACCACCACAGCGCTCATTAGCAATGATGAGCTATGGGTAAAACAAATTGAAGACGCTTCTAAGAACGCAGGGGAGCAGGTGTGGCAATTGCCGTCCTTCCCAGAATATAAAGAGATGATCAAAAGTGAAATCGCGGATTTGAAAAATATTGGCGGTAAATATGCTGGAGCCATTACAGCGGGATTATTTGTGGGAGAATTTGCAGAAGGAAAGCCATGGGTACACATGGATATTGCGGGGACTTCCATGAGTGATAAAGAAAAGGGATACATTACAAAGGGTGGTACCGGTGTTGCGGTTAGAACTCTTTATGAGTTAGCAAAATCAATGGAAAAATAAGGATGTGAAGCCCAAAAACCTATAGGCAATCAGATTGATTACCTATAGGTTTTTAAGTAGAGTTGTTTAGCTTAAGGTTTCTTGTCCTTCTTCCCAATTAATTGGACAGGCACCACCAGCTTGACAAGCTGCTAGTACGCGCAATATTTCACCTACATTACGGCCCACAGCTAAATTGTTAACAGAGATATATTGTAAATCTCCTTGGGGATCGATGATGAATAGTCCACGAAGGGCGATGCCGCCGGCTTCTTTGACTAGGACTTCATATTTTTCAGACAGCTTTTTATCATAATCTGAAAGCAATGGAAAGCTGACACCATCAATACTTTTAGCCCATGCTTCATGGGTTGGAACGCTGTCTGTGTTGGCACCCAACACGATGGAGTTTAACCGTTGAAATGCAGGTAAATTACGATTTAACTCTGGGATCTCGGTGCTTCAGACAGGTGTGAAATCTAAAGGATAGAAAAACAATACAACCCATTTGCCCCGATAGTCCCTAAGGGAAAGTTCACCCTGGGTGCTTGGAACTGTAAATTCTGGAGCAGGCTGTCCAATTCTTAACATAAAGACACCTCCAAGTATTTTATTCTTTTGTAGTATATCCCTTTTATTGGATTATTATAAAATCAAGATAATGTCTCCCATAGTGGGGGTAATGAATATAATAAAATGTATTGACGATTTTCAAAATAATAGGTATAATAAAAGAAAACACCCCCATGCAGGGGGGGTGGAAGGAGGAAAAACATGCAAATATTATTAACCGATGCTGCTAAGTCAGCAATTCAAGAGGAAAATAGAGCCGATAAAGCTGTACGTATTTTCGTCAGTGGGTTTGGCTGAGGTGGCCCTACATTTACATTGTCTCTGGATGAGGCTAAGGAAAGTGATGTTAAGAAAGAAGTAGAGGGTTTTGGGTTTGTGATCGATAAAAGCCTAGATGAACAATTTGAAGCCGTTAATGTTGATTTCAAAAAAGGAATATTTGGAAGAGGATATGTGATCACCCTGACCAGTGATGGCGGAGGCTGCTGTAGTTAAACATGACAAGTGAATTCCTTTGAGTTATAAAAAAATTCCACGCTACTATGCTAGCGTGGAATTTTTTGGTTTGTAAAAGTGTATAAAAAATAACCCCCCTTATGATAGAACAAGGAAGGTTACGCTTCTGTGGGGATTGCACAGGTAGTGCCATCTTCTAGAATTTGAAAAAGCTGTAATTGGGACTTCCGAGTATAAAAAATCTCCACAAAGCAGTTACTACAGAAGTACCTAGATTTACTAAGTTTTCCTGTATGCTCATTGCCGCAAATTGGACAGGTCATCAAATATCTGCTCCCTTCATATCAGGATATATTGGTATATTTTTAAAATTGTATATTTTATGATACTATTATTATAACGAAAACCGAATGGTTTGACAATAGAATATTTTCATGAAAAAATTAATTTTAATTGAAATGAAATGTATATTAATTATATAATAAGAAGGAGAGAAAGGTAGGTCGATTTTGTTGCTAGAAGAAAAGATTGCTGACAGATTACAGGATTTTTTCCTATACTTTAGTCGTTGGATGAAGTACCAATATAAAAATGCTGCCCTGGACGACTCCTTTACATTAGCTCAATACAAAGTATTATTTTTATTGAATCGCTTGCAGGTGTGTAACATGTCATCCTTAAGTGAAGCAATGGAGGTGAGTAAGGGCACAATGACCTCCATGCTCAACAAACTAGTAGAAGAAGGTTATGTTGAGCGAAGAGGATGCCTAGAGGATCGTAGAAATGTTTATGTACAATTATCAGAAAAGGGAAAGGTACAAGTGGGTACAGTAGAGTTAAGTTTACTTCAATCAATGGTGAGCACACTCCAAGGGGTAAACGAAGACAAGCAAAAAGAGATTTTTAAGGCCTTAGAAATACTCATAAACGTTTTTAAAGAAAAGTGAGCCAATATAGATTTAGTGTAAGACCTTAGGGAAATGCTCTCTAGGGTTTTTTTTATTAACTATTTTGACATATCACCTATAATTCTATTGATGCAATATTGGAAAAATGCACAAAGAGATATGAAAAATCATATAATATAGTACATTTGCTTCAGTAATTCAAAAGAATAGGGAGGTAAGGGAGTTGAATGAGGAATGGAATCAAATAAATATAAATATAGATGACCCCCTAAATCAAAAGCGGGTTGTGCAATCCTTAGAAGAACTTGTTCAAATGTTTGTCGCTTGGAGTGTACCTCCTTCATTTCATATAGAAGCCTTAAAGGCACAGAGTATTATCATGCGAACAAAAATTGTTCGCATGATGAATCTGAATGGTGGCCCTAGAAAACAAGCTGAACTCACATTAAGCCTAGAGAAGTACCCAGACCTAATGGAATTGGAAGAGTACCGACTGCAATGGGGAGACGCATTTGAATGCAATAAACAACGATTAGAAACTGCCACACAAGAAACAGAAAGACAGATTATTTTATATAATAATCGCCCCATAGATGCAAGGTATCACTTCGTCTGTGGTGGCGCAACGGAGAATAGCGAAAATGTGGATGGCAATGTTGTGCAATACCTACGGCGGGTGTTGTGTAAATCCTGTGGAGAGAGCCATTATAATTGGCAATATGAGGATGTGCCTCTTGAAGAAATCGAATCAAAGCTAGGAGTTGAATTTCCCAAAGATGAAATACAGCGTAGTGTGTGTATTGAGAAAATATTCCAGGATGTTTATCGTGATGAAACAGGAAGAGTGAAAGAGATTACGATAGGAGGAAAAGTATTTAGAGGAAAAGAATTAATGGACTTGTTGGATCTACACAGTACTCGATTTACTTGGAAACCCCAGATCATTCGATTTTTCACCGTGGGTAAGGGGGATGGTCTAGGACTTTGTCAATATGGAGCACACGAAATGGCTAAGAGTGGTAAAAGATGTAATGAAATACTTGAATACTATTATACGGGTGTGACAATAAAAAAATTTATAAATCCATGTATAAAAACACCCTTAAAAGGAAAAATAATTATGATTGATCCTGCCCACGGTGGTCAAGAAGGAGAAGGTCATGTAGGATCCCAAGGAATTCGGGAAGAGGATGTTAATTTAGACATTGCTTTGTATCTAAGGGAGCTATTGGTGAAACTAGGGGCAGAGATTCATATGACTCGTAGGACAGACGAACACTTACCAATTAGCCAAAGGGCACATCTAGCCAATGAAAAACTGCCACATTTCTTTATTAGCATTCATCAAAACTACTTTAGTCATCCCGCAATATCAGGAACAGAAATCTATCACTACAGAGGAGATCATGAAGGGCGATCTCTAGCTAAGGAGATTATACAAAGGCTGACGGCTAAGACGGGAATGGTTAATCGAGGCTTAAAGTTAGCGGACTTTTTTCTGTTAAGAGAATTGAAGGTCAGCAGTATTCATATTGAAGTCGCCTATTTATCCAACCCAGAAGAGGAGAAAAAACTCATGGATGGGGCTTTTAAAAAGAAAGTTGCTGAGGGCATTGCTGAGGGGATTATAAACTATTATCGTTATCATATCTAAAAGAGGGCAATCATGAAATGAAAAAAACACAAGAGATGAAAAAATACCATTTGACAATGGAGGACTGAAATTATATAATTAAAACTTTACTGCTTGACATTGTATTGTGGGTATGTTATAATTACAATGTCAAAGTAGTGAAAGAAGGTGATTGCTTGATAACGAAGAACACGTTAAATGATATTAGAATGAACATTGAAGGATATGTAGGGCAAAAAATCACTCTAAAAGCTAATAAAGGTAGAAAAAAGACAACCATTCGAGAAGGCATTTTAGAAAATACGTACCCAAATATTTTTATTGTAAGAATTGATGGGAACTTTGACACCGTTAGGAGAGTCTCCTATAGTTATTCGGATATTCTGACAGAAACTGTTGAAATTACCGTTTGTAAAGACAACCAAATAATAAAAGTAAGTTAACAAAAAACCACCTAAGGCAAGGTGGTTTTTTGTTGTGCATAAAACCCCTTAACGCACTTCAAAAGCTAGGTTGATTTATGCATATAAAATAGATATACTTAAATTAGAAAAATTTAGAAGATTCTAGCATCACTGAAAACCACGAAGGGAGTTGGAATCGTGATGGAAAAAGGTTTTTTAAATATAACATCGGAAATTGGAAACTTAAAGGCAGTACTACTACACAGACCAGGAAAGGAGTTAGAAAGATTAACACCAGGATATTTAGAGGAATTGCTCTTTGATGACATCCCATGGTTGAAAAGAATGCAAGAAGAGCATGACGATTTTGCAAAGGTCATGAAAGCAAGAGGGAGCAAAATTTATTATTATGAAACACTATTGGCAGATGTGTTAAGAGATGAACATATTAAAAATCAGTTTGTGGTTGACGTAATCAAAAACTCCCATGTAGGCAATATTGAGTTAGAAAAAATCATCATTGAGTATTTGCAAGGAGAAAGACCAGAGTCGATTGTGGAAATTGCTATATCGGGTTTGCATAAAGAAGATTTTCCTAAGATGGAACGAGAATTTCATTTAGTGGATTATGTAAAATATGATTATCCTTTCTATATTAATCCCCTGCCTAATCTATACTTTACCCGGGACCCTGGGGCTGTGATCGGACAAGGATTATCTGTTAATAAAATGAAAACCCCAGCTAGAGATCGAGAGACAATGTTCCTGTCCTATATATACCGACACCACCCTTTATTTAAGGAAAAAGGAACATCCCTATGGTATGACTATCAAGAACATTATCCCATGGAGGGAGGGGACATTCTAGTGCTCAGTGATGAAGTAGTGGCCCTTGGATGCAGTGAAAGAACCACTGCACGGGGAATTGAAATTTTAGCACAAAGACTCTTTGCAAAGGGTAAAGTTAAGAAGGTGTTGGTGATTCAAATTCCTTTCACGCGGGCTTATATGCACTTGGATACGGTTTTCACCATGGTAGATCATGATAAATTTACCATCTATCCAGGGGTTGAAAATGCAGTCAGAGTATATGAGTTAACCCAAGGAGTCACCACACCTAAGGTAACACCTAAAGAGAGCTTAGAAAAAGCCTTGATGGAAGTGCTACACTTACCGGCGGTACAATTAATTCAAAGTGGTGGTGGAGATGAGATTACTGCCGCTAGGGAACAGTGGAATGACAGTACCAACACATTGGCCATTGCACCAGGGACAGTGATTACATATAATCGAAATGAAGCCACCAATGACACATTAAGAAAGCATGGGATTGAAGTCATTGAAATTGAAGGTTCTGAACTAGTGAGAGGCCGAGGAGGCCCAAGATGTATGTCAATGCCCCTTTTAAGGGAAGAATTATAGAGATTGTTGCCATAGAAAGACAAGGAATCATTTAAATCAAACTGAGGAGGTTTTACAAATGCCAGTCAATTTAAAGGGAAGAAGCTTTCTAACATTAAAAGATTTTACGTCACAGGAAATTCAACATCTTTTAGATCTGTCACGGGATTTAAAGGCAAAGAAACGTATGGGAGTTAAGGGTGAGTCCTTATTGGGGAAAAATATCGTTCTACTGTTTGAAAAGGCATCTACTAGGACACGATGTGCCTTTGAAGTGGCTGCACTTGATGAAGGAGCCCATGTCACCTTCCTAGGATCTAATGACTCACAAATAGGAAAGAAAGAATCTATAGAGGACACAGCTAAAGTATTAGGGCGTTTTTATGATGGCATGGAATTTAGAGGTTTTAAACAAGAGACCGTGGAAACCTTAGCAGCACATGCAGGGATCCCTGTATGGAATGGATTAACAGATTTATATCATCCCACACAAATTTTAGCAGACTTTTTAACCATAATGGAACATATTGATAAGCCTCTTAATAAAGTAAAGTTTGCCTACGTAGGTGATGCTAGAAATAACATGGGGAATTCACTAATGATTGGTGCAGCAAAGATGGGGATGGACTTCAGAGCTGTGGCACCAAAAGAGTTATTACCCAAGGGAGAATTAGTAGAAGAAATGAGAGCGGTTGCAGCAGAAACTGGTGGGGAAATTACATTGACAGACGATGTGGCAGAAGGAGTGAAGGATGCAGATGTGATTTATACAGATGTATGGGTGTCCATGGGTGAAGAAGACCAATTCGAAGTCAGAATTAAGCAGCTTTTACCTTACCAAGTGAACATGGATATGATTAAAGCGACAGGAAACCCAGATATGATCTTCATGCATTGCTTGCCAGCATTTCATGATCTAGAGACAACGGTAGGTAAGGAAATTCATGAAAAATTTGGATTAAAATCAATGGAAGTAACGGACGAAGTTTTTAGAAGCAGACACTCTGTTGTATTTGATGAAGCTGAAAATCGTCTACATACCATTAAAGCGATAATGGTGGCCACACTATAAGAGAACAATTCATTTTAAAGGTTGGGAAAGGGTGATTTTAGTAATGTGTTATGTTCAGTATAATAAATAAGCAAAGGACAGGAGGGCTGACTTTGGGACATAAAAAGAATCGAATTGTTTTAGCACTGGGGGGAAATGCATTACAGGCAGATCCTAAGGATACCCGGGCAGAATCTCAGCTTGTAACGGCTAAACAAACAGCTAAGCCGATTGTTGACTTGATCCAAGAGGGACATGAAGTAATTATTGCCCATGGCAATGGACCCCAGGTGGGACAATTGATTGCCACCTATGAAGGAGCCAGTCAAGGAAATCCTAACTTACCAATCATGCCTTTTCCTGAGTGTGGTGCCATGAGTCAAGGATATATAGGATATCACTTGCAGCAGGCTATTCGTGAAGAACTGTTCAAAAGACAAATTAATAAAAGTATAGCTGCCTTAGTGACACAGGTAGTGGTGGATGAGAAGGATCCAGGATTCCAAAATCCCACGAAGCCCGTAGGCTCCTTTTTTACCGAGGAAGAGGCAGTGGAATTAATGAATGAAAAGGGTTATACCATGAAAGAGGATGCGGGACGAGGGTGGAGGCGTGTTGTGGCCTCTCCGGAACCAGTGGATGTGGTGGAGGCACCCTTGGTGCGCACATTAGTGGATGCGGGGCATATTGTCATCACCGTAGGGGGTGGCGGAATTCCTGTTGTGGATCGTGGACACGGAAGGCTTGAGGGCGTTCCAGCTGTCATTGATAAGGATTTTGCATCGGGAAAGATTGCTGAGATTTTAGATGCAGATTATTTAATTATTTTAACGGCGGTGGAAAAGGTGGCCATTCACTTTAACACACCAGAGCAAAGAGACTTAGATGAAATCACAATAGAAGAGGCCCTGCAGTATATTGAAGAAGGACATTTTGCCCCAGGATCTATGCTACCTAAAGTAAAGGCAGCCTTGAAATTTGTACAGTCTAAACCTGGCAGGAAAGCCTTGATTACTTCTCTAGAGAAGGCAAAGGAAGGGATTCAAGGAAAAACAGGCACAGTTCTAAAGTCTTAATATGTAAAGGTATTTTGAGGATAATTAAAGATATCAAATGGTAGGATGATCTTAGATTATCCTACCATTTGAGGTTATAATTTACATTATTACAACTGCTTTACATTTTTTATTTACATGTATCAACTCAAATTCAATGGAATATATAAGGTAGTGGGTAAAAAAAGAATAGGAGTGATTAAATGAAGGTTAAAAAAGCGTTAAGCGGTGTACTAATTGCAGGAATCATTTTTACCAGTGGGGGGGTGGTCTTTGCAGATCAACAGGTGCCGGCTGAGATAGCTTTGGAGGTTGGGGAAGACAAACTAACTGAGGAAGTCGCTAGGGAAATGACTGAAAAATATTTGAGGGAATTTTTCAACATTGAAGTAGATGAAGAAAATCAAATTAGACTAGAATACCGAGAAAATTGGGGCGGGGCTGGTGAACATATATGGAACTTGCACTTATATCGTAACCAGCGGGATGGAGGTCTAAATATAGACATGACCATCAATGCAAAAACAGGAAAGCTCATATCCGTCAATAAATATGAATATAATCACAGTGAAGACAATCAAGTCAGTAAGTACACAAGGGAAGAAGCACAACAGCTGGCAGAGATGTTTTTAAGAGAAAAGCATGGGGAACTTCTACCTCAATTAGATATCAATCCCTCGGATGATCACATATATTATCAGCAGAATACTGGACTTAGACCCACTGAGCACCGATTTTTTTATCGGAGACAGCAAGAGGGAGTTTATGTTCTCAATGATGGTATCACTGTAGGCATTAGCAGTGGTACTGGAGAAATTAACTCCTACTCCTATAACTGGAGTGATGAGGAACTTCCCAAGAAAGGAAGTGTCGTTTCAAAGGAAGAAGCCGGGGAAGTATTGAAAAATAATTTGAAGCTCAATTTAAATTATATCCCCGTTAGAGATGAAAGGAACCCCTATGAACAATCGCTACAGGAAATAAAGCTAGCCTACTCCCCTAGCTATGAAGCAGGGAGCATGGTGGATGCCCACACTGGAAAAAGCATCGATTTATCACAAATGGGCAGAGAAGAAGTAAAGAAAGTCAATATGACTGAGGAGCAAAGGAATCGACTCAATCGATCCGTGGCGGTTAAACCTTCCCGTGAAAAGGAAATGACTAGGGAAGAGGCAAATCAATTGGCCAAGGAAACGTTAAACAAAATTTATGATGAAGAAACTAAGCTCATTAGTACCAATTATGCGTCTAGTGGTGGAATGGGAAGTGGAGAAAGAAAGCTATGGGAAGTGGGCTTTGGCCTAGGGGACCAAAACATGGCCCAAGGAAGCATGGCCTTTGATGCATTGACAGGGGAAGTGGCTCATATTCATTACTATAACTTTAGAATGCAGGAAGGTTTGGGAAGTCAGGATGAGGGATTTGAACCAGAAGTAACATGGGAGGAAGCTTATCATAGGGCGGTGGATATACTCATAGACATACATCCTGATAAATTGAGAAATTCAGAAACAGAACAAACCTACTATGAGAGCCATCACTATTACAATGGTCAAAGAATGCAAGATGAGAGATATCACTTTACTTTTTCTAGGAAAGAAAATGGTATTCCAGTCAATATGAATCATATCAGTGTAGAGTTTAATGGTGCCACAGGAAATCTAGAAAATATGTATGTTAATTGGCAGGAAGCGACTTTTCCTAAGGTAACTGATGTGATGGATGAAGAAGAAATGAAGGTACGATTCCTTGAACAAACAGAGGTTCAGTTAGGGTATAACTTCATACCAGTTGTAGCCGATGGAGAAGAGTCAACTCAGAAAGTTAAATTAGTTTATATAAATCGTCCTAAAAATGGATCGGTTTACTTTAACTATATAGATGGGAAAACAGGACAATTTTTAAATTGGCAGGGGCAAGCAATGGACCAAGTAAAAGAAGGTGTGTCCCATTCTCTTGAAATGATTAAAGGACATTGGGCTGAAAGAGAATTAAGAATTATGGTTGAGACAGGTGCCTTGGATTTAAAGGAGAAAGATTTAGAAGATAAGATGACTCGAAATGAAGTCCTTAAAATGATGGTCAATGCTAGAGGACAAGGTCACTATTGGGGAGAAGAAGAACCCCTTAAGTTCACAGATATTAGCAAAAGTGATTTTAATTACAGAGATATTCAATCAGCAGTATTTCATGGCTTAATTAAGAATGAAGCGAAGCCTCTAAATGGAGATGAATTCATTACTAGAGAGGAACTGGCAGCAATGTTAGTGAACATGGCAAAGCTTGAAAAAGTAGCTCAAATAGAGGGGATTTATACTTTGCCATTTATCGATGTGATGGAGATCTCACAGGATCGATTTGGACATGTGGCAATAGCCTATGGATTAGAAATACTTAAGGGTGGAGGTACAACCTACGGACCTAAAGACGAGGTGGATATAGCACAAGTATCTGTTGGGATTTATCGTACAATGGAAGTAATGGGGAATTCAGTAAGATAGTCAACCCAAGATAAAATGAATATGTAATGTGTAAAAAGAAGCGGAAATCTTTTGATTTTCACTTCTTTTTTTATGTTTAGCCACATATATATATAAAGAAATTTTACTGGACTAACTGGGGTTTGGCAAACTTTCTAACATATTTTAAATAATGAAAAATATGATGTAATAAGAATCTTTAATTATATGAGAGGAGGAATTTTAATGCCTGTAGAATTATTGAGGGACTCGTTGAAGCTTGATCAAATGATTGGTCAAGAGTCGGCTCAGGCAATTATTGAAGGAGATATACTTGTTCCAGATACAAAACCAGATATTACAAGGGTGTTATCTGTTGATGGGACGATTTATATCACCAAGTATACCATGGAGGAAAACAAAATTATAGCAGAAGGGAATATTCAGTTTAAGATTTTATACGTTTCAGAAGGAGGAAGTCAACCCCTATACAGTGTGGATAGCAGTACTGGATTTAAACAAAGCATTGAACTGGAAGGAATTGGAGCTCACATGACATCTGATGTGACAGCAGAAATAGAGCATATTGATTATACAATCAATAATGAACGTAAGATAGGTGTGAAGGCTGTTGTTAACTTATCGGCCACGGTAGTTGAAGAAAAAAATGTAGAGGTCACCAGAGAACTAAATGGATTAGAGGATATTGAATTATTGAAGGAGACAATTCAGTATACTGATGTTGTGGGAACAAATAGTTCCGATACATTAGTTAAGGATACTTTTGAGATTGAAGAAGATCTTGAGGGTATTAAAGAGGTTTTAAAGTGGGATGCCCGTGTGCTAGAGCGTGAGGTCAAGGTAACTGATGGTAAGGTAATCGTCGGAGGGACACTATTAGTAGATTTGCTGTATGTAACTGATGATGAATTGTCCTTAAATATATTTAAAAAGGAGCTACCCTTTACCCATTTTGTAGAAATACAAGGGACCTATAGTGATATGAAAGCAAAAATAAACATGGGGGTAGAAGAGGTTTACACAGAGGTGAAGGAAAATATTCAAGGTGAGAGAAAAATAGTAGAAATTGAAGCGATTGTCAGAATCCAAGCAAAGGTGATGGAAACAGAGACAAGAGAAGTGATTGTAGATGCATATTCTCCAAGTCAATTATTGAAAATAGAAAAGAATCAAATGATACTCAAGGAAAACATGGGGTTAAATCGGTCCTATATGCTTTTGAGAGAAACCTTAGATATTCCCGCGAACCATCCACCGGTGAAGGAAGTTTTTTCTATTCAATGTAAACCGATTTGTACGGACTATCAATTGGTAGAGGATAAAGCATTGATTGAAGGGGTAGTGGAGGCTAATGTCATTTATACCTCTGAGGAAGACCTGCAGCCTTTGTATAGCTTTAATCAGGAAATTCCCTTCAGACAGGCAGTGGATCTAGAAGGGCTCAGTGTCACAATGGAAGCGGATATTGAAATGTTTGTAGAGCAAGTAGATTATGATCTGATTAATGGTGAACAAATAGAGATAAAGGTAAACATTGGGGCTACCTGTGAAGCTTATCAGTATAAAACAATAGAAGTCATCCATGAAGTGATGGAGCTACAAGAAGATGTTGATATTTCCAAACGACCTAGTTTGACGGTGTACTTTATGCAATCAGAGGATTCTCTGTGGAAGGTTGCAAAGAAATACCACACCACTGTGAAACAAATTCTTGAAAGCAATGGAATTGAAAATCCAGAAGCAGTTAAGGCCGGGGACCAGCTGATTATTGAAAAGGTACATCATTTCAAATTCTAAGTAGCATAAACTTTCACGGTGATAGCAATTTGGAAAATAGTATAAACAATAAGAGGGTCGTCTAAAAGCGGCCCTTTGCTCATGTATGGAAAGTAAGAATTTAAAATGTTTATAGAGGGAAACGAAAAAATTTGCAGGAAATGTCTCTCCCATATATAATATATACAGTTAGAAATAATAGAGGAGCGAGTGAGATGAAACAAGTACAACTTAAGTCTAGAGCTAAAATCAATCTCTCCCTTGATGTATTAGGTAGAAGATCTGATGGATATCATGAAGTGGAGATGATCATGCAGCAGATTGATCTTTATGATCTAATCACTTTAGAAGAGAGAAAAGACTCGGAGATTCGAATTTCTACCCAATGTGAGTTCATCCCCACCAATGAGGATAATATTGCTTATCGGGCTGCTGAGATAATCAGAGAAAATTCTGGAATCAATCGAGGCGTCAATATTTACATTGATAAGCGGATTCCTGTGGCTGCAGGACTGGCAGGGGGGAGCAGCAATGCTGCTGCAGTATTAGAGGGACTTAACCACATGTGGAGATTGAGACTGACCCCAAAACAATTGATGGACTTAGGTGTGAAACTTGGTGCAGATGTCCCTTTTTGTATTTTAGGAGGGGCAGCCATAGCTAGAGGGATTGGAGAAATATTGACACCCATAGAGGGATTGAAAAATGTATGGATGGTGATTGCAAAGCCTGCCATTTCAGTTTCTACCGCCGAAGTATACAGACAGTTGGATTTGTCTAAACTAGATAGTAGACCTAATACCGATGAGGTTATACAGGCAGTTAAAGAGGGGGATCTATATACACTAGCTGGAAAAATGCATAATGTGTTAGAATCTGTTACCCAGCGAAATCATCCTATCATTCGAGAAATGAAGCGTAAAATGCTTGAATATAACGCCATAGGAGCTATGATGTCAGGCAGTGGACCCACTGTTTTTGGTATCTATAAAAACTATGGAAGAGCCAAGTCTGCTTATGAAAATTTATCTATTTTGTACAAGCAGACTCACTTAGTGCAAAGCTACAGTAGGAGGAAATGGGATGAATAACTTGAAAAAGCTAGAAATTGAAAATTATAAGCCATTAAGGGAGATTGTATTTGAGCATTTAAGAGAATCAATTTTAGAGGGAAAATTAGAACCAGGGCAGCGTCTAATGGAGATACAGTTAGCAGAACAGCTGGGGGTGAGTAGAACCCCTGTAAGGGAATCAATGCGAAAGCTTGAGCTAGAAGGCTTAATCATCATGGTACCTAGAAAAGGTGCCTATGTGGCTGATGTCTCCACAAAGGACATCAGCGATGTACTAGAGGTGCGTACAGTGATGGAGGGGCTAGCCGCTTCTTTATCTGCCCAGCGGATGACAGATGAAGAGTTGGACGAATTGGAAATGATTTCCTATCAATTCAAAAAATGCTATGAAAGAAATGATATAGAAGGCATGATTGAAAAAGATGTGGCCTTTCACGAACGGATTTTTGCCTCCACTCGAAATGAAAAACTAATACAAATCGCCCAAGGACTTCGAGAGCAGGTTCATCGTTTTCGTGTCAGATATATTTCTGAATACAACAACTCTAAGGAACTGGTAGTTGAACATCAAGCGATATTAGAGTGCATCGCTGCCCGTAACTCAGAGCGGGCAAGTGAACTGAGTATGAAACATATTGAAAATCTAGCCAGTCATATGATGGAACAAATTGCAAAGTATAGCGCTCAAGAAAATAAAGACCCAAAAAAGTAAAGAAACAGCTATCGCCTCAGGAGGAATGACAGTGAAGGCCATGATATTAGCGGGAGATGAAAAGGATAAGGATAAGGACAATGAAAATGGATTCTTATTCAATAAAGCCTTGGTGGAGATACAGGGAAAAGCGATGATTCAGTATATTATAAAAGCCTTAAGGCAATCCGATGCCATCGAAGAAATTTATGTGGTGGGACAATTAGAAGGGCTAGGATCAACCCTAGAAGAAGTGGATGGGATGATCTTAGCTACAGGAAGTATCATTGATAACGTAGAGACCGCAATCAAGTCCCTTGGAGATGAAGAACCTTTGCTGATTGTCACATGTGATATCCCACTGCTCAGGGCGGAAGCTGTAAATAATTTTATTGAACAAACGAAGAGGTATGAAGCTGACCTATACTACCCCGTTATCTCGCGATTTCTTTGTCAAGAGAAGTATCCCGATGTGAAACGCACCTATGTTACCCTAAAGGAGGGGCTCTTCACTGGGGGGAACTTATTCCTTCTGAACCCTATGGCCATGGAGTCCCTTGACCAAGTAGGACGAGGGATGGTACGTTATCGAAAAAACCCCCTTCAGATGGCTAGAATTTTAGGGTTTGGATTTTTGTTGCGATTTATGCTACGGCAGGTGGGCTTAGAGGATGTTGAAAGACATATTGAAGACAGGTTTTACATACGAGCAAAGGCCATTATTAGTGATTATCCTGAAATCGGCAATGACATCGATCGTCTAGAGGATATTGAAATACTAGGAAAATATCTATCATAAAAGAATAAAGCAAGTAAGAGCCCAAGGGGAAACCCTTGGGTTTTTTATTTTCAACTAATTGCATATAAAGGCCAGAGATGGCAAATATTATAATCAGAAGTTCTAAAAGAAAAGGGTGAGTGGTTTGCAGGAGTTTTTTATGAAGTTCAAAGAAATTTACGATGGCTATATGTTGGTATTAATGGTGTTTATAGGTTTGTTTTTATTGCTAAGAGATGTGCCTCTTTTGAGGAAAAAGAAACTTAAAAGAGATATGAAAATCGCCAAGGCCCTAGGTTATGTCTATATCATCGGAGGCATCGCGCTGTTTGTTATGGTTAGGATTTTTTAGATTCGGGGAGGAACAGATATGGGATTATGGGATCAATTTTTTGGTAAAAAGGAAAAACCAAAGAAGCCAGAGGAAGCAAAAATCAATAGAAGCCTACAGAAAAATTTAGAGACCATAAAAGGATTTCTCAAAGATTGTGATGACGTGGTTTATCGGGAATTTACCATTGGGAAAGAGAATAAGCACAAAGGTGCTGTTATCTGGATAGATGGTATGGTGAACAAGGACTTAATTAATAATTACATCATGGAAAGCTTAATGATAGATTCAAGACTAGTGGACCCTAAACCTAAGGCCATAAAGGACAATTTTATAGATTTGCTGAAGAATAAAACATTAGCGGTTTCGGAAATCGAGGAAGTAGATACCATTGAAGATGTGTTGGTGAATATATTTAGTGGCGAAACAGCCCTGCTATTGGATGATTATGAAAAAATCATTATTATTGCCTCCAGAGGCTGGGAGGGGCGAGGGATCTCTGAGCCTGAGACAGAAGCGGTGATTAGAGGACCACGAGATGGATTTACAGAAACAATGAGATTTAATACCGCCCTGATACGTAGAAGGATAAGAGACCATCGACTAAAGGTAAAGAATTATCGGGTGGGAGTCAGGTCTCAAACCGATGTGGTGGTCATGTATATGGAGGACATTGCCAACAAGGGCGTTTTAGAAGAGGTGGATAAAAGGCTAAATAAAATTGATGTAGATGCCATCATAGAGAGTGGACAGTTAGAGGAATTCATTGAGGACGAATGGCAGTCCCTTTTTCCACAAATTCAAAATACAGAGCGGCCAGATGTGGCAGCCGCTGGCATTTATCAGGGGCGTGTGATTCTTGTGGTAGATAACACACCCTTTGCCCTGATGGTGCCAACCACATTTAATATGATGATGCAGTCTGCAGAGGATTACTATGAACGATGGGATATTGGGACCATGGTTCGAATATTAAGATATTTTTGTCTTCTAATAGCCCTCTATGCTCCTGCTCTCTATGTGGGAATTTCTTCATTTCATCCCCAAATGATTCCAACAGATTTAGCTCTGACCTTAGCTGCCACCAGAAGAGGGGTACCCTTCCCTGCTGTTATAGAAGCTTTGATTATGGAGGTCACAATAGAAATTTTAAGGGAAGCCGGAGTTCGCCTTCCAGGTGCCATCGGCTCCACAATCGGTATTGTTGGGGGCTTGGTTATTGGACAGGCGGCGGTGGAGGCAGGAATCGTTGGACCACTGATGGTTATTGTTGTTGCAATTACGGCCATAGCCAGCTTTGCAATACCTAGCTACAATCTGGCTATTTCCGTTAGGTTGATTCGTTTTATTATTTTGTTTTCAGCGGCAATATTTGGTCTTTATGGTATCATGCTGATCACTTTAGTGATGCTGATTCACCTATGTAGTCTTAAGAGTTTTGGTATGCCTTATTTATCTCCCTTTGTAACATTTGTTCATCAATTCTCTGATCTAAAGGATGCAGTCATCAGAGCACCACAGCTTATGATGAATAAAAGGGATGTCAATGCCCCAAAAAACCAGAAGGGACGAATGGATGATCACCAAGAAGAAGACTTTGACATAGAGGAAAAGAAGTGAACTCGGTAAGTCAGGAGGACAATGGAAATGAGAAGAAAGACAATCATATTATTAGTGTTCTTAATTACCATGGTGACCCTAACTGGTTGCTGGGATGTCATAGAAAGCGATAAAAGAGCCTATGTTATGTCTTTGGGAATAGATAAATATGAACCACCATCCCCTGGTGAAAACGAAGAAGAACCAGCTGAAGAGGGAGGTTGGAGGAGTGAGGAGGAGGGTGGTTCCGTAGCGGTATCCACCCATGCTCCTAGGGATACCGATAGAAACAGATATACATTTACCTATGCTTTGCCTAGCTTTGCATTCATTATGGGAGAAGGGGAAGAGGCTAATATTTTTTATCATACAGTAGGGCAAAACCTTTATTCCGCCAGCCGCATATTGACCACTCGACTCAACAGGCAGGTTTTTTTTGGACACATGCAGGCAATTGTAATAGGGGAAGCAGTGGCAAGGGATCCCAAATTGTTTCGAGAAATATTAGATGCCATAGAGAGGGATCCCTTTATTAGTAGACGGGTAGATGTAACAATTGCATCAGGAAATGCCAAGGATGTTTTAACGGTAGAACCTAACATTAATCCCTTGACAGGGGAATTCATAGCAGACATATTTCGAAATAAAGATCGCTCCCCTCGGTCTGGAGGAGGAATCATAGGAGATGTTTTACAGGATCTACATCGATGGGGAAATACGGTGATACCAAGGATCATACCCGGAGACGGGGACATAAAGGTAGCCGGATCCGCTGTGATTAAAAATTATCAAATGGTGGGGTGGTTAGGTGAGATTGAAACTAGAGCTGTGGAAATTATCAGGGGAACGGCCCAACCTGGAGGGTTGACGGTTATACATGAAGGAGAAGAGGGACATGAACATATTGTACCCATTGACTTAATCTATCTATCTAGTCAATATAAACTAGACAAGACTGGTGATGGGATCAAGATTACCATAGACATTGAGACAGAAGGCGAAATTGAACAGTATTTCTTTAATCCTGAGGCGGATTTATTGGATCCAAATATCATTAGAGAACTAGAGGGCTTGGTCTGTGAAAAGCTAGAAATGGAATTAGGTAGAACCATCGAAAAACTTCAGCAGGAATTTCAGGTGGATGTACTGGCCATCGACAATTACCTTAGAAAATACCATCCAAAGCTTTGGAATGAACTAGAGGAGGATTGGGAGGAACTTTATCCTAATATAGAGATTGTACCGAATATTAGCACCCAAATACGTCGTATTGGGTTAACAATATAGGGAAGAAGTAGGAGGCGAGGTCGGTGTATTCCAATAATGATAGCGTATCCACCTCTCAAATGATCAATATTGTCATACTGACCATGGTGGGAGTAGGGGCCCTGACCTTGCCACAAGGATTAGCAGAATCGGCTGGGGCCGATGGTTGGGTTGTATTGATTACGGGAGCCCTGGTGGCAATCGGTATTTCTTTTGTTCATGGTTATATTGTGAAATCCTTTCCAGGAAAAGGTTTTTTCGAGATTCTTTCTTTTACCCTAACGAAACCCATGGCCTATGCTGTGGGCATCTATACAACACTGTACTTTATCGGCATGACAGGGTATGTGGTTCGCATATTTTCAGATGTGGTCAAAACATTTCTGCTACCCAGGACCCCTGTGGAAGTGATATTTATACTGATGCTATTGGTGAGTATTTATTTGGTTAGGGGAGGTATAGAAGTACTGGGAAGAATGGCAGAGCTCATTATTATACCCTTAGGGGTTTTAATCATAATCTTATTTACCATATCCTGGCAGAATATGGATATTTCCAACCTCTTACCTATCTTTCAGCTCTCTTTTTCGGATCTACTACAAGGCGTTGTTTTTGCGCTATTTAGCTTTTTAGGGTTTGAAGTGTTGCTGATCTTTGGTGGATTTCTAAATGAACCTAAAAAAGCCACTAAGATAGGACTGTTTGCGATTGCCATCACGTTATTATTATATCTCATGTTAAATGCTTCGGTTTTAGGAGTTTTAGGAGAACAGCAACTGGAACACCTGACCTGGCCCCTGCTAAATCTTTTTGGAATCATTGAGCTGCCCGGTGCCTTTATTGAAAATGTACAGGCTTTCGTCATGGTAATATGGACCATTACCATATTTACCACCATAGCACCCTTCTATTTAGCTGCCACTGTATTTACCATGCAGATGACTGGTGGAAAGGAACATCGCTATTATGCCTTGCCAATACTCCCTTTGGTTTTTATGTTTGCCAGATGGGATGGGAACATAGCAGCTGTTTACGAAAATCTAGGTGTATTTACGGATTACACAGCCTATGGGGTTGTGATCCTAATTCCAATAGGAGTCGCATTGTCTACGATGCTAAGGCGAACAAAGAAGATGGGGAAGGAGGTGGGATGAAGTATGTTTTCAAATAATGATCGTATATCTATATATCAAATGGTCAATATATTAGTTCTTACGTTGATTGGTGTGGGGGCTTTGACCCTCCCCCGAGAGCTTGTACAGCTGGTAGAAACCGATGCCATCATCCTCTTGATAATGGGGGGGACGTTGACCATGGGCATTGCTTTTATCCATGGCTATATTGTCAAGTCCTTTCCGGGAAAAAGCTACTTTGAGATCCTCTCCTTTACGGTGACGAAGCCCATAGCCTATTTATTTAGTTTATTTTTTATTGTCTATTTGGTAGGAACCAATGGATTGTTGTTGCGAATTTTAGTAGAGGTAGTGAAAGTGTTTATGCTTCCCAGAACACCAATGACCATCATTGCCATTATGATGCTCATGGTAGTGGCTTATTCAAGTCGTTTTGGAATCGAGCCATTAGGGAGAATTACAAATATATTGTTTCCTGGTATTGTGATCTTTGTGGTCATTATGTTTGCACTTTCCTTTTATGAAACAGATTTTACAAATTTACTTCCTATTTTTCAGACTCCACCCAGTCAGCTGATTGCAGGATTAGACCTTGTGATTTTTAGCTTTTTAGGCTTCGAGATTATACTCATATTTGGTGCTCTATTAGATAAACCGGAAAAAGCCACCCGAATTATGCCCCTAGCGATTTTTATCGTACTACTTTATTATCTGTTGATCCATGTATCGGTGATCTCTAACTTTGGAATGTATGGTACAAAGCAATTGATATGGCCTACGTTGACGGTGTTTGATGCTGTGGATCTTCCCGGTGCATTCATTGAAAACGTCCAAGTCATTATTATGTCAATTTGGGTATATAGCATATTTATGACCCTGGCTCCACTACATATCGCAGCCACCATGCTCCTTGGGCAGGTACTAAAAGCAAAGGAACTTAATTATCTAGGGCTACCTTTAATCCCTGTCACATACTATATATCTCAATATAGCGGGAGTGTAGCCAATGTATATGTGGATCTAGGAAAATTCACTGATTATACTGCCTACTTTATTATATTTGGAATGCCCGTAGCTATTTTAATTGGGATGCTCATTCGAAAGGCTGCTAAAAAGAGTCTATAGAAAAAATAGGTGAGGTGATGATAAGTAAATTTTTTGGATTGGTAAATTCTAAGAAAAATAAGCATATGTGAGGAGGGATGGAAGGTGAAAAAATCAAATACCTTGTTTATTTCAACAATAATAGGGTTATGCTTTTTGCCCATTATCCTTAGACGAAAATATAGAAGGCAATCCCTGGTTGTTTTTAGTCTCAGCGCCATAACGAATACATTGGTATCTGATTGTTTAATCAAAAAAAGATATTTTCGTTTTCCAATAAGATATTTCCCTGAGGTGTTTCCCAGTAATGTGGTATATGACTGCTTAATCGGTCCTTTGTTTGCCACTGCCTATTGCCAAACAACAGCTGATTCGAATTTCAGAGGAATACTGAGACAAAGTGTAGTTTATTCGTCTATTCAAGCTGTAATAGAATACTGGGTTCTGGTTAAAACCAATTTGATCAAGTATAACAATAAAAAATGGAGTATTTGGCATTCCTTTATCGGGCTCATTTTGTTTAAGGTGTTGTTAGTCAGGGGGGCATGGGCTTTGGTGAGTAGGGTGATGGTAGTTAATGAGAAAAAAGTGAACTGATGACCCTATGGGATAGCAGGCGTTATTGGAGGAGAGATACAATGTGATGACCAATCAAAGTCAAAAGATGACAAGCCGAAGGCAAATAGCCAATGTTAGTATATTAGGAACCACACAACTTCATTTAAGAAATCCTCGGATCGTGGCATGGTGGTCTGCCGCATTTCCAGGGTTTGGCCATCTCTTGCTATCGAAATATTTAAGAGGTTTTCTTTTGATCACTTGGGAAGTGGTGGTTAATCTAAATGCCAATCTTAATATGGCAATATTTTACTCTTTTATAGGAGAAGTTGATAAAGCAAAGGAAGTTCTTAACAAGGAATGGATGCTGCTATATATCCCTCTCTATATCTTTGCCATATGGGATAGCTATCGAACAGCAGTTGATATGAATAATAACTACAAACTGGCAGCAAGGGAGGATGCAGAAATAAAAGCCTTTAATATCAGTGCATTAGAAATTAATCACTTAGACAAAAGGAGTCCCCTTAATGCCTTTATCTGGTCTGCATTAATGCCCGGGGCGGGTCAGTTGTATATTCATCGTATTGTGACTGGGGCTTTTATTCTAATATGGTGGATTGCAGTTATTTGCTGCTCTAAGCTGCTTCCAGCTATCCACTATTCCCTACTGGGACAGATCCAAGAAGCGAAGGCTGTTTTAGACATTCAGTGGACCTTAAATATCCCATCCATTTATGGATTTTCTGTGTATGATGCCTACGTGAATACGGTGGAGAACAATAAGCTCTATGACTGGGAGCAATCCAAATTTTTAAAAAGGCAGTATCAAGATGAAGCATTCAAGATGCCTATGAAGGATGGAAGGCAGAGGAGGAATCGTATGTACATCATTGCGACATTTGAACATGATAATTATTTAGAATTAGCCATTACAGCCATGGAGATGAAGGGGATTAAAAAGGAAAAAATCCTAGGAATTCCTTTAGATAAGCGAGGGGAATCAAGAAGGCTATTTGATACCATCCACTATTCTGATGGATTGAGTCTATTGGATTTAGGAGCGGCTTTGGGCACAATATTCATGCTATTGGGGTCTATTTATGGGTTTGTCTTAAAATGGGGACCCATTTGGTGGGCATTGATTGGTTTGGGGTTTGGATTTACCTTGGGCTGTGCCATTAAGCTCATCACCACAAAGAAATATGAAAAGCATAGAAGTCATAAGGGGCAGGCATCGGAGGTGGTTCTCATTATTGAGTGCCATCAAGAGGAAATGGAAATGACAAAAAGTACATTGTGGGAGAATCATGCCCTGGGTGTTTCCCAATTAGATTTTGCTTCTGGTTAACGTAACTAGAAAACAACCCTTGACATAAAGAACCCTAAGCATTTATGGAATGTTGAAAACCCACTTGTAGGTGTAGACCCCCATAGGATATGAAGGCGTCTTTTCATCAATATTCAGAATCAAAAACAAAATAATAGGAAATATAATAATAAAAGAAGTGTAAAGGAGAGAAAAATATGTATATAGGTACAGAAACGAAATTAACTGCATCAGAAATAGCAGGACTTTGGACTTCCTATGTTAACGATAGCATGGGGGCATGTGTCCTTAGACATTTTTTGAACAATGTTGAAGATCGAGAAACCAAGGCCATACTCAAGTATGCCCTAAGTCTATCTGAAAAGCATATGAAGAAGATTGCTGAGCATTTTAATGAAGAAAAATTACCCATTCCCCAGGGCTTCACAGACAGCGATGTGAACATGAATGCTCCTAGGCTATATACAGATAGTTTTTATTTGTTTTATCTTAGAAACATGGGCAGGGTAGGATTGGTTGCTTACAGCATGGGTCTAGGAACCGTGGGGCGTTCTGATATCAGAGATTATTTTACAGGATGTCTAGGGTCTTCAATAGAGCTGTTGAATAAGGTAACCAGTCTAAAACAATCAAAGGGAATCTTTATTCGTGCCCCACGCGTAGCGGTACCCAAACAGGTGACATTTGTGGAGAAAGAGGATTTTATGGACGATATATTAGGTAAAAAAAGACCCCTGCTTACGGTTGAGGTGACGCATCTTTATGAAAATATTATGACAAATATAGTAGGAGGCCCATTGGTGACGGGTTTTGGACAAACAACAAATTCAAAAGAAGTAAAGGATTTTATGTTCAGGGGTATGGATATTGCCAGCAAACATAAGCAACTTCTCAGTTTATTACTATCGGATGAAAATATACCAACGCCTTCAATCTGGGATACATTTGTAACGGATTCCACCGTGGCGCCTTTTTCAGATAAGTTAATGCTGTTTCACGTAACCACATTAAATGGAGCAGGCATAGGAAATTATAGTGCAGCCATGGTGGCCAGTTTAAGAAAGGATTTGCATGTCAACTATGGACGGTTAGCTACTGAGATTGGTCAGTATGTGGATGATGGGACGAAAATAATGATTCATCATGGATGGTTAGAACAGCCCCCACAAGCCATTAAACACAGAGAGTTATCCAATGTGTAAAGAGGTAAACAAATATGAACCCGGGGGATAGGACTGAAAAACTATTGTGGAGTATAGCGCTTCCTGGGTTTGGACAATTATTAAATGGCCATCTATTGAAGGGATTCATACTCATAGCCCTGGAATTTATCATCAATGTGCAATCAAATTTAAATGTAGCCATCGTATCAAGCTTTCAATTCAATACACAGCTAGCCGTGGAACAAACCAATTACCAGTGGTTAATGTTTTACCCCTGCATCTATATGTTTGCCATTTGGGATGCCTATAAATATGCAACAGGAATAAGTCCTCCTTATTCATTTCTGCCCTTTATACTTGCGGCCTATTTTGGAACTATAGGTGTGATTTATTCTTCGGTTTTTAAAGTAAGTGGCGCATTATTAGGTCCCGTCTGGCTACCTATTTTAGGTCTAATGATGGGTGTTGTGATTGGTTTGCTTATTAAAGCGTGGATCAATAGCAGGGTGAAAACATAGTCTTGGGGCAATGTTTCGAGGGTTAAGGCTCTACAGGGTATGGAAAACGAAATTCAATACAATGGGAAGACTAGGGAACAGCTACTTAGAAGTTAAGCAGCTGTTTTTGTAAGATTCAGAGACAACAAAAAGACAACAACAGTAGCAAATGATGGACAAGAATCTGTATATTTTTTCCCCTAAGCGTACATACTGAGAGTAGAACAATAAAATGAGATTTTGAGAATCAATTGGAGAAAAGGGGAATGATTATGGGACGGAAAGCAATAATTGGATTTGTAATTGTTTTTATGATAAGCGGAATACTACATCAATTTATTTTTCAAGACAGTCAAGTAGCAGGGCTAGAGCGAAGAGGAGAAGAACTCATCCGTTTTCACGTGTTAGCCAATAGTGATAGTCCTGGGGATCAACGGCTAAAACTAAAGGTCAGAGATCGTGTCATTGAAGAAATGGCACTGGATTTAGGAAAATCTCAAAGTATTGAGGAAACAAGAGAAATCATCGGAAAAAGTCTGGAGAGAATTGAATCTGTTGCCCAGGATGAAATTAGACAAAATGGAAGTACCTATGGTGCCGTTGCCTATTTGGAGGAGCATACCT
This sequence comes from Alkaliphilus metalliredigens QYMF, assembly GCF_000016985.1. NCBI lineage: Bacteria > Bacillati > Bacillota > Clostridia > Peptostreptococcales > Natronincolaceae > Alkaliphilus > Alkaliphilus metalliredigens. The sequence goes on along the minus strand of NC_009633.1, from coordinate 4,706,188 downwards.
TTCCCACAAAGCGATATGGAGATGTTGTTTTTCCTGCGGGAGAATATGAGGCATTAAGAATCGTAATCGGAGAAGGTATAGGACAAAACTGGTGGTGTGTTATGTTTCCGCCTCTATGCTTTGTAGATGTGAAGAATGGATTAGCAGATGAAAAAACCCAAAGACAATTGAAGGAAGTTTTATCGGAGGAAGAGTATCAATTGGTTCGAATGGCCGCTGAGGAAGGACAGGTAACCCTTGAGCTTCGCTCTAAAATTGTAGATCTCTATAAAAATTCAAAAGAACAGGTCAATCGATTTGCATCATTATTTTAATAGAAAAAGTCTCCTGCTAACTAAGGAGACTTTTTTTGTGCAATGGGTGAATAAAGCATATATTCCAATAGCAGGATTAGAAGTTGTATAATAGTATAAATAAGAGTAGAATATGATAGTATGAGAAAGAAGGTGTGAAGGTGAAGAAGATCAATGTAATGGTGATTTTTGGAGGACAATCCGGAGAACATGAAGTTTCACTGATGTCAGCAGCTTCTGTCATGGGCGCCATCAATAAGGAAAAATATCATATTATTCCCGTGGGAATTGCAAAGAATGGTGATTGGAAGCTTTTTAATGGATCTGTTGAGGAAATTGAATCTGGAGACTGGGAACAAAGTATAAATGAACTGACAGAGAAGGGCGAGGACAATAAAAAGTTCTCTCTTTTACCATTAACCGATGGGAAGCAAGGAATTGTCCTGCAAAACGGGGAAGTGAAAAAGATAGATGTTATTTTCCCTGTACTCCATGGCCCCTATGGGGAGGATGGACGAATTCAAGGATTGTTTGAAATGATCGACATTCCCTACGTAGGATGTGGTGTGATGGCCTCAGCCGTCGCCATGGATAAGGTGATAACCAAAAAAGTATTAGAAGCAGAAAAGATTGCGCAAACTCCCTATCAAGTCATCTATGGGAGACGATTTCAATTGGATCCATTAAAGTATCTTAACGACTTGGAAGCGACCTTTGAATACCCTGTATTTGTGAAGCCTGCAAACATGGGCTCTAGTGTAGGGATTTCAAAGGCAAAAAACAGGGAAGCCTTGAAGATAGCCATAAAAGAAGCCGGAAAGTATGATAATAAAATTGTGATCGAAGCCTTTGTGGAGGGTCGGGAGATTGAGTGTGCAGTCTTAGGAAACGAAGCACCTCGGGTGGCACTGCCTGCAGAAATTATTCCATCCCATGAGTTTTATGATTATCATGATAAATACTTTGATGGAACAAGTCGGTATGTCATTCCCCCAGATCTATCAGAAGAGTTGATCCAAGAGATACAACACTTAGCAATTCAAACCTATGAGCTACTAGACTGTCGAGGACTATCTAGAATAGACTTCTTTGTAGAAAATGAAACAAATCGAGTGTTGGTCAATGAGGTGAATACAATGCCTGGATTTACAAAAATCAGCATGTACCCAAAGATGTGGGAGGCTACTGGATTGCCATATGATAAACTAATCGATGAATTGATTCAACTGGCTATGGAAGAATACCAATTAAAATCGCGATAAACGATATAGATAAGGGTGAGTAAAATGAAAGAAAAACGAATCATAAAAGTGACAGGTCTACAGAAACCTATCAATGAAGAAACCCATGAGATTGAACTGGTCACAGAAGGAACCTGTTATGAAAAGAATGAAAACCTATATATTGTCTATGAAGAATCTGAAATATCTGGGATGGAAGGGACTACCACAACGCTGAAACTAGAGGGTGAAGATAAGGTGGTACTCAGTCGATATGGCACTTCAGCATCACAGATGGTATTTCAAGAGAGCAAACGGGTGAATAGCTTTTATGATACACTTTATGGACAATTTAAAATGGAACTGATCACACATCACTTAGATATACAGGTAGACCAAGACACAAAAAGAGGACATATTGAAATTCATTATGATCTAAATATTACTGGATTAATGGAAAGCAGCAATAAATTAAAGATACAACTGATGTAATGTTCTCAATAAGTAAACAATAAAAAGGGCTATGGTGATTGATTAACAATCATAGCCCTTTTGTTGAAAATATACATAGACGCTGTTTGAAAATTATGATAAATTTGTAGGTAGAGACAACAGCTTAAGTCACGAAAGGAGAAGGATAATATGTTATTAGTTCACAAAACTGTAGAGGAATTTGTAAATGGTGTAGAGAGCAATGAACCGGCCCCAGGAGGTGGCAGTGTCGCTGCTTTAGGTGGGAGTTTAGGAGCTGCTTTGACAGCCATGGTAGGAAACTTATCCATTGGAAAAAAGACCTATGAACAGCTTACTGAAGCACAGCAAAAAGAAATGAACATTCAATTCAAGAAAGTTGTACAATTAAAGGAAAAGTTAAATCACTTAATTGATGAGGATACCAATGCATTCAATGAAGTCATGGGGGCATTCAAGCTACCTAAAGAAACTGAGGAAGAAAAAGCCTTAAGGAAAGAAGCCATTCAAAAAGCAACAAAAGTAGCCCTAGAAGTACCCTTATTGGCAGCAACGGAAAGCTTGAACGTATTAAAAACCCAAAAAATATTTGCGGAATATGGAAATATTAATGCCATCACGGACATAGGAGTCGGGGCTTTAATGGCTTATGCAGGATTAGAGGGAGCCTTGTTTAATGTTGAAATCAATTTACAGGGAATCAAGGATGAGGCCTATGTGAAGTCGGTTAGAGAAGAATGTGACATACTAATCAAAACAGGAAAGGCGCTTAAGGAAGAAGTGCTTGAAACTGTGTATAAAAAGTTAGGAAAGTAGTACGCTACATATATGAATAGCCAAAGGAGCTTTGAGAAATCGAAGCTCCTTTGATATAAACACACAAAGGAATTTCTTTAAAAAGTTAGAAAGATATAGGGGAAAAATCAATCGCAATAGCAGATTGATTTGTAGAATATATCTAAAAACAAATGTAGGGCATAAAAAATGTAGTCATGTATTGAAGAGAGAATGAGACTCTGTACTCTTCGATAAGGGGGTGAAAATATGCACAGACAAAACGGAATTACCATAGATGAGGTTCTGAAGATGGAATGTATGGAGAAAAGTAAATTGATCGCTGGCTTCAAAGGAACTGGCAATGCGGTAACCAAAGTCAATGTCATGGCGGACCCAGATATTTTAAATTGGGTAGACGAAGGAGAATTGCTCTTAACAACAGCATATTCTTTTCAAAAGGATGATAAAGAAGCTCAAAAATCCTTGATTCAAGCTTGCTCTGAAAAGGGACTAGCGGGGATTGGTATTAAAATTTATCCCTATTTAGAATGCCTGTCTGAAGAGGTACTTGCCATAGCTGATAAATTGAACCTCCCGATTATTGATCTTTATTATGCCACACCCTTTTCTGATATTATGACACCGGTCTTTCGGGAAATATTTAATCGCCAGACCTCTTTATTGCAACGCTTAGAAAAAATACATGAACGGTTAATGAAGGTTGTACTAGCGGGGGGAGAAGTAAAAGAAATCGCACAGGTAGTTTATGAAAATTTAAGAAACCCAATTGCAATCCGCATCGGTGCCCCCCACCAATGGCTCTATCACCTGGAGGATATAGAGGATGTCATGAAACAGGCATTGAAGCGGGATGCCCAGGGATTTTATGATCCTAATTTAAGTCAATGGAAGGAAAAAAAGCTAGATGAAAGAGTGGAGTTAATTCAAGAAAAATACCTGCGACGGATGGTCATGCCAATTGTTGTGAAAAATAGTGTTTATGGGCACATTTTCGCTTGGTCTGTCTTTACACCATTAGGAGGATTTGACTTATCGGTGCTAGAAACTGCATCTACAACCATGGCATTGGAAATTTTAAAGCAACTTTCTGTAAGGGATGTAGAAAATCGATATCGTGGGGAGTTTTTAGATGATTTACTTTCCTTGGATGCAACCAGAAAACAAAAGGCAATGGAACGGGCTCATATTTTCAAGTTGGATGCACAATCCTCATATGTGATGATTATCATACAGTTCCAACACCAGAGTAGAGAAGTTGTTGGCTTTTTAGAGGAAAAGCTTAATTCCATAAGCTCAGAAATTCAAAGCTTCTTAAGTGAGTTATCATTCAATGTCTTTTTGGTGAATAAGACGGATAGCATTCACCTACTTGTGGATCTCAATGGTACCAATCAAGCAGAGCAAGTATTAAAAAATTTCACTCTTAATTTAAATGAGTTATTGAACAAAAAAATGAAGACTCAAGATTTTGGCATAGGGGTAGGGCGAATGTATAAAGGTCTTTGTCAATCCTATAAAAGCTATCATGACGCTATGAAAGCCATCGAGACAGGAGCAATTTTAGAAGAAGGGCAAATGACTTACTTCGATGATCTAGGCATCTACAAGATATTGTGTCAGGATGTTTTAAAGGAAGAACTTGAGCAATTCTATCAAGTAACCCTATCCTCTTTAGATCAGTATGATTCAAAAAAGAAAACAGAATTAGTTAAAACCCTAGAAATGTACTTTCAATACAACGGAAACTTGAAAAGAATATCTGAGGCGTTATTTACCCATTATAATACTACACTTTATCGTATTCAGCGTATTAAACAGATTACAGAACTAGATCTGGAGGATCAAAGAGATCGGTTGAATTTAGAGGTGGCTTTAAAGATTAAAAAGATACTAAAAAAATAATCGTAACCCTTTTGAGGTCAAATCCTCAGATTTTAGGCATAAAAAACCCCAGTCACCCCAGTAGATATGTTGCGTAAGGGTGCCGGGTTTCACATTATTCTTCTACTAAAGCCACGGCACGAATTGGTGAGCCAGAGCCGTCTCTAATTTTTAACGGTAACCCAAAGTACAAGAAACGTTGGTTAATCAATTCGTTTAGATTACAAAGGTTTTCTGTATTGGTCATGTCATATTCACCACAGACTAAATGACCAGAAAAGTTTATGTCATCAGGATGGTCAATGGCTGGGGCATCTACACCGATATTGACGACGCCTTGCTCAGCTAGCCACTTGGCGGCATTGTAACTGAGACCTGTGTAAGTCGTTTGCCATTTATCTGTTCCAAACCAACGATCATAGTGCCCTGTATAAAGAAGCACAATGTCTCCTTTCCGTATTTCCTGACCAGATTTCGAGACCGCTTCCTCAAGGTCTCGTGGTTCAATACTGCGACTGGCTGGAATATGAGACAAGTCCAGGCAAATAGCACTACCCCAGAAATGACCCATAGGCATGTGGTCAATGGTGGCTCCGGAGGACTTATATTCCCAAACAGCATCACAATGGGTACCCCCATGCTCACTAATGAGCAGATTTCGAGCAGAAAACCCTAGGGTTGGACTCCCAGTTGCTTCCATGTTATCTTCATGGGTCATATTGGTCATAATGAAGGTAGGCTGATGCATTGGGAAAACAGACATACCTTGAAAAATTTCCTGTGATAAATCAATTAAACGTAAAGCCATTAATAAACACTCTCCTTTTTAAGCTGATCAATCTCAGTGAAAGGGATGATTGATCAAATAGATGATTAGAAGATACTGTCTTACATTATACCATCTTTTTCTGAAAATTCCTTCTAATTTCAAGCGAAGAAGAAGCAAAACACCAATATTTGTATGTAACATACAAAATATTGCGAGGTATATGATCACAATCATAGGAATATTTATAGAGAACATACAAAGGAAATTGAATTATTAACTAGAATATTGATAAGAGAGAGAAAAAACAGAAAATTAAAAAAAGAGTTAAGATAATTAACCAGCGAAAGGGGTATTTTATTTATGTCAACAGAAAAACAATATGTTTTGGCGGTACCAAACTTTAGTGATGGCAGGAGAAAAGAAGTGATTGAGGCGGTGGTAGAGCCCTTAAGAAATGTGGAAGGGGTTAAACTTGTCAGTTATGAACCCGAGCATGACTTTAATAGAACAGTGGTAACGGTCATCGGAGAGCCAGGACCTCTCAAGGAAGCACTATTAAACATGGCCGCAAAATCCTATGAGCTGATTAGCATGGAAGAACAGCAAGGATCTCACCCTAGAATTGGGGCCCAAGATACAATTCCCTTATTTCCATTTAGAAACATCTCTATTGAAGAATGTGCAAAGCTAGCAGAGGAGATTGGATCAGAAGTCTACAAGCGCTTTGAAGTGCCGGTATACTTCTCGGGAGAAAATGCCCGTTGTGAAGAACGCAAGTCCTTAGCTTTTATTAGAAAAGGACAGTATGAAGGGTTAAAGGAAGTTGCCCACACAGATGAAAGAAAGCCAGATATTGGACCAGCGGCATTACATGCAACTGCAGGAGCGACTATTGTCAGTGCCGATCATGAGGGACTAACGGCCTATAATGTATTTTTAGCCACAGAGGATGTAAGCATTGCTAAAAAAATTGCAAAGGGCGTTCGAGGTCCAAGTGGTGGATTCTCTACAATTAGAGCCGTAGGAATCAAATTTCCAGAAAGAACCGGCGTAGTCGTTTCAATGAATATGTTTGATTGTACAGCAACGCCACTTTATCGCGCCTTTAGCTTTGTGAAACAAGAAGCACAAAGATACGGCGTGACAGTAACAGGATCTGAACTTGTGGGACCGGTAAAGCTAGAGCATTTGCTTAACTCACTAGAATATCACTTAGGGTTAGAAGGGTTTAGAAAGGAACAGATATTAGAAACCCATTTAATGGAATAGAGGAGGATCATTATGAAAACCGATGTACAGATAGGTCAAGAAGCTAAGATGCTACCCATTACAGAGATTGCAGCAAGATTGGGTATAAAGGAAGATGAACTAGAACTTTACGGGAAATATAAGGCAAAGGTTTCTTTAGATGTATTTGACCGACTAAAGGATAAGCCTAATGGCAAACTGATTTTAGTGACAGCCATCAACCCAACTCCTGCGGGAGAAGGAAAGACAACAACAAATGTTGGTCTAAGTATGGGGTTAAATGCCATTGGTAAAACCACAATGACAACATTACGAGAGCCATCACTAGGACCTAACTTTGGCGTTAAAGGAGGAGCTGCTGGAGGTGGATATGCACAGGTTGTTCCTATGGAGGATATTAACCTTCACTTTACTGGCGATATTCATGCCATTACAACAGCCCACAACTTATTAGCTGCATTACTAGACAATCACATTCACCAAGGAAATGTATTGGATATTGATACCAGAAGAATTGCCTGGAGAAGAGTACTAGACATCAATGACCGTACTCTGAGAAACACCATTGTAGGGCTAGGAAATCGAGGAGATGGTGTTGCAAGAGAAGATGGATTCGACATCACTGTGGCTTCTGAGATTATGGCCATTCTTTGCTTAGCAACGGGAATGGATGATTTGAAAATGCGTTTGGCCAAGATGATTGTGGCCTACAATGGGGCTAATGAACCAGTGACAGCAGGTGACTTAGAGGCAACAGGCTCACTAGCACTTTTACTGAAGGATGCCATTAAGCCAAACTTAGTACAGACATTAGAAAATACACCGGCATTTATTCATGGGGGACCATTTGCAAATATTGCCCATGGATGTAACAGTGCTTTAGCCACCAAGCTAGCCCTAAAGGTAGCTGACTATGTTGTAACAGAGGCAGGATTTGGAGCTGACCTAGGGGCTGAAAAGTTCTTTGATATCAAGTGTCGCTTTGCTGATCTTAAGCCAGATTGTGCAGTCATCGTGGCAACAGTAAGAGCATTAAAAAATCACGGAGGCGTTCCAAAGGGACAATTGAATGAAGAAAACCTTCAAGCATTAGAAAAGGGCTTTGGTAACCTAGAAAAGCATATTGAAAATGTTCAAAAGTTCGGTGTACCTGTTGTGGTAGCTATGAATGAATTCCCAACGGATTCAGAAGCAGAAGTTGCTTTGTTAAGGGCGCTTTGTGAATCCAAGGGGGCTGAGGTTGTCCTATCGCAAGTTTGGGCTAAGGGCGGTCAAGGTGGCGTGGAAATGGCTAAGAAGGTTGTTGAAATTGTTGAAAGTAAACCATCAGAGTTCAAGCCACTTTACGATGTAAACGATTCTATTGTTGACAAAATTAACACCATTGCAAAGGAAGTATATGGCGCCGATGGGGTGGATTTCAGCAAGGGAGCACTAAAGCAAATCAAAGGATACGAAGAACTAGGACTAGACAAAATGCCTATTTGTATGGCTAAAACACAATATTCTTTATCAGATGATCCAACACTACTTGGAAGACCCACAGGTTTTAGAGTCACAGTGAAGGAAATTCGAGTTTCAGCAGGAGCAGGATTCTTAGTGGCACTGACTGGAGACATTATGACTATGCCAGGATTACCAAGGGTCCCAGCTGCCAACCATATGAATATTTTAGAGAGTGGAGAAATTATCGGGTTATTCTAGTTTAATATGAGAGGAGATAATAAAATGAAATATGATGTAATTGTAAAAAATGCACGGATTCCTCAAGGTGACGACACAATTGTAACAAACATACTTGTAAAGGATGAAAAAATAGCAGGTTTTTTAACGGATATAGAAGGCGTAGAGTTCGATAAAACAATTGATGCAGAGGGTCATTTGACCATTCCAGGATGCTTCGATTCCCATACCCACTTTATGGATCCAGGATTTACCCATAGAGAGAACTTTTTAACCGGGAGTTCTTCAGCAGCAGCTGGAGGATTAACAATGATTATGGATATGCCTTGTTGCTCGAAGCCATCCGTAAGAAGTATTCCAGAGCTAGAGTCAAAAATAAATAACATTAAAGAGAAGGCCATCATCGATTTTGCACTATGGGGTGGCGTAACCGGTGAAGACGTTCGTGAAGGCAAAAAGCATATTGTACAAGACCAAGCGGATTATGGTGTGTGTGCCTTTAAGGCCTATATGACTCCTTCCGTACCAACCTATGAAAGAGTAACTGATCCAGAAATGCTAGAGGCTTTTAGATGGGTTGCAGAAACGGGGCTACCGGTAGGAATTCATGCTGAGAACTATGCTATGTGTGATTTTTATGTTAAGAAGTTCCAAGCTGAGGGTAGAATGGATGGTCCTGCTTGGGCAGAAGCAAGATTGGTTGAAGCTGAGCAAGCGGCTATTGAATTAGGTATTAACTTTGCTGAATCAGCAGGAGCTAGGTTACACATTGTTCACATGAGCTCAGGAATCGGAGCCAAGCTAGTAGGAGCGGCAAAGAAAAGAGGTTTAGATGTGACATCGGAAACTTGCCCTCACTATCTAATGTTAAACTATCAAGATGCCATGACAGAGCATGGAGCCTTTGCTAAGATTGCACCGCCACTAAGAACAACAAAGGATAATAAAGAGCTTTGGGAAGGACTACAAAATGGAAGTGTAGACTTTATGGGAACAGACCATGCTCCTTATGAAATCGAAACTGAAAAAGATGCTGAAGGCATGAATATTTGGACGGCTTTCCCTGGAATCCCAGGAGTAGAAACCCTAGTTCCTATCATGGTAAGTGAAGGATACAACAAAGGAAGACTAAGCTTATCTAAATTAGTTGACGTATTAAGTACAAATGCAGCGAAGCAATATGGACTGTATCCTAAAAAAGGTGCAATGCATATTGGGTCAGATGCTGACTTTACTATTATTGACCTTGAAAGAGAGTGGACCATAGATCAAAAGAAAACCTACTCTATGGCAAAGTACAATCCATTACATGGGATTAAGCTAAAGGGTAAGCCGGTCAAAACAGTTGTTAGAGGAACTGTTGTATACGACGATGCAATCGGTATTGTTGGAAAAGAAGGTTTTGGACAATTTGTAAAGCGTCAAAACATTCAAAAGCTAGACCGTGTGATAAAATATTAGTGAGTATATAGATAAATGGTGAAAATTAAAGGAGGAAAATAACATGGCTAAACATGCGATACTTGTCATTGATATGTTAAATGACTTTGTTGGGGAAAAAGCGCCACTAAGATGCCCAGGTGGAGAAACAATCATTCCGGATTTACAAAAAATATTTGAGTGGGTAAGAGGTCGTGAAGGAGATGATATACACCTTGTTCATATTCAAGAGGCCCATCGTAAAAATGATGCTGACTTTAGAGTAAGACCTCTTCATGCAGTGAAGGGAACATGGGGATCTGATTTTATTCCAGAGCTTTACCCTCAAGAAGATGAATATATTGTACAAAAAAGAAGACATAGTGGCTTTGCCCATACTGATCTAGACCTTTATCTGAAGGAAGAAGGCATCGATACAGTGGTACTAACCGGTGTCTGGACAAATGTTTGCGTCAGAAGCACTGCTACCGATGCATTAGCAAATGCCTATAAGGTCATCACATTAAGTGATGGTACGGCTTCTAAGACTGAAGAAATGCATGAATACGGATTAAATGATCTCAGTATTTTCACTAAGGTCATGACGGTGGACCAATACATTCAAGCATGGGAAAATGATGAAGACCCATGGGTTGGCGGTGGAGATGCACAGAACAAAGTAAAATAGTATACTATCAATAAGGGACCTGTCTGTTCAAATGAGTAGACAGGATTTCCCATCCTTAATAGCAAGAGAAGAAAGCGGTGAATCCAGTGAGATTAATTGTAGGCATTACAGGAGCAAGCTGTACCATTTATGGTGTGGGATTGCTACAGGTGTTAAAGCAGTTAGGTATTGAGACGCATCTAGTGGTTTCTAAGATGGGACAAGAAGTTGTCTCCCACGAATGTGGAATGGCCTTGGAGGAATTAAAGGAGCTGGCGACATTTTATCATGATAATGATAATCTAGCGGCCCCTATTGCCAGTGGTTCCTTTAAAACCGATGGCATGATCATTGTACCCTGCTCCATGAAAACACTGGCTGCAGTTGCCAACGGACTATCGAATAATTTGTTGACAAGGGCTGCTGATGTAGTAATAAAGGAAAGAAGAAAACTGGTTGTGGTTCCCAGAGAAACGCCTCTTAGTTTAATTCATTTAGAAAACATGACAAAGCTTGCTAAAATTGGCGTAACAGTTATGCCAGCGGCACCTGGGTTCTATCATCAACCAGAAACAATTGGTGATTTAGTCAGTATCATGGTGGGCAGAATTTTAGATCAAATGGATATTGAAAACAACCTATTTACCCGATGGGGTGAAGAATAGAAGGAGGGGGGAGCGATGGAAAATCAGATGCTAAGGGCGACCTTAGCACAATTAGAGAAAAAGAACCTTTTGGAAACCTGTCATGTGGAGGTAGATCCAAAATATGAGCTAGGAGCAGTATTATCCCATTTTAACAATGAAAAGCCAATCATATTTAAAAAGGTGAAGGGGAGTCAATATCCTGTAGCAGGAGGGCTTTTCGGAAACCGTGAGATATATTATGATATGATGGGGACTACGGAAAAGGATCGGATTACCCAGTTAATGGATGCGGTTGCCAATCCAAAGCCTACTAAGACATTACCTAAGGGTCCAGTCATGGAAAATATTATTACCAGAAGCATTGATCTTCAAAAAATGTTTCCCATTCCCAAATTCCATGGAGGGGACTCATCTAGCTATATTACATCTGGTGTGGTTGTGCTGAAAGACCCAGAAACGGGAAAGGTTCATACTTCAGTACGTAGACTCCAGATGAATGAAAGAAATGAAATGAGTATTTTAGTTGCATCTCCTTTGGCGACACAACAGTATCGGGGGTTTGAAAATCAAAATAAACCCTTTGAGGTGGCCATTATTTTAGGATATGATTATCCATTTTTATTGGCTTCTCAGATTAGTAGTGCTACCTATGGTATTGATAAATATGAAGTAGACAGTGCATTGAGGGGAGAAGCCCTAGAACTAGTCAAATGCCATAGCGTGGATCTAGAAGTACCCGCCTATGCAGAAATTGTACTAGAAGGGATTATGCCTCCCCATAAAAGAGAGCAGGAGGGACCCTTTGGTGAATTAATGGGATACTATGGTAACCAAGGAAGTCATCCAATTGTAGAGGTAAAAGCAGTGATGCATCGAAATAATCCAATCATGCAAGTGGCTTTCCCCTGCAGAGAAGAACATCTATCTAATGGACTGGCAAGAGAGATGGAATTGTATGCCTATGTTAAGAATATGGTAGATGTGGTGGATGTCAATGTAACAGTTTCAGGAGGATGTCGATTCCATGGAATCGTATCTATTAAAAAGAAATCCCAAGGGGATGGCAAGAGTGCTATTATTGCAGCCCTAGCCAGTAGTAAAGATATGAAACATGTTGTGATTGTAGATGAAGACGTAAACATATACAGTCATGATGAAATCCAATGGGCTATTGCCACAAGATTTCAAGCCTCTCAGGACCTGGTGATGATACCAGGGGGATTGGGATCTGGTCTAGAACCATCCCATACCCTTAGGGGTGTTACCGACAAACTGGGGTTTGATGCAACAAAGCCCTTGGGAGAAGCAGCGAAATATTTTGAGAGAGCAGCAATTCCAGGTTTCGAGTCAATCGATATTGAGAGGTACTTTCCTCAATTGAAAAAATAGTAAAAGGTGGTAATTGCCATGAGACAGGCCATAGGTATGGTAGAAGTACGTAGTTTGGTAGCAGCGATCCAGGCAGCCGACACCATGGTCAAAGCGGCGGATGTACAAATTGTTGACTTGAACTATGTAGGGTCAGGAATTATTTCTGTTGTTGTGACTGGAGAGGTAGCAGCGGTCAAGGCAGCCGTAGACAGTGGTGAAGAAGCGGCAGGGAGACTTGCGGAAGTGATTTCCACTAATGTCATTGCAAGACCACATGAAGAAGTGGATAAATTATTAGATCAAATCATTGGGTAAAGGAGGGGAATGAGATGGCAAATCCTTTGGCAAAGGTGATCTTGGGAAACATAGCTAATCAAAAAAAAGTGACATCGGGTCAGAAAGTAGTAAAATCTTGGACACAGCATCTATCTTCTAATGAAGAACAATCCTTACTGTCCATTATCAATGAAAACAAGAAATTGGAAACCAAGAAGGGCGTCATGACTCAACCCCATCAACCTAGGATGGTCACCCTGGGAGAATTAAGTGGAAAAAAGCCAGGGGAAGAGATGACGGCATCAAGCAAGGGTCAAGAGCAAAAGGAGAAAGACGATAATCGTATTCAGGCTTTGCTGTCCCAGATCAATAGTAATAAGAAAGTAGAGCCAAATAAATTTGAGACACAAAAAGGCGTCATCAGTGGACCCCATCAGCAAACGATGAACACCTTGGCAGGATTAAGTGGAAAAGCATCGGAGAAAGAAATGATGAAGTCAGGGACAGTACAACATCCTGGAAAGGAAACCAGTAATGGTATCCAAACGGTTTCCTTAGGGGACATGAGTAAGGGCCTGGGTATGACGGCTAAGAAGAGAAAGTAGGAGGTGTTTAGATGCAAGCAGCTCTAGGACTAATAGAAACACTAGGATTAACTGCAGCCATTGCGGCCTTAGATGCAGCAGCCAAGGCTGCCGATGTGACATTAATTGGATACGAAAAAGTAATTGGAGCAGGACAGGGTGTCAGTGTAACGATTCAGATTGCAGGAGATGTAGCGGCGGTGAAGGCCAGTGTAGAAGCAGGGGTGATCGCTGCAGAAAGAACAGGTAGGGTGCTGGCACATCACGTGATTCCAAGACCCCATGAAGAAGTCAATGTATTAATTGAAGCCTTCAAAAAGAATGTAAAAAAGAAACAGCAGGCAGAGCCGAAAAAAGAGGCTCCTAAGAGTAAAAAAAAGCAAGATGTTTCAAGTGACTCTGTGAAGAAATAAGTATAAAATAAGAATGAATAAATAAGAATGAATAAATGAGGAGGAATAATGATGAGTCAAGCATTAGGTATGGTAGAAACAAAAGGATTAGTAGGAGCGGTAGAGGCAGCAGATGCCATGGTAAAGGCAGCAAATGTGACATTGGTTGGATATGAAAAAATAGGTTTTGGATTGGTAACAGTGATGGTAAGAGGAGATGTAGGTGCTGTAAAAGCTGCGGTTGACGCAGGGGCAGAGGCAGCAAGAGCTGTTGGAGAACTTCACTCTGTACACGTAATCCCAAGACCACATACTGAGGTGGAACGGGTATTGTTAAAGGGAGAATAAACGAAGGAGCATAATCTATGAATGGTCATGAACAAGCAAGGGAAATTTTAAAGAACCTGACCAATCGAGCCAAGGGAGTAGATCAAGGGCCTGATGACATAAAAAAGCATCTGCTCATTGTTTTAACTGGAAAAGCAGATGGCCTAGAGGCAGCACTGAGGGAAATTCCAAGGCTGAAACGCTATGGATTTTCTGTTGATTTGGCACTTTCGACCTGTGCAGAGAAAATATTAAATGAAAAAAAGATAGTGATTCCACTTCAAGTAGGCAAGATATTCACTGTAAGGGAGGAATCTCTAGCATGTAAAGCCATTGATGTGGTCCAAAGGGTTATCGTTCCTGCTATGACACAAAATACAGCGATTAAATTGTCCATGGGAATACAAGATGAGTTTATCCCTCGATTGTTATGGCAGTGTCTATGGAAAGGCAAACCGCTTTTGGTGAACTTAGAGCAGCTCCTTTGCTATCGAGGCATGGCTCCTCAGCAACCCTTTCTAGAGGAAATGATGAAAGAATATATTGAAAAACTTCAAAAAATGGGTGTCAAACCCCTAAGCGAAACAGCATATGGCCTGGAGCTCATAGAACAAGATGAAGACCCAACACAAAAAGGCCAAAAGGTTTCACATGAAAAAATAGAGGGTAAACCCTTGAGCTTTGGAGAACGACAAGTGATCACAGAGAAAGATATCTCTTTGGTACCGGGGGGACAAAAGCAAATGACCCTTCCTCTGGGAACAATTATTACCCCATTAGCCTACGATAAGGCCAAGGAAAAGGGGATTCAACTGATTAAAGGATAACGCCTCATTAAAAGGAGAGGGTAAGATGCATATAGGTAGAATCATAGGAACCGTAGTGGCGACACCTAAGGATGAACGACTAATGGGATGTAAACTCATGTTAACCCAGCCACTGAACATTGACAAAAACCCAGTTGGGGAACCTTTAGTCGCTGTAGACACAATTGGAGCTGGAATTGGAGAAATAGTGCTTTACGCCAGAGGAACTGCTGCGAGATATGCTGCAAATCGACTCCAGTCCCCTATTGATGCCTCCATTGTAGGTATAATTGACCATATTGATATCCCAGGGGATTAAGGGAAAAGGAGGGGAAATTCCATTGTTAGATGCTGTAGGAATTAAAGAAGCAATCATCTATCGCCAATTGATCGATGTGCTTATGGCAGATAATCAGTTTGCAGATATTGTTTTATATCAAGGAAATGTAATCAATGTATTAACAAGAGAAATGTATCAAGCGGATATTGCCATCAAAGATAAATATATTTTGATGGTGGGAGATGCTGGAAAGCTCATTGGACCTGATACACTGGTGGTTGATGTGAGAGGGAAATTTCTATCACCGGGATTTATGGATTCACATATGCACTTTGAAAGCAGCATGTTAACCATTACAGAGTTCTCAAGATTGTCAATTCCATCGGGTACCACCACATTAGTGGCGGATCCCCATGAAATAGGCAATGCACTAGGTCCCATAGGAATGAAGGCAATGGCTGAAGAGGCCAGCGTTGTTCCCAACCACGTTCATTTAGTGGTGCCAGCCTTGACACCGGATTGTCCTGGCTTAGAAACAGCAGGATATGATATCACCTCTAAGGATATGAAGGAAATTCTAAATTATCCTAATGTGATTGGAATTGGAGAATTGCAAGGATTTAGTAATGCAAAGCACGTTTATCGCAATACACCAGAGGTCATTACTGATTTAGTGGCGTCCACCACCTATGCCAAAAGCATTGGGAAAATTGTGGATGGCAATGCACCAGATCTCTTTGGGCAAGAATTAGCAGCCCATATTATTGCTACTGGAGGCAAATGCTCCTGCCATGAGACAACCACTAAGGAAGAATGTGTTGAAAAATTAAGACAGGGTGTATATGTGTTTATGCGGGAAGGCTCCACCCAAAGGAATATGGCAGAATGTATTCGTGCTGTAACCGAGGAAGGTCTAGACTCAAGACGTTGTATTTTAGCCACAGACGATATGGTGGCCGAGGACTTAGAGAAGCTAGGTCATATGAATGAAATTGTAAAAAGAACCATCGCTGAAGGGGTAGACCCGATTGAAGCGATTCAAATGGTAACCATCAATCCAGCCACTTATTTTGGATTGGAGGATCGTGGTGTCTTAGCACCTGGCAAACTAGCGGATATTGCGGTAATCAGTGATCTAAAGGAAATGACAGTGGAAGGGGTTTTTCTAGAAGGAAAACTTGTGGCATCCCAGGGAGAGCTGTTAATTGATCTACCACCCTATATTTATCCTGAAGAAGTCAAGCATTCAGTTAAATGTAAGAAAATTCAAGAGAGTGCAATTGCAATTCCTGCTTCTGGAAAAGAGGCTCTGGTGAGATGTATTGAGCTGATCCCAGATCAAAATCTTTCTGGTAGCCTAGAAGTAACGGTCAAAACCCAGCAGGGGAATGCAATATCTGATGTAGCCCAAGATGCACTACAGATGGTTTGTGTAGAAAGATATGGACGTAATGGCGGGATCGGAAAGGCCTTTGTTAAAGGATTTGGACTAAAGCATGGGGCTTTTGCAGAAAGTGTGGCCCACGATACCCATAACATCATGGCTGTAGGAACAAATAGTAAAGACATTACCATGGCCATTAATCGGGTCATTGAAATGGAAGGCGGCATCGCTGTTGTAAAAAATGGCCGTGTTATTGAAGAAATGAGATTACCTGTTGGAGGACTCATAACTGATGAGTTAACAGGACCCGAAGTGAGTCAAAAAATTGTGGATTTAGAAAGAGTGACAAAGGTGGAACTAGGATGTAGTGTCCATGCGCCCTTCATGCATCTATCCTTCCTGGCTTTATCCACCAGTCCAAGCTGGAAGTTGACTGATCAGGGATTAATTGATGTCAATAATTTTAAAATACTACCACCTGTTATTGAATAGATTTAGTAATGGATTAATTGAGGAAATTGTATTCTAAAGTCTTGGCTTGACTGGATGCAATTTCTTCAACTAAAATAGTAACTAAAAGGAAGGGAGGGGGATAAGGGAGTAGTCACCACTATGACAGCCAGGAGCGTGGGAGGCTTCCACGGGCATAATGGATAAAAAGGCACCTAAATAATAGGGGGGGAATTACGAGTATGAAAAATGAAAACGTACCAGAGGGCTTTTTAGAAAAACAATTTAAGTTAACAGAACACAAAACAAATGTAAAGACAGAGGTTCTTGCAGGGATTACCACTTTTATGACTATGGCGTATATTCTTATTGTCAACCCAATCATTCTTTCGGAAGCAGGAATGGATTTTGGAGCCGTTTTTACGGCTACAGCACTGTCAGCCATCGTGGGCACATTGGTAATGGCATTTTATGCTAATTATCCTTTTGCATTAGCTCCAGGAATGGGATTAAATGCATTCTTTGCCTACACCGTTGTACTTGGAATGGGGTATACCTGGCAGTTTGCTTTAACGGCAGTATTTTTGGAAGGGATTATTTTTATTATCTTAACATTCTTGAATGTCAGAGAAGCAGTTGTAAATGCCATCCCTAAAAACTTAAAGCATGCGGTGGCAGTGGGTATCGGTTTATTTATTGCCTTTATCGGATTTGAAAATGCTGATATTGTTGTCAGTGGTCAGTTTGTGGGATTTGACGGGGCACTTGACGGATTGATTGTTGAATTAGGGAACTTGTCTGCTGCCGCACCTCTATTAGCTATTATTGGAATTATATTGACAGGGGTGCTATTAGCGAAAAATGTAAGAGGTGCGCTTTTAATAGGAATCTTGGCAACAACGGTTTTAGGAATTCCTATGGGTGTCACACAAGTACCTGAAGGATTGCAATTCATGAGTACACCACCATCGCTTTCTCCAATTTTCTTTCAATTTGATTTTAGTAATATTTTCTCATTGGATATGGTTATTGTTCTTTTTACATTCCTATTTGTAGATATGTTTGATACTGTAGGAACATTGGTTGGAGTTGCATCTAAAGCAGATATGCTTGACGAGAATGGCAACTTACCGAGGGCTAAAGAAGCGTTGTTTGCTGATGCTGTTGGAACAACTGTTGGAGCCTGTTTAGGAACAAGTACAGTGACAACCTATGTAGAAAGTGCTGCAGGAGTAGCAGAGGGTGGTAAAACAGGACTAACGGCATTATCTGCCGCAGGAATGTTTGCAATCGCCTTACTATTTTCACCATTGTTTATCATGGTACCTGGTGCAGCCACGGCGCCAGCGTTGATTATTGTTGGACTATTCATGATGTCACCGATCAAAAAGATTGATTTAGATGACTATACTGAAGCAATTCCAGCCTTCTTGACGATCATCATGATGCCTTTATCTTATAGTATTGCAGATGGAATCGTTTTTGGTATGGTTTCATATGTAGCATTAAAGCTTCTTTCAGGTAAAGGAAACAAAGTATCACCAATTATGTATATCTTGGCACTCTTGTTTATTATAAAGTTTGCCATCTAGACGTAGGATAAGATCCGTATAAGTTGAAACCCTTAAGGGTTTCAACTTATACTAGATCTACCTAAATACTTGTGAGAATATACAAAAGTAACCTTCACACCTTTGAGTTACATGATTTTTATTGAAAAGGTGGTGCTTAGAAAACCATTAGAGGGTCATTAAAGGTTAATTTTGTATATTCAGCACAATGATTCATGTTGAGTTGTTGTCATACCATTAGAAAAATAGAGGAAATAACTGATACACACTAGAGGAGGCGCATCATATGTCAAAGGTATTAATTCGCAAGGGAACCATTGTGACAATGAATGATAAACGTGAAATTTTTCAAGGAGATGTACTCATTGATGGAAATCGTATCGAAGCCATAGCATCACATATCGACGCAGAGGCCGATGAAATAATCGAAGCAGAGGGTCGGGTCGTGATTCCAGGATTTATTCAAACCCATATTCATTTAACCCAGACCCTTTATCGAGGGCAGGCCGATGATTTAGAGTTAATGGACTGGTTAAAGGAAAGAGTCTGGCCCCTAGAGGGCTCACATGGACCTGAATCCAACTATATTTCAGCTCAACTGGGAATTGCTGAATTGATTAAAGGTGGCACCACATCCATTATTGATATGGGAAGTGTGCATCATACTGATTCCATTATTGAGGCTGTCGAAGAAAGTGGATTTAGAGCTATTGTTGGAAAATGTATGATGGACTATGGAAAGGGAGTTCCAGATAGCATAATGGAAGAAACGGAATCGTCTATTAAAGAAAGTGTGGCACTCTTAAGGAAATGGCATGGGAGAGACAATGGACGTATTCAATATGCCTTCGCTCCCAGATTTGTTGTATCCTGTTCGGAAGAGCTATTGGTTCGGGTCAGAGATTTGGCTCGTGAGTATGATGTGATGGTTCACACCCATGCCTCTGAAAACCGAGGTGAAATAGAGCTGGTTCAAAGAGATCGAGGGATGAGAAATATCAAGTATCTTCATCACTTAGGACTCACCGGGGAAAAATTGATTTTAGCCCATTGTATTTGGTTGGATGATGAGGAAATGAGGCTACTTGCACAAACTGGTACAAGAATTGCCCATTGTCCTAACTCTAACTTAAAGTTGGCATCTGGAATCGCAAAAATTCCAGAGCTTATTGAGATGGGAGCCTATGTTTCTCTTGGAGCAGATGGGGCACCCTGTAATAATAATTTAGACCAATTTCAAGAAATGCGTAGTGCGGCATTAATCCAAAAAGCCAGACTATTGAGTCCCACTGTAATGCCTGCTCAACAGGTTTTTGAAATGGCAACATTAGGTGGCGCTGAGGCTATGGGGATGCAAGATGAATTGGGGAGTCTTGAACCTGGTAAAAAAGCTGATTTAGCCATTATTAATTTAGATGGGCTTCACAGTAATCCAGGCCACGGAGTTGATGTGATTTCAAGGTTAGTGTACTCAGCTCGGGCCTCTGACGTAGAAACAACAATCATTGACGGTAAAATTGTGATGAAGGACCGTAAGCTAACAACTTTAAATGAAAATTTCATATTAAACGAGGCAAACCGAATCATTCAACAACAAACAATAAAAGCCGGAGTGAGAAAATAAAACAAAGGGGAAGCATTGCTTCCCCTTTGTTGATAGGAGGGACGAAAATGAATGTAAAGAAAGTGTATCGTGGAAAGACAGTAGCGGAAGTATTAGAACTACTGGAACAGTATGGTTCAAGAAGCTATGTGATTGCTGGGGGAACCGATGCCATTATACAATTAAGAGAAAAACACATCGATCCCGAGGTAATGGTTGATATTTCAAGTGTGAAGGAGATTCAATTTATCCGGGAGTCCCAGGACGAAATCGTGATTGGTGGAGGGACTAATTTTACATCAATATCTGAAAGTCCCATGCTACAAGGAAGAGTAAAGGGGTTGGCCCAAGCGGCTCGAATGGTAGGGTCCCCACAAATACGAAATACTGCAACCATAGGAGGCAATATATGTAATGCATCACCGGCAGCAGATATTGTTCCCCCACTATTAGCCTTGGAGGCAGAAGTTGTCATCGAGAAAAAAGGAGAAAAACGGAGGATTCCTTTAGATACATTTTTAATGGGTAAGGGGAAATTGGATTTAAAACCAGAGGAATTGGTGACGGCCATTTGCTTTAAAAGGCCCAAGGATGGTCAAGGGCTAGGGTTTGGAAAGTTAGGACTGCGAAAGGCCTTAGCCATCTCTCGAATTGCTACAGCTATTTTCATTTCTATTGATGAGAAGGGAACTTGTAAAGAGATAAAAATTGCCAGTGGCGCAGTAGGAACTAGGGGTTTAAGGGAAAGAGAAGTGGAGACGATCTTCACAGGCAAAGTTTTGACGGAAGAAGTGATTGATGAAGGACTTCAGCAGTTAAGTCATGTGGTAGGACAGCGACTGGCAGGGAGATCAACAGCCGACTTTAAAGCAACTGCAGTAAAGGGGATTTGTAGGCAGGCATTATTGGCGGCGTTAGCAAGTTGTCAGGCATAAAATATCCCTAAGCAATATACGGAACACAAGACGAGGAGAGATGAAGATGAGAGACATTATTTTAAGTGTTAATGGAAAATCATATAAAGTAACCATTGAGGAAGAAATGCGACTCATTGATGTGTTGAGAAATAAACTTGGGTTATTGGGTGTAAAGGAAGGCTGTGGCGAAGGAGAATGTGGGGCCTGTACTATTTTGATGGATGGTGTGACCGTAAATGCTTGTATGGTGATGGCCTTCCAGGCAGAAGACAAGGCGATTTTCACCATTGAAGGTTTATCAGATGGGGTGAACCTACATCCTATACAGCAGGCATTTATTGAAATTGGGGCAGTTCAATGTGGTTTTTGTACTCCAGGAATGGTTCTCTCAGCCAAGGCATTATTAGACCAAAACAATTACCCAACTCGTGAAGAGATTCGAGAAGGTATTTCTGGGAATCTTTGTCGATGTACTGGGTATAACAAGATGGTAGATGCCATTGAGCTTGCAGGGGAATTGTTAAGGAAGGGAGGCAATGACAGTGAAGTATGAAATCGTAGGAAAGAGAGCAATACGGGTAGATGGCAGGAGTAAGGTTACCGGGCAAGCCACCTATCCAGAGGATTTACAAATGGAAGGTATGTGCTATGGCAGAACATTACGTTCTGAGAAGCCCCATGCCTATTTCACATTAAATACAGAAAAGGCTGAAGCCATAGAAGGTGTTTTATGCATTTTGACATCTAAGGACGTGCCTCATAACCATCATGGGGTATTGCTAAAGGATCATGAGGTGTTTTGTGCCCATAAGGTCAGACGAGTGGGAGATCCCATGGCATTTGTGGTGGCTGAAAATGAAAAAGTGGCTGAACAAGCCATGGAAGCCATTGAAGTGAGCTATGAAGAGCTCCAAGGGGTATTTGATCCAGAGGAGGCTATGGCAGATTCTGCACCCCAGGTCCACGATAAAAGTAATGTGATCTATCATTATAAAATCCGTCGAGGAGATATCCAAGAGGCTTTTAAGCAATGCCATGTGGTTGTAGAAGGAGAATATCGCACGGATATGGTGGATCATGCTTTTTTGCAGCCAGAGTCAGGCATTGCATATACAGAAGAAGATGGTACCATTGTCATCTGTGTTGCTAACCAATACCCCCACTTTGATCAACTAGAGGTGGCGGAGGCATTAGAGGTAGAACTTGATACAATTAGGATCATTAATCCTGCTGTGGGAGGGGCATTTGGAGGACGTGAGGACATTACCCTTCAAATTCACCTGGCCTTGGCAACACAGCGAGTGGGGAGACCTGTTAAAGCAACCTATTCCAGAGAGGAATCCTTTGATGCTCATTCCAAACGACATGGGATGAAAATGAAATATCGAACCGGAGCAGATCAACAGGGTAAGCTATTGGCAATGGAAGCAACAGTTATTGGGGATACAGGAGCCTATGCCTCTTGGGCCATAAATGTTGCAAGAAAAGCAGGGGTTCATGCAACTGGGCCCTATGAAATACCAAATGTCAAAGTAGATAGTTACGCAGTTTATACCAATAATCCCTTTGCAGGAGCTATGCGTGGATTTGGTGCAGCACAGACACCGATTGCCCATGAACAACAGATTGATGAAATTGGTGTGAAGCTAGGAATCGATCCAATTACCATGAGAGTCATCAATGGTTTTAAAACGGGATCGGAGACCGCAACGGGACAAATACTAGAGGAAAGTGCCCCATTTGAAGAATGCCTAAGAGCGGTAGAGGAGGCCTTGCGATCATATCAAGGTCCAGGGGAGGGACAATAAAATGAAAATGCGGGGTGTAGGAATCGGAAGTGCCTTTTATGGCACAGGATATGGAAATGGCTTCCCAGATATATCAAGATGCCAGGTTGAATTACAAAAAGATGGGAAGGTTGCAGTTTATGTGGGGGCCACTGAAGTAGGCCAAGGAGCCAAGACCATCATGAGTCAGATGGCAGCTGAAGTATTGGGATTACCATTAGAAGATATTATATTTAGTTGTGAAGATACGAGGCTAACGCCTGATGCTGGTACGGCCGCGGCCAGTCGGCAAACCTATAATACCGGCAATGCCATTAAGAAAGCCTGTGAAAACCTGAGACAACGACTGATTGATGTTGCAGTGGCAGAATTTAAATTTAATAGTGATGTTGGGGTGACAATGAAGAATGGTCTGGTTTATTTTAAAACCTTTCCTAGTAAAAGCATAACCCTACAGGAGATTGCCTCGAAATTCGTAGAAGTTCCTTTGCGTGAGGAAGGTGTTTTTACAGCCCAGACAACAAAAATGGATGAAGAAACAGGCCAAGGTGCCCCTTACTGGCCCTATACCTTTAATGTATATGGGATCATTTTAGAGGTGGACACAGAGACTGGGATTGTAGATATTTTGAAAGCAGTTTGTGCTCAGGATGTGGGAAGGGCAATTAATCCAGAGCTCATTGAAGGTCAGATGGACGGTGGATTTGCCATGGGACTAGGCTATGCACTGATGGAGGATTTAAATTTACAGCAGGGGCAGATGAAACACAAGCGTTTTAGCAATTATCTAATCCCAACAGCATTAGATATTCCTGAACTTGAAAAAATCATTATAGAGGACCCTGAGTCCACAGCACCCTTTGGTGCCAAAGGCATTGGGGAACCGGTTATGTTAGGTGTAGCACCGGCGATTTTAAATGCCATTTACGATGCAGTAGGGGTACGGATCACAGAAATACCTGTGACTCCACAACGGTTATTGAAGGCCTTGAAAAAATAAGGGGGCGATGAATATGAAGGATGATATTAAACGAAGAATTGATTTGGCTGCCGGCAGGAAGCGGAGCCAATTGGTACTAAAAAATGCCCAGATCCTCAATGTGTTCTCCCATGAGATCATATCAGGAGATATTGCCATTGATCAGGGTAAAATTGTTGGAATTGGAAACTATAATGGACTTGAAAATATTGACCTCGAAGGAAAAGTTGTGGTACCAGGATTAATAGATGGACATGTCCATATGGAATCAGCAATGGTGACACCGGGCCAATTTGCCAGGGCCATTGTTCCTAGGGGAACCACAACAATTGTTGCTGATCCCCATGAGATCGCTAATGTATGCGGTATTCCAGGGATTGAATATATGCTAAAGGCCAGCGAGGGAATGCCTTTAAATGTATACATGATGCTCCCCTCCTGTGTACCAGCTACGTCCTTTGAAAATGCGGGAGCTAATTTAAAGGCAAAAGACCTAGCGCCTTTAATTAATCATGAAAAGGTATTGGGCTTGGGAGAGTTGATGGATTATCCAGGAGTCATTGCTGGAGAAGAGAGTATTATCGATAAAATCATGATTGCAGAAGGTAAAATGATAGATGGACATGGACCGGATATAAAAGAAGAGGCCTTGAATGCCTATGTTGCAGCAGGGGTTAGAACTGAACATGAATGTTCCACTGTAGAGGAAATGATTAATCGACTGAGACTGGGTATGTATATTTTAATTCGAGAGGGCTCCGCTGCCCGCAATCTAAAAACCCTTGTGAGGGGCATCACTCCAGAAAATATGCGCCGTTGTTTATTTTGTACTGACGACAAACATCCTGAAGATATTTTAGAGGCAGGGCATATTGATCACAATGTAAGGGTGGCGATTAAAGAGGGACTTGATCCTATTTCTGCAGTGAAGATGGCCACCATCAATGCAGCAGAGTGTTACGGTCTGAAGGACTTAGGCGCAATCGCTCCCGGCTATCGGGCTGATCTAGTTGTATTAGATAATTTGGAGACATTTCATGTGACAAAGGTATTTAAAGATGGTAAACTAGTGGCACAAGATGGGAAGGCTTTTTTTGAAGCACAGTCCACTGAGGATCATACAGTAACCCAAACAGTTAATGCAAAAGAGTTGACTCCAGAGGATTTAGTGCTTTCTCTAGAAACAGATATCGTCAATGTCATTAAGCTTTTACCCCACAGTCTAGTAACCCAGCGGGTAAGTCGTAAGGTGGAGGTTAAAGAGGGAACTTTTAGGTACCATGAAGACTTAGATATATTAAAACTAGCAGTGATTGAAAGACATAAACGCACAGGAAATATTGGATTAGGTTTGGTAGAAGATTTTAGATTGAAGGGTGGAGCCATTGCCTCTACAGTGGCACACGACTCTCACAATATTATTGTCATCGGAGACAATGACGAAGATATGCTCTTAGCTGTCAATGAATTAAATACAGTAGGGGGCGGCATTACCATTTGTTCTAAGGGAGAGATACTTCAGACATTATCATTGCCCATAGCGGGACTAATGGCCCAGGGGACCATGGAAGAAGTGAATGAACAGTTAAAGCAAATGTTAGAGATTGCCTATAAAAAGCTAGGAATTAATGAACAGATTGATCCCTTTATGACCCTATCATTTTTAGCATTACCAGTTATTCCAGAGTTAAAACTAACAGATTTAGGGTTATTTGATGTGAAAAATTTTCGATTTATCAGCTTAAATAGATAGGAGAACAAAATGAAGTTAATTGAAGTCCTTGACATGGAAGGCATAGCCCATGGGATGATTACGATCATTGGATCCGGAGGAAAAACCAGTACCCTTTATCGATTAGCAGTAGAGCTAGGGGATCAGGGGAATAATCTATTGTTGACAACAACAACAGCAATGAAACTACCAAAAAATTCTCAGAAGATGAAAGTGTTAATTGAATCAGATATTGAAGTGCTTCATGATTATCTCATGAAGTTCAAGGATGCGAGGCAGATTTTTGCTGGTAAAGAATTAATTGGAGATGATAAGGTCAAAGGATACGATCCAGAAGACCTCGTATGGCTCCATCAGCGATTAGAAGGGAGACAGATCCTCGTTGAAGGGGATGGGTCTAAGGGAAAAAGCTTGAAGATTCCAGCCTCATGGGAGCCCCAAGTACCACAATCCACAATGCTAACCATTGTGGTGATTGGATGGGATATAATAGGGAAATCCCTTGAAGAGAAGTGGATCCATCGCTGTCACCTGTTAAAGGATAAAAATTTACTGGGAGATGAAAATATTACCAATAGAAAAGTTGATGAAGCAATGCTACTCAAGCTGTTGGAAAGTCCCCTGGGACTTTTAAAAGGAATTCCTCCCAATAGTTCAGTGGCATTGCTGCTAAATAAAGTGTATACTGAGGATGAAAAGAAACTGGCTACAAAAATGGCTAGTATCGTATTAAGTCAAATCCCTAGAATTGGGAAGGTTTTATTGGGTGAAGTGCAGGTAAAAGGACAATTAACTGTAGGAAAAGAATGAGGGATTAAAAGTGGTTGCAATCATTTTAGCTTCTGGATTTAGTCAAAGAATGGGAACAAATAAGCTATTACTTCCCTATCAAGAAAAACCTATTTTACAGTGGGTCATTGAGGGAATAGAACAACTTCATATGGAAAAGATTATATTAGTATATCGAGAAGAAGCCGTTAAAAGCCTAGTGAAAAATAGAAATATACAATTGATTTATAATGAAGAAGCCATTCAGGGCCAGAGTCAAGCTGTGATCAAGGGGCTTCAGGCAGTGGATGAATCAGTTGAGGATTATATGTTTTTCATGGGAGATCAGCCATTATTGGTCCTTGAGGAATTGAAGGAAATGATTCGGGCTTATGGGGAGTCGCCAGCTTCCATAGCGGTGCCTTATTATGAGGAAAAACCAGGGGCACCGGTCATCTTTTCTAAGAGATGGAGGCGGTCCCTATTGCAATTAAGAGGGGATTCAGGAGGCAGAAGGATTATTCGAGACAATCAAGATGAAGTGTTATTTTATCCAATTAAACAAGCATTAATGGGGTGGGACATTGACACCCAGAGGGACTATGAAGAACTGCTAAAGGAGGACATGTAAATGAATGTCTTAGAACAGGCTTTATTGTTAATGGGGAAACGAAAACGATTTGCTATGGCCACTGTCATTGAAACCAGTGGATCGGTACCGGGTAGAGTAGGGGCTAAGCTCATTTATACTGAAGAAGAAAAACCCTTAGGAAGCGTTGGTGGTGGAAAAATCGAATCTGAGGTTCTTAAGATGATTCCTGAGTTATTGGAAAATAACGAAAGTCGTGTATTAACCTATCATTTAACTAAAGGCTCCCAAGGGATTGGAATGAATTGTGGAGGGACGGCAAAGGTGTTTGTAGAGATCGTTCAACCTAGACCCAAGCTGGTGGTCTGTGGCGGCGGACATATTGGGTATGAGGTTGTACAATGTGCCCAGCATTTAGACATGGAGATAACCATAATAGAAGAACGCAAGGAATTTGCCACAGAGGAGCGATTTCCCCATGCAGCCCAAAGAATTATGAAACCTACCTATGGAGAAGGTCTATCTGACGTGGAGATTGATGAACAAACCTATGTTGTGGTTGTCACTAAGGGCTCTACCACCGATGAAGAAGTGTTAGAGACCATATTGGGAAAACCTGCAGCTTACATTGGACTGATGGGAAGTCAGCGTAAAAAAATAGAAATAATGAAGTCCTTAGAGGAAAAAGGATATCAAAAAAATCTGTTAGATCAAATCTATTGTCCTATTGGATTAGATCTACAGGGGGGAAATCCAGCAGAGATTGCCTTGTCCATTATGGCGGAGGTTGTGTCTGTGAAAAATAAAGGAAAAGGAATATCTTTAAAGGAGGGTTTCTCATGTTAGGTAAACTCGTTGTACTTCGAGGAGGGGGCGATATAGCAACTGGAATTGCCCATAGGCTTAGAAATTGTGGTTTTAATGTGGTGATACTAGAGATGAATGAGCCCACAGTGATCCGTAGACGGGTTGCCTTTGCACAAGCTGTCTTTGAAGGTGAAGTGATAGTAGAAGACGTAAAGGCCAAACGTATTGAAAATACTACAGAAGTACACACTGTATTAGGAGCTAAATGTATTCCTGTGATGGTTGATCCAGAGGGGAAAACAATTGGTGATTTGAAGCCAGATGTTGTAGTGGATGCGACACTGGCTAAGGTGAATAAAGGCACAATTAAGGAAATGGCGCCATTGGTAATTGGAGTTGGACCAGGCTTTACAGCAGGTCTAGATGTTCATGTGGTTGTTGAGAGTCAAAGAGGGCATGATTTAGGAAAGGTAATCTGGAATGGACGGGCCCATAGAAATACAGGTATACCTGGGGAAATTATGGGAATTAGTGAAGAGCGAATTGTAAGGGCTACTGGAGATGGGAAAATTAGAAATTTAAAACCCATCGGTACACGGGTTGAAAAAGGTGAAATCATTGCCCATATAGGGGAGCTCCCAGTTGAAGGAAGAATAGATGGGGTTCTAAGAGGTATGATTGAAAATGGCAGCACTGTGAAGGATGGCATGAAAATCGGAGACATTGATCCTCGAGGCATTCGTTCTTACTGCTTTACCATTTCAGATAAAGCCAGATCTATTGCAGGGGGCGTCTTAGAAGCCATATTGATGAAAAAGTAAATCTAAGGATAAATGCTATAGTGACTTCGCTAAACTCATAAGCGGAGTTTTTTTGTAGATAAGATTAAATGTTTATAAACCATAATGAATAAACATACTTGAAATGAAGGTACAAAAGTGATAGATTGTTATTTATAAATGGCGACTTAATGGAGAAGGGGTAAGAGGCGATTAAAAATCAGGGTGTTTGTGCAACAAGACCATGGATTGTGAAACATAGTGTTATGACAAAGAAAGCAGGGGATAGATATGAAGCATCGATTTTTAGCAAAGAGATATTGGAATACAATGACAACTCCCATGGGGGCCGTGGTGGACTTAGCAAAACAATATAGTGATGTGATTAATTTAAGTTTGGGTGATCCTGATTACGTGACGAATCAAGAGGTGATCCAAAGAGCCTTTGAGGATGCTGAGAACGGTCATACCCACTATACGGATTCACTAGGAGATGAAGAGCTTCGACATGAAATTATCAAATACTATGAAGAGGCTTATGAGTATAAGGTGGGATCCAAGGAGGTTATGGCCGTTGTAGGGGCTTGTCATGGGATGTATCTTGCATTGGAGGCAATTTTAGATGATGGAGATGAAGTGATTATTCCAGCCCCATACTTTACCCCTTATATTCAACAGGTAGAGCTAGTTAGAGGAAAACCTGTGATCTTAGATACCTACGAAGAAGATGGATTTCAAATTGACATCAACCGATTAAAGGGATTGATCAACCACCGAACGAAGGCCATCATCATCAACACACCTAATAATCCAACTGGGGCATGCTTCAGCAAGGAGACACTGGAGGCCGTGGGCAAGGTGGCAAAGGAGTTCGATCTGTTGATCATAGCCGATGACATTTACGATGCCTTTACATTTTCAGATCCCTTTCTCCCAGCGACAACCATGAAAGGAATGCAGGAGAGGACTATTACAATTGGAAGCTTTTCAAAGGATTATGCCATGACAGGATGGCGTGTAGGTTATGTATTGGCACCGGATTTTATCATTCAGTGCATGAGAGATATTAATGAGGGAATCTGCTTTACAGTGCCATCAATTTCTCAGAGAGCGGCTATTTATGCACTGAGGATGAGAGAAACCATTCAACCACCGATGATAGCAGAATACAAAAAACGTATGTATTATGCCTATGAACGGATTAATGCCATTCCCAATATGTCGGTATTATCTCCCCAAGGAAGCTTTTATCTCTTTGTAAATATTAAGAAGACGGGTCTAAACTCAGTTGACTTTTGTAAGGAATTGTTGGAAGAAGCTCATGTATTAGCCATTCCCGGTATTGCTTTTGGAGGATGTGGAGAAGGATATATTAGACTTGCCTGTACCGTTGGTGTTGCTGCTTTAAAAGAAGCATTTGATCGAATTGAGAAGATGAAGGTCTGTTGTGCACATAATCTACAGTAAAACCATTGAAAATGTGGACAATATATAGAAAAATGGAAAAAAATAAATAACTTATACACAGGAAGATGTAATAAAGAGATTTATTTAGTAGCGTTCATTATTGGTATGGTGTATTGCTATTTGTTTAATCAAAAGTGTTTCTTCTACGATGTAGAGGAAACACTTTTGATTTTATGATTATTTATTTATCCTTATGCAAATTTAACTCCAGTCATTTTTAGGGTCGATTGCACAACCTGATAGACCACGAGGGTCATGACGATGTTGGCTAGGGATGTGGGTAAAACAATTGTCATAAATAGAAGTGTAAACGGTGCTGGAAGACCACTGATAAATAGAGCGCTGGTTAAGAAGACAGTGCCACTGATCAGTGTACCTAAAAAGGCAATGAAGCCCACAAAGATTTGATTATCCTTTACATGAATCATCACTTTGATAATGATAAACAGTATGACGCAAGTAATAAGCTTGTCAATGACATTGGGTAGTTGACCACCAGGGAAGGTCGTGGTCAAAGCGTTTAATATTCCCCCTAGAAGACCTGTTAGGATGGCATTTTTAAAGGTAGGATTAAGTAAGAGACAAATGAAGATGAAGGATAAGAATAAATCAAATTTCATTCCTCCCAATGCTCCGGGTGTTAATTGGCGTAAAATAAAGCCGATGGCTAATAATAATGCTGTTAGAATATTTTTTCGTAAATTCATATTCGATCGCTTCCTCTCTGTTTTTTACTATTTTTTTTCTTTGCCAAGGAACAATGGAATTATCTTCTCTTCACAACATCATGTTCACCACCCTTCGAAATATTAATAAAAAAATCAATAAAAAAAGCCATCATCCAAATTGATCAAATTGATCAAAGGACGAAAGACTAAGTTTCGCGGTACCACCTTTATTAGATCCCAAAGGATCTCTCTCATGAGATACGGAGTCAAACTAACTCGATATCCTGCCTCTATAACGGGAAGCCCCCCGACATCAGATACTTTCACCAATTGGTGAGTTCTCTTTGTTTCTCCTAGGTCCATTCACTAGAGATAAAGTATCGGACTCCCACCTACTCCGACTCGCTAAACCTTTAAGACTCTAACTACTCATCCTATTCACAGAATTTAGAACTATTAATATATTGTTTATTATTCTAACGTAATAAAGTAAAACTGTCAACAGTAAGTTTTAACTATTTTTATTAAAAATTCCAAGTGCTTAAATAAAATTCGTCTGATGCTATGGCATCGACTCATAGCGCACTTTAAAAAACTGTCCTTTACTCAAAGAGTAAAGGACAGTGAGATAATTAAATTATAACATTTTTGCTAAATCAGCTTTGGCATCACCACTGATTAATTGTAGGTTGAAGGTATTTTGCAATACATCCAATACACCTGGTGATACGAATTCTGGAGCACTTGGTCCAATAAAGATGTTGTTAACACCTAAGCTAAATAGTCCTAAAAGAATGGCAACAGCTTTTTGCTCAAACCAAGACAATACAATTGTTAATGGCAGATCATTTACTGTACATTCGAAGGCATCAGCTAAAGCGATGGCAATCTTTGCAGCAGATCCTGAGTTATTACATTGACCTAGATCAATATATCTTGGAATGTCTGTACCTGGTACAGTACCAAAATCAATATCGTTAAATCTGAATTTTCCACAAGATGTTGTTAAGATCACACATTCTTTTGGTAATGAGCTAGCTAGATCTCTAAAGTAATCTCTACCTTTAGTCGGTGCATCACAACCAGCGATTACAAAGAAGCGCTTAATCTTACCAGCTTTGATAGCATCAATAATTTCTGGTGCAATATCTAATACGGTACTGTGATGGAATCCTGTTGTAATGGTTTTATCCGATGCAATGTTTGACTTTGGTAAAGCTAACGCTTTTTCAATTAGGGGTGTAAAGTCATCATTAGCGATTTTTTGAACCCCTTCTAATCCTGCGTTACCATAGGTCCACATTCTATCAGAGTAGCTTCCTTTAATTGGCATCAAGCAGTTTGTTGTACCAAGGATTGAACCTGAAAATTCTTCAAATAATTTTCTTTGGTCGAACCAAGCCTTACCTACATTTCCTTTAAGGTGAGGATATTTTTTAAGCTCTGGGTATCCGTGAGCCGGTAACATTTCTGAATGAGTATAAATGTTGATTCCTTTTCCTTCTGTTTGCTTAAGTAACTCTTCTAAGGCATATAGATTATGACCTGTTACAAGAATGGCATGACCCTCTACCTTGTCTTGAGAAACAACAACGGGTGTTGGTATACCTAACTTTCCAGTATGAGCTCGATCTAGTAAGTCCATTACTTTAACTGTTGCTTGACCTACCTTTAATGTCATATTAATGTGTTCTTCTACACTAAAGTTTGAATTTGTTAAAGTTGTGTATAAAGCTTCATGGGTAATGGCATCTACCTCGGGGTCAATTAATCCTAATTCTCTTGCGTGGGTTGCATAGGCAGCAATTCCCTTTAAGCCAAAAATCATTGTATCTTGAAGACTTGCGATATCAGGATTTTTTCCGCAAACACCGAATTTTGTACATCCTCCTGCTGGTGTTTGTTCACATTGATAACAAAACATTGGATTCACTTCTTTAACTGTCATCTTTTCAGCCTCCTTAGCATTTTTGAATAAACTAAACATTTATTTGTGTGCCCCTTTCTAGTTAAGTATTACGCTCTAGTTAAAGTATATAGTAGCTGAACGCTATGTACTGTGACATAAGTCACCGGTTTGTATGATATATGTCATATTTATGGGAAAAACCCTGGGGTGAGTATGGTTTATTTAAACTAAAATTGCTTATCTATAGATATCCATACATCCCTAGGTTGAAATTTATATAAGACAAAGGACGGTGGTAAGTATATATATAAAGTGAAAGCTAATAAGAAGAAATTTTAGTAATACATTCAATGAAAAATATTAGAAGGAATTACTCAGAGAAAGAAGAAAGGTGTAATGATGAATATACTAACAACCATATATTCTTTTATTATGTAATCGTTACTTGTTGTCTTAAAAGTTTATAGGACCACCTTTAAAGAATTATTGGAGTGTGTTTTTCAGGGAAATGTATACAGCTAATACTATTGATTCATCGATTGCTTAAGATATAGATAATAGGGGGATGATTGGGTGGACATAGGTATGATCCTAATAAGGGGACTTTTGATTATATTGATAATAAGATATCTGAGTATAAACATAAAGCGATTAAAGGCTTGTAATGTTTTTGTTCAATCTAGATTGATAAGCTGGATATTGGTTTTATTAACAACCTATTTAATGATTAGCGGGATTACAGATTCGTTAATAAAGGGAGATAGTAGCATTAAATTTTATATAGAAGTTATATTCTGTGGATGGATCGCCTATGGATTGATTTATGACACGTTGCATAAGTTAGAGATTAAAGTTGAAAATATTTACAAAGCACAGTTAGAAAACCTACTGGAGGATGTTTTCAACAAAAGAAATTTAATATTAATAAAAGAAGAGTCTGATGAAGAAAAAACGATATTTTTATTTTTGGATCAACATATAGAAAGTAGAGTAGCTATTAATCCCAGTATGTTATCAACTAAAAGACATCGTTTAATCATAGAACATAAAAATGATATTCCTAACTTAGAAGAGATAGTAGAAGATATGGATGCTATGATTTCTCCTATGTCTAAAGATACTGTCTTGATAAAGTTTTTCTTTAAGACTGTATTGTTAGCGTATATAGCTTGGAAGTTTATACAACTTTTTAATTAGTTATTTAGCACAACCCCATATAATGAGCCAATACTAAGAAATTGAAAGAATATACGTGACAAAAGAATCTCGAGGAAAAGGTTTGAGGAGTATCCTAATAAATAAGGAGATAGATGTTGCTAATATACGGAAAAAAATTAAATGAAAACAGTTATATAATAGGGGGAAAGTGTGTGAAAATGAAATTTGGAGAAATTCAGCTCATCCTTACATTTTTATTTGTAATCCTGGGCTTGATTTTATTTGGTATATGGCAAAACAACCATATCGTTTTAACTACTATTGAATTTAGCAATACTAAAATACCAAATGATTTTAATGGATATACCATTGTTCAAATATCTGATTTGCATAATAAGGAGTTTAAACAAAATCAATCGGGCTTACTAAATAAAATAGAAAAGGTAAAGCCTGATATAATCGTAGTGACAGGGGATTTGATCGATAGTAGACGTACCAATGTGGACATTGCCATGGATTTCATAAATGGTGCTGTTAATATTGCTCCAGTTTATTTTGTATCAGGGAACCACGAAGCCAGATCAGGTGTGTATGGTGAACTGACTCAAAAACTAAGGGAGGCAGGGGTTTTTGTATTGGATGATACAGTGGTAGAAATAGAAAATAAAGATTCGTTTATTGAATTAGTTGGTTTATCAGATCCGGCTTTTATACCCTCGAATTATATGGAGGATAATCCTACAGCTCAACTGAGGGAAAGTTTGAAAACATTAACTGCAGATAATCCACAAACTTTTAAAATTCTTCTTTCACATAGACCTGAATTGCTAGACTTATATGCAGAGAATAAACTAGACTTAGTGTTTTCTGGTCATGCCCATGGAGGTCAATTTAGACTACCATTGATAGGTGGATTAATTGCCCCAGGTCAAGGTTTTTTTCCTAAATACACCAGTGGCGCATATACAGTTGAAGGCACGACCATGGTTGTCAGTAGAGGTTTAGGGAATAGTATTATTCCCATTAGGATTTTCAACAGACCAGAAGTGATCATTGTGACGTTACAAAACAAATTGAAGGTGATATAGGGATACAAAGTAAGCAGTGCTTTAAAAACTTATTTAATGTATATTTAAATCAATTTTCTGCGCCCTATCCGGCACGGACAACCATTGGGGTTGCGTCATTACCTCTTGGGGCAAAAGTCGAAATAGAGATGATTGCACAAAAATTAAAAAGATAAATGTCGATAAACCATAAAATGAGTCAAAAAAGGAAAAATAGATGATATAATAGAAGTTAAATTCATATTCATACAACCAAGGTAAATAAAGAAATGAGGTGGGATCACAATGGGTAAAAAGGCTCAGCCAACTAAACAAACGCAGCAGTTGATCAAAGCCTATGAAAAAGGGAAATTCAAATACATTTTTAGACATGGGGTCTTAAACTGGGGAATCACTACGGGCTTCATATTTCTATTGATTGTAGGCGTAGTTAGAAATGGATTGTCCTTGAGTCAAATATCTGAAGATATCTTTTCGACCAATGGAATACTGACTTTAATGATTTTCTGTGCCTTAGGAGCTGTGTGGGGAAATATGATGTGGGGATGGATTAAAAAGGAAGTTGAAAAAGGTCAGTATAATCAAGGGAAGAAAGCTAAAAAATAAGGACAATACACCGAAGGTAAAGAAAGTGAACTTGTTTCAGCAAGCTGAAACATAGGTGAATCAGGTGGGAAATTATACCCTGAAGATAAAATGTTGATAAATAGGAGTGAAAACATGGGAAGAAAAGTAGAATTAATTGCAACGGCTACCTTTGGTTTAGAGGCAGTGGTAGCAAGAGAGGTAAAGAAATTAGGGTATGAAGATGTAGAGGTGGAAAATGGAAGGGTTACTTTTACAGCAGATGAATCTGCTATTTGTCGGACGAATTTATGGCTTCGGACTGCGGATCGTGTTTTAATTAAAATAGGACAGTTCAAGGCCACAACCTTCGATGAGCTTTTTGAAAAGACAAAGGCCCTACCATGGCATGAGTGGATTCCTAAGGATGGCATTTTTCCAGTAGATGGAAAGTCTATTAAGTCTCAACTTGCCAGTGTACCCAATTGTCAATCTATTGTTAAAAAGGCAGTGGTGGAGAAACTAAAGTCAAAATATCATACAGAATGGTTTGAAGAAACCAAGGGAACCTATCGAATTGAAGTAGGGATATTAAAGGATGTTGTTACATTAACAATGGATACCACTGGAGCGGGACTACATAAAAGAGGATATCGGAAGCTAGCCAACCAAGCACCATTAAAAGAAACCCTGGCTGCGGCATTAATTCAACTGAGTTTTTGGAATCCTGATCGGGTTCTAATTGATCCTTTTTGTGGATCTGGAACGATTCCTATTGAAGCAGCTTTAATCGGAAGAAACATAGCTCCAGGAATGAATCGAACCTTCGTTTCGGAGGAATGGCCATCATTATCTAAGGAACTTTGGCGAGAGGCACGGAAGGAAGCCCACGACCTAGCGGACTATGAACGAACCTTAAGGATTTATGGATCCGATGTTGATGGGGATGTGTTAAGCTTGGCTAGATATCATGTAAAAGAGGCTATGCTAGAGGGGGATATTCATCTACAAAAATTGGATGTAAAAGAGTTGAGATCCCGTTTTGACTATGGATGCACCCTATCCAATCCTCCCTATGGTGAACGGTTAGGGGAGCGAGAAGAAGTGGAAGCCTTATATGAGGTAATGGGAGACACCTTTGGACAAATGGAAACATGGTCCCATTATATATTGACGGCACACGATAAATTTGAAACGCATTTTGGCAAAAAAGCAGACCGACGAAGAAAGCTATATAATGGTAGGATAGAGTGTCAATACTACCAATATCAAGGACCAAGACCTCCTAGAGATTAGGAGGTTGTTTGATTTTATTGACAAAGATTGTTATAATTAAATAGAAGTGCCGAAAATTTGGCTCGTTGTAGCCTGAAAATGGGCGGTGTGAAAATGAATAAAATCTTTACTCCTCAGAACCTATTATCTATTTTAGATTATGTAAAGGAAGGGGTTCAAATCATCGATCATAGAGGGACTATCGTCTACTGCAATCCGGCAACGGCGCAACTTGATAATGTGAGTCGCGTGGAAGCCGAGGGGCGAAGTATCCTGGAAATCTATCCTTCCTTAACAGAGGAAACAAGTACGTTACTTCAGGTCATTGAGACCGGTGAGCCTATCTTTGATGTACAACAAACCTTCGTCAACTATTTAGGGCATAAGATTATAACCACTAATTCATCAATTCCCCTTAAGGAAAAAGGAAAAGTAATCGGAGCCTTAGAAATTTCACAGGATATTACTCAGGTAAAGGCCCTCTCAGAAAAACTAGTGGATTTGCAAAGAAAGCTTTATCGAGGAGAAAAGCATGAAAGTGATGAGAGCAAAGGAACAGCTAAGTATACCTTTGTAGACATCATTGGACGAAGTCGAGAGATTCAAAGATTGAAGACCAGGGCATTGAAGGCAGCCAATACCCCCTCTTCAATTATGATTTATGGCAGTACCGGAACGGGCAAGGAATTAATCGTTCAATCCATACACAATGCCAGTGACAGACGTAATCAACCCTTTATTGCTCAAAACTGTGCGGCAATTCCTGCAACACTTTTGGAGAGTATCCTATTTGGGACAGTAAAAGGAAGCTTTACAGATGCGGAGGATCGATCTGGTCTGTTTGAGCTAGCCAATGGAGGTACCTTGTTTTTGGACGAAATCAACTCTATGCCAATTGAACTGCAGGCGAAGCTACTGCGGGTCTTGGAGGAGCATTCCATTCGGCGGGTGGGAGATATCAGAACACGGCCGGTGGATGTGAGAATTATTGCGGCCATGAACATGGACCCACTACAAGCAGTAGACCAACATCATTTGCGTAGTGATCTCTTTTATCGTTTAAGTGTCGTATCCCTACGGGTACCGGATCTAAGAGAACGGAAGGAAGATATCCCCTACTTGGTTGCATTTTTCATTAAGAAGTTTAACAAGAGACTTCAGAAAAAGGTTCAAGGTATTTCTAAAGAGGTCATTGAGATTTTTAATGCCCATCAATGGCCAGGAAATGTAAGAGAGCTAGAGCATATCATTGAAGGTGCTATGAATATTTTAGAGGATGATTTGATTCATGAGGAGGATCTGCCCTATTATATTCAGGATAGGATGAGGCTAAGGGGAATACAGGAAGGCATGGAGGATCACCTCTCTTTACGTGAACGATTGCAGTCAGTAGAGAAACAGTTGATAGAAAAGGCCCTTGGGGATACAAATAAAAATGTTTCCAAAGCCGCAAAGCAGCTTGCTATTCCAAGGCAAACTTTACAGTATAAGATGGAAAAGTTTAAAATAAAATAATTGCCTGAAAACCGGCAATTATTTTTTGTTTATTTAGGATTAATTGATTTCCACCTCTCTTTTAGAAATAACTTGTTGAAATATTATCCTGATAACCATTGGAATATCAATGGTTATCAGGGGTCAAAATTTCCAGTTAGAAAAAAATATTGGAATTGGCATAAATGTTGCAAATATAAGTATTGGTGAAAATTATGAAAAAACATATATTTGTTTCAGTATTTCAAAGGTTTTTAATAAAAGGGGGATGCAAAATGAAAAAAGGATGTCCATTTGGAACACATCGTGTGATTGAGCCACAAGGAGTACTACCTCAACCGGCCAATCGAATTGACAATGATATGGCGATTTATGATAACGAAATTTTAATCGATGTACAAACATTAAACATTGATTCTGCCAGCTTTACTCAAATTAAAGAAGAGGCAGGAGGAAACATAGAAAAAATTAAGGCTATTATGAAGAAAATCGTAGAAACTAAGGGAAAGCATCAAAATCCTGTGACTGGTTCCGGCGGTATGCTTATTGGTCGAGTTGAAAAAATTGGACCTGCCCTAGAAGGGAAATGTCCATTAAAAGTTGGGGACAAAATTGCAACCCTGGTGTCTTTGTCCCTAACACCCTTAAAGATTGATGAAATTCATGAAGTGCGAAAAGACATAGATCAAGTAGATATACAAGGGAAGGCAATATTATTCGAAAGTGGAATTTATGCCGTTATCCCTGAGGATTTGCCTGAAAACCTAGCCCTTTCAGTATTAGATGTGGCAGGAGCCCCGGCTCAAACTGCTAAGCTTGTGAAACCGGGAGACACAGTGATGGTGATTGGTGGCGCAGGAAAATCAGGAATGCTCTGTCTATATGAGGCAAAAAAACGTGCGGGAATCACAGGAAAGGTGATTTGTTTAACCCACAGTGAAAAGTCCATTAAGAGAGTACAGGAGGCTCAATTGGCAGATGAATATATCGTAGCCGATGCCACCAATGCTGTGGAAGTGATGGAAAAAGTAAAAAGAGTCACCGACGGACAAATGGCTGATATCGTGATTAACTGCGTCAATGTACCTAATACGGAAATGGCTAGTATTTTAGCAGCCAAGGACGATGGATTAATCTACTTCTTTAGTATGGCAACGAATTTCACAAAGGCTGCCCTGGGGGCTGAAGGAGTAGGAAGAGATACAACGATGATTATGGGAAATGGCTATACAAAGGGACACGCAGAAATCGCACTTCAAATCATGAGAGAAAGCGAACCACTTAGAAAAGTCTACGAGGAATTGTACGCTTAATCACAAAGAGGAGGAAAAAGTATGCGTCATTATAAAGAGATTGAATTATGGAAGGATGTTACGGAAGAACAGTGGAATGATTGGGAATGGCAGGTTAAAAATCGGATTGCAACGGTAGAAGATTTAAAAAAGGTAATTGATTTGACCAGCCAGGAAGAGGAAGCAATTGAAGAGTGTCTACAAACCCTTAGAATGGGCATTACACCTTACTATGCATCTTTAATGGATAAGGAGGATTCAAACTGTCCGGTACGTATGCAGGCAGTGCCTATTATGAGTGAGCTCTCCATGGGAAGTGCTGATATGGATGATCCATTGCACGAGGATGTGGACTCGCCAGTACCAGGACTGACCCATCGTTATCCTGATCGTGTTTTACTACTGATTACAGATATGTGTTCTATGTACTGCAGACACTGCACCCGAAGAAGATTCGCCGGGCAACAGGACAGTGGAATGCCTTTAGACCGTATTGATGCAGCCATTGATTATATTGCTAAAACCCCTCAAATTCGAGATGTATTATTATCTGGAGGAGATTGTTTATTAGCATCTGATGAACGATTAGAATATATTATTAGTAAGCTACGAGCAATTGAACATGTTGAGATCATTCGATTAGGGTCACGGGTTCCAGTGGTGATGCCACAACGGATCACACCTAGTCTTGTGAATATGTTGAAAAAATATCACCCAATTTGGTTAAATACGCATTTTAATCATTCAAAGGAAATCACAAAGGAATCGAAAGAGGCCATAGAGCTCTTAGCCAACGCAGGGATTCCCCTTGGGAATCAATCGGTTTTATTAAAAGGGGTTAATGACTGTGTCCACATCATGAGGGATTTAGTTCATGACATGGTGAAGATGCGGGTGAGACCTTATTACATTTATCAATGTGATTTATCTCGAGGAATTGAACACTTTAGGACACCTGTAGCTAAAGGAATTGAAATTATAGAAGGGTTGAGGGGCCATACTTCAGGTTATGCAGTACCCACATTTGTGGTCGATGCCCCAGGTGGAGGCGGTAAGATTCCTGTGATGCCTAATTATGTGTTATCTCAATCTAATAACAAGGTTGTCCTACGAAATTATGAAGGTGTAATCACAACATATACTGAGCCAGAGAGTAATGAGTCTGCCTGTACCTGTGATATTTGTACGGGTAAAAAAGAACATAAACTTCAAGGGGTGGCGGGATTATTGCAAGGAAATCTAATTTCTATGGAGCCAGCCCAACTAGAGAGACATGATCGAGAGTAAGTAAAGGGTAGTGATTGATAGGGGGGCGTTTTATGCGTTTAATGAATTTAATCCATCATCAATATCAAACTGTTTCTGTGGTAGGAATGGGAAAAAATGCCGGTAAAACCGTAACATTAAATCGTTTGATCCAAGAAGCAGCGGAGCAAGAGATCATACTGGGTTTAACTTCCACAGGACGGGATGGAGAAAAGCAGGACATTGTAACAATGACAGAAAAACCAAGAATTTATGTATATAAAGAGACCATAGTAGCCACAGCCCAGGCGACATTTCTTGCCAGCGGCGCAAAGCTAGAGATTTTAGAAGTAACCGATTGTGAAACGCCAATGGGGCCAGTCATCATTGCCAGGGTAAAATCTGAAGGCTTAATGGAATTGGCTGGGCCAGAAACGAATCATCAAATCCGGGATATTGCTGCTAAAATGTGTGCCTATGGTGCTGAAATTGTCATTGTCGATGGAGCCATTAACCGTAAAACCGCTGCCTCCCCTGGGATTACCCAGGCAACTATTTTAGCAACCGGAGCTGTGGTCAGCCGCAATATGCAACATGTGTTTCTAGAAACAGCACATCAGGTTGATTTGTTTAATATGAAGGGAATACAAGATGAAAATATAAAAGCGCTAGCCCAGAAGATTTTCGCCGAGAAAGGGTATGCCATTATAGACGCAGAGGGGATGCTGAGAATGTTGGATATCCCCACTGCCTTAAATAGT
Source organism: Alkaliphilus metalliredigens QYMF (assembly GCF_000016985.1). Lineage (NCBI taxonomy): Bacteria > Bacillati > Bacillota > Clostridia > Peptostreptococcales > Natronincolaceae > Alkaliphilus > Alkaliphilus metalliredigens. The sequence goes on along the minus strand of NC_009633.1, from coordinate 4,664,790 downwards.
GGACGTATGATTGGTGGGGTCTTAGAGGAAAAGAGTACCTATGTTTTAATTAGTGGGAGTCTGGTGTATAAGACATTAGAGGATATCATTGCTGTGACTCCTTATTATAAGCAAGTGACATTTATCATACAGGATGCAACTAAGCTATTTATTTCTGCAAAGGAATGGATTTTATTAAAGCGTAGAGGAATTCAAATCGCCGTAATGGATGAAATACACACATTAGCCGTCACGGTAAACCCATATGCCCCTCAGGGATATCATTTTCAACCGGAGGTCTTTCGCGATGGAATTCGGGCACAATTGGGAGGTCTACCCGTGGTGGATCTCATGTTAGAGGATGAGATATATGATTAATGAATGGGTGTCAGAAAAAGCCGCTAAAGGGATTAAACTACAAGAAATGATCCAACGACTGTCGGTTGAAACACCCTATGGTAAAACCATGAGAAAGCAATTAAAGGTCTTTCAAATGGGGGAAGAAGATGAACTGAAAAAGCATTTTGATCATCTGGAGAGTCTTATAAAAGAGCTAGATATCAATAAAGATGCACAATGGATAATGAGAAGACAGCTTAAGGAGTTTAAGGATATCAGGGGATCTGCTGCTCGAATCAGAAGAGAAGAAGTGCTCAATGAAGTAGAGATTTTTGAAATCAAGCGACAAGTAAAAACCATGGAAGTATTGAGAAAATATTTAGAGGAAAATACATTATTGTATCTGCCTATTTTTTACTTAAGATCTTTGAAGGACCTATGGGAGTTACTGGATCCTGAGAAAAGTGGACTGGACACATTTTATTTGTATGCCTGCTATTCCAAAAGACTCAAAGAAATACGAGATGAAAAGCAACGGCTGGAAGAACAAATCAGACAGGAAAATCGAAAACGTAATGTCCAAGTACATGAAACGACAGGAATCAAACTAAGCAGCAATGGAGAAATCTTTATTGCAAAGGGAGAAGAAGATAAAATTCAAAGGGCATCCCTGTGTCCCCTGCTTATTTTATCAAGTGAAAGCTTTCGAAGCATTAGCTTTAAAGTGAAGCCTTCTAATGAAGTGAAAGAATACATTGAAGCACTAGAACGGATGAAAGTACAAGAGGAAGAAGAAGAATTTCTCGTTCGACAAGAGCTCACCAGTGGAATTGGGAAGCATATTGAAGCCTTAGATAATAATATACAATCCATTGGAACATTAGATTTAATGCTAGCCAAGGCTAGACTAGCATGGGAAGTGAATGGAGTTCGTCCCCACATTGTAGAGACACCATCAATTAGGTTTAAGAAGGGTCGATATATTCCTGTGGAAGAAAATGTAAAGCGTCGAGGAGAAAGCTATACCCCTATTGATATAGACATAGCTTCTGGAGTGACAGTCATCACGGGAGCTAACATGGGGGGCAAAACTGTGGCATTAAAAACAGTGACTCTGTTAGTAGCCATGACCCAGCTAGGTCTTTATATACCAGCGGAAGAAGCAACCCTTTCTTTAGTTCCTTTCCTTTACTTTTCAACTGGAGATGAACAATCGGAAGAAGAAGGACTTTCAACCTTTGGGGGAGAGATCTATCATCTCCAACAGGTATTAGAACGTGCTCAAGAGGGCGGTTTAATATTAATGGATGAGCTGGCCAGGGGAACCAATCCAATAGAAGGCTATGGGATTTCCAAGGGGGTCATTGACTACTTAAAGAAGCTACCAACCATTACCGTCGTTACAACTCATTTTGATGGATTAGGTGATATAGAGGGCATCAAACATCTCCAAGTAGTAGGGTTGAAGAATGTGACAATAGAGGATTTAAAGGAAGAGCTACAACAAACTGATCAGCATCGAGCTATTTTAGAGAAATACATGGACTATCGTTTAGAAGAAGTACAAAAAAATGTAGATGTGCCCAAGGATGCCCTGTTTATTGCTAAGGTAATGGGATTGAGAGAAGACATTATTGAGGGTGCACGTGAAGCCATCATGAATCGGATTAGGCATGGATGAAATAAAGTGTATTTTGAAAAGGAGGCAAAGAAATGAGAAGCAAGTTGAATTTAGATGGGAATTTAATTGCACAGGCCAGAAGTGCAGCTCGAAACATTGCAGAGGATACGCAAAAATTTATAGATGAGCATACCACTGTGACAGTAGAGAGAACAATTGCCAGGCTTCTGGGCATTGACGGTGTGGATGAGATGGAGACACCGCTACCGAATATCGTGGTGGACCATATCAAAAATGGAGGTGGATTGGGACAGGGGATTGCCTACTGGATGGGGAATGCCATGGTTCAAACAAATCAATCCCCTCAAGAGATTGCAGAGGCTGTTGCCCAAGGGCAACTGGACTTGTTAAAAATGCCTATACAGGATAGTGAAAAGATCAAAAAATCCATTAACTTAATCGCTGGTGAAATGGTAGAGCGAATCCGAGGGAATCGAGAAGAACGAAATGGGTATATTGAAAACCTAGGTGAAGGCAATAAACCTTATTTATATGTAATCGTTGCCACAGGAAACATTTATGAAGATGTAGTTCAAGCCCAAGCCGCGGCGAGACAAGGGGCGGATATTATTGCTGTGATACGAAGTACGGCCCAAAGTCTATTTGACTATGTACCCTATGGAGCAACCACTGAAGGATTTGGTGGAACCTATGCCACACAGGAGAATTTTAGATTGATGAGGAAGGCATTGGACGAGGTAGGAGAAGAAGTAGGACGTTATATTCGTCTCTGTAACTACTGCTCGGGGCTTTGCATGCCTGAAATTGCAGCCATGGGAGCAATGGAAAGATTAGATGTCATGTTGAATGATGCTTTATATGGTATTCTATTTAGGGATATTAACATGCAAAGAACCTTAGTAGATCAATACTTTTCCCGTATCATCAATGGCTATGCAGGGATTATTATCAATACAGGAGAAGACAACTATCTAACAACTGCCGATGCTGTTGAAGAGGCCCATACGGTATTAGCCTCTCAATTGATCAATGAACAATTTGCATTAAAGGCAGCAATTCCTGAAGAACAAATGGGATTGGGGCACACATTTGAAATGAATCCTGAATTAGAGAATGGATTCTTATGGGAGCTGGCCCAGGCGGAAATGACAAGGGAAATTTTCCCTAAAGCTCCCCTGAAATATATGCCTCCTACTAAATTTATGACAGGGAATATTTTTAAAGGGCATGTACAAAATGCGATGTTTAACTTGGTCTCCATTTGGACAAATCAAGGGATTCAATTATTGGGTATGCTAACAGAGGCAATTCATACACCTCATCTACAGGATCGAGCCTTGGCAATTGAAAATGCAAAATACATTTTCAATAACTGTAAAGATATTGGAGAAGAAATTGAATTTAAACAGGATGGTCGAATTCAAAAAAGAGCCCAAGAGGTATTATATAATGCAACAAAGCTAGTAGAGCAAATTGAAAGAGATGGCTTGTGGCAAACCATTGAGGAAGGTAAATTTGGGGGGGTCAAGCGAGCTCGAACTGGTGGAAAGGGTTTGGAAGGTGTTGTCCAAAGAGCAGAGGGCTATTTCAATCCTTTTATCGATATGATGTTAGGGGGGAAAAGGTAATGGCACAAGAGAAAATAGATTATACAAGCGTAAAACCTTACGGAGATACATTAAATGATGGTATGACTCAGGTGAGCTTTACATTACCGATCCCCCATGGAGAAGAGGCAAAAGAAGCAGCTAAGCGGTTGGCCCTACAAATGGGTTTAGAAGAACCCAGTGTTGTCCACGCCATGGATTTAGGAATCGGCTATACGTACTTTATTCTTTATGGAAAATGTCGACACACCATAGACTTTACCAGTATTCATGTTCCTAAGGTAGAGAGTGATACCCTATCCAAGAAAGAAGTGGAGAAGTTTATTGAAGAAAATATCGGGGGGCAGGTTGTTGTTGTGGGGGCCTGTACAGGAACCGATGCTCATACGGTGGGAATTGATGCAATTATGAACATGAAGGGCTTTGATGGCCATTATGGACTGGAAAGGTATAAAGGAATGGATGCCCATAACCTAGGGAGTCAAGTGTCCAATGAGGATCTAGTGGCTAAAGCCATAGAGTTAAAGGCTCATGCCATCCTGGTTTCCCAGGTAGTGACCCAGAAAGATGTACACATTCCAAACCTCACCCATTTAGTAGAATTACTAGAAGCTGAAGGAATGAGAGATAGAATTATACTGGTATGCGGTGGACCTAGGCTTTCTCATGAATTAGCCAAGGAACTAGGATATGATGCAGGCTTTGGATCCGGAAGATATGCAGAAGATGTGGCCTCCTTTATTGTTCAGCAAATGGTAACGCGAAAAATAAAGTGATATGAAAAATCAACAGTATAAAGTAACATGAGGAGGAGCAACGAATGGAAAACATACTTCTACCAATTATCATCGTAACCGTGATTTATTTACCGGTAATCTATAAGTTGAATCGAAGAGTGAGTCAATTAGAAGAAAAGGTAGATGAATTAACGAGGGAAAACGATCGGTTTTAGCTTCACAAATAAAATGTAAATAAAATACAAACAACATAAAAGTACCCTTGATAATACATGGTTTGGAGCCGTGTATTTTTTTGCCTTAATTTAAGAAACATCAGTCATATTTATGGCCCATAGGGCTCTGGGTGAGACATGTATGTGTATAAAAAATATCCCATTGACAATAATAGGTAAAAAAAGGAGGAGGTCATATGAAAGAACAGGAGGCAGTCATAAGGCAAATGATATTGGTAACCGATGGAGAATCTAACATAGGAGGAGACCCTATCTCAAAGGCAAAAGAGGCATGCCAAAGGGGAATTGTAATCAATACTATTGGTATTGTGGATGGAAAAATGCAAAGAGAGAACCCATTAGATGAAGTGATTAATATTGCCAAGGCTGGGGGAGGGAGCTACGAATTTAGTTATATTGACCAGCTCTATGAGACGATGCAAAGTTTAACCTATAAAACTGTCAATGAAACATTACAAAGTGTGGTGAACAAACAACTAAAAGTTGTTTTGGGACATAATCTAGAAGAAATGGCTCCCTTTGAACGGAGTAAGATTTTAGGTCACATTGATCGGTTTTCCGAAGAGGTGACAATTCAATGCTGTCTCTTAATGGATTGTAGTGGAAGCATGGCATCGAAAATCCATCTGGCTCGTCATAGCATACTTGACTTAATTCATTCCTTCCAGGGCCGAAGAGGAAAGGTGGAGCTAGCTATTGTTGCTTTTCCTGGAGAGGGAAAGGAAGGATACAGCGTGATACATCACTTTGGTGAAGAGGATAAAAATGTGAAAGAAAAGTTGTATCAGATGAAGCCTAGGGGCGGGACCACCACCGCCATTGCTATAGAGGAAGGGATTAAACTGCTGGAAGCACTTCGGGTAGGAAAACAGAAAAACAAACAAGCTGATTATGTTGAGGCGTATATTGGGTAGGTAGGGTGGTGACCTACCTTTTTTTTGATCGAAGAGTAACAGTCCAGAGGCTGTTTCCAATGGACGTACAGGAGGGGAGACTGTGTCGGTGTTACAGTTACATAAAGGACAAAGGCTGGAGGGGAAATGGCAAAAAAATAGGTACCGTGTCATTCATAAATTGGGACAAGGGGCTCTAGGAGCTGTTTACTTAGTTGAATCTGAAGAGGATCAGAAAAAATATGCTATGAAGGTTTCAGAGGACAATTTATCGCTGAATCGTGAATATCAACTCATGGTAAGGTTTTCCAAAGAAGGCATGGTGGCGGAAGCAATAGAAATTGACGATTTAGAACTTGATAAGAAGAGGGTTCATTTTATTATTTTAGAGTATATTGCAGGGAAAAATTTGAAAACCTATACAGAGAACACTGGGATTGATTATTTAATGGCATTGAAATTAATGAGATTATTGATAAAAGGAACGATTGTTTTCGGTGAAAAGGGATACATACTAGGGGATTTAAAGCCAGAAAACATCATGATCGATGAAAATAAAAAAGAAATTAGGTTTATAGACCTTGGTGGTGTGGTAAACATAGGAGGGGGGATTAAGGAATTTACACCCTTATATGATCAGGCCAGCTGGGGGATTGGAGAAAGAAAGGCCACAGAGGCATACCTTTGTTTTTCTTTGACCATGATATTAGTCCAATTACTGATTGGTCAAAAGCTTAATCCAAGGAATCATAATATACAGGCAGTCAACAAAAAAATTGCAGGGACGAAATTATCAATAGCATATCGAACATTTTTGAACCATGGGCTAAAAGGAAAATATACTTATTTAAAGGATTTTGCAAATGAGGTGGAAGGACTCTACGGTCATGAAAAGAAGGTTAAACAGTTTGAAAAGATGAATTGCTCACAGAAATGGGTAGATTATATTTTTATAGGGAGCCTCTCTTTTTTTATTTTAACGATTTTTTTAATCCTTATTAATCAGTAAGCTCCAAAAGATGCAAATCTCCTGAGAAATTTGAAGGAAATATCTTTCTTTTGTAGAAAGATAAGTCATAGAAGGCATATACTCATTAATAAAAGATAAGTAGCATGATTATGAAAAGCTGACAACATCAAGTAGAGCAGAAAAAGAGGGATGAATATGTTAGATCAAGTACAAGAGACCATTAAAAAATATAATTTACTAGAAACAGGAGATAAAGTTGTTGTGGCCATTTCCGGAGGGCCTGATTCCGTATGTTTGCTTCATGTTTTGAGTAGATTGAAGGCAGCATATAAACTAGAAATATATGGAGCGCACTTGAATCACAATTTCAGAGGCATGGATGCCCAGATGGATGCCCAATATGTGGCTAATTTCTGTGAGCAGCTAAACATTTTATGCTTCGTTAAAAGCATGGATGTACTTGGCTACGCTGAGAAAAACGGATTAAGCTCTGAAGAGGCGGGACGGGTGCTGAGATATGAGTTTTTTGAAGAGATTGGACAAAAGGTAGGAGCTTCTAAAATTGCTGTTGCCCACAATCAGAATGATCAAGCGGAAACGGTTTTAATGAGACTTTTGCGGGGAACTGGAATTCAAGGATTAACTGCAATCAGACATAAGCGTGATAAAATTATTCGACCATTATTAGAAACTGATCGAGGAAAGATTGAAGACTATTGTGAGACCTATGAATTATCACCACGGATTGATCAAACCAATTCCCAGCCTATTTACCATCGAAACAAAATAAGATTAGAACTGATTCCTTATCTGAAAGAAAATTACAACCCTAATATCATTGAGGGACTACATAGAACTGCTGAAATTTTAAAACTGGATAATGAATATATGGAGGAGGAAACTAAAAGAGCATTTGAGCAGGTCTGTTTTAGCCAGGGAGAGCATTGTCTAGAACTATCAGTAAAAGGCATTACGCCATTACATTTATCATTAAAAAATAGGCTCATTAGGTATACAATAGAGCGACTCATTGGGTCCGGCGAAAATTTTGAATATAAGCATATTCAAAGTGTGTTACACCTGTTAGAAAATGAAACCACGGGAAAAGAAGTCCATTTACCCCAGGGTTTAATTGTGAAAAAAGGGTACGAAACCCTTCGATTTGCTATACAAGGGGCGGAAATAAACCAAGAACAAGAAAACTTTTCTTATTTTGTTACAGGAGAGTCAGTCACAATACCTGAAATAGAAGGCTATTTTAGTGTTAGAATTTTAAAAAAAGAAGAAGTAAAGGAGATTAGTCGAGATAAATACTTAAAGTATTTTGACTATGATCAGGTTAAAGCGCAATTGCTTATCCGAAACAGAATGGATGGAGATCGCTTTTATCCTTTGGGATTAACTGGGTCTAAAAAACTAAAGGACTTCCTCATTGACTATAAAATTCCAAGAGAAGAAAGAAATCGGATTCCTCTTTTATGTGATGGAGATGAGATCATGTGGGTAGTTGGATATCGAATTAGTGAAAAGTATAAAATCACAAATGAAACCACAAGAATCATAGCTGTGGAGTTCAAGAAAATAGAGGAGCCTAGGTAGAAAACCAACAATAGCTTTCAGTTGTTTTTAAATCTATAGTGTGGTAAAATGTTAAAATGCAGTGAAAAGGAAATGATTAGAAATGAAGTAAATTAGCGATGAGAGGAGGACTATAATTGAGGAAATTTTTCCGTGGGGCTAGCTTTTACATCTTAGCGTTTATTATCATCTTGTTTATTGTCCAAAATTTTGGAAGGCCCACTCAAGAAATAGACGAGTTAGATTTTTCAGAGTTTTATAGAGCGTTAGTAAATGACCGAGTAACAGAAGCCCATTTAGTAGAGCGTTCAGTAGAAGGGATATGGGTCAACAATAATAACGAAGAAATGAGTTATCGATCTTTTGTTCCTGAAGTATTTAGTGAAGAGAGACTAACTTTAATTATAGAAGAAAAGATAGATCAAGAGGGATTGCGTGTTAGTGCAGCGCCACCGCCAACCACACCGTGGTTTATTGAACTTTTACCTTCTATTTTTATGGTTTTAATCTTTATTGTCTTTTGGTTTGTTTTCATGCAACAATCTCAAGGGGGCGGCAACCGTGTTATGTCCTTTGGGAAGAGTAAAGCAAAGTTGCACAAGGATGATGAAGGAAAGCGCATTACCTTTGATGATGTAGCGGGATTAGATGAGGAAAAAGCAGAGGTTGAAGAGCTGGTAGACTTCTTGAAAAACCCTAAAAAGTATATTGAATTAGGTGCCAGAATTCCAAAGGGGATATTAATGATTGGACCTCCTGGAACAGGTAAAACATACCTAACAAAAGCGGTTGCTGGAGAAGCGGGAGTACCTTTCTTTAGTATCAGTGGTTCTGACTTCGTAGAAATGTTTGTAGGAGTTGGAGCATCAAGAGTAAGAGATTTATTTGAACAAGCAAAGAAAAGTGCGCCTTGTATCATTTTTATCGACGAGATTGATGCTGTAGGTCGTAAGAGAGGTGCTGGATTAGGTGGCGGCCATGATGAGAGGGAGCAAACCTTGAATCAACTCTTAGTAGAAATGGATGGCTTTGGGATTAACGAAGGAATCATTATCGTTGCAGCAACCAATAGACCTGATATTCTAGACCCTGCACTTTTAAGACCTGGTCGATTTGACCGACAAGTAATGGTAGGAGCACCGGATATTAAAGGTAGAGAGCAAATTCTACAAGTGCATGCCAAAGGAAAGCCATTAGATGAAGATGTGAATCTAAAGGTGCTAGCCAGAAGAACACCAGGATTTACACCGGCAGACATTGAAAATTTAATGAATGAAGCGGCTTTATTGACAGCTAGAAAAAATGAAAAGAAAATTAAAATGGAAACTGTGGAAGAAGCGATTACAAAAGTGATTGCAGGATTAGAGAAGAAGAGTCGTGTCATTAGTGAAAAGGAAAGAAAACTAACCGCTTATCATGAAGCAGGCCATGCGGTGGTGGCAAAGCTACTGACCCATACTGACCCTGTTCATCAAGTAACCATCATTCCAAGGGGAAGAGCTGGCGGGTTTACCATGACACTTCCTACAGAAGATAAATATTATGTAACAAAAACTGAAATGCAAGAACATATTGTACACTTATTAGGGGGTCGAGTAGCTGAAAAACTCGTACTACATGACATTAGTACTGGAGCCTCAAATGACTTGCAAAGAGTATCATCTATTGCACGTGCAATGGTGACACAATATGGTATGAGTGATAAATTAGGATCAATGACCTTTGGTGATGGAGATTCAGAGGTGTTTCTTGGGAGAGATTTTACTTCTAAGCATAATTACTCTGAAGAGGTAGCTGCGGAGATTGATCAGGAAATTAGAAAGTTTGTTGAAGAGGCATATATGCTAACAGAAAAGCTCTTAACTGAAAACATGGATAAACTACATGTAATCGCCCAGGCGCTGTTGAAGCTTGAAACATTAGATGCCGATGCGTTTGAAATGATCTTTACGGGTGAGATTGTGATTGGTAAGGATGACCAACTAGAAGACATTCAACCAAAGCTGAATGTAGTTAAAGCTAAAAAAAGAGCGGCTGAAGCAGCTGAGGAAGCTGAAGTAGCTAAAGAGGATGCGAAGAAACAAGATGTTAAAGTATCTTTAAAGAAACAAGAAAAAGAAGAATTGATTGAAGTATCTTCGGATAAAGAAGAAGAGAAAGATAATCAAGATGACCAAGATAATGAGGAAAATAGAAAAGAAGAGTAATATAAAAAAACCACCTAAGTACTTAGGTGGTTTTTTGTCAATACACCGAATTTACTTCGAGGATGTAGTACTAGTTCGCTCTCTTTTGCTCTCGTAGTAAAATTAGGATGTGTATAAACTAAGTGAAAAATACAGAAAATATTGGAAAATGAAGTAAATAACCATTAGAAATTTAGATTTATAAAAATTAAGTTGCAGGAATATTAAGAACTCTGTAGAATAACTGTAGTGGTATGCAGTTTAAATTTCAATGTTTGCAAGGGGTGAATCAAGAATTGCAAATGACTGACATTTTCTAATGACAACCCTTTCCATGAAATAAGAAAACGAGTAAAACCTAAAGAGATTACTCAATATTATTTATTATGGACAATTGAAAGATTTATCGACTACGCTTCCATTTCCATTTCTATTTATTAAAAGGAGGAAATAAGATGTTTGATCAGGAGAAGCTGCAAAAAATTAAAAAAAGTCAAGAAAGTTGGGACGAGAATCATGTTCAAAAAAACTTATCGAAATTTCCAGAGAGAAAAGAAGCATTTTTAACTGGTTCTAGTGAAGAAGTAGAGCGATTATATACTCCGGTTAATGTAGAGGATTTTGATTATGAGGAAGATTTAGGTTATCCTGGAGAATATCCTTATACCAGGGGCGTTCAGCCTACCATGTATCGTGGAAGATTGTGGACAATGAGACAATATGCGGGATTTGCTACGGCAGAAGAGTCCAACAAGAGATATAAATATTTATTAGAGCAAGGACAAACGGGTTTATCTGTTGCCTTTGATCTACCAACGCAAATTGGATATGATTCAAATCATACCTTAGCTGAAGGAGAGGTAGGTAAGGTTGGCGTTGCCATTGATTCATTAAAGGATATGGAGATCCTATTTGATGGGATTCCTCTAGATAAAGTCAGTACTTCCATGACGATTAATGCACCAGCTTCTGTTTTATTAGCCATGTATATTGCTGTAGGAGAAAAGCAGGGTGTTTCCTCTGAAAAGCTAAGGGGAACCATACAAAACGACATATTAAAAGAGTATATGGCCAGGGGAACCTATATATTCCCACCACAGCCATCCATGCGGTTAATTACAGATATATTTGCATACTGTTCTGATCACGTACCACAGTGGAATACCATTAGTATTTCGGGTTATCATATCAGGGAGGCTGGGTGTACTGCCATACAAGAGGTGGCCTTCACCTTAGCTGATGGAATTGCCTATGTGGAAGCCGCTATTGAAGCGGGATTAGATGTAGATAAATTTGCTCCTCGATTATCCTTCTTCTTTAATGCACATAACGATTTACTTGAAGAGGTAGCAAAGTACCGTGCCGCTAGAAGGGTATGGGCAAAGATTATGAAGGAACGTTTTGGAGCAAAAAATCCAAAGTCCATGCAGTTGAAATTCCATACACAAACAGGAGGATCAACACTAACGGCTCAACAGGCAGATAATAATATTGTCCGTGTGGCGATCCAAACATTGGCAGCGGTTCTTGGTGGAACACAATCACTACATACAAACTCTAAGGATGAAGCAATGGCCTTGCCAACAGAGGATTCCGTTAGAATCGCACTTAGAACACAGCAAATTGTAGCCCATGAAAGTGGCGTGGTAGAAACAGTTGATCCATTGGCTGGATCATATTATATTGAAAGTTTAACAAATGACATCGAGAAAGAAGCATTAAATTATATTAAAAAAATCGACGATTTGGGTGGTGCACCAAAGGCCATTGAAAAAGGATATATGCAACAAGAGATCATGGATAGTGCCTATGAGTATCAAAAACAAATCGAATCTGGCAAACGTATTGTGGTAGGAATGAATAAGTTCCAAGTAAAAGAAGCGCCGCCAACGGGTCTTTTGAGAGTGAATCCTGCTGTTGAGCAGCTTCAAAAAGATAAAATTAATAGCTTAAAGGCAGAACGAGATCAACAAGTAGTAGAAGAAAAGCTATCGGCCTTAAAAGAAGCAGCCAAGGGACAAGATAACTTGATGCCTTATATTGTAGAGGCTGTGAAAGCCTATGCAACACTAGGTGAAATCTGTGATGAACTGAGAGGAATTTTTGGAGAATACCAGCAAACTGTTATCTTATAAAGAGATGAAAAAGGAGGGTATCATAGATGGAAAGACGAGTAAGGGTATTAGTAGCGAAGCCAGGTTTAGATGGACATGATCGTGGTGCAAAGGTAATTGCAAGAGCACTACGAGATGCTGGTATGGAAGTTATCTATACGGGATTAAGACAGACGCCGGATCAAATAGTACAGGCGGCCATTCAAGAGGATGTTGATGTAGTAGCCATTAGCATACTATCTGGAGCGCATAACCATATTTTTCCAAAGGTAGTTAAACTACTAAAGGCAGAAAATGCCTATGATGACACTTTAGTCATTGGTGGAGGCGTTATTCCTGATGAAGATATTCCTGGATTAAAGGAAAGTGGCATCGCTGAAATATTCACACCAGGTACCACAACTCAAACAATCATTGACTATATTAACGGAAATTTAAAGAGGTAGAACATAGGAAGGCGGTGGACCCATGGAGTTGGATGAGAGGCTGCTACAAGGAGATAAACGAGCTGTAGCGAGATTAATTACCATGGCTGAAAATGAAGAACCAGAGGCGACGGCGATTTTATCAAGGCTCTATCCTCATACGGGAAAGGCAAGGATTATTGGAATCACTGGACCACCTGGGGCGGGTAAGAGCACCCTAACAGATAAGCTAGTTAAAATCCTCCGTAAAAAAAATAAGACTGTCGGAATTATTGCTGTAGATCCCACTAGTCCTTTTACAGGGGGAGCAATACTAGGGGATCGTATACGAATGAGTGATCTGTACACTGATCCTGGTGTTTTTATTAGGAGTATGGGGACCCGGGGACATTTGGGTGGCATCTCTAGAGCCACCCAGTCCGCCATTAAAATATTAGACGCCTATGGTGTGGATTTTATTATCATCGAGACAGTAGGAGTGGGTCAGTCGGAAGTTGATATTGTGAAAACAGCGGATACGGTACTGATGGTGATGGTTCCTGGTTTGGGGGATGACATTCAGGCGATTAAGGCTGGGATCATGGAGATTGGAGATGTTTTCGCCATCAACAAGGCAGACCGGGAAGGCGTAGAGAGAACGCGGATTGAAATTGAAATGATGTTGGATTTTAACCATTTGGACTGGAGACCCCCTGTCCATCAAGTCATCGCTACGGAAAATTCGGGGATTGATAGCCTGATGGAAAGCTTGGAGAAGCACTATCAGTACTTAGTAGAAAGTGGAGAGTTGGTAGAAAGACGCAAAAGAAATAGTGAGCTTGAGATACTGGCATTGACGCAAGAAAACCTACTCAATCGAGTGCTACGGGATCAGGAATCTAGAGAAGAGATAAAGGATTTAGCGGCATCGGTAGTCAATAGAAGTATCGATCCTTATAGAGCTAGTCAAAGACTGATTCGAAATATTATTAAGGGTGAGCAATGAAAGGAGGTCAAATAATGAAAATTGGGAAATTAGACCATATTGGTATTGCTGTTAAAGATCTTGACGAGACACTGAAATTTTATCGAGACATATTAGGGCTAGAATGTTTGGGTACAGAAACTGTTGAAGAACAGAAGGTGAAGGTTGCGTTTCTACCTGTAGGAGATACTGAGGTGGAACTACTGCAGTCTACTGAATTAGATGGTCCCATTGCTAAATTTATTGAAAAAAAGGGTGAAGGAATTCAGCATCTTGCCTTCCGCGTTGATAATATTGAAGAAGCCATTGAAGAAATGAAGGCAAAGGGAGTCCGTATGATTGATGAGAAACCAAGATATGGTGCGGGAGGAGCTAAAATTGCCTTTTGTCACCCGAAAAGTACAAATGGAGTCTTAATTGAATTAAGTGAGCGACAAGAAGAGTAAATTATGTGTTATAATATCAAGGTGAGGTTTTATGACCTAGTACTATATTTTGTTAATTAGGAGGTATACAATGGCTGAACATAAGTTAGAAGAGCTTCGTCAGCAAAAATCAAAAATCCAAGAAGGTGGCGGAGAAAAGCGTATCGCGGCCCAGCATGAAAAAGGAAAGTTAACAGCTAGAGAAAGAGTTAATTTACTGTTTGATGAAGGATCATTTGTTGAAATAGATGGTTTTGTCAAGCACAGATGCGTGAACTTTGGCATGGAAACGGTCGATGCACCGGGTGAAGGTGTCATCACTGGATATGGAACTGTAGAGGGGAAATTGGTTTATACTTACGCCCAGGATTTCACTGTTGTGGGTGGATCCCTAGGAGAAATGCATGCCAAAAAGATTTGTAAGGTACAGGATATGGCAGTGAAAATGGGGGCACCAATCGTTGGGATGAACGATTCCGGTGGTGCCAGGATTCAAGAAGGAGTCGACGCCCTCTCTGGATATGCACATATTTTTTACCGTAATACAATTGCCTCGGGAGTGATTCCTCAAATCACTGCCATTATGGGACCTTGTGCAGGAGGCGCTGTGTATTCACCGGCATTAACAGACTTTATTTTTATGGTGGATCAAAGCAGTCAAATGTTTATTACAGGACCCCAGGTCATTAAGACCGTAACAGGAGAAGAAGTCACCTCCGAGGAGCTAGGGGGAGGCATGACCCATAACCGCATCAGTGGTGTTGCCCATGGCGTAGCCAATAATGATGAAGAATGTATTCTAGAAATTCGTAGATTATTGAGCTTCCTACCCTCTAACAATATGGAGGGGGCACCGGTATTTGAAACAGAGGACGATATTAATCGAATCATTCCAGAATTAGATGACATGATTCCAGATAGCCCTAATAAGCCCTATGACATGAAGACGATTATTGAGATGCTAGCAGATGATGGAGACTTTTTTGAAGTACAACCATACTTTGCAATGAATATTATCACTGGTTTTATTCGTATTAATGGTCAATCTGTTGGGGTCATTGCAAATCAACCAAAGGTATTGGCAGGCTGTTTAGACATTAATGCCTCAGATAAAGCCGCACGATTTGTTAGAACCTGTGACTGCTTTAATATTCCAGTTTTAAATATTGTAGACGTACCAGGGTTTTTGCCTGGCAAAGGCCAGGAGCATGGTGGGATTATTCGTCATGGGGCCAAAATGCTTTATGCCTACAGCGAAGCCACGGTACCAAAGATTACATTGATTGTACGAAAGGCCTATGGGGGTGCATACATTGCTATGTGCTGTAAAGAATTAGGTGCGGACTTAGTACTGGCATGGCCTACAGCTGAAATTGCTGTCATGGGAGCCGAAGGAGCTGCAAATATTATCTTCCGTAATGAAATTAAAGACGCAGAGGACCCACAAGCCCTTAGGGCGGAAAAGATTGCAAACTACAAACAGGAATTTGCAACCCCCTATAAAGCTGCGGAGAGAGGGTATGTTGATGATGTCATTGAACCTTCATCCACCAGACCAAGATTAGTCAGTGCCTTAAATATGTTAGCCAGTAAAAGAGATTCAAGACCATCTAAAAAGCATGGTAACTTGCCAGTCTAATACATGAAACTGAATTCAAAAGAGGTGATTAGTCAATGACTTTGTTAGAAAAAATGAAAGTATCCATCGATCAAATGACCATGGCGGAAAAATTAGGTGGCAGTTTACAGGCCACGGTAATGGGGGTTTCAATTGTATTTGTGGCCCTGATGTTTCTATTTTTAGCCATTACCATAATGGAAAAAATGCTTTATGGTGCAGAACAAAAGAAAACAAAAAAGGAAGTGCCTGTACCGGTTGAAGCAACAATAGAGGAGGCTGAGGAAGAGGACACAACCTCTGACACAGAGCTAGTGGCCGTAATAACAGCAGCTATCGCAGCCAGTCTACATACATCTACTCACAATATTGTGGTGAGAAACATTGTGCGGACCTCTGAAAACACACCGGCTTGGGCTCGGGCTGGACGTGGGGAGCAAGTTCAAAGTCGTCTATAATATCATAAGGAGGAAATCAACCATGAAAAAGTTTAATATTACTGTAAACGGAGCGTCATATGAGGTAGAAGTTGAAGAAATTAAGGACGGATCTGTGGCGTCTGCACCGAAGGCACCAACTGCAGCACCAGTGGCAAAGCCTGCAGCACCAAAGGCAGCAGCCAAGACTGAAGCCAAATCAGGGCCAGTGGCAGGAGCCACTAAGGTGGAATCACCAATGCCAGGAAACATATGGAAAATTCAAGTTAAAGAAGGACAAGAAGTAAAGAATGGTCAAGTACTTATAATCTTAGAAGCGATGAAAATGGAAAATGAAATTGTCGCTCCTTGTGATGGAACAGTGGCTGCCATTCATGTTTCAGAGGGTGCATCCGTCAATGGAGGAGATGCGTTAGTTTCTTTAAAATAATACAACTTCATAAAATGGATTGAAAGGAGATGCACAAATGCTTGATGTGGTCATGAAATTTTGGGAAACCACTGGTTACGCCAATATCACATGGCAAGCCCTAGTTATGATGGGTGTTGCTTGTGTTTTATTATATCTTGCCATTGGAAAAGGGTTTGAACCACTGCTACTTGTACCCATTGCCTTTGGAATGCTACTGACGAATCTGCCGCAATCCGGGGTGATGGAGCTAGGGCATACGGTCCTCAGGGCTTTGACTCCAGGAACTGTGGGAGAAACAGTTCAAATGCTGGCAGAGCCAACAGCAGAAATGCTAAGAGAAGGAATTCCGGCTCAGATTTATACAGAAACACCGGGAGGATTGCTGCAATACTTTTATAGAGGTAATCAATTGGGGATTTTTCCACCTCTGATCTTTTTAGGGGTAGGGGCTATGACAGACTTCGGACCGTTAATTGCCAATCCTAAGAGTTTGTTTTTAGGTGCTGCAGCTCAATTAGGGATCTTCTTTACCTTTACTGGAGCCATTTTGATGGGCTTTACAGCACAGGAATCCTCTGCCATAGGGATCATCGGAGGGGCAGATGGACCCACGGCAATTCTTATTACAGCCATTATGGCCAGTCATTTACTAGGACCCATTGCTGTGGCAGCTTATTCCTATATGGCCCTTGTGCCAATTATTCAGCCACCGATTATGAAGGCGCTGACAACTAAGGAAGAGCGTATGATCAGGATGAAGCAGTTAAGAAATGTAAGTAAAAAGGAAAAAATTATTTTTCCAATCCTAGTGACAATTCTAGTGTCTCTACTGTTGCCAGCGGCAACGCCTTTAATAGGAATGCTGATGTTTGGTAACTTACTGAAGGAAAGCTTAGTAACGGACCGACTTTCTAAAACCGCACAAAACGAGTTGATTAACATTGTAACCATTTTACTAGGGTTAAGTGTGGGTGCCAGTGCAAGAGCAGAGGAATTTTTACAGATAACGACAATCCAGATCATTGTATTGGGAATGGTGGCCTTTGCAGTTGGATCTGCAACCGGTGTGATCCTAGCTAAATTTATGAATAAGCTAATGGGTGGAAATGCCATTAATCCATTAATTGGATCAGCAGGGGTATCGGCTGTACCAATGGCTGCCAGGGTATCACAAACAATGGGACAAAAAGAAGATCCAACAAACTTTTTATTAATGCATGCCATGGGACCCAATGTGGCAGGTGTGATTGGATCAGCAGTAGCAGCAGGGGTTTTACTATCTTTGTTTAACTAAAAAGCAATACAAATGAATTGATGATAAAGGTAAGGAGAGGTGTGTTCAACGCACCTCTCCTTACCTTTATCAAACTTTCTAGAATTGTTATGTACTTACTGTAGTTGCCAAAATCACAATCTTTCATTAGAATGAGGTATATCGTGTTTTAAATAAGTGAGATAGTTAATGTGATTCAAGAAACGAGAATGTGAATTGAAAAGGATTTACTACCATAGATTGTGAGAGGAGGGTTAATTAATGAAAGATAAAATTTTGAAAGAGTTATATGAGCATCAAGAAAACCATATATCGGGAGAGTATTTGAGAAAAAAGCTAAATGTCTCTCGAACTGCCGTATGGAAGCAAATTCAATCATTGAAGGAAGAAGGGTATGTGATTGAGACAATGAGCCGGAAGGGCTATCGATTGCTAGAGCAGCGGGATGAAATTCTTCCGGGAGGAGTTAAGTTTAATTTAAATACCAGGGAAATTGGCAAGGAGATTAAATATTTTGACACCATAGACTCCACTAATACTTACAGCAAGACCATTGCCCTAGAAGTCCCACATGGAACCATTGTTATGAGCGACGAGCAAGTTGGTGGTAGGGGGAGATTAGGACGAAATTGGAGTTCGCCTAAGGGGGAGGGGATATGGATGTCTCTAATCCTAAAACCTGGAATTCCTCCTAATGAAGGGATGAAGGTGAGTCATATTGCAGCTGCAGCCGTTTGCAAAGGAATTAGAGAAATTACGGGATTGGAGGCCTTGGTTAAGTGGCCAAATGATATTGTGATTAATGGTAAAAAAGTATGCGGTATCTTAACGGAAGTTGCTGGGGAATTAAATGAAATACATTATTTAATTGTGGGTATCGGAATTAATGTGAACAACATTGATTTTCCAACAGAATTAGAGGAAAAGGCAAGCTCTCTTTTGATTGAAGGCAAGAAAAAATATGATCGTAAGGAATTGATCGTAAAAATCATCTCTATATTTGAGAAATTCTATGATTCCTTCATTAAGGAGGGAAGCTTAGAAGAAGTGTTAAGGCTATGCAGACAATATAGTGCCTTAATCGGTAGGGAAGTGGTGATCATCAAGGGCGGATCTCAAGAAGCAGCAAAGGTACTGGGTATGACAGATGAAGGGTTTTTAGAGGTAGAATTGTCTGATGGAAGGATTGAACATATTTTTTCTGGGGAAGTATCCGTTCGAGGACAAGGAACGTATGTATAATAAGCATTGAGCAATGGAGAGCACAAGTGTATAATAGATGTAATATTAATGATGGGGAGTAGGAGGTGTTTGCCATGTCACTAGAAACCATAAAGAAAGACAAACATAATCAGGAGCTTTTGGATCTATATAAGGATATTATTGATTGTTCCTTTAACTGGATCGTTGTCGTAAATCAGGGTGGTTACATTATATTGCTTAATCAAGCATACTGTGATTTCATCGGGGTGGAACAGTCGGAGTCTATTGGAAAACATGTGACGGAGGTAATTGAAAATACAAGAATGCATATTGTGGTGAAGACAGGGCGTCAGGAAATTGGAGATATTCAAAAGATTAAAGGAAATCAGATGGTGGCCAACCGAATTCCCCTTTATCGTGATGGAAAATTAATTGGTGCAGTGGGAACCGTTATCTTTAAAGACTTAGTAGAGATGGGGGCCTATATGGATGCAGTGAAGTCCATGGAAGAAGAGCTAGCGTTTTATAAGGAAGAGCTAAAGAAGGTGATGGGCAACAGCCATACATTCGATAGTATCATTGGGAGCAGTGAAGAGATTAAGTGGGCTAAGAAGCTTGCCAGTAAAGTGGCCAACACAAAATCAAATGTATTATTGCTAGGAGAAAGCGGTACTGGTAAAGAGTTATTTGCCCAAGCCATCCATAACCACAGTCCTAGAGCTGATTTTCCTCTGATCAAGATTAACTGTGCAGCCATCCCGGACGAACTTTTAGAATCGGAGCTCTTTGGCTATGAGGAAGGTGCCTTTACAGGGGCCAAGAAGGGTGGAAAACCTGGCAAGTTTGAGCTAGCCAATAAAAGCAGCATTTTCTTAGATGAAATTGGAGACATGCCTGTGAGTATGCAGGCCAAACTTCTGCGGGTTATTCAGGAAAAGGAAATTGAACGGGTAGGAGGCATTAAAACCTATCCAATTGATGTGAGGATTATCGCAGCCACCAATCAAGACTTAGAAGAGATGGTGAAAAACAAGGAATTTAGAGAAGATCTTTATTACCGTCTTAATGTGATCAATATCAAGATTCCCCCCCTGCGAGACAGAAAGGGAGATGTGACAGTCATTGCTGACTACCTTTTGAAAAAACTCTCTAGTGAGATGGGAACATCAGTAACAGAAATATCATTAGCGGCATTAGAAGCACTTCAAGCGTACCATTGGCCTGGGAATATTAGAGAATTGGAAAACGTGATTGAGCGCGCTTTAAATTTGATGGACATGGAAGGCGTTATTATGGCGTATCATTTACCCTATTTTGTTCGGAAGTCCATCAAGGAAAACAAGACCAATAATCATGAGTCCCTAAGGGTAATTACTGAAGCAGTTGAAAAAAAGGTAATTGAAGAGTGTTTAGTGAAAACAAGGGGCAATAAATTTCAAACAGCTAAGCTATTAGACATTAGTCGGACAAGCTTATATGAAAAAATAAAAAAATATGGATTAGAAAATTAGATTAAAGCCACTGTTAGGAGTACGCAGTGTTAGAATAATGAACACTGTAAAGTAAGTGAACAATAATGCGGATAAATGTTATTAATTAGAAGCCTTCCATGAAAATAAAAGCGTTGAAGGCTGACAACAATTAATTGAAAATTTAGAAAACGATATAAGAATGTAAAGTAAATGAACAAATCCATTTTGAAATAAACACTAAAATCTCTTAAATATTTTTTGAAAAGTGTAATTTTTTGATGCCTACTTGATCACACTAAAAACAGTGAAACTGGCACGAAGATTGCATTAAAATAATTCAAATGAAATGAAGGAGGTTTTTTCATGGCAGTAAAATTCTTAACAGCCGATGAAGCAATAAAGCAAATTCCATCTAATGCAACAGTAGCTACTGGGGGATTCGTTGGAGTGGCAGTTCCAGAAGAGTTGGAAATCGCACTAGAAAAGAGGTTTTTAGAGACGGGTGAACCTCGAAACCTAACGTTGGTTTATGCGGCAGGCCAGGGGGATGGTAAGGAGAAAGGATTAAATCACTTAGGTCATGAAGGCTTGCTTAAGAGAGTAGTCGGTGGACACTGGGGATTAGTACCAAAGGTCCAAAAACTTGCCTTTGATAATAAGATTGAAGCCTATAACTTTCCCCAAGGCGTTATTTCTCATCTATTTAGAGACATTGCAGCAGGAAAGCCCGGAACTTTAACTCATGTAGGGTTGAAAACCTTTGTAGATCCAAGAGTACAGGGTGGAAAGCTCAATAAGCTAACAAAAGAAGATTTAGTTGAGGTAATGGAAATTTCAGGAAAAGATTATTTGTTCTACAAAACATTTCCAATTAATGTTGCTTTGATTCGGGGAACGTATGCCGATGAAAATGGAAACGTTACCATGCAAAGAGAAGCAGCTTCATTAGAAGTATTATCCATTGCCCAAGCCTGCAAGAACTCTGGAGGAATGGTTATTGTACAGGTGGAAAAGGTTGTAAAAAATGGCACATTAGATCCTAGGCTAGTAAAAATTCCTGGGATTTACGTGGATAGTATTGTTGAGGTTGAAGACATGGCAAACCATATGCAAACATTTAGTGAAGCATATAATCCTAGCTATACAGGAGAAACAATGGTGCCGATTAACTCTTTAAAGCCCTTACCATTAAGTGAGCGTAAAATCATTGCTCGACGTGCTGCTCAAGAATTGATTCCAAATGCCATTGTCAATCTTGGAATTGGAATGCCTGAAGGGGTAGCGGCTGTTGCCAATGAAGAAGGACTCGGAGACGAAATGATTTTAACGGTAGAGCCGGGCCCTATTGGTGGGGTGCCAGCTGGTGGATTAAGCTTTGGAGCTGCCATGAATCCAGAAGCAATTATCGATCAACCATATCAGTTTGACTTTTATGATGGCGGTGGATTGGACGTTGCATTCTTAGGGCTTGCCCAATGTGATGAAACTGGAAATATCAATGTAAGTAAATTTGGTCCTAAAATTGCGGGAGCCGGTGGCTTTATTAATATCACACAAAATGCGAAGAAAGTGATTTTCTGCGGTACATTTACAGCCGGTGGATTAAAGGTAGAAGCAAAGGATGGGCAATTAAACATTCTTCAAGAGGGTAAAGTAAAGAAATTTATCGAGGAAGTAGAACACATTACCTTTAGTGGGGAGTACGCAGTTGAAACAAAGCAAACAGTACTTTACATTACAGAGAGAGCTGTATTTGAATTAAGTGAAAAAGGAATTGAATTAACTGAAATTGCTCCTGGCGTTGATTTACAAAAAGATGTTCTAAATCAAATGAGCTTTAAACCAACGGTTAGTCCAACGTTAAAGCAGATGGACCCAAGTATATTTAAGCCTGAAAAAATGGGCATTAAATTATAAAAAAATAGAGAAAATGGAGGGAGAAAAGTTATGATAGGAATTATTATAGGTTTAGCTTTATTGATGTACCTAGCATATCGTGGGATGTCCATCATATGGGTTGCCCCACTTGCTGCATTGGTTGTTGCATTTACAGGAGGGCTTGAATTATTACCGGCCTATACACAAGATTATATGGGTGGATTTGTAGGTTTCGCTCAGTCATGGTTCCCGGTATTTATGCTTGGAGCAATATTTGGTAAATTAATGGATGACTCTGGAGCTGCTCGGGCTGTAGCGGTATTAATTACAAAGGCATTTGGAACGAAGAGAGCCATTATGGCGGTTGTAGCAGGTTGTGCCGTTCTAACCTACGGTGGCGTTTCGTTATTCGTCGTTGTATTTGCAATGTATCCATTAGCTCTTGCTTTATTTAGAGAGGCGAACATCTCTAGAAAATTAATTCCTGGAACGATTGCATTAGGTTCCTTTACATTTACAATGACTGCAATCCCAGGAACACCACAAATTCAAAATCTAATTCCTAGGGACTATTTTGGGACCACAGCTATGGCAGCACCCATTATGGGTATCGCCGGTGCAATCGTCATGTGTGGTGGTGGACTATTATGGTTAAACTACCGACAAAAACAAATGGCTGCAGCAGGAGAAGTATTTGTAGAGTTAACTGAAAAAGTGGAAGAGGTAGATGTTTCTACGCTACCAAATCCATATTTATCATTAATCCCCCTAGTATCAATTATTTTATTGTTAAATGTAGCTGAATTAGATATTATTATTGCATTAGGTATTGGAATCTTATTGACAATTGCATTGAACTTTACGAGATTACCTAAGCTTGTACAAACAGTCAATACAGGTGCATCTGGATCTGTATTAGCGATTATTAATACAAGTGCTGCTGTTGGATTTGGAGCAGTTGTAAGAGCGGTACCAGGTTTTGAAACCTTAACAGAAATGGTGCTTGGAATTGGTGGAAATCCGCTAATATCGCAAGCTGTAGCTGTAAACGTATTGGCCGGAGCAACAGGATCTGCTTCTGGTGGTATGGGAATTGCTTTAGCTGCATTGGGTGATCGTTTTGTGGAATTAGCGGCAACATCAGGAATTCCACTAGAAGCATTCCATAGAGTTGCATCTCTTTCCAGTGGTGGATTGGATACATTACCACATAATGGTGCGGTGTTAACACTATTAGCTGTTACAGCAATGACTCACAAGGATTCATACAAGGATATTTTCATGGTTGGAACAGCCATCCCTGTGTTAGCTGTTATCACAGCAATTATTTTTGCCAGTGTTGGATTAGTATAGTAAGTTGAAAATTGGAAGGGGGAATCCTCTTCCAATTTTCTTATTACGTAGTTAAATTCTTTTAGAAAGCTCATTTGAAATTTAAGTGGGTTATGGTCAATGCCAGCGCAGCAAAACAATTATATTTTCCCTCTTATGAACAAAAAGAATCATAGACACAACACCTGATGTCATTTATAATAATGACAATAAACATTGTATTTCGACATGGGTATAGATATAAAAACAATTGTGGAATACAAAGGAAAAATGATATCTAAAGGAGTGGGAGAAGATGAATGAGCATTCAACATTACTAGAAGCGTTTACAAAGGTACTACCTCTTATGAAGCAGCTACATACCAGTGATTTAGCAGTGGTTACCTGTGATCGCGAAAAATATGTAGGGTACGCACCAGGAACAAGTGTACAATTTCCTGTTAAACCTGGAGATCCACTTAAAAAAGAGACGGTAATTAATCAAGCAATGATACAAAACAAACAGATTATTAAAAGGATGGGAAAAGAACTTTTTGGATTTCCTTACATTGCCATTGCAATACCAATTCATGAAAATGGTCAGGTTATAGGTGGGGTATGTTTTCTGGAATCAATTGAAAAGCAAGATAGATTACTTGAAATGACAGAGGCCCTTTCATCTGGAATGTCGCAGCTACAAGCTTCCTCTCAAGAGATTGCTGCAGAGTCAGAAAGCATGTCTAACACAGGTCAGTACTTGATTAAGCTTTCGGATGAAGCCATTAAACACACGCAAATGACAGAAGAAATTACAATAATGGTAAAGAAAATTGCAACTCAAACAAACCTATTAGGACTCAATGCGGCCATAGAATCCGCAAGACTTGGGGAAGCAGGTAGAGGATTTAGTGTTGTGGCGGAGGAAATTCGTAAATTAGCGACTTCTATCCAAGGATCAATTGAGAAAATTGATGGCATCGTAAGTGGGTTGAAAAAAACAAACGGGGAAGTAGCAAAGGAAGCGGTTCACATTGAAGAGGCTACAAAACAGCAGGTAGAGGCTGCCTATCAGGCCAGCGCAACCATGGAAAATCTGTACACATACATTGAGGAATTGCGTCAAGAGGCACAAAATTTAAGTGATGTCACAAAATAGTTGAAAATATTATAAGAAACTGTTAAAATGATTACGACAAAATAGCTAGCATCCTTTAGGAGCTAGACTTTTGAAGATCTAAAAAAAATAGTCCGGCATCTTTTAAAGAGCTGGAACGGAGGTGTAGGTATGGTTACAACAACCAAACTAACTACAAAAAAAATGGCACTGGCTGGAATGCTTGCAGCATTTTCTGTGGTGCTGAGTATGACTCCCCTGGGGTATATACCATTACCGATCTTAGGAGTTAATGCAACTACGATGCATATTCCTGTGATCATTGCTGCTATCGTAGCTGGACCAAAGGTCGCTACTTTTGTAGGACTAATTTTTGGAGGAAGTAGTTTTTTAAGGGCAAATACTCCCTTCTTCGCAGATCCATTGGTAGCCATTTTACCAAGATTGCTAATTGGAGTTATGAGTTATTATGCTTATCGTGCATCTAAAAACATAATTGTTGCAGCAGTGGTAGGAACTGCCACCAATACACTGGGTGTACTGGCAATGATTTATGTTAGAGGATATCTACCGTGGTCTGTAGTCCTTGGTATTGCAACCATGAATGGTATTCCTGAAATGATTCTTTCTGCATTGATTGTTTATGCTGTGGGGAAAACGCTGAAACACTTCATTAAAGATGAAGCACTTCATTAAATAACAAGGAAGCTGAGAAGGTGAACAGATGATTTTAGTCGTTGATGTAGGAAATACGAACATCGTTTTAGGCTTATATGAAAAACAAGAACTAGTAGACTTCTGGCGAATTTCTACAGATGAAGATAAAAGCTCTGATGAATATAGCGTATTGATCAACCAACTTTTTCAATACAGTGGATTGAATATCAAAACCGTTGAAGATGTGATTATATCTTCAGTTGTTCCTAATATTATGTATTCTCTAGAGCACGCAATCCGAAAGCTTTGTAATGTAGAGCCCTTAGTTGTAGGACCTGGTGTAAAAACTGGTATCAATATTAAATATGATAACCCTAAGCAGGTAGGCGCTGATCGGATTGTCAATGCAGTAGCTGCCTTTGAAAAGTACGGTGGACCTTTAATTGTCGTTGACTTTGGAACTGCCACAACTTTTTGTGCCATTTCTGGACATGGAGAATATCTTGGAGGAACAATCTCACCAGGTATTAAGATTGCCAGTGATGCCCTTTTCCAAAGAGCAGCAAAGCTTCCTCGAGTGGAATTAGTAAAACCAGGGAAAGTGATTTGTAAAAGTACTGTCAGTAGTATGCAAGCCGGGATTGTCTATGGCTATGTAGGGCTGGTAGAGTACATTGTCAATAAGATGAAGAAGGAGTTTAACGTTCGAAGTAAAATCAAAGTAGTGGCCACTGGGGGGCTTTCTACACTGATTGACAGTGAAACCCAGTGCATTGATGTTGTAGATAAGTTCTTGACCCTTGAAGGATTATCACTGATTTACGAACGGAACCGACAGGAGCGTCAAGCAATATTAAAGGAAAGCCAGGCATAAGCCTGGCTTTGTTTTTTGATGTATAGGGTATACTAGTGGAGAGGTGATTCAACAGTATGAAAATAGGTGACATATCTTTACATAGCAAGGTGTTTTTAGCCCCAATGGCAGGGGTCACAGATCTGCCATTTCGACTCATTTGTAAAAAAATGGGCTCCGGTATGGTTTATATGGAAATGGTTAGTGCCAAGGGACTTTATTATGGAGACAAAAAAACAGAACGGCTACTTCAAATTCATCCTGAGGAGAAACCAGCTGCTTTGCAAATCTTCGGATCGGAACCTGACATCATGGCCAAGGCGGCATATATGCTCAATGACCGAGAGAATATAATTTTAGATATTAATATGGGATGTCCCACGCCCAAAATTGTGAAAAATGGAGATGGGAGTGCTTTGATGCTAGACCCACCAAGAGCTGCTCGGGTTGTAAAAGCTGTTGTAAGAGAATCAATTAAACCTGTGACAGTAAAGATTCGAAAAGGATGGGACGATAAGCAAATTAATGCTGTAGAGATGGCAAAAATATTGGAAGACAGTGGTGCCCAGGCAATTGCCGTCCACGGAAGAACAAGAGAGCAGTTTTATTCAGGAAAAGCAGATTGGGATATTATCAAGCAGGTGAAAGAAGCGGTGACAATCCCTGTTATTGGAAATGGTGACGTTTTTTCGGTAGAAGATGCCAGGGACATGCTTGAACAGACCCAGTGTGATGGAATTATGATCGGTAGAGGGGCTCAAGGAAATCCTTGGATTTTCAAACGGGTGGATGCCTATATGAAAAACGGAGAAGTCTTAGCTGAACCAGGCTTAGAAGAACGTGTGGAAATGATCTTAGAACATATGGATTTGGTCATTAAATATAAAGGAGAATATATAGGAATTCGGGAAATGAGAAAGCATGTTGGTTGGTATTTAAAGGGTCTGAAAAATTCAGCAAGCATTAGAAATCTGATTAATCGAATTGAGAGTTCCCAAGAGATGAAGCTTCTACTAGAAGACTATGGGAAAGAAAATCGTTAAACAAACTTCATATCCTCAATATAATTAAAAGGACCGCTAGGATCAGTCTCATTATGTTTCGTAGTCGTCACTGTATATAGAAAAGGAAACAGGTAATAATACAAATATCTTTTCTTAAGTAGAGAGAGGTGACGGTGGCTTCAATGAACTGGGGAGGAATCTAGATTGAAAAGAGTCGTGAGTGTTAGTTTAGGAAGTGCTAAAAGAGACCACTGCGCAGAAATAGAGTTGATGGGCGAGACCATCCAAATAGAGCGTATTGGGACTAATGGTAATATACAAAGGGCCATTAACTTGATTAAGGACTTAGATGGAAAAGTAGATGCCTTTGGAATGGGTGGGATTGATTTATACCTATGGGCGGGTCAGCGTAAGTACATATTAAGAGATGCCATAGGCATACAGAAAGCTGCACAGAAGACACCCATTGTTGATGGTTCTGGATTAAAAAACACCTTGGAGCCAAGGGTTATTGAGTATTTGTATAAAGAAAGAATTGTTGAGTTTGCCAATAAAAAGGTATTGATTACTTCTGCTATGGACCGATTTGGAATGGCTGAAGCCATTGATGGAAAAGGAGCTCGGTTAACCATCGGAGATTTGATATTTGCACTGAAGGTGGACTGTCCACTTTATTCCCTAAAAACACTAAATAGAGTGGCTAAAATTCTTGCACCTATTGCATGTAAGCTTCCACTTAGCATGTTGTATCCCACGGGAAAGCAGCAGGATGGAAAAATAGATAGGAAAATAGGAAGCTATTACCAAGAAAACGATATTATAGCTGGAGACTATCACTATATTAGAAGGTATATGCCCGAGAGACTTGATGGGAAAACGCTGATTACCAACACAGTCACACAATTGGACGTAGAAGAACTAAAAGCCAAGGGTGTGGCGCTACTGGTGACAACGACCCCAGAACTAGAGGGAAGATCCTTCGGGACCAATGCAATGGAGGCAGCAATCGTGGCCTTAGGGAGAAATGAAACAATAAAACAATGGCCTCGGAGCTATGAGACGATACTGGAGGAGATTAATCTGAAGCCAAGGATTTTGCGTCTGCAAGATTTTCCCTTTTTAACTTGACAATTCATACGCCCTATCTTATAATAACTACAATATCAAGGAATGATAAGCACTGTGTCCAATCAGTGCTTCTTATGATTGTATAAGAAGGATAAGAGATCTGCTGGAATGATCGCATCGTCTTAACGGATATAATTACCATGATCATCGGAGGATAAATTCGATATAAGGACATATATTATCAACGAATCTCATACATAATAGATAACGAATTTGCATAAAGCATAAGAAATAGGGTGGCAGGGGAATATTGAAAAACAACACATAAAGGAGAGAGATGGAATGACAGAAAAAGAAGTTCTTTTAACAGCCCAGGGGCTAAAAAAGATTGAAGATGATTTGGAGCAGCTAAAGACAGTGAGGCGTAGAGAGGTTGCAGGTAGAATTAAGCAAGCCATCGCCTTTGGAGATCTTAGTGAGAACTCTGAATATGATGAAGCAAAAAATGAGCAAGCCCAAGTAGAGGAAAGAATTGCTAAGCTAGAAAACATGCTAAGAAAAGCAAGAGTAATCGATGAAAGTGAAATTTCATCTGATGTAGTTAGTATTGGTACAACTGTTGAAGTGAAAGACTTAGAGTATGATGAAATCGTTGAATATACCATTGTAGGTTCTGCTGAAGCGGACCCTTATGAGTTAAGAATTTCTAATGAATCGCCTGTAGGAAGAACATTGCTAGGGCGCAAAGTTGGAGAAGTGGTAGATATACAAATTCCTGATGGCGTGACACAATACAAGGTGTTAAAAATTACAAGATAGGGTTTGGAGGAACTGAGGATGAATGAAGAACAAAGTGTTAGTGAACTTCTGCAAATTCGGCGTGAAAAGTTAAAGTATTTACAAGATTCAGGGCAAGATCCCTTTAAGATTGAAAAGGTACATATCACCCATTATAGTGAGCAAATCCAAGAAGATTTTGAAGCACTTGAAGGTCAAAAAGTAACCATCGCAGGAAGAATGATGGCTAAGAGAGGCCACGGTAAAGCGAGTTTCATCAATATTCAAGACAAAGATGGGCGAATTCAAGTTTATGTTAGAGAAGATAAAATTGGTGAGAAGGCATATGAACTGTTTGTGACCTATGATCGTGGCGACATTTTAGAGATTCAAGGAGAAATATTCAAAACCAATAAAGGGGAAGTATCAGTCAAAGCCCTTGAAGTCAAGTTATTAACTAAATCTCTACAGGTTCTTCCTGAAAAATGGCATGGGTTAAAGGATCAAGACTTGAGATACCGTCAAAGATATGTAGATTTAATCGTCAATCCTGAAGTGAAGAAAACTTTTATGGTACGATCTAGGGCAATCAAATCCATTCGCTCATTTTTAGATGATCGTGGATATATAGAAGTTGAAACACCTATTTTAGATACCATTGCTGGAGGAGCCAGTGCTAAACCTTTTACAACCCATCATAATACATTGGGTATTGATATGTATTTAAGAATTGCCACAGAACTACATTTAAAGCGTTTAATTGTGGGTGGTCTTGATCGTGTATATGAAATTGGCCGTCTTTTTAGAAATGAAGGAATGTCTATTAAACATAATCCTGAATTCACGACAATTGAACTATATGAGGCTTATGCAGATTATAAGGATATGATGGATATTACAGAAAACATTGTTGCCCATGTTGCTGAAAATGCGTTGGGAACAACTAAAATTACTTACCAAGGAACTGAGATCGATCTGACGCCACCCTGGAGACGGATTTCTATGACTGACTCTTGTAAGGAATATGCAGATGTTGATTTTAGTGAGATCAAGACGGATGAAGAAGCCATTGAATTGGCCAAAAAACTAGGCTTAGAAGTAAGGCCTGGTATGAAGAAGGGGCATGTGATTAATGAGGTTTTTGAAACATTCGTAGAGAAGCATCTGATGCAACCTACTTTCATTACACATCATCCTGTAGAGGTGTCACCCTTGGCTAAGCGAAATCCTGATAACCCAGAAATCACAAATCGATTTGAGGCATTTGTAAACACATGGGAAATTGCCAATGCTTTTTCTGAGTTAAATGATCCAATTGACCAAAGAGCGCGGTTTATGGAGCAATTAGTTCAGAGAGAAGCCGGAGATGATGAAGCTCATATGTTAGATGAGGATTTCTTAAATGCGCTAGAAGTAGGCCTACCGCCTACTGGTGGACTGGGCATCGGTATTGATAGATTAATGATGCTACTAACTGATTCTCCATCTATTAGGGATGTATTACTTTTCCCAACAATGAAGCCACTTGATCAGAACAAGCAGGAACAAGAAGAAGAGTAATCGTCTCAATAAGGTCTGTCAATGGAGGATCTGAGACTGTTTAAAACTTTCATATTCTTTGCTTTAAAAACCCAGCACTCTTACGTAATATGTGGGTGCTGGGTTTTATTCTGTCTGTAATTCATATGTTTTGAACGGTCTGTACCTAAAATGAGGCTTGGTTTAAAAGTGCCAATGATACGATACTTATAATAAGGAATATTTAAATCATCTTTAGGGTTTGAATAAGTATATTGTATTGATTAATATGGGTGAATATACCATTTGACTTTGAGGTGAAGAGCTGTTATAGTAGTACAAGTCGTCGTAAGGCGGAGACTACTTGAATAAACATAACATAACCAAACAAAACCAGACAAAATAAAAAGTTTTGAAAAAGTGTTGACATATGTCATCAAAAATGATATATTGATTAAGTTGCCAAAACGCGACGGGTTATACCAAGCAAGTTAGAAATCAGGTCTTTGAAAACTAAACAGTATAGATGTAAGCCAGCATATTACAAGTAGATTGCCAAAGTCTTAGATTTTGCGCAAAATACAAACTCGACAAAGTCGAGAAGCCATTTTAGTTTTACTAAGATGGACCCAGAAATTTATATATAAGAGTTTGATCCTGGCTCAGGATGAACGCTGGCGGCGTGCCTAACACATGCAAGTCGAGCGGGTTAATCTGACGGAAGCCTTCGGGTGGAAGAAAGTGAAACTAGCGGCGGACGGGTGAGTAACGCGTGGGCAACCTACCTTGTACAGGGGGACAACAACGGGAAACCGTTGCTAATACCCCATAAAACCCTAGAGGGGCATCCCTTAAGGGTCAAAGAATTTCGGTACAAGATGGGCCCGCGTCTGATTAGCTAGTTGGTGAGGTAATGGCTCACCAAGGCGACGATCAGTAGCCGACCTGAGAGGGTGATCGGCCACACTGGAACTGAGACACGGTCCAGACTCCTACGGGAGGCAGCAGTGGGGAATATTGCACAATGGGCGAAAGCCTGATGCAGCAACGCCGCGTGAGCGATGAAGGCCTTCGGGTCGTAAAGCTCTGTCCTAGGGGAAGAATATTGACGGTACCCTAGGAGGAAGCCCCGGCTAACTACGTGCCAGCAGCCGCGGTAATACGTAGGGGGCAAGCGTTATCCGGAATCACTGGGCGTAAAGGGTGCGTAGGCGGTCTTGCAAGTCAGAGGTGAAAGGCTACGGCTCAACCGTAGTAAGCCTTTGAAACTGCAAGACTTGAGTATGGGAGAGGAAAGTGGAATTCCTAGTGTAGCGGTGAAATGCGTAGATATTAGGAGGAACACCAGTGGCGAAGGCGACTTTCTGGACCATTACTGACGCTGAGGCACGAAAGCGTGGGGAGCAAACAGGATTAGATACCCTGGTAGTCCACGCCGTAAACGATGAGTGCTAGGTGTTGGGGGTCGAACCTCAGTGCCGCAGCTAACGCATTAAGCACTCCGCCTGGGGAGTACGCTCGCAAGAGTGAAACTCAAAGGAATTGACGGGGACCCGCACAAGCAGCGGAGCATGTGGTTTAATTCGAAGCAACGCGAAGAACCTTACCTGGACTTGACATCCCTCGGACCACTCCTTAACCGGAGTCTTCCCTTCGGGGACTGAGGTGACAGGTGGTGCATGGTTGTCGTCAGCTCGTGTCGTGAGATGTTGGGTTAAGTCCCGCAACGAGCGCAACCCTTGTCTTTAGTTGCCAGCAGTTCGGCTGGGCACTCTAGAGAGACTGCCGGGGATAACTCGGAGGAAGGTGGGGATGACGTCAAATCATCATGCCCCTTATGTTCAGGGCTACACACGTGCTACAATGGCCGATACAACGGGCAGCGAAGGAGTAATCCGGAGCAAATCCTATAAAGTCGGTCCCAGTTCGGATTGTGGGCTGAAACTCGCCCACATGAAGCTGGAGTTGCTAGTAATCGCGAATCAGAATGTCGCGGTGAATGCGTTCCCGGGTCTTGTACACACCGCCCGTCACACCACGGGAGTCGGAAGCACCCGAAGTCAGCTATCTAACCGTAAGGAGGAAGCTGCCGAAGGTGAAGTCGATGACTGGGGTGAAGTCGTAACAAGGTAGCCGTATCGGAAGGTGCGGCTGGATCACCTCCTTTCTAAGGAGCAAAGGCGCATCTATACTGTTTGGTTTTGAGAGACCTAATCTCTCTAATAAAGTTAGACAAACGAAATCAACATTTCGGTTGTCTGCTTATGTTCTTTGAAAACTACACAATGTTATGTGAAACATGAAGCTATCAATTTGACGATTTCCTTGATTTGTTCAGGGAAACAAATCATCAAATTGCTAGCTAAGCGACTGACTTAAAATCGAAGATTTTGGTCATCTGCTTAAATAAATGCGAAATCAATAAACTATCAATTAAACCTTTTCTTTGATTTGTTCAGGGGAATATAAGGTGCGATTGTTAGCTGAGCGATTGACTCTAAATCTATGATTTGGGTCATGAGCGTAAAGGTCAAGTTATTAAGAGCAAAGGGCGGATGCCTTGGCACTAGGAGTCGATGAAGGACGTGGTAAGCTGCGATAAGCCTCGGGAAGCCGCAAGCAGGCATTGATCCGGGGATTTCCGAATGGGGAAACCCACTTGGGTTCATATCCAAGTATCTATTACTCAATTCATAGGTAATAGAAGACAGACCGGGGGAACTGAAACATCTAAGTACCCCGAGGAAGAGAAAGAAAATTCGATTCCCTCAGTAGCGGCGAGCGAAAGGGGAAGAGCCCAAACCGATGGGGTTTACTTCATCGGGGTTGTGGACACGGTCGTTAAGAAGAAGGTATTGTAGTAGAAGAGGGTTGGAAAGCCCCACCGGAGAAGGTAATAGTCCTGTATATCAAACAAGAAGATCTTTGACTGTGATCCAGAGTACCACGGGACACGTGAAACCCTGTGGGAAGCAGGGGGGACCACCCCCCAAGGCTAAATACTACCTAGTGACCGATAGCGCATAGTACCGTGAGGGAAAGGTGAAAAGAACCCCGGAAGGGGAGTGAAATAGAACCTGAAACCCTTTGCTTACAAGCTGTGGGAGCACTTTATATGTGTGACCGCGTACTTTTTGTAGAACGGGCCAACGAGTTATGGTATGGAGCAAGGTTAAGCACTTAAGGTGCGAAGCCGTAGGGAAACCGAGTCTTAATCGGGCGACTTAGTTTCATGCCATAGACCCGAAACCGAGCGACCTACCCATGGACAGGATGAAGCGGAAGTAAAATTTCGTGGAGGTCCGAACCGATTGACGTTGAAAAGTCACCGGATGATCTGTGGGTAGCGGTGAAATTCCAATCGAGCTCGGAGATAGCTGGTTCTCGCCGAAATAGCTTTAGGGCTAGCCTCAAGATTAGAGACACGGAGGTAGAGCACTGAATGGTCAAGGGGCCTTCACCGGTTACCGAAACCTATCAAACTCCGAATGCCGTCGTCTTATACTTGGGAGTCAGACTGCGAGTGATAAGATCCGTAGTCAAGAGGGAAAGAGCCCAGACCATCAGCTAAGGTCCCAAAGTATACGTTAAGTGGAAAAGGATGTGGAGTTGCACAGACAACCAGGATGTTGGCTTAGAAGCAGCCACTCATTTAAAGAGTGCGTAATAGCTCACTGGTCGAGTGATTCTGCGCCGAAAATGTCCGGGGCTCAAACGTATCACCGAAGCTATGGATCCGAAAGGATGGTAGGCGAGCGTTCTGTAAGGGTAGAAGCTGTACCGTAAGGAGCAGTGGACTTTACAGAAGAGAGAATGTTGGCATGAGTAACGAGAGGCAAGTGAGAATCTTGCCCGTCGAAAACCCAAGGTTTCCTGAGGAAGGTTCGTCCGCTCAGGGTTAGTCGGGACCTAAGCCGAGGCCGAAAGGCGTAGGCGATGGACAACAGGTTGAGATTCCTGTACCACTTTTAGTCGTTTGAGAAATGGGGGGACACAGTAGGATAAACCATGCGCACCGTTGGTTGTGTGCGTCTAAGCAAGTAGGGAGTTAGGATAGGCAAATCCGTTCTAACATATTCTGAGATGTGATGGGGAGCGAAATATAAGTAGCGAACTGGTTGATTCCACACTGTCGAGAAAAGCCTCTATCGAGACTATAAAGTGCCCGTACCGCAAACCGACACAGGTGGGTGAGGAGAGAATCCTAAGACGATCGGGAGAACTATTGTTAAGGAACTCGGCAAAATGACCCCGTAACTTCGGGAGAAGGGGTGCCGGATTTGGTGAAGGATTTACTCCATAAGCCTTATCCGGCCGCAGAGAATAGGCCCAAGCGACTGTTTACCAAAAACATAGGTCTCTGCTAAGTCGAAAGACGAAGTATAGGGGCTGACGCCTGCCCGGTGCTGGAAGGTTAAGGGGACGTGTTAGCGCAAGCGAAGCACTGAACTTAAGCCCCAGTAAACGGCGGCCGTAACTATAACGGTCCTAAGGTAGCGAAATTCCTTGTCGGGTAAGTTCCGACCCGCACGAAAGGCGTAACGATTTGGGCACTGTCTCAACAATAGACCCGGTGAAATTGTAATACCAGTGAAGATGCTGGTTACCCGCGACAGGACGGAAAGACCCCGTGGAGCTTTACTGTAGCCTGACATTGGATTTTGGTACTATATGTACAGGATAGGTGGGAGACTTTGAAACTAGGACGCCAGTCTTGGTGGAGTCGACCTTGGGATACCACTCTTGTAGTACTGAAATTCTAACCATAGACCGTGAAACCGGTCTTGGGACACTGTCAGGTGGGCAGTTTGACTGGGGCGGTCGCCTCCCAAAAAGTAACGGAGGCGCCCAAAGGTTCCCTCAGCACGGTCGGAAATCGTGCGTAGAGTGCAAAGGCAAAAGGGAGCTTGATTGCGAGACATACAGGTCGAGCAAGGACGAAAGTCGGGCTTAGTGATCCGGTGGTTCCGAGTGGAAGGGCCATCGCTCAACGGATAAAAGCTACCCCGGGGATAACAGGCTTATCTCCCCCAAGAGTCCACATCGACGGGGAGGTTTGGCACCTCGATGTCGGCTCATCACATCCTGGGGCTGTAGTAGGTCCCAAGGGTTGGGCTGTTCGCCCATTAAAGTGGTACGCGAGCTGGGTTCAGAACGTCGTGAGACAGTTCGGTCCCTATCCGTCGCGGGCGCAGGAAATTTGAGAGGAGCTGTCCTTAGTACGAGAGGACCGGGATGGACATACCTCTGGTGTACCAGTTGTTCTGCCAAGAGCATCGCTGGGTAGCTACGTATGGAAGGGATAAGTGCTGAAGGCATCTAAGCACGAAGCCCCCCTCAAGATAAGATTTCCCATCTCGAAAGAGAGTAAGACCCCAGGAAGACTACCTGGTTGATAGGTTGGAGGTGTAAGTGCAGTAATGTACTCAGCTGACCAATACTAATAGGTCGAGGACTTGACCAAAAGAAATATTCATAACATTGTGTAGTTTTGAGAGAACTATATCTCTCTAAATATTGCGTTAGCAATGAGACGTCATAAATCCATTGATTGCCTTGGGTTAATCCGAGGAAGCCAATCAACGTATTTCTGACTAAGCTGCTAACACAAAAGTGAAAACCATACTTTTGGTTATCACCTTAT
This sequence comes from Alkaliphilus metalliredigens QYMF, assembly GCF_000016985.1. NCBI lineage: Bacteria > Bacillati > Bacillota > Clostridia > Peptostreptococcales > Natronincolaceae > Alkaliphilus > Alkaliphilus metalliredigens. The sequence goes on along the minus strand of NC_009633.1, from coordinate 4,628,456 downwards.
ATCGTGACTATAGCGAAGGGGTCACACCTGTTCCCATCCCGAACACAGAAGTTAAGCCCTTCAGCGCTGATGGTACTTGGCGGGCAGCTGCCTGGGAGAGTAGGTCGTCGCGATACAAATAATCCTCTACGGAAACGTAGAGGATTATTTGTTTTTTGCAAACAATAGAGTTTTTTTAGAAAAAGTGTTAATATTAAGAAGATAGAGAAGATAATGAGGGAGGAAAAAAAATGAAAATAGGTGTAATAGGTGCTGGAACCATGGGAGCAGGAATAGTGCAAGTACTGGCTCAATCAGGATACGAAGTTGTCATGCGTGATATACAGGAGAAAAACATAGAAAGAGGAATGACAACTATCAATAAAAATTTAGACAGAAGCATTAAAAAGGGAAAAATGAATGAAGAAGAAAAACAAGCGATATTAAACAAAATTGTAGGGACAACAGATATCGATTCATTAAAAGAAGTAGATATAATAATAGAAGCAGCAGTAGAAAGTATGGAGTTAAAGAAAAAAATATTTCAGGAAATAGATAATATTGCTAAACTTGAAGCGATTTTAGCTACAAACACATCATCATTATCAATTACAGAGATTGCTAATGTAACCCAAAGACCCGATCAAGTGATTGGGATGCATTTTTTTAATCCTGTACCAGTCATGAAGTTAGTCGAAGTGATTAAGGGAATTGCAACTTCTCAAACCACTAAAGACACAGTCATTGATTTATCTAGAAATTTAGGCAAAACACCAGTGGAAGTTGATGAAGCACCGGGATTCGTAGTCAACCGTATATTAATTCCAATGATTAATGAATCAATAGGTATACTTTCAGAGGGTGTTGCAACGGCAGAAGACATTGATGAGGCTATGAAATTAGGTGCTAACCATCCCATAGGTCCATTGGCATTAGCAGACTTAATTGGAAATGACGTTTGTTTAGCTATTATGGAAGTACTGTATGAAGAATTTAGTGATTCAAAATATAGGCCACACCCACTCTTAAGAAAGATGGTTCGAGGGGGCTTGCTCGGTAGAAAGTCTGGCAAAGGATTTTATGACTACAGTAGCTAATTTAAAAAGTGTGTAAAATCATACTTATGTTAACGCTTAGGGGGCAGGACGTATACCTCTAAGACAAAATTATAATAAAGAAGACATATTAGGACAACCCCATTAATATGATAGAATGTGATAGGAAATATGGGCTCATTCCATAATAAGGAATATAAAAGATGGGCAAATTATCATAAACTCACTTAAATTTCCTGATGATTAGTGATATAATGAAAGTTAATATGGAATAGTCATAGGGGGGATAAAAATGGATTTTAAACAACTCTTTGAAAAAGGAATTTCATTTGAAAAATTTATCGAGTTAGATGAAGATACAAATAGGGAAAAGACATTAGAACTATATGAAAACATTGTTCTAGAAGAAGAATTGATTCAAAGGATACGGCAAATCCAAACGCCTATTAAAATTTTAGCCTTTGCTGAAATATGGTGTCCAGACTGTATGATCAATGTACCAGCATTACAAAAAATGAAGGCCATAAATGAAGAGATTCAAATGACAATTCTCCCTAGAGAAGGAAACGAAGAGGTAATGGAAAACTATAAACTAGGAGGCAAACCTAAAATTCCAACCTTTATTGTTATGAATGAGATGTATCAGGAGTTGGGTTTCTTTATTGAAATGCCTAAAACTTTAAAAGATATTGCTGCTAGGGGAAATCAAGTAGAGGTAATTGTCGGAAAACGAAAGTACCGCAAAGGCGAATATATAAGGGATACAATCAAAGAAATTCTCAATATCATTGATGTAAAATAGGGTGTAAGCCCTATTTTTTTGCGCAATTTTACGGCGCAGAATGGTTTAAAATGGAAAAGCGCGAAAACTGATGAGATATGTAAAATCCTATGATATAATGTAAAGAACAAAGCGTTAGGGGGAGAGTGTATGAAGCAGTCCAAGAATATAGTCATCATGATTATAGTAGCACTAATCGCAATTGTAATGTTAATACTCGCCTTTAGTAACAACGAAACACCGAAACCTGTTTTCGGTGAAGCAAGCTTAAGAAAAGATATAGACCTTAAGCAAGTCACATTTAGCGATGAGGACCAGTGGAATCAGCCGGATGTGAGCTGGGAGCCGTATCAGGTTTCTGAAGTTGTTAAGGGTATTTTTATGACAGGACATAGCTTGGGTCTAACCAGTAGGTTTGAAAATGTCGTAGCAATGACAAACAAATCTGTTGTCAATTCATGGGTCGTAGATGTCAAAGATGATCATGGTACATTGACGTATCCTTCAAATGTGAAATTGGTAAACGAATTTGGGGCAGATCGAATGATTAAAGTAAGGGATTTTCACAGTAAAATGGAAGTACTAAGAGAAAATGATATTTATCCGATTGCTCGAATTGTCGCATTTAAGGACAAGCAAGCAGCCACTGCTAGACCAGATTGGGCTATTAAAACCAATACAGGAGAAGTTTGGAGAGATCGTAAGGGTGACGCTTGGCTTAACCCTTACAATAGAGAAACATGGGATTATTTAGTTGATATTGCTAAGGAAGCAGCAGAAAAAGGATTTAAGGATATACAATTTGACTATATACGCTTTCCCACTGATGGGAATCGTGCCATTATTGATTATGGAGAAGCAGGAGAAAAAGAGACAATGGCAGAGGCCATTGCAGCATTTTTATCTTATGCAAGAGAAGAACTGCGAGACCATGGTGTGATCATTTCTGCAGATATATTTGGACTGGTTACAACGGTGGAAGATGATATGAGACTAGGGCAGCATCTAGAGACATTAGCGACGGCTACAGATGTATTACTACCCATGGTATACCCATCACATTATGGAGTGGGGGTATATGGAGTGGCTAAGCCAGACCTTGAGCCTTATACCATTGTGTACACAGGGATGAAGGCTGGACGAGAACGGATTGAAGCATTAGAAACCGATGAGAAAAAAGCAATTTTAAGACCATGGCTACAAGATTTTACTGCCAGTTACTTAGGACAGGGCTATTATAAGCGTTATGGAGAAGCTGAAGTTAGAGCTCAAATTAAAGCTAATAAGGATGCGGGTATAGATGAATGGGTTCTTTGGAATGCAGGAAATAACTACACATGGGATGCCTTACTTAATTAATAACAGACAAAGTATCATTGGGAATAATTTCCTAATGATGTTTTTAAATTTATCCAAAAAACGAAGATTGAAAGATATAGGGGTATGTAGCGTTCAAAAATTGGCTGTAAAATCCCATCACTTCTGAGAAAGGCTTTTGACACGAATATAGACAGATGGTACAATATGTTGTGCTACAAAATATAAATAACACAAAATATAGCTAGAGGATGGGATTATATGGTGCAAGTAATGAAGCGGGATGGAAGAGCAGTTTTCTTTGATTCCGAAAAAATAATTCATGCCATCGAAAAAGCAATGGCAGAAACCACAAGTGGAATAGATCAGAATTTAAGTAGGGAAATCGCAAAGACCATCGAGTTAGAAATCGACAAAAGTCTGACATCTATTCATGTTGAGGATATACAGGATATTGTAGAAAATTTACTGATGGATAGTAATCGTAAAGATGTTGCCAAAAGATATATTATTTATAGAAATAAAAGGAGTCAATCTAGAAACAAGGTTAAAAAAGTAAGGGAACAGCTACTCAGTGATGACTTTATAAGTAGATACAAACATCGTCCTTCTCCAATGAAACAGCTAGGCGATTTTGTTTACTACCGTACATATTCTAGATGGGTGGATGAGGAAAATAGAAGAGAATATTGGTGGGAGACCGTTAGAAGAGCTGTAGAATATAACTGCAGTTTAATTCCCACTAGAAAGAAGGAAGCAGAGCGGCTCTTTGATAATGTCTATAACTTAAAGCAATTCTTGTCAGGAAGAACATTTTGGGTTGGAGAGACAGCAGTGGCAAAGCATTATCCGATGTCCAACTATAATTGTTCCTTTATTGTGCTTGATAGTTTTGACGCATTTAAAGAACTATTTTACCTCTTAATGATTGGTTCAGGGGTGGGGGCTAGGGTTTTAAAAGAAGATGTATCCAAGCTACCAAAGGTGCGAATGGATTATGATTTAATTCATAAGGACTATACTCCTGTAACAAAAAACGAAAGAGAAGATAATACAAGCCTTCAATTTTTACATAATAATACAGTTAAAATCACTGTGGGAGATAGCAAGGAAGGATGGATTCAATCATTAGACTTCTTCTTTAAACTTATCTATAGTAATGAATATAGAAACATTAAAACCATTATCGTAAGCTACGATCATGTTCGACCAAAGGGTGAGAGATTAAAAACCTTCGGAGGAACTGCAAGTGGTCATTCTAGTCTGAAAAATATGTTTTATAAAATTAATAAGGTTATTCAGAATTTGAAAAAGGTCAATGGGACTAAACGAGTAAAGCTTCAATCAATTGATTGTTTAGATATTGCCAATATCATAGGAGAAAATGTTGTGGTGGGTGGGGTGAGACGTACTGCTGAAATGATGCTGGTAGATCCTACGGATCAGGATTGTATTGAAGCAAAGTCACATCTGTATAAGCAAATTGATGGGCAGTGGATTGTTGATCAGAATATTATACATAGACAGATGAGTAATAACTCAATTTACTATACTGAAAAACCCACAAGAGAGCGTCTGCATTGGCAAATTGAAAAAATGCGTTATTCAGGGGAACCAGGATGGGTCAACGCGGAAGCAGCTGCCAAACGAAGACCTAATATGAATGGCGTTAATCCTTGCGGAGAGATTCTTTTAGATTCTCAAGGACTGTGTAACCTAACAACGATTAATGTATATAGTTTTGTAAGCAAGGAAGGGAAAATGGATGTAGACGGGGTGTTGAAAGCCCAGAGATTGTCTGTACGGGCTGGCTATCGAATGACCTGTGTAGAGTTAGAGTTACCCGCATGGGATGCAGTACAACAGCGTGACAAGCTTGTTGGCTGTTCTTTGACGGGATGGCAGGACATGGTCAATGCCACAGGGATGAATCCTGAGGAACAAGACAGTCTGTTAAGACAATTAAGAGAAGTGGCTCATGAAGAAGTAGAGGGATATGCCAAGGAAATTGGACAAAATGTGCCATTGCTTGTGACAACTGTTAAGCCAGAGGGAACATTGAGTCAACTACCAGCGGTTTCCAGTGGTGTTCACTATTCCCATTCGCCTTACTACATTAGAAGAATTAGAATCAGTGCAGATGATCCATTGGTGAAGGTATGCGAAGAATTAGAATATCCTGTTTTTCCAGAAATAGGACAAGAGTGGGAAACCTGTCATACCAAAGTGGTTGAATTTCCTGTTAAATCTCCTGAAGGAAAGACTAAAGATGATATTTCGGCTATTGAGCAATTAGAAAATTATAAACGCTTCATGGAGCATTATGTAGATCATAATTGTTCTATTACTATTCATGTGAGAGGGCATGAATGGACTGCTGTAGAAGAATGGGTATGGGAGAACTGGGATGATGTAGTAGCCCTTTCATTCCTCTCTTTAGATGATAACTTTTATCAATTATTGCCATATGAATCCATTGATCAAGCAGAATATGAACAGAGAGTAAAGGAAATGAAGCCATTTGTTCCTTCTCTAATTAGTAAGTATGAAACAAAGCAAGTAGAATATGATATAGGCAATGATGGCTGTGATGCTGGGATTTGTCCAATAAGGTAAAGACAAAGTCATTCTTTTGTTTGTAAAGAAGAATGTAAATAATCGTATAATGATAGATAAAAATAAGCAATTCCCTATGGTATAGGGGATTGCTTATTTTAACGAGTTATGATATGTGTTTAGTGTCCATCCAATTTACGATCTGATTTTCTGAATTTTTTTGCTTCTTCAAAGTCATCTTGATAGGAGCAGGTTGTACCATATATTGTACGACTATGGCCGATGGCATAGCCCATGATGCTACCAAGGGTAGCGGGGACACCTAAGCGGAGACCTACCATTTCAACAAGCATAATTGCAGCAGCTATTGGAACATTAGCAATGCTTGCTAAACTGGCTGCCATTCCTGAGATGACCAGAGAAGCAGACAAACCTGGGTCAACCACGGAAAGTAGATTATTAGAAATACTGCCAGCGATGGCACCGATAAAGAGGGCAGGGATCACTAAGCCAGCACTCCCACCAGAGCCGACTGTAAAGGATGTGGCTAGCATTTTTCCCACGAACAATAAGAGTAGCAAGTGATAGGATTGTGGAGAATCAATCATTTCTTGGATCATGCTTGTTCCCGCACCCCCTACCCGAGGCAGATAAATAAGAATGACGCCAGTTAAAAGACCACCAGCAATGGGATGAAATCTTTTAAAGGACATTTGGTCGAAGGTAGCTTTTGTTTTACTGAATACAGCCATAAAAATTAAGGACATGATTCCTCCTAGTACACCTGCTAGAATAAAGGTAGGAACATTGAAGACATTAGGAAGGTAATCAGGAATCATAAATATAGGATTTCCATTGGCTAACATACTAAATACAACAAAGCCCATGGTAGAGGATAGGATGGCTGGAAATAATTCGAAGTAGTGTAGGGAAGAGCGGTATAACAGCTCTACTACAAAGATGCCGCCCCCTAGAGGTGAACGGAAAATTGCGCCAATGGCTCCAGCAGCACCACAGATTGTCAAGATTCGATAGTCATCCTTATCTAAAAATCTATTTAGAATGGGAATACGAGAGAGTGTACTTCCTGCGCTACCACCGATAATAAGCATGGGACCCTCCACCCCACCACTTCCTTGAAAGCCAATGGTCAAAGCGGAAGCGATAAGCTTGCTAATGGAGGACCTGAATTTTAAATAGCCCTTTTCTTCATTAACAGCACACATATAACGATCGGTTCCGAATCCTGATGCTGTGGTATCCCATAGATAAACAAGGACCACTAAAATACCACCAATAACTGGTGCTAGCCAAATCGGTACATAAGTACTCAATTGAGTGACGTAGTCAATGGCCATGCGTAGAAGAACCGCTGATAATCCACCACCGATACCAACTAAGGTGGCAATGGTAAGCCATTTAAACATATAGGTGCTGACATACTTAATTGATTTTGGCATAATGTGATTCCTCCTAGATTCGAATATTAGTTTACTTCGTGATTAGTCGTCAAAATGGTGACGTACTGATGACCCCGTGGAAAGAAGGTCTTCATTACATATTTAAATTAAAATAAGTCATTATATTAACATACCCCAATAACCTAGTCAAGCAGGTGGGAATTTTTTGAATCCTGAAACGTAAGGATTTAACTTCCTTATTACGATAATTTATTATAAAATAAGACTATTATTGACTAGGTTTAGATTTTACTTATTTTGAGAAGACGGAAGGGAGATTACATTTATGCAACATTTTATTGATTTGATTATGAGGTCAGGAGAATCGGGGGTCCATTTAGCTTTATATGTGTTGTTGCCTGTTTTAGTTGTGATGATGGCATTAATGCGATTGCTAGAAGAACGTGGTGTACTAAACAAAGTGGCAATACGCATTGCACCACTTTTGCTATTTTTTGGAATACCAGGATTAGGGGTATTTGCAATTTTACAAATTTTGCTTGTGAGCTTTGCAGCGCCTATTGCGACCTTAAAAATTATGAGCGCAGATGACAGGATCAGTAAAGCTGGGATTGCAGCAACCTTGGCTGCTGTTTTCACAATGTCTCAAGGAAATGCAGCCTTTCCCATGGCTGTGGCAGGACTGAATATACCTATTTTAATGACAACTTCTGTAATAGGGGGATTACTGGCGGCATATATAGCTTATCGATCGGTATTAAAGGAAGGACAAGAACATATAGCGGAAGCAGCTAGTTATAAGCTGAAAAGCCAAGGTGATCAAACAAAAAAAGCCAGTGTGATTCAACTACTATTTAAAGGAGGAGAAGAAGGACTTAATATTGCAATTAAGTCCATTCCACCATTGATACTATCAATATTTATGGTTAACATTCTACGTGAAGTAGGTGCAATTAATCTTCTTGAAACAGTGCTATCTCCTGCCTTGACAAGAATAGGAATCCCAGGAGTGGCTGTTCTGCCAGTAGCAACGAAATATTTGGCAGGAGGAACGGCTATGATGGCCATCACTTTAGAGCTAGTTCAAGAGGGAGCCATAAATGCCCTTGAATTGAATCGAATTGCAGGATTCATTTTAAATCCACTGGATCCTGTAGGAGTGGCATTGCTTGCATCGGCTGGATCAAGAGTCGGTTCCGTGACGAAACCAGCTATTAAAGGGGCTTTTTTAGGCATTATTTTTAGAGGGATCTTACATTTATTAATATTTAAAGCGTAGAGAAGGTTACATCCAATGGATCACACCACAAGCTAGACGCCGTCCAGCATCACCCGTAGGCTGAGAGCGGTAATCATCAGGATTTTCATGGATGATAACAGCTGTTCCAATGGCTTCGTATACTTTAAATTTATTTGTAAAAAAGGTCATGCGTGCTTTACCATTATTAGAAAATAAAACTGGAAAGTCACCGGCATGATTTCCATGGGGTTCGTTTCTCGGGTTCCAATGCTGGCCAGCAGCTTGGAAGGGATCTTCTGGATCACTCACCTCACAGGTACCAAATTCATGAAGATGGAATCCATGTGGACCAATAGGGTCCTTATCATTTGTCGCTGGTTGAAAAGGGGGGAGCCCAGATACTTCCACTGAAACCTCAGTTCCAGCAGGTACATCTATTAAGTACACCACCCCTCTGATTTGCGGAGCCAGCGGGCCTCCTTGAATATAGGCTCGAGCCATTTTAGGTTGAAGCATCATGTCATGCATAGGATAAACCTCCTTGATTAATTTAGTAAGTTTAATTTGATATTATCTCACTCTATCCTATGCAATGACGGCTAATAACGTACAAAGCAAAGCCCCTTTCTCTTTAGAGAAAGGGGCTTTGCGATTTTTGAACAGTCTATATTTTGTTGATCTTTTCTTTATACTATAATACTTCCTTTAAATGCTGGATAAATATTTTGTTTTCTTCCATTGTGCCGATTGAAACACGGGCATAGCTACCATAGATTGGACGAATGATCACGCCTCTTCTTTGAAGTGCTATGAAGACTTCGTTGGCATCCTTTTTTGTATTGAAGAAAACATGGTTTGTTTCAGATGGGGCATATTCAATACCCATTTCTTTAAAAGTATCATAAAGATAGTTTTTGCCATCTACATTAACCTGGTAGCTCTCTTGAAGAAAAGCTTCGTCTTCTAAAGCTGAAATAGCAGCTACCTGAGCTAAAGTATTAACATTGAATGGTCCTCTGATTTTATTGATTTCATTTAAAATTTCTTCGGAAGCTAAGGTATATCCTACACGAAGGGCAGCTAAACCATAAGCTTTAGAGAATGTTCGCATAATGATTACATTTGGATATTTTTCTAGTAGATAGGTACTATCCATAGGATAATCATCCCGAGTTACAAATTCTCGATAGGCCTCATCATAAATGACAATAATATTCGCAGGTACTTGTTCTAAAAAGTCAATGAGTGTTTTTTCAGTAAACATTGTACCGGTAGGATTATTTGGGTTGCAAAGCCAGATTAAACGGGTTTTATCTGTAATGGCTTTGGACATACCTTCTAAATCATATGAGAAATCTTTAAGTGGAACAACAACGGGGATTCCACCCATCATTTTTGTAGTAGAAAGATAGCGTGGAAAAGTGACATCAGCTAAGATAACTTCGTCGCCCTCTTGAATAAAAGTTTTGGCTACTTGATCAACCATTTCGTCGGAACCACTACTAGGAAGCACTTGGGTTGCCTTAATAGCAAATTTAGACGCGATGGCTTCTTTTAAACTAGTTGCATTACCGTCGGGATACAAACTAAGTTGATCAAATTGATTTGTAATGGCTTCCTTAACCTTTGGGGAACATCCAAGGGGATTCTCATTAGAGGCAAGTTTGATCACCTTGGTTAATCCATATTCCTTTTTAACATCTTCTATGGGTTTTCCGGGTTTATAAGCAGCTAAATCTTTAATTTGTGGTCGAAATGTGATAGACATATTGTTCCTCCTCAATGTTTGTTAAAAAATTTGAAATATTACAACCTATTATAACATAAAAGGAAAATGAAAAAAGTATATATTATTAAACTATATGGAAGTTTATTGTAAATTTTAGGCAATAATACAAAAGAGATTATAAAAATAAAGTGTAGATTTATTGAATCGGTAAAAGGAATTTGTTAAAGTTTATAGAATGTTACAGTAAGTCTAAAAATTCAAACTACTTCTAAACTGAGGGGGAAATGCGATGAAAAGTTATCAAGCCGCCAATATTAGGAACATTGCCTTGTTAGGACATGGTGGGTGTGGAAAGACCACTTTAACAGAGGCGATTGCATATTCAGCAAAACTAACGAATCGAATGGGCAGAGTAGAAGACGGGAATACCATATCTGATTTTGATAAAGAAGAAATTGCAAGAGGGGTTTCAGTTGGAACCACAATTGTACCCATTGAATGGGAAGGATATAAACTTAATTTCTTGGACACTCCTGGATATTTTGACTTTGTAGGTGAAGTACAAAGTGCTATGAAGGTGGCCGGTGGCGCTATTATTGTATTAGATGCCACAAGTGGAATTGAAGTGGGCACAGAAAAATCATGGGAGTATATTTCTGATAGTAAAAAACCAACCTTTATTTTTGTTAATAAAATGGATCGAGAAAATGCCAACTTTGATAAGGTGCTCACTGAACTTAGAGAAAAGTTCGGTAAGAAGATAGCTCCCTTCCAAATTCCATTAGGGGAGCATGAAAACTTTATTGGAAATGTTAATATAGCCAAGCTGGTTGCGAGGGAATACAATGGAAAAGACTGCAAAGAAAGACCTATACCTGAGGAACTCAAGGAGCAAGTCGACGTCTTCAGAGAATTGCTACTTGAGTCCGTAGCGGAAAGTGATGAGGCATTATTAGAAAAATACTTTGCAGGTGAGACATTCACAGAAGAAGAGATTCAAAAAAGCTTGAGAAAAGGCGTCATCAGTGGAGACATCATTCCAGTCTTGTGTGGTTCTACATTGAAAAATATCGGGACCCACACCCTAATGGATATGATAAGAGATTACTCACCTTCGCCATTAGATATGCCTGCAAAGCAAGGGAAAAATCCATATAATGACGAAGTAGTATCAAGAAGCTTAGAAGTAGACCAGCCTTTTTCAGCCCAGGTATATAAAACAGTTGTTGATGCTTATGTAGGTAAAATTTCTTTGATGAAGGTGATTTCAGGGAAGCTAACAGGAGACAGTGAAGTATTAAATGCCAATAAAGAGGAAAAAGAAAAGATAGGACCTTTATTTTTACTGAGAGGGAAAAATCAAATTGATGTTACGGAAGCATGGGCAGGAGATATCGTGGCTGTTGCAAAGCTCCAACATACCAACACAGGAGATACCCTATGTAATATCTCGGATCCGATTTTGTATAGTAATATTGAGTTCGATAAGCCTCAATTATACTTAGCCATTGAACCCAAGGCAAAGGGAGACGAAGAAAAGATTGGTTCTGGGCTCCAGCGATTATCGGAAGAAGATCCATCCTTCACATTTGAAAGAAATGCAGAGACAAGACAAACATTAATTTGTGGTCATGGAGAACTACATATTAAGGTGATTATTAATAAATTGAAAAATAAATTTGGTGTAGATGTAAGATTAATCGATCCTAAGGTGCCTTATCGTGAAACCATTAAAGGGCGTTCTGATGCACAAGGAAAGCATAAAAAGCAATCCGGAGGTCACGGACAATACGGTGATGTGAGAATTCGATTTGAACCTGCTGCTGGAGAGTTCGAATTTGCTGAGGAGGTTGTTGGGGGTTCTGTACCAAGATCATATATCCCAGCTGTAGAGAAGGGATTGAGAGATTGTTTAGTGACAGGAGTATTGGCAGGATATCCTGTCACAAATATCAAAGCGACATTATATGATGGCTCTTATCACGATGTAGATTCCTCGGAAATGGCCTTTAAAATTGCAGCATCCCTTGCCTTTAAGAAGGGTGTAGAAGAAGCAAAGCCAGTGCTGCTAGAGCCTGTAGTAAAGGTGAATGTATTTGTACCAGAGGAATACATGGGAGATATCATGGGAGATCTCAACAAACGAAGAGGTAGAATTTTAGGGATGGAGCCACAGCCTAAGGGAGCTCAACTAGTTATTGCAGAAGTTCCTCAATCAGAGATGTTTAAATATGCCACTGACTTACGGTCTATGACACAGGCTAGAGGATCCTTCCAAATGGAGTTCTCAAGATATGAAGAAGTACCACAAAGCATCGCAGAAAAAGTAGTGGAAGCTGCCCAGGCGGATAGAGAATAAATTAACTTAAGCATGTGCCTTCTGGGGCACATGCTTTTAGATTTTATCCAGGTTGTTTGCCTTTTTTATTTGAATCAAGGAATTAGGGGTAAGTATACTATAAAATGAGACCAAAATACTTGAAAGATACAGCGAGAGGAATTTAATTTTCAAAAACTGTTTATTTTAAGTCGGATTGAGGAATTATTGTAATAAGCCAGGTTTGATTATAATCGCATAAATATTTATAATAAAGTCAGGATATCATTATTATTTAAGGGGAGAAGGTGGAACACCTATGATTTGTCAACGCTGTCAAGCTAAAAATGCAACTATTCATATGAGAAAGATGACTAATGGAAAAAAAGAAGAAGTTTATTTATGCCAACAGTGTGCACAAAATAATGAAGCCTTAAACGTAGAGCATCCTTTTTCAATTCATAACTTTTTAGGTGGACTATTGGACACGGGTTTAGACTCACAATTTCAAGTGAAGTATGTTGAGAATATACGCTGTGAGCAATGTGGTAATACATATCATCACTTTAAAGAAAACGGACGTTTAGGGTGTGATCATTGTTATGAAGAATTTAATGAGCAGCTTATTCCATTGCTAAAAAAAATACATGGAAATATTCACCACGTGGGAAAGGTACCTAAAAGGGCCGGTGGAGTCATTCGTCTTAAAAAACAATTAAGACAACTGAAGGGGCAACTCAGGGAAGCAATAGAAACTGAGGCATTCGAAAGTGCAGCTGAAATAAGAGATCAAATACGGGGTGTAGAAGAGCAAATCCAAGGGAGCTAGGAGGGGTTAAGATGACAAAGTGGATAAAGGATACGGGTCCAGAGTCGGATATTGTTGTCAGTAGTAGGATTAGAATTGCTCGAAATATTAAAGGCATTCCCTTTCCTCATCGTTTATCAGAAGATGGTGCTGATAGTGTAAACCAGCAAGTGTATAAAGCTCTAATGGAAGGAGACCATACTTTAAAGAATCAATTGATGTTGTTGAAAATGAACGATATGGATCAAGTAGAAAGATTGAATTATGTAGAAAAGCATTTAATTAGTCCTCATTTAGCCCGAAGCTTTCAAGGGGGAAGTGTTTTTATCAATCAGGAGGAAACCATTAGCATTATGATGAATGAAGAGGATCATATTCGAATTCAGTGCCTATTGCCAGGGTTACAATTAGAAACTCTTTGGGAGCTAGGAGATGAAATTGATAATTTATTAGAGGAAAAAATTGAATTTGCTTTTAATGAAGACTTAGGATATTTGACCTCTTGTCCTACAAATTTAGGAACGGGAATTCGAGCTTCGGTTATGATGCATTTACCAGCACTAACATTATCTAGATCTATCCAAAGGGTATTACAGGCTGCAAGTCAAATTGGTTTAGCAATTCGAGGAATTTATGGAGAGGGAAGTGAATTTGCAGGTAATCTATACCAGATTTCTAATCAGGTTACATTGGGAAGAACGGAAGAGGAAATAGTTCAACACCTAAAGGATGTCGTCATGCAAATTATTCACAAAGAACGTATGACAAGAGAGAATCTTTTATCAGGTAACAAAGTAGCAGTAGAGGATAGGGTGTTTCGATCTTTGGGAATTATGAAAAATGCTCGAATTTTATCTTCAAGTGAAGCAATGCAATTGATTTCAGACGTAAAGCTAGGCATTAATTTGAAATTAGTAGAGGATATTAAACTAGAGCAATTGAATCAACTAATGATGATGATTCAACCTGGATATTTACAGAAACACTTTCAGGAGTCCTTAACAGAAGAGGCAAGAGATATTAAACGAGCACAAATAACGAGAGAATCACTAGCTTAGGAGGAATGAGATATGGCTATGTTTGGTAAATTTACGGAAAGAGCACAAAAAGTAATTGTATTATCGCAGCAGGCAGCTCAAGCATTAGGACATAATTATGTAGGAACCGAGCACTTGCTTTTAGGACTGATAGATGAAGGGGAAGGTGTTGCCTTTCAGGCATTGAAAAATTTGGGGGTAGCAAGCGATCAGTTAAAGAAAAAAGTTGTTTCCTATGTGGGAACCGGAGAAAATAGTGGAGAACTGTTAGGATTTACACCAAGAACAAAACGTGTTTTTGAATTGAGTTTTGCTGAAACCCGAAGCTTAAATCAAAGCTATATTGGAACCGAACACTTATTATTAGGTTTGATTCGAGAGGGAGAAGGGATAGCGGCAAAAGTATTGATTGAATTAGGAGTTGATCTAAAAAAAGCCCGAGAGGAAGTCATAAAAATTATTAATAGTGCTGGAAGTCACCCGAACACGGCTAAACCAAAGACTAGTCCCAAGGGAAATACACCAGCACTGGATCAATATGGCAGAGACTTAAACGAAATGAGCCGTGAAGGAAAATTAGACCCAATCATCGGAAGAAGAATAGAAATTGACAGAGTGATTCAAGTATTAAGTCGTAGAACAAAAAACAATCCGTGTCTCATTGGGGAGCCAGGGGTAGGAAAAACAGCTATTGCAGAGGGATTGGCACAGAAAATTGAAGAAGGCAATGTACCTGAAATGCTAACGGGGAAAAGAGTGGTTAACTTAGATGTGGCTTCGATGATTGCGGGGACTAAATACCGAGGAGAATTCGAAGAACGAATGAAAAAAATCATGACAGAATTAAGGGATTCAACTGATGTCATCCTCTTTATTGACGAAATTCATACCATTATAGGAGCAGGTGCAGCGGAAGGTGCCATGGATGCTGCTAATATATTGAAACCAGCCTTAGCAAGAGGAGAATTGCAAGTGATTGGAGCCACTACATTAGATGAATTTAGAAAGCACTTTGAAAAGGATGCAGCTTTAGAGAGGAGATTTCAACCGATTACTGTAGAAGAGCCTACGGTCGAAGATACAATCAAAATTTTAGCGGGACTAAGGGACCGCTATGAAGCTCATCACAGAGTTAAGATTACAGATGAAGCATTAGAAGCTGCAGCGGAACTGTCGGATAGATATATTATGGATCGTTATTTACCTGATAAAGCCATTGATTTAATTGATGAAGCTGCTTCTAAGATTAGAATTGAAACTGTCACAGCACCACCTAATTTGAGGACCCTAGAAGATAACATTGAAAAATTAGCCAAAGAGAAGGAAGAAGCAATTAGCATACAGGACTTTGAAAGGGCGGCAAAAATTAGAGATGAAGAAAAGAAATCCAGGGAAGATCTAGATTCAGCTCAAAGAAAATGGAAAAGTTCTAAGGAAAACCGCAATGGAATTGTTGGAGCAGAGGAAATTGCGCAAATTGTTTCAAGCTGGACCGGCGTTCCTGTAATGAAGTTACAGGAAGAGGAATCTCAAAGACTGTTGAAACTAGAGGAAGCATTACACCACCGAGTCATTGGACAGGAGCCTGCTGTCAAATCCATATCCCAGGCCATACGAAGGGCTAGAGTTGGATTAAAGGATCCCAAGAGGCCAATCGGTTCCTTTATTTTCTTAGGACCTACAGGAGTGGGAAAAACAGAGCTTTCAAGGGCATTAGCAGAAGTGATGTTTGGCGATGAAGATGCAATGATACGCATTGACATGTCTGAATATATGGAAAAACATACGGTTTCTCGATTAATAGGTTCGCCACCAGGATATGTTGGGTTTAATGAAGGTGGGCAATTAACAGAGAAAGTACGTAGAAAGCCTTATTCTGTTGTGCTGTTTGATGAAATAGAAAAGGCTCACCCTGATGTTTTTAATGTATTACTTCAAATTCTAGATGATGGTCGCTTGACTGATGCCCAGGGAAGAATGATAAACTTTAAAAACACAGTCATCATCATGACCTCCAATGTAGGTGCACACACCATAAAGAAACAGAGGATATTAGGTTTCTCTGCAACGGTTGAAGACCAGGCGAAAAATGAGTATGAAAAGATGAAAGAGAATGTAATGGATGAATTAAGGAAAACATTTAGACCGGAATTCTTAAATAGAATTGATGATAGCATTGTATTCCATGGCCTAGAGCGGGAGCATATCCATCAAATCGTGGATCTCATGATAGGGGATTTAAAAAAGAGATTAAAGGCATTGAATATCAATATTGAAGTGACTGAAGCCACTAAGAATCATATTGTTGATCAGGGATTTGATCCTCAATATGG
Source organism: Alkaliphilus metalliredigens QYMF (assembly GCF_000016985.1). NCBI lineage: Bacteria > Bacillati > Bacillota > Clostridia > Peptostreptococcales > Natronincolaceae > Alkaliphilus > Alkaliphilus metalliredigens. Next base: position 4,611,883 of record NC_009633.1, on the reverse strand, counting down.
AGCGCGACCACTGAAAAGAGCGATTCAAAAAATTGTAGAAGATCCGCTGTCAGAAGAATTGCTACAGGGAACGATTCGAAATGGCCAAACCGTCAATGTAGATTATCAAGGAGAAAAACTATTGATAAACGCTTTGTAGTATGTAATAGAAAATAACCATAGGAACTGTCTTGAATAGCCCCTGTCATGTATCATAGGGGCTATTGACATCCCAAATGACTTTTTTTATGTATAGGAAACTATGGTCTTTAATTTCCTATACATTGGGGAGTACAGAGGGGATTCCCCTCTATCGTATTAAGGAGGGTGCTCAGGCTGCATTGCAGCCGTCGAAGGGAACCTAGGGTTCCCCTATAAGCAGGCAACCAATTTAGCTGGTTAAATTGTGTTGTTCGCTTAGTTGTTTCACCCAGCGAAGAATAAATATCGACAAAGTCGATTTTGTTCTGCTACAATGGATTAAGTAAATAGAAAAGCAGGTGATGAAGTGGCTAAAATTAAAAGCAAGTTTTTATGTCAGTCCTGTGGATATGAGACACCTAAATGGTTGGGACGATGTCCAGGGTGCGAACAATGGAACACAATGGAAGAAGAAATAATCCAATCTAAAAAAGAATTCAACCGTTCTCCTGTCATGGTGAGTCGGACAAAACCACAATCAATCCAAATGGTCCAATCAGGAGCCCATAATAGATTTGATACAGGGATTAAGGAATTAAATCGGGTGCTAGGGGGTGGTTTGGTCAAAGGAGCCCTGACATTGATTTCTGGAGAACCAGGAATTGGAAAGTCCACCCTGATTTTACAGGCAAGTAGTGCTGTGGCTGAAAAGCATGGTAGGGTGTTATATGTCTCGGGAGAAGAATCAGAAGAGCAGATTAAAATGAGGGCGGAGCGCCTTAATGCCTTAGCGAAAGACTTATATGTTGTATCTGAAACAAATGTAGATGTCATCGAAAAATACATTGAAGAGTACCAACCTGTATTTGTGATTATCGACTCAATTCAAACTCTATTCAAAGAAGACCTTTCTTCTGCACCGGGTAGTGTTTCACAGGTTAAAGAATGTGCTAACAATCTAATGCGAATTGGAAAATCTCAAAATATACCGATGTTTATTGTGGCCCATGTGACGAAACAAGGGGAGCTAGCAGGACCTAGGGTGTTGGAACATATGGTGGACACTGTTTTACATTTTGAAGGAGAACGCACACAGGAATTTCGTATATTAAGGGCATTGAAGAATCGTTTTGGGACTACTAGTGAAATTGGGGTTTTTGAAATGAAGGAAGAGGGATTAATTCAAGTGGAAAACCCTTCTGCTATTTTTTTAGAAAGTCTAACGCCTCAAGCTGAAGGTGCCATTGTTGTAGCAATCGTAGAAGGGACAAGACCGCTACTGGTAGAGATACAGGCCTTGGTGACACCAGCTAATGCAGGCTTTCCCAGAAGAACCGCAGTGGGGATTGATTTGAATCGGCTGAATCTAATTATTGCTGTATTAGAGAAAAAGGTAGGACTGCCATTGATGAACCAGGATATTTATGTGAGTGTTGTAGGTGGTTTAAAGTTGGAAGGAACTTCGGCGGATTTAGGCATAGCCATGGCTATTTATTCTAGTATGAGAGGGGTTGCCATCTCATCTCGGGATCTGATTGCATTGGGAGAAGTGAGCTTAACTGGAGAAATAAGAGCCATCGGTCATTTGGAAAAGATGGTCAAGGAGGCTGAAAAGTTGGGGTTTGCTTGCGGTGTGATTCCAGGTAGAAGTAGTGCTAAGATTAAAGGGAATACCAGTATGCGAATTGAAGGTGTAAGTACCTTAAAAGAAGCGTTAAATTTAATTATGCCTTGATTTAAGTAGGAAAATAATCACGAATGATCCTGATTTTGAGAAATGTAGCATGATTTAATAGATTAATTAAGATAATAGTGATAAAATAGTTAAATGTAGGAAAAAATAGTTAATAATGTACATTTGCTGATAAACTAGTAATCGTGATTCTAGGAGGGTAGTGAAATGAAGGAAGATATAAATAAGGAAACGCAGTTAATTGAAATCATAAAAATTCTGGCTCCAGGAAGACCCTTGAGAGAAGGATTGGAAAATATTTTAAAGGCTAAAACCGGTGGACTCATCGTTATTGGAGACAGTGAACTGGTAATGGATATGGTAGATGGAGGATTTGCTATCAATGTAGATTTTTCTCCTGCTTATTTATATGAATTAGCGAAAATGGATGGTGCAATTATTATTAGTTATGATGCCAAACACATCCTTTATGCCAACACCCAATTAATGACCAATCCATCTATTCCGTCATCGGAGACAGGGATTCGACACCGTACTGCAGAGCGTGTGGCAAAGGAAACCGGGCAGACAGTCATTTCTATTTCACAAAGACGAAATATTATTAGCTTATACAGAGGGTATACCAAGTATATAGTACAGGATACCAATAAAATCTTGACTAAGGCAAATCAGGCAATTCAAACATTAGAGAAGTATAAGGTTGTACTAGATCAAGCCATGACTAACCTAAGTGCATTGGAGTTCGAAAAATTAGTCACTGTCTATGATGTGGCATTAGTACTACAACGAACTGAAATGGTTATGAAGATTGTGATTGAAATTGAGAAATATATTTGTGAATTGGGAAATGAAGGAAGACTGGTGAGTATGCAGCTGGAGGAGTTAGTGGCAAATGTTAAGGATGATGGCAGGTCTGTGGTGTTGGATTATAATATTAATGAAGGGATGGATGCTAAAGATGTCAACCAGTTGATTAAAGCATTGTCGTCAGAGGAATTACTGGACTTATCTAATATTGCAAAAATCCTAGGCTACGGAGGTGCTGCCAGTGAACTAGATAATGCCATATCTCCTAGGGGATATCGCTTGTTGAGTAAAATCCCAAGGCTACCACGATCTGTTGTGGAAAATTTAGTTAATCAGTTTCCATCTTTTCAAAAGATTTTAAAGGCTTCTATTGAAAAGCTAGATGAGGTAGAGGGAATTGGAGAAATTCGTGCCCGTGCTATTAAAGAAGGATTGAGAAGATTGCAGGAACAGGTGCTATTAGACCGACATATATAATCAGAAGAAACTTAAACGTAAGAAGCCGGAGAGATGACTCTCCAGCTTGGGGTGATGATTATAGTAATCCATATTTACCTAATGTTTTCAGTTGTCCTTGGTGATTTTGCAACACGCCTTCAACGTTAATATTAAAGAGGTTACAGAGGGCACTAACATAAAATAGATTGGTGGCAATCTCTTGCTCAACTTTTTCCCGGCATACATCGCATAGGGCCCCAGATGTGTGATCAGACATATAACCTTTTAGCTCAGAGTAACTTACTTCTTCGAGAATCTCTTGTTTTTTTACGTGAAGTGTAATACAACCACAAGATGTAGCAGACTTTGCCACAGCTCGATTCATTTTAGCATTGCTTTCTTGAAGCTTTGTTAAAATATCTAGAATGCTTCGATGACGAATCAGTACATCATCTACCTGTTCTTGGAAAGTATTGAGTGAGAATGTTTTCATAGGTTCAACTCCTCGGATTTTTTAGTCGCGATGTAATTAATTCCATTATACTTTCATGATGTTTTATTTGTCAACGGGAGAAAAAAGTAAATTTTATTATAAAGACAAGTATTTTCAAATAATTAGATTAATGTATACAAAAAACGAGATATTATAAAAGATAAAAACCATAAATACCAGTTGACAACCAATAATGACTATGATAAAATTATTAATTTATTTGACAACAATATGCTTCTGTTGTATACTGTAAAAGACAGTAATGAGATAAGATTGAGGGGGAGTATGATGTTTAATATCGGGGATAAAATAGTGTATCCAATGCATGGTGCAGGTGTAATAGAAGCAATTGAGGAAAAAGAAATATTAGGTAAGAAAAGAAAGTATTACATTATGAAAATGCCTTTAGGGGATATGCAAGTCATGATTCCATTGGATCATATAGAAGAGGTGGGAATTCGATCCATCATAGGCTTAGCAGAAGTAGAACAAGTTTTTGCTGTTTTAGCTGCCGATACGACTAAAATGCCTCAAAATTGGAACCGAAGGTATCGGGCGAACATGGATTTGATTAAAGGTGGCGATATCTATGCTGTAGCTGAAGTAGTAAGGAACTTACTTCTTCGGGATCGAGAGAAAGGATTGTCAACTGGAGAACGAAAAATGTTAAACAATGCAAAACAGATATTGGTTAGTGAAGTTGTGCTCTCTACAGATAAAGAAGAGCAAGAAGTTCTGGATTGGATTGAAAACGTAGTACAAGAATAAATAAAACTCACCTGGCAAGAGAGGTGTTTTATTAAATTACTCTTAAATTACTCTTAAATTATTGATAAATTCGATTCAAAAAGTAAAAAATTGGTTATAATCATGGAATAGGAGGTGGTTTAATGATTAATCGAATCCTTCGAGGGGTAGTAACAGCCCTTGGAGCTTTGTCGGGGTTGGGGATATTTATTTACATCACTAATGTCATGGGGATTACAAACACATCAGATAACTTTGTGGGATATGCAAGTGGAATCATTATTTCTTCTTTGCTCGGTGGTTTTTTATTATTTATGTTAGCGCCTTGGCTTATCAATAAGGGGAGGAATACTGCTAATTGGATTGAATTGGAACTTGCGAAGATTCCCACGGCTAATGTGATACTAGGATCAATTGGACTTATTGGAGGCTTGATTATTGCCTTCCTGATTGGACAACTATTAAATAACATTCCAATACCACTTATAGGTACAATTCTCTCGACTATTGTGTATATTTTTATGGGGTATTTGGGTGTGACCATTGCCATTAAAAAGATGGATGAACTTCAAAATTTAAATACTTTATTTAAGAAAGTTGGAGTAAGAGACCGAGGGAATAAAAAAGAGTCAAGGGTTTCGCCTAAGGTATTGGATACCAGTGTAATCATCGACGGTAGAATTGCAGATCTTTGTAAAACGGGTTTTGTTGAGGGGCCATTGGTCATTCCTGAATTTGTTTTGGAGGAGTTAAGGCATATTGCTGATTCTTCTGACGCTTTAAAGCGTAACAGAGGCAGACGAGGCTTGGATATCTTAAACAAAATTCAAAAAGAACTGGATATTGAGGTTCAGATCCATGACAAGGATTTTGAAGACATGTCAGAAGTAGACACGAAACTTTTGAAGCTGGCGCAGTTATTGGATGGGAAGGTTGTCACCAATGACTATAACCTAAACAAGGTTGCGGAGTTTCAAGGCGTACCTGTTCTCAATATCAATGAACTGGCAAATGCAGTGAAACCGGTGGTTTTACCGGGAGAAGAAATGTTTGTTCATGTAGTGAAGGATGGAAAAGAATCGGGACAGGGTCTAGCCTATTTAGATGATGGAACGATGATTGTTGTAGAAAGTGGTAAAAAGTATATTGGACAAAATATTGATGTATTAGTTACAAGTGTACTTCAAACCGCTGCTGGAAGAATGATATTTGCAAAGCCTAAGGCTTTAGCTGATCGAACTGCTTAAAAACTAAATAGAGTATATAATAAAAGGGATTGTTTATATAACGATCCCTTTTCTGTGGTTTCAGTGAAAAAAATGATATAATGATGAGGTCAAATAGATTGACTAAAGGGGTGTCGGAACAGTGGCAGTAGCATCTAAAGTAACAGTAATTGTTGTTGCAGCAGGGAAAGGGAAGAGAATGGGTCGAAGCTATAATAAACAGTACATCATGTTGGAGAATAAACCGATCTTATACCATACATTGGCGGTATTTGAAAAGCATAGTGAAATAAATGAAATCATTTTAGTCGTGGCATCGGGAGAAGAGGAATACTGCCAAGGGCAGATTATTAAAAAGTATGGCCTGAAAAAAGTGAGAAAAGTTGTGGCTGGAGGAAGCGAGAGACGAAATTCAGTCAAAAACGGACTGGAGGAATTAGAGGAAGCTTGTGAAGTGGTGCTGGTTCATGATGGAGCAAGACCTTTTATTACAAAAGAAGTGATAACAAAAAGTATAGAGGTAGCCTATGAAGAAGGGGCTGTCATTGTGGCTGTACCAGTTAAAGATACGATTAAAAGAGTAAATGAAAAAATGGAAGTGGTGGAAACTCCTGAAAGACAGCAACTATGGGCAGTGCAGACGCCTCAGGTTTTTAGAAGTGGCATTCTGAAAAGAGCATACAAAGAGGCGGAGGACTTTGAAAGAGTGGGTACAGATGACGCAGTGCTTGTGGAGGCGGCAGGATATACCGTTAAGGTTGTCTTGGGTATTTATGAAAATATCAAGGTAACAACTCCGGAGGATTTAATCATTGGACAAGGGATACTGAACCAAAGAAAGGATGGAGAACAATGCGAGTGGGAATAGGGTATGATGTACATCGATTGGTAGAAGGAAGAAAGCTGATAGTAGGGGGAGTGGAAATTCCTCATGAGAAAGGACTGTTGGGGCACTCTGATGCAGATGTGTTACTTCATGCTATTAAGGATGCCTTGTTGGGTGCAGTAGCTTTGGGAGATATAGGAAAGCATTTCCCGGATACTGATGAAAAGTATAAAGGGGAAAGTAGTCTGTATTTGCTTAATGAGGTAGGACGAATGTTGGCAGAAAAGGCCTATGTTGCCAATAATATTGATGCCACAATTATTGCCCAAGAACCTAAAATGGCACCCTATATAGAATTGATGAGAAGGAATATTGCTGAAGTCCTTGGGATCAAGGTAGAACAAGTAAACATTAAGGCAACCACCACTGAGGGGATCGGTTTTGTTGGAAGAGGTGAAGGGATTGCAGCCCAAGCTATTGTTAGTGTTGGACAAAGTCTGGGGTAAGTATAATTTGTTTCACCAGTGAGATAATAAAGATCACCTAGGAGGTAAGAGCATTGAAAAATAATAAAAGTAGATACATAATCTATGTGACAATTATAATGATATTTTTGGGAGGACAAGTGTGGGGCCAAGGAAATCAAGTCGTTACATTAGGAGCGGATTTAAAAAGTGAAGAAAGAACCCAATTGCTAGATCTGTTTCAGGTAGAGGAAACCTCTGTAAAAATCATTGAAATTACAAATGCTGAAGAGCGTAAGTATTTAGAAGGGATTGCGACTGATAGACAAATTGGAACCCGAGCAATATCCTCCGCCTATGTAGAAAATTTAGGGGAGGGTGAAGGAATTCATGTGGAAACCTATAATATTACATGGGTAACTGAAGAGATGTATGCAAATGCAATGGTCACTGCAGGGGTCACTGATGCAAGGGTGATTGCCGCTGCTCCCTTTGATGTTTCGGGAACGGCTGCTTTAACTGGGATCATAAAGGCATTTGAAGAGGTGACCGGACAGGAAATTAGCGATGAACAAAAACGGATTGCCAATGAAGAAATGGTCACAACAGGCCAGCTAGGAGATAAAATTGGTAGGGAAGAGGCCAGTCGATTGGTTCGAGAGGTGAAGGAAGAGGTTGTTAGACGAGGAACCCAAGATCCCGAAGAAATTAAAAGAATTATCATTGAAATTGCAGGAAACTTAAATATAAACTTAACTGACGAACAAATTGCTCAAATGACTGGCTTAATGGATCGAATAGCGGATTTAAATCTCAATACAGAGGAAATACAAAAACAATTGGTGAAAATGGGCGAACAATTAGGTCGTATTGCAAGAAACACTGAAGAAGTGACCTCTTTGCTGCAACGAATTATAGAGATGATTCGAAGTTTTTTTCAGTCGATTTTAGGTTTCCTTGGATAGAGGACTTTAAACATAAGGCTTTCCTTGAACAAGTCAAGGGAATGGGGTATAATGGGAACAAAATATTGTTAAATATAGGAGGGTTATCAATGGAGTCGGTTAGAGTGAGGTTTGCACCAAGTCCTACAGGGTTTGTACATATAGGGAGTTTGAGAACAGCATTATATAATTATCTATTTGCAAGAAAAAATCAGGGAAAGTATATTTTAAGGGTAGAGGATACAGATCAAAGTCGTTTTGTGGAGGGTGCCATTGAAGGGATGCTTAAATCCATGGATTGGGCTGGAGTTTCTCATAATGAAGGGGTTGTACTGGAAGAAGAGACATTGAAACAACAGGGCCAGTATGGGCCTTATATTCAATCTGAGAGGCTACCGATTTATCAGGAGCATATTACTAAATTACTAGAAGAGGGACATGCCTACCATTGCTTCTGTTCAAAGGAGCGATTGGATGAAGTGAGAGAAAAACAAAAAGCTGCTGGGGAGACGGCTAAATACGATGGACACTGTCGAGAGAACCCTAAAGAAATGGTTCGAGAAAAAATAGAAGCGGGAGAATCTTATGTAATTCGATTGAAGCTCCCAGAAAATAGAGACATTGAGTTTAACGATATTGTAAGAGGTAAGGTGACGATGAATACTGGGGATTTAGATGATCAAGTGCTGATTAAGTCCGATGGATTTCCCACCTATCACTTTGCTGTGGTTGTTGATGACCATTTGATGGAGATTACCCACGTGATTCGTGGGGAAGAATGGCTACCCTCTACGCCAAAGCATGTTTACCTTTATGAGGTAATGGGCTGGCAAGCACCGCAATATGTTCATCTTCCTAACATATTAAACACAGAACGGAAAAAATTAAGTAAGCGACAGGGGGATGTTGCAGTAGGAGACTTTATGAGAAAAGGGTATCTCCCAGAAGCTTTAGTGAATTATATTGCACTGGTTGGTTGGAGCCCTGAGGATAACCAAGAAATATTCTCCATGACTGAGCTGGAGGAGAACTTTTCTTTGGAAAGAGTTTCTAAAAGTGGTGGCGTTTTTGACGTGAATAAGTTAAACTGGATTAACAATCATTATATTAAGGAAAGTACTGCTGATCGAATTGTAGATTTAGCCATCCCGTATCTGATTGAAGCTGGGTATGTTACTGAGGCAGAGGTAGGGAAAAAGTATGACTGGCTAAAGGATTTGGTGGGGGTATTGAAAGAGAGACTGGATTATGTAGCTGATATTGTTAATCATGTGGATATTTTCTTTAAGACAGCCATTGAACCTAAGAGTGATGAAGCGCGAGAAATATTAAAGGAAGCTCATTTACCAGAGCTGCTAGAGGCTTTCTTGGAGAAGGTTGAAGCTGCAGAGGTAATTGATGATGCATTTGGAAAAAAAGCTCTTAAGGAAATTCAGAAGGAAAAAGGGTTTAAGGGACCGAAACTTTTCAAACCAATTCGAGTTGCATTAACGGGAGAAGAGCATGGGCCAGATCTTCCTTTGATTATTAAGGTCTTAGGAAAAGAAAATCTGAAGAGTCGAATTCAATATGTCAAGGAACATTTGATCTAGTCTTGCATAGACTAATTTAATATGATAGAAAAGCGAAGATCAGGAGAAGTAAATCTCGCCCCTTAACAGAGAGAGATCACCAAAGGTTGAGAGTGATTTTAAAGGATAGGGAGATTGAAATGCACCTGGGAGCTGTAGCTCGAAGGAAAAGTAGAGTGAATCGGTGGTCCCGTTATCGACCTCGAGAGGAATGATTAAGTCATTCAATCAGAGTGGAACCGCGGATAAAACTCCGTCTCTGGCCTAGGCCAAGGACGGAGTTTTTGTTATATAGTGAAAAATAAGAGACTGGGAGGTATGGGAATAGTGAAATTTTTTAAGGTGATTCGAGGGGATATTAAAGTTATCTTTGAACGAGATCCAGCGGCTAAGAGCTTTGTGGAGGTGATCCTATGTTATCCAGGATTACATGCAATTTTAATCCACCGAATGTCTCACGGTCTTTATAAACGAGGATGGGTAGTGTTGCCACGTGTTATTTCCAATATTGCCCGTTTTCTGACAGGGATAGAGATTCATCCTGGAGCCAAGCTGGGAAAAGGTGTTTTTATTGATCATGGTACGGGAGTTGTCATTGGGGAGACTACAGAGATTGGTGATAATGTGACCATATACCAAGGGTCTACATTAGGTGGAACTGGAAAAGAGAAGGGAAAGCGCCATCCTACAATAGGCAATAACGTTGTGATCTCTACAGGGGCTAAAGTATTGGGGCCGTTTAAAGTGGGAGACAACTCCAAGATTGGTGCTGGTTCTGTGGTGTTGAGGGAAGTACCTGAAAATTGCACTGTTGTGGGTATTCCAGGACGAGTTGTCATAAGGGATAACAAGAAAATTCTAGCCTTCGATGCAATTGACTTAGAACATGGTAAGCTTCCGGATCCTATTTCAGAGGAGTTAAATTCTTTAAACCAACGAATCAATAAACTTGAACAAATGCTAAAGAAAGTTGAGAGGAGCGACAAAGATGAGGTTGTATAATACACTAACAAGGAAAAAAGAAGTATTTGTACCAATTGAGCAGGGAAAAGTAAGGATGTATGCTTGTGGACCTACGGTGTATAATTATTTTCATATTGGTAATGGGAGGACGTTTATCGTATTTGATGCATTGAGGAAGTATTTGGTTTACAGAGGATATGATGTCACATTCGTGCAAAACTTTACCGACATAGATGATAAAATTATCAAAAAGGCCCAGGAGGAGGCTGTATCAGCTAAGGAGATCAGTGAAAGGTTTATTGTTGAGTACTTTAAAGACGCAGCCACTCTGGGGGTCGATCAAGCAGATATTCATCCCAAGGTAACGGAAAATGTTCCGGAGATTATTGCGTTTATACAGGAATTACTTGAAAAGAATGTAGCCTATGAGGTGAATGGTGATGTGTATTACGATGTATCTCGATTTGAGGATTATGGGAAGCTCTCTAAACAGAACCTAGAGGAACTTCAATCAGGAGCTAGAATTGAAGTAAATGAAGCCAAACGAAATTCACTGGACTTTGTGCTGTGGAAGACAGCGAAGCCTGGGGAACCAAGTTGGGAAAGTCCATGGGGATCGGGACGACCAGGTTGGCACATAGAATGTTCGGCTATGGCTAAGAAATATTTAGGAGAAACCATTGATATTCATGGTGGGGGAGGAGATTTAGTCTTTCCGCATCATGAAAATGAGATTGCCCAAAGTGAAGCTTGTACTGGAAAGACCTTTGCTAATTATTGGATTCATGTGGGGTACTTGAATATAGATAATAAAAAGATGTCTAAATCACTGGATAACTTCTTTACTCCCCGTGAAATTGCTGAAGAGTATGATCTTGAAAGCTTACGTTTTTTCATGCTTTCAGCCCATTATCGGACCCCTGTCAACTTTAGTCGAGAACTTTTAGAGTCGGCCAAAAGTGGATTAGAGAGATTATACAATGCAAAGAATCACTTAGAGCATATACTAGAAAATACCAAGGTAGAGGAAATGAAAGAAACTGAAAAGGAATGGATCGACTCCTTAACGCATTATTCTGAGGAATTTAATCGTGTAATGGATGACGATTTTAACACTGCCGACGGAATCGCTGTTATTTTTGATTTGGTCAGGGATATGAACACTTATATCACTGGTGAAGCATCTAAAGAGGCTGTAAAAGCTGCCTACGGTATGTTGGTAGAGTTGACTGGCGTCTTGGGATTGCTGAGGAAAGAAGAGGAAAGTTTAGATAAGGAAATTGGACGATTAATTGAAGCGCGACAGCAAGCAAGGATAGAGAAAAACTTTACTAAATCAGATGAAATTCGTGACTATTTGAAGGAAAAAGGGATTGTATTGGAAGACACCTCCCAAGGTGTTAAGTGGCGAAAAGAATAGCAACAAAGTTGCGACCCAGAAGGTTGAATACTGGGTCACTTTGCCTGTTCTTTCATGGGAAATTGATAAAAGTATAAAAATAACATATAATAAGATGAGTGATAAAAAAGACAATGGAAAATGCATAGGAGCAGGGTGAATATGGAGGATTTTTTGGAAAAATTACAGGAAAATCAGAGTAAAAAGGTACAGGAAGTAAGAGCGATACCTCCCTTGGTGTTGGCCTATATAGGAGATGCTATTTTCGAAGTGTATGTGAGAAATCATTTGATTACCCAAACAAAGATGCTGGTAGGAGCCTATCATAGGGATGCCATTGGCTATGTAAAGGCGCAATCGCAGGCAACGATTGTTCGAACTTTGGAGGCGGAATTGTCTGAAGAAGAGTGGCGGGTGATTAAGAAGGGACGTAACCAGAAACCGGCAACGGTTCCTAAAAATGCAGACTTAATGGACTACAAATACGCTACGGGATTTGAGGCATTAATCGGTTACTTGTTTTACATGGGAAAAACAGAGCGTTTAATGGAAGTAATGAGTCGCTCTATGGAAATATTGGACAAGCGGTAAGGGGGATTCAAATGGATAGGCGATCAAAGAGTATGTTGATCATTGCTTGCATTTTGATGGTTTTGTTGATTGGTAAATCATTATGGTATGACCCTGCTGGTGTGTTAGAAGGAGAACGAGGAAAGTTTCAATCCTATGCTTCAAGTACAGCACCATTGGAGAACAGTGGATTGCTGGAAAAATTAGGACTTCTACATTATCGTGTACTATTTGTACTACAAGAGTCAGATGAAGGAACCACAGAAATTAGTTATTTCGATAAAGAAATGGATCAACAGGTTGAAGTGGTCCTTGAAGGACAGTATCGGGCTAAGGTTAGAGCATATCTTTTTTATGTTATACCGGTAAAAGAGATGCAGATTAAAGGAGGGACCAAAGGATGAAAACAAACTTAAAGGTAGAATTAATTGGACACACACCAGAACCAGAAAAACTAACTGCTTCGGCGGCAAAGCTGTGCTACTCTAACAGTGATATTCAGAGCTTAAGATCAAACTTGCAGGAAGATAAAGTGAAAGGGTTTATCGATATGCTGGCGGGTCTAGGACATGAATCACCTTTTGAGCATATTAGCTTCACATTTGGCATTGAGGGGGTATCAAGAAGCTTAACGCATCAGCTTGTGAGACATCGTATTGGCTCTAGTTATTCTCAGAAGAGTCAGCGCTATGTGAAGGAGGGAAGCTTTGAGTACGTGATTCCCCCAGAGGTGGAGAGTGATCCACGAGCAGTGGTTCTTTTTATTAAAACAATGGAAGAGATTCAAGGTGCATATGACCGGTTAGCAGAACTATTATTTCAGAAACACTATCAGGGGTTCGTTGATGGGGGGCAATCTCCAGGACAAGCAAAATCAATGGCAGAAAAGAAAGCCATTGAAGATGCAAGGTTTGTCTTGCCCAATGCCTGTGAAACAAAGATCGTTGTTACAATGAATGCCAGGGCTTTATTTAACTTTTTCCATCACCGATGCTGTAATCGGGCCCAGTGGGAAATCAAGGAATTAGCCATTGAGATGCTACGACTGCTAAAAGACGTTGCACCCACGGTCTTTAAGTATTGTGGACCAGGATGTATTCACGGAAAGTGCCCAGAGGGAAGTATGAGCTGTGGTAAAATGAAGGAAGTAAAAGAACGGTTTCAAGGTCTATAAAGGGCGATAAGCTCTATTAATGAGGTGGAAGAATGAAAACAGATAAAATAGAAGGACGCAATCCTGTATTAGAAGCGTTGAAAGCAGGACGTGAAATTGATAAATTGTTAATTGCTAAGGGAGCTGAAGAAGGCTCCATGAAAAAGATTATTGGCATGGCTAAGGATCAGAATATTATTGTTCAATATGTGGAACGCCAAAAATTGGATCAAATATCAGAGTCTCATGCACATCAAGGTGTCATTGCCCAAGTGGCGGCTTATGAGTATAGTGACGTGGAGACGATACTAGAAAATGCACAGAAAAAAGGCAAATCGCCATTTATACTGATATTGGATGAAATTATGGACCCCCATAATCTGGGATCTATTATTCGAACAGCTGATGCAGTTGGGGTAGATGGGATTATTATTCCTAAAAGGAGAGCTGTAGGTTTAACAGCTGTAGTGGCAAAGACTTCGGCAGGTGCCATTGAATACGTTCCTGTGGCAAAGGTATCCAATATTTCTCAAACAATAGATAAACTTAAGGAAAAAGGTGTCTGGGTAGCCGGGGCTGATATGAAAGGGAAACAGCTGCATTTTGAAGCTGATTTCAAGGGAGCCCTTGCCTTGGTCATTGGTGGTGAAGGAAGTGGAATTTCTCGATTGGTCAAGGAAAAATGTGACTTTTTAGTCAAACTTCCCATGGCGGGACAGGTATCTTCTCTAAATGCTTCGGTAGCAGCAGCCGTATTAATGTATGAGGCTTATAGACAACGGATTTCTGCGGAAAAGTAGGATGGAGGAAAGGCTTTGAAGGAATATTTGGTCCTAGACGGGTATAATGTATTGAATGGATGGCCAAAACTGAAGGAATTATGTCAAGGAGATTTGGATGGCGCTAGAAAAGAGCTGCTGGAAATGATGGCTGAGTATGGGTCATTCAAGGGAATCGAAGTGATTGTTGTTTTTGATGCTCATTTAGTGAAGGGGAGCATGCAAAAAAATGAGAAACTTAAAGGTGTTGAAGTTGTTTTTACCAAGGAAAAACAGACGGCAGATTCTTATATAGAAAGGCTGATTACTGAACTTTCTATAAGGAATCGTGTGGTAGTTGCAACCAACGATTGGGCAGAGCAACAAATGGTTTTAGGGGGAGGCGCCACGAGAATTTCTGTTAGGGAATTAGTTTTAGAATTCCAAAATATAAAAGTAAAGATCAAGAAAAAGGGTGAAAAATTATCCCAGGAACGAAATGATATATCTTCGAGGTTAGACGAAACCATTTTAGAAAAACTCGAAAAATTCAGACGGGGGTCGTGAATTCACTTGACTTTACATAATATATTAAGGTATAATATTGTCATGATTTTGGGCATATTACTAAATCTGCGGAGGCGATGTGTGTGGGTGTTGGGGCGATAAAAAATGTAACGGGGAACTACGATGTGGTGGATGAAGATATAGTTGAAAGTGCTAAAGATGGTGATTTGGCTGCACTGGAGTTTTTGATAAAAAAATACAAGAACTTCGTTAGAGCCAAGGCCCGATCCTATTTTTTGATAGGAGCTGATCGGGAAGATATTGTACAAGAAGGAATGATTGGACTCTATAAGGCGATTCGAGACTTCAAACCGGACAAACTGTCTTCATTTAGGGCTTTTGCTGAGTTGTGTATTACGAGGCAGATTATTACGGCGATTAAAACGGCTACTAGACAAAAACATATCCCACTTAATTCTTATGTTTCTTTAAATAAGCCCATTTACGATGAAGAGTCTGATCGGACACTTTTGGATGTTATCTCAGGGCAAAAGGTAACGGATCCGGAAGAGCTAATTATTTGTCGAGAAGAGTTAGGGCATATTGAAGGGAAAATCGGAGAAATTTTAAGTGACCTGGAGTGGAAAGTGTTGATGTTGTATCTACAAGGAAGATCTTACCAGGAAATTGCTTGTGATTTAAAACGCCATGTCAAATCTATTGACAATGCCTTACAACGTGTCAAACGCAAATTAGAGCGTTATTTAGAAGCGAGAAATGCATAAAATTAAGTCGTTCCCTTGTTTACGATAATATTGACAAGGGTTATTGAGACGTAGTAAAATGGACAATGGGTAGGATGTATCCTATGATTTAAATCTAAAGTTTAATGACATAATATAATAGATTGTCTTTGAAGGCAAATCCTACATAATAAAAAGGAAAACAGGAGCCCGATTTATGCTAATTGTTTTGGTGATACTTGGGTGAATAACAATGGAGGAGGAAGATAGAATGGGAAAAGCAAAATATGAAAGAAGTAAACCACATGTTAATATTGGAACAATTGGTCACGTAGACCACGGTAAAACAACGTTAACAGCAGCAATCACAATCACAATGCACAACAGATATGGAACAGGTGGAGCGGTAGCCTTCGATATGATCGATAAGGCACCAGAAGAAAGAGAAAGAGGAATCACAATTTCAACAGCTCACGTGGAGTACGAAACAGACAAGAGACATTATGCTCACGTAGACTGCCCAGGACATGCTGATTATGTAAAGAACATGATTACAGGAGCAGCACAAATGGACGGAGCGATTTTAGTTTGTTCAGCAGCGGATGGTCCAATGCCTCAAACAAGAGAGCATATCCTATTATCAAGACAAGTAGGTGTACCATACATCGTCGTATTCCTAAACAAGTGTGACATGGTAGACGACGAAGAATTACTAGAGTTAGTAGAGATGGAAGTAAGAGATCTATTAAACATGTATGAATTCCCAGGAGATGACACACCAGTAATCATGGGGTCAGCATTAAAAGCATTAGAAGATCCAGCAGGTCCATGGGGAGACAAAATTGTTGAATTATTCGATGCAATTGACACATGGATTCCAGAGCCAGTAAGAGATACAGATAAGCCATTCCTAATGCCAGTAGAGGATGTATTCTCAATTACAGGTAGAGGAACAGTAGCAACAGGAAGAATCGAAAGAGGAATTGTAAAAGTACAAGAAGAGATTTCTCTAGTTGGATTATCAGAAGCACCAAGAAAGCTAGTTGTAACAGGAGTAGAGATGTTTAGAAAGCTTCTAGATCAAGGACAAGCTGGAGATAACGTTGGAATCTTATTAAGAGGTATCCAAAGAGATGAAATCGAAAGAGGACAAGTATTGGCGAAGACAGGTTCGATTCAGCCACATACAAAGTTCATGGCTGAAGTATATGTATTGAAAAAAGAAGAGGGTGGAAGACATACGCCATTCTTTGATGGATACAGACCACAGTTTTATTTTAGAACAACAGACGTAACGGGATCAATTAAATTACCAGAAGGAGTAGAAATGGTAATGCCAGGAGATAACATCACAATGGAAATTGAACTGATTAGCCCAATTGCAACAGAAGAAGGATTAAGATTTGCTATCCGAGAGGGTGGAAGAACAGTTGGAGCTGGAGTTGTCGCTTCTATTATCGAATAGTTAAAAACCTAATTAAACCAAGGAGTTATAAATGGGGGCTAGGGTTAACCTAGGCCCTTTTAGATAAAATAAGAAATTTTTATTGACAGTAAAATAAAAATGTGATAAATTTTATTGGGTAATGTACTATAATATGAGCTACTTATGCGTTGTAGTAATAGATTTAATAAGAGAATTAGTAGTGCTCTACGGGAGGTGTAACTGTTGCGAGTCAAGATAACATTAGCGTGTACAGAATGCAAGCAGAGGAATTATAACACAACAAAGAATAAGAAGAACAACCCTGATCGTATGGAAATGCAAAAACATTGCAAATTCTGTAAAAGCCACACACTTCATAAAGAAACAAAATAATTGAGTTTAAACTTTAAAAGGATGTGAGGATCAGAATGACTACTCAAGCTAATGCCAACAATAATGAAAAGGCAAAAGGTTTAGGTAAATTTTTAAGAGGTGTTAGATCCGAGCTTAAAAAAGTGAATTGGCCAAATAGAGCAGAAATAAAAAACCATACAGGTGTTGTGATTATTGCAACATTAATGGCAGTCGTTCTTTTATGGATTTTGGATTCGGTTTTTGGTTTTGGGTTAAACTTACTCATTTAACGAAGAATACGCTTAAAGGGAGGGAGAGTTATTTGTCTTTGAAGACAGGTGCTCCTTAATATGTCCGAACAAGCAAAATGGTATGTCGTCCATACGTACTCTGGCCATGAAAACAAAGTGAAAATTAACATAGAAAAAATGGCGGAAAACAGAGGTATGGAAGATTTGATTCTGGAGGTAGCAGTACCGACGGAAGAGAAAATCGAAATTAAAAATGGCAAGAAAAAAACAAAAGAGGTCAAGCTCTATCCGGGATATGTGTTACTCAAGATGCACGTGACTGATGAGTCATGGTACTTGGTTAGAAATACCCGAGGTGTAACAGGTTTTGTTGGACCAAGCTCTAAACCGATTCCATTAACGGATCGGGAAGTGAAAAATATGGGTGTAGAACAAGTGAGTCATGAAATCGACATTAAAATAGGCGATTCTATACGCGTGGTCTCCGGCCCCTTTGAAAGCTTTATGGGCTCAATAGAGCATATCAACATGGAGAAACAAACCATTAGAGTGCTCATATCAATGTTTGGCAGGGAAACCCCTGTAGAATTAGAATTTCACCAAGTTCAAGCTTTGTAGGATGGATATTTTAAAAGACTTGAGCCAAAAACACTAGGGATAGTGAAACGCATACAGATATAATTTTAAGGAGGTGTAAAAGCAATGGCAAAAAAGGTAGTAGGACAAATTAAATTACAAATCCCTGCAGGGAAAGCGACACCAGCACCACCAGTTGGGCCTGCTTTAGGACAACATGGTGTGAACATCATGGGGTTCTGTAAGGAGTTCAATGCGAAAACTGCAGATCAAGCAGGTATGATTATTCCTGTAATCATTTCTGTTTATCAAGATAGATCATATACTTTCATCACAAAGACACCACCTGCTGCGATCTTAATCAAGAAGGCAGCTGGTATTGACAAGGCGTCAGGTGAGCCGCATACTAAGAAGGTGGCAACAATTTCAAAAGCGAAAGTAAAGGAAATTGCAGAATTAAAAATGCCAGACTTAAATGCGTCTTCGGTTGAATCTGCCATGAGTATGATCGCTGGAACTGCTAGAAGTATGGGCGTTGTTGTTGAAGATTAATTTCAATAGATGATTTAGGAAAAAGTGGGAGGTCCTATAAAGACCGTCACTACCACAAGGAGGTTAGGAAAATGCCAAAAAGAGGTAAGAAGTATCAAGAAGCACTTAAGCAATTTGATAGAGAAAAGTCATATGATCCTAATGAGGCGGTAGTATTAGTTAAAAAAACAGCTACTGCAAAGTTCGATGAAACAATTGAAGCTCATATTAAACTGGGTGTAGATTCAAGACATGCAGATCAACAAGTAAGAGGTGCCATTGTATTACCACATGGAACAGGTAAAACTGCTAAAGTGCTTGTCTTTGCAAAAGGCGAAAAAGTAACTGAGGCTGAAAAAGCCGGAGCAGACTATGTGGGTTCAGACGATCTAGTAGCAAAGATTCAAGGCGAAAACTGGTTTGACTTTGATGTAGTTGTTGCAACGCCAGATATGATGGGTGTTGTAGGACGATTAGGTAGAGTACTTGGACCAAAAGGATTAATGCCAAATCCTAAGTCTGGAACAGTAACATTTGACCTTGAAAGAGCTGTAAAGGAAATAAAAGCTGGTAAAGTAGAATACAGATTGGATAAAACAAACATTATCCATGTGCCAATCGGAAAAGCTTCTTTTGAAGAAGCACAACTGGCTGAAAACTTTAAAACATTGTTAGAAGCAGTTGCAAAGGCGAAACCAGCCGCAGCAAAGGGACAATATTTCAAGAGTGTCAGTGTAACCAGTACGATGGGACCAGGAATTCGTGTTAATCCATCAAAGGTATCAGAATAAAGTTCCATTAGATAAATTAAATTTATCTGTTGACATAGATTTCAGATACTGATACAATGATTAAAGTTGTTAAAAGTGAATATTTTGCCGCAGAAAGTAGGTGCGTTAGCTTAAATATCCTACCGAGGCTTTGGATAAATTTATCAAAGATCTCTTTCTGTGTGACGTTATTTACGCAGAGAGGGATCTTTTTCTGTAACGGCAAAATATCCATATATTCATAAAGAGGAGGTGGACGTCCTAATGTCAAAAGTAATTGAGATGAAAGAAAAAGTTGTGGCTGAAATTACTGAGAAGTTTGAAAAATCTATCGCTGCAGTAGTAGTTGATTATAGAGGACTGAAGGTTGAGGAAGTCACAGAACTTAGAGCAAAGTTTAGAGAAGCTGGCGTTGAATACAAAGTATATAAGAATACCATGATGAGACGAGCAGCTCGAAATGCAGGGATGGAAGAAATGGTGGCGGATTTGGTAGGACCAAATGCTGTTGCTTTCAGTTATGAGGATCCAGTGGCTCCAGCTAGAATCTTAAATGATTTTGCTAAGAACCATAAAGCCCTAGAATTAAAAGTAGGGTTTGTTGAAGGAAGCTTTTATGACGAAGAAAAATTAAAAGAGCTAGCGTCTGTGCCGTCAAGAGAAGTGTTAATTGCTAAACTTCTTAGCAGCTTTAATGCCCCAATGGCAAACTTCGCTTGCTTAATCAAAGCGATTGCAGACAAGAAGACAGAGCAAGAGGCATAAGAATAACAAAATATCAAAATAACAAAAATAAAACAAAAAATAATCGGAGGTGCTTTTAAAATGACAATCGAGCAAATTTTAGAAACGATTGAAAATATGAAGGTGTTAGAATTAAACGAGTTAGTGAAAGCTGCAGAAGAAAAGTTTGGTGTATCTGCATCAGCGGCAGTGGTAGTTGGAGCAGCTGCAGGTGGAGCTGTTGAAGAAGAACAAACCGAATTTGATGTAATCCTTGATAACGCAGGATCTTCAAAAATCAATGTAATCAAAGCTGTAAGAGAAATCACAGGATTAGGATTGAAAGAAGCTAAAGGAGTTGTTGATGAGGCTCCTAAGGCAATTAAAGAAGCCATATCTAAAGAAGATGCTGAAGCAATTAAAGCTAAACTAGAAGAAGCAGGCGCTTCTGTAACACTTAAATAATTGATTGAATAAGCAAAAAAAGGCACTCCAGGAAACTGGAGTACCTTTTTATGTGTTTTTTGAAAAAACATTTTGATTCTTATTATACAATAAAAGTATTATACAATAAAAGAACTAAAATGACCAGTACAAAAATGAAATATAGTAATTCATAGGAGAAATAGAAAACCAAAGAAATGTTGACAAACTGTATCTCTTATGTTAAAATTATACATTGCATAATATTATACTATTTGACACTGCTATCTAAACTGATAAGACCGTCAAAACCCTGCAAGGATTAATAAAGACCGTATAAAAAAGACAACCAAGGGCAATAGTATAGTAGATGATCGTATGTAAAAATAAACCAAAAGCAAAATAAAAGGCTTTTGGCTATTTTCAATCATAGAGTAGAAAAAAAGAAAGTAATTTCTTTTAACTTTAACACAAGGGGTGAATTAAATTGATGCCACATCCTGTCCAGCTTGGCAAGAAAGTTAGAATGAGTTATTCACAAATCAATGAAGTGCTTGACATGCCAAATTTGATTGAACTCCAAAAAGAAGCGTATGACTGGTTTTTAGATGAAGGATTACGTGAAGTGTTTAACGACATTTCACCGATTCAAGACTACACTGGGAACCTGATTTTGGAGTTTGTTGATTATTCCCTTGATGAAAATCCTAAGTACGATGTTGGGGAGTCAAAGGAAAGAGACGCCACATATGCTGCACCATTAAAAGTAAAAGTGAGGCTAATCAACAAAGAAACTGGAGAAGTGAAAGAACAGGAAGTTTTTATGGGAGACTTTCCTTTAATGACAGACACCGGTACCTTTATTATTAATGGTGCAGAACGGGTTATTGTCAGCCAGTTAGTTCGTTCACCAGGGGTTTATTACAATCGACAGTTTGATAAAACTGGTAAACAGTTGTATTCTGCTACAGTGATCCCAAATCGTGGAGCTTGGCTAGAGTATGAAACAGATTCCAATGATGTGGTTTCTGTAAGAGTAGACCGGACAAGAAAACAGCCTGCAACAGTACTCTTAAGGGCACTGGGGTATGGAACTGACCAACAAATTAAAGATTTGCTGGGAGAAGACGAAAGAATTTTAGCAACACTTGAGAAGGATAATACGAAAACTGCAGAAGAAGGGCTACTTGAGATTTACAAGAAATTAAGACCAGGTGAGCCACCAACAATTGAGAGTGCTACTTCTTTAATCAACACTTTGTTTTTTGATGCAAAGCGTTATGATTTGGCAAAAGTAGGACGATATAAGTTTAGCAAAAAATTATCTCTGGCAAATCGAATTATGAGCCATAAAGCGGCTGAAAATGTTTCTGATCCACAAACAGGAGAAATCCTTGTGGAGGAAGGCACCAAAATTGATCGTGAGATTTCTTTATTAATCCAAAACTCTGGAATTAATGAAGTACATGTCTATTCAGAGGAAAACAAGAAAATTAAAGTCATCGGTAATCATTTTGTTGACATTAAAACACATATTGACTTTGATATTCAAGATTTGAAGCTTAGGGAGCGGGTTTATTATCCTGTACTAAGGGAAATTCTTGACACATTCGACTCTGAAGCAGAAATTAAAGAAGCATTAAAAGAAAGAAAGCGAGAGCTGATTCCAAAGCATATCTTAAAATCAGATATTGTCGCTTCCATCAATTATGCATTTAATTTAGCCCATGAAATTGGTAATGTGGATGATATTGATCATCTAGGTAATAGAAGATTGAGATCAGTAGGTGAGTTGCTTCAAAATCAATTTAGAATTGGACTCTCTCGAATGGAGAGAGTGGTTAAGGAACGGATGACAATTCAAGATGTGGATTTAGTAACACCCCAGGCCTTGATTAATATCCGCCCCGTAGCGGCCTCCATTAAAGAGTTTTTTGGAAGCTCTCAATTATCTCAGTTTATGGATCAGACAAACCCATTGGCAGAGCTGACTCACAAAAGAAGGCTTTCTGCACTAGGACCTGGTGGTCTTTCTAGAGAACGTGCGGGGTTTGAGGTTCGAGATGTACATCATTCCCACTATGGAAGAATGTGTCCTATTGAGACCCCTGAAGGACCTAACATTGGACTGATCAACTCATTGAGCTCATATGCAAGAATCAATGAATATGGATTTATTGAATCGCCTTATCGGAAGGTAGATAAAAAGCGGGATGTTGTTACGACGGATATTGAGTATCTGACAGCTGATGAGGAAGACCTGTTTATTATAGCTCAGGCCAATGAGCCATTAGATGAAGAAGGAAAATTTGGAAACAAGCGTGTTACTTCTAGAACTAAGTTTGGTGGAATTGATGTTGTGCCATTTGATGAAGTGGATTATATGGATGTATCACCAAAACAGGTTGTATCTGTTGCAACTGCCATGATTCCCTTCCTTGAAAATGACGATGCCAACCGTGCACTAATGGGGTCGAACATGCAACGACAAGCTGTACCACTGCTTATTACAGATGCACCGATAATTGGAACTGGAATGGAGTACAAGGCTGCAAAGGATTCTGGCGTTGTAGTAGTTGCCCGAAACAGCGGAATTGTAGACTATGTGGCTTCTAATGAGATCGTGGTTAAATTGGAAGATGGACAAAAGGATCGATACAAGTTATTGAAGTTCAAGCGTTCTAATCAAGGAACTTGCATTAACCAAAAACCGATTGTGAGTAAGGGTGAACGTATCGAAGCAGGAGATGTGATCGCTGATGGACCTTCCACGGACCGAGGGGAAATTGCCCTAGGTAGAAACTGTCTTGTGGGCTTTATGGCTTGGGAAGGATACAATTTTGAGGATGCTATTTTAATTAATGAAAAGCTAGTCAAAGAAGATGCATTAACAACAATACACATTGAAGAATATGAATCAGAGGCTAGAGATACAAAGCTAGGACCAGAAGAAATCACTCGAGACATACCTAATGTGGGTGAAGACTCCCTGAAGGACTTAGATGAAAGAGGCGTCATTCGAATCGGAGCAGAAGTTGAATCCGGCGACATTTTAGTCGGAAAAGTAACCCCAAAGGGGGAAACTGAATTAACTGCTGAAGAACGTTTGCTGAGAGCGATTTTTGGGGAAAAGGCAAGAGAAGTTCGAGATACTTCCCTGAAGGTACCTCATGGAGAGAATGGAATCATTGTAGACATCAAGGTATTTACTCGAGAAAATGGAGATGAACTACCACCAGGCGTAAACGAACTGGTTCGTGTCTATATTGCTAAAAAGAAAAAAATCAATGTTGGAGACAAAATGGCGGGGCGTCATGGAAATAAAGGGGTTATTTCGAGAATATTACCTCAAGAAGACATGCCGTTCTTAGAGGATGGAACCCCATTAGAGATTGTACTAAATCCACTGGGTGTACCTTCTCGTATGAACATCGGACAGATCCTAGAGGTCCATTTAGGACTTGCAGCTAAAGCACTTGGCTGGAAGGTGGCCACCCCAGTATTTGATGGTGCCAATGAGTTTGACATTATGGATGCCCTAGAAGAATCAGGATATCCACGTGGAGGTAAGTTGAAGCTTCAAGACGGTAGAACCGGAGAAGCCTTTGATAACCCTGTAACAGTAGGATATATGTACATGCTGAAGCTACATCACTTGGTTGATGATAAAATCCATGCTAGAAGTACAGGACCATATTCATTAGTAACACAGCAACCCCTAGGCGGAAAAGCACAATTCGGGGGACAGCGTTTTGGTGAGATGGAAGTGTGGGCACTTGAGGCCTACGGAGCGGCACATACGCTTCAAGAAATTCTGACTGTGAAGTCTGATGATGTTGTAGGACGGGTTAAAACCTATGAATGTATTGTAAAGGGTGAAAACATACCTGAACCGGGTGTGCCAGAATCCTTTAAAGTATTAATTAAAGAGCTTCAGAGTTTATGCTTAGACGTCAAAGTACTCACTGATGATGATCATGAACTAGAGATCAAAGAAACGATTGATGACGATGCAGGCGAAATGAGCCTAGAACATGGTGACTTTGATTATGGTTTAGAAGAACCAACTGTTCCTGAAGGAAGTCATATAACTGATGAGGAAGAGAAGGACGAAGACAATGATAGCGAGGAAGCGTTAATTACAGAGGAAGACTTTGAACCCACCAGCGTTGAAACTGAATATGCAGAAGATGATGATGAGTTTGATGGGTATAATGACTTTAAGGCATAGCCGGCTAGGTTATAGGAGAGCTTATAGATTATTAGAAGGGAGAGAGACTCCTTGTATGAATTAAACAACTTTAGATCAATTAAAATTGCATTAGCTTCTCCAGAAAAAATTCGCCAATGGTCAAAAGGAGAAGTGAAAAAACCAGAAACAATCAATTATAGAACTTTAAAGCCCGAAAAAGAAGGGCTCTTTTGTGAAAAGATTTTTGGACCTACCCGTGATTGGGAGTGCCACTGTGGGAAGTACAAACGGGTCAGATACAAAGGCGTTGTTTGTGATCGTTGCGGTGTCGAAGTCACAAAGTCTAAGGTAAGAAGAGAACGAATGGGGCATATCGAATTAGCTGCCCCGGTTTCTCATATTTGGTATTTTAAAGGAATTCCCAGTAGAATGGGTCTGTTACTAGACATGTCCCCAAGGTCTTTAGAGAAAGTATTGTACTTCGCTGCATACATCGTCATTAATCCTGGAGAGACACCATTGACTGAAAAACAAATTCTAACGGAAAAAGAATATGCTGATGCAATAGAGAAATACGGGCCAAAATTCAAGGCGGGTATGGGTGCTGAGGCTGTCAAGGGTTTATTAGAAAGCATTGATTTAGATGCCATGAACATCGAATTAAGACACAAGCTCAAAGAGAGCACTGGACAAAAACGGATTCGTACCGTCAGAAGACTAGAGGTTGTAGAAGCCTTTAGAAAGTCTAAAAACAATCCAGCGTGGATGATTCTAGATGTTGTCCCTGTTATTCCTCCAGATCTAAGACCAATGGTTCAGTTGGATGGAGGGCGTTTTGCTACTTCAGACTTAAATGATTTATACAGAAGAGTAATCAATCGAAACAATAGATTAAAGAGATTGCTAGACTTAGGCGCACCAGATATTATTGTTCGTAATGAAAAAAGAATGCTTCAAGAAGCAGTGGATGCATTAATTGATAATGGGCGTCGTGGAAAGCCAGTAACAGGACCTGGAAATAGACCATTAAAATCTTTGTCTGATATGCTAAAGGGTAAACAGGGTCGTTTCCGACAAAACTTACTAGGAAAGCGTGTTGACTACTCAGGACGTTCTGTAATCGTTGTTGGACCTGAACTGAAATTCTATCAATGTGGATTACCAAAACAAATGGCCTTAGAGCTTTTCAAACCATTTGTGATGAAGAAGCTGGTTCAGGAAAACTATGCTCATAATATCAAAAGTGCTAAACGAATGGTGGAAAAAGTAAAACCTGAAGTATGGGGTGTACTGGAAGAAGTCATTAGTCAACATCCTGTGCTACTAAATCGTGCACCTACGCTGCATAGATTGGGAATACAAGCATTTGAGCCAATCCTAGTAGAAGGAAAAGCAATTAAGCTACATCCATTGGTATGTACAGCCTACAATGCTGACTTTGATGGAGACCAAATGGCTGTTCACGTGCCATTATCTGTTGAAGCTCAGGCTGAATCAAGATTTTTAATGTTATCCATTAATAATATCCTAGCTCCAAAGGATGGCGAACCAATTACAACCCCAACTCAGGATATGGTCCTTGGATGCTATTATTTAACAATACAGGATGAAGGTGTTCTAGGTGAAGGTACAATATTCAAGGATTTTGAAGAACTATTGCTTGCCTATGAAACGAAAGCAGTCAGCCTTCATGCAAAGGTTAAAGTGAGAATGAAACTAAGTGCTGAGGATTCTGGTAAACTTGTGGAGAGTACAGTGGGTCGATTTATATTTAATGAAAAAATTCCACAGGATTTAGGATTTGTTGATCGTAGCAAGGATTTGTATGCATTAGAGGTTGACTTCTTATGTACTAAAGGTGCATTAGGTAAGGTCATTGGTAAGTGCTTTAGAAAGCATGGAAACACCATTACCTCCATCATGCTAGACTATATTAAAGAATTAGGATTCAAGTACTCTACCCGAGGTGCCATTACTGTTGCGGTTTCGGACATGGATGTACCAGAAGCAAAGGCAGAATTGATTTCTCAAGCAGAACAACGTGTTGATAAGTATGAGAAGGCATTTAGAAGAGGGTTAATCTCTGATGAAGAAAGATATGAGAAAGTAATCGAAACATGGACAGAAACCACAGAAAAAGTAACGGATGCATTGATGGCAGGCTTAGATAGATTTAATAACATATTTATCATGGCTGATTCAGGAGCCCGTGGTAGTAAAAATCAGATCCGTCAATTAGGTGGTATGCGTGGATTGATGGCCAATGCGTCGGGACATACCGTTGAAATACCAATCAAATCTAACTTCCGTGAAGGGCTGACGGTACTAGAGTACTTTACTTCCACCCACGGAGCTAGAAAAGGTCTTGCAGATACAGCCCTACGTACGGCGGATTCTGGATACCTAACGAGACGTTTAGTAGATGTAAGCCAAGATGTGATCATTAGAGAATTGGATTGCGGTACTGAAACAGGTATTGTGGCAAAGGCATTTAAGGATGGCAATGAAGTGATTGAGGAACTATACTTCCGGATTGTTGGAAGACATTCAATTGATGACATCATTCATCCAGAGACAAAAAAAGTGATTGTTCCCAAGGGTGATATTATATTTGAAGATGCCGCTGAAACAATCACTGAGGCGGGTATCGAGAAGGTTGCAATTCGATCTGCCTTGGCTTGCCGTTCGAAGCATGGGGTTTGTGGTACCTGCTATGGACGAAACCTAGCTACAGGAGAGCCGGTTAAGGTAGGAGAAGCCGTGGGAATTATTGCAGCTCAATCCATTGGAGAACCAGGAACACAGTTAACCATGCGTACCTTCCATACTGGTGGGGTAGCTGGATCGGATATTACCCAAGGTCTTCCGAGGGTTGAAGAGCTTTTCGAGGCAAGAAAACCAAAGGGATTAGCTATTATTAGTGAAATCTCTGGTAAGGTAGACATTAGTGAGAGCAAGAGAAAGCGAGAAGTAACGGTAACTGATGAAAATCAAGAAGTCGTGACCTACACGATTCCTTACGGATCTCGGGTAAAGGTTAAACAGGGGCAAATCCTTGAACCAGGAGACGAAATCACTGAAGGATCTGTTAACCCCCATGATATTTTGAGAATCAAAGGTGTTGAAGGGGTGCAAACCTACATTATTAAAGAAGTACAACGGGTGTATCGTCTACAAGGCGTTGATATCAATGATAAACATATTGAGGTCATCTCCAGACAAATGCTTAGTCGAATCAAAGTCGAGGAAGCTGGGGATACAGAATTATTGCCAGGAAGCTTAGAAAATGTCTTTGCATTTGAACTGGCCAATCAAAAGGCAATTGAAGAGGGTGGAGAACCAGCCACTGGTAACATCGCATTACTTGGAATTACAAAGGCATCCCTGGCTACTGATTCCTTCTTATCAGCTGCATCCTTTCAAGAGACCACAAGGGTCTTAACGGAAGCTGCCATTAAAGGTAAAGAGGATCACCTAATCGGGCTTAAAGAGAATGTAATTATTGGTAAACTCATTCCTGCAGGTACTGGAATGAAGAGATATAAGAACATTGCCATCAGTACAGAAACCGATGAAAAGCTAGATGAGATAGAAGAAACATTGTAATTAACAAAGAAGTTGTTGACACTATTTTTAACAAGTGTTAAAATGTTTAAGTGTGTAAGTCATGTGAAAGTTGACTTTTTGTATCCGGGAGATCACATGATCTCCCTGGATATCTAAAAAGGAGGATACTTTAATGCTAGAAAAGCTACAACATGCAAAAAAAGTGATAGGAATAAAAGAAACAAAAAAGGCTCTAAAACAAGGTGAGGTTACAGTCCTTTATATTGCAAAGGATGCAGCTAAAAATGTTGTGGAACCAATTGAAGAATTAGCCAAAGAACAAAATATCGCTATTGTTCCAGTGGATTCAATGAAGAAGCTAGGGCAAGCATGCGGAATTGATGTAGCAGCAGCTGTGGCAGCCACAATAAAATGACAGTTGGGTTCAACTAAATAAGAAGTATTCACTTTGTTAAAAAACAGTTTATCTGCACTAAGGGCAGATAAATGTTTTTCTATGTTATTAGTTAATCTTTGGAAGGAGGTGCAATAAATGCCAACAATTAACCAGTTAGTCCGTAAAGGAAGAAAAGCAGTTCAAGAGAAATCAACAGCTCCTGCTCTTCAAAAAGGTTTCAACTCTTTAAAGAGAAAATCAACTGATTTGAGCGCACCACAAAAAAGAGGTGTATGTACTTCAGTAAAGACCATCACACCTAAGAAGCCTAACTCTGCCTTAAGAAAAGTAGCAAGGGTTAGATTGACAAATGGGATTGAGGTAAGTGCATATATCCCAGGAATCGGACACAACCTGCAAGAACATAGTGTTGTTTTGATTAGAGGTGGAAGAATCAAAGATTTACCAGGAGTTAGATACCATATCGTAAGAGGTACATTAGATACTGCCGGTGTCGCAAACAGAATGCAAGGTAGATCTAAGTACGGTGCCAAAAGACCAAAAGACAAGAAATAAAGATCGTCGGAGCGATAATGCATAGATATATTCTACCCCTTACCATATAGGGTACCAGTTCATAACGAGCATTACTGCGCACAACGGCAATTGATGCAATTGTCGAGTACCGATGAAATGATTAGACAAGATATCATTTGAGGAGGGAAGCAAAGTGCCAAGAAAAGGAAATGTACCTAAAAGAGAAGTGTTAGCCGATCCAATTCACGGAAGTATGGTAGTTGCAAAATTAATCAACAGCGTGATGTTAGACGGTAAAAAAGGAACTGCACAAAACATTGTTTATGGGGCTTTCGATATAATTAAAGAAAGAGCAGAAGAAAATCCTGTAGAAGTGTTTGAAAAAGCAATGAATAATATCATGCCTGTTTTAGAAGTAAAGGCTAGACGTGTTGGTGGAGCCAACTATCAAGTGCCAATTGAGGTTAGACCTGAAAGAAGGCAAACTTTAGGCTTAAGGTGGTTAGTGAAATACACAAGAGCTAGAGGCGAAAAAGGGATGATTGAAAAATTAGCTAAGGAAATTATGGATGCTGCAAACAACACAGGGTCCTCTGTGAAGAAGAAAGAAGATACACATAAAATGGCAGAGGCAAACAAAGCATTTGCACATTATAGATGGTAAAATCAAGTTTAATATAGCGCTTTTAGGAGATGCTATAAGCAGAATGCTGTTAGTATATGCGATAGAGTAGATGTTGCATTTTGCATGGGAGGAGGAAGAGTAGTGCCAAGAGAATTTCCACTAGAAAGAACAAGAAATATCGGTATTATGGCTCATATTGATGCCGGAAAGACGACTACTACAGAGAGAATTTTATTTTACAGTGGTACAACACGTAAGTTAGGTGAAACCCATGAAGGTGCATCACAGATGGACTGGATGGATCAAGAGAAGGAAAGAGGTATCACAATTACCTCGGCTGCTACTACTTGTCAATGGTTGAACCATAGAGTTAACATCATTGATACACCAGGTCACGTGGACTTCACTGTAGAGGTAGAAAGATCTTTAAGAGTACTAGATGGTGCTGTAGCTGTATTCTGTGCTAAGGGTGGGGTAGAACCTCAATCTGAAACAGTATGGCGACAAGGAGATAAATATAAAGTTCCGAGAATGGCCTTCGTTAATAAAATGGATCGCCAAGGAGCAGATTTTTTCAATGTGATGCAAATGATGATAGATCGATTAGCCGCCAATCCTGTTGCAGTTCAATTGCCAATAGGTAGTGAAGAGGAATTCACAGGAATCATTGATCTTGTCAAAATGGAGGCAACTATATACCTTGACGATGTAGGGCAAGAAACGAAAATTGTAGAAATCCCTGAAGAGTTGAAGGAGTTAGCTGTAGAATACAGAGAAAAGCTTGTAGAGGCTGTTTCTGAAACAAGTGAAGAGTTAATGATGAAATATCTAGAGGGTGAAGCCTTAACAGAGGAAGAGCTTGTAAAGGGTATTAGACAAGGAACAATAAATGTTCAAATCACGCCAGTATATTGTGGTTCAGCTTACAAGAACAAGGGCGTGCAACTTCTTCTTGATGGTGTTGTTGCTTATATGCCTTCACCGCTCGACATTCCGGCGATTAGTGGAATTGATGCAGACACACAAGAAGAGATAGAAAGACATGCAGATGATAGTGAACCATTCTCAGCTTTAGCCTTTAAAATCATGGCGGATCCGTATGTAGGAAAATTAGCTTTTTTCCGCGTATACTCAGGAACCCTTGATGCAGGGTCTTATGTATTAAACTCTACTAAAGGGAAAAAAGAGAGAATTGGACGAATTCTTCAAATGCATGCCAACACAAGAGCGGAAATTCCAACAGTATATGCAGGCGATATCGCTGCAGCTGTAGGACTTAAGGATACCACAACTGGAGACACATTATGTGATCCAACAGATGCTGTTATCTTAGAATCAATGGTATTCCCAGAGCCTGTTATCTCTGTTGCCATTGAGCCAAAGACTAAGGCTGGTCAAGAAAAGATGGGCGTTGCTCTTCAAAAGCTTGCTGAGGAAGATCCGACATTTAAAACCTACACAGATGAAGAAACTTCTCAAACAATTATTGCAGGTATGGGTGAGCTTCACTTAGAAATCATCGTAGATAGAATGATGCGTGAGTTTAAAGTGGAAGCAACTGTGGGAAAACCACAGGTTGCTTACAAAGAAACAATCACAAAGGCAGTGGAAGTGGAAGCGAAATATGCCAAGCAATCTGGTGGTCGTGGACAATACGGACATGTTAAGATTCGTATGATACCTCAAGAGCCTGGTATTGGATATGAGTTTACTAACTCAACTGTTGGAGGATCCATTCCAAGAGAATACGTCCCAGCTGTTGACCAAGGAATTCAAGGTGCTATGGTAAATGGTATCTTAGCTGGTTATGAAGTTGTAGATTTCAAGGTAGAACTATATGATGGTTCTTATCATGATGTTGACTCTTCTGAAATGGCCTTTAAGATTGCCGGTTCAATGGCATTTAAAGAAGGTATGAGAAAAGCAAGTCCTGCATTACTTGAGCCATACATGAAGGTAGAAGTTGTGACACCTGAAGACTATATGGGAGACGTTATTGGAGATTTAAACTCTAGACGTGGACAGATAGAAGGTATGGAATCGAGATCGGGCGCACAAGTCATTAAAGCCTTTGTACCACTTTCTGAAATGTTTGGATATTCTACTGACCTTCGTTCAAAAACCCAAGGTCGCGCAACGTACTCTATGCACTTTAATCATTACGCTCAAGTACCTGCAAGCATCTCAGAAAAAATTATGACAGGTAAGTAAAAAGTGTAACCCTTTGGGGTTACGGTATAGAACTGGGGTAGGAAGTACGAAACTATCCCAAACTCTATATACTTAGTTTAATGAAAATACATTTAAATAATGATTTATATAAGGAGGAAAATAGAATGGGAAAAGCAAAATTTGAAAGAAGTAAACCACATGTTAATATTGGAACAATTGGTCACGTAGACCACGGTAAAACAACGTTAACAGCAGCAATCACAATCACAATGCACAACAGGTATGGGACAGGTGGAGCGGTAGCCTTCGATATGATCGATAAGGCACCAGAAGAAAGAGAAAGAGGAATCACAATTTCAACAGCTCACGTGGAGTACGAAACAGACAAGAGACATTATGCTCACGTAGACTGCCCAGGACATGCTGATTATGTAAAGAACATGATTACAGGAGCAGCACAAATGGACGGAGCGATTTTAGTTTGTTCAGCAGCGGATGGTCCAATGCCTCAAACAAGAGAGCATATCCTATTATCAAGACAAGTAGGTGTACCATACATCGTCGTATTCCTAAACAAGTGTGACATGGTAGATGACGAAGAATTACTAGAGTTAGTAGAGATGGAAGTAAGAGATCTATTAAACATGTATGAATTCCCAGGAGATGACACACCAGTAATCATGGGGTCAGCATTAAAAGCATTAGAAGATCCAGCAGGTCCATGGGGAGACAAAATTGTTGAATTATTCGATGCAATTGACACATGGATTCCAGAGCCAGTAAGAGATACAGATAAGCCATTCCTAATGCCAGTAGAGGATGTATTCTCAATTACAGGTAGAGGAACAGTAGCAACAGGAAGAATCGAAAGAGGAATTGTAAAAGTACAAGAAGAGATTTCTCTAGTTGGATTATCAGAAGCACCAAGAAAGCTAGTTGTAACAGGAGTAGAGATGTTTAGAAAGCTTCTAGATCAAGGACAAGCTGGAGATAATGTTGGAATCTTATTAAGAGGTATCCAAAGAGATGAAATCGAAAGAGGACAAGTATTGGCGAAGACAGGTTCGATTCAGCCACATACAAAGTTCATGGCTGAAGTATATGTATTGAAAAAAGAAGAGGGTGGAAGACATACGCCATTCTTTGATGGATACAGACCACAGTTTTATTTTAGAACAACAGACGTAACGGGATCAATTAAATTACCAGAAGGAGTAGAAATGGTAATGCCAGGAGATAACATCACAATGGAAATTGAACTGATTAGCCCAATTGCAACAGAAGAAGGATTAAGATTTGCTATCCGAGAGGGTGGAAGAACAGTTGGAGCTGGAGTTGTCGCTTCTATTATAGAGTAATTTCAATACAATAACTGTTAAGTAAATGGCATATAGAAGAAGAGCGCGTCTCTTCTTCTATATCTATTTTAAACACTTTGAAAAAAGCTTTAAAAAATTAAAGAAAAGCCTTGATATTTAAATGAACTTGGTATAAAATATATTAGTGTGCTGAGACGGCGATGATACGAAAGGTTACCCACCCTAGGGAAAATTTTCGTTGAGAATGTCTTGATCTAAGAATCGGGCGACGGGATTTCTGCAAACTGTTTTTTAAAAAATTATCAACACACCCGGAACAGTGTATCAGTGATCCGAGTCGTACGTCCAAACTACGTGCGATGAGAAGGAGGGAAATCAAGTTATGAGTAAAGCAAATCAAAAAATCAGAATCCGTTTAAAGGGATATGATCACAAAGCAGTAGATCAGTCTGCTGAAAAAATTGTAGCAACTGCAAAAAAGAGTGGCGCTGAGGTTTCAGGACCTATTCCACTACCGACAGAGAAGCAAATCATTACAATCTTGAGAGCGGTTCACAAGTACAAAGACGCTAGAGAACAATTCGAGATGAGAACTCACAAAAGATTGATTGACATTTTAAGCCCTACACCAAAGACAGTCGACTTATTAATGAGACTAGACTTGCCAGCTGGCGTAGATATTGAAATCAAGTTGTAAGACCCAGTGAATACACTAAGATATTAAGATGGATATAGATACATCCAATTTTAGTATGATTACTTAATGTAATCCGCTGTAAGATTATTAGGAGGTGTAAGTTATGAAAGGATTAATGGGTAGAAAAGTCGGCATGACACAAATCTTCAATGAAGATGGAATCGTAACTCCTGTTACAGTTATTGAAGTAGCGGAAAATGTCGTAACTCAAATAAAGTCTGATGAAACAGACGGATACAATTCAGTACAGGTAGGTTATGGAGAGAAGAAAATCAAAAATACAATCAAGCCTTTACAAGGTCATTTTGAAAAGGCAGGAACAACACCTAAGAGAACAATGAAGGAATTCCGAGTAGACAGCACAGAAGGATTTACTGCAGGCCAAGAGCTAAAGGCAGATCTTTTTCAAGCTGGAGACAAGGTTGATGTAACAGGAATATCTAAAGGTAAAGGGTTCCAAGGTGTTATCAAGAGACACGGACAAAGTAGAGGTCCAATGGCCCATGGTTCAAGATATCACAGAAGACCAGGTTCAATGGGAGCTTCCGCTTATCCAGGTCGTGTGTTTAAAGGTAAAAATCTGCCGGGACATATGGGTAATGTACAGGTAACTGCACAAAACCTAGAAATCGTAAGAGTAGACCTTGAAAAGAACTTACTTTTAATTAAAGGTGCCGTACCTGGCCCTAAAAAAGGTGTTCTTGTAATCCAAACAACAGTGAAACAAGGAAAATAATCTAACTAGAGAAAGGAGGATGTACAATGCCTAAAGTGGCTGTATATAATGTTTCTGGACAAAAAGTAAGTGAAATGGAATTAAGCGAAAATATATTCGGAGTAGAAGTGAACGAACATGTACTTTATGAAGCAGTTAAAAATCAACTAGCTAATAAAAGACAAGGGACACAATCTGCAAAGACTAGAGCTGAAGTTAGAGGTGGAGGCCGAAAGCCTTGGAAACAAAAAGGAACAGGTAGAGCTCGTGCTGGTACAATCCGTTCACCATTATGGATTGGTGGAGGAACTGTGTTTGCACCTAAGCCAAGAGATCACTCCTATACATTACCTAGAAAAGTGAAGAGACTTGCATTGAAGTCTGCTTTAACGTCGAAGGTAAACAACGAAGAGTTGCTTGTATTGGATGAGTTATCTCTTGATACACCAAAGACAAAGGATATGGTAAACATCCTAAAGAATTTAAATGCAGATAAGAAAGTACTACTTGTGGTTGGTGAGAAAAACGAAGCCATCATTAAATCTGCTAGTAACATCCCAGGAGTAACAACTGCCCTAGTAAATACAATTAACGTATATGATATCTTAAATCATGATAAGTTCATTATTACTAAGGACGCAGTTGAAAAAGTGGAGGAGGTGTACGCATAATGACAAATCCACACGATATCATTATCAAGCCAGTCGTAACTGAAAATAGTATGATGGAAATGGCTGAAAAAAAATACACTTTTGTTGTGGCGAAGAAAGCCAATAAGATTGAAATCAAAAAGGCTGTTGAGAAAATCTTCGATGTAAAAGTTGAGAAGGTAAACACAATGAACATGATAGGTAAAATGAAGCGAATGGGTAAGCATATCGGAAGAAGATCAAACTGGAAGAAAGCCGTCGTTACTTTAACTGATGGAAGCAAAGGAATTGAATTCTTCGAAGGTATGTAATTAACGATTCGAAAATGAAGGAGGGAAACCGAAATGGGAATCAAGAAGTTTAGACCTACCTCACCAGGGGTACGACAAATGACTGTTTCTACGTTTGAAGAAATTACAAAAGTAGATCCAGAAAAGTCATTGTTAACACCGCTTTCAAAGTCTGGTGGTAGAAATGCCCACGGTAAAATTACAGTTCGTCATCGCGGTGGCGGCTTAAAAAGACATTATAGAATTATAGATTTCAAAAGAAATAAAGATGATATACCAGCTAAGGTAGCATCAGTTGAGTATGATCCAAATAGAACTGCAAACATTGCATTATTACACTATGTAGATGGAGAAAAAAGATATATCATTGCTCCTAAAGGCTTGAAGGTTGGAGAGATGATCTTTTCTGGACCTGAGTCAGATATTAAAGTAGGTAACGCATTACCACTTATTAACATTCCAGTCGGTACGATTATACACAATATTGAAATGAAACCTGGAAAAGGTGGTCAAATTGCAAGATCTGCAGGAAATTCCGCACAGCTAATGGCTAAAGAAGGAAGATATGCACTGGTAAGATTACCGTCAGGTGAAGTAAGACAAATCTTAATTGAGTGTAGAGCAACAATTGGTCAAGTCGGAAACCTAGACCATGAGAATGTAACAATCGGAAAAGCAGGTAGAAAAAGAAAAATGGGAATTAGACCTACAGTAAGAGGTTCTGCTATGAATCCTAACGATCATCCACACGGTGGTGGTGAAGGTAGATCTCCAATTGGACGACCATCTCCAGTAACACCATGGGGCAAGCCTGCACTTGGATATAAAACACGTAAGAAAAACAAGCATTCTGATAAGTTTATTGTTACAGGAAGAAAAAGATAATATAATCTCATAGTAGAAATATTGCTGAAGGGAGGAAAATTAATGAGTAGATCAGCAAAAAAAGGACCTTTTATTCATAAAGGACTTTTAAGAAAGATAGAAGAAATGAATGAAAAAGATGAGAAAAAAGTGATTAAAGTATGGTCACGAGCATCTACAATTTTCCCGCAAATGATCGGACATACAATTGCGGTTCATGATGGCAGAAAGCATGTTCCAGTATATGTGACAGAAGACATGGTAGGGCATAAATTAGGTGAGTTTGCTCTAACAAGAACCTATAGAGGTCATGATGATGACGAGAAAACATCAAAGAGAAAATAATCGGTTAGATAGAGAAAGGAGGTAGTTGTTGTGGAAGCAAGAGCAATTGCAAAGTTTGTGAGAATCGCACCTAGAAAAGTTAAAATCGTTGTAGACCTTGTAAGAGGAAAGCAAGTAGATGAGGCTTTAGCGATTTTAAAGCATACGCCAAAGGGAGCATCACCAGTTGTGATTAAACTAATCCAGTCAGCAGTAGCAAACGCTGAAAATAATCATGAAATGGATAGAGAGCAATTATTCGTTTCTGAGGTTTATGCAAACCAAGGACCAACAATGAAAAGATTTAGACCAAGAGCCATGGGTCGTGCAACAACTATAAGAAAAAGAACAAGTCATATCGGAATTGTCGTAAAAGAAAAATAGTATTGAAGGAGGGAATAATATGGGTCAAAAAGTAAATCCTCACGGTCTGAGGGTCGGAGTCATTAAGGACTGGGATGCTAAATGGTATGCCAACAAAAGAGACTTCTCAGATTATTTGATTGAAGACCATAGCATCCGAAAATTTGTAAAGAAAAAGCTGTTTTTGTCAGGAATCAATAAAATTGAAACTGAAAGAGCAGCTAATAATAGAGTTAAAATTAATGTCCACACAGCCAAGCCAGGAATGGTAATTGGAAAAGGTGGAATCGGCGTAGAAGAGTTACGTAAAGAGTTAGAAAAAATGACTAAGAAAACTGTCATTGTCAATGTAGTAGAGGTGAAACGACCAGAGGTTGAGTCACAACTAGTAGCTGAGAATATTGCTTTTTCATTAGAGAGAAGAGTTTCTTTTAGAAGAGCGATGAAGCAAGCGATGCAAAGAGCAATGAGAGCAGGAGCAAAAGGAATCAAGGTTTCAACTGCTGGAAGACTTGGTGGAGCAGATATGGCCCGTACCGAAGGATACAGTGAAGGAAATGTACCACTGCATACATTGCGTGCGGACATTGATTACGGATTTGCTGAAGCAGATACAACCTACGGTAAATTAGGAATCAAAGTATGGATCTACAAAGGTGAAATACTACCGACTAAAGGTAAAAATGAAGAAACAAACAATGAAACGGCTGATAACAGTAGAGGTAGAAGAAGAGAAGCTAAGTAATTGACATATTCGAAGGAAAGGAGGAATCGTTCATGTTAATGCCAAAGAGAGTAAAGCGTCGTCGCGTGCACAGAGGTAGAATGACTGGTCAAGCGACTAAGGGAAATAAAGTAACATATGGTGAATATGGGTTAATGGCTCTTGAACCAGCATGGATCACTTCCAATCAAATAGAAGCGGCACGTATTGCTATGACAAGATCTATTAAAAGAGGGGGTAAAGTTTGGATCAAAATTTTCCCTCATAAGCCTGTAACAAAGAAACCAGCTGAAACACGAATGGGTGCCGGAAAAGGTTCACCAGAATTCTGGGTAGCAGTTGTAAAGCCAGGTAGAATCATGTTTGAACTAGCAGGAGTACCTGAAGATAAGGCAAGAGAAGCCTTAAGACTTGCAATGCATAAGCTACCAATTAAAACAAAGTTTGTAACACGACAAGAACAAGAAGTAAAGGGTGGTGAAGCTGATGAAAACTAATGAATTAAGAGATATGACAGATGTAGAATTAAACCAAAAATTATCGGATCTTAAAAGTGAATTGTTTAACTTACGTTTTCAATTAGCAACAGGCCAGCTTGAAAACCCTCTAAGAATCAGAAATGTTCGTAAGGACATTGCTCGTTTAAAAACAATTCTAAGAGAAAATGAACTCAAGCAAGTGAGAGCGTAATATAAATTAGAGTAAGAAGGGAGGCCAATCTCATGGAAAGAGGATCTAGAAAAACCAGAGTCGGTCGAGTAGTAAGCGATAAAATGGATAAAACCGTCGTTGTCTTAGTAGAAGACTTTGTTCGTCATCCCCTTTATGGAAAAGCTATGAAAAGAACAAATAAGTTTAAGACTCATGATGAACTAAACGAATGTGGAATTGGTGACAAAGTAAAAATTATGGAAACAAAGCCATTATCTAAAGACAAGCGTTGGAGATTAGTTCAAATTGTCCAAA
Source organism: Alkaliphilus metalliredigens QYMF (assembly GCF_000016985.1). Classification (NCBI taxonomy): domain Bacteria; kingdom Bacillati; phylum Bacillota; class Clostridia; order Peptostreptococcales; family Natronincolaceae; genus Alkaliphilus; species Alkaliphilus metalliredigens. The sequence goes on along the minus strand of NC_009633.1, from coordinate 4,573,026 downwards.
AAGCTAAATAGGATAGTAACAGGAAGGGAGGTATTGCAATGATTCAACAAGAGTCAAGATTAAAAGTTGCAGATAACTCAGGAGCGAAAGAACTACTTTGCATCCGCGTATTAGGCGGAACAAGGAGAAGATACGCAAATGTTGGAGATGTAATTGTTTGTTCTGTTAAAAGTGCAACACCAGGCGGAGTTGTAAAAAAAGGTGAAGTTGTTAAAGCGGTTGTTGTAAGGACAGTCAGCACTACAAGAAGAAAAGACGGAACTTACATTAAATTTGATGAAAATGCTGCGGTTATAATCAAAGATGACAAGCAAATGGTGGGAACACGTATCTTTGGTCCGGTAACTAGAGAATTAAGAGATAGAGACTTTATGAAGATCGTATCCTTAGCTCCAGAAGTATTATAGTCGAGGAGGTGTTACGAATGCACGTTAAAAAAGACGATATAGTAGTTGTAATTAGTGGAAAAGATAAAGGCAAAAAGGGAAAGATTTTACACGCAATCCCTAAAAAAGAACGTATCATTGTTGAAGGTGTCAACATGGTCACAAAGCATCAAAAGCCGACTCAACAGAGTCAACAAGGTGGAATTATAAAGCAAGAAGCAGCAATTCATGTGTCGAATGTTTTACTTTGGGATAAAAAAGCTAACCAAGGTGTTAGAGCAGGACATAAAGTATTAGAAAACGGTGAAAAAGTAAGAGTAAGTAAAAAGACTGGAGAAGTTTTAGACTAATCCAAGGGTTAATGAAGGGAGGTACGTTTAATTATGGCTAGAATTAAAGATAAATATAGAAATGAAGTTGCACCAGCGATGATGGAGAAATTTGGATATAAAAGTGTTATGCAAATACCCCGATTAGAAAAGATCATTATTAATATGGGTCTAGGCCAAGCTAAAGAGAATCAAAAAGAACTGGAAATTGCAGTCAAAGAGCTTGGTATCATTGCAGGACAAAAGCCTATCACCACTAAAGCAAAGAAGTCAGTGGCGAACTTCAAAGTAAGAGAAGGAATGGCAGTAGGAGCAAAAACAACTTTACGAGGCGAAAAAATGTACGAATTTGCTGATCGTCTAATTAATATTGCGTTACCAAGGGTTCGTGACTTCAGAGGAGTCAATCCTAATTCTTTTGATGGAAGAGGAAATTATGCCCTGGGGGTTAAAGAACAATTAATTTTCCCTGAAATCGAGTACGATAAAGTTGATAAAGTTCGAGGAATGGATATTATCCTCGTTACAACTGCAAATTCTGATGAAGAGTCAAGAGAACTGTTAAGACTATTAGGAATGCCTTTTACAAAGTAGGGTAAGGAGGGAAAATTTAGTGGCTAAGAAATCTCTTAAAATTAAACAAGCGAGAACACAAAAGTATAGTACCAGAGAATATAGTAGATGTAAAATTTGTGGGAGACCTCATGCTTACTTGAGAAAATTTGGTGTTTGCCGTATCTGCTTTAGAGAATTAGCATATAAGGGACAAATTCCAGGTGTCAGAAAAGCAAGCTGGTAGGAATTAGGAAGGAGGGTTTTAGTATGACGATGACAGATCCAATTGCAGATATGTTAACACGTATTAGAAATGCAAGTGCTGTAAAGCATGACACGGTAGATGTACCTGCTTCAAATATGAAGAAGGATATTGCGAACATCCTTTTAAATGAAGGATTTATCAAGGGATTTGATGTAATCGAAGATGGGAAACAAGGAATCTTAAGATTACAATTAAAATATGGTCAAAGTAAAGAACGTGTAATTACAGGCATTAAGAGAATTTCTAAGCCTGGATTAAAGGTATATGCGAAAAGGGATGAAATCCCAAGAGTATTAGGTGGACTAGGAATTGCGATTATCTCTACATCAAAAGGAATCACAACTGACAAAGTTGCTAGAAAAGAAGGCGTTGGTGGAGAAGTAATTGCATACATCTGGTAATCGCAATTCACGTACAAGGAGGTGCAAGTATGTCAAGAATAGGTTTAAAACCAATTGAAGTTCCACAGGGAGTAGAAATAACAGTTGATGAAAAAAACATCGTGACTGTCAAGGGACCTAATGGTCAATTGAGTGAGAAAATTCACAGAGATATCACAGTTGAAACAGAAGCAAATGTGATTAATGTTGTTAGACCAACTGAGAATAAAAAACACAAGTCATTACACGGACTATCAAGAACACTTGTTGCGAACATGGTTGAAGGCGTAACAAAGGGTTATGAAAAAAAGCTAGAATTAGTCGGTGTTGGATATAGAGCGACAATGCAAGGAAAGAAGCTTGTATTAAGTTTAGGATTTTCACATCCGGTAGAGATTGATCAACCAGAAGGATTAACAATTGAAGTACCTTCTCAAACCCAAGTTACCGTAAAGGGAATCGATAAGCAACAAGTAGGAAACTTTGCAGCTAAGATTAGAGAATACAGAAAGCCTGAGCCTTACAAGGGAAAAGGAGTCCGTTATGCGGGCGAAGTCGTTAGACGTAAGGAAGGTAAGACAGGTAAGTAATAGAAGGGAGTGAGCTTAGGTGTTAAAGAAAGTGAGTAAAAACACAAATAGACAAGGTCGTCATCAAAGAGTCCGTAATAAAATTACTGGAACCTCTCAGCGTCCGAGATTGAACGTATATAGAAGTTTAAATCATATCTATGCTCAAGTCATCGATGACGTTGCTGGAATCACTTTAGTGGCTGCTTCAACATTAGATGAAGCAATCAAGTCACAAGTTGAAGCAAGTGGCAATCAAGATGCTGCAAAGCTAGTTGGTGAATTAGTTGGTAAGAGAGCATTAGAAAAAGGAGTTAGTACTGTAACTTTTGATCGTGGAGGATACATTTATCACGGTAGAGTGAAGGCTTTAGCAGATGGTGCTAGAGAAGCTGGCTTGAAGTTCTAAACAGTCTAAAAAGAAGGAGGGAAATCAATGCAATTTAATAAAAGAATTGATGCAAATCAACTTGACATGAAAGAACAAGTGGTTGATATAAGACGTGTTACTAAAGTTGTTAAAGGTGGTAGAAACTTTAGATTCGCAGCTTTAGTCGTTGTTGGTGACGAGAACGGACATGTTGGAGTTGGAACAGGTAAAGCAATGGAAATTCCAGATGCGATCCGCAAAGGAATCCAAGCTGCTAAGAAAAACTTGCTTCTAGTCCCAACTGTAGGCACAACAGTTCCGCATGAAGTAATTGGTCATTTTGGAGCTGGAAATGTATTGATTATGCCTGCGAAAGAAGGTACTGGTATCATTGCTGGTGGACCTGTTCGTGCTGTCTTAGAGTTAGCAGGCATTAAAGACGTAAGAGCGAAGTCTTTAGGAACAAACAACTCTAGAAATATGGTAAGTGCTACAATGGACGGATTAAGACAACTTAAAAGAGCTGAAGATGTAGCAAAGCTAAGAGGAAAATCAGTGGAAGAACTCTTAGGTTAGGAGGGTTGAAACCATGGCAGAGACAATTAAAATCAAATTAGTTAAAAGTAAAATAGGAACACTTCCGAAGCAGAGACAAAATCTCGAAGCTTTAGGATTGAAAAAGATTGGGCAAGTTGTTGAACAAAAAGATAATCCTCAGATAAGAGGAATGATCGATAAAGTAAGTCACTTAGTACAAGTGATTGAATAAGAACTGAGGAGGTGTGGACATGAAATTACATGAGCTTAAACCTGCTAAGGGTGCAGTAAAAGAAGTAAAAAGAAAAGGTAGAGGTCGTGCAACTGGTAATGGCAAAACTGCTGGTAGAGGTCATAACGGACAAAATTCCAGAAGTGGCGGTGGCGTACGAATCGGTTTCGAAGGTGGACAAATGCCTCTAGCTAGAAGACTACCTAAGCGAGGTTTCACAAATATATTTGCAAAAGTGTACAATGAAGTCAATGTTGATGTATTAAATAAGTTCGAAGACGGAACAACAATTACCCCAGAATTCCTTAAGGAAATGGGCGTAATCAAGCAAATAGAAAAGAATGGCGTAAAGATCCTTGGCAATGGCAACTTAGAGAAGAACTTAACAATTAAGGCCCAAAAGTTCACTAAGTCAGCTGCTGAAAAAATTGAAGCTGCTGGAGGAAAGGCAGAGGTGATTTAAGGTGATAACAACCCTAAGAAATGCTTGGAAAATTCCAGATTTAAGAGGGAAGATTCTTTACACCATGATGATGCTAGTCATTTTCCGTCTTGGCTCAGTGATTCCTGTACCAGGAATTGATATTGAGGTAGTAAGAAATATTGTTGGTAATGCACAGTTATTTTCTTTGTTAGATTTATTTTCCGGTGGTGCTTTTGGTAACATGACTATCTTTGCATTGAGTATCACACCTTATATTACTGCTTCAATTATTATGCAGCTTCTTACGATTGCAATCCCAGCTTTAGAGGAATTGTCAAAAGAAGGAGAAGAAGGACGGAAGAAGATCGCTCAATACCAAAGATACGGTACGGTGGTGTTAGCACTAATCCAAGCAACTGGAATTAGTATTGGCCTTTTCAGACAAGCACTGATTCAAACAGATGCTTTTAGTATAATTGTTGTTATTTTAACCTTGACTGCAGGAACCGCGTTCCTAATGTGGTTAGGGGAGCAAATCACAGAAAAAGGAATTGGTAATGGAATTTCATTGCTCATCTTTGCAGGAATCGTTTCTCGTGTTCCTGACAGTGTGTATAGAACCTACGTTTTAGCACAGCAGGGTGAGATTTCAATCATTTCTATTATTGCATTTCTTGCGATTGCAGTACTTGTTATCGCAGCTGTTGTATTGATTACTGAAGGCGTTAGAAAAATACCAGTACAATATGCAAAGCGCGTTGTTGGAAGAAAAATGTATGGTGGACAAAGTTCACATATTCCATTGAAAGTGAACCAAGCAGGGGTAATTCCGGTTATCTTTGCAATGTCACTATTATCCTTCCCACAAATCGTTGGTTCCTTTTTTCCTGGAAGTGGATTTGAAGGATTTGTAAATCGTTTCCTAACACCATCTACAGGAATGGGTACATTTATTTATGTCATGATGCAAGCAGTATTAATTATTTTCTTCACGTATTTCTATACAGCGGTTACATTTAATCCTGCTGAAGTAGCAACGAATATGAAGAAAAATGGAGGTTTTATTCCTGGGATCAGACCTGGAAAGCCAACATCTGATTATCTAAACCGTGTGTTAACAAGAATCACATTAGCCGGTGCTTGCTTCCTAGCGACAATTGCAGTCTTACCAATCGCATTGAGTCAATTAATTGGCATGCAAACAGCATTTGGTGGTACCGCACTATTGATTGTTGTTGGGGTTGCATTAGAAACAATGAAGCAAGTTGAAGCACAAATGTTAATGAGACATTATCAAGGATTTTTAAAATAAAGGAATCAAGGGGGGTTAACCCCCTGAATCTAATTTTATACCGGGAGATGGTAAAATGAGATTGCTTTTACTTGGACCACCGAGTGCCGGCAAAGGTACTCAAGCTTCGGGGATTGTAAACAAGTATCATATTCCACATATTTCAACCGGTGATATGCTAAGATCTAATATTAAGCAGGGTACAGCCTTAGGGAATAAGGCAAAGGAATATATGGACCAAGGATTGCTTGTCCCAGATGAACTTGTTGTTGCAATTGTTGAAGATCGATTGCAGCAAGATGACTGCCAAGAAGGTTTTCTGTTAGATGGTTTTCCAAGAACTGTCGTTCAAGCAAAAGCATTAGATGATGTACTGGACAAAATGGGAGTCACCCTAGACAAAGTTGTGAGCATCGAAGTCCCTAAGGGAACCTTAGTGGAACGAGCTGTTGGACGAAGAATGTGTAAAGAGTGTGGCGCTACCTACCATATATTATTTAACCCGCCAACTAAAGCGGATCAATGTGATAAATGCGGTGGACAGCTGTATCAGAGAGATGATGACACTGAGAAAACTGTTACTAAACGAATTTCAGTTTATTTGGATGAAACAGAGCCTTTAATTGAATATTATTTAAAGCAAGGTCAGCTAGTGACAATTGAAGGGCAACAAGAAATTGGAAAAGTCTTTATAGACATCGTTGAAGCTTTAGGGAGAGATTAATTATGATCTATCTTAAGTCTCGACAAGAAATAGAAATCATGCGTGAAGCTGGCAGAATTGTTGCTGAAACCCATGAACTGCTAAAAGAAGCAATTAAGCCAGGCATAACAACAAAAGAGCTTGATGAAATTGCTGAGGCTCATATTATAAGCAGAGGGGCAACACCTGCCTTTAAGGGTTATGGTGGTTTTCCGGCTAGTATATGTGCATCAGTTAATCACGAAGTAGTGCATGGAATCCCTGGATTAAAACGACTTGAAGATGGTGATATTATTAGTATAGATATCGGAGCATTCTATCAAGGTTATTGCGGCGATGCTGCTAAAACCCACGGAGTAGGAAATCTTAGTGAAAAACCCCAGAAACTGATAGACGTAACCCGTCATAGTTTTTATGAGGGAATTCAATTTGCTAAAGAGGGCTATCGGCTCTCAGATATATCTCATGCCATACAAAGCTATGTGGAGTCCTACGGATTTTCTGTAGTACGAAACTATGTGGGACACGGCATCGGCAGTAAGATGCACGAAGAACCGCAAATCCCAAACTATGGACCACCAGGTAAGGGACCAAGGTTACAAGCCGGAATGGTATTGGCGATAGAACCAATGATTAACATTGGGACCTACGAAGTTAAGGTGCTTTCAGACGATTGGACAGTTGTAACATTAGATGGAGAATACTCAGCCCATTATGAGCATACCATAGCCATTACGGACGGAGAACCTGAGATTCTCACTATAATATAATTCAGGTAAATGAGGTGACACTGTGGAACTTAGTGATATAGGCATTGGTCAGGTGGTTAGATCTTTAAGTGGTCGAGATCAAGGGAAACCTTTTATTGTAATTGGTCATCTTGATGAAGATCATGTGCTTGTGGTTGATGGAGACTTGAGAAGACTTGATCGGCCGAAGAAGAAAAAGAAAAAACACGTGGCTAAGTTTAACATTATATCTGAAGAAGTAAAAGAACGAGTTGAAAACAATAAAAAGATAAATAATGCCTTTATAAGAAGAGAGCTTGAAAGACTAGGAGTAAAAATAAAGTCCTAGGGTTATGTAAGAGGAGGTTTGATTGCTTAATGTCAAAAGAAGATGTAATTGAAGTAGAAGGCGTAATTAAAGAGGCATTACCTAATGCCACGTTTCAAGTAGAGCTAGAGAACGGTCATGTTGTTTTAGCTCATCTTTCAGGAAAATTAAGAATGCACTTTATTAGAATCCTGCCAGGAGATAAAGTAACGGTGGAATTGTCTCCCTATGACTTAACTCGTGGTAGAATTACATGGCGTAAGAAGTAGGAAGTCGTTGAGGAGGGATAACAATGAAGGTTAGAGCATCAGTAAAACCAATTTGTGAAAAATGCAAGGTTATCAAGCGAAAAGGGAAAGTAATGGTAATTTGTGAAAACCCTAAGCATAAACAAAAGCAAGGCTAACTAGTAAAAAATACTGGTAATTTGTCTTGTTTTATAGTATAATACAATATTGTGGCAATGAGTTCGATGGGGCGGCTGAGTCAGTATGATTTAATTCCGATCGAACTGAGCATATAGATGTAATCATGTAAATGTGTTGCTCACTTTAGGGAACGATTAGGGTAAAATAATGGATGGTAAACGATAGAATTAGGAGGTGTAGACCCACATGGCAAGAATAGCAGGTGTTGACTTACCAAGAGAAAAAAGAGTAGAAGTTGGATTAACTTATATATTTGGTATCGGAAGACAGACTTCTAACAAAATATTAGCTGCTACAGGAATTAATGTAGACACAAGAATTAAAGATTTAACAGAAGAAGAAGTAAATGAGCTAAGAAAGCTGATTGATGCAGATTATCAAGTAGAGGGAGACTTAAGAAGAGAGGTTTCCTTAAACATTAAGCGTCTTAAAGAAATTAGATGCTATAGAGGAATTCGTCACACTAAAGGATTACCTGTAAGAGGTCAAAAGACCAAAACAAATGCAAGAACGAGAAAAGGTCCTAAGAGAACTGTTGGGCGTAAAAAGAAAAAATAGGAAGTAAGGAGGGACGAACAGGATGGCAAAAGTAGTAAGAAAAAAAACCGTTCGTAGAAAAAAAGATCGTAAAAATATAGAACGTGGTCAAGCTCACATTCAGTCAACCTTTAACAACTCTATTGTTACGCTAACTGATATGCAAGGAAATACAATTGGTTGGTCTTGTGCGGGACAATTAGGATTTAAAGGATCAAGAAAATCAACTCCATTTGCTGCACAAATGTGCGCAGAAGCTGCTGCAAAAAGTGCAATGGAGCATGGGTTGAAAACTATTGAAGTATTCGTTAAAGGTCCAGGAGCAGGTAGAGAAGCGGCTATTCGTGCTTTGCAGGCAGCTGGTTTGGAAGTTAGTTTAATTAAAGACGTAACTCCAATTCCTCATAACGGTTGTAGACCACCGAAACGTAGAAGAGTTTAATGAAGATTAGGAGGTGTAAGTAATGGCAAGATATACAGATGCGGTATGTAGATTATGTCGCCGAGAAGGTTTGAAATTATACCTAAAGGGCGAAAGATGTTATACAGATAAATGTGCGATTACAAAAAGAAACTTTGCTCCTGGACAACATGGAACAAGCAGGAAAAAGCTTTCAAACTATGGGGTTCAGTTGAGAGAAAAGCAAAAAGCCAAGCGATTCTATGGTGTATTAGAATCTCAATTTAGAAAGTATTTTGACATGGCTGATAAGCAAGCTGGAAATACTGGCGAAAACTTACTGAGAATCTTAGAGACTCGTTTAGATAACCTTGTTTATCGATTAGGACTTGCTTCCTCTAGGGCAGAAGCAAGACAATTGGTTGTACATGGTCACTTTACAGTTAATGGTGGGAAAGTAGATATTCCTTCTTACCTTGTAAAGGCTGGAGATGCAGTTGCAGTATCGGAGAAGTCTACTAATTCACCTAAGTTCAAGGAATTGAAAGAAAACTTCAAAGGAACTGTACCAACATGGTTAACAGTTGATTCTGAAAAGCTAGAGGGAAAAGTGGCTGCAATGCCTTCAAGAGAAGACATCGACTTACCGATCTCAGAAAATCTTATTGTAGAACTATACTCTAAGTAATCATCAAATTAGAATCAGTTGCCCTCGATATAATAGAGAAGATCTTAAGGGAGGGTTCAAATCAATGATAGAAATGGAAAAGCCAAAAGTAGAAGTGTTTGAAATCAGTGATGATAGTACCTATGGGAAGTTTGTTGTAGAACCTTTAGAAAGAGGATACGGAACGACCCTAGGAAACTCATTGAGAAGGATTATGTTGTCATCTTTACCTGGAGCTGCTGTTACTTCCGTTAAGATTGAAGGGATTTTACACGAATTTTCAACGATTCCAGGAGTTAAAGAAGATGTAACAGAAATTATCTTAAACTTAAAGGATCTATCCATCGGAATTGACGGAAATGAGCCTAAAACCCTTCGTATTGAAATGGAAGGGCCTGGTACAGTGACAGCAGGGGATATCATTGCTGATGCTGATGTGGAGGTCTTAAATCCAGATATGTACATCGCTACTTTAGACGATAATTCCAAACTTAACATGGAAATTAATATTGCAAAGGGTAGAGGATATGTTTCAGCTGAAAACAATAAGACTGCTGGAATGCCAATAGGTGTGATTCCAGTAGATTCAATTTTTACTCCCGTTAGAAAGGTTAGCTACTTTGTAGGTAACACAAGGGTTGGTCAGGTAACTGACTATGATAAGTTAGAAATTGAAGTCTTTACTGATGGAAGCATTAAACCTGATGAAGCTATCTCACTGGCTGCTAAGGTAATGAGTGAACATTTAAATTTATTCATTACTTTAAAAGAAGATGTGAGTGACGTTGAAATCATGGTGCAAAAAGAAGAAGACAAGAAGGAAAAGGTTCTAGAAATGACCATAGAAGAATTAGACCTTTCTGTTAGATCATATAACTGTCTGAAGCGGGCAGGCATCAATACAGTTGAGGAATTAAGCTTAAAGTCAGAGGAAGATATGATGAAGGTAAGAAACTTAGGCAAGAAGTCGCTTGAAGAAGTGGATAAGAAGCTAGAAGAGCTAGGACTTGGACTAAGACCCAGTGATGAATAAGAAGTAGTAAGGAGGAATAGACATGCCACAAAATCGTAAATTGGGACGTGACAGCGCTCATAGAAACTTAATGCTAAGAAACTTAGTAACAAGTTTGTTTAAAAGCGGACGAATCCAAACAACTGAACCAAAGGCAAAAGAAACAAGAAGAGCAGCTGAAAAAATGATCACCCTTGCTAAAAGAGGAGATCTGCATGCTAGAAGACAAGCACTAGCTTATATGACAGAAGAAACAGTTGTTACAAACCTGTTTGAGGAAATTGCACCTAAATATCAAGATAGAAATGGTGGATACACCCGTATCATGAAACTTGGACCAAGACAAGGCGATGCTGCTGAAGTTTGTATTCTTGAATTAGTATAATCTAAATATAGACGGGAGGGATTAAGTTTTAAAGCTTAGTCCCTGTTTTTTTATCACTCAACAGAATGCGACATTTTGGCTATAAACTCATAGTAAAACCATGTGAAATAAGTTATAATATACTGTGAGTTGAATTAATGTTGTTTGCTTAGAGGAGATGGAGCAAGTCATGAGTAAGATGGTGGAAGTACAAGATTTGATATATAAATATAGAAACAATGAAGAAGAAGAAGTTTCTGCTATTAATGGGATGAACCTAGATATTAAGCAAGGTGAGTTTGTCGTTGTCATTGGACACAATGGTTCCGGAAAGTCAACTTTAGCTAAACATATGAATGCCCTACTATTTCCCACAGCGGGAGATGTTAGGGTAAAGGGTATGAACACTAAGGAAGAAGAAAATCTTTGGAACATTAGACAGAGTGCGGGTATGGTTTTCCAAAATCCCGATAATCAAATTGTGGCAACCATAGTAGAAGAGGATGTGGCATTTGGCCCTGAAAACTTAGGAATAGAACGTGAAGAGATTTGCAGAAGAGTGGATGAGGCTTTAAAAATTGTCGATATGACAGCCTTCAGAGACAAAGGACCCCACCTACTATCGGGAGGACAAAAACAGCGTATTGCCATTGCAGGTGTGATTGCCATGCGTCCTGATTGTATCATATTTGATGAACCTACTGCTATGCTAGACCCTTCTGGTAGAAAAGAGGTCATTAATACAATTCATAAGTTGAATCAAGAAGAGAATATTACAATTGTTCACATTACACACTTTATGGAAGAAGCAGTAGGAGCCCATCGTGTGATCGTAATGGAGGCTGGCAAAATAGTCATACAAGGAACCCCGAAGGAAGTTTTCTCTCAGGTAAGTACCTTGAAGTCTTTAGGATTAGATGTTCCCCAGGTAAGTGAATTAGCACACGAATTAATTCAAGAGGGAATTCAAATTCCAAAGGATATATTAACAGTAGATGAGATGGTGATGCATTTATGTCAATTAAAATCCAAGGATTAACCCATATATATAATCCAGGAAGTCCTTTTGAAACCAAAGCATTAGATAATATTGAACTTGAAGTTAAAGATGGAGAGTTCATTGGTTTGATCGGTCATACTGGTTCAGGAAAATCCACCTTAATTCAGCACTTGAATGGTTTATTAAAGCCTAGCTCAGGTAAAATTATCATAAATGGCTTTGATATTACCGAAAAAGGTGTAAAACTTCAGGATGTTAGAAAACGTGTGGGACTGGTATTTCAATATCCGGAGCATCAACTGTTTGAAGAAACAGTATACAAGGATATTGCATTTGGTCCTATAAACTTAGGGCTTTCAGATGGTGAGATTGAGGATCGTGTAAAAGAGTCAATGGCTTTAGTTAAACTTTCATATGAAGACTTGAAGGAACGCTCTCCCTTTGAAATAAGTGGAGGACAACGACGAAGAGTTGCTATTGCTGGTGTATTAGCCATGAAGCCGGAGGTACTTATATTAGATGAGCCTACAGCTGGGCTGGACCCTAGGGCACGGGATGAAATACTTGAACAGGTTCAGTTACTTCATCAGCAATATCAGAATACTGTAATTTTAGTCTCTCACAGTATGGAAGATGTTGCAAAGCTAGTGGAGCGCATTATTGTAATGCATCAAGGCAAAGTGGTTTTAAGTGGTGGACCAAGGGATGTCTTTAAGGAAGTAGAAAAATTAGAATCCATCGGATTAGGAGTCCCCCAGATCACATATCTCATGAAGAACCTAAAGAACCAAGGAGTTCATTTGAGGGATGATATTTTAACTGTTGAAGAGGCTAAAGAGGAAATATTGAAATGGATAAGGAGTCAAAACGATGCTTAAAGATATTACAATTGGACAACATTATCCAACGGGATCTTTTATTCATAAGCTTGACCCTAGAACCAAAATACTCATTACCTTTGCCTTAATTGTAGGGCTCTTTATTATTGATAAATTTATAGCCTATACATTTATCGTTGCCTTTGTTGCCAGTGCTATTGTCATTTCTAAAATTCCCATAAAATATATGCTTAAGGGATTGAAACCCTTGAGGGTGATCATTTTGATTACCTTTATTATCAATATTTTCATGACTAGAGGAGAGCCAATCATCATGCTAGGACCATTGGTAGCCACTAGTGAGGGACTTCATCAGGCACTGTTTATGGCCTTGAGATTAGTTTTACTGGTCATGGGAACATCGCTATTAACCTTAACAACATCGCCCATTGCATTGACCGATGGGATTGAGCATCTATTAAATCCCTTTAAAAGAATTGGTTTACCTGCTCATGAATTAGCCATGATGATGACAATCGCACTGCGATTTATTCCTACTCTATTAGAAGAAACGGATAAGATCATGAAGGCACAGATGGCCAGGGGCGCTGATTTTGAGAGTGGCAATATTATCAAGCGGGCTAAAAGCCTAGTACCTTTACTGGTACCATTGTTTATTAGTGCCTTTAGAAGAGCAGACGAATTGGCTATGGCCATGGAAGCAAGATGCTATCGTGGAGGCGAAAGTCGTACGCGAATGAAGCAATTAAAGATGGACAAAGGAGATGTACTAGGCTTTGTCACAACAGGATTATTACTATTAACATTAATTTATACGCGAATGATATAGGGTGAAGTGTCAAATGAGAAATATAATGATTGAAATCGAATATGATGGGACAAATTATAGTGGATGGCAGATTCAACAGAATGCACCTAGTATTCAAGAGGAAATAGCCAAGGCACTAAAAAAAGTTACTGGTGAGGAGATCACTACCCATGGGTCTGGAAGAACCGATGCAGGGGTTCATGCCCAAGGTCAAGTGGCCAGCTTTCAACTACACTCTAAGATTCCTGCTGAGCGGATCTCCTTTGCTTTAAATGGTAAATTGCCAAGGGACATTACAATTTTGGAGGCCAAGGAAATGCCAGAAGACTTTCACGCTCGATATAGCGCCATTGGGAAGCGATATGGGTATTGCATTATGAATAATACCCATGGGAGCGCTTTATTACGAAACTATTGCTATCATGTTCCCTATAAACTGGATCTACAAAAAATGAAGCAGGCATCTGAAACGTTGTTAGGAACCCATGACTTTAAAGGATTCATGGCCAGTGGCAGTCAGGTGAAGTCCACAGTAAGAAGGATTGATGAAATTAACTTTGACACCCAAGGTAGCCAAATTTGGATTACCATGCAAGGAAATGGCTTTTTATATAAAATGGTTCGGATTATTGTTGGATCATTAGTGGGAATCGGAACAGGTAAAATAAAGGAAGAAGCTTTACAAAATATACTAGAAACACAAAATCGAAGAGTTGCAGTGAAAACAGCACCGGCACAAGGATTATATTTACAAAAGGTGTTTTACCCCTTGACACACCAGGGACATTGTATTATAATTTGATGGAGTGTGTAAAAAGAGATCCACTAAGCCCCGGGTCTCGACACATATAGAACTTGACGACACTAGAATATAAATACAAATAAAATTTATTTTTTAAGAATTGATAAGGAGGGAAAACGATGAAGTCATACATGGCGAAAACAAATGAAGTAGAAAGAAAATGGTTTATAGTCGATGCTGAAGGAAAGACATTAGGTAGACTTTCTTCAGAAATCGCTAAAATCCTAACTGGAAAGAACAAGCCTGAATATACACCTCATGTAGACACTGGTGATTTTGTAATTGTTGTAAATGCTGAAAAAGTAGTACTAACAGGTAAGAAATTAGATCAAGAATCTTATACTTATCATACAGGTCATCCAGGTGGGTTAAAGCAAATTTCTTTTAGAAGAATGCTTGCTGAAAAACCAGAATTATTAACTTACCATGCTGTAAAAGGGATGATTCCTAAGACAAGATTAGGAAGACAAATGCTTAAGAAGCTAAAGGTTTACGCAGGAGAGAATCACGATCACGAAGCACAGCAACCACAAGCTTTAGAATTATAATCGAGGATCACAGTTGAAAGGAGGAATTATCCATGGCAAGAGTAACTTACTACGGAACTGGAAGACGAAAAAACGCAATTGCTAGAGTCAGACTAGTTCCAGGTGAAGGAAATATTACAATCAATAAAAGAAATATTGAAGAATACTTCAATTATGAAACTTTAAGAAGAGATGTAAGACTTCCCTTAGAACTAACAGAGACTTTAAGTCAATTTGATGTGCTTGCAACAGTTAATGGTGGAGGATACACCGGACAAGCTGGTGCATTAAGACATGGTATCGCTAGAGCACTACTTAAAGCTGATGATGAATTAAGACCAGCTTTAAAGAAGGCCGGATACTTGACAAGAGATTCAAGAATGAAGGAAAGAAAGAAATATGGACTTAAGGGTGCAAGAAGAGCTCCTCAGTTCTCAAAGAGATAATTATTTTACTTTCAAAAAAGACTGTCACAGACAGTCTTTTTTTTATACTCAAAATAGCTAGAGTAATGGTGACTACAAGGAATCATTTAATGAGTCGATATCTTGTATCAGTGAAGAAATCTGAGTGGATAGTCCTTGGACTGCATTAGATAAGTCAGGATCCTTAGACCTTCCATTGTTCTCATCCACCAGCAATAATTCGATGGCAGATAATCTTAGACGCATTTCCTCATTATCTTTCTTCAACAGTTCCAATTCGTTTGAAATATTCTGCTTGTCCTTTCTGTTTTCCATTATTAACCTTCCTCTCATATGTTCTGTTTTCTCCATTAGTTTATCTTTGATCATGTAAGAAATACAATTATTTTAAAATCCACTATATATTTATGAACTGTGGTGGATTTCGTTTAGTAAGTTTTTACATTGAGCAAAATAAAATCACGATAAAAGTGATAGGACGAAAAGAAAAGATCATATATATAAAATGAGACTTAATTTAGAGAGAATATACACGCCCTCTAAATTGTAGCGGAATTTATTTCGAAAATGTCACCTAACATTAGAGGGGGCTCTATACCTTAAAAGAATAATCATAAATGAAAGGATGGAGGAATCGGAGCTTGAGACTGTTGATTATCAAAAAAAAATGGTTAATATGGGGTGGAATCGGGATACTGGCCTTAATTGTGTTGTTGATTTACTTAGGAGACAAGGTAATTGAAACCAATGTGATTCCTAGTACTGCAAAGGGCGTGATCATAGATGCTGGACATGGTGGAATAGACCCAGGTAAGGTTGGTAGTATGGGAAATAACGAAAAAGATATTAATTTGTCTATTGCACGTTACTTAAGGGAGTATTTAGAGCAAAGCGGTAGCGTTGTTTTGATGACGCGAGATAGTGACGTAGGCTTATACACAGAGGGTGGAACGGTGAGGAAGAAAAAAAATGAAGATTTACAAAATCGGAAAAAGATTGTAAAAGAAAGCCAAGCGGACATCTTTATTACGATTCACGTGAATAGCTTTACCCAGAGTCAATATTCTGGAGCACAAACTTTTTATCCAAAAAATAACCCTATGGGAAAAAGGTTAGCAGGAATTCTACAGGAAGAATTAGTAAACGTACTAGATCCTAACAACAAAAGGGTGGCACTAGAAAAAGAGGGGATTTACTTAATTAGAGATTTAGAGATACCCACAGTGTTAGTAGAATGTGGATTTTTATCTAATCCAAAGGAAGAAAAATTGCTTAATGATTCCCAATACCAGCAAAGGGTTGCATGGGCACTGTATATAGGAATCCAGAGGTATTTTCAAGAGACACATTAGGTTGTGGATAAAATATGTGGACAATGTGGATAACACTCTGGTTAAATACAGGTTTACTGCCTAAATTGAGGAATTAGCCAAAAATCATAAAGAAAAACAGGTAATGCATTGTGGATAAAAAAGATCTTGAATGTGTATAAGAAAAAGTATATCAACAGGCAACTGTTGATATACTTTTAGCTTCTATTACATTGTTTTACCAGGTATAATCATATCTAAAATACCAATGACAATTGCACCTAGAATAGCTCCAAGGAATGTAACACGCATGGCTGGAACAATAAACTGGGCGCCATAGAGCACAATAGCGGCCACAATAAACCCTGTGATGCCTTTACCAAATGGCGAAGCATCAAATCCAACAACTCGTTGTATTAAGTAGTCGACAATCGAAATAACCGCAGCAGCTACTACAATCCCCCATACACCCTCTATTCTAAATCCTGGTGTTAAAAAGGCGGCAACTGCAATGACGATAGCAGAGACTACAAATCTTAATATAATCCCTACCCAGCTATGAGATGCTTGTGTACGGTTTTGATTTCTATCATTATTTCTATCTTCAGACATATAAAGACTCCTTTCATTTGCAAAATTTAGTTTCAGTAGTAGCATTCCTTATCTAAAGTGATTTTATGCTTCAATAAACTGGAAAAGTATCTATAAAATGAAAGAGGTGTGGAAATGAAGAAAAAAGGCTATATTTTTTACATTTCAAAACAAAATTTAAATTTTATACTTGTAACCTGTCTTGTGCTAGGTTTTTTTACTGGGGGAATGAGGATTCAAAGAAATGAGCAAAATCCCTTGTGGATGAGTAGAGAGGCAAGTGTAATTGAGGAGACTGTAGCAGAGACAAAGGGGATCGTCGCGATTGTCATTGATGATTTTGGCAATAATGGTAGCGGCACTGATGAAATGATGAACATTATCCAACCCCTTACCTTCGCAGTCATTCCCTTTTTACCATACTCACAAGAAGAAGCTAAAAGAGCTAATAAGGCTGGACATGAAGTGATTGTACATATTCCTATGGAACCTAAAAAAGGAAATCCAAAGTGGTTAGGAGACAGGGGCATTACATCGAATCTAACTTCAGAGGAGGTACATAGCATTGTCTTAGAAGCCATAGAGGATGTTCAGTATGCCGTAGGAGCAAACAATCATATGGGGTCAAAAATAACAGAGGACAAGAGGATTATGGAAGCAGTCATGCAAGTGTTAAAGGCCAATGATATGTATATGATTGACAGCAAGACAAGTCAGACATCCATAGTCAAAGAAGTTGCAGATCAATATAATGTTCCGGTTTTAGAAAGAGCTATATTTTTAGATAATGAGAAAAATGTAGAGGCAATTAAGAGACAGATTGAAAAATTAGCTGTTGTGGCATTAGAGAGTGGAAGTGCTGTGGCAATTGGTCATGTAGGACCTGAGGGAGGGAGAATAACAGCCGAGGCTATCAAGCAGATGCTCCCTTACTTACAAGAAAAAGGAATCGAGATTATGCCAGCTTCCAAATTACTAAATAAACCCAGACAATAGGCAATGATAGGACAATAAAGCAAAGCCAATGTGATGTCAGTCATCGTTTAACTAGGGGTATAATCTAAGTAAACATAAGATGAATTAATGGATTGGAGGAATACAAATGAGTAAATGCCATGGATGCGCTTATAATAAGGATGGAGAATGTAGGACATCAGCTTGTATTGTTCCGGAGGAAAAAAATATTCAACTTAACCTCTGTAACGATACAGGCGTTTTACTTTGGATTAGAGCTAATGAAAGCCTAGCAGTATAAAAGGCAATAAGCTTGTCTATAATTCAAAAAACGATTTTAATTAACGAGGAGGAGTGTACATGTCGGTTAACAATGCAATGACTGCTGATTTTTTACGTTCGGCATATGGAGGAGAAAGTATGGCTCATATGAGATACTTAATTTGGGGAGAGGTGGCAGATAAAGAGGGTTTTCCTAATACGGGAAGGTTGTTTAGAGCCATTGGTTATGCTGAGTATGCCCATGCTGATAATCATTTTAGAGAGCTTGGTGATCAAAAAGGTGATTATACGGTACCTGCTGGGGCTGTATTTGGAGTAGGTAAAACCGTAGAAAATCTTCAAGGCGGAATTGATGGAGAACTTCATGAAATAGAACAAATGTATCCTGTTTATTTGGAAACAGCACGATTCCAAAAGGAAAAAGGAGCAGAAAGAGCCTTTCACTATGCATTAGAAGCGGAGAAGATTCACGCTAAGCTTTTCAAAGAAGCTCAAGAAGCAGCTAAGCAAGGAAAGGACTATGATATAGGTGGAATCTATGTATGTGAGATTTGTGGACATACTGCAACCAATGAACGACCTGATCGGTGTCCAATTTGTGGAGCCAAAGAGGAATTGTACAAAGCATTCAAAAAATAAAATGTCGAAAATCTATATTTCCGGGGAAATAATAGGTTTATTTCGGGAAAATTGAAGAAGTAAGTGAGCTGAATATAAAGATTGTTCCAGTGATAAAGCTATGATATAATATTCCTGACAATTCAATAAGACAGTTCGTAACCATCCTGTCTCAAAACAAAACTAGGGCTAATAAAGTATTGATAAATCTATATATTTAGGGCCGTAAGGCCTTTTTTTTTATGGAAAAAGAAATAATAATCTCTTATCCCATAAAGGAACTGAAACCACAGTCATAGAGGTATTGTGGTAAATGCATATAGTAAGAATTTGTATCGATATTTTAAAGAGAAAAGTTGAGGGACCATAGGTCTCGTTCTTTTGTATATGATAAAAGAACTCCTTGTAGACTGATAGAGGAATGGATGAATGACGAATAACGTCTATACTGATGGGATCAGGGAGGTTAATACAATGAATAAATACTCGAAATCAAGGCAACAAATTTTTAGTGGGAAAGAGATTTCTTCAACACAGAAGCTTACAATATCTGGGATTACAATGGCTTTATATGTAGTGTTGATGTTTTTCACCCAAGGTTTTGCATTTGGACAGTTCCAAATTAGGATTGCCACTTCGCTCTATGCTTTAAGTGCCATCTATCCTTTTTTAATTGTACCCTTAGGACTGAGTAATCTTTTGAGTAATATGATAATGGGAGGTTTGGGTCTACCGGATATAGTTGGTGGATTTATGGTGGGGATCATCACTACTAGTCTAATCTATCTGATTAAAAAGTACCGATTCAATGATTGGTTCATGGCACTACCCATTATTTTGGGACCGGGTCTAATCGTACCAATATGGTTAACCTATTTAATTAATGTACCTTATACATTATTAGCATTTAGTATTACCATAGGACAAATCATTCCTGGAGTTGTTGGCGTTGTATTAGTAAAGCAATTAAGAGACAAAATAAAATAAGGCTAGTTCAGCTAGAGTCTTAGGAGTATATCAAAAAGAAAATGAGATTTAATTCCGAGAGAGTATTTAGAAACGCTTCGAAGATAAAAAAGATAAACTGAAGGAGGACCTATGATGAGTGGGAGAACAGATGAAGAACTAAAGGGTGTTACTTTGCTTGGTAATCAAAGTGTTAAGTACCAATACCAATATAACCCAGACATACTAGAAAGTTTTGGGAACAAGCACCCTGAAAATGACTATTTTGTGAAATTAAATTTTCCGGAGTTCACTAGTCTATGTCCTAAGACAGGACAACCTGACTTTGCAGCTATATATATATCCTATGTGCCAGATAAACTGTTAGTTGAAAGCAAGTCTTTAAAGCTGTATTTATTTAGCTTCAGAAATCAAGGTGATTTTCATGAGGATTGCATTAACATCATCATGAAGGATTTAATTAGACTTATGGACCCTAAGTATATAGAGGTATGGGGGAAGTTCACGCCAAGGGGAGGTATTTCAATTGACCCTTATTGCAATCATGGTAAAAAAGGAACCAAATGGGAAACAATGGCTGAAAAAAGAATACAATGGCATGATATGAACCCAGAAAATATAAACAATAGATAAAATATGTTGTATTCAAGATTATTTAAAGATTCCTTTGTTTCTAGGGGGTCTTTTTATTTTGGCATAAATTTCATTATGAAATAAAAAAATTGGTGATGGTATTCTGTATATAAGGTGTAGCAAAGTGAAAAGATAAAATAGGTGTTAATCACTAAATAAATTTGAATCGGAGGAGAATGTAAATGGAAACAGGATCAATGGACTTAAAAAGAGAAGCAATCACTAGAGGTAAAGTGGATGAAGAACTAGCTGAAGAAGTAGTCACTTTAAAAAGCCAATTAGATCAAATGAGACAAACAATGGGACAATTGCAACAAGGTTCTGGTGGACAACAAAATCAGTCACAGCAAAACCAGTCACAACAGAGTGGTCAGTCAGCTGGACAGCTGTTCCAACAAATGCAGCAGTTTAGAAACCAAGCACAGCAACAACAACAACAAACAGTACAACAACTACAACAATCAATCCAGCAAACAATGCAGGTTCTAAATCAGGCAAATGAATATGTTCAAGCAAACCAAGTGCTTACACAAATGAATCAATTGATCGATCAAGCACAACAACAATTAATGCAAATGAATAGCCAACAAGGCCAACAGGGCCAACAAGGGAATCAAATGAGTGGCCAGCAAGGCCAACAGGGCCAGCAAGGAAATCAGATGAGTGGACAGCAAGGAAATCAGATGAGTGGGCAACAAGGAAGTCAAATGGGTGGGCAACAAGGAAATTTAATGAGTGGCCAGCAGATGGGCGGACAACAGGGTCAGCAGGGAAACTAGCAAACGGGAAATTTGCAAAGAGCTTAAGTCAGCATGAAAGATTTAATCATTTAAATTGTTGGTTGTGTAAAGGGAACAGAATCAATAGAAATTGGTCATGATAGATTTATAATCCCATCTACGGTGATCCATAGGAGTGTTATACCACGAAGATAAAATTTTAATAGAACCAAGTAAAACAGCCTGTGCTTTGAGTTAATACGATACAGGCTGTTTTATTTATATAAAAAAACAGAAAACTTATCGTACGTTGTAGGAGTATTAGGAAAAAAGTAGAATAATAGAGTAGACAAGATTTCAATTTAATATTATTTTAAATGGGGAAGTCAATGGGGGAAAAGGGATGAATAACGGGTACTTAGTAAAAGAACAAGATTTAGATTATAAGATACTATTTGAAAAATCACCAGATGCTAGTCTGATCATTGAAGGGGACAGAATTATTAGGTGTAATGACGCTGCAGTGGAGATGTTTGAACTCTTATCAAAAGACCAACTTATTGGCAAGAAAGTTTATGGTTTATTTCCTAAAAGACAACTTGATGGCAGCTTGTCTATTAAGAAAGCTAAGGAATTGGTTAGACAGGCAGAGGAAAATGAGGTAAGTAAGTTTGAGTGGACCCACAGCCGTAGATGTGGAACACTTTTTTATGTGGAAATTGTAATGGTCGTGATACCAATCAACGGCAAAAAAGTTATTAATGTCTCCCTAAGGGACATAACTGAAAAAATAAAAGCCCGTATCCTTTTAAAGACAAATGAAGACATTTACCAGGATATGTTTGAAAAGAACCATGCAAATATGCTTTTAGCTGACGGTGATACAGGGGAGATTGTTGATGCCAACCCAGCTGCTTGCGCTTTTTATGGATATGATAAAGAACAATTCATCACAATGAATGTAACTGATCTTAGCATCGGTTCTCATCATGAAGTGTTTAATCGAATAGAAGATGTTAAGTGCAATAAAGGTAAACACTATTATTTCAAGGATCAACTGGCCAGTGGCGAAATAAAAGATGTAGAAGCATATAGTGGATCTATCAATAAGAATGGAAGAGAACTTGTCTATTCCATTATACATGATGTGACAGAGAAAAATAAAGCCTTAGAAGCTCTTAAAGAGAGTGAGAAAAAGTTTAAGACATTATTTAATAATGCCAATGACTTGATTTTTTTAAATCATGCTGAAGACCCCAGTAGTTCAGGTCAATTTATTGAGGTAAATGAGGCTGCTTGCAAGAGACTTGGATATACTAGAGAGGAATTGTTGGAAAAGACACCCTCACATATAACTGTTGATAAAGCTGAAGGTGAGTTAGCTGGGTACCGAAAGGAAATATACAAAAATGGGTGCGCCACCTTTGAGACAACACTGATATCTAAACGGGGATATGAAATCCCAGTCGAGGTTAACTTACATACCTTTAAATTATTTGAAACACAAGTAGAGCTCTCTATTGTGAGAGACATCACTGAACGCAAGCAAATTGAAGTATCATTAATAAAGAGTAAGGAAAAGTATCGTAAACTAATGGACTTTTTACCAGAGTCTGTGTTAATTATAGACAAAGAGATTATCTTATTTTCAAATGCAACGGCAACTAAATTTTTAGGGTTTGATACCTTTAATGACATGATTAACAGACCCCTATTGGATTTTATATACTGGGAAGATTATGATGATATGGTTGAATGGATCAACAAGATACAGAGGAATAAAAATTCTAAGCCCCTAGTAGAAATCAGATTTATTAAGAAAGATGGTAGTATCGCATATGGGAATATAGTTGAAACTAAGGTATCCTTCAATGATCAGGAAAGTACAATGATGATCATACGAGATATAACAGAACAAAAAGAAGCGAAAAAGTTGCTAGAGGAAACCATTAAATATGATAAGTTGAAAACAGAATTTTTTGTCAATATAGCCCATGAGCTTCGAACGCCCCTGAATGTTATATTTGGGGCTCTACAGCTCTTGGAATTAGACTTTAAGCAAGATGAAATAGAGAAGAAGGAAGCATTGCTAGGAGTGGACAAACGTATTAAGAGTATGAAGCAAAATTGTTATAGACTCTTAAGACTAGTTAATAACATCATCGATATTACTAAGATTGAGTCGGGGTATTATCAGTTAGAGCTCCAAAATGTAGATATAGTTAATGTAGTAGAAAATATTACAATGTCCGTATCGGAATATATGGAAATAAGAGGCATTAATCTACAGTTTGATACCCAGGTGGAGAGCAAACTGATTGCATGTGACCCAGATAAAATGGAGAGGATTATGTTGAATTTATTGGCCAATGCAATCAAGTTTACTGAATCAGGGGGCCAAATAAAAGTGAATATGTATGAAAAAGAGGAAAACATGATGATATCCATCCAAGACACGGGGATTGGGATTCCAGAGGATCGGATTAATGTGATATTTGAGCGTTTTAGTCAAGTAGATAGATCACTGACACGAAGTCATGAGGGGAGTGGAATTGGACTGTCCCTTGTTAAATCTTTAGTTGAACTACAGGGAGGTCAAATTACTGTTAAAAGCAAGATAGGGCAAGGAAGTGAATTTATCATAGCGTTACCCATAGGCTTGTTAAGTAATGAAAGCACAGAATATACACAACAGGAGAAATCTAGACAAAATAAAGTAGAAAAAGTAAAAATTGAGTTTTCTGATATATATACCTAAGGCCCGCAGTAGTGTATTTTAAGAAAGAATAAAATAATGTGAAATAAAAGAAGGCTGTCGAACGGTCTTCTTTTATTTTTGCTAATAAAGAACCAAGATGATTACGTGATTTTCAGAAAATCATCTTGGCCCTTCATATTCATAGCGTCAAGCTCCTTCAAAAATAAAGGGATAGATGGGTTTTGATTACTTGTCTTCCATGCAACAACAAGCTCGTGTTGTACTGCCTCACCTTCGATATCAATAAATCTAAGGCTGGGACTAGCATGATGCTCTAGACTTTTGGGAAGGATGGCAATTCCCATTTCTGCATCGACTAACAGTAGCACCGTATGAAGCAGCTTGGGGCCACTAACGATATTTGGAGAAAAACCTTTATTAGCGCAGATAAGCAATGTTTGATTGAATCCCTGGGGGGACTCATGTCTATTCAGGGCGATGAAGCGCTCCTGGGCCAAGTCTCCTAGGTTGATGCTGGATTGATGAGCAAGAGGGTGATCACAATGCATCACAATTGAAATCGGCTCAGTAAATAGACTGCGTTTCTCAAGTCCCCCAATATTATCTAGTCCAAAGGAAAGTGTAAAGCCAATGTCCAATTCACCGGTGCTCAATGAATCGATTAGTATTCCATGATTATACTGATCTAATTGTAAATCAATATTTTGATAGTTACGGCGAAATCCTCTGATTAAAAAAGGCAAAAAATTCTTCTCAGTATAACCTAAAAATCCTATTTTCAAGCTTCCTATAATTCCTAATTCAGCTTCTTGGGTTTTGATGACAGCCTCTTCGGCCCTGCTGACAATATCAATGGCTTCTTTTAAAAGTACGCCACCTGCATGGGTTAATTTGACTGAACGTTTATTTCTATCAAAGAGCTTGACCTCAATTTTATTTTCTAAATCAGCGATCTGTTGACTGACTGCTGATTGTGCAACGAATAAATGCTTAGCCGCTTCGGTAAAATTTAAATGTTCCGCAACGGCAATGAAATAGCGCAATTGTCGAATGTCCATACAAAGCCCTCCTATCCTTGGGTACCAGTCAATTATATAGATTAATAATAACATTTAACTCTGTATTTATCAATAGAAATCACTTTTACTTATTACTGACATAGTATTATAATATTTCACAATGAGGCAAATATTCTGTATTCTAGTATTAAGAATAAATTTTATCGCTTCTAATTTTTTAAGAAACAGATAATATTTTTTAATGAATGGACTTAGAACAAGGGAGGATTAAATATGGCACTTTCTAAAAATAGAATACTCGTAATTAATCCAGGAGCCACATCAACTAAAATGGGTGTATTTGAAGACGAAGCACTTCTTTTTAAAAGAACTGTGGATCACTCTGTACAAGATTTGCAGGAATTTGCAAAGGTAGTTGATCAATATCAATATCGTTTAGACTTAGCATTACAAGTACTTAAAGAAGAAAATATTGAAATCAAAACATTGGCGTCGATCGTAGGACGTGGGGGATTACTAAAATCCTTACCTGGCGGAACGTATAAAGTCAACGAAAAGATGATTGAGGATTTAAAAAAGGCTGAACGAGGTGAGCATGCTTCTAACTTAGGTGCGGTTATGGCTTCGGATTTAGCCGGTCAATTAAATGTACCTGCATTTATCGTAGATCCAGTTTCAGTAGATGAAATGGAGCCTGTGGCCAGGATATCTGGACTAGCTGATATAGAACGAATTAGTTTATCCCATGCGTTAAACATGAAAGCGGTTGCCCGTAAAGTAGCACAAGAAATGGATAAAGCATATGAAGATGTTAATTTTGTTGTGGTTCACCTTGGTACTGGGGTTTCGGTGACACCCCATAAAAGAGGTAAAATGATTGACGTTAATAATGCTAAGGCAGAGGGTCCTTTTTCTCCGGATAGATGTGGTGGATTACCAGCAGATCAACTAGTTAAACTCTGTTTTTCTGGAAAGTACACCTATGATGAATTAAAAGAGAAGGTAAGTAGTAAGGGCGGTTTTTATTCTTACTTCGGAACAACTGATGCCCGTGAGGTAGAAGCCATGGCTGCAGCAGGAAATGAGAAAGCCAATATTGTATTAGAGGCCCTGGCCTATCAAGTAGCAAAGGAAATAGGTGCCATGGCAGCCGTATTAGAGGGTGATGTAGACAAAATCATCTTAACAGGTGGAATCGCATACTCTAAGAGGATTGTTGCTGATATTGCAAAACGTGTTAAATTTATTGCTCCTATAGAAGTGGTACCGGGAGAGGAAGAACTTGAATCCTTAGCCCTTGGCGCATTAAGAGTGATCCGAGGAGAAGAAGAAGCAGCAATATATAGTTAAAAAAACAAGCGAAGGAGGGATTGTCGTGCCAAAGGTTGACATAATAAGTAAGTATTGTAAAAGCTGTAGTCTTTGTGTTGATATTTGTCCTAAGAAGATTCTAAAGATTGGAGACAAATCGAACCAAAAAGGATATTTCACAGCAGTTTGCACTGATCAAGATAAGTGTATTGGATGTACGCTATGTGCAACGGTTTGTCCAGATGTGGCAATAGACGTTTACAAATAAAAGTAACGAAAGGAGCTGAAGTATCAGATGGAAAAGGTATTGTTGAAAGGTAATGAAATAATTGGTGAAGCAGCCATCCGTTCAGGATGTAAGTTGTTTTTCGGATATCCAATCACACCATCAACAGAGGTGGTAGAATATTTATCTAAGCATTTACCACCAGTAGGTGGAACGGTATTACAGGCAGAAGATGAAATCGCAGCGATTAATATGTGTTATGGTGCTGCCGCTACAGGATCTAGAGTTCTGACAGCATCATCAAGCCCTGGAGTCAGCTTAAAGCAAGAAGGAATTTCATACAGTGCAGCTGCTGAACTACCAATGGTAATTGTTAACGTTAACCGATGTGGTCCAGGATTAGGTGGATTAGGTCCAGCTCAATCAGATTATTTCCAATCAGTTAAGGGTGGTGGACACGGTGATTATCGATTAATCGTCTTAGCACCTTCCACAGCTCAGGAACTTTATGACTTCACAATGCAAGGATTTGATTTAGCGGATCAATACCGTAACCCAGTGATGATTTTATCCGATGGATTTTTAGGTCAAACAATGGAACCTGTTGTTTTAAAGGATAGACCAGAAGCACCTAAGGTTGATAGAGACTGGATCATTGATGGTGCTAAAGGAAGAAAAAAACGTATATTAGCTAGCTACTCTCTAACCAATGAAATTGGTGAGGCCAATAATCTGCGTTGGGAAGCAAAATATAAAAATATTCAAGAAAAAGAACAGCAATGGGAAGAATTTCATACTGAAGATGCAGAATACCTGCTAGTCAGCTATGGAACCACCGGTAGGATATGCAAGAGTACTGTTTTAAATGCTAGGAAAAAAGGAATTAAACTAGGGTTAATCCGTCCCATTACCCTATGGCCATACCCAGAAAAAGCCTTTGCACCTTATAAGGATAAGGTGAAGGGAATTGTGACTGTGGAGTTAAATACAGGACAAATGATCGAAGATGTGAAGCTTTCAGTGGAGTGTAAAATGCCTGTACATCTTTACAGAAGACAGGGTGGTATGCTACCAACGGAGCATGAAATATTAGATTATGTTGAAGATACATTTAATTTAACTGCAGTAGAGGAGGTGTAAGTCATGGAAAAAGTGTTTTCTAGAAGTAAAGGATTATCAGATGTTCCATTTTCATTTTGTCCAGGATGTACTCACGGAATCATTATGAGATTAATTGCAGAAATACTTGAAGAATTAGATATTATTGAGGATACAATCGGAATTTCTCCTGTAGGATGTGCAGGTTTTTGTCAAGATTTTTTTACCTGTGACTTTGTAGGCGCTCCCCATGGTAGAGCTCAAGCGGTGGGCATCGGGGTTAAAAGAGCAATGCCAGATAGAACGGTATTCACTTATCAAGGAGATGGAGATATGGCTGCCATCGGAACACAGCATGCCATCCATGCTGCAGCTAGAGGTGAAAAGATCACTTCTATCATGGTCAACAATGCGATTTATGGAATGACTGGAGGACAGATGGCACCCACTACCCTAGAAGGAATGAAGACATCTACCAGTCCTTATGGAAGAGATACAATTTTGACTGGTGCACCTATGGATTTCCCAAAGGTTATTGCTGCACTAGAAGGGGCTGTATATGTGGCTTCTGTTTCAGTAGATTCACCAAAGAACATTAAACAAGCTAAAGCAGCTATTAAAAAGGCATTCAAGGTTCAACAGGCTGGGTTAGGCTTTGCATTAGTCAGTGTACTATCAACCTGTCCAACTAACTGGGGAATGACACCTGTGGAAAGCTTACAATGGTTACGAGATAATATGATGCCTATTTATGAAATGGGAGAATTAAAGATGACCGAGGAGGTAAAGAGCTTATGATGGATAAAGTAATACTTGCCGGATTTGGTGGTCAAGGGGTCATGTTTCTAGGTAAAGTTTTAGCCTATGCAGGTATGGGTTCAGATCTAGAGCTTTGCTGGATTCCATCCTATGGACCCGAAATGCGTGGAGGGACTGCCAACTGTTCGGTAATCCTATCAGATGAAGAAATATACTCTCCTGTAATCGATTTTGCTGATGGTGCAATTGTGCTCAATAAGCCAGCTTATGATAAATTTGCACCTCGTATTAAGCCAGGGGGCATATTAGTGGTGAACTCATCCCTTGCTGAACTAGAAGATATGAGAGATGACATTAAAATAATCCAGATTCCTGCTACGGATATTGCAAATGAAATGGGTAATTCAAGCATTGCTAATATGGTATGCCTAGGTGCATTGCTACCATACTTAAATCTAGTAGACCTAGATAAAGTGAAAAAGGCAATGGATTCTTTAACAAAGAAAAGGCCACAATTATTAGCGGTTAACGTAGATGCAGTAAATAAAGGAATTGAATTTATACAAGGTCAATAGATGTAAAATAGTCGCCCAACAAAAGAGTCTGCTCTCTTGTTGGGCGGTTTTTAATGTCTGGGAGATCATATTGCACAATGTTGAAATCGTTAAATGTTTATCAATCATTGATGGATTCAGAATATTACAATATAATGGGTGTATGAATCTTAGGGGTGGGGTCTTATACCTTGGGGATGAAATCTCCATAAATCAACTGGAGGGGGGTAACGAGATGCATCTAAATGTAGTGAACCTAGGTAGATGTGAATATGAAAAGGCGTTACAAGTCCAAATAGAGTTGCTTGAAAAAAGACAGCGGGGAGAAATTGAGGATACTTTGATTTTAGTGGAGCATCCACCGGTGATTACCAAGGGAAGACATGCAGATGAAACCAATATTATTGGATCTGAAGCATCTTTAATAAATCATGGAATCCAGTTATTTAATACGGATCGAGGTGGTGATGTTACCTATCATGGGCCGGGACAAATTGTTGGATACCCGATTGTCAATATTAGAAAATCTAAGATTGGGGTCAAAAAGTTTGTAGAGAACCTCGAAGAAGTGTTAATTCGATTATTAGATGAAAAGTATCACATTACTGCTACAAGATCTTCTGTAAATCCAGGGGTTTGGGTAGGTGCTAATAAAATTGCTGCAATTGGCTTGGCAGTGAAGCGTGGCGTGAGCATGCATGGGTTTGCCTTAAATGTCAGTACTAATTTAGCGCATTTTAAGTTTCTGGTTCCCTGTGGTATTGCAGATAGAGGGGTAACTTCTATTGAAGAGATTTTAGGGTATCCAGTTGACTTTCATGTAGCCAATCAGCATGTATTAGCGTATTTCAGCGAAGTTTTTAATTATGATATCATAGAGACAGTAGAGTAGAGATAGAATAAGACAAAATGGACAAGTAAAGCTAAGGGGGATTTTATGAATATAAAAAGAAAACCAGAGTGGTTACGAATCAAGCTAGGTGAAGGACGTAACCTAAACTATGTTAAAGGACTACTGAAAAAATTCTCGCTTAATACAGTATGTGAAGAGGCTAACTGTCCCAATCAAATAGAGTGCTTTAGCAAAAAAACAGCAACATTTATGATCCTAGGGAGTGACTGTTCCCGGAGCTGCGGTTTCTGCAATGTTTCCCATGGCGCTCTTCAACCAATCGACCCAAATGAGCCAGAAAATGTAGCCAATGCTGTGGCTGAACTAGGGTTGAAACATGTTGTCATTACTTCTGTCACCAGGGATGATTTAGCCGATGGGGGTGCCCAGCATTTTGCTGACGTGGTAAATCAAATAAAGAGTAAGAATAAAGAAACAATGATCGAGGTACTGATCCCTGATTTTCAAGGAAACAAAGAAGCTTTGCAAAAGGTGGTACAGTCAAAGCCTGATATCATTAATCATAATATGGAAACCATCCCTAGATTATATCCTGAGATTCGACCAAAGGCTGAATATGTACAGTCATTGGAATTATTAAAAAACGTTAAAGAGATGGATCCAGAAATATTAACGAAGTCAGGGGTCATGGTAGGACTTGGAGAAGGTGAAGAAGAATTGATTGAGGTGTTTAAGGATTTAAGAGGGTCTGGTTGCGACTTTTTAACGGTGGGACAATACTTACCTCCTAGTACGAAACATTATCCCTTAAAAGCCTATATATCGCCTGAGGTGTTTGAACGATATAAAGAAGAAGCATTGAAGATCGGATTTAGCTTTGTGGCTTCAAGTCCATTAGTAAGAAGCTCCTATAATGCAGCAGAAGCACTAGAAAAACATGAAGAAATGAAAAGCTAAATAACCAGTCATAAATGATGGATTTACAGTAAAGGGGTGATCATTCATCTCTTTTTTTTATTATCCATAGCTATTGACCTTTGAGCTACTCCAACCTTTATACTTAAAGATATTGAAATATTTATTACTTAATAAAAATTAGGAAAAGGTACAAGGGGGTACAAACTATGGATATTAATATTATTGGTGTTCCTATATATTACGGTGCGGACAAGAGGGGGCCAGAGTATGGGCCAGAAAAGCTGAGAGAAAAAAAGGTGGCAAGTGTTCTCAGTAAGTATAATAATAAGGTGTATGACATGGGAGATATTCATGTGCCTGATGTAAAGGATTACGATAAGTTTTTTTCCCATGCAAACCTAAAATACTTGGATGCGATTATGGAGGTTAATAAAAACCTTGCACATACTGTATATTCATCATTAATGTCAGAGAGCTTTCCATTAGTCATTGGAGGGGATCATTCCATTGCACTGGGGAGTATCTCCGGTGTGAGTCGTGCCCACAAGAACTTCGCAGTTGTTTGGATGGATGCCCACGGAGACATCAACACCCAGGACACAAGTGGAAGTGGTAACATCCATGGCATGCCTCTAGCAAAGCTAATGAATGTAGGCCATGAAGGGTTAACGAATGTATATTTTCAAGGGCAGAAGGTTAAGCCAGAAAATGTCTTTATTATAGGCGCAAGGGATCTAGACCTTGGTGAGATTGCATTAATTGATAAAATGAAGCTTAATGTCTATTCTGCAGATGAGATTATTGAAAAAGGAATTAATGAAGTGATGCAAGCGGTGATGAATAAACTAAAAGTCAATCATGTTGAAGCCATTCATTTGAGCTTTGATCTTGATTTTATTGATGCTGAATTTGTACCGGGAACAGGGACACCAGTATCTGTTGGAATTAATGTAGATGATACGAAAAAAGCGCTAAAAACACTTGCAGAATCCAAATTAATTAAGTCCATGGACTTTGTTGAACTAAATGTGCTATTAGATAAAAATGATATCACAGCGGATCTGGCAATTGATCTTTTAGATTGGACATTTAAACATATGTAGATCAGTATTCAGGTCCCTTTCAATTATCACAAATTTCGAATATAATGATAATAATCCTTTGTTATCAACTGTTTTGAACAAGGAGAGCAGATCATAAAAAGTGATCATTAAAATTGAAGGGTGAATTGATACTTTATGAAGGAAAAATTTTTAATCGGAGAGCTATCTAAAATTTTTAATATCAGCTCGGATACCCTAAGACACTATGATCGAATTGGATTATTAAAGCCTGATTATGATCAAGTGAATGGTTACCGATATTATAGTGTGGAGAAATTCTTTGCATTAAGTAGGATTTTGTTTTTGAAAAGCCTTGATATCTCCCTTGAAGATATCAAGCAGTACTTTAATAATCAGAATACAGATCACCTACTGGCGTTGCTCAAAAGTGAAGAGGCACAAATTGATCATAAAATTAATCGATTAATTAATCTCAAGGGAAAAATCAAAAGTAAGATTGAATTAATTGAAGGTGCAGACAAATACATTAATCAAATAAGAGTGGAAAGACTCCCTGAAAGATGGGGTGTTTTTATGGATATTAAGGATATTGAGGATGCTTACGAGGTAAAAAGATCCTTCAAGGAGCATGAAGCCCATTTAAAAATATCCTCATGGCTTACGGAAGGTCAAATTTATACTTCTATCACAAAGGAAGACATATTGGGAAGACGCTTTCATCGATTCAATTACTTTATTGAGATCTCATCTAGAGAGGAAAATGTCAGTACCCAGGTGAAGGTCTTGCCAGAGTATGAGTATGCTTGTTTAGTGTTTTGTGGTTCCTATAATAAAATTGAAGCATACTATAGTATGTTAATTCAGTGGATTGAAGAAAATAACTATGAGATAGCCGGGGATGCTATTGAAAAAAATATAGTGGACTACGGTTTTTCTGACTCTGAAGAAGAATATATATCAGAAATTCAAATTCCGATTAAATTGAATAGAGTATAATTAAAGAGATAGAGAATGATTTGATCATTCTCTTTTTTTGATCTATTTTAGGATAATGATAGAGAGAGAATTAAAAATCATCCTGCAAAATAATAATAATAATATGAAAAGATAATAATACCAGAAGGTAATAATATAAAAACAATAGACAATATTAAAATCTACTTTTTTGTTTTTTATCCACTTTTTGGGGTAGAAAATATATAGAGACTATAAATAAGAAATACTAAGAGGAGGTATTATGAATGGCAATGGATTATCATGAACCAGTAGAAAATTTAGACGAAAAAACAAAAAATATTACGAGGGCTATAAACAGCCTAAAAGAAGAAATTGAAGCAGTAGATTGGTATAACCAGCGAGTTGCTGCAAGCAATGATGAGGAATTGAAACAAATCATGGCACATAACAGGGATGAAGAGATTGAACATGCCTGCATGACACTGGAGTGGCTTCGACGGAATATGGATGGTTGGGACCAAGAGCTTAAAACTTACTTATTCACAACAGGATCGATACTTGAGGCAGAGATGGGTGCAGAAACAGGCACAGAAACGGAAACAGTTGTCCAAGAAAAAGGACTAAATATTGGAAATTTGAAAAAATAGAGGAGGAAGTTTCATGGATATATTAAAAAGAGACATGGCACCATTAACAGAATCAGTATGGGAAGAAATCGACCAACGGGCAGCAGAGGTATTGAAAACCCATTTATCGGCTCGGCGTGTCGTTAATATAGTGGGACCTAAGGGTTGGGATTATACAGTTGTTCCTGAGGGAAGACTTAAGAAAATTGAAGACAATCCTGGGAATGTATGCACTGGAATGTATCAAGTAAAACCCTTGGTGGAGGCAAGAATTAGTTTTAAATTAGATCGTTGGGAAATGGATAATTTAATTAGAGGTGCTAAGGACATCAAATTAGATGCCCTGGAAGAAGCAGCGGAAAAGATGGCTATTTTTGAAGAAAATATGCTTTATAATGGGTACAAACCAGGTGATATTGAGGGATTAATAGAAGCTTCTTCCCACAAGCTATCTCAATTTGGAAATAACGGAGAAGAAATCATGGAAAACCTTGCCCAAGGAATGATCTTACTAAAGGAAGCCTATGTAGACCAACCGGTGACCTTGGTAGTAGGCATAGATGCGTGGAAGCGTATTAATCGGGAGATGCAGGGTCATCCCTTAATCAATAGGATTCAAGAACTGACAGGGTCTAAAGTGATCTATAGTCCTGTGGTAGAAGGGGCTTTGTTGCTTCCATATGATCATGAAGATTTAGAATTGACCATTGGTCGAGATTTCTCCATTGGATATGAATACCACGATGCCAAGACGGTGCAACTCTTTATTACAGAGTCACTCACATTTAGGGCGTTAAATCCAGATATTATTGTGGTGTACAATATATAGAATGTGACGTACCCATACATCGAAGGTAAAGGTAAGGCTAAATAAAAGAGTAAAGAGTAGCGGAATGGGAGATCCATTCCGCTATTTATATGCTTAAAAGCCCTTGAAATCATATGATTTACGGCATAGATAAAAGTAGAAATAGAAATAGAAATAGATATTATCACATAGGAGATGATTTTCTACCGAATTGAATTTGCTAGATAGAACTGAGGCCGTGATGTCAAGGGAATTAGATAAGTGCAAGCTAAGCGCTATATTCGAAAAATATAAAGGAAAATGTGGAAAAAAGTAGAATATTTATTTGTAAACCATTGGACAGATTTTCAAAGAAATTTCTATTGCAAAGGGGATATCATATGTATAAAAAGGTTCTGAAATTTATGATAATATACATTGCTGTTATATTCACTTTGAACGGGTGTGCTTATGGAAATCCGATTAATGAAGCACCGGAGGCTAAGGAAGGGATTCTAGACTTGACCAACTGGAAAGTCGAAGGAGACTTGATAGCTTTGGATGGACAGTGGGAGTTTTACTGGGAGCAGCTACTTGAACCACAGGATTTTAAAAACGCCAAGATAAAGGGTCTTCAACTGATGGATATCCCCAGGGCATGGAATGGATACGAAGTTAATGGTAAAACATTATCAGGAGATGGACATGCTACCTATAGACTAAGGATTAAAACAGAGAATCATAATGAATTATTAGGATTAAAAATACCGCGTATATTAACATCATATAAAATGTGGATTAATGAAGAACCCTTTGCCTTTGCTGGGCAGGTGGGTGGAGATAAAGACAATATGACACCACAATACTTGACACAAATTGCTTTGTTTGAACCCCAAGAGGACGAAATTGAAATCGTAATACAAGTGTCAAACTACAGGCATCGTAGTGGGGGAATTTTAGAGAGCTTATCCTTTGGTGATGCAAGGCAAGTTCTTCATCTCCGACACATGAATATAGCCTACGAACTCTTTCTATTTGGAAGCCTACTTATAATGGGGTTATATCATCTTGTCTTGTTTGCTTTTAGAAAAAAAGAACATTCTCCTCTTTATTTTGGTCTGTTTTGCATTTTTGTTGCAATAAGAACATTGCTAGTTGGAGAAATATTTTTCATCTATCTATTTCCTAATTTT
Source organism: Alkaliphilus metalliredigens QYMF (assembly GCF_000016985.1). Classification (NCBI taxonomy): domain Bacteria; kingdom Bacillati; phylum Bacillota; class Clostridia; order Peptostreptococcales; family Natronincolaceae; genus Alkaliphilus; species Alkaliphilus metalliredigens. Next base: position 4,537,963 of record NC_009633.1, on the reverse strand, counting down.
AACTGGGAAATTGCCCATAAAGTACAAACACTAACATTTTATCTAGGTGTACCTATATTTGTTATGTTTCTTAAGTCTATTTATCCAAAAGAAGTAACTAATAAAATACTTAGAATAAACCAAGGTGTTGGACTTGCCTTTGGATTGTTAGTTTTATTAACGCCAGCTAAGGTTTTCACTCGATTCAACGCTTCATTTCAAATATTTACTTTAGCAAGCATTATGTATCTGATATATGTGTTAGTTAAAATAATATACAAGAAAGAAATAGGAGCAAGGTTTATTGGAGTGGGTGCTTTGATTTTACTCATTACAACCATTAATGATATTATATTTCTAAGTGTTTGGATGAGCGATTCTAACTATCATCTTGCTAAATGGGTTATTGGAAGTGGAAATTTATCTTCTTTTGGTCAATTAGTCTTTGTATTTACACATTCATTAGCATTAGCTAAACGATTTTCAAATGTATTAACAAAGGAAGAAGAAATAACTAACTATCAAAGAAAATTGAATGAAAGACTAGAAATAGCAATAACAGATCGAACAAGTGCATTGGAGAAGTCCAATCAAAAAATTCAACGGCAAAAATCCGAATTAGAAAAGGCCAATAAAGCATTGGAACTACTTTCTTCAAAAGATGCCCTAACTGATATATGGAATCGTAGACATTTTGATGAAGCATTGAAGCTGGAATGGAGGCGGGGGCTACGTCTGAAAACACCAGTTGCTTTGATTTTCATAGACATTGATTCTTTTAAGGCCTTTAATGATCAGTATGGACATCAGGAGGGAGATAGAGCCTTAAAAAACGTGGCCCAGGCATTAAAGCATTCGATTCATCGTTCAGGGGATTTCGTGGCCCGTTATGGAGGAGAAGAATTTGTCGTTATTCTACCGAACATTGAAGAAGATAAGGCCATGTATATGGCGGAATCTCTTCGGATAACCATCGAGGGGCTTGAAATTCTCCATGAAAAATCCCTCGTCAGTACGTTTCTTACAGTGAGCTTAGGTGTGACAACCATGATTCCCGCTACTAATTCTTCACCGGAAGAGTTAATATTAGCAGCAGATAAAGCTTTGTATTTAGCCAAGGATCGGGGGAAAAACCAGGCGCAATTCATCCAATATGATAGGAGTGAAAATAGTAATGATTAAATTGATCGATTTAAGTCATGATATTGAGCATCATATGCCTGTTCATCCATATGACGATCCTGTTAACCTATATCAAGATAAATTTTTAAATGTAGATGGATATAATAACTTTAAATTAGAAATGGGTATGCATTCAGGTACACATATTGACATACCCATGCATTTAACAAAAAGTGAAAAATTTATAAATGAAATCTCTTTAGATTCATTTACCGGCAGAGGCTGTCTGTTAGACGTTAGAGGCGAGCAGGTAATTAAATACAAAGAGAAGTATTCAAACATCGTAAATGAAAATGATATTGTCCTATTGTTCACAAATCATAGCGATCAATATGGAACAAATGAATATTTCACAAATCATCCAGTAATTGATGAAGAATTAGCAAACTTCTTTATTGAAAAGAAGATAAAAATACTAGGAATGGATTTGCCATCACCAGATGAACATCCATTTAGGATACACAAAATGCTCTTGAATCATAATATACTTATAATTGAAAACATAACAAATCTATCAAAACTAGTAGCTGTAAATCATTTTGAAGTCATGGCATTTCCTTTGAAAATTAAGGCTGAAGCTTCTATGACTAGGGTTGTAGCAAGGGTTTACATTAACCCCAAATAATGTTATATTTTACAGTTTTTTATGGTCTATTGCTTGAGGGGGTTGTTCCAACCACCGGTTTTTAAGCATAATATCCAAACCATCTTCAGAGTACTTTGCTGTATCTAACATAGAGCGGGTATAATGCAATTGCAAGTCAAATCTTAAAACAGTTGATAAAGCCATACCATCCTGTGCAATTGCTCCACCATTTAATAGGGTGACATGGTACACCATCAGTTTATCTGAAAAAGGTGAAACAATGGAGTCTGTTACAAATGAATTTGAGGTAGAAGGAATGGGAATATTTTCATCAAGAAGCAATGGAATTAGGGTTTTAACCTTCTTATTTGCAAGGTCGCTACCCCTGAATAAATATTCACTGACCTTCGTAGATTCAGCAACTTGAGCGAAACCTGTAATGAGTGCGCCTCCTATTATATTGAGTCGCAAGCTAGCAAAAATTGAAGTCATTTCTCTTGCTACTAAGTTTCTTTTCTGACCAAGCAACCCACCGGAAAAGAAATTTTGCTCCTCAACAAAACTGACATTTTTTGAAAACTCTACCTTTGGAGCTCTTATAAAAATGCCTTGAGATAATAACACATCAGAGACCTTATTGTAAAGCTCAACTGATTCGGATATACAATCTGAAAAAAAATTACGTACATCAGAGCGGGCTACATGGTTTAATATTAATGTATAAGCGCCCATTGCAACTTGTGATACATTAGTTAGATAAAACAAGTAAAAAGGATCATCGTATAGCCGAGGAGCATTTATGTTGACATCGTCTTTTGTGAAACCCTTAGGAATTGGAAGTCCTTCTTGGTTGAATATATCTGTTATTACTTGAATGTGGCCATTTGATACGTCAAGGGCATGTTGAAGTATTTGAAGAACTTCTTCATCTTCAGTTTTGTCTATAAAATAGCTAAGCGTACAGATCACCAGGCTGTCGTTTACATAAGAATCCCAAAGTCCTGCTACTTCTGATGCAACGAGACCTATCTTGGCTTTGTCTTGCATAATGTTATCCTCCTTGTCATATAGGTTTATTTTATCTTAGTATTTCACTTACTAAAACAACTATACAAAATAAGAGAGACATGTGATAGTATAAAATAAACCGTTATTCTATTTTAGGGGGATTGCCATGGGGTTTTTGATAGGAAGATCTTATTTGATCAGTGCAATAAGGAATTATTTAAATACTCATCCTGATACGCAAGAAATTCTGTTTCACGGCATTATGGACAAAGAAATTCTTTACTCTACGGTAGCTGTTACTTCTAATATTGAAAGAGACATTGCCTTTAAGGTTATTATTCCAAGGCTAAAGGATTTCAGGCTCATCAATTGGTTTCAAGAGTATAAGGAGATCCATAACCACTATGAAATAAGATCCAACCCTAAGTGCTATAGTCAATTTATTGTGATAGACAATATGTTTATTTTTGTGTCAGGAAATAGTAAAGACAACTTGCATACTTTTAACGAACAAGCTATAGGATTCACTGAAGAAGCAGATCAAGAAGCATGTGATCAATTGAAAGCTATATTTTTGAATAGCTGGAATGGTGGTTTCCGCTTAAAGTTATAATTGTAGAGAGGAATGAAATGATGAGGGTTATTATAATTGGGGCAGGTAAGTTAGGCTATAAATTAGCGGAATCCTTTGCTCAAGGAAATCGTGATGTAATTGTGATTGATATCGTACAGCAGGCTCTTGATCGCATCAATGATACGTTAGATGTATTAACAATCAAGGCCAATGGCGTACAATTGGATGCATTAAGACAATTAAACATTAAAAGTACTGATTTGATCCTCGCTGTCACAAGTAGCGATGAAACCAATATGCTAATTGGTTCCATAGGGAAAAAATTGGGATGTGAAAAAGCAGTAGCTCGCATTCGGAATCCTGAATATGAAAACCAGTTAGGATTTATAAAAAAAGAGATGGGAATAGATTATATTGTTAATCCAGAACTGTCAACAGCTAAGGAAATTGCAAAATACCTATTAAAGGGCCATGCCGTACACATGGAAGATTTTGCAATGGGGAAAGTAAGTATGGTGGATTTTCGTGTTGAAAGTTTAGAAGGTATTGCAGGTGAAAAAATTAAGGACTTAGAGATACCTGAATCAATGTTGATTGTAGCGATTTCAAGAAGTGGACAAGTCATTATTCCTTATGGAGACACAGAGATTCAATCATCGGATATTATATATGTTATGGGGAAAAAAGAAAGTATCAACAAGTTTTCTGCGGCCTGTGGTGCACCGATTAAAAGAAAGACAGTGAAAACGGTTTTAATCTTAGGCGGTGGAAAGGCTGGGTATCATCTTGCTAAAAAACTTTGCCAACATGGGGTGAGTGTAAAGCTTATCGAACGAAATAAGGAGCGATGTAAGTACCTTGCGGATGAGCTAACGGGAGTTTTAGTCATTCATGGAGATGGAACCGATGTCAACATTTTGACTGATGAAAACATTTCTGAAATGGATGCTTTAATTTCTGTCACTGGTTATGACGAAGAGAATTTATTATTGGCTCTTCTAGGTAAACAGCATGGCGTAGACAAGGTAATTGCAAAGGTAAGTAGACCCAATTATGTTCCCATTATTGAAAAACTAGGGATAGACCTAGCTGTAAACCCAGTATTGATCACAGCCAGTGAAATTTTGAGGTTTATTCAAGGGGGAAGGGTTGTATCTATTTCACTATTATTAGGTGGGAAAGCGGAAGTAATCGAAATTATTGCCGAAGGAGATTCAAAAATAGTAGGGAAACGATTGGCTGAACAGGACTTACCCAGAGGGATCATTATTGGATCTATTGTTCATAAGGGAAAGTTAATCATTCCTAATGGTGATTCCATCATTAATCCAGGAGATCGTGTTGTTGTCTTTTGCTTGCAATCAGAAGAGTCATCACTGTATAAGTTTTTTCACAAAGGTAAAGGGGGGTTACTTGATGAACTATGGGATAGTATTAAAGGTGCTAGGAAGTCTACTTCTATTTGAAGCTGGATTTTTGTTATTTCCTTTAGGTATTTCTATGTACTATAGAGAGTCAGATACCCTAGCATTTGTGTATTCAATCATCGCTTTGTTGGGAGTGGGAGTGCCTATGGTGAAGTTCTCTCATTCGTCTAGAAGAATTAAAGCCAAAGAAGCCTTAACCATTGTAGTTGGTGGTTGGGTTTTGGTTTCTTTTTTTGGGTCTTTACCCTTTGTTTTATCCGGGAGCATCCCTTCATTCATTGATGCCTTTTTCGAAACGGTGTCTGGATTGACCACCACAGGTGCCACAATTATTGATGACATTGAAGTATTACCTAGAGGGATATTGTTTTGGAGATCTCTTACTCATTGGTTGGGGGGGATGGGTATTCTGGTGTTAACACTGGCGATCCTTCCCGTTATTGGCGTAGGTGGGTTCCAGATTTTTAAAGCAGAAAGTCCAGGGCCTGTATCGGATAAATTAGTTCCTAAAATGAAGGATACGGCAAAGATACTTTATACGGTGTATCTAGGAATCACAATACTACAAACTGTTTTGCTTTATGTTGGGGGAATGTCTTTATATGAAGCTTTGGTACATACATTTGGGACCCTTGGAACCGGAGGGTTTTCTACACGAAACAGTAGTATTGGCGCTTTCAATTCATATATTCAGATAATCATCGCTATTTTCATGATTGCCTCAGGAATCAATTTCTCTCTATACTATGATTTATATAAAGGGCGCTGGAAAGAAGTCGTGAAAAACTCGGAGTTAAAGTTGTATCTTTCTATTATAGTAGTAGCTATTATTTTAATTACGATTAATTTAAATGGGAGAATATATACTTCTTTAAATGAAACTTTTAGATATGCTTTATTTCAAGTCAGCTCTATTATTACAACGACTGGTTATGGGACGGCCGACTTTGATCAATGGCCTACTTTTAGTAAAGGAATTTTATTTATGCTTATGTTTGTTGGTGGGTGTGCAGGATCAACAGGAGGATCAATTAAGGTTATTCGTCTATTGGTTTTATTCAAACTAGTTCGAAGAGAGATATCAAAGATTTTGCATCCCAGAGCATTTATTCCTGTGAAGATAAATAACAAGTCAATTTCCCCAGATGTGACTGCAAGTGTGGCAAGCTTCTTCTTTTTATATATGCTTATATTTGTAGCAGGGACACTGCTCATTTCATTAGAAGGAATAGGGTTAATTAGTGCGGCCAGTTCTGTGGCGGCAACTCTCGGAAATATTGGACCGGGGTTTGAATTAGTTGGACCTGCACAAACCTATAGTCAGTTTAGTGTACCAAGCAAACTACTTTTTTCATTATTGATGCTATTTGGCAGGCTAGAACTTTTTACGGTTTTCATTCTTTTAATGCCGACTTTTTGGAGAGATAGATAGTGTGTTATTATTTCAGAGGTAACCCTATAATGAATAAGAGTATACAGGATTAAAGTGGTATTTATATTAATCATAAGTGAATAGAGCTATCTGTCGATAGAAGCTAAAAAGATGACTAGTTCATCTTTTTTTATTATTACAAAACATGGGTAGGGGTCAACTGATGTGTACTTTGTTACTATTGTGTAATGTAAAATTATTCCATAATATGATATGATGGTTTCACATGAGGTGATTTCAGGATATATTATTAAGTAGCAGTGTTCATCATCTTTTTCGGGTTCAATAAATGGAAAGCGCCAAGTAATGTGCCCTTAAGATTTATTGCAGAGACCTTAGGAATAAAGGGAGAATGGGACCAAGAAACTGAAACGATTGAGCTAATTGAGGATATGAAGGTTTTGATAAATGAATATCAAGAAGAGATTGAAGAAATGATATCTGAGTTACAGAATACAGACGATAAAGACGAAGATGCATAAAATTTAAAAATGTAGCTTAATGCCTTTGTAAAAGCATCCCACGGACAATTAGAACTTGTGGGGTGCTTTTTATATCTTGGTTCCCCATGGGGTTGAAAATGTTTAGTATACGGAAGGACTTATTCAATGAGCTGTGCCTGTAGAATTTAACTATCAATAAAGATGAGCAATTTATTTTTTTCTTGTTTTAGAAAGTATATAGGCACTAACCTATTGACTAGTTCATCTTTTTCATTATCCAAATTTAAGTAATGATTTAATACATAGCACAAATAAGAAAGAATTATTTAAATATAATGATGACATAGACTGTATATATGTGTAATATTATGCCAATAGATGGTATGATGTTAGCGTGGAAAGAAACTTATAGTATTAATTAACTATCTATTCTGAGATCTATTCAGGGACAATTACCAAAGGTATGCGTAATAAAAATAGTTGAAATCATTTAAATTGCACTGGAGGGAGTTAATTGAAAATGGATTGTCACTTACATCTTCCCACTTTTGAAGGACTATGTTCCCTTGAAGAAAAGAAATGTGCTTTAATGAAAGAATTAAAAAAGAATAAAGTTGATTATGCTATTGTGATCCCAGACCACATTAAAGGTTCTAGCATAGGTGATTTAGATGAATGTATTGAATTATTTTAGAATCAACCTAATATATTCTTGATGGGTACGTTGAATATATTAAAGGGCGACCAATTTATTCACGATAAATTAGATATGCTATTCAAAGAAAAAGTAATTAAGGCGATTAAAATATTCCCAGGACATGATCCCCATTATCCAAACGATTTGAGATTGAAAAAAGCATTTGAGTTATGTATTAAACACAACGCTCCCCTTGTCATACATACGGGATGGAACAGCGGAGATCCTGATGTTGCAAACTACAATGATCCAAAGTATATTGTAGAGGTAGCAAATCAATACAAGGATTTAAAAATTATTATCGCACACTACTTTTGGCCAAGGGTAGAATATTGCTATGACATTACGAAGGGATATGAAAATATTTATTTTGATACATCTGGTCTTGCGGATGAAGAGGTTGAGGCGGAGACTGGAAAATAAAAAATAAAATATATTTTAGAAAAAACAATCAAAGACAATCCGAAAAAGGTTTTATTTGGAACTGATTATGGCATGTGTGATATTGGGAAACATATAGAATTGATTAACAGTCTAAATATTGATGATGCGTGTAAAGAGGATATATTCTATAAAAATGCAGTAGAACTATTTAATCTGTACTTGACGTAAAATGTGCAGGTAGTTTTACTATAATGGAAATAAAAGCAGTGGTATAACCAATAAAAATATAAGCTGGAAGAGGTTGAGCAAAGAAATGAATATGAAAAATAACAAACTATTAATGATAATATGTTCTATTTTATTAATTACCTGTATCGCATCGCTGAATAATAACAAGAATTTAAACAATCAATTGAGTCAAGAAAGGGCAGATTTGCTAACATCTGTATTTAGGTTGGAAGGTGAAAGTAATAATTGGAAAATCAGCGATGGAGTTTTGGTTAATACATCTAACCATGTGCACCTCCGTATAGAATCAATTGACTATATGGGACAGGAAGATTATGTGTCAGAGAATATATCTATTACTATAAGCTTTAAAGATAAAAATACAGGTGAAGAAGAGAAAAATGTAACAGGATATACCTATAACTCTGAAGAACTAAAGAACTTTCAGGGAGGAAGAGCAGGTGTTACATATCACCGAGAAATGATGGAATACATTAACCATAATATTGTGATTGAATTGAAATATGATGATGAGAATGGTAATCCATTATTAGAAGAAATTGGAGTAATACCAGTGTGGAGTTTTGAGGGCTAATACAATATATGATATTTGTTTCGTCTTCTTTTTTTAAGGCGGTGCGACAAGAAGTCGCTAGATAGTAGTGTTTCAAAGGAAACTGTGTTAGTTGCTAAACGCATCCCCGCTCGAAACTGCATTTTGAGTAATCGAATTGTAGGTTGCATGAGAGTTAACTACCTAATGTATTTGCTTTGCGCAGGAGAAATACAGGGTTAGGGGAAGGATAGGAAAGATTGTATCGCCTTCCAATCGTGCAGTAACTCCCTACCCTTAAAATTAAAAGACTTAAGGAAGAATTTATATAAATAACAATAGAATAACGCTATCTGCCGATAGAAACCAAAAAGATGACTAGTTCATCTTTTTTATTATTGGAAAAAGCATATGGGTTAACCTATGTGCTTTATCTAATCATAGTTGTCGAGGTATGTCGAGAGATTTTTAAAGGAGTAGGTAGAAATCAGTCGAATGATATAATTATATGAATTTCCATAAAATTCAAAAATCAGTTAGAAAATCTCATTATTTGAGAGAATATAATGAGATTAAGCGGGTGACTTTTCCATTGAGGATAAATCATTTAGTGGAATCAATCTCAAGGAGGAGTATAGAATGAGTTTAAGGAATATAAGAATAAGAATTTTGGCCCTCATCCTTTTAATATTGATTCCTATATCCTTAATAAAAATTCATGGAATACAAGAACGCTACAATTTAAGTATGGAATCTGAATTAAATTCCAGTGAAGAGTCTGCAAGTGTAATTGCCAGTACCTTTAGCTGTTATATCAGAGGGATTGGTAGAACTCAAAATGTAGTAGGAACAACTATACTTTCTAACAGTAGTTGGAATCAAGAAGATATTGAAGATTATTTAGAAAAATTACGTCCAAAGGACTCTAGGATTACTGGCTATGCATGGTTATCTCCAAAGGGGGAGGTGTTGGCAAGTACAGGGGCTATATCACAGAACAGCGATTATGTACATGAAGAGTATATTCAAGAGATTATCTATGGTAGTGAAATGGTAGTTTCAAATTTAAAGGAAAATGATGACAGACCAGTTATATCTATAGCACAATCAATCAGGGCGAATAATGAACTGAAAGGCATTATGATCGCTTATTTAGATGTGGAAAAAATCGAATCTTTCTTTACAACTGAGCGGCGTGCTACCACAAGCTCCTATGGTATTGTTGATAAAAATGGGTATATTGTTTTTCGAAAGGGTAGTCCAGAAATTTCTTTTGAAAATAGAAAAATATCTGAAGATTCACCTGCATGGAGAGCTTTAGATGGTGAAATTGTAAGAACGGAGGCGTTTAAATCAAATATTGACAATGACCTGCGAACGGGAGTGGATTATCCTATCGAATCTATGGGATGGGCAAACTTTGTGACTATGTCTACTGATGAATTGTTAGCTATGAAAAATAAAAGTGTGCAGGATGAGTTACTGATGTTTTTTGGTGTGTTCTTCCTTTTATTAATACTGGTTATAAGACTCAGTTATGGATTAGTTTCTTCTATGAATAAACTAGTACAAACTTCTAAGGACATAATGCAGGGCAATCTCAATGCGAAAACGAATTTTACTAGTGAGAACCCGCTGGCAATAGTAGGACAAACTTTTGACCAAATGACAGAGGAACTGAACCAAAGGATAAAAGAGATAGAAGAGTACAATGAATTAAAAGACCAATTTCTTTCAACTGTATCCCATGAGTTAAAAACGCCACTAAATATTATTTTAGGCTCGAATCAATTGATGGAACAGCTTGACCATAACAACATGGAATCCTGGAATGTGAATATAAAAAAATATCTAAAGATGCAAAAACAAAACTGCTACCGTTTGCTTAGACTTATAAATAACCTTATTGATGTGACTAAAGCAGAAAACCATCATTTACGAGCACATCCTATTAACAGAGATATTACAAAAACTGTAGAGGACATCACTATGTCCATAGTAGGCTATGCTGACTTAAAAAACATTAATGTTGTATTTGATACAGAGGTAGAAGAAAAAATAATGTCTTTTGATGAAGACCTGATAGAAAGAATTATGCTTAATATTTTATCCAATGCCATTAAGTTTACAGGGGAAGGTGGAGAAATTCAGGTAACGATTTACGATAGAAAAGAAATCATTGCTATATCTATCAAAGATAATGGTATTGGAATTCCAGAAGATAAAACAGAAATCATTTTCGACCGATTCGCACAAGTGGATAGCACTTTAAGTAGAGAATTTGAAGGTTCAGGTATTGGTCTTGCATTAGTTAAATATTTAGTTGAGTTACATGATGGAAAGATTTCTGTTGTAAGTAAATTTGGTGAGGGAAGTGAATTTATTATAGAGCTTCCTGTTAAGCTCACAGATAATGAATATATTGTCTCCAATGGAAACGATTTTTTAAATGTTGAAAGAATTAAAATAGAGTTTTCTGATATCTATGTGAACTCAAGTATGCTACAAGATAATACATCATAGAATTTAATGGTATTTGAAAGTGAAAAGCCCTATATTAAAAGCTTAATTGTATTCACATAATTAAGCCTTTATGAGAGGAAAGCAAAAAACAATTATAGAAAAGTATTTTAAGAAGGGGACATGTACACCTCTATTGTGATTATATTAAAATACTCATCATGAAAGAGGTGTAGTGGAAAGAAAAATCAATAAGCAGAGAAATGGAAAATATTAAGACAGTATAAAAAATCCATGTCTAATTATAAGTCCCTATTTTTCTAAGTCTGCTACTTTTTCTTTAGGTTTTAATCTAAAAAACCAAACATAATACTTTCTTGAAGCATAAAAAGTTAAGAAAAGAGTAATCCATGTTAGATACCAAGCCCAATGAATGTATCCTATTACATTTGTATACTTTTCTAAAAATATTTCGAGAGTTGTTATTGCTGTGCAGAAATAAAGGTAGTACATGAATTGCCTTGTGTGGCTTTTCCTTTCTGGATAATACAAGACAAAAACAACGCACAATGCAGGAAAAATAAAGAATTCAAAGGTGAAGCTAGCTTTATTTGCATAGCTAAATAACCTAACGGGATATTCTATAAGTTTATATTGTGCAACTATAAGACCCAATAACCAAGATAGTAATTGCTTGAAAAGGAAAATGACTTGTGCCTCTCTGATTTTATTTTTTGGCACAAGTAAAACAAGCATATTTATTGTTATAAACCATGCAACTATTAATATAATTACTTCTTTACTCATAGTCGATGTATTTCCTCCTTGTAACATTTTTGCTAATATCTTTAATGCGTATAAGTAAAGTTAACTGGAAAAAGTACCAACATTATAATTATCACCATTATTGATATAACATATGTAAGTAAAGGTTTTCTATGGTGTAATACGAACATAGGAAACATCATAGAAAGCCAAGCCAGTGACCACCAGATAGTCCATCCATAGTCATGTAATAAAACAAAAAAGCTTTATTATAATATTCACCCTTCTAGTACATAAAATGCATAAAATCTTATTCAATGAAAAGTGAAATAAGATGGATAGAAGTAGCCAATAATAGAAGTACATAATAAAACACCAAGCAACAATTTCCAAGGAAATAAAATCAGATTAAGTAGAAAAATATAGAAATATGTTGCGAAATTAGAGTGGGTTACATGCCAACAAGAACACCCTTGGGGGTAACTCCCTACCCCTTGAAACTAATAGACTTTGGAAAGAATTTTATAAATCATTTAATTACCGGGGAAGAGTGGGTAAACAATTCAACAAAGGAAAATAAGGCGATCCATAGAGAATGCTTCTATTTAAACCATCAGGAGTGGAGTTTCTTTCAAAGGGATGGTGGTTATTATGGGTATATGTGGTTGGGGTATGATCGGACTGATGGGAATTATGATTTTTTCGCCCATGGAAAGTACGGTCAAGTCTAAAGAAACATATCCTCTTATTATTTTTAGAGATATCACATATTTTCCGTTAACATGGAGATTTGCAGTAGATGAATTTAGATGGGATTATAGTTTTAGTGGTGAATCTGGGTTAAAGATTGAATCATTTACTCCATCTCCTAAAAATCATGTTTATCCAATTATCACAGAGAAACTATTATAGTAGAATAAGGATATATTAGTTCGCAATTTTTATAAAATACGAAGAGTTTAAATTAAGGCTAAAGTCACATCATCCATTCTAAGTGTGACATATAAAAACTTTTTATATTAAGTAAAAGTCGTTGCTAATAAAGTGCATGTACTTGATTAATTGATTAGAATCAGGGAATGAGGGATTTGTCCCTCTGCATATAATGAATATGTGGGGGAGGAGATGGAATTGGTTAGAAGATTATTATTATTTTTTGCAATTATATTAATCGGTACGGCAGGTGTGTTATACATAAAAAATGGTTCCTTATTTGGAGGTATACCAACACCTGGTGGAGATGTGAGAGGATATAATGAGTACATTTTATGGGAACATCAAATGCTAGAAGAGAATCCAAACTATGAGAATGTAAAGATTCTAGTGGATATTTCCGTTAAAAAATTATATTTATTAAATGGCAACGAATTACTAAAGACCTATACAATTGCTAGTGGGAAACCAAGTACTCCATCTCCACTGGGATCATGGGAGGTAATACAGAAGGCACGCTGGGGTGGTGCTTTTGGCACCCGATGGATGGGGATAAATGTACCCTGGGGTAAATACGGAATACACGGCACAGACAAACCTAACTCAATCGGATACAACGCATCAGCTGGTTGCATTCGGATGAACAATAGGGATGTTGAGGATTTATATCAATACGTTAAAAATGGAACACCGGTGGTAATCGAAAATGGTGTTTTTGGCCCTTTTGGATATGGGCTTCAAACAATCAAGCCCGGGGACTTTGGAGCAGATGTAATGGAAATACAATCAAGGCTACGGGCTTTAGGCTACTTAAATACAGATTATTTAGATGGCAAATATGGTCCTATGATGGAACGGGCCTTATATGAGTTTCAAAAGGATCATAACCTTCCTGAAAGTGCTGTTATTGAATGGCAAACCTTTCAAGCTCTAGGGGTTATTTTAATGGAGTAAAACCAGAAATATAGAATACGTAAATCAAAAAAGTAAATTGATGCAATAAATCCAATCTCCCTTTGAAGCTGTCGAAGGGAGATTGATTATGTCGAAAAACCGATAAAAACAGAGGAAACAAGAGCAAATCATAAAAAATAAAGGCGTAATTAAGTTTAATGCAGGATAATGAAAAATAATAAAGAATATAAGAAATGGTAATAAACATAATCATCAAAAATTAGAGCGGCGTTTAATTATAATAGGAGGAGGGGTATTGAAATGCAAGGGCTTCAAAGGGAAAAGTATGTAGGTTTTTTAAAAAGAAGTTATAAGGGAGTATCTATAAAAGATATAATTATTATTATGTCTTTAATCATATTGATGGGAGTCGACATTGGGAATTCAGGTGGGGCAGTAAATTCACTCAAGATATTTTTAATCGTTCTTACTCTTGGGTATTCATTCGCCAAAATAGAACTACATTCACCTTATATTAGTATAATTATTGCAGTAGCTCATATTGTGTATTCCTATGTGGCTTATTTTATCAGAGGATATCGTAATATAGACGTAATGATGATGGTGATGATTCAAGTGATCTCATTTACCATTGCAATTAATAGAGGAAGCACTCGGGGACAACTCAAAAAACAAATAAAACAGTTAGAAGAAAGACAGAGAAACTTAGAACATGCAGAGGCAACATCCAATGTTATTGTGGTTTATACTGATCTAGAAGGAACGTTCACAAAGGTTCCTCCTGGATTTTGTAAGATAATGGGATATACAGAGGCGGAACTACTAAATAAAAACTACAAAGAAATTACTCATGGTGAAGATTTACAGATATCAGTAGAGAATACAGACTCTTTAATTCGAGGCGAAAAAACTGCCATTAAAATGGATAAGAGATATATTAGGAAAGATGGACAGATTATATGGGTTGATTTAAATGAATCTGTGGCTAGAGACCATTATGGAAATCCCTGTTATTTATTAGCATATATTCGTGATATAACGGAGGAAAAACGTATGAAGAATGCCTTAGAAGAGAGTGAAATGAAGTTGAGGCGAATTACTGACAATATATCCGATATGATAGTTGAAACTACAATGGATGGAATAATCAGGTATGCAAGCCCTTCCAATAAGGTGAGTACGGGATATGAAGTAGAGGAGATGATAGGGGAGTCCATATTAGAAAAAATGCATCCTGATGATATTGATAAGGTAAAGATCACAATGGAAAAACTAAAGGAAGACCTAACATGGAGTAAAGTGGAGGTTCGGTGTCAACATCGTCAGGGGCATTATGCATGGATAGAGATTATGGGGAATGTGTTAATCGGAGACAATGATGGGGCAAGTGGTCTTATTTTTTGTGCTCGAGATATTAGTGAGCGTAAAAAAGTTGAGATGGACCTTTATGAAAGTGAAGAGCGTTATCGAAGCCTATTCGAAAACTCTCCTGATGCCATTAGTGTGTATAATGATGAAAAGTTTATACTGGCTAATAGGGCTGCTGCAAAACTAGTGGGGTTGAAGGATCCAAAACAATTAATTGGAAGGAGCGTTATGGATTTTATCCACTCAAGTTCTTATGAAAAGAAATTAGAAGCAACTGAAGAAATAAAGATAGGAAAAGTAGAACCAGGCTACTTTACAGAAGAGAAGATTGTAGATATATATGGAAGGGTGATAGATGTAGAAGTAGGTTGTAGTCTACTTTCATATAACGGTAGAATGGCTGTTCAAGTAGTAAGTCGTGATATTAGCGATAGAAAACGAGCTGAGATACTAGAGAAGCATATGGCACAAAAACAACAGCTAATCCATGAGATGCAGGAGTGTGATCGTTTGAAAACAGAGTTTTTCTCTAATATTTCACATGAGCTTAGAACACCTCTGAATGTTATTTTAGGATCGCTGCAGTTAATGAATTTATACACAAATAAAGAAGCATCTATGACATATCCCAATAATCTTAGTAAGCATGTAGGCATCATGAGGCAAAATAGCTATCGTCTTTTAAGGCTGGTTAATAATTTAATTGATATGACTAAAATTGATTCAGGGTTCTGTGAAATGCAGCTACAGAATCATAATATTGTAAGCATTGTAGAGGAGATCACGCTGTCTGTGGCAGCATTTATTGAAAATCGTCAAATAACCTTACTATTCGATACAGAGGTAGAGGAACGAATGATTGCCTGTGATCCGGATAAAATAGAAAGAATTATATTAAACCTTCTTTCAAATTCTGTGAAGTTCACAAATTATGGCGGGCAAATTACTGTTTATATTGAGGAAATAGAAGGAAATGTTGTTATTTCAATTAAAGATACGGGTATAGGTATCGAAACAGAGAAACTAGATATGATTTTCCAACGCTTTAGACAGGCAGACGATCTTTTAACCCGAAGAAATGAAGGGAGTGGTATTGGATTGTCCCTGGCGAAATCCCTTATAGAGCTACAAGGTGGAACTATCAGTGTAACAAGTGAGTATGGGAGAGGTAGCGAATTTACAGTGACTTTTCCAATTAGAGTAGTAGAAACAATGAAGGGTGAAGTGCAAGAGATAAATAATAAGCAAAAATCCTATATAGAACAAATTAGTATTGAATTTTCTGATATTTATGCATTGAATTAAACCAGTATCAATAGTCATAAAGTATATAATTTTAAGGAATAATGATAATATCACCAAATGATTAAGGAGATGATATGGTGCCTAATGTAATTGGACAATTATTCATTTTAGCAATACTCCTTACTCTGTCTGCATTCTTTTCAGCATCAGAAACATCACTAATGGCTCTTAGTAAGATTCGGATTCGTAATATGGTGGAAAAAAAGGTGGAGGGTGCAGACATTATTAATAGCTTGATTAAAAATCCTGGCCAACTATTAAGTAGTATTTTAGTCGGAAATAATATTGTTAATATTGGGGCTTCAGCATTGGCCACTTCTATTGCCTTTCAAGTAGAAGCATTTCGATATAATCCAGTGGGAATTGCTACGGTGATTATGACAATTTTAGTGCTTATTTTTGCAGAAATTACGCCGAAGTCCATCGCAGCCCAACACTCAGAAAAATTGGCTTTAAAGGTAGCGAAGCCCATTCGATGGGTCGTTGTAGTACTAAATCCCATTGTCATTATATTAAATCGTATCACAAGCATTTTAATCCGGATGCTGGGTGGGAAGAAAGCATATGATAAGCCATTTATTACGGAGGAAGAGCTAAGGACAATGGTGAATGTCAGCCACGAGGAAGGTGTATTAGAGGTAGAAGAAAAGCAAATGATTCAGAATGTATTTGAATTTGGAGATTTACAGATCAAAGATGTCATGGTTCAGCGAACAGATGTTATTGCCATAGATGTGCAGGATACCTATGAGGAAATGATCCATCTAATGAAGGAAGAGCAATTCTCAAGATATCCTGTATATGATCAGCATCTAGATGACATTGTAGGTATATTGAATGTTCGAGATTTATTTCTAGTAGAAGGACTCAGGGAAGACTTTGATGTTAGACGTTATATGAGAAAGCCTCATTATACATTTGAATTTAAAAAAATCAGTGAATTATTTAAGGAAATGAAAAATAGTCGTGTTCATATGGATATTGTATTGGATGAATATGGTGGGACAGCAGGTATTGTGACTATGGAGGATTTAATAGAAGAAATAGTAGGGGAAATTGAAGATGAATATGATGAAATTTACGAAGAAATTCAAGTGATTAAGGAAGATGAGTTTGTTGTAGATGGCAGTGCTAAGATTACCTTAGTGAATGAGATGCTTGGAATCCACATTGAATCAGAAGACTTTGATTCCATTGGTGGATTTATTATTGGTGAACTAAGGCGTTTTCCAAAACAAGGGGAAGTTATTACAAAAAATAATGTGAAATTTGTGGTGGAAGAGATCTATAAAAATAGAATACAAAAAATCAGAGTATTTACGTAAAGTAAGTATGATTCCAATTCCGATAAAATGACAGTGAATTGTATGGAATACACAAATTATTGTCGGTTAAACTAGTATCCCTTTTACATTTAACTGCATAAGTTAAATGTATGGGAAATCACAAATTTAATCGGGGAGATGAGTTACATGTGCGGGATTGCTGGTTGGATTGACTATCAAAGAGATTTAAGAGATGAAAATCCGATTATTGAAAGAATGACAGCTAGTTTGGGTCATCGGGGACCAGATACCAAAAGCAGCTACATTTCTAAGCACGGTTTATTGGGACATAGACGGTTAATTGTTGTGGATCCGTCTGGTGGGGCTCAACCTATGACAAAGCGGCTAGGTGAAAAGACATACACCATGGTTTATAATGGGGAGCTCTACAATACTGAAGACTTACGAAAAGAATTAAAGGATAAAGGTCATACCTTCAATTCCTACTCTGATACAGAGGTATTACTAGTAGCCTATATGGAATGGGGAGAGAACTGTGTCCAGCATTTGAATGGTATTTACGCTTTTGGGATCTGGAATGAAGTAGAAAAAACCGTGTTCTTAGCTCGAGATCGTTTGGGTGTAAAGCCCTTATTCTATAACTTGAAAAATGGTGGACTCTTCTTTGCATCGGAAATTAAAGCTTTATTGGCACACCCAGAAATTGATCCCGTTGTGACAACGGAAGGGTTATGTGAGGTGTTTGGTTTAGGACCAGCACGGTCACCGGGTAATGGGGTTTTTAAAGACATCAATGAGATAAAGCCTGGATATTGTTTAACCTATACACCACAAGGGGTTAAAATTAAGTCCTACTGGCAGCTTGAAAGCAAACCCCATGAGGATAGTTTAGGGGATACCATTGAAAATGTAAGAGGCTTATTAATAGACGCAATCGAAAGGCAGTTGGTTTCTGATGTACCTATCTGCACATTTCTATCAGGTGGATTGGATTCCAGTGCAATTGCTTCTGTGACGGCAAATGCTTTTAAAAGAGATGGTAGAGGACAATTACACACCTACTCCATTGACTATGTAGATAATGATCAATATTTTAAACCCAGTGAATTTCAACCTAATGCAGATAGTGAATGGATTGGACGGATGGTCAGCCATATAGACTCCAAGCACCATGATATTATTATTGATACGCCACAATTAACGGAAGCATTGGAAGCCGCTGTATTATCGACGGATCTTCCTGGAATGGCAGACGTGGACTCTTCTCTTTACTTGTTTTGCAAAAATGTAAAACAAAATGACACAGTAGCCCTATCGGGAGAATGTGCCGATGAAATATTTGGAGGATATCCGTGGTTTAGACGGAGGGAAGACATTGAAGCCAATACGTTTCCTTGGTCTAAGGCAACAACGGAAAGACGGAATATTTTATCGGGAGATCTGAGGAAATTGCCATTAGAAGAGTATGTGGCAACAAAATATGAAGAAACACTAAGAGAGGTTCCAAGGATGAAGGGGGAATCATTAGAAACCCATCGCATGCGTGAAATTTTTTATCTTAACATGAAATGGTTTATGATTACCTTGCTAAATAGAAAGGACCGTATGAGTATGGCCAATGGATTAGAAGTGAGGGTTCCCTTTGCAGACCATCGTATTGTAGAGTATGCCTGGAACATTCCATGGGAAATGAAATATTTAGGGCAGAGGGAGAAGGGTTTATTAAGGAGTGCACTGAAGGACATTCTACCAGAGGATGTGAGGACAAGGAAAAAGAGTCCTTATCCCAAGACCCATAATCCGGCCTACTTAAAGGCAGTACAGCAATGGATGGGAGAAATAATGCAGGATCCATCTTCACCAATTTTACAGGTGATTAATCAAGAGAAGGTCAAGGAAATTGTTGAAACAGGTGGGAAATCCTTTGGAAAACCATGGTTTGGTCAATTGATGACAGGGCCTCAGCTGATTGCATACCTAATCCAAGTGAATCTATGGATGAAGCATTATAATGTATCAATTGAATAAGTCCACTTGTGAAACAATGATTTTCATAGTATAATGGAAAAAATGCTCATAGGCGATGGAGTTCGCCATTAACCACTGGATAACAGTTAATGACTCCTGCGAAACAAGGTGAACCCTTGTTTTGCAGGGGTTTTTTGTTTCCTATCTGGGGGATTTAAGCTGAATGAGAAAATAGAATCAAAAGAAATAGAGGGGCAATAATATTAAAAGAGAAGGCGGTGTAGATATGGCTTTTAGTTTAGCAATGATTATGGTACTAGGATTAGTGTTTAGTAAACTGTTTACAAAGGTAAAGCTTCCAGGACTTTTGGGCATGCTAGTATTAGGGATTCTATTGGGACCCTATGGGATGGATTGGCTTCATGAGGATTTGCTTACTATTTCAGGAGATCTGAGGAAAATTGCATTGATTATTATTTTATTACGGGCAGGATTAGGGATTAAAAGGAAAACCATTACTAAAATCGGGATTACTGCCATTAAATTTAGCTTTATTCCTGTACTGTTTGAAGGGTTTGCCATTATGTTTTTAGGGAGCTACATATTAAATATTTCGTTGATAGAAGCAGGGATATTAGGCTTTATTATTGCCGCTGTATCCCCGGCGGTCATCGTACCTCAAATGTTAGATTTTATTGACCAAGGAAAGGGCCAAGAGAAGGGAATACCAACTTTGATTTTAGCCGGAGCATCTATTGATGACGTGGTAGCCATTACAATTTTTTCTGCCTTCTTAGGCATGTATGGTGGTGCCAATATTAACATAACAACACAGATATTAAGTATTCCCATTTCAATCATACTGGGAATATTAATGGGATTGGTTGTGGCACTGGGGTTAATCTATTTATTTAGTCATTATCATCTTAGGGATACAAAAAAAGTGTTAATCATGCTAGGGGCAGCCATTACACTGACAACATTAGAGAATGCATTAGAGGGAGTCGTTCCAATGGCGGGGTTGTTAGGTGTCATGGCCATTGGATTTATCATATTAGAAAAAACACCCTCGGTGGCCCAACGATTATCTAGTAAGCTCAATAAAATATGGGTACTGGCAGAATTAGTGTTATTTGTATTGGTAGGGGCTGCGGTAAATATCTATGTAGCCTTGGATGCTGGTTTTGTAGGTGTAATCATTATTTCCGTAGGTTTATTGGCTAGGAGTCTAGGGGTCTATGCTTCTTTGATAGGAACAAATTTTAATTTAAAAGAAAAATTATTCTGCATCATAGCCTATATTCCCAAGGCCACTGTTCAGGCGGCTATTGGTGCTGTGCCATTGGCGGCAGGGGTAGAGCATGGGGAATTGATTTTAGCTTTAGCGGTGCTATCAATTATTTTGACTGCACCCCTAGGAGCAATCGGCATTAAAATTGCGGGAGAACGATTTTTAGATGAGGAGGGAACATGATGGATAGGGATTTGACAATTAAAGAGATGCAGGAAAAGGTGGATAAATACATTTCACAATTTGAAGAAGGATATTTCAGCCCATTGGCACTGATGGCCAGGCTAACGGAGGAGACTGGGGAACTGGCGAGAGAGGTAAATCACTATTATGGAGAAAAACCAAAGCGAAAGGATGAACCTGAAAACAGTATTGACATGGAGCTAGCGGACTGCATGTTTATACTGGCATGCTTCGCTAACTCTTTAAACATAGACCTTGAGGATGCCTTTGATCGGATGATGGATAAATTTAATACCCGAGATGCAAACCGATGGACTAGAAAAAAAGAAGCATAATTGTGATTTGAATCAAAGCCATGACATCGGAAATATAGTATTCTTTCATTAAAGAGAGAAAATAATCAATTTTAAATGGAGGGTTTTAAATGAAAAATATATTTTCAGGTGAAGATAAGGTTGGAGAAATCGTAGCAAAATGTCCCAAGGCAAGTGAAGTTTTTCAAAAGTATCAAATTGATTTTTGCTGTGGAGGAGATCGATCATTAAGGGTTGTGTTACAAGAACAAAACCTAAATGAAGAAAGAGTATTAAGTGCATTAACTGAAGCACACAATAAAGTAATGAGCCTACAGGATAAAGGGATCGACTGGCAGATGGCACCATTTAGTGATTTGATTGACCACGTTATCAGTACACATCACACTTATTTAGTGAGGGAATTACCAAAACTAAGTGATTTAACCACAAAGATTTATCGGGTGCACGGTGTGGATCATGGCAAAGTACTTTCAAAGGTACACAAGTTATTTCACAGCTTAAAAATGGAACTAGATCAGCATCTAATTAAAGAGGAAGAGATTCTTTTCCCGTTGATAAAAGCCTATGAGGCACAGCCATCTAATGAGTTGCTAGTCAAGGCAATTAACGTAATAGATGAATTAGAATCTGAACATGAAGGGGCAGGAGATATTCTTAAGGAACTTAGACATATTACGGATCAGTATCAGGTACCAAGTGGCGGATGCCATTCCTATGAGTTAACTTTTAAAGGATTGGAAATGTTAGAGTCAGATCTGTTCCAGCACATCCATCTTGAGAATAATATTTTGTTTCCTAGATTAGAAGCACTGAAAAAGTAATTAAACAAGTTTTAGTATGTTTATACGGAGGAAATCTTCATAATATAGAAAAGATAATTCTTTACTACAATAACATAAAAAGAGTAAAGTTCAGCGATTCTATGTCGCAGGACTTTACTCTTTTTATTAAAGTAACCCTATTATTTTAAAAACTAAAGAAGAGAAAACAGAATAACGATGGAACCAACAGTCCAAGTATAACCTGACTTCAGAACATAAATTCAGAACAAATGATGAGTAAATGTTTAAATTTGAACATTTCTCATTATTTTTTTGTTTATTTACGCCCACGACTTGTCGTGGTGAATAATATGATGTATAATGTAGTTAGAGGGATTTTATGGAGGGATTGTGCATGTATATTAGTAAATCTAAAAGACCAAATGGTAAGTATTTCATATCAATTGCTAAGGGGATTAGAGATCCTGAAACTAAGAAATCAAAAAAAATTCAGATTAAAGGTTTTGGTACTCATGATTTGGATTCTAAATCAGGTAAGAAAGCTCTTGTGCAAGCTGAAGCTGAGCTAAAAGAAATGATTAGACTAGATGAAGCTTCTCGAGGATTTGAAAACTTTGAAGATTTTATTGTATCCATGTCAAAAGATAAGCTTTCTCTTAAGCATAAAAATATTGGCTATCTACCATACTTAGAAATCTTTAACCAATTGAAATTACAAAGTTTCTTTTCTAAGATGGTCAAAGACTCTAAACTTGATTATTCTTTTAGCGATATGATGTTCTATCAAGTACTTGGTAGATTATTCAATCCTTCTAGTAAGCTTGAAGTAGCTACTAGAAAGGATGATTTCCTGTATGATTTTAATTTTGTAAATAACGATAATATTTATTCCTCTTTGGATGTTTTTTCTGGATTTAATAAACATAAATCTAAAGCGTTACAAGATGGCATTCAAGTCATAAACGATATGGAGATTCTCTTAGATACCGTTGATTCAGAGGCTAAAAAAATATTAGAAACTAACATAAACAATACCTCTCACGAATTAGAAGAACTAATAACGTCTTATGATAGTAATTTTGAAATGAATGAAAACAAACTTTTCAAACATCTCAATAAACATATGGAAAAGATTGTTCCAGAAAGAAATATATCTTTAGCCTTTTATGACTGCACAACCTATTACTTTGAGTCTTTTGATGAAGACGGTTTTAGAGAAAGAGGCATGAGTAAGGATAATAAAAGAAATGAAACACAAGTGGTTATGGGTTTATTAATAGACACAAATGGCATCCCTATTTCCTATAGGCTTTTCAAAGGCAACAAACATGAATTACATACCATGGAAGAGGTCATTGACGATATATTAAATAATTACACCATAAAAGAAATTATTATCGTTGCTGACAGAGGCTTAAATTCAAGGGCTAACTTAGAAATGATCCGTGGCAAAGGGCTTAACTACATTGTAGGTTCTAAGGGCAGTGCAGTGCCTAAAGATCTAAAAGAGAAGAAATTCAATTCATCTTGGAACATCACTTCTAAAGCCGAGGCTAAATATAAAAGCGGCTATATCACCAGTAAAAGAAAAGTGAGTCACAATGATGAAACCTATGATGAATTAATCATAAAAAAATATTCAGATGTCTACAAAGAACGGGAGATGTTTAAACAAGATAAAATGCTTGAAAGAGCGAAAAAAAATATAAAAGATTTTACAATTAATTCAACAACTAAATCTAAAAGCAAGTATTACAAAGCTGTTGATAATCCTAAAGAGAAAATAAACATTGAGATCGATGAAGAAAAAATTAAACAAGAACAAGAGAATTTCGGATATTTTTACATCGTTACCAATAAAGTAGAGATGAATCCAGCAGATATAATGGTGGCTTATAAATCCCTGTATAAAATTGAAGAGTCCTTCAGAATATTAAAAACAAATTTAAAAGCAAGACCTGTGTATCACTTTAAAGAACGAAGAATCCGGTCACATTTTTTAATTTGTTATTTGGCCTTAGTCATCCAGAGAGTATTAGAGTATAAATTAGAAGAGAAAAACGTTGAAATATCTACCCATGAAATAATCAATGGTCTAGAAGGGTTTGTTATAGATGAGATTGATTACAAAGTAGACAAATTATATATGATCTCAGACAAATTATTTAAGAGCAAAATAAACCAAGACATATTTAAAATTGAAAAGAATGTTCTACTGAGTAATGAAATCTCCAATATAATTAAAAAGATGTAGTGAGTGCAAAACAAAAATAAAAAGTACTGAAACCTCTGTAAACAGATGGCTTCAGCACTTTTTATTATGAATGATGTTCCGAAGTCAGGAGCACATCCATCTTGAGAATAATATTTTGTTTCCTAGATTAGAAGCACTGAATGTAGATTTGTAAGATAACCTGCATAAGACACAGGGTAAAATTAGAACCGGGATAGGTCGAGTTAAGTCACGACAAACCCAGTTATCATGGGAAGCCTAGGGGGAAGTCGGTGTGGAGTGGGATAGGCCTGCGGGATAATTGCAAATTAAAATGCAAATTAAATTTAAAATCAAACGTAAAAGCACTTAAACCTTTGTAATATAAGGGTTTAAGTGCTTTTTTACGTTTTTTGAATTTTAATAAGCAATGGGACATTTTTGAAAAACTCAAAAACCGTTAGTCGAAACGTTAGTGAACGTTACAATTAACAAAATAAAATTCAAGAATTGAGTAAAATCAACCGTTACTAGAGTTTCATCATAAAAAAACAAAGTTGGTTTTTAACCATAATATGTAAAAAATACACTGCAAATTGCCAAAAAGCAATTGAACAAAATCGAGTCTTTTGATAAAACCTGTTCAATTGAAGTTTTTGCAATAGGTAGAAGGCTACAATACGATAAAAATAAGACAAAAAGCAATTGAACAAAAAAACAGTGTATTTTGTATGAAAACTCCAACAAATGGGACAAAAAATAACGTTAGAAAACTCTAACAAAAGACATAAAAATTAAGCCATCTTTTTTTCACTGGCTGCTGCTTGTTCATCGTTTCTGTTGTCTCCATTCGTGGATCTGGATGAGCGTCCCTTTTTGTTACCTTTTTCATGCTTGAATGTAATCATATGTGCAATTTCTTCCTGGTCACTCCTGGATAATTCCCTGAAAAAGTGAAGTGTATCTTGCTCAAATTGAGTCAAGGAATGCCCGAAGTCTGCGTTTTCGGATTTGTATTCCTTATCTATTACTTCTTCTGGATCGAGCAAGAAAAGTGGAAGCACCGAAAGTTCCTTGCATATCCGGTGGATCACATAGGAAGGGATAACCTTTTTTCCTGACTCATAATCCTTTAAAGCCTGTGGTTTAATATTTATAGCTGCTGCCAGCTGCTCAACATCCATCTTGGCATCTTCTCTAACGTGAGTAATATTTTTTCCTATTTCAATGTTATAACGAACGATGTCTTCCACTTGATGGAAGTAAGAAGCTTCTGACTCTGCTACTAGATCCTGTTCTATTACCGGTTCTTGAAAAATAAAATTAGCTGCTTTTTCAGGACCTTTGCCCTTGCCTGTTAGCAACCAATCAATTGAAACTTTGAGAACATCAGATAACTTAACGAGAATTTCGGCATTTGGCACTCTATTGCCATTTATGTAGTTACTCATAGCGTTTTTAGATATTCCAGATGATCTGCATACATCAACAGCTTTAATTCCAAGCACTTCAAGTGATTTTTCTATTCTTTTCCCTACTGTAGAAAAGTTCTCAATCATTACAAACTCCCCCTTAATGTTCTCCTTATTTGTATTAATGTGTTTCTATGTTGAAATAATGAGAATTAATTATTGACTTAGTTCTCATTTGTGGTATAATTTAATTATGTTAGAACTTTCCTACAAACATTTTACCATATTTAAGAAGTATTAACCAAACATATGTATTGTGTACATCCTTTCACGGGTTTTTATCTTAAAGACCTGTATAGAGCTGCAAGGCACACCCTGCATGGTGCCGGAGAAAGAAGGATTTAATGTAGATAAGTATATTTCTTTGAAAATTCAACGTTGAGAGGAGGTGAAAATGATGGTTGAAAAAGATGTAGTTATTAATAAAATAATCAAATTGATAGTTGATGAAATGGAAGAAGAGGGGAAGGGCAATTTAACCGCTCTATACACTATTGGAGTTTTAAAAGAAGCAATAGGGAGAGTAGAGGGAACTGCCCTTATGACCCCAGCAAGAAAGAGTATAAGAGATTAGTCGTTACTTAAAGCAGTTTTAGCACGATTATCAACCGAGATAGTACTGTCATAACGAATTTTGCCATCTACCATAGTTCTAAAATCATGAAGCGCTTCAATGTAGGCTTGGTAATACAGAAATTCATTTGTTGACTCTTTAAGCTTTTCGGACTTAGATATTTTCAGGATAGCTAAGTCGTGAGCTAGTAACTCGGGATCGACATAAAATCCTTTCCCATTAATATCATGTTGTTTGTATTTCATAAGGTTCACCCCCTTCCTATATCACAAAATTCTACAAAGAAGAGGGACAAACCTTTAAAAGGTATCAATTAAATATAAACAAAGGAAAGGAGGCTTAGATATGAAGCTAACATTGCAGCATATCAGGAATTTAAACGAGCAGCAATGGGACAGGCTGAAAGAAATTACATTATTACACACCAGGTTAGCGAAGGAGCACATAGACATTTTTAATACACCTGGTGTGGAGCTAAGAAAGCAGGAGCTAAAAAGACAGATTGTAGCATTACGAAGTGAAAGAGATGAAATACTGGCTACTGCTAGCTAAAGAAGGGGGCGTTTATGTGATAGAGAAAAGAAAGGTTGGCAAGGGTGGATCTATAAGGTATAAAAACAAAAATTATACATCTAATGTGCTGAAGAAGTACGTAGGCAGGACGTTTGAAATAGAACCTTTGTTAGAAGTAAATGTGCTTTGGGTGTTCGATGATGAGAAGAGTAGGATTTGTGAAGCAAGGCAAGAGGGTGTTTCTTTCGAAGAAACATTTGGGATTGCTAAGAAAGAAGAAGTTAAGGGGGACGATGATGTGTTCTTTGGACTAGGAAAGAAGCTAAAGGACTACAAGGAGAAGGAGCTAGCTAAAGAACTAGCCAATCGACATGGAGCTAAGATGATTAAAGTAAGTCCGGGGCAATTTTATCAAGTGAAGGGAAATGGTTCTCGCATTAAAGAGGAAGGACCTGCAACGATATTTGTCATTAGGAACAACTAGTGTAAGAGGAAGGTGGTGAGACATATGAGGAAGAACAAGATGACAGAATTTGGTCTATGGATCAAGCAAAGCCTTCTAGAGCTGGATATGACTCAGCGAGAATTAAGTGAAAGCATAGGCATAGATGAAAGGTTTCTCTCTATGATTTTGTATGGACTGCGCCCTGGCTATGATTACCGTGACAAAATTCGATCTGTAATCGAAGGTGAACAGGCAAAAAAGATAGCGGTAAAAAGTAAAACGGCATGAAAGGAGAACCAATGAAGGGGAATATCTTAGCAAAAAAGAAAAGAGGCATCGCACCAGAGCGACACCTCGAAAAACTAGGATAATTAGAAACTGACAGTACGAGTTCTAATCCCCTTCATTATACACTCTCCCCATGCCAACTGTAAAGGGGGGATATCTTGGAAGCATACATTAGCATAGAGGAAGCGGCTAAGCTAGAAGGAGTTGCCTACTATACGCTTTATAGAAAAATTCAGCGTAACAAAGAAGACTTTGAAACAACAATTGAGCCGTCGGAGAGCGGTGGGAAGGATAGGGTGATGGTAGCCCTGGACTCATTAACTAAAAAAGCTCGACGAACTTATAAAGCAAAGCATGAAGTTCCTGATAATAAAGAGGAAGCTCCTTGGTATACCCAAGTGGACATATCTTGGTACAGAAAGAACTACAGTAAATATTTTTATGAGGCGGTGGAGATTTCTAAGCAAATTGAAATCTATCTCAATTATGAAGGGAAAAACAAAACGAAATTCGCAACGGAAATTGCAAAAAAGTTAGAGGTTAGCAGTCGAACGTTACTAAGTCGCGTGAAAGATTATATAGAAGCTAAAGCCTGGGCAGATACCATGGAAGAAGCTAGCAAGAAAAATTATGACTATTTCATGGTTCTTGCTTTATGCCGAAAGCCACGGGAGAAAAACCAATTCCCGTCTCTGACGGAGCCGGTGAAGACGAAAATTGAAAATATCTTTTATTCCAAAGTATTCCAAGAGAACAATCAACCGCTGACAAACCTATACGAAGACCTGGAGGATTGGACAATTGAAAAAGGATTACCTCTCCCTAGCTATGACACCGTATGGAGATACATTGGACATATAGAGAAGGAAGACGGAGAAGGGGCAACTGCATTAGTGGCTAGAGGGAAACGGCAGTGGAAGAATGATTTTATGATGAAACGGAAAAGAGACGTTGAAAGTCTTCAAGTACTGGAAGTGCTGCAAGGAGATGTTCATTCATTTGACTGTTGGGTGTCTGTGAGAAGATCCAATGGAAAGCTCCAAGCAATACGTCCTGCATTGGTTGGTTGGTTGGATATGAGAAGTAGAACTTTAGTGGGTTGGGCTGTTGCAGAGAATCCTGATGCACTCATCATCAAGAAGAGTTTGATAAATGCTTTTTATCCTAAAGTAAATTCATTACTACCTTACGGGGTTTGTAAATATCTCTTGATTGACAATGGGAAAGAGTATACGGCGGAATCTCTAACAGGAAGGTCTAGAAAAATCAGGGTACAACTGGATGCAGACGTGAAAGGTTTTTACCGTAGCATAGGTATTGAAGATGATATGAGATCTCTTCCATTCCAACCGTGGAGCAAGGCGCAAGTGGAGAGATTTTTTGGAACTGTATGTGAGAAGTTCACAAAGAGAACGATTAGTTACACCGGCACGTTAACGGGATCAAAGACCGACGCCAAGGTGAAGAAAGATATTGCAAAGATGCTAGAAAATGGCGAGTTAATGACAATGGAAGAATTTGCACAGAAATTTGAAAAATGGGTGGTAGAAAAGTATCATACGAGGGTCCATGGCGGATTAAAGGATCAAGGGGAAGAAAGCCCTGTTCCAGTCGATGTATTTCACCACGCTGAAAGATATTATAAAGCAGCGCCACCATTGGAATATGCTTTAAGTCTCTTATTAGAAAGTGAAGAGCGAAGTGTAACCAACATGGGAATCAAGATTACACGGGATGGGAAGGCAATTTACCTATCAAAATCAAGATTTATCAAAATACATTGGACAAAGAGTTGATATCAGGTACCATCCAGAAGATATTACAAGAATTTATGTTTATAACAAAGAAGGTAAAAAAGTTTGTGAAGCTGTATCTTATGAACTGTTACGAATCGCACCAAAACTGTCACAAAAGGCCTTTGAAGAGCACAATAAAGATCAAAAACGTCATTTAAGAAATGAGACTGATAAAGTAAAATATCGCCAGATGACTTACGAGGAAAGACAGCAGCATGAGAAAGATATTATTGAAAATGCTGATAAAAAGATTGTCACACCTGAAATGGCGAATAAGAATGACAAAGTTGTGGCGATTCCCCAGGACGAACAATATAAAGATGAACTCAAACACAAAAAGACAAAGCAAAAAAGTGATGAGAATGAATATTTTGAACGTCAATCGGCGAAAGCCTTAGCTGCACTAAAAAAACTAGGATAGAAAGGATGATTAATAATGGCAGTACAACTATATAGAAATGCACCGGAGCTTGCACAGGAGATGGAGGAGCTTTTAAAGAGAACTGGCATGAGTAAAGAAAAAGCAAGCAAGGAGATTGGGTACAGCAGAACTGCATTATCTAGATACTTATCAGGTGACTATGAATCAATCGAGTTAGAACTTGCAATCAGAAGGTTTTTAGATGAAAAACAGGCAGGAAAAGAGAAGGTAGTGCGACAACTAAGAGATGAACTTTTCATTACGCGAGATGTGGAGGACATCATGGGAGTATGCCAGGGGTGCCAAGAAGATCAAGGGCTTGGTGTTATCGTAGGTAAATCAGGCTTTGGAAAGACCGAAACATTGAAGGAATATGCAAAGCTAGACCGAGTGTGTTATGTGGAATGTGATGATTCCATGGGAAGTAGAGACTTAGTGGAGGCTATTGAAGAAGCTATAGGGCTGCCTCAGGGTTACGGTTCGATCTGGAAAAGAGTCAAGGGAATTAAGGAATTTTTCGAAGTGAATCGAGGGTACCTCTTAATCGTGGACGAAGCTGACAAGCTAGTTACAAAGTACACACAAAAAAAGATGGAGATTCTTAGAACAATATTTGACCAGGACACAGTAGGTTTGGTTATTGCCGGAGAACCGAAATTAGAGAGCATGGTAAAGGGCTTTATTGCCAGATTTGCTAACAGAGTAGATTTCTGCATTACTCTTAAAGGCTTGTCTAGGGAAGAAGTAATTGAGTACTTACAGTTTTGCAAAATATCTGATAGAGCAAGGGAAGAACTGATTATTCGTGGCACGAATAGTAACACTGGCTGCTTCCGCTTATTGGATCGAACACTGAGAAACGTATTACGCCTGGTGGAAGACGAACGAGAAATTGACCTGAAGACAATCGAAAAGGTTAGTAAAATGATGATGCTGTAATGGCAAGTGGCTGTATTTTAGACACCTGTTGGGTGTGTGATGATCTCGTTTGGGAAGATGATTGGATTCTCTACAATGAACAATTCATCCACCCAGCATGTGCAGAAAACAAAACGCAATTGATGAAAGATAAAGCCAGCCGACTCCACTATGAGGATGAAATGACAGAAGACCTACAGATGTTGAAGCGTATGCTGGGAAGCTGCCAGAAGGAAATAGAGCGGTTAGAAAACTTAATAAAAAGGAGGGCGTAAAATGGAAGATGTCTTGATCAAGATGGAAGGAGCTGCACAACGGAAGAGACTTGAAGAAAATTTAAAGGTAAATATCAATAGCCTGGTGGAGGGTTTAGAAACAAAAGAAAGGACGATTGAAGAGATAAAAAACTACATCGAAAAAGAATACATCGGCAAAGGAGCTTTAAAGCTCTTTATCAATCGAGTAGAAGCCAAAGGAAATGTTGGAATTTCAAAAGGGAGATAGGATTAAAGTCACTTGCAACTCTAAAAAGCCTAAGAGTTCAAAATCCTTCGAAGGTATCGTTGTAGGTGAATATGACGGCTTCATTACCATCCATCAAGGAAGTTACATTGTTACCACATCGAAGTTGGAAGTTATCAATGGGAACACCACGATAGAAGTATTAGAAAAGGGGGAAACAGAGACTGTGCCTAGGAAAAAAAGTATTGATAAAGAAACCTTGCTCAAAGAATGCATAGCATATGGTTGGAACAATACTGCTATTGAAACAATTAGTGAGAAGTATGGCTTATCAAAGTTAACAATCAAAACCTACTATGGTAAGTGGGGCATCGCGGATCTGATAGCAGAAAAAAGAGATAAAAGTGAAGTTGATGAACTGTTCGAGAATATTAGAAAAGAAGAGGACGAGATTGATTCCAAGAAAGAGACTGACCTTGATTGGAAAGCAAATGATCGCTTAACCAAAGTTATCAATGAAGCTGGATTGTCAAAAGTTAGAACAAAAGCCCAAGAAGCTATAGGAGAGGCGCCACATTCTGAGAAGGGGACTTTAAGAAAGGTAATGACAATATATAAAGGAGACATAATGGAATATGAAATAGATAAAGCCACCATAAAGATTCGCAACGAAGAAAATTATGATAACTACATTATTGTGGCCAAGGAAGAGATATTGAAATTTGTTAATGAGCTCCATGAGCTTACAAAAAATATAATTGAGGAGGCAAAATAATATGAAAACAAAAAAGATTAATAAAAGTGGAGGGTTCACCATTCCTTCGGACATCAGAAGAGAAATTGACATGGACAAAGGGCAAGCAGTTGATATTGAGGTAGAGGCAGGGAAGTTGATAATCTCAAAGCATACTCCAAGATGTATGTTCTGTAGAACTATTGATGGTGTGGTAAGGTACCAAAACAACCATGTATGCTCTAAATGTATTAAAGAAATGGGGGACAAGGTAGATGGATAACATCAAAAAAGTGGTTAATGAACTTGCTAAGTGGGATGCACTGATGGCAGATGGCAGAAAAGAAATGAACAAACATAAACTTTCCATACAGAATGAAGCTGCATCCGCGTTGGAAAATAGCAAGGTAAAGCAAGTAAAGTTTTATGGTGATGACAGCAACTGTGCAATAGTTACCACTGCTGAAAAGGTTGAGTTGGTAAGCATTGAGTATTTAAGAGGAGTAATACCAGAGAACATTCTGAAGGATTTTGCTAAAGAAGAGATACAGTATAAGCTTACAGCACCTTTTAAGAATGTCGTCGGGCCTTTGGTAAGTGGGAATTACACTGAGAGAAAGGTGCTAGATATCATCGAAGAAATGAACCTTTCAGAGGGTAAAGCAAAAGTAGCTAAAAAGAAGCTGAAGGGTAATTTTGAAAAGGATGTAGAATTTCTGAAGACTATAGGACATAGCCAAGAAGAAGCAGAGCATTGGGCTTATTTTATTACAGAGGCAGCAGCTTGGGAAAGAATCGTGAACTTCATGGAAGTATCAGGGTACGAAGAAGGGACACCGGGGTTTCAGGATGCAATTAAAAAACTAAAACATGCTGTTATCGTAGATGAGACATTGAAGATCGGCGTTGAATATGAAAAAGATGAATAGGGACTAGTTTTACTAGTCCTTTTTCATAAAAAAGATAGGAGCTGGCAGTATGGAAGTTATTACAGGTTTGCAAATAAAGAAGATATGGGCGACTGCTAGAGAGATTGGATTAGAAAAGGAAGATCTATACACGATCATTTATAGAGAATCTAAGAAGGAAAGCATGAAGCAATTGACAAAAGCGCAAGCCAACAAAGTAATTGATGCGATGGTTAGGCCCAAGAAGAAGAAAAAGCAAAAAAGAACAGATGATGGTGGTAGAAGTTCGACGAAGGCTCAAAGACAGACTATCTACAGAATGACAGAAGAATTAGGTTGGAACAATGACAATGACAGAATCAATGGATTTGTAAAGAAAATGTTTGAGGTAGAGCGCCTTGAGTGGCTGGACGGTTATGGATGTAGCAGGCTAATCGAAATATTAAAGAAGATGATTAAAAGAATTGAAGTGGAGAAGGTGGTTGAGAAGGATGGCTAAACAAATGATTAGTATCAAAATTGACATTGAGTTTGATATTGAAGACATGAAAAAGTCATTAAAGGAACGGGGAATTCTACCAAACAAAGCTAATACAGACAGAATGGTCAAGATGATTCGGAGCGGAAGGTTTCTAATGAATAAAGGTTTTTTAGCTGGTCAACCCATGGATAAAGAAACACTTCTGATGTATGGATTCACATTTGAAAATGAATGATGTGACGAAGGAACAACTCAATAAAAGCTGCTAATTTGCAAAATAAGTTGCAAAAAAAGGGGGGACAAACGTGCTTCCATCCAAAGAGGAATTTGTGGAAAAGGTTATTGAGTTAAGAACTAAACAAAGGGAGCAGAAGCAAAGAGATTATATGGCGTATGTAAAAGGAGCAACTGTAAGAATGGCCTCTAGAAAATGTAACTGGAAATTAAGAGGAAGTCGCTCTAGCTGAGGCGGTGGAAAAATTGTTACACAAGGTGAATTTTAAAGAACCCATGACAGAAGAGGAAAGTAAACGTTTGATAAATCAATTTAGGGAATTGAATAATGAAGAAATTCGAAAACACCTTATCGAACGAAACTTGAGGTTGGTAGCATATGAAGCTTATAAGTATAAAAATCAAGATAGTGAAGACATATTTAGTGTAGGTTGCATTGGCTTGATTAAAGCAATAGATAGCTATGATCCTAGCAAGCAAACACGATTTGATACTTATGCTAATAGATGCATACAAAACGAAATACTCCTGTATATCAAAAGACTTAAAAAAGGGAGTAGATGGACATTCGTGAGGTTAGATGCTAAAAACTTAAGCTTTGATGATGGATCTAGTATCTATAATTTTGAAACATTAGCTAGTGACGAAAATCTAGAAGAAAGTTTTATTGGAAGAGAAGAGAAGCTCATAGCTAGATCGATCATAAAGGATAATCTAATTGAAGAAAGCATTGAAGAACAATCTACTAAAAGGCAAATGGCTATAAGGCTAAGATATCAGGGATTAACACAAATAGATGTATCACAAAGACTAGGTATATCTCAAAGTTATGTTGCTAGGATCGAGAAGAGATACCAGGATAAGCTTTATCAAAAGTTAAGAAAAATGTTTTGAAGAGGAGTGCTGCTAATGAAATCGGAAGAATGGAAAAAGGTGGAGGTTAAGCTTGAAAGCTTTTATACATCAGTGAAACTGGATTGTGATGGATATGAAGTCACATTAAAGTTAGAGAGGATGGGACAATTTAAAAATGTCATAGCCGTCTATGTAAATGGTTCTATAAAAGGAAAGTGGTATCTTGAAGATTGCGAGGAAAGGCGTAGGTTCTTCAAACCAACGACCAGGTCAATGTTCTCTCAAAAGGATAAAAAAGAAGCTTATAAGAAGTTATCAAAGAAGCTTCTTAAAGAGATGGAAGAAAGATTCAAGTATACTACTTATCAACCCTATTGGACTTCATTCAAGTCATTAAAGAGTCACTTGATTAAGAACAATAATGTGATTGAGTTAATAGCAAGTTAAACAAATTTATTTGAAAAATAAGGGGGATACACATGATATTAAAATTAAAATTTTGGATGAAATGTCTAAGGGTTGTATGGGATGAGAGAGAACACAGAACTTGCAGGAACAAGTTAAGAAGGCTAGCGAGGAAGTTTGAAAAGATAAGACAGGAAGTCGGGTTGGAAAAGTAATCATTAAGTGAAAGGAGAATGAAGATGGATAAATGCATAGACTGTCCATATGCTACAGAAGATGGGGATTGCACGCATGAAGGTGGTTACTGCCTATAATTTAGAAGAGAAGACTTCTAATTGAAACGGAAAAGCAAAGAGGTGATGAAATTGGAGCTACTTGTAAAAGTTAAAAATCTGAAAGTAGGCGAAAAAATCACTATACAATTACAAAGTTGGATAGGTAGTGTAAGTGATGAAAAAGTAACTTATATGGGCGAAATAAGGCATCATGGCTATTACAAAAGAAAACAAGGAGGTTCTTGGGCGTTATCTCCTTGCGAAATTTATAATATTCCATGTTACAAAATACAAGTAAAGCCATATAAAAAGAGAACGATATTTGAATTAGCGTTAAATGGTGATATAAAAGAGATTGAATTAGGATGGTAAGTCGCATTTTTTTAGATTATGCGACATGAAAGGATGGATAAAAATGTATGAGTTAAAATGTAACAAATGTAATAACGAATGGAAAACACACACAATATCTGAAACAACTAGATTTTTATGCGTTTGTTCAAAATGTGGAAGCACAGACGTAGAACCATTTATTAAAATGAAATGTATTAAAGGTTTTTCATTGGAAATGAGCGATGACAATGGGTTTACAATAGAAAATGAATATACAGCTATAGAAGAAGGTACTATTTGGAATATCCAGAAAGATTCATTTAGAGTTGTTGGTGGAGAAATTAGACTAACTAATGATGAATTAGGGTGGTTAGAATTGTCGCAAGAAACACTTGAAGAAAATTTTGAAACTGTAAGTTAAGTCACATTGCAATAAAAAGGAGAAGCATACATGTCAGTCATAGTCGTTAAAAATAATATATTTAATGTGAATAAAATAGTAAATGTTCAAAGGCTACATATAACTGGCAGTAATCCATTTTATGAATTAGCTGTGAGTTGTATTGACAAGAAAATATATAGAGTGAGATATGAAATGCACGAGGAAGAACTACTAGAAGTTGATTTTGAAGATTTTAGATATAAACTTGATCAATTAACTTTATTTAGATAAATAGGCAAGTTATCAACAAGAAAGGATGAAAAGCATGACCAAAATAAAGGATGAATGTTTGTTTTGCAGTAAACGAATTTGTAACACAAGAATTGTTAGAACAGAAGAACCCCAATATGATGAAGTGGCTTGCTATCAACACATAGAATAGTTGGAAGGAGGCGAAAGTATGTTTTTGAAAAAGATAAGACCCTTAAAAGCAATACCTATAAACAGAGAAGATAATCAGTTAGATCCAGATAATCTCGGATTATTAATGAGTTTAGCTCACTGGAGGGATTATGAGTACAAATATGGTAGCTTTAAAAAGGCAAAGAATATACAAAAATCTATAAGAAATATAATGGCTACCAAAAATGCTTATAGAAAATCCAAAAGTGGACATTAACGAAAGGGGTCCCAAGTGATGAAACTTAAAGTTCTAGAAGAGATTGTGGACTTAACCAAAAGCATTATAAGAGATATTTCAGAACCCGATAAGGTATGCATATGTGCTAAAAGAATACAATTTTTAGCTGAAAAAGAAGCATTAGCAAAAGAAGATTATAAAAGGTATCTAGGAAGCGTCCTTGATCCTAGAGACTAACTACTAAATGCTATTTGTAAGAAAAGGGGGATATTGCTTTTAATGGTTATCATGGCTAGTACGAATACTACTGTAAAAGAACACCAGAAACAAAATGAAGAGCTATGGATGCAGATTGATAAGCTGAATTTGGAAAAAGATTTATTGAATAAAAACATAATTAACGAAAAAGAGCTCATCAAAGAACTTCAGGAACAAATAGAGAGATTAGAAGTAATTAGAGCTAAAGTAACGGCCTACAGCCCTAGTGATGATCGAAATGGAATAAATGCAGATGCTAATCCCAGCATAACATCAACAGGAAAAACACCAGGTAAAATATATGCAGCAGCAGATCCCAAGCGCCTCCCTTATGGCACTAAGATATACATACCTAACTTTGGAGAAGTAGAGATTCAAGATACTGGGGGAGCTTTAAGAAATGATAAGAAAAATGTAAGGATAGACATATTCAAGGAGACTTATGAGGGTGCAATTGCATGGGGAATACAGGATTTAGATATTAGATTAGTATACTAAGGGGGATAAGTAAATTGAAATTACAAATAATGAAGTACACAATGAGAAGGTACGATACTACTATTCATGTACTCGAAGTACCAAAACAAGGTGTTGTCATAATGCCTTGCTTGGGAGATAGAACAAAGCGACAACCGGTGCAACAGATAAGACATTCGTATTTTGAAGCTAACGGATACAAGAGAATCGGTGCAGTTAACGGTGGATTCTTTGATGGAAATAGAACGCTTCCTTACGGAATGTTCTACGTAGACTCTGGATTCCTGCTTTCTGAAAGCTGGGCAGGGGACGCATTTTTAGAGCTAGTTCACGAGAACGGTAAATTACACATTGATGATATTACAGCCAATCAACTGAAAACTAAGTATAAAAAAGCAAATTGGGCAATATCATTGTCATACAGCTTGGTAGTCGGTGGGAAAATGAACATTATGAAAGGTGACAAGTTTCCCTTTACAAACCAATCACATCCCCGGACATTGATAGGTGACAATCAGGAAAATTATATATTCGTTGTAACAGAAGGTAGAATGACTAAAGAAAAAGGATTGACTGCTGTAGAGAGCGCAAGGGTAATGTTAGAACTCGGATGTAATACAGCTATTAATGCGGATGGCGGTGGAAGCTCCGCCATGGATGTAGAAGGCAAGATTCAAAACAAGTACTATGACAACAGAGCTGTAGCGGATGGCATCTTGATCTATACAAAGGAGCCATATGAAATTACGGGAAAAAAGT
The DNA here is from genome assembly GCF_000016985.1 of Alkaliphilus metalliredigens QYMF. NCBI lineage: Bacteria > Bacillati > Bacillota > Clostridia > Peptostreptococcales > Natronincolaceae > Alkaliphilus > Alkaliphilus metalliredigens. Next base: position 4,500,056 of record NC_009633.1, on the reverse strand, counting down.
AGATAGCCCTCCATCTAACAAGTACATAGCATTAGATGCAGGGCATGGCGTAGACACATACCCACCGAATAAGGGCGTCCCTGGACTGCCAGAGTTTGCTTTCAATAGCGCAGTAGTAGGGATGGCGAAGGAATTAGCAGAACACAACGGCTTTAAAGTTGTATTAGTACAACCATTGAACGGGAAAGAGGTTCCCCTCTCACACCGAGTCGAAACGGCGAACGCTGAAAAAGTAGATTTATATCTATCCACTCACGCGGATGCAAGCGGTAACGCTGGAGTTAGAGGACATTGGTCCTTTTACTGGGGCACATCTGCAAACTCTAAAAAATTCGCTGAGATATGGAAAAAAAATGCAAAAGAGCTTCTAGAGAATCCATCGAGAGGCATAATAGGTAGTCAATTAAATCACTGGACAAATTTCTATGTTTTACGAGCGACAAATATGCCAGCAAACTTGTCTGAAAATGGGTTCATGACAAACCCACTTGACAAAGAATTACTCCTTTCAAGTGCCTTCCGAAAGAATGCAGCACGGGCACAAATCAAAACGGCATGTGAGTTCTTTGGGCTACCTTTCAAAGATTTACACCAGGAGAAAAAAGAAGAACAAACTCTTGAAGATAGGCATGAAGTTATTACTGAGTCCCTGAATGTTAGAAATGATGTAATGGGAACAATCATAGGTAAATTTAAAGCAGGGTATAAGGTTGACAAGTTGTTTGATTTTGATGGTACCTGGTGGGTAGTGAGACGTGGAGAGTTGATTGGATTTGTTAATTCCAACTTCCTCAAATAAAAAAATGTGTTGATATTTTAAGCCAACTTAATTATGATAAAGGTGGTGAGGTCATGGAAAATTGGTTAGAAAAGATTACGATAGATGATTTGGATGAACCTTATTATACGATAGCAACCAAAATAGGATTCGAAGCTACATTAGAGTTAGCTAAGATGGTTCAAGGAAGTCAAATATATTTCCCTACGATTGTGAAGTCCTGTGACCCCAAGAGAAAAGAGCTCATAAAAGAAGAATTTAATGGATATAATTATCGTGAGTTAGCTGCAAAGTACGGCTTTACTGAGAGATGGGTAAGGGAAATATGTTCGGAGTTGGTTAAAAAAGAAAGAAACAAACCGCATCACAGTCAACTGTCACTGTTCTGAATTCTTTGTTGAAGCCTTCAAAAGTAAATACTAGAAAATAAATGTAAAATCGTAGTGTGATAAAAAATCATACTACGATTTTTTTATATTCAAAAAAAGGAGGGCGAATAATGAGCGCAATTCAAACAGCACTAAGGGAAATTCTTGTCAGCGTGGCAATTGGACTAATCGGGTTAGCAGGGGCATATGTAACATATTTTCTTAACAAAGCATCAAAGAAAATGCAGCTAGAAACAGAAAAGATTCAAGAGGAAAGTAAAAGAGAAGTATTACAGATGGCACTATGGCGTCTGGAAGATGTGGCAGAGAAAACCGTAACCAAAATTGAGGAAAAAACTGCAAAAGTACTTAGAGCAGCAGTAAAGTCTGGAAAGAAAGATAAGACTGAGCTTAGCGATTTAGCAATGCAAGCCTACAGTGAAATTCTGACGACTTTAGAACCAGAGTACAAACAAGCAATTGAAGCAAGTTTAGGAGATGCACAAACCTATATCATGAACACAATTGAGGAAAAGGTAAAGAAAGTTAAAGCTACTAAAACTAATACGATTTTTCCTGAGGTGAAACTTAAAGCAAATGACATTGAGAACATAACAGCTAAAATACAAAAAGCTTTGAGTAATACTGAACGGCTGGGAACGAGGACATAGTATGGAACTTAATCTAAGCTGGGTCATACAAACTATAATAATGCTAGGACTAGGTACAATTGCATATTTCCTCAAAGAATTCAAAAAGAGCATTGATAAAAACATAAGTGAAACTAACTGGAAGACGAACAAAAACCAAGAAGATATTAAGGAATTGAAAGAAGAATTCAATGAACACAAAGTAAGAATTGCCAAGGAATATGTACATAAAGATGATTTCATCAGGGCTATGTCTAACGTTGACAAGAAACTAGACAAAATACACGACGTGTTAGTTGTCAAAAGGAGTGTATGACGTGGAAGCACAAGTAATGAAAAATAAAATGTTAAGAGGTCAAGTTCTTAGGACACTAGCTCTTTTCTACCCCGATTCCGTCAGTGTGAATGGCATACGAAGCGCTCTCATTTCGAGAGGTGTTACATTTTCAGCAGACATGACAAAGATTCTACACTATTTAGAGGATAAGGAGTACATCACTGTTACGGCTATAAAGCTCTCTGAAATTAAAGATGATGATCAGGTGGAGTTGACGGCCAAGGGAGTTGATTTGATTGAAGAGACCATCGATGATCCTGGAGTTGAGCTGTAATGACTAAAGAAAGACAAAGAAACAGAATCAAGTCAAGGGTAGATGAATTACCAGAAGAGATAAGACAGTTATTAGACGATAGACTAGCTGATGTTAACTTTACTTATCATGAAATTGCGGATGAAATAACTGAATTAGGATATGAAATATCAAAATCCAGTGTTGGAAGATATGCATTGCGTCAAAATGCAGTTGTGCAAAGAATGAAGGAAGTAGCTGAACAAACAAGGATTATTGTAGATGCAGCTAAAAAGAACAACAATTTTGATGCCATTGGAGCAACAACTTCAATGTTGACTATTGGCCTAGCACAAAAGATTGCTACAGCTCAAGAAGAAATAGAAAACATGCCAATTGAAAAAGCAGCAAGAATTGTTGTCGCATTAGAACGAAGTGCAGTGTATAAAGAGAAAGTTTAAGCTACAGTACAGCAAAGGCATCAAAGATGCCATCACCGCTATCAAGATGGAACTACGGATAGAATTGGAGAATGATCCAGAGCTACTGATGAAACTATCTGAGAAAGTAGATTCCATATCCAAAAAGATGGAGGCGAAGAACAATTAAAAAATGGTATGTAGTGCATGTAAAAAGCAATGAAGAAATGAAAGCAAAGAAGCTTGTGGAGAAAGAAATCGAAGATATCAAAGTGATCGTTCCACAAAGAATAATTCCTGAAAAAAGGCAAGGAGAGACCAGGCATGTTAAAAAGATATTGTTTACAGGCTATCTTTTTTTAAACGTAGAACTAGATGTAGATACATATTACAAATTGAAAAGGATACCAAGTATCCATAGGTTTTTAGGCCTTGAAAAGCCTGAGGCCATCCCCTTAGAAGAAATGCAAAGAGTATTGAGATTGTGCAATCAAGGAGAGCTCATAGGGTTATCCAAGGTAATTGTAAAAGAAGGGAATAAAGTACAGGTTGTGTCAGGACCTCTACTGGGCATGGAAGGGCATATCATTAAGGTTGATAAAAGAAAAGGCAGGGCTAAGGTTTGCTTATCTGTACTAGGTGATGCAAAGACTGTGGATTTAGGCATAGAGATCATAAAGGTATCGGAATAAAACGAGTACATGTTGCGGCTGTGCTTGAGCATTTCGAGAACATAGGACGGCTCAAAATTGGTAACAAGCTTATCTATAAAGGCTGGTTATCAAATGGCGAAGCATGTCCTTTTTAAATTTCAGCAAAAAATGCCTTAAAATCGATTCTAAGGAACTTAGCAGATTAAACAGACCTATCGTACCTCGTGAGGGGAGTAACTTTAAAATAACGCGAAGTAACGGGGAAGTAACGCGATATATAACGGGAGACTAGAATATGAATATCATTCACGAGTTGGTCCAAGGAAAACAGAATAGTGAAAGATCTAAAATTATAGCTGTAGGGCGACGTGATTTTAGAGAGTATTGCAACCGAATGAATCCTGAATTTTTTAGAGAGTCTAGGACGTTTCAGGATAAGGTATGCAAAACCATACAAGCTATTTATGAAAAAAAGCTCATAAATCCTAAGACCAACAAACCTTATAGCATACTTGTAATTAACCTCCCTCCTGGACACGGGAAAAGTTACACTGCTGGAATGTTTTCTACTTGGGCATTTGGAGACAGTGTCAGTAATCAGATTATATCGGTTTCGTATAATCAAACCCTCTCAATTAGATTTGCCAAGATGGTTAGAGAGCATATACAGGACCAAGAAATCGAAGGTGATGACAACTATTATGTAGTTAATAGTTTCTTTCCATCTGTGAAAATCAAAGACGGTGATGGAGCTATGAACCTTTGGAGTTTAGAAGGAGCATATATGAGTTACCTGGCTACATCCTTTGATGGATCAATTACCGGTATGCGTGGAAACATCGGAATCATTGATGATCCTATAAAAAATAAGTCGGAAGCTGTTAATGAAAGGGTCAAAGAAGCGCACTGGGATTGGTATAAAAACACATTCTTATCCAGGATGGTAGAAGGTGCCATACAAATCATCATCCAAACTAGATGGGCTACAGATGACTTAGCAGGAAGGGTGATAGCAAACTTCCCTGAAAAGACATATGTACTAGAGATGCCTGTACTAAATGAAAAAGATGAACCTTTATGTGATGAGATACTATCCTATGATGCCATCATGGACAAAAAAGGCGGTATCGATGAAGACATCTTTGAAGCAAATTATCTACAAAGGCCTATTGATAAAAAAGGCAGCTTGTACAAAGAGTTCAAAACCTATGATGTTGTGGATGACGAAGCATTTGAAGACATTATTGCGTATATTGATACCGCCGATGAAGGGCGCGACTATCTTTGTATGCCTATCGGTGGCGTAATTGGAAGACTTGGTTATGTGAAAGATATTTATTATACCGATGAAGCAATGGAAGTAACGGAGGAAGAAGTGGCAAGAAGACTTCATATTTATGGCGTTAAAAACGCCATATTTGAGTCCAATAATGGTGGCCGTGGCTTCGCCAGAAAAGTTGAAGATATTCTCAGGAAAAAGTATAAAAACAAGAAATGTAACATCAAATGGTTCTTTCAGAGCAAGAACAAGAAAACTCGAATACTGGTCAATAGTTCTAATGTTATAGAGCAAGTTATCATGCCAGAAGATTGGGCTAAAAAGTACAATGAGTACTATTTAGCTATGGCCAAGTATCAAAGAAAAGGCAAAAACGAGCATGATGATGGTCCAGACGCGATAACTGGATTTGTAGAAGTGATCAATGGCGAAGTCAAGGTAAAGGCAAATAGCATAGCTGATGGATACCGTTAAAAGTGGGAGGTGATTACTTGGGAAAAAGACAAGAGACAAAACAAAAGAAAAGTAATAGCGTAAGCAGCGGATACAAAAAAGACTTTTTCGAGTCATCAACCAGTAGTAAGGGAACAGCCAAAGGCCCACTGAGCAGACAAAAGGGCATTACAAGGCACAGAATGAGTCAGTGGATGATATCCGACATCTATGCTGTAAACGGTATATTTCAAAATATAGTGAACATCCCAGCCGAGGATGCAACTAGAGAATGGATTTCTATTGCTGGCGTGGAAGATGCACTGGCACAACAGATCATGAATAAACTCTCCAACCTAGGTGCGCAATACAACTTCCAAGAGGCTCTAAAATTTGAAAGACTTAGGGGTGATGGTCTTATATCTATAGGTGCAAAGCAAACAGGGTTATTCAAGATTTCTGATCCAATAGAGATATCAAAGCTAACTGATATTGACTATATCCACGCTTTTAGTGGAGTCAAGTTAATAGACTATATAGAAAATGAAGATGTGTTCTCACCTGAATATGGAAGTACAGAACTTTTTGAAATTCAAGGAGCTGGAGATACAAAGCTAGTTCACAATGATAGAATTATTCATTTTGCAACAAGAAAAATTGAAGATGAAAAACGTGGCATACCTTTGATTGAAATTCTCTATGATTTGCTATTGATATTTGACAATGCAACATGGTCAACAGGTCAATTGATGTACTCGATGGTGCATAAAAGATTGAAAACCGATGGCGTAGATATGTCAGACAAGGAACTGAGACAGAACATACAAAATGAATTAGACTTTGAATTCAATACGTTAAGTCTTGCTGTGATAGGTAAAGAAGATGACCTAGATTATATATCCCCCTCGGTAAGCTTACCCCTGAAAGATATGTACGATTTTCTCTGGGAAATGTTATCTGCTGTGAGTCGAATGCCAAAATCACACATCATGGGTCAACCCCAAGGAACTGTGACAGGTGGGCAGTTTGATAGTCTGAATTACTATATGAGAATAGCAGGAATGCAAGAAGCACATGTAAGAGAGCCTTTGGAATACTTAATAGACCTATCACTTTTAGCGAGTAAAAGTGGAGTTGGGACAAAGTCGATTGAACCCGATAACGTGAAGTACAAAATGAAATTCAATCCCCTGTGGAAGTTAGACGCTGAGACTGATGCAAAGATTAGAAAGATGAATGCTGAGATAGATAACATTTATCTTACTCATAATGTTAGATCACCGGACGAAACCAGGAAAGAGCGCTTTAACGAAACCTCAATGATTGAAAAACTAGATATGAGTGAGGAAGAGCTACTTAAAATTGCAAGAGAAGTAAAAAAAGCAAAAGAGGCGATGGACCATGGCTAAAACACCTAAGTCTAGATTCCCTTCTGGTGCTGCATGGGATTATTTCAAGGAAGTCAGAGGGTTATTAATTAGTAGTCATGCTAATGTTATAGAGACCTTCGAAAAGAAGATATCTCATAATATAAGAAATGATGGTCTTAATGAACGTAATGATAACGCTATTCTGAAAATCAACCTGCTATTAGATACCTTGAGAACAGAAACACTAGAATACTATTTTGATGAAAATAAAATAGTAAAAATTGCAGATGCATTTACGAAGTCCGTTGGAAACAACATTGTTCAGCAATTTGCAAATCAATTTAGGTCAGTTTTAGGGGTAGATCCAATTGGTAGAGATAGTAAACTTTTAGATATTATCACAGCAGCCAACAAAGAAAATATTGCCTATATAAAATCTATACCTGAAAACTATCATAATAACGTTGAAACAGTCATACTTCAAGGTGTCCGTAGGGGTAGGTCGAACAAACAAATTGCCGATGGGCTCCAGGAGGCATATAAAACAAGCAGGACTAAAGCCAAGTTCATCGCACGAGATCAAACAGGTAGTCTAGTTGCAGATATTAATAAAGCAAAGTATGAGCAAAGTGGACTGAAAGGCTTTATTTGGAGTGATGTAGGTGATGGGAATGTAAGAGATAAGCACAAAATATTTAATGGTAAAAGGTTTTTGTGGTCAGAAGGAGCTGGTACAGAAGGCCTGCTTCCAGGTGAAGATTATGGATGCAGATGCACAGCTGAAGTAGATCCCGATGAATTACTTAATATATAAGGGGGGTGAAAAATTGTTAAAGCAAAGATATGACAGAGTTGAAGTCAATATGATGCAAGAAGATGGGAGAGGATTTTTAAACTATAGTCTTGCAGCAGTGAAGCCAGGAGTATACCCCTATATGGATTATGAATCTGGTCAAGTGATTTATGAACTTAAACATCCAGACGATTTGATTAAAGTAGTTGAACAACTAAACAACCTACCTATTACAGATGGACATCCTTATGAGTTGATATCTGCACATAATTCAAAAGAATTAGTTGCTGGTTGGACACATGAAAAGGCAGAGATGCAAGATGTGACTATGGTAAATAAAGCAACTGTGTTTGATGCTAAACTAATCGCCGATATTGTCACAGGTTTGAAAAAAGAATGTTCGCTAGGATTTGAGTGTAGAGTCATCGATGAAAGCGGCGTGTATGAAGGTCAAAAGTATGACAGAAGACAAACAGATTTTAAATTCAATCACTTGGCCATGGTCAAGAAAGGTCGTTGTGGTCCTGAGTGTTCAGCTAGAACTGATGAAAAAGAGAGCTTTGCAGTTCAGATCAGAACTGATGAAATTGAAAATTATAAAGAAAAGGAAGGGATGAAGGAAATGAAAATTAGACTTGACGGAGTGGAGTACGAAGTACCGGAAGTGGTAGCAACAAGAGTAACTGCATTGGAAACAAAGAGTGATGAGTTGACTAAGCAAGTAGGACAACTCGAAGGCAAGCTAGATGGAAAAGAGGACGAAATTAAGAAGCTTCAAGAGAAGAAAGATGAACTAGAAAAAAATCAATTATCAGAAATAAAGTTGGATCAAGCAATTGAAGCCAGATTGAAAGTAGTACAAGATGCGGCCATTATTTTAGATCCAGATTACGACTTTAAGGGCAAGAAGCCTAGAGAAATTAAAGTAGATTGCATCAAGGTTCTAGGCGATGAAAGCTTCACCGGAGAAGGGAAAAGTGAAGAGTACATTGATGCGCGATTTGATACAATTGTTGATTTTTACAAAAATACAGAACACTCTAGCACAGGCGCCAACAACTTAAAAATTAAGAATGATGCAGGTGCAGGGGATCTAGTAACAAGCATGAAAAGCAAAAGACTTCAAATGAAAAAATAGTGAGGAGGAAAAATAATGACTGTACAAAAATATCAACCAGCTGCTACAGGAGCAGGAAGAATCGCAGAAGCTAGTATGTCAGCAACAGCAAGAAGTATGGCAGCAGAAGGAAGTCCAATTAAGTATGGCAAAGCTGTTAAATTAGGAACAGATAAAGAGATTCAGGTGAAAGCCTGGGATGGTGCAGCGTCTACAGATATATTTGCAGGGATTGCTCTAAATAGCGTTACAGGTGATTTGGACAACGATCAATATTTACAAGGTAACCCTGTTTCTGTACTAAAAAAAGGTACTGTATGGGTTAAAGTATCTGCTGATTCTGCTGGTGTAACAGCTGGACAAAAGGCTGCTGTTTTAGAAGATGGAGATTTTACTGCTGCTCCCCTTAGTGTAGATACAAATGGTGTATATGGTGTCGAACTTGAAGGTAGTGAATACCTTACTAGTGCAGCTGCTGGTGAGTTAGTAATGTTAGCTATCAACCTACCAAGTACTACAAAAGTAGTCCAATTATAGAGAGAAGAATGGAGGAGAAAAGATGCGAGGAATGCATGTAAGACAAGATGGAATGTTGCTTAACCAAGATTTAGAAAGTATCGATAAAGTCGCTTATGAAGCAAAGGAAGAAGAATTAACGGCCAGAACCGTGGTTGGTTTAAAAACTGATGACCATGAAGGTGCTGAGACAATCAGTTATGACAAAATGACTAGAAGAGGGGCTGCAAAGATATTTGCCTATGGTGCATCGGATGATATTCCATTAGTGGATGCTGACGTTGAGCGACACACACAGAAAGTATATGGAGTAGTTGTAGGCTTCACGATTGGTATTCAAGAGAAAAGAGCTGCACAAATGGCAAATAGGACTATCGACATTACAAAGGCAATAGCGGCAAGAAGAGCTGTTGCAGAGAAGGAAAACCGCTTTTTCTATGTTGGATCAGAAGCGCATCAAGCTGAAGGACTATTGAACTTCACTGGCATCCAAACGATGCCTGTAGCCCTAAACGCTGGGGAAACATCTACAAAATGGAAAGATAAAACCAGTGAAGAGATTATTGAAGATATTCGTTTAGCTAGAAAGAAAGTTAATGCGCTTCCAGGACTAACAGTGGACACCTTATTATTGCCACCTAATCAGTATGAGGACTTAGATAAACCGGTGAACGCTGAAAACTACAACATGACAATTCGCAAATGGTTACAAGAACAAAAGTGGTTTACTAATATCATTAGAGTTGCAGACCTAGAAGGTGCAGGCGATTCTTCCACAGATTGTCTTGCTGTTTTCGATAGCAGCAAGGATGTCGTAGAAATGGCATTACCTCTTGATATCACAAGACACCCAGAAGTAATGTTAGCAAATATGTCATCTCAGATTAACCTTGAAGAGCGTACTGGTGGAGCTATTGTAAGATTCCCAATGGGGATTTGCAGAGCTGACGGAATATAAGGAGGGGGAACATTAATGGAAATTACAGTAATTAATAATAGTAAATTCATCAAGCATGTTGGAGAAGTGACATTAAATATTGGCGCCAACGAAGTAGAAAAAAAGGATTGGGATAAAGAGAGTAAACATCCTATCGTGAAAGATTGGCTAAAAGATAAAGTGGTTGAAGTGAAAGAAGGACTTATCGAAGACATTTCCGAGATCACTCCAGCTGGCAAGGCGATTGAGATTGTACAAACAACATTTTCGCAAGAAAAATTGCAAAAATGGTCTGAGCAAGAGGAAAGAAAGACTGTTTTAGAGGCTATTCAAAAACAGTTAAAAGAAGCCATCAAGAGTGGTGAGTAACAATGGAAACAACTGTAGAAAGGGTACGGGCAATAGCCTCTCATTTGGGAGGCTTGCCTGATTCTACTATTGAGATCTACATCGAAGATGCAAAGTTAGAAATGAACAGCATGGAATTCAAGGCATCCTTCAAAGAAAAAATCATGAGATATCTAACGGCGCATTATGCCACATTAGACAATCCAAAAATAAAATCAGAGAAGGTGGATGGCCTTGGGGCAATTGCTTTCTCTGATTCAACTTCTGGAAAAGAAGGTTTGAAATCTACTGAATATGGACAAGAGGTGCTAAGATTACTGAAAAAAAGCAATTTAAGCATGCTCGTTACTTCATAGGAGGGTATGTCATTGATAGTAAAAGATGAAAGTCGAGTACCTGAGCTATTAAGAGAATTAGATTATTTAGATTCACATGCTTTAAAAGCAGGAATTATGGGAGAAGAAGATTCTGAGCTGATAATGATTGCTGCAACCCATGAATTTGGAGCAACTATAAAGCCTAAAAATTCAAAGTATCTAGCTATACCTCTTCCTGCTGCTGGGGATACAAGACCAGCAGATCACGATGATCTATTTGTGCCCAGAGGAACAAAAATATTAGCTAAACCTAAAGGCCAGGGAGAAAAAGATTTTATCCCTATGTTTGTATTACTCAAGAGCGTTATGATTCCTGAAAGAAGTTATATACGCTCAACCTTCGATGAAAACAAGAACAAAATTAATGAAATGGGTCAAGATTTATTGATTAATGTTCTAGAGGGGAAACTCACAGGGGAACAGCTCTATAATAGACTGGGATTATATCTACAGACGTTAATTCAAAGAAAAATAAAAGAAACTAAAAGCCCAGCTAATAGTGCGTTAACAGTTGCCAACAAAGGGACAGATAATCCATTAATCCAAACTGGAAGGCTTCGAAATGCAGTCACTTATGAAGTGGTAAGCTTATGATGGATTTTACTAGAATAATTCAAAGATGGGAAAAACAAATTTCAGTTCAACAAAAGACAGGTCAATATATACGTGGCAAATGGACTGAAGGCATAAGCGAAGTAAGACATTTTAGAGGTACATTTTTACCTATGTCTGATAGGGAAATACGTTATAGCGAGGGTGGCAGTTATACTACACAGGATAAGAAGCTTTATGTAAAAGAAAAGCTGAAAGACATGCAAGGCAACGAGTTGTTACTTAAGAAAGGCGATATAATCATAGATTATGACGGTGAATATGAAATCGACAGAGAATTAGAGGCACCCGAGGTCGTGAATTATAAAAAGTATATGACTAAAAAGAAGGTGGTCAAATGAATGAGGAGACATTAGGAGATATTTTGGAGGAGTTAAAAGCATTCACAAATGTTACTAAAGCAATATTTGCGGATCAAAAAGGAGAAAAACCACAGTATCCATACATTACATTCAAAATCATCGCTGAGCCTGATGATCCTAGCGTGGGAATTTACAACTATGAAACAGTAGAAAGTGAAAATCCAAACTTTGATTCTGACATTGAAGTTCAGAAAATAGAAACTTCTGAGCCAAGCTTCTCTATAAATGTATTTGCTAAGACGGCGGAAGAAGCTAAAAGCGTTGCAATGAAAACTAAAGATTTTTTTAAGTTCCATGGGTGTGAATGGCTCAAACGAAAAAATATAGTCACAGTAAGCACATCTACTATAGAAAATAGAGATGCACTGATGATTATAGATTATGAAAGACGATATGGATTTGATGTAATTTTGAGATACACAAGAGAGTTAAAAAAGAAGATCGAAACAATTGAAACATATTCATTCAGTCGGATTGAATAGGAGGTAAGTAGATGAAGAAAGACTTTGTAGTTAATATAAGCAAGTTGACAGCTGCAATCAAACAAAGAGGCTTTGGATTAATTCTTGTTCTAGACACCTCGAAGGATCATCCATACACCCTGTATAATGACATACAAGGTGTGGCGGATGACTATGCTGTTACAGATGATGCCTACAAGATTGCAAGTAGGATATTTGGACAAAACCCAGCGCCTCAGCAAGTAGCTATATTTGGCAAAGAGTATGACAGTGAAATAGGTGAACCAGCTGATTTAGTCACAGCATTAAACGAGCTGGTAAATGTTAATAATGATTGGTTTGCATTAACCTGTACGGAGAATGCAAATGCCGAAGTTATTGCATTGAGTGGATGGATCGACACTCAAGAAAAAATGTATTTTACTACGACTCAGGACCTTAGTTTACCAGCACAAATCGAGTCTGAGCAAACAACAGTAATGTTCCATCACAGCCCTGAAGCTTATGTTGCAGAAGGTTTGGCAGCTTATATGCTTGTTAGAATGATAGGTGGAGTTACTGCAAAATTTAGAAGTATTTCAGGCGTATTGGCATCAGAAATAACGGCCACTGAATTAGCTCAATTGCACGATGACAACGGATTCTCCTACATTAGAAAAATGGGAGTGCTACAGACTACCGAAGGAAAAACAACATCAGGTGAGTACATTGATGTAGTCCTGGGCGCATTCTTCTTGCAATTTAAAATGGAAGAAGAAAGTGCTTTACTTGCTGTTAACACAGAAAAGATTGCTTATGATAATGTTGGCATTGCTTCATTGGTATCTGTAGCTGAAAAGGTATTAAAACTTGGAGTAACACAGGGTATCATTTTACGGGATGATGATGATAATGGAGTTTTTCAAATCAATTACGTTAAACGTGAAGACACTCCTACAAATGATATCGCAAATCGAGTTTATAATGGTGTATCTTGGAGTGCAGACCTTGCAGGGGCTATCCATGAGGGAACTATTAGCGGTGTATTAAAGTACTAGGAGGGATATAGATGGTAACAACTTATGATATGAATGGTGTTAATGTAATTGTTGGCGGTAGGTTCATCACGGGTTTTGCAGATGGTACTGCAATAACATCAGAGGCAAATGAAGATAAATTTTCTGTCCAAGTTGGGGTGAAGGGAGAAGTAACCTTCTCTGAAACAAACGATCCTACGGGTGCGATTGGAATTATTTTAAAGCAAACATCTCCATCAGTGCCATATCTCGATGGCTTGGCAAACAGAAAAGGTGAAAATGCTATTGTATCAGCTCAAATTGTAGACTTAACTGCAAATGGAGTGAATGCAGGTGGGAACCGATGTAGAGTGACAAGGACAAGCAAGAAAGAATTTTCTAATTCAGAGTCAAAACGAGAATATAGGATTTACGTAGCGGATTATTCTGCAAGATAGTGGTAAAATTCCCCTGACTTGTATATAATATAGGCAAAAGGTTAGGGGGGGTATTATGTTTAGGATAGTAAGTGCTTTTATTAGTTTTCCATGGATCGGATATTTACTTGGAGAAACAACAGGGGCTTTTATAGGATTGATACTAGCGGTTCTATATATTCCAATTGAAAAATTTCAGGGTAAGCCTAAAGAAAAAAAAGAAGTAAGTGCAGAAAAAGTAAAACTAACTGGATTTCCTAAATTCGCAAGAATACTTTTGATTGTTTCGTTCACATTTACTACATTAGTAATGTTACTGATTTATTTGTAAAAGTAATAAGAAAGCATCTGAGAAGGTGCTTTTTTAATATCCAAAAATAGGAGGGAAATTATGAAAAATAAAATTACAGTCGAGGGCGTTGAGTATATATTTCAAAAAGTTACACCAAGGGAATGGCTTAAAATTAGGGAAAGGTCAAAAAATAAATACGGAAATTCATCTCAAGAGCTCCTTTACACCGAAGTATTTGAACATGTAATTATAAGTCCTAAAGTGGGAATAGATGATTTCGAAGAAATTGAAACGTTAGAAGAGGTCATAACAGCAGCCATAAACTTTCAATGCAAGCGACAAAGAAAAGAAGAACAAAAACTATCACGACATGGCCAGAAAGAATTGGCTAATATGGAGACTGGTGATGGAGGGCAAGATTAGCTATACGGAAGCTTGTAGTATGAGTGAGGATGACTTAGAAGAAGCTAATGCAGCCCTCGACATATACATTGACCTTATTATAGAGCAACGTAATGAAGGGGGGAAGAAATGAGTCTCAGGAGTTTAATTTTTGATGTTGCATTCAACGGGAATGCGAGCGCTGTTGTACAGATGGATGATGCTACCAATGAGTTAAGAGAAACTGCCATGGGAGCAACCGAAAACATCGAAGGCATGGATTCAGCAACTGATGAACTAGGAAGAACTACAATGGGTGCAGGGAAGGTAATAGAAGAGAATTGGAAGAAGATTACTTTGGCAGCAGGAGCTACAGGATTAGCTATTGAAAAAATGGCCAGACAACAAGCTGAATTGACTACTGCTACTAGAGGATTAGCTGTCACAACAGATATGACAGAAAAGGAAATAAGAACAATGGTTGGTTCACTAACTGATCATACTTTTGCAACTGAGGATGCTCTAGCTGGAATGGACAGGCTTCAACAGTCTGGTTATAACACGCAAAGCCAATTCGAAAGTTTATTGCCTGTGTTTGATACATTTGCAGACGCGACGGGAAAGGATATGGTTTCTGGTATAGACTTCTTTGATCGTACGCTGTCAGCTTTGGATATACCACTGACTGAAGCAGAAGAACATCTTGATACAATGACTTGGCTTATTACTCAAACTACCGTAGGGATGGGCGAGATGGGACAATTAATGAGAAGGGAAGCTCCGACGTTAAGAGCCATGGGATTAAATGTAGATGAAATAGCAATTGCTATGGCAGGATTAGAGGCAGAAGGCATCAGGGGTCCTAGAGCGGTATCTGGATTTCAAAATGCTTTAAAAGATGCCGAAGGCGATATAGAGAGGTTTTGGAAAGAACTAGGCGTGTCACAAGAAGTATTAGAGAATCAAAGTGAAAGACTGTTAGAGGCTGAGGGATTGACGCAAGCTTTAGCAGACGCCAATAACTCTGGTGATACAGCTATGCAAAAATTAACCAGTGCAGCAGAACAATTGGCCTATCAATACGGACCATTGATTGAGCTATCAAGTAGTTTGGTACCCTTATTGCTAGCAGCGGGACCAGCAGCAAAAATAGCTAGTGCAGCATTTGCGGTTTTAGCGACTCCGGTAGGAGCTGTAGGCGGCGCAGTAGCAGTTTTGGGCGTTGGTGTATGGCAACTATGGAGGAACTGGGATGCAGTTACTGAAAGGTCTGGCGATGCCATGGATTGGTTATTAGATAAATCGGATAATGTAGTGAATGGTACAATTGATAAATTTGCTGAACTTGGAAGTAGAGCGAGCGCCTATGTAAATGATATGGCAAGCGACATCATAGATTCTATAATGAGCTATCCACCATTACAAGCTGTAAATGAGGTATGGGATGAGACCCTAGCATATTTGAATGGGATTGATCTTCGTGAAGTAGGATCTGACATTGTACAGGGCTTAATCAATGGTATAACAAGTATGGGTTCGGATGCAGCACAAGCAGCCAGGGATGTAGCGAGTGGTATAGGCAATTCAGTAAAGAGCTTCTTCGGTATTAATTCAGACTCAAAGCTCATGATCGAATATGGAGGGAATATAGTAGGGGGATTAGAAACAGGAATCGATTCCTCTATTCCAAACACAACAAAGTCTATGGAACGCATGACAGACAGAGCATTGAGTGGAGCAGTAACAAACAACTCTAAAATGACATTTAGCCCTAATGTCAAGATAGAAGTGGGAAATGGTACAAATGCTAGGCAAGCAGCAAATGAATTAGAAAGAGAATTTAATTCTCTTATGGATAGATATGCTAAGAAATTAAGCCTGAGGAATCCTGCATTAACAGAGGCATAGCGAGGTGAAAAGATGGCTAGAGTAAAGCTTGGCGAAGTAGAATTTTCAACGGTAGGAAATGAAAGTCCTGAATTCAGTAATGAAATCACAGATAGACCTGTAGAGGATATTGGCACTGTATCTGATCATATCAATAATAAGCCTACAATTCTGGCCATAGATGGGTATGTTACTGGAATACATGCAGGACAAAAAATAAGCGTATTGAGAAGATATTTTAAGACCAAAGAATTATTAAAGTATGTAGGTAGAAATATTTTTGACAACATGTCTATTGAAATATTTAGAACGGATCACAATAATAGGGTCGCTAATGGGTTTAGCTTTACCATGCTATTAAAGGAGATAAAGGTTGCAAAGAGTCAAACGATACAGATACCATTAGCTGATCCTGTAAGTCCTAAACCTCCTGCTGTAGCAGTTGCAGCGGTCAAAACACAGACTAAAGAAGTAACTAACAAAGGGACACAGTCGGTCAGAGGACAATCCGCGGACACACAAAGATACCAAGCTCTGTATGATAAATATGAAGCAGAAAAAAGAAGTGTCGAAGCAGCGGCAAAAATACAAGCTAGCTTTGATAGGGGGTTTAGGTCATTATGATAGATTACATTTCAATAGAAAAAAACTTAATCCCTTATCAATTTGATATCCAGCTAGGTGGGATTACCTTCACGTCAGAAATTAATTACAATGGAGAGTATGATTATTTTACTATCGACCTTTATAAAGGAGAAGAAGTTGTTTTATTGGGAGAAAAGATAGTATATGGAAAACCTTTGTTTACAACATTTCTGCATCTACCCATACCGCCTGTACTGATAGTGCCTCTTGATTTAGCAGATGAAGAGACTAGGGTGACTTACGAGAACCTTAACGTAAAAGTATTTCTATACATTATAGGAGATGAACCTGATGCTATTCAATAGAAAAGTTGAATTGATAATAGGAAATAAATCATATTTGAGCGATAACATTGATATTGATTTCAGTGTGCCATTTGACAGTGATCCAGAACCAAATATATGTGATGTGTCAATATACAATTTGAGTATGGATAGCATTAATAGAATCGGAAAGAGTACTGAAGTAATACTGAATGCAGGGTATGGAGAGGATATAGGGGCTATATTAGTAGGAACAGTTGCTGATTATGAGCAGAGAAATATTGGTACTGACTTAGAATTCAAAATGATGATTGCACCAGGCATTGATAGGTGGATGAGTAAAACTTTTAGCAAGTCCTACAAAGAGGGAATGAAAGCATCCACAATATTAAGGGATGCTTTAAGTAGTTTTGGTCTTGAAATTGGTGAACTGAGACTTGCAAATGATATTACTTACAGTAAAGGCAAGGTAGTAAGTGGAATGCTAAAGAACACAATTAAAAATATTGCCACTGAAGCTGGGAGTAAGCTTTACATTAAAAATAACATTGCATTCGTTAGGCCTCCCAATGCTGGGACTGCCACAGGCTTCTTGCTAAGTAGCAAGACTGGTATGGTTGGTTCTCCTGAGCCTATCATTATCGATGATAAAAAAGGATACAAAGTGAATATGCTATTGAATAATAAAATGAATACAGATAGTTTGGTCCAGATTGAATCTAGAATTGTGACAGGCAACTTTAGAGTAGTGAAAGGCCAGCATCTTGGGGATTTTATTACAGAGGTGGAGGTGTTGCCGATATGATAGATAAAGTGATACAAGATATTTTAGAAGAAAGATTAGCAGACCTACACACTTTTATGTTATGCCGAGTGGTATCTATTACACCGCAATTAACGATAAGACCTATTCCAAAGCGCAAATATAAAAATGGGAGAACGGAAGCTTACCCTATTATTATAAATCCCCTGAAGTTGAAGAATATACCACTAGAGAAGGATGATGTTGTGGCTGTGGCCTTTAGCGAAAGAGCTTTAGACGGAGTCGGAAGTAGGAAACACGATTTAACTGATGCAGTGATACTAGGGGTGATATGATGAAAACCTTTAAAATAGTTGATGACGATATTGTTTTTGATGGACAGAACAACATTGTAATGGTAGAAGGCAAAGATGAAGAAATTCAAAGTATAAATAGGGTTTTCACAACCAGGCTTAATGAATTTTTTTTAGAACCAGAGCATGGCTTTGACTATTCTGTTTTGCAGACAAAGCAAGTGGATGAAGAACAAATAAGGTTAGCGGTTATTGAAGCAGCTAATCAAGACCCAAGAGTCCAGGAGGTAGAAGAGTTAAACATTATAGTTGAAAGAAAAAGCAGAAAGGTCACGATTGACTTTAAAGTTAAAATGCAATCAGGGGAACTCTTAGAAGGTCAGGAGGTGTTAGATATTGCCTAGTTTTGGATTAGGGGCTAAAGGATTTAAAAGAAAGAAATACAATGACATAATTGAAAGCATGAACACTAGAGCAAGAAACCTGTTCGGTGAAGATGTAAATGTTAGTCCCAGAAGTCCATTGGGGCTATTTTTTCGAGTAATTTCATGGAGTGTAGCTATATTATGGCAACTTGCTGAGAAGGTTTACTTTAGTGGTTATGTGGATACAGCAGAAGGGAATCAACTTGATTATGTAGGAAAGTATATTGGCATTGAGAGGAGATTGGCCCAACTGTCGGAAGGTGAACTTACGATTACCGGTGACGCAAGTACTATTGTGCCCCAGGGCTTTGTTGTGGAAACTAATGATGGTATACAGTTTCAAACTATAGAGGAAGCAACAATCGATGGAGCTGGTGAAGTAACAGTGCCTATACAAGCAATTGTAGCAGGTATAGAAAGCAATGTACCAGCTAATACGATTACAGAGATTACAAACCCTACAGAAGGCATCGATGAAGTAACTAATACTGCTCCTACAACAAATGGTAGAAACCCAGAATTAGATCAAGAGTTTAAGGAAAGATATGCTATATCTGTTAGTCGTGGTGGTGCCAGTACATTAGATAGTATTAGAGCTAGTTTACTTGAATTAGATGGAGTCAGAGCATCTCTAGTGGTAGAGAACAACACAATGATTACTGATGCTGATGATAGACCTCCTAAGAGTATAGAGTGCTATGTTTTGGGTGGTAATAGTGAAGATGTAGGTAAATCTATATTAGATACTAAAGCAGCTGGTATAGAAAGCTTTGGTGAAGAAACAGTAACCGTAAATGATGATTCAGGAAATCCACATGATATTAAATTTACTTATGCGGATGTAGTAGATATTTACAGTAACATTAGCATTACTAAAAATGATAAATATCCCACCAATGGGGACGATCTTGTTAGAACTGAATTGATAAAATTCATCGGCGGACTTGATGAAGATTCTAATGTTTACACAGGCTTGGGTATGGGTCAAGATGTTGTCTATACTAGGCTAATTAAAGTTATCTATCGTATAGATGGCATTGATGATGTAGACCTGGAAATAGGGGTAGATGGTATAAACTATAGTGTCAATAATATTGTCATAGCACAGGCAGAAGTAGCTGAAATTGATTACACCAAGGTGGTGGTTACTAGTGCTTAATTTGTTGCAAAGATTAACTGATAACTATAGAAAAGACTCTAGTATCAATATAGGGAAACTTTTAAATGTAGTAGTCGGAGAACTTGAAGAAGTAAAGGATAGTTTAGAAACTACTGAAAAATATCGAGATATAGATCAAGCCATAGGTGCTACTTTAGATAAAATTGGCGTGAACGTGCAACAGTTTAGAGGTGTAGCTCCTGATGAAGTTTATCGAATACTTCTAAAATCAAAGATAGCAAGAAACTTATCTAAAGGTGATATCAACACTATAATAAGAGTCTTAGCTATTACCTTAAACACTGAGCAGAAAAATATCTATATACAAGAGTTGTATCGCACTTTAGATAATGAACCTGCCGCTATATTTGTTAGTGTTCCTGCTGCATTATTAAATTCGGTTGGATTTAGTGTTAATCAGTTTGGACGATTGGTTAATAGAATTGTAGCGGCAGGAGTAAGGGCAAATGTATTATTTACAGGTACTTTTGCCTTTTCTAGCCTTGAAAACGAAAGTGAGTTTGATATTGATGTAGGATTTGCAGATACAGATCAAACATCGGGAGGTATGCTGGGAGAATATTATGATCCTGTAGATGATACAAACTTACCATTAGATTAGGAGGGATACAATGTTTAATGAACAATTACCTGAATGGTTAAACGAGGGCACAGAACCACCAGCACAAAAGAAAAGTGATGGATGGTTGCCAACAGAAAAACCTCCTGCTGGATGGTTTAACTGGTTGTTTAACAAAATATATAAATGCATAAAAGAAATCAGGCAAAAAGTAATGAATTTAGATGAGGACTTAGGTTCGCATGTGGCAGAAAGTGTGTCGGAAGTTATAGATTTTCAAAGAGATGCGAGTATCCTAGGAACACAGCATATTGCTACACCAAGAAAGCCAAAGGGAATTACGCTTTATGCAAACATTACAGGCCAAGCGACTATAAGTATAGGTTTTTTTGGGCAAATAGGAGCACAAAAGTCCTTTTATTCAGGTTCGGGTAGTGGAATATGGCGACCTTACACGGGCTCCGCTATACTTATATCACAGGGAGATACTACAAATAGGCTCAGTGGTAACATTCGCAACGTGGAAAATGATGGGTTTGATATACTATGGAGTCAAGTTTCTGGGGCTAATACGGGTACTATTACAATAACTGCTATGGTTGTTTATCATGGGGAGGGATAAAATGAAATATTGCGTAATTAAAAACACTACAAAGGTAATAGATGGTTCTAGTAATTCCTCTGAAATAATGCTACAAAACGCACTAAATGCAGGACTTACAGAAGAAGAAATTGAGATATTAACAGAAGAAGAATATCAAGCAAGAAAGGATTTAGAACCGATAGCACCGAAAGAACCGACACTTGAAGAAAAGAATAGAGCTGATATTGATTATATAGCCATAATGACAGGGGTTGATATTGATGTTTAATAGAGTAAAAGAGTATTACGAAACAGGACTATGGAGTATTGACAGAGTTTTTAATGTAGTAGGTAAGGCAATTTCAGAAGAAGAATATCAAGAAATAACGGGATTTTTATATCCTGCTAAGTCATAATTAGGAGGTCGTTGTTATTATAAAGCGAATTATTTTTAAAAGACAATTAAAATTTTGGAGACATCAAAAAGAAGGCATAGAACACCTCTTAGAGTATTGCAATATTGATGAATCAAAAGTTATTACGCTTAAAATTAAACATGAATTTTATTGTAAAGCTGTAGATGTATTTAAGTATTTAACAACACAATAGGAACTTTAGACGTCATAAAAGGTTCAAATATCAATAAAAAAAGTTGGAAAATAATTGTAAACAGAACATATGTTTGGTATAATATAGATAGGAACAAAAAAGAGAAAAGAGCCCCCACTCGCAAAGTAAAAGGCTCTTTTCAAATCCAATCTCACGTAGGAGATCTTGCCTATAGTATATCACCATATGTAATTTTTGACAAGAATTGTATTTAGGATTTATATCTCCTGTGTGAGAAACACAGGAGGAGATTAGATTGAGAAAAGAAGAAGCTGTTGTTAGGATCGTAGGAAGACTAGACCTAGAATTTAATGGAATGCTAGATCAGCAAAAGGCTCGACAGATCATCCAAGAAGTGCTCTATGATTATGATGTAAATCCTGCCCAGAGGTCATTAGTTGTCCAAGATGACATGAACGACAAAATTCTACTATATCTAGCTTCTAAGAAAATTGACGGACTAGCAATGAGGACGCTTGAAGGTTATAGTAGAAATCTGAATAGGTTTGCCTATTATATGCGCAAAAACGTTGAGGATGTCACGACAATGGACATCAGGATGTATTTAGCAAGCTACGCTAAAACAGGTGTAAAAAATGGCACGATAGGGACCGAAACAGATATCTTAAGAGGATTTTTTAGATGGCTTGAAGATGAAGAATACATAAATAAAAGTCCACTTAGAAAAATCAAATCCCTTAAGCCAGAAAAAAGAATCAGGAAGGCACTCACAAATGAAGAAATGGAAATACTAAGAGACGGTTGCAAGACTTATAGACAAAAGGCTTTGTTAGAATTTTTTTTATAGTACTGGGTGCAGACTGGAGGAAGTAGAAAATGTTAAAAAGTACGATATAGACTGGCAAAGATTACAGTTAAAGGTTATCGGTAAGGGAAACAAAGAAAGAACGGTTTATATCAATGCTAAGGCAAAAGTACATATCCAGAAGTATCTCATGGCAAGATTAGATGAGGAAGAAGCTCTGTTTGTAACTGAAAGAAATCCAGTAAAAAAACTAGGACGAAGGAGCATAGAACGGGAATTTGACAAGATAGAAAAAACATCGGGAATCAAGAAAAGTATCTATCCTCATTTGATTAGGCACACTATGGCCACTCATTTACTTAATAGCGGGGCTGACTTAGGAACCGTACAGGCAATCCTCGGACACGAAGATGCTTCGATAACTCAAATATATGCTCAGATATCGAACACAAACGTAGAGCACGAATACAGAAAGCACATGATCCAATAGACTAGAAAAATTACATAAAAACATATAAAATAGAACTGTGGATAGGTTAATAAAATAACCCATATATCCACAGTTTTTTTTGAAAGTTATCTTGCGAATTTTTGCAAAAAAGTTTGCGAAACTACACTGAAAAAGTAATTAAACAAGTTTTAGTATGTTTATACGGAGGAAATCTTCATAATATAGAAAAGATAATTCTTTACTACAATAACATAAAAAGAGTAAAGTTCAGCGATTCTATGTCGCAGGACTTTACTCTTTTTATTAAAGTAACCCTATTATTTTAAAAACTAAAGAAGAGAAAACAGAATAACGATGGAACCAACAGTCCAAGTATAATAGGAGAAATAATATAGCTTTTCTTTTTTTATAAAGTTAATCAAAGTTCGGATGGCAAATACGCCGGATAAAAAGGAGGCTAGGACTCCTGCAATAAGCATTGTTAGGGTGAAATCTCCTAAGCCTACCTCCAGAACATCCTTTACTTCAAAGACTGTTGCACCTAAAATTGCTGGAATAGAAATTAAAAAAGAAAATTTAGTGGCCAGTTCTTTGTTAAAGCCCCTAAAAAGAGAACCAACGATGGTGGATCCTGATCTGGAAATCCCTGGAGTAATGGCTAATCCTTGAAATAATCCTACAATAACAGCGTCAAACCAATTCATATCCTTAATATCTCGCTTTCCTGTATTGACCTTTTCAGCGGTCCATAACAGGGTTCCAGTAACCAGTAAAGAAATCCCAATGATTAGGGTTGAATTATAGAAGCTAGTAAATAGGTCTTTGAAAAAAAGACCTATGATTCCAGTGGGAATGGTGGCCACAATGATGAGTAGGCCCAACTTTCGATATTGGTTATTCACCCGTATCCCTTTACCTGTTAACAAATCCACGATCATGAGTATAAATTCCTTACATATCATAAAAATATCATCTGCATACACAAAGAAAACAGAAAAAAGTGTTCCAACGTGTAATAGAATTGTTAGAAACAAAATGCGATCTTCAGGAACCCCAAGTAGATGCTGGGTAACAGCTAAGTGGCCAGAGCTACTAACTGGTAAAAATTCTGTTAAACCTTGTACGATGCCAAGCAAAATGGCTTTGAATGTTGTCACAATGAGATCCTCCTTTTTAATTACTAGTGATGTGTAGTACTCTCCCTATGAATGACTACCTTAACTATTATAATATATATTAGACTACGATGGGAGTATTGTTTTTATGCATTTCAAATGTATCCTCAGCAATGTAATTAAATGATAGGAGACATTATTGTAGTATTATGGATCTTTTGGGTATAATGTGAGTAATGACTATACTGTAATAATCGTTTTAAAAGGAGAAGGAGGCAGAAAAATGAATTGTAAAATGTATATTGATGGACAGTGGGTTGAAGGCAAAGAAGGAGAAAAATTAGAAGTCGTCAATCCTGCTACGGGAGATATATTGGTGTACATAGCTAAAGCTGGATACGCAGAGACGGAAAGGGCTATCGAAAGTGCTGATAAAGCCTTCAAAACCTGGTCGAAAACCACTGCGGGGGAAAGAGCTAACTACTTAACAAAGCTTTATCATTTGATGATTGAACATAAGGATGAGATTGCAAAAATCATGACATTAGAACAAGGAAAGCCTTTACAGGAAGCCATGGGAGAAGTGGTTTATGGGGCAGGATTCGTAGAGTGGTATGCCGAAGAGGCAAAACGTGTATACGGTGAAACAATCCCGGCATCTAAAGAAAACAAACGAATTATGGTGTTAAAGCAACCAGTTGGTGTGGTAGCAGCCATTACACCTTGGAATTTTCCCGCGGCTATGATTACTAGAAAAATGGCTCCTGCTTTGGCGGCAGGCTGTACCGTTGTTTTAAAACCTGCTTCAAGCACACCCTTAACTGCCATTAAGATTTTTGAGCTATGTGAAAAGGCGGGATTTCCTAAGGGGGTTGTTAATCTTGTGATTGGAGATGCAAGCAAGATTGGGGAGACATTAATGAATGATTTTCGAGTTAGGAAATTGACTTTCACGGGTTCCACAGAAGTTGGGAAAAAATTAATGACCCAGGCTGGTGCCACGGTAAAGCGTATTTCTTTGGAGCTCGGTGGACATGCACCATTTATTGTTTTTGATGATGCAGACTTGGATAAAGCAGTAACGGGAGCGTTGAATTCAAAGCTTCGAAATTGTGGGCAAGTTTGTGTAGCTTCCAATCGCTTTTATGTTCAAGAAGGAATTATCGATGATTTTATTTTGAAAATGAAGGAAAAATTAAAGAACTACAAAATTGGAAGCGGGTTAGAAGAAGGGGTGCACCTAGGCCCATTAATTGACCAAAATGCCTATGAAAAGGTGAAGACCCATATAGAAGATGCAGTAAACAAAGGTGCCAAGATAGAATTTGGAGGGGAAGGTTTTCATCGGGGTTCATCTGCTGCAGGGGGCTATTTTTATCAGCCTACACTTTTATCTAATGTAACCGAAGAAATGCTAATCATGAAGGAAGAAACCTTTGGACCTGTTATTCCTGTGGTGTCGTTTAAATCAGAAGAAGAAGTCATTGCACGAGCAAATGATACGAAATATGGCTTGGCGGCATACTTCTTCACCCAATCATTAGCCAAGGGATTCCGTGTGTCGGAAGCCTTAGCCTATGGTATCGTGGGTGTGAATGATGGCGTACCATCAACGCCACAAGCACCATTCGGAGGATTTAAAGAAAGTGGAATAGGCCGTGAAGGAGGACACTATGGAATTGAAGGATTCTTAGAGACGAAGTATGTCTCCTTCGAAATATAAGCTTGCTATCATCCACTATGGCAATTGATGTCAAATAATTGCAAATGACTGTGATTTGAGATAGAATAATAATGCAAATAGAAGAAAAATTATTTAATTAGTCAAGGGGAAATGATGAACCTGGAATAGGAATCAAAGAAATTCAGGGATTGTCTTTATATAAGAAGACCATTAATTGGTTTGGTCATAATGAGCGAGGAGATGGAAAAATGGAAAAGCAGAATGAGAATAATAAACATTTCATGTTCGGAGGGTGTAATACCGTGGAATTAGCTGAACGGTATGGAACGCCACTTTATGTGTTGTCAAAGGAAAAAATTCAAGAACGATGTAAAGAAATTCGTGAAACTTTTCTACAAAAATATGAAAATACAAAGGCTGCCTATGCAAGTAAAGCATTCTTAACCATGGCCATGTGTCGAATTATTGAAAGTGAAGGACTTGGTTTAGATGTTGTCTCGGGTGGTGAAATATATACAGCTGTTCAAGCGGGATTCCCAATGGAGAAGACTATGTTTCATGGGAATAATAAATCCTTTGAAGAGCTTTATTTAGCTGTGGAGCATGGGGTAGGTCGAATCATAGTAGATAATTTACTTGAATTAGAAATGCTTCAACAGATTGCTAAGGAGCAAGGGAAAAAAGTCGATGTACTCTTTAGAGTGACACCAGGGGTAGAGGGGAAAACCCATGCATATATTGTGACGGGACAAAAAGATTCAAAGTTTGGTATTCCACTACAGCCTGAAATCATTGAAAGTGCTGTGAAACAAACAATGGAATCCCCTTATATAAAGTTAAAGGGCTTCCATTTTCATATTGGATCTCAACTTTTTGAAAATGATTCTTATACCGATGCTACTCAGGTACTGGTCAATCTGATGAAGCACCTCAAGGACCATTTAGAATTCATAACAGAAGAATTAAACACTGGTGGGGGATTTGGTATCAAGTATGTAGATGAAGCGCCTCGGCCATTGGGTTATTTTACCGATGCAATCATGGAAACAATCAAGGATGCCTGTGAAAAAGTAGGACTTGAGGTTCCCACAATCATCATTGAGCCTGGGCGATGGATTGTAGGGGAGGCAGGAATTACACTTTATCGCATTGGGACAGTCAAGGAGATTCCCGATGTAAGAACCTATGCCAGTGTAGATGGTGGATTACCAGATAATCCGAGACCTGCCCTATATAATGCCAAGTATGATGCAGTGGTGGCCAATAAAATTGATGAAGAAAAAGATCAAATTGTAACCATAGCTGGGAAATGCTGTGAATCTGGAGATATTTTGATTTGGGATTTACAGGCACCGCAAATACAGACTGGGGATCTCTTGGCTGTATTAAGTACGGGAGCATATAACTTCTCTATGGCTAGTAATTATAATCGTTTGCCAAGACCTGCCGTGGTACTAGTGGACCAAGGTAAGGCGGAGATCATGGTTCAACGAGAAACCTATGGAGACCTATTGAGTAGAGAGCAAATGCCAAACAGTTTAAGAAGGTAGAAGGAGAATTATTAATGAAATAGAGCAAAGGAGAGGTGGGGGAAACCGTTAAATGAGTAAAAGAGATGAGAAGGATGAAATTTTAGAGCAAGCCGTTGCAATGAAGCGGTGGATGGTAGAAATAAGAAGAGATTTTCATCAGTACCCAGAATTAGGCAGAGAAGAATTTAGGACTCAAGAAAAAATCATAAGGCTGCTAGATGAAATGGGCATTCCTTATCAAACCAATATTGCTCACACAGCTGTAGTGGGCTTTATTAAAGGAAAACATGAAGGTAAGACCGTGGCATTACGGGCCGATATGGATGCTTTGCCCATTGATGATGCCAAGGATGTACCCTATCGGTCTAAGGTGCCGGGAAAAATGCATGCCTGTGGTCATGATGCCCATACAACGATTTTATTAGGTGCGGCGAAAATACTCAATGATATGAGGGCTCAATTAAAGGGAAATGTGAAGTTGTTCTTTCAACCAGCAGAGGAAACCTTCGGTGGGGCGGAGTCAATGATTGAGGCAGGTGTGATGGAAAATCCTAAGGTGGATGCAGTCTTTGGCCTTCATGTGTCCCCAGAAATGCCCACGGGTGAAATTGGATTGAAATTTGGACAGATGAATGCATCCTCCGATAGCATTAAAATTACACTACACGGTAAAAGTACCCATGGCGCTTATCCTCATTCTGGAGTGGACACCATTATGATGGCAGGGCAAGTGATTAATGCCCTACAAACCATTGTGAGTAGAAATGTCGACCCACGGGATTCTGCAGTTGTGACCCTAGGGAAAATTAATGGGGGAACCCAGGGCAATATTATTGCAGATAAAGTGGAAATGGTAGGGACTGTTAGAACATTAGATCCAAACGTAAGAGAACGGGTTCTGGAGCGTATTGAAAAAATTGTCCTCCAGGTGGCTGAAGCAATGGGAGGCAGTGGTGAAGTTCTTCGAAAGAAGGGATACACCGCCTTAATCAATCATGATGAAATGGTGGAGAGTGTCAAGGCAAATGCTGAAGCGTTATTAGGTCCAGATAAGGTGAAGATTATAAAAAGTCCGAGCTTAGGTGTGGAAGACTTCGCTTATTTCCTACAAGAGGCACCGGGAGCTTTTTATCGATTGGGTTGTCGTAATGAAGAAAAGGGAATGATTCATGATGGACATAATGGTCTCTTTGACGTAGATGAGGATTGTTTAGAAATTGGTGTGGCACTTCAAGTGAAGAATGTGTTGAGGGTACTTGGGAAGGAATAGAAAGTGGTAGATGCACTTAACAATGCATCTACCACTTTTCTATTTAAGCACTTGAAATTTTTAATAAAAAGGAATTTTACTATACTTTACTCATTTCATATTGAAGAGGCCATAAAATATCGTCCCGAACCTCTTTAGCTGAATGTAATGGCCAATAGGGATTGCGTAGCAACTCTCTGCCTAAATAAACCAAGTCTGCCCGTTCATTGCGCAAAACTTCTTCAGCCATGGTAGCTGTTGTAATCAATCCTCCCGCAATAGTGGGCAAGTTAGTTTGTTTTTTAATGGTTTCGGAGAACGGGATTTGATAGCCTGGGTAAGGCTTGATTTTAGCAGGCACAACGGCACCAGAGCTAACGTTAACCATATCAATACCATATTCCTTAACAAGATTAATCATTTCAGCTAAATCTTCTGGATGGTTACCCTCTTTTATGTAGTCTTCTGCAGAAACCCGAAGAATGATGGGTAAATTTTTAGGCCAAACTCCTTGAATACCCTCTAAAACTTCCTTAAGAAATCGCACACGGTTTTCAGGACTTCCGCCATATTGATCCTCTCGATGATTGGTCAGGGGGGATAAAAATTCATTAATTAAGTAACCATGGGCGCCATGAACTTCAATGACGTCGAATCCAGCTTCTAAAGCCCGGGCAGCTCCATGAATAAAGGCTTGAACAATGGTCTGAATTTCATTTTGAGATAATGATGTAGGTGTTGCATATTCTTCGTTAAAGGCAATGGCACTAGGAGCAACAATTTTTTCTGAAGGGATATGACACTTTCTACCTGCGTGGGCTAACTGAATACCTACCCGTGCACCATATTGTTTGCAGGCGGTGACAATGGATTTCAAACCTGTCACATGTCCATTTTCCCAGATACCAAGGTCCTTTTGTGAAATACGACCTCTCGGTTCTACAGCAGTTGCTTCAAGTAAGATTAACCCCACACCACCAACAGCACGACTAACATAATGCACCTGATGCCATTGATTGGCATATCCTGTTTCACTTGCGCTGTATTGACACATCGGTGCCATCACAATTCGATTTTTTAATGTTAAATCCTTGAGTGTAAAGGGACTAAATAATGCAGACAATAATATCACCCTTCCTATATATGTAAAACTTCTTACTTGTTATCTTACCCAATACGAAAAAGGTTAAGCTGACTAGATGGTTTTTT
Organism: Alkaliphilus metalliredigens QYMF; assembly: GCF_000016985.1. NCBI lineage: Bacteria > Bacillati > Bacillota > Clostridia > Peptostreptococcales > Natronincolaceae > Alkaliphilus > Alkaliphilus metalliredigens. The sequence goes on along the minus strand of NC_009633.1, from coordinate 4,470,697 downwards.
TTCATAGAAAACATAGATACGGGAATAATAACAAAAGCAAATTTGTACTAGGAGTGGAAAAAATGATTGTTATATTCATTCGAGCCTTTGTGTTGTATATGATTGTTGTAATTGTCATGAGAATGATGGGAAAGGGGCAAATTGCTGAGATGCAACCCTTTGAATTAGTGATTACTATTATGATTGCAGACCTAGCGGCAACGCCTATGGAAAATACAAGTGTTCCTTTAATCAATGGGGTGATCCCAATTTTAACACTTTTATCAGGACAAGTAATTATTTCATATCTATCTTTGAAAAGTACAAAGTTCAGAGGGTTGATTTGTGGGAAACCTAGTATTCTAATTCACAAGGGGCGGATTGTACAATCGGAGTTACGTAGATTGCGAATCAATGTGAATGATTTATTAGAGCAGTTAAGATCCAAGGAGTATCTAAATTTGAGTGATGTGGAATATGCTATCTTAGAAACCAATGGACAACTAAGTATTATGCCAAAGCCAGATAAAAGGGGTGTGATCACATCTGATCTAGCTGTGGCCGTACAACAGGAGGAGTTACCAGTGACATTAATCATAGATGGGAAAGTGAACCAGAATAATTTGAAACGGGCCGGATATGATATGAGTTGGCTACTAAAGCAAACAGAAAACGAAGGAATTAAAGGGCTGCACAATGTATTCTTTGCCTTTATTTCCTCTGAGGGAAACTTTCATGCACAGGAAAAAGCAAAGTAAAGAGTCAAGTTTAAGAAAAGGAGAAGACGGAAATGAAGGTTGTGGTCATAACAATTATCATATTAATTATATTTTTTGCTGGATCCATTTGGCTCAGTGAATATATCTCACAAAGCACCCAAAAACTTGTTGAGCAGATAGAACAATTAGACGAAGCGATTGAAGAAGAAAATTGGAATGAAGCTCAGAACAACTTGAATGAGCTTAGTAAAGAATGGGAAAAGACAAAGAAAGGATGGCTAATTTTCTTAGAGCATTATGAAATTGATTCCATTGACATTGTATTAGCAAAGGTAGGGCGGTATGCTGCATTGGAAGAAAGAGAGACCGCTCTTGGAGAACTTGCACATCTTAAAACCCTAGTCGAACACGTCAAAGAAAAAAGCAGACTACACATAACAAATATATTATAAGAAAAGAATCTCCAAATTAAATAGGAGATTCTTTATTTTATTCTACTTCAAATCATAATTAAAGGCTTCGATGCCCAAGGTTTTACCATGCTTACGTAGAATTTCAAGTAAAAACTTTGCTGTCCAGCCAATAAAATAACCTGTCACCACACCAGATATTAAGAGGGGTGGTAAATAAGCAAAGATATAGAAGTTGGAAATAATGGCTGCCGCCACAAGTAATTGCCCAATGTTATGAAAAACTGCGCCTACGACGCTGATGCTGTAAATAGAAAAGTGAGTTCCCAAATATCTGAAAAGAATAGCCATGGCTGAGGCGCTGAGTATGCCTCCAGCGATGCTGAAAAAAAATACACTAAAGTTACCAGCAAAAAGAGAGCCTAAAAGTGTTCGAAGAACAACAATGGCAATTGCTTCACGATAGCCAAAGAGAATTAATGCCACAATTGAAATGATATTAGCTAAGCCAAGCTTAATCCCAGGAATGTGAATCGGTAATGGAATATACATCTCAACAACAAAAAGTGCTAAAGCCTGGGCTGTTAATAATCCTAATAGAACTAATTTTTTCTGTCTTTTCATTAATGTGTCACCCCATCAACCAGTGCATCTGATCCTTTTATTCGAATGACAACAAAGTTAGGTAAACAAACGAGCATTTCATTAGGTCGAGAGATCCAATTATTATGGTAGTGATCCGGCTCAGGGCAGTTAGCATAGCCCATGGCGATTCTACCTGGTTCCACGAAAATCTCATTAACATAACCCCGTTGCTCAATTGTAAAAACCTCTGGTTCAGTTACATCAGATAATTTGATTTCTCTTACCAATTCATTATTAGCTTCGATCACAGCAGTAAGCTCCTGTCCATCGGTTGTCTGATAAACAAAAATCTCATTAAAGCCATACATACCTACTGCGGCGAACACGATAAGAGACAATATATAAAGATCTGCTTTTTTCATTGTCTAATCCTCACTTAAAAGCTAATGATTATAATCCTAGCTTTGAATCTAATGTATCTTCCTGATCTAGAGCAATAAGATCATCACAGCCACCAATAAACTCATCATCAATAAAAATCTGAGGAACTGTATCAGAACCAGTTCGTTTGATCACTGTCTTAAAGGTTTCTAAGTCATGAGTAACATCTACATTAGTGAATTCAACCTCTTTAGATTTCAAAAGATCCAGCGCACGATGACAAAACGGACAAAAATCCTTTGTATAAAGAACAACTTTTTTCATTTTCATCTTCCTCTCTTTAGATACGTATTATATTGTATGATACCCAAAGTTTTTTGTTTTAAAGAAGATGATTGATTAAATTTAAATTTTATTTATTTGTAGTTAGATGTTTTGCAGATACTGGGTTTTACTGGAGGGATTATTATTGAAATAATAATCCCTTTAGATAAGTGCCAATAAAGGAAGGTAGTGAGTCTTTTAAAATAAGAAGCCCCATTCCTAGGAAAAGTAGACCCGATACTGTTTGAATCACCAAAACGGGTATATGCTTTGTGACAATATGTCCAAAGTAAGCTCCTAAAAAAGTAACCAATGTAAGGGCCAAGGAAGCCCCGAAGAAAATAGGCCATGGCTGTTTATGCTGTGCAGATAAAGTGAAGACTGCCAACTGTGTTTTATCCCCCAGTTCTGCAATGAATAATAGGGTGAAGGCTGTAAAAAACAACTTGTAATTCAAATTAATCTCCCCCTTACTCATACAAGCTTATTTTATTTTACATTAGAGTAACAAAATAGAAGAATAAAGTCAATGGACAAGGGCAGAGATGCATAAATAAATAGAATCATAATTGTTATGCTGGAGAGGAACATAAGTGAGATAATAGTAATTATTATTATCAAAGAATAATAAATTTCACTTAAAGGTGTTTAAACAAAATAACACTGGGAATATAAAAGAGGAAGTAATTAATTAATGAGGAGGTTTTTATATATGGCAGAAAGAATGGTTGGATTAAAGGCACCATATTTTGAGATGAAAACAGTGGATGGGGAAGGCATGGAGTTTGGAAAAGTATCACTAGATGACTATAAAGGACAATGGTTAGTATTGTTTTTCTATCCTTTGGACTTCACTTTTGTTTGTCCCACTGAAATTACAGGAATCAATGAAAGACTAGTTGACTTTGGTAGGTTAAACGCATCTGTCTTAGGAGCCAGTACTGATAGTGAGCACTCTCACAAGGCTTGGATCAATGCAGCCCAAGACCAAGGCGGGTTAGGAAAGCTATCTTTTCCACTGGCATCAGATATGACACAGAAAGTTGCCCGTGACTATGGTATTTTAATTGAAGAAGAAGGAATAGCCCTAAGAGGTCTGTTTATTATTGACCCAGAAGGCATTTTAAGATATTCAGTTGTACATGATTTGAATGTAGGTAGAAGTGTAGAGGAAACACTTCGTGTATTACAAGGATTGCAATCTGGTGGTTTATGTCCTTTTAATTGGAGTCCAGGAGAAGACATGCTATAAGGGTAGGCAAAGGAGTCATTTAGGTTAATAAGCAGGAAAAGAAGATTGGTGCATGAAACCAGTCTTTTTTTCTTGTTTAGAAGCCATCTTTGTACTAAGCTAGGAACTGAATCTATGGTAAATTTTGCACAACTGAATTGAGTCTTATACTTATGTTAAGATGAAATGAGACTTAATTCATAAGTAGATAATTGAAATCTATGTTTTGTGTTGGTCACTTAGTTCGTTTATTCTGAGGGAGTGAAAAAATGACTGAGGAAAGTTTTTCCTATCAATTAATAGAATGGTTTCGGGAAGAGAAGCGCTGGATGCCATGGAGAGAAACAAAGGACCCCTATTGTATTTGGGTATCGGAGATTATGCTTCAACAAACTCGTGTTGAGACTGTGATTAGTTATTATCAAAACTTTATGAAAAAATTTCCAACAATAGAAACCTTGGCACGAGCATCTCAAGAGGAAGTGCTGAAATCCTGGGAAGGATTAGGGTATTATTCTAGAGGGAGAAACCTCCATCGTGCTGCCAATGAAATTGTTTTGATACATGAAGGCAATGTGCCAAAGGATAAAAAGATACTTCTCAAGCTACCAGGAATTGGACCCTATACTGCCGGAGCTATTTTAAGTATCGCATATAATCAAAAGGAGCCAGCGGTTGATGGTAATGTTCTACGGGTAATGAGTCGCCTCTTTAATATTCAAGAAGATATTATGGAAAAAAAGGTAGTCAATGAAGTGACAGATCTTGTATTTCAGCTTATGCCACAAGACAATGGTGGAGACTTTACGGAGGCATTGATGGAGCTAGGAGCTACAGTATGTGTCCCCCAAAAACCTAGATGTAGGTTGTGTCCGGTTCACAATCAATGCAAAGCCCATCACTTGGATATACAAGAAACGCTACCAATCCGAATTAAGAAAACAAAGGTGAAAAACTATCATAAAGGCATATTATGGATGGTGTATAATGGAACTATTTTAGTAAAACAAAACCCACAAAAGGGACTTCTGGGCGGTTTATGGGCATTACCAACTATTGATCTCATGCATAAGGTAGATGAGAAAGCCGTGATACAGGAGGACTTTCAAGAGGAAGTTGGTCAAGTGGTAGTGGAACTTGAATATATAGGAAAAGAAAAGCATGTTTTTACCCACCAAAGATGGCAGATGTCCATATTTAAAGGACGAAGCAATGATCACCTTAGGGTTAAAGAACCATATCAGTGGGTCCCCATAGGTCAATTAGAGACATTAACTTTCCCGATAGTTTATCGAAAAGTGATTGATAAAATTGATAAGTTTGATTGATTGGCATCTGTAGTAAAAGGGTAAAATAGTTGTGAAAAGCAATTAGGAGGGATATTAATGAATAAAAATGTAATCATTTATACAAGTAATACGTGTGGGTATTGTCATACGGCTAAGGAATATTTTCAAGAAAAAGGAATTGACTATGAAGAAAGAAATGTTTCGGAGGATGCAGCTGCCAGAAAGGAATTAATGAAAAAAGGATTCATGGGTGTTCCTGTTATCATGATTGGAGAAGAATCAATAGTCGGTTTTGATCAAGATAAAATTGAATCTCTTTTAAAATAAATAAATAAGAAAGACTCATTACTGTGGACAACACAATAATGAGTCTTTCTTATTTAGCGGTACGATGAGATAAAGCAATATGCAACAAGTTTTCCCCTGTCCTGAAGGCTTGGGTTAAAGCTTCAGAATCTTCGTAGACTGGATGTTCATCCACATTACAGAAGAATAAGTTTCCTAAATAGTCAGCGTTGATAGATTTAAAAAACAAATCCATGACCGGTGTAGCTGCGCTAAAGAGTGAGTCGTTCTGGGGAACGCCAGCGGTACAAAGGAAGTAACCAAGACGCTTTTTAGTTTGGTCAATCATAGAATCCTTTAGGACATACTTGCTAGACCAAAGCGCTTGACAACGGTCTATGACGGATTTCAACTGGGCGCTAACGCTATTGAAATATAAAGGAGAGGTCATAATAACAATATCTGCTTCATCAAACTTTGCATATAGATTGATCATGTCGTCCTTTAATACACAGCCTTTTTTTCGGGTACATCCATCACATGCTTTACAAGACTGAATATTTAAGTGATCTGCATGATATTTTTCTATAATTGTATGAGGGCCCGATAACCCTTTAAGCAGTTCATCAAGCAATCGGTCATTATTTTTTAATCTTCTAGGACTGCCCATTATGGCTAATACTTTAATCATAGGTAGAACCTCCTTGTAGATAGAGTGAAAAACGTAAGAAATTGCGCAGAGATTAAAGTGTAAAAAAGCTACTAGCGGACTAGTAGCTTTGCATTTTAAATTATATACTTTTACTCTAGTTAAAAACAGGGGTCTTTTTCAAACCCTTTACTAAAGCAGTTGTTAGGAAAATGTTGATTCCTGCAATAATCAAACTGGTTGTAATTCGAGTAGGTAATAAGGCAAGGAATGCATTGCCATAAAGCTGCGAAAGCCAAAATGTATTCAGGGCTAAGGAGATAACAACTAAAACGGCTAAGTTAGCAGCCACTACATTGACCATAGAATATTTGTTTTTAGGACTTAACATAACAATCATCCCCGGAATCATGCCAGTCAAAGCTGCACTTAATGTGAAGCCTGGATGAAATGCACCCCCATGGGAGTTAATAAAGAACCCTAATAAATCACTGACAGCACCAACCATTAGGCCAGCTACAGGTCCCAACATCATACCTGAAAGAATCAGTGGAATGTTTCCAAAGCTAAATCGAACCGTTCCACCGAAGAGCATAATGGCTCCTAGGCGAGTCAGTACGATGTTCATTGAGACGAAGATTGAAGCCAGTACCAAATTTTTAGTAGATAATTTATTGTGGGTCCTAATTCTTTCTTTTGATAATTTAAAAGAGCTTTCCATTAGGACACCTCCTTTCTCTTAATGTTAGACATAGCGCCACATGTAAGAGAAATTAATGTATCGAAAAAGTAGCTTCCCTCGACTGTGACAGTGGACGCGGTGTTATATCGCGAAATGAGTTCTTCGTTTAGGAGCAACTTCCCATCCCCTAACACTTAACGCATAACACCTACTCTGCCTTCATATACCATTATAACTGTGAGATTGAAAATTTGCAATATTGATTTATCTATTTTATACGTCAAATTCACCTATTTTATAGGCCATAGGCACTAATGATTTGTAGAAAAAAGGAGGGAATTGAATAACATTGTAGAATATAGTATACAAAATTATATATACAATTAAATTTGCAGGGAAGGGGTAAAGGATGGTTTATGATTAAAAATGGCCTACAAAGACGATTAGGAGTTGCAATTATAATTATCATCATCTTTACTAGTATCGTGAGCCTGTATTTTGATTATAGTGATACACGAAGTCGTATGATTGAGGAGAATTTAAAAGAAACACAAAACATTGGATATTACGTAGAACTTTATTTTGAAAAATTGAGATGCTATGTTCAAATGTTAGCTGAACAACCAGCAATGACCTCTTTAGATATACCAGTTTTGACGGGAATTTTAGACAATGAAGTAGATAAAGAGCATCGCTTGTTTAATACTTTGATTATTGTAGATGAAGAAGGACGAAGTATTATAAGTAGTAATCAACAGGACTATGGACAACCAGTTGAGTTAATGGGCGCCAAAGAACTTCAAGGATTATTATCAAGTGAAACTGATATGACAAGTTCTTTTTACATCAATGAAATGAATAAGTCCACATTTGCAATCTCAGCGCCAATAGTAAGACAATATGAAAGTGAAAAGCGCCTTTTAATCGCCTATGTAGACTTAGAACAGTTCAGGGCGGATATGCAGAATTATATATTAGAAGAAAATAAATACTTTATTGTAGTCGATGAAAATCAACGTTCTGTCTATCATCCACATACAATAATCTCCCACGAGGAGGAACGGAAATTTGTAGAGAATAGTTTCCCAATGTTGTACAGTGGTGAAAGAGGGTACTTAGAAGAACGATCTTTCCTTGATAACGAGAAAAAGGTATTTACATATGTGCCGATTTATCATAATAGAAGGGCGGTATTATTAGTACAGCCTAGTGTGAATTTATCCAGGGTAGCGGCTAATATGGCGCTACGAAAGGGAATTATTTTAATTATTATTTATATTGTTTTATTTCAGTTGTATTATCTATATAAAGAAATTCAGAGAAAAGAAAGTGTCATTCAGGCAATTAATACAGAAAAGTACGCAGCTTTAGGGCAAATTGCTACTGGAATCGCCCATGAAATTAAGAATCCGCTGACTGTTGTAAAGGGGTATCTGCAGCTACAGCGGTATAAGATTGGCAAGCCAATAGATGAGGATCTCATCGATCTGATGTGCGAAGAAATGGATCGTGCTTCCTCAATTGTAGAAGAGTTCCTGGTATTAGGAAGACGAGGAGACCCTCAAATGACTCCTTGTGAGATGACTAATTTAGTTGAAGAAGTTTTGTCGGTATTAAAGCATGAGGCAGATAAAAAAGGAATTTCAGTTAATCGTTCTTATCAAAACACCTCAAAAATACAAGCAGATATACAACGGATAAAACAAGTATTAATGAATATTATTAAAAATGGAATTGAGGCCATGGAGCAAAATGGGAAGCTAATGGTTGAGGTATTCCTAAAGGGAGAAGAAGTTGTGACTGTGATACAAGATACGGGTGAAGGAATTCCCCACAAGTTTAGTAAATACATAGGCACTCCGTATATGACAACTAAGGAGAATGGAACAGGGTTGGGATTGAGTGTAAGTTATGAAATTATTCGCGTCCATGGAGGACGAATTGATTTTCAGTCAGAAGAAGGAGTTGGAACAACTTTTACCATATACTTACCTATAATAAGTCAGTAAAAAGAAGGTGCAGAATAATGTACCTTCTTTATTTAGATCTTTTAAGATGTCCTCTTGTAAATAAGGTGGCAAAAATGGTTTCAGGACCACATCCAGGGTGAGTCTCAAAAAAGAAAGGCAAATAGATTATTTTTTTTGTCTTCTTGCTAAAGAAGCTCTTAACTCCTCGTCTTGGTGAATTTCGGAGCTAATCTCCCAATGGATGACAAAGGTTAATATAACCCTTAGGACAATGATTGCTCCTAACACCATTATTTCATCTAATGTACGGACTAATATTGTTCTTAGAATCTCTCCTCCTAATTTAAATTCAAGACCCATAGCCAGTCCTTTGGCGATTTCAATCTTGATACAGGTATCATCAAATTTTAATTTATGACCAATATAGATGATAAAACCACGTAAAGAGGAGTACGAAATTATAAACACACCAATTAATTCTAGTATGTTAATAATATAAACGACCAAGGTTTCAATAAGATGTTCTAACATACTATGCCTCCTTATATAGACTTCTAACTAGTATGTCCAATATTGATAAAAAAATGGGAAGACCAACAGGCCTTCCTTAAATATGAAATGATACATATTCGTTGATAATGATCATATAATGGTTGAAAATAATTATAAATTAAAATAGTCGTACTAATCCAAGTAATATAAGAATACAACCGGGGACGAAGGCGGTTTTCTGTCTAAAACGATTACTTAGATATTTGTTACCTAAATAAATGCCTGAAAGTAAGAAAACAAGATTCAGAATACCTACTAAGACAACTGTAAAGAGGATAATAGAAATAGAATTTAATGAGACAGCTACACCTATGGCGAGGGAATCAATGGCTAGGGCTAAGCCTAGCAAAACAGCTTCTCGGGTATCAATTATACCAGAAGTATCTAGATCAGCTTGGGAGGGATCTCTGAAAATATTGATGGCGATCCCAAGAGATTGAATACTGATAATTGCAATAGAGATAGGGTTTTTAATGTCTTGTCTAGGGAACTTATATTCTAGCCACCCTTGGAGCAAGAGCCAAATACCTAGGCAAATCAGCATAGAAGCTCCGATGAGTTCTGTCATATAAGGAGGAATAACACGTATCATCATATTACCCAAGAAAAACCCTATGCTAAGTAGTAAAATTGAAATGATGTCTAATACAATAAGTGAATGTAGAGGCACTTTTATTTTTTTGATGCCATAGGCGACGCCTACGCTTAAGCTGTCTATACTAACGGCAATTGCAATCAAAATACCTTCAATCATGAGGCACCTCCTGTAAATATCATTCCTTAATATCTTATTCTAAGAGGATAGAAATGTGCTAGAGTAGTGGTATTAAATTATGCTACTTAAAAAATAATGAGTATTTTTTCAAATAATCATTGAGGCTTTGATAAAAAAATATTATAATATAAAATAGTATGGTTTGAGGAAAATTTGTCGATTTTATGTAAAGGAGAGGATTGTATGCAAGACTTGTTGACATATAGATGGTTAAGTAATCTGAAGGGACGCAAAAAGACCATGGATCAAGTAATGAATATTGGTGAAAAACCTAAATATATTGTTATGACCATTTACGCTGTCATGGTGTTGATTTCATCATTGTTCTTTAATACACCTGGAGAAATAATGGGGGGATTAGGGCGAATTGTCATTCACCCTAGCACATTAGTATCGGATTATATGGTAATTGGTAATATAGGGGCGACATTTTTTAATAGTGGTCTTTTAATGTTAATTGCCATCGCAATTGCAAAATTAAATAAAGCGATTATGAATGGCCCCATGGTTGCCGCTATTTTTACTGTTGGGGGATTTGCTCTTTTTGGTAAGAACTTCTATAATATTTGGCCTATACTTCTAGGGGTATTAATTTATGCAAAAGTTCAAAAAGAAAAATTTAGTAAGTTTATAATCATTGCTTTTTTTGGTACGGCCTTAGGACCTCTAATTAGTCAGATAAGTTTTGGTTATGGGGCAACAATTGTACAAGGAATGGTAATGGGAATTGCAGCTGGTATGTTAGTCGGATTCGTATTGCCGCCATTAGCCAATCATTTATTGAAGTTCCATCAAGGTTTCAACTTATACAATATTGGTTTCACTGCAGGAATGATCGGAACATTTTTTATGGCTGTGATGAGAGCTTATGGCATTAGCCATGAGACGACACTGATAGTAGCGGAAGGATATAATTTTGTTTTCGCTGTCTACCTTTCTATTTTATTTATTTCAATGCTAATGGTAGGATTTTTCTTTAATGGAAATAGCTTTGCGGGATATGGGAAGTTAATTAAGCACTCTGGGCGTGCGGTTTCAGACTTTGTTGCCCTAGAAGGTTTCGGAATGAGCTTTATTAATATGGGCATACTAGGATTAGTTTCAACTGCCTATGTAATCATTGTAGGGGGAGAACTGAATGGAGCCACCATCGGTGGGGTTTTCACTATTGTTGGATTTGGGGCTTTTGGTAAACATGTAAAAAATGTGACGCCAATTCTGATTGGTGTTATTCTTGCAAGTTTAACACAGGTATGGGCGCTAAACTCTACTGGTGCATTGCTTGCTGCTTTATTTGGAACAACACTAGCTCCGATTGCAGGTCAATTTGGATGGACAAGTGGTATCGTAGCGGGATTCTTACACATGGCCATGGTCATGAATGTAGGATACTTGCATGGCGGTATGAATCTATATAATAATGGATTTTCAGGAGGAATGGTAGCTGGTATCCTAGTACCAATTATTGAGTCTTTTAGAAAGGAAGAATAATGTGAAGCAAGAGCGAATGAGGTCAAGGAAAATATTAGATGAATTGATGAGCTTTTGTTTTAAGGTAGGGGTAAAGGATATTCATGTGGACTTCAAAGATGGAGAAGAAAATGTAATGATCCATGTGGAAGGGAAGTCACAAGAGATTCCTATAGAAGAATTGGAGAATCTAAAGAGTTTGTTACAAGTTCAACGACAGGATCAGATTGAAGGATATTATTGGGGGCTGGCAGGGGAAAATGATCATTATCAGGAACTTCCCTTAGTAGGAATGATGATAGATGAGGCTGATGTCCAATATGACAACCAACAATTAAACATTACAGTTTACCGAAACAAAGAAAACCTTCCCCCACAGTAAAGTTGGGAGGAGGTTTTTTGCTTTAAATTCATAATTGATAGTTATGATTCTTTAATCGTACCTATAGAAGTACTACTTATGTAGAAGTACTACTTATGGAAAATTGGATATAATTCCAATATTGACAGTCAAGGGGTGAGATGTTATGATGGTCTTCGTCATTAAAAACTGATGACGTTAAAAAGTTGATGTATTTAAAGAATTTCAAAGTATGTTTTGTTATTACTAAATAAGCTTTTAGATAGAAGCTATAAAAAAGTATTGACATGCCACGTAAAAAATGATATAGTGGTTAAGTCGCCAAAACGCGACACATTATGACAAAGCAGTGAAATCAGGTCTTTGAAAACTAAACAGTATAGATGTAAGCCAGCATATTACAAGTAGATTGCCAAAGTCTTAGATTTTGCGCAAGATACAAACTCGACAAAGTCGAGAAGCCATTTTAGTTTTACTAAGATGGACCCAGAAATTTATATATAAGAGTTTGATCCTGGCTCAGGATGAACGCTGGCGGCGTGCCTAACACATGCAAGTCGAGCGGGTTAATCTGACGGAAGCCTTCGGGTGGAAGAAAGTGAAACTAGCGGCGGACGGGTGAGTAACGCGTGGGCAACCTACCTTGTACAGGGGGACAACAACGGGAAACCGTTGCTAATACCCCATAAAACCCTAGAGGGGCATCCCTTAAGGGTCAAAGAATTTCGGTACAAGATGGGCCCGCGTCTGATTAGCTAGTTGGTGAGGTAATGGCTCACCAAGGCGACGATCAGTAGCCGACCTGAGAGGGTGATCGGCCACACTGGAACTGAGACACGGTCCAGACTCCTACGGGAGGCAGCAGTGGGGAATATTGCACAATGGGCGAAAGCCTGATGCAGCAACGCCGCGTGAGCGATGAAGGCCTTCGGGTCGTAAAGCTCTGTCCTAGGGGAAGAATATTGACGGTACCCTAGGAGGAAGCCCCGGCTAACTACGTGCCAGCAGCCGCGGTAATACGTAGGGGGCAAGCGTTATCCGGAATCACTGGGCGTAAAGGGTGCGTAGGCGGTCTTGCAAGTCAGAGGTGAAAGGCTACGGCTCAACCGTAGTAAGCCTTTGAAACTGCAAGACTTGAGTATGGGAGAGGAAAGTGGAATTCCTAGTGTAGCGGTGAAATGCGTAGATATTAGGAGGAACACCAGTGGCGAAGGCGACTTTCTGGACCATTACTGACGCTGAGGCACGAAAGCGTGGGGAGCAAACAGGATTAGATACCCTGGTAGTCCACGCCGTAAACGATGAGTGCTAGGTGTTGGGGGTCGAACCTCAGTGCCGCAGCTAACGCATTAAGCACTCCGCCTGGGGAGTACGCTCGCAAGAGTGAAACTCAAAGGAATTGACGGGGACCCGCACAAGCAGCGGAGCATGTGGTTTAATTCGAAGCAACGCGAAGAACCTTACCTGGACTTGACATCCCTCGGACCACTCCTTAACCGGAGTCTTCCCTTCGGGGACTGAGGTGACAGGTGGTGCATGGTTGTCGTCAGCTCGTGTCGTGAGATGTTGGGTTAAGTCCCGCAACGAGCGCAACCCTTGTCTTTAGTTGCCAGCAGTTCGGCTGGGCACTCTAGAGAGACTGCCGGGGATAACTCGGAGGAAGGTGGGGATGACGTCAAATCATCATGCCCCTTATGTTCAGGGCTACACACGTGCTACAATGGCCGATACAACGGGCAGCGAAGGAGTAATCCGGAGCAAATCCTATAAAGTCGGTCCCAGTTCGGATTGTGGGCTGAAACTCGCCCACATGAAGCTGGAGTTGCTAGTAATCGCGAATCAGAATGTCGCGGTGAATGCGTTCCCGGGTCTTGTACACACCGCCCGTCACACCACGGGAGTCGGAAGCACCCGAAGTCAGCTATCTAACCGTAAGGAGGAAGCTGCCGAAGGTGAAGTCGATGACTGGGGTGAAGTCGTAACAAGGTAGCCGTATCGGAAGGTGCGGCTGGATCACCTCCTTTCTAAGGAGCAAAGGCGCATCTATACTGTCTAGTTTTGAGAGACCTCTCTCACTAAGTATGACCACGATACCAGTTAAGAAACTGGAGGACGGTAATACTTTGAGCACTTGAAAGTCGAAAGACTTTAAGTGCGACGGAAGTCATTGCGATAGCAATAGACGACCTTTTGGTTTTGGGAGACCTAATCTCTCTAAAATACCACTATCTAGCTTTAGAGTTGGATAATGTGTAAAATCGTTCTTTGAAAACTACACAATGTTATGATGAAGCAATAAATGCGAAATCAATAAACTATCAATTTGAAGATTTTCTTGATTATTCAAGAAAACTCAACAGATTGTTAGCTGAGCGATTGACTCTAAATCTATGATTTGGGTCATGAGCGTAAAGGTCAAGTTATTAAGAGCAAAGGGCGGATGCCTTGGCACTAGGAGTCGATGAAGGACGTGGTAAGCTGCGATAAGCCTCGGGAAGCCGCAAGCAGGCATTGATCCGGGGATTTCCGAATGGGGAAACCCACTTGGGTTCATATCCAAGTATCTATTACTCAATTCATAGGTAATAGAAGACAGACCGGGGGAACTGAAACATCTAAGTACCCCGAGGAAGAGAAAGAAAATTCGATTCCCTCAGTAGCGGCGAGCGAAAGGGGAAGAGCCCAAACCGATGGGGTTTACTTCATCGGGGTTGTGGACACGGTCGTTAAGAAGAAGGTATTGTAGTAGAAGAGGGTTGGAAAGCCCCACCGGAGAAGGTAATAGTCCTGTATATCAAACAAGAAGATCTTTGACTGTGATCCAGAGTACCACGGGACACGTGAAACCCTGTGGGAAGCAGGGGGGACCACCCCCCAAGGCTAAATACTACCTAGTGACCGATAGCGCATAGTACCGTGAGGGAAAGGTGAAAAGAACCCCGGAAGGGGAGTGAAATAGAACCTGAAACCCTTTGCTTACAAGCTGTGGGAGCACTTTATATGTGTGACCGCGTACTTTTTGTAGAACGGGCCAACGAGTTATGGTATGGAGCAAGGTTAAGCACTTAAGGTGCGAAGCCGTAGGGAAACCGAGTCTTAATCGGGCGACTTAGTTTCATGCCATAGACCCGAAACCGAGCGACCTACCCATGGACAGGATGAAGCGGAAGTAAAATTTCGTGGAGGTCCGAACCGATTGACGTTGAAAAGTCACCGGATGATCTGTGGGTAGCGGTGAAATTCCAATCGAGCTCGGAGATAGCTGGTTCTCGCCGAAATAGCTTTAGGGCTAGCCTCAAGATTAGAGACACGGAGGTAGAGCACTGAATGGTCAAGGGGCCTTCACCGGTTACCGAAACCTATCAAACTCCGAATGCCGTCGTCTTATACTTGGGAGTCAGACTGCGAGTGATAAGATCCGTAGTCAAGAGGGAAAGAGCCCAGACCATCAGCTAAGGTCCCAAAGTATACGTTAAGTGGAAAAGGATGTGGAGTTGCACAGACAACCAGGATGTTGGCTTAGAAGCAGCCACTCATTTAAAGAGTGCGTAATAGCTCACTGGTCGAGTGATTCTGCGCCGAAAATGTCCGGGGCTCAAACGTATCACCGAAGCTATGGATCCGAAAGGATGGTAGGCGAGCGTTCTGTAAGGGTAGAAGCTGTACCGTAAGGAGCAGTGGACTTTACAGAAGAGAGAATGTTGGCATGAGTAACGAGAGGCAAGTGAGAATCTTGCCCGTCGAAAACCCAAGGTTTCCTGAGGAAGGTTCGTCCGCTCAGGGTTAGTCGGGACCTAAGCCGAGGCCGAAAGGCGTAGGCGATGGACAACAGGTTGAGATTCCTGTACCACTTTTAGTCGTTTGAGAAATGGGGGGACACAGTAGGATAAACCATGCGCACCGTTGGTTGTGTGCGTCTAAGCAAGTAGGGAGTTAGGATAGGCAAATCCGTTCTAACATATTCTGAGATGTGATGGGGAGCGAAATATAAGTAGCGAACTGGTTGATTCCACACTGTCGAGAAAAGCCTCTATCGAGACTATAAAGTGCCCGTACCGCAAACCGACACAGGTGGGTGAGGAGAGAATCCTAAGACGATCGGGAGAACTATTGTTAAGGAACTCGGCAAAATGACCCCGTAACTTCGGGAGAAGGGGTGCCGGATTTGGTGAAGGATTTACTCCATAAGCCTTATCCGGCCGCAGAGAATAGGCCCAAGCGACTGTTTACCAAAAACATAGGTCTCTGCTAAGTCGAAAGACGAAGTATAGGGGCTGACGCCTGCCCGGTGCTGGAAGGTTAAGGGGACGTGTTAGCGCAAGCGAAGCACTGAACTTAAGCCCCAGTAAACGGCGGCCGTAACTATAACGGTCCTAAGGTAGCGAAATTCCTTGTCGGGTAAGTTCCGACCCGCACGAAAGGCGTAACGATTTGGGCACTGTCTCAACAATAGACCCGGTGAAATTGTAATACCAGTGAAGATGCTGGTTACCCGCGACAGGACGGAAAGACCCCGTGGAGCTTTACTGTAGCCTGACATTGGATTTTGGTACTATATGTACAGGATAGGTGGGAGACTTTGAAACTAGGACGCCAGTCTTGGTGGAGTCGACCTTGGGATACCACTCTTGTAGTACTGAAATTCTAACCATAGACCGTGAAACCGGTCTTGGGACACTGTCAGGTGGGCAGTTTGACTGGGGCGGTCGCCTCCCAAAAAGTAACGGAGGCGCCCAAAGGTTCCCTCAGCACGGTCGGAAATCGTGCGTAGAGTGCAAAGGCAAAAGGGAGCTTGATTGCGAGACATACAGGTCGAGCAAGGACGAAAGTCGGGCTTAGTGATCCGGTGGTTCCGAGTGGAAGGGCCATCGCTCAACGGATAAAAGCTACCCCGGGGATAACAGGCTTATCTCCCCCAAGAGTCCACATCGACGGGGAGGTTTGGCACCTCGATGTCGGCTCATCACATCCTGGGGCTGTAGTAGGTCCCAAGGGTTGGGCTGTTCGCCCATTAAAGTGGTACGCGAGCTGGGTTCAGAACGTCGTGAGACAGTTCGGTCCCTATCCGTCGCGGGCGCAGGAAATTTGAGAGGAGCTGTCCTTAGTACGAGAGGACCGGGATGGACATACCTCTGGTGTACCAGTTGTTCTGCCAAGAGCATCGCTGGGTAGCTACGTATGGAAGGGATAAGTGCTGAAGGCATCTAAGCACGAAGCCCCCCTCAAGATAAGATTTCCCATCTCGAAAGAGAGTAAGACCCCAGGAAGACTACCTGGTTGATAGGTTGGAGGTGTAAGTGCAGTAATGTACTCAGCTGACCAATACTAATAGGTCGAGGACTTGACCAAAAGAAATATCCATAACATTGTGTAGTTTTGAGAGAATACTCTCAAAAGACGTCATCAATCTGTCCATTCCTTTAGGGTCATTCCGAAGGAAAGGAATAACCAGATTGCTGACTAAGTGACCAACACAAAAGTTGAAAAACTAACTTTTGGTTGTCTACTTAATATCGTGACTATAGCGAAGGGGTCACACCTGTTCCCATCCCGAACACAGAAGTTAAGCCCTTCAGCGCTGATGGTACTTGGCGGGCAGCTGCCTGGGAGAGTAGGTCGTCGCGATATTAAAGGCCCCTTGGTCAAGCGGTCAAGACACCGCCCTTTCACGGCGGTAACAGGGGTTCGATTCCCCTAGGGGTCACCATTTTAATTCCCAGGGCGCATAGCTCAGCTGGGAGAGCACCTGCCTTACAAGCAGGGGGTCACAGGTTCGAGCCCTGTTGCGCCCACCATATTATAATGAGAATCTTTGATTTTGAGTTAGTCAGTTGGCATTTTGAGATTTATTCCAATGGTTCTATTGAATATAAATAAATCATTGAACATAAAAAATTGAAAGAAAAGGTAATATCATTAATATATTATGCTGGTGTAGCTCAATTGGCAGAGCAGCTGATTTGTAATCAGCAGGTCGCGGGTTCGAATCCCATCACCAGCTCCATAGTATATGCGGGTGTAGTTTAGTGGTAGAACTTCAGCCTTCCAAGCTGATCGCGAGGGTTCGATTCCCTCTACCCGCTCCAAATAAAATGTGCTCATAGCTCAGCTGGATAGAGCAACGGCCTTCTAAGCCGTAGGTCCGGGGTTCGAATCCCTGTGGGCACGCCACTTTCTTGGGATATAGCCAAGTCGGTAAGGCAACGGACTTTGACTCCGTCATCCGCAGGTTCGAGTCCTGCTATCCCAGCCATTTTGACCCATTAGCTCAGTCGGTAGAGCACCTGACTTTTAATCAGGGTGTCCCGCGTTCGAGTCGCGGATGGGTCACCATTTAGGGCTCATAGCTCAGCTGGTTAGAGCGCACGCCTGATAAGCGTGAGGTCGGTGGTTCGAGTCCACTTGAGCCCACCAACTAAATAAGCCCAGATAGCTCAGTCGGTAGAGCAGGGGACTGAAAATCCCCGTGTCGGTGGTTCGATTCCGCCTCTGGGCACCACGAAAAAAGCAAGGGTTTAAATCCTTGCTTTTGTATTAGCTATAGATAAGATTGTTGGGTAACAATACAATCCGTATCTATATTGACAGTGGTACTAGAATGTGATATATTGTTTGAAGCTAACATTATTAATACGAAATAAAAACAAAATATGTGCAAAAGGTATTGACATTCATCATCGGAAGTGATATAGTGATTAAGTCGCCAAAACGCGACAGGTTATACCAAGCAAGTTAGAAATCAGGTCTTTGAAAACTAAACAGTATAGATGTAAGCCAGCATATTACAAGTAGATTGCCAAAGTCTTAGATTTTGCGCAAGATACAAACTCGACAAAGTCGAGAAGCCATTTTAGTTTTACTAAGATGGACCCAGAAATTTATATATAAGAGTTTGATCCTGGCTCAGGATGAACGCTGGCGGCGTGCCTAACACATGCAAGTCGAGCGGGTTAATCTGACGGAAGCCTTCGGGTGGAAGAAAGTGAAACTAGCGGCGGACGGGTGAGTAACGCGTGGGCAACCTACCTTGTACAGGGGGACAACAACGGGAAACCGTTGCTAATACCCCATAAAACCCTAGAGGGGCATCCCTTAAGGGTCAAAGAATTTCGGTACAAGATGGGCCCGCGTCTGATTAGCTAGTTGGTGAGGTAATGGCTCACCAAGGCGACGATCAGTAGCCGACCTGAGAGGGTGATCGGCCACACTGGAACTGAGACACGGTCCAGACTCCTACGGGAGGCAGCAGTGGGGAATATTGCACAATGGGCGAAAGCCTGATGCAGCAACGCCGCGTGAGCGATGAAGGCCTTCGGGTCGTAAAGCTCTGTCCTAGGGGAAGAATATTGACGGTACCCTAGGAGGAAGCCCCGGCTAACTACGTGCCAGCAGCCGCGGTAATACGTAGGGGGCAAGCGTTATCCGGAATCACTGGGCGTAAAGGGTGCGTAGGCGGTCTTGCAAGTCAGAGGTGAAAGGCTACGGCTCAACCGTAGTAAGCCTTTGAAACTGCAAGACTTGAGTATGGGAGAGGAAAGTGGAATTCCTAGTGTAGCGGTGAAATGCGTAGATATTAGGAGGAACACCAGTGGCGAAGGCGACTTTCTGGACCATTACTGACGCTGAGGCACGAAAGCGTGGGGAGCAAACAGGATTAGATACCCTGGTAGTCCACGCCGTAAACGATGAGTGCTAGGTGTTGGGGGTCGAACCTCAGTGCCGCAGCTAACGCATTAAGCACTCCGCCTGGGGAGTACGCTCGCAAGAGTGAAACTCAAAGGAATTGACGGGGACCCGCACAAGCAGCGGAGCATGTGGTTTAATTCGAAGCAACGCGAAGAACCTTACCTGGACTTGACATCCCTCGGACCACTCCTTAACCGGAGTCTTCCCTTCGGGGACTGAGGTGACAGGTGGTGCATGGTTGTCGTCAGCTCGTGTCGTGAGATGTTGGGTTAAGTCCCGCAACGAGCGCAACCCTTGTCTTTAGTTGCCAGCAGTTCGGCTGGGCACTCTAGAGAGACTGCCGGGGATAACTCGGAGGAAGGTGGGGATGACGTCAAATCATCATGCCCCTTATGTTCAGGGCTACACACGTGCTACAATGGCCGATACAACGGGCAGCGAAGGAGTAATCCGGAGCAAATCCTATAAAGTCGGTCCCAGTTCGGATTGTGGGCTGAAACTCGCCCACATGAAGCTGGAGTTGCTAGTAATCGCGAATCAGAATGTCGCGGTGAATGCGTTCCCGGGTCTTGTACACACCGCCCGTCACACCACGGGAGTCGGAAGCACCCGAAGTCAGCTATCTAACCGTAAGGAGGAAGCTGCCGAAGGTGAAGTCGATGACTGGGGTGAAGTCGTAACAAGGTAGCCGTATCGGAAGGTGCGGCTGGATCACCTCCTTTCTAAGGAGCAAAGGCGCATCTATACTGTCTAGTTTTGAGAGACCTAATCATCTCTCTAAAAGCACCAAGGGGGCGTAGCTCAGTTGGGAGAGCACCTGCCTTGCAAGCAGGGGGTCAGGAGTTCGACTCTCCTCGTCTCCACCATTTAAAAAAAGTTCTTTGAAAACTACACAATGTTATGATGAAGCATTAAATGCGAAATCAATAAACTATCAATCAAACCTTTTCTTTGATTTGTTCAAGGAAATATAAGGTGCGATTGTTAGCTGAGCGATTGACTCTAAATCTATGATTTGGGTCATGAGCGTAAAGGTCAAGTTATTAAGAGCAAAGGGCGGATGCCTTGGCACTAGGAGTCGATGAAGGACGTGGTAAGCTGCGATAAGCCTCGGGAAGCCGCAAGCAGGCATTGATCCGGGGATTTCCGAATGGGGAAACCCACTTGGGTTCATATCCAAGTATCTATTACTCAATTCATAGGTAATAGAAGACAGACCGGGGGAACTGAAACATCTAAGTACCCCGAGGAAGAGAAAGAAAATTCGATTCCCTCAGTAGCGGCGAGCGAAAGGGGAAGAGCCCAAACCGATGGGGTTTACTTCATCGGGGTTGTGGACACGGTCGTTAAGAAGAAGGTATTGTAGTAGAAGAGGGTTGGAAAGCCCCACCGGAGAAGGTAATAGTCCTGTATATCAAACAAGAAGATCTTTGACTGTGATCCAGAGTACCACGGGACACGTGAAACCCTGTGGGAAGCAGGGGGGACCACCCCCCAAGGCTAAATACTACCTAGTGACCGATAGCGCATAGTACCGTGAGGGAAAGGTGAAAAGAACCCCGGAAGGGGAGTGAAATAGAACCTGAAACCCTTTGCTTACAAGCTGTGGGAGCACTTTATATGTGTGACCGCGTACTTTTTGTAGAACGGGCCAACGAGTTATGGTATGGAGCAAGGTTAAGCACTTAAGGTGCGAAGCCGTAGGGAAACCGAGTCTTAATCGGGCGACTTAGTTTCATGCCATAGACCCGAAACCGAGCGACCTACCCATGGACAGGATGAAGCGGAAGTAAAATTTCGTGGAGGTCCGAACCGATTGACGTTGAAAAGTCACCGGATGATCTGTGGGTAGCGGTGAAATTCCAATCGAGCTCGGAGATAGCTGGTTCTCGCCGAAATAGCTTTAGGGCTAGCCTCAAGATTAGAGACACGGAGGTAGAGCACTGAATGGTCAAGGGGCCTTCACCGGTTACCGAAACCTATCAAACTCCGAATGCCGTCGTCTTATACTTGGGAGTCAGACTGCGAGTGATAAGATCCGTAGTCAAGAGGGAAAGAGCCCAGACCATCAGCTAAGGTCCCAAAGTATACGTTAAGTGGAAAAGGATGTGGAGTTGCACAGACAACCAGGATGTTGGCTTAGAAGCAGCCACTCATTTAAAGAGTGCGTAATAGCTCACTGGTCGAGTGATTCTGCGCCGAAAATGTCCGGGGCTCAAACGTATCACCGAAGCTATGGATCCGAAAGGATGGTAGGCGAGCGTTCTGTAAGGGTAGAAGCTGTACCGTAAGGAGCAGTGGACTTTACAGAAGAGAGAATGTTGGCATGAGTAACGAGAGGCAAGTGAGAATCTTGCCCGTCGAAAACCCAAGGTTTCCTGAGGAAGGTTCGTCCGCTCAGGGTTAGTCGGGACCTAAGCCGAGGCCGAAAGGCGTAGGCGATGGACAACAGGTTGAGATTCCTGTACCACTTTTAGTCGTTTGAGAAATGGGGGGACACAGTAGGATAAACCATGCGCACCGTTGGTTGTGTGCGTCTAAGCAAGTAGGGAGTTAGGATAGGCAAATCCGTTCTAACATATTCTGAGATGTGATGGGGAGCGAAATATAAGTAGCGAACTGGTTGATTCCACACTGTCGAGAAAAGCCTCTATCGAGACTATAAAGTGCCCGTACCGCAAACCGACACAGGTGGGTGAGGAGAGAATCCTAAGACGATCGGGAGAACTATTGTTAAGGAACTCGGCAAAATGACCCCGTAACTTCGGGAGAAGGGGTGCCGGATTTGGTGAAGGATTTACTCCATAAGCCTTATCCGGCCGCAGAGAATAGGCCCAAGCGACTGTTTACCAAAAACATAGGTCTCTGCTAAGTCGAAAGACGAAGTATAGGGGCTGACGCCTGCCCGGTGCTGGAAGGTTAAGGGGACGTGTTAGCGCAAGCGAAGCACTGAACTTAAGCCCCAGTAAACGGCGGCCGTAACTATAACGGTCCTAAGGTAGCGAAATTCCTTGTCGGGTAAGTTCCGACCCGCACGAAAGGCGTAACGATTTGGGCACTGTCTCAACAATAGACCCGGTGAAATTGTAATACCAGTGAAGATGCTGGTTACCCGCGACAGGACGGAAAGACCCCGTGGAGCTTTACTGTAGCCTGACATTGGATTTTGGTACTATATGTACAGGATAGGTGGGAGACTTTGAAACTAGGACGCCAGTCTTGGTGGAGTCGACCTTGGGATACCACTCTTGTAGTACTGAAATTCTAACCATAGACCGTGAAACCGGTCTTGGGACACTGTCAGGTGGGCAGTTTGACTGGGGCGGTCGCCTCCCAAAAAGTAACGGAGGCGCCCAAAGGTTCCCTCAGCACGGTCGGAAATCGTGCGTAGAGTGCAAAGGCAAAAGGGAGCTTGATTGCGAGACATACAGGTCGAGCAAGGACGAAAGTCGGGCTTAGTGATCCGGTGGTTCCGAGTGGAAGGGCCATCGCTCAACGGATAAAAGCTACCCCGGGGATAACAGGCTTATCTCCCCCAAGAGTCCACATCGACGGGGAGGTTTGGCACCTCGATGTCGGCTCATCACATCCTGGGGCTGTAGTAGGTCCCAAGGGTTGGGCTGTTCGCCCATTAAAGTGGTACGCGAGCTGGGTTCAGAACGTCGTGAGACAGTTCGGTCCCTATCCGTCGCGGGCGCAGGAAATTTGAGAGGAGCTGTCCTTAGTACGAGAGGACCGGGATGGACATACCTCTGGTGTACCAGTTGTTCTGCCAAGAGCATCGCTGGGTAGCTACGTATGGAAGGGATAAGTGCTGAAGGCATCTAAGCACGAAGCCCCCCTCAAGATAAGATTTCCCATCTCGAAAGAGAGTAAGACCCCAGGAAGACTACCT
Source organism: Alkaliphilus metalliredigens QYMF (assembly GCF_000016985.1). Classification (NCBI taxonomy): domain Bacteria; kingdom Bacillati; phylum Bacillota; class Clostridia; order Peptostreptococcales; family Natronincolaceae; genus Alkaliphilus; species Alkaliphilus metalliredigens. The sequence goes on along the minus strand of NC_009633.1, from coordinate 4,447,454 downwards.
GGTTGATAGGTTGGAGGTGTAAGTGCAGTAATGTACTCAGCTGACCAATACTAATAGGTCGAGGACTTGACCAAAAGAAATATCCATAACATTGTGTAGTTTTGAGAGAACTTAAGCAGCTGCCTGAAATCTATGATTTCATGGCAGTCGCTTAGTTAGAAACTTACGATTTTCTAACCTTGAATTAACTTCAAAGTAAAAGAAAGTCGAAAGTTTATAACTTCCTCTAAAAATACTTACTGAAGGTAAGTTAATATCGTGACTATAGCGAAGGGGTCACACCTGTTCCCATCCCGAACACAGAAGTTAAGCCCTTCAGCGCTGATGGTACTTGGCGGGCAGCTGCCTGGGAGAGTAGGTCGTCGCGATATTTTATTGTTCCTGGGTAGCTCAATGGTGGAGCATTCGGCTGTTAACCGACAGGTTGGAGGTTCGAGTCCTCTCCCAGGAGCCATATATGCCGAAGTGGCGGAACTGGCAGACGCACAGGACTTAAAATCCTGCGGTCCTTCAAGATCGTACCGGTTCGATTCCGGTCTTCGGCACCACTTTTTATTTACAACGCGGGGTGGAGCAACTGGTAGCTCGTCGGGCTCATAACCCGAAGGTCGTAGGTTCGAATCCTGCCCCCGCAACCATTACAAGGCCCCTTGGTCAAGCGGTCAAGACACCGCCCTTTCACGGCGGTAACAGGGGTTCGATTCCCCTAGGGGTCACCATTTTTATTCCCAGGGCGCATAGCTCAGCTGGGAGAGCACCTGCCTTACAAGCAGGGGGTCACAGGTTCGAGCCCTGTTGCGCCCACCATTTATAACCTAACTCGATTTACGTTTGTAGTAAATCGGTAGTAGGTTAAACGCAACATTCGCACCAAATTTGCACGACCAAAAGGGAGTGAACAAATTTGTGATGCGAGACTGCGAAAATAACGCGGCCTGGTAGTTCAGTTGGTTAGAATGCCAGCCTGTCACGCTGGAGGTCGAGGGTTCGAGTCCCTTCCAGGTCGCCATTTAAAATAATAAGCTGGTGTAGCTCAATTGGTAGAGCAGCTGATTTGTAATCAGCAGGTCGCGGGTTCGAATCCCATCACCAGCTCCATTTTCATAATCAGGAGGGGTTCCCGAGCGGCCAAAGGGGGCAGACTGTAAATCTGTTGTCAGCGACTTCGAAGGTTCGAATCCTTCTCCCTCCACCATTTAAATATAAGTAGATAACCCAAATCTATAATTGGGCGTTAGTCACTTAGTTAGCTGTACAGTAGCTAACATCCATTACAAATGCGGGTGTGGCGGAATTGGCAGACGCACTAGACTTAGGATCTAGCGGGCGACCGTGGGGGTTCAAGTCCCTCCACCCGCACCATTTTAAAACTAAATGAATAACAGATATGCGGAAGTGGCTCAGTGGTAGAGCATCGCCTTGCCAAGGCGAGGGTCGCGAGTTCAAATCTCGTCTTCCGCTCCATTTTGACCCATTAGCTCAGTCGGTAGAGCACCTGACTTTTAATCAGGGTGTCCCGCGTTCGAGTCGCGGATGGGTCACCATCAATTAAGGAGAGGTGTCCGAGCGGTTTAAGGAGCTAGTCTTGAAAACTAGTGATTCTGAAAGGGACCGTGGGTTCGAATCCCACCCTCTCCGCCATTAAAACAAAATATGGAGAAGTACTCAAGTAGGCTCAAGAGGACGGTTTGCTAAACCGTTAGGTCGTGTATGCGGCGCGCGGGTTCGAATCCCGCCTTCTCCGCCATTTTTTTAACCGGGTGTAGCGCAGTTTGGTAGCGCACATGGTTTGGGACCATGGGGTCGGGAGTTCGAATCTCTTCACCCGGACCAAATGAAAAAAATTGGGGCCTTTAGCTCAGTTGGTTAGAGCGTCCGGCTCATAACCGGCAGGTCCGGGGTTCGAATCCCTGAAGGCCCACCATATATATAATAAATAGAAGTACAGGGGTGTAGTTCAGTTGGTAGAACAGTGGTCTCCAAAACCACGTGTCGTGGGTTCAAATCCTGTCACCCCTGCCAATTCAACCGGGTGTAGCGCAGTTTGGTAGCGCACATGGTTTGGGACCATGGGGTCGGGAGTTCGAATCTCTTCACCCGGACCACAAGAGGGCTCATAGCTCAGCTGGTTAGAGCGCACGCCTGATAAGCGTGAGGTCGGTGGTTCGAGTCCACTTGAGCCCACCAATTAAATAAGCCCAGATAGCTCAGTCGGTAGAGCAGGGGACTGAAAATCCCCGTGTCGGTGGTTCGATTCCGCCTCTGGGCACCATCAAGTCTTTAGGTTTAATGAAATTCAGCGAAGCTGAGTACCACATCAAACTAAAGATTTGGAAAAATATAGCATAACGCGGGGTGGAGCAACTGGTAGCTCGTCGGGCTCATAACCCGAAGGTCGTAGGTTCGAATCCTGCCTCCGCAACCAAAAAATTACGTTGTTGCTATCGGATCACTTCATGTCGTACTCAATTTTAAGCACTATTTAAAATGATAAGTGCTCAAATATCTGGCGGCATAGCTCAGATGGCTAGAGCGTTCGGTTCATACCCGAAAGGTCACAGGTTCGACTCCTGTTGCCGCTACCATCTAAACAATGAACAATATGGATTATATAAAAATAAGCGGGTGTAGTTTAGTGGTAGAACTTCAGCCTTCCAAGCTGATCGCGAGGGTTCGATTCCCTCTACCCGCTCCATTATTTATTACATGTTGAATCTAACGATATAAAAAAGCTCTGTATTTTTATAATACAGAGCTTTTTTATATGGAAATGGTAATACTAATATCTAGTTTTAAACTACTTACCACAAAAAAATTGTTAAGGAATAAACTATAAATTTTTAAAATATTCAATTAAACTACTATCAGCATCGTAAGTCTGGTTAAAGTACTTCCAGTTAATTTTTGTTGGCTCATGATTATTCCATTGATATAGATGTACATAATCATCAATAAACACAATATCATTTTGGTTATAATACTGAGATGTAAAGATTGATTCATCTGAATCAACATCAGTAGCTATAATGGAAACTCTTAATAAAATACTTTCTTTATTGAAAACTGCGGATTTAAGATAGCCTAATAGTTTGTGATTATTTTTATCCAATAAATCAATATCCCAGTATAAAAGCTTTTCGAAAAAATGGTATTCTTCAGATAATTGAAACTTCTTCTTTCTGATATTATCTTCATAGGCAAAAATCTCTAACACTCTATTAATATTAACAAGAGCCCTCCCAGTATTACCGACTCTTACAGATAGATAAAATCGATTTCCTTTATATCGTATATGAATTTTATTTGATATTAGAACATCTTTGCGTCTTTTCACTAAATAATATAGAAATATACCAGTGAAAGTGGAATTTATGATTACACCAGAAAATCCTTGGAGTACAGTTAAAAATTTGCCCTGACCGTCGATAGGAATAAAATCTCCATAGCCTATTGTTAAATATGTAATTCCACTAAAATATAGAATGTCTGAGAATAGAACCTCATGATTAACCGCCCTTTCTTGATTTGCTAAACTTGAATCAATTATGGAATCATACAGATTATACAAATAGGCAAAAGAAATTATGTTGATACTTACTGTAACTATATAAATAACTAATAAAGTAAGTATTCTTTTAGGCTTACTCATCAACTCTTCCTCTCTGTGTATTATAATTTACTTATTAATGAAATACAGCATGTACTTTTCCTGGTCTATAAATGAAATAGGTTAATTGTATTTATTAGTATTGACACATAAGGTGAATTTTTATAGGGTTGACAGAATCTAATATAAGAAAAAAATTAGGAATACATGTTTTGTGAAAGAGAACAATTATATCATGAGGAGAGAGCTTGATTGTATACTTGAGATTTTAGTTTATAATAATTGAGAAGTTTAGTTAAATATTACCACATGATAGGTAGTTGACGGATAAACATATATATGGTATATTGATTAAGCTGTCAATGACAGTACAAGTTTTACATGAGTATCAAATAAAAAAATAAAAACCTATTGACATATGTCATCAAAAATGATATATTGATTAAGTCGCCAAAACGCGACGGGTTATACCAAGCAAGTTAGAAATCAGGTCTTTGAAAACTAAACAGTATAGATGTAAGCCAGCATATAAGTAGATTACCAAAATCTAAGATTTTGTGTAAGTCACTTACTCGGCGTAAGCCGAGATACCATTTTAGTTAACTAGAATGGAACAAGAAATACCCAGAAATTTATATATAAGAGTTTGATCCTGGCTCAGGATGAACGCTGGCGGCGTGCCTAACACATGCAAGTCGAGCGGGTTAATCTGACGGAAGCCTTCGGGTGGAAGAAAGTGAAACTAGCGGCGGACGGGTGAGTAACGCGTGGGCAACCTACCTTGTACAGGGGGACAACAACGGGAAACCGTTGCTAATACCCCATAAAACCCTAGAGGGGCATCCCTTAAGGGTCAAAGAATTTCGGTACAAGATGGGCCCGCGTCTGATTAGCTAGTTGGTGAGGTAATGGCTCACCAAGGCGACGATCAGTAGCCGACCTGAGAGGGTGATCGGCCACACTGGAACTGAGACACGGTCCAGACTCCTACGGGAGGCAGCAGTGGGGAATATTGCACAATGGGCGAAAGCCTGATGCAGCAACGCCGCGTGAGCGATGAAGGCCTTCGGGTCGTAAAGCTCTGTCCTAGGGGAAGAATATTGACGGTACCCTAGGAGGAAGCCCCGGCTAACTACGTGCCAGCAGCCGCGGTAATACGTAGGGGGCAAGCGTTATCCGGAATCACTGGGCGTAAAGGGTGCGTAGGCGGTCTTGCAAGTCAGAGGTGAAAGGCTACGGCTCAACCGTAGTAAGCCTTTGAAACTGCAAGACTTGAGTATGGGAGAGGAAAGTGGAATTCCTAGTGTAGCGGTGAAATGCGTAGATATTAGGAGGAACACCAGTGGCGAAGGCGACTTTCTGGACCATTACTGACGCTGAGGCACGAAAGCGTGGGGAGCAAACAGGATTAGATACCCTGGTAGTCCACGCCGTAAACGATGAGTGCTAGGTGTTGGGGGTCGAACCTCAGTGCCGCAGCTAACGCATTAAGCACTCCGCCTGGGGAGTACGCTCGCAAGAGTGAAACTCAAAGGAATTGACGGGGACCCGCACAAGCAGCGGAGCATGTGGTTTAATTCGAAGCAACGCGAAGAACCTTACCTGGACTTGACATCCCTCGGACCACTCCTTAACCGGAGTCTTCCCTTCGGGGACTGAGGTGACAGGTGGTGCATGGTTGTCGTCAGCTCGTGTCGTGAGATGTTGGGTTAAGTCCCGCAACGAGCGCAACCCTTGTCTTTAGTTGCCAGCAGTTCGGCTGGGCACTCTAGAGAGACTGCCGGGGATAACTCGGAGGAAGGTGGGGATGACGTCAAATCATCATGCCCCTTATGTTCAGGGCTACACACGTGCTACAATGGCCGATACAACGGGCAGCGAAGGAGTAATCCGGAGCAAATCCTATAAAGTCGGTCCCAGTTCGGATTGTGGGCTGAAACTCGCCCACATGAAGCTGGAGTTGCTAGTAATCGCGAATCAGAATGTCGCGGTGAATGCGTTCCCGGGTCTTGTACACACCGCCCGTCACACCACGGGAGTCGGAAGCACCCGAAGTCAGCTATCTAACCGTAAGGAGGAAGCTGCCGAAGGTGAAGTCGATGACTGGGGTGAAGTCGTAACAAGGTAGCCGTATCGGAAGGTGCGGCTGGATCACCTCCTTTCTAAGGAGCAAAGGCGCATCTATACTGTTTGGTTTTGAGAGACCTAATCTCTCTAATAAAGTTAGACAAACGAAATCAACATTTCGGTTGTCTGCTTATGTTCTTTGAAAACTACACAATGTTATGATGAAGCAATAAATGCGAAATCAATAAACTATCAATTAAACCTTTTCTTTGATTTGTTCAAGGAAATATAAGGTGCGATTGTTAGCTGAGCGATTGACTCTAAATCTATGATTTGGGTCATGAGCGTAAAGGTCAAGTTATTAAGAGCAAAGGGCGGATGCCTTGGCACTAGGAGTCGATGAAGGACGTGGTAAGCTGCGATAAGCCTCGGGAAGCCGCAAGCAGGCATTGATCCGGGGATTTCCGAATGGGGAAACCCACTTGGGTTCATATCCAAGTATCTATTACTCAATTCATAGGTAATAGAAGACAGACCGGGGGAACTGAAACATCTAAGTACCCCGAGGAAGAGAAAGAAAATTCGATTCCCTCAGTAGCGGCGAGCGAAAGGGGAAGAGCCCAAACCGATGGGGTTTACTTCATCGGGGTTGTGGACACGGTCGTTAAGAAGAAGGTATTGTAGTAGAAGAGGGTTGGAAAGCCCCACCGGAGAAGGTAATAGTCCTGTATATCAAACAAGAAGATCTTTGACTGTGATCCAGAGTACCACGGGACACGTGAAACCCTGTGGGAAGCAGGGGGGACCACCCCCCAAGGCTAAATACTACCTAGTGACCGATAGCGCATAGTACCGTGAGGGAAAGGTGAAAAGAACCCCGGAAGGGGAGTGAAATAGAACCTGAAACCCTTTGCTTACAAGCTGTGGGAGCACTTTATATGTGTGACCGCGTACTTTTTGTAGAACGGGCCAACGAGTTATGGTATGGAGCAAGGTTAAGCACTTAAGGTGCGAAGCCGTAGGGAAACCGAGTCTTAATCGGGCGACTTAGTTTCATGCCATAGACCCGAAACCGAGCGACCTACCCATGGACAGGATGAAGCGGAAGTAAAATTTCGTGGAGGTCCGAACCGATTGACGTTGAAAAGTCACCGGATGATCTGTGGGTAGCGGTGAAATTCCAATCGAGCTCGGAGATAGCTGGTTCTCGCCGAAATAGCTTTAGGGCTAGCCTCAAGATTAGAGACACGGAGGTAGAGCACTGAATGGTCAAGGGGCCTTCACCGGTTACCGAAACCTATCAAACTCCGAATGCCGTCGTCTTATACTTGGGAGTCAGACTGCGAGTGATAAGATCCGTAGTCAAGAGGGAAAGAGCCCAGACCATCAGCTAAGGTCCCAAAGTATACGTTAAGTGGAAAAGGATGTGGAGTTGCACAGACAACCAGGATGTTGGCTTAGAAGCAGCCACTCATTTAAAGAGTGCGTAATAGCTCACTGGTCGAGTGATTCTGCGCCGAAAATGTCCGGGGCTCAAACGTATCACCGAAGCTATGGATCCGAAAGGATGGTAGGCGAGCGTTCTGTAAGGGTAGAAGCTGTACCGTAAGGAGCAGTGGACTTTACAGAAGAGAGAATGTTGGCATGAGTAACGAGAGGCAAGTGAGAATCTTGCCCGTCGAAAACCCAAGGTTTCCTGAGGAAGGTTCGTCCGCTCAGGGTTAGTCGGGACCTAAGCCGAGGCCGAAAGGCGTAGGCGATGGACAACAGGTTGAGATTCCTGTACCACTTTTAGTCGTTTGAGAAATGGGGGGACACAGTAGGATAAACCATGCGCACCGTTGGTTGTGTGCGTCTAAGCAAGTAGGGAGTTAGGATAGGCAAATCCGTTCTAACATATTCTGAGATGTGATGGGGAGCGAAATATAAGTAGCGAACTGGTTGATTCCACACTGTCGAGAAAAGCCTCTATCGAGACTATAAAGTGCCCGTACCGCAAACCGACACAGGTGGGTGAGGAGAGAATCCTAAGACGATCGGGAGAACTATTGTTAAGGAACTCGGCAAAATGACCCCGTAACTTCGGGAGAAGGGGTGCCGGATTTGGTGAAGGATTTACTCCATAAGCCTTATCCGGCCGCAGAGAATAGGCCCAAGCGACTGTTTACCAAAAACATAGGTCTCTGCTAAGTCGAAAGACGAAGTATAGGGGCTGACGCCTGCCCGGTGCTGGAAGGTTAAGGGGACGTGTTAGCGCAAGCGAAGCACTGAACTTAAGCCCCAGTAAACGGCGGCCGTAACTATAACGGTCCTAAGGTAGCGAAATTCCTTGTCGGGTAAGTTCCGACCCGCACGAAAGGCGTAACGATTTGGGCACTGTCTCAACAATAGACCCGGTGAAATTGTAATACCAGTGAAGATGCTGGTTACCCGCGACAGGACGGAAAGACCCCGTGGAGCTTTACTGTAGCCTGACATTGGATTTTGGTACTATATGTACAGGATAGGTGGGAGACTTTGAAACTAGGACGCCAGTCTTGGTGGAGTCGACCTTGGGATACCACTCTTGTAGTACTGAAATTCTAACCATAGACCGTGAAACCGGTCTTGGGACACTGTCAGGTGGGCAGTTTGACTGGGGCGGTCGCCTCCCAAAAAGTAACGGAGGCGCCCAAAGGTTCCCTCAGCACGGTCGGAAATCGTGCGTAGAGTGCAAAGGCAAAAGGGAGCTTGATTGCGAGACATACAGGTCGAGCAAGGACGAAAGTCGGGCTTAGTGATCCGGTGGTTCCGAGTGGAAGGGCCATCGCTCAACGGATAAAAGCTACCCCGGGGATAACAGGCTTATCTCCCCCAAGAGTCCACATCGACGGGGAGGTTTGGCACCTCGATGTCGGCTCATCACATCCTGGGGCTGTAGTAGGTCCCAAGGGTTGGGCTGTTCGCCCATTAAAGTGGTACGCGAGCTGGGTTCAGAACGTCGTGAGACAGTTCGGTCCCTATCCGTCGCGGGCGCAGGAAATTTGAGAGGAGCTGTCCTTAGTACGAGAGGACCGGGATGGACATACCTCTGGTGTACCAGTTGTTCTGCCAAGAGCATCGCTGGGTAGCTACGTATGGAAGGGATAAGTGCTGAAGGCATCTAAGCACGAAGCCCCCCTCAAGATAAGATTTCCCATCTCGAAAGAGAGTAAGACCCCAGGAAGACTACCTGGTTGATAGGTTGGAGGTGTAAGTGCAGTAATGTACTCAGCTGACCAATACTAATAGGTCGAGGACTTGACCAAAAGAAATATCCATAACATTGTGTAGTTTTGAGAGTGCATATCTCTCATTTAATTTGAGCACTTGAAATTTTAAAGTGATACTTTAAAATTGAGTGCGATATGAAGCGCTGCGATAGCAGTAGCGTAATTTCGTGACTATAGCGAAGGGGTCACACCTGTTCCCATCCCGAACACAGAAGTTAAGCCCTTCAGCGCTGATGGTACTTGGCGGGCAGCTGCCTGGGAGAGTAGGTCGTCGCGATATGAAAAAAATCAACAAAGTTGAGAACTACAATTTTACCTAATTTTAAATTGGGTAAAATTGTAGACTAACGCGGGGTGGAGCAACTGGTAGCTCGTCGGGCTCATAACCCGAAGGTCGTAGGTTCGAATCCTGCCCCCGCAACCATTACATGGCCCCTTGGTCAAGCGGTCAAGACACCGCCCTTTCACGGCGGTAACAGGGGTTCGATTCCCCTAGGGGTCACCATTTTAATTCCCAGGGCGCATAGCTCAGCTGGGAGAGCACCTGCCTTACAAGCAGGGGGTCACAGGTTCGAGCCCTGTTGCGCCCACCATTTATAACCTGACTCGATTTACGTTTGTAGTAAATCGGTAGTAGGTTAAACGCAACATTCGCACCAAATTTGCACGACCAAAAGGGAGTGAACAAATTTGTGATGCGAGACTGCGAAAATAACGCGGCCTGGTAGTTCAGTTGGTTAGAATGCCAGCCTGTCACGCTGGAGGTCGAGGGTTCGAGTCCCTTCCAGGTCGCCATTTAAAATAATAAGCTGGTGTAGCTCAATTGGCAGAGCAGCTGATTTGTAATCAGCAGGTCGCGGGTTCGAATCCCATCACCAGCTCCATAGTATATGCGGGTGTAGTTTAGTGGTAGAACTTCAGCCTTCCAAGCTGATCGCGAGGGTTCGATTCCCTCTACCCGCTCCAAATAAAATGTGCTCATAGCTCAGCTGGATAGAGCAACGGCCTTCTAAGCCGTAGGTCCGGGGTTCGAATCCCTGTGGGCACGCCACTTTCTTGGGATATAGCCAAGTCGGTAAGGCAACGGACTTTGACTCCGTCATCCGCAGGTTCGAGTCCTGCTATCCCAGCCATTTTGACCCATTAGCTCAGTCGGTAGAGCACCTGACTTTTAATCAGGGTGTCCCGCGTTCGAGTCGCGGATGGGTCACCATCAATTAAGGAGAGGTGTCCGAGCGGTTTAAGGAGCTAGTCTTGAAAACTAGTGATTCTGAAAGGGACCGTGGGTTCGAATCCCACCCTCTCCGCCATTAAAACAAAATATGGAGAAGTACTCAAGTAGGCTCAAGAGGACGGTTTGCTAAACCGTTAGGTCGTGTATGCGGCGCGCGGGTTCGAATCCCGCCTTCTCCGCCATTTTTTTAACCGGGTGTAGCGCAGTTTGGTAGCGCACATGGTTTGGGACCATGGGGTCGGGAGTTCGAATCTCTTCACCCGGACCAAATGAAAAAAATTGGGGCCTTTAGCTCAGTTGGTTAGAGCGTCCGGCTCATAACCGGCAGGTCCGGGGTTCGAATCCCTGAAGGCCCACCATATATATAATAAATAGAAGTACAGGGGTGTAGTTCAGTTGGTAGAACAGTGGTCTCCAAAACCACGTGTCGTGGGTTCAAATCCTGTCACCCCTGCCAATTCAACCGGGTGTAGCGCAGTTTGGTAGCGCACATGGTTTGGGACCATGGGGTCGGGAGTTCGAATCTCTTCACCCGGACCACAAGAGGGCTCATAGCTCAGCTGGTTAGAGCGCACGCCTGATAAGCGTGAGGTCGGTGGTTCGAGTCCACTTGAGCCCACCAATTAAATAAGCCCAGATAGCTCAGTCGGTAGAGCAGGGGACTGAAAATCCCCGTGTCGGTGGTTCGATTCCGCCTCTGGGCACCATCAAGTCTTTAGGTTTAATGAAATTCAGCGAAGCTGAGTACCACATCAAACTAAAGATTTGGAAAAATATAGCAAAACGCGGGGTGGAGCAACTGGTAGCTCGTCGGGCTCATAACCCGAAGGTTGTAGGTTCAAATCCTGCCTCCGCAACCAAAAAATTACGTTGTTGCTATCGCAACACTTCATGTTGCACTTAATTTTAAGCACTACTTAAAATTTCAAGTGCTCAAATATCTGGCGGCATAGCTCAGCTGGCTAGAGCGTTCGGTTCATACCCGAAAGGTCACAGGTTCGACTCCTGTTGCCGCTACCATTTACAAAACGCGGCCTGGTAGTTCAGTTGGTTAGAATGCCAGCCTGTCACGCTGGAGGTCGAGGGTTCGAGTCCCTTCCAGGTCGCCATTTAAAATAATAAGCTGGTGTAGCTCAATTGGCAGAGCAGCTGATTTGTAATCAGCAGGTCGCGGGTTCGAATCCCATCACCAGCTCCATAGTATATGCGGGTGTAGTTTAGTGGTAGAACTTCAGCCTTCCAAGCTGATCGCGAGGGTTCGATTCCCTCTACCCGCTCCATTTGAATTCCATATCCGTTTAAAATAAACGGTTTTTTTATGTCTAATTTTATTACAAGTTTCTTATGTAAATAGAAACAAAACAATAAAAAAGTATTGACATACCACAACAAAAATGATATATTGATTAAGTCGCCAAAACGCGACGGGTTATACCAAGCAAGTTAGAAATCAGGTCTTTGAAAACTAAACAGTATAGATGTAAGCCAGCATATAAGTAGATTACCAAAATCTAAGATTTTGTGTAAGTCACTTACTCGGCGTAAGCCGAGATACCATTTTAGTTAACTAGAATGGAACAAGAAATACCCAGAAATTTATATATAAGAGTTTGATCCTGGCTCAGGATGAACGCTGGCGGCGTGCCTAACACATGCAAGTCGAGCGGGTTAATCTGACGGAAGCCTTCGGGTGGAAGAAAGTGAAACTAGCGGCGGACGGGTGAGTAACGCGTGGGCAACCTACCTTGTACAGGGGGACAACAACGGGAAACCGTTGCTAATACCCCATAAAACCCTAGAGGGGCATCCCTTAAGGGTCAAAGAATTTCGGTACAAGATGGGCCCGCGTCTGATTAGCTAGTTGGTGAGGTAATGGCTCACCAAGGCGACGATCAGTAGCCGACCTGAGAGGGTGATCGGCCACACTGGAACTGAGACACGGTCCAGACTCCTACGGGAGGCAGCAGTGGGGAATATTGCACAATGGGCGAAAGCCTGATGCAGCAACGCCGCGTGAGCGATGAAGGCCTTCGGGTCGTAAAGCTCTGTCCTAGGGGAAGAATATTGACGGTACCCTAGGAGGAAGCCCCGGCTAACTACGTGCCAGCAGCCGCGGTAATACGTAGGGGGCAAGCGTTATCCGGAATCACTGGGCGTAAAGGGTGCGTAGGCGGTCTTGCAAGTCAGAGGTGAAAGGCTACGGCTCAACCGTAGTAAGCCTTTGAAACTGCAAGACTTGAGTATGGGAGAGGAAAGTGGAATTCCTAGTGTAGCGGTGAAATGCGTAGATATTAGGAGGAACACCAGTGGCGAAGGCGACTTTCTGGACCATTACTGACGCTGAGGCACGAAAGCGTGGGGAGCAAACAGGATTAGATACCCTGGTAGTCCACGCCGTAAACGATGAGTGCTAGGTGTTGGGGGTCGAACCTCAGTGCCGCAGCTAACGCATTAAGCACTCCGCCTGGGGAGTACGCTCGCAAGAGTGAAACTCAAAGGAATTGACGGGGACCCGCACAAGCAGCGGAGCATGTGGTTTAATTCGAAGCAACGCGAAGAACCTTACCTGGACTTGACATCCCTCGGACCACTCCTTAACCGGAGTCTTCCCTTCGGGGACTGAGGTGACAGGTGGTGCATGGTTGTCGTCAGCTCGTGTCGTGAGATGTTGGGTTAAGTCCCGCAACGAGCGCAACCCTTGTCTTTAGTTGCCAGCAGTTCGGCTGGGCACTCTAGAGAGACTGCCGGGGATAACTCGGAGGAAGGTGGGGATGACGTCAAATCATCATGCCCCTTATGTTCAGGGCTACACACGTGCTACAATGGCCGATACAACGGGCAGCGAAGGAGTAATCCGGAGCAAATCCTATAAAGTCGGTCCCAGTTCGGATTGTGGGCTGAAACTCGCCCACATGAAGCTGGAGTTGCTAGTAATCGCGAATCAGAATGTCGCGGTGAATGCGTTCCCGGGTCTTGTACACACCGCCCGTCACACCACGGGAGTCGGAAGCACCCGAAGTCAGCTATCTAACCGTAAGGAGGAAGCTGCCGAAGGTGAAGTCGATGACTGGGGTGAAGTCGTAACAAGGTAGCCGTATCGGAAGGTGCGGCTGGATCACCTCCTTTCTAAGGAGCAAAGGCGCATCTATACTGTTTGGTTTTGAGAGACCTAATCTCTCTAATGAAGTTAGACAAACGAAATCAACATTTCGGTTGTCTGCTTATGTTCTTTGAAAACTACACAATGTTATGTGAAACATGAAGCTATCAATTTGACGATTTCCTTGATTTGTTCAGGGAAACAAATCATCAAATTGCTAGCTAAGCGACTGACTCAAAATCGAAGATTTTGGTCATCTGCTTAAATAAATGCGAAATCAATAAACTATCAATTTGAAGATTATCTTGATTATTCAAGAAAGCTCAACAAGTTGTTAGCTGAGCGATTGACTCTAAATCTATGATTTGGGTCATGAGCGTAAAGGTCAAGTTATTAAGAGCAAAGGGCGGATGCCTTGGCACTAGGAGTCGATGAAGGACGTGGTAAGCTGCGATAAGCCTCGGGAAGCCGCAAGCAGGCATTGATCCGGGGATTTCCGAATGGGGAAACCCACTTGGGTTCATATCCAAGTATCTATTACTCAATTCATAGGTAATAGAAGACAGACCGGGGGAACTGAAACATCTAAGTACCCCGAGGAAGAGAAAGAAAATTCGATTCCCTCAGTAGCGGCGAGCGAAAGGGGAAGAGCCCAAACCGATGGGGTTTACTTCATCGGGGTTGTGGACACGGTCGTTAAGAAGAAGGTATTGTAGTAGAAGAGGGTTGGAAAGCCCCACCGGAGAAGGTAATAGTCCTGTATATCAAACAAGAAGATCTTTGACTGTGATCCAGAGTACCACGGGACACGTGAAACCCTGTGGGAAGCAGGGGGGACCACCCCCCAAGGCTAAATACTACCTAGTGACCGATAGCGCATAGTACCGTGAGGGAAAGGTGAAAAGAACCCCGGAAGGGGAGTGAAATAGAACCTGAAACCCTTTGCTTACAAGCTGTGGGAGCACTTTATATGTGTGACCGCGTACTTTTTGTAGAACGGGCCAACGAGTTATGGTATGGAGCAAGGTTAAGCACTTAAGGTGCGAAGCCGTAGGGAAACCGAGTCTTAATCGGGCGACTTAGTTTCATGCCATAGACCCGAAACCGAGCGACCTACCCATGGACAGGATGAAGCGGAAGTAAAATTTCGTGGAGGTCCGAACCGATTGACGTTGAAAAGTCACCGGATGATCTGTGGGTAGCGGTGAAATTCCAATCGAGCTCGGAGATAGCTGGTTCTCGCCGAAATAGCTTTAGGGCTAGCCTCAAGATTAGAGACACGGAGGTAGAGCACTGAATGGTCAAGGGGCCTTCACCGGTTACCGAAACCTATCAAACTCCGAATGCCGTCGTCTTATACTTGGGAGTCAGACTGCGAGTGATAAGATCCGTAGTCAAGAGGGAAAGAGCCCAGACCATCAGCTAAGGTCCCAAAGTATACGTTAAGTGGAAAAGGATGTGGAGTTGCACAGACAACCAGGATGTTGGCTTAGAAGCAGCCACTCATTTAAAGAGTGCGTAATAGCTCACTGGTCGAGTGATTCTGCGCCGAAAATGTCCGGGGCTCAAACGTATCACCGAAGCTATGGATCCGAAAGGATGGTAGGCGAGCGTTCTGTAAGGGTAGAAGCTGTACCGTAAGGAGCAGTGGACTTTACAGAAGAGAGAATGTTGGCATGAGTAACGAGAGGCAAGTGAGAATCTTGCCCGTCGAAAACCCAAGGTTTCCTGAGGAAGGTTCGTCCGCTCAGGGTTAGTCGGGACCTAAGCCGAGGCCGAAAGGCGTAGGCGATGGACAACAGGTTGAGATTCCTGTACCACTTTTAGTCGTTTGAGAAATGGGGGGACACAGTAGGATAAACCATGCGCACCGTTGGTTGTGTGCGTCTAAGCAAGTAGGGAGTTAGGATAGGCAAATCCGTTCTAACATATTCTGAGATGTGATGGGGAGCGAAATATAAGTAGCGAACTGGTTGATTCCACACTGTCGAGAAAAGCCTCTATCGAGACTATAAAGTGCCCGTACCGCAAACCGACACAGGTGGGTGAGGAGAGAATCCTAAGACGATCGGGAGAACTATTGTTAAGGAACTCGGCAAAATGACCCCGTAACTTCGGGAGAAGGGGTGCCGGATTTGGTGAAGGATTTACTCCATAAGCCTTATCCGGCCGCAGAGAATAGGCCCAAGCGACTGTTTACCAAAAACATAGGTCTCTGCTAAGTCGAAAGACGAAGTATAGGGGCTGACGCCTGCCCGGTGCTGGAAGGTTAAGGGGACGTGTTA
This sequence comes from Alkaliphilus metalliredigens QYMF, assembly GCF_000016985.1. Lineage (NCBI taxonomy): Bacteria > Bacillati > Bacillota > Clostridia > Peptostreptococcales > Natronincolaceae > Alkaliphilus > Alkaliphilus metalliredigens. The sequence continues at coordinate 4,431,910 of NC_009633.1, read as the reverse complement.
GCGCAAGCGAAGCACTGAACTTAAGCCCCAGTAAACGGCGGCCGTAACTATAACGGTCCTAAGGTAGCGAAATTCCTTGTCGGGTAAGTTCCGACCCGCACGAAAGGCGTAACGATTTGGGCACTGTCTCAACAATAGACCCGGTGAAATTGTAATACCAGTGAAGATGCTGGTTACCCGCGACAGGACGGAAAGACCCCGTGGAGCTTTACTGTAGCCTGACATTGGATTTTGGTACTATATGTACAGGATAGGTGGGAGACTTTGAAACTAGGACGCCAGTCTTGGTGGAGTCGACCTTGGGATACCACTCTTGTAGTACTGAAATTCTAACCATAGACCGTGAAACCGGTCTTGGGACACTGTCAGGTGGGCAGTTTGACTGGGGCGGTCGCCTCCCAAAAAGTAACGGAGGCGCCCAAAGGTTCCCTCAGCACGGTCGGAAATCGTGCGTAGAGTGCAAAGGCAAAAGGGAGCTTGATTGCGAGACATACAGGTCGAGCAAGGACGAAAGTCGGGCTTAGTGATCCGGTGGTTCCGAGTGGAAGGGCCATCGCTCAACGGATAAAAGCTACCCCGGGGATAACAGGCTTATCTCCCCCAAGAGTCCACATCGACGGGGAGGTTTGGCACCTCGATGTCGGCTCATCACATCCTGGGGCTGTAGTAGGTCCCAAGGGTTGGGCTGTTCGCCCATTAAAGTGGTACGCGAGCTGGGTTCAGAACGTCGTGAGACAGTTCGGTCCCTATCCGTCGCGGGCGCAGGAAATTTGAGAGGAGCTGTCCTTAGTACGAGAGGACCGGGATGGACATACCTCTGGTGTACCAGTTGTTCTGCCAAGAGCATCGCTGGGTAGCTACGTATGGAAGGGATAAGTGCTGAAGGCATCTAAGCACGAAGCCCCCCTCAAGATAAGATTTCCCATCTCGAAAGAGAGTAAGACCCCAGGAAGACTACCTGGTTGATAGGTTGGAGGTGTAAGTGCAGTAATGTACTCAGCTGACCAATACTAATAGGTCGAGGACTTGACCAAAAGAAATATCCATAACATTGTGTAGTTTTGAGAGTGCATATCTCTCATTTAATTTGAGCACTTGAAATTTTAAAGTGATACTTTAAAATTGAGTGCGATATGAAGCGCTGCGATAGCAGTAGCGTAATTTCGTGACTATAGCGAAGGGGTCACACCTGTTCCCATCCCGAACACAGAAGTTAAGCCCTTCAGCGCTGATGGTACTTGGCGGGCAGCTGCCTGGGAGAGTAGGTCGTCGCGATATTTTATTGTTCCTGGGTAGCTCAATGGTGGAGCATTCGGCTGTTAACCGACAGGTTGGAGGTTCGAGTCCTCTCCCAGGAGCCATATATGCCGAAGTGGCGGAACTGGCAGACGCACAGGACTTAAAATCCTGCGGTCCTTCAAGATCGTACCGGTTCGATTCCGGTCTTCGGCACCATTTCTTTATTTACAACGCGGGGTGGAGCAACTGGTAGCTCGTCGGGCTCATAACCCGAAGGTCGTAGGTTCGAATCCTGCCCCCGCAACCATTACAAGGCCCCTTGGTCAAGCGGTCAAGACACCGCCCTTTCACGGCGGTAACAGGGGTTCGATTCCCCTAGGGGTCACCATTTTTATTCCCAGGGCGCATAGCTCAGCTGGGAGAGCACCTGCCTTACAAGCAGGGGGTCACAGGTTCGAGCCCTGTTGCGCCCACCATTTATAACCTATACTCGATTTACGTTTGTAGTAAATCGGTAGTAGGTTAAACGCAACATTCGCACCAAATTTGCACGACCAAAAGGGAGTGAACAAATTTGTGATGCGAGACTGCGAAAATAACGCGGCCTGGTAGTTCAGTTGGTTAGAATGCCAGCCTGTCACGCTGGAGGTCGAGGGTTCGAGTCCCTTCCAGGTCGCCATTTAAAATAATAAGCTGGTGTAGCTCAATTGGTAGAGCAGCTGATTTGTAATCAGCAGGTCGCGGGTTCGAATCCCATCACCAGCTCCATTTTCATAATCAGGAGGGGTTCCCGAGCGGCCAAAGGGGGCAGACTGTAAATCTGTTGTCAGCGACTTCGAAGGTTCGAATCCTTCTCCCTCCACCACTTAAATATAAGTAGATAACCCAAATCAATAATTTGGCATTAGTCACTTAGTTAGCTAAACATCAGCTAACATTTATGTGATATATTTTTATATTATCACTTAGCTGACAAAATATCGGTCAGCGTAATATTAAAATGCGGGTGTGGCGGAATTGGCAGACGCACTAGACTTAGGATCTAGCGGGCGACCGTGGGGGTTCAAGTCCCTCCACCCGCACCATTTTAAAACTAAATGAATAACAGATATGCGGAAGTGGCTCAGTGGTAGAGCATCGCCTTGCCAAGGCGAGGGTCGCGAGTTCAAATCTCGTCTTCCGCTCCATTTTGACCCATTAGCTCAGTCGGTAGAGCACCTGACTTTTAATCAGGGTGTCCCGCGTTCGAGTCGCGGATGGGTCACCATTTTAGGGCTCATAGCTCAGCTGGTTAGAGCGCACGCCTGATAAGCGTGAGGTCGGTGGTTCGAGTCCACTTGAGCCCACCAACTAAATAAGCCCAGATAGCTCAGTCGGTAGAGCAGGGGACTGAAAATCCCCGTGTCGGTGGTTCGATTCCGCCTCTGGGCACCAGGAAAAAGCAAGAGATTTTTAATCTCTTGCTTTTTTATTTTTTGTTATATAAAAGATAGGACGCAATGAAATGAGAATAGGAACTCCATAATATGGCAACCATTATACTAAAGCTTTTTAGAAGGGGTGGGTGTCATAAAAGATCAAATTCTCAGTGAAAAAAAGAAATACATAACAATTGAAAAAGCAATGGAACTTTCAAACTTGGAAACACAAGTAAAATATGAGCAATTCATTAATCCTCAACTATTAAAATTATTAAAGATATTAAGTTTTGACCGCGTGTTTGTGAAGGCTAAAGATACAAAGTTATGGGATGATCAAGGAAGAGAGTATATTGATTTTTTAGGCGCTTACGGCGCTTTAAATATAGGACATAATAATGAATTTGTTATCTCTAGTCTACAAAAGATTACAAATCTACCGAATTTATTGCAAACTGCACTGAACCCTTTAAGTGGGGCACTAGCAGAAGCATTAGCTAATATTACACCTGGATCATTAATGCATACTTTCTTCTGCAACAGTGGCGCTGAGGCTGTAGAAGGGGCATTGAAGCTGGCTAGAATAGCAACAGGAAAGGCTAGAATTATATATTGCAGTAGTTCTTTTCATGGAAAGTCAATGGGAGCCCTATCAGTCACAGGAAGAGAAAAATACAGAAAATATTTTCAACCTCTTATTGCTTCAACAGAAGAAGTTATATATGGAGACATTAGTGAGTTAATTGATTTATTAGAAACCTATGATGATATTGCAGCAATGATCCTTGAACCTATTCAAGGTGAAGGGGGTGTGATTGTACCTTCTAAAGGATACTTAAAAATGGTAAGAGAGCTATGCAATCAATATGACGTTTTACTGATTGCCGATGAAGTTCAAACTGGATTTGGGAGAACTGGAAACTGGTTTGCTTGTGAAGATGAAGAGATTAATCCAGATATTATGTGTATGGCGAAATCATTAGGGGGAGGAATCATACCTGTAGGAGCTTATATTGCCACGAAAGCAGTATGGGAAAAAGGTTATGGTAGTATGGACAAATGCTTATTGCATACCTCTACTTTTGGGGGAAATACATGGGCTATGGCAGCTGGATTAGCAACAATACAGTTTATTGATGAATCTAATCTAGTTCATGAAGCTAGGAAAAAAGGAACATACTTTTTAGAAAAACTAAATCAGCTTAAAGAAGATTATCCTCTTTTAAAAGATGTAAGAGGACGGGGATTAATGATTGGATTGGAATTTGAACCTATAAGCAATCAACTGACAAAAAGATTTGAGCTAACCAGTGAATTATTAGGGGAGTATACCGGTGGGGTTATTGCTAGTAAAATGCTTAATGACTATGGTATTGTGACTGCCTATACCCTCAATAACCCTTATGTCATTCGAGTAGAGCCTTCCTTAACCATATCCTATGAAGAGATTGACCACTTTGTAGCTGCATTAAGAGATATTCTTCAAAAACACAAAGGGATTACATCTATGGCACTATCCAACACAAAGTATTTTATTAAATCATTTATAAATAGAGGAGTATAACCATGGACAAATTTGCATTTTTAATTCATCCCATTGAGTTGAAGGATATTTATAGGAAGTATCAATTTCTACAGAAACTGCCTAAAAGTATGGTTGAAAGGTTAATTAATTGGATACCACCATCCCAAATTTCCCATATTACCAACGTACAAAGCCCCTTTAATGAAGTGGAAGGGTGGTTTGTAGGTGTACCCCTAACGTCAGAAATGATGATGTCATTGAAGCAAGAAGAAGTGACAAAAAAAATTATTAAAGCCGGTAGAATTTCAGAAAAATTAGGTGCCAAGATTATGGGGTTAGGTGCATACACTTCGGTAGTTGGAGACGCAGGGATAACAATCGCAAGAGAATTAGATATTGCTGTGACAACAGGAAATACATATACAGTAGCTACAGCTTTCGAAGCTGCAAAGGAAGCGACTAAGACCTTAGGGAAGAAAATCAAGAACTGTGAGATCGCAATTGTTGGGGCCAATGGTTCCATTGGAAGCGTATGCGCCGAGTTAGCATATAGAGAGGGTAAGCGTGTTAATCTAATAGGACGTGATGGGGGAAAGTTAGTTAATCTGAAACGCAAATTAGAGAGCAAATACATTTTTGAACAAAATAGAAAAGAAATACAGTGTTTTACACAAATTAATGAAGGAATTAATACAGCGGATATTGTGATTACAGTGACAAGTAGCGTTCATGATGTGATTCAGGCTGAATTCATCAAAAGTGGTGCTGTCGTTTGTGATGTGGCGAGACCTAGAGATGTATCAAAGCAAGTTCAAGAAGAAAGAAAAGATGTGTTGATCATCGAAGGTGGCGTGATACAAGTACCAGAGGGGGTACAATTTAATTTCAATTTTGGATTTCCACCAGGATTATCCTATGCATGTATGGCTGAGACCATGATACTGGCTTTGGAAAAGAAGTATGAGAACTTTAGCTTAGGCAGAGAAATTGAAATCAAGAAAGTAGATGAAATTAACTTATTAGCTAAAAAGCATGGGTTTAAAATAGCTGGGCTTAGAAGCTTTGAGAAAGTGATAGATGAAAAATATATTGAGGGTGTATTGAAGAATATAGAAAAGGTTGCGAATGCATAGTCAAAATAGAAAGATAGGATTGGATCATTAAGCCATTTGTTCTGATGCTTGAAGAAAGGAAGTCAATGGTGATAATGGTTATTTCCAGTAATGACAAAAGATATTTGAGGAATTGTTCACATTAATCAAGAAAATGAATATGCTATAATATATGGGCTTATCTATCGTAATGAAGTAAGCAGTGTACAATAAAAAGGAGGGATTCTATGGCTACTATGGCTAAAAAGACCCGCAGTAATCTAATGTTATTCTTTCTGCTTTTAGCAGCTGTTTTAATGAAGAGTCCATTATATGATAAGAGTGATATGGATTTTCTGTTTTTCTACTTGCTATTGATTATTCTATTTACAAAGCACTATAGCTCTTGAGAAGACATACAGAATAAACATGATGGAAAAATGATAAAACAATAGACATCAAAGGAGTGAAATCCAATGATGTCTATTAAAATGAAATTTATCTTTAAGGTATCATATGAAAATTCTCTGACTAAGTTTTATTTATCCCTAGCTCTCAAACGATTACGCACCTTTTTAACCCCTTCAGTTCCCTTAGCAATTTCTCCTGCTAATTCAACTTCTTGTAAATTGTCTACATATCCTGTCAAAGTCACGACTCCCCCAGATACTTTTCGGTGTATATCCTTATACCCAATGGGAATTTGACTGTATTGCTGTATAATATGATTACTGATCGTTGTATCGGGGTAATCACCTAATGTGTCGATGGTGATATTGTTAACAACATGTTTGATACCTCGAACTTGACTGGCTAGATCCATTGCGTCATGAGCGGATTTCAAATTATCTACATGACCTAACAAACTTGCACCACCATCATGAACTTTAACACCCAATCCACGTACAGCGTCATCATGGGGATATTCTTGAAAACGTAGCAAAACTTCTTTTTCCATATGTTTGTCAGTTATATTACTATCCATTGCCACAGTAATTTTATTCTCAATTTTTCTAACGCCTTCAATTTTTCCAATAATTTCTTCGGCTCTTTGCTTTTCCGCTAAAACATCTACCATTCCAGAGACGTGTACAAATCCGTCTCTGCAAAAACAATTGATATCCATAGCACTGGCTTGCATTTTTTCTTCTATTTGATCTTTAGCATAATCAACAATTAATTGATCTCGAGTTGGTTTGCCATTGTCCTGACTTGCATTTTTTGTTTTCTTACTTTTAGGATTGGACATTTCATCTCATCCTTTCATATTTTCAATTTAGCTTCAGAGCAGTGTGTTTTATATTCCACTTGATTAAGGGCAAGTTTCAACACTGCGTTATTTATAATAGGTTTTCAAAAATTTGAAGAGAGTCAAATTTCATTCTAAATGAAATTTTGTTCTCTCTTTAGTCTCTGTTGTGAGAGATTGATTTATTCAAAAAGGTCCATGATACCAAAGAAAGGAGGAAGTGAAAATAAAAACATTTAATAAAAGGAATAGTCAATAATGATTAGAAAAATATAGATATTCAAAATAATTATTGCTAAAACATCGATATTAAAAATAATTTAAAAATCTTTTCAAAATAAGCAGGTTTTTTTACAAAGATTATGGAAATATAAAGTATATATAAAATGAATTAATAAGAGGTGTTTTGTGTGCTACAAGTTCTGGAGCTATTTAGAAATATAGGAATGAGAGATATAGCAGATATGGCTATTGTAGCCTTTGTTTTTTATAAACTGTATATGCTGATTAGAGAGACAAGGGCTGAACAACTGATAAAAGGAATACTAGTACTGCTCATCGCAACACAGTTAAGTGAGTGGCTGCAATTGCATGTCATTAATTGGATTCTAAGAAACACAATGACCGTTGGATTAATTGCATTGTTGATTGTATTTCAACCTGAGATGAGAAGAGCACTAGAGTATATTGGAAGAACCAAATTTCTAACAAAATCTATTATTGATATAGAGGATGAGGAGATTAAGAACACGGTTGAGGAAGTAGTGGAAGCAGTCGGGTCTTTATCAAGACAAAAAATAGGTGCATTGCTTGTCATTGAAAAGGAAACGGGTTTATCTGAAGTAAGTGAAACGGGAACGTATCTAGGTGCGAAAATATCAAGGGCATTATTAATTAATATATTTATTCCTAACACACCGTTGCATGATGGTGCTGTTGTCATTCGAAAAGGAGATATTATGGCAGCGGGATGTTTTTTACCTCTAACGGAGAATCCTAATTTAAATAAGGAATTGGGCACAAGACATCGTGCAGCCTTGGGAATGACAGAACGTTCCGATGCAATCGTAATTGTTGTATCTGAAGAGACTGGCGCTATTTCTATTGCCGAGAACGGAAAGCTCTCAAGATTTTTGGATTTAGATGACCTAAGAAGAAACTTAATGAATACGTATAAAACGGAAACAAAAAAACAATGGCAGTTATTTAAAGGGAAACGGGGGGGAACAGGATGAGTAAATTTAACAAAAGAAACCTAACTCCAAAAGTCCTTTCTATTCTCTTCGCATTATTGATGTGGATCTATGTTATGGGTGCGATTAATCCAAGGGTGACCAGAGACTTAAGTAACATACCTGTAGATCTTTTATATATCGATGAACTGCGGCAAGAAGGACTTGTGCTTATGGACAATGAAGAATTTACTGTCAGAGTTCGTTTAACAGGGAGAAGAGACGAAGTTTATAATGTTTCCCTAGATCAAGTTCGAGTTCGAGCGGATTTAAGGGGCTTTCGATTAGGAACAAACAATGTACCTGTTGAAGTGACAGCTCCTAATAATGTTGATGTAGACTATAATCCTCGTTTTATTCGAGTGGAATTAGAAGAGATTGTAAGTAAACAAAAAGAAGTTAGAGTGGAAGTTGTGGGAGAGCCTGCCGAAGGATATGCAATGGGTAATCCTCAATACAGACCAACTGTTGTATCAGTGGAGGGACCAGAAAGTATTGTCAATTCAGTGGAGTATGTAAGGGCTACATTGAACTTAAATGGAGAACGAGAGAATGTTTCTGTTAGTCTACCGCTACAAGCCTTAAATAGTCGGGGGGGAGAGGTGACAAATGTTGAAGTGAAGACCCCCTATGTAGACGTGGACTTACAGATAGATCAAATGAGAACGGTGACTGTGGAAGCTGTAACAGACATTCAATTGGCTGAAGGATATCGGATCAGCAATATTAATGTGACGCCTGAACGAGTGACCCTTCGGGGACAAGCAGACATACTTGCAGAGATTGAGTCAATCCAGACAGCACCTATTAATATATCTAATCTCCAGGAAGATAGAACAGTGGAAGCTATCTTAGTGTTACCGGAAGGGGTTACCGTGGTAGGAGATAATGATGTAACTGTTACGATTACTGTAGAAAGGGTAGCAGAAAGGGTCTTTACTCTTGAAAGAGATAAAGTGCAGTTTAGAAACCTAGCCAATGGATTAGTGGTAAACCAAGAGGCCATTCCCCAGACATTGGAGGTAACTGTAACCGGTCCAGAGGATGTGGTTACTGAAATTCAGCAAGAAAATATTAGTATTATTGTAGATTTACAAGGGCTTGACGAGAATGAATATACAATTGAACCCATTGTAAGCTTACCTTTTAATATTCAGACACAAATAGATGATATCTCTTTAAATCCTACTGACATTCAAATAACATTGAGTAGTGAAATTGATCAATAGATGTAAAGAGTAGAGGGTGATATGAAATGAAAAAAGAGTTGGATGTCATTTTACATAGTACCAATGATGCAATGATTGCCATTGACATTCTTCGGAAAATCACACTCTTTAACCGGGCTGCTGAGAAGATCACCGGGTTAAAGGAGAGCGAAGTATTAGGAAAAAATGTGGAAGACGTGGTAATGAATACCCGTCTTCCTTATGTATTAGAAACAGGTGAATCAGAGTTGAATCGGCGTCAGCATTGGGGAGATACAATCATCATTACCAGTCGAATGCCCGTTAAGGACGAAGTAGGACACGTCATTGGTGCCGTAGCTGTTTTTCGAGATATTAGTGAAATTACAGATTTGACCCATGAGATTTACCAGCTCAAGGAAATGCAATGCCTGTTGGAAGCTATTTTTCATTCCACACAAGATGCCATTACTGTTTGTGATCAGCATGGAATGGGGGTACTGATTAATCCTGCTTATACAAGGTTAACGGGTCTGACAGAAAAGGATGTCATCGGAAAACCAGCTACAGTGGATCTAGCTGAAGGTGAAAGTGTTCATATGAGGGTTTTAAAAACAAGGAAACCTGTGAAAAGTGCTAGACTTAAGGTGGGCCCCCTTAATAAAGATGTGATAGCAGATGCTGCTCCGATTATTGTTGATGGAGAGCTCAGAGGAAGTGTTGGCGTTTTGCATGATTTGACAGAAATTAGCAAATTAAACAAAGAGTTAATGCAAGCAAAGCAGATTATTCGAAAGCTAGAAGCAAGGTATACCTTTGAAGATATTATTGTAAGCAATGAAAAAATGATTACAGCGATTCAAAAGGCAGAGCAAGCGGCTGCCACCCCTGCGACAGTTTTGTTGAGGGGAGAGAGTGGAACGGGAAAAGAACTTTTTGCCCATGCAATTCATAATTCTTCCAAAAGAAAGTATAACCAATTTGTTCGTGTAAATTGTGCCGCCATTAGTGAAGGCTTACTAGAAAGTGAGCTATTTGGGTACGAAGAAGGTGCCTTTACAGGCGCTAGAAAGGGTGGAAAAGTAGGACTGTTTGAAGAAGCCCATGGAGGAACGATTTTTTTAGATGAAATTGGTGAAATACCGATGAATACCCAGGCGAAGCTCCTTAGGGTGTTGCAAGAAAAGGAAGTCTTGCGGGTAGGCGCAACAAATCCAATTATCATTGATGTAAGAGTGATTGCTGCAACCAATGTTCATTTGGAGAAGGCCGTTGAATTGGGGAAATTTAGGGAGGATTTATACTATCGACTGAATGTCATTCCCATAAACATTCCACCTTTGAGGCAAAGAAAGAAAGATATTCACCCACTGGTACTTCATTTAATTAAAAAGTTTAATGAAGAGTATGGGAGAAAAGTAGATAAGGTAGATCATGGAGCCTTAATCAGACTCATGGAATATGATTGGCCAGGAAATGTGAGGGAACTTCAAAACTATATTGGTCGGGCCATGCTAAATATGAAATATCAAGAGGATACCTTAGAAGAAAATCATTTACCAAAATTTTTTGATAACGATCAAGAAAGTGCAGCTAGTCAAAAACAAGCTAAAGATCAAATTGAAGTAGATGAGGGTGAAAGTTTAAAAGAGGCGGTAGAAAAACTGGAAAAGCAGTTGATTTTAAGAACCTTAACAAAATCTGGCGGAAATCGAACCCAAGCTGCAAGGGTATTAAAGGTATCTATCAGAAATCTATATTACAAGATGGAAAAGTATCATATTGAAGCACTATGAAAAAAGTTGCATGAAACCATGCAACTTTTTTCATGCAAAATAATGCATGGTTCCCCATAATTGATAGTCAATGTCAATTAGATTCATAAAATACTTATTTTTCTCTGAAATTTCAACATTAAACATTAACTTTATGGGAAAAATAACTTGGCATGTCTTTTGCATTAATATAAGACAAATGACGGTATGAGGGGTGAAGCCAATGAAAAAATACATATTAGCCATTAACCCAGGTTCAACTTCCACGAAGGTTGCGATTTTCAAAGGGAATGAAAACGTTATCCAAAAGAATTTGAGCCATTCTCCAGAGGAACTTGAAAAATTCGAAAAAATCACAGAGCAATATGAACTTAGAAAAGAAATCATTCTAGCGTGGTTATCAGAGAATGAAATAAAAACAGAAGAGTTAATTGCCGTAGTTGGTAGAGGTGGACTGTTAAGACCGATGCCTGGTGGGACTTATGAAGTAACAGAGGCAATGCTAAAGGATTTAAATATTGGGATTCAAGGAGAACACGCTTCAAACCTTGGTGGGATATTAGCCAAAGCAATTGCAGACTTAGAAAATATTTCGTCATATATTGTAGACCCTGTAGCCGTTGACGAATTTGAAGAGATAGCCAGGATTTCTGGGCTACCTGAGATAGAAAGACGGTCTTTAGGGCATGCTTTGAATATTAAAGCAGTGGGACATCGAGTGGCATCTCAATTAGATAAAAAGTTCCATGAGATGAATTTAGTCGTGGCCCATTTAGGTGGGGGTATCTCAGTGGCACCAGTGAAACAAGGAAGATTGGTTGATTATAATAATGCCAATGAAATGGGACCATTTTCACCTGAGAGAACAGGTGGACTACCAATAGGAGACCTTGCAAAGCTGTGTTTCTCAGGTAAGTATACCTTTAAGGAAATAAAGACAAAGCTAAGAGGCAAAGGTGGCCTAACTGGATATTTAGAAAGCAATGATGCCAGAGATGTAGAGAAGATGATTGAGAATGGTGATGAAAAGGCAAAGCTAATTTATGATGCAATGGGCTACCAAATCGCTAAGGAAATTGGCGCTATGGCAACGGTATTAGAAGGAAAGATTGACGCCATTGTGTTAACAGGTGGATTAGCATACTCTGATAGATTAACAGGACAAATAAAAGAAGCAATTGGCTTTATGGCGCCAGTATATGTTCACCCAGGAGAAGATGAAATGACGGCCTTAAACGAAGGAGTCCTTCGTGTGATAGAAGGAAAAGAAGCTTATAAAATTTATGAAAATGAGGTGAAGGTCAATGATTAGAAACTTCGAGCAAGTAATGAAGGTTGCAAGAGAAAGAGGACCTAAGATAGTGGCAGTCGCTTGTGCACAGGATATTGATGTACTGATGGCAGTTAACGAAGCGAAAAAGTCAGGTATTGCAGATGCAATTTTAGTGGGTGATGAAGAAAAAATACAGGCTATTGCAAAGGATAACAAAATAGACCTAACACAATTTGAAGTCATAGATATTAAAGACTTAACACAGGCTTCTAGAAAGGCTGTTGAGCTTGTTTCTACGGGAAAAGCACATATGGTGATGAAGGGATTAGTTGATACCTCTATCATATTGAAGGCAGTGCTAGACGCTGAAATTGGTTTAAGAACTGGTAATGTACTGAGTCATGTGGCTGTATTTGATGTGCCTAGTTATGATCGGTTATTTATCGTAACTGATGCAGCAATGAATATTGCTCCAGACTTGAATACGAAAAAACAGATCATTGAAAATGCTGTTCAAGTAGGACATGCCCTAGATATTGAAGAGCCAAAGGTAGCAGTGATCTGTGCCAAGGAAAAGGCCAATCCAAAGATGCCTGATACCATGGATGCCCAAGCACTAGCTGAAATGAATGAAAAAGGTGAAATCAAAGGCTGTTTAGTAGGTGGACCCTTTGCATTAGACAATGCTGTATCCCTTGAAGCCGCAAAACTTAAAGGCATTGACCATCCTGTAGCTGGATATGCTGACATTTTAATGGCACCGGATATTGAAGCAGGAAATGTACTTTATAAATCAATGGTATACTTTGCCCAGGCGAAAAACGCAGGTGTAATTGTAGGCGCAAAGGCACCGGTTGTACTCACATCTAGAGCAGATAGTGAAGAAGCAAAATTATATTCAATTGCACTAGGGGTATTATGTGCAGCTAAATTATTTTAATCGAGAGGTGGAAGAACCAATGACTGAAGTTTATAGAATACTAACCATTAACCCAGGCTCAACATCAACTAAAATTGCGATTTTCGATGATGAAAAACCTGTATTTGAGGAAGTGCTTAGACACTCCACAGAAGAAATTGGAGAACATGAGTCAATTTTTGGACAATATGAATTTAGAAAAAATGTCATTTTAGAAACCCTAAACGAAAAAGGAATTAACCTAACAAAGCTTGCGGCAGTTGTAGGACGCGGGGGGCTATTGAAGCCAATCGAAGGTGGCACTTATAAAGTGGACGACAACATGCTAGCGGATTTAAAGGTAGGGGTATTAGGAGAGCATGCATCAAACCTTGGTGGGGTGCTAGCCTATGAAATCGCAACACAGTTAAACATTCCCTCTTTCATCGTAGACCCAGTTGTTGTTGATGAAATGAATGAGATTTCAAGAATTTCAGGAATGCCTGAGCTAGAAAGAAAAAGTATATTTCATGCCCTAAACCAAAAAGCAGTGGCAAGAAGAGCTTCAAAGGATATGGGTAAAGGCTATAATAGTGTTAATCTCATCGTTGCACATCTTGGTGGGGGTGTTTCTGTAGGAGCCCATGAGCAAGGAAGAGTGGTAGATGTGAACAATGCCCTTGATGGAGAAGGTCCATTTTCTCCTGAAAGAAGTGGCGGATTGCCTGTGGGAGATTTAGCAAAGCTTTGTTTCTCTGGGAAGTATACACAAGCAGAAATCAAGAAAAAGATTACTGGAAATGGTGGATTAGTTGCTTATCTTGGCACTAATGATGGTAGAGAAGTTGTGAGTATGATGGAAGCAGGAGACAAAAATGCTGAGGTTGTATACCAAGCCATGGCATACCAAGTTGCTAAGGAAATTGGTTCTTGTGCAGCTGTGCTAAAGGGTAAGGTAGATGCCATCATATTAACCGGTGGAATCGCCTACGATAAAGTCTTTACCCAATGGATTAAGGAACGCGTAGAATTTATTACTGAAGTGTTGATTTACCCAGGTGAAGATGAAATGATCGCCTTAGCAGAGGGTGGATTAAGAGTACTTCGAGGCGAAGAAGAAGCAAAAATCTACGAATAAAGGTGTTGAAACCAATGTTAAAGGATAATCGCGTTCGTATTATCATTGGTCATTATGGTAGCGGGAAAACAGAATTTGCTGTGAATTATGCCATCAGATTGGCTGGAGAGAATAAAAAAGTAGCCTTGGCTGACTTAGATGTGGTCAACCCTTACTTTAGAAGTAGAGAAAAACATTCCTTGTTAACAGATAAAGGAATCAAGGTGATTTCAAGTTATGTGAAGGGATCAGGCTCAGACCTTCCAGCTGTATCCGGAGCCATTGTAGGACCACTTCAAGACACAAGTTATGATTTTGTATTGGATGTAGGGGGAGACTCAGCAGGAGCAAGGACTTTAGCAAGATATGAAGAGTACCTTAAACCCGGTTTATACGATATGTTCTGTGTTGTGAATGCCAATCGACCTGGAACTGAAACCATGGAAGACGTCATTTCACTTATTGAGTCCATTGAAGCAACCGCTAGAGCAAAGGTGACTGGCTTGATCAACAATACCCATCTACTGAGACATACCACACTAGAAGATGTATTAAAGGGCCAAGAACTTTGCAAAAAGGTTGGAGAAAAACGCAATATACCAATCAAGTATATCGCAGCCATTCCGGAAGTGATCAGTGAACTACCTGCAAATCTTGAGGGCGAGTTCGTGACCATCAACATGATTATGAGAGAAAAATGGATGTAGTATTTTGTTTGCAATGCTGGAGATCTTTGATCGATGAAGGCTTTTATATATAATGTGATTCAATGAAGAGATAAAAGTTAAATTGAAAAGGAGGGTTCTCAAATGGCTAAAGCAAAAGGAAAAGTAACATTTGATGAAAACCGATGCAAAGGTTGCGAATTATGTGTTACAGCTTGTCCAGTGAAAATCGTTGTCATGAACAAAAGTAAAATCAATTCAAAGGGATATCACCCAGCTACAGTAGATGAAATGGATAAATGTATTGCCTGTGCAAACTGTGCAACAATTTGCCCAGATTCAGTAATCGGCGTAGAAAAATTAGATAAATAGATAAAATATTGTAAGGAGGGAAAAACATGGCTAAAGTTTTAATGAAAGGGAACGAAGCGATTGGTGCAGCTGCAATTAAGGCAGGATGTAAATACTTCTTCGGTTACCCAATTACACCACAAAATGAATTACCTGAGTTTATGTCAAAGGAATTACCTAAGGTTGAAGGGGTATTTGTACAAGCAGAATCAGAAGTAGCAGCAATCAATATGATTTATGGTGGAGCAGGAACAGGTGCTCGGGTAATGACTTCATCATCTTCTCCAGGAATGGCTTTAAAGCAAGAGGGAATTTCATATATTGCAGGAGCAGAACTACCATGTGTGATCGTCAACATCAGTCGTGGGGGCCCAGGACTAGGTGGAATTCAACCATCTCAAGCAGATTATTTCATGTCTACAAGAGGTGGCGGAAACGGAGACTACAGACATTTAGTGTATGCACCAGCGACAATACAAGAAGCAGTAGATTTAACAATTGAAGCCTTTAACGTAGCAGATTATTATAGAAATCCAGTGCTGATTCTAGCAGACGGTATGACTGGACAAATGATGGAGCCTGTTGAGTTTAACGAGCCTACCAAGAGAGACTTACCTGCTAAGGATTGGGCAACAACAGGAACAAAGGGAAAAAGAAAGCCAAATATCATTAACTCTCTTGCCCTAGATCCAGCAGAGCTTGAAAAGCACAACTGGAGATTAGATGCAAAGTATAAGGATATGGAGAAGAAGGAAGTAAGACATGAAATGTATCAAATGGATGATGCAGAGGTTGTATTTGTAGCCTATGGAACAACTTCAAGAATTGTTAAAAATGCAGTGGATGCACTTCGAGAAGAAGGAATTAAAGCTGGGTTAATTAGACCCATTACTTTATGGCCTTTCCCAATGAAAGCCTTCACCGACATTCCAGAATCAGCAAAGGCAATTATATCAGTAGAAATGAGTACTGGACAAATGGTTGACGATGTTAAGATTGCAAATGAAGGTAGATTACCAGTACACTTCTACGGTAGACCTGGCGGAATGATTCCTTCACCAGAAGAAATCATGAAAAATGCTAAGGAAATCTTAGGGGGTGTAAAATAATGTCCGTTGTATTCAAAAAGACAGAAGGTTTAACAGATAAGCAAACTCACTATTGTCCTGGATGTACACATGGTATTATTCATAGATTAGTAGGGGAGGTACTAGAAGAACTAGGTGTTCTAGGTGAAACAGTGGGTGTTGCGCCAGTGGGATGTTCTGTATTAGCCTATGACTACTTTAACTGTGACATGCATGAAGCAGCCCATGGTAGAGCTCCAGCTGTTGCCACAGGAATTAAGAGAATTTTACCGAAGAACGTTGTATTCACATACCAAGGAGATGGAGATTTAGCTTCCATTGGTACTGCTGAAATTATTCATGCGGCCCATAGATCAGAGAAGTTTACAACTATCTTTGTAAACAATGCAATCTACGGAATGACTGGTGGCCAAATGGCACCAACTACATTAATTGGACAGAAGGCCACAACAGCTCCATTGGGTAGAGATGCAGCAACAACAGGAATGCCTTTAAAAATGTCTGAAATGTTAGCAACGATTGATGGCGCAGTCTTTGTGGAAAGAGTTTCCGTACACAATGTACCCAATATTAGAAAAGCTAAGAAAGCCATTAAAAAGGCCTTTGAGATTCAACTAGAAGGAAAAGGATTCGGTATTGTAGAGGTATTATCTACATGTCCTACAAACTGGGGATTAACTCCAGTAGAATCGTTACAATGGTTAGAGGAAAACATGCTTCCATACTATCCACTAGGAAACTTCCGAACACCAGAGGAGGGTAAATAATATGGCAACTGAAAAAATAATTATGGCAGGGTTCGGTGGACAAGGGGTTATGTCCATGGGTCAGTTATTAACATATTCAGGAATGATTGAAGAAAAACAAGTTTCTTGGTTACCTTCCTATGGGCCTGAAATGCGTGGAGGAACTGCAAACTGTGCAGTCATCGTATCAGATAAGCAGGTAGGTTCTCCGATTATTACAGAGGATGCAACCACGGCAATTGTAATGAACCTTCCATCTCTAACAAAGTTTCAGAACAATATCATCAAAGGCGGAAGAATATTGATCAACAGCTCTCTAATTGAGCAAAAAACAAATAGAGATGATCTTGATGCATATTATATTCCAGCAAATGAAATTGCTAATGAGATCGGAAATGCTAGAGTTGCTAACATGGTAATGCTAGGTGCTTATTTAGAGTTAACCAAAACAGTATCAGTTGATTCTATTATTGAAGCCTTTAAAAAAGTATATGGACCGGGAAAACAACATCTAATCCCATTAAATGAAGAAGCGCTTAAGCGTGGAGCCTCATGTGTAGCTCAAGCTTAATTACTTTGAAAAATATCCTGACTCAATTGAGTCAGGATATTTTTTTATGTCATTTTCATGATTCTATTCAATTATTGATGAGTTTTTTTGAATATTTAAAAAGTGAACAACTCAAAAAACACTACTTTAAAAGAATATCGAAATATTTCGACATTGTGAACGCATATACTTATAAAAATATAGATTTTGATATCTTTGGAAAGTCTCATGTCAGACTATTGGTAATAGACCTTGAGAAAGGTTTTATGATAACTATTAAAAGAGGAAGGGAGGTTCAAAGGTTTTATGAGGTTGAATAGATAGGTTAAAAAAATTGTAAAGGGGGATTATGATGAATGCATTAGTTTTAGTACTCATTTCAATTGTAGCTTTTTTAATTGCTTATGTAACCTATGGCGCTTGGCTATCAAAACAGTGGGGAGTAGATGATGGGAAAAGGACGCCGGCCCACACAAGAGGTGATGGCGTGGATTATGTGCCTGCCAAATCACCAGTATTATTAGGCCACCATTTTGCCTCTATAGCAGGAGCTGGTCCCATTGTAGGACCCATTGCTGCGGCAATATTTGGTTGGATTCCCGTATTACTTTGGATTATTGTAGGAAGTATTTTCTTTGGTGGCGTGCAAGATTATGGCTCTCTAGTTGCATCTATTAGACATGATGGAAAATCAATCGGAGAAGTAATTGAAGCCAATATGGGTAGAAGTGGTAAACGATTATTTGCAGGATTTGCTTGGTTGACACTGTTACTTGTTGTAGCGGCATTTACTAATATCGTTGCAAATACATTTGTTAGTGTTCCCCAAGCAGCAACAGCTTCCGTTCTATTTATTGGATTAGCGGTTGTATTTGGTTTTGCGGTTCATAGAAGAGGGGTTTCACTTGGTATAGGAAGTGTGGTTGGGATTATACTGTTGTTTGGATGTATTGCAATGGGAAACATGTTTCCAATGATATTGAGTAGAAATGCTTGGATCGTGATTTTATTAGGGTATATTTTTGTAGCTTCTGTTACACCTGTTTGGATATTACTACAGCCTAGAGATTACTTGAATTCATATTTATTATACTTCATGATGGCAGGTGCAGTATTAGGGTTGCTTATTTCTAGACCAAGGATTGTGCTGGCTGGGTACACTGGTTTTAACGTTGGAGGACAATATTTATTTCCAATGTTATTTGTTTTAGTTGCCTGTGGGGCAATTTCAGGATTCCACTCCTTGGTAGGGTCGGGAACCACCTCGAAACAACTGGATAGAGAAAGTGATGCAAAAATTGTTGGTTACGGTAGTATGTTGATAGAAGGGGTATTGGCTACAGTGGCAATCATTACAGCAGCCTATATATCACAGGATCAACTAACTGCTTTATTGGCAAATGGAGGACCCGTAAATGTTTTTTCAGATGGGATAGCCGTATTTATGACTAGCTTTGGAATAGACTTCACCATAGGCAAATCATTTGTTGCCTTAGCTGTATCGGCCTTTGCCTTAACAAGTCTAGATACAGCCACAAGATTAGGGAGATTTATTTTACAAGAATTTTTCGCTCAAGAGGATGCAGACAAAAAGAATCCATTAACAAATATGTATGTAGCAACAGGAATTACAGCTGGGTTAGGTGGATTATTGGCGGTTACCTCCTGGCAGGCGATTTGGCCAATATTTGGGTCTGCAAATCAATTATTAGCGGCATTAGCCTTAATGGCCATCGCAGTATGGCTTAAGAAAACAGGCAAAAATAATATCATGTTTATTTTCCCAATGATTTTTATGTTCTCAGTCACATTGTTAGCGTTAGGATTCTTAATCCGGGATAATGTAGCTAAGGGTAATTGGATACTGGTTCTATTCCCAGTTGTACTATTTGGATTAGCATTAGTATTGGCATACCAAGGGTATATTCATCTATCAAAGAAGGATGAAGAAACTACAAAGGCATAGTGATGAAAAGTAAGGAAACAGGAAGGTCTAGGCCTTCCTGTTTTTTTATGCAATAGGAAAGTTATGCTTTCCTAGCGAAAGCGTCGAAGGCGCTCTTTTTACTTATTATTAGAATGTAATATATTGGATTATATTTCATTCTTTATTGAGTTTAAAATACATATGTGATAAAATTGACTAGATACTCGTACAGGAGGCGTTAATAAGCATGGGAAAACTATTTGGAACCGATGGGATTCGTGGCATAGCCAATGAAGAATTAACACCAGAATTAGCTTATCAGTTAGGACGCGTAGGCGCCTATGTACTTATAAAGGGAGCAAAAGATGCAAAGGTAGTGATTGGTCGAGATACTCGGATTTCAGGAGACCTACTGACTTCAGCCATCACCTCGGGATTTTTATCCATGGGGGTAGATGTTATCGATTTAGGTGTGATTCCAACGCCAGCAGTGGCCTATTTGACAAGAGAATTACAAGGCAATTGTGGAATTGTTATTTCTGCATCACATAATCCTGCAGAGTACAATGGGATTAAATTTTTTAATCACCAAGGGTATAAATTACCTGATGAAATCGAAGAACAAATTGAAACCTATATTTTAAATAATGAAGAAATCGAGAATCGGGTAACTGGGGCCGCTGTAGGAAAACGGATTGAGCTCAAGGAAGCCACTCGATTATATATGGACTATTTGAAAACAACTATTGAATGCAGATTTGAAGGATTAAAGATTGCAATGGACCTTGGGAATGGTGCGGTTTACGAAGCAGCACCACAACTATTAAAGGAACTAGGAGCAGAGGTCATCATTGTTAATGATCAACCGGATGGAATGAATATCAATGAGGGATGTGGTTCCACACATCCAGAGGTTGTTCAAAGGCTAGTGAAGGAAAACAAGGCAGATGTTGGATTGTCTTTTGATGGTGATGCAGATCGATTAATCGCTGTAGACAATACAGGAGCAATCGTTGATGGAGACAGCATGATGGCTATTTGTGGCACAAACTTAAACGAAAAGCATATACTAAATAAAAATACAATCGTTGCTACTGTTATGAGTAATATCGGACTAGATCTTGCCATGAAGGAGCAAGGCTGTCAAGTGGTTAAAACAAAGGTTGGAGATCGCTACGTATTAGAAGAAATGATAAAAGAAGGCTACACATTGGGGGGAGAACAATCCGGGCATATTATATTTTTGAAGTATAATACCACAGGAGATGGTCTTTTGACAGCACTTCAATTAATTGCCACTGTAAAGGAGTCAGGCAAGACATTATCCGAGCTTTCAGGAATGATGACTTCCTATCCCCAAGTATTAGTCAATGCCAAGGTGAAAAATGAAAATAAGTTAGCTTATATGGAAGATGAAGTCATTATGGGCGAAATCAAAATGATCGAAGAAAAAATGAACGGAGTTGGAAGAGTGCTAATTCGTCCTTCTGGAACCGAGCCACTGGTTCGAGTCATGCTAGAAGGCCAAGAACAAGCAGAGCTAGAAGTGTTAGCACATGGATTGGCCCAGCTTATTGAGTCAAAATTAGGGTAACCTGTGGTGCGCCTGGGGTTAGATGAGAAACTAATCCCAGAATAAAAATGATATGAAGGAGGGATGTTATGACGAAAATCATTGAAAATTAAAAAGAAAGCGCCTGAACTTAAGTAGGACGGAAAATACTTGAGTTGACGAGGGACAGGGTTTATCGAAGTTCGGCGGATGCCCTGCGGTGTAGTCACCACCGATAACGAGTCTACAAAGCTATCAAGCAATTGATAGTACAAAGAGACTCAGGTGAAAGGTCTGTGAAAATACATAACGTATTTTTAGAGGCTTCATTGTTCATGTTTTTTTTGTAACAGTTATTGTGAAGTGTGATAATTTGAAAGTTTTTTTGAGAAAATAAGAGAAGACTAATCATTTAAAAGTCGAGAGGAGACTAAATTATGTGTGGTATTGTTGGATATATAGGAAAGCAGGAGGCCGCGGCCATTTTAGTAGATGGATTAGAAAAATTAGAGTATCGAGGATATGATTCTGCTGGAGTGGCGATTTATGACAATAATAAACTTGATGTTAGAAAATATAAAGGCAGATTAAGTATATTAGAAGAACACTTAAAAAATGTTCCAATTAAAGGGAGTTTAGGAATCGGGCATACAAGATGGGCAACCCACGGAGAACCCAATGATGTCAATTCCCATCCCCATGTAAATGGATCAGGGGACATTGCAGTTGTTCACAATGGGATTATTGAAAACTACATGAAGCTAAAGGAATGGCTAATTGAAGAAGGAAAAGAGTTTAAATCCGAGACAGATACTGAAGTGATTGCTCATTTAGTAGACTACTATTATGAGGGAGACATTGTTAAGGCTGTTCAAGAAGCAGTCAAGAGAATGGAAGGCGCTTATGCCATCGGAGTTATCAGCAGAAAGCATCCCGATCGTTTAGTGGCTGTGAGAAAGGATAGCCCTTTGGTTGTGGGAATTGGAAAGGGAGAAAACTTCATTGCTTCTGATATCCCAGCTATTTTAAAGTACACAAAGGAAGTTTATTTTTTAAATGATGGAGAAATGGCCATCATAGATGAAAATAACATTGAAATATTAGATGAATTAGGACGAAAAGTAGAGAGAGAGATTTTTGAAGTGACTTGGGATGTGGAAGCAGCTGAAAAAGGTGGGTATCCACACTTTATGCTGAAGGAAATCTATGAGCAACCTAAGGCATTAAAGGACACATTGTCACCAAGAATCAATGAAAACAATGAGATCATATTGGACGATATCAAGTTGACAAAAGAAGATTTAGAAAAAATCAATAAAGTGGTTATTGTTGCATGCGGAACTGCTTATCATGCAGGACTTGTAGGAAGATATGCCATAGAGAAGTTTGCTAGGATTCCTGTGGAAGTCGATGTTGCTTCAGAATTTAGATATCGAGATCCATTTGTGGATGATAAGACACTATTTATTGCTGTCAGTCAATCGGGAGAGACTGCAGATACACTAGCAGCCCTACGAGAAGCAAAGGAAAAGGGAGCTCGAATTATGGCAGTGACCAATGTTGTTGGAAGTCGTATTTCTAGAGAAGCAGATGATGTGTTTTATACTTGGGCAGGACCAGAAATTGCTGTTGCTTCAACAAAGGCATACACAACACAATTGATGGCCATGTATCTCATTGCGTTAAATATGGGAATTAAAAAAGGAACTGTGACAAAGGAAAAATACGATGAAGTATTAACAGAGCTAAAAGCACTACCAGAAAAGGTAGAAACCCTATTAGAAAATATAGAGAATATCCAAAAACTTGCAGATCAACAATTTCACAATGAAAATGTTTTCTACATTGGTAGAGGAATAGATGATCATGTAGGGAGAGAAGGTTCTTTGAAACTAAAGGAAATCTCATACATTCACTCTGAAGCTATCGCAGCTGGAGAGTTAAAGCATGGTACAATTGCCTTAATAGAAGAAGGAACATTAGTGGTTGCATTGGCCACCCATGATTATCTTTACGACAAAATGCTTTCCAATATGAAGGAAGTCAAAGCCAGAGGAGCATATGTCATCGGTGTTGCCCAGGAAGGGAATCAGGAGATTGAAAAATCTGCCGATGCAGTGATCTATATTCCTAATACCATGGATGAATTGTCACCAATCCTGTCTGTGATTCCACTACAACTATTTGCATATTATATAGCAGTAGCCAGAGGAGCAGACGTGGATAAACCCAAAAATCTCGCGAAATCAGTAACAGTTGAATAAGAGCGTGTAACGAGAAAAATAAAATTGTACAGAAAACTAAGGATAAAAGCCGGTATTAACTCCGGTTTTTATCCTTTTTTGTCATAAACGAAGGATGTAAACTGAGCTTTAAAGAGCATGTTGTCGAAACGTGTAGTAAATTGCTAAGCGATTTATAAAGGTGTTGAATGTTGTTGTAACGAATGATTATGTATAGCTGAAAGGCGTATTTGTTAAATGATATATTCTAATTAAGACATTCTTACGCAACCCATATGCTTGAAGCAGGTGTTGACTTAAGGTATATTCAAGAATTGCTTGGTCACAGAAATAGTAAAACCACTGAGATATACACTCATGTTTCAGTACAATCTTTGACTAAAATTTCTAATCCATTAGATCAGCTTTAGGGAGTATTAGCGAAACACGTTCAGGAACACTTGGAATCTGGGAGTGTTACCGAAGTGTTAGGAATATAAGAGTTATATGACAGGAAAAATTTAAAGTGAAGAATTCTAAACTAATTATGAGGAGAGATTATTATGGCGCAAGAAAAGTCTTGGTTATCAGAAATTATTGAAGTTTTAAATGAATTAGGTGGAGAAGGTACATTACAAGATATCTATATGAGGCTAGAAGAAAGAAAGCATATGGATTTTACTAAAACGTGGAGAAATACGGTAAGAAGAACTATATATGATAATTCTAGTGATAGTGATGGTTATAAAGGACGAGATGTTTTTTATAGCGTAAGCGGAAAAGGAGAAGGTATTTGGGGATTAAACGAATATGAGCCTAGCGTGGATAATGTTGACTTAAGTGAAGATGATACTGGTTTTCAGGAAGGAAAGAAGAAAGCAAGAATACATATATCAAGGGAAAGAAATCCAAAGGTAATACGAAAAGCAAAAAAAATCTTTTCAGATAAGCATAGTGGGCAATTGTTCTGTGAAATATGTGGGTTTAATTTTCATGCTTTTTATGGTGAAATTGGAGAAGGATTTATTGAAGGACACCACACTGTAGCATTATCCGAATTAGATGAAGATACTATTACTAAAGCAGAAGATATATCCATAGTTTGTTCAAATTGTCATCGAATGCTTCATAGGAAAAGACCTTGGTTAGGTAAAGATGATTTAAAAGACTTAGTTAGAAAATAAAACAACAAAAATAAAATTACTGGTTAGTTATTTACTTCAAGTAGGGTAGAAGCATTTTTCCCATCATATAACAAGCCATTCCCACAAGGGTGCAAGAAGCACCGTCAGGAAGCGTGGTCAGCACCACACATTCTCACTGGGTGCAAGCACCGCCAAGATGGTATTCCTATGGGGTCCAGTTCGAAGGCGTCGGGAATGGCAGAACGTTATATAAAATTTGGCTCTAGGTTGGTATAAACCATTTACAGAACTGTTATCCTGGATTCCCGCATACACCTAACGATAACAATGTAGTTAAATCGCTAAATCCCTTATAAAAACTTGATTCTGCCCATCTTTTACTGGTATCTACCCTCGTTATGTGTTACAACATACATAAAGAGGGTAGATGGAATGCCGGCAATTGTATACCAAAAAGATAAACGTTCAGGTATCACCTATGCCTATGAATCCATATCCCATTGGGACAAGGAAAAGAAACAGTCCCGTTCAAAGCGAAAGCTCATCGGTCGGGTTGATGATGCAACTGGTAAAATTATGCCAACCGATGGCAAAGGCAGAAAAAGTAAGTCCGACACACAGGTGAAAAAGAGAGGTCCGATACCATCTGAAACGGTGAAACGCCAGTTCTATGGAGCTACCTATCTTCTTGATGCCATAGGTGATAAGCTCGGGATCACCGAGGATCTGAAAAAGTGCTTTCCTGATAACTATAAGCAACTCATGTCAATCGCATATTATCTGATACTTGAGGAAAACAATCCTTTGTTCAGATTTGAAAAGTGGCATACATTGCACAAGCATCCTTATGATAAAGACATCCCTTCACAACGTAGCAGTGAGGTTTTTTCCTCAGTTAAAGAAGAGAACAAGGAGCAGTTTTTTCGTCTTCAGGGAAAACGTCGAATTGAGAAGGAATACTGGGCCTATGATATTACCTCTATTTCTAGCTATTCCGAGCACCTGCGACAGGTCCAGTATGGCATGAACAAGGAAAATGACCGTCTAGCACAGATAAACCTTGCCATGGTATTCGGAGAAGAATCAAACCTTCCATTTTACTACCGACAGCTTGCCGGCAATATACCTGATTCAAAAACAGTGAAGAATCTACTTGCCGACCTGAATGTCCTGGGCATTCCAAAAGTGAAGCTGGTCATGGACAGAGGCTTCTACAGTGAAGATAACATCAACAGTCTCTACAAAGATCATATCAAGTTCCTGATTGCTGGCAAAACCTCACTGAAGTTTATTCGAAAGGAACTTGATCCCATCTATGATGGATTCCGTTCCTTTGATCATTACAGTGAAAAATATGAACTGTATGCCCGCACAGTCCAAGCTGAATGGCACTACACTCAAGAAAGACGGTACAAAGGTGACACGCTGGCAGACACAAAACGTATCTATCTCCATTACTACTACAACATCGATAAAGCTGCTGAAGATGAAAAAGCCTTTGACAAAAAGCTGATTGGCCTTCGCAGGGAACTAGAAAGTGGCAAACGAGTTCCTGAACACGAGAAGCTCTATAGCAAGTACTTTGAGTTGAAAACAACACCTAAACGTGGCATCAAAGCAACAGTCAGGCAGGAAGTTGTTTCCCAAGCCAAAAGGTATTATGGCTACTTCGTTCTTGTCAGCAATGAAACCATGGATGCAATTACTGCACTTGAGATCTACCGCAATAAAGATGTGGTCGAAAAGGCGTTAGGCAACCTAAAAGAACGATTGAATATGAGGCGGACATTGGTATCCTCAGAACAGAGTCTTAACGGTAAGCTGTTCACTGAATTCATTGCATTAATTAATTTATTTATCATACATTAAGAAACAAATGCAGGAAAAGAATCTCTTCAAAGATTATACACTGCAAAGTATATTGGATAAACTAGATGTTATAGAATGCTTTGAGCAGCCAGGTCAAGTGGTTCGTGTAGGCGAGATTCTAGAAAAACAGAAGCAACTATATAGTGACCTTGGAGTTGAACCGCCAACCTCGTTATGAGTTGGCGGGAATACAGGTGTTATAGGCAATGATGATATCGGGGCTGTTTTTTAGGGTCTTGTTTAATAAAGAAAGAAGTGTTTTGAAGGTAGATAATAGATTATCCAAATTATTTATGACGTATGTGATGAAAAATGTGTAATAAAGTATATCTACTGTGAGAATTCACTTGAAAAGTTAGATATAACTAGAAGAGTTGAATTAGTTATTGAATACTATAACAATCTAGTATTTAATTTGAAAGATGATTTTTAATTATTATTCTAATTATCTCAATTAAAAATTTAATTAAATAGGTTGTTTATATAATTAGGTTAATAATTCTTTAGAAGGAAGTGATTATTATTTTTGATAGAATAGTTATAATAGCATCGATTATGTTTTTTATACTTTTTTCAGTTTTAGGTAATATATATGAATTTGACTCAGCGTCAATTATTAGAATAAGTATACTAGTATTTTTTGCTATAAGTAGAATTTATGCAAAAAAACTTTATTGGGTAGATATAGCAGCAATAACTGTCGGCCTATTGTTACTAATATTTATAGATTATCTAAGTTTTACATTTTCCCTCATAATAGGTGTGTCAGCTGCTTTATTCGGAGCATCTGCTTTAGTTTATAAATTTATTAATCCATACAAATAAGTAGCAAATAATTAGCACTAATTTAATTGTTTGTATTTTGAAGGTCAATATTTCAAATACGCACTTTCTATTCTATACGAAGGATTATAGAAGTAAAAATCGTCATCACTACCTATAACAATACATTTGCATAAAGGTGCTAGAAGTACGTATCAAGGGAAAAGTCAGAGCACCACATCCCTTCACCGGGAGCAAAGCTCCGCCAAGGGGTAGGGTCAAGTGGGTCCCGTTCAGGAACGTTGCAAATGCGGGACCGATACAGGAGGCAATCAAATGGAGTATATTGGAAACAAAACATTTTGGGACGAAAAATTTCAGAACAGAGGGGAGAGGATACTAGATCCTGAGCAATCCTTAATAGATAATATTGGATATTTTAATAAAGGTACAGTTCTTGACATTGCTTGCGGCGACGGTAGAAATGCTCTTTTTCTTCTTCGTCATGGGTTTAAAGTAACAGGAATTGATTTCAGTGAAAAAGCACTTGAAAGATTAAGGTGTTTTGCACAGAAAAATAATTTAACAGTAATTACAAAACAAATTGATTTAACTAAAGATAGTTCATTAAATAATATTGGGATATTTGATAACATATTAATTAATCATTATAGACTAGGTAATGCTCAACTTAAAGAATTAAAGAATCATATAACTGATGGTGGTATTGTATTTGTTTCAGGTTTTGGTGAAGAACATAAAGTTGACTCTAGAATAAAAAAAGAAGATTTAATACAATCAACAGATTTTGAAGAAATTTATGAATCATTTGACTTAATAAAAAGGGATTCAAGACAAGATGAAAGAGGTTATTTTGTAACTTATATTTTAAAAAGGAAATAAGGCTGGTTCTGATTAGAATTTATAGTACTTTCTATAATACGAGCCAAACTTTACATAACATGTCCATTCCCGCTAGGGTGCAGGAACCACCGTCAGGGAGAGGGTCTCTGTATGAACCATCAGGAAGTAGGGTCAGCACCACACTCTTCTCACTGGGTGCAAGCACCGCCAAGTGGGTATTCCTATAGGGTTCAGTTCGAAGGCGTCGGGAATGGCAGGAACGTTATGTGACATCCAGGCTAAAGAAAGTTGAAGTAGTGGGGAAAAGTAAGGTTGAAAAGATAGTTGCAACAGAAAAAATATTATTAGTAAGAATATCTTATTGATTTTAGTGCAAAAAGTCTAAATTTCTAATTTTTATCTAGTCTCAAAAAATTAGAGCCCGAAATATTAACTATGCAATAAAATTATTATTATGTTATTGCTGTTTAGCTAGAGAAAATAAGTTTAGATGTAAATTTTTACTTTAAACTAGCTTGAGGAGTGAATATATTGATAGAAATTATTAACAACATATTTAGAGTAATTGCTGCTGTTTTAGCAGGTTACAGCCTGATAATTGGCAATTTTGATCTTATGCCCTATATACTATTTTTCTTTGGAGTGAGCATATTAATTTCTGGGTTTGTAGAACTTCAACGGGAAAAAAAGTCATTTTGGGGATATATGCGTATTGCATATGCTTTATTTATATTTTGGGGTTTAATAAAAAGCTTTTTATTAAACTAAGAAAAGAGTGTAAATATAAAAATCAATTGAGTGATTATAAAAAACAAATACATATAATCCGAAGTAGTATTATACAATGCTTTCTAAGAAGGATTTAAAAAATATACAGGAAAGAGTTCAGTAATCATAGATATTGTAGCGAGGAAGGACGGCACATAACATGTCCATTACCGCTTTGAGTGCAAGAAGCACCGTCAGGAAGCAAGGTCAGCACCACACCTTCTCACTGGGTGCGAGCACCGCCAAGGGGGGCATTCCTCTGCGGTCCAGTTCGAAGGCGTCGGGAATGGCAGAGAACGTTCTCCGAAACCATACGCTGAGACCGCGGTGTCCTACCGCGGATTGTGTAAAAGGATATTAATAGCTTTTTTAATCACATTTGTAAAATATTATGAATTAGCCAATACGACATTTAAAAATGATATGGAGGGGTTATTATGTTTAGAGAATTACGGAGAAAAGACAGAGAAATTAAAAATAATGAAGTTATTCAAATCATAGAAAACAGTGATTATGGTATTCTATCAACTGTAAGTCAAAATGAGTATCCATATGGAGTACCAGTAAGTTTTGTTTTTATAAATAATTCAATATATTTTCATTGTGCTACCGAAGGGCATAAATTAGATAACATATTAAATAATAACAAGGTATCTTTTTGTGTAGTTGGAGAAACTTGCATTCTACCTGACAAATTTAGTACAAAATATGAGAGTGTAATATTATTAGGAATAGCAAATGAAGTTTTTGATGATGAAAAAAATACAGCCCTTTTAGAAATATTAAAAAAATATTCACCAGATTATATTGAAAAAGGAAAAGAATATATAAAAAATGCAAGTAAGGCAACTAAAGTAATAAAAATTAGTATTGAACATATTTCTGGCAAAGTACGCAGATAGTTAATTCTAAATGAAGCTTCGTAATATTTATATAATCTGCAGTACGGGTGGAGTTCTATGTTTAAGGGGGCGACGTCCTGTCGCCCTCTGAGTCACGGGGCGTATGGCATCGGAGAACAATGCATTTGCATAAAGGTGCTGGAAGCACATTTGGGGGGGGCAGGTTCAGCACCACACATTCTCACTGGGAGCGAAGCTCCGCTATAGGGTATTCCTTTGAGGTCCAGTTCGAATGAGTGGCAAATGCGAGAACGTTAGTTGACAGTGCGACCAGCGCTTGAAAATAAAAGCGATAAGTTACATCTTGGGCTGTCTAAGCCGAAAGGCTTTTGGACTGCTCTATCCATTTGGAGTAACCCTATCTATAGGTGCGTCATCAGCAATGAAGGGGTTCTAAGCTGTAGAGACAATGTGAAAATCCTGCAAGCCTAATGTGGGTGATTGCTAGGGTAAATGTACTGCTATGATTAAATTAAATGAATTACTGTAAGCCTCGTTAAACGTAAGTAGGGAAAAAGGCTGTAACCCTATGACCAAAAGGTATGAGCGTAGGTCTATCGACTTGTCATATCGATAGATAAATGGACAGAAGCTCCGGGGTAAAGGTAGAATCTAAGGTAGTATGAACTGGCTAAGGTGTAGAACTGGGTAAGGCCGTTGATTCCTGAGAAGGTAGGTTTTCTGTAAAGAACACACAATATCAGTGGTTATGGGAAGCTAGAGAAAGCGAAGGCAGTCTTGTAATGAGACTGATAAGGGTTCGAAATTTGCTCTAACTCGAAAGAGTGCAGACTTCTAGCATGGTTATTTAAGGCAAAGATAGGATGGAAACTTTATGAATACAGAAAAGCTAAAAAGCGAAGAGCGGGCGTCTGTAGACTACGCACTGCAATGGGAAAAAATAGATTGGGCCATTGTAGAAGAAAAAGTTAATAAACTTCAATCAAGGATTGCCAGAGCTGTATCAAAGAATAGAATGAATCTAGTCAAAAAGCTACAGTATCTTTTATCAGAATCACATTATGCCAAGCTACTTGCGGTAAAAAGAATCACAGGCAATAGAGGGAAAAGAACAGCTGGAGTTGATTCAGAAAAATGGTCATCACCAGCAAGCAAATACAAAGGTGCGTTAGCACTAACAAACCATAAATATAAAGCAGCCCCTCTTAAAAGAACATTCATAAAGAAATCAAATGGTAAAAATCGACCGCTAGGAATTCCCACGGTGAATTCATACTGCACACCTCCCAAGACTGTTTTTGGTTTTTAAAAAGTTCTTCAGAGACCCTGTGTCATTTTTGACAAGTGTCCCGACTTTTGAACCCATTCTCTCAATTCTATTTCTTTTTGTTTATCTAATTGAATATTCCAAGGCCAACCTGGAGCGAATTTTTTTGCCTCTAAAATACCATGTTTAATCCAGTAATAGACGACACCAGGTGCGACATTGAATTGTTCGGCTACATCTTTTACAGATAACCCTTGCTGTTGCATAGAAAGCCTTTTTATCTTGTGTGAATATCGAATCCACTTGATGGAATCGACTGTAAACAATTTTCCTTCTGGTGTATGGTGGCCGGATTCGTTGAAGTAATCTGCAATTTGACTGTCAGTCATTGTATCAGATAATTTTCGGACCTGTTCTACCGTTTCTGACGTGTGTTTGCGAGCCATTGATTTCGGCAGAGGTTTTGTAGCATTAATTTCTTCATGAGATTGATTTCTCCATCGTAGACCCAGCCGAATATCAGATTGTCTTGCTTCTGCAAATATAGTGATATCTTCAAGGAGCATCCGCAATATACGTTTTCGATCTTTAGCTGTAGTAGTAGCTGCATACCAAATACGAGGCAATTCTTTTGCCAAAGAAAGAATTTGAGCTTTATCTTCTTCAGTAGGTTGCCAACTTTGACGAGATTTGTATTGTGCATATTGCTCTTGAATTTGCGCTAACTCTGTAAGTTTTTCGTTCCATCGAGCTTCGAGGCTGCGTGCAACTAAACGATTTTCAGGCTCTACTTGCTGGTACTGGCGTTCTGCACGGTTAGCTTCATACTTTGCACGTTCCAAAGACAAAGACCATCCTTTATCGGCATCATCTTCTCCTTTTAACAGTTTATCCGTGACTTTAAGGGCAAGGTCCAATTCTGCTGGTTGAATGATTTGCATAAGCCTGGTTGTGACAACTTGATCGATTATTGTAGCTGGAACTGTGGTGCATGTAGCTCGAAGACCATGCTCCCACCTTCCTTTACATTCATATACAGGATAAATACCACCATTGCCCGTATAGCGAACAGTCATGCGCCGGCCACATTTCCCACACAGCACCACACCCTGAAGTAGAGCAGTACCTTCTCGAGCTGGACCACTTCGCTCAAGATTGGTACGATTATTCTGCAGCTGTTTGAGATTTTTTTCGTAGTTTTCCCATGTAATATAGGCCGGATGATGATCAGGGATAAGGACTTCCCATTGTTCCATAGGTAGACGAATGGTATGGTGGATAAATAACCCCTGAGGATCTACACTCTTCTGATCATGATAGCGCCCATATACATAAGCTCCAGCATAGCTTGGATTATACAAAATTCCGAGAACTCGGCTGTGGGTAAGAGTTCCCCAAACAAGTTTCCCAGCCCATGCGCCTCCATAAGCTCGTTTAGGAAAACGAAGCGTGTTTTTAGCAAAAAACTTGACGACACCATAAGCACTGCCACTGGCTTGAAAAGCGTGGAAGACATTGCGCACAGCAATTTGGACCTCTTCGTCAGGATCTAGAGCTGTTTGACCATCAATATCGTAGACATAACCTACAGGTAGCGGAAAACGCAGTGTACCCTTTTTAGCTTTATTCTTCTTCCCACCGAGCATGCGGGAACGAAGAAAATGCAGTTCAGCTTCACTCATTGTCCCTTTGAATCCAAGAATGAGACGGTCGTTAAAATCGCTAAGATCATAGATGCCGTCTTCATCCACTACAATTGTGTTGAATAGCGCACAGAGTTCCAAAAGCCTCAGGAGATCTGCACAAGAGCGTGCTAGTCGGGAAATCTCGAGACCAAAAATGGCTCCAACTTGACCCAAAGAGACTTGTGCGACGAGTTGCTGAAATCCCTGTCGAAGGGATCGCCCCGAACCTGAAATTCCAAGGTCTTCGTCGATGATCTGAATTTGTTCCTGGGTCCACCCAAGGTTTAAAGCTTTCTCCTGAAGTGCATATTGGCGTTGGGTGCTCTCTTGATTGTAACGAACTTGGGTCAAAGTTGATTGTCGGATATAAACAATCGCCATTCGATTCAAGTGTTCTGCTCTCACTTTCGATGTTGATATCATTATGTTCTTGTTCCTCCTTATGCATTGCAGCCAGACAAGAACGAACTAAATTTGCAACAATAGTAACAAGTTCGTCTGCCCTACAAACATCATTCCCTACTAAAGCTATTAATGTTGGACTAGACATCATAAGCATCCTTTCTACAAATCACAGTATTTATTGAGGACAACAGGTGTAGTATTTGTGACGTACCCCCTTTGAACTCTAAGGTGGAAGTATTTTCAATTCATTAATAGCATTAGTAGTCATAGTAAGATTTATTCCTCTTGCTTAGATTTGTCAAAAGGATTTACGGATACTTCTAAGCTTTGAAGAAGTTGAGCTAATTCTTTTAGGGTGAATGCATCAAAATGAGTCATGTGAGAATCCAGCTTGTGTATTTGCCGATCCGTCCAAGACTCAGGGACACATATGACACCAGAATCCGTACGCAAAGAATATCTTTGCAAACCGTTGAATTTTTTTACTTCAAGGATGTCATAATTTTGTCCACATAAAGGATGAAATGGATGAGTAATTGTAAGACTTCCTAAAAGGGGATTGAGTTTTTGTGTAATTCGTGCTGACCCTGCCAACATTTCACGACAGAGCAATGCAAGCATTGCATCTACTATGTTTAGACCCTGTGTCAGAATCAATTCTAGACAAAACAAGTTTTGGATTCAGAAAATTTAGAAGTACAAAGGATGCAAATGAACACTTGTTTAAATGTCTAGCATACAAACACTCATCAGAATGGGTGCTTGAAGGAGACATCAAAGGTTGTTTTGATAACATCTCCCACAATTGGCTACTGAAGAATATAATCATGAATAAAAGGGTACTAAACCAATTTTTAAAAGCAGGTTATACCTTTAAAAACAATCTGTATCCGACAGGGCAGGGCACACCCCAAGGAGGTATCATTTCGCCAACACTTGCAAACATCGCCCTGAATGGAATGGCGACAATGTTGAAGAAGAAATATTGGACAAACAGCGTAGGAACAGTAGATAGACAGTATAACAAAGAGAAAGTAAATGTGAATGTATATGCCGATGATTTCATAATAACAGCAAGAAGCAAGGAAGTTTTAGAAGAAATCAAGATACTGATAGAAGGGTTCTTAGAGGAAAGAGGACTTGAGTTATCAAAAGAAAAGACAAAGATTACTCATATTGAAGAAGGTTTTGATTATCTAGGATGGAATTATAAAAAGCATAAAGACAAGCTCATCATAAAGCCATCAGCAAAATCCCTTAAAAAAATAACCAGAAAAATAAAGGAAACCATACGAATCAATATAATGCAGAAACAAGAAATACTAATATATAGATTGAATCAAATCATAAGGGGATGGTGCAATTATCATAACCATGTCTGTGCAAAGAAGACATTTCAAACCCTAGACAAAAATATTTTTAGATACCTGTGGCTATGGGCAAAGAGAAGGCACCCCATGAAACCTAAAAAATGGAGGAAAAGCAAATACTTTGCACAAATCAAAACAAGAGATTGGATTTTCAAATCAGAAAACGCAACCTTACTATTTGCAAGTGACTTTAAAATTAAAAGACATATTTTAATAAAATTTGATGCCAATCCGTATCTAGAAGAATATGATTCATATTATTTGAAAAGAAAAGCTCGCTAACTATTGGCATTGGTTAGTCATAGATAACTTGAGCCGTATGACGTGAAAGTGTCAAGTACGGTTCTTAGGGGAGAACGAGGGAGTAATCCCTCTGACTTACCCGACCCACAATATCGGGGGAGGGCGTTGGGGCCAATTGGTTTGTTTGATGCTACTAAACATTAGATGAAAATTGTGAAACAAATCAAAATTTATTTTTAGATTATATATAATAAAGAATTTTAGGGGAGATATATGATGAAGGTAGCTGAGTTAGTTATAGAAGGAGAAGAGATTCAAAAAATAAGTGATGCTTTATATAAGTATGAAGATGGATATCATGCAGATAAGCCATATATGTACGAGTCAGGAGATATAGTAGTGTTGATGAGAGAAAATTATTATTTTAGAATCTCATCAACGCTTATGTCAGTAATTATTTTTAAATTTATTAATGACAATAAGGTAGAGATAGAACTGGTTGCTAGTGGAGGAAAAGACGGAACGCTTATGTATAGCTGGGGAGCTGAAAATAGTGAGAGTAGAAGCATAGTACACGAAATCATGGATATATGTACTAGGAATTCATGGGAGATAACGAGTATTAAACCTGAGAACCTTAAGGAATCATTACTTGAAACTACTATTGATAAATTTAAAAAAAGGATCATAAATCCTTTTAAAAAATAGAATGTTTAGTTCGCATCATCTATTTTAATATGCCATTAGAGAGTGAGGCAGGTTGTGGCATCAACTAACATGACCATTCCCGCAGGGGTGCAAGAAGTGACGTCAGGAAGAGAGTCTCTGTATGCATCGTCAGGAAGTAAGGTCAGCACCATACCTTCTCACTGGGTGGCAAGCACCGCCAAGGGATATTCCTTTGGGGTCCAGTTCAAAGGTGTCGGGAATGCCAGAAACGTTAGCTAACAGCAATTTTACAAAACTAGATATAGGAAGGAAGCTTCAAGGAATGAAAACAAAAATTGAAAAAATAAAAGAAATTGTTGAAAAGGAATTATCATGCTCAGCACATAATCTTGATCATGTTATGAGAGTACATAGTTTGTGCATTTATTTATCTGAGCATGAAGAAAACGTTGATTTAGATGTTCTAATCCCAGCAGCATTATTACATGATGTAGCAAGAGTTATAGAAAGTCAAGATAAAATTGGAGAAATTGATCATGCTGTTTTAGGTGGCAAGATGGCAGAAAAGATACTAATAAATCTAGATTATGAAGAGGAGAAAATAGAAGAAATAAAGCATTGTATTATTACACATAGATATAGGAGTGGACATGAACCTAAGACAATAGAGGCTAAGATACTTTTTGATGCTGACAAATTAGATGCTATAGGAGCCATAGGTATTGCTCGTACATTTATGATGGCAGGACAATTTGGGCAATGCATATCAAAAAATAAACCGCTTAATGAATATATGGATATAAATACAAGTGAGAATGGAAGGTTAAAGGATGTATCAAAGCATACACCTTTTATTGAATATGAAGTTAAATTAAAAAAAATCCCTGAAAAGCTATATACCCAAATGGGAAGAAAGATTGGTAATAATAGATTAAAAATAATGGATGACTTCTTTACAAGACTGGAATTAGAGATAGCAGGCAAGGAATAGTTTTTGTATAGAAAAGAAGCCGTCAGCTAACACGCCCATTCCCACTAACTGGTCTGGAAGGGAAAGATTAAGAAGTATGCCAGACCACACTCACTCTGTAGCGCACGTCTTCGGGGTCAATGAGTGTCGGGAATGGCGAGACCGTTATAGGCAATGATGATATCGGGGTTGTTTTTTAGGGTATTGTTTAATAAAGAAAGTAGTGTTTTGAAGATAGGTAATATGTTATACAAATTATTTGTGGCTTATTTGATTAAAAATACGAAAGATTTAAAGCAATGTTTTAGTATTTTGAAAGGATGTGTTTAGTATGGAACTGTTTTCGATGATGTTACCTGCGTCAACTGCAATCTTAATATTATATCTATTTAACAGAGTATTTCATTACAAGGACAAATTGGTTAACATTTTTGGCATTATTAAATATAAAGTAACACTACTTACTATAACATTAACTCTATTTTTCATTATGACATACAAATATGAAATTCTCATTTCTAAAAATCCAGTAGGGGTATTTATATTATTTTCTTATATGTACCTAGTATATGTACCAAACAAAACTCGCTAATTATAGTTTTATTTAATGATGATAAAATATCTGTTTATCCTAAACAAATGGATTATACAAAATTAATTTGCTTAAATATAGGGAAATGAGAGGAGTGATTTGTATGAGTGCAATCTTAGATATTTTATTTGAAATTTTAGAAGTTCCTCTTAAAAAGTGGGATAAATTAAAGTTAATACATAAAGTGATTTTTTCTGTTTTTCTAGGACTCGTTTTATTTGGCATATTAACTAATGTTTAAAGATATATCATTTTTTTTATGCGAAGGATTGTAGAGGTAAAAAGCGTCATCACTACCTATAACAATACATTTGCATAAAGGTGCTAGAAGCAAGTGCCAAGGAAAAGGTCAGAGCACCACATCCCTTCACCGGGAGCGAAGCTCCGCCAAGGGGGAGAGTCTCCGTGGGTCCGGTGCAGGGACGTTGCAAATGCGCGACCGGTATGAAAAAACTCATTCCTAAGAATGAGTTACTATAAAATATTTAAGAATTCATCAAGTTGTATATCAGCTTGCTCTAAAATACTTTTTAAGGTCCCTTTTGCAATTTCATCATGCATAGGTATAATCACTACTCTTGTAGGAATGTCTAACTTCTTATATTTTGCATGGCTTCCTTTTGAGAAACTTTCTGAAAATCAATTTTTTCTAAAGCTTTAATAATTTTATTAGGTGATAATACGGGATATTTAGAACTCATTATAGCCCAATCTCCATGGTAGTCAAGAAAGTAGGGACATTAATATTTTCTGGTGTAGTGTCTTCATAATACAGTTCAAGGGCTTCTCGCAAATTACTAATTGATTCTTCGATAGTTTTATCTTGTGAAGCAACACCATTTTCAATACATTTAGCAATATACCAGTTATCTTCTTTTTGAACGAGGACAGTAACTTTAATATTCACAATAAGGCACCTCGCTTTAAAGGTTTAATTATTAGTATTATATCATAGTGGTTTTAGAAATAAACATATTTTAATGTTAGGGTCAATTTATTGAACATCATCTAACAATGCATTTGTATAAAGGTGCTGGAAGCATGTGACAAGGGAAAGGTCAGTGCACCACATCCCTTCACCGGGAGCGGAGCTCCACCAAAGGGGGAGATCTCTGCGGGTCCGGTTCAGGAGCGTTGCAAATATGAGACCGTTATGTAAAAGGCTGTACATAGATAGCGGCTGTAAAGGAGAAAAAGAGATGATGGGAGATATACTAGCTATCATAGGGATTTTTTATTTAAGTGTTTTCATACATGAAATTGGACATTGCGTAATGCCAAGGCTAGCTGGAATAAAAGAATTTAATAATATTTATATTGGAATTGGAAATGAACTCCATAAGTTTAAGATAGGCCATGTAAGTATAGTAATGAATAAATTTTTAATTCCATTTGGGCACGTTGGTGGAAATGAAGAAATTAAATATAATAAGTTCAATGTCCTACAAAGAACTTTTGTTCACTTAGGAGGTATTACTTTCAATTTAGTTATAGCTATAATTGCATTTGGAGCGATTTATTACTCAAATCATGATTTTCTCTTGATTGGAAGCTTTGCATCATTGATATCATATATTTTTAAAAGCGTTGTGAATAGTTCACTATGGATATTTCAAAATGGATTTGAAGGGTTGACTGCATTACTCAATGCTAAAAGGAATTTAGGAATATATTACTATCTTTATATTTTAGGTATTATAAATAGTTTTATATTTATATTCAATACAATACCGATTCCAATGATGATAAAGAATGGCAAGGTATTATTCAATGATGGGGGTCAGTTTATATTCAAAGGATTGTTAAACAAGGATACATCTTGTTGAACGATAGCCGCGGGGGAACCTATGGAGATTCAATTCATTACTTTCTTTAGGATTTTAAAAAAACATGCAGTTAATAAAAAACTAAGAAGTATCAACCATGGCTAAAGCTAGATCATGCTGTGAAAGCATATAACCCTTTTTACAGTGAGGACATAATTGACGCTTACGATGTAATTGAGGAAAACCTGTAGCAAAAGTATGGAGGGATTAAGTTGAAGAATGAAAAGAACTTCATTAAAATGTGGGAAAAAGAAAGAAGAAAAGGTAGGTTAAAGTTTGTTCTTACAATGAGTATTTTCGTATATTAATAAGTACTTTTCTTGCTCTTATGTTCGGTACAATGATAGGCTTTAACCAAAGATGGAAAGATGATGAATGTAAATACAATAAAATAAAATATAACGGAGAATAAAAAATATGTTTGGTACTATCTTTTAGAGGTGAAATAAATGAAAGATGTGGTACATTTTTTTATTTAACAGCATTTTTAACCTTAAATGACGAATTAGATGTATTACATGTATCACAGTTGATACTTATTAAAAGTAGAAAAATGGAGGGATATTTCATGGAATGCCCCTATTGCCATCAAAAGATGGTACATGGTTTCATCAGTGGAGATAGATATTCTTTAAAATGGATAGAGAAAGCAAAGTATAAACCATTTAAAAACTTATTATTGTAAGGATTGCACAAAGATGATTATTGATGTCCCTGATAACCCTGAGTAGGGGATTCATTTATGAGTGTTTAGCATGATGGAGGTCGCAGATATATTTAAACAATATGGCGAAGCCTACAGACAGAGAAATAAATTATCCCTGTCGGGATTACAAAGACAACAAAAACTTGGGAGGAGCTCCTTTTGAAATTATGTAAAGTTATTAGTATTTACAAGATGAAAGAGATCGATTGAAACTCCATAGGTAGTGGAGAATCGGTTCCGTTCAACTAAATCACATCTGAAATTGAAAGGAAGATAAGTAAATGGACTAATAATGTGACCTGATATTGATGATTATAAAGGGCTAGCTTATTATTCTTTCAACTTCAGATGCAATCCTAATCGTTATAAGACATGCAGTGTAAATCGCTGCACTCTGTAGTGGGTTATTAGGATTATAACATTGCCGGATATTTACGATCTTATTATTAAAATACCAATATATTAGAAAGGTAGGTTTGAAAAATATGGAATTGATATATTTTTTTATAGCTATAATAATATCCTATATTTTATTTTCTATATTGTTTGGAGCTTTGAATAACAGTATATTAAGAGTATTTGTACCATTACAAAAGCTAACTAGTAGGCTGAAAAGAAAGCGTACATTATATGTATTTTCCTATATTTGTACCGTTATTATTGTTATAAAAGCTAGTGAAATTTATAGTTTTAATATTATTAGTTTTGGCGTAGCACTGGGTTTAGTATCTGCATTGAATAACATAGTTTTTGAAAAAGGTATTATTAACAACTCAAAAAAATAAAGGGTTAGAGAGAGGAAGTTGGAGGTTATGGAAGTCTGGATATATTTAGCTCCAGCAGCTTTTATTTTTGCTTTATCAGCCATTTAAGAAGTAAACTCACTCAAAAAAGAAATAGAACATCTAAAGAATGAAATAGAACAATTAAAATAATAAATAAGTTATTTAATTCTATAAGGTGCATTATAACTATCATGTATTCAGAGACAATAACCATTGCATAGCCTATGTTGCAATTAATGAAAAGCAGTCTCCTGAATATAGCCAGATTGTTTGGTCTACTGATGGAAGAAAGGTTTTGGTTATACATAGACTATCTGTACATCCAGAGTTTCAAGGTAAAGGTATTGCAAGAAAGTTTATAGATTTCATAGAAGATTTTGCTATAAAGAATCAATATTCTTGTATAAGATTAGATGCCTATAGTGAAAATACAGCAGCACTAAGGCTATATGATAGAATGGGATACCAAAGATTAGGACAGGTGTTTTTTCCTTTTAGGGAATTACCATTTTATTGTTATGAAAAGGCATTAGTATAGTTTATATCTAAAACGAATAGCTTTACTAAGTTCCACGTGAAATATTTAGAATCTTTTTGTTATGCAAAAGCAAAAGAAATAGGAAGATGTGAATTAGAAAATTCAGTTATTCTAATACAGCCATTCATTACGGAGTCTATGGAAACCGATCTAATGGATGATCTTGAAACTATCAAGATTTTACTTTCTACACTTGGATTCCCAATTTTTGAAGAGATCAAGAAATCTCAAGTGCAGGAGGTTTTTATTTGTAAGAGAAAAGATGCCTATGCTGAAGGTATGGTTTCTGATAGAAATTGGTTCTCTAGCACTATTACCACTACCTTTTATAATATTTCCATCGAAGAATTATGGGTTAATATCAATGTGTCTTGGTTTGTACTTTATAATTATAATAATTTCCACATTGTTTGGTGATTTTCCTGTTCCACTGATTACCCTCTATTCCCATTATTACTCTGGATATCAAATATTGTTAGTGGTGTAGTTGCGCCAATTCTACTTTTATTCCGCTCGAGCTGGGCGGTACAGGTGTCACTTATTTCTGCTATTTCCATAATGCTATTGCAATTTGCCACGTTTACATTTATGAATAGATGGGATACTCTGGGTCCTTGGATTTCCCTCTTTGATATAGGCATAATGCTAATAACATTTGGACTTTTTATCTATTGCAAAGCGATGAGCAAGCGAGGCGTGTTAATATAGAATATTAAACAAAATGAACATACTCGTAGTAGATTAATATTAGTTTTTTTATTATACGATTTATAAAGGTGTTGAATGTTGCTGTAACGAATGCTTATGTATAACTGATAAGAGTATTCGTTTGAAAACATATTTTAATGTTAGGGTCAATTTATTGATCATCTAACAATGCATTTATGGAAAATAAGGTTGCAAAATTAGGATTATAAAACAAATTGAGAAGATTGGAAGTGTAAAAGGTGGATATGAGAAAAAAACTTAAAGATATGTCATTTTCAAAACCATTAATCCTTAGCATATGCTTAATGTGCATAGCAATGATCTTTAGGATATTGGATATCTTTGTTTTCAGATTGGATGATTTATTAGGTGAGATCATATTGTCGAAGGTAATTGGTTTTATTATTGTAATTCTATTTGTGAAAATGATAGGTGATAATCTAAGTAGTATTGGGTTTAATGTTAATAATAAGTGGTCTATTTTTATATTAGGTGGTGTTATTACAAGTGCTTTGATGATCTTGGGATATGGAGGAGAATTTTTAATATTTGCCTCTGATTCGCCACAATTATTAATAGCAGCAATTGATCCCAAAGCAGGTGTAACTGGTGGCATAAGTTTTGCACTATTTCTTCTATTTGGTAATGCGATTAATTGTTTTATGGAAGAAGGATTATTCAGAGGGATTATGATTCCCATGTTAAATAGAAAGTATTCTGTTGGAATGGCTATATTTTTGCAGGCACTATTGTTTGGAATATGGCATATCCCTTGGGCATTTAAATGGTATATTAGTGGAATGGTGAGTGGTTCAGGTGGTTTTATAATGGCATTGGTAATCAATTTCATCCCTATGATATTAATAGGTATTGTTTTTGGTGTGATGTACTATTATACTAATTCCATTTGGACACCATGGATATCACATTTTATAATAAATTCAATCCTTAATTTAGTCCATGTAAGCATCAATGGTGAATTAAATGTAGGAATGACAATACGTATGTCTATTTTCCAATCTACAATATTTATCCTTATTCCAGTTCTAATCATTCTTACTAAGAAACTTAATAAAGTTCGTGTGGAACACATTAGTAGAATTAATGTTTAAAGTGCAGTAAAGTGAGTTGATTTAGAACTTCATATCTGATTAAAGGTAACATTATAAGTTGAAATATGTATATTCTATTGTGAATAAAGAAAGGGGAGCGGTAGATGTTACAAGTAAATTTTTACAATATAAATAAAATAGAAGAAAGTAAACTAAAATATGCTGTCATTATGTCAAAATATGATAGAAGGTGGATATTTGTAAGACATAAAGAACGAAAAACTTGGGAAATTCCAGGAGGGCGTAAAGAGCAAAATGAAGATATCTATTCTACTGCATCAAGAGAATTAATAGAAGAAACAGGGGCGAAGGATTTTATAATTACCCCTGTATGTATTTATTCAGTAGATAATGGAGAAAGTGAGTCCTTTGGACAATTATTTTATGCAGAAATTAAGCACCTTGGTGAATTGCCAAACTCAGAAATCGATGAAATACAATTATTTGATAATATACCTGAAGAGTTAACATATCCACTTATTCAACCGTATTTATTTGCAAAAGTAGGAGAGTATCAGTTTATGATTAATGGAAAAATGAAAAAACTATCGCCATCAGACCACATGTTGTTGATGCCCTGCAATTCCACGTTGAAAAGATTAAAAGTCAATGTGTTACCGAAATTGAACAAAAATAGTAATTTACTTTAGGTTGTAGGGTCATTTTTCTTTATAGAGTACTAACTAAATTGTAGAGTGGTTCAAGAGGCACCGTTTATGGCGTCCACTGGTTCTGAGGGTGTAAGGCATCGGGGATGGCAAGACCGTGACGGAGCAATAAATCTCAAGTAATATATTATTGGAGGAGTAAAAAATGCAAGAAAAAATGATAGAAAATGAAAAAATAATGTTAAAGACAAAATATAAACCGGCTTTTATTCTTTCGGTCATTATTGTCATCTTAATGGTGTTGGCATCTGTGGGGGGCCTTTTTATCAAGGACCTTTACCAAGACAACTTCTTGGTTACTTCAGGATGGTATGGAAATGATTTGGTAACGCTTCTTTTAGCCGTACCTCTGCTAGCTATATCATTAGTGCTTTCAAAACAAGGATCGCAACGTGCACAGTTGGTCTGGTTGGGGATGTTATTTTACACGCTTTACAACTATGCTTTTTATCTCTTTGGGGCAGCCTTTAACAGCTTGTTTTTGATTTATGTTACACTATTTACTTTTTCAATTTTTGCTCTCATCTTTGGAATATCCTCTCTTAATATAAAGATTATTGGAGAACGGTTTCGATCTGGTACGCCTGTGAAAAAAATAGGGGGATTCATGGCAATTGTGGCGATACTACTGGGTATCTTTCATGTCTCTCTATCTTTAGGATACGTTTTTACTGGGCAGGTTCCAGAGATACTCATTAATCTAGAGCAGAGCACTAATATAATATCTGCATTGGACCTGTCATTAACAGTTTCATTTGGTCTGTTGGGTGGGGTCTTGCTGTGGAAGCGTCAACCATGGGGATATGTGTTGGCGGTGATATGGAATGTCAAGAGCGCTGTTTATTTGACTGCATTATCTGCAGCCACTGTACGGGGTTTTCAAACAGGTGCGTCGGAAAGTATCATTGAGTTAGCGCTATGGGGACCTGTTGGCGTAGGTTGCTTAATATCTTTAATAATCTTGTTGAAAAATATGGAATTCTAGGAAAATGAAGTACAGTAGGGGTCTAATTCTACGGTAAGGAGAAATTTACAATTATATATAAATCACTAGAGTTACAGCGCCAAGCAAAGCTTTGCATCTCTTGCAGGGTGAGAATCCTTGTCGGGTAAGGTCTAACCAACCACCTGTATCGAGTGTTGAGCCGATGCTGGAGACAGCAAAGGTGAAGCGTACACATAAGTAGAGAACCAAAATACTTTACATTTTCACTGAATCACCTAGTTGTTTTAACTAAAGAATCATAATTCCAACTAAAATAATGGTTGACAAAAGAAATGCCACGTAGTAGGATAGAGAATAATAATATGAAACTTCATAAAATTCAAAATGCAGTGAAAGAGAATAGTAAACAGTCGAAGGTTTATAGAGAGCCAATGGTAGGTGGAAATTGGTACTGAAGATTGTTGAATCCACTCCAAAGCAGACGGGGAATATGAACCCGCTCCGGTTAATACCGTTATCTACTAAGAGGTCATGATATTGTGACAAAAAAAGGTGGTACCACGTGAGTTAATAAAGCTCTCGTCCTTGGCTTAATAAGCCAGGGATGAGTGCTTTTTTTATTTTATTTAATAACAGTATCATTTTTTGTACCAAGCAAATGGAGCAGGTGTAACAGCGGAATTAGAAGTATTGAAATAAAAAATTATCTAAAGGGAGGATAAAAAAATGAGGGTATTAATAACAGAAAAGATTGCGGAAAAGGGTATAGAAGTATTGAAAAAAGAGGGTTTGGATGTGGATGTTGAAGTCGGAAT
Source organism: Alkaliphilus metalliredigens QYMF (assembly GCF_000016985.1). Taxonomy (NCBI): domain Bacteria; kingdom Bacillati; phylum Bacillota; class Clostridia; order Peptostreptococcales; family Natronincolaceae; genus Alkaliphilus; species Alkaliphilus metalliredigens. The sequence goes on along the minus strand of NC_009633.1, from coordinate 4,387,229 downwards.
AGATAGAGGAGAATTATTAAAGGTGATCAATAATTATGATGCGATTATTGTGAGAAGTGTTACTAAGATTAATGAAGAATTTTATCAACATGCAACTAATTTAAAGGTTGTTGGACGTGCAGGAAACGGTGTAGATAATATAGATATGGATGGTGCTACAAATAGGGGGATTATTGTGGTCAATACCCCTGAAGCCAATACGGTATCAGCTGCAGAGCATACAATCGGTCTACTAATCGCATCTACTCGTAATGTGGCACAGGCTAATGCTAAAATAAAGAACAGAGAATGGGACCGAAGTAATTTTAAAGGTGTAGAGCTGCAAGGAAAAACAGTGGGGGTTGTGGGCTTAGGTAGAATCGGAGGATTAGTGACTACTAGACTACAGGCATTTGGGATGAAGGTTATCGCATATGACCCTTACATTACCGATGAAAGATTTAGAAAATATGGTGTGGAAAAGAAAGAAAGATTGCAGGATTTAATAAAGGAATCAGATTTTATTACTGTCCATACCCCAAAGACTGAAGAAACATTTGGAATGATTGGAGAAGAGGAATTTAAAGTAGCTAAAAAGGGTGTCAGAGTCGTTAATTGTGCTAGAGGTGGTATTATTGAGGAAGAAGCGCTAGCAAAGGCAGTAAAGGAAGGAATCGTAGCAAGTGCAGGTCTAGATGTATTAGTAAATGAACCCAATACTACTTCTCTACTATTAGACCTTGACAATGTGATAATAACACCGCATTTAGGCGCGGATACAGTAGAAGCACAAAACAATGTAGGTGTGACCATTGCGCAGGAAGTTTTCAGTGCATTAAAGGGAAAAATGGTACCAAATGCTGTCAACCTTCCTACACTTCAATATCAAGAACTAGAGGCAATGAAATACTACTTGAAATTAGGTGAAAATTTAGGGAAACTATATCATCAATTAGAAAAAGAAGCGATTGAAAAAATTGAAATCATATACAGTGGAGCAGTAGCAGATATGGAGACCGCAGTAGTGACTTTGGCAGTGTTAAAAGGAATTTTTGAACCCATATTGAAAGAAAGAGTAAACTACGTTAATGCTAGACTGATTGCTAAAAATAGAGGAATAGCTGTTACTGAAAGCAAAAAGATGGTAAATGGTAACTTTATGAATTTGATCAGGGTAAAAATATCCACTAAGAACAAGGAATTTACAGTGGCTGGAACAGTATTTGCTAAAAAAGATATGAGAATTGTAGATGTAAATGGATTTGTTTTTGATGTTACGCCTACACCCTATATGTTAGTTGCAAATAATACTGATAAGCCAGGTATGATTGGAAAAATGGGTAGCCTGTTAGGTGAAAACAATGTAAATATTGCTACCATGCAAGTAAGTAGAAAACACAAAGATAAAGAGGCCATGATGTTTTTAGCTGTGGATTCAGAGGTTAACAAAGAAACATTAAATATTATTAATAAGGCAGAGGGTATTTTACAAATCAAATTTGTAAAATTATAGTAAAAAAGGAGTGGACAGATGATTATGAAAAAATTCAAAATAGCTGTAATACCAGGAGATGGGATCGGTAACGAAGTGACAGCTGAGGGAGTAAAGGTTTTAAACACCTATGCTGAAATAAAGGGAAATGTGGAATTTAGTTATGAATATTTCCCTTGGGGTTGTGAGTATTATTTGAAAACAGGAAAAATGATGGATGATGACGGTTTGAAAACATTAGAAGCATTTGATGCTATTTTATTAGGGGCAGTTGGTGATCCTTCTGTTCCTGATCATATATCACTACATGGACTTTTAATCAATATTCGACAAGGATTTAATCAATCCATTAACCTAAGACCCATAAAACTTCTTCAAGGAGCCCCATGCCCATTAAAGGATAAGGGACCTCAGGATATCGACTTTACTGTTATTCGTGAAAATGTAGAAGGTGAATATGCTGGAGTAGGAGGATTTAGATTTCCTGGTAGGCCAGAGGAAGTGGCACTTCAAACTTCCGTGTTTTCTAGAAAGAATACAGAGAAAGTGATGGACTATGCCTTTAAGTTGGCAAGAAAACGAAAGAAGTTTAACAAGGTGACAAATGTGACAAAATCAAATGCTTTAAATTACAGCATGGTATTTTGGGATAAGATATTTGAAGAAATCGCTACGAATTATAAGGATATAAAAACAGAAACGACGCATGTGGATGCAGTCAGCATGTATTTTATTCAAAAGCCAGAGGTGTATGATGTATTGGTAGCATCTAATCTCTTTGGAGATATTATTACTGACTTAGGGGCTGCATTACAAGGGGGACTAGGGTTTGCTGCTAGCGCTAATTTAAACCTTGAGAAGGAATATCCTTCTATGTTTGAACCTGTACACGGTTCGGCACCGGATATTAAGGGTAAACAGTTAGCTAACCCAATAGCCATGATTTGGACAGCTAAGATGCTATTAGACTTTCTACTAGAAGAAGATGATACAGAGATGATTATCGATGCAATTACAGCGGTTTTACAAGAAGAGAAAACATTGACACCTGATTTAAAGGGCAAGGCAAAAACCCATGAAGTTGGAGATGCCATATGCGGTAAGTTAAAAGAAATCATGAACGCAAAAATATAGAAAAATAATATGTGGTTACAAATAATGGTATTATTTTCCTCTTGTTGATATTAGCGAATAGCATCCTCTAAAATCCATAAACTATCTTTGTCACTGAAATTTATAATGAAATTGGAGGTAAAAAAATGAGAAAGCTTACGGAAGGCGAAATATTGTCATTAACAGGCTTACTAAAAATGGAGAAAGATGGTTTAGCAGTTTCAAAAGCGATGCAGGCACTCATTACGGATGAGGATCTGAAAAAGCAAGCTGAATCTGGGATTTTAGCAATGGAAGGTAGAGTAAAAGGAATGCAACAATTTATTAATGAAAATCAAGTTACATCAACAGGGGAGGTACAATAATATGACTTCTTTTTTTACTAATAAAACAAAAGAGAACATGGATATAAATGATGAAGTGATAGCGAATAATATGATGGGCAGTGCAGCTGCTAGTGCACAAGCATATCTAAGTGCTACGATGACTGCTCCTACTCCAGAATTAAAAGCAATGTATTCATCAAGTTTAAATCAAGTGCTAGGAGGACATACTGCAGTAACAGAACTAGCTGTTAAAAAAGGATGGGAAAAGCCTTATCATTCACCTAGTGAACAATTATCAGATGTTTATAATAAATCAAAAAATACACTAAGCTAGTTTTAATTTTACTAATACAAATACAAATATAATCCAGATAAGAGTTCAAATTCAAGGACAAATAAGACCGATTGAACAACTACAAAAACCCTCTAGTAAACACAGGATAAATCCTGAGTTGCTGGAGGGTTTTTGTTTTTTAAAACCCTGTAAAACGTAGCGTATATGAGAATGATATTTAGTTTTGTCACTAGTGTTTATGGACTTCTAATAGTTATCTTTTGATTGTAAACTGGATTTTACTGACATATAATCATAGTGAGAATATTGAGAACATTTCTGCAGAGATGTCGGTATTTAATTATGTCATGATTAAATAAGGGGGACTATATTATGTCGAATGCAAGTATCAAAGAAGTAGACAGACCTCAGAGTCATACCCAAGAGACAATACAGAAATTCGGAAGATTTTTAAGTGGAATGGTAATGCCAAACATAGGGGCATTCATCGCCTGGGGGTTAATCACAGCATTATTTATCCCAACGGGCTGGAGGCCAAATGAAAACTTAGCAGAGTTAGTTGGACCGATGATCATCTATTTACTCCCATTGTTAATCGGTTATACGGGAGGAAAAATGGTCGGTGGCGTAAGAGGTGGGGTAATTGGTGCCGTAGCCACCATGGGTGTTATCGTTGGCGTGGATATACCTATGTTTATTGGAGCCATGCTCATGGGCCCAATAGGGGGATATGCAATCAAGAAATTTGATGAAGCGGTAGAAGGAAAAGTACCAGCAGGCTTTGAAATGCTAGTGAATAACTTTTCAGCAGGTATTATCGGTACCCTGGTAGCACTACTAGCATATCTAGCAATTGGCCCGGTGGTACAGGGCTTAAACAATACATTGGCAGCAGGAGTCGGGGCAATTGTCAATGCGGGATTACTGCCATTGAGCTCATTATTTATTGAGCCAGGCAAAATTTTGTTTTTAAACAATGCCATGAACCATGGGATATTAGGACCATTAGGGATACAAGAGACAAGTTCATTGGGAAAATCAATCTTCTTTCTACTGGAAACCAACCCGGGACCAGGACTTGGAATCCTACTGGCCTATTGGATGTTTGCAAAGGGAATGGTGAAACAATCAGCACCAGGAGCCATCATCATTCACTTCTTAGGAGGAATCCATGAAATTTACTTCCCCTACGTACTGATGAATCCAATTTTATTAGTAGCAGTCATGGCAGGAGGAGCCAGTGGCGTCTTAACATTTAGCATATTAGGGGCAGGTCTAGTGGCAACCCCTTCACCAGGAAGTATATTTGCATTAATGGCAATGACCCCACGGGGAGGTTATTTTGCAGTATTAGCAGGGGTCATTGTATCAACAACAGTGAGTTTTCTAATTGCAGCTTATTTCATCAAGAGATCAAACAACAAATTAGATGAAGGTGAACTCACCGAGGCAAAGGAAAGAGTAGCAGGATTTAAGGGCAAAAAATCAAAGCTAACAGTGAGTAAAATTATATTTGCATGTGATGCTGGAATGGGCTCAAGTGCCATGGCAGCCACTGGTTTAAGAAATAAATTGAAAAAAGCAGGGTTAGGTATTGAAGTTGTCAACTGTGCCATTGATGAAATCCCTTCAGATTCTGAAATGGTGATCACCCATGAAAGCCTAACTGACAGAGCCAGAACCAAGGCACCAAATGCCGAGCATATTTCAATAAGGAACTTTATGAATAGCCCAGAAGTTGATGAATTAGTTAATCGATTTTCCTAATCACTATTTTGCGGGAGCAGGGGAATCCCCTGCTCTCACAGAATACTTCCTATCAAAGGAACTGTTCTAAACACTGTGAACCAATCCTGTCAGAGGAGGTATTTTATGAAACAAATGAAAATGACCACAAGAAAGAAAGACATATTATATAGACTTTGCAAAGAAAATGATTATGTAACGATTTCCAATGTTGCACAGGATCTAAACGTGAGTTCAAGGACGGTCTTAAGAGAGCTAGAAGAAATAGGAAAGTGGTTAGAAAAAGAAGGGGTATTTTTAGATAAGAAAACAGGTGTTGGAATTCATCTACCCTGTTCCCTAGAGAAAAAAGAAGAATTGTTAGAATTGATTGAGCATGCCAATTCAATAAAGATATTTACACCTCAGGAAAGACAGACAATCATTGCAAGTGAATTATTACAGGCCAATGAACCCATTAAGTTTTACTACTTGACTAAAATTTTGAACGTATCTGAAGGGACGATAAGCCATGACTTAGATAAGCTAGAGGAATGGGTAGACATCTATAATCTTCAATTAATTAGAAAGCCAGGGCTTGGGGTTTACATTGCTGGTCGTGAAAAGCACAAGCGAAGGGCTATCATCAATCTTATTTATGAAAACGTAGAAGAAAAGCAATTATTAAGTTTTATTCAAGAAAATATAACAAAATCACCTGAGATATCAGGGAGCATTGAGATAAAAACAAGAAATAGACTTTTGAATTTAATAGATAAAGAGACAATTAGAACACTAGAAGGATTGATATATATAGCTGAAGAGGAGATGGGATACAAGCTGGCAGACAGTGCTTATGTTGGTTTGATTGTTCATCTTGCCTTGGCAATTAAGAGAATAAAAAATAATGAGATCATAATAATGGATAAGGAATTTCTAAATGAACTTAACCAAAATCCAGAATTTATCATTGCCAGAAAACTTGCACTTAATTTATCTGATTTCTTTAATATAGATATTCATGAGGATGAAATAGGGTATATCACCATGCATCTTATGGGTTCTAAAAACAGGGGAAATGTGACTAAAAATGAGACATCAACCATAGGAAGCTTTGAGCTTGTTAAATTAGCCAGGGAAATGATTAAAATAGCTGAAGCGGAAACCGGGAGCTTTATTGGAAACAATGAAAAGCTGTTAACAGGGCTTGTTAATCACTTAGAACCAGCTATCAAAAGGATAAAGATGAAAATGGATATCAGAAATCCCTTGCTACAAGAGATTAAAACCCGATATCCTCATTTAATTAAGGTAAGTAGTAAGTGCGCAAAGGTATTGGAGGATTATTTAGGGCAAAAAATGCCGGAATCAGAAATCGCATATATTGCCATGCACCTAGGGGCAGTGATTGAAAAAAAAGAAATAATGCCCCAAATAAGATTTAGAGTTGCTGTTGCCTGTCCTAGTGGAATTGGCACATCAAAGCTATTGGCTACAAGAATAGAAAAGGAATACGATAATATGCATGTTGTAGGGATTATATCATCCTTTCGACTAGAAGAAAGCTGGCTTAAGCAAGAAGAAATCGATTTTATCATTTCCACAATTCCCATTGAGAAGAGCAGTATTCCAGTGATAAAAGTCAATCCATTGCTATTAGATGAAGATAAATATCATATTCACCAATCAATGAAAAAAATAAGTAAAACAAGTATCAAGCCAAAGGAGAAAAGAAAGGCAAATGTAAGCCTTAAAGATAAACTCATACAAATGCATAACTACAGTGGCGCCATTATAGAGGTGTTGGATAATTTGTTCCTTGAAACCTATTATGTTGAGGATATTGAAGAGTTGATTCATATTGTCAGTGCCATGCTTGTAAAGGAAAAAGTAGGTCAAGACAAATTAACACAGGATCTATTAAGTAGGGAAAAAAAGGGTGGAACCCTTATTTCAGGCAAGGGGTTTAGTCTGCTTCACTGCAGGACCTCTAGTGTTGAAAAACTGTACTTTGGTGCAGTAAGGTTGATCAAGCCAATTTATTATTTGAATAGTAGGGGTGAGGAGGAGGCTATTGATTTAGTTATCGTCATGATCGCACCTGAGAACAGTAAACAAGCCTATCTTGAGGTAATTAGTGAAGTGAGTAAAATGATTATTGATAAACCTAATTTTCTGGTATTACTAAGAGGAAATGCAAAGGAAGAAGCCTATTTAGAGATCAGTAATTGTTTAAATGATTTTTATCGACATAAAAGTAATTGAATGGCGGGAGGGTTATAAATGAATGTTGATACAGTGACAAAGGAGAATCATGTGAATAAGAGTACCCAAGAAAGAATACAGGGCTTCGGAAGATTCCTAAGTGGAATGGTGATGCCAAATATAGGTGCATTCATCGCCTGGGGGTTAATCACAGCGTTGTTTATTCCCACGGGATGGATACCAAATGAAAACTTATCAGAATTAGTCGGACCCATGATCATCTATCTACTTCCATTGTTAATCGGTTATACGGGAGGAAAAATGGTCGGTGGCATAAGGGGTGGGGTAATTGGTGCCGTAGCCACCATGGGTGTTATCGTTGGCGTGGATATACCCATGTTTATTGGGGCCATGCTCATGGGCCCAATAGGGGGATATGCAATCAAGAAATTTGATGAAGCGGTAGAAGGAAAAGTACCAGCAGGCTTTGAAATGCTAGTGAATAACTTTTCAGCAGGCATTATCGGTACCCTGGTAGCACTACTGGCATACCTAGCAATTGGGCCGGTGGTACAAGGACTAAACGACGTGCTCAAGACAGGCGTAGAGGCAATGGTTAATGCAGGTTTTCTACCCTTAAGCTCATTACTCATCGAACCAGGTAAAATCCTATTTCTAAACAACGCCATGAACCATGGGGTGTTAGGACCATTGGGGATGCAAGAGGCAAGTTCATTAGGAAAATCAATCTTCTTCCTATTGGAAACCAACCCGGGACCAGGACTTGGAATCCTACTGGCCTATTGGACGTTTGCAAAGGGAATGGTGAAGCAATCAGCACCAGGAGCCATCATCATTCACTTCTTAGGCGGAATCCATGAAATTTACTTCCCCTATGTACTGATGAATCCAATTTTATTGGTAGCAGTCATGGCAGGAGGAGCCAGTGGCGTCTTAACATTTAGCATATTAGGGGCAGGTCTAGTGGCAACCCCTTCACCAGGAAGTATATTTGCATTAATGGCAATGACTCCACGGGGAGGTTATTTTGTAGTATTAGCAGGGGTAATTGTATCTACAACAGTGAGCTTTCTAATAGCGGCTTACTTCATCAAGAGATCAAACAATAAATTAGATGAAGGTGAATTCACAGAGGCAAAGGAAAAAGTCGCAGAATTTAAGGGCAAAAAATCAACGCTAATAGTGAGTAAAATTATATTTGCATGTGATGCTGGAATGGGCTCAAGTGCCATGGCGGCCACGGGTTTAAGATCAAAATTGAAGGAAATGGGATTGAATATACAAGTCGTTAATATACCAGTTAACGAAATTCCCCATGATGCAGAGCTGGTTATCACCCATGAAGGGTTAACAAACAGAGCTAAGGGAATGGCTCCAAATGCAGAACATATCTCCATTAAAGATTACTTTAATGATCCGGAAATTGATCGTTTAATGACGAGACTCCAAAGTAAAACTGACTTATCAAATATAGTTGAAGTCAGTGAAGTTGAAGAAAATAAGATACTGAGAAAATCAAATATAAAGCTTAATTTAAAAAGTATGGAAAAAGATGAAGCCATAAAAATGGTGGGACAGCTACTGGTAGATAGTGGGTATGTTGATGCCGGATACATTGATGCCATGCTTGAAAGGGAAGCGCAATTGAGTACCTATATAGGAAAGGGTGTCGCAATTCCCCATGGTGTGGGAGCGGCAAAGAGTAAGATTAAGAAATCAGGAATGGCAGTACTACAATTCCCAGAAGGAATATCCTTTGGTGAAGAAACGGTCTATATACTCATCGGCATAGCAGGAGCTGGGAATGAACATTTAAGTATATTATCTAATATTGCTTGTGCTTTTGAGGATGATGACGATGTTGAGATGCTTAAAAGCACAAAAAATGTAGATGAAATCTATCATAAATTTACAGTGGAAGCAATTTAATTGAAATTAACCACAGAGTGGTAAATAGAGGTGAAAAGATGATCGTAACGTTAACGTTAAATCCTGCAGTGGATAAAACCATTGAGATAGATAGTTTTCAAATAAATCATGTGAATCGAGTCTCATCAGCTAGATTAGATGCTGGGGGAAAAGGAATTAATGTATCAAAGGGAGTACATACCCTAGGAGAAAAAAGTAAAGCCATGGGTATTTTAGCCGGAAAATCTGGGCAGTTCATTAAAGAACAATTAGACATTTTAAAAATTGACAATGACTTTTTGTTTGTAGGGGGAGAAACGAGAACCAATATAAAAGTTGTCGATAGAATCAATCATTCAAATACAGATATCAACGAGAAGGGACCGGACATAGCTGAACCTGATTTAGCAGAAGTAATCTGTAAAACATTAGAGGCAGTACATGATGGAGATATTTTAGTTTTATCGGGAAGTGTTCCTAGCAATATAGATAGTAATATTTATGGGGTTTTAATAGCCAGGGCAAAGGAAAAGGGTGTCAAAACAATATTAGATGCAGATGGCGCGCTATTAAAGCAGGGAATAAAGGCAGGACCCTATTTAGTGAAGCCTAATATTTATGAGCTGGAAAGACTTTACAATACCCAGATTACAAGTAAAGAGAAAGCCATAGAGGTTGCAATGGATATTTTTGCATATGGAGTTGAATTGATAGTCATTTCTTTAGGTGAAGAGGGTTCGATCTTGATGACGAAGGAAGAAACCGTAATTGTAGAGGGAATAGAGGTGGACGTCATCAGTACAGTAGGGGCAGGAGACTCAATGGTTGCAGCTCTAGCCGTAGCAATCCATAGGGACTACCCATTAGAAAAAGCAATTAGGTTAGCCACAGCAACAAGTGCGGCCAGCGTCATGACCTCTGGTACCGAAACTGGTGAGATGAATGTGATTGAGCAGTTAGAAAAGAAAGTTAAGTTGATTTCTTATGACAATAGAGAGGTGGTTAAATAAATGAAAACAAAAGCAGTAAGACTATATGGTGCCAATGATTTAAGGTTAGAAGAGTTTGAATTACCTAAAATAAAAGAGGATGAAATACTGGTTAAAGTCATTACCGATAGCATTTGTATGTCAACCTATAAGGCAGCCAGCTTAGGAAAAAATCACAAACGAGTTCCTGAGGATATTCATGAAAATCCCATCATTGTGGGACATGAGTTTGCTGGAGTCATTGTAGAAGTGGGGAAAAAATGGCAGCATCAATTTAAAGCAGGAGATAAATTTGCCATCCAACCGGCTCTGAATTATAAAGGCAGCATGGCTTCTCCAGGTTATTCATACAAGTATTTTGGTGGAAACTGTACCTACACAATCATTCCCCAAGAAGTGATGGAGTTGGGATGCTTACTTCCCTATGAAGGCGAAGCATTCTATGATGCTTCTCTTGCAGAGCCAATGTCATGTATCATAGGGGCCTTCCACGCTTCCTATCATACGGTACCAGGAAAGTATGAACATACGATGGAAATTGTTGAAGGCGGGAAAATGGCACTTTTAGCCGGTGGTGGACCCATGGGATTCGGGGCCATAGACTATATTATTCATCGAGAGAAAAAACCAAGCCTGTTAGTGGTGACAGATCGTAATGATGATAAGATAGAGAGAGCCCAGTCCATTTTCACTCAAGAAGAGGCTAAGAAAAATGGCGTGGAGCTAATCTTTGTTAATACAAACAATGTTGAAAATGTAAGTGAATATTTAATGCAGTTCACAGATGGTACAGGATATGATGATGTCTTTGTGTATGCCCCAGTGAAAGAGTTACTTGAGGATGCTGATAAAATTTTAGGGAGAGATGGATGCCTAAACTTCTTTGCAGGTCCCATTGATACAAATTTTTCAGCACAACTAAATTTCTATAATGTTCACTATGCAGCTACCCACATTGTGGGAACCAGTGGGGGCAATACCGATGACATGAAGGAATCATTACAAATGTCAGCTGAAAAACGCATCAATCCTGCAGTAATGGTGACCCATATAGGTGGCTTGAATTCAGTAGCTGATGCAACTTTGAATCTACCCAATATATCAGGGGGTAAAAAGCTAGTCTATACACATATTGATATGGAATTAACCGCCATAGATGAATTTGAGGAAAAAGGAAAGATAGATCCATTCTTTGCAGGGCTTGCAGAAATCACTGGTAGACATAAGGGCTTATGGTCAGCAGAGGCGGAGAAATACTTATTAGAAGAATATAAAAAGCTAATATAATCTATAGATCGTCCAATCTTAATAAGAGTACGTGGGTATGTGCAGGAAAGTCCTGTGGGTACTCACGGTTTTTTTGTATCATTCTAAGAAAATGTTTATAAGAGAGATTTTTTGTGTGATTGATTTGAGATGAGGGTATCAATAGAATCAAAGGAGAGGATAATTTATGAACAATTTAGCAGAAAAAAAATGTATACCTTGTAGTCTTGGAACACCCCCTTTATCATCTGATGAAATAAAAAGATATATCAGCCAATTGCATGAGGAATGGAAAGTGATCAATGATCACCACCTTGAAAGGGAATTTAAGTTTAAAAACTTTAAAGAGGCTTTAAGTTATACCAATGTTATTGGCCAATTAGCAGAAAAAGAAGGCCATCATCCAGATATGCTTTTATCTTGGGGAAAGGTTAAAATTACATTGTTTACCCATAAAATAGATGGATTAAGTGAGAGTGACTTTGTATTTGCTGCCAAGGTAGATAAACAGCAAAGTGAATGATAAGAAACATTGATAAAAAAAGAGCGATCAATGATAAGAGGTATTGTAAAGGGTCCGTGGATAGTAACAGGTGAAATCTGTGAATATCCACGGGCTTTTTCAGTGTAAGAAGACGTATCAGTTAAATAGTAGAGATGAATTATTTATTGAGTGATAGAGAATGTGTTTACACAATGGCTGAACTGGGTATGAATATCGTAAGCGTCTTATATTAAATAGACTAATGTATTAATACGTATTATTCAAAGTCAATAGGGTGATACGAGTAGAGGAGGTTACTATGGAGAGCTTGTTATATAGTTTTTTTGCCGGTATTTCCACTTCTTTAGGAGTCGTGGTCTTGATTATTTTTGGTAAACCTAGTGAGAAGGTATTGGCAACATTATTAGGCTTTGCTGGTGGCATTATGCTAGCAATTTCTGTTTTTGAGTTGATGCCTGAATCTGTGGCCCTAGGTTCCATGACAAGTGCTTTGATTGGGTTTCTTCTTGGGGCAGGCATGATGTATGGGTTGGACATGGTTCTTCCTCATTCCCACATGTCTGACAGTGACAATCTTGTGGTAGAAAATGAAGGGAATCTTCAATCTGTGGAAAACCCAATGCTAAGGGTGGGCTACTTAATTTTGTTTGGTATTGCCCTTCATAATTTACCAGAGGGGTTAGCCATCGGAGCGGGGCTAGAAGCCAGTCCAGAGTTGGGGATTGCCATAGCTGTAGCCATTGCCCTTCACAATATACCAGAGGGGTTAGCCATGGCGGGTCCATTAAAGGCCGGAGGCCTTTCCTCCATGAAAATATTCTTATTTACCCTTGTGGCAGGATTGATGACACCACTAGGCACTGCCATTGGATTGTTATTCTTTAGAATATCGCCAGTCTTTATAGGGGGTTCCCTTGCCTTTGCCGCAGGAGCCATGATTTATATTGTGAACGATGAATTGATTCCACAGGCCAATGCAATGAGTAGTCATCTTGCTAATGCAGGTCTGATTGCAGGACTTTTATTAGGATTTGTATTTTTGTAGACGAACCATAGGATGAATTGAGTAGTAAACAAGGATGAAGAATAGGGATTGTAGTAGAATGTCCATGAAACGTAAATAATAAGTATTCTATCATGAAAGCCCCGTAGATAAGTGCAGGAGGAATCCTACATGTACCTACAGGGCTTTTAAATTTATACTTTTGAATTACATTTGGTTGCGTTACTCCATAAAGAAAGGAGGCACTTTACAAGCTTTGATTTCTATTATCTTCCACACCTCTCCTGTAACATAGGGCTCGATTTTTAACCACTCGTCAAGATCTTCTCTAGTAGGAAAATCTACAACGAGTACAGAACCTACCATTTTTTCAGTGGCATCTAATATGGCAACTGCATATAAATACTTTCCTTCTTTTTTCATGGAAGCAGCAAGTTCCATATGTTCAGCACGAACCGCAAGACGTCTTTTTAGTGCACCTTCGTCAGTTCCATCATAACCAGTAACTAAAAATTGCATGATATCATCTCCTTTTTTCTATCATATTTCACTTTTTTCTCTTTTATAAGTGTCATGATTATATTCTACGTAAGTTGATGATTTTCCTTTATAAATATAAAAATGTCACCTAGCTTGTTTATCTATAAGTAGATGACCAAAAGTTTTAATTTTAACTTTTAAGACAGTCACTTAGTTTGTTTACCTGTAAAAGGCTTTGGTTTGTACTGGATTGTAGCGGGATTTAATTGGAGACTATTATTTCTAGTATAATGTGCAGTAATGAAAGAAATAATGAGATAGTGACATGATTCAAAAGCATGAGAGAAGGAGAGAGAATGAAGATTATTGATGCCCATTTACATTTTTCTGAGGTTAAACGATTTAGAAATTGCGCTGAGAAGATATCACAAATCAATTATTCCATGGAAGGATTAAAAGAAGACTTTGAAAGCAATGAGATCGTGACTGGCATTGCTATGGGGCTAGAGGAAACTCATGACAAGGCCTTTCCTGATGCGGAACAAAGAAATCCAATGGAGGCAAATCTTGAAGGTACACTACCCTCATGGTTGAAGTACTGCTTAGGGATCAATCCCCTTCAACTTAAAAATGACCCCCTGGGGGAATTCCTTACAATTGAAAGGAAGCTTCAGGAACAAGCTGTGGTGGGTATTAAACTATACCCTGGATATTATCCCGTTGCCGTAACAAATGCCATCTATAGGCCAATTTATCATCTAGCAGAAGCTTATGGAGTTCCCGTCACAATTCATTGTGGAAAAACCTATGCCGTTAAAGGTTATTTACATGATTCCCATCCATTACTCGTCAACCAGGTGGCCCTACAATACCCCAACGTGAAATTTATTATTGCTCATTTGGGTGATCCGTGGGTAATGGACACAGCTGCAATCATTTCGAATAATAGCAATGTTTTTGCAGATCTTTCGGGACTTGTGATTGGAGATCAACAAAGTGTTCGCCAGAGAATGGAGAGCAAACTATTTGTTGAACACATACAAAGAGCCTTAGATTATGCAGCAAGCTATGATAAAATTCTATACGGATCTGACTGGCCACTTGTACAGTTGAATATTTATATTAACTGGATAAAAGGATTAATTGCACAACAATATCACAAGGATGTTTTTTATGAGAATGCCATAAAAGTATATGATGGTTTATTAAAATAAGCTCCCTTACCCTTTGGGTTTTCAGGGAGCTTTTTACATAGTGAGTTACTTTCCACGCTTAGAGAAGACCCATATGGTGGAATTAACCTCTGCCCCCATAAGTACAATGAGGCTACTAAGGTATAACCAAATCAAAAGAATCATAACACCACCAATACTGCCATAGACTCTGGTATAGTTGCCAAAATTATTGACATAATAAGCAAATCCTAGGGAAATCACCACCCATCCTACAGTAGAGAAAAGAGCCCCCCAATAGATATTCTTAAGCTTTAAATGGTAGTTAGGTCCAAAGAGATAAAGCAAAGTAAAGGTAGAGAAAAGAGCTAATAAAGCAACACCATATCGAACAAGACGCCAAGTAGGCTCAAGGAGTGTACTGAGGTTTAATTGGTTGATAAGCATTTCCCCCAGAAGCTGACCAAAAACCAATAGTGTTAAAGAAAATAAAATCATGAATGCAAGACCGATGGTGAAAATAACGCCCATTCCAGCAACCTTCCAAAAAGGACGATCTTCTTTAACATTGTAGGCCTTGTTCATTCCACGAATCATTGCTGAGGTGCCTCTAGATGCTGTCCATAGGGTTCCAAGCATACCAAAGGAGATTAAGGTTGTATTATCAGCAGTGGTGATTTCTAGAATGATTTCTTCTACAAGGGAATAGGCATCATGAGGCAATATAAGGGCAAGTTCATAAAGTGTACGCTCTTCTGTTAGGGGAATATAACCTATGAGGACAATCAAAAATATGAGAAAAGGAAAAAAAGATAAAATCAGATAATAGCTAATTTGGGCCCCTAATGCAGGCACCTCATCTTTGTCAAATTGGTTATAAAGATGTAAAAGCACTTCCTTGATTCGTCGAAAGGACATAAACTCACCTCCATATAGTAAAGTATACAAGATTAATGAAATATATTCAAAGTTATTATGTTTTTAAAATATACCCCTAGGTCAGAGCAAGAAACGGTCATAGGTGCACTTATTTTGAACAGGTGGTACTTGGGGTTAATGTTTATGAGGGCGTATCCAGGGTAAATATTAAATAACTGACAGAAAAAAATGGGGTTACTCACTATGGCACTACTCAATCATAGGAGTCGAAACCTAGAAGGAGGCGTTGTTATGTTTACTAGAGACGAGTTGGACAAACTACTAAGTAACGGCAAAAATTTCAATCTCTCTATTTTTTTAACGACTGGGTCGGAGAATAGGGATCTTCAAAAGGGACGGATTCAATTAAAAAACTTACTGAAAGAAAGTGAAGCTAAATTACTAGAAGCAGGTATTAAAAAGACTGAATTAAGTCATTTCACCCATAATATTGAATCATTATTAGAGGATTCAATGTTCTGGAGTCATCTAGACAAAGGACTTGCGATTTTTGCAACAGAGGAGGACTTTTATTTTTATACGCTTCCGGTTGAATTTGAGCCCATAGCTGTTGTGAAAGATCATTTTTATATTAAACCGCTTTTCCCAACTTTCCAGCGAAACGGACAATTTTATGTTTTAGCCATTAGTCAAAATAAGCTAAGATTATTGTATTGTACCAAGGATGATGTAACGGAAGTTAAACTGAATGATGTCCCAACGAGCCTAGCTGAGGCATTAAAGTATGATGATCTAGGAAATAAGATGCAATTAAATACCAGAACTTCTGGAAATGCGGGAGGACAAAGCTCGGTAGCATATCACGGACACGGAGCTGGTATGGAAGAGGATAAGACCAACATACTACGCTATTTTCAAGAAGTTAATGCAGGGTTAGTAAAGTATTTCAACAACGATTCAATTCCCCTGATATTAGCGGGGGTAGCATATCTATTTCCTATTTATAAAGAAGCCAATAAGTATCGTAGTCTATTGGAACAAGGAATCACAGGGAACCCTGAAGAAGCATCTAATAAAGAATTGCAACAGCAGGGATGGACAATCATGGAACCTTATTTAAAGAAAGAAGAAATAGAAATAAAAGAAAAGTATAATGATCTCAAGAGCACAGGAAAAGCATCCAACGATTTAAGTAGTATTGTGTCATCTGCTTATAACCAAAGAGTGGAAGTTTTGTTCATAGCTAAAGGACAACATGTATGGGGCAGATTTGACAAGAAAAAGAATGAATTAAAGCACTACCATGAACAAAATGAAGATAGTGAGGACATATTAGACTTCACAGCTTTTCATACATTTACCAATGGTGGAAAGGTATATGTAATGGAAAAAGAGGAAATGCCATGTGAAGGGGCTATTGCAGCTATTTATCGATATTAGATATGATGAGTTGATGAGCGAGGCATAAAACTGCCTCGCTTTTTCAATTTTAATTACTCAGGTTGTATGGTATGATATTGATGATAAGAAAGTATAAAAAAGAACTAAATTGGAATATAATAACATTATAATTAAGTAGTAGGCCAATTTTAATAAGTTGAAAGTATCGTGTAACGGGGAGGGAAGACTAATTGAACGTAGAGGACTCAAAAATAAAAGCGCACTCAATTAAAGAAGAGATTGCAAACAGCATTACCCATGGAATGGGAGTGGTGTTTAGTATCGTTGCATTGACCATTTTATTGGTTTATTCAATTTGGAATCGAAACACTGCAGCTATTGTGGGGTTTAGTATATATGGATTTTGCTCCATCGTCTTATATGTGGCATCAACCCTTTATCATAGCTTCCAAAAAGAAAAAGTCAAAAAAATCTTAAGGGTTTTTGATCATGCATCCATCTATTTGTTCATAGCGGGAACCTATACGCCTATTGCGCTATTAGCAATGAAGGGGTATTGGCGAATTGGAATATTGTCTACTGTCTGGACAATCGCACTCCTTGGGATTGTGTTTAAAATCGTTACATTTAATAAATTTGAAAAGTACAAAGCACTCTCTCTAGGGATTTATATTGCAATGGGATGGATTATTGTGATTGCCATTAAACCCATGCTTGAAATGATTCCATTGGGCTTCTTTGTGTGGCTTTTGGCAGGTGGAATGGCCTATACTGTAGGCACAATTTTTTATGCTATTAAAAAAATTCCATATAATCATGCCATTTGGCACCTTTTCGTGTTAGCAGGAGGCGTACTACATTTTCTAGGTATTTTTAGATATCTTGTTTAAAGATTTGTGGTGCAAATGGAGGCTTTAACCATGTTATTTAGTAGAACTAGATCATAAGATATGATTTAGTTCTATTTTTTGTCTATATAATAGGAAGATATGGGTAAAAATAAGATAGCACTTTTATTAGAGAGATAGTATAAAGGAGGAATTTGGATGATAAAAGAGGAATTAGATGCAATTAAGCAGGCCATTTTGAATGAGGTTGAAGGATTTGAATTTTATCAAATGGCAGCAAAGCAAGCTGGAACAGAGGAAAGCAAAGAGGCCTTTATGGCCTTGGCCAAAGAGGAACTTGAACACGCAGAGTACTTAAAGGACTTATTCAATAAAGTAAAAGATAATCAGGGAGAAGACTTTGAATTGGCATTTGTATCAGAACCACCATCTCCCAATATTTATCAATGGAGCAAGATGGATAAGCAATACACCAGCTTAGGCATGTCGGTATTTGGTATCGGTATTCAAATGGAAAAGGATTCAATTGAATTTTATAAAGAAGCCAAAAAGAATACCAAATTAGAACAAGCGGAAAAATTGTATGATCTGCTAATTAAGTGGGAATTTGTTCATTTAAATCAATTTACAGAGCAATACAATGTTTACAAAGAAGAGTGGTGGGCAGAACAGGGCTTTGCTCCTTATTAAAGACACAAGACAGTGATTGTCTCACATCAGACAATCACTGTCTATTTATTTATAAAACGAGACCTAATTCAGGGGAGTTGAAAGGTAGGGCGAAATCAATGGATTTTTGAGCTAATAAATCCAGAGGATCAATTAGGGGTAAATCTAAATGGCTTTGCTTTAAGACAAGACTGATTTCCGTGCAGCCTGCCAATACACCCTCTGCCCCTTGCTGTTTCAATTTATCAATAACACCAACGATCCTATTGATTACTTCGGGAGATTGATTTCCAGCTTTGATTCCATTATTGCCATAGATGATGTCCATTAACTCATGCTCTTGGGTGCGAGGATCTGGAAAAATCAAAGCTTTCTCTTGAATAGAGCGCTGTAGGAGCTGGGTCTGTTTTGTTCCAGAAGTAGCCAGGACCCCTATGGCTTTTATTGAAGAAAGCTCTGATTTGAGATGATCGTCTATCAGCTGTAGTGCATTGACAATCGGGATGTTGATTTCTTGCTGTAGCGATTCAATATAATAGTGAGCGGTAATACATGGAATGATAAGAATACCGGCTCCAATACTTTCTAGCTGACGTGCTGATTTAATCATGGCATGTAGAGGACTTACTCCTTGATAAAGGATTGCCTTGGTGCGATCAGGGATTTTACAATTACTATCAATGATGACATGGATATGATCAGCATCGGATTTTGCATTAGTCTGTGCAATGATTCGGCTAAAGAGATCACAGGTGGCTGCAGGCCCCATACCACCTAATATACCAACTACTTTTTCACTCATTTTATACACCCCATACCCCGGTTATTTAGAATATTTAGAAAAAAGTAAAATATTCCATCTATTAGTTATTATATGACAAGATTAGATTTTTTTCCATCGTGGGTGAAAACTTTCTAAGCTTTATTTTGAATAGAGGAGTGAAAGTATATTATAATGAATGTATTAGCATAGGGGGGACAATCATTGCAGGTACAATTGAAAAACGAAACCATAGATATAGTAGTAGAACATAGGAATAGAAAGACTGTGGAAATTCAAATCAAACCACCTGGGGTGGTGAAGGTGCTGGTGCCTAAAAGGGTGGTGCATAAAGATGTTGTCAGTGTGCTTCAGTCAAAGCAAGAGTGGATTGAGATTAAGCTTGCTGAAGTAAGGGAAAAGGAAAAACATCGGAAAGAATACACATTTACCAATGGAGAGAATTTTCTTTATCTAGGAGAGCGCTTTCCATTAAGGCTGGTAAAGGACGAGACGGTACCCATTCCCATGGTGGAACTAGTTCAAGGGGGATTATGTGTTTGGAGCGATGTAATTGAAGCTGAACAGGTAAGAAGAGCTCTAGAGACTTGGTATCGGAGGCAGACATCTGAAAGGGTACTACATTATATAGAAAAGCATAAGATGCAATTAAACTGCATGCCTGTAAATGTAAAGGTCAAGGAACAGAAGAAACGCTGGGGAAGTTGTAGTAGCAGGGGGAACTTGATGTTTAACTGGCGATTATCCATGGCACCTGAAAGGGTGTTGGAGTATGTTGTTGTCCATGAAATGTGTCATTTAATCTATTTCAATCATTCAAAGGATTTTTGGCATTTGGTGGAGAGCTGTATTCCTGATTATAAAATCAGAAAAAAGTGGTTGAAAACCCATGGGATGAGCGTTTATCTGTAAGGGTGGGAGAGACTAGGAAAATATGTTAAAATACTAATACATGGGATGAAATCATTTCATTAAAGAAGTGTTAAGAAAGGTGTCACTAATGGAGAATAACGTAGACTTGACTAAGGATAATGTAACGAAACTATTTTTAAAATATTTGATTCCCAGTATCGCCTCCACATTGGTCTTATCTTTATGTATTTTATTTGATACCATCTTTATAGCCAGAGGGGTAGGGAGTGAGGGGTTAGCAGCTTTAAATATTGCCATTCCTCTTTTTAGTATATTGATTGGCACAGGACTTCTGTTTGGTATAGGAGGAGCTGCGGCCTTTTCTATTTCAATGGGACAGAAAAGACAGGAGCAGGCAAAGGTGTTTTTTACCCACAGTGTGATCATGGCTTGTGTTGTAGGCCTATTGTTTAGTATCATTGGCTTGCTTTTTTCTGAAAGAATTTCCTATTTATTAGGGGCTACTTCTGAAAACATTGGACTGGTCAATGGATATGTAGGTATTTTACTTCCATTTGGATTTTTCTTTTTAGTGAATCAAACCGTAGCCGTTTTTGTGAGAAATGATCAAGCACCAAAGCTTGCCATGTGGAGCATGATTATTGGAAATGTGATTAATATTGTACTTGACGCACTATTTATTTTTCATTTTCAGTGGGGCATGAAAGGGGCTGCCATTGCCACTGGCATTGCCAATGCAGTTAGTCTTCTGATACTCTGTATTCATTTCTTTAGCAAAGAGAATCGTCTTGTATTCATTAGGGTCATGCCTCATTATAAAACAGTTAGGCGAATCATAGGGAATGGGTTCTCAAGCTTTATATTAGAACTTTCTTTTGGGATTGTCATTTTTGCCTTTAACACAGTATTGCTATCGATTAAGGGGACTCTGGCTGTTTCTGCCTATAGTATTATTGCCAATGTTTCTATCATATTTATTGCGATTTTCATTGGTGTTTCCCAAGCGATGCAACCCATTGTGAGTGTGAATTATGGTGCAAGAAAAAAGGAACGGGTACAGGAGGTATTAAGATTTGCTATTTATATTTCTTTAGGCCTTAGCCTATTCTTTTTTGGAGTGGGAATGCTCTTTCCGCATTGGATTGTCTCCCTCTTTACCCCTGATAGTCAGGAATTGATTGATATAACGGTGCAAGGAATCTATATCTATTTTACAGGTTTTTTATTTACAGGAATTAACATTATTATGGCAGCCTACTTTCAAGCCATTGAATACCGCATGTATGCCACGATATTAACCATGAGTCGCGGTGTTATTTTCATATTATTAGGGCTCATCATATTCCCTAATTTATTTGGAATCCTTGGGGTTTGGATGACGGGGCCATTGGCCGAGCTACTGACCTTTGGATGTATGCTTTTTCTTGCAGTCAGAGTAAAGCAGCAGGTGAAGAAAAGAAGCATCGAGTAAAAGGTAATGAAAGGATTATTCTATAACAGAGGGAGATTTAATCAAAAACACAGGAATTAGAGGTGAATGAAATGTCTGTTTTACATAATGATTGGGCACCGATTGTAGAGGAAGAATATGAAAAAACATATTATCTGAAATTGAAACAGTTTTTAATGGAAGAATATAGAACAAAAACAGTTTATCCAGATGAAGGCGATATTTTTAATGCACTACAGCTTACGCCCTTTGGGAAGGTGAAGGCGGTTATATTAGGACAGGATCCCTATCACGGTCCAGGGCAAGCCCATGGGTTGAGTTTTTCTGTGAAGCCAGGCGTGAAGACACCACCATCCCTTAAGAATATATTCAAAGAGTTGAATGGGGATCTAGGATATGATATTCCGGAACACGGTTATTTAAACCAATGGGCCCAAGAGGGTGTATTGATGCTTAATACTGTTTTAACAGTGCGTAGGGGAGAACCTAACTCCCATAAAGGTGCTGGATGGGAGCAATTTACAGATCAGATTATTAAGCGACTTAATGAAAGAGAGACGGCTATGGTTTTCATCTTATGGGGAAAAAATGCCCAAGAGAAGGAAGCGCTCATTACAAATCCCCAGCATCATATTATTAAATCACCACACCCCAGTCCTTTTTCTGCTCATCGAGGTTTCTTTGGCAGTCATCCCTTTTCTAAAACCAATGATTTTTTAAGGGGTGTAGGAATAGAAGAAATAAATTGGAACATAGAAAAAAGTTCGGATTTATGATATATTTATTTAAATATAGAAATAATAGATTAAGTGAAGGAAAGGAAAGGAGTATCTTATGGAGAACAAACCTAGCAGTTCGAATTTTATTAAAAATATTGTGATACAAGATCTGGAATCAGGTAAGCATAAAGAAATTATTACGCGTTTTCCTCCAGAACCAAATGGTTACTTACATATTGGACATGCCAAGTCCATCGTATTAAATTTTGATTTGGCTGACGAATTTAAAGGAACAACAAACTTGAGATTTGATGATACAAACCCATTAAAAGAGGATACAGAATATGTTGAGTCTATTAAAGAGGATGTCAAATGGTTGGGATTTGATTGGGATGCACTTTATTTTGCTTCAGACTATTTTGAAGAAATGTATCAGAGGGCTGTCCTATTAATCAAAAAAGGAAAGGCCTATGTATGTGACTTAACCGCTGACGAAATCCGAGAAACAAGGGGAACTCTAAAGCATCCTGGGAAGGAAAGTCCTTATCGCAATCGCTCTGTGGAAGAAAACGTAGATTTATTTGAAAAAATGAAAAACGGTCAGTTTGTAGATGGACAAAAGGTATTAAGGGCTAAGATTGACATGACTTCTCCAAATATGAATATGAGAGATCCTGTACTTTATCGAATTGCCCACACCACACATCACAACACAGGTGATCAATGGTGTATTTATCCAATGTATGACTACGCCCATCCTTTAGAGGATGCCATTGAGGATGTGACCCATTCAATCTGTACATTAGAGTTTGAAGATCACAGACCTCTATATAACTGGGTTGTTGAGGAATGTGAAATGCCTTCGCAGCCGCAACAAATTGAATTTGCTCGATTAAACATAACCAATACAGTGATGAGTAAAAGATTCCTTAAACAACTAGTCGATGAAGGCGTCGTTAATAGCTGGGATGACCCTAGAATGCCCACTATCGCTGGTCTAAGAAGAAGAGGATACACGGCCAATGCCATTCGAAACTTCTGTAGGGAAATTGGTGTAGCCAAGGCCCATAGTGTGGTAGACTCTCAGATGCTAGAGCATTTTATTCGGGAGGATCTCAATGAAAATGCACCAAGAACAATGGCAGTTCTGCGACCACTCAAGATAGTTATTACCAATTATCCTGAGGGGCAAGTAGAGATGTTAGAGGCAGAAAATCACCCTGGTGATGAATCAATGGGTACACGTCAAATTCCTTTTTCAAGAGAAATCTATATTGAGCAAGAGGATTTTATGGAGAATCCACCTAAGAAGTATTTTAGACTCTTCCCAGGAAATGAAGTGCGCCTAAAGCATGCTTACTTTATTAAGTGTCATGATGTGGTAAAGGATGCAGATGGAAATGTAGTAGAAATCCATTGTACCTATGATCCGGAAACCAAGAGTGGTACAGGATTTACAGGGAGAAAGGTAAAGGGAACATTGCACTGGGTTAACGCACAGGAGGCAATTGCAGCGGAATTTAGGCTGTATGAACCCTTAATTTTAGATAGTGAAAAGCAAGTAGAAGAGGGTCAGGAAGAAAAAAGTTTCTTAGATAAAATCAATCCTCAATCCATTGAAGTGATCCAAGGTTTTGTGGAACCCAATATGCAAAAGGCTAAAGGACAAGATAAATTTCAATTATTTAGACATGGATATTTCAACGTGGATCCAAAGGACACAACAGCAGAGAAGCTAGTATTTAATCAGATTGTATCCTTAAAGAGTTCATTTAAATAAGTAAGTAAAAGGGTAACGAATTCATTCGTTACCCTTTTACGTGTTATATAACCCAATTGCCAGCTCTAAAGATTGCTTCTCGATCTCCATTGGCGGTTTCACCATCAACATCTATACCCGGTGAACCAATCATGAAATCAACATGGGTTAGGCTTGTATTGGCACCATGTGCTTCAAGCTGATCTTTATTCATTTTGCCACCATCCTTAATACAGAGGGGATAGGCACTTCCAATGGCTAAATGAGAGGAAGCATTTTCATCAAATAAGGTATTATAAAAAATAATATTCGTATTGGAAATAGGCGAGTCATGGGGAACCAAGGCAATCTCACCGAGGTAATGGGACCCTTCATCGGTGTCAATGAGCTTTTGCAATGTGGCATATCCCTTTTCAGCTGTGAAATCAACAATCCGGCCTTTTTCAAAGGTTAAGGTGAAGTTTTCCAGCAGGTTACCTCCATAGCTTAGAGGTTTTGTACTTTGAACAATACCGTTAATGCCTTCCTTTAAAGGCATTGTGAAAACCTCCTCGGTAGGTAGATTAGGGACAAAATATCTGCCCTGGTCATTGGATAGACCTCCACCAATCCATACATGGCCTTCAGGAAGTTCTATTCGTAAATCAGTACCAGATCCCTTGAAATGTAGCATCTTATATTTTTTGCGATTTAAATATTGCAGTTTGCTTTTTAAGTTCTCAATATGTGTGCTCCATGCCTTAACAGGATCATCCGTTATGACTCGGGTGGCTTTAAATATGCTATTCCATAGGGTTTCAACTTGTTTTTCTTCAGCTACTTCAGGGAAGACCTTGGCAGCCCATTCGGGTGTAGGGGTAGCGATGATAGACCAACAAACTTTACCACTTTGCGTATAGGTTTTAAACTTTTCTAAAACTTGGCCACGGTACTTATTCATTGTAGCCACCCGTTGTGGATCTGCATCCTTTAACAAGTCGGGGTTTGCGGCAGAAATTGATAAAAAGGCTGCTCCCCCTTGAGCCATTTCTTCAAATCCTGTAGCTTTCCATATTGGAAAATCCTCTAATCCTTCTTCTGGTGCATGGGTCAGTTTTAAAAGAGTCATTAACTCATCACCCCATTCAACATGAACATTTTTAGCGCCTGCTGCATAGGCTCTTTCTGCAACAATTCGAACAAAGTCTGCTGATTCAATTGGTGCATTGATGACCAGGGTCTGTCCAGCCTGCAAATTAACACCAATACGAACCGCAAGATCTGCATATTTCATCAGATTATTCTGGAAGTCTTCCATATAATCCCTCCTTTTGAGTTTTAGTATAGCATAGGGCAAAAATATAGTAAATATTGCCTTTATAGAATATTTAAGTAGTATACCCAATTAAGTAGATGACCAAAAGTTCGTACTTTAACTTTTGCGTCAGTCACTTAGTCATCAATCAGTCAATTCCTTACCATAGAAATGTCGTGATTTCTTTTCTATGGCGAATACATGGTAATCCTTCCACTAATTACAACTAGATATAAAGTATAGATTATCATATCATAATGTATATACCAGATTTGGTAAATGTGATATATCATTTCTGATATATTGATAGAAATGAGGGTTGCCCATGAAGAAATTTTTTCAAGTTATAATAATGACAATGGCCTTTATGATACTATTTCCCTCTACAGTCCAAGCGGCACAGGTACATCGTGTTGCCCCTAGAGACAATTTGTCCAGTATTGCCCAAATGTATGGAATAACAGTAGAAGAGGTCATCCTTCAAAATGGTTATTTGAAAAAGCCAGGTTCGATATTCCCAGGACAAGTGTTAATCATTCCTAAAATAGTAGAGGAAAATGTTTATCACGTTAGACATGGAGATACACTATATCGAATTGCTCAAAAACTATCTGTTACCATGGCTGGAATTGCCAAAGAAAATCAGCTGGTGAACTGGAATGTGATTTATGTGGGGCAAGCATTAAACATACCTAGCGTTCAAGGAAGTACCCAATTAAAGGAACCAAAACCAAAACCAGAACCAGAGTTTCAACACACAGTATCTGAAATGCTTAAAATGTTCCCGGAAACTTTCTATCGAAAGGGACAGGGAAGTGGCAATCAAATTGCGTTAACATTTGATGATGGACCAAACACAATATATACACCACAGATTTTAGATATTCTAAAGCAATATGATGTACCTGCCACTTTCTTTGTGATGGGGTCCAGAGTAGAGAGGCATCCAGAGGTAGCCCAGAGGATTGTAGCGGAAGGGCATGTGATTGGGAATCATACTTGGAACCACCCAGACCTGAGAAAAGTATCTGTTGATGAGTTGGTAGATGAAATGAACCAAACTGAAGATGCGATTGTAAGGACAACAGGACAAAGACCAGCATTGATGAGACCACCCTATGGTGCCATTAATCCTAACGTATTACAAGGGTTAAAGGATATAGAATATAAGGTGATTAACTGGTCGGTTGACTCAGTGGACTGGAGAGATCAAGATGTAGACCAAATATTAATTAATACACTACCGGGTATTGAAGGAAATGACATTGTATTATTCCATGATGCTGGTGGAGAAAGTCAAAGTAGAACAGCAACAGTAGAAATGCTACCAGAATTAATCAAGACATTAAAAATGCAAGGATATGAATTTGTGACAGTAGACCAGATATTAAATATTTCCCCTTATAAATAAATTGAAGCTCTTAGGTGCCAGGAGGTAACCTAAGGGCTTTTATATTGCTTAATAAAATCCATGCTTTACAATGTTGTAATCCTCATATCCAAAGACCACAGTAACGGATTGGCGGAAAAGCACATATAATAATTAAATGACGATGAATTAATGATTGAAGGGAGAGAGAAAAATGAAAGAAGAAAGTGTAAATGAAAGTGTAATAGAGAAGGATATGGAGGCGTTAGAAGACCGGTCAGTATCAGAAAAAGCTGAGCAGCATATGCGTGAAATTAATAAAGAAAAGACCTACCTCCTTGAATTGCAACAACAAGAGGTACAACGAGCAGAACAGCTACAACGACTAGAATTGATAATTGATTTAGTTCAAGATGAGTTGAACAGTAAAACAGAAGAAATCAAAAATCTTCAATCTGAAGTTGACAAACTTAAGCCAAAGCATAAAGCAATGATTAGAAAAGAGCAACTTGATGTAGGGGATTCCATGTAAGAAGTAGAAAATATACAAAGCGATTAAATGCATACAATAAAGAAGTAGATAATTTTAAATTATCTACTTCTTTATTGTATATAGAGTGGTGGTTTTCCTATAGAATAAAAAAGAATTATAAAATGAACTTTCTTCATAGAAGGATACTCTTATAAGTAGAAGGGAGGTTAACCAGTGGATGAACTAGTTAAAATTAGACAGGCTAAATTAGGTGATAAAGAGGCCTTAGTGGCATTAATTATGGGTCAGCAGAACGAATATTATAGATTGGCCTATAGCTATACACAAAATAAAGAAGATGCATTAGATGCGTTAGAGGATATGATCGTTATTTTATATGATAAGATCCACACATTAAAAAAGGATGAGGCCTTCTGGTCATGGAGCAAGACAATTTTGGTAAACCAATGTAAAAAAATACTGAAGAATAGAAAAAGAACTGTATCGATCAAAGAAATTGATCAGGAAGAGACAACAGATAAGATAGGAGAAACTGAGGATACCATGGACTTAGAGCAAGCATTGGGACAGTTAAGTGCTAAGCATCAGGAGGTCATTCGATTGAGGTATTATCTAGATTTGGATTATAGGAGTATTTCAGAAATGACACAGGTTCCATTGGGAACAGTCAAGTCTAGAATTTCTGTAGGAATAGATAAGCTCAGAATCATATTAGGAGGTGTCAATACATGAAAACAATAGAAGAGAAGCTTAAGGAAAAGCATGAAGTATATGAGAAAATCACTGCGCCAGATGAATTAGAAGAAAGATTAAGAAACGCCTTAGATCAAAAGAAACCAAATCACAAGAAAAGAACACCTTGGAGAAGGTATACTTTGGTAGCTTCCTTGATATTGGTTATTTTTGTGGGATATCATTTTGATACATTTGCATATTATGGAAAGCGTTTAGTGGGCTATGATACGGTTATGTCTGATAGCTTAAAGGAATTAAATGAGCTAGGAAGAGGGCAAGAAATAGGAAAATCATATGAGTTTGAGAATGGTGTGACATTGACCCTTGACGGTATCATGGTAGATGACAATCAAATGATCGCCTTTTACCAACTAAAGGACCCAAATGGACAGTTGGACCAATATCATACCCAGGAAACCTTTAAAGGTTTTTTTAAGAATTATTGGATGGGCAGTGGACAAGGATATTCAGAAAATTGGGAGCAGGAAATGATATCAATGGGATCATTTGATTCCCCAAGATTTTTTGAGCGAAGGTTAACCTTTGAATTGGTACTTCAAGGAGAAAACTTTTATGAAAAAGCAACCATCCCTTTTACATTAAATCGTAATGAGGCAATGGGACACATGATCAAACAAAAGATAGGACAGGAAATGAATATAGAGGGCACAGAAATCACATTAGATCACATTACAGCCACAGCAACCCAAACAGTGATTGAAGGCAAAATAGGAAGCTTGGTGGATTTAATAGGTGAAAGGGTTTCTGGAGAAATGACCAGATTTCCAAGTATGGT
The DNA here is from genome assembly GCF_000016985.1 of Alkaliphilus metalliredigens QYMF. Taxonomy (NCBI): domain Bacteria; kingdom Bacillati; phylum Bacillota; class Clostridia; order Peptostreptococcales; family Natronincolaceae; genus Alkaliphilus; species Alkaliphilus metalliredigens. The sequence goes on along the minus strand of NC_009633.1, from coordinate 4,358,684 downwards.
GATGGCGCTAAAGGCAGATCATGATTCAGTTCCTTCTCAAGGATCGGGTATGAGAACGGATCATCGAGGAACTACCTTTGAGATGAGGTTTGATCCACTACCTGAAGAGATGGAAACACTGACGGTAGAAATATCAGAATTAATGGTAAGTCGAAGGGGGATTGAAGCAATTGAGTTAAATCAAGATGCTATGCCTTTAGTAGTTAGTATTGAGGAACAACCAATTATATTTGAAAGCCTAGAGCAAAAAAATGGAGAAATACATCTGGTTTTTAATTCGGAAGAAACAACACAACTCTATGATGTTACCTTAATGGTAGATGGAGAGAAGGCTCCATTTCTACGGACGGAAGCTTTGGAATATGAAAAAACAGTAGAAGGCAAAATACAGTATAGACGGAAGGCAATTTTTCAAGGAGAAGGAAATGAAATGGTGCTTCATATTGGGCAACTTAACTTCTCCAAAAGGGTAGAGGGAGCGAAGATTGATATTCCATTAAAGTAGTTGGTCATCATAGCAAGGGAAATGTAAACATGTGGCGAATAACTACTAGTAAGATGACATTGAGTAAGGTGTAGGTGATGATAATGAAGCAAAATGAAGTGGAAATAGAATCCAGTGAAGACCAACTACAGCAATTAAAGGATAGTTTAGAAATGATCGAGGAGTTACTGGATAATGCATATCATGGAATGGTCTTAGTCGATCATGAAGGAAGAATTATAAAGTGGAACTATGAAAAATTGATGGGAATTAAAGAAGAAGAAGTGCTTATGCGACCGGTTGAAGAAATTATTGAAAATACACGATTACACATTGTAGCAAAAACAGGAGAAAAAGAACTGTTTGACGTGCAGAAAATACAAGGGTACGACATGATCACCAGTCGTATCCCTATTGTGAAAGATGGAAGGGTAATTGGAGCAGCAGGAACAGTACTTTTCAAGGACGTTAAGGAATTGGAGTCCTTAGTTAAAAGGATGAAGGTGCTAGAGAGTACAGTTGATGAATATCGGGGAGAAATTAAAAGACTACACCGAGCAAAGTATTCATTTGAACATATTGTGACTCAAAACCGTCAAATGATCTATTTAAAGGAATTGGCTAGAAAGGCAGCGGAAAGTAATTCCACTGTGTTAATTCAAGGGGAAAGTGGCACGGGCAAAGAATTTTTTGCCCATGCCATTCATCGTGCTAGTTTGAGACGATATGGTAGTTTTATTACAATTAATTGTGCTGCGATTCCAAATGAACTACTGGAGTCAGAGCTTTTTGGATATGATGCAGGAGCCTTTACCGGAGCTAAAAAGCAAGGAAAAGTGGGTAAGTTTGAACTGGGCAATGGAGGAACGATTGTATTAGATGAAATCGGAGCCATGCCATTGGAGATGCAGGCGAAGATACTTCGTATTTTAGAGTCTAGAGAATTTGAACGAATTGGAGGAAATGATCGAATTCAACTTGATGTTCGGATCATTGCTGCAACCAATGAGCCATTAGAAGAGGCCATAAAGGAAGGGCGCTTTAGACAAGACTTATATTATAGACTTAATGTCATTCCCATAGAAATTCCGCCGCTACGAGAGCGGATTGAGGATATTCCAATATTAGCTCAACGCATTCTAGAAAAATTAGCAGTAGATCTTGGAATTGAAATGAAAGAATTGACATTTGAAACAATAGAGGTATTAAAAAAGTATCAATGGCCAGGAAATGTAAGGGAGCTAAGAAACACATTAGAACGGGCTCTAAATATCGTTCAAGGCGATATGATTTATCCAGAGGATCTACCAGGACATTTAATTGAAAGTTCCTCTAAGAGCTCTTATAGTCATTCATTACTCTTAAAGGATATAATGGCTAAGACAGAAATTGAAGCAATACAAAGTGCTTTAAGGGATAGTAATGGTAATAAGAGTGTCGCTGCAAAGCAACTGGGAATCCACCGAACTGCTCTATACAAGAAAATTCAGGCTTATGAAATGAATAAGTGACAAAATGTGTATCAAAAAATCTACACTATCATTAAATTGTGTCGTTTTTTTGATACGCAATGGAAAGTCTTCAAGATGCTAAAGGCAACAATTAGAGAAACTACTTGGGTGATAAGTATAAATTGTATCAAATAAGCGACACTTTAGAGCTAAAAGATAAAATATATTGATTGAGAGTGGCGGTTGTGAATGATCAAAGTATTGGAATATCAATTAAAAAATAAAATGGCTTCCTGATAAGAAGTGGTATGGAAATTGCTTTAAATAAGACTCAGGTATGAGAAAGAGAATAGAAGGTCATACTGAAACCTTCGTTTTTTAGAGATGCCTAAACTAGTACAAGATATGAAATCGAATAGAATGATAAAATTGGTGGAGGTGCCGTTAATGTCTAAGGTCAAAACAATGCAAGAGGCAATCGAATATATTCAAGATGGGATGACAGTCATGGTGGGAGGATTTTTAGGATGTGGAAGCCCCCATTATGTGATTGATGCCTTAGTAGCTAAAGGGGTAAAAGAGTTGACTTTAATTTGTAATGATACAGCCTTTCCTGAACAAGGTGTTGGAAAAATGATCGTCAATAAGCAATTTAAAAAGGTGATCGTATCCCATATTGGTACAAATCTTGAAACGGGAAGACAGATGAACGAAGGGGAAACCGAGGTGGTACTAGTACCCCAGGGAACATTGGTTGAGCAGATTCGTGCAGGTGGAGCCGGACTAGGTGGATTTCTAACCCATACGGGTGTGGGAACAAGGGTAGAGGAAGGCAAGGAAAAAATTGAAATCAATGGCAAAACCTACTTACTTGAAATGCCACTAAAGGCTGACGTAGCCATTATATTTGGCAATAAAGTAGATAAAAAAGGAAATATCTATTATCGAGGAGCAAGCAGAAACTTTAATCCTGCCATGGCCACAGCTGCTGATGTGGTCATCGTAGAAGCAGAAGAAATTGTAGAAGCAGGGGAAATCGAACCTGAAAATGTTGTGACCCCGGGTATCTTTGTAGATCACATTGTAAGGGGTGAAGTGTAATGGATAAAAAACTAATAAAACAGTTTATTGCTAAACGTGTTGCAAAGGAAATGAAAGACGGAGATGTTGTCAACCTAGGAATTGGATTGCCGACCTTAGTGGCTAATTATATTCCTGATGAGGTAGATATTATTCTGCAATCGGAAAATGGTTTTGTAGGTTTAGGAACCATGCCTCAGGAAGGGCAAGAAGATCCATGTGTAGTCAATGCAGGAGGGCAGCCTGTCACCATAAAAAAAGGAGGAGCCTTCTTTGACAGTTGTATGTCTTTTGCGATTATCCGTGGAGGACACGTGGATGCAACCGTATTAGGTGCTTTACAGGTAGATGAAAAGGGTAATCTAGCCAACTGGATGATTCCAGGAAAGATGGTTCCAGGAATGGGAGGTGCCATGGACTTGGTTGTAGGAGCAAAAAAGGTGATTGTTGCCATGGAGCATACAGCTAAGGGCAATCATAAAATATTGAAGCAATGTACATTACCCCTAACAGCTATACAACAGGTAGATATTATTATTACTGAAATGGGCGTAATGGAAGTGACCAAACAAGGACTTGTGCTCAGAGAGATCAATCCAGAATTCACAATTGATCAGGTCAGAGAAGCCACAGGAGCCGAATTAGTGATTGATGAAAATGTGAAGAAGATGGATCTAGTCTAGAATAGAAAAAGCCTTTACAAGTAAAGTCCCCTAGAAAATTCTAGAGGACTTTTTAATGTCTAGGAAATTATACTTTGAAATTTCCTAGACATGGGGAGTGCAGAGGGGTATTCTCCTCTGTCGTATGCATCCGTCAAATACAGCACACCTTTACAAAAAATAAATCCTAGCACTGATTTTAGCTCAATAACTAGGATGGTTGCTGCTTGATTATAATGAATTGCTTTTCTTCACTTACTCTTTGGAACAACTAGTGGCGACATTTGATGAAGTCACGCTAAATAAGCCTCGAATTCGGGCCTTAGTTCTTTATCACGTGCTTTGCACCGTTCTTCAACGGTTATATTTTACTTTTGATACATCAAGTAAGCCACAAGGCTAGGGGATGCAAAGCTTCCATGTATGACTGGTGTTGGAATTTGTGCTGTGATTATCGGGGGGATCTTCTATTTGTTGAAATGATTTTATTATGACCGTGGTTCAGTTCCTAGGTGAACTGTATTTGACGGATACATTTATTGAAAACATTACTAGTCTTTCTAATTACTGACAAATCCATTTTTATGATAGAATAAGGAAAAGGAAGATGTAGTAATCAATACCCTTCATATAGGAGATGATAGCAATGCAAATCACTGAAACAGAAAAAATCATATTTGATTCGCTTTATGATGGTGTCCTTATTGCAGATGAAAATTCCACTGTTCGATATATAAACCCTTCCTATACGAGAATTACAAAGGTAGAAAAAGAAGATATTTTGGGAAAGTCTCTGATAGAAATTAGGCCTGGAGCTAAATTGCCATCGGTGATTAAGAATGGAAACCAACGCTTAAGAATTCCAAGAAAAGTAGATGGAGTTGAATACTTTGTTAATATGGTACCTATTAGAGAAAATGGAGAAGTTATTGGAGGCATATCTATACTAAATGAGATAAATGATATTTACAAACTTACAGAAGCACTAAATCAATCCAATATAATGATACAGAAACTCCAAAAGCGGATGAAAAGAATGGGAAAAGCAAAGTATAGTTTTGATGATATTATTAGTGTGGATGAAAATTCTATGAATTCTAAAAACTTAGCTAAAAAAATAGCCAACAAAAACTCTAATGTATTGACCACGGGGGAAAGTGGAACTGGTAAGGAACTTTATGTCAACGCCATACATAATGCTAGCAATAGACAAAATGGTCCTTTTATAGCTGTTAATTGTGCTACTTTTGAGAGTAATTTACTTGAAAGTGAGCTCTTTGGTTATGAGGAAGGATCTTTTACTGGGGCAAAAAAAGGTGGAAAGATAGGTTTATTTGAAGTAGCTAATGGAGGAACTTTATTTCTAGATGAAATCTCTGAAATGAACTATGGACTTCAAGCAAAATTATTAAGGACTCTTCAGGAAAATACTATACGTCGCATAGGTGGATTAGAGGAAATTTCTATAGACATTAGACTGATATGTGCTTCAAATAAAAACCTCAAAAATATGGTTGAAGAAAATAAATTTAGAGAAGATTTATATTATCGGATTGCGGTTTTTCCCATCAACATACTACCTCTTCGCTACAGAAGAAAAGATATAGAGCCGTTGGCTCTTCATTTTTTAAACGAAATGAATACTAAAACAGAAAGACAAGTAGAAATTTCAGATGATGCAATGAGAATACTCCAAAATTATGAATGGCCAGGTAATATAAGAGAACTAAAGAATGCAATAGAATTTGCAATACATATGGTAGAAGAAAATATCATTAAGTTAGAACATCTTCCTAAAATAATACAAATCGAGGGGATAAAGAAAAACATTGTACTCCCAAAAAAATTAGAAGAAATCATTAAGGAAACTGAAGCTATGGAAATAAAAAAGGCAATGTTGATTTATGGAAACACCGTAGATGGTAAGAAAAAAGCTGCTGAAGCTTTAGGAATCTCTTTAGCAACACTTTATAATAAATTAAAATGAGGATTGTTGAGCAATAGAGAAATTTCTAAAATACTAGAAATTAGTCAAAAAAATTTCTAATAATTTAGAATAGTTTATAAAGAAGGGAAAGGATAAAAAATCATAATCCATTAAACCTATGATTTAAAGACATTACGTAGGTTAAGTGTATATGTCTGTAGATGAAGAGGAAAGATTGTTACCTCTTCTTTTTATTAACTATTTTTAAAAGCCTAATGAGGTTTCTAAAAAATTAGAAATCATATTGGTCAGTGTAAATAGTTAAATATAATCACAGGAAATTCTTAGGCATCAAATAGGAGAAAAAACAATTATCATAAAATAGAAGAAGGTTGAAATTTTAGTAATAGATAAAATGCTATTAGAAAAAAGTCCTATGGAATTTAAGATTAGTGGGTTGGGAAATCCAGTAATTCGATTGTTGGCATAAAACTTGCTTTTAATATAGAGTGAAAACAATAAATTATTAGGAGGTATTTTTATGTTAGCATTACTTGGTTTTCTTGCAATCGTTGTCTTATTAGCGCTTATTATGACTAAAAAAACATCACCAGTGGTAGCTCTAGTAGTAGTTCCAATCATAGCGGCTCTTCTCGGGGGCTTTGCTTCTGAAGTTGGAGGCTTCATTACAGATGGTATTAGATCCATAGCACCAACAGGAACAATGTTTATTTTTGCTATCCTATTTTTCGGGATATTAACGGATGCTGGGACATTTGAGCCAATTGTTAATAGGATTCTTGGTGTAGTTGGTAAAAACCCTGTAAAAATTGCAATAGGAACAGTTGTATTGGCTGCAATTGTTCATCTAGATGGTTCAGGAGCTACTTCGTTTCTAATAGCAATACCAGCATTGCTACCATTGTACGATGCTCTTGGTATGAGAAGACACACCTTAGCTACTATCGTAGCACTATCTGTTGGTGTTATGAACATGGTTCCTTGGGGCGGACCAACATTAAGGGCAGCCTCATCACTTGATGTACCTGTGAGCGAGTTGTTTAATCCAATGCTTATACCTTTCGCTGTAGGAATGCTTTTTGTTCTATTTGTAGCTTATCGTCTGGGAAAGCAAGAAAAAGATAGAATTGGACATTTAGATACAGAAAGCATTGTAATTGATCATGAAGCCAATGAAGAAAAAGCTAGACTTGCTAGACCACAGCTATTTTTATTGAATATTTTTACTATAGTAATAACTTTATTTATTCTTATTAAAGGGATACTTGCACCACATGTTATCTTTATGTTAGCCTTTGCTATTGCATTAACAATCAATTATCCAAATGTAAAAGAGCAAAGAGAGAGAATTGATGCCCATGCAAAAGCCGCTCTTATGATGGCCAGTATATTATTTGCTGCTGGAGCATTTATTGGTGTCATGACAGGCTCTGGAATGATAACTGAAATGGCAAACTACACAGTTGCCATTATTCCACAATCTATGGGGAGATTTATACCTGTAATTACTGGTATAATAGCTATGCCTGCAAGCTTATTATTTGATCCAGACTCCTTCTATTTTGGAGTACTACCAGTACTTGCACAATCCGCTGAAGCATTTGGTGTTGCAGGAGTGAATGTAGGTAGAGCGGCAATACTGGGACAAATGACTACTGGATTTCCAGTAAGCCCACTTACTGGAGCAACTTTCTTGCTTCTAGGCCTTACAGGTGTTGATTTAGGTGAGCATCAAAAGAAAACCATTCCATATGCTTTTGCAACAACTATTGTTATGTTGATAACAGCACTAATTGTTGGAGGTATCAGATTATAGTTTCTATACTACTTTTCACTTGAAAAATATTAGGAGGTCAACAGAATGAAAACAATTCGTATCGGCTCTGGAGCAGGCTATGCAGGAGATAGACTTGAGCCCGCAGTAGAACTTATGGAAAAAGGAAATCTAGATTATATTATCTTCGAATGCTTGGCGGAGAGAACCATTGCCATAGCACAAGAAGAAAAACTAAAAAATCCTGATAAAGGTTATAATGGACTTTTGGAATATCGCATGGATAAGGTTTTGCCATTATGTGTTGAGAAAAAGGTAAAGGTGATTACCAATATGGGTGCTGCAAATCCTCAATCCGCTGCTATTGTTATCAAAAAAATGGCAGAAGAAAAAGGTATCAAAGGATTGAAAATAGCGGCGGTATTAGGGGACGATATTTATGATAAGATAGATAAATATATGGATTATGATGTGCTGGAGTTAGATGCAAAGCTAAAGGATATTAAAGATCAAGTTATTTCAGCCAATGTTTATATAGGTGCTGATGGTGTGGTAGAGGCTTTGAAAAATGGGGCAGATATCGTTGTTACTGGCAGAATAGCAGACCCAGCTCTGGTCCTTGGACCTATCCTATATGAGTTTGGATGGGATAGTGAGGATCATGAAAAGATTGGTAAAGGTATTATGATAGGCCATTTACTAGAGTGTGCTGGTCAAATTACTGGAGGATATTTTGCTGATCCTGGATATAAGGATGTACCTGAACTTTGGAAGCTTGGTTTTCCTATAGCTGAGATAAATGAAAATGGTGAAGTTGTCATCACGAAGGTTGATGGATCAGGAGGAACTGTTACTACCCAGACCTGTAAAGAACAATTAATTTATGAAATCCATGACCTCACTGCCTATGTAACGCCTGATGGGATAGCTGATTATTCTGATGTTACAATGGAACAGATAGGACTAGATAGAGTAGAAATCAAAGGTGCTACTGGAAAGAAAAAACCAGACACTTTAAAGGTAAGCATGGGTTATAGGGATTGTTATATCGGAGAAGGAGAAATGAGTTATGGCGGTAGTGGTGCCTATGAAAGAGCAAAGCTTGCAGGAGAAATCGTAAAGAAAAGATTAGAATATACAGGTGTAAATATAGAAGAGTTTAGAATTGATTATATTGGTATCAATTCCCTTTATAAAGATCAAATTAGCGATGCTATGATTCGTGAAAGATCAGTGTGCAAAGAAGTGAGGTTAAGGGTTTCAGGAAGAACAGCAGAGCGAATGGATGCAGTGAAAATAGGCAATGAAGTAGAAGCTTTATATACTAATGGACCTGCCGGTGGAGGTGGAGCTACTCAAGGGGTAAAAGAAATAGTTTCCATAGCTTCCATTTTTATACCACGGGAAGATATTAAGATAGAAGTCAACTACGAGGAGGCTTAAAATGAAGTTAAGAGAGATTGCTCACTCAAGAACCGGTGATAAAGGAAATATATCCAATGTTTCATTAATCGTGTTTAATGAAGAAGACTATAGATTGATTGAAGAAAAGGTTACAACGAAGGTTGTAAAAGAATGGTTTAAAGATATTGTTCATGGAGAAGTGAAACGATATGAACTTCCTAAACTAGGTGCTTTAAACTTTGTGATGGATAAAGCACTTGGTGGCGGAGTAACTAGATCGCTTGCTTTAGATAAGCACGGTAAAAGCCTTAGTGCAGCATTGCTTGAAATGGAAATATAAAGGTTAAATATGATGTAGCAAACCATTGTTTTGGCAGTAGCGTGATATGTCATAGGTATAAAAGAATATGAGATTGTTGAAATGAAGTATATATAAAACAGAAGAGTTAGCTGAAATAGATAGCTAACTCCTCTGTTTTGCTATTTTTAGCAGAGAACGAACCTTGATATGTAACCTAGTGCTTAGTAACCTCCTTCTTTGGAGAAGATATGTGTAAACTAATCCCAAAGAAATAGAGGAACATCATGAAAAAGAAATATATCGTAAAACTGACCAATGAAGAACATCAAGAACTAACAGATATAATAAGTAAAGGTAAATCACCGGCATATAAAATCAAACATGCAAACATTCTTCTCAAAGCCAATGCTGAGGGACCAAACTGGATTGATAGACAGATTGCAGAAGCGTTTGTTTGTATGGATGAACAGCCTATACAACTTATTAAGGAAACTCGTACCCCTCTCCCCTTAGAACCTGGCAAACCCGAACGACACGATTATGAATACGAGGTAGCTGGTTGAATATAGCGGAGTTAGAGTTAAGTGTATTCACAAGGCAGTGTCTTAACAAGAGAATTCCAGATATAGAAACATTGCAAACCAAAGCATATCTATGGGAGCAGAACCGTAATGAATCTCAAAAAGGAGTTAATTGGCATTTTACTACAAAAGATGCTCGTATAAAACTTCAGCATGCGTATCCACAGATTGTCATGTGACTAAGCACTAGCCACTTTTTTACTTCTTGTAAATTTATAGGAGATGCTTAACAAAAATGGTTTCGTCGCCCTCGGTGCTTTGCATAAATCCCATCTTGTGTAAATATGAAGTATGTTTTTCACTAGCCACATGACTGATGAGACGAGTATAGCCTAAGTCTAAAAAGTAATTTGCATGTTCCTCATAAAGATACTTTCCAATCTTTAGATCTCGATATTCGGGGATTGCAAAGTCAAGTTCAACTAATAGCGTGTTTTCATCATATCTGGATCCAATAAAAATACCTGCGGGAACAAGATCCCTTAAAACATAAAATCCGATCATATCATGGGTAAATTGCATAGAATGATTAGGGAAGTAGCTTAAAATGTCTGTTTCATAAAAATCCAAAAAGTATTTGAAATAAGGACTATTATTATCAATAGCGAGTACTTTAAAGAATTCTGTGGTGCTGCCAGGCGCGTAGAGTTTAGTCAAATAATAGATATTGATAATGATAATGGCAATATTCGCAATAGCTACGGGAATTGCACCAATTAAGAAACCATATATGGCAAAAATAAGGGCGCCTACTAAGTTGATCAACCTCAATTTGACAATGGAAGTCATGAGTAAAGAAATAAGTATTAAGGTTGAGGCTATATATCCAATCCATTCAACCCAGTTAATTGTATTCATTTGTTTTCCTCCGTTTTATAATCATTTTTTGTCCATTTTATATATTACCCTTTTATGACTCATTTAGCAATGATAACAATTGATTGATGAAAAAAGTAGAGCAGATAAGGAACATAAAATGAGGGTTCTAACAATACATAAGAAAAGGAGTTTGATAAAGATAAATAGAAATCTAATATAAAGGAGTGGTTGAATTGTTTTCTAAGCTATTGGCATATGGCAAAAAAAGTGGGACGGTAGTCAAATCAAACCCGATCATTTTCATGACTATTTTTATGGAACTGATCTTAACTGGATTGATCACCACGGGATTCATATTGTTTATATCACCTAGAAATATAGTGCAATATGGTGGGAGTGCATCTCAAGCTGGATTCCCCTTCATAATGCTAGCATTGATGATGGTGAGTTATTTTTTGATAGCAATCGCTATTCAAGCAGGTAAGCTCAATATGATTTGTAGAGGGGTACGATCTCAAGAGGTTACGTTTAATCACTTTGGAGAGGGCGTTAGGGCTTTTTTTGTACGAATTCTTGGGGGAGCATTTTTGTTAATCCTTCTAGGGGGTCTGCTGGGAATAATCATCGTGCCCATAGTGCTTGTCATGGGTATTCTTGGTTTAATTATCTTGACTATTGGAATAATTGTGGTTGCAACACTATTAATATTTTGGGAGACAATTTTGGTTTATGATGAACTTCCTAGTGCATGGGATGCGATTACAGGAAGCTTTAAGTTTGTAAAAAAACACTTTTGGATGGTATTATTGCTCCAGATACTCTTTACTATTTCAAATAGTATTATCGATAAATTAGGAGCCACACCATCCATTGAGCCATTAGGAATATTAAGAGATGAAGGCATTGTTTTTTTTAGTAGTCTAGGAAATGTAGCAGGAGCATCAATGATCAGTCAAGTCATTCTATTGACAGTTATCGCTATGTTATTTAAACTATTCATTGAAACTTTTTACTTTGTCTTCTATCACAATAAAGGAATGTCCATAGGGTATCAAGAAAATGATGAAAGTGAAAGTCAAAGTGAAGGTGAATGATAACATCTTAATCAATATCTTTACAAGAGATGATAAGTCAACTATACTTAAATAAGCAAGAATGAAAAGTAAATAGTGTTTAGCTAGGGGAGCCATTACGGCTGAGAAGGAATGATTCATAATACCTGACCCTTTGAACCTGACGTAGTTAGTACTACCGTAGGGAAGCTGATAGAGTTGATGAAATTAATTACGGTGAAATGTATAATTGAACCTATGAAGACATCTGAATCTATAAGAAGCTTCCCTAAAGTACAGGGGAGCTTCTTTTTTTTACAAAAATAGAGGAGGGAGATGTAAAGATGATTGTCAATGGGAAAAAAACGTCACTACCGAATGGAACAACGATTACAAAATTACTACAGGAGTTGAAGTTAGATTCAGATCATGTGGTAGTGGAAGTTAACATGAACATTATTCCAAAGGGACAATACGAACAACTGATGCTAGATGAAAGAGATCAAGTTGAGATTGTGGGATTTATCGGAGGGGGTTAATATGAAACTGATTGTGAATGAAGATGAAATGGATGTAAAAAAAGGAACAACAGCATTCGAAGTGAGAAACAAAGTCAAAAAAGATGCTGATGTTGTTGTTTATAATGGCTTTATCATCAAGGAAGATGTTTTATTACAAGAAGGAGATCTGATTACATTGATTCAAAGGGGAGAAATCCCCATCATCGAAGAACTAGAAGTATTATTGACCTCCAGACATACCCCAGGAGTTCATAAAAAAATAAAGAAGGCATCTATAGGCATTGCAGGCTTAGGGGGATTGGGTTCAAACATTGCTGTTTCCTTAGCTCGCATGGGAATTGGAAAGCTTTTATTGGTGGATTTTGATGTGGTGGAACCGAGTAATCTCAATAGGCAGCAATATTTCATACGACATATTGGAATGTTGAAAACCGAAGCACTTCAGCAGTTAATCCATGAAATCAATCCATTTGTTGAGGTAGAGGTGATCAATATATATTTAGATCAAACCAATATTGAAGACTGCTTTAAAAATATGGATGTTATTGTTGAAGCCTTCGATAATCCAACATCTAAGTCAACACTTGTCAATACAGTATTGGAAAAAATGAAAGAGAAGCCCATGGTGGCAGCTTCAGGAATGGCAGGATACTTTTCCAATAACTCGATTAAGACCAAGCGCATCACGAAGAAATTTTATTTAATTGGCGATGGGGTATCGGCAGCAAAGCCTGGGTGTGGGTTGATGGCTCCAAGAGTAGCTATCGCCGCAAATCACCAAGCTAACACAGTTGTTAGAATTTTATTAGGTGAAGAAGAAGTTTAAAAGGAGGAGAGGAAATGGAAGGATTCAATATTGGAGGTAAATCACTCAAGAGTCGACTTCTAGTTGGAACAGGAAAGTTTGCTAGCTATGACTTGATGAAGCAAGCCATTGAAGGCTGTGGTACACAAGTTGTCACAATGGCCCTGAGACGAGTGAATCTAGATCATAAAGAAGACAATATCCTTGAGTACATTCCTAAGGATACGATTTTACTACCTAATACATCCGGTGCAAGAAATGCAGAAGAAGCCATTCGAATTGCAAGACTTTCTAGAGCAATGGGATGTGGTGATTGGGTTAAAATTGAAGTAATATCAGATCAGAAGTATTTACTGCCTGATAATGAGGAAACGGTTAAGGCCACAGAAGTACTAGCAAAGGAAGGGTTTATTGTGCTACCTTATATGAATCCAGACTTAATGATCGCTAAAAGGTTAGAGTCTGTAGGAGCAGCAGCGGTTATGCCCTTAGGATCACCTATTGGAACGAATAAAGGGTTGCAAACCAAGGAAATGATCCGGATTTTAATTGAAGAAATTAAAGTTCCCATCATCGTGGACGCAGGAATTGGGAAGCCCTCCCAAGCTGCTGAAGCTATGGAAATGGGAGCTGAAGCAGTACTGGTCAATACGGCAATTGCAACAGCTCAAAATCCAGTGAAGATGGCTAAGGCCTTCGAACTGGCAGTAAGGGCAGGTCGATTAGCCTTTAATGGGGTAACTGCGCCACAAGCTAAAGTGGCTCGGGCATCTTCCCCCTTGACAGGATTTTTACATGAAGGGGAAGCATAATGAGTTTTTATGATACTTACCTAGAATATGAGAACTTCGATACCGAGGGATTTTTAAAGGAAGTAAAGGAACCTGATGTTTTAGGAATTATTAAGAAAAATAAACTAAATCATCATGATTTTTTAGCTCTACTCTCTCCAGCGGCAGCTAATTGCTTAGAGGAAATGGCTCAAAGAGCGCAGGAACTTTCACTACAGCATTTTGGGAAGACGGTTTTACTTTATACACCTCTTTATCTTTCCAATTATTGTGTAAATCGCTGTGCCTATTGTAGCTATAACATTGATCACGACATTAAAAGAAAGAAGCTTACCTATGATGAAATTGAAAAGGAAGCTCAAATCATTGCTGAAACGGGATTGAAGCATATTCTACTATTAACGGGAGAATCAAGAATAGAAACACCGGTTTCTTATTTAGTGGAAGCTGTGAAGATCATGAAAAAATATTTTGACTCCATTGCCATTGAGATCGATCCATTGGAAAAAGAAGATTATCAGCGTTTAATAGAAGCTGGTGTAGACGGATTAACGATTTATCAAGAGGTTTATGATGAAGAGGTATATAAACAGGTGCATTTAGCTGGACCTAAAAGGAATTATCATTTTAGACTTGATGCGCCTGAGAGGGCTTGTGAAGCCAATATACATAATGTCAATATTGGTGCACTTTTAGGCTTAAATAAGTGGCAGCATGAGGCCTTTATGACTGGTATGCATGCTAATTACTTACAAAATAAATATAATGATGTGGAACTAAGTATTTCTTTACCTCGTATTCGACCTCACGTGGGAGGCTTTCGGGATGTGTATCCTGTGACTGATCAAGATTTAGTTCAAGTGCTTCTTGCTTTTAGAATTTACTTACCCTATGTAGCCATTACCATGTCCACAAGAGAAAGAGGCAGTCTGAGAGATCATCTCATTCCTCTAGGAGTCACTAAAATGTCTGCAGGGGTAACAACAGAAGTAGGTGGTCATAGTGATTCCGATAAAGGAGACAGTCAGTTTGAAATTAGTGATACAAGAAGTGTTGAAGAAATGAGAAAAGCCATATTAAATAAGGGCTATCAGCCTATATTTAAAAATTGGATGGCAATTTAAATATAAAATTAGGGGGAGAAAAGATGAATTATACAACTCAAATGGATGCTGCAAGAAAAGGATTGGTAACAAAGGAAATGGAAGCTGTGGCAAGAAAAGAAGGAATGGATATAGAAATTTTGCGTGAAAGGGTAGCAACGGGAAAAATTGCGATTCCTGCTAATAAAAATCATCACTCATTAGATGCCGAAGGGATTGGAGAGGGATTAAGAACAAAAATTAATGTTAATTTAGGGATCTCAAAGGATTGTCCAAATATCGAAGTAGAGCTTGATAAGGTAAGAACAGCCCTAGAAATGAAGGCAGAGGCGATTATGGACTTAAGTTCATTTGGAAAGACAGAGGAATTTAGAAAAAGTTTAATTGAAATGTCACCAGCTATGATTGGAACCGTTCCAATATATGATGCAGTGGGTTTTTATGATAAGGAACTACAGGATATTACAGCCCAAGAATTTATCGATGTGGTAGAAAAGCATGCAAAAGAAGGCGTGGACTTTGTCACCATCCATGCTGGTATGAATCAAGAAACAGCAGCAGTTTTCAAGCGGAATCCTCGTTTAACCAATATTGTTTCTAGAGGAGGATCATTACTTTACGCATGGATGGAGTTAAATAAGAAAGAAAATCCTTTTTATCAATATTATGACCAATTACTAGAAATTTGTGAAAAGTATGATGTAACCATAAGCCTAGGGGATGCCTGTAGACCAGGGAGCATCCATGATGCCACTGATGCCAGTCAAATCAAAGAATTGATGGTACTAGGAGAATTAACCCTCCGTGCATGGGAAAAGAATGTCCAGGTTATGATAGAGGGACCGGGACATATGGCCATTGATGAGATTGCAGCAAACATGGTATTGGAGAAAAAGCTATGTCATGGTGCACCATTTTATGTATTAGGACCTATTGTTACAGATATTGCACCAGGATATGATCATATTACCAGTGCCATTGGTGGCGCAATTGCAGCCAGTCATGGAGCGGACTTTTTATGCTATGTAACGCCTGCTGAGCATCTTCGATTACCAACCCTAGAAGATATGAAGGAAGGAATTATTGCCTCTAAGATTGCAGCCCATGCAGGGGATATTGCAAAGAAGGTGCCTGGAGCTAGAAAATGGGATAATGAAATGAGTCGCGCGAGACAACAGTTAAATTGGGAAAAGATGTTCGAACTGGCCATTGATCCGGAAAAGGCAAGAAGATACCGAGAGGAATCAAAGCCTGAGCATGATGACAGTTGTACCATGTGTGGTAAAATGTGCTCCATGAGAAATATGAATAAGATTATGGAAGGGAAAAATATCAACATTTTACGAGAGGACGATTAGATGCTTTACTTGGTTACCAATCGAAGGATGATAGAAGACCATAACTTTCTTAGTGTTATCAAAGGAGCAACTAATGGTGGGGTAGATGCAATAATCTTAAGAGAAAAGGATTTATCTTATAAAGAGCTATTGGGATTAGCAAAAGATATTCAAGGCGTTGTACATGGAACCAATACACGATTGATTATCAACAATAGCTTAGAAGTAGCAAATGCTGTTGGTGCTCATGGATACCATACTGGATTTCAGCAATTCATTGAAAAAAGACTTCATTTCCAGGGAGGCGTTGGAGTGTCGGTCCATAGCATAGAAGAAGGAATAGAAGCAGAAAATCAAGGGGCAAGCTATTTATTGGTGGGACATATTTTTGAAACCAATAGCAAAAAAAATCTGCCACCTAAGGGTATTACATTTATTGAAGGATTTAAAAAGAATATAAAGATCCCTATTGTTGCAATTGGGGGGATCAATGCAGGAAATATTCAGCAACTTTGCCGTGTTAAAGTAGACGGGGTTGCAGTGATGTCAGAAATTATGATGGCCACTGATCCACATGCCACAACGGCGAAACTAAAGAACTTAATGAAGTAATACAAATGAGGAGGAAACCATATGGTTTCTTCCTTTATCCTTTATTGCAATCCGCTCCTCAACTTATGAGTTCAAAGGTTTTATTATCTTTATTATGGGTAAAGCATATATTAAAATGATAAAATAAGTGTATCAGTACTAAGTAGCGTAATGTAATCGTAGATAAAAAGAGGAGGGAATTTATGGAATACAAACTGGTGGGAACAACTATGCCGTTGATAGAATTGACCCTACAAAAAGGAGAAACAATTAAATCGCAATCAGGTGCTATGAAATGGATGGATAGTATGGTGGACATGAGAACAAGCATGAATGGTGGAATTGGCGGATTGTTTAAAAGGAAGTTGATGGGTGAGAGTGGTTTTTTAAACTTTTTTCAAGCAACCAGTAATGGGCAAAGAATTGCCTTTGGACATACATTCCCAGGGCATATTATCCCAATTGATGTGACTAATCGATCCATCATATGCCAAAAACGATCATTTTTATGTTCAACTGAAGAGGTGGAGCTTGAGATTGCCTTTCAAAAGCGATTAGGGTCGGGCTTTTTCGGGGGTGAGGGGTTTATTATGCAGGAATTAAGAGGAAAAGGAATGGCCTTTGTTGAAATAGATGGGGAATCAGTAGAGATCCAACTTAAAGCAGGGGAGTCAATAAAGGTAGAAACTGGATCCGTGGGGATGTATGAGTCCACGATTCAAATGAGTGTTGAGATGGTTAAGGGTTTTAGCAATATGTTGTTCGGTGGAGAGGGTCTTTTTTTAACAACTTTAACTGGTCCAGGATTGGTATGGATTCAAACAATGCCGATACAAAGTATGGCAGGGGAAATGTATCCTTATTTACCGACTCCTTCAAACCGATAGCTAGGAAGTTGTCTCTAAAGATGCAATATGAAATGTGCTTTACAAAAACATGTAATTTCATTATAATTGATAGGTAAACATCAGTATTTATGATAATAGAGTAGTACATTCTACTTAAATATTTTTAGAACAAATAGGCTCAGATATGCTAATCTTTTTACAGGAAAGCTTACCTCCCGGTGAGCTTTCCTGCTTTTGCCTGAAAGGGGGTTCTCAATGACCAAAGGACTTTTTAATGATAAAGTTTTCTACAAAACTATGCTGGCGATTGCTTTGCCAATCACAATCCAAAACCTCATTTCTTCTGCCTTAAATACAGTGGATACGATTATGATTGGAAACCTTGGAGAACTTGAAATCGCAGCTGTTGGGTTAGCAAACCAATTCTTCTTTATGTTTGTACTTCTTTTATTTGGAATTAACAGTGGTGCTTCTATTTTTATTTCTCAGTTTTGGGGAAGGCAGGATATTAAAAATATTCACAGGGTATTAGGAATTGCTTTAATTTCCGGGGGGATACTAAGTTTAGTTTTTGCAGTAGGTGCCTTTGGTGTGCCAAATGTGATACTGGGCTTTTTCACTCATGATCAATCGGTGATTGATCTAGGAAGTCAGTATTTAAGAATTGTGTCCTTGAGCTATTTTGCCACTGCGGTGACCTTCGCATACTCATTTGCAGCTAGAAGCACAGGGGAAGCCAAACTACCAATGGTTGTCAGTGCAGTTTCCTTGTCTATCAATACGGTATTGAACTACATTTACATATTTGGAAAGTTCGGAGCACCTGCATTGGGGGTAAGCGGCGCGGCCTGGGCAACATTAGCTGCTAGATCAGTAGAGATGGTTTTATTGCTAGGAATGGTTTATGGGAAAAAATATGCAATTGCTGGAAAAATAAAAGATATGATGAATTTAACCAGAGAATTTGTATTGAAGTACTTTAAAACGGCCTATCCTGTGATTTTAAATGAAGGATTTTGGTCATTGGGGATGACGATGTACACGGCGATTTATGCCCGTATTAGTACAGAGGCCATTGCATCTGTACAAATTGCCAATACGGTTCAAAGTATATTTATGGTTGTGGGGATGGGATTAGGAAATGCCTGCGCGGTTATGCTTGGAAATGAAATTGGAGGAAATCATAAGGAGAGAGCATTTAATTATGCGAAAAAATTTGCGATCTTGGGCCCTTTAACGGGAGGAATTATGGGAATGCTTTTGTTCGCCTTAGCGCCTTACATTTTAAAGCTTTTCAATGTATCAACAGAGGTACATATCAATGCCATACGGATTTTGATGGTATTGGGTGTTTTTATGGCCTTTAAGATATTTAATGCAATTTTAGTAATCGGTATTGTAAGAAGTGGCGGAGATACAAAATTCTCTCTTTTTCTTGAATTAGGTAGTGTGTGGCTGATTGGAGTGCCTTTGGCCTTCCTAGGAGCTCACGTTTGGCAGTTGCCCATCTATTGGGTAGTGGTGCTTGTTTCTATGGAAGAGGTTGTGAAGGCAGGTATTGGAAGTGTTAGATTGATTTCTAAAAAGTGGATCCACAATGTCGTTGAACAAATGTAGTAAGGTGGTAAAAAAAGGATTACTTTGATAGAATAGTATACGAAAAGGAGGCAGTTCTATGATGAGAAAAGCGCTCATTCATTTAGATTTTCCTGCAAAGCATCTAGTGGTACTGCGAGAGAGATACCCAGAGCTTCAATTTGTGATAAACAAAGAAAAAGACGGGCTCTTAAAGCAGCTAGAGGATACGGAAGTATTAATTACTTTTCAATGTACAAAAGAAATGGTGGCAGGAGCCCCCAAGCTCAAGTGGATTCAGGGAGTTAGTGCAGGGATTGATGCCATGCCCCTAGAGGAAATCACAAGTCGAGAAATTATTTTAACCAATGGGAAAGGGATTCATGGAACCCATATGGCGGAATATGCCCTTGCTGCAATGATTAGTTTAGCAAGAAACCTCCACTTGGTATTTAGAAATCAAACAAAGAGAAAGTGGGAGAGAGATATTCTCCAGGGAGAAATATTTGGCGCTACAGTAGGAATCTTGGGGCTAGGAAGTATTGGCAAAGAGGTTGCGAAGAAAGCATCTTTAATGGGAATGAAGGTAATTGGATTGAAAAATACGCCTGAGTCAATGGAATACGTAGACCATGTTTATGGACCAGAAGAGATGGATGAAGTCTTTATAGAAAGTGACTATGTGATTAATTTACTTCCACATACACAACAAACCCACGGGATTATTAATAAAAGGCATTTTCAATTAATGAAAGAAACAGCTTGTTTTATTAACATGGGTAGGGGTAGAACAGTTAATGAAGAAGATTTAATTGAAGCATTGCAAAATGATGAAATCAGGGCACTATTTACTGATGTTTTTGAAGAAGAACCATTACCCGAGGAGAGTCCTTTGTGGGAAATGGAAAATGTTGTGATCACACCCCATATTTGTGGTGAATCATACAAATATATGGATCATGCCATGGAAATCATTGAACATAATCTCAAGGTCTATTTATATAAGAAGGGCGAAATGATTAACTTAGTAGACTTCAATAGTGGATACTAGTAAATCGGACTTAATATTGAGAGCGGTTTTATTAAGACGGGAAAAAATATAATGAAAGAGGGGTTGAATATATGAGCATACATATTGGAGCGAAAAAGGGCGAAATTGCAGAAACAATTTTGCTGCCAGGAGATCCTTTAAGAGCAAAATTTATTGCAGAAAATTTTTTAGAAAACATCGAATGCTATAACGAAGTAAGGGGTATGTATGGATTTACAGGTAGCTACAAGGGAAAAAGGATATCTGTACAGGGTACTGGAATGGGGATGCCTTCTATCTCAATCTATGTCAACGAATTGATTTCAGATTATGGCGTGAAGAATCTAATTCGTGTTGGAACCTGTGGTGCCATGCAGGAGGAGATACAATTAAGAGATGTGATTTTAGCCATGAGTGCCTCAACTGATTCCAATATGAACAAACTTCGATTCGGTGGAATGGATTATGCACCCACTGCTAGTTTTAGACTACTTAAAAAGGCCTATGATGTTGCTCAAGAGAAAGGTATCTTAACGAGGGTAGGCAATGTACTTACTGTTGACACTTTTTATAATGAGGATGTAAATAGTTGGAAGAAGTGGGCTGAGTTTGGAACACTGGCGGTGGAGATGGAAACAGCTGCCCTCTATACATTGGCAGCTAAGTTCGGGGTTGATGCACTGACGCTTCTCACGGTAAGTGATAGTTTGATCACTGGAGGACAAACAACTTCAGAAGAAAGACAGAACACTTTTATGGGTATGGTTAAAATTGCTTTAGAACTAGCTGAGTAAATTAAAAAGAAAAAAGGTAAGCACCTGAGTCCTTATGGACTCAGGTGCTTTTGCATATAAATTATTGGACTGGAAACACTATATTTAGTATTGTTGACATAAAAGTACGTGATTAATGGCGGTATGATTTTATTGAAGTAAAAAATATGAAATACATAAAAGTATCATGAAAAAGGGAGGGTAATAAATGACAATTGGGGCGCAGGTCAAGCAGACCTTAGCAACACTTAAGGGAAGTGAAGGCACACTAAAGCTATATGCAATGCAGACTCATGATGAGGAGTCAAAACAGGCCTATGAAGAAGCAATACAGGTAACTCAAGGTATCATCAAAGATTTGGAAAATAGGATTAAAAAAATTGAATTAGAAGAACCACAATACAAAGGAAATTAGGTGAATTGACCACATGGAAGAATGGATTGAAATTGTATTAAGATCAGTAGGTCTTTTTCTTTTTACATTTGTATTAATTCGCCTAATGGGAAAAAGGCAGATTGTTAGAATGACACCATTTCATTTTATTGGATATGGAGTCATTATGATTGTAGCAGCCTTGGCTTCGACGAAAGTCATTCCAAATATCGTCATGGGAATTGTTGCCATGATTATATGGGGTGGATTGATTATTGCTATAGAATATGTGTCTCTAAAGAGTAAATCGCTACATCACTGGGTCTATGGGAAGGAAACAGTGCTCATTAAAAATGGAAAGATAATGGAAGAGAATTTAAAGCAATTGCGGGTAACTGGTGAGGAACTGTTAAGCTCTCTTAGGAGTAAAGATGCATTTAATGTGGCAGATGTAGAATTTGCAGTGATGGAGTCCTCTGGAGAAGTGAATATGATACTGAAATCTGATAAGGTACCCATTACACCTTTTCATCTAGAGCAGCAGGTTGCACCTCAAAAGCCACCTCAAACGGTGATATTAGATGGCAATATATTAGATGAACCACTAAGTAACTTAGGTTTAAACCGGGGGTGGCTAATGGAGCAGCTAGAAAAAGATGGCATCTCAGTTGATAATATTTTTGTGGGTCAAGTTAATGGATCTGGAGAGCTCTATATGGATTTATTCGATGATTCTATCCAAATGAAACCCCCTCAAGTGAAACAAATGCTTTATGCAGGACTTGAAAAATCCCAGGCAGATTTAAGTAAATTCTCCCTGGATACAAAAGAAGAAGAAGCAAAGAGAGTCTATCAAAAAAATGCAACTGATCTAGAAGAGATGATGAAAAAAATCAGACCATATTTGTTGAGATAGAGGGTGGTGAAAAATGTCTAGTAAAAAGAATAAAAAATTAACACCAACACAACAAAAGTATCAGCAATTTGCAAAGGAAAGGGAACCCCAGAGATCGGTTGTAAAAAACTGTTTCAAGGCATTTTTTGTAGGTGGAATCATTTGCACAATAGGACAAGGGCTACAATGGATTTTCATGACGTATTTTGAATTTGATAAGGTAACAGCAGGTAATCCAACGGTGGCGGTTTTGATTATGATTTCGGCCTTACTAACAGGATTAGGTGTATATGATCACATTGCCCAGTGGGCTGGAGCAGGAACGGCTGTCCCGGTAACTGGATTTGCTAATACCGTTGCTTCAGCGTCTATAGAACATCGTAGTGAAGGATTTGTATTAGGTGTGGGAGGCAATATGTTTAAGATTGCAGGGCCGGTTTTAGCCTACGGGGTATTTTCTGCCTTTCTAGTTGCATTAATCAAAATTATATTTCAAGAGCTAGGAGGAATGTAGATGCTCCAAGGACGGCAAACATGGATTTTTGATTCTAAGCCCACGATAGTGGCATCTGCAGCAGTGGGAGGGCCATTTGAAGCCCAAGGGCCCCTAAGGGAAGATTTTGATATTTTACATGAAGACATATGGCTGGGGCAGGACAGCTTTGAAAAGGCAGAAAGAAAGCTGTTGGAACAAGCCTGTGAAATTGCCATAGATAAAGCTGGAATGAAAAAAGAAGATATACACTTTTTCTTAAGTGGCGATCTAATGAATCAGATTACATCCAGTAGCTTTGCAGCAAGAACCTTGGGTATGCCCTATCTAGGGGTTTTTGGAGCCTGCTCTAGTTCCATGGAGAGTTTAGCCTTAGCGGCTTTGATTGTAGATAGTGGAGCAGGTAAAAATGCCTTAGCTGCCGCCTCGAGCCATAATGCAGCAGTGGAAAAGCAATTCCGTTATCCTACAGAATATGGAGCCCAGAAGCCACCAACTGCCCAATGGACTGTGACAGGGGCTGGAGCTGCAGTGGTGGCACGTGATGGAGACGGACCTGAAATTCTTTGGGCAACTATTGGGAGAGTCGTTGATATGGGAATATCTGACCCCTTTAATATGGGGGCGGCCATGGCACCAGCAGCCGTAGATACCATAGAAGCACATTTTCGAGATACAAAACTTGACCCATCCTATTACGACCTGATTATTACAGGAGATTTGGGAACTGTGGGACATCATATCGCCGGAGATTTATTACAAGAACATGGTCTAAATATATCTAAGGAACGTTTTTCAGACTGTGGACTTTTAATTTATGACCGTGAAAAGCAGCCGGTGATTGCAGGGGGAAGTGGATGTGCTTCCTCAGCCACTGTGACCTATGGACATTTGATGAAAAGAATGGGTAAAGGGGAATTGAAACGAATCCTAGTGGTAGCTACAGGGGCTTTATTATCTCCTATGTCCTACCAACAGAAAGAAAGTATACCCTGTATCGCCCATGCTGTAGCAATCGAAATGTAAGGAGTGAAACTTATGGAAAAGTTTATTTGGGCTTTTATTGTTGGGGGTGGCATTTGTGTCATCGGTCAGATTATGATGGATGTGTTTAAATTGACACCTGCTCATACAATGACTACATTGGTTGTCAGTGGTGCTGTATTAGGTGGGTTGGGACTTTATGATCCATTGGTAGAATTTGCAGGAGCAGGAGCCACTGTGCCCATCAGTAGCTTTGGAAATTCACTGGTTAAGGGTGCCTTGATGGAAGCTGAACGCAGTGGGATCATTGGTGTACTAACTGGCATATTCGAAGTGACCAGCTCCGGGGTTTCTGCAGCCATTATTTTTGGGTTTATGGCGGCAATCTTTTTTAAACCTAAGGGATAGAAAAGAGGATTTACTTGTAATTAAATAGAATTAAAATAGGTGTAGCGATCGGAACTGTGATTTGATAAGGGTTCGAAGGCTACACTTTTATTATTGTTATAAAACAAAAAAATAACACTTTGACTGGTGGAAAGAGTAGCTGTAAAATATGAGGGTGACCAATGATAAATGGGGGGCATTACGGTGAATAAAAAAATAGCTGTGACAGGGATTTTATTGATTGTTTTTTCGTGGATAGGAAATTTTATGTATTTTCAAAGCTATCAATTGGAGGAACCGTTATTTATGGAACACTATTATGATCGAGGACTAAGGGAATTGGTATCCTTTGAAATTCGTTATTTAATTAATAAAAACGACAATGTCAATATTTATAGAATAGATATTCCTGGTATACCCTCTGAACGTATTAGAGTTTCAGAACAATATAGTATAGATTATGTTCAGCATAACTTAGGGGTCATGGTGGTAGAAATCACTGATGAAGAGATGCATTCATGGTTAAATGAGGATGGCATTGTATTTAATGAAATGACTGTGTATTTTAACAATGGGACCTCTCAGCAGGTGGATATAGGTGAAATTAAAATACAAAAAAGAGAAGCTATCGATTGGGAGGAAAGAGCGCTTTCTCAGGTTAGTGGAGGTGGCTCTAGCAATGGGAATAGTTATAGTCTTCATAAGGTAGAAGAATCCTTGAAGGTATTAAGCTTTGAATATGACAACAAGAGAAAATTGGAAGGATTTTTGCATCTTTATATGAATCCATCTAAGATCCGTTTAGAGGAAATAATGGAATCGGAAAGTGCATTTATGGAGTCCATAAATGAAGAAGATCTAAAGAGCCAGGAAGAGCTTCGGAGGACATATGAAAGGATGAGAGACGTTCAAGGAAGTTTATTTCAGATAGATGGACTCACTATTAAGGATATTCATTTTCCAATGGAATTTAATTCAGGAGAACAAATCAAAATCAGTTATTACTTTGATTCCACAGAAGAACATGATCAACGATATCATTTATTTATTGATATAGAGGCAATGCTGTTAATTGAAACAGTGGAAGGAGTAAGAAGGATTCAATCTCTTTATATTCAAAATAGACCACAATTTAGTTCAAGACAGATTAGACAAATCATAAAAGAGCGGAGGTAAAGCAATGATTAAAGAATATTATAGCAGGCTTTTTTGGGGTCTATTAATCACATTTTTTGATATCAGATTTAATGAATTTAATCTACTTCCTGACTTTGTGGGGTATATCATCATTTTCTCAGCCTTAGGAGGATTAACGAACTATCATGATATATTCAAAAAAGCAAGACCCTTGGCCTTTGTTTTAATATTTTTGACTATACCGGATTTATATAGGGGGGATCCTAATCTTTTAGCGGGGGCTGAAGGTCTTCTTTCCTACTCCATGCTTGAAATGGGAGTCAATATGATATCGGGTATTATCGAGTTGTTATTGGCTTATTATATTTTTGAAGGAACAAGAATTTTAGCTGTAGAGAGAGAGTTGAAGGAGCTAGCACAGCAATGTCATTCCAGGTGGAAGGCGTATTTAATCATTAGATTTTTGCTGCTCCTAGGGCAACCATTTATATGGAATGTACCTCAGGGTATCATATTAGGAGGTTGGATTCTTTTGGGTATAGGTGGATTTATTATTCAAATTTTATTTATTGCTTTGATCAGGACTGGTTCTGAAGAATTTCATGAAGATTTCACAGAATTGGAATAGCTCATGTAAATGGCTCCCAATCTACGATTTTTAGGTTACATTTTACATCTTCTTACACTGTTATTCTTTAAAGATAATGATGCAGTTTCCTCAAATATAGAAATGTAGTTAATCGGAGTAAAAAGGATGGATTAAGGTGGAAGAACAGCGGGAGATAAAGGTTTCTGTAGGGAATCTAGTGGAATTTGTACTGCGTAGTGGTAATCTAGACAGTGGTTTTTCTGGAGGGAGTAGTGCCATAGAAGGCACCAGAGCCCATCAAAAAATACAGAAGAATTATGGGGAAAATGATACTTCAGAGATTACCCTAAAGTACAGTTTTGATTATCAAGAGCATAAAATGACTGTAAAAGGCCGAGCTGACGGCATAATCCTAGAGGATGAAAAAGTCATTATCGACGAAATCAAAACAGTGACAAAATCCCTTGATGAAATAGAAGAAAATGATTACCCCATTCACTGGGGACAAGCCCAATGCTATGCATATATTTATGCCAAGGAGAACAATTTAGAAGCCATAGGGGTTCAATTAACGTACTATCAATTGGAGACACAGGAAATAAAAAGATTTAGAAGGACAATAACCATCTGTGAATTAGAGGCATTTTTTTATGATTTAATTAAACAATATTTTCAATGGGCTCATCGGATTGAGAAATGGGAGATGAAAAGGGATTTAAGTATTAAGGACATGAAATTTCCATTTGAAGCCTACCGTAAAGGACAAAGAGAGCTGGCTGTTGCGACGTATAAAACCATCAGAGGAAAAAAGAAGCTTTTTGCCCAAGCCCCAACGGGTACTGGTAAAACAATATCAACCCTCTTTCCTGGGGTGAAGGCGATGGGAGAGGGAATGACATCTAAAATATTTTATCTAACAGCCAAGACCATTACCAGACAGGTGGCGGAGGAGGCCATTGTGAAAATCAGAGAAAAGGGACTAGCATATAAGACCATCACCTTAACCGCAAAGGATAAGATCTGTTTTGAAAAGGTAGGTAGCTGCAATACAGATGAGTGTCGCTTTGCCAAGGGGCACTTTGACCGGCTCAATGAGGCCTTATCAGATGTATTTGACCATGAAGATGCCTTTACAAGGGATGTGATGGAGACATATGCTCGTAAACATCACATATGTCCCTTTGAGTTTTCATTAGAATTGGCTTTGTGGAGTGACTGTATTATATGCGACTATAATTATGTCTTTGATCCTCGTGTCTACTTAAAGCGGTTTTTTCAAGAGGAAGGAAAAAACTATACATTTTTAATTGATGAAGCCCATAATCTAGTGGATCGCTCTAGAACTATGTTTTCAGCGGAACTAAATAAAGGGACATTTTTGGAATTAAAGCGGGTGATGAAAGACAAGAGCCCAAAGGTAGCAAAGACCCTAAACAAATTAAATTCTTTTATGATTAAAGCAAAGAAGAACTGTGGAGAAAATGAATTTTATATTCAAAAAGAAGCTCCTTTAGAGATGGATCAGCTCCTTAGACATTTCATATCAGAGGCAGCGATTTGGTTAAAAGAAGGACGGGGAAAAGGGGGTTATGAGGCGCTATTAGAGTTATACTTTAGTGCATTTGCCTTCCTGAGGATTTTAGAGTTTTATGATGATAGGTATACTACTTATGTAGAAAAACGAGATAAGGATGTGGTGATAAAGCTGTTTTGTTTAGATCCTTCTTATCTTTTAGGACAAGCTGTTAGAAGAGGGGGAGCCGCCATCTTTTTTTCTGCTACCCTGACCCCACTCAACTACTTTAGGGACATTTTAGGTGGTCATGAAGAAGATTATCAAATACAATTAAGCTCTCCCTTCGATAAAGAAAACCTCAAACTTATGGTGGCCAACGATATCTCAACAAAATACAAGGATCGTCAGGAGAGCTATGAACCAATTATAAAATATATTAAAGAAGTGGTTCGGGGTAAGGAGGGAAACTACTTGGTATTCTTTCCCTCCTATGAATATTTGAGGAGGGTTCTTGAATTGTTTAGAGAAGCCTGCCCCGATATAAAAGTACTAGAGCAGGGAACCACCATGACGGAGCCGGAGCGAGAGGGATTTTTACGTCAATTTAAATCCAAGCCCAGTGAAACATTAATTGGATTTGTGGTTCTTGGGGGAATTTTTTCTGAAGGGATCGACCTAACAGGAAACAGATTAATCGGTACAATCATTATTGGTGTGGGGCTGCCTCAAATAACAAGGGAAACGGACATTGTAATGAATTACTTTCAAGAAAAAAAACGTCCGGGTTATGAGTATGCCTATACGTATCCAGGGATGAACAAAGTACTTCAAGCCGCCGGTAGAGTGATTCGAAGGGAAAAGGATAGAGGTGTCGTTTTTCTTATTGATGAAAGATTTACTTCCTATAGATATCAACGTCTATTTCCTAAGGAGTGGAAACACTATTTAACAATTTCCAATAGAAGTACAATAGATACTTTGCTAGAGGCATTTTGGTCTGAATAATTTACCACAAGTGGAGCTGATAGAGATGAAAATTGGAGCGTTTTCTGCGAAACACAATATTACAATTGATACGGTCAGGCATTATATTGATCTAGGACTGTTATTACCTCATAAAAAGGGGGGTCAATATGAGTTTACCAGTAAAGATAGCAATGACCTACAAGGGGTATTAGAGCTCAAAGGGCTGAAATTTACATTAGGTGAAATTCAGAAAGTATTTTCCTATAAACGCATAACCGGTATGAGAACAATACAAGATCAATTACGATATAAGAAGATTTTAGAGGAGAAGACAGAAGAATTAGTGGCTGAGCAGAAACATTTAGCGAAAACAGTAATGTATTTACAGCAGAGAGCTGAAGAGATTAACATCGTATCATTACAACAGAGAAAACAGTTAGGTTTTCCTTTGTTATTTATTCAACATTTATGCTGTCCACTTTGCAAAAATTCATTGGATTTAAACAATGGCATCATTGAAAAAAACATGTTAATGGAAGGACAATTTCAATGTCATTGTGGATATTGTGCTGGGGTAGAGAAGGGTATTTATATAGAACTGAATGAGGAAGACAAAAAAAAGATAGTCAAAATTAAGGGTGCCCCAACTATTGAATCCTATGTAGAGGGAACATCTCCAGGGTTTATTAACTTTATGTATAAAGCCATAAAGACAGCTACCCAAATGATTAACAGCGAGGTCCTAACAAATAAGGTGATACTAGAGCTAGGAACGGGATCTGGTTTTTTCCTAAAACAGTTTATTTCTCATATGGATGAGAGTAATTATTATATTATCACAGATCATGATCAAGAAAGAATGACTAAGATTAAAGAATATTTAGAAGCAGAATCCCTATCAACTCACTTCGTGTTTATTTGTACTGACCTTGCAAGGTTACCATTGAAGGAGGGGGTTGTGGATATCGTCGTCGATTATTGGGGGTCCACTGTGTACCATTTTACAAGCCCTGATTTTTTAATTGATGAGATTAGCCATAAAGTTAAAATAGGGGGTAAATTAGTAGGATGTTATGTTTATGTAAAGCCTTATGAGAAATTTTTACTCCAACTACCTGAGATTTCAAGAAAGTTTTATAAAGAAGAAACGATACAAAATTTACTGCAAAACTCTGATTTTAAGCAATTAGAGACTAAACAACTAGGCTTTGTTGATACGGAGGAAAAGTATGAACCCTTTGTCAATGGGAATAAAATTTATGAATTTGTGTATTACGGAAAAAAGGATCAGTAAAGGTGGCGTCAACCCCATCTTTACTGATTTTTTAGTGAAAAAGAGAGAATAAGGTCATTGACCTTGTGAAAACCCCCTAATATAAAATGAAGTTAACAAAACAATCATAAGTTTATTGGAGGGAAATCACATGAATCCAGGAATAAGTGCAATGAGTTTAAATAAAAAAGATACAATTGGAAAGCGAAATTTAGTCTTATTTATAGCAGGAAAGTTTGCATCTTTATTTGGGACACAGATCTACAGCTTTGCCATTGGATTATATGTTCTCAATATGACGGGTTCAGGGCTCTCTTTTGCCAGTACCTTGATTTTTGGTATGCTCCCTAGGGTACTGTTTGGTCCTATTGCTGGAGTCATTGCGGATCGTTTTGATCGTAAAAAGATTGTGGTAGGCATGGACTTAATATGTGGGCTACTAATGCTCCTGTTTTATGGATTGAGTACAGTGAACGGGATTAGATTGGGTTATGTATTTTTGTTTTCATTCCTACTGACAACCTGTAATGTGTTCTTTGATGTATCATTAGAAGCAAGTAAGCCTAATCTAGTTGATGCAAAGCACCTAATGCGGATTAACTCTTTGGGACAGAGTATTACTTCCATCGCTGCCATTAGTGGGCCTTTTCTAGGTGGACTTATTTTTGCATTGGTAGACATCAAGTTGTTTTTATTAATTAATGGAATTTCATTTGTTTTATCAGGGGTTTCAGAGTACTTTATACAGTTTGACTATAACCAGTCTCACCACAGCCAACTACCAAAAGAAAGAAAATTGTTGTGGAAAGAAATGTTAGAAGGCTGGACCTTTTTTAGAAGTAACAAGATGCTGTTCAACGTGCTTTCTTTTTCAATATTAATCAATTTTATTTTACAAATTTCAATTACGGTTCCATTACCCTATATATTAAATCATGTTCTCCAAATGTCTCCAGAACAGTTTGGCATCATTAATGGACTATGGCCTGCAGGAATGCTTTTGGGGGCCATATTACTTTCTTTTTTACCTGAAAAAGAGAGCTTATATAAGCGATTGATTTTGTTGATGACCTTATTTGTTTTGTTGATTATAGCAGTGGCAATTCCTGTCACACCTTACTTTAGCGGGTATTCAAATCAGACTTACTTTATTTACTATATCATCATTATGGGATTCATAGGCTTTATTGTTGCCTTAATTGATATTCCTTTTATGGTACTTATTCAAAGACAAATTCCTAATGAAATTAGGGGGAGGGTATTGAGCTTAGTCAGTACCATGGCCATTGCCATTGCTCCCCTAGGGTTGTTAATTTCGGGTCTCATTGTAGACCATGTACCAACTTATTTTCTCCCAGGAGTCGGTGGCATTATCCTGATGATTCGACTAATCTTCTTTGCCAATAATGAAGAAATTAAAAAAATATAAACTCAACTTCATTTCTTATTCCTATGTGTAGAATAAATATAAAGGCTGCGGGTAAAATAGAGTTAAATAATTTTGACATCTTTTGCTTAAAAGATTATAATATCAATAAATGGAACTAGAAATTAAAAGACGATGAAGAGAAGAGTAGATATAGGGGACGTTTTAGCGAGTCGGTGATGGTGAGAGTCCGATATGAAGCCTTTATTGAAGAACATCTCGGAGTTGCTAATCGAAATCATTAAGACTGTGAATGATGAGAGTAGACTTAGCCGGAGCCAAACCGTTATTCATTGGGCAGCATAACTAAGATTGTGCTGATGAGTGGTCATGTAGATGACAATAAGGGTGGTACCGCGAAATGAGAGTCTTTCGTCCCTAGGTTTTGGGATGGAGGGCTTTTTGTAGTTTAATAAAGTACACAAGAGGAGGAGAATGATGAAGACAGTATCAGTTAAAGAAATTTATCGTCAAACCGAGCAATATGCAGGTCAATCAATTCGTGTTGAAGGCTGGATTCGAACATTACGTGCATCAAAGGCTTTTGGTTTTATTGAATTGAATGATGGAACATTTTTTAAAAACATTCAGATCGTCTTTGATGAAGATCTACATAACTTTAGTGACGTAAGTAAATTTACTATTAGTTCAGCCATCATAATAGAGGGTACATTAGAAATCACACCTGGTGCAAAGCAGCCCTTTGAAATTAAGGCAACAAATGTAGAATTAGAAGCGCACTCCCACAAGGATTATCCACTTCAGAAGAAACGACATACATTTGAGTACTTAAGACAAATTGCTCATTTAAGACCAAGGAGTAATGCCTTTTCGGCTGTATTTAGAGTAAGATCCATTGCAGCCTTTGCCATTCATCAATTCTTTCAAGAGAAGGGCTTTGTTTACACCCATACCCCTATTGTGACAGGCAGTGATGCTGAAGGGGCAGGAGAAATGTTTAGAGTTTCAACCCTAGACTTTAAAAATATCCCTTTAGATGAAGAACAACAAGTTGACTTCAAGAAAGATTTCTTTGGGAAGGAAACAAGCCTGACAGTCAGTGGACAACTAGCTGCTGAGGCCTATGCATTAGCCTTCAAGAAGGTTTATACATTTGGACCAACATTTAGAGCAGAAAATTCCAATACTGCTAGACATGCATCAGAGTTTTGGATGATCGAGCCTGAGATTGCCTTTGCAGACCTTCAGGACAACATGGAATTAGCTGAGGATATGTTAAAGTATATGATTCGGTACGTCATGGAACAGGCACCTGAAGAGCTTGAATTTTTCAATCAGTTTGTTGATAAAGGATTGATCGATAGATTAAACCATGTGGCGAATTCTGAATTTGGAAAGGTAACCTATACAGAGGCTGTCAAAATGTTGCAAGAATCAGGAGAGGAATTTGAGTATCCTGTGGAATGGGGACATGACCTTCAAACAGAACATGAACGATACTTAACAGAAAAAGTATTTAAAAAGCCAGTGTTTGTCATGGACTATCCAAAGGATATTAAGGCTTTTTATATGAGAATGAATGATGATAATAAAACTGTTGCGGCTATGGACTTGTTAGTGCCGGGGATAGGAGAAATTATCGGTGGAAGTCAAAGAGAAGAAAGATTAGATGTATTAACAGATCGAATGAAACAAATGGGATTAGATGAAGAAGAGTATTGGTGGTATTTAGAACTAAGAAAATATGGTGGTGTCAAACATGCTGGATATGGACTTGGTTTTGAAAGAGCGATTATGTATTTAACAGGAATGGCTAATATTCGTGACGTTATTTCCTATCCAAGAACACCAAAATCTGCAGAATTTTAGGATAGCCCCCGCTTTGGGGGCTGTTTTTATGTTTTGATTTTTTGGGGTATAATAAGAGGGTAGGGGGTGGCCATGATGGATCATAGAATCATTCATGTAGATATGGATGCATTTTTCGCTGCAGTGGAGCAGCAGGACCAGCCAGAATTGAAAGGGAAAGCGGTCATTGTGGGCGGTAGTAGTAATCGCGGAATTGTATGCACATGTTCCTATGAAGCAAGGAAGTTTGGCATTCATTCTGCCATGCCTATTTTCATGGCAAAACAGAGATGTCCACATGGTATCTATTTGCCTGTTCGTCACGAGCGATATAGGGAAGTATCTAGGCAGGTTTTCGATATCCTTTATGAAGTGACAGATCTAGTAGAGCCCCTATCCATCGACGAAGCCTTTCTAGATATATCGGATTGTGAAGAAAAAACCTATGACATTGCAAAGTACATTAAAGAACAAGTGAACCAGAAAACAGGATTAACAATTTCTGTGGGGATTTCATATAATAAATTTTTAGCTAAATTGGCATCGGACTGGAATAAACCAGATGGGATTAAGATCATTACAAAGGAGATGGTTCCTGATATATTGAAACCACTTCCGGTCCATAAAGTGTTTGGAATAGGGCGAAAATCTGGCAGTAAGCTAAATCAGATCGGGATTGAGACCATTGAAGATTTACTCTCTCTGTCAGAACAAAATCTAATTGATCTTTTGGGCAAGTCCGGAGTGGAGATCTACCATCGAATTCGTGGAGTTGACCAAAGAATGGTGGAAATAGACCGACAGATTAAATCCATTGGACGAGAGACCACTTTAACGAGAGATACAATGGATAAAGAAGAGCTTAAAAAATACCTATTCATATTTGCCCAAGAGGTTTCCCAGTCTTTAAAAAGAAGGGGATTTTTTGCCCGAACCATTACGATCAAAATGAAGGATGCTCATTTTAAAGCCCATTCCAAAGGTAAAACCATAGAGAAGTATATTAGAGATGAAAAGGAAATTTATGAGATTGCCAGTGAGGCCCTAGAGGAGAATGGAATCGAAGAATATATTCGTCTGATCGGATTAACTGTGTCTAACTTTTCCACTGTTCCAATAGAGCAACTCACATTTTATGATACTGTAGATAAGACCTTGGAGAATGCAAGTAAAGATAAACGAGACTGGAGTTATCTATAAATTCATTCACCAAGAAAAAAACTGATTTTTATTGAATCATTAATTTGCATTAGATGATCTGGAAATGATGAAGGGTTTATTTGAAAAATGAAGAACAATGGATTGTAGTGTGTTTTATATGATAACAATCATATTTAGGGGGGATGAAGCAGATGAAAGTCTTTATTTCAGCAGATATAGAAGGAATATGGGGTGTTGTTTCGAGAGATCAAGCGGATCCTTTGGGAAAGAACTATGAACGAGCCAGGAAGCTTATGACTGAAGAAATTAATTGGGTTGTGGAAGAAGCCTTTAATGCAGGAGCCAAAGAAGTGGTGATTAATGATTCCCATGGTAGGATGGATAATTTATTAATTGAACAGCTTTATCCAAGAGCGGTATTGATCAGTGGAAGCCCTAAGCCATTAAGTATGATGCAAGGAATCGATCAATCCTATGATGCCGTCATTTTTATTGGATATCATCCAAGGGCAGGGACTTCTGAAGGTATTTTTGACCATACCTATGCAGGGAGCATTGTAGCCAGTGTAAAAATCAATGGAAAAGAAGTCGGGGAGTGTGGTTTAAACGCTGGCCTTGCTGGTTATTTTGATGTGCCAGTGGTATTAGTATCTGGGGATGATAAGGTAGTGGCACAATCTAAGGAGGAGATTGGTACGATTGAGGGTGTGGTTGTGAAGGAAACCATGGCACGTTATGCTGCTAAGAATTGCTCCTTAGAAGAAGTGAAAAAAAGGTATAAAGAGGCCATTCAAAGGGCATTGGGTCATGTAGATCAGTATCCTCTGGTGGAATATGAGGGGGAAATTGAATTGGAGCTTGCATTTAACGCTACCATTATGACTGAGGTAGCCATGCTAGTGCCTGGAGTGAAGCGTAAAGGGGCTAGATGTATTACCTATTCATCAGGGGATTATTTAGATTTATATCGACTTTTTAGAGCATTGATTATTTTAGCTGGTTCAACTCTTTAATTTATTTTTCCAAAGTTGATTGAAAAGTAAGAGACAGCTCTTGTGAATTTGAAATATATGAATTCAAAACATCATTTCTACCTTATGATCAAATATAGGGCAGTAATGATGTTTTTTTTAGTTGTGAAGTCTCTTCTTTTTTATTTCCTATAAAACAAATAATTGATTCCTGTCGAGAAATAGCCCGCTTTGATAATTAATATTTTATTATGACCTATGTCTAAGTCAGGTAATTTATGAAGTGAGTAATGTTTAATCATGGACATCTTACAATCGCTACAGCTATTTATACTAGTATAAATACATAAGGGATTCTGGTAATGGTTAATATCTAAATATTGTAAATAATGGTGTTTATTAAAAAAGATTGTTTATTATAAAACACAGTGGTATAATTAATAAGAATTACAATTTAAATAATAAATAGGGGGAATACAAGATGAAGAAGTTCATAACGACTTTAGTAGTACTTATTTTAGCTGGTATGGTATTAACTGGATGCACCACTGGTGCGGCTGAGGCTGAAGACACAACAAATGAGCAAGTTGCCGATAATGATGAAATAGTAGAAGGTGAAATGGTAACGATTGGTCTTGGACACGGAACTGCAATTGGTAAGTCGAAAAGTTTAGACGGTGATACTGTACCACTTGCACAAGTGGATACAACAATGGTTGCTGCTGGATTTGATGCAGAAGGTAAAGTAGTGAGTGTAACAATAGACGTAGCACAAACAAAAGTAGATTTTGATGCAGATGTACAATTAACATCTGATAAAGATGGAGAATTCAAAACTAAGCTTGAGCTTGGTGATGATTATGGAATGAAAAGAGCATCAGGAATTGAAAAAGAGTGGTTTGAGCAAGCAGCTGCTTTAGAAGAGTGGATGATAGGTAAAACAGTAGCAGAAATCATGGCTATGGAACTTGAAGAAAATAGACCAGCGGATGCTGATCTTATCACTTCTGCTACAATAACAGTTGATACTTATTTAGCAGCCCTTGAAGAAGCATACAACAATGCTGTAGAAGTTGAAGCTGGAGCTGTAAAAGTAGGTCTTGGTACTGAAATTTCAATTGCAAAGTCTAAATCTGCAGAAGGTGACAATGGAGCACTTGCACAGGTTGATACGACTATGAATGTTGTTGCACTTGATGCAGACGGTGTCGTTGTTGGAACAATCATTGATGTAGCGCAAACAAAAATTGACATTGATGTAGACGGTCAAATCACAACTGATAAAGATGGGGATTTCAAAACTAAGGTTGAGCTTGGTGATGACTATGGAATGAAAAGAGCATCAGGAATTGAAAAAGAGTGGTTTGAGCAAGCTGCTTCATTAGAAGAGTGGATGACAGGTAGAACAATTGCAGAAATTACTGCTATGGAGCTTGAAGAAGGAAGACCAGCTGAGACTGACCTTGTTACTTCTGCTACAGTAACAGTTGGAGGATATATCTCTACAATTGAAAAAGCGGCAGTAAACGCAAAGTAAGCTATAAAACATATGTAAAATATAAAAAGCACCTCCACCATCAGTTGGAGGTGCTTTTTGTTGGTTTATCTTTGTTAACTGTCTTTGGGAATAAAATATTGACAAACAAAGTAACCTTATGATAAAATAGTAAAAATGCTTAAAAGTAAAAAATAATATCGACAAACGCATGTCGACCTTTAAGGTGGTCCAGAGAGGCCAGAAAGGGAGGAATTGAGATGGAGTTCATCACTGCGTATTTTTTTTGCGAGTTTTTTAATATACAAAAAAATAGAAAGACTAAAGGGAAGGCGTTCATGGAGGTTTTCAACCCAGTTCAGCCTATGTTTTTAGTTTTTCCTTTTATATTGGGGCACAATAGGACCATAGAGAGATTATTTAATCAATAATCTCTCTATGGTCCTTTCGTTTTTCTTAAGAGAAAGATGAAATTTCTAGTTGAATAGGATTCATCAGAAAGCAGAGGATAGAAATTTTAAGCACTTATTAAAGAAATCGCATCAGAGGAATTTTATAAATATTTTAAAGGAGTGTGTGAAATGAAACTATTAATTAAAAATGGAAGAGTCATTGACCCGGCGACAAAATTAGATGCCATAAAAGATATATTGGTTCTCAATGAAAAAATTGTAGAGGTACAAGATGAAATCAATCAAGAAGCCGATGAAATCATTGATGCAAAAGGATATTGGGTGGTGCCGGGACTCATTGATGTCCATGTGCATTTGAGAGAACCGGGGTTTGAACATAAGGAAACAATTGAAACGGGAAGCAAAAGTGCAGCAATGGGTGGATTTACAACCATATGCTGTATGCCAAACACTCAGCCTGTTGTCGATTCGGTAGAGATTGTTCAATACATCAAAGAAAAGACCAAGAGGCAAGCTGTTGTTAATGTACTGCCCATCGGAAGTATTACCAAAGGACAGATGGGAAAGGAATTAGTAGATGTTGAAAAGCTAGTAGAATCCGGGATTTGTGGTATCAGCGAAGATGGTAAAACAGTCATGGATAGCGCCCTACTAAAGAAAGCCATGGAGCAGGCTAAGGCTGCCAACATACCTGTGTTTTCCCACTGTGAGGATCATACATTAGTTCAAGGGGGAGCTATGAATGCAGGAAAAAAAGCAGAAGCCTTAGGAATCAAGGGTCTAGGAAGAGATGCAGAGGAAGTTATCATCGCCAGAGACATCATTTTAGCAAGAAATACCGGGGTAAAGCTACACCTATGCCATGTGAGTACCAAGGGTGGCGTAGAGCTAACCCGTGAGGCAAAGCAAAGGGGTGAAAACGTAACAGCAGAGGTGTGTCCCCATCACTTCGCTTTAACTGAGGATATTGTAGAAAAAGATTTTACCAATTCCAAAATGAATCCGCCTCTGAGAACTGGAGAGGATGTGGATGCCATCAAGCAAGGGTTAGTAGATGGAACCATTGAAGTGATTGCCACAGACCATGCACCCCATCATGCAGATGAAAAGAATCAGGAGTTTCATCAAGCACCCTTTGGTATTGTAGGTCTAGAAACTGCCTTATCCATAGGGATGACAGAGTTGGTAGCAACAAAACTTTTAACACCCATGAGCTTTATCGAAAAGATGACCATCAATCCAGCAAAGCTATTGGGAATTGATAAAGGAACGATACAGGTTGGGAAAATAGCAGATATAACAATCCTTGATTCTAATCTAGAATATGAAATAGATGTTAACACCTTTGCATCAAAGAGCAATAACAGTCCCTTTCATGGGAGTAAGGTGAAGGGAAAAGTTATGTTCACCATTGTTGCAGGAGAAATTATTGTGGAAAATGGGGAGCTAAAGCATTAATAAGAAAGTTTGATTTAGATAGGGTTGTCATTATAAAGATTAAATGGAGGGATAAATCATGATAGATAGATTAATCAAGAAAATAGAAGAAACCCAAGCGCCCATTGTTGTGGGTTTAGACCCAAGATTGAATTTGATACCAAAGCACATTAAAGAAGAAGCTTATGAAATACATGGGAAAACACCGAAGGCTGCAGGTGAAATATTCTATCGTTTTAACAAAGAAATAATTGATACAATATATGACTTGGTACCCGCTATCAAACCCCAGGTGGCGATGTATGAGCAATATGGTCCTGAAGGAATGGAGGCATATATTAAAACCATTGATTATGCAAAGGAAAAGGGACTCATTGTCATCGGGGATATAAAAAGAAGTGACATTGCTTCCACAGCAGAGGCTTACTCCCAAGGACATATTGGAAGAGTTGAAATAGAAGAGGAAAGCTATACGGTTTTTAATCAAGATGCTATCACCCTAAATCCTTACCTAGGAGTAGATTCCATTGAGCCTTACATTCAAAACTGTAAAACCTATGATAAGGGACTGTTTATTCTAGTGAAAACCTCTAATCCAAACAGTGGAGAATTTCAAGACTTAGATGTAGGGGGAGAAAAGCTTTACGAAAGGGTGGGGCGCTCTGTGAACCAATGGGGAGCACAGCTCATTGGGAAAAAAGGATATAGTCAAGTGGGAGCCGTGGTGGGAGCCACTCATCCAGAGCAAGCAGCGGATCTTAGAAAGCTCATGCCAAGGAGCTACTTCCTGGTGCCTGGATATGGGGCCCAGGGTGCAACGGCTGAAGATTTAAAGGGATACTTTAATCAAGACGGTTTAGGGGCCATTATTAACTCATCAAGGGGAATTATTGCAGCCTATAGAAATGAAAAATATCAGAAACAATTTACTGAAAAAGAGTTTGCCCTATCATCTAGGGAGGCAGTCATTGACATGAAGAAGGACCTACAGCGAATTAGATAAAGGGGAGGCAAAAAAATGAAGGCAAAACTTATTTTAGAAAATGGAAGCATATTTGAAGGCAAGGCCTTTGGATATATAGGGGAAAGCGTTGGAGAGGTGGTTTTCAATACGGGAATGACAGGTTATCAAGAGATTCTAACGGATCCATCCTACCATGGACAAATTGTGACCATGACCTATCCATTGATGGGCAATTATGGAATAAACCTAGAGGATGTGGAATCCTCCAAAGTAAGGGTAAAGGCTTTAATTGTCAGAGAGCAGTGCGTCAAACCAAGTAACTGGCGTTGTGAGATGGACTTAGATGGATATTTAAAACAAAATCAAATTATGGGATTACAGGGGATTGACACAAGGGCGCTGACTAAAGTATTGAGAAATAATGGAACCATGAAGGGGATTATCACAACGGAGGAACTAACAACTCAAGAAATTCAAGCGAAATTGAGTGCATTTAGTAATGAAAAGGCTGTTGAAGCTGTCACGACTGAGGATGTTTATGAAATTCAGGGAACAGGAAAACATATTGCAGTGATGGACTTTGGTGTTAAGGAAAATATATTACGTTCCTTTCGAAAGCGGAACTGTAGGATAACAGTGTTCCCAGCCAATACTAGGGCAGAAGAAGTTTTAGCTGTCAATCCCGACGGCATCTTTCTATCAAACGGACCAGGAGACCCACAGGACTTAGAGTCTGTCATTGAGAATATCAAACAATTGATTGGAAAGAAACCGATATTCGGCATCTGTTTAGGACATCAGCTTTTAGCCCTGAGCCTAGGGGGTAATACCTCAAAGCTAAAATTTGGGCATCGAGGCTGTAATCACCCAGTTAAGGACTTGATTAATAGCAAGGTGTATATCACCTCTCAAAACCATGGGTATGTGGTCAAGAATGAGGACCTACCTAAGGAAATGGTAGTGACCCACATCAACTTAAATGATGAAACAATTGAAGGGATGCAGCATAAAACCCTACCTATTTTCAGTGTGCAGTTTCATCCAGAGGCATGCCCAGGTCCCCAGGACACAGGGTATTTATTTGACAGATTCATGAAAATGTTAGGAGGAGAACTCATATGCCAAGAGATCACAGTATAAGAAAAGTACTTGTAATTGGGTCAGGACCCATCACCATTGGACAGGCAGCGGAATTCGATTATGCAGGTACCCAAGCCTGCCAAGCGTTGAAGGAGGAAGGCGTTGAGGTTGTCCTAGTGAATAGTAATCCCGCTACCATTATGACGGATCGAGAAATGGCGGATAAAATTTATATAGAACCATTAAAAGTAGAAATCATAGAGAAAATTATAGAAAAAGAACGACCGGATAGTTTGATTGCGGGTATGGGAGGACAAACGGGACTCAACTTAGCAGTGGAGCTCCATGATCAGGGGATATTAAACAAATATGGTGTACGGGTGATTGGGACATCTATTGAATCCATTAAAAAAGGAGAAGATCGTGAGCTCTTTAAAAACCTGATGGAAAAAATACAGCAGCCTAGCATAGAAAGTGAGATTATTACAAAGCTAGAGGACGGGTTGAGCTTTGCAGAAGAGATTGGCTACCCGGTGATTGTCAGACCTGCCTATACATTAGGGGGAGCTGGAGGCGGAATCGCAGATGACCCAGAAGCCTTGAAGACGATTTTGACGGCTGGACTGCACCTAAGTCCCGTGGGACAAGTATTACTAGAAAGAAGTATCAAAGGTTGGAAGGAAATTGAATATGAGGTGATGCGAGATGGATCTGGGAACTGCATCACTGTATGTAATATGGAAAACATTGATCCTGTTGGTGTGCATACGGGAGATAGTATTGTGGTGGCACCCTCTCAAACCCTTTCAGATAAGGAATACCAGATGCTCCGAAGCGCATCCATTGACATTATCAACGCCATCGGAATAGAAGGAGGCTGTAATGTACAGTTCGCCCTAGACCCCCATAGCTTTGCCTATGTGGTCATTGAAATTAATCCAAGGGTCAGTCGGTCTTCAGCCCTTGCTTCTAAGGTAACGGGTTATCCCATTGCCAAGGTAGCCGCTAAGATTGCCCTGGGCTTTGGACTGGATGAAATTAAAAATGCAGTGACGAAAAAGACCTATGCCTGCTTTGAGCCCACATTGGATTATGTGGTTGTTAAAATACCCAAGTGGCCCTTTGATAAATTTCACGGTGCCAATCGAAGTTTAGGGACTAAGATGATGGCTACTGGAGAAGTCATGGCCATTGCAAATAACTTCGAAGCAGCTTTTTTAAAGGGAATTCGTTCATTGGAAATTGGACAATACTCCCTAGTTCATCAAGCTTCAAGAAATCGAACCATAGATGAATTAAAGGCAAGGGTTCAAATTCCTGATGATGAAAGAATATTTGATTTAGCAGAGATGCTTCGAAGAAACTACCGAGTAGATAAGGTTAGTGAAATTACTGGGATGGATCCATTCTTTGTAGAAAAAATTAAAGGAATCGTGGAAGAGGAAGAAAAACTAAGGAAAACAAGGGTAGAACATGTAACCGAGGAGTGGTTAAGGGAACTAAAAAAGAGGGGTTTTTCCGATAAGGGAATGGGTGATTTAATAGGATGCAGTCCCCAAAAGATCTATGAGCTAAGAAGCCAGTTTGATATTCATCCGGTTTATAAAATGGTAGATACCTGTGGGGGTGAATTTGAAGCTGTTTCCCCTTACTATTACTCTACCTATGACCAAGAGGATGAAGTGGTGGTAAGTGAGAGGAAAAAGGTGATGGTTATTGGCTCGGGACCCATTCGAATTGGTCAGGGAATCGAATTTGATTACTGCTGTGTTCATAGTGTGTTAGCCCTAAGAAAAGCAGGAATTGAAACAATCATGGTGAATAACAATCCAGAGACAGTTAGCACAGACTTTGACATATCCGATAAGTTATACTTTGAACCCTTAACCGAGGAAGATGTCTTGAATATTGTTGAAAAGGAAAAACCAAATGGTGTGATTCTACAGTTTGGAGGACAGACAGCAATTAAATTAGCTAAATTCTTTAGGGAAATGAATATTCCAATCCTAGGGACCCAGCCAGAGCAAATTGATGTGGCAGAGGATCGAGAGAAGTTTGAGGCTCTAATGGAAGAACTGAACATTGACAGGCCTAAAGGGAAGGCTGTGTGGAGCCTAGAGGAGGGTCTAGTTGTAGCAGAAACATTAGGATATCCCGTATTAGTGCGTCCCTCCTACGTCCTTGGGGGGCAGGGAATGGAAATTACCTATGAGGAAAAGGAATTAATAAGATATCTAGGAGATTCATTTGAGCGAGACAAGAAAACCCCAGTGCTCATTGACCGCTATTTAATTGGTACAGAAATTGAAGTCGATGCCTTATGTGATGGGGAAGAAATCTTGATTCCTGGGATAATGGAGCATTTAGAAAGAGCTGGGATTCATTCTGGAGATAGTATATCCATGTATCCAAGTCAAAACGTATCAGAAGAAATTAAGGAGAAGATAATAGACTATACAAAGCGAATTGCCTTAGCATTAAGGGTACAAGGGATGATTAACATTCAGTTCATCGAATATGAAAATGAACTTTACATTATCGAAGTGAACCCGAGATCTAGCAGAACGGTACCTTATATTAGTAAGGTAGCAGAAGTGCCAATTATTGCATTGGCAACAAGGGTGATGCTGGGTGAGAAAATTATAGATATGGGATATGGAACTGGTCTGTATAAAGAGTCTGAAATGGTAGGTGTAAAGGTACCCGTATTTTCTACGGAAAAGCTACCCTTGGTGGAGGTCAGCCTTGGACCAGAGATGAGATCCACTGGAGAGGTTTTAGGCGTCGGAAGAGATTGGGTGGAAGCATTGTACAAAGGCTGCCTAGCAGCTAAAATCCCCCTACTAAAACAAGATGGAAGGGTTTTGGTGACGATAAAGGATCAGGACAAAGAAGAGTTTCTGCCACTGGCCAAAAAATTTGCTGAAAAAAATTATGAATTTATCGCCACAGCAGGAACCGCAAAGTTTTTACGAAAGCATGGGATGGAAGCTAGAGAAGTAAACAAAATAGGGGAAGATCAACCCAATATCTTGGATGTTATTCGACAGGGTGAGGTAGACCTAGTGGTTAACACACCAACAAAGGGAAATGATACGAACAGAGATGGATTTAAAATTCGCCGTGCTGCAGTAGAGTCCTCCGTAGGGGTTGTCACATCCTTAGATACAGTGGCCGCTTTATTGACAGTATTGGAGTCGGAGGTTTCCATGGAAAACATAGAAGTGATTAATTTGGGGGTGAAGTCTTGAAAAGTACCTGTTATGCAAGGATAATAGAGCACATTGAAATTGCACCGGATATGTATAAGATGGTCTTATCTGCTGAGGAAATTGTAAAAAGTGCAAAGGTAGGGCAATTTGTAAATATCCATTGTAAGTATCCTGGAAGTCTACTCCCTAGACCCATTAGCATTTGTGAAATCGATCCTGAATTTAATACATTAACCCTTGTGTATGCTGTGTTAGGAAAGGGAACAAAGGCCCTGTCACAAATGATGGTAGGGGAAGAGGTAGAAATGATTGGACCCTTGGGGAATGGTTTTATGATTCCTGAGGATGCAAAAGATCACATCGTCATAGGTGGCGGCATCGGTACCCCACCCTTGTTGGAATTGGTGAAGCAATTAAAGGGGAATATAGAAGTATATCTGGGTTTTCGATGTCATCCAATACTAGTGAAAACCTTTGAAAAA
Source organism: Alkaliphilus metalliredigens QYMF (assembly GCF_000016985.1). NCBI lineage: Bacteria > Bacillati > Bacillota > Clostridia > Peptostreptococcales > Natronincolaceae > Alkaliphilus > Alkaliphilus metalliredigens. The sequence goes on along the minus strand of NC_009633.1, from coordinate 4,314,691 downwards.
TATGGAGCAAAGGTATATGTTGCCACGGAGGATGGCAGTGTAGGGACAAAGGGAAATGTCATGGATATCCTAAAAGAGAGAAAGCATAAAGCGGATATGATCTACAGCTGTGGACCCAAGTCCATGCTATGGGCTGTTGCCAAATGGGCAGCAGAGCAGGAAATTAAAGCCCAGGTTTCCATGGAAGAACGGATGGCCTGTGGGATTGGGGCTTGTGTGGGATGCACCTGTAAAACAAAGAAAAAGCAAGATCAAGACTGGCAAAACAAACGGGTTTGTAAGGATGGACCTGTATTTTGGAGTGACGAGGTGATCTGGGATGACTAAGGTGAATATGAAAGTGAATATTGCGGGAGTGGAGCTTAAAAATCCTGTGATGACGGCTTCGGGAACATTTGGATCAGGTAGAGAGTATGGGGAGTATGTGGATTTAAACCAACTAGGTGCTGTGGTGGTCAAAGGGGTGGCCAATGAGCCATGGAAGGGCAACCCCAGCCCGAGAATTGCTGAAACCTATGGGGGAATGTTAAATAGTGTTGGATTACAAAACCCAGGGGTGGATGAGTTCATTGAAAAGGACATTCCCTTCCTTAGACAATATAATACTAAAATCATCGTGAATATTGCAGGAAGAACCATAGAGGATTATTGTGAAGTAGTGAAAAAATTAGGGGATGCCGATGTTGATTTATTAGAGTTGAACATTTCCTGTCCCAATGTGAAGGCCGGTGGGGTTTGCTTTGGGACCGATCCCTTTATGGTAGAGGAAGTGACCAAGGCAGTGAAAAAGGTAGCCAAACAGCCTTTGATTGTGAAGCTAACACCTAATGTGACGGATATTGTACCCATTGCCAAGGCTGCGGTGGCAGGCGGCGCCGATGGAATCTCCTTAATCAATACCCTCTTAGGGATGGCAATTGACATTCATAAAAGAAAGCCTATATTAGCTAATGTCATGGGTGGATTTTCAGGACCGGCCATTAAGCCCGTGGCCCTTCGGATGGTTTACCAAGTGGCCAATGCAGTGGATGTACCCATTATCGGAATGGGAGGCATTATGACTGGGGAGGATGCTGTAGAGTTTATATTAGCAGGAGCCAGTGGTGTCGCTGTGGGCACAGCAAACTTTATCAACCCCAGGGCAACCATTGATGTGATAGAGGGAATACAAGGGTATATGGAGCAATACAGCATTAAGGACTTAAAGGAGATTCGAGGGAGTTTATAATGGTGCGTATTTTAATAATAAATCATTAGCGTTAACTTAAGCCATAATTTGTCATCCTGAGTGGAGTGAAACGAAGTCGAAGGATCTTTTGGATAGAACTGGTTTAGGTTAACGTCTATGATTAACAAATAGGAGGAATGATGATGATCAGTGAAAAACGAGTAATTGAGATATTAACGGAATCAAATGTGTTATTAAAGGGGCATTTTTTATTAACCTCAGGAAGACATAGTGATCAATATATGCAATGTGCACAAATTTTACAATACCCAAAGTTTACAGAGGAAATTTCTAAAGGCCTAGCAGAGGAATTTAAGGATGATCAAATTGATATTGTTGTTGGACCTGCCATGGGTGGTGTGATCCTTGCTTATGAAATGGCAAGACAGCTAGGGGTAAAAAACCTATTTGCAGAAAGAGAAAATGGCAAGATGACCCTACGAAGGGGATTTACAATTCCCAAGGGGGCAAGGGTGCTGATTGCAGAGGATGTCATCACCACAGGAGGCTCCGTAAGAGAGGTAATGGAAGTAGTGAAGGCTCAGGGTGGAGAAGTGGTGGGTGTATCCCTACTAATCGATCGAAGTAATGGTGAAATTCAATTCGGTACAAAACTTAGGGCAGCATTAACAACAGAGGTTGTTTCATATGAAACAGATGAATGTCCAATGTGCAAAGAAGGAAAGACGGAACTTGTTAAGCCAGGAAGTCGAAAAATTATTTAGAAAGCTAATTAGAAAATAGATTTTCAAAGTAGACTAAAAGAACAAAACCATATGACATTTGTCATATGGTTTTATGCTTTTAGTCACTATGATAGAGGCTGGGAAGATTGTATGATTAGGATATAGAAATAGATTTAATAATGAGGAGGGAAATTCATGATTGTTGAAGTGAGAAATATAGTGAAAAGATATGGTGAGTCAATTGCTGTGGATCATGTAAACTTAAGTATAAAAGAAGGCGCAATTTTTGGGTTATTAGGCCCCAATGGTGCCGGAAAAAGCACCATGATTAATATGATGATAGGTCTAGCTAGAATTGATGGAGGAGAAATCAAAATCCTAGGGAAGGACATTAAAAAACATGAAATGTTTGTTAAAAGTCACATTGGAATTGTACCCCAGGACATCGCAATCTTTGAAGATTTAACGGCGGAAGAAAATGTAACCTTCTTTGGAAAATTGTATGGATTAAAGGGAAGTTCATTGAAACAAGGTGTTGAAGAGGCACTGGCCTTTGTGGGTTTGTGGGATAGAAGAAAGCAATTTTCAAAGAACTATTCTGGAGGAATGAAAAGAAGGTTAAATATTGCATGCGCTATTGCACATAAGCCCAAATTGATTATTATGGATGAGCCTACAGTTGGTATCGACCCTCAATCACGAAATTTAATACTTCAATCAGTGAAAGCCTTAAACCAAATGGGCTCCACCGTCATTTATACCTCACATTATATGGAGGAGGTAGAGGAAATTTGCACAGATGTGACGATCATGGATCATGGGAAAATTATTGCCCAGGGAACCAAGGAAGAGTTGAAGGAACTAATTTCCTCTGAGGAAAAAATTACTGTAGAAATCTCTACCATAAGCCATACTGTCGGGGAGAATATAAAAAAAATTGATGGTGTCAGAGAATGTACATTAAGAGATCAATATCTTGAGGTGATCTCTCAAAAGAATAGCAAAAACACCGGAGAGATTATTGATGCAGTTCTTGAGAGTGGTTCCAAGGTACAGTCATTTAATGTGGAGTCCCCCACCTTAGAAGATGTGTTTTTGACATTAACAGGAAGATCCTTGAGAGATTAGGAGGTGCGAAGATGAAGATAGTACAGATTAGCTATTATAAGCTACTTAGGCATGTAAGAGATAAAAAATCCATGAGCCAAATGATATTACTACCTATTATATTGATATTTATTTTAGGAACAGCCCTAAGTAATCATTTTACCATTACTGACATATCCCCAACAAAAGTAGCTTATTTTAGTCAGGATGCAGGAGCGGGATCTAGGTATTTCGAAATGTTTATGAAAAGTGGTGAGGTCAATCAGATTATCGATCTCCAGGAGGTGGATTCATATGATACAGGAATTGCCATGATAGAAAAAAGAGAAATGACGGCATTTGTCTATATAGATGAGGATTACTCCCATGGGGTATATCAAGGAAAGCAGGCGGATATTCAGGTTTTCAGTAGTGTCCAAGGTAGTTTTAGGACTTCTATTGTACAGAGTGTCGTGGATTCGTACATTAATGGAGCAAACACAGTACAAGCAAAAATCCGGTTAAATAATGGAGAAGAAATGGACTTGATTCATTATCTGGGCGATAATGAACAAATGTTTTTTACTAAAAATGAAAATATAGAAAATATCTCTATTGATACCGCAGGAAGCACACCTAAAGCAATGGATTATTATGCAGTTACGATGTTAGTGATGATCCTCATGTATGGAGCTGAATATGGAAGTGGTGCAATAGCTGAAATTAAGTTTCAAAGCAAAGGATCACGCTTAATAGCTGCACCGATTAGGAGATATGAGATTTATATAGGAAGTACATTGGGAGTGGCCCTCACCTTATTTATTCAGTCTGTTGTATTAATATTATTTACAAAGTATGTTTATCATGTGAATTGGGGAGATAACCTCTACATTATTCTGTTTACTTGTTTGACCTTGTCTATATTTGCAACGGGCTTAGGGATTGTAGGATGTTTATTGTCTGGTAGCTCTAAGGTGGCTTCTTCTGTAACCAATATTTTGGTGGTCATATTTACATTTGTGGCAGGAGGCTATATGCCATTGGACCAACAAGGAGGTTTGCTTGGGATCATGAGAGGACTATCACCAAATCATTATGCACAAAGGGCGATTTTCAACACGATTTATAGTGGTAATATGGAGCAAGTGAAGAGTTCAATTGGGATTATGTGGTTAATGATATTGGCAGTGTTTACGATATCGATTGTAAAGGGAAGGAGAAAAGTAATATGACGATATTTGAAAATAATATAAGAAGAATCTTAAAAAGTAAAAGTGGTATTGTAACCATGTTACTCATTCCCTTAGGTTTCATCCTTATGGTAACATTGATTTCATCTGGCGGGGGAGCAAACATAAGGGTAGGGGTAGCTGATGATGATCAGACTCCCCTTACGGAGATGTTGATTAACAATCTAGAGAACAAGGGACAGGTGATCAGGATACCAAAGGACCACTTGTCAGGAGAAATTGTGGATTTAAATATACAATATGGGATCTATATTCCTGAAGGATTTACTGATGAGATCATAGGAAATATGGACCCTAAAATTCAAGGATACGCCAGTATGGATACGAACATATCTCGTCCTATTGCGGTGTATGTCGATAGCTTCTTAGATGCTGCAAAAAATATTAGTGAGGTCTCAAATGAAGAACAGGAGAAATTTTATGCAGGTTTAGAGGCTTATGGAGATGGAAGCTTTAATGTAGTATATCATTCGATAGAAAGTAATGTACAAGGTAAGATCATCACAACAAATGGAATCGGATTTTTAATTATGGGGATATTGGTATTTTCCCTAAGATCCTCTACTCTAATTCTAGAAGATAAGGAGAATAGAACATTTTATCGTATTTTTGCAGCACCGATTCATTTAAAGAGCTTTATGATGCAAAACATATTAAGTTTTGTAGTGCTCTCTATCATACAAATTAACTTAGTACTCTTTTTCATGTCCGTGGTATTTAACATGGACTTAGGGCCTTCGGTTATCAATTTATTTGTTATTTTACTGGTTTTTAGTATTGTATGCATTGCCCTAGGTCTGGCAATAAGCTCTATGGTTAAAGATGTCCACCAGTTAGGCGTACTTTCAACATTTATTGTTACTCCCATGGTAATGCTAGGGGGAAGCTTTTGGCCTCGGGAAATCATGCCTGAAGCCTTACAAAGAGTCTCCACATTCGTACCGACGACATGGGCCCTAGAGGGAGCAACAAAGGTCTTATATGGTGATCCCTTAAGCAGTATGACACAGGAGATTTTCATATTAATGCTCTTTGCAGTGGTTTTCTTTTTACTGGGATCATGGAAGAACACAGATATTATTGATTAAAAAATAGAAGTGAGAAGTTGTTCTAGGTGATTAATAATATGAGAGATAGATAAGTAACTCATAATCACCTAGTATAACTTATATTTACAATAAATGAAGAGAATAGTAAACTGGTATTGTGATCAGTTGATAGAAATCACAAGGACCCTACTGATGAGTAAATCGGGATCCTTGTTTTATCCGAGAAATGAGAATGATTTTGAATATGAGTTAAGAAATGTGGGATAGATGATGAGGTATCTATTTAAAAGTATATTTTTCCTATTTGTTTTGACACAGACAATTACAAATAGGCAAGTAACGTACCTAGATGTAGTGGGTATTTTAGTGATGGTAATTTTAAATATAGTAAGAGAAAAGTACATAAATTCAAAGTGGTTGTTAGTAGTTGAATTTGGTATCATATTGATGTTTGTGCAACTAAATCCTTATTTTATCATTTTTTATGGGATGTTAACCCATGACCTGATTTTCAAGGAAATATATTGGGGACTGCTACCATCGGTTGCTTTGGGAGTGTATTTTTTAACTGGGAACGACTTGTACAATTATATATTGATCATATTTCTGTGTAGTTTTTTTGCATATATAAGTAAAGAACTGACATATAAAGAAAGAAATTTAAGGAAAGCCTATGATTCTGAACGGAAGTTCACATATGAACTAGAAGCAACAAAAAATAAGCTAATGAATTCTTCAAAGGAGATAGCACATTTAACAGAGGTGAAGGAACGAAATCGGATTGCAAGAGAGATTCATGATAATATAGGACATAGTATCGCTGGAATTTTAATGCAAATGCAGGTGGTAGAAAAGTTGTACGATAAAGATTCGAAAAAGTCTAAAGAGCTATTAGGGGATTCTGTGGAAAAACTAGCCAACACATTGGTGATTTTAAGGGATACAGTGCATAATATCAAGCCTAAGGAAGAATTAGGAATAGAATATATCAGAAAGCTCGTAGAGAATTTCTCATTTTGCCCAGTACAATTTAAATGTAGAGGGGATTTTAATCACATTACCACAACTCATCTAGAAATTTTAACGACAAATATAAAAGAAGCCTTAACCAATGTAACGAAGCATTCAAATGCCTCTAAGGTTGAAGTCTCTATAGATTGCAATGAAAAGTTCACTAGACTGTATATAAAGGATAATGGGGTTGGCTGTGAGGACATAAAGGAAAACTTAGGGATCAGTGGAATGAGGGAGCGGGTAAGGAATGCTGGGGGGAGTTTTTCTGTAAGTAATGATCATGGATTGTTAATAGTAAGTGTGTTACCTGTAGATTGTGTGGGAGGGGGGAGAATCCTTGAAGGTTTTAATTGTCGACGATGATGCACTAATCAGGGATAGTTTAAAAATTTTAATTGACCTAGAGGCCGATTTTACAGTGGTGGGGACTGCCTCCAATGGACAAGAGGCATTTGAATTTTGTAAAGAATATGCCCCAGATTTAATCCTAATGGACATCCGTATGCCTATAATGGATGGTGTCTTGGCTACAAAGATGATTAAGGAAAGCTTTGGCAGTATTCGAATCATTATATTAACCACATTTAAAGATGATCAGTATATAAAAGAAGCCTTGAAAAATGGAGCCCAAGGATATATTTTAAAAAGTCAGTCCGCCGATAGCATTATAGAGAGTCTGAGGACCGTAAGTAAGGGAAATGTAGTATTTGAAACAGAAATAGCCTCTGTACTGACCTCAATGCTTAAGGAAGAAAAAGAGAAACATCACTTAGATTTGCAACTGACTGAGAGAGAGCATGAAATTATAAAATGGGTAGGAGAGGGTTTATCTAATCGGGAAATTTCTGCTGCCTTATATTTAAGTGAGGGAACGGTACGGAATTATGTGACTCAGTTATTAGAAAAGCTCAACGTAAGAGATCGAACGCAACTGGCTATATTTTACCTAAAGTACATTCAATAGAAAAAAGAAATGTCAATGAACGATTTGAGGACACATGAGATGAATTAATATCCCGTGTGATAAAAAACCAATGACATTTTAAGATTAAAAGGGGAATTTCTAATTGAAAATCAATTAGAAATTCCCTTTTTAAATTTTAATGTAGAGGCTTTTATACATTGTAAAACTATAGTTTGTATTCCGTAAGTTCCTCGCAGTAATGACAACGATATTGGATTTTTCCATTGGGAACAAGGGTGAACTCAGACTGGGCATAATCATCAACAGAAGTGATGCAGCGTGGGTTCTTACATTCAAATAATCCCTTAACCTTGACCGGCAATTTTACCTGTCTCTTTTCCGCGATTTCTCCTTGGGAAATTAAATTGATGGTAATATTCTGGTCAATCAGACCTAGCATTGTTAAGTCTAAATCAACTTCATCCTGTATTTTAATGACATCTTTTTTACCTAATGTTTTACTAGATACATTCATCAGTAATACCACAGGTGAAGAAATCTTGTCTAAATTAAGTTTTTGAAATATTTTCAAGCCTTTTCCAGATGTAATATGGTCAATCACAATTCCTTTATGAATAGAAGTTACCTCTAACATGACTCAATCACCCCCAACTGTAATGCCATTAAGGCCATTCTGACATAAACGCCTAGTTTTGCTTGTTCAAAATATTTTGCACGAGTATCTGTATCTACCTCAGGATGAATTTCATTGACCCGTGGTAGTGGATGCATAATCAAAAGGTCTTCTTTCGCATTTCTTAGTTTTTGTAGGTCTAATATATAACTATCCTTTAATTTTACGTACTCTTCCTCATTGAAAAAGCGTTCTTTTTGAATGCGAGTCATATACAAAATATCAATTTCAGACATATGCTTTTCCAAAAATGTTGTTTCAACAATTTCAACGTTATTGCTTTTAATCACTTCGTCCTTTAGATGTTTAGGAATTTTTAATTCGGAAGGAGAGATGAAAACAAACTCCATATTTGGAAAACGACTTAGGGTTTTCAAAAGAGAGTGGACTGTTCTTCCAAACAGCAAATCTCCACAAAAGGCAACCTTTAAGTTTTCGATTTTACCCTTGTTATGGTGGATTGTAATCAGATCGGTTAATGTTTGTGTAGGGTGCTGATGACCGCCATCTCCACCATTGACAATTGGAACTGTGGCATATTGGGAAGCCAGTAGTGGTGCACCTTCACGGGGATGGCGCATGACAAGGAGGTCTGCATAATCATCTAGTACTCGTATGGTGTCAGCAATACTTTCTCCCTTTTTAGCTGAGCTGGTATTGGCATCGGAAAAGCCAAGGACAGTTCCACCCATTCGAAGCATTGCAGATTCGAAGCTTAATCGTGTTCGTGTACTAGGTTCATAAAACAATGTGCCTAAAATTTTACCTTTACAAATTTCCCGATAGTGATTAGGATTACGGTAAATTTCTAAACCTAAGGTGATGATGTTATCAAGCTCTGCTAAACTCAACTGGTTTGGATCAATTAAGTGTCTTCCTTTTAGTGACATAAAAATTCCTCCCTGATTTGTAGTATGGGAGCTAAACTCCCTTTTTAGTCTCTCTGGACCAAATTAAAGGTGATTGTAAAACTGAAAATTCCTCTGATGCTACCCCATGGACTCATGGCGCACTTAAATTTTTAATGCCTCTTTATTGAAAATTTCAAGTGCTTAAACAAAAAACCTTTGGTCAGAGACCAAAGGTTAAGGTATACACAAATAGTACAAAGTACATGGTAACATGTATTCTGTACATTCATCGCATTGTATGCGTAACCCTTTCAGTCTCACAGGACTTAATTAAAGGAAAAGCCATAAGTATTAATTAGAATATAACATGGAATAGTTGAAAAGTCAATTGATGGAAAAGTCTTTAAAAATTGTTAAATAAATGTAAATTTTAACATACTCTAAATTAGCAAAAATGATATAATAATAAAAAATCTAAAAAATCTAAAAAATCTAAAAAATCTAAAAAATCTAAAAAATCTAAAAAATCTAAAAAATCTAGGAGTGAGGGCTAATGGGAACATTGATGGATAAGCTAGATAGTTTATTTACAGTTGAAAGAAAAGATAATAATTTTAAGCGTATTTTTATGACTTTTGTGTTATTGATACTAGTCGGTGTCAGTTTACCCATGTATTTTATGTATGAAGATTACGCCTATAACAAATACAAAGATCATTATGAGCAAGTTAAAACTGTTGTGGAAGAATATAAACTCCAGGAGGGGGTTTATCCAGTCGGAGAAGAAATGAGCTGGAGTGACGAAAAGCAGTTAAATACTTTTTTCCAATCCAATAACTTTAATCAAGCAAGACAATTTTATTATATTGACAAATCCCTATTATCCCAGTGGGTTCCATCAAAATATACTTATATTATAGAAATCGATACAGGAACCCTGTATACAAGTGAGTTTGTTGTTTTTAAGAATAAACGATGGCATTTAGCATACCACTAAGGATAAACTGCTTAAGAAGAATCACATTGCTGTAGCGTAAACACAATGGGATTCTTTTTTTATATAGTAGGAAAGTTCTCCTTTCCTACTATATAAAAAACAGGGGTTGAAAGGGGAAGTATTCCCCTTCCGTAGTCAGAAGGGTGCTCAGACGACTTTGTCGTCGTCGAAGGGAAACTAGGTTTCCCTATAAGCAGGCAACCAATTTAGTTTGCTAAATTGTGTTGATCGCTTAGTTGTTTCATCCAGCGAAAGCGTCGAAGACGCTCTTTTTATTGAAGTTAAAGGGATAGTCTTGTAAAATAAAGAAGACTTATGATATTTAGCTGAACTTGACTTAGCAATCTGAAATAGTGATAAATCGGCGAAGGCTACAAAGGCTAAAATCAAAATCAAAATATAGATAAGAGGGTTGAAAATGGACATTTATTATATCGATCGCAATACAGGGAAAAAGGAAAAGGAAGTCGTTGCTGGGGATCGCTTTTTACGATGGCTACATGATCGTAAAAGTGGTGCAACAGCATTGGAACTTCTCATAAAAAGAAAATGGTTCTCAACATTATATGGAAAGATGCAGGATCAACCCTTCAGTAGAAAAAAAATAGCTAAGTTTGTCTCAGATCTTTCCATCGATTTAACAGAGGCGGATAGAAAAAGCATCGGTGATTATCGACACTTCAATGATTTCTTTACTAGAAAACTAAAAAAAGAAGCACGTCCCATATGTGAAGCCTTGGATGCTTTTGCTTCACCAGCCGATGGACGATTATTGGCCTATGCAGACATTGATCAAGATAAAATGATACAGGTAAAGGGAATGAACTATACACTGAAAGCACTTTTTCAGGATGAAGATTTGGCTAAAGGATACCATGGTGGTTCATGTATTGTTATTCGCCTTAATCCTTCAGATTATCATCGCTTCCACTTTCCCGATGGTGGAATCCCTCATGAGTATACAGCCATTAAGGGACAGTACTATTCTGTTAATCCAATTGCATTAAATCGAATTGCAGAAGTATACTGCCAAAACAAAAGAGAACTCACATTGTTCCAATCAGATGAGTTTGGTCAGATTGCTTACTTTGAAGTAGGGGCTACCTGTGTAGGTTCTATCATTCAGACCTATCAGCCTAAACAAAGAGTTGAAAAAGGGGATGAAAAAGGATATTTTAAATTTGGAGGCTCCACAGTGATTTTATTAATGGAGAAGGGGCACATCAAAATTGATGAAGATATAATCAACAATACCAATAGGGGGTTTGAAACAAAGGTGAATATGGGAGAAAAAATTGGTGGGAAAGCAAATTTTCTATTGACTGAAATTTAGAATAATCAATGATTAAGAAATATCAAATTCACTCAGATCATAAATTTATTTAAGTGTTATTATTTTAGGGATAGTGAGTACTCTCAAGTTAATTTATTAAACTGTTACTTGTCCCATGAATTGTCAAATAAATTGAATGAAAGAGGAATATTATGAAAAAGATTGATAAGGTATATGAGGTATTGACTCAGTTGGAGGAAAAATTTAATCGAGGGATTTCTGCTTATGAAATTAGCGAAGTACTAAAAGCAGATAGATCTAATGTAAGTAGATACTTAAATGCTCTTTACGGAAAAAAGAGGATTGACAAAATTGAAGGAAGACCTGTCCTATATACTTCTACTAAAAGGGGCAAAGTATCTCAAACAACAGGATCTATTGAGAATAATCTAGATAAAATTATTCTACAGCAACAAAGCTTGCTAATACCAATACAACAAGCTAAAGCTGCTATTTTATATCCACCTAGAGGGCTACATACATTAATATTAGGTGAAACAGGTGTTGGGAAGTCAATGTTTGCAGAAATAATGTATGAATTTGCTTTTGAATCAAAGGTAATTGAAAAAGAAGCTTCCTTTATTAGATTTAATTGTGCTGATTATGCTGATAACCCTCAACTGGTAATGGCACAAATATTTGGTGTTAAAAAGGGAGCATATACAGGTGCAGATAAGGATAGAGACGGTCTGCTGAAAAAGGCAAATGGAGGAATGCTATTTCTTGATGAAGTACATAGACTGTCACCCCAAGGGCAAGAGATGCTGTTTACGTACATTGATACAGGTGTTTTTAGGGCTCTAGGAGAAACAGAAAAAGCCATTGCTGTAGATGTACAAATCATTGCTGCCACAACAGAGGATCCTCAATCTTATTTACTTAATACATTTACAAGAAGAATCCCAATGGTTATTACTTTGCCCCCTTTAAGAAAGAAAAGCCTAGGAGAGAGATATTATTTAATTGAATATTTTATAAAGAAGGAGTCAAAGAGAATTGGAAAAAGTATATATGTAAATAAGAATTCTCTTATTTCGCTACTTCTTTACCATTGTCCAAATAATATTGGTCAGCTCGGGAGTGATATTCAGTTAACCTGCGCAAAAGCTTTTGTAAATTACAAGTCAAGAAAAGAAGATTATATATTAATTACACAGTCAGATCTACCTCAGTATGTAAAAAAAGGAATGATGAGAATTAATGAATTAAGAGTTGAGATAGATCAACTCTTAAAAACAAAGGGAGATGTTCTGCGATTTAACTATAGAGAAGATGCAGTGCCCAATATCATCAATGAGCCAAGTCATGGGGGAGATTTTTATGATGTAATAGAAAAAAAGTTAGAAGACTTAAAAAGATCTGGAATAGATGCTGAGGAGATTAATCAGATTATCAATATAGATATTGAGAGTCACTTTCAAAAATATCTTGTCAACCTACATGAAGACATTGGAAGACCAGAAATTTCTAAAGTTGTAGACATTGAAGTCCTAGATACGGTGAAAGAAATCCTTCAATTGGCGCAGAATAAGATGAATAGAGAATATGACCCAAAGATATATTATGGATTAGCACTTCACATCAACTGCTTCATTGAACGGGTTAACAAGGGTTTGAAAATTTATCACCCTAAATTAAACTTAATTCGGGTTGAATATCCAGATGAATTTTTAGTAGCAATGGAAGCAGTGAAAATTATCGATAAGAAATTTCATATTCAAACGCCTTTAGATGAAGTTGGGTATTTAACCTTGTTTTTTATTACGAATCCCTTAGATTTTGATGGAGTGGAAAAGCTAAAGGTAGGGATACTCGTTATTATGCATGGGAATACAACCGCAAGTAGTATGGTGGAAGTCAGTAATACATTAGTGGGAGAGCAGCATGCCATTGCTTTAGATATGCCACTTAGTATAAATCCTTTAGATATGTATGAGTTAGCTAAAAAACAAGTTATGGAGTTAGATAATGGCAGAGGCGTATTGCTATTGGTGGATATGGGATCCTTAACTAATTTTGGCGACATGATATATGAGGAAACAGGTATAATCGTAAAAACAGTGGATATGGTTAGCACATCAATTGTTATTGATGCTTGCAGAAAGGCTGTATTAGGAAGAGGTATCAATGAAATCTACGAGAGTTTGAGGGGTGAGGGATTAACAAATAGTAACTTTAGTAAAGCAGTAAAGATGATAAAGAAGATAAAGAAAAATATTATTATTACAGCTTGTTTTACAGGAGAAGGTGCATCAGAACGACTTAAGGGACTGATCGAAGAGAAGTTAACCGATTGTTATAATCTTGAGATCATACCATTAAATATGCTCGATAGGAAAGCGTTTTTGGCTTCAATAAATGAATATAAAAAAAATCATAAAATTTTAGCTATTATTAGTACCATAGATATCCATATGAGTGATATTCTCTTCATATCAGCAGAAGAGATGATTGCTGGTGATGGACTGAAATATCTTGAAGAAGTTGTAACGGATGAAGAAAATTATATTAAAATAGGCAAATCCTTAAAAAGTCACTTGAAAGAAATTGATGGTGAGAAAGTAATTGATGAGATAAGAGATACAATTACTAATATTGAAAGAACGTTAAATATAAAAGTAAAATATGAGGCCATAATTGGGATTATTCTTCACATCAGCTTTCTATTAGATAAATTAAAGAGTGGTGGGAGCCAAACTGATTTTAATGAATTAGCATCTTATAAAGACCAGTTTAATAGAGAAATGATACTGATCAAAAACTGTTTTAAAACCTTAGAGGTTAATTATGGAATAAATATAGGTGAACATGAGTTGGCACATATTTGTAAAATAGTAGTGTCTAATAATGAAAATGAGACTTTATATAACGACTATAATTAAAAGTGTGTAACTGTGTAAAATAGTGTGCGATGAAATATGCACACTATTTTTAATTTTTGAAATTTTTAATGAATTCAGGAGAACTGGTATAGCTGAACTATAGAAAAAAAGCATATTAATCTAACAATCAGAAAAATTGGCACCACTCTTGCTGTATATTATGTGACAAAGATGAAAAAAGGGGGGGATATCATGAGACAACTATGGGTGCACTGCTGTTAGCCGTAGACAGTTTTAGATAAATGAAATTATGAATATAGTCTGAAAATGGAGGAGGTAATGTGATGAAAAGAGTAATGCTAGTATGCTCTGCAGGTATGTCTACAAGTTTGTTGGTAACAAAAATGAATATAGCTGCAGTCAAAACAGGGGTTTTGGTTGAAATTTTTGCTGTATCTGAATCCGACGCTTCCAAACATTTTGATCATATTGATGTTTTATTGTTAGGACCACAGGTGAGATATTTGTTAGGCAAAATGGAAAAGACATTGGCTGGAAGGGGGGTACCAGTAGCCATAATTGATGGTATCAATTATGGAAGAATGAATGGAGACGCTGTTTTAGAGCAGGCTTTAAAACTATTAGAGTAGACTTATTTATACTTTAATTTTCTAAGACAGTTAGATTAAAATTAAAGGGGGATAATTATGAAAAAATTTATTGAGTTTATGGAAAAGTACTTTATGCCTGCGGCATCTAAAATAGGTGCACAAAGACACTTAGTCGCTATTCGTGATGGGTTTGTTGGTATTATGCCTTTGATTTTAGCGGGTTCATTTGCTATACTGCTAAACGCCACACTGCTTGACTGGGTTCCGTTTTTTGGATTTCTAAGGGGAATTAATGAGAATGTTTTATGGGGCACATTTTCAATTATGACTCTTTTGGTTGTGTTTTCAACGGGTTATAACTTAGCCAAGGGGTATGGTGTAGATGGATTAGCAGCTGGATTAATTTCCATTGGCGCATTTATTGCGGTTACACCCCAAGCTCATGGGGATGCAGGTGGGGGTTATATCCACAATAGTTTCCTAAGTGCAACGGGGTTATTTACTGGACTTTTGGTAGCCATCATTGCAACTGAAATTTTTGTGAAACTAACAAAACGTAATCTGGTTATTAAAATGCCAGATACTGTCCCACCAGCAGTAGGAAGAGCCTTTGCTGCTGTAATACCAGGAATTGCATCAGTATATGCTTTAGGAATTGTAGCTTATATCATTGCTACTGTTGGTGATACAAGTTTATACGATTTAATATATAACACGATTCAAGCACCACTTCTAATATTGGGTCAAGGCCCTATTTCGGCCATGATAGCAGCTATGCTGATTAATTTATTCTGGTTCTTTGGCCTACACGGAGCCAATTTATTAGAACCTATTATGAATACAGTTTATTTACCAGCGCTTTTAGAAAATGCAGACTTAGTTGAGCAGGGGTTAGTAGCAACAAATAACATAACGAGGGTGTTTTTTGACGCCTATGTGCACTTAGGTGGGTCAGGAGCAACATTAGCACTAATAGCAGCAATATTTATCGGTACAAAAAAACGTAAAGAATATAAAGAGGTGGCTAAGCTAAGCTTACCTAATGGAATTTTCCAAATTAACGAACCCATGATATTTGGTATGCCAATTGTTTTAAATCCAATTCTCTTTATACCATTTATTATTACCCCAGCTGTACTGACTCTCATTGCATATCTTGCAACAGTAAGTGGATTAGTTCCACCAACATTTGTGGCAATTCCATGGATTACACCAATGGGTATTGGTGGATTTCTAGCCACAGGTGGAAATATTATGGGTGGATTGCTAGCGTTGTTCAATTTCTGTGTAGCAGTATTGATTTATCTACCATTTATTAAGCTTGCAGATAAGTATGGGCAAGATCAATATGGAGAAGATCGAAGTAAAAAAAGCACAAGTCACTAAAGTATAAGGTGAAGGGAGTGAGTAAACTCCCTTTATCTTATCATACTATGAATAATGAGGTGAAATGATGGAAAATGGATTGAAAATTACAGTTATTGGCGGTGGAAGTAGCTACACACCAGAGTTAATAGAGGGACTTATTACAAGAGCCAATGAGCTACCAGTTAAAGAGATACATTTAGTAGATATAGAAGAAGGGAAAAAAAAGTTGAATGTTATTTTTGAGCTAACAAGAAGAATGATAAAGAAAGCAGGATTAAAAACCCAGGTATACCAAACAGTAGATAGAAAAAAAGCAATAAAGGATTCGGATTTTATCCTGACTCAAATAAGGGTAGGTGGATTAAAGGCAAGGGCATTGGATGAAAAAATTCCTCTGAAATATAATATGATTGGTCAGGAGACAACGGGAGCAGGAGGATTTGCTAAGGCATTAAGAACAATGCCAGTTATATTAGATATTTGTAGAGAAATAGAAATACTTGCTCCAAATGCATGGCTGATTAACTTTACCAATCCAGTTAGTATTATAACTGAAATGGTGCTTAAACATACAAATGTGAAAACAATAGGACTCTGCAATGTTCCAATTGGTATGATCAATAATATCGCAAAGATACTTGGGTATGAAAGCAAACGATTAAAGATAGATTTTGTTGGTTTAAACCATATGGTTTATGGGAAAAGAGTGTATTTAGATGGTCAGGACATTACTTCTGATGTCTTAAATGAGCTGGCAGAAGGTAAAACGGTGACGATGAAAAATATCCCAGACTTAGTTTGGGATAAAGATTTCCTTTATGCTTTAGGAATGATACCATGTCCATATCATAGATACTTCTATATGGCAGATGAGATGCTGGAGGATGAAAAGAAAGCTTTAAATGAGAAGGGAACAAG
This sequence comes from Alkaliphilus metalliredigens QYMF, assembly GCF_000016985.1. Taxonomy (NCBI): domain Bacteria; kingdom Bacillati; phylum Bacillota; class Clostridia; order Peptostreptococcales; family Natronincolaceae; genus Alkaliphilus; species Alkaliphilus metalliredigens. The sequence continues at coordinate 4,297,880 of NC_009633.1, read as the reverse complement.
GGCAGAGCAGGTAATGAAAATAGAGAGTGCGTTATTTAACCTTTATCAAGATAATGAACTTAATATAAAGCCAAAGGAACTAGAAGAACGTGGAGGCGCATATTATTCTGATGCAGCAGTATCACTAATTAGTGCTATTTATAATGATAAGGAAGAAATTCATACTGTCAATATCCACAATAATGGTGCTGTGTTAGGGTTAGAGCAGGATGTAGTAGTAGAAATAAATGCAGTAATAGGAAAATCCGGTGCAAAGGGCATCGCAACTGGAAAATTACCTACAAATATTAAGGGACTAATACAAACAGTAAAAGCATATGAGCTTTTGACAGTAGAGGCAGGTATGTCTGGAGATTATAATACAGCACTAATGGCTCTTGTGTCTAATCCCTTAGTACCATCAATAAAGGTTGCAAAAAAAGTATTAAATGATATATTGATAGAAAATGCCAACAACCTACCTCAATTCAATAAATAATAACATAATGCAAGGAGTGATTAAACTTGGATATCGAAGTGGCTATATTTACTCTGATTACCCATAGCGGAGAAGCAAGAAGTTCCAGCATGGAGTCTATACAGCATGCGAAAAAGGGAGATTTCAAAAAAGCCATAGCATGTATTGAAGATGCAAAAGCAAAGCTAATCTTAGCCCATCAGGCTCAAACAACATTAATACACGCAGAGGCACAGGGGAACAAGGTGGAAATATCTCTATTAATGATCCATGCACAGGATCACTTAATGAATGCCATGACCATTAAGGATATGGCTGAAGAATTTGTTGATTTATATAAAAATGTACTACCTGAAAAATGGGAGGCTTAATGGAATGAGGGAATTGGGAGTATCAATATACCCTGAAAATGCAAACGTTGAAGAAATAAAGGATTATCTATCACTGGCAGCTAAATATGGGTTTACAAGAGTATTCACTTGTCTTATATCAGCTAAGGGTAATAAGGATAAAGTGATTGAAGAGTTTAAAGAAATAATAGACCATGCTGATAGATTGGCAATGAAAACAATAGCAGGTGTAAGTCCCTCGGTATTCGATGAATATAACATCAGCCATACTGATTTAAAGTTTTTCAAGGATATGAAGCTGTGGGGACAAAGTATCTAGAAAATATACTATCTTATATACCAAACAAAGATAATTTAATTGGATGCCATAACTTCTATCCCCATCGGTATACAGGATTATCCAGAGGGCACTTTATTAAATGTTCCAAGGAATATAGAAAGGGGGGCATAAGAACAGCGGCCTTTGTATCCTCCAACGCCCATTAAAAGAGGAGATACTATCATTGAAAGCTCCCTTTATGATAGGTATGCTGGTGAGCTTCAAATTGCACTTCAGGATATGGATAACAGTGGGAAGACTAGTGTTGTAGGAAAAGTATGTGACGAAGAGGTGTATCTCTTGGATCATGTGCGCCCTTGGCAAAAATTCAAGTTTAAAGAAAATATGAGATAGCCAATGAACATAAATTGGCAGAAAAGCAGCTGAGTAGCTGCTTTTTTTGTACTATACTAACTGCTTTTTATATTCTATTTTGTTGCTAAGACTTCCTTTGAATTAAGTCTATTTCATGAAAATCAATAATAATGGAAGGGTCTCCATATGAATCGAATCTATGGATATTCTCAATTATAGTAAAAAAAGTTCCAAGATATAATCGGTGTTTTAAGTACGTAAAATTTGTACAAATTTCAGGTAAGTAAGTGAATGTAGACAAATTAGCTTATTTTATTTTAGTAATGTAGTTAAACACATAAAAGGTGTGAAAAATATTTTCAAAATTAAACATTAATATTGAAAATAAAAATCAAAAATGATATTATTTAATTAATCAGAAAATATAAGCATTAAGGAGAGTCGATTATGGGCTTACTCATTGGGATTGATGGTGGTGGAACAAAAACAATAGGATATATGGTGAATACATCTGGAGAAACCATAGCTAGAGAAAGAACTGGTTCACTAAACATACACTCTCAAGGGATACAGAAAGTGGAAGAAAATTTTTGTAATCTGATAAGCATACTGCTTAATGAAAACTGCTATACAATTGATGATATTGATCTGATTTCCCTCGGTGTTGCAGGAATAGGAAGAGAAGAAGATAGATTAATATTTGAAAATATTCTTGAAAAAGTAAAGGTTAAAAACAAGGTTCTATTAAGTACAGATGTTCAAATTGCCTTAGTCGGGGCCAATGGTAATGCAGAAGGAATATTCGTATTAAGCGGTACAGGGTCCATCGCTTACGGAATCGATTCAATGGGGCAAGAATATCGTGCTGGAGGGTGGGGACACATACTTGGAGATGAAGGTAGTGGGTATGATATTGGAAGAAATGCATTGGCAACATTGGTGAAAGTTGTGGATGGCAGAGAACAAAATACATCTTTAACGAAGGAAATAATTAAAAAATTAAATTGGGAGAAGGCTACGGATGTTATAGGATATGTACACCATCCCCATAGAACAAAGGCTGATATCGCGAGGATAACTCCTGTAGTTCAATATTGTGCGGATTGTGGAGATGATGTTAGTACAAGAATATTACAAGAGGCAGCAGAGAGCCTCTGTGAACTTAGTAAAACATTGATAAGAAAGATGCCCCAGGGTGGTTCCTTGACCATAAAAGTTGGGGGAGGAGTGTTGGAGAATGTCAGCATTGTTTACGATCACTATGTAGAATGTATAAAAAAACAATATAAATATGTAGAAGTTTCGAAATCATTACATCCCCCTGTTGTAGGAGCTTTAATACTAGGCTTTAAGAGATTGGGAATATCCTTTGATTCGTTTGATTTTTATAATGGGAAGAAAGTAGGTGGAGAGAAAAAATGAGTGGCTGTTTAGTAAAAATTAGGCAAGGCTTAGAAAGTTTCAAGCCATCAGAAAAAAAAGTAGCACAGTTTATACTGGATACTCCTAGGGAGATTAAAGATCTTTCTATTACGGAATTGGCAAAAAAAAGTAACACAAGTGAAGCTAGCATTGTAAGGTTTTGTAAAAGTTTAGAGCTGAAAGGGTATCAAGAATTAAAATTGGCAGTATCACTGGAGACATCTAGGGCTGAGCAAGGTGAAAAGGTATTATTTGAGCAAATTGGAACAGGGGATAGTACTCAGGAGATTATTTCTAAGGTTTCATCGGGTAACATACAGGCGATTGAGGACACAAAGAATATTCTTTCATCAGAAGAGTTAGAGAAAGCCATAGAAACGATTGACAAGGCAAAGAGTATTAATATTTTTGGTTTGGGAGCTTCGTCTGTAGTTGCACTTGATGCACAATATAAATTCATGAGAATTAATATACCAACTCATATGTATTTTGATAGTCATATACAAATGACATCTGCTGTACATTTGACTAAGGAAGATGTGGCAATTGGAATCTCTTACTCAGGGAGAACAAAGGAAATCGTAGAAGCAATGAAAGTTGCAAAGAAAAAAGGAGCTAAAACTATTGCTATAACACAATTTGGAGACTCTCCTCTTGCCGGTAGTGCAGATATTAAGTTATATACAGCGGCAGTAGAAAATAACTTTAGGAGTGGTGCCATGGCATCTCGAATTGCCCAACTCACAGTGATTGACAGTTTGTTTATAGGGGTTGCTTGTAGAAGGTATGACGAAGTGATTGAACATTTATATGAAACAAGAGAAGTGGTAAAGGATAGGAAGTATTAGAGAGGAAGTGCGTTATGCTCAATAATTTAGAACAGTTAACAACGGAGAAAGTTAATTTAGAGACATTAAATATTGATGAAAAATCGCCTTTGGAAATTGTGAAAGTAATTAATGAAGAAGATAAAAAAGTGGCATTAGCTGTAGAAAAGGAACTACCTAATATTGCAAAGGCTGTTGAAAAAATTATCGAAGCATTTAAAACAAATGGAAGACTTATATATCTAGGGGCTGGGACTAGTGGAAGACTTGGAATATTGGATGCAGCTGAATGTCCTCCAACATTTGGAACATCTAAAGAACAGGTGATAGGCTTGATTGCAGGAGGTAGAGAAGCTTTGCTAGAAGCCGTAGAAGGCGCTGAAGATAGTAAAGAAGAAGGAATTAAAGATTTAAAAAATATAAAACTAACTTCACAGGATATTGTTGTGGGAATTGCAGCAAGTGGAAGAACTCCTTATGTTGTTGGGGGACTAAATTATGCAAATAATATAGGTGCAACCACTGTAGCATTATGTTGCAATAAAGACGCAGTTATAACTAGAGTTGCTGATATTGCTATTGTACCAGTTGTTGGACCAGAAGTGATTGCAGGATCTACTAGACTAAAGTCAGGTACAGCACAAAAACTTGTTTTAAATATGCTCACAACTGCTTCTATGATTGGTGTTGGAAAGGTCTATAAAAATTTAATGGTAGACGTACAAACAACAAATGAAAAACTAGAAGATCGATCAAAGCGTATCGTTATGATGGCAACAGGGGTAGGAGAGATAGAAGCTACAGAAATTTTAAAAAACTCCAATTATCAACCGAAGGTGGCAATTCTTATGATTAATACAGGATGCAGTTTTGTTGAAGCCACAGCAAAATTGCAGGAAGCCGGTGGCTTTGTAAAAAAAGCTTTAGAATATATTAAGGAGGGGGAAGAGATATGTTAAATGTGTTATTAGTGTGTTCAGGGGGCATGTCCAGTTCTATTGTTGTAAAATCTATTCAGAAGGAACTGGAAAAGCAAGGCGTAGAATCAAATGTCAAGGCAGTGGGAACTGGAGAATTTGAAGACGAGGTTAATGGAGAAGACTGGGACATTGCTTTGGTAGCACCTCAGGTTAGACATAGAATGGCTACATTTGAAGTGGCTGCAAAGGAGGCTAATGTACCCATTGCTTTAATTCAACCTCAAGGGTACACACCTATGGGTGGACCTAGAGTTGTGAAACAAATTAAGGAGATCGTTAAATTAAAGTAATAATAAAATAAGGAGGGTATGTCATGAATAAATTCTTTGAAATAGTTGAAAAGGTTTTAATGCCTCCAATGACAAGGTTGGCAGAGCAAAGACACTTAAGAGCTGTCAGAGATGGTATTATTTCTACTATGGCACTAATTATTATTGGAAGCTTCTTCTTAGTGATTGCATTTCCACCTATCCCTGCTCTAGCTGATTGGATAGAACCGCATGTTGGAAACATATTGATTCCTTTTAGGTTAACAATGGGACTAATGGGTCTATATGCATCCTACGGTATCGGTTATAGCTTAGCAAAATCCTATAAGATTGATGGGGTATCAGGAGGGGTTCTTTCTTTAGCGGCGTTTATTTTAACCATATCACCAGCTATGGTAGATGGTCATGGATGGGTTTTACCTATGGCAAATGCTGGCGGTGCAGGAATGTTTGTAGCGATTATTATGTCTATTTTCGCAGTAGAAGTGTTAAGATTTTTACAGAGCCGAAATATTATGTTTAAAATGCCAGAAGGAGTACCGGATTCTGTATCTAGATCCTTTGAAGCATTAATTCCTGCAGCAGTGATTATCACAGCTGTCTGGCTCGTAAGATACATGATTGGATTTGACATCCAGGAATTTGTTATGTCTCTATTTAAACCATTTGTAACAGCGGGTAATACATTGCCTGGAATATTGATACCAATTATTTTGATTACTATATTATGGGCGGCGGGAATTCATGGCGTATCCGTTGTTGGGGCTGTGGCAAGGCCAATTTGGTTGGTTCTACTAGATGAAAATCTACAAGCTGTTGCTGATGGAAGAGCAATGCCTAATATTGCTCCAGAACCTTTTTTTCAATGGTTTGTTTGGATTGGAGGATCTGGTGCAACAATTGCATTGGTGCTATGGATGATATTCTCAAAATCAAAATATCTTAAGGGTGTTGGGAGGGCTTCTCTAATTCCTGGAATCTGCAATATAAATGAGCCGGTTATTTTTGGAGCACCCATTATGCTGAATCCTATTCTTGCAATACCATTTATTCTAGGCCCCGTGATTACAGGGACTATCTCATACATAGCAATGACACTAAATTTAGTAGGAAGACCGTATATTTTAGCCCCTTGGACGTTACCTGCACCGATTGGTGCATATATGGCAACCGGGGGAGATTGGAGGGCTATTGTATTGGTATTAATTAATATTTCTATTATGATGGCCATTTATTATCCATTCTTTAAGTCCTATGAAAAGAAAATGATAGCAGAGGAAAAAGAAAATCAAGATGAAGAGTTTTTATACGCTGAATAGTTAACTCAATAAAAGCACCGGGTTATATTGGTGCTTTAGTAAAGGGTTAAGCCTAACTGACCATTTACTAAAGTAACAATGCAATATCTTTTAATTAATATATGCTAATACATAAAGGTTTTAAACTGATTTTAAGTAGATAATCAAAAAGGGGGAATCTAGAATGACAAATGAAGAGGTAATTTTTCAAATAATTTTACATGCAGGAAATGCAAGAGGTGAAGCCTATGATGCTTTAAAGGCAGCCAAAGAGAAGGATTTTGAAAAGGCGCAGAAACATTTAGAGGAAGCCGAGAAAGAAGCTGGTATAGCACACCGAGCTCAAACAGAAATAATCCAAGGTGAAATCAATGGGAAAAAAGTAGAGATGTCTTTACTTTTTGTTCATGCACAAGATCACTTGATGACAGCAATAGCAGAAAAAGGGTTGATTGAAAATATGATGGATTTATACAAGCGAGTAGATCAACTAGAAGAAAATAAATAGTGATAAGGGGGAGGAGGGTTATGGAAGAGCTTAAAATAGCCATCATTGGTGGTGGTAGTAGCTATACCCCAGAGATTATTGAAGGATTCATTAAGAGACGCTATGAACTACCTGTGAAAGAAATTCATTTGGTTGACGTTGAAGACGGAATGTACAAATTGGAGATTGTAGGTGCTTTAGCACAAAGAATGGTAGAGAAAGCTGGGGTAGACATAGATGTCATACTAACAACCGATCGTAGATCGGCGATCAAGGGTGCTGATTTTGTGACTACTCAGTTTAGGGTCGGGGGGTTAGCAGCTAGAGCTCGGGATGAAAAAATTCCTTTGAAATATGATGTCCTGGGACAGGAGACAACTGGGCCTGGTGGCTTTTCCAAAGCAATGAGGACAATACCTGTTATTATGGATATTTGTAAGGATATTGAAGAGCTTGCACCGAATGCATGGTTAATTAACTTTACCAATCCAGCGGGATTGATTACAGAAGTGGTTGAGAAACATACAAAAGTAAAAGTAATTGGATTATGCAATGTTCCAGTGGGAATGGTGAAGATGGTAGCCGACATGCTAGAAGTGGATAGTGAGAAGGTGTCAGTGGATTTTGTTGGGTTGAATCACCTGGTGTGGGGACAAAAATTATTTGTTGATGGTAAAGATGTGACTAAATGGGTGTTAGACAAATTAAGTGATGGCGCAGCCCTTAGTATGAAGAATATCCCAGATCTAAAATGGGACCCTGTATTTTTAGAATCGTTAGGAATGTTACCTTGCCCATATCACAGATATTTTTATATGACGGACCAGATGGTGAAGGATCAAAAAAAGGCTGTTGAAGAAGGTAGGGGGACTAGAGCAGAACAAGTTCAGCAAGTAGAAAGAGAATTATTTCAAATATACAAAAATCCAGAACTTCAAGAAAAACCAAAACAATTAGAAAAACGTGGAGGGGCCTACTATTCAGAGGCAGCTGTATCATTAATTAGTGCCATTTATAATGATAAAAAGCAACTTCATGTGGTGAATATAAGAAATAACGGAACATTGATTGGATTGCCTCAAGATACAGTGATTGAAGTGACCTGCTTAATTGATAAAACTGGTGCCCATCCAATTCAAGTAGGGACACTATCACCAAAAATCTATGGATTAATACAAGGAGTAAAAGCCTATGAAGAATTAGCAGTTGAGGCTGGTGTTAAAGGGGATTATGGGCTAGCGTTGCAATGCTTAGCCATACATCCACTAGTTCCATCTGCTACTGTGGCAAAACAGCTATTGGAAGATATTCTAGTTGAAAACAGAGAATATCTTCCTCAATTTCAAAGGACAATAGAAGGATTAATTGAAGGGTAATTGGAGGGGTGTAGATGAAAAAGATAATTATCAATGCGGATGATTTTGGATTAACGACAAGCTGTAATAAAGGAATCATTGAGTCAATTATAAATGGTGTTGTGTCCAACACAACACTTATGGTAAATATGCCTAAGGCGGAAGAGGCAATTCTATTAGCGAAGGAAAATGGAATAGATACTTTAGGGATTCATCTAACACTAACTTGTGGTAAGCCAATACTTCCTCAGCAACAAGTACGTTCTTTGGTAGATGAAGAGGGAAATTTTTATAGAAGAAGTACACGCTTATTACCAGTAATGAAATTGGATGAGGTTGAAAGTGAATTAAGAATGCAAATTGATACATTTTTAAAGTGTGGTTTAAAAATAAGTCATTTGGATAGTCATCATCATGTACACATGCATGACGGGATTCTTGAAATTGTCGCAGGGTTAGCTAAGGAGTATAACCTACCATTACGCCAACCAAGCGAAAGGGCTAAGAAACTATATAAGGAAATGAATATTACAACCACTGATCATTTTACCTTAGAATTTTATGGTGAAGGAGCTAATTTAGAGAATCTAAAGACAATAATAAATGGTTTTGAAAAGGGAATCTTAGAAGTGATGGTGCATCCTGCATATGTAGATGAAGATTTAAAATCCATAAGCTCATATAATAACTATAGAAAAAAGGAGCTTGAAATACTAACTAGTGGAGTACTGAAAGTTTGGTTAGATCAAAATAATATTCAAGTAATCTCCTTTGAAGATTTAGGTAGTTAACATGAGACACATAGTCAAACTATTAGAAAAAAATAAAAAAAATGTGATTGGTCTTATGTCAGGTACATCCATAGATGGGATAGATTGTGCACTAGTAGAAATAGAAGGACATGGACTGGAAACAAAAATAAAGTATAAAGGATTTTACAATTTAAAAATCCAACCCCAAGTTAAAAAAAGAATCCTAAGGTGCTGCTCTATAGAAGAATCAAACGTAGAACAAATTTGTCAATTGAATTTTGAAATTGGAAAATTATTTGGAGAAGCTGTATTAGGTCTGATGAAAAAGCTGAACATGAGGTTAGAAGAAATAGATTTGATTGGATCTCATGGACAGACAATCTATCATGTGCCACAAAGCAGTACACTTCAAATTGGAGAACCTTCAGTGATTGCAGAGATAACCGGGAAGCCTGTGATTGCAGATTTTAGAGTGCGAGATGTCGCTGCAGGAGGGCATGGTGCTCCGCTAGTTGCTTATCCAGAGTATTTACTCTATAGAAGTGACACAAAAACACGAGTATTTCAGAATATCGGCGGAATTGGAAATGCTACCGTTATACCTCGAAGGGCTAAGTTGGAAGATGTTCAAGCATTTGATACTGGTCCAGGGAATATGATAATTGATCAAGTAGTAAATGTATTTACAAATGGAAAGCTTCAATACGATCAAGGTGGGGAAATTGCATCCAAGGGAAAGATCTGCCAAGAAGTACTAAATGAATTGATGGATCATTCTTATATAAAATTATTACCTCCAAAAACCACAGGGAGAGAATCATTTGGTGTAAATTTTACAAGGAATTTGCTTAAACGATGTAAACAACTTGAGTTATCCTTTGAGGATACTGTTTCAACAGTGACAGCTTTTACAGCAAAATCTATTGCCTATCATTATGAAAATTTGATTACATTGAAACAGCCAATTGATGAAGTGATTATTGCAGGTGGTGGGAGTTACAATCATACACTTATTAATATGATAAAAGAAAGCCTAAGAGGGGTAGATGTAAAAATACAAGAAGATATTGGGTATTCAAGTGATGCAAAAGAAGCTATTGCATTTGCTATTTTAGCAAATGAAGCACTTCATGGGAATGGCAATAATATTCCCTCAGTGACAGGAGCGAAGAAATCTGTGGTTATGGGCAAGTTAATTATGTGAAAAAAAGGTTTCAAATGATAAATATAAGAGAAGAGGTTGCATTAGGGGATTCTGAATTTAGAGAAAAGTAAAGGAAGGGTACAAATGAGAATTTACATTGAAGAAGATTATGAAAAAATGAGTAAAAAGGCGGCTTTAATCGTAGCTAGTCAAATTATTTTAAACCCCCAAAGTGTATTAGGGCTTGCCACAGGGAGCACACCTGTGGGAATGTACCAAGCCTTGGTAGAAATGTATGAAAAAGATGACATAGACTTTTCGGAAGTGACAACCATTAACCTAGATGAATACTATGGTTTGAGTAAGGATAATCCCCAAAGCTATTATAGCTATATGATGGAAAATCTTTTTAACTATATAAATGTAGCCAAGGAGCGAATTCATATCCCAAATGGTATGGCAAGAAATGTTGTACAAGAATGCTTAGGCTATGAGGAACAAATTCGGATAGCTGGAGGAATAGACCTGCAAGTACTGGGGATAGGAGCCAATGGACATATTGGATTCAATGAACCCAGCAATAAGCTCAATATAAGAACGCACTTAGTGGACTTGTCCCTAGAAACAATTGAAGATAATAGCCGCTTCTTTGAAAACAAAGCAGAGGTTCCACGACAGGCGTTGTCCATTGGGATTGCAACGATTATGAAGGCAAATCAAATTATTTTGCTGGCAAGTGGTGCAAGTAAGGCAGAGGCCATTAGAGAAATGACAAGTGGACATCTCAATACACAAGTGCCTGCTTCGGTACTTCAAACACATCCAAATGTCAGTTTGATTATTGATAAAGATGCCGCACGGTTAATTGAGTGACGCAGAAGTTAAAGTAATAGTAGTTAGGTAATATCATGATTCCTTTAGGATTATTACGAAGGAAAGGAATCACAATATTTCTAACTAAGTGACCAACACGAAAGTTAAAGTACTAATTTTCGGTTGTCTACTTAAATGAAGGTGGGTGTGGTAAATGATCGCATTATATAATGGGAAGATCATATTAGCAGATGAAATTCTGGAGGATAAGGTCCTTTTATTTGATGATAAAATAAGAGGCATTATTCATAAAAGTCAATTTCAACCCAATGGAGTCAAAAAAGTCATTGATGTAGGGGGACAATATATTTCCCCAGGATTTATCGACATTCACATCCATGGATCTGGCGGAAGCGACACTATGGATGGAACTTTAGAAGATCTGAACATCATTAGTGATACGATTCTGAGACAAGGAACCACTGGATTTTTACCCACTACCATGACAATGGATATGAAATCCATTCACAAAGCATTAGATGTGATTCGGGAAGCCACGAGTCAAGACATGAAGGGTGCTCAAGTTTTAGGGGCCCATATGGAAGGTCCTTTTATTAATGTGCAATACAAAGGGGCACAAAACCAAACTTACGTGGTGGAGCCCGAGAAAAGCTATATTGAAGACTATCTGGATGTCATTAAAATCATTACCCTGGCCCCTGAGGTTAAAGGGGGGCAGACATTCTTAGAAGCAATGAAGTCGAATCCTGAGATTACATTAGCCATAGGGCATAGTCAAGCTACCTATGATGAAGCCATGGGGGCCATAGAGAATGGAGTCCGTCATGCCACGCATCTGTTCAATGCCATGACCCCTTTGCATCACCGTGAACCAGGTATTGTAGGGGCTGTCTTTAACAGTCAAATCACCTGTGAGTTAATTGCAGATAAAATTCATGTCCATCCTGATTTATTTAAATTAATCTATCGTATAAAAGGTAGGGAAAATGTAATCTTGATTACTGATGCCATTCGTGCGGGTTGTATGAAGGAAGGAACCTATGATTTAGGAGGGCAAGGGGTGACGGTAGCCGAGGGTAGTGCTAGACTTGAAAATGGTAGCTTGGCAGGAAGTGTCCTAACCCTAAACAAAGCAGTGAAACACTTTACACAAGCAACAAAACTGCCACTCCATGATGTCATTCATATGGTGACATTAAATCCAGCAAGGCTCATTGGGATACAAGATCAAAAAGGAAGTATTACAACTGGAAAAGATGCGGATTTGATTGTTTTTAATGAAAACATTGAAGTGAGTTATGCATTTGTTAAAGGATATCAAAAATTATAAAATAAAAGCCTGTATCACTGAGATACAGGCTTTTATGTATTGTAGGGCAGGCTTATTAAGCCTCTGCACAGGCATTGCCTGTTACAAACGTTGTAAACATAGATGTTTTTGCTTTGCAAATTGGACAATCATCTTCTAATGCTCCGGTTAAAGTGTAACCACAGATATCACAAACATGTACTGTATCCGCATCAAAGTCAGACTTAGCATCAACTGCTTCCTTTGCCTGTGTAAATAATGCTGAATGGGTTTTTTCTGCCTCAAGAGCAAATTGGAAGGAACGGATACTTCCCTTTTCACTTTGAATGTCAGCCACTGCCAAAAATGCAGGATACATTTGTTGGATCTCATAGTTTTCTCCTTCAATGGCACCATGAAGGTTCTCTGAAGTTGTTGTCATTCCAAAACCTGCTCCTGCAGTAACGGAAGCTTCACCAACTTCTTTTCTTAATTCTCTAAAGTGATTTCCTGCATGAACTCCTTCAGCATAAGCAACAGCTTTAAATAGGTTTTGTACATTTGGAAAACCATCTTTTTTAGCTGCCTCTGCCCATTGTAAATAACGCATATGCGCCATACTTTCGCCACCAAAGGCTGATTTTAAATTACTTGCTGTCATTGCATTCATTTTTATCTCCTCCTCAAATATATGATACAATAATTCCATGATAATGAATACCCCAAATGGTATACATTAAACAAAAACAATGAAAATATCATTGCAGGATTTTTTAGTGGCGTATCGAATATTACAGGGAGTGAACTCGTTTCAAAAAGCTGAAACATCAGGAAATCAGGTGAGGGCATGTACCTTGAAGATGAAATTTTCATAACAAGTACAAAATGAGACTTAATATAAAGAGAACTTTATTTTCTACTGGATAGGATTGGAGTTTTATTAGAATGCTGTATATAGGAGGGGTCGTGTGTTGGTAAAGCAATTAAAAGAAATAACAAAGGAACATCTAAACCAAGTCATAGAGGCAGCTGTTTTATTGGTTGAAGTGAAGGTGAAAACAACAAAAACAGACAAGCGGTATGCAGATGTAATCATACAAGATGGGTCTAAGAGTATGGAAGCGAAGTTTTGGGACTATGATGAGAAGGAAGACTTTTTTAGCCAACTAAGTACTAGTGAAATTGTGGTTATTCAAGCTTTAGTAGGAGAATACCAAGGACAGCTTCAGCTCACTATTAAAGAAATCAAATTGGCGGAGAAGAATGCCTATCAAATGGGAGACTTTATTCCCAAGAGTGAATGGAGCTTAGAAAAATTAGAACAGGGATTAAAATATTTTTACGACCGTATAGAAAGTCCCCAGTTGAAGCAGCTATTAGATGAGATGATTTTTTCTGAAACACATTATGAAAAATTCATGACTCATCCAGCAGCACGGCGGGTGCATCATAATTTTTATCACGGATTGGTGCAACATACACTAGAGGTGTTGAAATTTGCCTATACAGTTGCCACTACAAAACAGTTAACCCAAAGGCAAATTGACCGACTGATTGTGATGACAATGCTACATGATTGGGCAAAGGTAATCGAATATAAGGCACTACCGGATTTAGGCTTTACAGAACAGGGAACAATGCTGGGACATATTTTTCTAGGGGCACATGGAACCCTGAACCATATGAACGAAATTGAAGATTTTAATGAGGATGATAAGCTGATCATTTTGAATGGAATTTTAGGACATCATGGTAGATTGGAATTTGGTTCCCCAGTACTTCCTAAGAGTCCCGAAGCCCAAATCCTACACCAAGCGGATATTATGTCTGGAAATATTGAAAGTATTCTTTCTTTTATGAAGGAACAAGAAGGAAATGAAGAAAGTTTTACAGGGAAGCTTTGGAATATGGGAACAGAATACTATAAAAAATCATTTGAACCGTAAATAATGAGAAGGCTCCAGACATCACATGCTGGAGCCCCTCTTTTTATACGTGTAATATAGATAAGCAACTCAACATTACCTATCTATAACTGAATTGTCAGGAGGAGTATAAGTGAAAATACAAAGAGTCCATGAGACAAGAGGCGTGACAAGAGCTGAATTAGCTGAATACTTTAAAGAGTTAGCAAGCTGTGAGGCAGGAGGTGCCTATTATGGTAAAGGCTGGCAAGTGATTTTAGCAGAAGAAAAGATCTGCCGGTTGGGGTCAATAAAGCTACCTGAAGTGACTATCACCTTTCATGGGGAAGAAGGCGTGTATCATGAGATGATTGCAATTTTTAGACTGAAGTTCTTACGGGCTGGGGGATAGGATATGAGGTTATCAAGAGCTATACTCTTTATTTTTCATATCTAAAAGATCAACGATGCTCCCATCGTCCAGTTTAACGATTGGGGAAAGAGGGAAATTAATAAAATCTGTGAAACCCATAATAATGCCTCGATAGTGATTGCTAAGTATAATGGGGCGGTCTTTTTTTAAGAGGGTAGTGCGATCTATGAAAATCCTCAGAATATTTGGATCGAATTTAGTGCCTCGACCTTCCCAAATAGTTTGTAATGCTTGAATTGGCCTTATACCATCATTATAAAAGTATCCTCCAATTGTTTCATCGTAAGCCTGTGCTATGGGAATTATTCTTCCAAAAATACTTATAGTGGATTCTTTTTTTCCTTTTGGGTATCCTTTACCACTGTAATGTTCGTAGTGGTCTAATACACCATAGATAATAGACTCTTTTCTGATTAAAGGTAATTTTTCAGATAGCTTCTTTAATTCATTCAAATGAAGATTATAAAAATCGCTATTTGAAGTGTTGTGCTTCAAATGTAGTTCAAATTGTTTCTTAGGTATTTGTGTAACTGAAATATCAATTAGTAGATTGGCAAGTGCCAGGTCTATCAAGTTTGACTCTGTTAATTCTAATGTAAGACCTATCATAAGCGCAATACCTGTTGTGTTAATACTGTGCAACAATAAAATATCCTTATAGTCTTTAATTTCATTTAACTTACTCAACAATACTTTATTATCTGAGATAATATCGATTAGGGATTTTTTAACTTTCTTGGCTCGTAGCTGTAAATGAGAAGATTCTAACTTTTCTTCAAATGTGGAAAAAAATGGAGAATCACATAGTAAATCTATATAATTTTCATTATAATTTATTTGACTAACAGGTTCAGTGTCAGTTTCTATGATTACTCTTTTATCGACTAGAATGTTTTTCTCTAAAGGAACCTGCATATAATCACTATACTTCTTACTCATTGTTTCTAGCTCCACAATTAAGGAGCTATTATTATAAAGTTTCATTTCGTTAAAGGTTTCTATATTATAATGTGATGAAAGTACAATTACTGGGAGATCCCGTGTTATTTGATGTTTAATTTTGATAACTAAACTAGTTACTAAAGTTTTATATTGTTTCATTAACATTAACCCATCTGAACGATAAATAGGGTGTAAGATAATATCACCACTTACCAAATCTTTTACTTGCTTTTTTATAAATATGGTACTTTCTTGAACTCTTTCTGTATGTATCATTGTAATCAGTCTCCTTTTAAAAGATTAATTAAATTTATTATGACTTAAGTCATGGGTTTAAAGTGGATTGATTGTCTTAAATAATTATTGCCTATAAAATGTAGAGAACTATAAATACGAAAGACCCTATATTTCTATTATAGTCTATCTTAAAATGTTTTGGGTGATTTTTCATTTATACATGAAAATTCCTATTCCACTTTTTAGAAACATCTGTTCTGCATATGATATAATTAAAAAATATAATGTACTGAAAAGTATGAAAGTGAGGTGCTAGCTTAATGGCGATTCGATACATATTTGGACGAGCAGGTAGAGGGAAAAGCTACCTTGCTCTTGAGGAAATAAAACAAAAATTACAGGAAGAAGAGGATAATAAGCTGTTTCTCCTGGTTCCAGAACAATTTACACTACAGGCAGAGCGGGATTTAATAAGGAAACAGGAGCTAACGGGAATGATGAGGGCAGAGGTATTAAGCTTTACAAGGCTTGCCCATCGGGTTTTCAGTGAAGTTGGAGGCCTTACAAGGGTACCAATTAACGAGCTAGGTAAAAACATGATTTTAAGAAAGATTGCCGATGAGTCTTTAAAGGAGCTTTCAATTTATCAGTCCATTGCTAAACAGGATGGATTTATCACTAAATTAAATGAGCTGATATGTGAAATGAAGCAACATGATATCACTCCTACTGAGTTGACGATGGAACTAAACGAGATAGAGGAAGAAACAATATTGAAACGAAAGCTAGAGGATATCACCCTCTTATACCAGCGATTTAACAATTATTTAAAGGGGCAATATGTGGATAATGAGGATCATGTAAACTTATTGATTGAAAATATAGAGCGGGTGGAATTTTTAGAGGGGGCAGAGATTTGGATAGATGGATTTCAAAGCTTCACGCCTCAAATCATAAGGGTAATAGAAAAACTAGCCCAAAAGGTAGCAAACATTACAATTACATTCACAATGGAGCTAAATGCTAAGGAAAAAGATAAGGATTTATTTCACATTACCCAAAAGACATATTTAAAAGTAAAGACAATTGCTCAGAAATTCAACTTAGATGAAGAGGTAATCAACTTAGATATAGAGGAAAGAAAGGTACTGCCAAAGGAGAAGGAAATAGCCCATATAGAAAGAGAATTTAATACATATCCCTATAAGCAATATGCTGACGAGATTGCGAACTTAGAGATTTTTGCTGGTTCTAATCTATATTCAGAGATGGAAAATGTGGCTGCTCAAATCATACATTTAGTACGAAATAGAGGCTATCGTTGGAATGACATAGCCCTTGTTTCTGGTGGATTAGACCAATATAGTATGATATTAAAAAGAGTATTTGAAGAATATCATATACCTTATTTTATAGATGAAAAAAGGTCTATCATGAACAATCCTATGATAGAACTGATTTTATCTAGTATCGAAATTCTAAGTAGAGGATATCAGTACGAGGATGTATTTAGTTTTCTAAAAACTGGCTTTAGTGACTTGACTAAGGATGAAGTGGAGCAGCTAGAAAACTATGTGCTTCAGTACGGAATTAGGGGGAAAGCATATTCTGAACCCTTTACCAAGGGCTTTGAAAAAAAGCAAATACAACAAAAGGATAAAGAAGAGGGAGAGAAGCAGATTGATGAAGAGAAGAAAGAAAAATACAATGAATTAAGAATGCGGTTTATTGCTCCCTTTGCAAAATTTGAAAAAAGGATCTATCGAAAAAAGAAGATTGGAGAGATTACCAAGGCATTATTTGAATTTATGAAGGAGTTAAATATAGAGGACAAGCTAAATCAATGGATAGAAGAACTAAGAGAAGAAAAATATTTTGAGTATGTAAACGAAAACACACAAATATGGAATAAAATTATGGAAATATTTGATCAGCTAACGGAAATATTAGCCGATGAGAGTGCGACCCTAAAAGAATATGGACGGATTTTAGAGGCAGGATTTTTAGCCTGTAAAGTAGGAGTGATTCCATCTACAATAGATCAAGTGCTGGTTGGGAGTATAGAAAGATCCAAGA
Source organism: Alkaliphilus metalliredigens QYMF (assembly GCF_000016985.1). Lineage (NCBI taxonomy): Bacteria > Bacillati > Bacillota > Clostridia > Peptostreptococcales > Natronincolaceae > Alkaliphilus > Alkaliphilus metalliredigens. The sequence continues at coordinate 4,280,191 of NC_009633.1, read as the reverse complement.
GTCATGATATCAAGGCGTTATTTGTGGTGGGCGTAAATGATGGGGTTCTTCCATTTGGTCAAGAGGATGGAGGCATATTGTTGGATCATGAGCGCGAGTCCTTGGTTAAAAAAGGAATCTCAATAGGAACGACATTAGAGTCCTCGCTGCTGGAGGAACAATTTATGATTTACTCTGCTTTCTCAAAGCCTACAGAATATTTATGGGTCAGCTATGCCTTAGCAGATCAAGAGGGAAAGGCCATGAGACAATCTATTTTAATCGATCGTTTTAAAAAGCTATTTAAAAACCTAAGGATAAAAAGTGATGTTGTTAATGACGTAGATCGGCAGCTGCATCTGATTACAACACCAATTAGTACATTTAAATATATGACGGAAAACATTAGGCAAAATGTAGACGACAAGGCTATGGCAGATATGTGGTGGGATGTATATGACTGGTATAGCAAGGAGCCTACATGGGAGGACAGACGCAAACTAATGGTGAAGGGGTTATTCCATCAAAATCAAATCACCTATATAGGAGAAAACAAGGCCAAAAGCCTATATGATAACCCGATCAAGTCCAGTGTTTCAAGGCTTGAACGGTTCGCAAACTGTCCATTTTCTCACTTTGTTACCTATGGACTAAGACCAAAGGAGCGAAAGGAATACCAATTATCTAATCCAGATATCGGTAGATTATTCCATGATTCCATGGAGCAGTTTACTAAGGAAATGGTTAATGAAGAAATTCAGTGGAAGGACTTAACCAAAGAGAAAAATGATGAGTTAGTGGAGAAGGTAATCGATGAAATGGTACCAGATTTTGAACATGGAATTATGCTCAGTACCCACCGCTATCAATATTTAGTGACTAGGCTTAAGCGAATTAGTAAAAGAGCGATGTGGACCTTAACAGACCATGTGAAAAAAGGTGAATTTGTTCCAATGGGCCATGAAATTATTTTTGGTCTTGAAGGAGATGTACCTCCTATTATCATTGAGCTTGCAAATGGAGAAAAGATTTATCTAGAAGGTAGGATAGACCGTGTTGATCTATTGAATGATGAAGAAGATGGAAATTATGTCAAAATAATTGATTACAAATCTGGAAGTAAGGAGTTTAGTCTGTCTGATGTATATTATGGCCTTCAAATTCAGCTCATGGTTTACTTAGATGCCATATTATCCAGTGAAGAGAAAAAACATCAGGTGGAAATACATCCAGGAGGGATCTTTTATTTTAAAATAGATGATCCAATGGTAAAAACCACAGAAAAAGTAGTGGAAGAAGTAGAAAAGGAAATCAATAAAAAGCTTAAAATGAAGGGATTAGTTTTAAAGGATGTCAATATTATTAAGAAAATGGATAGATCAATTGGAAGGTCTTCGACGATTGTACCAGCAGGGTTAACAAAGGATGATGAAATATCAAAGTCCTCATCCGCTCTGCCAGAGGAAGATTTCAAAGCACTTCTTAATCATGTAAGGAGATTGGTTAAAGAGATTGGTGAGGAAATGCTAAAGGGAAACGTGAAAATAGAGCCATTTAAAAAGGGTGGTGACACCTCTTGTAAATATTGTGACTATATTGCCATCTGCCAATTTGATAATAGTTTTCATGACAATCAATATAAAAATATTAAGGAATTAAAGTCTGATGAGGTACTTGAAAGGATCAAGAAAGAAAGTCAGAAGAAGTTAGAGTAGAGTAAAATAAAAGTTTGATTTTAAATTATAACTGTTTGTTTACTATTATTACATGGCTATTGAAAAGGATATTGAAACTGACGAAATGGTAACATACCAAATTACAGAGCTTGATGGAGAAAAACTCAATATATTAATATCTATTAAAAAAAATACAGGGAGTGTAGTAAACTACATGGAGGTAACAGATTTCACGCAAAAATATTTGAATAATATTTTTTAATTTAACGACTCCTTGAGTTCAAGCACAGGCAATACAAGTAGTGCAACTTTATCTGTTTAAGAATTAATAGAGCAGTTTAAATTTCCACTGGATTTGTACTAGATGAAGATAAGATGTAGTGAATAGAGATACTATCTAATTTACTACATCTTTCTTTATTGCGGTAATGAAATGGGAGTAAAAAGTAACGAAAAAGTTTTATATACCATTTCATTGCGTTTTACTCCCATTTCATTACAATTTAGATAAATAAGAAGAATTATGTGGTATATTTTAAATAGTTAAGGATACGGATTAAAAGTCAATAAAAACTAATTATTTATTTATCTATTATGATTAGAGTGTCAAAAGTAAGTTTTTATATTTTCCATACCATATAATGTAGCTAGTCAAAATAACTGATACAGCATATGGTGTAAAAATCAAACTGTGTGTTTTTGCCACTTTTATTTTGGGGAAGAGCTTTGGCGCAGTTACGAAATGGGGAACAGGAAAAGTTTCGGCTACTTCGAAGGATGTTGGATGGGAAGTATATGATTCTACTTATGGACGTATCAGATATGGGCTATAAATTCTAAATATATTCATAAACTATAATTTTATAGTGGTTTGAGATAGCTATATTTGCTATCTCAAACTCTATAAAGAAGGGGACGCCAATGAATAAAAATAAAATTTTTACCATATCATTAATAATTCTAGTTTATATTTTTGCCATCACCGTATCTACCTATGTGAAGTATGTAGAAGAACTGGAGAAAATTAGTATAGGTTATAGAGGCCCTGCTACCCAAAAAATTAAAACTAGCATGTTTTTAGGGGAGTATGGGACTGATAACCTTAAGGATTTGTTTGAGAGTGAAAATATTAACGATTATGTTATATTCGATGACTCTTTAAATAATCCTCAATTAAGAGGGGTTTTAGTTAAAGGAAATGTAAATTTACCTAAAATACTTGATGGCCGCTTCTTTAATGAAACTGATTTTTTTGCTAATAAAAAGCTAGTTGTAATAGGAGAAAACATGACTGAGTATACATATGCAGAAAACGAGAAAAGATATCTTTCTTTGTTTAATGATAGTTATGAAGTAATTGGTATTTGTGGTTATGGGATAAATAGTATTATTGATAATATAATCTTTTATAATTTGGACAGTATACACCATGCAGACTGGGGAATCTACTCTATAGATGGCAACAATGTAGCTAAAACAAATCTGATATTAAATACAATATCTAATTTGGGCGAGATAGAAATAATAATAGATGAAAATCAGGGGATAAAACGTTTGTTGGGATACGAAAGGCATTCTCATAGGGTAATCTATCCAATTATTATTCTAATATGGATATTATTTTTTATTAAGAGTCGATCTTTCTTTTTAACAATACAAAAAACACTTCAGGTTTCCAAATTTCTTGGTTTTTCTCTATATCATACAATTTATATTACGTTAGGAAAATGGGTTATATATGAAACAATCGGAATAATAAGTTCTATAGCGATATATTCGGTTTTCTTTTCATTTTCTGATTTTAAAAGGATTATGAATGGTTTTCCTTTAAATATTACTTGTGTTATATTTAGTTTGTTTATTTGTTCTTTTATCGCATATATAGTATATATTTGCTACTATTGGAGTAAAAAAGGAGTCATAAAATGTTGAAATATATTTTGAAAGAAGATATAAAGAGGAATTTAATTCAATTTGTACTGATGATTTGTCTATTTACAATGGTTTTTTCGTTATTTAACTATTTAATATTTACAAAAATATTGTTATCAGACAACCAGACAAGATATGCGCAAAATGTTCCTAAAGATTATATAAGTATTGCATATAATCAAGAATATTCTCCATTTTACTCACAACCCAATGGAGAACGCAATGTTAAAACCATGTATGAAAAATTAGTTAACGCTAAAGAATTTGAGTACTATGAGATATATTACCAATCTTTGTATATTTTAAATTATGAAGGTTCTGACATATTTAGAAAAATGTATGAAGACGGGAATCCTTATAAAGAAGATATTGTTATGGAGATGAATGGGACTAAATATCCGCCAGCGGCCACAATTAAAGCAGCTCAATTAAGTTATAATTGCTTTTCTGATTTTAATTTAAAGTTATTAGAAGGGCAGAAATTTAAAGAAGAAGATTATTTTCATAGCATAAATGAAACTGTACCTATCATTTTGGGATATGAGTATAAAAAACAATATAAATTGGGACAAGAATTACAAGGTGTTTATATAGCAGAACCTTTTAACTTTGAGGTAATTGGATTTTTAGAGCAAGATAGTTATATTCAAATTGGCAATGATATTCAATATTTAGATAGATATATAATAATGCCTTGTATTAATTGTGAAAAGCCAATTAACACACAAGATAAAATTTTTCAAGTTAGACATTATGGCTTAAAGACAAGTGGTATACTGAAACCAATAGAGGGGGTAAGCAATAATAAAGCTAAAACGATAATTAATAAGATGGCTAAAGAAAGTGGTCTGAAGAAATATTCGTCATGGTCTACAAATGATATTGCAGGCATAGATCAAAGAGAAGTTGGTAGTAGTTTGATTTCAAGCTTTATTGTATTTTACGGCATATTAGTATTCATCTCATCTGCACTTATAATAATTATTTTCAATAAGAAAATTTTACGAAATATAGGTACATACTGGGCATATTTAGTTTCAGGAGCAAACATTTTAACCATTAAACGAAGTATACAATTTGAAATTTTGATCGTATTAGCTGTATCAAATATATTAAGTGTGATTATTCAATTGCTGATTTTTAAGCCTTCCTTATTATATAGTGTTATAAATATTGTTGTAAGCCTTATTATATGGTTTGTAACGGCCAATATGATTGGAAGCGATTTTCTAAATAAGCTATTTCTTAAAAATGCATGGGAGGAATAATTATGCTGATAAATTTAAAAAATATTTCTAAATCATATATACATAAAGGGGATAATATTCAGGTATTAAAGAATATTAATTTAGGAATAGAAAAAGGTGAAAAGATTGCCATAATGGGTAATAATGGATCCGGAAAAACTACTTTGTTAAACCTAATAGGGACTATTGATACACCAGATAAGGGTGAGTATATATTTAATGATAAGAAATTGTCTATAGATCAACCTTTGAAGTTGAATAAATTAAGAAGAAATCATTTTGGATATATACCTCAAGGATTTTGTTTAATACGAGATAAAAAAGGGTTTTATAATATATCATTACCTCTTTTATTTAGAGGATACACCAAGGAAGTGATAGAAGAGAAAGTAGATGAAATCTCATCAACCCTAAAGATTAAACATCTATTAAATAAAAAGCCAGATAATATGTCTGCTGGAGAGAGGCAAAAAATTTCTATTGCAAGAGCTATGATTACAAATCCTGAGGTCATTTTAGCAGATGAAATGACCAATACATTGGATAAAGAGTCGAAAAATATTGTATTAGGTTTAATAAAAGATTCTAGAGAGTTAACTGCTATAGTAGTGACTCATGATATTCTAATAGCTAAGAAATGTGATAGAATTCTATATTTAGATGATGGAATAATACAATCTAGTTAATAGAACCTGTTGAAAGAGTCCATAAATTCGGCGAAAATATAAAATGCACCTGAGCAAAAATGGTAAAATGGAAGTGGCTAAACAAATCCAAATACCATATGCGAGGTGCATTTTCATGGACTTGCAACTAGAGTTGCTACCCCACGACTATTACTATAACGCACTTGGATTTGATTCGGAACTCATATTAAAAAGATTTTTTAAAATCTCTTGCAATCTAGCAAATTACTTCTTTGTAGTATCTTTTTTGTAATAAGTACTGGTTAGTAAATATAAACTGTAATTAATTTGTAAAATAGTTTTGAAAAAAGAAATGATATAATGAGATTGTAAAAATAGCTTAATTATACAATAAATTTCCAACTGATTTATAAATTTGAATTAAAGAGAGGTGAAACATAAGAAATACTTAAAAGGAATTTCATGGAAATATGAGAGAAAATAGATTGCAAGGCTACTATCTCTACGTATTAACAATAAAATTTTCTTGCAAATCTTATTTTATGAGGAGATTAAATATGTTCGTAAAAAATCAAAGAAGTAAAAAATCAAAAACTTTTTTAGTGCTTACGATAGTACTAAGCTTATTAGCTACAAATATGAAAATAACAACGGTCCATGCTTATAATAATTTTTGGTCGGGTGAAGCCATAGCTGATTTTATACATAATAAAGTAGATGTATCTATACTTGACGATAATAAATATACAGAAAACATAACCCGAGAAGAATTGGCAGAGTTGATTATATCTATGTATGCTATAGGAACCCAAACGAATAAAGAAGATATACCTTTAAAAGAAAATCCATTTAAAGATACAGATTCAATAGATGTTCAAAGAGCTTATTCATTAGGACTTATAAAGGGAATAAGTAAAGATGAATACGCACCAATGTCTAATATAACTAGAGAAGAACTTGCAATCGTAATAGCCAAATTTTTGAATATTAATGGAATTGATACTGATGTAAGCGGCAATTTAAATAATTTTTCAGATGAAAAAGATATAAGTAAATGGGCTTATAATGCTATGCTTTATTGTGTTAATGAAGGAATTATTAAAGGCTTCAATAATCGATTAGATCCTAAATTACCCACTACTATAGAACAAGCTTTGATCATTCTAGATAAAATTGCTTTGCGATACGAATGGTTTACACCTTCAAAAGATAGTTATTATGATGGTTTTTTTGTACCTAGAGATACGGAACTAAACATTTTTGTACGGGGAGATGTTTCACCTTTAATAGAATGGGGTGAGATAAAAAGTCGCGAGAAATTGGAAAATGATTTATATTATATGCTAAATAGTAAATTAGAAGATACTGTACAAATAAATGATTTAATAAAGATTATAATAAACACTGAGTCTTATTATTCTAGTGGAAATACACAAGATTTTATTAAGTTTTTTGAAATAGATGGAACTACATTTAGAGTAATATCATCGTATGATTCATCTGAAACATGGGTAAATATTAATTCATTTCAATAGTATAAAATTAAAAATAATAGTAGAGTAAAAAAGCATTACGCTACTATTATTTTTATATAAAAACATTTTATCTAAAATCGCAAGAGCCTGTATCTATAACATATCCACCACTATCTTCTGTAGGAGGAAGATAACCATATCTACTGCGATCCATAGTGCCTTCATCTGCATATCTCAATAATTTACTATTAGATATTCTTAATTTTTCATATGTGTAACTTGTGGTTGTTAATGTACTTTTTGAGAATGTTGTATCACTAAAATATGCATCGCAGGGAATATAAGGATGTCTGTTTGCTGCGATAACAAGTTCTCTATTTATTTTAGCTCCGCCTGCAAAAGCTTGGGCTGCTGCTGATGTTAATGGAATGCTTAGCGTTTTCAATTTCACAGAATTTTTCCAGGCTTCAGCAAGGATTTTATTACCACTTAAATAAGTTTTTAACTCTATAGTATCTCTTTTTGATACATTTACTTCTACATCACCATCAGTAGGATTACAGGTATTTGAAAAACTATGATAAAACAATTTGAATTTTTTATCCCTGTAGATTACACCGACATCTAATCCATAAGAATTCTTATAAAAGCCATGTATAAATTCAGGAAATACTCCATCGTATACAGTTGCTGCTGAATCTTTTTCAAAACCGCAATTATTTGGTAATTTTAATGTACTGGCAATACCTATATATTTTGTATAACTAGTAGCTCTATGTGCAACATGATATCCGCCCATAAAAATCATCTCCTTTTCATTTTATATTTATTTTTTTATAGAACCTTTCTTAAATATATAATCTTTTATTTCTACAACATTTTTTTTCACATCTTCCATTAGATTCAATTTATCTGTTAAATTTCATGTAATCTCTTGATACTTTTTCTCCTTGTCTTCTTGACGAAAATCTCTTCTCTCTTAATTTTTTAAGATGTAAAAAAATCAGAGCTACAGCAAGTACTGTTCATATTTCTTGGGTGGATGCTAATTCAAATATTTTTTGTTCAAATGTCTTTCCTCCTCCTAAGTTTTTTTGATGATCTTCATTTTGTTTACACATATTGAATTAATATCTTGAGAATTTTTAACCGGTTATTTCCTTCTCACTATATACAAGCGATTTTTAGGAGGAAATGTAAACCTCTCTTTTGAATATTTTTTTGTTTTTTTATATTTAAAAGATATTTTGCTTGGTGACTAAAATACCATGTTTATACTAATTTCAAGTGAATTGATAATACTAATCTCTGTAGGAGCCATAGAGAGGAAAACAACAGTTTTTTAGGGACTGTTGTTTCTAAAACATTCGTTCTATATATGATATAATTAGAGCAATAAAAACGAGACTTAATTCAGATGAGGTTTTGATCCCACTGAATTGTAGCCCAGGATAAAGTATTGAAATGAGGTGTAGGGTAATGAAAAATTGGACTACAGAGCAACAAGCTGCCATAGACGCCAGGGGAAGTAATCTTTTGATCTCTGCTGCAGCTGGATCCGGTAAAACAGCGGTGCTTGTTGAACGGATTATTCAAATTATTTTAAAGGATAAAATTGATATCGATAGACTTTTGATCGTGACATTTACCAATGCAGCCGCTGGAGAAATGCGAGAAAGAATCGCAGGAGCTATTATGGAAGAAATGGAGAGAAAGACCGAGCAAGAGGCCCATTTAAGAAGACAGATCAATTTGCTTAATAGAGCCTCTATCACAACCATCCACTCTTTTTGTATCGACGTGGTCAGAAGACATTTTCATATTATTGATGTGGACCCTGGATTTAGAATTGGAGACATAACAGAAACCAGTATTATGAGACTAGAAGCTTTAGAAGAGCTGTTTGAAGAGGAATACCAAGGGGCCCATGAGACATTCTTTAGGTTAGTAGAAGCCTTTGGAGGAACAAAGGAAGATAGGCCATTGCAGGATTTAGTATTAAAGGTATATGGATTTATTCAAAGTCAGCCTTACCCGGAAGTGTGGCTTAAGGAAAAGGTAGGGGACTTTTCCCTGTCTATTGAAGACTTTGATGAGAGTTTATGGATTAAAACCATCAAGAGTAGGATTGAAATTCAATTAAAAGGAGCCATGGATCTTTTAAATAATGCCCTCAGTATTGCACAGGAGCCAGGGGGACCGGAAGTATATGAAGAAGCCATCCTTTCAGATTTAGGTCAAATAAGCGAGCTGTATGATAGCCTAACCCTACCTATTACATCATTTTATGAACATTTAAATCACATCAATCATGCCAGATTAAAGCCTTCAAAGGAAAGCGACCCGGTATTAAAAGAGGAGTCCAAAAACCTAAGAGATAAGGCTAAGGGCATTATCAAGGACATTAAAGATAATATTTTTACCGTGAGTCCCGAGGCCTATGTAGAGGATTTAAACAAACTTCATCCTTTAATGGATTATCTATATCAGTTAGTGACGGGATTTACCAGCAGATATGCCCAAAAGAAAGCCGATAGGGGTATCGTTGATTTTAATGATCTGGAACATTATGGACTTGAAATTTTAGCCAATGAATTGGTAGCTCAGGAGTATCAGCAAAGGTTTGAATATATTTTCGTTGATGAGTATCAGGACAGTAATATCGTACAAGAGACCTTGATCCAATCCATTAAGAGAAAAGATAACCTTTTTATGGTGGGGGATGTAAAACAAAGTATTTATCGTTTTCGTCTAGCGGACCCAAGCCTATTTATAGAAAAGTACGAAACATTTGGAGAAAAAGAAGGAGACATAAATAGACGAATAGACCTTGCTAAAAACTTTAGAAGTAGAGGTGAGGTGTTGGCCGGAGTTAATTATCTATTTAAATATATTATGTCCAAGGAGCTAGGAGAAATAGGATATGATCATAGGGCGGCCCTATACCAAGGGGCTAGTTTTGAGTCCATTAAGGAGCCATCTATTGAAGTGAATCTAATCGAAAAAAATATGGAGATAGATGAGGACATAGAAGAGGAGCTACAGGAACTGGCTGATATTGAAGTAGAGGCTCGTATTATAGCCAAAAGGATTAAGGATTTATTAAACGAAGAAATCTACGATGAAAAGAATGAAGTTTATCGAAGGTTAGAATTTAAAGACATTGTTGTGCTTTTAAGAACCACGAAGAATTGGGCACAAAGCTTTTTAGAGGCATTTATTCGTGAAGGAATACCTGCCTACGCCGATGCAAATACAGGTTATTTTGAGGCCATCGAAGTGGGAATGTTCCTTAATCTACTAAAGGTAATCGATAATAAAAGGCAGGATATTCCCCTAATCAGTGTGATGAGATCTCCTATTGGTGAATTTACAACGGCGGAACTGATTGATATTAGAATTAATGATAAAAATGGTACCTATTATGATGCAATAGAAAAATATATTGAAAAAAATGAGGATGCGTTAAAAGACAAGCTGGTTTCCTTTATTGAAAAGCTTAACAAATGGGGAAATGAGGCTAGATATATTAAAATAGATCAGTTTATATGGAAGCTCCTTATGGATACGGGTTTTTACTATTATGTAGGAGCAATGCCTGGTGGACTTCAACGACAAGCTAATCTTAGAATTTTATTTGACCGTGCCAGTCAATTTGAAAAGACCTCAATAAAAGGTTTGTTTAACTTTATCAAATTTATTGAAAAGCTTCAAGGTAGTAAAGGTGACATGGGTGCAGCAAAAATACTTGGGGAAAACGATAATGTGGTTCGTATCATGAGTATCCACAAAAGCAAGGGTTTAGAGTTTCCTGTGGTCATTGCAGCGGGTATGGGTAAAAACTTTAACCTAAGGGATACCAGTGCAGATGTGCTATTGCATAAGGATTTAGGCCTAGGGCCCAAATTTGTGGACTCTAACTTGAGAACATACAGAGACAGTATTGCGAAGCTTGCCATGAAGGATCAAATTAAGATAGAAAGTCTATCTGAGGAAATGAGAATTTTGTATGTTGCCTTTACCAGACCCAAAGATAAGTTGATTATCGTTGGCTCTTTACGGAAAATTGACAGGCTGGTTACAAACTGGAACCAGGCGGACAACATCTATTCACTAATGAATGCCAAAAGCTACTTAGATTGGATAGGTGCTGCATTGATTAAGCATCCTCACGGAGAAGTGTTAAGAGAACTAGGTGATTTTGAATTTAATGAACTGAAATATAAGGCTGAGGATTCTAAATGGACAGTAAACATTTTAGGTAGGCAAGCTGTTGTATTAGAAGAGCATGAAAAACGATTAAAGGAAGAGGAATATAAGGAAAAGTTGACCCATTTTAATCGAGAGGACTTTTCGCCACATAGGCACACAGAACACAAAGAAGAAATTGATAACAGGCTTAACTGGCAGTATCCTTACCCCCAGGCAACTGTGATCCCCTCTAAGCTTTCGGTGTCGGATATTAAAAAAGCCAATATGGGAGAGATGGATTCTATTGTACATCAAATCCCCACACTTGTTAAAACCCCAAAGTTTATGGAGGGTAAAAAGGCCCTGACTGCAGCGGAAAGAGGGACCATTATTCACTTTGTACTTCAGCATTTAGCATTAAATCAAGTTGGAAGTGAAGAGGAGATCAGTCAACAGATAGACTTGATGGTGGCCCGGGAGTTGATTACTGAAGAAGAAGCTCAGGTCGTCAATGTAGGGAAAATCGTAAATTACTTTAAGAGTGAAATAGGAAAGCGAATGCTTGGGGCAGAGAAGGTATATCGAGAATCACCATTTATTATTGAAAAATCCGCTAAGGATGTCATCCATGGGTTATCTGAAAATCTAGAGGAAAAGCTACTTGTTCAAGGGGTGATAGACTGCTACTTTGAGGAAATGGATGGTTTGGTATTGGTGGACTATAAAAATGACATTGTCCTCAATGGAGATACCGCCAGCATCATGACAAGATATGATGTGCAACTAATGATGTATGCAGAAGCCCTAGAGCGTATTACAGGAAAACAGGTAAAGGAAACATATTTATACTTATTCGACGTGGATCAAGGGGTGAAACGATGAAGATATTACACACATCTGACTGGCATTTGGGTAAGACTCTAGAGGGGAATAGTCGTCTGGCAGAACAGGAACGATTTTTAGAGGAGCTCGTTACCATTGTAAATGAAAAAGAAATCGATTTGATTTTAGTTGCTGGAGATATATACGATACCAGTAATCCACCAGCCCAGGCAGAAAGACTTTTTTATGACAGTGTTAAAAAGCTTTCTGCAAATGGACAACGGCCCATTATTATTGTTGCTGGGAACCATGATAATCCTGATAGGCTTGTGGCTGCAAGTCCGCTAGCCTACGAGCATGGGGTTGTATTACTTGGAAAGCCCAAAAGTATTGTTGAAATAGGAAAGTATGGGACATTTGAAATTGTAGATTCTGGAGAAGGGTTTTTAGAAATAGATCTTAAGGGAGAACGGGTCGTGATTTTGACACTTCCTTACCCCAGTGAACAAAGGCTTAATGAGCTGCTTTCCGAGGAATTAGCGGAGGATGCTAGACGGAAATCTTATTCAGCCCGAATTGGAGAAATTTTTAGCAACTTGTCTGAAAAACATAGGGAGGATACCATTAATTTAGCCATATCGCACCTCTTTGTCATGGGGGGAGAGGAGGTTGGATCTGAGAGACCCATCCAGCTGGGGGGCTCATTAACGGTGGATGCCAATCATTTGCCCCAAAGGGCTCATTATGTGGCCCTTGGACATCTTCATAAACCACAAAAGGTTGTGGGTAGCGGTAAGATAAAAGCATATTACTCTGGGTCTCCCATCGAATATAGTAAAAAAGAGGTACATTATAGCAAAAGTGTTTACGTAGTAGAAGTTAACCTGGGCCTTGATACCAAGGTAGAAGAAGTTTATTTGAAAAATTATAAACCAATAGAGGTTTGGAAATGTAAGGGAATCAAAGAAGCTCTGATACGATGTGAAGAGGATGGAGAACGAGATATTTGGGTTTACTTAGAAATTCAGACGGATAGAGTGATGACCCAATCTGAAATTAAGGAAATGAAGAAATTACGTCCTCATATTGTGGAGATTAAACCTGTATTTCAGGAGATGGATAGGGAAGAAGAGGAACTTGAGGATATGACAACCATGAGGATTGAAGACTTGTTTAAGGACTATTACATATATAAAAATGGTGTTCATCCAACTGAAGAGTTAATGGATTTATTTAGTGAAATTGCCCAGGGAGAAGGTGACGAAGATGAGACCTAGTCTATTAAAGATAAAGGGAATCAATAGCTTTAATGGTGAGCAGGTGATTGAATTTAATCGACTAGTAGAAAAAGGACTCTTTGGAATCTTCGGACCTACGGGTAGTGGAAAATCTTCGATACTAGATGCCATCACCTTAGTCCTATATGGAAACATTTCAAGGGATTCTAAGGAATTTATTAATACGGAAGTGGATCGAGGAGAAGTTAGCTTTGAATTTGAAATCCTAGATGGAAAGAGACGCAGGACCTATCGTTTGGAACGTGGGATTAAGCGCAAAAAAAATGGAGGAATAGAAACCACAGTAGCCAGGATGATGGAGCTAGAGGTCGATGGAATCAAAATATTGGCAGAAGGGGTCACTAATGTAAATCAGGAAGTCATGAGAGTGATAGGACTGAGCGCCGATGACTTTACACGTTCTGTTGTGCTACCCCAGGGGAAATTTAGTGAGTTTTTAAAGCTCACAGGGAGAGAAAGACGAAATATGCTAGAGCGTATTTTTGGACTAGAGCAATATGGCAAAACCATAATGGATAAGATTTCTACCCAACGAAAAAAATATGATGTAAAGCGAATCGATTTAGAAGGCCAACTGAAGGGTTATGAAGGGATTACAGGGGATTATTATAAAGAAGTAGCAGAACATCTAAATTTATTACTAGGGGAAGAACAGCTACTGAAGGTTGAAATTCTAAAGCTAGATAAGGAGTACCAACAGGGTAAAAAAACCTGGGAGCTACAAGAGGAACGACGGGGTTATGAAGCGATTAAAAAAACGTTAGAAGAAAAAAAGTCGGAAATAGAAGAAAATCGAAATCAATTTGAAATGGGGAGGAAGTCTAACCTCCTTAAACCGTACCTGACAAATTTAAAAACCATAGAAGAAAAAATCAATGAAAATAAGATTAATTTAGAAAAACTAGAAACAGATTTGCCACGGGTAAATGAAAAACTAAAGGAAGTCCAAGAAAACCACCAAAAATCCCTAGTCTATAAAGAAGAACAATTCCCTAGTTTAATTGCTAAAGTAGAAAGCTGTAAGCAGGCTGAAGAGATGGAGGAGCAAAACCAACTGCTTATAAAAGAAATAAAGGCTCTTGAAGAATTGTATGCCTATCATTACAAGGAGAGCCAAGAAAAAGCTAAGGGATTAGAAAAATTAAAAGTGAAAAGAATTGAGGGTAAAGAAAAAATAACAGAAATAGAAAAGTATTTAGAGGCAATTTATATTGAGTCCCACATTCGTGAAGGCCTAGAACAGGGCTATAGTCTAGAAAAGGATATGGAAAGAGTATTACTAGAAAAAAAAGAAAATGAAACAATGCTTGTGGCTTTATCTAAAGTGATAGAAGAGAACAAAATAAAGCTAAAGGAAAAAACACAGATAAAAGAAGGGCTAGAAGCAGGGTTAAGTACATTTGTTGAAGCCCAAAAACATTTAGAGCAGAGTCCATTAAAGGAAGAAAACATTGTTTTTACAAATAAGATGGAACTAGAAAAAAGGAAACAGCAGTTAATAACCCTAAGGGATCACACGACTCAAAGATCCACTTTAGTTAAAGTACTAGAAGCCCTATTAAGAGATAAAACACAATTAGAAAATAATAAAGAGGCATATATTACAAAAATCAGGGAAGCAGAAAGTGGGTTTGAAACATTAAAAGTGGAAGTGAAAAAAATTGAGATGGAATCCGTAGCTGCTAATCTGGCTCAACACCTACACCAAGGAGATTCATGCCCTGTATGTGGTTCAAAGGAACATCCTCATCCCGCAGAAGGGAAAGCGGAAGCACTTCTGATAGAGAAGAACAATGAGCTGGGTAAAAGTGAGACCAAGCTACTTGAATTAAAGGAAGAAAAAACAAAGATAGATATTTCCCTTGCACAAGTAGATAAAGAGGGGGATATGAAAAAAACCTCCTTAGAGGAGATTGAAAAATTAGTAGGAAATCAATCCTTAGAAGATTTTAGAAAAGAAGTTGATGGGTTAGAAATAGAATTAATAAAAGTAATAAAGGAAAGAGAAGCATATACTAATAACAAAACCAAGACAGAAGCAGAAATAGAAAAGCACAAGGAAGGAATAAATAGCAACAATACCCTACTGACAAAGTTAAATATAGAAATACAAAAAGACAGTGAAAGCCATGAGACACTAATTAATAAAATTCAGAAGCTACGCAAAAATAGTAATGAGATCTCTTCATCAATTGAAAAATTAAAGGAAGGTCTTAAAATTGAAAATATTGTTGTCGAATATAATCAAATGAAGGGTCTGGATAAAGAACGGTGGAAAAAAGAAAAAGAATTAAAGGATTTGAGGGAAATTGTAGAAATAGAAAATCATCAAAGAGAAGCATTAGAAGAAGGGCTACATTCCTTAAATTTAGAAATAGCAAAAAATAAACAACAGTTAGATGGAAACAAACAGCACCTGAACATGTCCATTGAAAAAATAAAGAAGCTTGTTGAAGATAATAATCCTAAAACCTATAGAGTAACCCTAGAAAACAGAATGAAAGAAGTAGAAGAAACAGAAAAGAACCTTAAGGTAAGGGTTGAAAAGGGTAGTGCCTTGCAACAGAAGATGGTAGAAGAAAAGGCCATAGCAGAAAACAACAGAGTTAATTTAGAGAGTGAGTACAGTCTAAAAAAACAAGAGCTAGAAAAAATGACTCAAGATCAAGGGTTCAATTCTCTAGAAGAGATAGAAAAATATGTGATCATAGAAGAAGAGCTCGAGAGATTAGAAAAACAGATTATTACCTATGATGATGATGTAAAAAATATCAATCATAATATAGGTAGAATTAATAAGGCATTAGAGGGGAATTGTTTAACACAGGAAATGTGGGAACAAATTCAGGCATTGTTGACTGAGAAAAAGCAAGTTCAAGAGAAAATGTCTAAGGAAATTGGAGAATCACAACAGATTGTCAAGGATGTTAAAGTAAAGCTAGAGAATATAAAGGAGCTTAAAAAAAAGGAGAAGAAAATCACCCACAAACTAGATATTCTCTTGGAATTAAGCAAAATGTTAGAGGGAAACAAATTTGTAGAGTATGTTGCAATTAACCAGTTAAAGTACATTGCCAGAGAAGCCTCAAAATGGCTAAAGGAAATTACAAGGGGGAGGTATGCCCTGGAACTAGACAGTAGTGGTAATTTTGTCATGAGAGATGACTTTAATGGAGGGATCAGAAGAGCCACAAACACATTATCTGGTGGAGAAACATTTTTAACCTCCTTAGCCCTTGCCCTAGCATTATCCTCTCATATTCAATTGAAGGGAAGTGTACCATTGGAATTCTTCTTCCTAGATGAAGGATTTGGTACATTAGACAGCGAACTCCTTGAAATTGTCATGAATGCCCTAGAGAGATTGCACTCAGAAAAATTAAGTGTGGGGATTATCAGTCATGTGGAAGAGCTGAAAAACAGAGTGCCAATTAAGCTCATGGTGTCACCCCCAATATATGGTGGGGAAGGCACAACCATAAAGATTATATAAAAAGAATTTATTAAAAGCCATTTAATTGGGTATTTTAATAGTATTCATAACAATTAAATTCATAACAATTAAATTTTGTTTGTTCACTCATTAAAATATATTTTAAGTAGGGGGTATGGATACAATGAAAGCCAGAGATATTATGACAAGGGACGTTATTTCAGTGACCAAGGAAGATACTGTAGAGAAAGTGGTTAAGCTATTGCTAGATAATGGAATTAGTGGATTACCTGTAGTGGATGAAGAAAATCACGTCGTTGGAATTATTACTGAGGGTGATTTGATCTATCGTAGTAAAAAATTGAAAATCCCAAGTTACTTTACCCTATTAGATAGTTACATATTTCTTGAAAATCCACAAAATCTAGGGGATCAAATTAAAAAAATGGTGGGATATAAAGTAGAGGATGTCATGACTAAAAAGGTGGTCAAAGCAGATATTAATGACTCTGTTGAAGATGTAGCTACTTTAATGACAAGCAAAAATGTGAATCGTATTCCTGTTGTTGAAAATGAGATACTAGTAGGAATCGTCAGCCGTAGGGATATTATTAAAAGCTATACAGAAAGCTAAAACCACATAAATAATTAAAAATGACAATATTTGAAGGGCTCTATCATACATTTGTATGTAGGGCTCTTTTATTACGATAAATGCTGTTTTAAAACAGTTGTAATCGTAGTTCTCCTATATAGAGCCATGGTATTACAGCCTTCACACAGGATATGTATCAAGATCTTTATTATGATGAATACTAGAAGAAAGGCTAAAATAAGGAGTGTTTATCATGAAAAGAATGTTTGTATTTATTTTATCTCTATTGATGCTGGCTACTATGGCTTCTTGTGCATCATCTAATAATGGTGAGAGTGAAGATGATAATCGGTATACAAAAGAATTTCCATATCTACCAGACTACGAAGAAAGTATGAAGTTAATTGAATTTAAAGAGGGGGAGGGCGAGGATTTAGATATCGGCACCTACTCTATACCCAATACAACTCCTGAAGGGTTTTTGTCACGTTATGAAGAAATTCTTGTGGAAAATGGATGGGAAAATACCTTAGATAACAAGCCGATTTCTATAAATATGAAAAAAGAAGAACATATAGCGATTATTCTAGTACCTCCAATAGATGAAGAGGACAAAGCGGATACGGATATCATTGTACTGATTTATGCTAACTAGATTAGGATGAATGCATGGTAAGAAGAACATGGAAAGCGGAAGGTGAGAAGATGAAGGATATTCTTCAAGTAAATCATGTTAATAAGTTCTACTATGAAAAAAGAAAAAGATCTTTTCAAGCATTACAAGATATTTCCTTTACTGTAAAGCCTGGTGAAATATTTGGTATTTTAGGGCCCAATGGAGCTGGAAAGACCACAATGATTAAGTGTATTTGTGGGTTATTGTTTTTTGAAGAAGGGGAAATCTCAGTAAATGGTTATTCAATGAAAAAAAATAGAAGAGAGGGATTGAGATACATCAGTGCAGTATTAGAGGGTAATCGCAATATCTATTGGAGAATGACTGTTCAAGAGAATCTGATTTTTTTTGCAGGGATTAATGGCGTGTCGAAGTCTGCAATTAAAGATCGTATGAATGATTTGATTGAGCGTTTCCATTTACAGGAACAACGTCATCAAGTGGTCAACTATTTATCTCGGGGCATGAAACAAAAGGTAGCTATTGCCATCTCCCTCATTACAAACAAACCAATCATTATGCTAGATGAACCTACATTGGGGTTAGATGTGAATATGACCCTAGAAATGCGAGGGATGCTCCAGGAAATTGCACGGGAGGACCAAAAAACCATACTATTAAGTACCCACGATTTACATGTGGTAGAAGCGATTTGCAACCGGGTACTGATTATCAATAAAGGGAAGGTGGTTGCACAGGACTCAGTACAAAACCTGGGGACATTGATGAATCGCCAGATTTATCAAATTAAACTGCACTCACCAGTGAATATTCAAGAAATAGCCAGTATGAATAAACAGATTGGAATCATAAGTGAAAAAAGAAATGGCATAGAGCAAACAATCATAATAGAGCTCAAAGAGGTTGATGATTTATACGATCTATTAGGCCTAATTAAGGATAGCGGGGGACATTTAATAGACTTAACAAAACAACATAAGAATCTTGAGGGGATATTTTTGGATTTAATCAAGGAGGAACAAAAGGATGAAATACCTTTATAGCTTTATGGCTATCTTTCATAAGGAATGGATTGAACTTAAAAGATATTGGTTAAACAGTCTAATTGGATTTATCATCTATATTATTATTTTTATTGCACTTTTTACTGGTGCGCAATATATTGGACAAGCAAATGTTGCTTTAACTGAAAGCCTAGAGGGATTTTTGATAGGATATACACTGTGGTTCATGGCAATGGGGGCATTTTCTGATACAGCCCACGCTATTGTGGATGAGGCTAGAAAAGGAACATTAGAGCAGTTGTACATGACGGAAATTCCCTTTGTATGGTTGTTGGTCAGCAAGAACATTGTCTCGACCCTTTTTTTTACAGTATTCTTTATTGTCATGATTTACGTACAAATGATATTGACAGGAATTCAATTACATGTGGACCTACTAGGGATTTTTGTTGTCTTGTTTGTAGGACTGTTTAGCCTATATGGAGTCGGATTACTATTAGCCGGATTAGGATTGGTATTTAAAAAAATTCAGAACATAATGGGTGCCACCCAATTCATTATTGTGGGATTAATGATGGTATCACCGACGGACAAACCAATATTAAAATTATTACCCTTTACTTATACTAGGGAATTAATTATGAAAATGCTACAAGAGGGAAAGGGACTTCAAAATTTTTCTTCAGAGGATTACGGTTTTTTACTGTTCACATCTGTTCTCTATATGAGTATTGGGATGTATGGTTATAAGGTGGCAGAAAAAGAAGTGCTGAAGAGGGGAATGCTAGGACAATATTAAGCTGTTGATTTTCTGAATAGAAAAAAGTTGCCTAAATATAGAAACTTGAATAAAAGCTTTGACATAATATTGTCAGAGTATTACAATAATAGTAAGAAGAGGTCTCTATATGAGATTCAAAAGGAGGAAAAGCCCATGCGAAAAGTATTGGGATTAACAACTTTTATTGGCACAGGAGTAGGATTGCTGATTTTTTCAGCAATAAGAGGAGAATCATTCGTATATACGATCCTCTTGCTTGTTGTTGCTGTACTGTTTTTTATCGGGTTACCTGATCATTATAAGGAATTATTAAAGTAAGGGGGAAGCATAAATGAAGCTAGATAAAAGTAAATTAATCGTTTTATTGTGCGCATTTGTAAGTGTCGTTGTCACTTGGTATATAAATCATGAAATGGGATATGGAGCGATTGTTGCAAATGGCTTGGTAGGTGTATTGGCAGCTATATTTCTCCCGGGACCTTTGGCGGGAGCAACTTATACTGCATCCTTTGTAGGAATGTCCTCCACAGTTGTACTTCCTTCATTACTAGCTGCGGGAATTGGTGGTTTGGTTGTGGGTGCTGTCATTGTTTTAACCACAGAGATTTATGCTGGGATCGGTGGAAAAGGCGGAACAACTGCTGCGCTATCTGGATTAATCACCAGAACCATTATGAATATTTTGGGATAGGAGGGTGAATATGGAAAATATGATGATTATTATTACTGCAATTTTTGGAGGAATGGCAGCATATTATATCAGTATTGAATTAAACAAGGGTGCCGTGTTTGGCTCAGCTGTTGTAACATTAGTTTCAGGAATTTTTCTACCTCATTTCATTCCAGGTATAGGATCCACATTGGCTGTTGTTGCAACCACTGCTTCTTATGCGGGAATGGTTGCTGTGAAAAATGTACCGAATCTTAAGGAAATGAGCGTCGTAGGATTTATTGTGGGAGCCGTATTTATATTAACAACACCAGCCTATGCAGGCGTTGGTGGAAAGTTAGGTACAATTGCTGCCATTTCATGCTTTACATGGATTGGTATTAAAAAAGTTTATATGATGGTCACAGTGGAACGAAGTAAAGACAAGGTAGTGGAAAATAACCTAATGGATCAAATATAATAAAATGAAACAAATAATCAGTATTGGAGGCCTATATACAGTATATAGGTCTCTTTACATTTAAATGGAAAATTGTATAAATGATTTCATTGAAGAATTGTTAAATTTACTGTACAATATTAAAAGGACCATAACAAAAAATCTAAGTTAATTAATAATCAATATTATTAATTGATAAGGTTATAGCGGAAATAAAAGGAAATGCAAGAAAAATAGTGGAAAGTCTCGATAAATTGTAAAAACACACGTAGGTCCTCGTTAACCCCAATATAAGGGTAGAAATGTAATTAAATAGCAGGAGGTGAACTATGAAAGAAAAAATTTCATTGTTACAAAAAAAGCACATCGTATTGGGAGTGCTCTTATTTACATTTTGGAACATATTATCTCCTCGTATTACTGTAGAATCAATACTAGTTGGGTTGGTGGTTTCCTTTGGCGTTGTACTCTATTCAAGGGATATTGTATTTGATGAAGAAGAGGTAACCCTATATAAGCTTTCTAATATTGGCAAATTCTTCTCTTTTATATGGTGTTTGTTGGTGGAGATTGTAAAGGCTAACATTCAAGTTGCCAAAATTGTATTAAGCCCTTCTATGCCAATTTCACCTAAATTAGTCAGGATACCTGTGAAGTTTAAAAATGATTTTAATAAGGTGCTTTATGGTAATGCCGTGACTTTAACGCCAGGTACCTTGACTGTGGATATAACTGAAAATGAATATTTAGTGCATGCGTTAACAGAAGAGGCTGCAGAAGACTTAATCGATAGTGTGATGGAGCAGCATGTGCTGAGATTAGAGGTGGATGACAAATGATTTTAACAGCTTTGACAGGCATGACAATTTTTTTAGCAATACTGATTTTTTTCTGTCTATATAGAGCATTTATAGGGCCGACAGCTGCAGATCGAGTTGTTTCCATTAATATTATTGCAACTAAGGTGACAGTTTTAATTGCTTTAATTACAATTGTAACTGACCAAGATGCTTTTGTGGATGTGGCGTTAATTTATGCCATGATGGGTTTTATTGCAACAATTTGTGTGTCAAAGTACGTGGAAAAAGGAAAATTGTTTTAGGGGGTGTGTGCATTGATACAAACAGGAATTGTTCTTTTCTTATTAATAGTAAGTAGTTTTTTCTTTTTAGTGGGTACGGTTGGCTTAATTCGAATGCCTGATGTTTTTTGTCGAATGCATGCCACGACCAAGAGTGATACCCTAGGGGCGGGATTAGCGTTATTAGCATTGATCGTTTATAGAGGGTTTGATGTGATTAGTATAAAATTGCTTCTTGTGTTGATTTTTATTTGGATAACAAATCCAACGGCAGCCCATATCATAGCCAAGGCTGCTTATCACAATGATCAAGTAGAGAAGAGGTGAACCACAGGTGCAATTGTTAAATGTAATCTTAGTGATCTTTCTGATTGTTTGCGCCATTGCGGTAGAAGAAACAAAGGACTTATTGGGAGCCGTCATTATATTTGCTACCTATAGCTTGGTTATGGCGGTATTGTGGTTGCTATTAAGAGCGCCTGATATTGCAATGACAGAAGCAGCTATTGGAGCCGGTGTAACAACAATTTTGTTCATTGGTGTCATTAGTAGAACTGGGAGGATGGAAAAGTGAAGAAAAAATTTCTTTTATTTGTATTAGGAGGTCTGCTCTTCGTATTGTTAAGTAGTATTTCAGAAATGCCATCCTTAGGAAGTGCTGAAAGTCCATCCTATAATGAAGTGGCACATTATTATGTTGACAATGCTGTAGAAGACACAAATACGGCTAATGTGATATCTGCAATTATTACGGATTACCGTGCATTTGATACCCTAGGGGAAACAACGGTGCTATTTACTTCTATTGCAGCAGTTATTTCTGTGATGAGTGTAAGTGGTAAAACGCCAAAGGTTGAAAAAAAGGAGGCTGAGTAAAGTGGATGATTTGATTGTTAAGACCATAACTAGAATCGTTATGCCCTTTATTCAATTATATGGTGTTTTTATTGTTTTGCATGGACATATTTCTCCTGGTGGTGGATTTGCAGGTGGCGCCATCATCGGTGCCAGTTTAGTACTTTATACCCTGGCATTTGGATTGAAGAAAGGACATCAAAAGATGCCCCATCGCATCTCTTCAAGGATCGAATCTGGTGGAATTCTCTGGCTTATTTCTCTAGGACTGATAGGTGTGATCATGGGAGGCAACTTTTTAGAAAATCAATCAGCTGGATTTCATATGGGACAGCTAGGAACTGTTATTAGTGCAGGACTGATCCCTTTGGCTACAGTTGGAATTGGAATGAAGGTTGGTAGTACCATGATTACTTTATTTCATACGATGATTGAGGAGGAATAATGATGACAGATTTGAATTCAATTATCGATAATATAAATTATATTGGCGCATTTATTTTGTTTATAATCGGACTGTATACTGTATTAACCCATTCCAATCTTTTAAAGAAAATTATTGGGGTTAATATTATGGAAACATCTATTTTTCTTTTCTTTGTTTCAATAGGATACGTGAAAGGTGCAAAGGCTCCAATTTTAGAGTCTGGCAGTGGCGAATTGATCTATGTCAATCCGTTGCCTTCAGCTATGATTTTGACTGGAATCGTTGTAGCAGTCAGTATCACTGCTTATGCCCTTAGTATTATCGTGAAAATTCATGAAGCTTATGGAACGATAGACTTAGATGAAATTATGGAAATAAGGGGTGGGCAGACCAATGAGTAGCATTCATTTTCCAGTCTATATATTACTTTTATTATTAATTTCAGCAATTTTAATTCCTTTGAAAAAAGGAGACTATGATGATGGCTTTAAGTGGGAAATGATGGGTGTCCTAGGGCTCGCCTGGGCACTATCCTTAAGTCTATTAATCTTTGTGTTAAGGGATCAATCCTTTACCTATACTTTCGGACAATGGAATCCAACTATTGGGATCGAATTTGTTGTTGATGAATTTTCTGCATTAATGACACTGGTGGTATTATCTGTGGCAACCTTAATCATTATTTATTCCTTAAAGGATATAGAACATGAGATTTTAAAGGAACAATTTTTTTCTTATTATACGTTGATTTTTTTACTCTTATTTTCTATGATTGGTATGATTTTTACCAATGATTTGTTTAATTTATATGTATTTATGGAAATTTTATCCTTGACATCCTGTGGGATCATTTCAATTAAGAGAAAAAAAGAAAATCTAATGGCAAGTTTTAAATATCTAATGTTGGGAGCAATTGGCTCTGTATCAATATTAATGGGGATTGCCCTTTTATATATGGTAACAGGCCATTTAAATATGACAGCAGCCTATGAAGTAATCACTCAAGTATGGCAAAGCTATCCACGAAACATTTTAATAGCCCTAGGCTTTATTTTAACGGGCTTTGGAATCAAAGCAGCAATCTTTCCCTTACACATATGGCTACCAGATGCACATTCCAACGCGCCCACCCCATCTAGTGCACTGTTATCTGGATTGGTGGTTAAAGTTTATGTGTTTGCTATTGCCAAAATTTTATTTAGGGTATTAGGACAGGATATTGTTCAATCCATTGGGGTAACGGAATTTATCACTTATTTTGCTGTATTAAGCATGATCATGGGTTCTGTCTTTGCCATCGGACAGACCGACATCAAGAGACTCTTAGCTTATTCAAGTGTGGCACAGATCGGATATATTTTCTTAGGGTTAGGGCTGGCAACGGAGTTAGGATTCTCTGCAGGACTATTTCATGTAATCACCCATGCTTTAATGAAGTCTGCTCTTTTCTTAAGTGCAGGAGCCATTATTTATCAGACAGGAAAACGGGACATTCGAGACTTAGATGGCATCGGATACCAGATGCCTATTACCATGGGCGTGTTTTCCGTTGCTGCACTAGGCATGATTGGCATACCGGGTTTAAACGGATTTATGAGTAAATGGTATTTAAGTTTGGCTGTGCTTGAAGCAGACAAACCGGTATTCCTAATTATGATATTAATTAGTAGTTTTTTAAATGCTATCTATTATTTACCGATTATCATAGCTGCTTTCCTAAAAGAAAGTAATGAAAGAGACAATGTAATGGTTCTAGATCGTTTACCAAAAACAATGATGTACCCAATGGTAATTATTGCCATAGGGTGTGTTGTAATGGGGTTCTTCCCTCATATTGTGATGGACGTCGTTGAACGTGCAGTGCCAACTTTCCTTTTTATTAATAATTAAATTGTGTAATGGAGGAGATTGAAATGAAGGGTGTTCGGGCTGTAAAAGAAAAAGAGCTAAACCCAGTAGGAAAAAAGAAAATCACACTTACTAGGAAGGCATTAGACTTTTTCTCACTCAATTGTATATTGGTTTTTGGGGGCGCATTAGCGTTAATAGCAGGGCTTATTCTGCTATCCTCATCTATGGAAACAACCAGATTAGCTGAAATGGTTGGATTTCGGAGTGTTATTTCACAAAAAATGATTGACTTTATGCTTAACTTTAAGGCACTGCCATTATTGGTCATTATGATCCCATTGGTAGGGGGGCCAATCGAAGCCTATATAGGAAAAAAATCTGAGAATCTAAGGGATATGGCTGTGGTAGATACAACCTTTGTGACTTTACTATTGGTTTTAGCCATGTACCCACAAGTAGCTCAAGGAGAAATGTATTATCACCTCCCTAAATTACTAGGATACGGATTAAGCTTTAAAGTTGACATGCTGAGTTTTATTATGGCAGCTACAGCTGGGGTCCTTTGGTTTCTTGTCTCCATTTATGCCCATGATTATATGGGCATTGAAAACCACCGTAATCGTTTTTATCTATGGATGTCAGTGACATTTGGTGGAATTTTGGGCACTGTTATGGCAGGAGATTTATTTACCATGTTCCTTTTCTTTGAGATTATGACGTTTAGCTCCTATTTTTTAGTGGCACATAATCAATCTAAGGAGTCTATATTAGCTGGTAATAGCTATATTTATATGGGTGTGGCAGGGGGATTAAGTATCTTATTAGGAATGATTCTGCTCTACGCCTATACAGGGACTTTGGAATTTATACCCCTAGCATCTGAAATAAAGGATTTAGGTTGGGTTAAGTATTTAATGACAGGTTTATTTGTAGGGGGATTTGGAATCAAAGCAGGGATGCTTCCATTACACATTTGGTTACCTAAAGCCCATCCTGTTGCACCGACACCTGCAAGCGCACTGTTATCAGGTATTCTGATTAAAGTGGGTGCCTATGGTATTTTACGTGTGTCCATCAGCTTTTTTGTACCAAGTATAACGGAAATCAGTGGGTATGCAGACTCATTGTGGGAAGTATCACAAAAGTTAGGCGCAGTGATTATTTGGATTGGGATTATTACCATGGTTGTTGGGGTATTTATGGCACTGCAGCAGAGTAATATGAAAAAGATGCTAGCCTATCACAGTATCAGTCAAATGGGATATATCGTTATGGGGATTGGCGTAGCAACGTATTTAGGATATAAAGGTGCCATGGGTTTTTCCGGAGGCATCTACCATATGGTGAATCATGCACTGTTTAAAGCACTGCTATTCATGGTTGTTGGGTTAGTTTATTTGAGAACCCATGAACTGGATATGTATAAGCTGGGTGGTATGTGGCGAAAAATGCCCTTTACAGCTTTTTTGTGTATCATAGCAGCACTAGGAATTACAGGGATGCCAGGATTCAATGGATTTGCCAGTAAGTCAATACTACATCATGCCATCATTGAAGCATATGAATATGGGCATCCATCCTTTAGATATGCAGAGATGATTTTCACAGTTGTCAGTGCAGGAACGGTGTGTTCCTTCATCAAACTTTTTAGCTTTGTCTTTCTTGGGAAGTGCCCTGAAAAATATAAAGATATTGAAGGGGAAAAGGGTATGATGGATTTAGCC
Organism: Alkaliphilus metalliredigens QYMF; assembly: GCF_000016985.1. Taxonomy (NCBI): domain Bacteria; kingdom Bacillati; phylum Bacillota; class Clostridia; order Peptostreptococcales; family Natronincolaceae; genus Alkaliphilus; species Alkaliphilus metalliredigens. The sequence continues at coordinate 4,253,427 of NC_009633.1, read as the reverse complement.
ATGGGTGGTTTGGCATTAATGATCATCGCTGTAGGGCAGGTACCAAATTTTATGATGGATAAATTTATTATCCCAGCAGCCAGAACATTTACCTATGACCCAGCCTTTATCGATAAATATTTAGTCGATATGAATTTCTTTAATACAGCTGATTTGACGGGAATGATTTGGATTTACTTAATGGGTGCGGGAATCTTTATTGTTGGTATGAAGTTTCACTTGTTTCACATCCATCTACCTCAGTGGTTGGATGTCGAGCGTACAGTGTATAAGCCCATGTATAGGGGCGTGGTTAACTTTTCAAAGGGATTTACAAATCGATATGAGATGACCATTATTAGTAGTGATGTTGTGATTTATTCAGTGATTTTAACCAGTGTATTATTTGTATTACTCAAGTTTGCTTAGATGACGGAATAAGCCAAAGGAAAGGGGAACCGATATGAATTTAACCAGAATGATCATACAGCTTTGGCTACCGACGATCATTATTATATTTGGTCTTGTAGAAGCATTAATCATCCCATTTTTGGGTGGGAAAAGAAGATTCATAAGACGATTGTCAGTTAAAGTGATGATTCTCATGACAACAATTTTAATGATTTCCGCCTATGGAGAAGTTCAAAAGGGACCTATTATTTATGAAATCGCGAATGTTTTTGGAAATGGGATTATCTTTAAAATTGATTATCTCAATTATACATTAATGCTCTTTGCAGGACTGATGTGGCTAATTGTTAGTATTTATAGCTCCGTGGATGTGAAAAATATCGGACGGGAAAGAAGTTTCTTCTTTTTCTTTACAATTACCTATATATCAACATTAGGGACATTAATGGCAGGAGATTTATTAAGCTTTTTCCTATTCTTTGAGATAATGACCTTTAGTTCATATGCATTAATGGTTCACCGTAGAGGAACGGAAATTATTGAAGCAGGGAATACCTATATATACATGGGTATTATTGGAGGATTGAGTATCCTCAGTGGAATTCTCATGCTATCAGCCTATACCCAAAGCTATGAATGGGTCAACTTAGCAGAGAAATTTAGTCAAATGGGTATGATTAAATACATCATAAGTGGACTGTTTATATTTGGATTTGGTGTTAAAGCAGGGATGGTCCCCTTTCACTTTTGGGTTCCGAAGATCTACGTTGGGGCACCGATATCTGTTAATGCGCTCTCCTCAGGAATATTGATGAAGGTAGGAGCCTACGGGATTCTAAGGGTGGTCGTTACGATCCTATCTACTAGTCAAGAGGTTGCAGTTTCAGCTGAAGCCATCGTATGGAGCACATCTGAAAATTTAGGTGTGGTGATCATTTGGCTAGGAATATTGACCATGGTTGTGGGGGTTTTTATGGCCCTGCAGCAGGCAAATATGAAGCGGATGCTAGCCTATCATAGTGTCAGCCAAATGGGCTATATCATTATGGGAATAGGGGTTGCGGCTTATTTAGGATATCAAGGGGCCATGGGCTTCTCAGGAAGTCTATATCATATGGTTAACCATGGACTCTTTAAAGCACTGTTATTTATGGTGGCAGGGGCTGTTTATATGAGAACAAAGGAATTGGATATGTATCAACTTGGCGGACTGTGGCGGAAGATGCCTTTTACAGCCTTTGTGGCTCTAATTGCTGTCTTTGGTATTACAGGAATGCCTGGGTTCAATGGTTTTGCTAGTAAATCTATTCTACATCATGCCATTATAGAGGCCTATGAATATGGACATCCATCCTTTAGATATGCAGAAATGCTGTTTACCCTGGTGAGTGCTGGGACGGTTTGCTCCTTTCTTAAATTCTATGGATTCATATTTCTAGGTAAATGTCCTGAGGAACATCAAAAGATTGAAGGAGATGATCCTAAAATGTCTCTGGCAATGGGGATATTGGCAATGCTCATTGTACTGATTGGATTAAACCCTTCTGTTTTCTTGAACATCATGATTATACCTGGATTAATGAGTTTCACCTATGATCCAGCCTTTATTGATAAATATATTGTGGGAATGAATTTTTGGAATTCCCAAGATCTAATTAGTATGGTCGGTGTATATGCTTTAGGAACAGGGATTTTTATTGTTGGATTGAAATATCACCTTTTCCATTTGCATTTACCTAAATGGCTTAATGCAGAAAAGTTTTTATATAAGCCCGTGACAGATTTTTGTGAAGAATTTCCTAATTATTGTGTTCAACGATTTGAAAAGAGAATGATATTTGGTGATGTATTCATCTATGCTATTTTGTTAACTGTTATTATGGGATTACTGGTGATATCGGGTCTTCAAGCATAATAAATTAGTTTTAGTAGACATGTTAAAATACAATGAAAATAGATGGAAAATAAGCAGAGGAGCTTGAATCCTCTGCTTATTTTAGTGAGCACTAAAGGTCTCATCCATGAGCATGATGTTTTTAATCACAATGGGAGCTTTAATCTGTGTTAAGTAGAAGTCTTCATTATTTAACTCATGAATTAAATCATCTATAGAGAGCTGGAACTTTTGAACCACATCTTCGGCATCCTCTTTTATCAAAATGTGACGTATTTGTTCTTCTAGCTCTTGGGCAGATTCCACTGCATCAACTGCTTCAACAAAGTTATCATTTGCAGCCAGTAGGACGCTTTCACGAATATAGAATTTCATTTTAGGTATCTCATTGGGGAGGTCGTCATCAAAATTGCCTCTATATTTTGCTAAGAGGAAGGTGAGCTGATTACTGTGAAAAAGACTCTCCATTATTTCCTGATCTAACACAGTAAGGGATAAACGATCCAGTTGCTCCTCGAATTCTTCAATGTCAGATCGGTCAACCTTAGCCTTTTGAAGTTCGGGCTCTAACACATTCCATTTTCTATGGAGTTCATCAATCAGGTTGTTTAATTCAAACCAAAGCGCTTCCATGTCAGCAGGGGGAAGCTCATCTAAATCTAGGTTCCCTTCGATATCTTCAGCACCAAGAAGGATACCTATAAGCTGATGCTCATGAATGAGGCGCTGGACATCGACACCATTTTCTTTGGTTTCTTCTTCACCTTCATCGTGTTCCTCCGCCAAAACAACCTCATCTTCTTCTGATTTTAAAACGTAGGATTCTTCCATATCTTCTTCCATTTTTTCATTCTCTTCTTCTAACATAGCAACTTGAATCCCTTCAATAGAGTCCAAATCATGCATCAGATTCAGTAATTCCTCTTCCATTTCTTCAAGGACCTGTGGGGTTTCAGGGGTGTTATTAGGATTGTGTTCTTCTTCAGGTCTTTCGGGAGAAGGACTACAGCTAAAAAGCAGTAGAGAAATCATTAAAAAGAGAATGGAAGGAAATATTCTTTTCATTATCGACTTATTATTCATTGAATCACCTCTGTGGTATTTTTACCATTATGATGAAAAACATTACACAAAAATGATAATGTATCGAATATTACAGATGAATCTCTAGACGATATTTGTTATCGCCATATGTATTAAGACAAAAAAGCATGGGTGACCTTGGAAATCAAATAAATGGGACCATGGACTAGCAGGAATTTGAAGGTGAAGTATCGAATTTGTATTAAGTAAAGTACATGTGAAGAAAAGAGGAATCATATGTTATTCAGAAGAAAAAAAGCCATTGAACTGGCAGAAAATATAATCAAGAAGAATCATACTCCCCTATTAATTCGTGATCAACATTGGAAGAAAATGATTAAAGATAATGAAAATAGAAAAGTGATTGCCTTAGCCAAATCATTAGAAGTCCTAGTAGCAGAAGAATTAAAGTCACAGAGAGAATTAAAGGCACTAACAAAAGAAAAGAAGGCTGTGATGAGTCAAATGATTCATCTATCAGATCAAGTCAATCGCCACGAGGGGGACAACGCCTTAGAAGAGTTAGAGGCCGCTAAGGAAAATGTAACAGATATTAATAGAAGGATTGAAGAGATGATGGAAGCGTCAACAGTGTATCCCAAGAAAATAGAAGAAATCAATTTACAATTATTGAAGGAAACTGTGATCATTGCATATGAGAAGATGCGGACCACAGGAAAAAAACAAAAAAAAGTTGATGATGAAATCACTAAACTGAGAGAAAAGTTGGATCAATTAAGGCAGGAAAAAGAAGCATTAGAAATGGATATGAAAACAACATACCATTTTTTGCATGACACAGTAGGACATGAGGAAATGGAAAAGCTAGACTTCCGTTTTTTAGATCCTAAGGAATAAAGCATGAGTCACTTTGAAATCAGAGGATTTGTCGTAGATCCTCTGATTTATTGTTTCAATTTGATGAAAACAGGAGAATTTACCAATATAAAGTACATTATAGTGAAACCATGAATGAATATTTCAATAATATAAAAAAAATGGTAAAATAATAAGTAAAGAGGTGAGAAAATGATCAAGGGGATAGGGATTGATATCATTGAAATAGAACGAATAGCCCGAGCTTTAGAGAAAAACCCAAGGTTTAAGGAAAGATTATTTACCCTTGAAGAGAATCGAGGGTTTATTGAGAAGGGTGGTCATCCAGCTAGCATCGCTGGGGTTTTTGCAGCAAAAGAAGCGGTTGTGAAAGCATTAGGAACGGGTATTAGCAATATGAAGTGGAAGGATATTGAAGTATTGAAGGACTCGGCGGGGAAACCATATATAAAATTGCATAATAATGCTTTGGAAATTGCATATAGTAAAAATATAAATGAGATTTTCATATCCATATCCCACAGTAAGGAAAATGCAGTTGCCCAAGCCATTGCCACTTAGGCAGGGGAAAGAAAATAATGAGTCGAAATAGAGGACATCATATTGACTTCTTATTTTATTGGAAATGCCTTGCGGTGTGAAAGTTGAGGAGGAGAGACGGTGAGACTGCTCAAGGTTGTTTTAATGATGTTGTTAGTGCTAAACATCACAGCATGCCAACAACCTACAGATGAGGAGTTGTTTTATAAGGCACAGAAGAAGCTGGGTGGATTGGAAACCTATGAAACCATTGCGAAAATCTACATCAAGGATGAAAGAGATCAGGAAAGAAGTTATCATTTCATGCAGACATTTAAGTATCCTAATCAATATCGCCTAGAGCTACTAGAGCCAGAGGAATTAAAAGGAACCACGATCCTATCAAATGGCAAAAAATCTTGGCTGATTCAACCATCTATCAATCAGACTAGGATGCTAGACTCATTTGACCACTCCCAAGAGCAAATGATGTTTATTGGATATTTTTTGCGAAATCTTTATGAGGCTGAAGACTCTGGGATTGAAACAGAAACATTAAATGGAGAAGCATATATTGTGATCACAACACCACTACCTGAGGTGAACTATTATTTTTCCTATCAAAAACTTTGGATTGATAAAAAGAAAATTGAACCCGTTAAACTGCATATACTAGATCAAGAAGGGGGAATTCGATTTAGAGTATTTTATGAAAACTTTCAGTACAATCCCATAATAGAAGATACATTGTTTTACTTAAAATCACAGGAAGAGAGAATACTAGAAAACAACGAGAGTTAAAGGAGGAAAAATATGAAAGGCTTAAGCTTAACGAGGCCAACTTGGGCTGAGATAAACCTAGATCATTTAAAACATAATATAAGAGAAGTGAAAAAGGTGATCAATAAAGACACTTTATTATGTGCAGTGGTCAAGGCCAATGGATATGGACACGGTGTCATGACCATTGCAAAGACATTGCTTGACCATGGTGCAGATAGATTAGCAGTAGCTACCTTATCAGAAGCAATTGAGCTCAGACAGGGAGGCTATCAAGATATACCAATTTTAGTATTAGGATATACCCCTGAGACCCAAGGTCAAGTAATCCTTGATTATAATGTCATTCAAACAATCTACACATATGAACAAGCTAAGGCCTTGGCAAAGATAGGGAAAGAACAAAAAAAGAGTATGACGATTCACCTTAAAATCGATACAGGGATGTCCCGCCTAGGCTTTAACTGTAGTCAAAAGACCATTGAGGAAATCAAACAAATAATTGAGTTAGAATATATAAATGTTGAGGGGATCTATACTCATTTTGCAGTTGCAGATGAAAAGAATAAGGATTATACTAAGTTTCAATTCAATTGTTTTATGGAATTAACAGAAGAACTCAAAAAAGAAGGCTATCAAATTCCAATCAGGCATGTGTCCAACAGTGCAGCAATTATCGATTTACCTGATATGAACCTAGATATGGTGAGAGCAGGGATTATGCTTTATGGACTATATCCTTCTCCAGATGTGAATCATGAAGCTGTTCAACTCAAGCAAGTAATGGAATTAAAGACTCGGGTTGCCCATGTAAAAAATGTGCTTCCACAGCAGGGTGTCAGCTATGGACTCACCTATAAGACCAAGGGAGAGGAAAAAATTATTACCCTTCCTATTGGTTATGCTGATGGATTCACAAGAATGCTGACAGATAAAGCAGAGCTCATCTTGAAGGGGGAAAAAAGACCAATTGTAGGTAGAATTTGTATGGATCAGTGTATGGCGGATGCCACTGGAATTGAGATTGAGCAAGGAGATGTGGTGACATTATTCAGCAATGATCCCGCTAGTGGATGCAGTATTGATGATATAGCACGCAAACTAAACACAATTAACTATGAAATTGTATGTATGGTAGGGAGACGAGTACCTAGAGCGTATTTGGAAAATAATAACCTTTTACACATCCATGATAGTTTGGTAAAATAATAAGGAATATTTGAATGTGCAAGTATATTTTTTGGTTTATATTGTCACACTTATAAAGAGTGATATATAAGGCGATATATATAAGATATATTTACCGAAATCATTGTAGATATATAGGTATGGGGACCTATTAGATAGACTATCTCACCTCTATATCTTTTTAAAATCTATGGGAGGTGCTATGGTGGCCGACTCTAAACGAATTATGATTAGTCTTCCGGACAGTCTTTTACAAGAGGTAGATGGGATTGTTTCTATGGAACAAACAAACCGAAGTGAATTTATTCGTGAAGCAATGAAACTCTACATTAGGGAGAGAAATAAAATGGAGTTAAGAGAGAAGATGATCACTGGGTATCAAGAAATGGGATATATTAACTTAGCCATTGCAGAACTTGGATTGAGTTTAGATATTTCTTCATTAGAGCACTATGAGACTCAAATGGCGGAGTGTGAGTAGTGTGGTTGTCAAAAGAGGAGACATCTATTATGCAGATCTAAGTCCTGTCATTGGATCGGAGCAAGGGGGCGTTAGGCCGGTTTTAATCATTCAAAATGATATCGGAAACCGGTACAGTCCAACGGTGATTGTTGCAGCAATTACGTCTCAAATTAACAAGGCAAAGTTACCAACTCATATTGAAATCACTGCCTCTGACTATGGTTTGCCTAAAGACTCTGTTGTTTTACTAGAACAAATCAGGACGATTGATAAAAGACGATTAGAAGAAAAAGTCGGACACTTTGATGAGGAAATGATGATTAAAGTAAATGAAGCGTTATTAATTAGCTGTGGATTGATAGATTTTTAGGTAGTTGTTAAGCAACTACCTTTTTATGTTTAGGAGATGTAATCAGGGTTTGAAAAATATTTTATAAACAGGTTGAAAAATTAGGGGTAATTTGTGGTAAAATGGGAGTGATATTAAATGGACTTGGTATTTCCGAGGAAATTAGACATTATATTAATTATTTCCAGGGAAATTGACATTGAAATACATAAAGGAGGGCTATCATGAAAAAAAGTACGGGTAAAAAGGCGCTTTATGGAGCGATTATAGGTGGCGTTGTCTTAGTCGGAGCTTTTACACAGATGAGTGAAGCTAATTTTTTGGAACCAGGATCCCAGGAAGATCCTATCGTAACCCAAAGTTATGTTGAAACAAGAAATGAACAGTTACGGTATTATATAGATGAAAAGGTAAAAGGGTTGGAAACGCAAATCACAAAAGGTGGAGAATCAGTCCCTGGCAATGGAACCCCTGTAACGGGACAACAACAAGTTTTTGAAATCGTTGTATTGACACAAGGGCAGCAGTTACTAGGTGGAAATAGTACGGAAATGATCTTGCGTGGTGGGGAAGCTACTGCTGTGGGAAATACAGCTGGTGATGGTGTGACCAATATTACGGTGGGAACAGATTTGAGAACAGGCCACAAGGTAGAACCAAATCATTTGCTGATTGTTCCCAAAAAGGATGGTAGAGGAATTGCAGCTCAAACAGAACAGATATGGGTAATGGTAAGAGGAGAATATACGATTCAATAAAGTAATGTAAATGCTCAGACGGTTGAGGAATCTTCATCTTTGACCTTATTTAAAGCCCCAGCACCCATACGTATTCCATATACGCTGCGGTTGCTGGGTTTTATTGTGCCTGGAAGCTAAAGGGTTTTGAACAGTCTGCATATTGTTGGGTTTTTCAGCAAGTATTTCTGAAAGAGTTAAGGAAAAATGCTTTACAGAAATAAAGATTAATAATAAGATAATAAGAGTGACTCAATTATGTTAATGTACAGCTTTAGGGACATAGTAAGGACATTATGCAAACTGTGAAGAAATTGGAAGATAAAAGAGTGGAGGAAAACAAATGAAGGTGAGTGAAAATAAGATTTTATTAGGCATATTGATTGTAGGAATCATCATATCTTCTATTGTGACAGGACAAAGAGTGCAAGTGGAATCTCAAAATAAAACAGTGGATATTGTATTAGACTATAAGGAGATTGAAGAGTTGGCAAAACAATCTGACCAGGATATGAAATGGTGGTTGGAAGGATTTGAAAGCCTAGGCGTTAGATATGTAGGTCTAAATGAAGAGAATTTCGAGAGATTAGTTGATGCCAATCGACCGGTAGACATATTTGTGACGGGAGAAATAATAGAAACACTAAACTGGAAAGAAAATTATCCAAAAGCTTTAGTTAACTATATTGAAGAAAATGAGTACTGGGAACATGATTTTGTGCTGTTAACAAAATCAAAGGATGACTATGATTTTATATACGAAGGGTTAAATCGTAGGTATGATGTTGATCAATTTAAAGTTTTGATTGAGGAAGAAATGTATATCATTGTGTTGCAAGGAGAGATAGAAGACACTTTATTTACACAATCAACAGCTCTGGTAGATTCTGATGGAAAGAGTTTTAAAAATGTATCATATATAGAAGGCTCTAAGCTAGAGAGGCTAGGTTTAGGATTTGATGCTGAGAAGATACAACTAATTCGTGATTCAGGACTTGAAGTGCTACCAAGATCCTATAGCTATGGAAAATGGCGGGGAAAAAAATTAGTTCGGGCTGTAATTGAAGAGTTTCAAGACTTTAATATGAAACCATACGTGATGTTCTTCGGTGGCGAAGAAGTTTTTGGAGCCCCAGACGCATATGCATATGAAGAAGTATACGAATACATGATGGGAAATGACATAAAAATAGGACTAATAGAAAGCAGTGTACAAAGAGGTCACTTAGACCAAAGAGGTCTTGAACAATTAGCCAGAGATTTGAATTATAATGCGGTACGGATCTTTTCAGTCTGGGATTGGGTACAGGAGCGATTCCAATTTTATGGATACGAAGGTGCTGAAGAAATTGGGAATACACTCTATCGTGCTGTTACTGAGAGAAATATCCGTATGATTTACTTCAAGCCATTTAAATGGGATGAACATGACTATGTCACTGATTTTGATGAATACGAAAAAATGTTTGCGAGTTTTGAAAATCGCATCGCTAAGCATGGGATGGAACTAGGCGAAAGCAGTACTATGCCTATGCGAGAGGTAGGTACGGTACAGCGTATTTTAATGGGATGGGGAATTGCAGCAGCTGTGGTTTTATTAGGAGACTATTTATTGAAGTTAAAGGAATGGATGAAATACGGTGCTTTGGGTATTGGGGCATTAGGTGTTGCAGCGGCTAGCATTGTAGCCCCCAACCTAGGAGACAAAGTTTTTGCACTGGTGGCAGCCATTACATTTCCTTCATTGAGTATGGTCTACTTTTGCAAACAATGTAGGACATACTTGTTAGATGAAAAGCCTACAAAGAAATATACAAAGCTCATTGGTATTGCCATAAGAGATCTCCTTATCGCAACAGGAATCTCATTCATTGGTGCCATTTTTGTAGCGGCCATTTTATCTCATAGTGAATATTTATTAGAAATAGGAATATTTAGAGGGGTGAAGTTTAGCCAGCTGATCCCAATTGCTCTTTATGGAGTTACTTTTATCATATACTTTGGTTATCGTAATCGAAATCTTAAAACAAAAGAGACCAGATTATTATATGCAGATGTTAAGAGCATTTTATTTGAGAACATTAAAGTGATCTATATTCTTCTAGGAGGAATGATATTAGGTATCGGATACATTTATATCGCACGAACTGGACATGAAACCAATATCCAGCCTGGCTACTTGGAGATTATTATGAGAAATATTTTAGAGGAATCACTCTTGGCTAGACCAAGGAATAAAGAGTTTTTAGGGGCATTTCCAATTCTTATGGTTGGTATTTTTGCTGCATTGAAAAAATATAAAGATCTCATCTTTATCTCGGGGCTGGGAGTTGTGATTGGACAAACATCTGTTGTGAATACATTTAGTCATTTAAGAACACCAATCTACCTATCTACAGTACGAACCGTATATGGCTTGGGTTTGGGCATACTAATAGGAATTGTGTATATCCTTCTACTAGAAGGAGGCGTGAAGGTACTGAGGAGGTTGAGAGGAGAAGACGTTGATGCATAAAGTAGTTATTTCAGGATATTATGGATTTAACAATATAGGAGATGAATCCATCCTCACTTCCATTATTTACAATTTGAAAGAAAAGGTAGAAGATATTGATATTACAGTGTTATCGGTCAATCCCCAAAGTACTGTCCAAAAGCATCAAGTGGAAGCCATCAATCGCAAAGCTGTTGTGGATATATATAAAAGTATTAAAAAATGTGACCTGTTGATCAGTGGTGGTGGGAGCTTACTTCAGGATGTGACCAGTGGACGAAGTATGACTTACTATTTAGGGGTCATCTTGATTGGTATGGTCCTACGTAAAAAAATCATGATATATAGCCAAGGAATTGGTCCTGTGAATCGAGGCTTTAATCAATGGTTAATGAAGTGGGTTTTGAATTATGTAGACTGTATTACAGTTCGGGACATTAAATCAAAAGATACCCTAATCAAACTAGGTGTTCGAAAGCCCTCAATTCATATCACATCAGATCCAGTAATTGGGTTACAAAAGGTTGGTATTGAAGAAGGTAGAAAAAAACTAATTCAATCAGGAATTGATCCCCATGGGAAAAAACCTTTAATTGGTTTTGCCTTAAGAGGATGGAAGTCAAATGAGCAGTATCAAGAGCAGATGGGAAAGCTAGCGGACGAAATGATGGAAAAGCTTAATGCGCAAGTGGTTTTTTTACCCTTCCACTATGGAGAAGATTTATGTGTATTAGACGGAATTCATGGGAAAATGGAACAGCCTGGTGTTTTTATGAAAGAGCGTTATTCTGTAGATGAAATGCTAAGTATCGTAGGGAATTTAGACGTGCTTGTGGGCGTTAGACTGCACTCACTGATTTTTGCGGCGGTGATGAATATACCTATGGTCGCCATATCCTATGATCCTAAAATTGATAGTTTTATGGAATCACTAGATTTAAATAGCTTCACTTCATTGCAAGAATTAGAAAATGTAGACATAATAGGTGAATTAAGATCTATATTAGAAAAGAAGCAAGATGAAAAAGTGCTTTTAAGCCAGCGGGTCATGAAACTCAAGAACAAATTGGCCATGAATGAAGAGATTGTGAATCAACTGTTGGCGAAGGGAGAGAGGTAGTATGGGGAAAAGGGTAAGAATTTTGGGGGTACCTATTGACCAAGTGACAATGGATAGTGCCATAAAAACCGTTGTAGTACTAACAGAAACCCACGGGTGTAGCATGGTTTTTACACCAAACCCAGAAATTGTAATGATGGCTCGAGAAGACCATGGGTTACTTGGTGCAATGGAAAAGGCAGATCTGATTGTCCCTGATGGAATTGGGTTGATCTATGCCTCGAAATTGAAGTCAAGGGGTTTGAAAGAGCGGGTGCCAGGTATCGAGCTGGCCCAAGGTTTATTGATACACTGTAATGAGTATAAGAAGTCTATTTATTTATTGGGTGGGAAGCCTGGAGTAGCCCAACAGGCAGGAGAAGAATTAATGAAAAAGTACCCTGAATTAAAAATTGTTGGTGTCAGGGATGGTTATTTTAAAGAAACGGAGGATAAAGAGCTCATTGAAGAGATTAATCAATCGAAGGCGGAGATTCTTTTTGTTGCACTTGGGGCACCCAAACAAGAAAAATGGATTGAAAAATACCAGCAGGATTTAAATGTAAAGGTTGCAATGGGAGTTGGAGGAAGCATTGACGTATGGGCTGGAATTGTTAAGAGAGCCCCTGTTTTTTATCAAAAAGTAGGATTAGAGTGGTTTTATCGTTTAATAAAAGAACCAAGTAGATACAAGCGAATGCTTATATTACCTAAGTTTTTGCTGGATTTTATTTTAAAGGATAAGTAGGTGTTTAATATGGGGACAAAAAAAGAAAAGTATATAATGGACTATTTAGGAATTACAATAGGAGTCGCATTAATGGCGCTAGGCTTGGTTTTTTTCTTAGAACCTAATACCATTGCTCCTGGTGGGGTAACTGGTTTGGCTATCATTATTCAGAAAATAACAGGGATACCCATAGATGTGACAAACTTAGTGATTAACATTCCACTATTCATTGCCGGGATTATGTTATTAGGAAAGGCCTTTGGAGCAAAAACTGCCTATGCCACAATTATGCTTTCTGCATTCATCAGATTTTTTATTATTATATTTAATCAAAGTACACTGTTTACAGATGACCTACTACTTTCGGCTATTTACGGAGGGGTCATTATGGGGGCTGGTATTGGGTTGGTCTTTCGAACTGGCGGGACCACAGGAGGAACTGATTTAGCAGGTGCCATGATTAATAAGTTTATTCCCTCTCTAAGTATTGCAAAGCTAATGATGATTCTAGATTTAATTATTGTAGCTGCAGCAGGTATTGTAGAAAAGAGGCTTGAGACAGCCCTCTATTCTGTGATTGCACTGTATACTGTTGTGAAGGTTGCAGATTTTATTGTGGAAGGATTAAGCTATTCAAAAGCTTTTTATATTATATCCAATAAGCCCGATGAAATTGGGCGGAAAATTATGCAAGAAATCGGTAGAGGTGTGACTGCATTGGAGGGAAGAGGGCTCTACACAGGGAACAAGAGGGAAGTGCTTATGTGTGTGGTCAACAGGGCCCAAGTGACTAAGGTGAAAAAGATTGTTCATGAGATTGATGACAAAGCATTTATCATGATGACAACCATTCATGAAGTACTGGGTGAAGGATTTAAAGAGATAAACAAGTAAAACCTAGAAGGGGCATCTAAATAGATGCCCCTTTGCTATTTACGTAATGGAAACAGTGGAGATGAAAATCGAAATGTTTTATTTGGGATAGGAGTCAATTTCATAGAAGTGGACGAATTTTATTTGCTTGTACAATTGAATATTTCAGTATTGGGGTGAATAGACATAATTAAGAAAGTGAAAAGCATGTGAAATGAGAGGGGAGGGAATTCGATGAAGTTGAAAAGAAGATTACCTAAACTACCTAAAATAAACTGGAAATTGTTTTTAACTGTTATGGTTATTATTGTACTTGTGGTCGCTGCAGTAAAGGTGATACCAAAATTTATTTCAGGCGGTGATCAAGAGGTGAGTTATGTAATCCTTGAAAAAGAGCAAGTTCCAGAAGAAATACAAGAAATCCTACCAAGGTATAAAATGCTAGAGCGGGCTTTAGCAGCAAAGGTACAAGATGATATCTATGTGATTGTAACACGAGGGGAAAAATTGACGGCAGGATATAGTGTAGACATCGAACAAATAATGATCATTAAGGATCATGATGAAGAAAAACTGATGGTACACGCCGCATTTAAAGACCCTAAAGCAGATGATTTAGTGGCACAAGTCATAAGTTATCCCTATGTAGTGGCAAGAGTTGAGTTAGAAGAACTACCTAAAAAAATCGATTTGAAGGTTACATATCAAGAGTAGGTGCGAAAGCGCCTACTTTTGTTCTTGTAACAGTAAAATGTAATATTTATGTAATTGTATTATGCTAGGGATACTATATAATGTGAGTAGGAGAGAAATGTCTATTGATTAGTCTGTTTGTTAAAACACAAAAACGTTTATCACAAATAGAAGTAGACTTACAGGAGGGAATTAGATGAATAGACTTAAGAGATTATTATTGACAGTGGGATTATCAACTACATTGCTACTATCTATGGGTACCAGTGTGGGATTTGCCAGTGGCGTGATTAATGTGGCGGATCAACAACAACAGATTTCAAATGGTGTAACGCATCGAAATATTGTACGATTTAATGCAAATGGTTGGCTAAATATCAACGCTTTGTACATAGATTTAACTGCGGATTCATTAGAATTAGATTTATTGAAAAGTAGCAAAGGCGTTGCGACGAAAGAAACATTGTCAACCATGGTAAATGCAAGAGAAAATGTTGTGGGTGCCATGAATGGAGACTTCTTTTATATGTTAACTCCAGACTCACCATTAGGAGCAATGATTAAAGGTGGAGAGATGATCAGCAGTCCCATCGATAGATCGGACCAAAACTATGCAACATTCTTTGTGGATACAAATAAACAAGCATTTGCTAGTTACTGGGATCGTGATCTTTATATTACAACCGATGGTGGAAAAAGGATAGATTTATCTTCTATCAATAAATATACTGATCGATATCAATATACGATGTTAATCGATAAAAATTGGGGCACCCACACACCGGGATATAACGAAAAGTTGTTAGATATGGTAGAAGTAATCGTCATCAATGATGAAGTAGCTGAAATTAGAAGAAGACAACCGGCAACAGGTATTCCCAGTAATGGATATGTCCTTGTGGCCTCTCAAACAGAAACAGGCTGGGGACGGGCAGGGCATCTATTTGATAACCTAAAGGTAGGGGACCGACTGACGCTTCACCAAGAGATTCAACCTAATCTAAATCAGATTGAACTGGCATTAGGGGGAGGAACGTTATTGGTTAAGGATGGACAAGCTGCTCACCTTACCCAAAGTGTTGCTGGAGCCCACCCTAGAAGTGCTATTGGAATCTCAAGGGATCGCAAACAAGTTATTTTAGTAACAATTGATGGACGTAGTAACTTTTATCATGGTGTAGACGGTAGGGAATTGGGAAATATTCTTTTGGGTCTAGGAGCTCATGATGCGATTATTATGGATGGTGGTGGGTCAACAACCATGATAGCTAGAGAATTAGGAGAAGCCAAACCACAAATCATTAATAATCCTTCTGAGGGTGTTGAACGTAGAATTGTCAATGGGATTGCGGTCCTTTCTAAGGCTCAACCAACCACATTGAGAGCGATTCAGGCTAAGGTTAATGACCCCCGGGCCTTTGTAGAGACACCTAGGGAAATTTTGGTTAATGCCTATGATGAAAATTATAATCCAATACAAATCGATCACCAGCAGGTGAAATTTAACATCAAAAGTGGACAAGGACGATTTGAAGGGAATTCTTTTATTCCTGAAGTAGTAGGAAAAGCAATAATTGAGGTGGAGTATCTAGGAAGAACAGCGGAAGTTGTCATTGATGTGATGAACAATTTAACAACATTGATCGCAACACCTAATATACTTCAAGTGAATTTTGGACAGCGTGTCCCTTTACAGGTTTATGGATTGGACGAAAAGGGCTATCGGACAGTCATTAATCCTGAACAGATACAATGGCAGGATGAAAAAGGATTAGGTCAAGTTGAAAATGGTGTCTACGTAGCGGGAAATCAAGGTGGGGGAACGATTTTAACCGGGACATTCAGAGATAAAAAGGTTGAAATTGGGATTGCCATTGGATATGAACAAGTGTCCTTAACTAATTTTGATAAACTAAATGCCAGCTATATTGGATATCCCCAGTCGGTGTTAGGATCAATTGAGTTAAGCCCAGAGGCAAAAAAGGGAAGCACATCCTTAAAGCTTACCTATGATTTTACACAAACAGACGAAAGTAGAGCTGCTTATGTTGCCTTTGACCAAGGTGGGTTAAAAATAGCAAACAAACCTAGTAAGTTAGGGATGTGGGTGTATGCTTCTGAGCAAGCAACGCCTCAGATTAGAGGACGTATTAAAGATGCAAGTGGCAAAGACCATACAATTGATTTTGCCCAACGAATTGACTGGACAGGATGGAAATATACTGAAGCGGTTCTTCCAAGCGATGCTACCTATCCTATTGCTTTAGAGAGGATTTATGTGGTGGAAACCGATGCGACACAAAAGAGAACGGGCTCACTGTTATTCGATGGTATTGAAGCATTGTATAGCGTGAAAGCACCTGGGGTTGAAAGTTTTGGAAACAATGATTTTCAAGATCTAATGAATCGACCTTATACAAATCCAGGAACACAGTTTTTTGTCCATAGCGGTATCAACCAAGGGGGACATACCCTATTAGACCAAATTGTGGAAACGCGAGTGAACCACTTGATTAATACAAGCTATGATACTGCCATCTTTACAGGAAGTATTAACTCAAGAATTAGCGGACAAATTACGAAGCCAAATGTGATTGCGAAACCAGGCTATGGAATTTCTGAAAATGGTAGTAGTTTGTTCATCCAATTAGATAACAGAGGAAATGGACTTCGAGCAACAGATTTCAGTCAATGGCCATGGTTACAAAGCCAATTACAAAATACCAATAAGCAAAATATATTTATTGTATTACCTAGACCTCTTCTTGGAAATCATGGGTTTACAGATGATAAAGAGTTTGATCTGTTGATTGAGCTTTTGAATAAACAAGTAGAAAAAGATAAAAATGTTTTTGTACTTTATGGAGGAGATGAAATGGGTGTCAGGTTAGTAGATGGAATTCGATATATTGCTCTTGGTAACTATCAAAGTACATCTGACAAAGATTCACAGGAACTCTTCAAGTATTTAGAATTTAATATTAATGGAGATGAAGTCACTTATCAAATCAAACCATTATTTTAGTAAGCCAGAGGCTGAGTATAATTACTCAGCCTCTTTTGTATTTAAGCACTTGAAATGTCAAACAGTACCTGTTTGACATTTCAAGTGCGCCATGAGTCGAAGCGGTAGCATCAGACGAATTTTAAGTGCACTTCCTACCATAATTTACATCAAGGTAATTGTCGAATTTTGACGAATAAAAACAAAGAGCGAAGAATTACCAGAAAACTGGTATAAGAAGAGACGCAATGAAATCCGAACTGAGACAAGGAGGAAGTGCAAATGGCTTCAAAAATTAAAAAAATTGTTGTGGGAACAGTGATTGCTTCAACAGTGTTAACGACATCGATTCTCTCGGTGTCAGCGGCTTCTATGGTA
Source organism: Alkaliphilus metalliredigens QYMF (assembly GCF_000016985.1). NCBI lineage: Bacteria > Bacillati > Bacillota > Clostridia > Peptostreptococcales > Natronincolaceae > Alkaliphilus > Alkaliphilus metalliredigens. Next base: position 4,235,916 of record NC_009633.1, on the reverse strand, counting down.
CATACAGTGGTTTCAGGGGATACCCTTTGGAAAATTTCACAAAGATACAATGTGACATTAGAGGAGGTGTATCAAGCTAATCTTGGATATCGTGCACAATCAATGCTCATGGTAGGGGCCAGGGTTAGTGTTCCAGAAAAGGCACCTTCACAAGCCCATACAGTACAAAAAGGAGATACCCCCTGGACCATTAGTAATCAATTTGGTGTAAACTTAAATGAGCTTCTGCAGGTAAATGGTCTGAGGGCAGGAGATGAAATTTACCCTGGACAAAGGATAACGATTCCAAAGGGGCAAACTGCAACAATGCCTGTTCCACCAACAAGAGGAACACAGGTTAAAAGAACCACAAGGACTCATACCGTTGCTTCCGGAGATAACACCTGGAGCCTTTCCATTAAATACGGCATTCCCTTTGCTGAGCTATTGAAGGTTAATGGCATGACTGAAAATAGTACATTGAGAATTGGTCAAAAGATCACAATACCTGTTTATCATATTCCCGTCAAGTCTACCCCAGGTTCACAATATGGGGAGTTACTAGATTGGTGGACTGAGGCGCAATATGTGGTTCCCATAGGCGCAACTTTTAAAATGACTGATTATTACACAGGAAAATCATGGATGATGAAACGCACAATAGGAGCAAATCATGCCGATAGCGAACCAGTAACAGCAGCTGATGCAGCAATTATGAAACAGGTATGGGGTGGAAGCTATAGTTGGAGTACACGACCCATGATTGTAGAGATTAATGGCAGACGGATTGCTGCCTCTGCCAGCTCGATGCCCCATGACATACAATACATTAAGAATAACAGCTTTAATGGACACATGGATGTATACTTCCATAATAGTACACGTCATAAGGATGGAAAGCCTGATTTAAATCACCAACGAAATGTGATAATTACAGCAGGGAAATCCTAATAATAAGTAGAACTTGATTAAAGAGATAAAAAATGCCGAAATATTCCGGCATTTTTTATTTGAAATCATTTTAAGTGGTATATATATAATGAGACTTAATCCATAAGTAGACAACCATAAGTTGTCACTTTGATTTTAGATTTTGTGGCAGTCGTTTGGTTTGATCATCCTGAGGGGATTTTCATTACCGCTGAATTGCAGTCAACTTTATGAAACATACGAGGGGGAATTAATGTGAGAGAGAGATTACGCCTGGCACCAGAAAAATTGACAAGTCCTTGCCTGTTAAGTACTTTTGATTTTGAAACAACAGCAGAGTTAAGGCCATTAGAAGGTATTATTGGGCAAAACAGAGCAGTAGAAGCGCTTACATTTGGATTAAAGGTAAGAAAGAAAGGCTATAACATCTATATAGCAGGACTGAGTGGTACTGGAAGAAGTAGCTATGCCAATTCAATTGGTAAAACCTTTGCAAAAGAGATGAGAGCACCCAATGATTGGGCATATGTATATAACTTTAAGAGTCCAGATCGTCCCAAGGCACTGGCTATGGAAGCGGGAACTGGAAAACAATTTGAGAAAGACATTGAAAACATGATTGATCAATTAAAACAAAAAATACCTTTGGCTTTTGAAGGAACTGAATATGAAACAAAGCGCAATGCTATTTATAGAAGATTTCAAGATGAAAACCAAAAAATTGTAGAAGAATTGAATAAAATTTCCAAAGAGTATGGATTTATCTTTAAAGACAGTGAACAAGGTCTGATGACGGTACCCTTAAAAGAAGGTAGACCAATGAGTCAAGAAGAATATGAGAGTCTAGCGCATGAGGAGATTGAAGCCCTTCAGAAGAAATCTAGCCAGCTAAATATAGAAACCATGAGTATCCTGACTCAGATAAAAGCCCAGGAAGAAAAATTAAGAAAAGTACTGAAAGAATTAGACGAAGAAATAGGATATAAGGTGGTAAATCATTTAATTAATAAGCTGTTAAAGCGCTACAGTGATAAAGACAAGATCAAGGCATACTTGAATGACATTGAGGAGAATATAGTCGAGCATATTGAGCGTTTTAAAACAGATGAAAAGGATGACCATAAGAATCCAAATAATAGACTCTTAATGGGAGCTCCAAAAAATGATGATGCATTTTTTAATCGTTACAAGGTAAATTTATTTGTTGATAATAATGAATGTACCTGCGGACCGATTGTCAATGAAACGAACCCTACATTCTCTAATCTCTTAGGAACAATAGAATATCGAAATGAAATGGGGGTTTTAAAAACAGATTTCACACAAATCAAACAAGGGTCATTACACATGGCCAACGGTGGATTTTTGATTTTGGATGCAAAAGAAATATTAAGTCAACCATTTGGCTGGGAGACCTTGAAGAGAGCCTTGAAAACTGGAGAGATTAATATAGAAAACTTAAATAAGCAAATGGGATATGTGGTGACATCAACCTTAAAACCCGAACCAATTCCTTTGGAGTTGAAGGTAATCTTAATTGGTGATTTAAACAGCTATTATCTTCTGTATCAGCTAGATGAGGACTTTAAAAAACTTTTTAAGATTATGGCAGACTTTGATGTTGAAATGCCTAGAAACCAAGATCATATTAAACGAATGGGGCAATTTATTGCCACTCATTGTAAAAAAGAAGGATTAAAAGACTTCCACAAAACTGCAGTAGCACGGATCATTGAGTACAGTTCAAGATTAGCAGACCATCAAGAAAAGCTAAGTGCTAGGTTTAATCAAATTGTTGAAATTTTATATGAAGCAGATCTATGGGCCACCGAATCAAATCAAGACATTGTATTAAAAGAGCATGTAGAGAAGGCTATTCAAATGAAAGTTTATCGCAACAATAAATATGAGGAAAAACTCAATGAAATGTTTGAGGAACGCTCATTATTACTAGATGTAAGTGGTAAAAAAATTGGACAAATTAATGGTCTTGTAGTAATGGGAACAGGGGAATATCAATTTGGAAAACCCAGTCGAATCACTGTATCTACCTATAAGGGAAAATCAGGTATTATCAATATTGAAAGAGAAGTGAAGAAAAGCGGAAGTATTCACGACAAAGGAGTGCTGATATTAAGTGGATATCTTGGATACAAATATGCACAAAGAAAGCGACTCTCCCTTTCGGTGAGTATTAGCTTTGAACAAAACTACTCCATGATTGATGGAGATAGCGCCTCAAGTACGGAGCTTTATGCGATTCTTTCTAGTATTGCAGAGGTTCCTATCAAACAAAACCTTGCTGTCACTGGATCCATCAATCAAAAAGGTGAGATTCAACCCATTGGTGGCATTAATGAAAAAATCGAAGGATTTTTTGATATCTGTAAGCTCAAGGGGTTAACAGGAGATCAAGGGGTGATTATGCCACAACAAAATGTAACAAATCTTATGTTGAAGGAAGAAGTCATCCAAGCAGTAAAGGAAGAACAATTTCATATTTACTCCATTTGCCATGTAGATGAAGGCATACAATTGTTGACGGATTTTTCCATAGAGGAAATTGATAAAAGAATGATGAAAAAATTAGATTCGGTAGAAGAAGAGACAGAAAATTAATTAAGGTGTAAAAAAAGGATCGGTAATTACCGATCCTTTATACATTCAATTAACTTTTTTTCTGTTATAATGAAATCCACTGGTATGTCAAAGGAATCCGTAGGAACTGAATCGATGACGAATTCATCAAAGGCTAAAGAGACCTTGGGAACTTTGTCAGAAATTTTTGGTAAAAATCGGTCATAGTAGCCCCCTCCATAACCAATGCGATAGCCTTGTGAGTCAAAAGCAAGTCCAGGAACAATAATAAAATCTAGTATCTTTGGATCCACAGGCCGAAGGGCTTCTTTTTTAGGTTCTAAAACACCGAAATGACCAATCTCTAAATCTTCATCGAAGTCTAGAAGCTCTGATATAATGAGCTCCTTTGTTTTAGGGACACATACTGGAATAAAAACCCGCTTATTTTGATCTAATAAATCTTGAATGATGCCACGTGTGATGACTTCTTTACCAAAGGAGACATAAAGCATCACGTGTTGCGCTTTTTTGTAAGGGGAAAAATTAAACAGTGATGATCGTACTTGCTGACTCTTTGTTTCCATATGAACTGAAGATAAGATTTCTCGTTGCGCAAGTAATTGTTTCCGAAGTGTATTTTTCATCTTGAACCTCCCATAAATAGTTATGATTCTATTGTAACAGAATTTGGGTAATTAATACATTTGAAATAACAGAATTTGGGTGATTAATACATTTGAATTTTTATGCAGACTCCTGTTATAATAGAGTGACGAATAAAATGTAGAATAATCAAAAATAGGAATGATGAACTAGGTATTTTATAAATTTGTAGAAGGAAATAGCAGTTTTACGTCGAATTATAAACTAGATGGACCAGGAGTTGATGGCTTTGATTGAATTTAAAAATGTAAGTAAAACATATGCTAAAGGGGTACAAGCTTTAACCAACTTAAATTTTAAGATAGAAAAAGGTGAGTTTGTCTTTATAGTGGGTCCCAGTGGAGCCGGGAAATCCACTTTTATAAAGTTATTACTTAAAGAAGAAGAACCAACAGAAGGAAGAATTTGTATTAATGGGAAGGATACCACAAAGCTTTCCAAAAGAAATATACCCCATCTTAGGCGAAGTATGGCAGTGGTTTTTCAAGATTTCCGATTGCTGCCCAACAAGACTGTCTATGAAAATGTAGCTTTTGCAATGGAAGTAGTAGAAGCTGCTTCAAAGGAAGTACGGAGACAAGTACCGATGATACTCAGTATGGTGGGTCTAAGTGATAAAGCATCTAAGTACCCCCACCAATTATCGGGAGGCGAGAAACAACGTGTTTCAATTGCTAGGGCAATTGTCAATAATCCAGCCCTATTAATAGCCGATGAACCTACTGGAAATTTAGATCCTGAAACTGCATGGGAAATCATGAAGGTCCTCAAGCAAATTAACAGAAGAGGAACAACTGTTGTGATGGTAACTCATGCAAAAGATATCGTCAATATTATGGAGCAACGGGTAGTTGCCCTTGAAAAAGGACGAATTATACGGGATGAAGAGAGGGGGACATACGGCTATGAAGATTAAGACAATCAACTATGTCTTCAAGCAAGGGATGATTGGATTATGGCGAAACCGTGGGATGAGTATTGCCTCAATCAGTTCTGTTATGACCTCTTTGTTAGTACTAGGCTTAATTATTACACTAGTATTAAACATCAATAATGTGGCTCTATTAGCCCAGACACAATTCGATTCAGTACAAGTATATTTAGATGAGGAACTAGAATTAGAGTCTATTAGACAAATTGGTGAAGATGTTTCTGAAATACAAGGAGTGGCTGCTGTTGAATATGAGTCAAGTGAACAAGCATTGGCTAATATGAAGGAACAATGGGGTGAACAAGGGTATTTATTGGACAACCTCGAAAGTAATCCATTGCCAAACTCTTACATTATTCACCTGGAGGGTCTTGAGGTAGCGGATGAAGTGGTGTCTGAGTTAGAAGCAATTGAAGGCATTGAAGAAGTTAAGTACTACAAAGAGATTATGGACCAACTAATGAATATTGCTGGTCTAATTCGAACAGTTGGATTTGTTTTAATTCTTGCCCTTATTTTAGTGACTGTTTTTATTATCTCTAATACAATTAAATTAACATTGAATGCCCGGAGGCAAGAAATCAATATCATGAAGTATGTGGGAGCGACCAATTGGTTTGTTCGCTGGCCCTTCATTATTGAAGGCGTTTTTCTAGGCTTAATTGGATCCGTATTAGCACTGGTATTTGTGTATTATGGATACCAATATGTATTTAATGCTATGACAACGCAATTTTATATTATGTTAAGCACCTATATGGTACCGATTGAAGAAATGATGAACAAAACAATTGTTATCTTTGCGGTACTTGGAGCAGGTGTCGGCGCATTGGGAAGTATTTTTTCATTAAGAAAACATTTAAGAGTATAGTCAGTTAGGGGGGAATATAATTGTGACCAAGAAAAATCAAGTAGCTTGTGGGATTGTGGTATTGTTACTGAGTGTAACAACACTACCTACATTTGCAAACAATGTTAATGAGATAACTGATCAGTTAGGGTCAGTTCGTGATCAAACGAATCAGACAAAAAAAGCAATTCAAGAAAATGACAAAGAACAGCAGGGCATTAGAGCACAAATTGAGGCATTAGAAACGGAAATTCAAAAGACCGAAAATGAAATTGAAACGTTGCAGACGAATATCGGTCAGACGGAAGGTCAAATTACCAAAACAACAGAGGAATTAGTTGAGGCAGAAGGAGAAATTCAAGGCAAGAATGACACATTAGAAGCTCGAATAAAAGTGATGTACAAAAGTGGTCCTATTGGTTATGCTGAAGTATTATTGAGCTCTACAAGTGTGACAGAACTACTGACTAATTTAGATATGGTTAAAAAGATTGTCAATCACGATGTGGATTTATTAAAATATTTACAAGAGCAAAAGGAATTAATTGAAGATAAGAAGGTTCAGCTGGAAAACCAGAGGAGCCAACTAATTGTTTTGAAAAATGATGTTGAAAATCGAAGAAGTACCTTGCAGGTGAGTCGTGGAAATCAACAACGATTACAGCAAGAACTGGCCCAAGATAGGGTGTTACTAGCTAAAGAAGTAGATGCATTAGAAAAACAGGCAAGAGAGTATGAGGCTGAAATTAGAAAGTTACAATCCAGTGGTGAATTCGTTGGAGGTGTTATGAAGTGGCCAGTACCAGGGCGTACGCGGATTTCATCAGCCTATGGTAATCGCATTCACCCAATTTTAAGAACACAACGATTCCATTCTGGGATTGATATTCCTGCTCCCACAGGCACGGATATCATTGCTGCAGGTAATGGAAGGGTTATTTTAGCTGGAGACCAAGGTGGATATGGGAGAACAGTTATGATTGATCATGGTGGTAGTATCGTGACCCTATATGCCCATAACTCTAGACTAGTGGTTTCAGTAGGGGATCAAGTGACGACGGGGCAAGTGATTGCTAAAGCCGGAAGCACAGGTATGTCTACAGGTCCCCATTTACATTTTGAGGTTCGTGAAAATGGGAAATATGTAGATCCAATGCCTTATGTACGAGGAAGATAACCTGAAATAATCTAAAAAAGCTAAAGGACAAGCCTTTAGCTTTTTTTTAATCCTATTGCGAAGTTTTGAAAACTTTTACCTTCTAAGGTATAATGAGAGTAATTAATCAGTAGAATATTAAAACGGAAGGATAGATATCCAACTAAATGCTGACTATCTATCGGTTTGTATCAACATAAAGGCATCCTAAAGAAAATAACGAGTCATTAAACTACTGATTGACTGGTTATTTTCTTGGAGATATCTAAAGGGGAGGAAATCATGATCAGTAAAAAGAAAGCATTAATTGGCGTAGTAATCATTGTTATCCTGACAACCATTTTGAACCTAACCTTAGGCAATATGATTGCTTTAAAAATGGGGCAGAAGGTGGTGGTGACAAGGGATACATACGAGTTTTATCAAACGATTAAAAATGAATATGGTAAAATGTTCGCATTGAAAGACTTCTTAGAAACCAATTATTATAGAGAAATAGAGCCTGAACATTTAGTAGAAGGGGCTATTAAAGGAATGTTTGAAGGAATTGGAGACCCCTATACTAATTATTTGTCTCAAAGAGAATTTGAGGATTTAATGACTCGAACCCAAGGAACCTATGGTGGAATTGGTGTCATTGTTACCCCCGGTGATGATGGAATGGTCACGGTTGTTTCACCCATCGAAGATACCCCTGGTGAAAGGGCTGGGTTAAGGACAGGAGATAAAATCATGTCTGTTAATGGAGAGCCTATTTCTGGAGACCGCCTGGATAAAGCAGTTGAGATGATGAAGGGAGAGCCCGGAACTGAGGTAAGACTCTCCATATGGCGTGAAGGATTGACGGAGGCCATGGACGTCAGGATCCAAAGAGAAGAGATACGACTACAAACAGTGAGATCTGAAATTGTAGAGGGTAATATTGGATACGTAAGAATTTCCATGTTCGATGAGAAAACAGCCAATGACTTTAAAACCCAAGTAGATCAGCTGCAACAAGAAAATATAGAAGGATTAATCTTGGACTTGAGAAATAATCCCGGTGGTCTACTAAGTCAATGTGTTGAGATTGCAGATTATTTACTGGGTGAACAAGTGATCGTTTATACAGAGGATCGTCAAGGAAATCGAGAGGTGGAGCGATCCGATAGAAGAGAAGTTGCATTACCCATGGTTGTCCTTGTCAATGAAGGAAGTGCCAGTGCTTCGGAGATTTTAGCAGGAGCAATTAAAGATGGTGAGCGTGGTACCATTGTGGGCACAACAACCTTTGGTAAGGGATTAGTCCAACAGGTGAAACCACTTGATGATGGAACAGGATTTAAATTTACTGTATCAGAATACTTTACACCTAATGGTACAAACATTCATGGAACTGGTATTGAACCTGATGTGATTGTTGAGAGACCTGAGGGAATAGAAGGGGAGCCTGTCACGGAAGCAGACGAAGATCCACAGTTGGAAAAATCCATTGAAGTGATTAAAAGTAAGATGAATTAGTGAATAAAAAGAAATGAACACAAAAAATCCTCTTAAATGAGGATTTTTTGATGTCTAGGAAATTATGCTTTTAAATTTCCTAGACATGGGGAGTGCAGAGGGGTATTCCCCTCTGTCGGTTTAGGAGGGTGCTCAGGTCGTAAGACCGTCGAAGGGAACCTAGGGTTCCCTAGCGAAAACAAATATTGACGAAGTCAATTTTGTTCCATTTAAGGCTCATCATCCCATGAATCGAACTCATCATCATCATCATCGTCATCCATGGGGCTGATCTCCAGAGCCAGTTGATTGGGAATGGGTGTTAAAACATAATAAGCGGCGTATGATCTGTAGGAAAAACCACAGTATCCACAAACAAAGTTGTCATAGTATAGGTGTTCATGGGTTTCAATTGAATGATTGTGACAGTAAGGACATTTAGGGTATATATAATAACAAATAAAAAGAATATAAGTGAAAGTAGAAATTGACATCAAGATCAAGATGAATAGCATATGGCTCGCCCTCACATTTGTTTGTAATAGTATATGTGATTCTTACAAAAACTGACCATGATTTTTAAACAGAGTTGACAGTGAGAAAAGGAAAGATTATAATAATATAACGAACTAATGTTCGGAACGTCCTAAAAATTAACAACTGAAAAAGCAGATAGAGTAAAAGTGATTATGGTATAATAAAGTTTATGAAAATAAGAGAATTGAGAGGTTTTGCGTATGAATGGATTTGAAATTCAATCAGACTATCAACCCACGGGAGATCAACCAAAGGCCATTGAAGCATTAAGCCAAGGAATTAAAGAAGGCCTTAGGGATCAAGTACTGCTAGGTGTAACGGGATCAGGAAAAACCTTTACAATGGCCAATATTATCCAAGATGTACAAAAACCAACATTAATTATTGCTCATAATAAAACCCTGGCAGCACAGCTCTGTAGTGAGTTTAAAGAGTTTTTCCCAAATAATGCAGTAGAGTATTTTGTGAGTTATTATGATTATTATCAACCAGAGGCCTATGTCGTTCAAAGTGACACCTATATTGAGAAAGATGCTTCCATTAATGATGAAATAGACAAGCTGAGGCATTCTGCTACTTCAGCCCTTTTAGAACGACGGGATGTCATTATTGTGGCCAGTGTGTCCTGTATATATGGATTAGGAGATCCTGCTGAATATAAGAAATTAGTTGTGTCCTTAAGAACTGGGATGACTAAAGATAGGGACCAGGTGTTACGACAGCTAGTTGATATACAATACTTGCGAAATGATATTAATTTTATTAGGGGAACTTTTCGTGTCAGGGGAGATATCGTAGAAATATTTCCTGCCTCTTCTTCGGAGAATGCAATCCGAGTGGAGTTTTTTGGTGATGAAATTGATAGGATTACAGAAATTAATTCACTAACGGGAGAAATAGTGGGACTCAGAAACCATATATCAATCTTTCCGGCATCTCATTATGCCACCAGTGCAGATAAGATTGAAAATGCCATTGAAAGTATTGAGCAAGAGCTCATAGAGCAGGTAGCCTTTTTTAAACAAGAAGAAAAGTTGATTGAAGCCCAGCGAATTCAACAGCGAACCATGTATGATATTGAGATGCTAAGAGAAGTGGGTTTCTGTCAAGGGATTGAAAACTACTCAAGACAGTTAACCGGTAGAAAAGCAGGGAGTAGGCCCTTTACACTGATCGACTATTTTCCAGATGACTACTTAATTATTGTGGATGAGTCCCATGCCACAATTCCACAGGTAGGGGGAATGTATGCAGGGGACCGCTCACGGAAGGAATCATTGATTAATCATGGATTTAGACTTCCTTCGGCTCTAGACAATAGACCACTGAATTTCAAGGAATTTGAAAAGCTTGTGAATCAAATTCTATATGTCAGTGCCACACCAGGTCCTTACGAATTAGAAAGAAATCAAAGAATTGAAGAGCAAATCATTCGGCCAACAGGTCTTTTAGATCCCGTGGTAGAAGTGAGACCCATAGAGGGGCAAATTGACAATTTAGTAGGAGAAATACACAAACGAATCGAAAAAAAACAGCGGGTATTGGTGACGACATTAACTAAAAAGATGTCTGAGGATTTAACTAACTATTTAAAGGAAATTGATATTAAGGTGAGATACCTACATTCAGATATTCTGACCATGGAAAGAATGGAAATCATTCGAGATTTAAGACTGGGGGTATTTGATGTATTGGTGGGAATCAATCTACTCAGAGAAGGCCTAGATTTACCTGAGGTCTCTTTGGTAGCTATTTTAGATGCCGATAAGGAAGGCTTTCTGCGTTCTGCAACTGCATTGATCCAAACAACGGGACGGGCCGCAAGAAATGTAGAAGGCCGGGTGATTATGTATGCCAATCGGATCACCAAATCCATGCAGAAGGCAATTGATGAAACGGAACGACGTAGATTAATTCAAATAGAATACAATGACAAACATCAAATCACACCAAAGACCATTGTGAAAAAGGTAAGAAATGTAATTGAAGCCACAAAGGTAGCTGAAGAGAAAGAGAAATATGGCTTGAATAAAGAGATAGAAGCATTAACCCCAGAAGAAGTAGAAGAGTTGATTCAAAGACTCCAAATAGAAATGATGCAGGCGGCTGACGAATTACAGTTTGAGCGAGCTGCTGAACTAAGAGATCAAGTGAAAAAATTGAAGAAAGTGTACTTTAACGAAGAAGAGGTGTAGATGTGGCAAGAGATAAAATTATTATAAGAGGTGCAAAGGAACATAATCTAAAAAATATTGATATAGAAATTCCAAGGGAAAAGTTTGTGGTCATGACAGGTTTATCGGGTTCAGGAAAGTCATCCTTAGCCTTCGATACCATTTATGCAGAAGGACAGAGAAGATATATTGAAAGTCTATCCTCCTATGCTAGACAATTTTTAGGACAGATGGAAAAGCCCGATGTCGAGTATATTGAGGGACTTTCTCCAGCGATTTCAATCGACCAAAAGACAACAAGTAAAAACCCTAGATCAACTGTAGGAACCGTAACAGAGATCTACGACTATTTACGACTTCTATTTGCAAGAGTTGGAACGCCCCATTGTCCAGTTTGCCATGTTGAGATTAGTCAGATGACAGTGCAGCAAATTGTTGACAAGGTAATGGAATTAGAGGAAAGAACAAAAATTCAGATTCTTGCTCCTATCGTAAGAGGGAAAAAAGGGACCCATCAGAAAACCCTAGAGCAAATTAAAAAAGATGGATTCGTGAGAGTTCGAATTAATGGTGAAGTACGAGAAATTTATGAAGAGATTGAATTAGAAAAAAATAAGAAACACAGTATTGAGGTTGTGGTAGATAGAATTTTAGTGAAACCTGAATCCCAGCAACGTATTGCAGATTCTGTTGAAACTGTACTGAAACTCAGTGAGGGGCTGGTAATTATCGACGTGATTGATCAAGAGGAGTTACTCTTCTCCACTAAATTTGCTTGTCCAGAGCACGGTATTGGAGTGGAGGATTTATCACCAAGGATGTTTTCCTTTAATAGTCCCTTTGGCGCCTGCACAGAGTGTAATGGAATTGGGCATATGAAGGAAGTTGATCCTGACTTGGTGATTCCCAATAAAAAATTGACCCTCCGCCAAGGGGCCATTGCACCATGGTGGACATCCGGTGGAACAAACGACAACACATATTATTTCAAAATGATTGAAAACCTAGCTGAACAATACGGAACCAATGTGGATACTCCAGTAGATGAACTACCACAAGAAATGGTACAGGATATATTGTATGGCTCTAGCAAAAAGGTATACTTCGAATATGATTCTAAGTATGGAGGCGTGAGAAATTATTCTGGAATATTTGAAGGAGTTCTCACGAATCTAACCAGACGATACAAAGAAACAAACTCTGAGTATATGCGTGAAAAAATAGAAGAATATATGGCAGAGCACTCCTGTAAAAGCTGTAAAGGAGCCAGGTTAAAGGACGAGGTTCTTGCGGTAACCCTAGGCGACAAAAATATTAATGATGTCACACAACTGGCCATAAAGGAATGCAAGGCATTCTTTGATCAGCTTCAACTAGATGAACGAAAGACATTTATAGGCAAGCAAGTATTGAAAGAAATTCAAAGTAGGTTAAACTTTTTAATTGATGTGGGACTAGACTACTTGAGTTTGTCAAGAAGTTCGGGAACATTGTCAGGAGGAGAATCTCAGCGTATTCGCTTGGCCACTCAAATAGGCGCAAGTCTAGTGGGTGTACTATACATTTTAGATGAGCCTAGTATTGGATTACACCAAAGAGATAATAATCGTTTGTTGAAAACATTGAGGAATTTAACTGATATTGGGAATACAGTTATTGTGGTGGAACATGATGAAGATACCATGTTTGCCGCAGATCATGTAATTGATATTGGTCCAGGAGCAGGGATCCATGGTGGTGAAGTAGTTGCGCAGGGTGACATTAATGACATCATAAAGGAGCCACGATCCATTACAGGACAATATTTAAGTGGGAAAAAGTTTATTGAAGTGCCTAGGGAACGCAGAACACCAAATGGCAAGTGGGTTACCGTAAAAGGCGCCAAGGAAAATAATCTAAAAAACATTAATGCCAAGTTTCCATTAGGTCTATTTACTTGTGTGACAGGGGTATCAGGATCGGGAAAAAGTACCCTGGTAAATGAAATTCTTTATAAGAGCGTAGCACAGGAGTTAAATCGAGCTAAGGACAAACCAGGAGCCCATAAGAGTATTGAGGGGCTAGAATATATTGATAAAGTAATTGAAATTGATCAAGGTCCAATTGGAAGAACACCAAGATCAAATCCAGCTACCTATACAGGTGTCTTTGATGACATCAGAGATGTATTTGCCCAAACACCTCAATCAAAAATGAGGGGGTATCTAAAGGGGAGATTTAGCTTTAACTTGAAGGGTGGCCGTTGTGAGGCTTGTAAAGGGGATGGAATCATTAAGATTGAGATGCATTTTCTACCTGACGTGTATGTGCCCTGTGAGATCTGTAAAGGGAAGCGGTACAATCGTGAGACTTTAGAAGTTAAGTATAAAGGTAAGACAATTTCAGAGGTTCTGGGTATGAATGTAGAGGAAGCAGTAGGATTTTTTGAAAACATACCCAAAATTCATAAGAAGTTACAAACCCTATATGATGTAGGATTAAGCTATATTAAGTTAGGCCAACCTTCAACCCAGCTTTCGGGTGGAGAAGCACAACGGATTAAATTATCTTCGGAATTAAGCAAACGAAGCACAGGAAAGACTTTATATATCCTAGATGAGCCCACAACAGGTTTGCATATTGCCGACATTCACCGATTGATTGGTGTGCTTCAACGACTAGCGGAAGGCGGTAACACCATTTTAGTCATTGAGCATAACTTAGATGTCATCAAAACCGCTGACCACATTATAGACTTAGGACCTGAAGGGGGTAAAGGTGGTGGCGAAATCATCGCCCAAGGAACCCCAGAGGAAATCAGCGAAAATGCGAAATCCTATACAGGCCATTATTTAAAGAAGGCCTTATCATCTAACCATTAAAAAAAAGGTAGCATTGCTACCTTTTTTGTATGAAGAGATACATATCAATCAACAATGATCCCTCGAACAAGATTCTCTGCAGTTAAAACCATCCCCACAACATCTCCTACCTTGACATCAGAAAAGGCGATATTCCATTGATGATCATTGCGTTGCAGGATGATAATGGCATCTTCCTCTACTAAAAGACCCTCAAATACTTCTCTGCTGTGATGATCTAAGTGCTGTACAATGTCAATGGAACGATTTTCATAGTCGATATGACGAACCTCTCCATAGACAAAGGCCTCTCCATTTAAAGGGTCGGTCTCTGGAATCTGTGTGAAGGCTGTGTCCTTGGATAGAATGGCGGTTTGGGTATTTTCATCCCAATCAACATCGTAACCCAGGGATTCGCTTAAAGCCCGTAGGGGCATATAGAGTCTACCCTCATAGAGAAAAGGTGATTCTTCTAAAGAGAGCAAATCCTTGTGATGTTGTACCTTAAAGTCACCAAAATAGACTTGTATGCTTTGATGATGAGTGCTGGCAAAAACAATAAAACTGCTTAAAAAGAGTAAATAAAGCACAAGTAAAGTTGTGGGTATTTTTTTCATAATCATTCCTCCTAGTAGGATATTTTTTCCATTTATTATTTTAATTGTCTCCGAAGAACCCAGTAAATATACATAGACAAGTGAACTTACGAAACTTGTTCATGAATCAGATCATGCCATGCCACCTAGGTAAACCACTAAAAGTGGAGGTCGTGTATCTTGAAAAGAAAATCACGATACATTGATAACAGTAGGCACAAAGTGATAAAATAGATAATAGGAAAAGAAACAGGAGGCGGAAAATGTTTGACATAAAGGAACAACTAAAGCTATTACCAGATAAGCCTGGGGTTTATTTAATGAAGAATAAAGCCAATGAGATTATCTATGTAGGAAAGGCCATTTCCTTAAAAAATCGAGTAAGGCAATACTTCCAGTCTTCTAATAACCAGCATCCTAAGGTAAGAGCCATGGTAACTCATATTAATTTTTTCGAATATATTGTAACGGACTCGGAGTTAGAAGCCTTAATATTAGAGTGTAATTTAATTAAAGAAAATCGACCTAAATACAATGTACTGCTTAGAGATGATAAAACATATCCTTATATCAAGGTGACCATGAATGAAACATTTCCAAGGGTATTAAAAACCCGTAAGGTGCTAAAGGATAAAGCAAAATATTTTGGTCCATATACCAATATCAGTGCACTAAATGAAACACTAGAAGTGATCCATCAAATGTATCCCATTAGAGTATGTGGTAAAAACATAGAAAAAATGATTGAAAGACAAGAACGACCGTGTCTAAACTATCATATTCGAAAATGTATCGGCCCTTGTACCGGGATGGTGAATGATGAGACATATCAGCAGATGATTCATGAGATTATTCTCTTTTTAGGTGGTAAAGAAGATGAATTGATTAAAAAGATCGAAGAGAAGATGAAGAGAGCAGCTGAAAAAATGGATTTTGAAGGAGCGGCACACTACAGAGATCAAAGGCAAGCACTTCTAGATATTATAGAAAGACAAAAAGTGGTTTCTGTTAATGACATTGATCAAGATATTATTGCAATGGCAAAGGGAGAACAAGAAAGCTGTGTTCAGGTATTCTTTGTACGTGGGGGGAAATTAGTACAACGTGAGCATTATATACTCACCACTAGGGAAGACGAAGATGAGAAAGAAATCCTCTCGGCATTTATTAAGCAATTTTATGGAGAAACCAATTTCATTCCTAAAGAAGTGCTAGTGGAGCGGGAAGTTGAAGATCAAGAATTGATGGCCCAATGGCTTACCAACAAAAGAGGCAATCATGTCAAGGTTAGAGCGCCACTGAGGGGCGAAAAGAAATCCATGATTCAATTGGTTAAAAGAAATGCTGCCCTTACCATGGGACAACGGGAAGAGACCCAAAGAAAGAGTAAAGAAAAAACAGAGGGTGCCATGGTGGTGCTACAAGAAGCACTGGGTTTAGCGGATGCCATTCACAGGGTAGAAGCCTTTGATATATCCAATACCCAAGGTATGGAATCAGTGGGATCAATGGTGGTTTTTGAAGGGGGGAAACCTAAAAATAAAGATTACAGAAGGTTTAAGATTAAAACAATACAGGGAGCTAATGATTATGGTAGTATAGAGGAGATTATTTATAGACGATATAAAAGAGGCGTCGATGAAACAAAGGCAATGATTGAAAATACAATGACAGTGCAGGAGGGAAAATTTTCGCTTTTTCCAGACTTGATCATGGTAGATGGGGGATTAGGTCAGGTAACTAGTGTGAAAAAAGGATTGGCTGCATTAGGAATTTTAATTCCTGTTTGTGGTATGGTCAAAGATGAACGTCATCGAACCAGAGGATTGGTTTATGAAGGAAAAGAAATACCCATTGAAAGACCTTCCCACCTTTTACGATTTATTACCCAAGTTCAGGATGAGGTCCATCGATTTGCAATCACATATCATCGAAGCTTGAGAACAAAAAGTATACTTCATTCAGTACTAGAGGACATTCCGGGGATAGGAGAAAAAAGAAGAAAATCCCTGATGAAACACTTTGAAAGTATTGATAAAATGAAGCAAGCAACAATTGAGGAACTAATTGAAGTAGAGGGACTCAATCGAAAGGTAGCAGAAAATATGTATCACTTTTTTAGAAAGCAATAAGGAGGAGAGTATGATGAAAAAGAAACTGTATCTATCCCATGTAGATAAGAAAATATCAGGTGTTTGTGGAGGTATTGCTGAGTATTTTGATGTTGACCCAACCGTTGTTAGATTAGGATGGGTGATATTAACCATATTTTCAGCTGGATTTCCGGGAATTATTGCTTATGTTATCGCTAGCTGGGTGATGCCCAGTCAAATTCAAAGGTATTAAAGAAGGGAGAACAAATGAAATCAATTACAGTAGAAAAACTAATGAAGGATTTAAACATGGAGGAGCTAAATAGTATAGAAGCAACAGCCCTCTTGATTTCAACCACAGACTTAAATCGACCAGGTATGCAGCTAGCAGGATTCTTCGATTATTTTGCCTATGAGCGTATTCAAATTATAGGAAAGGTTGAGCACCGTTACCTGGAAACATTGGACACAAAAACAAGGAAGGAACGATTGGACCGAATGATGTCCTATGACATTCCTTGTTTAATCATTAGTAGAGGCTTAGAGGTGCCAGAGGAGCTGTTATGTACTGCCAACAAATATCAGCGTAAAATCTTACGAAGTCATAAAAACACAACAAAGCTAATTAGTAAGGTAATCAACTATTTAGAGGATACATTGGCGCCTACGATTACCCTCCACGGTGTTTTGATGGATATTTATGGTGTAGGCGTGCTCATCACAGGAAAAAGTGGAATCGGAAAGAGTGAAACCGCCGTAGAGTTGATTAAACGAGGTCACCTACTTGTTGCTGATGATGCAGTGGAAATTAAGCGGATTGGGCACGAAGTCTTGCAGGGATGTGCACCGGAGATTATTCGTCACATGATTGAAGTGAGAGGAATTGGAATTTTAGATGTTAAGAGTCTTTTTGGAGTGGGTGCCATTAAAATCAAAACAGATATTGATCTGATCATTGATTTAGAGGAGTGGGATTCCACCAAAAGCTATGACAGATTAGGATTAGATGACAACCATAGGGAAATATTAGGGATGAAGATAGATGAGGTAACCATACCCATTAAGCCTGCACGAAACATCGCACTGATTATTGAAGTGGCAGCGAGAAATCATAGGCAAAAGAAAATGGGTTATCATGCAGCTCAGGAATTTAATGATAGGCTAATGAAATCACTAGAAGAAAAATCACAACAATGAAGGGGAGACAGGTCGGATGAAGTACATCGGGATTGATTTGGGAGGAACGTCTATTAAGGCGGGCTTAGTCAATGAAGTAGGAGAAATTTTAAAACGTTGCAGTGAACCAACTCCCGTAAAGGAAGGCTACCGGGCGGTTGTGCAAGTGATGGTAGAGATGATTGACCAATTGATTAAACAAGAAGGAATTTCTAAGGAAGAGATTAACTGTATAGGAGTCGGCATTCCCGGTGTATGTAACAAAGAAGGCTTCGTCTATTATGCCACTAATTTGTTTTGGGAAAATATTCCTCTAGCAGAGGCTCTACAAGAAAAGACGGGTCTTTCTGTTTATGTGGAAAATGATGCAACGGTGGCAGCCATGGGAGAATCAGTGAAGGGCGCATTAACTGGGGTAAAGAATGCAATATTTTTGACATTAGGAACTGGTGTTGGCGGTGGCTTGGTGATTAATAACCAAGTGTACAGTGGTAATCATGGAATCGGTAGTGAACTAGGACATATGGTGATAGGTGAAAACTTTTATGATTGTAATTGTGGAAATAATGGATGCTTAGAAACATTTGCTTCGGCCACTGCCTTAACTAAATATACGCAAAAACTAATTAAAGAAGGTAAAGAAAGCATGCTAATAGAGAAAACACAAGGGGAGATTGAAGCAATAACGGCTAAACTGATTTTTGAATGTGCTTACCATGGTGATGCTGTATCCATACAAGCAATTGAGCGACTCGTTAAATACTTGTCCATTGGAATTGCTAATTTGATTAATATACTAGCACCTGAAGTCATTGCAATTGGTGGCGGGGTATCACAAGCAGGAGATTATTTATTAGATAAGCTCAATAAAACCATTCCCCAGTATGTTTGGTGCAATCATGTACCTCATGCTAAGATTGTACTGGCAGAGTTGAAAAATGATGCTGGAATAATTGGTAGTGCTATGTTTGCAAGAGCAAGAGACTGAAGGTAACAAAATGACCCCCTGTACCATTTCAAAGTGAAATGGTACAGGGGGTCATTTTGTGTAGAAGAAAGTGATACAGTGATACAGTGATCCATTGGAAAGTAAGCGTAGAGTAAAATGAAGTTTAAATATTCAGAAAAATATTGACATTTGAAATTATCAGTTATATAATTATCAGAAATATCAGATGATACTATTAGTATCAAAATGATACAGGGTTACTTAGATGAATGAATTTTCAATGGTTTTTATTGTGTCATTTGTGTCAATGGCTCTACGATAAATATTAAGGGGGAAATAATAATGACAAAGATTAATAACAATCCTACAATTACTAATGATGAGAAAGTATTAGCCGTAAGAGGTGCAATTGAGCACAGAGCAACTTGGATGAGTCTAATGATAGATGAGGCTGAAAAAGCTGGCCAAGATTGGGAGAGTATGGCTAGAAAAGCAATCAAAAGATGTGGCTGTTTTCATGGTAATGGAATATCTGAAAAACTCAAGGATAAGTCTGATATCAAAGAGTTCACTGAACTGTTCTTAAGTGATTTGGTGAAGAAACTTTTTGAAATGGACATTGTTGAGTTAACCGAGGATAAGCTTGCAGTCGAGTTTCATTACTGTCCATTGGTCAGTGCATGGCAAAAGCAAGGTGAGAGTGATGAAAAGATGGAAATACTTTGTGATATAGCTATGGACGGAGACCGTGGTATTGGGGAGAGTTCGGACCATTTTGAATTCGAATTAGGTAAGACCATAGCCCAAGGAAATTCTGTGTGTGAAGTCTTTTTCCACAAGAAAAAATAATGACGTCTATTTAGTTCACTTTAGCTTAGGCTAAAGAACATATAAATAAAGTTAAGCAAAGGAAAGGAGGATTAAACAGGATTGTACTTTCAGTAGAACATTATGTTAGTACCATGAGAAAAATATAAGGGGGAACGATTTTTATGAAAAAAGTAATTGGGATTTTGCTTGTAGGTATTCTTATGATGACAGTCTTTGTAGGGTGTCAGAGTCAAACCACCAGCCAAGAATCTGAAGTAATCAAAATTGCTGTTGCAGGTCCATTAACTGGCGATTTTGCAGAGTATGGAACAGGTTTTTCCAATGCTGCTGCACTGATGGTTGAACAGTGGAATGAAGCTGGAGGCGTTCTTGGCCAGCAAATCGAATTAGTTGTTTTTGATGATAAAAACACTGGTGAAGAAGCTGCTACAATCGCTGAAAGAATTGCCGGAGATAAAGACATAAAGGCTGTTATTGGACACTTCGCTAGTGGTGTAGCCATGGTGGCATCACCAACATATCAGGAGGCTGGCATCCTTAACATTTCCCCTTCTGCATCACATCCTGACTTCTCAGGTGAGGGTGATTTCATTTTTAGAAATAACACCGTCATTGACATTGAAGCACAGGTTGCTGTCAATCTTGCAATTGACACCCTAGATAAAAAGAATGTTGGTATACTTTCTGTTAGAACTGATTGGGGTACCAGTACTGCTGATATTACTAAAGATCTTGTTGAAAAAGCTGGTGGAACCGTTGTTGATCATCAGGAAGTTGTTGATGGAACAATTGATTTTAGCTCAAATATCACAAGACTTCATAGTGCAGATGCAGATGTAATCATTGTTGTTGGTATGTATAACACCCTTGGACCATTTGCCTCTCAGTATAAAGCAGTTAATCCTGAAATTGAACTTGTAGGATTCTCCAATGCATATAGTCAACAATTAATCAATCTTGCACAGGAAAACGCTGAAAATATTCACTTCCCAACAATTTTCTTCCATGGAAGCGTAGAAGAAAATGTTTCATCTTTTGTAAGTGCTTATGAGGCTAAATACGGGTCAAGTCCAAGTAGCCTTACAGCTCAAGCCTATGACAGTGCTGGCATTATTCTTAAAGCTATTGAAAATGCTGGTACAGCAGATCGAAGTGCCATAAAAGACGAGGTTAGTAAGCTTGTGTATGATGGCGTTACTGGTGAAACAAAGTTTGAAGATAATGGAGATGCCATTAAAGCCTTTTCACTTGTTAAAATTGAAAATGGACAATTTATAGAAGTTAAATAGTGTAAAGCAAACTAAATTTGGCAAGTAGTCTATTAAGAATGAGTAGATAAACTTATTATTATATTACTACTTGCCAAATACAATTTCCTATTACGGGGAGGTGTCATATTGATATTAGATCAGTTAGTTAATGGCTTGGCTTTAGGGATGGTTTATGCATTAATTGCCGTAGGATATTCTTTGGTATTTGGAATTTTAAGACTCATAAATTTTTCACATGGTTCAGTGTATGCCTTCGGTGCACATATGGCCATGGTCTTCGTAGGTATGGAATATGGGATTGTACCAGCTTTGATTTTTAGTATTATATTAACGGGTATGCTAGGAATCGCCATTGATAAATTGGCATTGGCTCCTCTACGTGCTAAAAATTCAAAGCGTATAGCAGCTCTAATTACCACTATTGGCGTCTCTTATATTATTCAAAATCTTCTTATGATTGTATATGGAAGCGAGACTAAATTTTTTCCAAAACTTTTTGATTATGGGAATATCAATATTGGTAGGGTCAGTATTGGAACAACTCAATTATTCATAGTTGGTGTATCTCTTGTTTTACTTGTGTTACTAAGTTATATAATCAAAAAAACAAAAATAGGTCTTGCCATGAGAGCCGTTGAGCAAAATCATAAGGCTGCAAGCTTAATGGGAATAGATGTAAACTTTATTGTCACATTTACTTTCTTTTTAGGTGGTGCTTCAGCTGCCATTGCAGGAACGCTAATAAGTGGATATTATCAGGTGGTTTATCCGAACATGGGATTTTTAGCTGGACTTAAGGCCTTTTCTGCTGCAGTTTTGGGCGGCATTGGTATTTTACATGGCGCCATTGTTGGCGGGCTGATAGTAGGTGTTTCAGAAAGTTTTGCAGCAGCTTATCTTGGCGGAACCTATAGAGATGCTGTGGCATTTGTTATTTTGATTGCAGTACTCCTTGTGAAACCAACAGGGTTATTCGGGAAGAAAGGTAATATAAAGGTGTAGCCTATGGAGAAAAAAAATTATGGTACTCATAAACTTAATCATATCGTAGGTAAAATCCAAGGTGCTATGATAAAAAATAAAAATATTGTTATTGCTCTCTTGATAACATTGGTGCTGGCTTTACCATATATAATCAGCTCACAATATGTTTTAAGAATTATAATCATGATTGGGGTTTACAGTATTTTGTCCCTATCCCTAGGTCTTGTTACTGGTTATGCTGGTCAGGTATCCCTTGGGCATGCGGCTTTTTATGCTATAGGGGCATACACTTCTGCTATACTGAGTGTTAATTATGGCATTAGCTTTTTTATTACAGTACCTGTTGCGGCTATGATTGCTGCTTTATGTGGGCTTTTACTAGGGTTACCTACGCTCCGTCTTTCGGGGCCTTATCTTGCCATTACAACATTGGGATTTGGGGAAATTGTAAGAATGGTGTTGTCAAATTGGGACAGAGTCACCAATGGTCCATTAGGTATTTCTAGGATTCCAAGACCTTCTATTTTGGGTATTGAACTGACTTTGGCTAATAATGGTTTATACTATTTGATACTGATCTTTGTAGCCATAACCACTGTGGTTATGCTTGCTATTGTTAAATCTAAAATGGGAAGAGCGATGATGGCCTTAAGAGAAGATGAATTGGCAGCTACCATGATGGGAATTAGAATTACTTATTATAAAGTTGTGGCCTTTGTGGTATCTGCTTTTTTCTCAGGGCTGGCAGGTGCATTTTATGCACATATGATAAGATTTATTGACCCTAATAGCTTCACCTTTGATACCTCTATTCTGATTTTAAGTATCGTTATTTTAGGCGGTATGGGGACAATCAAAGGTATGTTTCTAGGTTCAGCTCTTTTAATTTCTTTTCCGGAATTCGCAAGATTTCTGCAGGCCTATAGATTTGTTGTGTATGGTGTTGTTCTGATTATGATGATGCGATATCGTCCCCAAGGTATTTTAGGGGGGCAGAAAAAGACTGAATACAAACTTCCTAAGGGAGTGGATGTTGGTCAAAGTAAGGAGACAGCTCCTGGCAAAACTGGAGAATCGATTAATACAGTGGAGGAGGGGGTATGATATGGCATTCCTTGAGGTAAAAAACATAACAAAGCATTTTGGTGGGCTTGTAGCGGTGGACAACGTGTCTGTAGATGTTAAGAAAGGTGAAATCGTGAGTATTATTGGACCTAATGGTGCGGGAAAGACAACGCTTTTTAATATGCTGACGGGAGTATACACCCTAACTGAAGGTGAAATTCTATTTGAAGGTAAACCAATTCATAATTTAACTCCTCAAGAAATTGTGAAGGCTGGATTAGCAAGAACTTTTCAAAATATTAGATTATTTGGTGATATGAGAGTGATCGAAAACGTTTTAGTCGGAATGCATATCAATACGAATTATCGTTTCTTTGATTTGATTTTTAGGACTAAAAAATTTCGAGAAGAGGAAATATCAAAACACGAAAAAGCAATAGAAATACTTGATTCAATTGGATTGAAAGAGAAGATGCATAACTATGCCGTTAACTTACCCTATGGTGATCAGAGAAGACTAGAAATAGCTCGCGCCATTTCTACTAATGCAAAAATACTCTTATTAGATGAACCAGCTGCTGGAATGAATGCCAAAGAATCTGATAAGTTGTTGAATTTTATTAAAGAGCTAAGGGATATCGGCTATACCATCATATTAATTGAACATGATATGAGTGTTGTGATGAACATTTCTGACAGAATATATGTGCTTGATCATGGCAAAAAAATTGCTGAAGGTCTTCCTTTAGAAATTGCCAATAATGAACGTGTGATTGAGGCATATCTTGGAAAGGGAGTGACTAACAATGCTTGAAGTTAAAAATTTGAATTCATACTATGGTAATATTCATGCATTAAAAGGTGTTAATTTAGAAGTGAAACAAGGAGAGATTGTAACCCTAATCGGTAGTAATGGAGCTGGAAAGAGCACCACCTTAAATTCCATTACAGGCTTACTAAAGGCCACCTCTGGAGAAATTTGGTTTAAGGGTAAGAATATAACCAATATTCCACCTTCTCATATTGTTAAAATGGGCATTAGTCTTTCGCCTGAAGGACGTGAAGTTTTTCCAGAGTTAACAGTTGAGGAAAATCTTCAATTAGGGGCCTACACAAGAAAAGATAAAAAAGTGATAAAGGAAACCTATGAGCGGGTTTATGAATTATTTCCACGATTGTTTGAAAGAAAAAAGCAAACAGCAGGAACCTTATCTGGTGGAGAACAACAAATGTTGGCAATCGGTAGAGGATTAATGTCGGAGCCGCAGTTACTGTTATTAGACGAACCCTCCTTAGGCTTAGCTCCTAATTTGGTATTGAAAATTTTTGAACTTATAAAAACCATTAATGAACAGGGGACTACGGTTTTATTGGTTGAACAAAATGCCAGTATGGCGTTATCTATTGCTAATCGTGGATATGTTTTAGAAACAGGAAAAGTGATGTTAACTGATGATGCAAAAGCGTTAAACAATAACGCTGAAGTAAGAAGAGCTTATCTTGGTATTGGTTAAAAATGAGGGGGGATAAGAAATGAAAAAAATTATTAATGATCCTAATGATGTTGTAAGTGAAATGCTTCAAGGGCTTGTGAAGGCACATCCTCAGCTAGTCTATTTTGATGAGGTTGAAGTGATTGCAAAGAAAGACAAAGCGGAAAAAGTAGGTCTTGTATCTGGTGGCGGCAGTGGACATGAACCTGCCCATGCGGGCTACGTAGGGAAGGGTATGCTTGATGCGGCGGTGGCAGGTAATGTATTTGCTTCACCTTCTCCCGATAGAGTCTTAAAGGGGATTCAAGAAGCCAACACTGGTAAGGGTGTCCTTCTTATCATTAAAAACTATTCAGGAGATATTATGAATTTTGATATGGCTCAGGAATTAGCTGGAATGGAAGGTATAAAGGTAGAGACTGTTGTGGTAAGAGATGATGTGGCTGTTGAAGATAGTACCCATTCTACTGGGCGTAGAGGCATTGCTGGAACAGTATTTGTTCATAAACTAGCTGGTGCAAAAGCTGAAACCGGTGCTACCCTGGATGAAGTTAAGAGAGTAGCTGAAAAAACCATTGCTAATGTCCGTAGTATGGGTATGGCAATGAGCCCTTGTGTATTGCCTGGAGTTGGCAAGCCTGGATTCTTACTAGGTGAAAATGAAATCGAGATTGGTATGGGTATTCATGGGGAGCCGGGAGTGGAGAAAACAAGTATCAAAACAGCAGCTGAGCTAGCAGAAATTTTATGTGATAAAATTCTTGCTGATTATGACGTTACAGGTAATGAAGTTGCATTAATGGTAAATGGACTTGGTGCGACACCATTGATGGAATTATATATTTTAAATAATGAAGTTGAAAAGAAGCTATCCAAGCACAATATAAAAATTTATAAAATATTTGTAGGTAATTATATGACTTCTCTTGAAATGGCTGGTTGCTCTATTACATTATTAAAACTAGATGAGGAACTTAAAGAACTGCTGGATGCTAAGTGTGATACACCAGCAATGAAAGTGTAGGTGAGGATATGGACATTAAAATAACTTCAAAAGAATATATGGAGTATATTGAATTGGTAGCAAAAAAGATTGAATTAAATAAGGATTATGTGACGGAGCTTGATTCCATCACTGGAGACGGTGATCATTGGGTCAATATGAATATGGGGTTTCAAAGGGTTTTGAAGGATAAAGAATCTCTTGCTTCAATGAAATTAAGTGAAATGTTTCAAAAGGTAGGAATGCTTATTATGTCTACTGTGGGGGGCTCCTCAGGGGTTTTATATGGAAGTGCCTATATAAAAGCAGCTAAGGTCCTTGGTGACGAAACAGAGATGGATATCAACTTACTATGTGAGGTATTGGAAGCGGAACTTAATGGGATTATGGAACGTGGTAAAGCAAAGCCAGGGTATAAAACCATGATTGATGCATTATATCCAGCGGTTACTCGCTTTAAGGAATCTCTTGAAAAGGGATTAGACAATCATACGGCTTTACAAGAATTAAAACAGGGTGCCATTGATGGTATGAATAGCACGAAAGAGATGGAAGCCGTCAAGGGACGGGCTTATTATCAAGCTCAAAAAGGTGTAGGACATATTGACCCAGGTGCAGTGACTATGTGTTATCAAATAGAAGTTTTGGTCGATTATTTATGCAAATGATAAAAGGCCAGATGTATTCATGTAACAGTATATCATTTGCTTAATCTTTAAATCACACACTAAAATCAAATGAGAACTACGGAAAATGTAAGTAGAAAAGCAAATGAAATTATTTGCTTTTCTATATTCACCAATAATTTGGCCTAATTCTATTTATAAGGGGGATCTGTATGTATTCAAGATGTGTTGAAGACCGTATAAAGGACTTATCAAACCTCATAGGAAACACACCCTTATTGGAAATTGAATTCACATATAAAGGGGAAAGGCGTAGGATATTTGCAAAAGCAGAACATTACAATTTAACTGGTAGTATCAAGGACCGTATGGCTTTACACATCATAAAAAAAGGTTATGAATCTGGTGAACTCAAAGTAGGAGATATCATTGCAGAAGCAACTAGTGGAAATACAGGAATCGCATTTTCTGCAATTGGCAGCTCATTAGGACATAATGTCACTATTTTTATGCCAGATTGGATGAGTGAAGAAAGAAAAAATTTAATGAAGAGTTATGGCGCTGATATTCAGCTGGTTAGCAAAGAACAAGGTGGATTTTTAGGTAGTATCGCTATGGCCGAAGAGTTTGCTAAAGATAATGAAAATGTTTTTTTGCCATGCCAATTTTCAAATGAAAATAATTGTCAAGCCCACTATTTAACAACGGGCCCTGAGATCTGGACACAACTTCAGGATTTAAACCTAATACCTGATGGAATTGTAGCCGGTGTAGGGACAGGTGGTACCATCATGGGAATCGGGAATTATCTAAAAGAAAAGAATCCTGATGTTAAAGTTTATCCACTTGAGCCTATCAGTTCACCTACATTAACCACAGGATATAAGGTTGGAAACCACAGAATGCAAGGAATATCTGATGAATTTATCCCCTCTATTGTAAAGCTTAATGAATTAGATGAAGTCATTGCAGTAGATGATGGAGATGCCATTATAATGGCCCAAAAACTTGCAAATGCTTTGGGAATAGGTGTAGGGATTTCATCTGGTGGCAATTTTCTTGGTGCCTTAAGGGTTCAAGAGATATTGGGAAAAGAGTGTATCATTGTAACGATATTCTCTGATGATAATAAAAAATATTTAAGTACTGATTTAATGAAGAAAGAACCAATAAAAGAGGGCTTTATGTCAACGGAGGTTGAATTAATCAGTGTAATCTCACATAAACGACAATGTGTAACTTGCTTGGCGAAATAGTTTGCAGACTTGATATAACAATCTAATTGTTAGGGTTACGAAATTTAGAAAAGGTTCTAAAATACTCTTTCGAGGAATAAGGTGATTGCTTTATGTATCTTGCTGAAATAAAAGAAACGGCCTCGCAGTTTGCTAAAACGATTTCGGAGATTCTGGATGTTGATGTGATGATAATTGATGATAATTATCATAGAATTGCCAACACATTCCGCTATAATCAAGAAGAAATACCCATTAATAGATATACTATTGTGGGGGAGACAATGCATACGGGTAAGGTTGTAGTTGTAAAAAACAAAGGGGAGTATGAACATTGTAAAAATTGCCCTGATTTAGATGAGTGTGCCATTTCAGGTCTAATTAGTGTTCCTATTTTCTTGGAAAGTAAAGTGGTAGGTGTATTTGCCCTATTAATTCCTATTAATAAAATCAGTCCTATCTTCGAAAACTTTGAGGTCTCCATAGATTTTTTGGAAAGTATGGCAGAGCTATTAAGCTCCAAGCTTAAAAATATTGATGATTATAATAAACTTAATCTTATTAAAAAACAACGTGAAATTATAATAGATATGATTGAGGATGGATTGGTTTTTGTTAATGATATGGGTGAGGTGGTGCATTATAACCACCAATTTGAAAACTTTTTTAAAATTGAAGGAGATATCTATGGAAATAAGATGAAAAAAATTCTTGATCATCCTTTCATCCATGAAATTATATTGTTGAGCAATAATTTTTCTCATAAACTCTTTTATTATGAACAAAAAAATCATAGTTTCTATGGATTTTTATCCTACAGGAATATAAATATAAATGGGATTAATCATGGAGCCCTTTTAACCTTTAAAAGTTTAGGGGCGGCATATAACGAACTTAATGAGATTTCAAATGACAAGGCTAATGTTTCTTTCTCAGATATTTTAGGGAAAGATCCCAAGCTAATTGAAAAGATAGAAATGGCAAAAAAACTTGCTGTTATTGATGAGAGCATTTTAATTTGCGGAGAGACTGGACTTGGTAAAACCATGCTAGTGAGGGCAATACATAACTTTTCTGACAGATCAAAAAAGTATTTTGCCATTGTTGATTGTAGCAATACTTCCTATGATTTACTTGAAAAAGAGATATTTGGTAGTGAGAATAATGGTAACGTTACTAGTTTAAGTATTGGAAAATTAAGGATGGCCCATAAAGGCACGATATTCTTTAATAATATATGTCAAATGCCACTGTACTTACAGAAGCGTTTAGTTGAAGTGATTAAAACCAAAGAACTAGAACAAAGAACTTACAAAGGATTTCATATCGATGTTAGATTTATATTTGATACCAGCAACGATTTAACAACACGTGTAAAGCAGGGTATGTTCAATGAAGAATTGTATTTTAGGATTTCTAAGAATATAATAAAGATTCCCCCCCTCCTAAGTCGTAAAGGAGATATAAAAATAGTGATAGATAGTGTCATTGAAGCACTTAAGATAAAACATTTGAAACCTCACTTAGAATTTAGCCAAGATGTTTTGGAGACAATGTACAAATATGCTTGGCCTAAAAATATTAGAGAAATCCAAAGAACGATAGATCTGATTATTGGCAATGCCGATGATTCTATAGTAAGACAAAAAGATATAATCGCTTTTGATTTTCATCGTTTGAGTAGAAAGGATCTAATCACATTAGATGATGCTGAAAAAGAACTGATTAAAAAAATGTTGAAGCAGTATAATTGCAAAGATGATATAGCCAAAGCCATGGGAATTGGACGAGCAACATTGTACCGTAAGCTTAAAAAATATGAATTGAATCAATAAGAAACTAAGTGTCGTACCTAATTATTAAACAAGTAGCCCTTGTAACACATATCCTTTTCATGTGTTGCGGGGGTTGTTTTGTCATGTTGCAAATTGCAGTAATCCTTTTCATTGAAATGAAGTGAAATTATCAGAAAATTGTTAATCAATTAACAATAAAAATGTTGAAAAACATAATAGTTATTTAGATAAATGTTTATGTATTAATAGGAAATAACAAAATATTTATAATTTTATGAAAAATAAAAACGACAAAATAATAGTTGAAACCCATTAAGAGCTCAGTTATAATCAAGATATAATTAGTAATATTACAAGAGAATCAATCTTTTGTTGTAGAAGTAATTTTAATAAAGAAGTAAGTAAAATGATGAATTTTATACAAGAACAGTATTTTTTTTGCAATATATAGTTAAAAAAATAACGATATTTATTAAATTAATATAGATAAAGACACAATGGGATTTAAAATAAGGAGGAGATACAATGAAAAAGAATGGTTTAACTGAAGAAAAATTCCAAAGGCTTCAGATGGTGATTGAAGAACAGAAGGGTAAGAAAGGTCCATTAATGCCAGTTCTACATGAAGCGCAGAAAATTTTTGGGTACATCCCATTAGAAGTACAAAAGAGAATTTCTGAGGAAATAGAAATACCATTAAGTGAAATTTATGGAGTGATCACATTTTATTCTCAATTTTCACTAGAACCTAAGGGCGACTATGTCATTGGCGTTTGCATGGGAACTGCCTGTTATGTAAAAGGATCACAACCTATCATTGACAAAATCAGTGAACTGACAGGAACGAAGCCTGGAGGAAACTCAGAGGATGGGCGGTTTTCTCTTGTGGCAACACGATGTATTGGTGCCTGTGGGTTAGCACCAGTTTTAACTGTTAACGAGGATGTGTATGGGAGATTAAAGTTGGAAGATATACCGGGTATTGTTGAAAAATATCAAGTAAAGTAATCCAATGTGTTGAATAGAAGGAGGGCTTATATTGAAATCAATGGCAGATCTTGAAAGAATTCGAAACGAAGCACTTGACCAAGTTAATCTTCGAAAAGAAAAAGGTGGAACTAGAATTGTTGTAGGCATGGCAACCTGTGGTATTGCATCCGGGGCAAGGCCTGTGATGATGGCGTTAATAGAAGAAGTGAAAAAAAGAAACCTAGAACATATGATTGTGACACAAACAGGCTGTATCGGGGTCTGCAAGTATGAGCCCATTGTTGAAGTCTACAGAGAAGGCGAAGATAAGGTAACCTACGTAGACATGACAGTTGAAAAGGCACAAAAGATCATCCTCGACCATATTGTTAACGGGAATATTGTATCGGAATATAGCATTGGAGCCTATGAAAAATAGCTTAGTATGGGATTAATGAAGACCATAAAGCTTAAGAGAATAACAACTACGTAAGGGGGCAAAATCATGGATGTATGTAGAGCGCATGTATTGGTGTGCGGCGGAACAGGCTGTGCATCTTCGGACTCATTTAAAATGATTGATAAATTTGAAGAAGAACTAAAAAAGGTCGAGCTAGAAAAGGAAATAAAGGTAGTGAAGACAGGGTGCTTCGGACTCTGTGAAGCGGGACCTATTGTCATTGTCTATCCAGGAGGTGTCTTTTACAGTCAGGTAAAGCTAGAGGATGTTGAGCGGATTACAAAGGAACATTTATTAAAGGGAAGAATTGTCACTGACTTAGTATATAAAGAATCAATAGAAGAAAATTTAATCAAAGGAATTGACGAAGTTGGATTTTATAAGAAACAGAAACGAGTTGCCTTAAGGAATTGTGGAATCATCAATCCTGAAGTCATTGAGGAATATATTGCCTTTGACGGTTATAAAGCCTTAGGAAAGGTTTTAACAGAAATGAAACCTGAGGAAGTCATTGATATCATCAAACGCTCTGGTCTAAGAGGACGAGGTGGTGGTGGATTCCCTTCAGGACTCAAATGGGAGTTTACAGCAAAAGCTGAGGGTGACGAGAAATATGTAGCCTGTAACGCCGATGAAGGAGACCCAGGAGCCTTCATGGATCGTTCTGTCTTAGAGGGAGACCCCCATGTCATCATCGAGGCCATGGCCATAGCTGCCTATGCTGCAGGAGCCAACAGAGGATATGTGTATATTCGTGCAGAGTATCCAATTGCTGTTGAACGTCTTGAAATTGCAATTAAACAGGCCAGAGAAAACGGATTATTAGGAAAGAACATTTTTGGAACAGAATTTGACTTTGAGTTAGAGATTCGGTTAGGAGCTGGGGCTTTTGTTTGTGGTGAGGAGACAGCTTTAATTAACTCTATAGAAGGAAAACGTGGAATGCCAAGACCAAGGCCACCATTTCCTGCCCATAAGGGAATTTGGAACAAACCGACGTTACTGAATAATGTGGAAACCTATGCCAATGTACCACAAATTATTCTAAATGGAGCAGAATGGTTTGCTAGCATGGGTACAGAGAAATCTAAAGGTACAAAGGTGTTTGCTCTAGGGGGAAAGATCAACAATACTGGACTTTTAGAGGTTGCTATGGGAACAACATTAAGAGAGGTTATTTATGATGTTGGTGGTGGTATTCCCAACGGCAAGGCATTCAAGGCGGTACAAACCGGTGGACCCTCTGGAGGCTGTATTACAGCGGAACATCTTGATACACCTATAGATTATGACAATTTAATTGCATTAGGATCCATGATGGGATCAGGCGGGATGATTGTTATGGATGAAGATAACTGTATGGTAGATATTGCAAGATTCTTCTTAGACTTCACTGTGGAAGAATCCTGTGGAAAATGTCCTCCCTGTCGAATTGGTACAAAGCGTATGCTAGAGCTCCTAGATAAAATCACCGAAGGAAAGGGTGAATTAGAGGACCTTGATAAGCTTGAGCGTTTGGCAGAAAGTATTAAAGTTGCCTCACTATGTGGACTAGGTCAAACGGCACCAAATCCAGTATTATCGACACTCAAGTATTTTAGAGATGAATATGAGGCCCATGTTAAGGAGAAAAGTTGTCCAGCTGGGGTATGCCAAGCGCTGACAAACTATGTTATTACCGATGACTGTAAAGGATGTACCCTATGTGTTAAAGCATGTCCTGTTGATGCAATTCATGGAGAACGCAAGGCAGTTCATTTAATCAATACAGATACATGTATCAAATGTGGCGCTTGTGTGGATAAATGTCCATTTAAGGCAATTGTAAAAAAATAACAGGGAGGATCTTGATCATAATTGAAAAGGAGTGTGTGGAAAATGGAGAAAGTGACTTTAACCATAGATAATATAACTGTTGAAGTGCCTAAGGAGTATACAATACTTGAAGCTGCTAAAACTGTAGGAGTAGACATTCCCACTCTATGCTTTTTAAAGGATGCCAATGAAATTGGTGCTTGTAGAGTTTGCTTAGTTGAAATCCAAGGCGCACGAGCATTGCAGGCTTCATGTGTTCATCCGGTAGCAGAGGGAATGGTAATTAAAACCAATACAAAGAAACTCAGAGATACTAGAAAGTCAACTGTAGAGTTAATTCTTTCAAATCATAATAGAGAATGCTTAACTTGCTTTAGAAATAAAAGCTGTGAGCTTCAAAGCCTAGCAGAAGAATTAAACATTAGTGAGATCCCATTTGAAGGAGAGAAGACCGTAGGAACCATTGATGATAAATCTACTTCCATCGTTAGAGATAGTAGTAAATGTATTTTATGTGGTAGATGTGTTAACGTATGTAAAAATGTACAGAAAACCAGTATATTGGAGTTTACTAATAGAGGCTTTGAAACCCAGATATCTCCAGCTTTTAATAAAAGCATGAATGAGACACCCTGTATTTATTGTGGACAATGTATTGTTTCCTGTCCAGTGGCAGCCTTAAGAGAAAAGGAAGATATTGAACGGGTGTGGGATGCAATAGAAGATCCTGAGATTCATGTGGTGGTTCAGACTGCCCCTGCAGTAAGGGCAGCTCTTGGAGAGGAATTTGGATTGCCTATTGGTAGTCGAGTAACGGGGAAAATGGTTGCTTCTCTTAAGAGACTAGGATTTGATCAAGTGTTTGATACAAACTTTGGAGCAGATTTAACCATTATGGAAGAAGGCCATGAATTGTTACACAGGCTACAGAACAATGGAAAGCTACCAATGATTACCTCTTGTTCACCAGGATGGGTAAGATACTGTGAATTTAATTATCCTGAGTTCATAGAAAATCTCTCAACCTGTAAATCACCGCATCAAATGCTGGGAGCAATTATCAAATCATATTATGCTGAAAAGCAGCAAATAGATCCTAAGAAAATATTTGTGGTGTCAATCATGCCTTGTACCTCTAAAAAGAGTGAAGCCGCAAGACCAGAAATGACGGTTGACGGTCTACGTGATGTTGACGCAGTATTGACAACAAGAGAATTAGCAAAGATGATTAAACAAGCTCGGATTGAGTTTTTGAAGCTAGAAGATGCGGAATTCGATCCAGCGTTAGGAGAATATACAGGTGCAGGTGCGATATTCGGTGCTACTGGTGGTGTAATGGAGGCAGCATTGAGAACACTAGCAGATACCCTAACGGGGCAAGAATTAGAAGAAATCGAGTATCATAACATAAGAGGTGTAGCTGGGATTAAGGAAGCAGAAATAAATCTAGGGGGACAAACCATTAAAATTGCTGTGGTCCACGGTACTGCTATGGCTTCTAAATTACTGGAAATGATTAAATCTGGTGAGAAAGAATATCATTTTATTGAAATAATGGGATGTAGTGGCGGATGTGTAACCGGTGGAGGTCAGCCTCATGTGCCTGCTAGAGTAAAAATGGATTGTGACATTCGAGTTGAAAGAGCAAAGGCATTGTATGAAGAAGATACTGTTAAGCAATTAAGAAAATCCCATGAAAATCCCATGAAAATCCACTAATTATTAAGTTATATGAAGAATTCTTAGGAAAGCCAAATGGACATAAATCCCATGAATTACTTCATACTTATTATACAGCAAGAGAAAAATATCCTATAACAGCTGAAGTAGAAGATGTTATGCTTATTTCTAAAATGTTACTCAAAGCTACCGTGGCTGACAATCATTCATAATGTTTTGGAATGGATCACATCCATTCCAAGGCAAAAATTACTGCTAATTGCAAGGATAAGTCTGAGCAAAAGGTTGAGAGTAATATTGATCGGGAGATCCGTATAAAAACTTTCCAGTCTTTTTGGAGAGTTTTTTTATGTTTTACATCAATATAATTCAAACTTTAAATATGCAATTTCCTCAGCAAAATACAGTTAAAAGAATGAAAGATTATCTTTTTAAGAAATGAAGGAGTTGATTTTATGAGTAAGCGAATTGGTGTTGTTGCAATCATTATTGAAGATAAAGAAAATGTTCCTATGGTTAATAAGCTACTCAGTGATTACGGTGAGATTATCGTAGGGCGGATGGGGTTACCCTACAAGGAGAAAAAGGTAAGTATTATTTCGATAATTGTAGATGGAACAACCGATGAGATTGGTGCTTTAACAGGGAAGTTAGGTAGGCTAAATGAGGTGACAGTCAAAAGTGCCTTGACACAAAAGTAGAGAGACTAAGTATAGGGAGGGCAATAAGATGGATACAACTAGAATCATTAACGAAGAAAAAACTCATGAATTCTTAGCAATAGGAAAAACCTTTTCAAAGGCAGAGCGATTAGAGATCATTGAAAAGGCTAAGGATTGTCATGGTTTGTCCCTTGTGGAGGCCGCGGCACTGTTGCAAATAAAAGAGGAAAATGAAATGGATGCATTGTTGAGGACAGCTAAAATAATTAAGGAGAAAATTTACGGAAAACGAATTGTGATCTTTGCGCCCCTTTATACAAGCAACGAATGTCAAAATAATTGTCTCTATTGTGGGTTTAGGGTAGCAAACAAAGGCTTGCATCGTAGAACCTTAGAGACAGGTGAAATTATACAAGAAGCAAAGGCCATAGAGAATCAAGGGCACAAAAGAATATTGTTGGTATGTGGGGAGGACAAGAGCAAAACCACGATTGAACACATTACTGAAGCTGTAACCAGTATATACAATAAAACAGACATTAGAAGGATTAATGTGAATGCAGCTCCTTTAAATGTATCAGAATTTAAAAAACTAAAGGAAGTAGGCATTGGAACCTATCAAATCTTCCAAGAAACCTACCATCGAGAAACCTATGCCAAGATGCATCCTAGTGGACCTAAGTCAAATTATGATTATCGATTAACGGCCATTGAGAGAGGATTGGAAGCGGGGATTGATGATTATGGAATTGGGGTATTACTAGGTTTATATGACTATCGTTTTGATGTTTTAGCCACGTTAATGCATTCAGAGTATATGGAGGAAAACTACAGTGTAGGGCCACATACCATTTCCATCCCAAGACTTAGGCCAGCAATGGATGCAGCATTTACAGAAGCACCTGCTCCTGTAAGTGATCAAGATTTCAAGAAAATTGTAGCAGTTTATCGATTAACCCTACCCTATACAGGTATTATTCTTTCAACTCGAGAAAGTTCACAATTAAGAGACGAATTGCTTACCTTAGGGGTGTCACAAATATCAGCAGGATCAAAAACAAATCCTGGGGGATATGAGGAAATGGATCAAGAGGCTACGCAGTTTGAAACCAGTGACGAAAGACCATTGGATGAAATGCTACAAGTAATTTGTGATCAAGGCCATTTACCAAGTTTTTGTACTGCATGTTATCGGACTAAGAGAACGGGAGCAGCGTTTATGGAATTAGCAAAGGATGCGCATATTCATGAATTTTGTCAACCGAATGCAATATTAACGTTAAAGGAAAATTTAATTGATTATGCAAGTAGGGAGACTGTTGAAAAGGGAGAGATACTCATTAGAGAAGCTTTAAATGAAATCACTAACCCCAAAATCCGTTGTATTACTGAAGAACGATTACAGGAGATAGAAAGTGGGAAAAGGGACCTTTACCTTTAAGAAGACGAAAAGTAGGAGGGGTTAAAATGGATGATTTAAAGCACCAGTATATTATTATTTGTGAATCAACAAGTCATATGTTAAATACAGATAGATTGTTGAAATTACGAGGGATTAAAACAGAATTGACGCCGACCCCAAGTGAGTATGGATCAATTTGTACCACTGCTATTGCCTTTGATGCAGAAGACAAGAGTTTCATAGAAGATATTTTGCAAAAAAATTATTTGGGCTTTCAGCAAATACACCCTTATCAACCTAGAAAACTATCGGGATTAATAAGAAGCTTAAAAAATAATATCATTTCCCAACCATTTAATGAAGTGATGGTTAAAATACAAGAAGGCAAAGAACTAACGAAGGAAGAGATTGTGTTGTTGCTTAAAAGTGATAGTCAAAGTGAAAAAGAAGCTCTCTACCAAGCAGCAGATAAAATGAGAGAAGAGATTATTGGAGATACAGTAGAAATACGAGGGGCCATTGAGTTTTCAAATTACTGTAAAAAAGAATGTAATTATTGTGGAATTCGAAAGGGATGTACCACACCTAGTCGGTATCGAATGACAGAAGATGAGATTATGGAGAGTGTGTACCAGTTACATCAATGGGGAATTAAAACGGTAATCCTTCAGTCTGGAGAAGACGACTACTATACAACAGATATGCTCATTCAGATCATTACTCGTATTAAAAGAGAAACAAAGATGGGAGTCACATTAAGTATTGGTGAAAAGTCCTATGATGAATATCAGTTTTTGCGAGAAGCAGGAACAAATAATTTTCTATTAAAAATTGAAACAACAAATCGACAAATCTTTGAATTTATTCATCCTGACGACAACTATGACACAAGGATCCAATGTTCAGAATGGCTTCGAGAGTTAGGGTATGCCAATGGTTCAGGTAATATGATTGGACTGCCAGGGCAAACGGAGGAAGATATTGCTGAGGATATTTTATTTTTTAAAAAAATGAGGATTCACATGATCGGAATTGGTCCTTTTATTCCTGCGAAGGGAACGCCCTTCGAAACCTATGAAACTGGAAGTATAGAAATGACACTAAAGGCAGTGGCAGTTACACGATTGGTATGTAAGAATGTGTATATTCCAGCGACTACAGCATTGGCTTCTATCGATCCTGATGGACAGACAAAGGCTTTGAAATGTGGTGCCAATACAATTATGTTGATCTCAACACCTGAAAAATATAGAAAAAATTATCAAATATATAGTCATAAAAATATGATTGATCTAGCATCGGCATTTAAATCAATAGCTGAAGCCAATCGAAGTATTCCTAAGTATTTAAAAGTTACTCCCCAGGAGGTGGTATAAATGAATCAGACACCAAGAGGAAATCGCCTACACATTGCTATTTTTGGACGAAGAAATGTTGGGAAATCTAGCTTGATTAATGCCTTAACCGATCAGGATATTGCAGTGGTCTCACAAGTAGCAGGAACAACCACAGATCCTGTGTATAAATCCATGGAAATTTTACCAATAGGTCCTGTGCTGCTGATTGATACCCCTGGGATTGACGATGAAGGTATGATTGGAGAATTGAGAATTGAAAAAACAAAAAAAGTATTAGGGAAAACAGATTTAGCGCTGATCGTGACGGATGCTGAAATAGGAATAGGGGAATATGAAGAGGGATTAATTGATACAATCAGATCCAAGGAGATTCCAATTATCATTGTATACAATAAAATAGACTTATTTCATGCCTCAAAGGATATATCAACGGAGTATTTAACGATTCCAATTGTATCCACAAGTGCGAAGGCCAATAGTGGAATTGAAGCATTAAAGCAGCGAATTATTAAAGAAGCCCCAAAGGATGAAGAAATTTCATTAATGGCAGGGCTAATTGAAAAGGGTGATTTAGTTGTATTAGTTACCCCCATTGATTCTGCAGCACCGAAGGGTAGAATGATTTTACCCCAAGTGCAGGTCATACGGGATATTCTAGATCATGATGCCATCATGATGGTTTGTAAAGAAACAGAGTTAGCGGATACATTAGATAGATTGAAGAGTCCTCCTAATCTAATTGTAACAGACTCCCAAGCCTTTGCTTATGTGTCTCAAATTGTGCCAAAGGAAATACCCCTAACATCTTTTTCGATCTTATTCGCACGGTATAAGGGTGACTTGGATACGTTGATAGAAGGAGCTAAGGCAATTAAGACGTTAGTGCCAGGAGATGAAGTGTTAATCGTAGAAGGATGTACCCATCACCGACAAGAGGATGATATTGGTACAGTGAAAATTCCTAGATGGTTGGAAAAAGAAGTAGGTGGAAAGCTTAGCTTTTCATGGTTTGCAGGAACAACCTTTGAAGAAGACCTATCTAAATATAAATTAATTGTACACTGTGGTTCCTGTATGCATAATAGACGAGAGATGATGAACCGAATTAATCGAGCAAAAGGACAAGGTGTGCCAATTGTCAACTATGGAGTATTAATTGGATACATGACACAGATTTTAGACCGAGTACTTGAACCTTTCTCAAATAAGCTTGGGTAAGGACGATAACAATACCAATAATAGGTAAACAAGTGATGAAAAAGATCAATCAAAGCTAAAGATTGATCTTTTTATTTTGCTAATACTATCTTTGTCTAAGAATTAAATAGAATTTAGTATGTTTTAGCTTAATAGATTTGTAGATGAAGGATAATAATTTAACAA
This sequence comes from Alkaliphilus metalliredigens QYMF, assembly GCF_000016985.1. NCBI lineage: Bacteria > Bacillati > Bacillota > Clostridia > Peptostreptococcales > Natronincolaceae > Alkaliphilus > Alkaliphilus metalliredigens. The sequence continues at coordinate 4,196,950 of NC_009633.1, read as the reverse complement.
ATGCGTAAGAGGAGGATGAATTATTTGACAATTAATTATTGTCAAATAATTATGAAAATACACACAAATGACAAAAGAATCATTGATTTATATGAATATTTAATATATAATGTCCTCGAATATACATTGACATTATTCACATTAATAATACTGGCAGTGAGCTTGAAAAAAACAGATATAATAAAGCGAATAGCTTATTTTTTTGCATACAATAGTTAAAAATTTAACGGTATTATCTTGTTATAATCGATTGTATATAAATCAATTGTAATAGCAAAGAGGAGTTTTAGGCATAAAAGGCGTATTGTTATAGAGGGGTAAAATTCAGAAAATTTATTTTTATATTTACATAAATATAGTATGATTAGTGTATGGTGTATGAAACAGGGATGAGAAGCGTTATTTATTGACTGTAGTATGGAATGTAGATCAAGAAGGATTTTTAATGAAATAAGGAGGGGACATAATGAAAAAAACCAGTTTAACTGAAGAAAATTTTCAAAAGCTTCAGATAGTGATGGAAGAAGAGAAGGGTGAAAAGGGTCCATTGATGCCAGTTCTACATGAGGCTCAAAAAATCTTTGGATGTATTCCTTTAGAGGTACAGAAGAAAATTTGTGAAGAAATGAAGATACCCTTAAGTGAAATTTATGGGGTTATCACATTCTATTCCCAATTTTCTTTAGAACCTAAAGGAGACTACGTTATCGGTGTTTGTATGGGAACCGCATGTTATGTAAAAGGGGCACAACCTATTCTGGATAAGGTCAGTGAACTAATTGGTGCAAAGGCTGGTTGCAACTCAGGGGATGGAAGATTTTCTCTTGTGGCAACACGATGTATTGGTGCCTGTGGATTAGCTCCAATACTTACAGTTAATGAGGATGTTTATGGTAGATTGAAGTTAACGGATATACCGGGTATTGTTGAAAAGTATCAAAAGTAATCAATCAAAGACGTTTAATAGAGGGAGGGTTTTAAGTGAAATCAATGGCAGATCTTGAAAAGATTCGTAATGCAGCACTTGACCAGGTTAATCTTCGAACAGAAAAAGGTGGAACCAGAATTGTTGTAGGTATGGCAACCTGTGGGATTGCATCGGGGGCAAGACCAGTGATGATGGCATTAATGGAAGAAGTGAAAAAAAGAAATTTAGAACACATTATTGTCACACAAACAGGCTGTATAGGGGTCTGTAAGTATGAGCCCATTGTTGAAATCTACAAAGAAGGTGAAGATAAGGTAACCTATGTAGACATGACAGCTGAAAAGGCAAGAAAAGTAATCCTAGATCATATTGTCAATGGCAATATTGTATCAGAATATAGCATTGGTGCCTACGAAAAGTAGTTTTGTCAGGGACTCGTAATAAAGACAATAGCGCTTAAATGACCAACAATTATGTAAGGGGGTAAAATCATGGATTTATTTAGATCACATGTATTGGTGTGTGGCGGAACAGGCTGTGCATCTTCAGATTCATTTAAAATGATAGATGAATTTGATGAAGCATTTAAGAAGTATGGGCTAGAAAAAGAAGTTAAACTCGTTAAAACAGGCTGCTTTGGATTGTGTGAAGCGGGACCCATTGTCATTGTCTATCCAGAGGGCGCCTTTTATAGTCATGTAAAGCTATCAGATATTGACAGAATTACAGAGGAACATTTATTAAAGGGACGGATTGTCACTGACTTATTATACAAGGAATCATATGTAGGTGACCAGATTAAGGCCATTGATGAAGTTGGATTTTATAAAAAACAAACAAGAATTGCCTTAAGAAATTGTGGCGTCATCAACCCTGAGGTCATTGAAGAATACATCGCTTATGATGGATACAAAGCTTTAGGTAAGGTTTTAACAGAAATGCAGCCAGAAGAAGTCGTTGACATCATGAAAAGATCTGGCTTAAGAGGCCGAGGTGGTGGTGGATTCCCTGCGGGGCTGAAATGGGAATTTACAGCAAAGGCTGAGGGCGATGAAAAATATGTAGCCTGTAATGCCGATGAAGGAGATCCAGGAGCCTTTATGGATCGCTCTGTCTTAGAGGGAGACCCTCATGTTGTGATAGAAGCCATGGCCATAGCGGCATATGCCGCAGGAGCCAATAGAGGATATGTGTATATTCGAGCAGAGTATCCGATTGCTGTTGAACGCCTTGAAATTGCCATTGGGCAGGCGCGGGAAAACGGTTTGCTAGGGAAGGACATTTTTGGAACAGGATTTGATTTCGAATTGGAGATTCGACTGGGAGCTGGAGCCTTCGTTTGTGGAGAGGAAACCGCCTTAATCAACTCTATCGAAGGAAAACGTGGAATGCCAAGACCAAGACCACCATTTCCTGCCCAAAAGGGAATTTGGAATAAACCGACGTTACTCAATAACGTAGAAACCTATGCAAATGTACCACGAATTATTTTAAATGGAGCAGAATGGTTTGCCAGCATTGGAACAGAGAAATCAAAAGGAACAAAGGTATTCGCTCTAGGAGGAAAAATCAATAATACTGGACTTGTTGAGATTGCAATGGGTACGACCCTCAAGGAAGTGATTTATGATATTGGTGGTGGGATTCCTGATGGAAAGGCATTCAAGGCCGTACAAACCGGTGGTCCATCTGGAGGCTGTATTACAGCGGAGCATCTTGATACACCCATTGACTATGATAACTTAATTGAACTAGGATCCATGATGGGATCCGGTGGAATGATTGTCATGGATGAAGATAACTGTATGGTAGATATTGCAAGATTTTTCTTAGACTTTACTGTTGAAGAATCCTGTGGTAAATGTACGCCATGTCGTGAAGGAACAAAAAGAATGTTAGAGTTATTAGATATTATCTCAGAGGGCAAGGGGACCGTTGCGGATCTTGATAAACTAGAGAGTCTTGCCAAGACCATCAAATCATCTTCATTATGTGGCCTTGGACAAACGGCACCAAACCCGGTATTATCAACACTCAAGTACTTTAGAGATGAATATGATGCACATGTTCATGACAAAAGTTGTCCAGCAGGCGTGTGTAAAGCCTTAGCTAAATATCTAGTAGTGAGTGAATTATGTAAAAAGTGTGGCATTTGTGCTAAAAAGTGTCCAGTAGATTGTATTAGTGGCGTAAAGGGTAAAGAAGTTTATTTAATTGATCAAGAAAAATGTATTAAATGTGGTGCATGTTTAGAAGCTTGTCCATTTAAAGCGATTGTGAAGAAGTAAGAAGGGGGCGAAAAAATGATTGCATTGACTATTGATGGTATGAAAGTCCAAGTTGAAGCTGGGACAACAATATTAGAAGCAGCTAGTCAACTAGGCGTAGAAATACCAACTTTTTGCCATGATCCAAGACTAAAGCCTCATGGGTCCTGTAGAATATGTGTTGTTGAAATAAAAGGAGGTAGAAATCTACCTACTGCATGTTGTACGCCTGTTGGTGAAGGTATGGAAGTGTGGACGGAAAGTGATGATGTAATAGAAGCAAGACGAGAAATATTAGATTTAATGCTGGCCAATCATCCATTGGACTGTTTGACCTGTGACAAGGCTGGAAGATGTACATTACAGGACTTGTGTTACAAGTATGATATAAAAGAGTCCAGTTATGGTGGAGCGAAAAAAGAATACGAAACAGATGAATCCAACCCATTCTACTATAGTGACCAAGAGAAATGTATTCTTTGTGGTAAATGCGTATATGTCTGTTCTCAGCTTCAGGGGACCGATGCCATCGGTTTTGCTGAAAGAGGATTTGATACTCATATAGCCACACCATTTGATAAAGGACTAGAGCATTCCACTTGTGTTTCTTGTGGAAACTGTGTATCTGTCTGTCCCGTAGGCGCATTAATGCCTAAGAGCAAGGAAAAGTTTAGATATTGGGAGACAAAGTCCACTAGAACAACTTGTGCCTATTGCGGTGTAGGATGTCAAATGGACCTTCTGGTTAAGGATAATAAAGTTGTGGAAGTAGATCCAGCAATGGGGCCATCTAATGAAGGATTACTTTGTGTAAAAGGAAAGTTTGCCTTCAATTTTATCAATCACCCGGATCGACTAAAAAAGCCATTGGTCAAAAAGGATGGAAAACTAGTAGAGACCAGCTGGGAAGAAGCCTACCAAGTTATTGTTGATAAAGTAAAACACACTAAAGAGAACTTTGGACCAGATACAATTGCAGGCTTTTCATCGGCTCGTTCATTGACAGAAGAAAATTATTTAATGCAAAAAATGATGAGAGCAGTGATTGGCACAAACAATGTTGATCATTGTGCACGACTCTGACATTCCTCTACAGTTGCAGGTCTTGCAACTACATTAGGAAGCGGTGCCATGACAAACAGTGTTGCTGAAGTAAAGCAAGCTGATGTCATTTTTATAACGGGTTCCAATACAACAGAGAGTCATCCTGTTATTGGAGCACAAGTACGTCAGGCAGTGAAAAATGGAACGAAACTCATTGTAGCTGATCCGAGAGAAATTGATCTAGCTCAAGATGCTGATGTATTCTTAAAGATTAAGCCAGGAACCAGTATTGCCCTATCTAATGCAATGCTTAATGTAATTTTTGAAGAGGGCTTAGAAGATAAAACCTATATAGAAGAGAATACAGAAGGAATTGAAGAACTAAAGAAAGTTGTACAAAAATATACCCCAGAGATGGCTGGAGAGATTTGTGGTGTTAAGCCAGAGGATATCCGTGCAGCAGCACGTCTATATGGTCAAGGCGTTAGAGGAAGTATTCTTTACTGTATGGGAATCACCCAGCATCACAATGGAACTGAAAGTGTCATGAGTTTATCTAACTTAGCATTAGCCACAGGTAACTTAGGAAAAGAAGGAACTGGCATCAACCCACTAAGAGGGCAAAATAATGTACAGGGAGCCTGTGACATGGGTGCATTACCAAATGTAATGCCTGGATACCAGCAGGTAACAAATGCAGAAGTGATTAACAAGTTTGAGAAGGCTTGGAATACAAAGCTTTCTAATAATGTTGGATTAACCATTCCAGAAGTAATGCATAAAGCAGCCCATGGTGATGTGAAAATGATCTATATCTTTGGTGAAAATCCGATGGTCTCTGATCCAGATACTCATCATGTTGAAGAAGCCTTAAAGAATAGCTTTGTTGTTGTACAAGATTTATTCTTAACAGAAACAGCAGAACTAGCAGATGTGGTGTTACCCGCAGCTTCCTTTGCAGAGAAGGATGGTACCTTTGTGAACACAGAAAGAAGGGTACAACGAGTCAGAAAAGCTGTGAATTCTCAAGGAGAAGCCAAGGCTGATTGGATGATTTTCATGGAATTGATGAATCACCTAGGATACGACAAGCAGTACAAAAACGTTGAAGAGATCTTTGAGGAAATTCGACAAGTGACACCGCAGTATGCAGGAATCAGCTATGATAGAATTGAGGATATTGGAATTCAATGGCCATGTCCTACTGAAGATCATCCAGGAACAAAGTTTCTCCATACAGGAAAGCCTGCCAGAGGAGCTGGATTGTTCATGGCAGTGGAACATGTGGAGTCAAGTGAACTAGGTAATGAGGAATATCCACTCATCTTAACAACCGGTCGAATTCTATATCAATATCATACCAGAACAATGACAGGAAAGACCGAGGGAATTAATCAAATGGCACCAGAGAGTTATATTGAAATGCATCCAAATCTAGCCGTGTCTCTAGGGATAACGAATGGAGAAACTGTTAAGGTGAAATCTCCTAGGGGTGAAGTGCGAACAAAGGCAAAAGTCACAAAAATTGTTGATGAAAATGTTGTGTTCATGCCATTCCATTACTTTGAAGGAGCAGCTAATGTATTAACTAATGGAACAGACTTGGATAAATACTGTAAAATTCCAGGGCTTAAGGTGACAGGTGTTAAAGTTGTAAAAATAATAGCAAGATAAAAAAAGATGGCCTACACTAGGCCATCTTTTTTATTGGACATAAACTAGTAAAAGGAGTCACAAGCGACTCCTTTTACTAGTTTAAATTTAAGTGAGATATGAGTCGATGCCAGAGCATCAGACGAGTGCTATCCCCCCCAAGGTTGATACATATATTCTTTCATATGACGATCATATTCTTCTTTAAAAAAACGTTCATGACCTTCTTCCCATGTGGCTAGGGTAGTGAAGAGTTTTTTTACTTTAGGTTCTTCAGCCTTTAAGGCAGCATCATGATAAAACTCTGCAAAATCTTTTTCCATTAAGTAAGCACTTCTTAAGACAGTTAAATCTGGTACCATAGATTCACTTAATGTGTGTTCTAACATTTCCTTAGTGGCCCGTTCTTCAAAGATATTATTTTCACGGTTAATATCCATTTCTACTTCCTTGACTTCATTGTTACTCACCATATGGTTAACCTGATCTTCTAGGAAGTGATAATGATCTAGCTCAACTTCTGCAAGTTTTTCAAACATTTCTTTAGCACTAGGTAAGGTCATTTTTTGAGCATTTTCTTTGAAAAATTGATGGCCCTGCTTTTCCATTTCCATAGCATACTTAAGAACGTTAATATACTTTTTCAAGGTATCCTCTCCTTTGATAAAATATTATCAATTAAATTATAGCACAATGAAACTAAAAAAAATACACAAGATAGGGACTTTATTGAAAGGGAAGTACAATAATTATCCATAGCTAGTTTCAATTTGTAAAAAAGTCTGATATAATAAAATGAGTTACCAGACAATTCAATAAAATTTATTTCCGAGTTACTTTTCCTAAGGGCAAACTGTCTAAGGTTAGTGGCCGATAGGTACCTAGAGAAATTTTTGTGCCTCCCAACATTGGAAAGGAAATATACTAGCTATTTAAGCTAGTCCTTTCGAGGACTAGTTTTTGTTTTATATATTCATATTTATCCGAAAAAAAGTTAATCCAAACACCAGCACATCATTAAGTAGATGATTAAGGGGGAAAATACATGAAAGACACATTCCAAAGAAGCATTAACTACATGAGGATTTCTATCACGGATCTATGTAATTTGCGTTGTCAATATTGTATGCCTGAAAAGGGAATCTATAAAAAAACACATCAAGATATATTAACCTTGGAAGAAATCGAACAAATCGTCAGAATAGGTGCGGAAAATGGTATTAATAAAGTACGAATTACTGGTGGAGAACCTCTAGTTAGAAAAGGGGTCATCGGATTAATTAAAAATATTTCAAATATACCTGGAATTCAAGATATTGCATTGACCACCAATGGGCTCCTCATTAAAAAATATGGAGAAGCATTAAAAGATGCGGGGCTAAAAAGAATTAATATTAGCATTGACTCTCTAAGACCTGACAGATATAAAGAAATCACCAGGGGCGGCGATTTAAGCCAAGTGTTGGAAGGGATACAGGAAGCCCTGCGCTTAGGGATGACTCCTGTGAAGTTGAATGTTGTTGTGATCGGAGGATATAATGAGGATGAAATAGAGGATTTTGCTAATTTAACAGTAGATGATCCTATTGATGTTCGATTTATTGAGTTGATGCCTATTGGGGAAGCAAGTGGTTGGGCAAAAGACCGTTTTCTATCCAATGAGGAAGTGAAAAGTAAAATTGAAGGATTGGTTCCTATTATAACAGATGCCACTAGCCCAGCTAGACTCTATAGACTGCCGGGGGCAAAAGGAAGGGTTGGCTTTATTAATCCTATTAGTAGCCATTTTTGTGAGAGCTGTAATCGTATTCGAGTCACAAGTGATGGGAAACTGAAGCCATGTCTTCACAGTAACCACGAAATTGATTTATTAAGGGTGGCTAGGGAAAATCCTGAACAGATTGGAGCAGTGTTATCTAACGGGATTCAATTAAAGCCTGAAAAACATTACCTATATACCAACAAGCATGAAATGAGTGCAAGAAGCATGTCTGAAATTGGGGGCTAATGGATGCAAAGGATCCAAGGAATTTATGATAAGGACCAAGGGGGAAACTGGCATCAATGTGAAAGTATTTTGGTAGAAGTAAAGAATCAAGAAGAACGCCAATTGAGTTTTATCACCTCCAAGGGATTAAAAGAATTAGTTGAAACTACTGGAAAGGGATTTTGTCATAATCGGTTTCAAGCTAACTTTATAGTGGAAGGCTTATCCTTGAAAGTGCTGAATAAAGTGGATTTATATGAGATGGGGCAAGCTGTCATCAGAATAACAGAAATAGGGAAACACTGTCACCCAAATTGTCCCCTGATCTCAAAGTCTAGAAAATGCCATATTCAAGAACATATCTTTTTTGCAAAGACGATCAAAACAGGAGATGTACAAATAGGAAATTCGTTGAAAATCCAATCAAGGGCCTAGAATAGTCTAGGCCCTTGAGTCATTTTTGCATATATACATTCCCTATGAATAATCAAATCTAAAGATGAATAAATTGGAGTAGGGGGAATGTATATGGCCAAGAGAAAACTTAAAAATGGTATCACCCTTTTTCTGTGTATCATATTTGTTTTATTTATGATAATAGGACCCTTTTACTTATTGTTTCATCGTCCTAATGAAATGAACTACAATAAAGTAAAAGATAAGCCGGAGTGGACTGGCGTCATTACATTCTGGGACTACCCACGATTAGATCAAAGTACGGGCACAAACTTCAGGTGGATTTATGATAAAATTCGGGCATTTGAAAAGGCTTATCCCGGTGTATACATTCAATTTAAGCCCTTGACCTGGGAAAGAGGACCCATACAAGTAGAGTCAGCTGCCAAACTAGGACAGCTACCTGATATCATACCCATTGGCAGCGACTATAGCTTGCTCCATAAAGGCTTATTGGAGCCTCTAGACCCATTTTTATCTGTTACTGAAATACAGGACTTCCGTGAAAATGCCCTGGAGGCTGTGACTTATGACGGCCGTATATGGGCAATGCCCTGGATGATGACCACTTACACCATGGCATTAAATTTGGATATTTTTCAAGATAGGGGAGTGGAGCCTCCTATGGATGGCTTGTGGCATTACGATGAATTTATTGAAAAAATGAAAGTTTTGACATTTGCTAGCGAAGAGGATGGAAAAATCGATCATTATGGCTTGGGAGGATTTATTCAACCGGGATATTATAACCTATGGGGAATTTTACTGAGTGACGGAGGCGAAATCGTTGATGAAGGGTTACATTATGTATTTAATGACCATCGAGCTCAAAAGGGGATAGAAAAACTAATCAATTTGAAAAATGAGTATGCTGTGATGCCAGAAGACTTTGGAGAAAACAATGCCAATGACGCATGGACACACTTTTATCAGGAACAAAAAACAGCTGTCTATCCTACAGGCACTTGGTCATTAAATGTTCTGAAACAGATGAAACAGGAGGGGACTGGATTTAATTATTCTATTGCACATTTTCCAATAGGAGAAAAGGGAGCCCCCATTACAATGAGTAACATGGTAGGATCCTATGGGATGACAAAACAGCAGGATCCTTTGAAATTAGAAATGGGTGTGACTTTTTTAAAATTTTTATCAGAAGAAAAGCATCAACAGGAGTTGACGCGATTAGGTGTATTCCCAGTTAAAAAATCCGTAGGAAATATATACGAAGCAGATCCTTTAATGACGATGATTTATGAGACCCTCACTTATACAGAAATACCGCCGCCTCATCCATATTGGAAGGAAATTGATGAGATTATTCAAAATGAAATTAGACAAGGGGTATTGGAGAAAAAAACACCACAACAAGTTTTACAGGATGCTGAAGAGAAGGTAAATGTGCTGATAAAAAGCAAACAGCAATGATCTATTGTCCAGAATAATTGACCCAATGAAAAAAAAAAGTTATACTAAAATGAGAAAAAGCAAGTAAGTGAAGACAATAAAGTGCAGTGGTTCCTTTGATTAAGAGAAGCATTAATTGATAGCAGTAAGGAAAGAATGATAAATGAATAAAACGAGCTTGATTTATTGGAAGCTGAATGAGATATAGGAGTGAATGAAATGGACAAGGAAAATTTATATCAAGAATTTGTTGCATTAATGGGAGAAGAGCATGTATTTTTGGAGGAACCAATGAAAAAACATACATCATTTAAGATCGGCGGACCTGCTGACTTATTGGTGATGCCAAGAACAGTAGAGGAAATTCGACAATCTGTTGAAATATGTAAGAAAAGTAAGACTCCCTACTTTGTGATGGGTAATGGTTCCAACCTTCTGGTGCGTGATAAAGGCATGCGATGTGTTGTGATAAAAATTGCGGAAAATTTTAATGAGGTTCGTTTTGAAGGAAATCATGTGATTGTCCAGACGGGAATTTTGTTATCTACCCTTTCAAACCAAATTGCAAGGGCTTGTCTAAAGGGATTTGAGTTTGCTAATGGGATTCCAGGCACAGTGGGAGGCGCTATAACCATGAATGCAGGTGCCTATGGCGGAGAGATGAAAGATGTGGTTAAGTCCTGCAAGGTATTGAACCACCAGGGTGAGATCATTGACCTATCACTTGAAGAACTGGAATTAGACTATCGAACGAGTATCATACAAGAAAAAGGGTATATAGCATTAGAGGTAGTACTAGCACTTCAAGAAGGAAAATACGAAGAGATTCGTTCTATTATTGATGATTTAACAGTCAAAAGAACAACAAAACAGCCATTACATCTACCTTGTGCCGGTAGCGTGTTTAAAAGGCCCCCAGGATATTTTGCTGGTAAATTAATTCAAGATTGTAATTTGAAGGGTTTCAAAATAGGAGGCGCTCAAGTTTCTGAGCTTCATTCGGGGTTTATTGTGAATATTGATAATGCCAGCGCAGCAGATGTACTTAATTTAATTGCACATATTCAAAAACAGGTCAAAGAAAAATTTGACGTAGGGTTACATAATGAAGTAAGAGTTGTGGGGGAAGTGTAGTTTAGTCTTGAACATGTTTGTTACAAAAGAGGAGTGAAGTCATGAAATTTGTCATTATTACAGGATTGTCAGGGGCGGGAAAGAGCCAAACTGTCAAAAGTATGGAGGATTTTGGTTTTTATTGTGTGGACAATTTACCCCCGGCTTTAATACCAAAATTTGCTGAACTGTGTCATCAATCCCAAGGTGTGATCAGTCGAGCTGCCCTTGTGATTGACATTCGTGGGGGGATGTTTTTTGATGACTTATTTGAAAGCTTAAAGGAGCTTGAACATTTAGGGCATCAATATGAAATTTTGTTCTTAGATGCTGATGATGAAGTATTGATGAAGCGATTCAAAGAAACCAGAAGAAGTCACCCATTAAATGTTGATGGATCCATTGAAAATGGTATTACTCGAGAAAGAGAGTTGCTTCAAGAATTAAAAGACCGCGCTAGCCACATTATCCACACAACGAAGCTCATACCAGCTCAGTTAAAGGAAGAGTTAAGAAATATTTATGTAGAAGGTAATCAAATGAATAACCTAATGATCTCCATTGCATCCTTTGGCTTTAAACATGGTATCCCTTTGGATTCTGATTTAGTATTTGATGTGCGTTTTTTACCAAACCCCTTTTATATTGAAGAACTAAAGGATTTTACAGGAAATGATGTGAAAGTAAGAAATTATGTCATGAATTCTCCAATAAGTGTAGAATTTTCCAATAAGCTCCATGACATAGTGAGCTTTTTAATTCCACACTATGTTCAAGAAGGCAAAAATCAATTGGTCATCTCCATAGGGTGTACCGGTGGGAGACACCGCTCTGTCACAATTGCCCATGTACTTTATCATCAGTTAAAGGATAAAGGACATCGGGTTACCTTAAGTCATCGCGATTCTGGAGAGACTAGAGAGAGGAAAAAAGAGTCCTAATGAATTTATTAGATTGGCTTAAGCCTGGGCTACAGGTCAAACGTTGGATGACAATTGGCATCGTAGGTATTCTCCTCTTTGCAAGTGCCATTGCCGGTTTTGTTGTTGACATTGGAGTTGAACTGAGGGGATGGATTGCTATTCTCATAGGAGGAGTAGGAGTCTTTTTTGTCATTTATTCTATTCGAAGTGGACTGGCCTCCCTGCTACGGTTGATGGATATTCCTAATCCTATGACAGGGAGGATGGACAGATCTAAGATTAACAAAAAGCTTCATGACCAACGGATTTTAAACAGAGGACCTAAGATTGTGGTAATCGGCGGGGGAACTGGGCTTTCTGTTCTCTTAAGAGGATTAAAGTGTTTTACCTCAAATATTACTGCCATCGTAACAGTTGGAGATGATGGGGGGGGATCGGGAAAACTAAGAGAAGACTTAGGAATGCTCCCTCCTGGGGATATCCGAAATTGTATTTTAGCCCTTGCAGATATGGAGCCTACCATGGAAAAGCTATTACAATATCGATTTCAAGAGGGCGCGCTGAAAGGACAAAGTTTTGGGAACTTATTGATTGCTGCAATGAATGGAATCAGTGAAAATTTTGAAGATGCCATCAAAAAAATCAGTGAAGTGTTAGCTGTAACAGGAAATGTACTTCCAGTTACACTAGAGGATATGACACTGTATGCTAAATTAGAAAATGGTTCGGTTATTAAAGGAGAGTCTGATATCCCCTTAAAAAGTATAGAGCAGCAAAGTGCCATAGAACAGATTTTTATTAAGCCCAAGGGTGCAAGAGCATTGAAGGAAGCAATAGAAGCTATCGAACAAGCTGATGCCATTATTTTAGGGCCTGGAAGTCTCTACACCAGCGTCGTGCCCAACTTGTTAGTTAAAGAAATAGGAGAAACACTGAAAAATGCTTCTGGTCTTAGGTTTTATATACCTAATTTAATGACACAACCTGGTGAAACCGATGATTATTCTTTAATAGAGCACATCAATGCAGTGATTAGCCATTGCAATGGACTGGAATTAGACTATGTCATTGCCAATAAAGAAGGTATCAGTGGATTCATTCAAGAGAAGTACTATTCAGAAGGAGCGAAATTCGTTAAAGTTACTGAAGTGGATCGCCAACAATTAAAGAAAATGAACATAAAATTGATTGAGCGGGATCTAGTGGATATTAAGAAGGATTACGTGAGACATGATGCCATTACCCTATCGAAAATAATTGTTGATCGGGTGCTTCAAGAAAAGCTAGCCACAGATCGTAATCGCATATTAGATTACTTCTACATTCGAGAAGCCATTAAACGCAATGATAACTAGGAAGAAGAACATTCTTTCTAGCTTTTTTTTGAATTTATCTATGAACCAAAGGTATTAAGGCACTTTACTGCAAAATTAAAGTCAGTAGAGTAGAAACCAAATTATATTAAAATCAACAGATCCTGTTTTTTAGGGTCTGTTGATTTTTTTTTTACTTAATATGACTAGATTATTTGAAAATTCAAATGATAATAAAGTCTACCATACACTGATTATTGAAATATGTAGTGGAATATGATAAATTATTATATAGAGTATTTATTTTTAGTAGAAAAATGTTTATTGAATAACCTAAAGTGAAGTGAAGAATATACTAATATGAAATGAGACTTAACTCAGAGGTGTTTTATATTTCTCTGAAGTGTAGCCAAATTGATTTAGAGGATGTAGTTGTTTGAAGTTCTTATCCAATGAGATGGGAATTTTAGCAATACACCCAAGATAGAGTGATGCAAAATGAAGGAGTGGAAGTCGTGCGGCAAGAAATCAGTGCCGGCGGTGTGGTAGTTTTTGGTAATGCTATACTGCTACTAAAAAAATATAATGGAGATTGGGTTTTACCAAAGGGGAAGGTGGAAAATCACGAAAGTTTTCAACAGGCAGCTGTTCGTGAGGTCCATGAAGAAGCAGGTGTTAAGGTGGAAGTGATACAATACATTAATAAAATTCATTATACCTTCAAAAATAGTTGGGAAGATAATGATTTGATTAATAAAACTGTCCATTGGTTCTTAATGCAGTCTAGGACAATCGCTTGTATTCCACAAAAAGAAGAAGGCTTTATTGATGCTAAATTCATTCACATGGATCGCTGCATCGAATTGGCAAAGTACGATGATGAAAAACAAATTATTGAAAAAGCAATTCATCTATTTAGAAAGACCTCACAAAGGTAGGTGAGGTCTTTCTAAATATCTTAGTTGCACTTACTGAGGTTTAAACGTTGTACATACCGTTTCAGTAGAAGAGCTTGCTTGGTCACCAGACTGCGCGTTTACCTCAATTTTAGGAGCAAAGCAATAATTTGCTTCATTGAATTTACAATTATTTACATGACACATAACTTCCATGCTTGGATGTTGATTCATTATCTTACACCTCCATAGTCAGTTTCACTTATATTTTGCTCAATTAGGCAAAAAATATAAGAATAATTGTAATGGAAATCACCAATGAAATTTGTATAAAAAGGTCGTGATACCATGTCATATTCTTCAAACACAAAAAATGAATTAGCTCGTATTGAGGGTGAACAGTCGTGCTGTGTGAGAGCAGAGCTAGCGGCGTTAATTCGAATGAGTGGTACTTTGCAATTAGTCGGATCGCAGAAATTAAATATCAAAGTGACAACTGAAAATCCAGCCATTGCCAGAAGGTTATTCAAAATTATCAAAAAACAGTATAATATTCATGCAGAGGTCATGATTCGACGAAATGCTCGTTTAAAAAAGAATAACTATTATTTACTCGTAATCACACACTCCATGGGAAGTAGTGAAGTTCTTGCGGATTTAGGGATTATGAAAAAAGTTGATGACTCCTTTGATATTACTTATCGTATACCACAGGAATTGACGCAAAACAGATGCTGTAAACGAGCATATTTAAGAGGGGCCTTTCTAGGGGGAGGTTCAGTAAGTGATCCGGAAAAAACCTATCATTTAGAATTTGTAACACATCACAAAGAGCTAAGTGAAGGATTAAGGGATTTAATTAATAGTTTTGACCTGAATGCAAAGGTAGTAGAAAGAAAAGGAAATTATGTGGTTTACCTAAAAGAAGGAGACCAAGTGGTGGACCTATTAAATATTGTTGGAGCCCATAGTGCTTTGCTAGATCTAGAAAACATCCGTGTCTATAAAGAAATGCGGAACAATGTTAATCGGATTGTCAACTGTGAGACAGCAAATTTAAGTAAAACAGTGGATGCATCCATAAGGCAAATTCAAAACATTCAATATATCGAAGGATCCATAGGCATAAATCGCTTGCCTGACAACTTAAGAGAGGTTGCAGAGCTAAGGGTCGAATATCAAGATGCAACATTAAAAGAGCTTGGGGAGATGATAAATCCTCCCATAGGAAAATCAGGTGTCAATCATCGACTGCGTAAATTAGATCAAATTGCAGATCGGGAAAGAGGGAAATCAATATAATACTTTAATCAACTTATGACTAAATCATAAGTTGATTTTTTTTTAGAATATATATAACAAAATAAATCGTTATAAAAAAGTTACTAGATTTGGGAACATTTTTAATCTAATTCGCTCTATATAATGAGGGCAAAAAAGAGAGAAAAATAGAGAAAAGGAGGATGACCATGTTAAATATTCTTGTTGTTGAAGATAATCAGGTTGAAAGAAAAAACTTAATTAGAATGCTCAAGTGTTTAAACAAAAATCTCAACATATTTCAAGCCACTACAGGAGAAGATGCCATAAAAATAGTAAACGAAGAAAGAATTTCATTGTTTTTTTTAGATATTGAACTTCCTGATTTTTCAGGTTTGAAAATTGCAGAGAAGATTCGGTCTATGCCTCAATATGAATTAACTTATATTGTCTTTATTACGACTCATGTTTATTATCAACTTGAAGCTTTTAAAAAATATCACTGCTATGATTTTATAGAAAAACCATATAAGCAAGAACAGGTATCAAAAATTTTTGATCGTTTAATAAGAGGTGTTATACAGAACAGTAATACTAATCAAGCAATACGATTTGAAATAAAAAGCTGTATTTTAAAAGTTTTCATAAGAGATATTTTGTTTATTGAATCTCAAGGAAAAAAATGTATGGTTTATACAAAGAGTGATCAGTATACGATTCCTAATATGACAATGAAGCAAGTATTAGAGAAAGTAGCAGCCTATCAATTTATGCAAACCCATAAATCTTATATCATTAATCTGGAGAATATCTACCGAATAGAGAAACATGAAAAAAATGCTTGGCCTGTGTACTTTAAGGAGTACCCTTTAGTCGCTTATATCAGCCATAAATATAGAGACATTTTTTTAGAACAATACTTAGGATAAAGTATAAGGAGGGAGGGTGCTTTATGGAATGGTACCAAATACTGATGCTTTCTATACTAGAGATGGTAGCTATAGTAGCGATATGGAGTGGATTCAATGAAAAATTTAATCGTTATAAAATAAGGAGCCTTTGTATCGTTATGGGGATGTCATTAATGGCAGCTATGTTTAATGTTTATGATGTTAATATGGACTTTATCATTCACTATATCGTATTATGTACGATGGTTATTACGTTACTTAAAGTCCCTGTCAAAGATACCATAATACAATTTTTAATTGTATTAATAATAATTTTCAGTATTCAATTTTCCCTTACTTACTTCCTATCAACTTTTAGAAATACTAACACCTATTCATTTGTTAACGGACTCATTATTAATACATTCACGCTCCTAGTCAGTATGATAATCTATAAGCTTATTATGGGAAGTAAGGTAAAACAAAACTATCTTAAATATAGTAACTATACGATCTCAATTACTATAAACATTACTGGAATGGTTTTGTTATTGATATACATGTGGGAAATGAATCAAAACTTTGTATGGAATCACATAGTCTATCTATTATTGGCAATGGTTATATGGGAAGCCTTAAATATCTTTTTTTTATATCAGTCAATACGAATTAAAGAGCAAGAAAAAATGATAGATATTCATGAAAAATATACACCTATTTTAAAGGATATGGTAGATGAAGTAAGGGAGATGCAACATGAATCTAAAAACCATCTCAATGTCCTTTATGGATTGGTGCAAATAGAAGATGCACTAAAGGCTAAAGAAGAAATTGCACAATATTTAGAAGTGTTAATCGAAGGGATGAAGTCTACCGATCAACTATTGAATATAAAGGAACCGGTACTAAGCGCAATTATTTATAGTAAAAAATCCTTGGCAGAAAAACAAGGTATCTACTTTCATGTTGAATTTTGTGGTGAGATACCAGTGTTTCCACTAGTAAAATACGAGCTTGTTGAATTGTTGGGTAATTTATTGGACAATGCAATTGAGGCAGCTGAAGACAGTAGTAGTGTTGAAAATCCTAAAGTCTTTTTAACACTTGGAATAGAAGCAAATTATAGTATGATAGAAGTGAAAAATACAGGAGGCATAATCAAACAAGAAAATATTGAGCGTATATTTGAAAGAGGTTTTTCTACCAAAAAAGGAAAGCATAGGGGCTATGGGCTGTATCATGTTAAAAAGATTGTGGATCGTTATCAGGGAACCATAGAGCTTTCCTTTGATGGAGACTGCACAGTACTTAAGATATTACTTTAGTAAATTTTTAGGGCACTTTGGTTCTCCCCAAAGAACGATTGAGCCAGAGAGAGCAATCATATCTGAAGCAAGAACAAACATAGATGCAAATGAGAATAAAACAACTTTAAATATTGAATGATTGTTTTTCATCGATGTACCTCCTTTCTACTGATTGTTGGAATACTTGTAACCCACAGCTTGAACTAAAATGAATCATAACACAACTGTAAATAATATACAATTCAAAAGGAACGAAATAGGAGTAAAAAGGAATGAAAAAGATTGTATACCTTTTCATTCCTTTTTACTCCCATTTCATTACAGTAATAAAAAATAGAGGCAATTTTATGTTATATTGAAAGTGTAATAAGGAACAAGAAGTACCTATGATATTTCAATATTTAAGAAATGAGGTAATCTAATTATTATGGGAATTGGGCTTATGGAGATGTTAATTTTATTCGGATATCACTAGTGTTCAATTAATGGATTTAAAATCCATTGATAATACTTAGTATCCATTAATTTCATCATTTTCCTTAAATTTAGTCATGAAAATAGTCAGTAACCCTTGCTTTAATATAATTACACCACTAACCATATTTGCAAGGGGGTACTGACTATTGGTTAAGAATAATTATATCACTATTTTCGAAAAATTATTAGACATCATTGATTGGCAAAAATTGAAAGAGTCTACTTATCTACTAGATACTAACTATTATATTGCTCAAAATCACTTAAAAGCGCTGATATACTTTCATGTAGCCCAACTAGATAGCTTAAGAGATATCCATGACTTCATGAAATCCGATTCAGACTTAAAGGAACTGATCAATGGTGTTAGCATCGGTTATTTGTCAAACTACAACAATGATATAAATTTTGAGGTATATGTCCCTTTAATGAATCAAATTATTGCTACAGCCATGAATAAATTACCTGTAAATAATAGAGCTGCAATATTTAAACCTGTGAAACTCATTGATTCTTCAACAATAAGTATGGCGCTATCTTACTTTGAAATGGGCGGAGTTTAGAACTACAAAAGCAGGGATTAAATTTCATACAAAGTATGACTTAGGAAGAGGTATCCCTGAACTGGTGATTGTTTCAAATGCTAAGGTCCATGATAAAAAGAAAATGGAAGAACTAATGACCGAGAAAAACTGTATATATGTACTGGATAAAGCCTATGTGGACTATAAAAAGTTTGACAAATTCATCAGTGATGAAAAATATTTTATTACAAGATTGGAAGACAATGCAACAGTACAAGAAGTTGAAACTCTTGATATTACTTACTCCCAAATCAAGCTACTGGATGAAGGTGCAAGTCAACAAAACTGAAAAAATTTTAAAAATCAATAGAAATACTATCTAATTTTTGAACACTAGTGAAATAGTATGAATAAAAAGTAATATCATTAAAAAGAAAAGGAGAGTATAAAAAATGAAAAGAAATTTTTGTAAAAATTTAGCTTTAGCTACCGGCTCTTTTGTTTTAGCTGTAGGTGTTTTAGGTGGAGGAATAGTTTTTGCAACTGCTAGTGAAAGTAATCATAAAACTGCTACAGTAAATGGCAAAAGTTACAAATATTTTGCTGATATACAAGATGGACATAAAAGCTTAAGAGCAGGAACATACGTAGGTCTTACTAGTGGTAGTACTCAAGCTGGACTTATGGGTGCACTTCCTAGAGTATATGATTCAAATGATTATCTATATAGTTCAGCGAAAGAATGGAGATATAGTGGTGAAAGAACAGTAGGAATGAATGTACCTACATTTGCAGAACATAATGGATCTTACTATAGTTATGGAAAAGTTAAGTTATATAATGGAAATACATATAACACGTATTATACATACAAGAGTCCTATTATGACTCTTGAAGATGGAAGTAAATCTACTTTATCATATACTTCTATGACTCCTGAGAATAACCAAGTTGTTAATATTAATGATGCATCAACAAGTCTAGATAATTCAGAGTATAAAGTAAATAGCAATGGTGAAACATATGGTTCAGGATTGCAAGAAGCTACTTTGGGAGTGGCTCCAGACTTGATTAAAGCTCGTGGTTCAAATGGCGCTTTAGGATATGTTCGTTCTAAAGATCTTGAGCCTGAAGCAGCTAATAATCCTGAAGAAGCTATAAAGAAACAAAAAGAAAAACAAAAAAATAAAGATACAAAAAAAATACCTTTATATGAGGTTGATGGCAAAACAGTCATAGGTGAGTTCGTGCTTGAATCAGTAAACACTGAAGACATTGTAGAAACTGAAGAAACTCCAGGAGAATAAGTAATTGAATTAAGTTCGATAATTTAACACTAGTGTTAAAAAATTAGATAATATTTCTATTGATTTTTAAAATTTTTTTCAGTTTTGTGATGGAGCTTTACAATTAAGCCTTCAGGGAATATATTCCAGTAAAATTAAATACAACTATCCTTATAAAACAATATTTTCGATTTTTATGGAATTATATACTGGTTAACTTTCAAGCCATAGCGTCTAACTAAATGTCTCATTATTTATAAGCTTAGTTATCGAATGCTTAATTAGTTTAACCTGATAAAATCAGATTTGATTATTTTTTTACAATCAAAAAGGATTTTAGGCAATTATGTTGAATTAGTATAGTAATAAATCTGATTTGAAAGGAAGTGTACTATGCTAATTCTAGATTATCCCAACTGGGAACAACCAACATTGATTGCTGAATCTCTCCCTAAATCTCTTTTTGAGTTAACACCTGAGCTTGCTGAAATAGATCAACTCTTAAATAATCCTGTTTTTGAAGAGCCTATTATTACTAGACTTTACGCTTACCATTAACTAAAACCAAATATTTAAGAAAAGAGGTAATAAAATAATTATGCGAATTGGGCTTGTTGAGATGCTAATTCTATTTGGATATATATTATCAACAATTTATGTTTTAATTGATGTACGAAAAAGAAATATTTCTCTAATATTTGTTGCACTACCATTTTTTCTTGGACCACTTGGGCTACTTATATACCTTGGTCGTAGACGTTGATATATGCCTTATTTAGCAGGGATTAAGAGCGTTAGAGTATGACGATATTGTAGGAAGTAATTGGTTGTCATATAATGGTAAGTAATACGATGAATAATTTAAGAGAAGGTGAACTTCTATTTTTTTATCAAACATATCACTAGTGTTCAATTAATGGATTTAAAATCCATTAATTGAACACTAGTGGGAACATATTATTCTGAAATCGGTTGATTTTTTCCTATTGATAACTGAAATGCTTGTAAAGAGATTGTCCATATGCCACATTCAAAAAAATTTTGATTATTTGGCAAAACAAATCTAAATAGAAGAAAGAACCATAGCAGTGTAGAGAAGAGGGATAAGTATTTGAGAGTCCTTTTTCTCTTTTTATTGAATATAGGCCGAAAGATAGAAGGCTTGGGAGAATGATAATAAATTACGATAGCACTAAGTAGTGTCAGTATAGGAGCAATGTGGAGTGTCATGGGAAAGAAATGGGGTAAAATTAAAACAGCTAAGGAAAAAAATCCAAGACTTACCATAAAGCATAACAACCCACTTTGAAAGTGTAACCCACCAGAAAATACACGAATAGATAGTAGAATACTTAAAGAAAATAAAAACGAAGGTAATTGGTCTAAGACTACAAAAAATAACAGTAATACTATAAACTTTACCCCTTCATTCCAAATCACTTTCATGGCATATTTCATTTTACGAATATCATCGTGAGATAATAACTTTTCCTTGTAGATTCTATAAGCAAAAATATCAATAGGACTATGTATTTTCATATCGCCAACTCCTTTAACAAAATGAATCATAACACGATTGTAAATAATATACAATTAAAAGGGAACGAAACGGGAGTAAAAAGGAATGAAAAAGTTTATGTACCTTTTCATTCCTTTTTACTCCTATTTCATTACAGTAATAAAAAATAGAGGTAATTTTATGTTATATTAAAAGTGTAATAAAGGTTAAAATAAATTTTCTAATCGAAAATGTCAGAAGATTGACCAACCAAAAGCAAAAAACGAATCTACATCCACTATCACTATAATATAGACAAAGCTGCTGAAATTGTTTAAAAATAAAAATATTTACATTGGGAATTATGATGGCCGTCATTTCCATAATATTATACGAGGAGATATAACTATGAATATAAAAAAAACAAAAAAAATTGTAATAATTTTATCTATATTTGTTCTTTATTCCTTTTATGGAAATACATATGGCATATCAGCAACGTCTATTAAATTGAATATGAAATTACCTAAAGCCTTCCATGAGACAAATTTTGATTCAGATTATCACGTTAATATAAATAAAAATGATTATGTAATTAAGGGAAGTCCATTTGTTTTTCAAGATTATACTTATATACCAGTTGGAGATATAGCAAAAATTTTTCACCTTAATGTTAACTATAATGAGTTAGATAAATCAGTATTATTATCAGACAATGAAAAGGAAATCATCATAACTCCTAAAATACATTTATATAATGAATATGGGGGAGCAATGATAAAAAGTGGTAACGAAACAGTAATTAAGCCAGGAGTAGATTATATACTTGTAAATGATCGTAGCTATGTTCCTCTTCGTTTCATTACTGAAACTTTTGGTTTTATAGTAGAGTATGAAAATAACAGTAAACAAATCATTATAGTAGGCGATCGTTCATCAACTATTGGAGTTAATAATTTTTCTGACGAACAACAAGCTATTATAGATGCTATTTCAGAGTATGAGGCTAAATCAACTGTAACTGGTAAAATAAAAGGGAGAGATTTTGGCAAACAAAAACGGAGAATAATTTCCAATTTACTACAATAATAATATCCCTTCTGGTAGAATTAGTTAGCTAGTGACACCAGAGGAGGAATGAAATTGAAGGAGTGGAATATGTTTGCTGAAATCCAAGGATACAAGTCCAAAGGACTGAATAAATCACAGGTAGCAAGGAGGCTGGAGATCGACTATAAAACAGTACATAAATATTGGGATATGACACCAGATGAATTTGCAAGCTTAAGACAAAGAACTGAATCTAGAGAAAGGAAGGTGGACAAATATAAGGACGAAGTCTTAGCATGGATTAGAGAACATAGGGATTTATCAAGTGCTCAAATATATGATTGGCTAGAGGAAAAATATCATGTGCTGGACTTTAAGGATAGAACTTTACGACTATATGTCAATCACTTAAGGGAAGAACATAAGCTCCCTAAAGTAGTTTCAGCAAGGCAATTTGAGGAGGTGGATGAGCTTCCTATGGGATATCAAGCACAGGTTGACCTGGGCCAAATATGGCTAGATAAACCTGACAAAACAAGAATCAAAGTATATTGCTTTGGTATGGTTTTATCCCATTCCAGACATAAATACATCTATTGGATAGACAAGCCCTTTACTACCCAGACATTCATTGAGGCCCATAATAAAGCCTTTGAATATTTTGGAGGAATGCCTAAGGAGGTTGTTTATGACCAGGACAGAGTCCTAGTGGTATCAGAAAATCATGGAGATATCATATACACAGAAGGATTTCAAAACTATATTAATTCCCTTAAGTTTAAAGTGTACCTTTGCAGGGGTTATGACCCACAGAGTAAAGGGAAAATTGAAGCCGTAGTGAAATATGCCAAGTATAATTTTGCAAAGAATAGAACATTTGTAGATATTGACTCATTTAATGATGATTCGCTGAAATGGTTAGAAAGAAGAGGTAATAAAAAAGTCCATGAAACAACAAAGAAGGTACCGGCAGAAGTGTTTGCCCTGGAAAAGGAACACTTAAAGCCAATACCCACTCTATTTGTAAACACAACTAATACAAATAGTTTAACCTATCTCGTTAGAAAAAACAATACAGTTTTTTACAAGCAAAATAGATACCAAGTCCCTACGGGAACCTATTCTCCAGGGAAAGAGGTTAAATTAATTATTAAGAAAGATACCATGGAAATTAAGAACCAAGATACAGAACAGTTAATTATTGAACATAAAATCAGTCAGGATAAAGGAAAATTAGTGAAAATAGAGCACTATGATAGGAATGAGAGTAAACACTGTACAAGTCATGAAATCTACAACAAAGTGTTAAAAAGCTTAGACCATACTGAAAAGGCTAATGAATTTGTTGATGTATTAAAAATAGAGAAGCCAAGACACTTTAAAGATCAATTTGCCCTAATAATGAATACAGTAAAAAACCAAGACAAATCAATTGTTCAAAGGGCATTAAGCTACTGTATTGAAAGGAAATTGTTTAGCGCAGGGCTCTTGAAGGATGCCATACAGTACTTAAAACTTGAAGAAAACAGACAACTAAATAAGAAGTACTTTAAAGCTGACATAACTACTCCTTCAAAATATCAGGATTTAAAGCCTCAAGTACGAGATATTAGAGAATACATGAGTGCCCTGAAGGAGGATAAAAGAAAATGGAAAAATTAGAATCAATAAAGGATCACGCTAAAAAACTCAAATTGAACTACTTAAATACCAATGCAGATTCCATCGTTGAAAATGCTGACATAAACAACATTTCATATCAGAATCTTTTACTGTCAATATTAGAAAACGAAGTCGATCTCAGAGAGAAAAAGGCCCAGGAACGCAGAGTTAAGGCTGCAGGCTTTCCGGTACTTAAGACAATAGAAGAGTTCGATCTAACCTTTCAAAGATCGATTACCCAAAGACAAATCAATAGTCTTATTGAGATGGACTGGATAGATAGAATGTATAATCTAATACTTTTAGGCCCTCCAGGGGTAGGTAAAAGCCACTTGTGTATTGCATTAGGGTACAAGGCTGTAGAGATGGGCTACAAGGTTAGCTTCACCACCATGGACAATCTGATGCACTGTTTAAAAACACAGGAGATATCAAGAAAAAGCAAAGGGAAAATCAACAATGTTTTATCTTCTAGTCTTCTGATCATCGATGAGCTAGGTTACCTCCCCATATCAAGAGAAGAAGCGAACTTGTTTTTCCAATTAATATCAGCCCTTCATGAACAAACATCGTTAATTATTACCTCCAACAAAGGGCTTGAAGATTGGACCGAGTTATTAGGGGACCCCGCTTTAACCACGGCAGTGTTAGATAGAATCACTTACAGATGTGAGCTATTTAATATGACAGGTAAGAGCTATAGATTAGAACATCGAGAATCATTGTTTTAATAGATGAAGGAGGCGATTGTGATTATGTTGTTAAGAGAGAAAGATTTAAAAAAGTATTTGTTTAGCAGAAGGATAACTATCTCTGATGGCTTAAAGCAGGAATTATTAAATGAGTATGGATCTCCTGTAGAAGATGATGAAGGTCATATTTTCGAGTATACGGAGCAAGATATTTATGAGCAAATCAGAAAAGTCATAAGAGATAAAAACTAATATTCGTTTAATAAAGTTCAGTGATTATAAGATAAATTACAAGCAGTAGTGTATGGAGAGATTTGGAAATTACTATGGAAAACTATTTGCCAAAATTTCTCCCAAAACACTTGCCAGTTACATCAACGTTATTGGTAAAAGGTACTGTAGATTATTTTGGTGAAAATAAGCATATAGAGGCCAATATAAATAGAGAAAATGTAAATAACCGTATAATCGAGATCTTAGAAGTCAAAGAAAATAACGAAAAGCAATACAAAGGCATATATGAAGTAGGAGAAACAGGAACATCAGTCAAAGTAACTGAAGTTTTATCGAACGGATTAGAAGAAATAATTAATTTATCTTCATTTGCTGGTAGACATCCATATGTTGAGTTTACTAAACTCAAACTATGCGGATTAAATAAATATAGAAACATGGCTATTGAAAAGGATATTGAAACTGACGAAATCGTAACATACAAAATTACAGAACTTGATGGAGAAAAACTCAATATATTAGTATCTATTCAAAAAAATACAGGGAGTTTAGTAAACTACATGGAGATAACAGATTTCACGCAAAAAGATTTGAATATTATTTTTTAATTTAACGACTCCTTGAGTTTAAGCACAGGTAATACAAGTAGTGCAACTTTAGCTGTTTAAGAATTAATAGAGCTGTTTAAATTTCCACTGGATTTGTATTGGATGAATATAAGATGTAGTGAATAGAGATACTATATGATTTACTACATCTTAAGAGAGGGTGTAAAAATGTTAAGAAAACAAAAAAATACTATCCTTTTTATTTTGAGTTTGATTCTAATCATAGGAAGTTTAACCGCTATCTATGCTAGTGGTGAAAAAGATGAAAATATAGAACTTAAAGTAGAAACAAGGTTAGAGCATGCTAGAAAAGATATCATGACTAGCTTTAACTTAGACAAAACATTAATGGCAACGGAAAAATCATCAAATTATAAAGAAATACAATTTGATGAGATAGGTGATTTGGGTCCAGAGATTGCAACTGAGTTTGATGCTTTAAACCAAGGACCAATAGGCTCTACAATACCATTATTCTTAATAAAAGAAGATCATTTAGAGCTTGTAGTACTTTATAAGGAAGCTGATGGAACAAATGTTATGCAATCTTCACGAAAAATAAATGGAGAATGGCAAAGAGAAAACCTAGAAGTAAAGGGAGAACCGATACTAGACATAGATACGATAGAGATTGAATAATAGAAGTAATTTTATAGAAGCTTAGTATGATACTGAGCTTCTATTTTTTTATGAAAGATATTATTCTGAAATCAGTTGATTTCTTCCTATTGATAATTATTTTTTACATTTAAAATATTTTGAATTTCCTTCTTAATCAAATCCACTTGATCAGGTCGGGCCAAGAGATCTGCCTCATCAATATTAACCACTAAAACAGGAGACTCTTTGTACTCACTGATCCATTGCTCATAGCGTCTATGAAGATCCATCCAATAGCTTTTGGGAACTTGCTTTTCCATAGCTCTTCCTCGTTTGTCAATCCGATTTAAAACCGTATCGATGCTTCCATTTAGAAAAATCATCAAATCTGGTTTGATTAAATAAGGGGTCATCATACAGTAGAATAATTCTGAATAAGTATCAAAGTCTCTTTGTGACATTTTCCTATTTTCATATAAAGATTTAGCAAAGATCTCAACATCTTCATAGATGCTTCTATCTTGAATGTGATGAGACTTTTCTTGACCAATGCGTTTTTGATCTTGAAAGCGTTGGCTTAAAAAGTAGAGCTGTAAATGGAAACTCCATCTCTTTTGATCTCGATAGAAATCTTCCAAATAGGGATTTCCAATCACTTTCTCGAAGCTTGTATTAAATTGTAACGATTGACCTAATATTCTGGTGAATGTAGATTTTCCAGCACCGACATTGCCTGCAACTGTAATAAAACGACCCTCATGATCATCTTTACTTTGAGGGACATAATCATTATGTACCATAAACTTTGTTAACATGATTGTACCTCCTGTGAGGATGTACTCACTTCATGGACTCGCTGAATTTCCTTTAAAACATAGGCCACGTCCTGGGGACAATTGACAAAATCTCGATGATTGACATTAATTGAAATGACCTTGGGAATCTTGGTACCAAAATAATGCTTTAAAGAACAAGGGTCAAAATAATGTTGATATTCACGATTTAAGCGATCAATATAATCACGACTCATATTGCGTTCAAAAGGGCGGTCGCGCATTTCAATGCGTTTCATTAATAAATCAGTGTCTCCATACAGATAAATGATAATATCCGATTGAGGAAGCTGGTCAGCTAATATGGCATAAACCTGTCTATATTTTTGGAACTTTCCATTCTGAAGGTTCAAACCAGCGAAAACAAGGTTTTTAATGATATTATAATCCGAGACAACGGATAAACCACGGTCTAAGTATTTTTTTTGAACGTCTTCTAGTTGCTTAATTCGATTACAAAGAAAAAACATTTCCGTTTGAAATGCATATTCTTCAACGTTTTCATAAAAACTTTTAAGATAGGGATTGTCTTCTACAATTTCTTTTAATGCAAAGGAATCGAGGTGCTTAGCTAAAATATTTGTAAGTGTTGTTTTGCCCACGCCGATGGGGCCTTCTACAGAAATAAAAGTGTTTTTCATACTCACGCCTCCATACCATATTTTGTATAGTAAACAATAGTTTAGCACTTTATATGGTAGAAATCAAATGGATGAAATCGAAATATGCCTTTAAAAAATGCAAAGTTCAACTATTATCTTCATCATTCTTTAAATTCTAACAAATTTGCCCTAAATCAAAAATAGACGATGTGGAGACGGAAGTATTGTATACTAAAAAAAAGAATAGAGGAGGACTAAGAATGATTTCAAACTTAGACATTGGTAATGCCATGACGATCAAATTAGATGATGTATTGCCAGATTTGCCGAAGTTTACTGAAGGGATTCGCAGGGCCCCTAATCGCGGGTTTAAATTGACCCTAGAGCAGACGGAGGTCGCCTTGAAGAATGCCCTGAGATATGTACCAGAAAAATACCATGAAACTGTTGCTCCTGAATTTTTAGAGGAACTGATGACCAGGGGACGCATTTATGGTTATCGATTTAGACCTGAGGGAAGGATGAAGGCAAAAACAATTGATGAGTATAAGGGGAACTGTGTTGAGGGAAAAGCCTTCCAGGTAATGATTGATAATAATCTTGACTTTGATGTGGCGTTGTATCCCTATGAGCTTGTTACCTATGGAGAAACAGGAAGTGTCTTTCAAAATTGGATGCAATATCAGCTGATTAAAAAGTATTTAGAGGTGATGACCCAGGAACAAACATTAGTCATTGAATCAGGACATCCCTTAGGATTATTTAAGTCTAAGCCAGACAGTCCCCGGGTGATTATTACAAATGCCCTGATGATAGGAATGTTTGATAACACAAAGGATTGGGATGTGGCACAACAGATGGGTGTGGCAAACTATGGACAAATGACTGCCGGTGGGTGGATGTATATTGGACCCCAGGGAATTGTACATGGGACATTTAACACCCTGCTAAATGCTGGACGATTAAAGCTCGGGCTAAAAGATGATGAGGATTTGAGAGGAAAGTTATTTGTTACTTCAGGATTGGGTGGTATGAGTGGTGCACAACCTAAGGCTGTGGAAATTTCTAATGGTGTGGGTATTATCGCAGAGGTAGACCTTTCTCGTATTGAAACCCGACATCAACAGGGGTGGGTCAGTGAAGTTTCTTCGGATTTGGCTGAAGTATTCCGTATTGCTAAGGAGTACATGGAGAAAAAAGAACCCATTTCCATTGCTTATCATGGCAATATTGTAGATCTATTGGCCTATGCTGTAGCACACAATCTGCATATCGATTTATTATCGGATCAGACATCTTGTCATGCGGCTTACGATGGTGGATATTGTCCACAGGGATTGTCCTTTGAAGCAAGAACTGAAATGCTGCAAGGGAATCGTGAGGGCTTTAAACAATTAGTTGATGAAACCCTAAGAGAACACTTTAATATGATCAAGAAGCTAGTAGAGCAAGGTACCTACTTCTTTGACTATGGTAATTCCTTCATGAAGGCAGTTTATGATGCTGGAGTGACGGAAATATCCAAAAATGGAATTGATGAAAAAGATGGATTTATCTTCCCTTCTTATGTGGAGGATATCATGGGTCCTGAACTTTTTGACTATGGCTATGGTCCCTTTAGATGGGTTTGCCTAAGTGGAGAAAAAGAGGACTTAAGAAAAACAGATCAGATGGCCATGGCATGTATTGACCCAAATCGCCGTGGGCAGGATCGAGACAATTATGTGTGGATTAGGGATGCGGAAAAAAATCAATTGGTAGTGGGTACCCAGGCTAGAATTTTATATCAGGACGCCATGGGAAGAACCAAAATTGCATTGAAGTTTAATGAAATGGTGAGAAATGGTGAAGTGGGTCCCATTATGCTAGGAAGAGATCACCATGATGTCAGTGGTACAGACTCTCCCTTTAGAGAAACAGCTAACATCAAGGATGGAAGTAATGTCATGGCTGATATGGCTACCCAATGCTTTGCAGGGAATGCTGCTAGAGGAATGAGTTTAATAGCCCTTCACAATGGGGGGGGCGTTGGTATCGGAAAATCCATCAATGGTGGTTTTGGTATGGTATTAGATGGAAGTGAACGAGTAGATACAATTCTAAGCAGTGCCATGCCTTGGGATGTAATGGGCGGTGTAGCTAGAAGAGCTTGGGCTAGAAATGAGAATTCCATTTCTACCAGTATTGAGTATAACCAAGCGAATCAAGGCAGTGATCATATTACCATTCCCTATATACCAAAGGATGAGTTAGTTAAGGAATGTCTTGACAAAGCCTTCAATAAATAAAACAAAAGTAGCAGAAAGGATGAAAAATATGAATCGTATTGTACAATGTGTCCCAAACTTTAGTGAGGGAAGAGACTTAGATAAAATTGAAAAAATAATTGATCCCTTTAGAGGAAAAGAAGGGGTAAAACTATTGGATTATAGTCGAGATGCTGACCACAATCGCTTAGTAGTCACCGTGGTAGGTGAGCCGGAGCCTCTAAAGAAAGCTGTACTTCAGGCGATTGGAATTGCGATAAAAGAAATAGATATGACCAAGCATCAGGGTCAGCATCCAAGAATGGGGGCTGTGGATGTCATTCCTTTTATTCCGATTCGAAATGTAACAGAGGAGGAGGCAAAGGAACTGGCAGCACAGGTAGCTGAAGCTGCGGCAGAACAATATGGACTTCCCATCTTTTTATATGAAAAATCTGCCAGTGACCCAGGACGTGAAAACCTAGCTAAAATCAGAAAAGGACAATTTGAAGGCATGTTTGAGAAACTCAAGGAAGAGGAATGGAAGCCAGACTTTGGACCCCAAACACCTCATCCCACCGCAGGGGTCACAGCTGTGGGCGCCCGCATGCCATTGGTAGCCTATAATGTGAATTTAGACACCAACAGCTTAGAGATAGCCAATCGTATTGCTAAAAATGTGCGTCATTTAAGCGGTGGATTACGATACTGCAAAGGAATCGGGATTGAACTAGAAGATCGAGGCATCGTTCAAGTATCGATGAATATGACCGACTTTACAAAAACAGCTCTATACCGTGTATTTGAGCTCATTAAAATTGAAGCTAAAAGATATGGTGTTAACGTAGTGGGTAGCGAAGTCATTGGTCTTTTACCCATGGAAGCTTTAATTGACACAGCAGTTTATTATTTAGGAATTGAAGACTTTTCAATGGAACAGATATTAGAATCTAGAATAATGGAGTAAAAGAGACGAATTTGACCTTGTCAATTTAGTTTCGAGTACACATGGAAAAAGGGTTGGAGATTAATTCTCTAACCTTTTTTCTTTTTCTTTTCCTTTTTGAAGCCATTCCTTTATAATAGAAGTATAAGAAAAAGAAGCATATGACGAGGGGGAGCTTTAATGAACCTCATTACTGTTCAATTGTTCAATACACCCAGTGTACTAAAGGATGGCGAAAAAATACATTTTCCTTTTCGTAAGGCAGAGGCCTTGTTTTATTATCTTGTGGTACAAGGACAAGCCACTAGGGATGACTTAGTACATTTATTATGGTCTGAATGTCATGAGGAAATTGGGAGAAAAAATTTGCGAAATGCCATGTATAAAATACGAAAAACTTTTGATATAGATATCATTGTCTCTCCCCAAAGATCAATTGTCATGTTAAATCCCCAGGTGAAAATTGCCTGTGATTTACATGATTTTATAAAGGAGAATCAAGTGAATTTAGATGCATACGCTAGCCTGTTTCTAAAGGGATTCATCATAAAAGGAGCTTTGGAGTTTGAGGAGTGGGTAAGTAGAGAAAGACAATATTACCAAGATCAATATGTACAAAAAGCATATGAGGAGATTGGTCAGAGCTTCAAGCTCAAAGCATATCCTTTAGTTGAAAAGTATGCCAATACCCTAATTCAATTAGATGAGTACGATGAACGGGCCTATCGATGGCTGATGGGATGTTATGTGGAACAGGGACTATACTATAAGGTAATGGAGACCTACCAAGGGTTGACGGATATGTTAAAAACAGAGCTAGGGATTGCACCAGATATACGGACAAGAAAAATGTTTGAAGAAGCATTGCAATATCAAAGTGATAAACAGAATAACAAAAATGAAAAAAACACATTGTTTTTCCATGGAAGAGCAAAAGAACTCACTGAAATGAATAAACAGTTCACACTATTTAGAAGTAGTAGGTCCTATGGTTCAATCATGATTACAGGTGAAGCAGGTATTGGTAAAACAACACTAAAGGATGTGTTTTTAGAGACACTGCCAAATGATATCCTTGTAATTCAAGCCAGCTGTTATCAGGCAGAGGAGAATTATTTGCTGAAACCATGGAATCCAATTTTTTCTCAGTTGGTAAACATCATTCAACAAGAGCAAATAAAAATTCCATTGATCTGGCAGGAGATGATTGCTTCAATTTTCCCCATTTTTGCAACCGATGAAATGAATCATCTAGCCATTGATGTAACCACGGGACCGGGTTCCCAACAATATCAGAGGGTTCAGGAAGTGATTTTAGGTCTTTTTCAAAAGATAAGTAACAAAAAGAAGTTGGTTCTTGTTTTTGAAGACCTACAGTGGATGGATCGAATGAGTTTATCTTTGTTAAAGATCATTTTGTTACGGATTGCTCCAAGAAATGTATTCTTGCTTGGAACCTGTAGGAGCGGATTTGATGAGAAAATAGATGAGTTTATGGTGGAGCTTAATCGATATGATGTTATTGAAAAAGTAGAAATAACCGCCTTTACCAAAAAAGAAGTGGCAGGATTTATCGAGAAAAAGCTTCCAGAGTACCCCTTTAAGGAGCGACAAATTCATGAGATCTATGAGGAGACTGAGGGAAACCCCTTCTTCTTAGTAGAATATTTAAATGTCCTTCAGGATCATGGAGATGTCACTACATTGTCACCTAAGATGCAAGATGTGTTGAAAAGTCGATTGATGGGCATTTCACAGGAAGCACGACAATTGATTAATTTAATTTCTATTTTCTTTGACAAGGTTTCTTTAGAAGTCTTGAAGTCCATCAGTGGTAAGGATGAATTACTACTGGTCCAACTACTGAATGAGCTACAGAGCCGGTATTTAATTAGAGAGATAGACGAGGGAGATAAGGTTGTTTTTCAATTAACCCATCAAAAACTAAGGGACTTTATTTATCAGCAACAGCCCAAATCTATGAGAAAAGTCTTTCATGGACGAATCGCCTCTCTATTGGAGGGAAATTTACAAAATAATCAATGGGATCGCATGCACTACTCTAAATTGATCTATCATTTTTCAAAGTCAGGAGATCCCATGGCAGCTTTGAAATACCAAATCAAAAACGTCAATGCCTATCTAGAGTTTAATCACGAATTATTCCCAGCATTAAACGGGGAGTATTTAGAACAAGAACAGTATTTCTATTTGACTAAAAAAGAAGCCACGACGTTTTTAAATGAAATTCAAGAATCACTTACGTCTCTGTTGGACAAACCAAATCATATAGAAGTCATACAAGGCCTGGAAATTGAATTTCTTCATATGAAGGGCCGGTTTATGATTCGTGAGGGTAAATATACCTGTGGTGTAGAATATATTAAAAAAATGATCCATAAGGCCTTAGACCATGAACAGTATGAAATCCTTCTGAAGGGCTATCGACAGATGATTTATTATGGAATACAAACCCACCAGCTACCTTTAATGGAAATATATATTGAAAAAGGGCTAGTTATCGCTGAGAAACTAGAGGATTTAAGAGAGAGTGGATACTTTTTGAGATTAAAGGGACGACATCAGATGATGAACAATGAATACCAGGAAGCAGAGGGATTTTTCAAGAAATCCATTGAGGTTTTTGAGCAATTAGATCAAGATGCCAATAATTATGCTTTGAATATTGCAGCAGCCTATGATTATTTAGGAGAAGTAAAGAGATGCCAAAATCACCTAGAAGAAGCAATGGGCTATTATGATCAAGCCATTGCCATTTGCCAGGAGCGAAAGATTTTTAAAAGCTTAATGATTTTCTATACCCACGGGGGACAAGCAGCCGTGGAGATAGGGGATTACCAAAGGGCAAAGCCGTATTTGAAAAAGGCCATTGTATTATATAAACAAATAGATGTATTGTGGGGGCGTGCCATTGCAGAGGGATATATGACCCTGCTATTCATTCATGAAAAGAAGTATGACAAAGCATTGGAGAGTTTAAAAAGAGCGGAAAATTTTAGTAAAAGACTCAATAACCCTAATGAACAGGCTATTGTGAATCAGATTAAAGTCAAGGCAGCGTTGCTAATTGATGCGGCTAATGAAGGGAAGTGAAGAAGATGAGCTTTGTCCATCTTCATGTGCATACACAATATAGTTTATTAGATGGATTTGCCACCATTAATCAAACCCTAGACCGGGTTAAGGAACTGGGAATGGATGCCCTTGCAATCACTGACCATGGCTCAATGTTTGGGGTTGTGGATTTTTATAAAGCGGCAAAAAAGAAAGGCATCAAGCCTATCATTGGTTGTGAGGTCTATACGGCTGCCAGAGGCATGACAGATAAGGATCCAGTTAAGGATAAGTCCCAAGGTCATTTGGTTTTATTGGCTAAAAATAATGTAGGATATCAAAACCTGATTAAACTGGTCTCTGAATCCTATCTACATGGGTTCTATTATAAGCCAAGGGTGGATTATAATGAAATTGCAAAGCATACAGAGGGATTGATTGCTCTAAGTGCCTGCTTAGCTGGAGAGGTACAGCGGTTGATTTTACAAAATCAGTATGAAAAAGCCAAGGAAAAGGCATTAATGCTAGAAGAAATGTTTGGTAAAGGAAACTTTTATTTAGAGCTACAGGATCATAAACTACCAGAACAGCAGCAGGTCAATGAAGAATTGATTAAGATGAATCAAGAAACGGGGATCCCCCTTGTGGCCACCAATGATGTCCACTATACAGATCAGGAGGATGCTGAAGCCCATGATATTTTGTTGTGTATTCAAACGGGAAAAATTCTAAATGATGAAAAGCGTCTTAAATTCCCCAATGATCAATTCTATTTGAAAACACAAAAGGAAATGGCAAAGCTATTTGACTATGCCCCAGAGGCCTTAGCCAATACAGTTAAGATAGCTGAAATGTGTCAGGTGGATTTTGATTTTGACACCATTCATTTACCTAACTATGATGTTGCTCCTGGAAAGACAAAGCAAGGGTATTTGAGAGAGCTTTGTTACGAAGGACTCCAGTATCGATACAAGGAAATCACCCAGGAATTGAAGGAACGATTAGAGTATGAATTGGGTATCATCGAGCAGATGGGCTATATGGAATACTTCTTAATTGTATGGGACTTTATTAAATACGCCAAAGATCAAGGAATTGCAGTGGGGCCAGGAAGAGGGAGTGCAGCAGGGAGTATTGTGGCCTATACATTAGGGATTACAGATATTGACCCCATTCGATACAATTTAATTTTTGAACGGTTTTTGAATCCAGAACGGGTTTCAATGCCAGATATTGATATTGATTTTTGCTATGAACGTCGAGAAGAAGTCATTAATTATGTAAAGGCAAAATATGGACAAGATAAGGTGGCTCAGATCATCACCTTTGGAACCATGGCTGCCCGTGGCGCTATTCGAGATGTGGGTCGAGTGGTGAATATGCCATACAATGAAGTAGATCAAATCGCAAAGGAAATCCCCTTTACCTTAGGAATCACCATTGAAAAGGCATTAGAAGTGAATCCTGTTTTAAGAAAGATGTATCAAGAAAATGATGATGCCAATTATTTGATTCGTATGGCGAAAAAGCTTGAGGGAATGCCAAGACATGCCTCTACCCATGCGGCGGGGGTGGTGATTGCTAAGAAGCCCTTAGACCAGCATATACCCCTGTATATGCATGATAACAGTATGACAACACAATTCACTATGGGGACATTGGAAGAATTAGGCCTACTTAAAATGGACTTTTTAGGATTGAGAACACTCACTGTGATTCGAGATGCACTAGAATTAATTAAGGCAAATCATGGGCTTGAAGTTAGCTTTGAAGATAGTGAATATACAGATCCTAAGGTTTATGAATTGATTGGTAGAGGAGAAACACTGGGTGTATTCCAATTGGAGAGCCAAGGGATGATTCAATTTATGAGGGAGCTGAAGCCTGACAATTTTGAAGATATTGTGGCTGGGATTTCACTTTTTCGTCCAGGACCCATGGAGTCCATTCCAAAATATATTGAATATAAAAATAATCATGAGAAAATTGAATATTTACATGAGAGCTTAGAGCCCATATTAAATATGACCTATGGTTGTATGGTCTATCAGGAACAGGTAATGCAAGTGGTAAGAGACCTGGCAGGTTATAGCTATGGCCGTTCTGACTTAGTGAGACGGGCCATGGGAAAAAAGAAACGTGATGTGATGGAAGAGGAAAGAAAATATTTTATTTATGGAAAAGAAAGTGAAGCTGGGGAATTAGAAATTGAAGGGTGTATTCGACGAGGGATTCCTGAGAATATTGCCAATGAAATTTATGATCAAATGATTGATTTTGCCAATTATGCATTTAACAAAAGTCATGCGGCCTCCTATGCAGTCCTGTCTTATCAGACGGCTTATTTAAAATGTCATTATCCTGTGGAATTTATGGCAGCATTAATGACCAGTGTCATGGGGAACACCCTTAAGGTAGTTCACTATATTCAAGATGTCAAACGACAAGGCATGGAAATATTATCCCCTAGCATTAATAAAAGCTATAGCAAGTTTGCAGTTGAAGATAATCAAATTCGTTTTGGATTAGCCGCTGTTAAAAATGTGGGGGGCAATATGATTGATGCCATTGTAGAAACTAGAAATCATAAAGGAAGCTTTACAAGCTTTACAGATTTTTGTCAAAAAGTACCTAGTAAGGATCTTAACAAACGTTCTATTGAAAGTTTGATTAAATGTGGGGCTTTTGATTGCTTAGAGGTGTATCGAGCACAATTATTAGCCATTTATGAGAAGGTGCTAGATAGTGTTTATCATGATCGAAAGAGAAACATCCAAGGTCAACTTGGCTTATTTGAAGGTCCATCGGGAATGCCATCTAATCTAAATGAAGGATTATTGCCTAACATCAAAGAATTTAATGATAAGCTCAGGCTCAATATGGAAAAAGAAGTACTAGGCTTATATATCAGTGGACATCCCCTGGCAGCCTATGAAAAAGAGCTAAGCAAAAAGGTATCCGCCTATAGTAATCAATTAGTCTTGAGCCTCGAAGAAGATGATAATGAGCAGGAATGGAAAGAAGGAGATCGGGTCATTATTGGAGGAATTGTTATTGAAAAAACGATTAAAACCACAAAACACCAACAAATAATGGCCTTTGTAACCGTAGAAGATTTATTTGGAGTTGTGGAATGTGTTGTTTTTCCAAAAACATATGATCGCTACCAAGATTTATTGGTAGACGATAGCTTTGTCCTCATGGAGGGAACCTTAAACCTAAGGGAGGATGAAACACCTAAAGTTCTGGTTCAACGGGTACGACCATTGGTTAAAGAAGAAGAGGCAGAACAAAAACTATACATTAAAGTGGAAAATGAGGATCAGCTTGGTAAAATAGAAGAAATAAAGCCGACCCTTCGCCTGCATAGAGGAAAGGTGCCAGTATTTGTCTATATTGAAGATCAGAAAAAAGCCTTTAAGGCTGATCAAAGTCTCTGGATTACACTAGATGAAGATCTATTACAGAAATTAAAAACTGTCTTTGGAGAAGATTGCGTTAAGGTTAGTTAACTAAACTTTGAATGGGCAATAAGGACTGAGGCTGCAGCCGCAATACCGGCAATCAGATTGCCTAAGAAGGTATGAACACTGGCATCTTTAATATTTGGATCCTTAAGGATGCCTACCTTTTCTTATAATCACCCCCCGTTCATCCATCAACTTAATGACAATATTTTTTAAAATCATCCCTCCATTTGAATATTTTGTGGCAAATAAAAAGGCGTGTGTGTTATAATATGTAATATATTCAAAATTGTAAACACCAAAATGAAAAATGATTTAGAAAGTAAAATATAGTATAAAATAGAAAATTAAAAAGAGATACAATAGTAGATTCAGTTTAGGGTATACTGAAGTAATATGAGACTTAATTAGAGATAAAAGGAGGCCTGAATAATGTGGACAGTCGTGTATATGGCTAATACCAAAAGGGATGCAGAAAAAATGCAAAAAATATTAACAGAAGAAGGCTTCTTAGTTAAAATTAAACCTATTAGTAAAAGCAATGAAGAAGGTACCTGTGAAATATTAGTACCTAGAGCGGAAGTTGAAGAAGCACATCATATTTTAATGAACCACGGATTATAAATTACTTTTTCTTTTTTTATATACATAGAAATAGGGACTAATTAAACTACGCGGGACAAACAAAGTCCCTATAGGATAGAATGGAGGTATAGAAATGAAAACAATTGGTGTATTAACAAGTGGGGGAGATTCTCCAGGAATGAATGCTGCCATACGTGCTGTGGTCAGAAGTGGTATTTATAATGGCTGTAAGATAATGGGCATTAAACAGGGCTATAGCGGACTTATCAATGCTAAAATTGAAGAAATGAACCTTTCTTCAGTAGCCGATATTATTCATCGGGGGGGAACGATTCTAAGAACAGCTCGATGTGAAGAATTTAGAACTGAAGAAGGAAGAAAAAAGGCATTAAATGTGTTGAAGGTATTGAAGATAGATGGGGTTGTGGTCATCGGTGGGGATGGTTCCTTTCAAGGGGCAAAAAAACTGAGTGAACTAGGGATCCCTACGGTGGCAGTACCAGGGACCATTGATAATGATCTGGGATATAGTGATTATACAATAGGTTTTGATACCGCAATGAATACAGTATTAGATGCCATCAGTAAAATCAGAGACACCTCTACCTCCCATGGAAGAGCAAACATCATTGAAGTAATGGGAAGACATTGTGGTGATATTGCCCTATATACTGGTTTAGCAGGGGGTGCTGAAAGTATTATTATTCCTGAAGTAGGCTTGGACATTGATGAAATATGTCGAAAACTATTACAGGGCAAAAACAGAGGTAAATTACATAGTTTAATTGTATTGGCAGAAGGTGTTGGGGGGGCCATTGATTTAGGCAAAATCATTGAAGAAAAGACAGGAATTGAAACAAGATCTACTGTGTTTGGACATATTCAAAGGGGTGGAAGTCCTACTGCCTTTGATCGAATTTTAGCCAGCAAAATGGGTGCCAGGGCTGTGGATCTATTAATAGAGGAAAAAGGCAACCGTGCTGTTGGTATTAAAGGAAATCAAATTTTCGACATGGATATTGAGGAAGCTTTAAATATAGAAAATAAATTTGATCAAGAAACCTTTGAGCTTGCAAAAATACTATCGATATAATGAAGGAGAGATGAATATGAAAAAAACAAAAATTGTCTGTACAATAGGGCCAGCCAGTGAATCTAAGGAAGTGTTCACTGAGTTAGTAAAGCAGGGTTTAAACGTAGCTAGGTTAAACTTTTCCCATGGAAACCATGAAGAGCATGGTGAGCGAATTAAAATGATTAAAGAAGTGAGACGAGAGCTTGAACAATCTGTAGCAATTTTACTAGATACTAAGGGACCAGAAATTCGCACAGGAAAGTTTAAAGATCCAGAGGTCCTGCTAGCGGAAGGGCAGGTATTCACTGTGACCACACGTGATGTCGTAGGGGATCAAAATATGTGTAGTGTTAGCTATGAAGGGTTGGCTAGAGATGTTAAGCCTGGAGATGAAATATTGATTGATGATGGACTAGTGGGACTTAGGGTGCAAAAAATCATCCAAGGAACAGATGTTGAATGCATCGTTGAAAATGCAGGAATCGTGAAAAATCACAAAGGAGTCAATGTTCCAGGGGTACAAATTAATTTACCTGCCATTACAGAAAAAGATGAAGGTGATATTGTATTTGGAATCCAGATGGATATTGATTTTATTGCGGCTTCCTTCGTCAGAAAAGCATCTGATGTATTGGCTATCAAAAGGATATTAGAGGAAAATAATGCAGATCATATTCAAATTATCTCTAAAATAGAGAATCAAGAAGGAATGGATAATTTAGATGAAATCATAGAAGTCTCAGATGGGATTATGGTAGCTCGAGGAGATTTAGGTGTAGAAATACCAACAGAAGATGTTCCCCTAGCTCAAAAAGAAATGATTCTAAAATGTAACAAGGTTGGAAAACCAGTGATCACAGCTACTCAGATGTTGGATTCTATGATGCGTAATCCTAGACCCACTCGTGCAGAGGTAACGGATGTGGCCAATGCAATATTTGATGGAACCGATGCAATCATGCTTTCGGGGGAAACCGCAGCAGGAAAATATCCGATAGAATCTGTGAAAACAATGGCGAGAATCGCATTAAGAACTGAAGGGGCCATTGATTACCGTAGCCTATTGAACAAAAAGGCCCAAGAACGGGAATTGACAATCACCGATGCAATTAGTCATGCTACCTGCAGTACAGCAAGTGACTTACAGGCATCTGCAATTTTAATAGCTACGTCCTCAGGACATACCGCAAGGATGGTCTCTCGATTTAAACCTCAGGCACCAATTATTGCAGCCACAACCAGTGAGCGTGTGATGAGAAAGCTGAGTTTAACTTGGGGTGCTTATTGTCTATTAGTAGATGAATTTCAATCAACCGATGATATTATTGATGCAACAGTGGAACATGCCTTGGAGAAAGAGTATATTAAGAGAGGCGACTTGATCGTTATGACGGCAGGAGTGCCTGTAGGCATAGCAGGAACAACAAACCTATTGAAGGTACATATTGTTGGGGATGTATTGGTAAATGGAACCGGGGTAGGCAAAATTCCCGCCACTGGAAAAGTGGTTGTGATCCATCAGCATGATGAGCTAGGACAAGAAACATTCAATGAGGGTGACATTTTAGTGGTTTCTTGTACAGATAAGGATCTGATTCCATTGATGGAGAAAGCAGGGGCTATGATTGTAGAAGAAGGTGGCATCACAAGTCATGCAGCTATTGTAGGGTTAAACCTTCATAAGCCCACAGTGGTTGGAGCCATAGGCGCAACAGAGAAGCTGAAAACCGGAGATATTGTCACTGTAGATACCATTCGGGGATTGATATATAGTGGAAAGACACGTGTCTTGTAAAAAATATGATGGAAATGAAGCACCGATTTATATAGAAAAACATATAATACAATAACGACATCAATATTCTCCCCCTTTATTGATTATCGTGAAATAAGCTGGTAAAAAAAAGAACCTACAGGATCCTGTAGGTTCTTTTCTTAATTTAAGGGAGATAATGTAGATAAGCAATTTGTAATTATTTCTATTTTTAATCCTAAATTTACGCTTTATTGTAAACATATTGGTTGGTTTTTTTATGAAAGTAAGTTACAATGTACTTGTTAAGAAAATAACAAGAGGGGTGAGACAATGAAATTTATTAACTTCTCTAAAGAAAAATGTAAGAATTGTTATAAGTGTATAAGGGTGTGTTCACCCAAGGCTATTTCTATTTATGATGATCGAGCAGAAATATTAGAAGATCGTTGTATATCCTGTGGAGAATGTTATGTGATTTGTGACCAAAATGCCCTTTATATAAAAGACAAAGTACATGAAGTAAAAAGGGCCATTGACTCCAATAAGAAAGTGGTGGCAAGCTTATCCCCTTCTTTTCCAGGAGCTTTTTCTATGAAAGCAACAGGGCAAATGGTAAAGGCATTAAAAATATTAGGGTTTGATATTGTTGAGGAAGCATCAATTGGAGGGGATATGGTGGTAATGGCTTACGAAGAACACCTTCAAGCCTCTCAAAAAGATAATTTGATTGCAACTAGTTGTCCCTCAAACAATTATTTAATTGAAACATATTATCCGGAACTGCGTAAATATATGATTCCT
This sequence comes from Alkaliphilus metalliredigens QYMF, assembly GCF_000016985.1. Lineage (NCBI taxonomy): Bacteria > Bacillati > Bacillota > Clostridia > Peptostreptococcales > Natronincolaceae > Alkaliphilus > Alkaliphilus metalliredigens. The sequence continues at coordinate 4,155,489 of NC_009633.1, read as the reverse complement.
ATTGTTTCACCGATGATTGCTCATGGAAAATATTTAAAGCAAAAATATGGGCACGATATTCATGTTGTTTTTATTGGTCCTTGTATTGCAAAAAAAGTAGAGGCTTATGAAAGACAGCATCAAGGAGTTGTGGACTCTGTATTAACCTTTGTAGAATTAGAACAATGGTTTGGAGAAGCGGGCATAAATCTTGAAGAACTTTCATTAGAAGAATTTGATGGAAAAGGGAGGAGACAAGGTCAGCAAATTCCCTGTAAACCAAATGTCTCAAAAGAGCAAAAAACAAAATATGAGCGAGTTATTGTCACAGGAATTTCAAGAAGTAAAGAGATTTTAGAAAGTTTATCTAAGAAAGAATTGAGTGGGATTTTTTTAGAAAGTGCCTCTTGCCAAGGTGGATGTATTGACGGCACAGGAATGCCTAAGGATGCGACAAATTATTATGTAAGAAGAAAGCGAGTAAAGGACTATATTAAGGAAACATCTAAAACGGTATTATTTGAAGACATAAAGCTAAAAGAGTCTATAAGTCTTTCGAGAATCATATCTGATAAACGGGTAGAGCAAAAAAAACACTCTCAAGAAGAAATCGAAAAAGTATTAAAAAGCATGTGGAAATATAAAAAAGAAGATGAATTAAACTGTGATGCTTGTGGTTATCGAACCTGTCGTGAAAAGGCACAATCTGTTTTGCAAGGGCGTTCCCAGTCAAATAGATGTTTACCCTTTATGAGAGCAAAAGCAGAAAGTTTAAAAAATGTAATTTTTGATCATAGTCCCAATGCTATTTTTATGGTGGGTTATGACCTAAGAGTTAAAGAATTTAACCCTTCCTCTGAGCGAGTGTTTCAAATTAAAACCAATCAAATTAAAGGAGAACGAGTTCAAAAGATTATTCCAGAAGATATTTTTGAAAAGGTATTAGAAACAAAAGTAAATACAGTTGGGAAAAAAATAGAGTATCCTCAATATGGGGTGATTTTAATTGCAAATATTATTTATCTTAAAGAAGAAAATATTTTAATGGCAATTATGACTGATGTTACTGCAGCAGAAAAAAACAAAGCAGAGTTAGCACGGGTAAAGGAAAATACTTTAAATGTGGCTCAAGATGTAATCAATAAACAAATGAGAGTCGCCCAGGAAATTGCTAGTTTATTAGGAGAGACCACAGCGGAGACAAAGGTGACTTTAACTAAATTAAAAGACATCGTCATGGGGGAACGAGGGGAAGTATAATGGATTTTTTTGTGGATTTAGCCTACGATAGTATTAATAAACAAAATGAAGAATTGTGTGGAGATAAGGTAGAAGTAGTGTATACAGAGAATAGTATCATTATTGTATTAGCAGATGGATTGGGTAGTGGTGTGAAAGCTAATATTTTAGCTACCATGACTACGAAAATTGCAGGAACCATGTTACGAGAGGGTGCCAGTATTTATGAAACCATAGAAACCATTGCTAGTACTTTACCTGTATGTAATGTGCGAAAGTTAGCTTATTGTACTTTTATCATTTTGAAAATTCAAAATGATGGTAAAGTATATATAGTAGAATATGATAACCCACCGATTTTTTTTATTCGAAAAGATAAATATATGGAACTAAATAAAACAGAACGAAAGATTCATGGGAAAAGAATTTTAGAAAGTCAGGCCCAGCTTCAAAAAGGAGACACATTAATCCTTGTGAGTGATGGGGCGATTCATGCTGGAGTAGGGGGAGTTTTGAACTTAGGATGGCAATGGGACAATGTAGCAGAATATTTATTGAAACAATCGAAAATAGAAAAATGTGCTAAAAATATTTCTAAAAAGCTGATTGACACCTGTGCCTATTTATATGATGGAAACCCAGGAGATGATACATCGGTAGTCGTGGTGAAAATTAGAGAACCAGAAGTGATACAATTATTTTCGGGCCCACCAGAAAATAAAGAGCGGGATCAAAAAATTATTCAAGGGTTTATGGGAGCTAGAGGACAAAAAATTGTCTGTGGAGGAACAGCAGCTAATATTGTAAGTCGTGAGACGGGAAAAGAATTGATTGTAGACTTTGAAACAGGGACTCAAAAGATTCCTCCCATGGGAAGAATGGAAGGAATCAACTTGGTTACTGAAGGGGTCATTACCTTAAGTAAAGTGCTAGAGAATATAGAAAAATATATGGAAAACATTTTATTAAATAAGACCCCTTGGGAAGAAGATTCAAAAAATGGAGCTTCTAAATTGACAAAGCTATTAATTGAAGATTGTACCCATTTAAATCTTTGGGTAGGAAAGGCAATTAACCCCGCCCATCAAAATCCAGATTTACCTGCAGATTTAAATATTAAGATACAAGTCATTCGGAAATTAGAAAAACACTTAAAAACCTTAGGAAAAAAGGTGGAAATACAATATTTTTAATTTTTTTTCATAAAATGAAACCATAAAAAAATAATAAGATATGACGATGAATTATATTTGCAGAGAATGATTAATAAGGAGAGGTCCTAATGAAAACAATTAATATATGTATTGGAAGTGCATGTCATTTGAAAGGAGCCTATGATGTAGTAAATAAATTTCAAAGCATAGTAGAAGAAAAGGCTTTAGAGGATCAAGTGACCATAAAGGCAGCCTTTTGTTTAGGGGAATGCACAAAAGCAGTTTCTGTAAAAATTGATGAAGGAAAGATATATTCTTTAAAAGTAAAAGATGTAGAAGATTTTTTTTATCGTTACATCATATAAAATCTTCTGTTGTAATTTGAATTTTGGCTTTTAAAGCACCTGTTACATTTTTAGTGTTTTAAACATCTTAACACAGTTGTGCAGTTCACTGTTGATAATATAAAGATAAAAAAATTGGTAGGTTTTTTTAGGATCTAGGGATATATGCTATAATTGTTTAAAGAAAGGAAGGTGTTTCATTTGTATAGTAATGAGACTAAAATAATACCAAGATATAGTGAAACTGACCAAATGGGGGTTATATACCATTCCAATTACTTTGTATGGTTTGAAGTAGGGAGAACTGATTATTTAAAAGAATCCACGATTAGCTATAAACAGATGGAAGCAATGGGTATAATACTTCCAGTGATAGAAGTTAATTGCAAATATAAAGCCTCGGCAAAATATGCTGATAATTTAATAGTCAAAACAACAGTAGAAGAACTAAGTCCTACAAGAATTAAGTTTTATTATGAAATTATTAGAGAAGAAGATAATGTATTTATTGCTGAAGGATTTACAGAACATGTTTTTGTTGATAAAGAAAATGGAAGACCAACTAACCTAAAGAAAAAGCATGAAGGAATATACAAACAACTACAGAATATACATAAAATAGAAGATTAAGCTACTTATTTAAGTGGCTTAATTGTAATACTAATCATAACAGGGAATACAAATAGTAAATATTTTTTTCTCGTTGTGGTCTAAGGTGATGTCAAAAAATAGATCAGATGAGTTTCGGCTACCATGGAAACTATTTTACATGGTTTGAAGTAGAACTAAGGAATCTAGTGATGAAAATTTCTTAGGGAGGTGAAAGCATGTTATTTAAGCTCATTATACTATTCACAGTAATCCCTATTGCAGAACTGGCTATTTTATTAAAACTAAACAACTATATTGGATTACCCTATACACTGTTACTTGTTTTTCTAACGGGTATCATTGGGGCGACACTGGCCAAAAGCGAAGGAAAAGGAATTATTAAAAGAATCAAGTTTGAGGGGAGTCAAGGCAAAATGCCTGGGGACGAACTCATCAATGGACTTTGCGTATTGATTGGTGGCGCATTTCTCTTAACACCAGGATTACTCACAGATATTGCAGGATTTTCCTTAGTGATTCCATTTACCCGATTTGCAATTAAATCATTTATCAAAAAACAGTTAAAACAAATGATCCAAGAGGGAAATTTCTCGATTTACTATCGTAAATAGTTAAACAAAGGAGGAGGAACATGGAGTTTAGGCAGTTAGGAAGGACCAATTATAAGGTAAGTGTAATTGGATTCGGTGGCATTCCAATTCAACGATTAGAAGAAAAAGAAGCAATTGAACTCATTAAAACAGCTCAAGGAGAAGGCATTAACTTTATTGATACCGCCAGAGGTTATGCCAACAGTGAAGTACTGATCGGTAAGGCTATGGAAGGAATGCGTGATTCTTGGATCATTGCAACCAAGTCTCTTGCCAGAGATGATCAAGGGATGAAGGCCGATATTGAAATCAGTTTAAAAAATTTAAGGTCTAATACAATCGATTTATACCAACTTCATCAAGTAAAATCAAAGGAAGTATATGATCAAGTAATGGGACCAAATGGCGCTTATGGCGCTTTAAAAGAGGCGCAATTAGAGGGGAAAATCAAAAAAATAGGAATTACAAGCCATGACTTGGGTGTCTTGGAGATGGCTATAGAGACCGACTTTTTTTCCACCATCCAGTTTCCATATAATATTGTGGAAAGGCATGGAGAAAAACTTTTCCAAAGGGCCAAAGAACGTAATATTGGCGTGATTATTATGAAGCCACTTGCAGGAGGTGCCATTAGGGAAGGTGAACTAGCCCTACGATTTATTGTTGAAAATCCTAATATTTCTGTTGTCATTCCAGGCATTGATCATATGGACCAGGTTTTTGAAAATAGTCGAATTGGTCAAGAAAAAATACCTCTAAATAAAGAAGAACGACAGCACTTAGAGAAACTACAAAAAGAATTAGGTAATACATTTTGTAGAAGATGTGGTTACTGTTTACCCTGTCCTCAAGAAATAGACATACCAGCACAATTTTTGCTAGAAGGCTACTATACTCGTTATGATCTACAAGACTGGGCTGTAGAGCGGTATCAAGGACAGTCCATAAAGGCTTCAGACTGTATTAAATGTGGCAAATGTGAACCAAGATGCCCATATGATCTTCCTATTCGCCATATGCTAGAGCAAGTGGGAAGTTGTTTTAAATAAATAGGGTGGTATAAAATATGGTAAAAGTGTCAAATATTATTAAATAGAGTATTGAAACATTGATGAGAGGCAAACTGATTCTAATTTTCTTTGGAGCACAAGTGATTGTGCTCACTTTTTTTGCAAGAAAACAACATGATCGAGAAATCATGTTGTTTTCGAATTATTTTTCAGGATTAATATAAGGGGAGGGGGAGATGGTTTCAGAGAAATGCCCCGCCACTTGAAAATGGACTTGTTCAACTTCCTCGAAAGAAGTGTAGGTATATAGAAGGGATTCAATCATCAGTTGATGTAAAGAGTTCTCTTGCTGCACTTCGATGAAAGCCTCATTGAAGGTTAAATGTAGTGTACTTCCTTCAATGTTAAAGGACAAGAGTTCTACCTCCATAGGAACAGTCGGTTGGATTTGATGATTGAAAAATTGATAGTTTGATTGGTATTTTAATTGAGCAAAGATACCCTCAACATCTAAGGACTTCTTTTCTAGAGATAGTGGTAATAGGAGTAAACGCTTGTTTTCTCCTTTGAATTTCACATAAAGCTGAGGGCCAGCCATAGGTATAAAAGGCTCGTCCAGGGACATACCATGGAAAATTTCATTTGAATTAGATTCGGATTCAAACCGAACCGCATTGACTTCGCTAATTGCCCCAAGAGACTCAACAAAGCTGTCAATGGCTACAATAGCAGTAGCGGATCCTTGGATAAAAGAAGCTGTGTCACTAGATAAATGAATGGTAGCACTGCCTTGGTTTAAGCTAATATCACTTCCCTGTGGTATTGGTGAAAAAGTAGGTAAGCCTAGGTCAGTGGCAGGACCCTGCTCTAATGCATCAATGGTCATTCTAAGTGGTGTCCTTGTATAAGGAATCACACGGGTGACAGGGATCAAATGGTTATAGTCCTCTGTTGGAAAATAAAGCTTTAAAGCTGTTTCATTCCTACTGATTCCTTGCAAAGCAGGAATGTAATTCCCAGAGAGATCATAGGATAAATGAATGCTTTCAGCAGGAAATGATGTTGGCATATTTTTGACATTAGGTTGCAACACTAAAGTATAGTTACCATCTGGAAGCTGCAATTGATGCTGAGATAAATCAAGCTCAAAAGTCAGAGGGCTATCTTGTGTCATAACCGTATCAAGATTTGGTGTTCCTATAGCAATCTCATGAAACATAACTTCTTTCACAGTCTCATTTTGAAATTGTATTTCAAGTGTGAAAGGATGATCTAGGTCAAAAACCAGGGGAGTTTGATCTCGATCGGTAGAAAAGGTAACTGTCAATTGGTCTTCTTCTAGATGGGTATGTAGTTGTATGTGCTCTGAGGATACAGCTGTATTAGTCCGAAAGGTACTAAAATTGATGGAATCCGCATAAATGGGTATTCCAGAAGCCGTAGCACAAATAATCAGTAGCAACAGGATGTTTCTGATGGTGCCTTTCATTTTATCAACTCCCTTAAGCTTGTCCCAAGTGATAACTCCATTATAGAATATTTAAAAGTTCCAGTAAATAGTAATCGTACAACAAATGTTGGCAAAAAAAGGCCTAAGTAGTGTAGAATGAGAGAGAAGGTAGTAGCTTCGACAATAAAATAGATCTTTAGATAGCATTTTTATCTTAGATATGAGTTGATGTGATAGAAATAAGCAGATTTTTAATGGAATGAGATAAGGAGTGAGAAAAAATGATTAATGTAAATGATGTGATTGAGATGGAAATTAAGGATACAGGACATAATGGTGAAGGCGTCGGTCGGATTGATGGTTTTACGGTTTTTGTAGAGGGTGGGATACCTGGTGATCACTTAAAGGTTAAAATAACCAAGGTAAAGAAGACATATGGAATGGGAAGAATGATTGAGATCATGACGGCTTCTCCCAATAGAACCGAGCCACGCTGTCCAATAGCTGATGTTTGTGGTGGATGTCAAATCATGCATATGGACTATAAAGGGCAATTAGAAATGAAGAGAAAAAGAGTAGAAGAGACATTGGCACGGATCGGAAAGATAGAAACCACAGTACATGCCACCTTGGGAATGGACAATCCCTATGAATACCGAAACAAGGCCCAATTTCCCATTGGAGTCATGGATGGCAAAGCAATACTAGGGTTTTATAAAAAGGGAAGTCATGAAATTGTTGATACAGAATATTGCCATATTCAGTCCCCTATCAATGAAACCATTGCAAAGGTCATGAAACATTATATTGATTCCTTTGGAGTCACTGTGTACGATGAAAAAAAGAGAGTGGGACTACTACGCCATGTGATTACAAAGGTAGGGTTTACAACAGGAGAGGTTATGGTTGTGCTGATTACCAATGGCAAACAGTTACCTCATAAAAAGGAACTGATTGATCTGCTGATAGAAGGTGTAAAGGGTCTTAAGACAGTGGCACATAATATTAATGAAAAGAATACAAATGTGATATTTGGATCTAAGACAAAGACCCTTCATGGGGAGGGTTACATTACAGATTACATAGGGGACTTGAAGTTTAATATTTCCCCACAATCCTTCTTTCAAGTGAATCCAATGCAAACCAAGGCGCTCTATGAAAAAGCACTGGAATATGCAAACCTAACAGGAGAAGAAAATGTTTTGGATATCTACTGTGGTATTGGAACCATCTCTTTATTTTTAGCACAAAAGGCTAAAAAGGTCTATGGTGTAGAAGTAGTAGAGGCGGCAATTGAAGATGCAAAGCATAATGCTAAAATCAATAATCTGAATAATGCTGAGTTCCACGTAGGAAAAGCAGAGGAAGTGGTGCCTCAGCTCTATAAAGAAGGAATTCGTACAGAGGTCGTGGTGGTAGATCCCCCTAGAAAGGGCTGTGAAGAAAGTGTTCTAGAAACCATCGTCAATATGGAGCCAAAAAGAGTGGTGTATGTGTCTTGTAATCCAGCGACATTGGCACGGGATTTGGCGTATTTAGAAGAACATGGGTATAAGACGCAGGAAGTACAGCCGGTTGATATGTTTCCTCATAGTTCGCATGTTGAGACGGTAGTATTGATGTCAAGGGTTGATAAATAAGAGTGTAAAAAGGCAAGTAAATAAAGGCTTTCCGTGATTTGAGATCTGGTTTCAAGCCGATAGGATAATCACGGATTTTTATTTTGTGGGAACTTATCCAAGATTGTCAGGTTACATGGCTGAGCAGACGATATTGATATTAACGTGGTGAGTTGATAGGATTACTGGCAAATACTTGGTGAGTTGACAAGATGGCTATAAAGATAAGAAATACTGGACAAGGAAATAGTGTTTAATAGTAATTACTTTTTAGGTATAAATAAGAGTTGAAATAAGAGTCTAGAGATGTTAAAATGAAAAGAAAAGGCGGATTTAGACATGGAAAAAGAAGATAAAACTAAAAAACAGCCGATGGAATTTTATAATATGTCGGATTTTCTCAGAGGACAATCATCAAAGCTAATTACTGGATTATCTGACGAAGATAGAACTGCTTTTGTACTAAAAAACGGAAAACCTGTAGCTGTTCTAATCTCCCATGAGAGATATGAAAGGTTATTAAAAGCGGGAATTGACATAACAGAATACTAATAAAATATTAAAGATGAGAGAGGTTAAATGAATGGCCGTGAAAAAATCAGAATTGTATTCTCTTTTATGGGAAGCTTGTAATAAATTAAGAGGTGGAGTTGAGCCATCAAGATACAAAGATTACGTACTTGTTTTATTGTTTTTTAAATACGTATCAGATAGATACAAGGGACAACGATTTGCAGAATTTACAGTAAATGAAGGCGCATCATTTGAAGATTTGATTGCTGCAAAAGGTAAAAGTGATGTTGGTGAGCGAGTAGATAAGATTATTCAAAAGTTCCTAGAAGAAAACCGTCTTCAAGGTTCTTTGCCTGACGTTAGCTTTAATAATCCAGATGAGCTAGGTTCTGGCAAGGAACTAGTTGATAAGGTTTCTGGCCTTATTGCAATATTCCAAAATCCTGCTATTGACTTTAAAAGTAACAGAGCTAGTGGAGATGACATCATCGGAGATGCTTATGAATACTTCATGATGAAATTTGCTCAGGAATCTGGTAAGAGCAAGGGACAATTTTATACACCTAGTGAGGTTTCACGTATTATTGCTAGACTTATTGGCATTGGAGATATTAAGCAAGAGACGGGTAAGAAATGGACTCTTCATGATCCGGCGGCAGGTAGTGGTTCGTTACTAATTCGTGCTGCAGATGAAGCTCCTACAGATGAAGATGGGAATTCGATTGTTTCAATATATGGACAAGAAAAATACCCAGATACAGCAGGTTTGGCAAAGATGAATTTTATCCTACATAATAAAGGTACGGGTGAAATCAAGAGTGCCAATACTCTAGCAAATCCAGCGTATAAAGATGATTTTGGTGGGCTTAGAAAGTTTGATTTTATAGTCATGAATCCACCGTTTTCTGATAAAGATTGGACAGATGGAATTAAACCATCAGAAGATAAGTTTAAAAGATTTGACGGCTATGGCATTCCACCAGAGAAAAATGGTGACTATGCTTGGTTTTTGCATGTCTTAAAGGCGTTGGATAGCCAGCGTGGTAAGGCTGGAATCATCCTACCCCATGGTGTGCTATCTAGACCTAATGCTGAGGAGACCATTAGAAAAGCAGTTCTTGATAAGCGATATATAAAGGGTATTGTCGGATTGCCTGCAAACTTATTTTATGGCACAGGTATTCCTGCCTGCATAATCATTATTGACAAAGAGGATGCGGATAAACGTGAAGGCATTTTTATGATTAATGCAAGCCGTGGATTTAAGAAGGACGGAAACAAGAACCGTCTTCGTGAACAAGACATTGAGAAGATAGTTCAAACCTTTATTAACAAAGAGGAAATTGAGGGGTACTCAAAATTTGTTACCTATAAAGAAATCTTAGAACAAAATGAAGGTAACCTAAATGTCCCTCGGTATATCCAAAAGATTGATGATACATTGCCACAAAATATCGCATCACATCTTAAGGGAGGTATTCCGGAAATTGATATTAATTCAATAGAAAAACTATGGAGAATATCACCAGCATTAAAGAAAGAGATATTTACCTGTGTCGATGAAAAGCACAACGTTTACAATCTTGTAATGTCACCAAATGAGATAGAAACAGTTATTTCTGAGGATGAAAATATCAAGAATGAAATAGAAAACGAGTGTGGTGAACTATTCGGAACTTGGAGAGATGCAGTGAAAGATTCATTGCTAAATATTAATGCAAGCACAAATCCAAAAGAGTTAATTCGTAACATGGGTATTGAAATATTGAGCGATTTTGAATCGGCGCAGCTCTTAGACAATTACCATGTCTATGACTTCTTGCTTAATTACTGGAACGAGAAAATGCAAGATGATGTATATGTAATTAAGGCGAGTGGATATGAGGCTGGTCGTGAGATTGAATATGTATACGCTCAAAAGAAAGCAAAAGACGAAAATGGAGAAGAAATAAAAGTTGATGATACTTCTAAAATGAAGTCGTTTGAGGGTGCATTGATTTCGAGACAAATCATCGAACGTGAGTATTTTGAAGCTGAATTATTAGCTCTTAACGAGTTGATAGAGAAAGTCACAATACTTGAATCTGAACTTGATGAAATGCGTGAAGAAGAATCTGGCGATGAAGGACTACTTGTAAATGCCTTGAATGAAAAAGGTGACGGTATTCCTAAATCAAATCTTAATAAGCAGATTAAAGAATTAGAGGGTAAAAAGACATCGCCAGTAGTGAACGATATCACAAAGCTTATTGAATTATTTGAAGTAGACAATACATCAGAAATGGAGAAAATAGTCAAAGCTAATAGCGAACTCATGGCTTATGAACTTATAAATAAGAATGGATCATTCGGTAAGGCTAAGTTAAGAGCTGCATTAAAAGAAGCGAACGAAAATGCAGTTATTCCTGAGATTTATGCAGATGAGTATAATTCCCTTCTTGCATATCAAGCGAAGATGATAGAAAAAGAAGAAGCCGACAAAACTATCAAAGAAGCTCAAAAGGCACTTGATGATCTAGTGCTTGCTAAATATAGTGCGTTAACAATTGATGAAATCAAGCATCTGTTATTTGAAAAGAAATGGATGACAAGGCTTGAGAGTGATGTTACAGGCGCTATTGAACAGGTGTTAAATACTCTTGCGTCAAGAGTAATCTTAATTGCAAAACGTTATGAGCATACTTTGGCTGAGATTGAGGAAAAGACAGCTCGGTCTAAGGAAAAAGTGAAGTCTGCTTTGGAAAGGATGGGATACACATGGTAACTTATCCGGGAGAAATTATTGAGTACAGCGAAATAAAGAATATATATAAGCGTGTTAAAGGAACCCCTATAACAGCAGAAAAAATGCATAAAATTAAATCTGCTACTGGAACTATAAGAGTTTTTGCTGGAGGAGCAACAGAAATTAAAGCAAATGTATCAGATTTGCCTAACGCAAATATTATAAATGTCCCTGTAGTAATTGTTCAATCTAGAGGGGTAATAGATTTTATATATTGCAATGAACCTTGTACTTTCAAAAATGAGATGTGGGGCTATACGTCAGCTGGTGCATATGAAGTAAAATTTCTTTTTTACTATCTTAAACATAATGTTGATTATTTTAGAAATGCTGGTGATGGAAGGAGTTCTTTTTCGCAGATCTCATTACCTGTTACAGAAGAGTATAAAATCCCATTGATACCTTCTAATGAACAACAAGCCATCGCCTCAGTTCTATCGGATTTTGACGAGCATATCACCAATCTAACCGAATTAATCGAGAAGAAAAAAGCAATCCGAGATGGTGCATTGGAGGATTTGGTTAGTGGGAGAACAAGACTTGATGGCTTTGATGGTGAGTGGGTTAATGTCAAATTATCTGACTTTGCACAAATAAACCCTTCTTCCCCATTACCTGAAAGCTTCAAATATGTTGATTTAGAGTCTGTTAAGGGTATATCGTTGGTTAATTGGCGAGTTGAAAGCAAAGAAACTGCCCCATCTAGAGCAAAGCGGCTAGCTCAACATGGTGATATTTTCTTTCAGACTGTGCGCCCATACCAAAGAAATAATTATCTATATGAATTACCCGATAAAGATTTTGTTTTCTCTACTGGATATGCTCAAATTAGAACTGAGAATAATGCTGGATTTCTATTTTTACTTCTGCGACAGGATGTTTTCGTTAATGAGGTGATTGATAACTGTACAGGCACTAGCTACCCTGCGATTAATCCATCAAAACTAGCGGATATTAACATTTATGTCCCTGTAGATATATGTGAACAGCAAGCAATTGCAAGTATTCTTACTTCTATGGACGAAGAAATTGAATCTCTTGAAACGGAAAAATCTAAGATGATTCAGATTAGAGAAGGCGCAATGGATGAACTTTTAACTGGGCGTGTGCGTCTTAAAATATGAGGGGGTTAAGATTATGTCTGTTGATTTAGAAAGAAAACTACAAAATAAGGTTCTCCACTGGTTAATAGATGAAGAGAACGATGGTGGCTTAGGCTACATCTATCTTGGCAGCCTTGAAGATCAAGACAACACGCCAGTTAAAGAAGATTTGGTAAAAAAGAATCTACAAAAGCGTGGCTACACAAAAGACCAAATTTCAAAAGCAGTAACTGAACTTGTTTCTAAGACGAGCAATCAAGTGGGTAGCCTCTATCAAATCAATAAAGAGGTATATTCTCTTCTTCGTTATGGCAAGCAAGGCGTTAAAGATGAAAACAGAAATAGGCAAACTGTACATTATATCGATTGGGATAATGTAGATAATAATGATTTTTATGTTGCTGAAGAAGTAAGCGTACTTTGCTTTAATCAAGTAGAAAGAAAACGCCCTGATGTGGTGCTGTATATAAACGGCATCGCTCTGGGTGTATTTGAGTTAAAGCGTTCATGTGTGAGCATTGGTGAGGGTATTCGACAAAATCTAACAAACCAGAAGAAAGAGTACATTCAAAATTTCTTTAGCACTGCCCAGTTCCTTTTTGCTGGCAATGAGGCAGAGGGGTTGAAGTATGGAACAATCGAGACTCCTGAAAAGTATTACCTAAATTGGAAAGAAGATAATAAAGCTACAGATGAACTTTCTGCGACTGTTAAGAGTATCCAATCCAAAGAAAAAAATAAGCTAAGAGATGGTGTAATTTCACTTTGTCAAAAAGAAAGATTTCTTTCATTAATTCATGATTTCATTATCTTTGATGCAGGTGTGAAAAAAGTTACCAGACATAATCAATATTTTGCTAATATTGCCGCCAGAAAAAGGATTCTTGCAAACGAAGGTGGTATTATTTGGAATACTCAAGGATCTGGCAAGTCTTTAATTATGGTATGGCTTACTAAGTGGGTTATAGAAAATGTCATAGATAGTCGAGTGGTAATAATTACAGACCGAGACGAGCTTGATGACCAGATAGAAAGTCTGTTTATTGATGTTAATGAAAAAGTCAGAAGAACAAAGAGTAGTGCTGATTTAAGAGATATTCTAAATAAAAATGATGATTCTATAATATGTTCTTTGATTCATAAATATGGACATAATGCAGGTAAACAATCTGACGTGGATCAGTATCGCAAAGAATTATTGAAAGATCTGCCTGCTGACTTCAAAGCAAAAGGAAATATAATCGCTTTTATTGATGAGTGCCATCGTACTAACTCAGGTAAATTACATGAGGCAGTTAAAGTATTAATGCCTGAAGCATTGCTTATTGGTTTTACAGGAACTCCACTACTCAAAAAAGATAAATCGACCAGTCTTGAGACATTTGGACCATATATTCACACTTATAAATTTAATGAAGGTGTTGAGGATGGTGTTGTCCTTGATTTGCGTTATGAGGCAAGAGATGTTGATCAGGACTTATCCAATAAAGATAAGGTTGATTTGTGGTTTGATAATAAAACTTTAGGTCTTACAGATAGAGCAAAGACACAGTTAAAGCAAAGCTGGACTTCAATCAATAAATTATATAGTTCAAGACAAAGACTTGAGAAAATCGCAGGCGATATCATTTTTGATATGAATTTAAAACCTCGTTTAAAAAATGAACGCGGCACAGCAATGCTTGTTGCCAACAGTATATACGAGGCTTGTAGATACTGGGACATCTTTACGAGCAATGGCTTTAATAGATGTGCTGTAGTTACCTCATATGAGCCTTCTACTGCAAGCGTTAGAACGGCTACGAGTGACTTAAGTCAAGAAGGTGAAGAAGAATATAAGAAGTCAATTTATGAGCGTATGCTTAAAGGTAAAAAACTGTCTGAATTCGAAAAAGAAGTAAAAGAGCAGTTCAAGAAAGAACCTGCTAAAATGAAACTTCTTATCGTGGTAGATAAACTTTTGACAGGGTTCGATGCTCCGACAGCAACTTATTTATATATCGATAAATCTATGCGAGATCATGATTTATTTCAAGCTATATGTCGAGTTAATAGACCAGATGGTGAAGATAAAGACTATGGTTACATCGTAGATTACATGGATTTATTCCGCAATGTCCAACTTGCAGTTGCCGACTATACCACCGAAGCTTTCGATGATTTTGATAAGGAAGATGTTGAGGGACTTATCAAAAATCGCTATGACGAAGCTAAGTCTGAAATGGTTGGTGCAATTGCATCGCTTAAGGATTTGCTTGAAAATGTAAACGACCCAAAAGAGGATACAGATTACATTGAATATTTTTGTGGTGAGAATAGTGAAGATGATGAATATACCGGTCGTAGGGATATTTTATATAGCCTTACTGCTTCGTTAACCCGTTCCTTTGCAAATTGTAGTGATAAACTTGTGAGCGATTATGGCTATTCAGAGAACCAAGTGAATAAACTGAGAAGTGATATTTCTGGCTACAATAAAATAAAGGAAATGGTTAAACTTGCGAGCTGTGATTACATCGACTTAAAGCCCTATGAGGCTGATATGCGTTATATCCTTGACACCTATATTCGTGCGGATGATTCTACTGTTGTAAGCGAACTAGGTAATATGTCGCTGGTTGAATTGTTATTAGAGAACACAACTACAACTCCAATAGAGGCACTAGTCAAGGATCTTCCTGGAAGTGATAATGCTAAAGCGGAGATAATTGAAAACAACTTGCAGCATGAAATTGTCAAAAAGATGTCTTCAAATAAAGTTTACTATGGGAAACTATCAGAAATGCTTCAAATTATAATTGACCAGAGACGAATTGAAGCTATGAGTTATGAGGAGTATCTGCGTCAAGTTGTGGAACTAGCACAAGCGATTTTACATCCAGAAGAAAATTCTAATTATCCTGATACTGTTAAGAATAGTGAAGCCAGAAGAGCTTTCTATGACTACTTTAATAGAGATGAGAAATTGGCTGTAAGTATTGATACCGCTGTCCGCAATGCAATGCGCCCTGATTGGAAGCGGAATTTTCAGAAGCAACAAAATATAAGACTTGCTATATATCAGAATTTATTGGTATATGGTTATGACGAAGACGAAGCAACTGAAAAAACCAATGAAGTCTTCGATATAACTGGAAGGCAGGTAGAATACGATGAGTAGTGAAGCAATAATAGGTGGTATGCCAATTGAAATTATCAAAAAGAAAAATCTTAAAAATCTTTATATAAGAGTTAACCCTCCAGAAGGAAATATAACAGTCAGTACTCCTAGTGATTATCCTGACGAAGAGATAAGACTTTTTGTATTAAAGAAAATGCCAGAGATTACTAAGGTGAGAGACAGAATGTTATCACAAGCACGTCAAACAGAACGTGAGTATGTTTCTGGCGAATCACATTATTTATGGGGAAAGCCCTACCGTTTGCAGGTTGTTTATGAAGGAAACAAATACGAAATTTCTAAATTGCCAAATAAAATTATTTTAACTGCTCCTGAAAGATCAACCAAAGAATCTAGGGAGAGGGCATTTAATGAATGGTACAGGGAAGAGCTTAAACGAGTATTGGATGGCGTTGTTTCAAGGTGCGAGGCAAAGACAAACCTTCATGCTAATGAATACAAAATTAAGAATATGAGGACTAAGTGGGGTACTTGCAATATTTTTAAAAAAAGAATCTGGATTAATCTTCAGCTTGCTAAAAAGCCAATAGAATGTCTTGAGTATTTAGTTATCCATGAGCTAGTACACTTGATAGAAAAGAATCACACGCATAGATTCCAATCGCTTGTTGAAGAATTCTATCCTACCTGGAAAGAGGCAAGAAAGCTTTTGTCAGAGATGCCTCTCGATCATATTGAAAAAGGAGAACAGGTAGAAAATGAAGAGCAAAATTACATCAAGTGATATTTTTGATATTAATAAGAAATCAGGCGCCTTAATTCTTGGGAAGAATCGACTTGACGATTATGCAACTAAATTTCTAACAAAATATTGTAAGCAGGCATTGGTTGATCCGATGCCTCTTCCTGTTGAGGATATACTTAAGGATATGGGGCTCACAGTGCAAGAAGTTTCTTTATCAGGTGATTTAGATGTTTTTGGATGCTGCTTGCTACTTGATGCACATATAGATGTTTATAACTGGGAAACGAGGCGATACACATCAACAGCCTTTAAAGCTGGGACTGTATTAATCGATCCCTTGTCTGAAGCAGTCTATGGTGAAGGCTCAAAAAGAAATACACTTGTTCACGAGGCGCTTCACTGGGAAAAAGATAAGAGATATTTTGAAATTCTTGAAGTAAAAAATAAAAACGCATCTGAAAAGCTATATCCGATTTTATGCCGCCAATCAGAGACATTCTTTACACCATCTGAAGGAAAAAATACTAAGGAAAATGAAGTAAGGTGGCTAGAATGGCAGGCACATAGATTAGCACCAAGAGTTTTGATGCCAATAAACAGCTTTAAAAAGAAGGCACTAGAATTTATTCAGCAATATAAAATGTCTGGGGAAAATGCTATTTTATCCTGTGACACTTTGATAGAAGATTTAAGTAAGTTCTTTATAACATCACGATTATCAGTAAAATATAGGTTGATTGAAGTTGGTCTAGAGGATACGATTTCAAAGTTCGTAGACTATGAAGCTGTCTATGAAGAAATTAATAGCAAAAAAGACTTTGTCAAATTAACACCTGTAGAAGCGATAAAGATTATTGATACAGATTCAGTTCTTAAGCGGTGGATAAGAGAGGGACGATTTGTTTATGCTGATGGATACCTTGTTATTGCCGATAGACAGTATGTAGTACAAAAAGATGGTGTGCTTCATTTAACTGCTAAAGCAAAAAAGAATCTTGCTAAATGTGTTATAAATATTCGTGAACAAAAGTTCACTACATATGCAAATGCGGATAAGGATTTTCTAGGATATGCGATACTAGGGAAAGTTGAAGGAATTGATAGTAGACTACTTACATTCCATCCAAAATATCAGCCCTCTTTAAAGTTTGAACCAGAAGACGCTTACCAAGGATTTTATAAACAGTTAGCTTCTTATGATGAACAAGAGGAAATTGAACTCATGAAGATGATAGGAGATCCAACTAAATCTCTGTGTGATTGTCTATGGTTTTTGATGGAAAATAGAAAATGGAACTATCCTGAGAAATTTAATGAAGAGACAGGGCTTCACAAAAACTATCATGGGAAAATTAAGAATAATAATTATAACAACATGACTACTAATGTTTTGATGGCGATTTGTGTAGGCATGCGATTATGCTCCAGAATAACACAGAAATTATTTGATAAATCAAATAATAAATTAAATTATTATAATGACCCAGATAAAACCTATATTCGAATAATGGATACTATGCCAGGACTCGCGCTTGGTGATTTTAATGGTGTCTTAGAGCAGTTTGGAATATCCGAATTAGGTAGTGAAATAAAAGAATAAAATTAATTAACTCATTGAGTTGGTTTTGAACCCCGAAAGGGGTTCTTTTTTTATGCCTAAATTTAAGAAAGCCTTATATATAGGCAAATTAGAGCCAACTCATCGAGTTGGTCGTGAATTTTGAAAACCTATTATATTTATACATGTAAGGGACAAACCTTACAAAAATTTAAATGCGTCTAAAGCTGGCCAGCAGAAGACGGCGGATACATAAATGATTCGAAGATAGCCTAGAACAGGCTATTAGGAAAATTTATGATCCACCGTTTTATTTCCTATACGTATTTTTAGGAAGTAACTCTGTTGGTCGTTGTTTTCCAAAGACTCATTAGTTCTCCGCCGTCTTGTTAGACCGGAATAGGAGAATCTAATGAGATTATCAATAAGATATGAAAACAAACTTCAAACCATCGAACTCAATGAAAAAGAAACTGAAGAAATGTGGATTAGTCTGTCCCTAGAAGGTGATGAGCTTCCTAAAAAAGATAAAGATCGCTTAATACAAGATACCTTCAATGAAGAGTTCAACAAGCCAGAATACAACAATTGGCACAAGTTTGACAGGCATAGGGGTTATTCAAAAGCAAGCCCTAATGATGAAGGTGAGGAATATGACACTTCAGAACCTCTAATGAAAGAAGTGGCTGATGCTAGAGTTTTCCAAAAAGATGAAATCAATCGTGCTTACCAATACGAGCACGAAGATGTTTGTAAATGGATACGCAAGGTGCTTGGTAAAAAAGAAGATTGGGCGGATATGTTTATCGCAGTTCGCATAGACGGTATGTCAATCCGCGAATATGCCAGCTCCATAGGTGCTGATGAAAACAACATTACCCAGAAGTTAAAACGAGCAACAAAAAAATTGGAACAAGAATATAAAAACCGTCAGATTTGACCTTCTCCCAAGGCTACCAGGTAGGAGGTCAAGACCCCCAAAAAAATTTAAGGAGGTAATTCTGATGAGAGAATTAATACCTAAAGACCAATATGGTGTGTTTGCCGACACCAAAGATACGGCAAGAGTGGATAGTTTGTTTGTAGCAGAGTTCTTCGAGAAGGAACATAAAAATGTTCTGCGTGACATTGCTAAAATCACTGACCCCAAATCTGGGTTAAGCACAGAATTTGCTCAGCTCAATTTTGAGCCAACCTCATACACGGATGGTTGGAACAGAAAACAAAAGGCTTATGCCATGACTCGTGATGGATTCACTATGTTGGTTATGGGATATACAGGGCAGAAAGCAATGAAGTTCAAAGAGTTATACATCAAACGATTTAATGAAATGGAGTGCTTCATAAAAACACTTGTTTCTGCAAGACAAGAGTTTCCATTATTAACCGCAAACATAAAGCTGCTGCATGAAAATCCTAAACCATATCACTTCAGTAATGAATGCGATATGTTAAATCGCATCGTTGTTGGAATGACTGCAAAGCAGTTCAGATTAGCAAACGGCATTGAAAAAGGAAAAAGCATCAGGCCTTACTTATCTGATGAGCAGATTACGATGCTAGACACATTACAAAAAGTAGATGTTGGTTTGTTAGTAGCTGTCCCAGATTATGGGCAGCGCAAGCGTTACTTGGAATGGTACAAAACCAAAATAGAGAAGAATTAAGGAGGGCTCTTACTATGTTTTATGTGAAAGAAAGATTGAATGATTCCATGGAGATATCCATTGAAATAACAGATGAGAATGTTTTTTGCCACTGCCCGATGTGTGGTGTTGAAGTAGTGGTGGATATTGCAGAAATCCTAGGTGATGGTGAAAGTGATTTATTTGGTACTGCAATATATTGTAGCGAATGTAGTAAAAAGATTAGAGCCGGAGGTAGCTATGATGAACATAAATAAATTCAATGCTGAAGGATACTATGACCCTACTCCCCATGAAGCACTAACCAATATTGTAAAAAAAGAAAAGGTAGCGTCAAAACCTGCCTTTCGTCCTTTGGTTTATATATGTGCCCCTTTTCACGGGGCTGTTAAGGAAAATGTTTTAAAAGCCACTCAGTTTGCAGAATTTGCTTTCAATCGTGGATGTATCCCACTGACCCCGCACCTTCTATTCCCTTTCATGGATGACAGTAATGAGAAAGAACGTGATCTCGCTATTTTCATGGATATCATCCTTATGGGCAAGTGCCAGGAAGTATGGGTACTCGGTGATGTTATCTCAAAAGGCATGAGTATTGAAATTGAAAAAGCAAAGAAACGCAGGCAACCGGTCAGGTATTTCAATAAGGATTTTGAGGAGGTAGAGGCTTTATGAAAAAAACAAAAGTAATTAAGGCAAGATTTGAACATGGACAAAGACCTCGTTTGAAAGGAGGTTATTAAGTTGAGAAAACTAGCCATTGCCTATGGGAATAGCCGACAGGCAAAGAAGTGGGTCAACAAAGAAATCACATTTGATGAGCTAAAAGATAGATTGAAGACTCCAATTAGGACGACAGAATCAGCTGAAGAATATGCCAAGCTTAGCAAAGCACAAAAGGATAATGCAAAAGACCATGGTGGTTTTGTTGCAGGTGTATTAAAAGGCGGTCGCAGGAAAATTGATACTGTGGAGCTACGTTCTATGATTGCCTTAGATGGTGACCGAATTAATAGTGAATTTCTTGAAAACTGTGAGTTGAATGCTGCATATACCTCTGTTCTTTATTCAACCCATAGTAGCACAGAAGAAAATCCACGGGTGCGTCTTATTTTTCCCCTAACAAGAGATGTAACCTCGGAGGAATTTGTAGCAGTTTCAAGATATTTAGCACAGATGCTTGGCATGGATTATTTCGATGAATGCTCCTATTTGCCAAACCAGCTGATGTACTGGCCAAGTACGCCATCCAACGGAAAATTTATCTATAAGGAAGTAGACAAAACTTGGCTTAATCCAGATGATATTTTAACTGCTCATCCCGAATGGACTGATCCTACAAGACTTCCCACTTCATCTAGGGAGAGCAAGGCAAATACAGTTTCGCATGAGAAGGTACAGGACCCTCTTGAAAAGGAGGGTGTTGTTGGGCTTTTCAATAGAGTCTACTTCCCTGTTACAAAAGCAATCGATGCATTTTTGTCAGATGTCTACGAGCCAACAGAAAATGCAGATCGTTACCATTTTATAGAATCAAGCAGTATGGCGGGTGTTGAAATCAAAGAAGGTGGCAAGTTCGTGTACAGCCATCATGCCAAGGACCCGGCATACCTAAAATTATGCAATGCCTTTGACATCGTTCGTATCCATAAATTTGGTGATGAGGATGATAAGAAGTCCTTTAAGAATATGTGTGATTTTGCCATGAAAATTGATGAGGTAAAAGTCTTTGCTACCAATGAAAAACTTGCAGAAGCTGAAGTGGATTTTACTGATAGTGGAGATGATTGGAAATCAAGACTGAGGTATCAGCCTAGATCAAGTTTACTTGAAAACAGCGTATACAACTTAAACCTTATTCTTAATAATGACCCCGATTTCAAGAACTTTGCATATAACGAGCTATCGAACCGTATCCAGGTCACAGGGCCTCTTCCGTGGGAAAGACCGGAAGGTAACGTGTTTTGGAGAGACGCCGACACAGCCCAGCTTAAGTCCATTATGGATATTCGCTACCTTCCGTTCTCAAGCAGAAACCACGATGTTGCTTTTACCAAGGTTGCTGATGATCGGAGATTTCACCCTATAAGGGATTATCTTGATTCCCTTCCTGCGTGGGATGGAGTAAAACGTGTGGAAGATGTTTTCATCAAATATCTTCAGGCTGATGACACTGAGTATATACGCACAGTGACTAGAAAGACCTTTGCAGCGGCAGTTGCGCGGATATATGTTCCAGGAATTAAGTTTGACTGCGTTCCAGTGCTTGATGGCGATCAGGGTATTGGTAAAAGCACAATTGTGAAAGACCTGGTAACAGCAGAGTACTATTCTGAAACTTTATCTCTAACCGATATGGACGACAAGTCGGGTGCTGAAAAGCTGCAGGGTTTCTGGGTGGTTGAAATTGGTGAGCTTGCTGGAATGAAAAAAGCGGATATTGAAAAGGTGAAAGCATTCCTCTCAACCTCAGACGATAAATATAGACCATCCTACGGAAGAGTGGTGGAAAGCCATCCCAGACAGTGCATCGTTATTGCAACAGTAAATGGAGAGCGCGGATATTTGCGTGACATCACAGGAAACCGCCGCTTCTGGATCATCAAAGTGCATCAGAAAAAACAGAAGAAGACCTGGAACTTCTCTGAAGAATACAGGCAGCAGTTCTGGGCTGAAGCAAAAGAAATATGGAACTCAGGCGAAAAGCTATATCTGGAGGGTGATATTTTAGAAGAAGCTGAAAAGGCCCAAAAGGGTGCCATGGAGGCTGATGAGCGTGTTGGTATGGTGGAGGAGTACCTGAATACCTTACTACCAGATGATTGGGATAGTATGGACTTGTTTGCCCGTAGAAACTACCTAAGTGGAACCGAATTTGGCAGGCCAGTGCATACAGGAACTATTACAAGAACCTCAGTAAGCAATGCAGAAATATGGTGTGAATGCTTCAATCGTAATCTCCCAGAGTTAAAGACCACTGATAGTTATCAAATCGCTGCTCTTATGGCGCAGATTCCCGGATGGGAACGAACCAGCAATATTAAGCGTTTGCCGATCTATGGCAGGCAGCGACTTTATCAATATGGCGAATAGGTGACACAACACAACACAAGTTTTTCCCTTATATTAGAAATGCTTTTTCTTATAAGTAGATAGTGAATACTTGTGCACGTATACGCGCGTTAGTAAATATAGGGAAACGCTTGTGATTTTGTGTTCTTGTGACAGATGGGAGGTAAACAAGTGACTGAAAAATATATAGAGCAAAAGCTTGTAAAAGCAGTTAAAGAGAGGGGAGGCATCGCACCAAAATTTGTAAGTCCGGGGTTAGATGGTGTGCCAGATCGTATTGTACTTTTACCTATGGGAAGAATGGCCTTTGTTGAATTAAAGGCTCCAGGCAATAAGATGCGTCCACTGCAAGTAAAGAGAAAAACACAACTGGAAGCGTTAGGATTTTTGGTTTACTGCATTGATGGTGTAGAGCAGATTGGAGGGGTGCTTGATGAAATTAAAAATAGAATGTAATTGGTGTGGTAAAGAAATTTATAAATACCCATCACAAATAAAAAAGCATAATTTTTGTTCTCGCAAGTGTTTATCCGATTTTAGCAATAAAATTATAAACCCTACTGGATATCATGAACTCAAAGACTATACAAATATGTCAGAGCATTTCTCAGAGTTAAATCGCAAGTTGAACCCGACAAAGATGACAAAAGAGATGAGAGCAAAAATAAGAAAAGCTAGGCTAGGTACAGGTGAAGGAAAAACATATACAAAATATTATGGGAGACATGCTCATAGGGTGGTGGCAGAACAAAAACTTGGTAGAAAATTAAAAAAGAATGAGGTTGTACATCACATTGACGGCAATCGAAGAAATAATGATCCTGATAACTTGATGGTTTTCTCTTCAAGTTCAGATCATATGAGATATCACGCTCAGATTAGAAAGTTCTTTGATAAGGGAGAAATACCTTTGAAAGTGATAGAGGAGGTGATGCCCTTATGATGTTCAAAGCGTATGACTATCAAAAATTTTGTATCGACTATATCGATAAGAATGAGATATCAGCACTGTTTTTGGACATGGGTTAGGTCTCGGTAAAACCGTTATAACCTTGTCGTCTATTTACAGTCTATGCCTTGATAGATTTGAAATCAGAAAAGTACTGATTATAGCCCCTTTAAGAGTGGCAAGGGATACTTGGCCTTCTGAAATTAAAAAGTGGGATCATCTAAAAGGCTTATCCTATTCTGTAGCTGTTGGAACTGAAAAAGAGAGAAAAGATGCCCTTAGGAAAAGAGCCACACTTTATATCATCAATCGTGAAAATATAGATTGGCTTGTAAACAAAAGTGGCATCCCCTTTGACTTTGATATGGTGGTTATTGATGAGTTATCATCTTTTAAATCATACAGTGCTAAGCGTTTTAAAAGCCTTCTAAAAGTAAGACCTAAAGTAAAAAGAATTGTTGGGTTGACGGGTACACCTTCAAGTAATGGGCTTATGGATCTCTGGGCCGAGTTTCGTATTCTGGATTTGGGACAGAGGCTTGGTAGGTACATAACTCACTACCGTAATACCTACTTCATACCGGATAAACGCAATGGTCAGATCATCTTTTCATATAAACTCCTGCCAGGAGCAGAAGAAAAGATCTATAGTCAGATATCCGATATCACCATTTCTATGAAGTCCATTGATTATCTAAAAATGCCTGAATGCGTAATAAACACAGTGCCTGTGTATTTAAATGAAAAAGAGCGGGCCATTTATTCTGGATTTAGAGATGATATGGTAGCAAGTTTAGGAGCAGAAGAAATCGATGCAGTAAATGCTGCAGTACTTTCAGGAAAACTCCTTCAGATGGCAAACGGTGCTGTCTATGACGAGAAGAACAAGGCGCATTTTATTCACGATAGAAAACTTGATGCCCTTGAAGATTTAATTGAAGGGGCTAACGGAAAACCAGTCCTTATAGCTTATTGGTTTAAGCATGATCTTGATCGGATTCAGAAGAGATTTCCAGCAAGGCAGCTAAAGTCATCAAGAGATATTGAAGAGTGGAATGAAGGAGAAATTCCTGTAGCAGTGATCCACCCTGCAAGTGCTGGACATGGACTTAACCTTCAAAGTGGTGGTTCCACACTTGTTTGGTTTGGACTCACCTGGTCATTGGAACTCTATCAGCAAACCAATGCTCGCCTCTACAGACAAGGGCAAAAGGATACTGTTGTCATTCACCACATCATTACCAAGGACACCATAGATGAAGATGTGATGACAGCACTTACAAAAAAAGAAAAAACACAAGCATCTTTAATCGATGCTGTAAAAGCTAAGCTGGAGGTGAAGCAATGAGCGATCCATATGAAGACTTAGCCAATGCCATAGTTTTACTAGCAGTCAAGGAATACAGGGATGCGCTGAAGAAGCTGATGAAGTATCCTCGCCATGAATCTGCAAAACATACAAAAGCTGAAGTAGAGAGGTTTTTACGCTCTGATTGGTATAGAGAACTTACAGCGGTAGAACCGGAGATACTTCTCCGAAAACTGAAAGAGGAGGTCAAACAATGAATGCTAAAGAATATCTTAGTAAAGCCTATCGATTGGATCAAAGAATAAACAGTAAGCTTGAGCAAGTGGCATCCCTGGAGAATATGGCTATGAACTGCACTTCGGCCATAAATGGAATGCCTAATAACCCCAGCAAATCAGTATCTCATATGGCAGATGCTGTCTGTAAGATTATAGATATTAAAAACAATTTGAACGATGATCTTGCCAAACTTCTGAAGTGTAAGATTAACATTATTGAGATCATCCAAGGTGTGAACAACATTGAATACAGGCTGATTCTAGAGAAACGCTACCTATCATATCAGCCTTGGGAAGATATTGCTTACGACCTTGATTATTCTGTAAGCTGGGTGCTGAAGCTTCATCGTAAAGCGCTTAGAGCTGTAGATGCTGTATTAGCTGGGAGGGAGAATAAGAATGGGATGGCATGAAGCAATAGAAGACGGAATAACCATTGGTAAGGATGGTAGAGATTCCAATTGTTATTATCCACTTTGCCATATCTGCGATACACCTGTTTATAGTTGGACATACACTCGTGGTACTAAATATACCTGCAAGGACTGCAGGGCTGAACTGGTTCGGCAGGCGCGAGAAGAAGGGGAAGTGATCAGTACGGATAAGAAACAGATGAAGCTGCAAAACGCCATAAAAAGGATCTCAAAAATCACCGGCATTGAACACTACAAGGATGCCATCCGTCTTGTAGAAGAGAGCCTGAACAAGACTGGGTGGTATCAGAGTACTGAAGAAATAATGGTGGCACTTGAACTTATCCGTCGTAACGTTAAAGCGTTCCACCAGGTGAAAATCTTCGACTACTCTGTTGACTTCATTTTGCCTGAGATGAAAGTTGCCCTTGAGATTGATGGCAAGATTTATCATGGGAAAGACAGACAGAACTATGAGCGTATCCGAGATGAGGTCATCATCAACAAACTCGGTGATGGTTGGGAGATGATTAGAATCACAACTGATAACATCAATAAGAATGTGACCAAGCTAATCCCTGGAATCAATGCAGTACTTAAAAGCAGAAAACTTCTAAGAGGATAGTAAAGTCCACATAAGTCCACTTGAGTGCAGTTGTTTTTTTTAGTACGCTATAATTGAGAGATAATAATGTAAACAAGCCTTCTTGGGAACACCCCATGAGGGCTTTTCTTATGCCCAAAGGAGGTGAACCCATGCCATACAAACCCAAGCGTCCTTGTGCTTACCCAGGCTGCGGTCGGCTTTCAGACAGCGGAGAGTACTGCGCTGAGCACAAGAAGGTGGTAACAAAACGCTACAACCAGTACCAACGTGACCCAGCTTCCAACAAACGCTACGGCAGGTCCTGGAAGCGGATCAGGGACCGCTACATCAAAGCCCATCCTCTTTGTGAGGAGTGTGATAGGAACGGAAGGATTAAAGCTGCTGAAGAAGTGCACCACATCCTCCCTCTCTCCAAAGGCGGTGGCAATGAAACCAGTAACCTGATGGCCCTTTGTAAGTCCTGTCACTCAAAGATTACCGCTGAGAGTGGCGACCGGTGGGGAAGGTCATATCTGTACGACTAAAAATTCCGGACAGCGGCCTGGGGTGTCGTGTTAAAAAACGCAGATTCAAACGGGGGTATAGCCCCCCACTTTGTAAAGGAGGTGTGATCATTGGCAAAAGACGGTACGAACAGAGGTGGCGCTCGTGTTGGTGCAGGGGCAAAAAAGAAACCTCTGGCTGACAAAATAGCCGAAGGAAATCTTGGTGGCAGGAAACTGACGGTGATGGAGTTTTCAGATACTGCAGATCTTGAGGGACAAGAAATGCCTGAACCAAATAAGATGCTTGAAGCCATTCAAAAAGATGGGAAAGCTCTGGTGGCTGGTGAAATCTACAAAGCCACATGGCAGTGGCTGGATAAGCGTGGCTGCGCTGCTCTGGTTTCTCCACAGCTCCTTGAAAGGTATGCCATGAGTGTTGCTCGTTGGATTCAGTGTGAAGAAGCCATTACTGAATATGGTTTTCTTGCAAAACACCCCACTACAGGAAATGCCATTCAAAGTCCTTATGTATCCATGGGTCAGAACTACATGAACCAAACCAATCGTCTGTGGTTTGAAATATTCCAGATCGTAAAAGAAAACTGTACTGGCGATTACAAAGGATCAAATCCTCAGGATGATGTGATGGAGAGACTGCTTTCTGCTCGAAGGGGCAAATAAAAACAGATGGGAGATAATGATATGAGTAAAAACTACAGAACCGCAGAAAGTGTCTGCAAGGGACATCCTGATAAGCTTTCTGATTTAATCGCTGACAGCATTCTGGATGCTTGCCTTCGAAAAGACAAAGCTTCACGTGTGGCCTGTGAGGTCATGGCTACTAAAGGTAAAATCATCGTGGCGGGCGAGATCACCTGCAGCGAAAAAATCAACATCCGACTTATCGTCAAAAATGTACTTCGTGAGGTGGGATACAATCCTTGGAAATTTACAGTATTTGTGTTTGTACATCATCAAAGTGTAGATATCGCTGCTGGTGTAGATACAGCACTTGAAGCAAGAAATGGAATTATTGATCCATACGGTTCCATCGGTGCTGGTGATCAAGGCACTGTATATGGATATGCTACCAACGAAACCCGTGAACTACTCCCTCTACCACTACTTCTCTCTCATAGAATCGTAAAGCGCATTGATGAATGTCGCAAAGGAAGCATCATCAAGGGTATCCTCCCCGATGGCAAAGCACAGGTTACTGTTGAGTATCATGGGGATAAACCTGTCCGCGTTAAAACTGTGGTAGTTTCTGTGCAGCACCACGAGGACAAAACCCAAAAGCAATTAGAAGCAGATATCTTAAACAACGTTCTCTGGCAGTGCTTTGAGGACTTCCCACTGGATGATGAAACGGAAATTCTCATCAATCCATCAGGCAGGTTTGTTGAAGGTGGTCCTGCTGCTGATACAGGGCTGACTGGCAGAAAGATCATGGTGGATACCTATGGTGGTCTGGCTTCCCATGGTGGCGGAGCTCTCTGTGGAAAGGACCCAACAAAGGTTGACCGAAGTGGTGCTTATATGGCCAGGTACATTGCTAAAAATATTGTTTGGAGCGGACTTGCTGATAAATGCGAGGTCGCTATTTCTTATGCCATTGGAAAAGCAAATCCAGTTTCAGTTAATGTCACATCCTTTGGTACAGCTAAAATCAGTGACGAAGATTTAAGTGAACTGGTAAAAGAGATTTTTAACTTACGTCCAGCTGCTATCAATGAAAAGCTGCGCCTTCGAAATGCAATCTACTCTGATACAGCAACCTACGGTCATTTTAACTCATTACTCTTCCCGTGGGAGAACGTGGATTTCAATCTAAACTTAAGAAAGGCGGCGGAGAAGTTTCTCCAAGAGGGTGATTCAATATGAATATACAAAAAATAAAGCTGTCAGATCTGAATCCTGCAGTCTACAATCCTAGAAAAGAATTAAAGCCTGGAGATCCAGAGTTTGAAAAGCTAAAAGCCTCTATTGAGAATTTTGGATATGTGGAGCTTATCGTCGTTAATGCAAATAATGATAACACTGTGATTTCAGGCCATCAGAGGCTTAGTGTGCTTCAGCATCTAGGTCAAAAGGAAGCAGAATGCGTTGTGGTAGATCTAAACACTGAACAGGAAAAAGCATTAAACGTTGCAATGAACAAAGTTTCTGGCGACTGGGATAAGGATAAGCTAGCCCTACTTATTGCTGATCTGCAGGGTGCTGACTTTGATGTCTCCCTTACAGGCTTTGATCCTTCTGAACTGGATGACTTGTTTAAAGATTCCTTGAAAGAAGGCATTCACGATGATGATTTTGATGTGGATGCAGAGCTGGAAAAACCCGCCATGACAAAACTTGGTGACGTCTGGAAGCTTGGTCCCCATAGACTGGTCTGTGGTGATTCCACCAAGGCAGAAACCTTCACACTTCTCATGGATGGAAAGCTGGCAAACCTTGTGGTGACGGATCCCCCTTACAATGTAAACTATGAAGGCTCTGCCGGTAAAATCAAAAACGACAATTTGGGTGATTCTGTATTCTATGAATTTCTCCTGGCTGCCTTTACCAATACAGAAGCTGCCATGACCCAGGATTCTTCCATCTATGTTTTTCACGCAGATACGGAAGGGCTGAACTTTAGAAAGGCATTTGCTGAAGCTGGCTTCTACCTCTCCGGCACCTGTATCTGGAAAAAGCAATCGTTGGTCCTTGGTAGGTCTCCCTACCAATGGCAGCATGAACCGGTGCTCTTTGGATGGAAGAAAAAAGGCAAGCACAACTGGTACGCTGATCGGAAGCAAACAACCATCTGGGAATTTGAAAAACCTAAGAAGAATGGCTCTCATCCAACAATGAAGCCGGTGGCTCTTGTGGCTCATCCAATCCTTAATTCAAGTCTCAGTAACTGCATCGTCCTTGATCCCTTTGGCGGCTCTGGCAGCACCCTCATTGCCTGTGACCAGACCCAGCGGATTTGTCATACCATTGAGCTTGATGAGAAGTTTTGTGACGTTATAGTTGAAAGATTTATTTCTGGAGCACAGTCCTCAGATGACGTTTATCTCCTGCGTGGCGGCAAAGAATACCGCTACAGCGACCTCCCTGAAAATAAATAACACAACTATCGAAAGATAGACTTGCTATTAACATCACTTAGAGTGATATATGTAGTAAGCAAAAAACAAGGAGGTCAATACCATGAAAATCAATTACAACGTAACTGGTAACGAACGTAAAAAGCTGGTGAAGCTCATCAGTGAAATCACAGAGGTTCCTTCAAAATACCTGGGAGTTCCATCTTGTGCTTACCAGGTCGGACCCTACCACATCGGAAAAGACGGAAAGCTAACCTTTGACAACGAATTGGATCAGGACAATATCAAGACGCTGATGAAAAAGCTTTTAGATGCAGGGTTTGAACCTGAGATGGATGAACCGGTTCCGGCTGAAGATGAAACTGGACTCATCATCCAGATTCCAAAAGACTCCCTTTCCAATGAAGACTTGGAGAAGCTATCCAAACTGCTAGAAGCCAAAGGCAACCTCATTAAGAAAGCACTGAATGTGGATGCACTTCCCATTGAAGCCGACGAAGAGCGCATTAGCTTCCCCTGGTTTTCAAAGCTACCAGATCCGGATGAGATAAAAGCCTACTCCCAGTTCATTACAAAGCTTTGTGAGATGGCGAAAACCCAAAAGAGAATCACCGTAAAAGAGAAAGAAGTCGACAATGAGAAATACGCATTTAGGTGCTTCCTTCTCCGCCTTGGATTTATTGGAGAAGGATTCAAAACCCACAGAAAGATTCTCCTTCAAAACCTATCAGGCAGCAGTGCTTTCAAAGGAGGTACTCCAAATGAAACCGATCAGTAAAGAAAGACTGGCCCACCTACGCAAGCAGTACCCCGCTGGCGCTAGAGTTCAGCTCCTTTGGATGGATGATATGCAAGCACCGCCAACGGGCACAAAAGGCACCGTGTGGGGCGTGGATGACACAGGCTCCATCATGGTTCAGTGGGACAACGGCAGCAGCTTGAATGTGGTTTACGGCATTGATTCCTGCAAGGTAATCGATGAAAAATCCAGGGAGGAGGCATAGCAATGAAGGCATTATTTGGTCGAAAGTTCTACAACCTTAAGGAACTAAAAGAAGCAACCGAAGAGGCAAAAGAAGATGGCGTCATTGGTTCTGATTACACTGTGATTCGAGAAGTTGAACTCAGTGATTCAGAGTTCAAGAAGTTCACCAGTGATTTTCTAGAGGATCAGCCCTGGATCAAGAAGTCAGATGGCGGGACCAACGAAAAAGGTGAACTTCGATGCATTAGGGTCATTAACAAAGACACCGGTGAAAAGATACTCACCAATCCTGAAGGCTACGACTATCCACGCTACTGTGGGATTGAAGATTAGCCTCTAGGCCAGAAACCTGCTCTATTACTACAGAAATGACTTGCTATTATTCTCGTTTAGAGTGATATATGTAATACCAAAACAAAACACACTAAATGGAGGATGAGAACATGAAAGAAATCAAAGCATTTGAAGAAGCCAAAGCAACCGGCGCAAACTTTAAGGACTCTGGAATCAACAGCACCATGTACTGGGCCTACGAAAGAAGCAAGGAAGCGGGAAACGACACCATCGACTTTTCCGAGGTCATTTGGGATTACGACATCGAACTCATTGTTAAAGCCTGCAAAGCCTACGGAATTGACCACATTACCATTTCAAGCACCTTCTCAGGACTGATCGCAACCCTTGCCGAATTTGAAAAGCACGGTTGCAGGATGGACGGACTTACCAAGGTTAAGACAAGCTATACCGACTGGCAGACCGGCGAAAATCAAATTCTACCAGCAATCTTGGTTAGGATTTAAGGAGGACTTAGACCATGTGGAGAAAAGGTAAAATCGAAGTCGAGAACAGAACCATACATTACTGGATCAAAAGCTTTGACTCAGGCTCCCCTTACGGCATTGATGAAGGTAGGATTTCAAAACTGATGCTAAAGCGAGATGGCCAGATCATTGCAAACTTTGATAGAGGCTGGGACATTGAACCCATCGACGCCAATGCACAAGCTGCGCTTGAAGCTTTGATGAAGAAATACAATTAACAACAAGATAGAAACGCATAGCGGAATAGGGCTGCATAGCTCTTTTCCTCGTTACAGAAGACCTTATGGTCTATTTTTTATGTCTTTTTAAAGGAGGTGTCCGCATATCCGAAAACTAAAGAAGTATAAACCAACCTCTTACATGGCGAAAGATTCCCATTACAGCAAGGAGATGGCGGACTATGCAGTTGGTTTTATTGAATGCCTCTCCCATACCAAAGGAACCTGGGCGGGAAAGCCTTTTGAACTAATAGATTGGCAAGAACAAATCATCCGGGATTTATTTGGAACCATAAAACCAAATGGCTATCGTCAATTTAATACTGCTTATGTAGAGATACCAAAGAAGATGGGAAAAAGTGAGCTTGCGGCGGCTGTTGCCCTGCTCTTAACCTGTGGTGATAACGAAGAGCGTGCTGAGGTTTATGGCTGCGCTGCAGATCGCAACCAAGCCTCCATCGTTTTTAATGTGGCAGCTGATATGGTACGTATGTGCCCTGCCTTATCCAAGCGGGTAAAGATTCTGGACTCACAGAAAAGACTGATCTACCAACCCACCGGAAGCATCTATCAAGTGCTCTCTGCGGATGTTGGAAACAAGCACGGCTTTAACACCCATGGCGTTGTCTTTGATGAACTTCATACTCAACCTAACCGAAAACTCTATGATGTTATGACAAAAGGTAGTGGTGATGCCAGGATGCAGCCTTTGTACTTTCTAATCACCACTGCTGGAGATAATCAAAATAGTATCTGCTGGGAGGTTCATCAAAAAGCACTGGATATCATGGCAGGAAGAAAGAACGATCCTACCTTCTACCCCGTCATTTATGGTGCCGCTCTTGAAGATGATTGGTCCGACCCAAAGGTATGGAAGAAAGCAAACCCTTCCCTTGGCATCACGGTCAGCATGGATAAAGTAAAGATGGCCTATGAGTCTGCAAGACAAAACCCTGCTGAAGAAAATAGTTTCAGGCAACTACGACTCAATCAATGGGTGAAGCAGGCCATTCGCTGGATGCCTATGGATAAATGGGATGCCTGTGCTTTTCCGGTTAATCCAGAAAGCCTCAAAGGTCGCGTCTGTTATGGCGGGCTGGACCTCTCCTCTTCCACTGATATTACAGCCTTTGTACTTGTCTTCCCTCCACAGGATGAAGATGACAAGTATGTGGTTCTTCCATACTTCTGGATACCGGAAGACAGCATTGACCTTAGGGTTAGGCGGGATCATGTGAATTATGATGTGTGGGAAAAACAAGGATTCCTTCTAACTACCGAAGGTAACGTAGTCCATTACGGTTTCATCGAGACTTTCATTGAGGATCTTGGAATGAAATATAACATCCGCGAGATTGCCTTTGACCGCTGGGGAGCAGTTCAGATGACACAGAACTTAGAGAATTTAGGTTTCACCGTTGTACCTTTTGGGCAGGGCTTCAAGGATATGTCTCCACCAACAAAGGAACTGATGAAGCTGACATTGGAACAGAAAATTGCTCACGGAGGACATCCTGTTCTTCGCTGGATGATGGACAACATCTTTATACGAACCGACCCTGCAGGAAACATAAAGGCAGACAAGGAAAAGAGTACA
Source organism: Alkaliphilus metalliredigens QYMF (assembly GCF_000016985.1). NCBI lineage: Bacteria > Bacillati > Bacillota > Clostridia > Peptostreptococcales > Natronincolaceae > Alkaliphilus > Alkaliphilus metalliredigens. Next base: position 4,122,192 of record NC_009633.1, on the reverse strand, counting down.
GAAAAAATAGATGGTGCTGTAGCAACCATCATGGCACTCGATAGGGCGATAAGGTGTGGCGGAGGACCTGGAACATCAGTTTATGATGAGAGGGGATTATTGATATTTTGATCTGTAGCCACTCTATGATTCTTCAGAATCATAAGCCAGCTGCATTTTTCCATGATATACTAAAGGAAAAGTGGAGGTGTCTTATATGGATAAAGAACCTAGGAGCATTGAGAAAATCGATGATGACATAAAATCTGCAGGCCAATCTTTTTTAGGATTGTATATGGTTGATTTGCTGACAAGAATTAAAGAACTAGATGATAAAGTGTTAAAGAACAAGTTGATTGATGAGTACCATTCGCACCAACATGGGTACTATGATAAAGATACTGTTGGCACAAGGACTAGGGTGAATGCAGCAATTCGAATTATTAAGGCAGAAAAAGTCCTATATGTTTTGGAACAAATAGACGGGTCCGACCCAAGGGTATTACTAGAATCGGTTTCCAAAGCAAAAGAAACGGTAGCAAGAATTAAGACAGGAGAATTAAAAATGCCTAATCTCAATCGAAAACAATTAACTTTAAGAGAACATATCCAGTAAGTTAGTTGCAACATGATATAATATACTCAAATGTTCAGGGGAGTGACATCGTGGATAAGAAGCTGACAGACGAAGAGATATTAAAAAAAATATACAACAGACACTCTGCTTTTTTTAGTGATTACCTAGATGATTCGAAACCTGCAAATAACGAAATTTATGTTTCAATTGATATTGAAGAATTGGCAAAAGAACTATCGGTGGATAGTCAATTGATTTTTAGAAGATTATACTATCACATTGACAAAATATTGGACTACACTCATACTGATGGATCAAGGGTGCATTTGTATACACCAATAGCGGGAGAGAATAAAAATGTGATTCATTTGCCACTACTGGGTGCAATTGTTGAAACGGCAGATGAAATACGCCGAAGAAAAACATATTCAGTAGTTTTTTCAGCAGCGAAAGTAATCATTTTATTAGCTGGTCTCAGTGTTATCATATACTTTTTATAACATTTTTTGGCTGAACTTAAGCGTCTATCACATGGTAGGTGCTTTTTTCATGCCCATTTAAAGGAGAGTGATGTCCATGGGAATACTGCAAGGGATATTTAAAGCGCGTGATAAACCTAAAAATACTCTTTCAGGAAGTTATTACAGCTTCTTTTTTGGAAGTACTAGTGCTGGTAAGCCGGTCAATGAGCAAACCGCTATGCAAATGACTGCAGTATACAGCTGCGTAAGAATCTTATCAGAGACGTTGGCTGGCCTACCACTTCATGTCTACAAACACAACGATTCAGGGGGCAAGGAGAAAAACCTTAAACACCCACTTTACAAGTTGCTCCATGATGAACCAAATCCTGAGATGACTTCCTTTGCGTTTAGAGAAACGCTGATGAGTCATCTTCTATTGTGGGGAAATGCTTATGCTCAGATTATTCGAAATGCAAGAGGCGAAGTAATCTCCCTCTACCCACTGATGCCAAACAAAATGACGGTCGATCGCGATTCAAGTGGTCGGCTTTTCTATTTGTATCAGCGTGGCAGCGAGGATGCTCCTACTCTCGGTAGAGACAATCAGGTCTATCTTTCACCATCAGATGTCCTTCATATCCCAGGACTTGGCTTTGACGGACTGGTAGGCTATTCACCCATAGCCATGGCGAAAAATGCTGTGGGCCTTGCTATTGCTACAGAAGAATATGGAGCTAAGTTTTTTGCGAATGGTGCATCACCTGGTGGTGTCCTAGAACATCCCGGTACTATCAAGGATCCTCAGAAGATTAAAGAATCCTGGAACGCAGCCTATCAAGGAAGTGGAAATGCTCACCGGGTGGCTGTTCTTGAAGAAGGTATGAAGTATCAGCCTATTGGTATTTCACCTGAACAGGCACAGTTCCTTGAAACCAGAAAATTTCAGATCAATGAGATCGCTCGTATCTTCAGAGTTCCACCTCATATGCTTGCTGACCTTGAGAAATCATCCTTTAGTAACATCGAGCAGCAATCACTTGAGTTTGTAAAATACACTCTCGATCCTTGGGTGGTCCGCTGGGAACAGTCCATGTGCAGAGCACTACTCATGGAAAGTGAGAAACCTAATGTGTTTATCAAGTTTAACGTGGATGGCCTACTGCGTGGTGATTATGTAAGTCGAATGAGTGGATATGCCACTGCAAGGCAGAACGGTTGGATGAGCACCAATGATATCAGGGAGCTTGAGAATCTGGATAGAATTCCAGAATCCTTAGGTGGCGACCTCTACCTCATCAATGGTGCCATGACTAAATTACAGGACGCAGGCGCGTTCGCAAATATCAAAGAAACGGAGGAACCTTAATGAAGAAGTTTTGGAACTGGGCACGAGATGAAGACACTGGCGTCCGAACACTCTACCTAGACGGCGTTATTGCCGAAGACTCATGGTTTGACGATGATGTCACCCCTAAGGCATTTAAAGCAGAGCTTACTGCCGGTGAGGGTGACATTGTTATTTGGCTCAATTCTCCAGGAGGTGATTGCATTGCTGCTAGTCAGATTTACGCCATGCTGATGGATTACAAAGGCACTGTTACCGTAAAGATTGACGGTATTGCAGCCTCAGCCGCCTCAGTCATCGCCATGGCGGGGACAACGGTGCTTATGGCACCAACAGCCCTAATGATGGTCCATAACCCCCTTACAGTGGCCATTGGAGACAGTGAGGAAATGAAAAAGGCCATCGCTATGCTTTCTGAAGTGAAAGAGAGCATCATCAATGCCTATGAAATCAAGACAGGTCAGTCAAGGACAAAGCTCTCCCATCTTATGGATGCGGAGACCTGGCTCAATGGGAAAAAAGCCATCGAGCTTGGCTTTGCTGATGGCATCTTGGAGGATGAAAAGAAAAGAAATCAGACTGAGGACTTTACCTATGCCTTTAGCCGCAGAGCTGTAACTAACTCCCTGCTTGATAAGGTAAAACCCAAACTAGCAAAAGAGAATATTGGCACCCCAATTGAGTCGCTAGAAAAGCGGCTTTCTTTGATTCAACACTAAATTTTAGGAGGAAAACACTATGAATAAAATTCTTGAACTGCGTGAAAAAAGAGCAAAGTCCTGGGAAGCTGCTAAAGCCTTCCTGGATACCAAAAGAGGTACAGATGGAATTGTATCTGCTGAAGACACTGCAACCTATGAAAAAATGGAAGCGGATGTGGTTGCCCTCGGTAAAGAGATTGATCGTCTTGAAAAGCAAGAAGCACTGGACCGCGAGCTTTCAAAGCCACTTAACACACCACTTACCGGAAAACCTATCTTCCAGGGTATGGAATCCAAAGGCGGCAGAGCTTCTGCAGAATACCAGAAAGCCTTCTGGAATGCCATGAGAACCCGTTCTGGTGAGGGACTCGATCCGGTGATTAAGAACGCACTGCAGATTGGTACTGACACTGAAGGTGGCTATCTAGTACCGGATGAGTTCGAACGTACACTTATTGAAGCCCTGGATGAAGAGAATATCTTCAGAAAGCTGGCCAACGTCATCTCCACTTCTTCAGGAGATCGTAAGATTCCGGTAGTAGCTTCCAAGGGCACTGCTTCTTGGATCGATGAAGAAGGTGCAATTCCTGAAAGCGATGATAGCTTTGGACAGGTTTCCATTGGCGCTTACAAGCTGGGTACCATGATTAAGGTATCGGAAGAGCTTCTAAATGACAGCGTCTTTAATCTTGAGAACTATATCGCAAGAGAGTTTGCAAGACGTATCGGTAACAAGGAAGAAGATGCCTTCTTCACAGGAGATGGTTCTGGAAAGCCTACAGGTATCCTTGCTGCCACTGGTGGAGCCCAAATTGGTGTAACCGCTGCAAGTGCCACTGCCATTTCGATTGATGAGATTTTGGACCTCTTCTACTCTCTTAAGTCTCCTTACAGAAACAAGTCCGTGTTCGTTATGAACGATGCTACCATTAAGGCCATTAGAAAGCTAAAAGATGGTCAGGGTCAGTATATCTGGCAGCCTTCACTTCAGGCTGGAACGCCAGATACCATTCTGAACAGACCTGTTTACACTTCATCTTACGTTCCTACCATTGCTGCATCTGCAAAGTCCATCATCTTCGGTGACTTTGGTTACTACTGGGTAGCGGATCGTCAAGGCAGAGTCTTTAAGAGACTTAATGAGCTCTATGCGGCTACTGGCCAGGTGGGCTTTGTTGCTACTCAGCGTGTGGATGGAAAGCTAATTCTACCTGAAGCCATCAAAGTGCTTCAGCAGAAAGCGTAATGGAGGTGTCCTATGAGCTATAACACAAAGAACTATACCGAACAGGGCGGTGAAAAAACCGTTATTGGTGGAACTCTTGAAATCAAGGAAGGGGCGGTCGTTACTGGCCTCCCTGTTCTTGATAATCAAGCTGCAAGTACTGCTGCCACAGTTGAGGATTTGGTTACGGATTTTAATGCCCTCCTCACCAAACTTAAGACTGCAGGGCTTATGATTTCAGACTAATGAAAGGATGGTGGCGGTATGACACTGCTGGAAAAAGTAAAAGCAAATCTTATTCTTGATCACTCGGCTGATGATGAACTCCTTGAGATGTACATCACCGCTGCTACCCGGTATGCAGAAAGCTATCAGCATCTTCCTGAAAACCACTACGTGGAAGCAGTTATGCCAGCCACCACACAGCAAGCCATCATCATGCTGTCGTCCCACTTTTATGAATCCAGGGACGGCAGCACCGGTGGCTTCTTTTCAGATAATGTTCAGGCTGGGCAGCAAGTGTGGAACACAGTCAATCTCTTGCTGAGACTTGATCGGGATTGGAAGGTGTAGTTATGAGCTTTGGGAAAATGAATACCTTTATCGATATTGTAGAAAGCGTCACCATTAAAGATCTTGAAGGGTTTAAAACAGAAGTTAATAACATTGTAGCTTCTGTAAGAGCCTACCGTGAAGGTCGCCATGGCAATGAGAAATGGGCAAACAGAGCTTCCTTTTCTGAAGCCACAGACCTTTTTCGCTTTCGAGATATCCCTGGATTAACTGTAACGACATCCATGGTGCTCATTCATGGTGATAAAAGGTTTGAAATAACATCTGTTGAGGATGTGAAAGGTCGGGGAATGTATATTGAAGTACTGGCCAAGGAGGTTGTTCCAAGTGGCTAAAGGAACTATGAAAATGCCTGATGAGTTTCTAATGAAGCTTACAAAGCTTGGTGATAAGACAGATGAGATTGTCTCGAAAGTTTTAGAAGCTGGCGGCGAGGTTGTTCTTGATAAAGTAAAAGCCAACCTTAAAGGTGTTATTGGGAATGAAACCAAAGAAAAAAGTCGTTCTACCGGTGAGCTGGTATCTTCCCTGGGCCTCTCTCCCACTAAGCTAGATCGAAATGGAAATTTCAACGTGAAGGTTGGTTTTAATGAGCCTCGTGGTGATGGAGATGCCAATGCCAAGATTGCAAATATCCTGGAATACGGTAAATCAGGTCAGCCACCTAAACCCTTCTTGAAGCCAGCAAAGTCCGCATCTCGGAAGGCATGCATTGAAACTATGAAATCAGAACTGGATAAGGAGATTGAAAAGCTATGAGCTTACTTGCGGATTTAAACCACATACTAGGACCCCTAAACATTCCTGTGGAGACCGGAGTGTTTTCTGATACGCCGCCTGATGAATATCTGGTCATCACCCCCATGTCTGATAGGCTTGATCTCTTTGCAGATAATGAGGCCTATATGATTGTTTCAGAGGCAAGGCTTTCTCTTTTTACTAAGAAGAACTATATGAAGCGCAAGAAAGAACTAACAAAAGCCCTGCAATCCGGAGGGGTCACTATCACGGATAGACAGTATGTTGGTTATGAACATGATACTAAATTTCATCATTACGCCATTGACGTAATGAAAGAATATGAAACGGAGGAAGAATAAATGGCAACGATCGGATTGGACTCTCTATTTTATGCAAAAATCACAGAAGATCAAAACGGCATCGAAACCTATGGCACCCCTAAAGTGCTGGCTAAAGCCATGACCGCAGAGCTGAGCATTGAGCTCATTGAAGCCATTCTTTATGCAGATGACGGTGCCAGCGAAGTGGTCAAAGAATTTAAGAGTGGTGCTTTAAGTTTAGGAATTGATGACATTGGCTCACTTGTAGCTCAGGATTTAACCGGCTGCAAAATTGACAGCAACAATGTGGTGGTTTCAAGAAGTGAAGATGGTGGTAGCCCTGTGGCAGTTGGGTTTCGTGCCAAGAAGGCCAATGGAAAATATCGCTACTTTTGGCTCTACAGGGTTATCTTCTCTGTTCCCGCCACAAGTCTTGCTACCAAAGGCGACTCCATTACATTTAGCAGTCCCACCATAGAGGGAACCGTCTTTAGAAGAAATAAACTAGATGGAGAAAGCAAGCATCCTTGGAAAGCGGAAGTTACTGAAGGAGATAATGGCGTATCGGCATCAACCATTACAAGCTGGTTCACATCCGTTTATGAACCAGACTTCACAGCCGTAACCCCAACCATTACCATCACAACCCAGCCAGCAAGCTTAAGTGAAGTAACCGCAGGAAGCATTTCTGGAAGCCTTTCTGTTGTGGCAAGCTCCAACACCTCAAACCCTGTAACCTATCAGTGGTATGAAAATACCATCGATAGCACCACTGGCGGTACTTCCATTAATGGAGAAACTTCTGCGAGCTTTGATATTCCAACAGACCTTTTGGCAGATACCTATTACTACTACTGCGTCTTAAGCTCTAGTGGTGCAGAAAACGTGACGACCACAGTGGCTACTGTTGTTGTTTCTTAATGGGAGGGTTGATCATGGCAGATGAAAAATTAAAGGTTGATGAGGCCGCTGAAGAACGAAGTACCACCATAGATATTGGGGGCACAGAGTTTAAGATGATTCTTACCACCAAAGCTACAAAGGAAATTGCAAAGCGCTATGGTGGTCTTGAGAATTTGGGCGATAAGCTCATGAAAACTGAGAACTTTGAAATGGCTCTGGAGGAGGTGGTTTGGCTCATCACCCTTCTGGCAAACCAATCCATCCTGATCCACAATATTAGGAACAAGGATGATAAAAAAGACCTTCTCACAGAAGATGAAGTGGAGCTTCTTACCACCCCCTTTGACCTGGCTAATTACAAGAATGCCATTATGGCCAGTATGATGAAAGGCACAAAAAGGAATGTGGAGAGTGACGACTCAAAAAACGAGGTGGTCGGGTAAGTGATGAACAAGTCTTTACCCGACTTATTTACTTTGGAACAGTCCATTTAAGACGTTTAGAAGATGAAGTGTGGCTCATGCCCATTGGCTATTTAATGGACCTTTGGGAATGTCACAAGCAATTTACCGGAATATCGAAACCGAAACAAGAGCGCTACATCGATGAGATTATCCCAGAATTTCTATAACAAAACCATTTAGAGTGGCACCTTAGGCGGTGTCATTTTTTATGCCCCAAAGGAGGTGAACGCTATGTCGGACTTCGGCCTAAAAATCGGTGTTGAGGGTGAAAAGGAGTTCAAGAGCTCTCTTCGAGATATCAATCAAACATTCAAGGTGCTGGGTTCTGAAATGAATCTGGTTACTTCACAGTTTGATAAGCAAGATAAATCCATCAAGGCTATTACAGCAAGAAATGAAGTCTTAAATAAAGAGATTGACGCTCAAAAAAGTAAAGTATCCACCCTTGAAGCTGCGCTGAAAAATGCTGCTGAGTCCTTTGGGGAGAATGACAAAAGAACAAAAGCCTGGCAGATCCAGCTAAACAATGCAAATGCAGACCTAAATAAAATGGAAAAAGAGCTGGATGATAACAACAAGGCTCTTGATGCAGCCAGTGATGGGTTTGATGATGCTGGTAAAGAAGCGGACAAGTTTGGGGATGAAATCAAAGACTCTGCTAAAGTAGCAGATGATTCCGGTGGTAAGTTTGAAAAGCTCGGTTCAGTTATGAAAGGTGTGGCTGCGGGGATTGGTGTTGCCATGGCGGCCATTGGAACTGCAGCGATAACAGCAGGTAAAAAGCTCTTTGATATGGCTAATGATGCTGCCGCCGCAGGGGATGAAATCGATAAGGCCAGCCAAAGGATTGGTCTTTCCAGGCAAGGCTATCAAGAGTGGGACTATGTCCTTTCCCAAAATGGTGCCAGTATCTCATCCTTAGAAAACGGGATGAAGAAGCTTAATAACACCGTGGACGATGCCATCAATGGGAGTTCCTCAGCCACAGAAAAGTTTCAGCGACTAGGGATTTCCATGGCAGACCTTGAGGGCAAATCCAGAGAAGAAGTCTTTGAGATGACCATTAAAGGTCTACAAGGCATCTCTGATGAAGGTGAAAAAGCGGCCATTGCCAATGACCTACTGGGAACATCCTCAGTTGAGCTTGGTGCACTTTTGAATCAATCTGCTGAAAGCACCGATGCCCTAAAAAATAAGGCCAGTGAACTGGGGCTGGTGATGAGTGATGAATCTGTGGACGCCGCGGTGAACTACACAGACGCCATGGACAATCTCACCCGCTCCTTTGCCGGGGTGAAAAACAATATCACATCACAGCTCCTCCCTGGCTTTACCATGATTTTAGATGGTTTGACGGGCCTAATCACTGGTCAAGAAGGAGCTGCTGAGCAGTTAAAAGAAGGAGCTAGGCAGACGGTTGAACAGATTGCTGTCATCCTTCCTCAAATTCTGGATGTGGTTACTGGACTTATTGCGGCCATTGCAGAAGTTGCACCTGATTTGATTCTCGCTCTTGTCAGTGGGATTTTAGATAATCTTCCCACACTTATTGAAGCGGCAACCAATATCATCATGACCATTGTAGGTGGCCTTATCGAAGCCTTACCTCAAATTACAGAAGGTGCTTTGCAGCTTGTTCTAACATTGGTGGATGGGATTATTACCAATCTTCCTGCCCTGGTGGAAGCGGCGCTAGTGATGATTGTGACCCTTGCAACGGGCCTTGGAGATGCCCTACCAGAACTTATTCCTTCCATTGTAGAAGCAGTGATTCTGATCGCTACCACCTTAATCAATAATCTGGATTTGGTGCTAGATGCAGCATTTCAGATTATCAGCGGCTTGGCTATGGGACTTTTGAACTCACTACCAACTCTGATTCAATCACTGCCTCAGATTATTAACAGCATCATTACCTTCATCACCAGTAATCTACCAAGGCTCATTGAAATGGGAGTTCAGCTGACCATTCAGCTTGGTATGGGCTTGATTAGAGCTATCCCTCAGATCGTGGCTCAACTGCCTCAGATCATCATGTCTATTGTCACCGGACTTGCCCGTGGGATTCCATCAATTTTAGAAGTGGGAAGAAATATAGCCAGAGGTTTATGGGACGGTATCGCATCGATGATTGGTTGGCTTGGAGAAAAAGTAAAAAATATGGTCAACGGGATCGTTGGTGGCGTCAAGAAGGTTCTTGGTATTAGATCTCCTTCAAAGGTGTTTGCAGGCATTGGTTCCAACATGGGTGAAGGTATTGGAGAGGGCTTCGAAAAAGCCATGGGTGATGTGGAAAAAGATATGCAGGGAGCTATTCCTACAGACTTTGATTTGGACCTGAACTCTCAAGTCACTGGAAGTTTTGGTGGTTCTGACGGAGCAGTCTTTGATGTAACTATCCCTCTTACCATTGACGGTAACATTCTAACAAGAGTCATAGCCCAACTTCAGTGGAACCAAAACACCGTCACAGTTAGAAACCTTGGTGTGGCAGGAAGTTAATAGAAAGGAGGCGGTCCCTTGATTGAAATTTACGCGGGAGCAACCATGATTCAGTCCGTTAAGAAAGTCATCAGCTCAAACATTAGAGAAACCTTAGAGGGTGAATTTACCCTCTCATTTACTGTTATGGCGAAGTCTGCATTGGCCTTAAAAACTAAGCAAATTGCAAAACTAGATAATCAGTATTTTGAACTGGTTCAAATCAGTAAATCAATTCAAGGGAGCCTGCCGGTTTGCTCTGTTCTTTGTGAACATGTGTCTTATCTTTTGAATCATGAAATGTATCAAATAAGCAGTTTTGATTTCACAGGTGATCCTTTTGCAGGATTATCCCAGCTCCTTGCTGGGACTCCCTTTTCAGCTGGGATTGTGGATTTTACAGAGAGCGTCACTATGAAAATAAATCAGAAGGTTTCCAGGCGAGCTGCTCTTATGCAGTTCATTGCTATTTTGGGTGGTGAAATCCAGTACGATGGCTATAGCATTAATATTCGTAGCCATAGAGGCTCAAATGATTATATCCCTGTGATGGGTTCAAAGAATGTTACAAACGTGGCTGTATCCCATGATTCCAGGGAGAATGCATCATCCTATGACATTTCCTTTTTCAAACTGATGGATTTGGCTGTAGGCGATAATGTGCACATCATCTTCAATCCATTAGGAATCAATGTGAAAACCAGGATCATCTCACTTGAGTACAATCCATTTTACAGATTCAACATCCGCGTTGAGGTGGGAAGATACAGACCAAGTATTTCTGATACCTTTTATCGCATCGAAAATTCAATTTCTAATGTTGGAAGCTCTGTGGATGATCTTCAAAACCAGGTCTATGACTTAGGTGTCTCCTACACCATTGTAAAAACGCTGTCGGTGGTTAATAACAAAATCAATGTGACCTACGAAGTGGAAAAAGGCGATACCCACCAGTATCATGCCGAGTACAGCTTCACCACTGATTCCAGTGGCAGGATCACCAGCATCACCTTAGAAGATATTTTCTCAGAGCTTCTCCTTAAAGAGGTCTCATCACTTCTGATTGATGCTGCAGCCTTTGAAGTAACCTATGCCGATGGCTCCACTGGAAGCTACTCCTACTCCACTGATTCCAGTGGAAGAATTACAGCCATTGAGAAAGTTTAAGGAGGAAACCCATGAGCTATGATCGTAATTTTAATAACACCTTGGCCATCTGGACTGCTTTTGGTGGTAGAGGCAGCATTGTCCTTCCTATTCCTACCTTAAGCTGGACCAAGAAGTACTATAACAACTTTGGCTATACTCAATACGGAAGTGAGAGACAGATTAATGTCTATGATAACGGAAACGCTCAGATAGCTGTTTATTACGCCAAAACCCCATACATGTCCTACTGGAACAAGACCACTAAACAATGGACCGTTGTCAGTGTTCCTTGGTGGAGTCATGGGCAGCCTGAAATTCTTTATGCTGCTGATGGTGTCTTTATCGCAAAGATCGTGGGTCTCGCCAATATCATCGCATCCTTTGATGGTATTACCTGGCATAATGCTGGGTACTGCGCCGGAGCACAAAATGCCATGACCTGTGGTGCTTATGATATGGACAGAGGCTCTGGTGTGGTCAGCTGGTGGTACTATAAATCCCCGGTTTACTATAGCTTTGATTCCCTGGAAGAACGAACTGCCTGGACCCTGGTCGGATCTGATGGAACCTCAGTCCCCATCTTTAAATACCTGACCCGGCACAAAGGATACTTTGTAGGTGTTGTTGGTGGTGACAAATCCATCGCCAGAGCCAGCACATCAAGTCCAGGAAACTGGGGAACCACCATTCCTGAAGATGTGAATGATACTCGGTACATGTTCATTCGCTCTATCAATGGTGTGCTCTTTGTGATGAAATTCAATTACACCAATGTGGGTGGCGATTACACCTACTATGTGAAGCTCTGTGTGATGAACGATGATGCTACACAGATTACTGAAACCAATCTTTCCTGGGTAGGAGATCTGGCAAATAACAATATTCCTAATCCAAGAAACATCATGTGGATGCCTGATTGGGGGAAGTTTGCACTTCTAAAAGAGAGCAGTCTTTGTGTATCCTCTGATGGGATTACCTGGGAATGCTTGCATCAACCTGGTTTTACCACTAGTCAATACGATACCTTTGACGGTGCCATGTACATTCCCGGAGACGGGTTCTATGCCAAAGCCAGCGGGTATGTCTACTATGCACCTTACTAATTGAAGCCCATTTCTATCAGATTATGACGCCTTTAGCCGGGCGTCTTTTAATATATAAATCTACATGAAAGCGAGGAAAAGCAATGAGAGATATTTGGACTTATATTCAACTGGCTATTGCTAGCCTTGGCGGTTGGCTTGGCTGGTTTCTCGGAGGTTACGATGGATTTTTATATGCCCTGATTGCCTTTGTTGTCATTGATTATCTGCTTGGTGTCATGTGCGCCATTATCGAGAAGCATTTATCCAGTGACGTGGGTGCTCGGGGCATTTTCAAGAAAGTCGTTATTTTTTCATTGGTAGGCATTGCCCACATCATTGATCAGAACATCATCGGTGATGGCGGTGTAATCAGAACAGCAGTGATCTTCTTCTACCTATCCAATGAAGGAATCAGCATTATTGAAAATGCCACAAGACTAGGACTGCCTATTCCAGAAAAGCTCCGCGATGTTTTGGAACAACTTAAAGACGGTGGAGATAAAGATGGAACAAAGTAATGAGTGGCCATCTTGAAGGAGGAGAACAATGAACCTTAAAAAACTAATCCTTACAGAAAATGAATGTTATAAAGCAGGTAGGAAAATCAAGCCCAAAGGCATCATGGTCCATAGCACTGGGGCCAATAACCCCTACCTTCGTAGATATGTTGGACCCGATGATGGCCTCCTGGGGGAGAACCAGTACAATAATCATTGGAACCAACATAGACCCAGTGGTAGACAAGTTTGTGTCCATGCCTTTATTGGAAAGCTAAAAAATGGTACCGTCGCTACCTATCAAACCCTGCCATGGGATCATAGAGGCTGGCATGCAGGAGGTGACGCCAACAACAGTCATATCGGATTTGAAATCTGTGAAGACAACCTATCTGATACAGCCTACTTCAATGCAGTCTACAAAGAAGCTACGGAGCTTTGCGCGCATCTTTGCAAAATTTATGACCTGACGGAGAAAGACATCATCGGCCACTATGAAGGCTATCAAAAGAAAATCGCCAGCAATCACGGAGATCCTCGGCACTGGTTTTCTAGGCATGGTAAGAGTATGGATACTTTCAGGGCTGACGTTAAAAAGCTACTGACGGTTACTGTTCCACCAACTAAGAAGCTTTACAGGGTACAGGTCGGGGCCTACAGCGTAAAATCTAATGCAGAGGCTATGCTGGCCAGAGTAAAAGCTGCAGGCTTTACGGATGCCTTTATTAAAATCGAATAAGTAAGCACTATGCCCTTGGAGGTTTAATACTTCTGAGGGCATTATTTTTTTGTTATTTCATAAAACCGTCAGATTTCCATCCATCTCATGGCTACCAGATAGAGGGGCGAAAATAATGACCCTTCAGAAAGAGGTGATGGATATGAAACACAACCTGAAGATCAGTGTTTCAAAAATGCCACAGACAGGCGGAATCGTTACTTGCCGTAATGTCACCGTAAGGGAGCGCATTCTACGTTTCCTCCTTGGAGATAGACAGCGTGTAACAATTCTTATTCCGGGAGATAGCGTCCAGGAACTTGCTATCTGTGAGACTACGAAAGGAGGAAATGAATTTGAGCAAAGTAAAGTTACTGCTTGATGTGGTAAGCGATATGCGAAGCCTTGCAGACAGCATAGAAGTAGTTTGTAAGGCAATGACGGAAGTTGATGCTGCACCTGAAGAAGTGCCTGCCACAAAGTCGGAAACAGCAAAGGAACCTGATATCCCACTTGAAAAAGTGCGTATGGTCCTTGCCGAAAAAAGCCAGCTTGGTTTTACTGCAGAAGTCAGAGCTATTATCGGGAAGTATGGTGCTGATAAGCTTAGTGCTGTTGACAAGGCCTACTATGCTGACATCTTGAAAGATGCGGAGGTTCTTGGCAATGGGTAATCACGCAATATTATCTGCATCTTCTTCACACAGATGGCTTCACTGCTTGCCATCTGCAAGGCTTGAACTTGAGTTTGAAAACACAAGTGGAGAGGCGGCAAAAGCAGGTGCTGCAGCACATGAACTCTCAGAACACAAACTGAAAAAGGCTCTCCACATCAGAAGTAAGAGGCCCGTGTCAGAGTATGATTCAGATGAGATGGAAGAATGCACAGATGACTATGTTGCCTTCATCATGGAGCAGGTAGAACTTGCAAGAAAGTCCTGTACTGATCCTATCGTTCTTATTGAACAACGTCTTGACTTCTCTTGCTATGTGCCAGATGGATTTGGGACGGGAGATTGTGTAATCATCTCAGATGACAGACTTCACATAGTGGATTTCAAATACGGAATTGGAGTCCTTGTGGACGCAGAAAACAATCCGCAGATGAAACTCTATGCATTAGGTGCTCTTGAAATCTATGACAGTCTCTATGACATCAAAGAAGTTTCTATGACAATATTTCAGCCGCGAAGAGAAAACGTCAGCACCTGGACTGTTCCAGTAGAAGAACTTAAAGCCTGGGCAGAAGAAGAACTAAAACCTAAGGCAGCAAAAGCCTATCAAGGAGAAGGTGAATATATCCCTGGCCCGTGGTGTACTTTCTGTAGAGCATCCACCAGATGTCGCGCTAGGGCTGATGAAAAGCTCAAACTTGCACAGATGGAGTTTAAGATGCCACCACTGCTTACAGATAGTGAGATTGAGGAAATTCTAATGATTATTCCCGATCTCACGAAGTGGGCCAATGAAATAACTGCTTATGCCACAGATGCAGCAGTTAACCATGGGAAAGAGTGGAGTGGTTTTAAAGTTGTGGAAGGTCGCTCAGTTCGTAAGTACAAAGATGAAGATGCTGTAGCACAAAAAGCTGTAGAGAGTGGATATAAAGATATTTACCGTAAGAGCCTTATTCCTTTGACAGAGATGCAGAAACTGATGGGCAAAACCAAATTTGAGGAAATCTTAGGAAGCCTCATAGTAAAACCACCGGGAAAGCCAACGCTTGTTCCTAAAACAGATAAAAGAGTGGCTATGAACGTAACGAACGCAAAAAACGAATTTAATGAAATTATGGAGGATTGATCATTATGAAAAACTATACGAATAGAACTAAGGTTATTACAGGTGTGAACACAAGACTTTCTTACTTCCACGGCTGGGAGCCGGTTTCCGTCAACGGTGGTGCTGAAAAATACAGCGTATCCGTACTCATTCCAAAGGACGATACAGAAACCATTAACGCAGTAAATGCTGCTATTGATGCTGCTATTGAAGAAGGCATCGCTAAGTTTGGTGGAAAGAAGCCCAACAAGGCTGCTATAAAAATTCCTCTGCGTGATGGGGATGTGGAGCGCGATGACGAGGCATATAAAGGGCATTATTTTATCAATGCTAACAGCAAAACCCCTCCGCAGATTGTAGACAAGAGCGTAAAGCCAATCATGGATCGTGGGGAGGTATACAGCGGCTGCTATGCTAGGGTTTCTTTGAGTTTTTTCGCATTCAATTCCAACGGAAATAAAGGTGTGGCTTGCGGACTTGGCAACATTCAAAAGATTAAAGATGGCGAGCCTCTTGGTGGAAAGAGTTCTGCAGCAGATGATTTTACAACTCTTGCAGAAGATGACTTCCTTGCTTAATAGAAAAGGCCAATTGACGGTGGTGGGGGTATTTCCTCTGCCACCTGCTTTTTTAGGAACGGAGGTATATTAAATGGATGAAATATGGAAAGACATACCCGGATATGAGGGGAAGTACCAGGCAAGCAGTGAGGGCAGAATTAAGAGTCTTGAACGTGTAATTCATAGTAGCAATCAGAATGGCGAGTTTGATTATTTATTAAAGGAAAGAATACTTCGACCCGGAAAGCGAGGTAATTACCTAATGGTTGTCCTAAATGATCCAAGACAAACCTTTGCAGTTCATCATTTGGTTATGGCTGCTTTTGTAGGCGAAAGGGATGGTATGTATGTGCTTCATGCAAACGGGGATCCAAAAGATAATCGCCTAATGAACCTTCGATATGATACGCAAACTGAAAATGTTTATGATGTTTATCGCCAAGGCAAGGCATGGAAGAAACTTACCACGGATGATGTTGAAGGAATACGATTTGGCTTATTTTGTGGGTTTACCTGCACTCGGCTTGGAGAGATGTATGGTGTGGGTCATCAGGCTATAAGCAAAATAAAGAATGGAGATAGATATGCATGGCTGAAATAAAAACATTACATTGTGATATTGAAACTTATAGTAGCGTCAATTTAGCAAAGTGTGGTGTGTATCGTTATGTTCAAGCAGATGATTTTGAAATTTTGTTGTTTGCCTATTCCACAGACGGAAGTGAGGTTAAAATAATCGATCTAGCCCGCGGTGAAAAGATACCACCATTGATACTTTCTGCATTAGAAGATGATAAAGTTATAAAATATGCTCATAACGCTTCATTTGAGCGGATATGCTTCTCACGCTTTCTAGGATACCCAGTGGGCAAGTATATTTCTCCTGAATCATGGAGGTGCACAATGACATGGGCAGCATATATGGGGCTGCCGTTATCATTAGTAGGTGTGGGTGCAGTTCTTGGTCTTGGGAAGCAAAAAATGACGGAAGGTAAAGATCTGATTCGTTTCTTTTGTGGTCCTTGTAGCCCGACTAAGACAAATGGAAACCGCACAAGAAATTTACCCTCTGATGACCCAGAAAAATGGGAGAGATTCAAATCCTATAACATACGTGATGTCGAAGCAGAGATGGAGATTGAGCAGAAATTGATTAAATTTCCTGTGCCAGATTTCATCTGGGATGAATACCATTTGAGTGAGAGAATTAACGATAGCGGCATCAAGGTAGACATGGACTTCGTAAAGCAAGCTATCGCTATGAATGAGATTTCACACACCAAGCTAATGGATCAGATGCAGGAAATAACAGAACTTGATAACCCCAACTCAGTACAGCAGATGAAAGATTGGCTTTCTGATAATGGCCTAGAAACAGATACCCTTGGTAAAAAGGCTGTGGCAGAATTATTGAAGGACGCACCAGAGCACTTGGCTGAAGTGCTTAAACTACGTCAGCAACTGGCAAAGTCATCCGTTAAGAAATACACGGCAATGGAAAATGCAGTCTGCAGTGATGGCAGGATTCGTGGCATGTTTACTTTTCTGGGCGCCAATCGGACAGGACGCTTCAGCTCAAAAATAGTGCAGCTGCAGAACTTACCTCAAAACCATATGATGGATTTAAAAGAGGCACGAAGCATCGTAAAAAATGGTGATTCTGAAGCACTTGAATTGCTATATGAAGATATACCAGATACTCTTTCACAACTTATCCGCACAGCCTTTGTACCAAAAGAAGGCAATAAGTTTATAGTTGCTGACTTTTCTGCTATTGAAGCTCGTGTGCTGTCTTGGCTTGCGGGTGAACAGTGGCGAAATGAAGTTTTCGCAAATGGCGGTGATATATATTGTGCCTCGGCATCACAGATGTTTAGAGTCCCTGTTGAAAAGCATGGTGTAAATGCTCATTTAAGGCAGAAAGGTAAAATTGCAGAATTGGCACTTGGTTATGGTGGATCAGTGGGTGCTTTAAAGGCTATGGGAGCCTTAGAGATGGGACTTGAAGAAGAGGAGTTAAAACCCCTTGTTAATGCTTGGAGAGCATCAAATCCAAACATCGTAAAGTTTTGGTGGGATGTGGATAGAGAAGTTAAGAAGTGCATTAAGGAAAAAAAGTCTCAAGAAGTTCAAAATATCAAGTTTCATTACATGAGTGGAATGCTATTTATTGTTCTTCCTTCTGGCAGAAAGCTTGCCTATGTAAAGCCTAATATTGGAGAAAATATCTTCGGTGGTGAATCAGTTACTTATGAGGGAGTTGGTGCTACAAAGAAATGGGAGAGGATTGAAAGTTATGGACCCAAGTTTGTAGAAAACATTGTTCAAGCCATCTCCCGTGATATTTTAATGTATGCCATGAAGACACTTAGCACTTGTAGCATTGTGGCTCATGTACACGATGAAGTAATTATTGAGGCTGACCAAAGCCTGTCACTTGATATGGTATGCAAGCAGATGGGCAGAGTACCTCCCTGGGCAAAGGGATTGCTCCTTGATGCCGATGGCTACGAATGCGATTTTTATAAGAAAGATTAAAGAAAACATCAGATTTCACCTCCCGCCGTGGCTACCAGGTAGGAGGTGTTTTTTTATGAACATTATTGAAGTGAAAGATGGTTCTCCTATCAAGGGTGAGACAGAACCGATGTCAGAAGAACAGTTACAGAAAGAATATGACTTTTATATAGCTGAGAGCATTGTTGGCATGCTCTATAAAGAGGGCAAGATTACACAAGATGAACTACACAAAATATCAGCATTAAACCGCCAGAAATTCTCTCCGAAGTTAGCCGAGATAATGCCCTGAAACACTTGCTATTATTGCCTTTTAGAGTGATATATGTAATAGCAGAAAGTGAGGTGAGATGATGAAAAAGATAACGAAAATAGATGAACTGCCCAAATCACAGCCATCAAAAAGCAAACTTCGAGTTGCCGCTTATGCAAGGGTTTCAACGGATAGTGATGACCAGCTGGTAAGCCTTAAAGCTCAGCGGGTACACTATGAAAACTATATTAAATCCAATCCGGAATGGGAGTTTGCCGGGCTTTATTATGACGAAGGCATATCAGGCACCAAGAAGGAAAAACGACTTGAACTTCTCCGTATGATTCGTGATTGTGAAAGTAATAGGATTGATTTTATTATCACCAAATCCATCAGTCGTTTTGCACGAAATACCACGGATTGCCTAGAACTGGTAAGGCACCTAATGGATATCGGTGTTTATATTTATTTTGAAAAAGAAAATCTCAACACAGGTGATATGGAAAGTGAATTAATGCTTTCTATTTTATCTGGTTTTGCTGCTGAAGAGTCCGCGTCTATTTCACAGAACACAACATGGTCAATCAGTAAAAAATTTCAAAATGGCAGTTACATTATTGGCACTCCGCCATATGGCTATGCAAACGTAAATGGTGAGATGGTTATTGTTCCTGAAGAAGCTGAAATAATCAAACGTATTTTTGCAGAGTGCCTTTCAGGGAAAGGTGGAAGTGTTATCGCAAAAGGCCTGAACAGAGACAAAATCCCTGCAAGAAGGGGCAATCATTGGAGTTCTGGTACGGTGATTGATATGCTTCGTAACGAAAAATACAAAGGTGATGTGCTTTTCCAAAAGACTTACACGGATAGCAACTTCAATCGACACATTAACAATGGAGAGAAAAATCAGTTTTACTGCAAGGATCATCATGAACCGATCATCAGCAGAGAAGTATTTTCCAAGGCGCAAAAGCTGATAACGCAAAGAGCAAAATCTATGAGCAAAACTGCTAATAAGAAAGCTTATCAAAACAGGTATGTGCTAAGTGGCAGAATCCTATGTGGAGAGTGCGGCAGTAAATTCAAGAGAAGAACAAACTACTCTGTTGGCAGAAGTTATATTGCTTGGAGCTGCAAAGGACATATTGAAGACAAGGACAGCTGCTCTATGCTATTTTTGCGTGATGGAGAGATAAAAGCAACATTCTCAACCATGATGAATAAGCTCGCATTCAGCAAAAAGCTAATACTGGAGCCACTTTATGATTCTATAAACAAGATTGATGAAGAATGCGATCTTGCAAGAATTGATGCCATAGATAAACGCATGGAGCAATTAACCGAAGAACGCAATACACTGATTGGTCTTATGACAAAAGGGTTTCTTGAACCAGCTCTTTTTAACAAGGAACGAAATGTTCTGGATAAAGAAATAAAAAATATTACTGCTGAGAAGTCGAACCTAGTCATGTCATTTACAAGTGGCTCTTCTCAGGCAGACGAGGTAAAGGCACTTCTTGATTATGTGTCAGCAGATAAGTTTGATGGCAATTATACAGATGAAGCTTTTGAAAAGTTTGTAGAAAACATCATTGTAAATTCAAGGGATGAACTAACCTTTAAAATGAAATGTGGGCTTTCCCTTATAGAAAAGGTGGTGAGATAAATGGCATATGTACCATACGGATATACAGTTAAAGACGGAGTCATAACTGTCGATGAGAAGGCAGCAGGTCAAGTAAAGGAGTTCTTTGAAAAATATATATCAGGACTTTCCCTTACAGTGGCTGGTGAACAGGCAGGTATTGAGAAGACGCATTCAGTAATGGGGCGTATTTTGAAAAATATCCTTTATCTCGGAAATGACGTATATCCAGCAATCATAGATAAAGAAACATTTGATAAGGCTGAAGACATGAGAAATAAACGTGCGAAGGACTTAGGGCGGATTGTAGAGCTTGCAGCTTTTACTGCTCCCTCCCCTATAGAGCGATTCAAGATGAGAAAATCAGAAGGTAAACTTCCAGATGATCCCGTTACAAGAGCCGAGTATTTGTATAGTTTGATAGAAAGCGAGGTGTAATATGGCAGGAAAAAATATAACTGTAATTCCGGCACGAAAAAGAGTTGGAAGTACAGCCGCAAAAGAAAAAATAAAGAAACTGCGTGTCGCTGCCTATTGCCGTGTTTCTACAGAAACTGAAGAGCAGAATTTAAGTTATGAAGTACAGGTTGCACATTATACGGAATATATAAAGAAAAATACGGAATGGGAGTTTGCAGGCATATTTGCAGATGACGGCATTTCCGGTACTAACACTAAAAAACGAGAAGAATTCAACCGCATGATTGAGGAGTGTATGGAGGGCAACATCGATCTAGTTATTACAAAGTCCATCAGTCGATTTGCCCGCAACACGCTGGATTGCTTAAAGTATATTAGACAGCTCAAGGAAAAGAACATAGCAGTGTATTTTGAAAAAGAGAACATCAACACAATGGATGCCAAGGGCGAGGTGCTACTTACCATTATGGCCTCTCTTGCACAACAAGAAAGCCAGAGCCTTTCGCAGAACGTTAAACTCGGACTTCAATATCGCTACCAGCAAGGAAAGGTGCAGGTCAATCACAATCGATTTATGGGATACACAAAAGATGAAGAAGGCAACTTGATTATTGTTCCAGAAGAGGCTGAAATCATTAAACGTATTTACAGAGAGTACCTTGAGGGCAAAAGCCTAGTAGGCATTGGCAGGGATCTAGAGAAAGACGGTATATTAACAGCTGCAGGTAAACCAAGATGGAGACCAGAAACCATAAAGAAGATTCTTCTGAACGAGAAATACATCGGCGATGCCCTTTTGCAGAAAACTTTCACAGTGGATTTTCTTACAAAGAAACGAGTCAAGAATGAAGGTCATGTCCCACAGTATTATGTCGAAAATAGCCATGAGGCTATCATTCCGAAAGAGCTTTTTTTACAGGCTCAGGAAGAGCTACATCGCAGAAGTAATATTTACACAGGTGCAGACAAAAATAAAAGAATTTATAGCAGTAAATACGCTTTGAGTACCATAACCTTCTGCGGAGATTGTGGTGACATTTACAGACGTGTCTATTGGAATATTCACGGTAGAAAAGAATTTGTTTGGCGATGCGTTACAAGAATCGAGCAAGGCCCTGAGGTATGTAAAAACCGAACGGTAAAAGAAACTGAATTATATGATGCAGTAATGACTGCCATTAACAGATTGCTTGCCGGTGGGGACAACATGATAAGAATACTGGAAGAAAACATCTATGCGGTAATCGGTGATACCACGGAATATAAGATTTCAGAGATTAACACCTTGCTTGAAGAAAAGCAGAAGGAAGTAATAAACCTTGCTAACAAGGGGAAAGATTACGATTTTCTCGCAGATGAGATTGACAAGCTACGTGAAAAGCGTCAGACCCTTCTTGTGGAAGATGCATCCTTAAGTGGTGAGAATGAGCGAATCAACGAACTGATAGACTTTATCCGCAACAACAAATATCGGACCTTACTATATGATGATACCCTTGTAAGGAAGATCATACAAAATGTTACGGTGTATGATGACCACTTTGTAATATGCTTTAAATCAGGCATTGAAATTGAAGTATGAAAAACGGACCCTAATAGCCCATAACTCTAGAGTAGAGTTGTGGGTTTTCTTTTGGTTATACTACCACGACAATATTGCTGAATCTATTGTGTTCATCAACCAAATGGTTTATAATATTAGTTAGTGTAAATTGGAGGTGCTGTATGACTACGGCAGATATGATTAAGCAACTATGTGAACAAATGAATATAAGTGTTGCGGAACTTGCTAGACGTATTGGTCAGACTCCACAGAATTTCAATAAGAAATTAAAACGTGAAACTGTAACCTTGAATGAATTGAAAACCATAGCTGATGTTTTGGATATTAAGTTTGAGCAGGCATTTATATTGCCTGATGGGAATGAAATTAAGATAGGTAATGAGTAAAGGAGGCGGCCTAATATGATGATTAGCCCAGAAAGTTACTATGAAGAGTATCTTAAAGGAAAAACTAAAGAACAGATAATGACCGCTATTCGGGGGCTTAAGCAAGAAATAGGTCGCCTCAAAAATTCAATGGAAAACCCGCATGGTGGCATAAAAACTGTTATGCATCCAAGTGAGGATACTCGCCTTCATTGGACTCGTGAATACTTGGAAAAAGCCAAAGAAGCCTATGTTGAAGCTGGTGGGATTTATACTTTATCAAAATCTGAAGAAAAGACAGCTGACTTTGATGCAAATATGGAATCCATCAGCAAGATAACCTTTAGCATTGGGGGTTATTTTGGTGGCTACCGTAATTATATTGTAGAACTAACAGATGAATTCAAAGCCTATACAAAATTATGGGAAGATAAAGAACCTCTCCTATTATGTGATGATAGCCAGGAACCATTTACAAAGGATACTTTCATAGCCGCACTTAAAGATCTGCATATCGGTGAGTGGCGCAGGCGATATTCTACTAAACGTTTCGGATACATGGTGCTTGATGGAACACAGTGGGAGTTAGAATTTGAATATAATAATGGCCATAAACCGGTAAAATTTGATGGTGATAACTCATACCCATATAATTTCGATAAGTTCCAGATGTTATTTGGGATTGATGTTACCGAGGAAGATGAGGACGAGTAAAGGGGGTTTAATTTTGGAGCTAAACAGTATGAAAGCTTTATCGTATGAGGAACTGCGTGCGTTATATAAAAAATTTCTACATAGCCAGGACATTTCCAAAGCAACCATTAATACTGCTTATGTTGACACTTTTTACCTTTGGAGAAAAGGGAGTAAAGAGCTATTTTGGAGTGCTGTAACAGCTACTGATTTTGAGAATGAGGCAAGGAATGCATTGATAAAAGGTCTTTCTGAGAACTCGACAGGTAATGTTAATTCACTGGTTAGTGGTTATATGTCTCATCTTAGAAGATTCCGCTTGTTCCTATCGTCAGATGAAATTATCGCTCCAGTCGAATATAAACAACAAATCACAGTAAAGCCAAAACCTGCGAGCCGTGAAATAATAATTAATAAAATGTATGTTGGAGGCTATTTATCTGAGGGAGATAACATAGGGCATGAAATCATTAACCTTTACAAAGCAGATGATGGGAAAAATTATATTTATCTCAATTCACAAGGCACAATAGAATTATCTCGTGGAGAGAATAGTATAACCGTTTTGTTGGTACGAAAATTTGCCTCGAAAATATATAAAGTACTAGCCAAAGCAGAGGGTATAATGATTCTTGATTTTGCCGACAGCAAACTTCCACGAAAACAGAGGTATAAAGGACAAGTTGCATTAGGACTGACCTATGGTGGAGTAAGTCTTGTTGATTTATTTAATGAAAATTCCTATCGCGGTAGTCTTGAGGAAGAAAAAAATGCTTATACCACGTTTGTTGCTGATAGGGTTATTAAGCCGAAAAATCAGATCTATATTACAGACGATGAATCTGTAAGTGGTGATAACACTTTTTTCATTCGTACAAATAAAGGATTTGGCAAGCAAACATTAAGGGAGTTCTACAGCGAAAATGAAAAGCCGGAATCCTTCACTGATTTGAATCAAATAATTGAAAACAAAGAATTATGGGAAGAAGCTAATACGACACAAGCTATATCTGAATTACCAGAGCCTCAAAAAGATCCATATTTCAATTTCCTAAAAATAATCAGGCAGGAAGATAATGAACTCGCTTTTTCAAATATGTTTGCTTACTTTTTTGATATAAATAGAGATGCTTTTTCCAGGTTTGCACAGGAAGTTTTATCTGTCGATATACAAACAGATTTTACCATTGAGAGAGAAAAGAAAAATATTGACCTATTAATCTCTGATAAAAATAATGCTGTTGTAATAGAGAATAAAATCAAATCTAGCATTAATGGTATTAATGAAAGGCATGATATCTACAGCAATCAAGTACAGTCTCAGCTAAAAAAATACTATCAATTTGTTACAACTGATGATGAGTATTGCAAGAAAACTGTGAGCTGCTTTATTTTTTCACCAAATTACAACCGCATTGATTTGAGTAAGTTTTCATGCGGTGAAAAATATACTGTGGTTTATTACAGAGAAATCTATAATTTCTTTGTTGAAAATAGAAATTGCTTTGATGAGGTGCCTTATTTTGAAG
This sequence comes from Alkaliphilus metalliredigens QYMF, assembly GCF_000016985.1. Taxonomy (NCBI): domain Bacteria; kingdom Bacillati; phylum Bacillota; class Clostridia; order Peptostreptococcales; family Natronincolaceae; genus Alkaliphilus; species Alkaliphilus metalliredigens. The sequence continues at coordinate 4,097,642 of NC_009633.1, read as the reverse complement.
ATTTTATTAATGCAATGCATAAGCATACAAAGGACTATGATAATGAGTTAGAGGAAGAAATGCAAAGAAGATTTCAAAATACTATTTACAAAGCAAAAAAGCGTTAAGGATGAAGTTACACCAAAACAGATCGATCAATACGTTTAGAAGCTTTGAAAGGATTTCTTTGCGAAAAATCATGGCAAGAAAAAGTTATAGAACAGAGAGAAAACGAAAAATATTACTTGGTTCATGATTTGGAAATTGAAAATGGTTATTGGCAAGAATATTTAGAGGTGAATTTTCAAGTTTAAAATCTGGAATAATTGGAGGTTATAAATATGGCGATTAATAATGAATGTTGTTGTGGAGGCAAAAAAGAAAGACTTAATCAAATTAAAGAGAAATGTCCTGTATGTAGCAATGAAGGAATTGCTGTTAGTAAAGTAACTGTTGAACATCTAGTGGCAGATAATTATCGTAATGTCATTGATGGAGGTCAATATAAAATTTGTATAAATGAGGATTGCGATGTTGTTTACTATAGTCTAGATAATGAAATAAAATTCTTGAAAGACCAAATTAGAGTTCCTATCTGGTTTAAGAAAGACGCAGAACCTAAGTATGCTTGTTATTGTAGCGGAGTAACAGAAGATCAGATTATTGAAGCCGTAGTAAAATATGGTGTGAAAACCGTAAAAGAAGTAAATATGATAACTGGCGCGATGAAAAACTCAAATTGCAAAGAGAAAAACCCACTTGGAATTTGCTGCCACAAAACTGTTCAGCAAGCTATCTATAGAGGGTTGGCTATGAAATAATTCAATCTACAGCTTGCCCTCATATTTATTGTTAAAGGTGATATTATGGAGAGCAATATTCCAAAAGCTAGAGTCACTATGTGAAGTTACCATCAACAAGAATTGGTTCCTGTCTTTAGAAGCAATTAGAAACCAGATTATATTTCTTGACACGGCTTAAGATAGATGATACTATATTCCCAGTGGGGCATATAGTCATATAAGAGGTGAAAATATGGAAACAACTGATATTTTTAAGATGCTTACAGATGAAACGAGAATAAGAATTCTTAATGTATTAAGAGAAAATCAATTATGTGTGTGTGAAGTTCAAGCTGTGCTTGGTATTTCCCAAACCAATGCGTCGAAACACTTAAATAAGCTTAAAACAGCGGGGCTTATTACTGATGAGAAAAAATCTCAGTGGGCATATTATTATTTAAACGATTCCTTTTGGACTAAAAACAAATATCTTTATGAGTATTTAAAAGAACAATGGGAGACAAAGGACTGTTACCTTACAGATAAAGAAAATTTAAAAGAGTATATACGAAAGAACATCGATTGTACTTAAACCACAAATTTATTTTTTAAATTTTATATGCCAATATGCTCATCAAGTCATATATTAAATAAGAGGAGGAATTATCATGACAAATAATAAGAAGAAAACAGGATTTTTTGGTTTAATCAAGGAATCGCTTAAGCAAACAGGAGGTTGTTGTGGACCTGGAGAAAGCTGTGGCCCTAGCTGTGAACCGCCTAAAAAAGAAGATAAAGAAGAAAAAAAGAACGATCAAAAGAAATAATGCGTTAGCTTGAAAACGATCCCTCATTAATAACCATTGATTAAAAGGGATGACTTTGTTTAAGAAATTTAAGTAATCCCTTTTAATCTACAGGTGTAGTAAAAATATTATGAATTGGAGATGATTATATGAATACGAATAAAGATGAAAAGAATAACTCGAGCATTAGAGAATTTCTTGTTTTCGCTATTGCGCCGCTTATAGTCGGTTTAGCCATTATTGTAAGTTGGCTCCTTTCAAGATATAATTTCGGACCTGATCTTCTTTATATGGGCATCGCACTTTTTGCGGTTTTGTTTGGAGGATTGCAGCGATTTATATCAGGATTTAAAGATGTATTTAACAGAAGAATTACGGTGAATGTATTTGTTACTGTTGCTTTGATCGCTACGGTTGCTATTGGAGAATTCATAACCGCCGCCATACTTATTTTCATCATGTCCGCAGCCGGTGCATTTGAATCATACACACTAGATAAAACAAGAAAAAGTATTCGGGGACTTCTCGATCTGGCACCAAAAAAAGTTACTATAAAGAAAAATGATGAAGAAGTTGTCATTGGCATTGAAGAGGTTAAAATAGGAGATCTTGTTATTGTAAGACCGGGTGAACGCATCGCCGTAGACGGAGTGGTTACTAATGGTCAAAGCAGTGTTAACCAAGCCCCCATCACAGGGGAGTCCATTCCTGTTGAGAAAAATAAAGGAAGTCAGGTATTCAGTGGAACACTGAATGAAGAAGGCCGCATTGAAATAGAGACAACAGGTGTCGGTGAAGACACAACACTGGCCAAGATCATTCATTTAACAGAAAAAGCACAGGCTACCAGACCACCTTTTCAAAATATTGCCGATCGTTTTACCCATTGGTTTTTACCTGTTGTCGTATTAATTGCTATCGGTGCTTATCTTGCATCAGGAGATATTCGGACGGCGGTTGCTGTTTTACTCGTCGCTTGTCCTTGTGCTTTTGCCATTGCCACCCCAACCGCAATAACTGCCGGGATATCCAATATGGCTCATCGGGGCATACTGGTTAAAGGTGGTAAATACATTGAACAAGCTGGATCAATTGATACGCTTTTGGTTGACAAAACTGGTACATTTACGATTGGAAGCCCTGTTGTGATGGGTGTTGAGGAATTTAATGGTGCTACAAAAGAAGAAATTCTTCTCTGGTCTGCAATCGCCGAAAAATATTCTGAGCATCCCCTTGCAAGGGCTATTATTAAGCATGCAAAAGAAAATGATGTGAAGATCCCAGATCCAGAGGATTTTAAAGCTGTAGTCGGTAAAGGTGTAATCGCTCAATTTGAGGGACAGAGTCTAGTAGTAGGAAAAGAAGAATTGTTAACCGAAATGGATATAGATCTAGGTGAAAATGTAAAAGAACAAATGAAGGACCACCGTGAAAAAGGCAGAACTATAATGCTTGTCGCTAGAAACAATAAAGTGATGGGTCTAGTTTCCATAGCCGACAAAGTACGTCCTGGTGTTAAAGAGGTTATCCTGCAGCTGAAAGAAATCGGCATAAAAGAGATTATCATGCTGACAGGGGATAATGCCGCAACTGCGCAAAGCGTAGCAGCAGAGATCGGTGTTGACAGCTTTAAAGCCAATATGTTACCGGAACAAAAACAAGAAGTAGTGGCAGAGATGCAAAAGGCAGGTAAGAAGGTAGCGATGATTGGAGATGGGATTAATGATGCCCCTGCTCTGGCTTTGGCAGATATTGGGATTGCAATGGGAGCCACAGGGACCGATGTGGCTATTGAAACAGCTGACGTCAGCTTAATGAGGGATGATTTACGAAGTGTTGCAGATTTTATCTGGACATCGAAAAAGGTATTTAGACGAATAAAATTGAACATTTTCTTCTCCATTATTTACAATGTCATTGGACTTATATTGGCAGCTATGGGTATGCTTTCGCCGGTAGGAGCAATTATTATTCAAGAAGCTGGATGTCTCACAGTTGTCATAAGTTCAACATTATTGTTGTGGTATAAACTGAAACTTCCTGAGGTAAAAGTCGGATAAACGGAGATTGCATTCCTTGAAATTAGCAGGGTTGATATAATGAAGCAACAATATTGTGTATTCTATTTTATGAGTTTCTATAATTGACGAGAAAGGTGCGAATGAAATATGAGTGATGTGAAAGAAACCAAAACAATAGGTTTTTTTGAAAAATATTTAACTATATGGGTGGCAGTTTGCATAGTTTTAGGGGTTGCTATCGGGCAATTAATACCGTCTGTTCCTGCAACTTTAAGTAAGTTGGAGTATGCCAGTGTATCAATACCTATAGCTATCCTCATTTGGATGATGATTTATCCAATGATGTTAAAAATAGATTTTTCAAGTATTATAGGTGCTTTAAAAATGCCTAAGGGGCTAATAGTCACTTGTGGTACCAATTGGTTAATCAAACCGTTTACTATGTTTTTCTTTTCATGGCTATTTTTAAAAGTAATATTTGCTAGTTTCATTCCAGAAGCGTTGGCAACAGAGTACATTGCAGGAGCGGTACTTTTAGGAGCTGCTCCGTGTACGGCAATGGTCTTTGTATGGAGTCATTTAACCAAAGGGGATCCTGCATATACATTAGTTCAGGTGGCAGTGAATAACTTAATCCTTTTAGTAGCTTATGCACCAATTGTTATGTTTTTATTGGGGATTAGTAATGTTACCGTTCCCTATGACACATTGATTCTTTCAATTGTGTTGTTTATAGTTGTACCTTTGGTAGGAGGATATTTATCAAGGATATATATCATCAAGAGTAAAGGAATGGATTATTTTGAAAATGTATTTCTAAAGAAATTTAATAGCATAACTATCATCGGTCTTTTGCTAACATTGATTACTTTATTCTCATTCCAAGGAGATGTAATTCTTAATAACCCAATACACATTGTTTTAATTGCTGTGCCATTAATTATCCAAACCTTTTTCATCTTTTTCTTGGCCTATGGTTGGTCAAAAGCATGGAAGTTGCCACATAACGTTTCTTCTCCTGCAGGGATGATCGGAGCTAGTAATTTCTTTGAATTATCAGTAGCTGTGGCTATTTCTTTGTTTGGTTTAACATCGGGAGCTGCGCTGGCAACGGTTGTTGGAGTTTTAGTTGAGGTTCCTGTGATGTTGGCATTGGTTAAAATATCTAATAATACAAGACACTGGTTTCCGCAAGTAGTAAGAGAGAATTAATATTAATCTTTGAAAAGAAAACATAATGCAGAGTTGTATGTGGAGTCCACTGAAAAAGTCCTTAAAAGAAGATTAGCTATATAATATATATATATATATATCGTGGTATATCCAGCGGGCTATGTAATGAATCCATACATTGACTGATATGTTCCCACAAACGACAGCCAATCTTGGATATGTTCCCCAAAACGAGCCTTAATAAAAATGAGGTTTGAAACAATGGATTTGATAGCTATAAACTCATCTCAAAACACGTGGAAGCGATTGTAAAGCTACAAAAGAAATCTATATAGAAATCGTTGAATTTACACACTTTGTCAAGTTTTGGACCTTTGAAGTGAAACCTGATTTATCACGAGAAAAACGTCTTGTTGATCGAATGAGTGTTTCGGCTGGTGTCTACCTGGATGTAGGGTACACAAAGCAATTTATAGATGAAAATGAATAATATAGTCAAGATATTTAGGGATGCTTATAACGAGTGTCCCTTTTTCATTGCAAAAAAAAGGAGGAACGAAAATGGCAGAGATAATCGCAATAGCAAATCAAAAAGGTGGCGTAGCTAAAACAACAACATCATTAAATTTAGCGTATTCACTCATGAAACTTGGCAAGAAAGTATTGATGATCGATTTTGATGGACAGGCCAATTTAACAACTTGCTTTGGCATTGAAGAACCCAACAGCATCGAAACAAATATTGCACATCTAATGATTGCAAAAATGAATGAAGAAGATATTCCTGATAAGTCGCAGTATATCGTTTCAAATAATGGCATTGATTTAATCCCATCAAGCATTTATCTGTCAGTGGTCGATGCAAATCTTAGACTTGAAATGGGCAGTGAACGCATATTATTTGAAATCCTTGAACCCCTTAAAGCGGATTACGACTTTATCATCATCGATACATCACCTTCACTGGGTTCTCTGACCATAAACGCACTGAGTGCAGCAGACAGTGTCATTATCACAGTTAATCCTCAGCTCCTTGCCATGATGGGCTTGCAAGATTTCTTGAAGACCACAAAAAAGATTCAAAAGAGAATCAACTCGAAGTTAGAGATCAAAGGCATATTACTCACCATGTGTGACTCAAGAACTAATCTTTCAAAGGTTTTATCAGAGCAAATGAGCGAAGCCTATGATGGTGTCGTCAACATATTTGAGACCCATATACCCATGACGGTAAAGGTGGGGGAAGCCATTTACTATAGCAAGAGCATAGCTGAATATTCACCTACTTCAAAAGCGGGAATTGCATATGCAGATTTTGCAAAGGAGATATTGACTTATGAAGAAAGATAGCCCAAGACGAAAGATAGTGGATGCCATTGATTTTTTGACCGATGGTAGACCCGAACAGCAAATTGCAGAAATAGACATGGCGAATATTGTCGAATTTTTTGACCATCCTTTTCATCTTTATGAGGGTAAGCGGCTTGAAGATATGATCGAGAGCATAAAGAAGAATGGCATACTTAACCCTGTGATCGTTAGAACTGTTTCACCTGGTAAATATGAGATGCTTGCAGGACACAACAGAATGAACGCTAGAAGTCTTGCGGGTCTTGATAAAATTCCAGCCTTTATTAAAGAGAATTTATCAGATGAAGATGCCTATATCTATGTCATTGAAACCAATTTAATGCAAAGATCCTTTAGCGACTTGTATCCATCAGAAAAAGCCGTGGTCTTAGAAATGCAGTACGAAAAAGTCGCAAGCCAGGGCAAGAGAACAGACATTATAAGTGAGCTGAAAGCCCTTGAAAATGGTGAGTTATTAGAACCGGAAGAGGGTGAAACGGACAGTCGTGGAAGACTTGCAAAAGAATATGGTCTTTCGGGCAGAACAATAGCCCGACTGCTTAGAATCAATCACTTAACAGAGGCGTGGAAACTTGAAGTGGATAACGACGCCACCTCATTAATGGCAGGTGTGGAATTGTCGTATATTCCTGAACAACTTCAAAAGCATCTATACAAAGAGTGTAAAGATATGGCCATAAAAATCAGTTTTAAAGATGCCAAAATGCTTAAAGAAATGCATCAATCAGGGTCATTAAATGAAAATGAAATAAGCAAATTTTTAATCAGTAAAGAAAAAGGCAAAGTCATTAAAAAGGATTATCAAAGCATTAAAGTATCAACTGAGATTATCAGCAAATACTTCGATGAATCATCAAGCAAAAAAGAGATGGAATCAATCATTGAATTAGCATTACAACATTATTTTGTTGGACAGAAGGGGTGATGAAAAATGCGGAGTCTGAATTTAGATTATTATTATGGTAACGAATCAGAACAATTTTCGTTTTTTCGGATTCCGAAAGTGTTGTTCACAGATGAACGGTTTAAAGAACTTTCTGCTGAAGCAAAAGTTCTATATGGTATGCTACTCGATCGTATGGGGCTTTCTCGTGTGAATGGTTGGCTGGATCAAGAAAATAGAGTGTATATTATTTTTACCATTGAAGAAATTCAAGAGAGTTTAGGTTGTTCAAAACAAAAGGCCGTGAACATGATGGCTGAACTTGATGATCAAAAAGGGATCGGTCTTATTGAGAAAAAAAGACAAGGTTTAGGTAAACCCAACATCATTTATGTGAAAAACTTTATATTAGAAAAGGCTGAAACTGTTGAAAATACAGAAGACTTCCAGAAGTCTAAAAATCATACTTCTGGAAGTATGAAAAATAGAATTCAAGAAGTCCATAAAATAGAATTCAAGGAGTCTAAAAATCATACTTCTAGAAGTATGAAAACGGAACTTCAAGAAGTTCCAAAATTAGACTGTAATAATACTAATCTTAATCATACTGATTTTAGTGATACTGATTTAAATCATATCCAATCTAATCATATCTTTGAGACTGATGGGAAGGATATGATCCAAAATAGAAAGCACTATGAAAGAGCCATAAAAGATAATATCGAATACGAACGGACCTATCAGCAAAATCGCATGAGCAAACAAGATGTTGCTAATATTATCGATATCATGGTGGATGTGTGTATCTTGCCTGATGATGCCACCATAAAGGTCAATGGCATCTCCCTGCCCATTGGCATTGTCAGAGAACGATTTTTGGAAATTGACGCTATGCACATTGATTATATTGTTGACTCCTTGAGGGAGAACCCATCGGATATACGCAACATTCGGTCCTATTTGATTACTACAATTTTCAATGCACCTACAACTTTATCTCAGTATTAGCGAGCTAAGGTAAGCCATGACATTAGCAGTGGCGCACTCTTTAAAGGCGGTGACTCATGCAAGAGCAGGTAACTGAAAAGACCATAGCACTTCAAGTCAGTGCAGCAAAATTTACAGCTACAGAACTGAAAAAATTGATTGAACATTATTTGAGGCATAGAAAACAAGTTAAAATAAACAAAAAGGGTATAAAAACCGTTAAACCCGTTGGTAAAACCACGCTAGAGAAACTAAGTAAGAAACATGATGGCCTTAAAAATATTGAAATCAATGAAAACAACATTAGAGATTTTGAGAAAGTGGCAAAAAAATACAAACTGGAATATGCCTTAAAAAAAGATGATCAGTCAAATCCACCGACTTATTTTGTTTTCTTCAAGGGAAAAGATCTCGATGTCATCGACTTTGCTTTTAAAGAATATTTAAAATCGAGTTTAGAAAAAACAAAAGAAGCGAAACCGTCTTTAAAGGCAAAACTGAAAGAAATGGTTGAAAAGGCGAAAAAACTGAACAAAGATAAAGCTAAGAAACCTCAGAAGGAGCAAAGCCTATGACACCCGATACAAAAAAGTTGATTCTAAAATGGCTGCCATATGTGCTGATTTTTTATGTGATTAATCAATTGTCTGAGCTGTATCAGTCCATTGAAGCAGAGTCATTTATTAATCATTTTTCAATTTTTCTAATGCAACTGGATAAGGTTTTTGAAACACCACTACTGAGCTTAAATGCATTGGATTTACTGGTTGGAATAATAGGGAGTGCATCCGTATACCTTTTGATTTACATCAAAGGCAAGAATGCAAAGAAATTCAGAAAAGGCACCGAATATGGTTCTGCAAGGTGGGGAACGCCAAAAGACATTAAGCCTTACATCGATTATGAGTTTGATAAAAATGTACTCTTAACGCAAAGTGAACGTTTAATGATGGATAGCAGACCCAAGAATCCAAAACATGCAAGAAATAAGAATGTGTTGGTTATTGGAGGCTCTGGATCAGGTAAAACACGATTCTATGTTAAGCCTAATCTTATGCAAATGCATTCAAGCTATGTGGTGACAGATCCAAAAGGAACACTACTAATCGAATGCGGAAAACTTCTTGCAAAAGGAAGGCAGATAAAAAATGGTCAAGGTAAAATAAGCTATGAACCCTACAGGATCAAAGTGCTCAATACCATTAACTTTAAAAAATCAATGCACTACAATCCCTTTGCTTATATACGCTCAGAAAAGGATATTTTAAAGCTTGTGAGTGCCATTATTGCCAATACAAAAGGGGAAGGTGATAAAGCTGGTGAAGACTTTTGGGTAAAGGCAGAGAAATTGTATTATACAGCCCTAATTGGCTATATCTATTATAAAGCACCACTTGAAGAACAGAATTTTACAACATTACTTGAGCTGATTAATGCTAGTGAAGCTAGAGAAGATGACGAGGACTTTAAAAACCCAGTGGATCTATTATTTGATGCCCTGGAAAGAGAAGATCCTGGTCATTTTGCTGTTAGGCAGTATAAAAAATACAAACTAGCAGTAGGCAAAACAACAAAATCAATTCTTATCAGCTGTGGCGCAAGATTAGCACCTTTTGACATTAAAGAGCTAAGGGACATCATGGAATACGATGAACTTGAGCTGGATACTTTAGGGGATGAATTAACCGCGTTATTTGTTATTATTTCAGACACTGATGATACGTTTAACTTCGTGGTGGTATGATGTATACGCAGCTGTTTAATCTTCTAGCAGACAAAGCTGACGATGTATATAGTGGCAGATTACTCATTCATGTGAGGTTTTTATTAGATGAGTTTGTCAACATAGGACAAATTCCTAAGTTTGAAAAACTTATAGCCACAATCCGATCAAGAGAAATGTCAGCGAGTATAATTCTTCAGACACAAAGTCAGTTAAAAGCCATTTATAAGGACCATGCAGAAACGATTGTCGGTAACTGTGATAGCATGTTGTTCCTGGGTGGCAAAGAAAAAACGACACTAAAAGACTTATCTGAAAGCCTTGGAAAAGAAACGATTGATCTCTTTAACAATTCAGAAAATCGCGGTAGAAAAAGAAGCTATGGCATCAATTATCAAAAGGTTGGTAAAGAGCTAATGACTGTTGATGAATTATCGGTGATGGACTCAGGAAAATGCGTTCTGCAGCTCAGAGGTGTGAGACCCTTTCTTTCAAATAAATTTGATATTACAAAACACGAGCATTATAAATTGCTTGGTGATTTTGATAAAAAGAATAATTATGATGTTGAAAGAGAAATGAGGACGAATCTTAGGTTTAGGAAAAATGAAAGGATTGATGTGATGGAAGTTGATTTGAATGAGGAATGATAGTAAGTTACACTTCTGGTCAAGTTGTCCAGAAGTTAAAAAAATGACTTCGATGAGTTAAATGAAATGGGTTTATGGTATAATTGGGTGAAAGAAAAATACGAATTGAAATTTGTGAATAATGTATAACGAAATATTATATGCTAATTAAGAAAGGTTGTATTATGACACGGAATAAACAGAGAATTCTGGCAGTTGTATTAATATTAGTATCATTTTTTGCAATTCTTTTGCAGAATGTTTTTTTAACAATGTTCATTGGTGTTATCTATATAGTTTTATCAATATATTGGATAGTAAAGGGAGCATTGAATCACTTGTTGGAATGTCTTGGCTATTTGACTTTTTACTCGCCAATTTTCAGTTTGATACTTACCTCTTTGTTGATTGAAAATAAAGTGATCGGTAATTCAATAATCTTGCAATATTTAATATTTGGAATATTGTATATACTTGTTTCGTTAATTATAATTTTATTTGGACGAACTAAAATGGTTAAATTAGCTACATTAATTATTGCTCAAGTAATGACCGTATTTTTCATTATTCTTAATATAGTGATTAATTTGATTCCTATAAGTGTTCTTAATGATTTTCTGATTAGTAGTGGAACGACACTTGAGGAACTTCAACTTGTAATGGGATATGATTCACGAACATTATTTATTACAATGTTGCAATTTCTATTTGCACCTGTTTTGATAATGGCATTATTAATGTATTTAGTAATAGAAATCAAAGAATACATTGTGTCTAGAATTGACGATAATAATATCGTTTAACACGCCTGTTTCCAACATTACTTCCGTTGACACAGTCCTTGTGAGACAAGGACATGCGCCACTTTTTCCGCTGTGACGTTAAAAGGAAGGAACGACGGAAACTGCGGGTACGTTAGTGAAAATGGCCATTAAATCGGAATAGTGTTTTACTAACATTAATATTAATTACGTTTAAGATGTAAGAACGTGTGGATCAGTTAAAATGAACTAAAAAAGTAAAAATAACTTTTGGAATTTTAAGGAGAGTAAATATGATCTTATATAAATATAGAGCAGATTCTGAGTTCACAAGGAAAATATTTATTGATTGTAAAGTATGGTTGTCCTCACCGTTGCAACTCAATGATCCATTTGAATGCTCTATACAAAAAATTGTAGCTGAATCTGTTAACAAGAATGTGAAGAAAGATAAAGAAAACCAAATTAGCGGTTTTATTATGGCGTACACAATGACTCCCGCTAATGGAGAAATGTATGGATTACCTAAAAATAAAATAAAGGATATTCTCGATAAAATAGGTCAAGAAAGAAAGTTTGGAAAAAAATATAAGGTATATAAGGACTTTATTGACAGCACTACTGGTAATGCTCCCTCGAATCCAATGACTAAATATGAGAATATAAAAGATCAAATAAATAATATCGGAATTTTTAGTTTGTCCGAAAGAATTGATAGTGGATTAATGTGGGGACATTACGCTGATGGAGCTAGAGGTATTGCAATAGGTTTTAGCGTTGATCCCAACACTATGTTAAGCAATGAAAATCATTGTTTAAAAGTAATGTACTCTAATGATGATAATGTATTAAATGAGCGACTTGAAACATCACTTCTTCTGGGGCTGGAAAATGATAGCTTTAAATTTTATCAAAAAATCAGTTGGAACGATCCATTTTTTAAGTCTGTGATATCATCCAAAGCAGAGGATTGGAGATATGAATGTGAATGGAGATATGTTGAGGAAACCTCAGGTCTCTATGAACTACCGGCCCCAATCAAAGAAATAGTGTTTGGATCAAAGTGCCCGGATGAAATAAGAAAAGAGTATATAAAACTGGTCAAAGAACATATTGGTGAACATGTGGAGTTTTATGAAATGAAAACTGAAGGAAAACAATTTGTAAAAGTGAGATTTCAATAGTAGTAAAAAGTCCAACTTCACTTAACACGCCGATTACCTAAATCACTCTGATGTCACAGCCCTTGCGAGGCAAATGTTGCGCCTTTTGCCAAAGGGTCAAAAGGAGCGACTTCGGTAATCGCGGGAACGAGATAAGACAAGTAAGATTTGAAGATCGAAAAAAATCTAGTTAAAAGAAAATAAATGGTGAGGAATGAAATGGAAAAATGGAAAGAGGCAAGAATCAGCTATATTGATTTTATTAAGGATAATTGTATTTTTGAAAGTAAACTGATCAATTTTATGTATCCGCTTAATTTTGAGAATGCGTATAAAAAACATTTAAATAGTAGATGTATAAAATATATTAATGGAATTAATACCAATATAGAAGACTTACTTTTAATTTACTATAAGATAAATACATTTTACAAAAATCTTAAAGATAACAATATTGCTGAATACAAATACGTACTTAAGACGGAGATTGAACATTTTATTATGCGATATAGAATTGTTTCAAGTAAGATATTAGAGCTAAGAAAAGAACTGAAGAATAAAAATATTGCATGGTCAACTATTAAATATTTCACAGATTCTGAGGAATACAAACAGCTCATTTCCATAAGAAATGATATCGCTCATGAGAGTATTAGAAGTCATGTATTTTACGGAAAAGATGTTAAAAGAGAAGCTGTTCAATTTTACACCAACAGATCTTTAGATAATAATATTTACTTGGATAAAGTATTTTTAAGCCCTGAAGGAGCAGAAATTTATGACCTGAATAGACTTTTAACATGGCTTATAGTAATACTTCTAAATTTGGGATATGATACATTTACTGATATTATACTTGACATTGAAAAACTGAACTTAGTAGATAAAAAGGAACGAAGTTACATTGACAATTATGATGAACAGATTGGTAAAAAGTATTCGTTGCTAACAAAGAGACGAGTTGAAACAGATATTTTGATTTATAATTTAAGTTCACTTTTAGCATACATTAGAGATTTTAACCCAAATGATATTTCTTGTTATTGGAGGGACTAGATATGAATTGTTTCAAAGATCACATAGATGTAATGTTGGGTAACATATTCAACGAAACACAAATTTATAGACCGACATATCCACTGAACTTTGTACATAGCATTTCACAGAATGATGAGTTATGGGAAAAAGATATCTCTGGATCGGTTGAAAAAGAAATTAGATATTTATTTTATATTTATTATAAAATACATTCAATTTATGAAATTTACAAATGTGATGATTGCTTTCTTTATAGTAGACTTATTGCATGTGAATTTGAATATTTTTTATTAAGAGTACCTGTTATTTTTGATATTCTTGAGAAGCACTTTTTAGAGAGCTTGGATAGTACATTAGATAATTTAAACATGGTTATACCACTATATAATGAGCTTTCTCTCATCAAAAAATTACGAAATGAAATTGTTCATCATAGTGCAAAAATAAGTGTATTAAGTACTGGGAATTCACTAGTTTTCAAATATTGTTTGCATCGTAATAAAACTACGGAATTTTTACCATCAACAATATTTAAGGATGAAAACACCTTGGGTTATTACAAATTAAGTGAGTATTCGACTATGATACTTTGCCTTATTCTTAATTACCTGAATGAATTTTTCACTAAAAGTGAAAAAATAAGAAATGACGGAAAGGAGCTGTCCAAGAAAATCATAGATGAAGTTGTATATTTTGACAAAACAACTGATTATCCTTACTCAAGAATAAATATATTTTACGGTGAATTATCAATTTTCAGAGAAAATCTAGATGGTTTTAGAATAAGTTGTTTGTAAGTACCATTGATCACACCTACTAAAAAATAATAACAAACACAACTAAATTAAAGAATCACGATAGTCAAGCACTTGATTGAATAAAACATTCAACAGGTGCTTTTTCTATATAAAAAAATGCCTTAACAAAGACTGCTAAGGCACAAAAACAAAACAGGAGGAATGAAAATGGCTTTTTTTAATTCAGCAATCGACACATTGCAAACGTTGGTTTCAGCGTTAGGTGCAGGACTAGGGGTATGGGGCGTTATCAACTTACTCGAAGGCTTGGTAATGATAATCCAGGTGCGAAATCACAAGGGATTAAGCAACTCATGGCTGGCGGGGGTGTTGTACTAATCGCTACACAACTTGTTCTGTTATTAAAAGGTATGTTTTAGGAGGGATAATTGTGTTTGGAATATTCGATAAGATAGAAGAGTTTTTTAACGATCTTCTTATTGGAATAATCGAGCAAAATTTGACGAGCCTTTTAGTAGATGTTAATGACAGAGTCGGAACCATAGCTGCAGAAGTGGGCCAAACACCCCAGGCTTGGAATGGCAGTATCTTTACTTTGATTAAAAGTCTCTCAGATACTGTCATTGTTCCGATTGCTGGGCTTGTTATGACAGGAATTTTATGCTACGAATTACTATCAATGCTCATGGAAAAAAACAACTTGCATGAAATGGATACATGGATGTTTTTTAGATGGATGATGAAGGCTTTTATTGCAATCTATCTCGTTACGAATACATTCAATATTGTCATGGCAGTATTTGACGTCGGTCAACATATTGTCAGTTCCTCAGCAGGCGTTATTAACATGAGTACGAGCATTGATATTTCTTCAACGATTACTTCAATGGTTGATGGATTAGAATTATTGTCAACAGCGGAACTTGCCATAATTGCGCTGGAGACACTTTTAGTGAAAATCAGCATATTGGCAATATCAGTTATTATCACAGTCATTTTATACGGTAGAATGATCGAAATATATTTATCATGCTCTATTGCGGCAATTCCTTTAGCAACAATGGCTAATAAAGAATGGGGCCAAATAGGGAGTAATTATCTGAGAGGTCTTGTTGCACTGGGCATACAGGGCTTTTTTATAATGGTTTGCGTAGGGATTTATGCAGTTTTAGTTGGGAGCATAGCCGTTACGGACAACATTCACACAACTATTTTTTCTATACTGACTTATACCGTTATTTTATGTTTTGCACTGATCAAAACAAGTGGTTTAGCGAAGTCGGTAATGAATGCACATTAGGAGGAAAAAAGCATGGCATTTGTATCCGTACCAAAAGATTTGAATAAAGTAAAAACCAAAGTAGCGCTTAATCTCACTAAAAGACAACTCATCTCATTTTCTATTGCAGCAGTTATTGGTTTTCCAGTGTATTGGTTTACAAGGGGAACCATTGGCAATGATTTGGCGGTGTTTTTAATGATCGGTTGTGTCCTTCCGTTTTTCTTTGTGGCAATATTTGAAAAAGATGGCATTGTATTTGAAAAGTACATGGGACACATCATCAGGCAAAAATTTATTTACCCTAAAGTTAGGCTTTATAAGACACAAAACTTTTATGCGTACCTAAATCATGCAGAAGAAAGTGAGGTCAAGACGCGTGAAAAACAAGCAGGCAGAAAAACGAGAGCAACAGCTTTCAAAAAATCAAAAAACGTTAAAAAATAATAAGAAGACCTTGAAAAAAGACGAGGATCGAAATAAACAGGCAAAGAAGAAAAAAGCCAAGCGAAAAGTGCCTCATACAGTTCAAGACATATTGGCCTACAAAGCTATATTTCCTGATGGCATCTGTCAGATCAACAATAGAAAGTTTTCAAAAACCATTCAATTCTTTGATATCAACTACTTGTTGGCTCAAAATGAAGATAAGACCCTCATATTTGAAAACTACTGCGACTTCCTTAATTATTTTGATGCAGCCATATGGTACAATTATCCTTCGTAAACATGACCGCCAATACAAATATATTCCTTGAAGCCATACGTATTGATGAGCAAAATGATGACTTTAATACCATTAGAAAAGAATACTCCGATATGCTACAAAATCAACTGGCTAAAGGCAATAATGGTCTTATAAAGACCAGATACATCACATTCAGTATAGAGAGTGATACCTACAGAAAGGCAAAGCCAAGACTTGAACGGATTGAAATGGACATTATCAACAATTTTAAAGTCATGGGCGTTAAATCATACGCATTGACTGGTAAAGAAAGAGTTGAACTGCTTCATAGAATTTGCAATCAAGACAGCAAGGAACAACTGAATTTTGACTGGGATCTGGTTAAAAACGGTGGCATGAGTACCAAAGATATCATTGCACCTACCTCATTTACTTTCACCGATCCAAAGCAACTTAAAGTCGGTCAAACAATTGGTGCAGTAAGTCACCTTCAGATACTTGCTCCTGAACTAACAGACAGGATGCTCGCAGATATTTTAGATTTAAACAGTGATGTAATGGTGAATTTTCATATTAAATCCATTGATCAAACCCAAGCCATAAAAATGATCAAAAGAAAGATCACAGACATTGATAAAATGAAGATTGAAGAACAGAAAAAAGCAGTGAGAAGTGGTTATGACATGGATATACTGCCAACAGATTTGGTGACATTTAATACAGAAGCGAAGAATCTACTGGAAGAACTTCAAAGCAGAAATGAGCGGTTGTTCCTTGTGACGATTCTCATTTTTAACACAGCGACGACTAAGCAAAACCTTGAAAACATTGTTTTCCAAGTAGGTGGCTTAGCACAAAAGTACAACTGTGCCGTGAGGAGACTGGATTACCAACAGGAAAATGGATTTCTTTCAACGCTGCCTCTGGGAGAAAATTTTATTGATATAAATAGGGCGCTAACAACTTCAAGTACAGCAATCTTTATACCTTTTACAACTCAAGAGCTTTTTATGGAGGGGGAAAGCCTTTACTATGGTCTCAATGCATTATCCAATAACATGATTATGGTTGATCGGAAGAAACTTAAAAATCCAAATGGGCTTATTTTAGGGAGACCAGGCAGTGGTAAATCTTTTAGTGCTAAACGAGAGATTACCAATGCCTTTTTAATTACAGGTGACGACATCTTTATATCAGATCCGGAAGCCGAGTATTTTCCATTGGTTCAAAAACTTGGTGGTCAAGTCATCAAACTCTCGCCTAATAGCAAAGACTACATCAATCCTTTAGATATTAATCTAGACAATGGTGAAGATGATCCAATAAGGGATAAATCAGATTTCATCATATCCCTTTGTGAGCAAGTTGTAGGCGGTAGGTATGGACTTGATGGTGAAGAAGTCTCAATCATTGACCGCTGTGTTAGAAATATGTACGAATGGTATATGGAAAATCCATTAAAAGAGAACATGCCGATCCTAGAAGATTTCTATAACATCTTACTGAAGCAAAATAATGATAAAGCAACCGGCATCGCCACAAGACTTGAGATTTATGTTTTAGGCTCAATGAATGTTTTTAACCACCATACCAACGTGAACATTGACAATCGCATCGTTTGTTTTGATATCAAAGAGCTAGGGAGCACTTTAAAGATGCTAGGCATGCTCATCGTTCAAGAAACGGTTTGGGGATGGGTGGCCATTAACAGAAACTCAGGCAAGTCTACAAGATATTACATTGATGAATTCCATTTGCTTTTAAAAGATGAAGCCACAGCAAAGTATTCAGTAGAGATATGGAAGCGATTTAGAAAATGGGGTGGCATACCTACAGGCATTACTCAAAATGTACAGGACTTCCTTGCCAGTAGAGAAGTCAGCAATATTGTAGGGAACTCTGATTTTATTTATATGCTCAATCAAAATGCAGAAGATCGAGCGGTACTAGCAAAGCAGCTGGATATATCAAAGCATCAATTATCCTATGTAACCAATTCAAATGAAGGTGAAGGATTATTGTTTTATGGCAATGTGATTATTCCATTTATCGATAAATTTCCTAAAGAAACCATGCTTTATAGCATTATGACTACAAAACCAGAAGAGATGGAGAAATAAATTGGTTTTAATTCCCTCGAATTCGGGGGAATTAGAATTTGAGAATGGTGGTGATTGATTGACAGATAAGAAAAAGCTACAAGAGAAATTTAGAAAGAGACTTTATAAGCCAGAAGATGCCAATAAATCTGAGATCATTAAAGAAAGAGATCTACAGGCAAATGAAGAAAGCTCTGATCCTCAGGACTCAGTTTCTCTGAGTGATGAAAAAGTTACTCGATTAGATGCTGTTCCAAAGCGCCGAATAGATGATAGGCAAAACTATAAAAAGACAGATCAGAAAATTAAACAAAAGAAAAAATTTTCAACGGAAGGTCGTTATAAGCAAAAACAACATTCTATCAAGAGGACTCTTCAAAATAAACGAAAACCATCAAAATTAAAAAAATATGAAAATAAAGCATCTCAAAAGGTAGATCAGAGAACTTCAAATTCTAAAGGCACTGCTGGTGTTATGGATAAGGATAAAGTTAAAACACAGTTTGGCTCAGAGAAAAGAACATTAAACAAGCACAAAACGCAAAAGGCGCATGAGTTTAATAAGAAAAAGTTACATCAAAAAGCCATGGGTGTACCCTATGCCATTTAAAATACAACGGATCAATATGGGCGGTTAGAAGAGCAAAAGGAGTCTGATGACAATTCTGCAGTATTAGCTGCTGATGAGGGTGTGACCATTGTAAGAAGAACCCTTACTAATACTAAAAAATCTAAGCAGCCAAAATTAAAATTTGAAGCTTCAAAGGATAAGCTAAATGTAGAATCTAAGCCAGAAGCGTTAAGGCAAAGACTATCCTACGTCAAACAAAAAAGATTTAATGACAATGTCAAACAAAATAAAAAAAATCAGCAAAAACGCAGTATTAAAAAAGCTTACAGCAAAGAAAGGCATAGCACTTTTAACACAGGGATAAAGGAGCGTATAAAAAATGCTGTCAAACAAGTTAAAGTATGGTTGACAAAAGGATTAAAAAAGTTTGCCATATACATGATCGGTCCAATCTTTATGTTTGTCGTTTTTTCAGTGATGATTTTGTCGGTGGTGCAGTCATTTTCAGGGGCGGTAAGTACTGTTGTTGCTACTTCCTATCAATCGAGTGACCTGGTTGTCACAAACGCAGACGTGATGTATACGCGACTCGAAGCAGATCTATTATATGCAATCAACCGCGTTGAAGAAGATCATTCTAGTTATGATGAATATCGATACTATGTGGATGCGGTTGGGCATGATCCACATATGGTGATTGCCTATTTAACAGCTAAATTTGGTGAGTTTACGGATGCGGATGCCAGTAATGAACTCAGTCGGATTTTTGATTTGCAGTATGACTATCGCTTAATAGAAAAAATTGAAGTCCGTTATAGAACTGTGACTCATGTTTCGGTAAATCCTGAAACGAGAGAAACGACAACGACAACAAGTCAAGAAGCCTATGATTGGTATGTCCTTGAAGTAAGACTAGATACGAGCGACTTAGAGGTAATTTTTACTTCAAGACTGAATGATGATGAAAAAGATTTATATGAGACATTAATTGCAATAAAAGGCAATTTTATTAGTTTTCCAAGCCCTATAAAAGAAGAATGGCAAAATGCTATTTCAAGTCCATTTGGGTATCGATTAGATCCTATGTCAAAGGAAGTTACCTTTCATGGAGGTATCGATATTGCAAAACCTACAGGGACTGAACTCGTTGCAATAATTGATGGGAAGGTCATAAAGACTGGATATGAAGCAGATGGGTACGGTCACTATATTATCATTGAAGCAGAAAAGTCAAAACAAACGGTATTATATGCCCATTGTAATAGCATTGTGGCCAGTGAAGGCGATGAAGTGAAAAAAGGACAAACGATAGCCACTATTGGGTCATCGGGGAAATCGACCGGTCCTCATTTGCATTTAGAAATTAGAGATTCCAGTGGCAATAAACTGAATCCCTATTTTTATTTGTCATCGGAAATTGTACAAGAAGATTAATCACGAATAAATAAAAAAGGAGATTTCCAATGGATAAGAGATTAGAAAAAACACTGAAGGAAGAAGTCAAATTAAAAGAGCAAATGAAAGTTTTGCAAGATCGATTAAATGATGTTGAAGAAAAAAGAGAAGTTTATGAAAAAGAGACGCTCTACAAAACCTTTAAAGAAACAGAAATTTCATTAGAAGAATATCAGATGATTATCAAGAATGCAGTTAATGATTATATGGGACTAAACGATGTGATCGGAGGCAAAGAAAATGAGTAGAGTCATGAGCATATTTTTATTGCTAGTGGTTTTGATGATTTCTCCAGTATATGCTGTAGAAGACAATGTTGATACTTTAAAGGATGAACCAGAGGAAGAAGTTATTGAATACACAGAACAAGAAATTAAATCAAACTTTGCAAGCAAAGTTTATCAGGTGGAGGGTAGTGAAAAAAACAATTATCTTGTTAAGGGTGGAAACGAGAATGCCATCAATTCATTGGCAACAAAACAGCATACAGCGCAAGGATCTGTTATAGAAAGTACGAATGTAGAAGGTCAACCCTATGATTTAACACTACTAAGTGATGAAGATAAAGCAGGGAAAAATCCTCTTGAATTA
This sequence comes from Alkaliphilus metalliredigens QYMF, assembly GCF_000016985.1. Lineage (NCBI taxonomy): Bacteria > Bacillati > Bacillota > Clostridia > Peptostreptococcales > Natronincolaceae > Alkaliphilus > Alkaliphilus metalliredigens. The sequence continues at coordinate 4,076,885 of NC_009633.1, read as the reverse complement.
AGGCAGTTTGTATCTTTTGAAACAAAATCGGGGAAAGTTTTTCATCTGATTATCGATCATAGCCAATCCGTGGATAATGTTAAGATGCTGACTGAGGTTGGGGAGCAAGATTTATTAAATCTTATTGAAGAAAATGCGGAAGTGGCATTAATCCTTAAACAAGATGTTTTAGAAAATGACAAAAAACCGATTTCCACACAGAGCGAATTAAATCCATCATTTGAAGTAAATGAATTAACGGAAGTTCCAGTAGGAGAAAAAAACAATTCTAGTTTAATAATCATCATTGTTGCATCTGTTTTAGCAGGTGCTGCTGGTTGGTATTTTAAGATTTATAAGCCTAAACAAAGCACGACATATGATGAAGAAGTTGATGAAGCTGATTATATTGATGAAGAAGAGTGTGTTGAGGATGAGGAGATTAATTGAGTTTGGACAACTTCTGGATAATTTGTCCAGAAGTTTCGTGAAAAAAATGATGATTTGTGGCTTTTAAAGTAATTTTTTGGTATGATTGGATTGTGTTTATTCTTAAACAATGAATATACCCAGATGATTAGGGCGTATGTACGTTATTTGAAAGTCAAATTATGAAATGATAAGTAAACATAATCTGTAAGAAGTAAGTTTTCGTTTTTTTTTACGATGCACAGAATGCCTTACACTATCAAGCAAGTTTCAGCAAGCAAATAGAGTTAAAAAAGAGGGATGCAAATGCTTAAAAAATTAAGATTAGATCAAACTAAAATATACGAGCTAACTATTGCTACTTATGAAATCTCTACGATGCTTGTTGATTTCGTTAGGGGTCGAAAACATTATTTATCCATTGGAGCAGAACAAGGTGATGTCGATACTTGGGATGATCTAATAATTGAAAAGGAAAAGGATCTTCTTGTACATATTCAAGTAAAAAGGCAAAAAACTAATTTTAGCAATGATAATTGTATCAGGGATAAAATTACAAAACAAGAAAGAAAAGGACAACCTAAGGATTTATCATCGATTGATAAATCGATGAAATCTTTAGCCGAGTGGATAAAAAACAATAATAATGATTTGAATAAAAAGGAATTTCATATTGAGCTACCAAATCTTGAAGTTCAACTAAAGAAAGGATTAATAGTTGGGCAGTTTAAAGACTTAATAGAACAACATTACAAACCCAATATTACCACAACTCAAGGTTTATCTAATTTAGCTAGTAAGGATAGTAGTGTGAAAAACTGTTATAACTGGTTAAATAGTTGGTGCGATTTTGAGGATTGGGATCATATATTAAACCTCTTATCTATAATCAAAATAAAGGATTCTGGTTTAGAAACTGACATTAAATTGAAAACCGAAGATAAATTAAAAGATATATTTATCTCAGATAAAGTAAAGGAAGTAAGAGAAAGAATACTTTCGTATATTCATATCAATACTACTTTTACGGGTGCCGTTAGTCCGCGTTGTTTATTGTTTGAATTGAAATCTTACTTACAGCCAAATATTTCATTGTGGACTCAATTTGAAAAACAAGATAGTAAGTGGTGTGTCTCAGGAACTAATGATATTGAATTAAATACTGAAATTGAAAGACCTAATTTTGTAATTCCCAAGTTATGGAATGGCACATTACTTCAAAATCTAAAAATTAATGCAGAATTGAGTGATCGGTGTGGTGTATCTGATTCACTTTTAAGGTTAGCAATACATCAAACTGGTAATTCAAATACGCACTGTGTAAATAGTGCTGTTATTCGAAGCAGAATAAATGACAAAATTGGTGGAACACTAGGGCTTGAAATTAATGATGTACAGACATTGTCTATTGTTGAAAATAATGAAAACTTTAGATGCGAAGAAATAAAGCAACTTTCGAGTAGAGCAGAAAATAGGAATTATTCAGATAATATGGAAAAAACTATGCATTTGGAAACGTGGAATAAAGTATCGATAAATATAGAAGAACTCATTAGTGGAATGTATAATATTCACTCAACGACACTTCAAGATCAACTTGAAGCAAGGTGGGAAATTTGGAAAAAGAAGTTGAATAATGACGCTCAAGGGATTGGAGAACTACTTAAGAGTATAGTGCATCCTCGTGCCGAAGGTGAAAGTATAAACGGGATGCTTAGAGTTGGTATGAGAACTGCACAACTTCTTGCGGAAAGTTTATTCAATTTACTAATAATTTCAATAGCACTGGATCCTGAGAATAATGGTGATTGGAAAAAAATAAACGATAAGCTAGCTCCGGTTGCAGTAGGTCTTAGATATTGGAGTGGGGAAGCTGGTAAACAACGAAAAGTAAAAGCAATTGATGAGGATGGAAATATTATAATTGGGAAAGAAACCGCTAATGCTTTAATTTTTTCTAAAGTGACATCTCCACCAAATGAAATGTGGAATGATCTAATAAGCTATTCCAAAGATCAAGTGCAAAATAGTATTGCTGATGGAAAAACTCCCGATTTAATTATTACAAACTGTGTAGAGTTCAGAAAGTTAATAAATAAAGGAGACATAGAAGCGGTTAGAAACTATGTCAAAAGTCAGCTGCGAGATTCTGAAAGTATAAATCTAACTAATATTAAGGAGATTACAGGATGAAATTAGAAGAACTATCTTCATATATGGATAGAGTGATTGAACAACGATTTGAAAAAGAGTCATCTATTGATATATCAAAGCATCTATCTGCTTTGGATGAACAGAAATTAGATAAACAGATTTTTCGTTTGAAAAGAAAGAACAAGCCAGAGTTAAAAACATATCGTACATTTTTATTAGTACAGATAAATGAGACTGAAACATTGAAGAACGCCTTACAATGGGTTGCAGCAGTAAAAAATAGCTTAACCGATCCTGAAACTTCAGATTTGTATCTTATAGTCATATCAGAGAATGATGTTTTCACAATCGATGAAAGTATGAGAATCGAAGCGACAGAGTCGTTTTGTAAAAAGTATGTTCAGCGTGGAGATGAGAATCCAGAAAGCTTAATAAAGCGTACATGTCTAGCAAATTTTAGCGTAATCAGCGAAGATACCATACAAATTGATCCGGTAAATACTGTTTTCTTAAAAACTCAACAAGAATTCTCTTGGTTTGACGCTCCTGTTCAGCAAATTTGGAAAGAAGCCTTTAACTCTGACGATAATGGTAATGAACTCTTGGAGAGAATCAGATGAAAAACATACACTTAAATAAAATATCAATCAGTAATGCACGACGTTTTGCAAAAGATGTAGAAATTAATTTTGGTAAAGGGGCTACCATCCTTTTAGCACCAAACGGAACCGGTAAGACAACTATATTTGAAGCAATTGAATTGGCATTGTCAGGATCCTTAAAAAGCAAATTAGGCGACCCTCCAAACGCACTCATTAGAGATGGAAAAAAAGAATTGGATATTCGATTAGATTTTGATAATGATCTTTATTGTGAGGTAGCTTTTCGCCATGGTCAAACACCCTTGCTGAAAGGAGACCATGTAAAATTATTTCAGGATAAACTAACATCACTTCCTTACCTTTTAGGGTTAACGCATATTTTAGATCAAAGAGGTAAATTTTGGTTTGTGACGTCTGATCAGAATGGAGCAGGAAGTAGTCTTGATAAACTATCTATTGGACAGGGTTTGAATAAAATATTTAGTAAAAAAACAAGTTTAATTAAAGCTGTTAACCAAGAAATTATAAATTTAGAAAATTCATACAATGAAGAATTGGAACGCAGAAATAATTTTATAAAAGTTATTAAAGATCGTGATCTAGCTTCATCTGACTACAAACTAGTTTCTCTAGATTTAATCTATCAAGTAATTAACAATGGGCATGTAATAATAAAGAAAAAAAATGCAGATATTAAACTAAATCAGCAAGCGTTATCGCTTTTCCTAGAAACAACTAAAGACTTATTATCTTCAAAAATAGATTCTCATTCGAGTTTGAAAATTAAGTATTCATCAATTGAGAGTAAGTTAGAAACTTATGAAGAAAACACTCTTCTAATAAAGACTAAAGAAGCAGACATTGAAAGTAATAAAACGAAAACAGGTCAGCTCAATGAAAAAATAGAAGATTTAAAAGTTAAGATTAAGGCTGACGAGGAAATGAAATCAGAAAGCGTTGTAAAAAAGGATCACAGTATGTTAATGCAAAAACATCTAAGACTTTTAGCTGAAAAGCGTGAGAAATATCAGCAAGAATCAATAGATATGCAACCTTTGAATCTTCAATTTCCTAAAAAACAAGATGAATTCGCTGAATCATGTAAGGATCTAGAGGCTTTCTTAAAGTTAAAGACCGAACACGAGATACTTGATTCTGAAATAATTCAAGTACTAAATAAACAAGAATTTGTAAACAAATTACGCACCTTACAAACACAATTGGAGGTTTTAGAAAAACAAAACTCAGACATTGAAGAAAAAAATATACCAGATTATGAGAAAATAAAATTTGAATTAACTCAAGAAATAAAAAAGATAGAAAGCGATCAAATAAAAAACAATCTTCAAATTGATCAAACAAATCAGATAATAAAAAAATATCTAGAGGGTTCCAATGCAATACAAACTTCAATTAATAGTATTGCGAAACATTTACCAGTTGATCAATGTAAATGTCCGGTGTGTAATACGGACTTTGAACCAGAAGAACTTCAGAAACAAATTAAAATCGCTCTTGAGTGGATGAATCCAGCTGCGCATAAAATGACGCAAAATCTAAAAAAACTAGAAGAAGCTCAAAAGAAATTTGTTGACGATTTAGAAAAATTATCATCTGATTTAAACACAATAAATTTAAAAATCACTCACGAAAGAGAATCGTTAGAAGATACTAAAAAAAGGTTGTCCGAAATTCTAACATCTTTCCCAAATTGTATTAATTCCAACGATGCTCTTAATTTTATATCATCCTCAATAGATAGTCAAACTGGTATTCATGATCAGTTGTTAGAAAAAAAGAAGGCTCTTAAAGAAATGCCTTCTGAAAATACTATTACTGATGCACGAATAAAGAATGAGAAAATCCGAATAGAATTTGATGATCTTAAAAGTGAAATACAAGCAAATGAGTCGTTGATAAAACTTTTATTAGAAGAAATAGTTTGCCTTGAAGAGAGAACAAAAGGGCATAACTTAGAAAAATTGACTGCTTATATATCTGTTCTAGAACTAGAAATAGAAACTTCAATGACATTGTGTTCCCAAAATACAATAATGCTAGAGAAGTTTCAGAAGGAATTAAATACATTGCAAACAGAACTTCATAAAATTAACGATCACTTATTACAGCTTAGGTCTCAGCAAAGTCAAATTGAAACAGAATGGTTTGAGTCAGGACTTCCCGACAAACCTAATCCGATATCTTTGTTTTTAGCTAAAAGCAATATTGAAAACCAACAAAAAAAATGTTCAGACTCTTTAAGTCAACTTAAGGATGTACAACAGCAATTGGTAGCTTGGAAAGAAGCAGAAAGCTTTATCGAGCTAAATGAAAAAGTTAAAATAGAATGTGGTGAGCGTTCAGAAGAGGAACACCTTGTTTTTTTGTCATCAAGGGTTGAAAAGCAAGAGAAAAAGTTCAACGAAATGAAAAACAAAAATGAGACAATGTCATTTATTTTCCGCAAAGTTGATTCTGAACTAAATCAGATAAACAAGTATATTGATAGTATAAATGAGCCGTGGAGTGAATTATTACAGAGGACGATTGTGAATTCACGCTTTTCAACAGGTGAATTATTAAAATCAAATACTGTTCGAAATAAACCAACAGCACAAGTTGGAGCAATTCTTAACGGGAATAGTATTCCGGTGAATCAAATCGCAAGCGAAGCTCAATTAACAGATTTGCAATTGACATTCATGTTAGCTATGGCAAAACAACATCATTGGACTCCATGGCGAGCACTCCTCCTTGATGATCCAACCCAACATCACGATCTTGTTCACGCTTCATCTGTATTTGATCTTTTACGTGATTATATTTCAGATTTAGATTTTCAAGTAATGCTTTCAACTCATGACAGTCAGCAAGTAAATTTTTTCCGTAGGAAACTTGACAATGATGGTATTGAGAATAAAGTATATCGATTAATAGTAGGCAGAGATGGTGTCTTTGCTGATCAGATTTAAGAATGTCAGTTGATAACAGGGATATACAGAATACCTATGTCAATCCTAATTTCAACACCGATTCCTCGCATATCATCAGAACCTTACTTAAATTTTTTGACGTATCACAAAGATATAGAACTATTACAATTTAAACTATTGCTACAACCAAACTAAATAACCCAAAAAAAAATCAACAAATAACCCGTTTGTTGGTTTTTTTATACCCCAAATAACCTCTGGCCAACTTGTCCAGAAGTTAAAGAAAGGAATTAAACATGGAGACGATTAAATTCAACTCAGAAGCACATGAATTATTTTACAAAGAAATGCTGGCTAGAACTAACCAAACAGACGTCTATTACAAAGCATTCTTCTATTGTATGGGCATTTGCGAAACCACAAGAAAGCATATTGAAGATCTATTTGATTTTAAAGAAGGTGGAATCATGCCAGAGCATCTTCACCAACCATATCAGACAGGAACAAGTTATAAGGTCACTAGAATGGCCTATAATCTTTGGAATGGTTATGTTGAGGAAGGTACAGAAAGCTTAACCACGCCATCATCGTTATTTGCTTGTGAATATGCAGCAGAATTTCATCAAGCCATCAAAATAAGGTTTTCTGAATATTATAGGGAGCGTGATTTCGAAAAAAGTAGCTTAAGAAAACAGATCAAAGACTTAACAGAGAAAAATGTTATTGAATCGACAAATGCTAAAGAACATTCAGAAATCGAGCGTTAGCTCAGAAAGAAGGTGATTTCATGAAGCTAGTAATAGCAGAAAAACCCAGTGTTGCAAGAGCTATAGCGGGGGTGCTTGGTGCAAATGAAAAGAAAGATGGTTATCTCACTGGAAATGGCTATATTGTAAGTTGGTGTATTGGTCATTTGGTTTCACTGGCTACACCAGAAGAATATGATCCTAAATATTTGAGTTGGCAATACGAAGATTTGCCAATCATGCCATTAACGTGGCACTTTTCGATTAATAAAAAAACGGAAAAGCAATATCGCATATTAGAAAAACTAATTAAATAAGATCAAGTGACAAGTGTAGTTGAAGCAACGGATTCAGGACGTGAAGGCGAATTAATTTTTAAGCTCGTTTATGACAAGGTTGGCGTTCAAAAACCCTTTGAAAGACTTTGGATCAGTTCAATGGACAACAGTGCCATTAAAGCTGGATTTGATAAACTAAAGCCTGGTATGGATTATGAAAATTTATACCAGTCAGCCCTTACAAGGGCTAAAGCAGATTGGATTGTCGGGTTAAATGCAACAAGGCTCTTCACAACGGTATATAAAAGCAAATTAAGTGTTGGTGTAACTGGCAAGTGTTTTTGGAGAAATTTTGGCAAATAGTTTTCCATAGTAATTTCCAAATCTCTCCATACACTACTGCTTGTAATTTATCTTATAATCACTGAACTTTATTAAACGAATATTAGTTTTTATCTCTTATGACTTTTCTGATTTGCTCATAAATATCTTGCTCCGTATACTCGAAAATATGACCTTCATCATCTTCTACAGGAGATCCATACTCATTTAATAATTCCTGCTTTAAGCCATCAGAGATAGTTATCCTTCTGCTAAACAAATACTTTTTTAAATCTTTCTCTCTTAACAACATAATCACAATCGCCTCCTTCATCTATTAAAACAATGATTCTCGATGTTCTAATCTATAGCTCTTACCTGTCATATTAAATAGCTCACATCTGTAAGTGATTCTATCTAACACTGCCGTGGTTAAAGCGGGGTCCCCTAATAACTCGGTCCAATCTTCAAGCCCTTTGTTGGAGGTAATAATTAACGATGTTTGTTCATGAAGGGCTGATATTAATTGGAAAAACAAGTTCGCTTCTTCTCTTGATATGGGGAGGTAACCTAGCTCATCGATGATCAGAAGACTAGAAGATAAAACATTGTTGATTTTCCCTTTGCTTTTTCTTGATATCTCCTGTGTTTTTAAACAGTGCATCAGATTGTCCATGGTGGTGAAGCTAACCTTGTAGCCCATCTCTACAGCCTTGTACCCTAATGCAATACACAAGTGGCTTTTACCTACCCCTGGAGGGCCTAAAAGTATTAGATTATACATTCTATCTATCCAGTCCATCTCAATAAGACTATTGATTTGTCTTTGGGTAATCGATCTTTGAAAGGTTAGATCGAACTCTTCTATTGTCTTAAGTACCGGAAAGCCTGCAGCCTTAACTCTGCGTTCCTGGGCCTTTTTCTCTCTGAGATCGACTTCGTTTTCTAATATTGACAGTAAAAGATTCTGATATGAAATGTTGTTTATGTCAGCATTTTCAACGATGGAATCTGCATTGGTATTTAAGTAGTTCAATTTGAGTTTTTTAGCGTGATCCTTTATTGATTCTAATTTTTCCATTTTCTTTTATCCTCCTTCAGGGCACTCATGTATTCTCTAATATCTCGTACTTGAGGCTTTAAATCCTGATATTTTGAAGGAGTAGTTATGTCAGCTTTAAAGTACTTCTTATTTAGTTGTCTGTTTTCTTCAAGTTTTAAGTACTGTATGGCATCCTTCAAGAGCCCTGCGCTAAACAATTTCCTTTCAATACAGTAGCTTAATGCCCTTTGAACAATTGATTTGTCTTGGTTTTTTACTGTATTCATTATTAGGGCAAATTGATCTTTAAAGTGTCTTGGCTTCTCTATTTTTAATACATCAACAAATTCATTAGCCTTTTCAGTATGGTCTAAGCTTTTTAACACTTTGTTGTAGATTTCATGACTTGTACAGTGTTTACTCTCATTCCTATCATAGTGCTCTATTTTCACTAATTTTCCTTTATCCTGACTGATTTTATGTTCAATAATTAACTGTTCTGTATCTTGGTTCTTAATTTCCATGGTATCTTTCTTAATAATTAATTTAACCTCTTTCCCTGGAGAATAGGTTCCCGTAGGGACTTGGTATCTATTTTGCTTGTAAAAAACTGTATTGTTTTTTCTAACGAGATAGGTTAAACTATTTGTATTAGTTGTGTTTACAAATAGAGTGGGTATTGGCTTTAAGTGTTCCTTTTCCAGGGCAAACACTTCTGCCGGTACCTTCTTTGTTGTTTCATGGACTTTTTTATTACCTCTTCTTTCTAACCATTTCAGCGAATCATCATTAAATGAGTCAATATCTACAAATGTTCTATTCTTTGCAAAATTATACTTGGCATATTTCACTACGGCTTCAATTTTCCCTTTACTCTGTGGGTCATAACCCCTGCAAAGGTACACTTTAAACTTAAGGGAATTAATATAGTTTTGAAATCCTTCTGTGTATATGATATCTCCATGATTTTCTGATACCACTAGGACTCTGTCCTGGTCATAAACAACCTCCTTAGGCATTCCTCCAAAATATTCAAAGGCTTTATTATGGGCCTCAATGAATGTCTGGGTAGTAAAGGGCTTGTCTATCCAATAGATGTATTTATGTCTGGAATGGGATAAAACCATACCAAAGCAATATACTTTGATTCTTGTTTTGTCAGGTTTATCTAGCCATATTTGGCCCAGGTCAACCTGTGCTTGATATCCCATAGGAAGCTCATCCACCTCCTCAAATTGCCTTGCTGAAACTACTTTAGGGAGCTTATGTTCTTCCCTTAAGTGATTGACATATAGTCGTAAAGTTCTATCCTTAAAGTCCAGCACATGATATTTTTCCTCTAGCCAATCATATATTTGAGCACTTGATAAATCCCTATGTTCTCTAATCCATGCTAAGACTTCGTCCTTATATTTGTCCACCTTCCTTTCTCTAGATTCAGTTCTTTGTCTTAAGCTTGCAAATTCATCTGGTGTCATATCCCAATATTTATGTACTGTTTTATAGTCGATCTCCAGCCTCCTTGCTACCTGTGATTTATTCAGTCCTTTGGACTTGTATCCTTGGATTTCAGCAAACATATTCCACTCCTTCAATTTCATTCCTCCTCTGGTGTCACTAGCTAACTAATTCTACCAGAAGGGATATTATTATTGTAGTAAATTGGAAATTATTCTCCGTTTTTGTTTGCCAAAATCTCTCCCTTTTATTTTACCAGTTACAGTTGGACGGGGTTTTAACCATCTTGTAAAACCAGCAGATTCTGATGCTAGCTTATTTGAATCTATGTCAACAACCTTAATGGGCGTTCGTTGTCTAGTGGTATGATTCAGCTTACCACCGACTCTATTTTCTATACGTTCTTTTATAAGCTCTTCCGAATAATCTGATCCAATCGTCTTTGCCCTGGTGAATCGTTCTTGATTGATAGCTTTAAATGAAATGTGTTGGCCGTGCTTTATTTCATAGCCGTATTCTTGCATAAGTGTGATAAATTCATCCCAGTCCTTGGATTTTTTAATGGCCGGATCAATCGTATATTTAAGTTTGGCTTTATAACTATTACCGCTCTTTTGCTCTTGATATTCTTTATATGATTTTCCTTTTGTTTTATTATTATTTTGAAGATCATCACTAGTTATGATTGAAAGGCCATTGTCTTTACAAATGTGATCACTTTCATTTCTGATTTGGTGGTAACTTTTTTTATTTGAGATATAGGCTTTTCCATCAACAAAACTGACATTGTTAAAAATGATATGGTTGTGAATATGACCTTTATCGATATGGGTGGTCATGACATACTCATATTTGCCTTTAAGGTGCTTTTCGCATAATTCTTGACCAATCTGATGGGCGAGAGTCGGCGTGGCCTCACCAGGTATAAATGATTGTATTAAGTGCCTAGCAAGATTTTTACACTGGCTATTCATGATTTCTTTTGTATTTTCAAATTGAAGTGCAGCTGTTTTATAGCCGCACTTGTAAGAAGAAATCAATATTTCCTCATCTGTTTTTGCTGCATCACAAAAATCAAAGGAAAAATCAAAGGAAAATCAAAGGGACGGTTCTGTTGATTAAGCATTAAAATTAAAGTATAATAAAGGAAAAAATAATGAGGAGTGATCAATATGCCACGAACTGCCAGAGAGAAAAGTAAAAGCGGTATATATCACGTGATAATTAGAGGAGCAAATAGACAAGAAATATTTCATGATGAGCAGGATTGCTTAAGATTTCTAGAAATACTGGAACGATATAAAGGAAAGACAGAAATCAAGATATATGGGTGATGTTTGATGAACAATCACATACATTTACTTATTAAAGAAGGCAAAGAAGAGCTTTCAACAACGATGAAGAGAATGGGTGTAAGCTTTGTAGGGTATTACCATCAGAAATATGATACAACCGGACATTTGTTTCAAGATAGGTTTAGAAGTGAGAACGTCGAAAGTGATGAGTACCTTATAACAGTAATCCGATATATACATCAAAACCCTGTAAAGGTTGGACTTGTAAGAAAGGCTCAAGAATGGAAGTGGAGTAGTTGTTCAGGGTATTATGGAAAGATATCATATCCCCAGGGACTGTTAGATAGTGAACTGATACTAGGATTATTCGCAGTTGATAAGGAGATTTCGATAAAAAGATTTAGGGAATTTAATGAAGAAGAGAATGAAGATAATTGTTTAGATGATGTTATAATTACAAAAGTTAGCGATGAAGACATAAGGTTAGAAATTGAAAAGATAATATCAGGAATTAATGTAGCACAAGTAAAAAGTTTACCACAGGATCAAAGAGATCAGATCATTAGAAAGGTTAAAAGTATAAAGGGTGCCAAGCAGCGTCAGTTAGCCAGGATTCTAGGAGTTTCACAAACGCTTATATCAATTACATAATCAGAAGAACCGTCCCTATGATTCACCTATGATTCTCAGAACCGTCCCTATGATTCTACAAAGATCACTTCGTGATAAACTTTAAATCTGGCATTGAAATTGAAGTATGAATAACGGAATGAAATAGCCCATGACTCTAATAAAGAGTTGTGGGTTTTTTGACTTTAGTATTAGTTAATACAAATTAGTTAATTAGTATTGACTAATACTAATTGAAAATATTATACTGAAGATAATGAGTAAGTGTAGGGAGGTATCGCTATGGTTCGAAATATTACTGTTTCAATCGATGAAGATATATATGAAAAGTTTTCTCTTGCAATGAATCTTACAAAGGATTCAGAAAATGATGCAATAGAAACGTGCATGAAATGGTACATTGCTAAGGCGTTTGAAAAGGTATCCCAGGAATATAATCCGAAGGGTACTGCAAAAAAAGTAGTGGATGCTAGTAACAATTATTATGGAAAGGCTACCCAGCGTATACCTGTATGGGCTTTAAAACCCAACCAGTATAATCATAAGATTATCAGAGCATATTTTATGGCCGTTGAAATTGCTGGGGAAGCTACAATAAGGATGATGGAACGATTGTGTAGTGATAAGGAGCACCCAGAGTTGTATGTTCCTACATTTAAAAACAATTATTCTCAGATGAAGTTAGATGGGTCAAAAAGCCATGGAAAAGTATTTGAAGATGATGGCGAGAATGTGTGGATTTGGAGTGAAGTTGAATCAGTACTCATGAAATATAAATCCAGCTTTTATAAGGGGGAGGAATAACAATGAGTGTATTAGTTGACGATAGTATAACTATATATGAAGCATTGCAGAACATAAAAGATGGCAAATATGTTATGCCTGCATTTCAGAGACAATATGTATGGAGCATGGAACAGGTTGAGAAGCTGTGGGACTCTATTTTACTTGATTATCCAATTGCTACATTTCTGTTCTGGCATGTGGATGATGACAATGTGACATGGGATACATATTTTTGTAATTTCTTATATGAGGTCACTTTTGATAGCCGAAAGCAGGCAGATAGTGTGAATTATGAATTAAGTAATATTAATGTTGACTTAACCGATACGGCTATACTGGATGGACAGCAGAGACTGACTTCCCTATTCCTTTCTTTGTTTGGCAATGCTTTTATACGTCAGAAACACGCAAGAAAAAAGAATGGTGGCGGTATTGTAACAAAGCTATTGATAGAACTTAATAAGAACAAATTAACTGTTGATGAAGAAGAGTACAATAGTAAAAAATATGATATTAAGTTCAGCGAAAAGGTCGGTAAGCTAAGTCCGACACAATTTGAAATTAGAAATATCTTAGAACCTAAATTTCAGGACAAAACAACGAGAAATAAAGCAATTAATGAGGCTATTATAAATGTTCCAGCAGACAGTAAAGATTATGCAAGAGATATTCTGAATAAGCTGTATGTAAAAATATTTGAAGAAAAGCTGATTCGATTTACAAAGATTCATGATATGAAACAGGATGATGCTCTTGAAATGTTCGTTAGATTTAATAGTGGAGGCAAAGCTCTCCGCAAATCAGAAATTACCATGTCCATTCTTGAAGCGTATTGGCCGAGTGCAAAAACTGAGTTTGGAAAGCTGCTTGTAGATTCTTATAATGGATTTGCTTCAGACTTTATCATTCGTTGTGCCCTTATGATATATGGTGACGTTGTGAAATCCAACATCAGCAAGCAAATAGCAAATGAGTTGAAGAACAACTGGAGTGAATTCAAGAAAGCCTTAAAGAATCTAGAAATTGTATTGAAGGATATGAATATTGGGGTTAGCCGATTTGCAAGTAGTTGGAACGTGTTATTGCCGATCATCTACTTTATTTACTATAATCCAGAATATAAAAAGAACCTTGATGGAATACGTGCATACTTAATTAGAGCTATATTATTTACGTATTTCCAATCTGGAACAACCGGAAAGCTACAACAAATGAAGAGTAGAATCAATGAAAACGACTATGAAATAACAGTTGATATGCTCAACCAAATGAACGACCTGAGAGTAACAGACGGTAAGATTGAAGACATTTTAAACTCAGAAAAAGGTGGTAGGGTTGCTGGAGAAGCCTTATTCTATCTTAGCCTTGATTGGAGAAAGAAACATTTTAAATATGAACAAGACCACCTTCATCCATACGAACGATTTGATGGGAACAAGCCAATATCTGTTTCTATGGAAGAGTGGAAAAGATGGAGAGGTAATAGGAATAGACTGGCAAACTTACACCTATTGGAAGGAAGAAGTAATGCCAGTAAGAGTGATATGAGACTTGCTGATTATTATAATGATATGAACGATGAGCAGAAAGCTGAGTTTTGTAAACAAGCAATCATTTCAGATGGGTTATCGTTGGAATTGGAATACTTTGATGATTTCTATGAAAAGAGAAAAGCAATATTGACGGCAAGAATACGTCAGTTGCTTGAATGAGGAGGCTTTCAATGACAACAGAATTAGATAAAACTTCTGAAAAACAGGATGTGGAAATAGTTGATAAAGTAGAAAGTAAGCCTCTTATGTTATTTAAGACTGATATTGATAGATACAGCAGAGATATTACGGCCATGAGTGACTTCTTTGACGAGTATGTTCAGCAGATGTCTTTGGCTTTAAGAGAGCAATCGACTTTAGAAATTGTTTCTGAACTGCCTGTTGCCAATTTGGGAATTATAAATGATGTTATACATCAAGCAGATGTAATTATGCGAGGGAATATTACTTTGCTCCCCGATTTTGATAATTTGCCTCCTGATATTAAATCCAAGTTGAAAAAAGGAATATATAAGGTAGGAGATTCAAAGCAGGTGGACGGAAATCTAAGAGCAGTAACTTTAGATGAAAATGATGTAAGAGTTAAAGACATCACACTGAAAAAGGTTATTAATGATCCCGGAAACATTGAAACTGCAAGAAGTATTGGAAACCAACTTCAAATGCGTCAAATATATGCAAAATTAGCTGATATTCAAGAATTTCAAACATATCAGCTTGAAAAGGACAGAGATAGGGATATTATTGTTCCGTTTTTTGATGCGAGGTCATTGATATGAGAATAAGAAAATAAGGAGTCGGAACAAGAACGTGTTTTGTTATTAAAAGAGGCTGATGGAAAAATTAGAACTGCTCTTAACGCGATTTATGCGGATATTGAAACAACATCAAAAAGGTTTGCAAGACTCACAAATATTCCTTTTTTGCAATTTGGAAATCAATTGAATAGATACATGGGGTATTTGACGAGCGACTTTCAAATTGCAACAAAATATGTCGGTGTGCGGATGCAACTTCTAGAGCATATGGGAGATACCAAAACTACAAAGCTGGTATTGCAGCAGTATCAGCATGTTATGTATGATTTCTTGACAAAGTCAGTAACAAGAAAAGGGTTATCAACTGCAGCACTGATGCATGATTACTTTCCATATAATAAAACGAATATGAATTGTTGGCATACTTTTTCAAAGGAAATGCGACCAGCGCTAGAGTCAGGTATTAGAACATTAGAATTAAGTATGAATGGTGAATATAAAAATGATGTTTATATCGTTTCTGTGGAGGATGTTAACGATGGAGAAAAAGAATAAAACCGAAAAAGTTTGTCCGTGCGGGAGAATTATAGCTGATCCAAATAATAAAACTGGACTTTGTCCAAAGTGCCAAAAAACAGGGATTAATATAGGGGGCGCATTAGGCGTAGCGGGTATTGTAATTTTAGTCAAAAAACACGGTAAAAAAATTATAAAAGGTGCTATTAATGTGATCAAAAACATAAAGTAGTGATTTACATGATACAGGTATTGATTGTGCCTGATGGCAATGAAATAAAGACAGGTAATGAGGATGTGTAATCAGTATTGAAAATAATAACAATAAATGGTGTTTGATTACACTGTTTTCGTTGCGTTAGTCGAAAATATAGTGAGATATCGTGTTATGTTGAAAATATAGATGATATAGGTCGATAAATAAAAAATTGTATATTTGCCTCAACGATAATAGAGCAGTTCAAGTCAAAGAAGAACAGATTTCATGAAGAACTATACATGGTTTTAGTCGTAAGTATAGGACAGGACTCAATGAAGAACCTTGGCATATCAGTATTTAAGAAAAGTCTGTTTGTGAAAGTAAGCGAAATATTAAGATTCTTTATGGAAATAAAATCAAAGTTGAAAAAGAAAGGACTATATATATGGCAATAATCAATAGTTGGCATAACAGTTTTGAAATAGAAGGAAAAGCAACTGGTGGCAATGCAAATGTATACTTTGTGAAAGATAAATTAATTGATGAAAAATATGCCCTAAAAGAATTGCGTTTCAGTGTAAATAATAAAAGAAAAAAATGGTACAAAAATAGAGAAACTATGATTCGCTTTAAAAATGAAATATCTATAGCAAAAGAAAATGCAACTACTATATCAGGTATTATTCCTATCATTTACTCTTGTGAGCAAGAGTATTGGTATACCATGCCTATTGCAGAACCAATAATGCAGCATATTGAAAACAAAGAAATTGAAGAAATTGTATTAGGTGTTGTTCAATTGGCAGAAACATTAGAGTTACTGCACAATAAAGGAATATCGCATAGAGATATAAAGCCTGCAAATATCTACTATTATAATAATAGATTTTCTCTCGGAGATTTTGGCTTAGTGGATTTTCCAGATAATTTTGAAAATCTTACCAGAACAGATAGAGGATTGGGTGCAATATTTACTATTGCACCTGAAATGAAAAGAAATCCTCAAAAAGCAGATGGAAAGAAAGCGGATGTTTTTTCTTTGGCAAAATCAATGTGGATGTTTTTATCTAAAGATGAAAAAGGATTTGATGGTGTATATGACTATTTAGATTCAAGCCACAGTTTGCGTTATCTTGATAGATATAGAGATACTCATCTGGCAGAAATAGATGAGCTTCTTAGGGATGCTACTGATAACAATCCTGATATTCGTCCAACTATTAAGGAGTTTAAAGAAAGACTAAAAAACTGGATTGATATCTATTTAGATATAGACAAATCCCAAGCTAGTGATTGGAATTTTCTTAACAAACAATTATTCGGGTTGAACCCACCAGAATCGTCATCATGGAGGAAAGTGGATAAAATTATTGAGGTATTAAATATTATTGGCAGGACTCCTGCATATAATCATATGCTTTTTCATGATAAAGGAGGTTTGGATTTTTCGCATGCTGAAACCGCAGCTGAAGATGGATGTATTAAGTTATATGATACAATAGGATTTTGTTATGTTGTTAAACCTAAAATATTGTATTTCGAAGGATTTGATGAAAAATATAAGTGGAATTATTTTTTACTTGAGCTTGATGAATTGAATCCTATTTTTGAAAATAATAATTATTTTGATTCTGAATATTTGGTTGAGGATAGTCCTGCTCATTACGTTTCTGCTCAATACGCTCAATATGGTGTTTATGATTATGATGCGGGTACTCCTTTACCTGAAGGATTTCGAACAGTCTATCGGTATACCAAAGGAAAATTTTTAATTTTACTTAAGCGCGGTCCTTACAATGGAATCAGCGGAACATATGATGGCAGACATGGTGATTGCAGTGCTGATGAATTCAGAGATTATATAAACAATTTAATAAAGTTCAGCTCAGAACTGTATGCTTATGCCAAATGTGATGATGCATTAAAACATTTAACAGATGAAGAAATAGAGGATAGAATCCTTAGTTTAAAAAAAATTAATAATAATCCATTTAAAACGCATTTTCCAGAACGGAATAATAAAAATGAAGTGAAAGAAAAATTTGCTGAACAAGAAAAGAGTAAAGTGTATATCAAAGAAAATTACAACCAATGGGATTTCAAAACAATATTACAACCATGTGAAATACCTTCATCACAAAAAATAAAATTTGCTTTTATATTTAATTCTCCAGATGATCATTGGTCATTTGAATTACTTAGTGGAGAAAATAACTATATTTGTACTGACGGTTATATAAAAAAGTTGAATTCGACATTAGAAAAAGAATGCTATTTTGTCTATAATAGAGAATTGGCAATAAGTTTAAGAGATAAACTTCAACAAAAAGTATCCGAATTTTTAAAAGAAAACAACTTGCAAGACTTAGAGGAATATGAATCTTGTTTTTCAATTAAACTTATTAAGTCTGGTAAACCTACTCATTTATTCACAAAACAAGAAATTAAGGAAGAAATGAGAAAGGCTGATGATAGATTTAGTAATCAACTTATTATTGATGAAGATGGCTATGCTAAAGTAATTAAAGGTGATGGATATGGATATTTATTTCCGGTAAGACATGAGTCGTGGAACGCAGGCAATGTATACGTCGGTAAATATTCAAAATTATCGACATTGGATGACGATTACAGAGCCTCACTGCAAGGATGGTTACTATATTTAAAAAGTGGACGAAAACAAAATATGGACTACGTTCATGAAAATGCAAACGAAGAAGAACTCTTAGAGGAAATTAATAAATATTATCAGTAAGTAAAATAATAAGAGGACAATGATAATATCCAATAGTAGATATGTTACCCAGTACGACCCTCGAAAAAAGCTGGGCTTAAAAGAATGAATTTGACAGCTATAAACTCATCTCAAAACATGTTGAGACGGTAGTATTGATAACAAGACACTGTAGTAAAGAATGTTGAACCATATACAATATATGGTGGGAATCCAGCTAAATTCATCAAGAAACGATTCAGTGATGAAAAAGTTGAATTCTTACTAAAGCTTCAATGGTGGAACTGGGACGAGGAGAAGATATTTAATAATCTTGAAATGTTAGCATCGGAATTAGGGCTGGATCGATTAAAGTAACATCTTTAGATAAGTTGACATTTACGCTACGTCATAGATTAAACTTATCAGTATAGTATTCGAACTAAAGGAGTTTGATGATAAATGGTTGATAATAACACAGTAATGAAAGCTGGTAGGTGTATAGAATGTGGAACCAGAGAGATAGACGGATATTCATGCTATGAGCTATTCGGATTTCCCCTTGTTTGGGAACATAATGATCCCAAACTATATGAACTACATTTTTGGCTTGTTTCATGTTATATGATACAACATCCTTCAAATTACACAGAAGAAGGATATAAGCATTTAGTGAATCTATTTATTGATGCTTATGATAATAATTGGGATACACCATATATTCTCAAGAAGAATTCCGAAATAGTAAAATCAGTAGGTAAAATAACAAACTCCATTCCAAACGAGGAAAGAAAGCGAGAACTAAGACTGTGGTCTATGACAATTGAAGATATTTATTTAGGCGGAGAGCAAAATGCAATTATGAATATTAATAAATGGAAGGAGAGAATAAGAAATGAACTGAAGGTCTAACCGGTGAGTTAACTTTGAGAGGTGAAATAAAATCAACACATATACAAAGAATGAATTAGAAGAAGCTCTACTAATTGTTTCTTCAACTATTAGTAGATGTGAAAACACACAGTCAAAATTTGTTGAGGGTACCTCTCAGCATACACTCCTTAAGAACAGGATAAAAGCTTTATGTATTTCAAAACTTATAATGACACATGAAAATATTGAGGACAAATATACAAAAGAGGAATTGGCAGAAGCACTACGACCAGTATCTTCAATTATCAGCAAATGTGAAAAAGCACAACTGAAATTTAGTTTCCCTTTGGAATTCAACCGTATGGTTTTATATGAGATGCAAAATAGTCCCAAGCGTATAAAGGAAATGCTAGCAGAAGCAAGAAAGAGCCAGCTCCAAATAATAGACCATATTCTACTAATAGCAATAGAAAAAAAAGAAATAACTAAAATGCCTATTGTAGAAACTAAATTAGCATTGTTTCAACTGCTTCGTCATGCAATTGTTTTAGAAAATGAGCCTGTTTCAGCTAAAAAACTTGAAACTATAGTGGATTTCATTGTATTACCCGCTATTTTAGAGGGAACAGAATGACTGGAAAGGGTGAATTGAATGACTGATATGGAAAATATACTTAGTGTAACAACAAGAGAAGAGCTTAGGATCTGGCTTCAGGCTAATTGTAATATTGAAAAATGTTGCTGGGTGGCCGTAAGTATTTCCCCACAACCAGACACTTTACTTTATTTGGATGCAGTAGAAGAGGCTCTTTGTTTTGGATGGATTGATAGCGTTAAAAAGAAAAATGCACAAAATCAACTCCTTCAAAGATTATCCCCTAGAGCTAAGAAAAGTTCATGGACGGAATTGAACAAAGAGCGAGTACGACGTCTTGAAAGGCTTGGACTTATGACTGATAACGGGAGAAAAGTGCTACCTGATATGAGCAGTAATACATTTATAATCGATGAGGTTATAGAGAAAAGATTGAAGGAAGATGAGCAAACACATTCAAACTTCATGAAATTCCCAGAACTTTATAGGAAAATAAGAATTGACACAATCCAACAGGTGAAACATCAACCTGAATTATATATAAAAAGGTTAGATAAATTTATAGAAAATACAAAGCTGAACAAGATATATGGCGCATGGAATGATCATGGTCGCCTGTTATGAAGGCAGTACCTTTTTATTGCTATGCCTTCAGGTATTAAAACCATGTAAGCAGAGGCTCCATGTCAATGGCATTCGGAGGCCAAGGAAAAATTTAAATACGACACCCTATAATAGTGCCATTTGTTAAATTGTATAAAACTAATGTGATACCGCATTTTGAGTGTGTTGTCTTGATAACGAGGGTAAAAGATTGAGTCTGTGGAAAGTCCAGTAATACTGGGATTTTCAGGTTTTAAGAGCAAAAATCTGATGAAAAAATCGTGAAAATATCGGTTCAAGTAAATAGGTCCAGGGGCTGGATATTTTAGATGACAGAGCGATTTAGATGTTGGTGCTTGCTGACAGAGCAGGTTAGATGTTAGGGGTTAGCGACAGAACAGATTGGATGTTTTTTGTAAAAGCCGAGGTTGTGAGAGCAGATTGGATGTTTACATGAAAATAAGCTGTTTTTGTATCGAAAGACGGAAAAGAGATGGATTATATGAATTTAAAGGAAAGAGCAAAACAACTGAAAACGGATATTCTGGCAGTGTTTTTAAGTTTGAAAAGCAAAGACACTCCGTTGGCAGCTAAGATATTAGCGGGGATCACAGTTGGTTATGCCCTTTCGCCCATTTATTTGATTCTGGACTTTATACCAGTACCTGGTTACCTCGACGACATTATACGCTTATTTGGCTGTTATTGATGTGGCTGATAGTTGGTATCTCTTGCAGAAAAACTATCATTAGGGGGTAAAGATAATCGCTAAATATAAAATGTGTGGGGGCTTAGCGATAACACCAGAGAAAGATATGAAGCTACTAAAGAAAATGAGTAAAAAAGGATGGCATTTAGTTGGTTTTTTGTGATAGGAAGGAGGGTTCCAAATGAATATGAACATTTTTATTATTGAAGACGACTCCCTGCTATTAGAAGCATTAAAAGAAGGGTTAAGCCAGTGGTCATATGAGGTAAGTAATCCAAGTGATTTTTCTCATATAATGGAAGCATTTGTAGAACATCACCCACACCTAGTGATTATTGATATACAGCTTCCAAAATTTGACGGTTTTCATTGGTGTAGAGCAATACGTGCAGTGTCCAAAGTTCCTATTATTTTTCTTTCATCAAGAGATCATCCGATGGATATGGTCATGGCCATGAACTTAGGGGCGGACGATTACGTTCAGAAGCCTTTTAATATGGATGTACTTCTCGCCAAGGTCCAGGCTATTCTTCGTCGAACGTATACGTATGAAGAAGTATCCTCTGATGTAATTGAGTGGAATCAAGCGCTTATTGATTTAAAAAGTGGCAGAATATATAAGGATGGGAAAACCATTGACCTGACAAAAAATGAATTTTTTATTCTTTCGGTTTTAGTTAAATCAAATAATAAGATCATCTCACGTCATGAACTGATGAAAATGCTCTGGGATGATGATCAATATATTAATGACAATACTCTCACTGCCAATATCACAAGATTACGGCAACAGCTTTCTTCTCTCAATTTAGCAGAAGGAATTGTGACTAAAAAAGGTCTTGGCTATATGGCCGTTACGCTTTAGGAGGTTTTACATTGTTTATAGCTTATGTCGTTTGTAAAAAAAGTTGGATTGGTTTAATTGGGTTACTGCTTCTACTTACCAATGCTTTGATACAATTTGACGCTGGTATTGGTGTGGAGCCTCATTCTCTTATCTATTTAAATTTTTTATTTATAATCATCTGTGTTAGTTTTTTTATTTGGAGGTATAAAAAGGAAACAGCCTATTATAAGTCTTTGCTTACCCTTTCTAACGGTGTAGGAGATGACTGGTTTGAAAGCATTCCTTCTCCTCATAGCCGTTTTCCGGACAGCATTGTGTATAAACATTTAGAAACAATTCACGAGTATGAGCAAAATAAACGTCGTGAGGATTACTCCTCTCAACAAATGGACCATAATGATCTTGCATCATGGGTTCATGAAATAAAAACACCCCTTACAGCGATGAAGATAACCATTGATGCTCATCGTTCTAATGAGCTAGCTCAAAGGCTAAATGCGCCCTGGTTGAGGATGCACTTATTAATTGACCGACAGCTTTATATTTCGCGATTAGGTAACTTAGAATCAGACTTACTCCCAGAAAAGCTGGAAGTACATGATATGATAAGAGAAGAGGTTCGTGAGCTATCAACATGGTGTATGGAAAAAAATATATCCATTGATTTGACGGGGAACACCTCGTCTAGCGTGTACACCGATAAAAAGTGGTGCGGGTTTGTAATGAGACAGCTTTTAACCAATGCCATTAAATACAGTCCAACAGATGGAAATATATTCATTCACATTGGTCTCCATGAAAATGAGTTTGTCATCGTAACGATTAAAGATGAAGGGCCTGGCATTGAAGCGCATGACCTGCCACGAATGTTTGATAAAGGCTTTACTGGAGAAAATGGGAGGGTTCAGCACTCAGCCACTGGAATGGGACTTTATCTTGCAAAAGAAATAAGCAAGAAGTTACATATTCGACTTGAGGTTGATTCAGCCGTTGGGGAAGGTACATCTATTTCGATGATATTCTCTAGTGATAATCCATTTGAACACATTAGACGATCAATACTATAAAATAGGCATCAATGAAGTAGTTAGGACATATGCCTGACTGCTTTTTATTTTGGCAAGGTGACAAAAATATCACATTTGGTCCCATTATATCACCTAAAGTCTGCGACCTAGAGCCACAAAAGAATTATACTGGTTATAGAACAACTTGATTGGAGTGAATGGTATGAAATATCAAAAGACACCAAAGACAGTTTTAATTGCAGAGGGAGTACGTAAATCTTATGGTTTAAAGGGAAATGCTCAACAGGTGTTACAAGGAATCGACCTTCGAGTGATTGAGGGTGAATTTGTTGGAATTATGGGACCTTCAGGATCAGGGAAGACAACTCTTCTCAATGCATTAGCTACTATTGACCGTCCCACAGATGGACAAATCTTTATAAAAGAGCACGAGATTTCCAAAATGAATGATAGTCAGCTTTCAAACATTCGTCGTGAACATTTAGGCTTTATCTTTCAGGATTACAATTTGCTTGATACATTAACGGTAAAAGAAAATATATTGCTACCTGTTTCTTTAACAAAAATAAGCAAAAATCAAGCTGAAACTGAGTTTAATGCCATAGCAGAGATTTTAGATATTAAGGAATTAGCTAATAAGTACCCTTCTGAAATTTCAGGTGGAGAAAAGCAACGCACCTCTGCAGCACGAGCGCTAATTCATTCGCCCTCGATTGTTTTTGCTGATGAGCCTACAGGCGCCCTTGATTCAAGAGCAGCCTCAAATTTATTAGAAAATTTACATGAGATTAACCAAGCACGACAAGTCACCATTGTTATGGTTACTCATGACCCGTTGGCATCTAGCTATTGTAAGCGTGTGATCTTTCTTAAGGATGGAAGAACTTTTTCTGAATTGTACCGGGGAGAGAAAACGAGAGAATCCTTCTTTAAGGACATTCTTGATATGCAAGCCCTTCTTGGAGGAGGTAACCAGAAATGACTACACAGAAATTAGTGATCCGCAGCATGCGAAAAAACATCAAAATGTATTATCTCTATTTTTTCGCAATGATTTTCAGCATAAGTTTGTATTTTATTTTCTCTACCCTACAAAATGACCAAACCATTGTTAATATGGTTAAATCTAGCATGCACTTTTCAACGGCCTTTCAAGTCGCTGGAATATTACTCATTCTCATTACCATTGTGTTTACGATGTACGCTACCAGCATCTTTATTAGAAGACGTAGTCAAGAAATCGGAATGTATCAGTTAATTGGCTTGTCTAAGGCTTGGGTCGCTCGGTTACTAATCTTGGAACACACTATTCTTGGTCTAGGAGCTTTATTTATTGGAATGCTAGTTGGAGCTTTGCTCTCGCGACTCTTTCTTTTACTGTTTATGAACCTGATAGGACTTGAAGCTATGGTTGGATTAACCTTCTCCAGCCAAGCAGTTATCCAAACAATTGCTGTTTTTACTTGCTTAATTGCTGTCACATCTTTACAAATTATATGGACGGTTTATCGAAGTACACTACTACAATTGTTTCAAGCAAATAAGCAAAATGATTACTTTGTTAAACGTCCAAGCATCGTTTCAAGTATTTTAGGGTTAGTAGGGTTAAGTCTAATAGGGTTTGGCTATTATGTGTCTACCTTAATTGTAGACCATGCTGACTTGCTGTTGTTTCTTATGATATTAGTTCTCGCCAGCACCATACTGGGAACCTATTTAGTTTTCCATACGACGATAAGCTGGATATTATATGTTTTTCGAAAAAAGAAAAATGGAAATCTGGGCTTGTATAATAGCCTGTCGATAGCACCACTGATGCACAGAATGAAAGGTCACGCCAATTCATTAACATTGATCACTGTATTGTCTGCCATGACGATTACGATGGTTTCACTTTCATATTCCTTATACTATTCAACGGAAAACGATGTGAGGTTGGCGATGCCTTTTGATTTTGCAGTGGAAAATATGCAGGAGGAAGCCGCTATTATATCAAGTAGGTTAGAAGAAGAACAGATTGGATTTAATCATTATCAACTAGATGCCATAAGATTTGTTGGCACATGGGTGGAACAGGATACAAATGTAGACAATCGTCACAGAGCCTTCATGGTTTTCTCAGCAGAGCAGATGGTGCAGGCTGGATTAGATGTTGAGAGTCCCCGAGATGGTGAAGCAATCTATCATAATACGCGAGCCATTATAGAAGGAGTAGAAACTTCATTTCCAAAATACGTGCAATACCCATCAGACGATGAGGCAAATCGGTTAACAGTGTCCAAGTTTAGGCTTGAAAACGTGATGAATTACAGATTCTATGGAGAACAATTACTTGTTTCTGAAGAAACCTTCCAGAGAGTGAGAGATAGCATTCAGGAGGATGAGTACAAGGAATTTTTAACCTTTGAAGTGTTTCACTTATTAGACACTGAAAAATCAGATATCGCCTCTGACATCTTTCTAACGAATGTGGATAGTGACCAGTATATCACTGACTTTTATTCCGCATACGAGGGATCGCGTCAAACCTACGGGCTTCTTATTTTCATCGCAGGCATTTTAGGCTTTGTGTTTCTTCTTTCAACGGGAAGTATTTTATACTTTAAACAAATGACAGAGGCTGAACAAGAAAAAAACCATTATCGGACACTGCGACAACTGGGGTTCCAAGTAAACGATATTATGAAAGGCATCATCCGTAAACAGCTCTTTGTTTTTTTTATTCCTCTGGGAATTGGTTTAATCCACGCTGCCTTTGCTCTTAACGTAGGTTCTGTTCTCATCGCCGCCAGCATGCTCACCCCAATCATCATTAGTATGGCAGCGTATATTATCATCTACTTGATGTTTACCGTGATTACCATTCAGTATTATAAGAGCATCGTAACAAATTCTCTATAGAAAGGAAGAAAAATTATGAAAAAGATCTTAATATCCTGTATTGTTGTAGTCGTTGTTTTTGCTAGCTTATACCTCTTACTTCGCGAGCCATTCGATCGTTTTAATCCATTGATTGAACAAGAATATGTCTATGTTGAAATTCAAAATGAACCTGCAGATGATAACGGAAGATATAAATATAGGGAGCAGGGTGTCACCGAAAGCGGAGAGACTAAACGAGTGATATTCACAACCAGTACTAGGCTCGATCAAGGCACACTCTTAAAAGTACTCGCCAAAGGTACCTACACACAAGGATATAAATTGATAAATGAAGATGAAATGCCATAAAATCATATAAATCAGGATGTAGTAGGCTTGCATAACAGAGGACGATAATTTAAAAAAGGTTGATGGATAATAATGGAAAATACAGATAAGTTCGAAATGATAGCAAATGTGTATGACACGCCTGAAAGAGTTCAAATTTCAAAGATATCATCAGATGCTATTAGAGAATATTTGGATAATACTGAAAACAAGAATTAACATATTGAATACAAGATTTGATGGGATAATCACCCATGACATAATCAAGGAAATCAATTCAAAACGAATTGCCTTTGTTCCATTAAAAATTGCTAAAACCAATTTCCTCAGAGTAGTAGTAGATGCTTTTTATGTTGAAAAATTTGATATATTAGTTGATGATATAGATTTAAAGGATGAATCTATTATTACTATATCATAGGCGTTAACCTAAGCAATATTTTGGAAATTAATTTCGAGAAAAAAGTATTCCTGTAGTATTTCAAACGTTGTTTTTCTCTGACGCTTATCATGCAAACTTTTTTTACTCATTTTCTTGAAAAATCTTTCAAGAAAATGAATATTTGGTATTGTTAATTGAAGCTTTAGGGCTATCTCATTAGCATGAATTGCAAAAATACTTACAAATCGCAACATACTTAAACTTCTTGTGAAATGTTGATTTGCTGGTATATATAGAACATTGTATAAAGAAAACATGGCAACTACTGCTATTAAGCGCCCATATATCAAACACTCTAGCTGGTATTTACCACAAGAGCCTATTTTATCAATATTTAAATAGCTTTTTAATGATTTAAATACGAGTTCAATTTGCCATCTTGCTCTATATAAATCACAAGCAGCTTCAGGAGATAACTTATCTTTTGTAACATTTGTAACAATAATATTCCATGCCAGCAATTCAGTTTCTTTCGCACTAAGTTGTTTGCCTTGGGCTTTAGCCTGTTGGTTAGCCTTGCGTCTACGTTGATTCACCACTTTTTCTGGCAGGCGAATGGCTACAAAACGACATTTAAGTTGTTTTTTATGGGCTATTCCCAGAAAAACTTCTGTATCAACCACAGTACCCTTTAGTAAATCAGTCAAATCCACCTTAGTTAGTTGTCCTGACTTTTCTACGTAAACAATAGAGTTTTTCTTGATTCTAGTGAGATAGTAACTACCTTTTGTTGATAGTTTTTCAAAAAATGCTTTGCTAAAATATCCTAGGTCTGTTATTAGCAATTCACCTGGATTAACCATGGCAAGTAACTTATCGTTATAGGTAGTATCAGCGCCAGGAGCCTTTGTTATTTCAAGGCTTGAAAATCTAGCAGGAATCAAACTATAAATGCCTTGGACTTTTAAAGAAGATTTAGCATTGCGTCCACCTAATCCGGCAAAGTAATTTTGGTACTATCACATATCTTTACATCCTTAAACTGCTCAAGAATAGCGGCAGTTTTTACAGGGATTACACTATTCATAGATTTTTGCATCATATGTTTAAATGTTTCCTGTAAAAATAAAGAAGATTTTTTCAGTCTTTTATACACTGCTTCTTTGGAGATTGTTAAGCCTGGTTGAAATGCTTGGCATTTAGATGCAATTTGGTTTAATGAGGGGTTTGCTATATTTAGCAACCCGAATGTGAAAACCTTAAGAATTGTATCGGGCAACATGCCCTTTTGACGCTTCAATAAACCTGTGCCTATGGCAATTTCCATAATTTTATTGTTATCAAACAACCGAATAAATTGTATAATAAGTGATGAAGATATCTTCATGGGAATCTCTCCTTTGTGATGTGGTGGTCACTTTGAGATTCCCATTTTTCATGCTTTTTTTCAAATGTAATTTTTACCTTGGAATAACATGGGTTAAGTTAACGCCTATGATTACTATATATAAAACAGATGTTAAAGCGACAAAACTCATGGAAAAATTAGGTATTAATTTGCAGTTTACTAGAGTTATGGATGATACGACCATTTTACTGAGACCTGATGAATTAACCCTTTTAAAGCAAAAGGCTCCATATTTAATATCGATGGCGGTTAGCGACATAACAAAGCTAACAAAAGTTGATTTTAATTTTTGTGATAATGCTGTAATTACTATTCCTTCGCCTAAGAACGAACCTATAATCGGTGTAATTGATACGTTGTTTGATGAAAATGTTTACTTTTCTGATTGGGTTGAATTTAAAAATATGTTATCCGAAGATATTCCATTATCACCAAGTGACTATAAACATGGAACAGCGGTATCATCTATTATAGTTGACGGTCCGGCATCTAATCCTCTTATGGATGATGAGTGTGGTAGATTTCGCGTAAGGCATTTTGGAGTCGCTTCCGGAAATCAGTTTAGTTCATTTACAATTCTAAGAAATATAAATGAAATAATATCATTAAACAAAGATATAAAAGTTTGGAATTTATCTCTTGGATCAAAACTTGAAATAAATCCAAACTTTATTTCACCGGAAGCAGCAATATTAGATAAAATTCAATATGAAAATGATGTAACATTTGTTATTGCAGGAACTAATAAAACTTGGACACAAAAGCAATCTATGGCTATAGGCACTCCAGCTGACTCTATAAATTCATTAGTTGTTAACTCTGTTGATTTTGATAATCGACCAGCTTCTTATACTCGGAGAGGGCCTGTGCTATCATTTTTTACAAAACCTGACATCAGTTATTACGGTGGTGATGAGACAAAACCTATGAGAGTTTGTACTCCAACAGGTGAAGCATTTGTAATAGGAACTTCTTTTGCAGCACCGTGGATAGCAAGGAAAATGTCATATTTAATTGATATTTTAGGTTTAAGTAGAGAAGTGGCAAAAGCTCTAATAATAAATTCAGCAACTGGTTGGAGTAAACAAGAATTCGACTCTTCTCTTATTGGGCACGGTATTGTGCCAAGGAAAATAGATGACATTGTTCGTTGTCCAGAGGATGAGATACAATTTGTTTTATCAGGTATTTCAGAAAAGTACGATACTTACAATTATAATATTCCCGTACCAATAAGTAAGGATAAACACCCTTTTATTGCAAAAGCTACTTTATGTTATTTTCCATGTTGCTCTCGAAATCAAGGCGTTGATTATACCAATACGGAACTTGAAATACAATTCGGTAGATTAAATGAGAAGGGAATAAAATCCATAGATAATAATTATCAAAGTTCGGAAGTTGAATATTTTACATGGGAGGAAGATGCGAGAAAACTTTTTAGAAAATGGGATAATGTTAAACACATTCGAGAAATATCAAAAAAAAGTAATCGTGCGAAAAAAATCCATATGGGCGTGCTTACTTGTGGAACGGTAAAGACATAGGTTTGAGAGCAAGTTTTTTGCTTACTAGTAATAAAATGAAGGGTATTTTTCTTATTGAAAGAATATGCTCCAAATGTGGATGTCAGTTATTTGCTATTAAATCATAAAAATCTATTGGTTACTTAAGAAGGAGCAGGGAGAGACCCCTGCTCTTAAATTTATTTTGAGAAAGTGTTAAAAGGTTATTATATTGATAATATTAATATATACATTAATATTATCAATATAATAATTAATAAAGTTAATTTATATATTGACAAAGTTAATTTATAGAAGTATATTAAAACTAAAGAAAGAATAATCCAAAACAAAAGAGAGGTGATAGTGGTGAAATACAAGGCACTAAGCCAATGTCCGATTTGTCATGATGAATTGAATATAACCAAAATGACCTGCTCTAGGTGTAAGACAAACATTGAAGGAGAATTTACCGGATGCAAGTTTTGTAAGATTCCTCAGGAGCAGCTTGAATTTATCGAAATTTTTATTAAATGCAGAGGTAGTATTAAAGATGTAGAAAAGGAGTTGGGAATCTCTTATCCGACAGTTAGAAATAGACTTGAAGGCGTCATACAAGCATTAGGATACAGTACAGATAAAATACAAAGTCAGGTTGATGAAGGAACAAGTGCAGCGGAGATGGCTCACAAAAAACAGTCGATATTAAATGCATTGGAAAAGGGAGAAATAACTTCACAAGAAGCGACACAGCAGCTGAGAAATCTAAGTAAATAGTTGAAAAATGAAAGGATGGGATTGGAATGCAAAATGAAAAGTTAAAAATTCTTGAAATGATTCAAGAAGGGAAGGTATCTTCAGCAGAAGGGTTAGAACTACTTAATGCGCTACAAGAAGTAGACAAAAAAGAAAAGAACTGGACATTGGATCGGCTACCTAATGCCAATAAACAACGATTTTTAAGAGTAAGGGTATCCGGTGAAGAATCAGGGGTTCCAAAGGTAGAAGCAAATATTCCATTAAGCCTTCTTAAGGTAGTATCTAAATTTGTTAACATGGGTATGGGTATGATTCCCAAGGAAGCAAGAATTGAAATGGAAAAAGAAGGAATTGATATTTCTAAAATTGACTTTGATGAATTGGTTGAATTAATTGATCAAGGGCTTTCCGATGGAAAGTTGCTAGATGTGGATGTCAATGATAATGAACAAGGGAGAATTTTGGTGTCAGTTTATGTTGACTAGTAAGAAAACCAGCAAGATCATGCTAATCAAGGTTAAACATGGCAAGTATATTCGACTGACGATACCAATTGTACTATCTGTGATTGACGAATTAATTGAAGCATTTGAAGAGGTGACATGGGTTTTAAAACCATTGATTTTCCCATTGAAAAATAAAGTGATAAAGTGGAAGTTAGATGATATAGTCAGCAATATATCGATAGAAGACTTTTCTGTGGATGAGATTTTTAAATTGATCCATGAATTGTTTAATGAAGTACGAAAACATGGAAGATATAAAATGATAGATGTTGATGTAGGTGACATCAAGGTATTGGTAGAATTTTATTAAAGAGGTGACAAGCCGTGAAAAAGCAGCAATTAAAACTATTGGCAAATATGGTAAGTGTTTATATCATGACTGATGTATTGTCATTAATTGAGTCAAGTGGAGTTGTACAAATTATCATATTTAGCCTTCTATTATGGTTAGTCAGCCTTCTATTACGTCCATTACTACTTTTAATCACACTGCCAATTAATTTACTAACTTTAGGAATTTTTAGTTTAGTGATTAATACATGGATGATTATGTTAACAGATAGATTCATTAAAGGCATTCATGTTCCAGGGTTTTGGATTGCATTCATCTTGGCTGTGATGATCATGATATCTAATTATGCTTTAAAGAAATTATTAGACGAAAAATAATAATTGACAATCAGCACCCTGTCCGTTCATAATCTGGCGAGTGCGAGTTTCTATCAATCAATCCTTGTGCATACCAATTTAAGCAAGTCGTGGCTGGCGGGACCTAATTCATCGGTGTAAAACGGACCTCTGTGGCGCTCAAAGGTATGGAAGTCGATTCATCAAAGGGTTTAATAAGTCAGATGGTGGAATAATTGCTATACAGATGTGATGATACAGGAGACTGAGTTTATACTGAATTATTTCTGATATGGACGATAAACCAATACATATTAAACCAGAAGATGATATATTCGATTATGACTCATAGTATAATTGTAAACCTCCCCATTGTAATGATGCTTTTATTACCAAAGGGAGGTTTTAATATATTGAAAGCTCAAGCTAAACTAAAGCTTGATAGGAATTCTTTTAGTTAAACTTCGAATAAACCATAATCCTAAACCAATCAGAAGAGAAGTCACTCCTACAGATAGACCAATCGATAGATCAGGAAAAGGAATATTTAATTTAGCTATTAATGGGTGGGATAGACCACCTTCCCATATTAAATCTGTAACAGAAACATAAAACAACCCGATGGCAATGAAGCCTATTCTTCTTAAATTGTTGTAACGATAGAAACCCACAGCAATAACCCAGCCTGCAATATAGTAGCATAGAATAATTAAAGAAAGAGAGATTATAGGAACAATCCAAAGAGATGTCGTATCTAAAAATGCTACTGGGACTATATTGGGTGAATAACCTAAAATAGGTGCCAAAAATTGTAGTACAACTGTAATGACGGCTGAGACTAGGAGGATGCTAAATGAAACTCCGACAGCTGCAACCGAAGATCCTATAAAGTAATCCCTTCGGGTAATCCCATTCTTTACGAAGAAGGGAAGAAATGAGTAGCAAGCTATAATCCCAATAATAGCCATATAAATCTTAGATGATTGAAAAAACATGATCATAAAGCTTAAGTTGATCTCCTCTACATCTGGCACAAATCGAGGGAGAACTAGTTGTAGAATTAAATGGATAATTAAAATAATAGAAATATACCAGAAAGACCATTGCATTTGCATATAAAATAAATCTAGAGATAGTTTTGATTTAATAGACTTAGTTGGTGTAGTCATGTTATTCCTCCTCCTTTTCAGTTAAATAAATAAATAGTTGTTGTAGGGAAACAGATCCTATCTCCAGTTGATTTCTGTTGGCCTTAGCTTCATCGGTTTCGCTTATTTCTCCATAAACCATTATCGATTTTGTATTCCCAAGTTCTTGTGTGTGTAACTGTTTCATGTTATTGACAAATTTATCAACAACATCAGCTGGGCCTGTAATAGATGCACCTCGACCAATCACTTCATCAATTGCCTCATCGACTAATACGCTCCCCTGATCCAAAATTAATACGTGATCAAATAGATACTCCATTTCAGAGACTAGATGAGTAGATAAAATGATGATTCTTGGATGGCGAGATTGCTCCTCCAATACTTCTCTATAAAATAACTCTCTTGTAGGTGCATCCATACCTAAATAAACCTCGTCGAATATGGTAATTGGACTACGACTTGCAAGGCCTAGTATTACATTTAATGCAGACTGCATTCCACTGGAGAACTCATTAATAGGTTTGTTTAGGGGCAATTTAAATCGGGCAGCTAGCTCCTTAGCGTATTGAGTGTCAAAGTTAGGCCTATAACGCTCAGATGCTTCAAAATAGTCGAGAACAGATTCGTCCTCTTCACTGTAATCACTTTCATAGAGGAAGGCAACATTGGGCATGATTTTACTGTTTTCAAAGGGATCTTCGCAACCTATTCTAATGGTACCGGATGTAGGTGTATTGAAGGAGGCTAACAGTGAAAGTAGGGTCGTTTTTCCAGCCCCGTTTCTTCCTAGTAATCCATAGATTTTCCCCTGGGAAAGAGTAAAGGAAATATCCTTTAATGCTTGAAAATCATTATATTTAAACGATACATTGGTTAACTTTACATCAAAATTCATCATTATCAAACTCCTTCAATTTTTTTCATAATATCGGCAATGTCCTTGTGGGTTAGACCTAATTTTTTTGCTTCTTCAATCATCGGTGATACATAGGTGTCTACAAATTGATTTCTTCTGTTTTGCAATAACTTATCCCTAGCATTTTCAGCAACGAACATACCCACACCTCTTTTCTTGTAAATAATATCCTCATCCACCAACAAATTAATCCCTTTAGAAATAGTAATGTGATTTACCTTATAGAAATGAACCATTTGAGTTGTTGACGGTATTTGATCATGCTCCTTTAGTTGTTTATTAACAATTTGATCTTCGATCTTCTCCTTAATCTGTATAAATATAGGTTTATTATCATGAAATAGACTCAATAACGTTCACCACCTTTAAATTCACAACCACTATGGTTGTATAGTTATATATATAAGTATAATAGTTATGTTGTATTTGTCAAGGTGTTTTTTCTTTTTTAGGCGAAACTATGATCTTGAACAAAATAGGTATACTGATAAATACAAGAAAGATTATTCTAAGAAGGAGACTGACTCTGTATCATGAACCTACCTTTATTATTGTCTCTAATTTACATCATGGAACAAATAAATAATTCTGCCGTCTAATAAGTAAAAGCAATTATTAATTAGATAACTTAATTACTTTTGGTACCAAAGTAGAATATTTAAATGAAGCTGTAGATGGTAAATAAAAAAAGTTTGTAGAGAGATAGAAGGAGGAGAGGAATATGACTAAGAAAAAACTTACTAAAATCCTTTTCATAGGTTTATGTTTATCAATGTTAGCAACAAGTGTATCCTTTGCCACTGGTGGTGGAAGTGAGCCAACGAGGATGCCAGGCGAGATGCCAGGGAGTGTAGGCTCTAGCGATGGACCATCTCGAACGATTGTAGATCCTGTTGCCCCCGATTGGGATTATGGGGATGATTCGGTTTCTTCGGATCAATTACCAAGGGAATTTGTTGATGGTAGATCCCAAGAGCAGATAGATGTTGATAGAATTTTATTTAAAGAGTATGCTGAAGAGATTAGTCAAAAGAGATTTATGGTAACCCACACAGGGAAAGTTGATGATTATGTGGAAGTTGGTATTACACCTTTTAATGAAGAAAATGCAAATTATATTTATGATTTGTTAAAGGAATACGAAGCAAAAGTTATAGAAGGTCACCAAGCTACAATAATGCCAATAGACTACGAGGATAATGTTGTTTCCGGACTATCCCCAGAGCATATGGAAATT
Organism: Alkaliphilus metalliredigens QYMF; assembly: GCF_000016985.1. NCBI lineage: Bacteria > Bacillati > Bacillota > Clostridia > Peptostreptococcales > Natronincolaceae > Alkaliphilus > Alkaliphilus metalliredigens. The sequence goes on along the minus strand of NC_009633.1, from coordinate 4,042,137 downwards.
GATAATTACTTGTTTGTAGAAAATGTTGAAGAAATCGAAAATAAAGGCATTACAGTAACCCATACAGTACCCTATGATACTTATGTTGAAATTGGTATTAAGCCCTTTAATGAAGAAAATGCTGAGTATTTCTATAGTGTGTTTGGAGTAGATAAAATTAAAGTTGTTGAAGGTCAACAGGCTGAGTTATTTCGGACATCTACCGCAACTGAAGAAGGAGTAGAAATAGACTTAGCAGCGGATAGTGCCGAAACACCTGAATCTAATAGAGATACACGAGTATATGCCTTAGGAGCAATAGTACTACTAGGTGGAGGATTTGTCGTAACCCGTAAGCTATAAAAGTGAAAATAATAGATAAAAAATAACATCAAATTTGATAAAGCGGCAGACGTAATAACAATATATGATAAGAGTGTAAAAGCATTCAGTAATGACCTGGATGCTTTTCTATTGGAAAAAATTATATGCGTACAAGGTCAGTTTTATTTATATGAAATGAAAAATGTTGACTATAAAAGCAAACTAATATAAAATGTGTTCATAAAATGAATAAACAAGAGGGTGAATTGTGTGGAGATGGAAAAGCTAACAGTGGAAGAATTGAAAAATGGATATAGATATGACGATGATACTGATGCCTACATTTGCAATATTTGTAGAAAGGCATTTGAAGTAGGGGAGATCTATTCTTTAGGTGATAGATTATTTGAGGCATTTCGCGCAGTCAAGATACATGTTGAAAATGACCATGGAGATAATCTGAAGCAGCTTCTTTATGGAGAGTCCAAATACAATACACTTACTGACAATCACAAGGAGTTAATGTCTCTGATGTACTCCAATGTATCTGATAAGGATATAGCAAAAACACTGGGGATTTCTCCTTCCACAGTGAGACATCAAAGGTTTATGTTCCGAGAAAAAGCAAAACAGGCAAAGATGTATCTTGCAATATATGAACAAGTTATGGAAAAGAAACCCACTATTGATGAGATGATTGTACCTGTTCATAGTACCGCGACAATGGTTGATGATCGGTATATCATAACCGAAAAGGAAAAGGAAAAAATACTGAATGCTGAATTTGAAAGCCTATCCCCTTTGAAGCTAAAAAGGTTTCCGGGAAAGGAAAAGAGAAAAGTCGTAATCCTTACAAAAATTGCTGAACAACTAGAACAAGAAAAAAGATATACAGAGAAGGAATTGAATCAAGTCATAACAGAAATCTATGAGGATTACGCAGTGATCAGACGCTACCTGATTGAATATGGATTTATGGACAGGACTATTGACGGCAAGGCATACTGGCTGAAGTAGGAATATCAATCTTTAAATTAGACTTCGGAAATCATCTCAACAGAGAGCTCTAGGAAGACTGGAATAAGGCTGGGAGGAAAACATTGTGAATACTGTATTGCAAAGTATGATTACAAGTGAGGGGAGTTACGATGAGTGACAATAATGATCAAAATTCAATAGATAGTCTTCGTAATGCATTAAATTTTCAATTTGATATTTCATGGCAAATGTTAGAAATTCATCTTAAGGGACTGGAAAACCAAGAGTGTCTCTGGAGACCTGGTTCAAGAGGACTTCACGTTGTAAATCAATTAGGAATTTGGAAGGCAGATTGGCTAGATTCTGAGGATTACGATATTGGGCCTCCCAGCATAGCATGGCTGACTTGGCATATCATATTTTGGTGGTCAATGGTCTTTGATTACTCTTTTGGAAATGGAATGCTAACTCGTGAAGATATCCAGTGGCCTGGTGACATGACAGTTGTTAGAGAAAAAATAGAACAATTGCATGATGATTGGAAAAATAGAATAACCACTTTGTCAGACAAGGAACTCCTATCCTGTGAAAAAACAAAGTGGCCCTTTGAAGAAAAACCTTTGTATGAGCTTGCTGCGTGGCTAAATCTCGAACTTATGAAAAACGCTTCTGAGATTGGTTACTGTCGATTTCTTTATACCTCAAGGAAAAAGTAGGTTGAAAGGACTTTAAGTGAATATTTAGGTGTGTTTTATGTTCCCCTCAGACTACGGTTTAGGGGGAATTTTTGTATGCGTAATTATGAAATAAATTTTTTTGTTAAATATCCTTGACTCTGACCTAAGGGGAGGCATTAGAATTAATTTCAAGAGATAGTATTGCAACATGATATACCTTAAAAGTAGTGATGTTAATGACAAACTTTCCATCACTCAGAAATGCTAACTGAAATTTCATAATGATAAGGAGGGAATCAAATGTCATTTAAGTACGATAACAAATATGCTATAGAAGTCAATAACTTAGTAAAGACCTATAAAGACAGTATAAGGGCATTAGATGGATTAAGTTTCAGTATTAAGCCTGGAATTATTTATGGACTTCTTGGTCCCAATGGTGCAGGAAAATCGACAACAGTAAAAATTTTAACTACATTATCAAGGCCGAATAGTGGCGAAGCAAAGGTATTAGGAATTGATGTTATATCTGAACCTGGTAAAGTTCGTAGTGTTATTGGGTGTGTCTCTCAAAAGTCAGGAATTTGTTTTGAATCAACAGGTCGTGAAAATTTAATCCTACAGGGCCAATTACAAGGAATGGGAGGAAAGCAGCTCAATGATAGGGTGGATGAATTAATTAATATTTTCAAATTAAATGAAGCTGCTAATAGGTCTACCATGACTTATTCCGGTGGGATGCTCAGAAAACTTGATATAGCAATGGGTATTATTCATAATCCTCAGATGTTATTTTTAGATGAACCTACCACTGGTCTGGACCCAGAGGCAAGAGGTGCCCTTTGGGATATAATTACTGACTTATCGAAAATGGAGAAGGTTACTATTCTGCTTACTTCTCATTATTTAGATGAAATAGATCGTCTTGCAGACTGTCTCGCTATTATTGATGAAGGGAAAGTAGTTGTGGAAGGTTCACCTAAACAATTAAAAGAAGAATTAGAGGGAGATATAATTAAGGTTGAATTGCAAAAGGATTATTTCAGCAAAAAGTCACAGATGATAAACATCTTGCAAGAACAGCAAGGGGTGAAAAAGGTGGAGGTTAAAGGACGGAAGGTACAGCTACAAGTTGGTAATGGCTCAACAATATTGCCAAACATATTACAATTAATTCAATCGTTATCAGTTGAAGTACTGTCGGTTGAGGTGATACCTCCTTCTCTAGACGTAGTGTATTTTAAATACACAGGCAAAAATATTGAAAACTAAGGTGTATTAAATCATATTAAAAAGGAGAGGTAGAGATGAAAAAAGTATTAAAAGATACTTGGTATATGGCATTGCGTCGCATTAGGCCGACATTTCGGGAACCAATGGCTATTATTATGTCAATGCTACAGCCTATTGTATGGCTACTGTTGTTTGGAAATTTATTTAAAGGAATTGTTGAAGTTCCAGGTTTTTCAGCTGATTTATACGTAGAATATCTACTACCGGGTATGATAGTTATGAATACATTATATATTGGTATCTTTACTGGAATGGGTACATTAAGTGACATAAACTATGGTGTTATGGAGCGTTTTTTAGTATTACCAATCAATAAAATTATTATTATACTAAGTGAATTAGTACAACTAATTGTTCTTTTGCTGACTCAATTTATTATGATTATCTTTTTAGCTTTTATTATGGGAGCAAGATTTTCTTTAAGCATCACCAATGTTATGGTATTTTTGACTATACCAATACTATTAGGTATGGGTATTAGTGCTTTATCAATTAGCTTGGCACTTGTCACACGAAAGCATGAAACTATGATAGGAGCAATGCAATTATTTACGTTGCCTCTTATGTTTCTATCGTCAGCATTTATGCCACGTGAACTGATGCCGTCTTGGATTCGCACGATAAGCTTTTTTAATCCCATTGACTGGACAATTGTAGGAGCCCGTGCAGTATTGAGTTCGCAAATTAACTGGATAGAGGTTCTTTCGAATGGAGCTTTAGTTCTACTGTTTGGATTAGTGTGTATCTTTATATCACTTGTATCCTTTAGAAAATTTCAAAGTTCAACGTAGTTATAGTTTAATATTAACGTAGAAAGGATAAAGAAGCTATTGACTCTTACCTAAGGTAATGGTATACGATGTTTTTAGGAGGTGAATAACCATAGAATATACAGTAAAAGAAGTTGCTCGATTAACAGGGACTACAGTGAAGACATTACATCATTACCATAAAGTAGGACTTTTGAAACCATGTAAAGTTACAGAGGCTGGATATCGTATTTATGGGATAAAAGAATTAGAAAGATTGCAGCAAATATTGTTTTACCGAGAATTAGATTTTTCATTAAAAGATATTATAAAGGCACTTGATGATGAATCAAATCGAGTTGAGATTTTAAAACAACAATACAAACTTCTTAGTGAACGTAGTGAGAGAATGGATAGTATATTGAAGACACTTGAAGAATCAATCATCTTCGCCGAGAAAGGAGAAAATATGGAACAATCAAAAATGTTTAAAGGACTAAATAAAGAAGAATGGAAAGAGGTACTTGCTGAGCAAAAAAAATATTTAAGTAATGAGTATGAATTTGAGATGGATACAGAGTCAATTGATGCAAATGCTTTAAATGAAATATCAGTAGAATCAGAAAGGTTTATGGGCTTTTTAGCTAATGCACTAAAAGACGGATGGAAACCAAATGATGAGAGATTAAAAAATGAACTAGAAAGGCATATGGACTTTTTAAATACCCATAACATGCCTACGAACCCGAAGGAACTTGTTGAGACTGCTTCTTTTTTTATTGAGGATGACTTTCACAGAGATATGTTAGAAAGTCAACAAACAGGGCTTAGTTATTACTTTTATACAGCAGCAGAAATGTATGCACTAAAAAATAATAAATAAACGCTGATGGTAATTGAAACTGATGTGAAGATTATCATCGAGAGATTATCAGTATGTGGTGTTGATAAAGAAAAAGTAGGTTGGAACCAGACCAACCAGCAAATTAAATAAAAAAGAAGGCTTGGAAATGACTCCAAGCCTCATACTGTAATAGTCATAGTAGCCGTTAATCAAGGTCGAAACGATCTGCATTCATTACCTTGATCCAGGCAGCTATAAAGTCACCCACAAACTTTTCTTTGTTGTCGTCTTGAGCATAAACTTCTACAAGGGCACGGAGAACTGAGTTAGAACCAAATACGAGGTCGACTCTAGTTGCTGTACGAACCACTTCACCTGTCTTGCGATTTCGGGCTTCATATAGGCCCCCGTCCATAGGCTTCCACTCTACTCCCATGTCAAGCAAGTTAACAAAGAAATCGTTCGTAAGTGTGCCTACACGATCAGTGAATACGCCGTGCTGTGTACCATTGTAGTTTGTACCGAGAACACGCATGCCATCAACAAGTACAGTCATTTCTGGTGCCGTAAGATTTAGCAGTTGTGCCTTGTCTAAAAGGAGCTCTTCTGCACTTACACTGTATTGCTTCTTCTGATAGTTACGGAAACCATCGGAGATAGGCTCTAGCACCTCAAAGCTTTCTATATCAGTTTGCTCTTGGGTTGCATCGCCACGTCCCAGAGCAAAAGGAACCGTTACATCAAAGCCTGCATCTTGTGCAGATTTTTCTATTGCGGCACTACCTCCTAATACAATCAAGTCGGCAATGCTTACTTTCTTATCTAGTTGATTTTGAATGTCTTCTAGTACAGTAAGGACTTTGGTAAGCTGTTCTGGCTGATTAACTTCCCAATCCTTCTGAGGAGCAAGACGGATGCGGGCCCCATTAGCTCCGCCGCGCATATCTGAGCCACGGAAGGTACTAGCGGAAGCCCAAGCAGTTGTGACTAGATCGCTAACTGTAAGTCCTGAATCTAGAATCTTTGCTTTAAGCTCGGCTATTTCTGCATCAGTTAATTCATAATCGACAGCTGGTATCGGATCTTGCCAGATTAGTTCTTCTTCTGGAACTTCAGGGCCTAGATATCTTGTTTGGGGCCCCATGTCACGATGTAAAAGCTTGAACCATGCACGAGCAAAGACATCGGCAAAGGCCTCTGGATTCTCATGGAAACGACGAGAAATTTTTTCGTATGTTGGATCATTATGAAGCGCGGGGACGGGGTTGGTGCTTTGCGAAGCAAATTCTAGTAAGATGAGCTTGAGGTGAAAATCATGCCAAGAACAGCTAGAAAGAAGAGTCAATCTAGAACATATCATATAATATTGAGGGGAATAGAAATGGAGAAAAAAAGAAGAATATATCCGATGATGAATTAAGACAGATAATAAAAAAACAATTAAAGGTAAAAGCATAGGCGTTACAAAATGTATCAAAAGAAAAGAAGGAAATGATGTTTAAAGAAAGCCTTAGAGATAGAAGGAATATCAACAAGGCAGCTGGCAAGAGTTACTGGAGTCTCGGCGAATATTATTTGGAAATTATAATATGTTACACAGAACCAAAGCAACAACCCCGTCCCCCTGCTTCTACCTCTGCTTCTAAAAATTGATAAGTCAAAGGGACGTTTTTGATTGGCTCGGGTAAAACTAAGAAGTCAAATAGAACGTCAATATGACTAATTGTGCTATACCATCATCAATATGGATTAGGCCAAAAGAACAAGGCTTATGGCCATTACAATCATTCCTGCGATGGTACCATATACGGAAAGGTGATGATCACCATAGTCCCTTGCAGCAGGTAAAAGTTGATCCAATGAAATATACACCATAATCCCTCCTACTGAGGCAAACACAATACCAAAAACTACTTCCGTCATGAAGGGAGCTAAAATTAAGTAACCTATCAATGCTCCTATTGGTTCGGCTAATCCAGAGAGAAAAGAATACATGAAGGCTTTTAACCTACTTCCTGTTGCATAATATATAGGAATAGATATTGCAATTCCTTCGGGAATATTATGAATAGCAATGGCAATAGCAATACTAATTCCTAGAGCGGGATCCTTAAGGGTTGAAATTAGGGTTGCAAATCCCTCGGGAAAATTATGAATAGCAACAGCTAAGGCTGTAAACATACCCATTCTGAGCAAACGCTTCTCATCCGTGCTTTTTTCATCATCACTAACATCTTTTTCTTTATGAACATTCTCTTCAAAGGATGGTATTAGTTTATCGATCAAGCCAATAAAAAACATACCACCAAAGAATGCCATAACATTCACTGCAGAACCAAGTCTTACACCTAGCTCTTCAACGAGGGATTCGTTAGCCTTAAAAAAAATTTCTATCATAGAGACATATATCATGACCCCAGCAGAAAATCCTAATGATATAGAAAGAAATTTTTTGTTGGTTTTCGTGGTAAATAATGCAATAAGGCTCCCAATACCAGTGCAAAGCCCTGCCAGTGTAGTAATTGTAAAAGCAAATAACAAACCTGAAGTATCCATCTCTTAACCTCCTTAATTATTAAATACATATTTTATTCTTGAACAGATAGTTTCCTTAGGCTAAATACACCATATTATAGAATATGAAATAGTTAAAAATTTGCAACCATCGTTATGTGTTTTTTACATAGCCCTTAGCAATATTGGTACCAGTTGTATAGCCAATATGAAAATGATAAAATATCTGTGTGAACTGAATATTATGAAATTTAAATAAGAAGCGTAGGTAAGAAGCGTAGGGACGGGGTTGTTGCTCTGTGAAGCGAATTCTAGTAAGACGAGCTTGAGGTGGTAATTATGCCAAGAACAGCTAGAAAGAAGAGTCAAACTAGAACATATCATATAATATTGAGGGGAATAAACAGACAGAGCATATTTGAGGATGATGAAGATAGAGAAGCGTTATTATAAGCTTTATGAGATTGCTTAAATATCATTAAGTCAATGATTTCTCTCATCACATGATTTCACTGGGTGGTGTCGCTGATAAAGCTCTAAATTATTACTTACAACAACATCCAGAAATAGTCCGATAGGTAAAGATTTTAATGAAGATTTATTAGCAATAAAGAATAACCATCAAGCAGTACAGGCAAGGGAGCCAGCTGATGCGTATCAAGTTGAACAAGCTGTTGAAGAAGAGATGGAGATTAAGTTTATTTAAATTCGTTGACTAAGTTCGTTGTGGTATAATATGGGTAATGAGATTGAACATGTTTTGGATTAAATTCTATGATGATTTCTGTCTATCTAATGATGATTAGTAAAACGATGGCTCTGAATATCGAAGCAAAGTTAGAAAAAGGAGCTGATTTTATGAAAGTTCTTATGTTGTATGTAGGTATGATGGCGGGTGCTGTACTTCTGGAGCAGACGGTCAATGCGCCTAAATTCATGAGGATAGAAGAGATTGATCTAGGGTTTGTCCGATAATAATATGTTAGAAGTATACGGGAGGTTCGATTCCTCCCTGCTCCGCCAAATCTAGGAATTATTAGATTTCTGATGAAATAAATTGGAGGTATATATAATGAATTATCCTATATCGGTGTTCTTGGATACAAATGTTTTTGATGGTTGTAAATATCATTTAGATGATAATAGCATACTTATAATGCTGGGAAAACTGGTAGAGAAAGATAAAGTGAATCTTTACATAAGCAATATAGTGTTACGAGAAGCAGAGAAGCATATTAAAGATGCTACTGAGAATTCATATAAGATCCTAAAAACAGCGGAAAGAGAAAGTTGCTTTAAGTTCGGTTGATGAAACTGTTATTGTATCGGTGATATGCAGTGCAGACTTTAGTTCTATAAGTTCATATGATGATTTTGAGAATTCAGTATGGGATTCTGAAGAAAAGGAGTACATTTTCTTAGAACGTTGTGATGTTAGAGAATTTCATCATGCAGAATTTGAGTGTATTTTAAGATTTTCTGTATCTGGAGCAGGTGAAAATATGAGCTTTGAATTACAAGAAGTATCATATGAGCTTCAATTGGATCAGTATACAAGGACAGACAGAGAATTTTTAGAAAGTGAAGATCCAAGATTAGATGCATTAGCAGATATGATGGATATTTTAGAAGAATACCATCGGCATTGATAATTGAACTGTCACGAACTGATGGAAAGAAAAGTAAAAGCGGCATATACCATATAATAATTAGAGGTGCAAGTAGACAAGAGATATTTCATAGAAAGCGAGGTTAATTCTATGAACTTTGAACGAATTTGCCAAAATTGCGGCTCCTTTTTTCAAGACCCTGACGATATGAATCTAGGTGTATGTTTGAATGACGAAGTCTTTGAACCCTTCTTGGATGAAATATTTGGATCTGAAGATTTTGCTAACTGCTATGAGTTATATTTACAAAAACGATATAACGGGGAAAAGGAGGCCTGTGAGCAATATAATGAACCTGAAATCATTGAGATCCCTGAAGGCGAGGATATAAGCGTATACCTTCAGATGGAACAGATGAAATATCAAAATGTTGATGAGATAATCAGGTATTTGTATGATTCCAATAAAAAGATCATGAGAAATGCAATATCAGCTATTTCGAGATATGTATACATTGGAAATGAAAGTGCCTATAAAGGTCTGGTCAAATACTATATGAGTTTGGGTCCTGCAGAAACCCTTGAAGACGTTTATATCAGGAAAGAAATAATAGAAATACTTTCTTCAAAGGAATCAGAAAAGAGTACAATAGACGCATATGTAAATGAGCTAGCCAGAACACCATCCAATAATACAACAAGACAATTATATACAGAAATACTAAAACGATTAAGCAGGTGTCCTTGTGAAATGGTTCAGGAACCACTATTAGAGCTGCTAAGAGGTATTAAATATAGTTATAAAATAAAGAACAGAATTATGGAGGTTGCGGGGGTAAAAGGAACAAACGAATACTATTAAATAGTTGGAAATTCTTCTAGAGGAAATATAAGCTAATCCTATGAAACTTCATAAGGGGGGGAGTTCCTTATTTATTTGGCCAAATATTATCACCATTCTATCAAAAACCATGTCGAGTCGGTTGCGTTGCTACAAAGGGTTAGAGTAAATACAATGCTTTAAAGCCTAAAGCCTAAAGCCTAAAGCCTAAAGCCTAAAGCCTAAAGCCAAACCAAGAAATCCTCCTAGACATGAGTTTGGGGACTTCTTGTTTGGGGGATAATTTTTGAAACGTTTAAAATACCCTTTTCAGATAAAGAAATTTCAATATTTATCCCTATTAATAAATTCGATGCAATATTAAGAATTTTCTGTGCAAACGCGCTATTTTTAACTCACTATTAGCTTTAGAACAGGTAATTGCCATTGAATTGCAGGATTCTAAGGAACATATATTTGAAAGATTAGTTTTTTCCGACGAGGAAGATAATATTTTTCACGATGAATTTTATAAAGAACAGCATAGAGATTATTATCTCCAAGATATACATGAAGATACTGTGTATGTGAGAAGGATTTTTAAAAAAATTGGAAATAAGTATTTCGTAAATAACCGACCGGTAGAACAAGTTGTTGATGAATTGATTGTTATGATTCAAAACATTTATATGAATAAGTAAATTCAAAATATGAATTTATTAGAAACATATTAAAGATAAGAGGGGGTCTATATCTTATGATAGGACCAGATAAGAAAAAGCTATATCCAAATGAAAACATAAAAACAGTTTGTTATATAAGTAATTTGCCTAAACGGGCAAATGTTGAGATCGGAGATTATACTTACTATAGTGATAATAAAAAGTGTCCAGAGAAATTTTATGATAACATAGAGCACCACTATGAATTCTTGGGAGATAAACTCATTATAGGCAAGTTCTGTGCAATTGCAGAGGGTGTTAACTTTATTATGAATGGTGCAAACCATAGAATGGATGGGATTACAACTTATCCCTTTAATATATTTGGCGGTGGTTGGGAAAAAGTCACTCCAACAGTAGAAGACTTACCATTTAAGGGTGATACAGTGATTGGAAATGATGTATGGATAGGTCAATATGTAACAATTATGCCGGGCATTAAAATTGGTGATGGTGCGATTATTGCTGCTAATTCAACAGTAGTAAAAGATGTTGAACCTTACGCAATATATGGTGGGAATCCAGCAAAATTTATAAAGAAACGCTTTAACGATGAACAAATTGAGTTATTGCTAAAGCTTCAATGGTGGAACTGGGATGAAGAAAAGATATTTGATAATCTTGAAATGCTAACATCAAAATTGGGTTTAGAAAAATTAACGGAACGTTTATAAACTATAGAGTATAATCGTACAAGCTAAAGGTAAAGAGGTTTACTTTAAAACCCTTATCGGTTATTTAGTGATATATTTTCACACACGATGGTTTCTCGAAAATAGCAAAAAAAACGATTGATATGTTTCCTCATACGTCGGGTTCGAAAATCAAAAGCGCACTCTGACATTTATGCCATCAACTCGAGCCATGTGGAGTGTGTGGTCTTGATAGAGAGACTTTAGGCCTTGAATTTTTAATGGTAAGTGTGCTTTGGTGGTATAGGGAAACATATTTTTAATGAATATATGACCACGGGGGGGGCTTACTAAAGCGCAAATCTGTAGAATATAAAATTGAATAAGCTATAAATATACCAGTTGAGGAAGATTGTCTTGACTGGTTTTTGTTTTTAGGAAGATTTAGTTGGATTAAGAAACAGGGAAATAAAGAGGTGTTTCAGACTTTTTACAGAATATCAAATAAGAAAATGATATGGCTTTTAGAAAAACTGGACACTATGGGAATTAACCGTTCCTTGTAATATTATGATGAACGGTAGTAGTTACATCGCTGGTATCAAAGCAGGATTACAAATAAAAATTAGCCAGGATGGTTCTGTATATTTCTTGAATGATCTAATGAATGTGAGGTATGAAGTTCCAGTATATGACCGGGGAACAGGCCTATGATAAATGAGGAAAGAATGAAGACTTGCTATGTAAAAGAATAAATTAATAAAACTCTCTTTATTAGGCAGAAAAAGAGAGGTAGGATTATCTAAAATAGAGTATTCTATTGTCAGGAGGCTGCGGATATGGAATGGATAGAACGATTGAATTGTGCGGTTAATTATATCGAAGAGAATATAAAAGAACCTATTAATTTGGAAGAAGTATCAAAGATTGCATGTTGTTCAACATATCATTTTCAAAGGATGTTTGGCTATATAGCGGATGTAACATTATCGGAGTACATACGTCGTAGGAGAATGTAATTAGCAGCTGTAGATTTACAAAATGGCTGTGAGAAAGTGATAGATATTTCACTAAAGTATGGATACGATTCACCAACGGCATTTAATCGAGCTTTTAAAAGTGTACATGGAATAGCACCATCCCAGGCAAGAGAAGAAGGCACAATATTAAAAGCATTTCCTCCTATCAGCTTCAAAATAACAATAAAAGGAGATAGTGAGATGAATTACAGAATTGAAAAGAAAGAAGCATTTAGAATTGTGGGGATTTCAGAGCCATTAGAAACAGAGATAGAGAAAAACTTTGAAATAGTACCTCATTTCTCTTTGGTTTTGTTGATATATTCCGTACCAAGGTATACCACTTTATCATAGACAATACTTGCCCCTTCATCTAGTAGCTTGATTTGGGAGTAAGTAATATCAAGAGTTTCAACTTCTTGTACTATTGCATTGTCTTTTAATCTTGTAATAAAATATTTTTCATCACTGGTGAATTTGTCAAACTTTTTATAGTCCACATAGGCTTTATCCAGTACATATATACAGTTTTTTTCGGTCATTAGTTCTTCCATTTTCTTTTTATCGTGGACTTTAGCATTTGAAACAATCACCAGTTCAGGGATGCCTTTTCGTAAGTCATACTTTGTATGAAGTTAAATCCCTGCTTTTGTAGTTCTAAACTCAGCCCACTTAAAGTAAGACAGGGCCATACTTACCGTCGAAGAATCGATAAGTTTTACAGGTTTAAATTTTTCAACTTTATTATTTATAGGTAGTGTATTCATGGCTGTAGCAATAATTTGATTCATTAAAGGGATATACACCTCAAAGCTTATATTATTGTTGTAGTTTGACAAAGAACCGATGCTAACACCATTGATCAATTCCTTTAAGTCTGAATCGGATCCCATGAAATCATGAATATCTCTTAAGCTACCGAGCTGAGCTACATGAAAGTATATCAGCGCTTTTAAGTGATTTTGAGCAATGTAATAGTCAGTATCTAGTAGATAAGTAGATTCTTTCAATTTTTTCCAATCAATGATGTCTAATAATTTTTCGAAAATAGTGATATAATTATCATTAACCAATAGTCAGTACCCCCTTGCAAATATGGTTAGTGGTGTAATTATATTAAAGCAAAGGTTACTGACTATTTTCATGTCTAAATTTAAGGCAAATGATGAAGTTAATGGAAACTAAGTATTGTCAATGGATTTTAAATCCATTAATTGAACACTAGTGATGCTCTATATTGAAATAATTAATTGAAGGAACCTTTCTGGCATTAAATTGTTTTGTTGGCATAAAAATAAGCCAGCTAGGCTCTTGACCCAGACTGGCTTGACTTTCATCATTGATTCAGTTGCAAAGACTGTATTCATATGCGAAGTATCCTTTATGTATACTCAATATAGGTAGTCCATTACCACATCGCGGGCACCCTGAATCACAGTTTCCAACATATTCAAAATTATCATGGTTATCCCATTATTTTGTAAAAGTTGAACTATAGCTTCTTTATACCTTATGTCTGAAAATTCAATAAAATATTCTAACTTCAAAAATCTACTCTTGTAAAGCCTATTCAAAATTTATAAATTTATGATATCGAACCCAAATAAGCGAATTCACTTGGAGCCGACTCTAGTTGTGGTGTATCTATATTTGGATTTACCCATATAATGTATGCTCAATTGGTTTGGAAGGACTTTTTACGCGGTCTGCCGTCCCTGTGATTTGCTGTGGCTAATACTGTAAAACCCGTAAGAATGGCTTTTTTTATTTTCGAGGGAGGATTGTGCTAAGATAGATGTAGGATGAACTGTCATCCAGAAGACTTGTTCAAGTATATATATTTTATAAACGTAGGTGATGTAATGAACTATATCATTAAATACGGTAGAAATTTTATGGCAATTTCAGATCGTATAGAAGCAGATTGCCATAGACACTGGCTGTTGCAAATGTTTCTCAGCAGTCAAAAAGAATTAAGTATTGAAGTTAATAACCAGTTAATCCCATGCAGTGCCATTATTGTAAATACAAATATAATGCATACGTTTAAATCAGATGGTGAATCCAATTTCACTATGCTAGTTGATCCTACGACAGAGCTTGGGCGAATGCTTAAAGTTTTGTTAGTAGATCAGCCCTTTTATGTTTTACCACATGATAAAACTGACGTCATGCAACAAGCTTTTAATAATGCACTAGCACAAGAAAGTTATGATGCTTATCTTTCTTTTGTTCAGAGGCTGATGTACAATTTTTCTAATGAGCTTACGAAAAGTTTTGATGACCGGGTTATTAAAGTGTTGAGGCTTTTGAAAGACTGTGCACATGAGGATGGAGTTCATCAAATAAAATATTTTTCTAAAAAAATAGGTCTATCTGAAAGCCGTCTTGCACATGTGTTTAAAGAAGAAACTGGTATTCCTCTTAAAAGTTATATTGTCTTACACAAACTGCAGAAAACGTACGATTCAATTTTCAATGGTGAAAATATCACTACTGCAGCCCTAAATGCTGGATTTGATAGTCCATCACATTTTGCATACACTAATAAATTGATGACTGGGATGAACGCAACGAATATAATTAGAGATAGCGAGTTTTTGAAAGTTTTCTGACTTGTAATCTGGTAAAGTGTAATCAAATAGAAAAGGAGGATTACACTATGAATCAGTATTTGCAAGAAACTAAAATGTTGAACTTTAATCATAGTTTAATACAGAGACTTGTAAAGGAAAGACAGTGGGAAACTGAAGATGATTTTGTAAAGATTGAAAAAATCTATAATTTTGTACGTGACGAAATCATATTCGGTTATAACACAGATGATACGATTTCAGCCTCGGAAGTATTAAAGGATGGGTACGGGCAGTGTAATACAAAGGGAACTTTATTTATGGCACTCCTGCGGGCAGTTGGAATATCTTGCAGAATTCATGGTTTTACTATTGACAAGAAATTGCAAAAAGGAGCTATGACAGGGCTAATTTATTATCTTGCGCCCCAAAATATTATTCACAGTTGGGTTGAAATTCAATATAAGGGGAATTGGTATAACATAGAGGGTTTCATTTTAGACAACCAATATTTAAAAAAGCTCCAAGAAAAATTCTCTGATTGTAAAGCCAGTTTTTGTGGATATGGTGCTGCTACTGACAATTTTCAAAATCCACAAATAGACTGGAATGGGAACGATACTTATATCCAAAAAGAGGGAATCAATGATGATTTCGGTGTATTCAATTCACCTGATGAGTTCTTTGAAAAATATCAACAACAATTGTCACCGCTTAAAAAATGGATTTATAGGAACATTGGACGTAAACTTATGAATCGTAATGTAGAAAGAATACGTATCTAACTTAAGACAATCGATGTCAATAGACTGTACCTCTTTTTTGATCCTAATTCAGGAACCGTCCCTGTGATTATAATGACTGAAGTAATAAAAAGATGGGAAGGAACAAGGGGATAATTCAAGTCTGACCGGTTGGTAACAGATATATCGGTTACATTTGCCCGGTGTTGACCAATTTCAAGAGGAGGTAGCAACAGTGAAGAAGAAATTAATCTTTGACAAACTTATGATAGAGTTTATTGAGCAGAAAAATGTGTATAATCTTGAAATGAATTCTGATATTGCTGATTGGCTTGACGAAATGGAACCTGATTCTAGATTTTTACATTTTGTTTATCTTAATATATATGGCGTGCCAGTTATTTTAGATGAGGCTTTAGAAGAAGCATATCACGGGGGAGATACCTCAAAATTCAACAATATCGGAAGGCTAACGGGATATTATATTCCATTTGAAGAAATTTTAGAAGAAGGAGAGGATCCTGTTGATGTATGTGATGCTGCATCAGCAGATTTGGAATTTGTAGCCTCAATTATACAAGACTATTATGAAGAAAATGAATCGATGATGTTCTCTGCTTCTTTGTTTTATATTGATGAGTTGGAAATTGATGAGCAGTATCGAAATAATGGGTTCGGCAGTAAAGTATTACAAGAGCTCCCTTGCTTGTTAAATTATCATAAGGGAATAGAAATTGATGACATTGCATATTATCCTGTTCCAACACGCTGTAGTGAAAAGATACTTACGCCATATGAAGAAGCTTTGATGAAACAAACAGCTTATAAAATGAACGAATATTATGGTGGTGAAAGTGCTGCTTTTCAAATGAGTAAAAACAAAATAATATCTTTGCCAAGAAATTATAGCAAAGAAGGAATCAATGAAATGATTGAGAGCGAAAAAAATACTCCAAGTTATCCTGAAAAATATAAAAACAATGATTTGTTTAGCTTTTATGAAAAGAATGGCTATAAGGAATTTAATCAAACCAGGCTTTTGATTAAAGGATTATAACGAAGAAAGGTAGGTTGCCATGAAAAGTAAATATAGTGAAATAGTAAAACACATCTGGAGTCTGGAAGATCACGGTCACCTGTATATGTATTATGGGATTCCTTTGTGTAAATTGACACAGGGGGACCCCTTTCTTACTTAGCAAGATAATATCATCATTCTATCGAAACACATGTGGAAGTCGTAACAGTGCTTATAAAGTAAGTAGATGTACGTTTCATGAAAGATTTTCAAAAAAACCGAGATTGATTGGAGAAGAATCGATTGCCGAGACAGTTGTACTACAAGAGAAATAAAAAGAACAAAACCCTTGAGAATATTGAATTTTCAGTATTTTTTAAGGGTTGTTCTTAGTTTAGTGGGGATTTCAATAAGGTAGGTGATGAACTATTTAATTGAAATGTTCAGCCAAAAAATTCAGTGTTGCCTCCCAAGCGTTTTTGTTAGCATTTGCAGCATTATACGCTGAAATTGAGGGATGATCTATCATAGGTGGTAGATTAGGGAGAAAAAAAGCGTGCCCCATATTGTTAAAATCAAGGTGTTTTGATTGATAATGATTATTTTGTTCTTTTAAGGTTTGCATCATATCTTTACACATTTTTGAGGATGGCCAAGTAGAATCTTTTTCTCCAGAGATCATAAGAATAGGACATTTTATATTTTCAATCGGGATACGAGCACTCTCTAATTGCTTAGAAGTAGCTGTATTTAATGCCGTATCATGAATTTTACGTATGTCGATTGGATTCATATCCTTTGAAAATTTTGAATCTATTGGGTATTGTATGAAGTCTATTGGGTGGTTTTTATAAGTCCACGAGGACTTTACTTGATGTTCTCTCATTGAAATTCCTTCAAACACGTGGGAAGAAGGAACATAAGTAATTATGGAAGTTAAACTTTTGGGAAAATATGAACCGAATAATAATGATAGTTCACTACCTTTAGAAATTCCTATCATACTTATATTATTCTTGTCAACTCCAGGTTTGGCTTTAAGCCAGTCAAGTGCCTTTTTAAAGTATTCTATTTGAATTTCAATAAGCTCACTTGGTAGATTGTGATTTTGTACATCAAAGTAATTTAAGGCAAGAGTTGCATATCCTTTTGTACTAAGTAGAGCAGCCATTTGTTCTGTCCAAAAGAGTCCTCCGGTAGAGCCTCCAACAATGATTATAGCTGGTAGATTATTTTTTTCTTTAGGTTTAAAGAGTTTTCCTACTATTGGATTTTCAACAATGATTTGTTCAGTATCAGAGTTAGTAAAGTTAATCTGTATTTCTTTTGTATCCTTTACTTCATCTTCTATTAACAAGTCATAGGCGTTAACCTAAGCAATATTTTGGAAATTAATTTCGAGAAAAAAGTATTCCTGTAGTATTTCAAACGTTGTTTTTCTCTGACGCTTATCATGCAAACTTTTTTTACTCATTTTCTTGAAAAGTCTTTCAAGAAAATGAATATTTGGTATTGTTAATTGAAGCTTTAGGGCTATCTCATTAGCATGAATTGCAAAAATACTTACAAATCGCAACATACTTAAACTTCTTGTGAAATGTTGATTTGCTGGTATATATAGAACATTGTATAAAGAAAACATGGCAACTACTGCTATTAAGCGCCCATATATCAAACACTCTAGCTGGTATTTACCACAAGAGCCTATTTTATCAATATTTAAATAGCTTTTTAATGATTTAAATACGAGTTCAATTTGCCATCTTGCTCTATATAAATCACAAGCAGCTTCAGGAGATAACTTATCTTTTGTAACATTTGTAACAATAATATTCCATGCCAGCAATTCAGTTTCTTTCGCACTAAGTTGTTTGCCTTGGGCTTTAGCCTGTTGGTTAGCCTTGCGTCTACGTTGATTCACCACTTTTTCTGGCAGGCGAATGGCTACAAAACGACATTTAAGTTGTTTTTTATGGGCTATTCCCAGAAAAACTTCTGTATCAACCACAGTACCCTTTAGTAAATCAGTCAAATCCACCTTAGTTAGTTGTCCTGACTTTTCTACGTAAACAATAGAGTTTTTCTTGATTCTAGTGAGATAGTAACTACCTTTTGTTGATAGTTTTTCAAAAAATGCTTTGCTAAAATATCCTAGGTCTGTTATTAGCAATTCACCTGGATTAACCATGGCAAGTAACTTATCGTTATAGGTAGTATCAGCGCCAGGAGCCTTTGTTATTTCAAGGCTTGAAAATCTAGCAGGAATCAAACTATAAATGCCTTGGACTTTTAAAGAAGATTTAGCATTGCGTCCACCTAATCCGGGGTACAGAGCCACCAGCTTATCCGGCAAAGTAATTTTGGTACTATCACATATCTTTACATCCTTAAACTGCTCAAGAATAGCGGCAGTTTTTACAGGGATTACACTATTCATAGATTTTTGCATCATATGTTTAAATGTTTCCTGTAAAAATAAAGAAGATTTTTTCAGTCTTTTATACACTGCTTCTTTGGAGATTGTTAAGCCTGGTTGAAATGCTTGGCATTTAGATGCAATTTGGTTTAATGAGGGGTTTGCTATATTTAGCAACCCGAATGTGAAAACCTTAAGAATTGTATCAGGCAACATGCCCTTTTGACGCTTCAATAAACCTGTGCCTATGGCAATTTCCATAATTTTATTGTTATCAAACAACCGAATAAATTGTATAATAAGTGATGAAGATATCTTCATGGGAATCTCTCCTTTGTGATGTGATGGTCACTTTGAGATTCCCATTTTTCATGCTTTTTTTCAAATGTAATTTTTACCTTGGAATAACATGGGTTAAGTTAACGCCTATGATTAACAAGTAAAACCTCATCTTATTAGATTGATGGTTCATTTTTACAAGGAGGAAAATGAGTGTTACTGTCCTTTATCTGCATAGACCATAGCAGACCATTAGGATCACAGTTAGTGAAAGAGCCTTCTTTAGGTGCTGTTTTATCTAAATCAATCTTTCCTTCGTGATTAGCTATGAAGCTTGCAAAGGAATGCCATGTTCTTTTTACATCGTCTTGCATTTCTGCTTGTATCGTTACCTGTTGGTTAGATTTTAATCCAGTAATTTGAAGTTTTAAACTTTGGTCAATTAGTTGACTAGTTGACGATAAAACTATTTTAGGATTCATCACTAATTTCTCCTTTTTTATTTAATGGAGGTAAATGAACTTCAAATGATTCTTTAGACAATAACTCCCTCACCTCTTTTAAAAATTCTATGTTTGCTTCTATATGGGCACATCCATTTTTAAGTAGAGCCTTCATATAATTTGGTAATGTTTTGGGTTGCACTTTTTCTTTTGCTTTCTCAGCAGTTTTCCAATTTCTCAACTCTTTTTCCAGATGGCTAATGTGAGCATCAATAGCTTTTATTGCTTTTTCGTAGGGTAGTTCTCCCAAAAAAGTTACAGCAGTATATAAAGAATTAGGAAAATTAAGATCAACTTCACTGAGAGTATCTTCTAGTTTTATTTTAAAATAGTGATCTCCTTTTTGAGTAATTGAATAAATTGTTCGTGAGCGATTTCCAACATTTTCAATAGATTTAACTTTTACTAGTTTCTTTTCTTCCATTGTTTTGAGAGCATAATAGATTGAGCCTACTTTAATGCCTGACCAGCTTTCTGCTTGACTCAAATTTAAATATTGTACTATTTCATAACCAGTTAAATCTCTTTGTTGTAATAAACCTAGTAACATTAATTGTATCAAGTTAGTTCCTCCTTTAACAAATGTATTCAAATTTGTATATTCAAATTTGAATACACAGTAACATGATTAATATCAAATGTCAACTTTATTTACTGATTCGATACAATATTTTCTTAAATTAGAAAATCAAATGCAACATTAATTCAAACATGATAACACAGAGCCACGGATGATATTGATACTAAACTTGATGAGATAAAAGTTGGTTTCTCAGGCTGGCAAACTCCAGTAGGAAATCAAGAAATATAGCACATATCTTTACTTTCATAAGTTGATTTGTTGATGGAGAACGAGTAGATGAGCTATTAGGGATATAAAGTGTATAGTCTTATCGTAACCAGAAAAAGTGAATTTAATGATCGAGCATATTGATTGCTATGAGAAGATAACTAAGGTTTCTAATAAAAAGGGCATTGGAGGTCAAGCGGATTATTGACGCTGCTTTGGACTTTGGGTTTTCCTCACACGAAACTTTTACCCGCGCATTTAAAGATGCGTATGGGATAACGCCGGAAAAATTCCGTACTGATCCCGTTCGCCTTAACCAGAATTTGAAGCCGGAGTTACTGCTAAATTACACGATGATTGATGAAGATGTACCACTGATTAGCGACAGCATAGTTCTGGAAATCACGCGCAGGAAACTGGATACGGTTGAATCCTATGTCGGTCTTTCGGCTCAAGTCCCTATATCTCAAGTGCCCGTTGGCGAGGTGACTGGCATCGACGTGCCCGGCCAGTTATGGGATTCATTCCACAGCCGTAAATCGGATATTCTTTGCTTACTGCGAGACGGTATAGAGTTAGGTGCGTCTATAATGGGAGAGGCAGTAGACGGAACATTTACTTATTTTGTTGGTGGTGCTGCGAAGCCGAACACATCAATCAATGAGGAGTTCATTACATGGGAGCTGCCTGCATCCGAGTATGTGGTATGCTGTTTTGAAGCAAAGAGCTTTGACGAGCTTACCACTTCTGCGCTAGGTAAAGCTATAAATTACCTCTTTGGAACGTGGCTGGCAAATCGAAAACTGACAACACGACCTTTTTTAGCGGAAAAATATTATAAGGTTACACCGGACGTCGCTTATATGGAAATATGGGTTATTCCCATTCCAATGGAGGAATCTGAAATTTGAGCATTCTTAGGAACTCAAGAAGATACCACAAAGAATATAGTAATGAAGATTTCTTAGATATTTATGAAACAAGGAAAATTAGAGATAGTGAAGCGATATCAATAATTAAGGATTTATGTAATGTAGATCAATCTATAGACATTCAAAACCCTGATAAAGATGTTAGAGATAAGAACTTAATAGAACTAAAAAATAGAGGTCTATCGACAAGACAAATAGCTAAGCTTACAGGTGTAGGAAGAAGTATAGTTATGAAATTATAGGTGGTAAGAGACATAAACCAACCATAAGAACCGTCAGAGCGCGCCAAAAATCCAACAATTGGATAAGACAATCTTGATATAGCATGCATAAAATCGCCCATAATAGTAGTATGGAGGGTGATATTATGAGATATATAGAAGATATTCATAGAAAAAGCAAGATTGTTTTTCCAGAATATATAGATGACTACATTACGGAAGATAATCCTGTAAGGATGATAGATGCTTTCGTTGACACACTAGATATAGTTGAATTAGGATTTAAAAATGCAGTGCCCCAAAAGAAAGGAAGGCCTGGATATAACCCCAAATACCTGCTTAAACTGTATATTTATGGCTATATGAACAAAATTACTTCATCAAGAAAGTTAGAAAAAGCAACGCAAACAAATATAGAGCTAATATTCAAATACTTTGTCAGTCTATTAAATGAGTGGGACCTTTTTGGTAAAGAAATAGTGGCGGTAGATGGCTCTAAATTCAGGGCCTGTAATTCTAAGAAAAATAACTTTAGCACAAAAAATTTAAATCGAAAAATTAAATACCTAGAAGAGAAAATAGAAAAATATATGATAGAAATAGAAAAAAATGATAACACAGAACTGAGTACCGCAAAGCCAACGAAAGAAGAAATTCAATCAAAGATTAAAGAGCTCAAAGAGCGGAAAACAAGATATGAAGCGTATAAAAAAGAAATAGAAAAAGGCGATACAAAAGAAATATCAACAATAGACCCGGAGTCAAGGCTAATGGCTGTAAACAATAACGGAATTGATGTATGCTATAATGTCCAAACCATAGTAGACAGCAAGTATAAATTAGTCGTAGACTGTGATGTCATAAATAATCCAACGGATCATGGGATGTTAAGTAAAATGACTACAAGTGCAAAGGAAATATTTGAAGTAGAAAAACTTAAAGCCCTAGCAGATAAAGGTTATTATAATGCCGAGGATTTTAAAAAATGCGAAGAACAGGATCTTACAACCTATGTTTCAAACAAATCTTTTCAAACGCTACAGGAGAATCTGATTTTTATCTAGATAAATTTAAATACGATAAAGAAGAGAATATGTACATATGTCCTATAGGAGAAAAACTTTATTTTAGAAGGCAAAAGCCGATTGATGAAAATACAAAAAAAATAGTATACCAAAACTTTGCTGCATGTGGGAAATGTGACTTTAAGGATAAATGCACAAAGGATAAAAGAGGTAGACGGGTAAGGAGATCGATAGATCAAGATTTTTTAGATAGGGTAGACCAAAGAACAGCAGAAAACAAAGAGCTTTATAAACAAAGACAAATGATCGTAGAACATCCCTTTGGAACAATAAAGAGGGGGTTAGGTATGACGTATTTTCTGACAAAAGGTATGCCGTCAGCAAAAATGGAGATTTCTTTTGCTTTTTTAGCCTCAGATTTTGTAAATATTACTTAATACTTAAAAATATTTGCTTATTTAGCATGAAACCCATGAAAAGTACAATGGAATAATAATCTAATTTAGCGCGCTTTGCCGTCCCCGTGGTTTCTATGAGGTACAACTCTGATGTGTATGTACGATAATTTGTCTTGGTTTGGCAGTCAATTGGAATCTGTTGTAGAAGAGATTTTAAGAAATATACCCTGACACCAAGGGGGTACCAGGTGCTGTGGTCATCAGAATTGCAGCAACAAGGCATGTGGAGACAGTTGTTAGGATAGAGCGGAAATAGGCTGATATCAAAATGTTAGAGAGATTTAACCCTTTTTTCATGTGTGTTTTATGTTTCCATAGACTAAGCGTTTTACGGATTTGTTACCCAGGGGGGTGCATAAATACGCAAAAATAGCGAGGACTAGGTGAGTGTACAGGTTTTTTTGCGTAAGGGTATAAATGCCAAGAAATAAATTAAACTATATGGTGCTAAAAATTTATGCCGTCTGGGTTGAAGTAAAAGTATTCACCTTAGTCGGCTATTTTTATTATTGATTAGCTCAGAAGGCAGTTGGAAGGCTTGGATGTAAAATCAATCAATTAATATAAATAAGGAAAAATATTTTGGGAATTAATGAATATTTCTCTGGATCGTCTAAAATATATTTTGGCTTTACTTCTGAAAAAAATATAGTTGACAATTAGTCTAATTAGACTATAATATTTAAGTGTAATTAGTCTAATTAGACTAATGATAAATTTGGTAGTTTTTGATATCTAGAAAATCTACTGAAGCAATGGATTAAATAAATAAGTAAGTAATACTTAACATTTATTGAGAACTGGAAACATTTCTTCATAAATAATAAATAGAAAGAAAGGATGAAAAAAATGGTTAAATCATTTTTTATGTTAGGACAGTCGAATATGGCTGGACGAGGGTTTATTCATGAAGTAACCCCGATTTATAATGAAAGAATACAAATGTTGCGTAATGGTAGATGGCAAATGATGACTGAGCCCATCAATTATGACCGTCCTGTTTCAGGAATAAGTCTGGCTGCTTCATTTGCAGATGCATGGTGTCTTCAAAATCAAGAAGATACTATTGGCTTAATTCCTTGTGCTGAAGGTGGAAGCTCACTTGATGAATGGGCTGTAGATCAAGCGCTTTTTAAACACGCAATAACTGAAGCTAAATTTGCTATTCAAAGTAGTGAGTTAACAGGAATTCTATGGCATCAAGGAGAAAGTGATAGTATGAATGGTAACTACAAAGTCTATTACAAAAAATTATTTTTAATTATTGAGGCTCTTAGAAAGGAGTTGAATGCTCCAGATATTCCTCTCATTATTGGTGGTTTAGGAGATTTTTTAGGCAAAGAAGGCTTTGGGATAAGCTGTACTGAATATAATTTTATTAATCAAGAGTTACAGAAATTTTCTTTTGAACAAGAGAATTGTTACTTTGTCACGGCATCAGGTTTAACATCTAACCCAGATGGTATTCATATTGATGCAATTTCTCAAAGAAAATTTGGTTTAAGATATTTTGAAGCCTTTTCTAATAGAAAGCATGTTTTGGAGCCATTAATTGATGAAAATGAGTTAATAAATCTTAATCATACTAGAACATATACAAAAGCAGAAAAGATATATATAAAAAGTATGGATTTTGTATTTGGAAAAATATCATATGATGAATTCGTATCTCAAGTCATGCAAATCAACAATGATTAAATCTTGTAATTATTAAATAACTATTAATGTAATTTTTATGAAAATAAAGGAGATGTTTTTTTGATACCATTGCTAATTTTGGGTTTATTAAAACAAAACCCAGGTTCTTACGGATACAAATTATTAGCCTTAATGGAAGAGAGACACTATAAATATATAGTGAATTTCACTAAAGGATCATTCTATTATAATCTTCAACAATTAGAAGAAAAACAATATATAAAAAAAGTTGACCAATTAGATAATACTAGAGAGACCCGTAATTATATCCTAACTGAACTAGGGGATAAAGAATTTGAAAAATTGATGTATAAGTATGGCTCCAAGACTGAGTATGTAAATTTATCTTTTTATGCAGCAATGCTATTTGCTAATGAATATAAAAGCGAAGAACTAAAAAAACTAATAGAAATTCAAATCCAACAAACTAATCAGAAAATCTTTTTATTAGAACAATCTCTTGAATATAATGAGACTATCCCTGCTAATTTTAAAAAAATGTTGGAAAATTCACGTTCTCATCACTTAGTAAATGTAGAGTGGTTTGAAGGACTGTTAAAAGATATAAGGAATGAAAGTGAAACAACAAAGCCTAGTAAAATGGACAATTTCAAAAGTTCTAGCTTGTAAATCTTTTTGCGTATTGGGTATAACTCACAACCCCCACTCCCTAAAAAGCCCCCGGGGTATGAGTACAATAATTCCGCGTATTAGTATCATTTTTCTATCAAAACCCATGTGGAAACTGTCGCTAAACTATCTAGAATTTAGAAGGGTTTCAGAGTTTGAATATCTTGAAATTTGCCACCGCTTTTTCTAAATGGGTGGCAAATCACTTTATCATACTTTCAAAACGATCTACACTATCTTGTCCTACTATCTAACTTATTTTCCAAATATGCTTTCTTTAATTGATCAATTAGATCCTGGCATTTTATGAAGTAGGTACTAACCCTTTTATTAGCTGCGGCTATCCCAATGGAGGTAGCAAGGTGGGTTTTCCCAACCCCACTGTTTCCAATTAATACTATATTACTATTGTTTTCTAGAAATCTTAAACTCTCGAAATCTAAGAATTGTTGTTTATTTATTTTAGGTTGAAATTCAAAATCAAAGTCTTTCATTTCTTTAAGGTGAGGGAATCCTGCTACTTTAACCATTGCATTGGTAGCATTAAAATTCTTTATTTCAAGCTCCTTTTCAGTAAGCTCATAAAGAGCATCTACTAGGCTTATTTTATCTTCATTGATCTTCATTATATATTCATCTAGTCTTAAGTCTATCTGTGCTAATTTTAACTCTTTTAGCGATGGAACAGTATGTTGTCGGGACTAAGATAAAAAACACAAATAAAGAAATCAAGGGAAGCAGTGCCAGTATAAAGAATTATATGAGATCATTAGCTGAGATTGATGTCAATCAAATCACTATACCAAAGGATTGGAATGTAGATAATATACCTAATCCTTTTAAGGCAATAAAGGATTAGAAGACATTCTCGCGTTAAAAAGATCTTTTCATGGCTGTTTTGTTGCTAGTGGTGTATAATTATTCTCAGAAAGGCTGTAAATTGCAGCAGAGGATAATTCAAATAGCGCTTTTATCTGTCTTGTTTTTGCAGTAAAAACACTTTTGCATTTCAGGATTTTGATTCCTTAATCCTATAGGGATCAAAAATTAGGGCTTGACAAAGTAGAGTTCTACGCATATAATAATGAATAGAATTCTACATAGTTTCATGGAGGTGAGTAGATGATTAGGGCAACCGGAAAACCAAACGCGGATTTTTACATTCAAAGCATTGCATTATCTTTGCGCTATCTCAACGATCGAAAGCTGGAGGAACATGATATAACGAATCAGCAGGCACGACTTTTGGGTGGCATATACAGAAGTCTTTATGAAGGAGTAAACATCAGCCGTAAGTTTCTGGAAGACTTAATGGAACTCAAAGGACCTTCGGTAACAAGTTTATTAAATGGATTAAAGAAGAAAGGCTTTATCGTCCGATGTAGCAGTGCAGACGATGGCCGAGCGATGAATATAATGGTAACAGAAAAAGGCGAACAGGTTTTAGATGCGTTACGCAATGTATTTGAAAGCACAGAGCGGCAACTTCTTTCATGTATGACTCTTGCAGAGCAGGAGCAATTTATGACCCTGCTCCAAAGAGCACACGATAATGTTTCGCAGGATAAGGCTTCTAGGCTCGTGCCAACAGTCGATGAACAAAAAACATAAGCAAGCTGCAGGATAATTCAAGAATGGCAACGCAGCTTGCTTTTCTAACCTACGTATATGTCGAATTCGATATATATATAATGGATAAGGGAATTCATGTTTTTTTAGTCAATTATGTAGAACTCTACTAAAAATAAAACCAGAGGTGATACACATGGTACAATTTTTCAAAAAAACTATTCCTAATCCCGGTTTGGGCGGCAATGTTTTTCCTCATTCTACAGATTGCGTGTGAGCTAACTATCCCAGCCAGTTCAAATGGCTAAACGCCTGAGCATATGGAGGTTTGCAGATGAAATTACAATTTGAACAAGTATCCAAGAGTTTTAAAGACAAGAAGGTTCTAAAGGACATTTCCGTAACAATGGATAGAGGCGTTTACGGTCTGCTCGGCCCCAATGGAGCGGGCAAAACCACTATGATGCGGATTATGGCAGATACCATGCCGCCCAGTAAAGGAAGGATTTTGATTGACGGGAAGGACTATAAGGATTGTGGCGACGAATATCGCGAAACAAATTATGATGATGGAGTACGGCGAGATCAACCGTTCACAAACGAATGAAGAATATATTAAAATGATTAAAAACTGCGTGTGGCTTGTATACATGCTGCCATTATCGCCGCCGCGTGGTTATTCTTTACCAGTGCTGTCTATACCTTAATCATCTGCTTTATTTCTTCGAGGATGAAAAGCCAGATGGGAACTGTTGGAATTGGATTGGCCGTTCTGTTTATCAATATTGGGATTGCATCAATGGGAACTGCCGTAATCGAAAGAATACAACCCATTATTGATTTTGGGTTGGCAAATGTCACGCTGATAAAAGAGATTTTTGGTGGCTACAAGGCCTATAGCGTGTTCGGCATGAGTGTAAGCTACCCTGTAATGAGTGTTATCGTTTTGAGCGTCATTGCCGCTTTAGCTGTTATGGGCATCTATTGGGGACAAAAGTACCGCACGATTGCATAAATTTAGATATGCCACAGCGTACTCGTTAAGGGGAAAATGAGTTGACGAAAAAAACAACTTCTGTCAATTATATTGCTGAGGAGGTGATGGATATGATTAGAAATAATAAAATTAGTAAGTTTTTGGATCAATATAGTAATGAATTAATAAGAATGGGAATTTATTTACTAGTTATTGCCTTTATTTTCGGGCTAAGTCTTATTTATGCTAAGTGGTAAATCCTTGCTAAAACAGGCACAAAGGGTTTTCTTCAATACAGACCCAAGGGAGGTTTGTTTTTTTGAAGGAATATAGGTAGAAATCTACTAATTAAAATTTGGAGGTAAGCTCATGCTTAAATTTATTAAAAAACTATTAGGACGCAGTAGGGGGGATTTTCCTCGTGGCAAAGGTGATTTTCCTGGATTTGGTTCTCGTAATAAAAAAGGGGGTAATGACAATGACAACAAATAATAAAACATTAGCGGTAGAAGCGCATAGTTTAGTAAAGACATTTGGTGATAACAGAGCGGTAGATGGTGTTAGCCTTTCGATTCCTACAGGAACAATTTGCGGTGTTCTCGGCCCAAATGGTGCGGGTAAAACAACAACAATCAATATGCTTGCCACGCTTTCACAACCCGATTCCGGCTATGCTAAAATTTTCGGTTACGATGTTAAAAAAGACACGCAAATCGTAAGGCAACTTATTGGCTTGACAGGTCAATTCGCTTCTATTGATGAAAATATGACCGCAATGGAAAATCTAAAAATCTTCGGACGATTGCTTGGCTTTTCTCGAAAAGAAGCAAAACACAAAGCAGAAGAATTATTAGAGGAATTTTCTTTAACGGAAGCGGCAAATCGTGAATTATCAAAATTTTCCGGCGGTATGCGCCGCCGCCTTGATCTTGCCGCAAGTCTGCTTTCTCAACCGCCGCTTATCTTCCTTGACGAGCCGACAACGGGGCTCGACCCACGGACACGGACGCAAATGTGGCAAACGATTCGTACTCTTGTTAAAAATGGTTCAACCGTTTTATTGACAACACAATATTTAGACGAAGCAGACCAGCTTGCCGACAACATCGTTGTAATTGATAAGGGGCGCGTAATCGCAAATGACACGCCGGATGGATTAAAAAAATCCATAGCTTCTACTTCATTGCAAGTAAAGGTTCTAAACGCTGATAATACTCATAATGCGGCATGTATCATTGAACAAATGCTTGGGGTTAAAGTACAGATTTCGGAAGCGACAGAATTGTCTGCGCCAATGGATAACACCGATAAATTAACGGACATTCTTGCGGCTCTGAAAGAAGCGAGTATTCAGCTTACAGAAATAAATGTAACTAAACCAACGCTTGACGAGGTATACTTTGCCTTAACAAGCAAAGTGGGGCATAATAAAGGAGGGTTTTTGATATGACAAATACAGCGATTATACCCGCCAACGAGCGTAAATTAAAAAACCGTGTCGGTATAGGGTTCGTAATCAGGAACATGTTTACTTTCGCATACAGGGCATTGTTAAAATCGTTCCGCAATCCCGAAACATTTATGGATATAACCCTTATGCCGATTGCATTCACATTATTGTTTACCTATATTTTCGGCGGGGCAATTTCCGGCGATACGGCAAGCTATCTGCCTATCGTCATACCGGGAATTTTAATGCAAACATTTATAATGAATTGTGCAACGGCTGGCGTACAAACCCGCGAAGATATTGACAAAAGTACGACAAACCGTTTCAAATCCATGCCGATTGCCCGAATAGCACCCATTGCAGGAATTTTGGTTGCGGATTTAGTTCGCTACGTTATAGCGGGAAGCGTTGTTTTTACTGTCGGTCATTTCATCGGATTTAGACCAGCAGCCGGAATACTTGCTATTATAGCTTGTATAGCTTTTATGACTATTTTCGCATGGTGTTTAAGTTGGTTGTTTACTTATATTAGCCTATCTATGAAAACAGCCGCCGCCGCTTCATCGACAAGTATATTAATCATGTTTCCGTTGATTTTTTTATCAAATGCCTTTGTGCCGGTAGAAACCATGCCGAGCGGGTTACAATTTTTTGTGGATAAAATCAACCCTCTAACAAAAGCGGTAGCAGCGATTCGGGAGATGTTGATTTACGGTACAATCGGTACGGACTTTTGGTTCGCTATATTAGGCGCTATGGTGATACTTGCGATATTTATTCCGTTGACCGTATGGAAATATATGAAAAGAACATGATTTTCAAAAGCATAAAACCGAGCGGCAGCATAGCAAAAAAAGCTATCCTGCCGCTTTTGCAGTGTGCCCAGTATGGGCGTAATCTAACGGGTGAAAGTCCTGCACACCCTAGTAGTGGGAAGTGTATAGCTTAAGGCAAAGGTGTCGCAGGCGACTGTGAATCTGAAGGTGGCGGCAAATAACAATGACATCATCACAGGTTTTCAGACGGACGAACTGATGGAACAGATTTTACAATCAAATAACCTAAATAAGGCTTACGAAGAATTTATAAAATGATAAGATAATTTAGGGTGATAAAAATGTCAAGAACAGTGAAACGGGAATTTATCGTATTGTTATAAGAGGGATCAATAAGCAAATAATTTTTGAGGATGAAGAAGATAGTAAAAAGTATTTACATACACTGTTAGAGTATAAAGATAAAGGTGAATATAAGATATATGCCTATTGTTTGATGGGAAATCACATTCATATACTTATGAAAGAAGAAAAAGAAGATTTAGGCATAACAATGAGACGTATAGGAGCAAGCTATGTATATTGGTATAACTGGAGCAGTTATACTGAGTATATAGTAAAAGAAAAAATTGTAGACATTGATTTTATATTAGATGAATTTAATGCTGATAGGAAAAAGCCATAGAAGAATTTAAAAAATTCCATGAAGAAGAAAGTAGTAATGAATGTTTAGATATTAGTGAAAAAAGGCGAATTAAAGATAATGAAGCAGTAGAGATCATTAAAAATACATGTAATATAATTCATTGTACAGACATTCAAAAATTAGAAAAAGATAATCGGGATAAATATTTAAAAACAATAAAAGAGCAGGGCCTATCAACAAGACAAATAGCAAGGCTTACGGGGATAAGTAGAAATATAGTTTTAAAAGTATGAATATAACGAGAGAGTTCTTGTAGGGCAAGAGTCAACCGGAACCGTCCCCTTGGGTTATGAAGTGACATCTGTTACTTGACTAAGAGGGGAATGAAATTTTTATTCCCCTACTTTAGTTTATCAATTTCTATATTGACAATATCTGTTTATCGTGATAGACTGACCGTAGTCTATCACGATAAACAGAAGTAAGGAGTGGCTATAATGAGCAAAAATTTAAAATTATTTGATGCAGAATATCGATTTACCTGTATTGTTTGGGATAACGAACCGATTCAATCAAGAAAATTGGCGAATATTTGTGAACAGCAATTGGGGTGGAAAAGAACCACGACCTACACAGTTTTAAGAAAGCTATGTGAAAGAGGGATCATGCAAAATAACAATTCTATTGTGACTACTTTAGTTACCAAAGAAGACGTTTATCAATATGAGAGCAATTCCATGATTGAGCGAACTTTTGGGGGATCTTTGCCTAGCTTTATTACTGCATTTTTAAAAGACAAAAAATTATCCAAAGAAGAAGTCAATAAAATTAAAAACTTGATTGACGAATACAAGGAGGAGTGATGCAATGCAATACATATTTATATCAATTTTAAATATGAGCATTGCAGGCAGCTATTTAATTATTTTAGCTTTAATTGGAAGATTCTTTTTAAGGACTGTTCCTAAAAAGTATTCGTATATTTTATGGGGGATTGTATGGTTTCAACTTATTATTCCTTTTTCCATCAACTTCACAGGTGTTTTAAATTTTTTTAGAGGTTATGGAATCAACAATATTTTTACCCGACCAGAATATATTCCCTATTCCATTGGCAGGAGTTTATCTGGTGCCGAAACTTTATCAGTAAACAACCCATTTTTAACGTTTATGTTGATATTTTTATTTGTTGTTTGGTTTATAGGGTTTGCTGGAATTCTGCTAAATGAGGCTATCGCATACAATAAAGCCAGGAAAAGACTGATGACTGCCATAAAAATACAAGATAATGTTTTTGAAACAGATCAGATTACTACTCCTCTCATTTTCGGACTGCTCAATCCTAAAGTATATGTACCCTTGGGCATAACTAAAAACGAATTTAAATATGTACTTTGCCATGAGCAAATTCATATTAAAAGAAAGGATTATCTGATCAAATTCTTTGCATACTTTGTACTGGCAATTCACTGGTTTAATCCATTTGTCTGGATGGCATTTAAATATTTGAGTAATGATATTGAAATGAGCTGCGATGAAAAAGTAGTAGCGACTTTAGGGAGCAGCGTTCGAAAAGAATATGCTCAAACTATTTACAATTTTAGCAAAACCCCAATAAAAATTACAAGGTCAATGCTTGCTCTTGGAGAAAGCAATACGAGAAAGCGGGTTAAAAATGTGTTAAATAAAAAGAAAAATACTACTATTGGTATTGTAGTGATTAGCATAATTCTTTTTACGATTATATTGTTATTGATATTCAATCCTTCTTTCGATTCGCTATTTAGATTTGTTGAAAATCAGCATAGTGAATGGGAAATAGAAGGCCTTGAAACAACCGATTTGTCCAATATTACTGTTGATAGGATAGGAATTGGCTCTAATATTGGAGAGATTGACTTATCAATATATCAAGAGAGTAATCGCTTTATAAATAGAGAAGGTGACTATACTTACTATTTTAGTGAATTGGTATTAGATATTGAGGACGGTTATGTCAATTATATTTTTGCTTTTAATTCAGAGGTAGTAATAAATGTAAATAACAATCAAAGCATATCCACGATAGATGAGGTAAGTAACTTGCTGGGTGATGCCTATTTACAAAAGACAGAAGATGGTGAACAACGTTTGATGAAGCATATATACTATGATCGTGAAATGGAAGTTGTTGCTGAATTTATCTATAGTAATTATGACAATCAATTTGTTTGGATTACTTTAAGAAAAATACAATAGCTATCTCAATAAAAATACTACTAAAAAGATTTGTATTGTATCTAGATTGTCAAAGCACAACAAGTAGTATTCATAATAAGACCAATCTGCTGATAAAGAACACATCTTAGTGCTTTAAACATATATTATTAAACTCAAATCACGATACCCCATAGCAGGTTACCTCTGTCAATAATAAGTAGCCTGCATGGGTGATAATAGATTCACTGTAGCCACCAATATCTATTTTCGTGAAATAATGTTAAAAGGAGGCAAAATTAATTTCGGTGGTAAAGAATGATAAAATTATAAAAATGGGAGGTTTTATTTTATGAATAGGTCTAAAAAAATCTTAAGCGTATTTATTGCTATGACTCTTATGATTACTGGTTTTGCTTTGGTTGCAAATGCGGGTAGTCCGACACTAGACGAAAAAACTCTTGACGTTAAGTTTAGACAAATTATTGAAATGCCAGAATTAGATGGTGATGATAGTGAACTTTTAGAACAGGCCATTGAGGCTGCTGTTGCTACTGGCTGGTTCTATAATAGTGCTGAACAGCGGTTTGAACGTCTAGTAACTTATACAGATATCGAGGTAACAATTGATGGTGCCGATATTGAATTGGACAGCCATGGTCAAGCAAAAGTACTGACTCAAACAAATAAGAGTCTAGAAGTTAAAGTTTATGACCCTGTGACCAATGAAAGCTATGCACAGCTTATCAGCGGTGATACCACAGAGGCTACAGTAATATTTGATGTTGATATCAGTTATATGATCTCTGTTGACAATAAAAGTATGGAAAATCTTGAAAAATCCGATTTTACAATCAATGCCAGTCCAACGGATCCATATTGGTCTAATGGTGAGCAAGGTGTATATGGATATCGGTTACATTGCAACAGATTTAACGGCTACTTAGGTAATGGTACTTACTATTCAAACCAAGCTTCACCAAGTGCAATTTTGAATTTCTTTGCAAGCGACTGCGACTGGGCACTGGGTTCTTATAGTAACTGCCTAGCAGATTATACTTCTAATCCATTCTGTGCTGCTTCTCCTCAATCAAAACAAGCCAGTTGTTCGGGGCTAATAGGACATTATGGTCGTTTTCATATGCATACAACGTATACTGGAAATTAAATCATACTCTCAATAATTTATGTCCGTCTATTATTCGATGTTTAGTGGAGTGATAGACGGACATATTTTAAAAATGAAATAATATTGGCAGAGGAGGGTGAACTAGGATGAAAAAAATATTAGATAAAATTGTTTACGCCATATTGGCACTAAGTCTATTTACAAATGCCTTTCTTATTTATAATGTTGTCAAAGATGAACCAGTATTTAAGGTAGAAAATGAGACTGTTTTGACGAAAAACCAATTAAACAGTATTCTTAATGATAATTACAAAGTGGCAATCATTAACCAGAAAGTAGGCGATTATCTAATACAATTGGAAAGCGAAAATCGAAATATTCAAGCACCTACTGACGAGGATTTACATGAATTAAGCGAACTATTTCCTGCATTTGAAGGATACACTATAAATAGTGAAATAGGTAGACAAAAACTAATTGAGGTATATAATGTATATCAAATTTATAAACAAGATGATATAAATGTCTCACAGATACAAAGTTTTTTGATGAACCACTATGGCGATCCTGACATAAGACTATATGAAATATATGTCTATGAAACAACTGATCATCATCATGCCGTTGACGTTGAAACTATGCTTAAAGAGGGTAAAGAGATACATGAAGTTGAAGATCAATTCAACATAGAATTTTTTATTAGTTACACAACATCAATGGATAGTATCATAAATCACATGCATACAAATTTAGATTCCGATCATGATTATAGCGAAATAACAGATATGCATACTACTAATAATATTAATACATATTCAGTAGGTGATGTCTATCATGTCATGGATTCCGGAGATATGCATGTTATATTGATAAACGATATTCTTAGTTTAGATAATAACCTTGAACATTTTAAAAATTTATATTTTGCGCAAAATTATATAAGTGTAAAAAATAGCATTGTAAACAACTTAAAATCAGAATATGTAGTATCATATTATTAATGTTTATCTATTATAAAAGGATGTTAGGGTAGTAGCCGGTAGGGAAGTCAAGGTCAAGGACAAAGGATCAAGCACAAAGAACCGTAAGACTGCGCTAAATTGCATTATTATTCCATTGCACTTTTCATGGATTTCATGTTAAATTGGCAAATGTTTTTAAGTATACGATAATATTTACAAAATCGGAGGCTAACAAATGCTTTTTTGTCTGTTAGTCTCCTCATTATTGCCTTTATTCCCAGTATATTTAGTGCTCGTTTCATATTATAGGCTAAAAAGGCAAAAGAAATCTCCGTTTTTGCTGATTGCATCCCTTTTGTCAGAAAATACGTCATGCCTAGCCCTCTTTTTATCGTTCCAAAGGGGTGCTCTACGATCATTTGTCTTTGCTTATAGAGTTCTTTGTTTTCTATCATCCTCTGGTCTACTCTATCTAAGATATCTTGATCTATTGGTCTTCTTACTCGTCTGCCTCTTTTATCTTTTGTACATTGATCTTTAAAATTACATTTACTACAGGCTTTGAAATTTTGATATACTATTTCTTTTGTATTTTCATTTATAGGTTTTTGTCTTCTACAATAAAGTTTTTCTCCTTTAGGACATATATAAATATTTTCCTCTTTATCATATTCAAATTTGTCTAAATAATATTATTCCTCTCCTGTAGTATTGGGAAATACTTGTTTTGAAACATAGGTTGTAATACCTTCTTTTTCGCATTTTTTTAAATCCTGTGCATTGTAATAACCTTTATCTGCTAGGGCTTTAAGTTTTTCTACTTCAAATATTTCCTTTGCACTTGTCTCTGTGATATGAACAGAACGATTACAACCCAAAGGCTCTGTAAACATAAAAGCATTTGCTGTACCATTTCTTTCGTATTCATAATCGTGTCGTTCAGGTTTCCCAGGTTCTAAGGGGAGAGGGGTACGAGTTTCCCTAATAAGTTGTATAGGCTGTTCATCCATACAAACTACAGGCTTATTACTATCATAGGGTCTCTGGTATAAATCAAGGACATCTTCCATAGCGCATACGAAGGCAGCATCTTGTTCAGGGGGTATCATCCAATACTTACTTTGGTGAGGCTTCAAGTCATTTTTTTTAGAATCCTGGAAACTGTTTGATGTGAAATAGAATCAACTATATTTAATTCAACAACTTTATTAGCGAGTAACCTCAATGTCCAGTGAGAATGATCAGCCAGTGGTGTGCTGCAGGCAAGAGCTATTATTTTAGCTTGATCTACACCATCAAATTTTCTAGGCAAAGTAGAAGGATCTCTCTTTTTTCGGTCAAGAGCACTATCAAGACCTTCTTCTACGAAGCGTTTTTTGACATTTGTTATCGTATTGCTATGGCAATTAAACGCTTCTGCAATTTGTCTATCAATCCAGTTTGGTCCGTCTGTATTGGCCTTGAGAAGAATGTTTGCATGTTTGATTTTATATGCCGGTGATTTACCTTTACTTATTATATCTGTTAGTTCTTGATGTTCTTCATTGGTCAGTTTTACGATATATTTCTTTTTCATGATGTTCCTCCATTTCTTTGGGATTAGTTTACACATATCTTCCCCAAAGAAGGAGGTTACTAAGCACTAGTAGATAAGTAGATTCTTTCAATTTTTTCCAATCAATGATGTCTAATAATTTTTCGAAAATAGTGATATAATTATCATTAACCAATAGTCAGTACCCCCTTGCAAATATGGTTAGTGTGTAATTATATTAAAGCAAAGGTTACTGACTATTTTCATGTCTAAATTTAAGTCAAATTATGAAAGTACTGGATACGAAGTATTGTCAATGGATTTAAAATCCATTAATTGAACACTAGTGACATACATCTATTGTTAAAAGAAGGAAAAGAACCATTAGAACAAATAATGAGACGTATAAGTGGAAGCTATGTATATTGGTATAACAAGAAGTATGAACGGGTAGGAACTTTATTTCAAGATCGATTTAAAAGTGAACCCGTAGAGACAGAATCATATTTTTTGACGGTTATAAGATACATTCATCAAAATCCTATAAAAGCAGGAATTATAAGAAATATAAAAGACTATAGATGGAGTAGTTATAGGGAATATTCAGTAACCCCCAAAATAATAGATAAGGAATATGTACTTAAAATATTTGCTAAAGACAATGATATAGCTATTGAATTATTTATTAAATTTAACAAAAAGAATAATAATGATGAGTGCTTAGAAATCAAGGAAAAAAAGAAGAATATATCAGATGATGAATTAAGGCAGATAATAAAAAATCAATTTAAGGTAGAAGCATGGACGTTACAAAATGAATCAAAAGAAAAGAAGGAAATTAATTTTATTGTTGACAAAACATTTTATACACTATATAATCATATCTAATATAAAAACTAAATATAACTTATCAAGAGAAACTGAGGGACTGGCCCGATGATGTTTCAGCAACCACACATATGTGACGGTGCTAAATCCAGCAGAACATAGTTCTGGGAGATGAGAATGGATAATGAAACCCTTCTTGGGTTATTTTTATGCAGATAAACCTTTTCTCTCTTTGAGAAGAGGTTTTTTTATTTGGTAAAAAGTATGTGCTATTTCTATGGTAAAGAAAGGAGGCTGAAAATTGATTATATTACATGAACTAACCAAAACCTATGGAAGTAACAAAGAAGCTGTTAAGGCATTAAAAAAGGTTAGCTTGAAAATACAAAGAGGAGATATATTTGGAATAATTGGATATAGTGGGGCTGGTAAAAGCACCTTGATAAGATGCATTAATCTTTTAGAAAAAATGGATTCTGGGAAAGTCACAATAAATGGCATAGAATTAACAGAACTATCGCCAAAGGAATTAAGGAAACAAAGAGAAAAAATAGGAATGATTTTCCAACACTTTAACTTAATGAAGAGGAGGACTGTGTATGATAATATAGCTTACCCCTTAAAGGGTAAAGGTTTAACAAAGGTTGAAATAAATGAAAAAGTGGTAAAACTTTTAGAATTGGTTGGAATTAAAGATAAGATTTATTCTTATCCCTCTCAGCTAAGTGGAGGTCAGAAACAGAGGGTGGGCATAGCAAGGGCCCTTGCCAATGATCCAGAGGTATTATTATGTGATGAGGCAACCTCAGCCCTAGATCCTCAGAATACAAGGTCAATTTTAAACCTGTTGAAAGAGATTAATCAAAAGCTCAATTTAACGGTGGTAATTATTACCCATCAAATGGAGGTTATAAAGGAAGTTTGCAATAGGGTGGCCGTGATGGATGCTGGGGAGGTAGTAGAGGAGGGAAGCATCATAGATGTC
Organism: Alkaliphilus metalliredigens QYMF; assembly: GCF_000016985.1. Classification (NCBI taxonomy): domain Bacteria; kingdom Bacillati; phylum Bacillota; class Clostridia; order Peptostreptococcales; family Natronincolaceae; genus Alkaliphilus; species Alkaliphilus metalliredigens. The sequence goes on along the minus strand of NC_009633.1, from coordinate 4,003,640 downwards.
TTTTCTAATCCAGCAACAGATATTACCAGGGAATTTATTGCTAAGACCATGGGTTATGAAGGCCTAGATGAGTTGATAAATCAGAATTTCCTCAGGGATCCAGGTCAATATGAATTAACTGTAAAAGTTACCTTTGTTGGTCAGGTAACGGGGCAACCTTTTATTTCTAGAATATCTAGAGAGTATGGGATTATGGTAAACATACTTTTTGGAAGCATAGAAAGCCTACAGGGGATCCCCTTTGGAAGTCTTGTGGTCAGTCTTACGGGTAATGAAGGAAAGATTCAAGAAGCAATTGCACTTCTTGAAAGCAATAAAATACGAGTGGAGGTATTAAGAGAGTATGGAGCTAGTAAATCAAATGCTACCCAATGTAGTTGAATTGTTTCCTGAGTTAGTTAAAGCATTTATGGATACCTTGATTATGGTTTTTATATCTGGATTAATTGCCTCCATAATCGGAATTCCTTTAGGTGTAATCTTAGTTATTACAAGAAAAGGGAATCTGGTGGAAAATAAATTGATAAATTTTATATTGGGAAAGGTAGTGAATATATTTAGATCTTTACCTTTTGTAATTTTGTTAACGGCCATTATACCTATTACAAGATTTTTAGCTGGCACAACAATAGGTCTTAGGGGTGCAATAATACCTCTAATATTTGCCTCCGCTCCCTTTGTGGCACGGCAGGTGGAGTCAGCACTGTTAGATATAGATCCAGGAGTTATTGAAGCAGCACAGGCCATGGGATCTAGCCCCTTTGAAATAATCTATAGGGTATTACTTGTGGAGGGCTTACCTGGAATCATATATGCTTTAACCATAACCGTCGTTAGCTTAATCGGTTTTTCTGCCATAGCTGGAACGGTGGGAGGTGGAGGTCTTGGGGATTTCGCTATACGATACGGTTATCAATATTATAGAACTGACATCATGATTGTAAGCACAATAATTTTGCTGCTGATCGTAAATGTTGTTCAAAGTACAGGGGAATATTTTCAAAAGAAATTAAGTCACTAAATTAAACAACAAGCAAAATAAACACAAAAAATGACTGAAGGAGAGAAAAAAATGAAAAAAATCATACTAATATCTATAACTATTGTTTTATTGGCATTAATTGTAACGGGCTGTGGAGCTAAAACCGCTGCTGGTAATGAAGATACATTAAAGATTGGTGTAACAGGTGGGCCCCATGAAGAAATTGCTAAAAAGGTTAAAGAATTGGCTGAGGATAAGGGCTTAAATATAGAATTAGTTGTTTTCAATGAGTATATTCAACCCAATATACAGCTATTTGATAAGGAATTGGATGCTAATATTTTTCAGCATGAACCATACTTAATTAAATTTAATACAGATAGAAGCATGGATCTTATTACCATCGCACCAACAGTAAACTTTCCAATGGGTATCTATTCTGATAAAATCGCTTCACCTAGTGAACTAGTTGAAGGCCAACAGGTAGCAGTTCCCAATGATTCGACAAATCAAGCTAGGGCATTGATCCTATTGGAGACAGCCGGAGTTATTAAACTCAGGGAAGGTGCAGGTACTGCGGTAACAGTTAGGGATATAGTAGAAAATCCTAAAAACATTAAAATAGTTGAGCTGGAGGCACCAATGCTTATTAGAGCTCTACCGGATGTGGCAGTGGCTGTAATTAATACTAATTTTATCATTGAGGCAGGGATGAATCCTGTAGAGGATTCAATATTTATTGAAGATAAGAATTCTCCCTGGGTAAACCATATTGTTACTAGACCAGAGCTTGAGGAGGATGTAAGAATTAAAAAGCTTGTTGAAATATATCATTCCAGTGAGATTAGACAATTTATAGAGGAAAGCTTTGGTGGAGCTGTTGTGTCGGCATTCTAGGAGGGATTTTATTGAAAAACTATAGCTTTAAATATGGGAGAGGTGAGCTTCTCTGTAAAATTAATGAAAAGTTAATATTAAATACACTTTTACCAAGGGTAGCCGCCCCAATAATAGATGTTAAGGAGGCAGTAATAAGGGCCATTGAAAATCCTACAGCTTCTGCTTCCTTAAAGAATGTGATTAAAAAAGGAGAAACCGTTGTAATAGTAGTTAGTGATATCACTAGACTGTGGATTAAAACAGATCAATTTTTAATCCATCTAATAGATTACCTAAATGCTATGGGTGTAGAAGATAGTCATATTGATATATTAATTGCATTAGGTACCCACAGACCCTCAAATGAAGGGGAAAAGCAAGCTATTGTGGGAAATGAAGTTTATAATAGGATAAAAATACATGATCATGATTGTTTTGATTCAAAGGGATTAGATTATGTTGGAGAATCAAGCTTCAATACTCCAATCTTTATTAATAAAAGAATAGTAAAGGCCGATAGAGTGATTCTCACAGGGGGTATAGCCTTTCACCTTTTTGCTGGTTTCGGAGGTGGAGCTAAGGGAATGGTGCCCGGAGTTGCAGGATTAGAGACAATTCAGCATAATCACAGGCTTACCTTTAATGAAGGCATTAATACCGGATTGAATCCCAAGGCTGCATCAAACAAGATAGATGGAAATCCCATGCGAGAAGACATCACAGAAATATGCAGAATGATAAACCCAGATTTCCTAATAAATGCAGTCTTAGATGCTGATGGTAGGTTCCTGAAATTTGTTGCTGGTGACTTTCAGGAAGCGTGGCTTGAAGGTTGTGAAATAATACGAGAAGTATATGGAATTGAGTTAAAGGAAAAGTCAGATATTATTATTGCATCTGCCGGGGGGTATCCAAAGGATATAAATCTATATCAAACGGTGAAGACAATGGATAACTGCCTTTATGGAGGAAAGGAAAATAGTGTGATTATTTTAGCATCTGAATGCAGCGATGGTTTAGGAGCTTCAGAGTTCTTGAATTGGTTTCAATATAAGACCCTAGAGGAAATGGAAAAGGCACTAAAAAAGAATTTCACTGTTCCTGGCTATGCTGCCTATAAAGCTGCCTATACAGGGGTTTACAGGAAGTTAATTCTCATTTCAACTCTTCCTAGGGATCATGTGGAAAAATTAGGGTTTCTACCAGCTAACTCCTTAGATGAAGCTTTAGATCTAGCCTGCAAATTAAGTCCTCTAGAGCCTAAAATTACTCTAATGCCCTATGGGGGAAATACATTACCAATAATTAATTGACATTGAAAAAATCAACCTTTTGGTTGATTTTTTTTTTCGGAACTCTTAATAGAAAATCCATATATTTGAATATTTGGTACTGCATCATGGAGTGGGTGTGGTGTTTCTACTTTAATTAGTCATCCTATTTTATTGATAAAGGTATTTTTATCTACTCAACTTTCCCACCCTTAAACGGGACTTAAGGTACTGTGAAATCTAATGTTTCTACGAAAATAATATGTATATAGACACAAAAATACACCTCAATCTGATAAAATGTAACTACGAAGAAAACACTTTAAAATCCAGATAAGAGAGATGCATACCACAATGATACATCATTATGACCCATCTGAAAAGAGTAAAAATGCTTTACTACACTCTTTGAAAACATTAAAGATTGCCTAACTGCTTAGAAAAGCTGGGATTCGCAAAAATCAAGGTACATCAGTTTTTAAGGTTTTCCGTTTTTGATTCTTTTAGTCTTTCAAAGCAAGAACCTTTATCGTTTTCTTGAATCTGAACGTAAGGATCAGGCGCTTTCTAAGAATACATATTATCGATTTTTATCGTTACTGGCGATACGAGTTACTGAAGGATTACAAAAGCTAACAAAGCCAAAGCGTGTCAAAATATTGGTTTTGGACGACACAATTACTGAAAGACGGTTATCAGAAGGTGTAAATTCGTAATTAAGAAACATAAAATAATTTAGTAAAGAGAGTGGATATACAATGTTAATTGACGCCCATATTCATATAGCCTTAAATCATTTGTATAATAAGCAAGAATGGGAAAGTGCCAGGAGAGAGACCCAAATAGAGTGGGTCAGAAGGGTATTGAAGGAATATAAAAAAGCTGGAATCTATGCTTTACGGGATGGAGGAGATGGGATCTATGCCTCTAAATTAGCCAGGGAAATCGCTGAAGAAGAAGGTGTGATTTACAAATCCCCTATATATGCCCTATACAAACAAGGGCATTACGGCAATTTTTTAGGAGAGTCAATAACGGATAAAGAAGATTTCACGAGAACGTTTAAGATTCTTTTAGATCACAAGTTAGACCATTTGAAAATTATCTTAACTGGCATAGTAGATTTTAAGAAATATGGTGAGGTTGGAGAAACGACTTTTACTCTAGAGGAATTAAAATATATGGTTGAGACAGCAAGGGAGCATAACATCCCTGTTATGGTACATGCTAATGGAAAAGATGGGGTACAAAAGGCAATCACAGCAGGTGTTCATACCATAGAACATGGTTATCTAATTTCTGAAGCAGAAGTTTATTATATGGCTGAAAAGGAAATCCTGTGGACTCCCACACTTTCTCCCCTAGGGAATATTCTCAATACCCATAGCAATAAATTCAAAATGGAAAGGGAAATAATAAGTAGAGTATATGAGGAACAGATAGAAAATATTAGAAAAGCGGTTGAGCTAGGATGCAATGTGGTACTAGGAAGTGATTCAGGAGCCTATGGGGTTGATCATGGGAAAGGCTTATTTGATGAAATGGCACACTTTGAGAAAATAGGTCTAAATAGATATGAGATCGAAAAAATGTGTCTGGAGAATGGAACGAAGGCTTTAAAATTAGATAGAAGTGTTCTGCAAAAGAAGCGCAGGGACGGGGGTGTTGCTTTGTGAAGCAAATCATAGTAAGATGAGCATGAGGTGATAATTATGCCAAGAACAGCCAGAAAGAAGAGTCAAACTAGAACATACCATATAATATTGAGGGGAATAAACTGACAGAGCATATTTGAGGATGACGAAGATCGAGAAAAGTTATTACAAACTTTAATAAGATATAAAGAAAAGTGTGAATATAGTATATATGCATACTGTCTCATGGATAATCACATACATCTATTGTTAAAAGAAGGAAAAGAACCACTAGAACAAATAATGAGGTGGATAAGTGGAAGCTATGTATATTGGTATAACAAGAAATATGAACGGATAGGAAATTTATTTCAGGATCGATTTAAAAGTGAACCTGTAGAGACAGAATCATATTTTTTGACGGTTATAAGATACATTCATCAGAATCCTATAAAAGCAGGAATGATAAGAAACATAAAAGACTATAGATGGAGTAGTTATCGGGAGTATTCAGTAACCCCCAAAATAATAGATAAGGAATATGTACTTAAAATATTTGCTAAAGACAATGATATAGCTATTGAATTATTTGTTAAATTTAACAAAGAGAATAATAGTGATGAGTGCTTAGAAATCGAGGGGAAAAAGAAGAATATATCAGACGATGAATTAAGACGGATAATAAAAAATGAATTTAAGGTAGAAGCATGGACGTTACAAAATGAATCAAAAGAAAAGAAGGAAATGATGTTAAAGAAAGCCTTAGAGATAGAAGGAATATCAACAAGGCAGCTGGCAAGAGTTACTGGAGTCTCGGCGAATATTATTTGGAAATTATAATATGTTACACAGGACCAAAGCGATAACCCCGTCCCCTTGCTTCCCCTTGCTTCTGATATTTTCTTTTACGCTCTTTCATCTCTTTAATCTTTGATTGAATTGCTTCTTTCGTTGGCTTATGGGTGCTAAAGTTATTTTGTGAATTATTACGTCAGTCAGTTTTTGTTAATTATTTTAAAAGTGCAAAACTATAGTAATGTTTGTAGTTTTTAAATCTATTTATTTATTACAACAAGAAATAGACGTAAATAAAGCCTAAGAAAAAAATAGAAAGCTAAAAATTATAGCCATCTTTAAAAGTTTGATGTAAGATAGTTTTATGAATTAGTTTCAAACTATTAAAAAGCCATAAGAAAGGATTGAGGAGGGTATTTATGCGACTAAGATTGTTAAAAAAATAACAATAAATAAGGAGACATCGATAATAATATAAAAGGGAAGTGACAAAATGACAGAGTTAAGAGGAAATAGATGGACGATATTAATTGTAAGTATTATCATGAATATATGTATAGGAGCAGCTTATGCCTGGAGTGTTTTTCAGACACCTCTGGTTGAGCTTCTAGGCTCAACTACAGCTGAAGTATCTTTGGCTTTTACATTAAGCTTAGCTTTAGTGCCAGTGTCAATGATGATATTTGGAAGGTTCCAGGATAAAAAGGGACCTAGGATGATTACGTTACTAGGTAGCGTCATATTTGGTGCAGGTATTTACTTGACCGGATTGACAAACTCTGTAATGATGCTTTATTTAACCTATGGCGTGTTAGGTGGTTTAGGGATTGGCGCAGTATATGGCTGTACAGTTGCCAATACAGTAAAGTGGTTCCCAGATAAACGGGGACTAGCTGGTGGATTAGTTGCAGCAGGCTTTGGGTCAGGAGCAGTTATTCTAGCACCTTTGGCAGAGGGATTAATTAATAGGTATGATGTTTTAACAACCTTTAAATTAATGGGCATAATATTTTTTATATTAATTGCCCTATGCTCTTCAATCATAAAATCACCTCAACCTGGTTGGAAGCCCAAAGGATGGGAACCAGCTAATTCTAAGTCAAAAACATCTATTAATTCAGGTCTAGACCTATCACCAGAGGAGATGATGAAAACAGGTACCTTCTATATTCTGTGGGTTATCTACATCATTGGAGCCGTATCGGGGCTTATGATTATAGGACATGCATCACCAATTGCACAGGGGCAGATCGGACTTACATCAAGCGTAGCGGCTATTTGTGTAAGTATACTGGCCCTAGCCAATACCTTTGGACGAATATTTTGGGGGATTGTTTCTGATAGAATTGGAAGATACAATACAATGGCTTTAATGTTTGCTGTAAGTGCAAGTATGTTACTTGTCTTGAATATAGCAGATAATATTGTATTATTTATTATATCAACATTTGGAATTGCCCTAAGCTTTGGTGGTTTCTTAGGTATTATGCCTTCTGTTACGGCAGATAAATTTGGAGCGAAAAGCCTAGGGATGAATTATGGAATTATTTTCACAGCCTATGGGGTGGCGGCTGTGGTAGGCCCAAGAATTGCTGCTGTAGCTGTTGAAGCAAGTGGAGAGGGTTATTCTAGAGCCTATATTATTGCAAGTGCTATGAATGTAGTAGGTATCCTATGTGGCCTTATAATGGTACAGAAAGCTAAAAAAAGCAATGCTAAAAATGTAAAAGCAATGGAACTGGCAACGGATAAAATCTAGTATTTTTATAAAAATGTTGAGATTCTATTGAGTTATTGCTTATTAAGTAAATTGGATGATTAAAGAAAATTAACTGAGGATGCCTAGTGCTTGAAGACTAAGCATCCTTTGTTTATAGCAAGCCAAGGGGATAGGGGGCTTGTCTGAAAAGAAAAGTTTTGATATGATTTTTCTTAGGTGAGTAGATATGGCTAGGCAAGCACGGAAAAAAGTGAATTTAGACTTTATGGATACTGTTTGATGGGAAACCATATACATTTATTAATGAGAGAAGGAACAGAGTCATTGTCTTTAACAATGCAAAGATTATGCTCTAATTATGTATATATAATAGAAAGTATGACCAGTGTGGACATTTGTTTAGATTATGAAGATAGAAAAAGTCTTACGGATAAAGACATAATAAGAAATGATGAACCAAAGGATAGTTCAGTCAGAAAAGTAATCGATTAGATACTATTAGAAGTGGGGCAGAATATGGCCAGGTAGGCGGGCTATGTGAAGAACATCTATTAATAAAAAAAAACTCCCTAATATGAAGAGGTGGAATATGAAAAAAATATTGAATATTACTTTAAAGTGTTTGATGGTTTCAATACTGTCTACACAACTACTAGCCTGTACAAATATTCAGCTTAAAGGGGAAGTACCCAATACTGAAGATCAAGAAATAAAGGTAGATAAAATCCCGGAAACACAATTGCCGAAGCAATCCCTTGTGGTAGAGGGAGCAACCATTAAGACAAGGATATTGACACCCATAGATTTTAAACGGGTTACTGTGGCAGATGGCTCCTATGCTGAATATTTAAGAACTCTCCACTTAAAGCCCCATGGCTCTCCAGTACTTTATTATAATGGTGCTGAGAAAAATAAAAGTAATATCTACATGGCAGTAGTAGATATGGAAATAGGTGATCGGGATTTACAGCAGTGTGCGGATGCGATTATGCGTCTTAGAGGAGAGTATTTGTACGGAATGGGTGCCTATGAGAAGATACACTTTAATTTTACCAATGGATTTAGGGTAGATTATAGTAAATGGATGGAAGGCTATCGCATTGTTGTGGAAGGAAATCGAAGTTTTTGGGTGAAAAGAACAGAACCTTCTAATACATATCAAGATTTTAGGCGTTACATGGATATTATTTTTATCTATGCCGGCACCATTTCATTAGAGAATGAATTGATCTCAGTTGATTTAAATGAAATGGAGATCGGAGATGTATTCATCCAAGGCGGTAGTCCTGGTCACGCAGTAGTTGTTGTGGATATGGCAGTCAATGAACCTACAGGGGAAAAATTATTTTTATTAGCCCAAAGTTACATGCCAGCTCAAGAAACACAGATATTAGTAAATCCCATGGATAGGGACTTGAGTCCATGGTACTCTTTAAACTTTGAGGGAGAGATCATCCCTACTCCTGAATGGACATTTAAAAGAAGTGACTTAAAAAGGTTTCCTTAAAAATGACTTTTACTTAACCTACATGTTATAACCACAACCAAGGAAACGGTTCTTGCGGTTGATGAAGAATTTATAAAATAATAAGATAACTTAGGGTGATAAAAATTCCAAGAACAGGAAGGAAAAAAAGTGAATATAAGATATATGCCTATTGTTTGATGGGAAACCACATTCATATACTTATGAAAGAAGAAAAAGAAGATTTAGGCTTATTTGCTTGATGGGACAAAAATTGATTATAGAATTGAATAAATGAATTTGACAAGCCAGTTGGGGTGAAAGTTTACCTTGACCGGTTTTTTTCTGTTTCGTAAAAAATTATAAAACTTATATTCCGCTTAACTTAAATTAGAAAAAACGGAATTAAAATGTAATGAATTTCCAAAAAGGATTTTTCAATTTTGCGTCGAAATACCGTCATATGAATATATTTCAAGGAGGTTCTCATGATGGTTGATCCTAGTATCGTTGAAACATAAAACGTTGGTAAAGAAGGTTTTATTGTAACTCTATGTGAAGCACTTGGTGTGCCGGCATTGATTAATACTGCGCTTTCAAGCTCTACGGGTAGACCCGAGGAAATTCCATATGGTGTTCTTGCCATGATGATGATTGTAAACATGTGCGATGATCATCATCCTATCTATAGACTTAAAGAATACTATGAAGACAAGGACATTGAAGGACTTTTCCATCAGCCTATTTCATTAGAGCAAATCAACGATGATCGTTTGGGAGGCTTTCTTGACCTTTTTCACGCAGCAGGTAGTCGGAATATATTCTCTAAAATCCTAGCAAAGGCAATCACTCCGATAAAATCAAGTTAAAGGATTTAAAGAAAGTAAAGTATTATGACATCACCTTTGAAGTAAAAAGCCAAGAACGTCATAGACCTGGTAAACCATCACAAAAAGATGATGCTAAAAACATCCAGGGCTATCGATACTATTCAGAAATACAGCCAAAATCCAATGCTGATCGTATCCGCAGAGCGATGGAGGAAAATAAATCATAAATATTCATAAACTGATTATGAAAATTACTTTTCTAAAACAAAAAATGGATCATATAAGTAATCGTGTCCATTTTTATTGACGGTTTACGTGATTGTATTCTTCCAGATATTATTAAGTGACAGGAACAATATTATATTAGACTTAAAGTTGTTTATTAGTACTTTACAAATATATGGTAAGATTATATAATGAACATAAATCGACAAAAAAATACATATTACTCCATCATTTTACTATTATAAATAGAGCTGTGCTTCGTTTATTACATTACATAAGACTTTGGTAAACATATTGCCCTAATACCTATCGGTGTTTTGGGGTAAATGTTCCATATATAAAAAATCAGACATCACAGAGGAGTGAAACAATGAATATTATGAAGTTTTTTGGGACCATGAAGTTCAAAATTATGTTAAGTATGTTGTGCATCGCACTTATTCCACTTCTATGTTTAGCAGCTTTGCAATCAAGTCAGTTTAGTTCTTTTTTACAAAATAATATTGAACAGCAGCAGACGGCACTGGCCGAGCTGAATAGGAATTCACTGAGCGATTGGATTGATAGCAAGGCAGATCAACTTTCAAACAATCTCGATGCTTATCCTGAGTTTAAAGAAATGGATTTAGATTACATACAGTCTGTTTTGCATCATTTGGAAGTAAATGATTCGGATGTAGAACTTGCTAGCGTTGTGGACAAGGATGGAAATATCGGTGTCGCTAGTATTAATCTGAAGGAAAGGGATTATTTCAAGGCCGTCGCTGAAACTAAAGAATACGCAGTAAGTGATATTATTATAAATGCGGAAACGGGAAACAAGCAAATCGTTGTGGCTGTACCCGTACTTGATCAAGACAATAATTTTAATGGTTTAATTGCCAGCTATGTCAGACTGGATGCACTTTCTGATACTGTAGGAAAAATTGAAATTGCAGATACCGGCTTCGGCTTTTTATTATCGTCAAATGGCGATTTCATCTATCATCCCGACCAGGACATCATAGGTGAGAATTATAGCAATGTCGGTATGAATGAGGAAACATTGCAAGCTTTTGAGAAGGAAATATTATCCAACGATACGGGCTACGTGACTTACACAGATGGCCATGGGGATGAGAAGATTGCAGCATTTTCCACTGTCGCTAAATCTGGATGGAAAATCGTAGTAACGGCGCCTACCAGCGAAGTGTATTCAGAAATTCAAGTCATGGCTCGTTCATCAGCGTTGCTCATATTAGTAGCTGTTTTGCTCGTCATAGTCTCGGCATTTTTCTTAGCCAATCTGCTTGCTAAGCCGATTACAGAGGTATCTAAACACCTAAATATACTTGCTAATGCCGATTTTACTCAAGCAGTGCCTGAAAACCTTATCAAAAGGAAAGATGAGGTCGGTGACCTAGTACATGCCACAAAGAAAATGCAAGATTCATTAATTGATATAATTAAAAGTGTTTCTGATGCAACCGATCAATTGTCAAGCAATAGTGAATACTTGATTCAATCAGCAAGCGAGGTGACGGAAGGAAGCAAACAAATTGCCACAACAATGCAGGAGCTTTCTTTAGGAGCAGAATCACAAGCAACTAGCTCAGGAACAATATCTGAGCTAATGGAGGGCTTTGTTGAAAAGGTAACTGAGGCTAGTAATAGTACCCTACACATGCGTAATGAGTCACAAGGTATCATTGAGCAAACTGAAAAAGGGCAAGAATCAATGGAACAATCCATAATTCAAATGGAGATGGTCCATCAGATAGTACAAGATGGAGTTGAAAAAGTACGAAGTCTTGATCAACAGGCAAACCAAATTTCAAAGCTAGTAGAAGTGATTCAAGGGATTGCAGGGCAAACGAATTTACTTGCACTTAACGCAGCTATTGAGGCTGCACGAGCAGGTGAACATGGAAAAGGGTTTGCAGTAGTTGCAAATGAAGTTCGTAAGTTAGCTGAAGAGGTTACATCTTCGGTTGGTGATATTACAAAAATTGTCACTGGTATTCAGAAGGAATCAAATGATGTAATGAATTCACTTCAAAATGGTTATGAAGTGGTGGAAGAAGGCTCTAAACAAATAACTATCACTGGTGAAAGGTTTACAGGAATTAATCAATCTGTAAGTACTATGGTAACCATGTTCCAAAGTATATCGAGTCATTTAGCTGTAATTGCAAAGGATAGCGAAACAATGAGCCAATCGTTTGTAGAAATTACATCTGTTTCTGAAGAGTCAGCTGCTGGTATTGAACAAACAGCTGCTTCCTCGGAACAATTACTTGCTTCGATGGAAGAAGTTACACACAGTGCTGATCAATTAGCTCGACTTGCAGAAGACCTATTAACGAAGGTTAACCACTTCAAAATCTAATCATAATGATACAAGCCTTTATAATAGATACAACCCCGCACATTGTTTCCATAAACAAATGTGCGGGGTTGTTTTAAAAGTATTGCATTTATAGGTTACTATAATTAATGCTATCATTGCTAAAAATGGCATTGTTATAGCAACAGGTGGTTTTGGTGCAGTGATGACTTACCGCTTATGCGACGCGACTTACGCTCAACCGGGTGGTACTATGTGGATTATTGCTGATGCTACAAGATACAATCCCGATGAACAGCCAATAAAAAATAATGTGATAACCGGGAAGACATACCAAGCAGACACACTAGAGGAATTAGCGGTTCTTATAGATGTAGATGCTGGTAATTTGCAAAAGTCCCTTGATGCCTATAACGCTACTGTTGACGGTGGGACAGATGAGTTTGGATTAAAAACATACGATAAAAAAATGGGTAATGCGCCATATTATGCTGCTAAACGTGCCCCAACGGTGCATCATACAATGGGAGGGCTGAAAATCGATACGAATGCCCGTGTATTAGGAGCAGAAGATCAGCCTATTCTTGGTTTCTATGCTGCTGGAGAAGTAACCGGTCATATTCATGGTGCAAATCGGTTAGGTGGTAATGCATTTCTAGATATCAATGTTTTTGGAAAAATAGCTGGAGAAAGTGCTGCAAAAACAAAATAGTCATTGTTAAAGGTAGTTTTAAATCGGAGCTATGGTTTTTCTGTTAAAGAAACTGCAAATTTAATTAATGAAAATAACCACATGAAAATTGCTGCTCAGTATCAAAAACAAGAAGAAAGATTAAAGCAGGAAAATGAGATTGTGAATTCAATGATTACACAATCTCACTATGTATTACTTGTTGCGTGAAAAATGTCATCAGATTAATGGCCTTTGTTTCATCAAGCCAATATTCTTTATGTACCTTTCCATTTCTTAAATGTAGAATATAATCACATATTTTTAAGATGAGTTCTAAGTCATGGGTTATAATTACAATAGTTTTACCCATATTTTTAAGCTGTTTCAGGTTATTCGACACCTGTATCATATGTCGTAAATCTAATCCACTTGTGGGTTCGTCAAATATAATTATCTCTCTTTCTGATGCTATGGCACTGGCTATTGCAACACGTTGCTTTTGACCTCCTGATAGGGACATGGGGTGCATTTCCTGCCGAATATTTTGGGGGCCAACGCGCATTTAGCATGGATACTTCGTCATCCTTCAAATAATCAAAGATGTTATTGTCGGATAAATAAACTTTGTACAAAAACTGTCGAAAGGTTTCCTTATTGGCTTTTCCATCTTTAATTAGACTTTCAAAAGACGCTTTAACAATGTTTCTTTTGTATAACATAATTAGGTAGACAAATTCCTCTTTTGAAGGGAAAATTTAGGGATATCCACCATCTTATTTACAGCCGCAGCCATACGCAGCACGGGCAAAAGACGTGACTTATCTTTTAAGGTGAATACCAATATATATACTAAATTTGGAGGATAATCAGATGTATATTAAAAAAACGAAAGTAATTGGACTAAAGGAAATTTAAGCAGAAAGGATGGTCAAAGTGAAGGAGAAAAAAACAAATCCTGTATTACTCCTGCTTACATGGGCAGGTAAAGACAAATACTGGCTAATTTTATCGGTGTTACTATCATTTTTCAGTGGTCTTTTTATGATGATACCTTATTTTAGAATTTACCAATTAATGGATGGGATCTTTATGGGAACATACTAAATGCTCCTTAAAGTTTAGTGATCAAGTAGTTATGATAATATCATTTAGTAGTTTATGACTCAATTTTTCAAATCGAAAATATAGTAGAATTACTATAAGCATCCAACTGATGTCATATGCGGCATAGATCACTCTCATATCATGCCACAATGGCAACACTCCCGTACAAAAGGTCACCCGAAAGATGCAATAGAATAATAGCGAGGTTATCATAGGGTACGAAGTATCACCAAGTCCTCGAATAGCGCCGATGTAAACTTGATTTATTCCGTATAAAAAATAAAAAGGAAAAATATATAGGATGGCCTGTCTTCCGCTTTCTATTACTGCTTGATTACTTGTAAAAACTTTCAGCACAGGTTCCGAACAGAAGATTAACAAAATGCTCATACCAATTGAAAAAAGAACTGATGTTATCATTGCAAGAAACATTCCTCGATGTATTCTATCTTCTTTATGCGCCCCCATGTTCTGCCCCACAAATCCTGTGACAGCCATCCCAAAGGAAAAAAGTGGATAATACAAAAATCCTTCTATACGTGCATATAGGATCATTCCTGCCACAGCCACTGTGCCAAAGGAATTAATAGAAGTCTGAATGACTAAAGAAGAAATGCTCATAAATATAGCCTGCATACCGGATGGAAGTCCTTTGGATAATAACTCTTTATAAACATCTTGTTGTAACCTCATCAGTGATATGGATAGAGCATATCTTTTATCCAGTCTGAATAGTTTAGAAACAACCAGTAGGGCGGATAACCACTGTGACAAAACTGTTGCCAGTGCCGCACCTGTAATCCCCATATTCCAGCCTGCGACTAACCAGAAATTTAGTATTAGATTTGTCGTGGACGATAGAACAAGATACCACAAAGAAGAACGAGTATTGCCTAATGATCGAAGTATAGCTGCTCCGATATTGAATAAAAGCTGTGGTACCATTCCCCAAAAACAGATATGTAGAAATATTTGAGCTAAGGGATAGATTTCACCCGGTGTCTGTAGCCATGCCAAGAAATAATCTGTACCTACCAGTCCTGCTACGGTCATCACAATACCTGCTACTATACAAAGAAGTATAGAAGTAGATATATTATCTCTAAGCTTATCATACTCCTTTGCTCCAAATAGCTGTGAAGTCAATACACTGATTCCAGTAGAAATCCCAATGAAAAAATTTATAATTACGGATAAAAGCAAGCTTGAGATTCCTACAGCGGCTAATGCATTTACTCCTACATATTGACCTATAAGTGCTGCGTCTGCCACACTATAAAACTGCTGCAATATCTGAGAAGTAAGTATGGGCATTGTATAAATAAAGAGCATCTTGCCAATGGGGCCTTCCGTCATGGATAGTTCTGTTTGTCTAGAAATTTTACTCCCCATCTATATACCTCCAAAAATCCAACGGAACTTTTATAATATCTCAAAATCATTATATCATTCGTAAATTTTATCTGGTATATTAGGTTTTTTATATCCTATGATATAAAAAATCCTTATATCATGTTTTATATATGCTATGTCAGATTTACATTTTCCTCATTGAGAGCTTTCTCCACAAAAGAAAGGAGAGCTTTTCCCATAGGAGTTAGGGGCTCCATTCTGGCTTTCAGATATCCAAACATAACCTTTTCCTCAAATCCTGAGATAGTAATGCGCTGAAAATCATACTGTCGATATACGTCTCTAAGCCAGTAGCTACCAAGATTACATAAATTTGTATGTTTAAGCATTTGAATCATGACATGATTGCTGTTCGTCACCATGACACGCTCTAACATATTCCCATTAACTTGATTTGGCATCAAACTTTCCAACATATCATTTATGGTAAAATAATCCTCCTCCAATTGAGCGAAGGGAAGACTCAAGAGTTCTTGGGGGAGGATAGACGACCTGCCATATAGTGGATTCTCTTTTCCTACATATAGAACCATATCTGTCATCACTAAGGGAATGAATTCTAGATGCTTCCTCTCCAGAATTTGAGATAACGCCCTTCGTTTATTCTCGGCCACAAAAACAAATCCTAGTTCATATTTTCTGTCATGGAGCATCTCAATCATCTGTTCAGCACCGCACTCTGTATAGCGAAAATGGATTCCAGATGAGTTGTTTTTTTGGTAAAACTGTGAAAAGAGAACGGCCATATTGCTACTGGGATTAGTAGCAATGCTAAAGGTCATCTGATCGCTCATGCGTCCAGTCTCCGAAATTAAATTTACATTTTTGAGCACGTTCATAGCATAATCATAAATTCTTCTGCCACACTCTGTTAATTCAACACCTTTAGATTTTCGAATAAACAGCTTTGCCCCCACATCTTTTTCCAATGCACGGATTGCCATACTGACATTAGGTTGTGTCGTATACAATATCTCCGCTGCTCTGGTTAATGAATTTTGCTCTGCACATACCTGGAAATACTGCAGTTGTTTTAATTCCATAATATTCACCAGCCCTTGCGATATTTGTGATGCTCTGTTTTTATTATAGCATGGTGTATCTTTTAAACAAAAAATTCATTTGTTATGCCGAACATATTATCGAGATTGGTCCGAAAGCAGGAATAGAAGGTGGAACGGTGGTCTACCAGGGTGGTTATGGAGGATATGAGAAAGTAGATACTCTGCTTAGCAAGTATATTTTTGGAAAATGTACAATGTCAGAGAGGAAGGTCAGAAGGGATACGTTTGATAAGGAAGACTGTCTTACCCTGGAACATGGCAATACCCATTATTTAAAAGACTTAACAGTAGTATTTCCACTTCATGCCATGGTTGGTATTGCTGAATTATCCGAAAGTGGTAAGAGTTCTCTGATTGAGGAGACGCTTTTGAAACGTCTTGCCAGTGCCAGGAAATATGGTCATGCAACTGGGCTAACCGGTATAGATCAGATTAGTAGTTTTGTAAATATATCCCAAGAGCCCATTGGAAGAAGCACCAGTTCTACACCCGTCTCTTATATTGGTATCGGGGATAAAATCCGGGAACTTTTTGCAGAACAGCCGGAAGAAAAATAAGAAATATGAGTGCCGGACATTTTTCTTTTAATTCGAAAGGAGCATGTCTAGACTGTGGGGGGAGTGGTTATGAAAGGATCTTTCTGACCTCTGATTTTTCCGTAGATAAGCTCTGCCAAACGTGTCATGGCAAACGATTTAATGAAGAAAGTCTTTTGGTAGACTATAAAGGGAAAACAATTATCCATGTATTAGAGATGAGCATTGGCGAAGCTTTGTTCTTCTTTGTAGATCTAAATAGCATTGTGAAACCTCTGCGTATCTTAGAGGAGATGGGAATGGGGTACTTAACACTTGGTCAGCCATCTTCGTCTTTAAGTGGTGGGGAGGCACAGAGAGTGAAGCTTGCCAAAGAGCTGGGACGGCAGTTAAAGGGCAATATGCTCTATGTGTTAGATGAACCAACGACGGGACTTAGCCTGTATGATACGGCATTGCTATTAAAGCTATTAGATCAGCTGGTTGCCAGTGGCAATTCGGTGATTGTCATTGAACACAATGTGGTGTTACGCAATAAAGAAGAACATATTGCGTTTTTCCAAGATAATAATGTTAGCGGTTGGGTTGTCGACTCGCAAGGGATAAATACAGCAGGCTGGGGTCTTATTTTGACCCCTATGGATATGGCAAAAATAGGTCAATTGTACTTAAATGGCAGAATGTGGAATGAGAAACAAATTATACCGGAATGGTGGATAGATGAGAGTACAAAGGAACATAGTCGCTGAAGAAGGCTGTCGTATGGCTATCTGTGGTGGATTGTTGATGATAAAGAACATATCTATGCAGCTTTAGGAGATGGTGGAAATGTGATTTATGTCAATAGAAAAATCAAATGCTAGTTTCGATAGCTTCTCTTTCTATGCCACGAGCTAAGGATAGAATAAAACTGATTAGAGAGTATATTGAACCAATGTTTGAAAAATGTGTATAGTGAATTCGAATTTCAGGGAGATTATGAGCATACCGTGTTGTTTGTATACCTCTAGTAATTATCTATCAAAAGTTAAATGTAAATCACGTGAGTTTTTTAAATGAGTAGAAAAAAACAGATGGATAATGATTGCAAAAGCTGGTCTCCTATAATGGGAAACCAGCTTTTGCAATAAAGGCAAGTTTTCGATCTTGAATTTTAGAAATCAAAAAGACACCAACGGATGCCATATTTGTCAATTAAGTCTACCATGAGGGGACTATATTCACGTAGCGCAAGGGGGATGATGATTTTATCATCTGTTTTAAGTGCTTCATATGCTTTTCTTACCATACCCTCATTGCCTTCGCCATAATCCAAACAAAACTGCATGACATTGCCTGTAATGGTTTCACCCTCAATGGCATGTGCTGAATTGCGTTCTGCGACTGCTCATATCTCTCCCTGAATATCAAGTTCAGCATGAAAAAATGTGCCATCACTATTTGGGTAACTACTGAGAATGTCAGGATCAAAAGCTTTTTGATAAAGAGCGACGGCCTTATCACCAAAGGCGACTTGATTTTTAATTTTATTATACTATACAAAAATCCAAATATCACCACGCAAATATAAATTCTAAGGAGATACGATATGAAACAAATTAGACCACTGCCTTTGCCTTTATGCGAGTATGGACTGGACTATACTCGCATTATAATGTTAATAGCCGTTGCATCGTATTAAAGATGCAACGGCTTTATCATTGTGTGCCGTTTTTTATACAAGAACAGACAATACATCTCTGTTCGTTCAGGACTCATTTTATAGCCACTATTTAATCGGAAAATAAATATCAATCTGAGATTGAAGGTTATCTGCGCCTAGAAACCGTTCATTATAGCATTCAAAATCATCCTGTACTTCCAACTCTACATTGCTGACAAATAGCCATGTTCCCCAGATATATTGATAGGATTGAAGCAATGTATCTACCTTGCCGGTGTGGGTAAACCGTGCGTATTTTCCTCCAGTAAACTGTTTTTGACACATTTCTCCTACATTTCATCGGAGAACTCATAATTTCTCGCAAGGATAGTATGTCCCTCCTCAGTTTTGGCAGGTAATGCAGCCATCAAGCTGCATCCGCGCTCTAAATATGTCATGGCGTAAAACAATGCTTGACCGAGCTCAATGCCAACAGTATCAGCAAATCCCTGTATTTCCTCATTGGCACCTCTGCAATATTTATCCAGTAGATCTGTGATTTCCTGCAATTTTTTTTGAGGGTACGCATTTGCAGGAAGCAACATGGCTTTGAGCATTTCAGGCTGGGACAACGCCCATTTTCCAAGCGATACTCCAATCTGATAGCTGTCTCCTTCAAAATTTTTATAATAAGCAGTGGTTGTTTTCAAAATAATCACCTTACCTTTCATATTTATTTTACAAGAAAGGATAGAACAATATTTGATATTTTCTGCTCATTCATGTATTTGTATGAAACTATACAGCTTGAATATTCTATATTTATTATAAATCCTTACAGAATCCTTATAATTACCTTTTATAATTTAATTATGGATTAAATACAAGATGAAATTAGGAGGTAATTAAGATGTCAGATTATATTTTAGAGGTAAAGGGCTTAACCAAAAAGTTTAAGAATGAAATAGCTGTAAATAATGTTTCGTTATCTATTAGGAAGAATTCTGTCTATGGTTTACTCGGACCAAATGGTGCAGGAAAATCAACTATATTAAAAATGATTACAGGCATTATGAAACCATCCTCCGGAGAAATATTACTCGAAAATCATTTCAGGTAAAAAGAAAGTAAAAAATTTTTCTATGGGAATGAAGCAGAGTTTCAAAAGAGTAAAAGAACAACTACGAATAATTTTGTTGTGATCGCACCATTATTTACACTTTTATTATGTGTTTTATGGGGTGGAGGTCAAAGTGGAGCATATAACTGGTGGTATACTATGTTTCTTCCAGGAATGCTAGCTATTATTTCTGCTCAAGTAATTACAAGAGAGAAAATCTTATCCTATAAAGGAGTATTTTTATATCCTAAAGACAAAGGTTCTATATGGTTTTAATTATTATTTTATTGTTAGTTAATTATTCCCTATTTGCTTCAGCCTCAATGGTGTATCCAGCAAATTATTCTGAAAAAGTGATTCAAAAGAATTATGAGGAACTAAAGAATACACCTAAGGTAACAATGGATTTATTAACACCAATGAGTAGTTTTGGCGTTTATTCAGAAGATGGACACTTTTTATATGGAAATTTTTCTTCAGAGAATAAAAAAATAAATTGGGATAGTTATAGTAAAGGGGATAAGTCAATAGGTTTATCAAATTATATTATTAGTATTGCAAGAGAAAAGGATATATTGATTATTAACTATCCATTAACTATGCATTTTAGAAGTGAAAAATTGAGGAGCGTTTTACCTAATGCAGAAGTAGCTATTATATTTTTGTTTTTTCTTCAACTTATTACAATAATTGTCTTGTGGTCTAATAGATTTGCGAAAAGGGTTAATAGTGAATTAAAAGCCCTTCTAATAACAACGGAAAAAATACAAGAACAGAACTTAGATTTTAACGTAGGCAATAGTAATATAGAAGAGATAGGTATGGTCCTTAAAGGGATTGAAAAGATGAAAAACTCTTTAAAGATTGCGTTGGAGGAACAATGGTTATTAGAGAAGCAAAAGAGGGAACAGGTTTCAGCTTTGGCTCATGATATAAAAAACCCTCTTACTATAGTTAAAGGTAATACCGAATTACTTAAGGAAACAGAATTGACGAAGGAGCAAAAAAACTACTGCAATTATATAAAGGAAAGCAGTGAACAAATGCATGAATATATTCAAGAATTATTGACTTTTACAAAAAATGAAATTGATAAAGAACATCCAAATGAAAATATCAAGGTTATAAAAGTGCTAAATTCTTTAAAAAGTCAAAGCGAGGCTTTAAGTAAAATAAAAAATATTAACTTAGTTTGGAAAATAGATATTGAAGAAAATCAATATATAAAAGGAAATGAAAATGAATTAGAACGTGCAATGATGAATATTATTATAAATGCTTTTGACTTTTCTCCAAACGGATCAACTATTGCCATGTATGGTGCCGCGGATAATTGTGAACTAACTATCCAAGTAATAGATCAGGGCAACGGTTTTTCTAAAAAGATGTTAAGGTATGGAAAAGAGCAGTTTTTTATGGAAAATGAAAGTAGAACAAAAACTGGACATCATGGATTAGGTTTATATATTGCAAACACCGCTCCGGAGCCGGAAAGACAACAATCATGAGCCTGATCTCTCGTTTTGGGGATGTTACGGAGGGCAGTATCACAATAAACCAGCAGGACATCAAGGACGTTTCGCCGGACGCACTGGCTTCTCAAATTGCGGTGGTGTTTCAGGATGTGTACCTGCTCCATGATACCGTGGGTAACAATATTAAAATCGGTAAGCCTGAGGCCACAGAGGATGAAATTATCGAGGCTGCAAAAGCTGCCCACTGCCACGACTTGATAGTCGCTATGGAACAGGGCTATGATACGGTAATCGGAGAAGGAGGCTCAACGCTTTCGGGCGGGGAACGGCAAAGGGTTTCCATAGCCAGGGCACTTTTGAAAAACGCCCCCATTGTGTTGCTGGACGAAACCACCTCCAGTCTGGATGCAGATAATGAACGAGAAATCCAGCGTGCTTTCAAGCGCTTGATGCAGGGAAAAACCGTGTTCGTCATCGCCCATCGGCTAAACACGATTATAAATGCAGACAACATCATTGTTCTGGAAAAGGGCAAATAAAGGAAAGCGGCAACCATGAAACGCTGATGAAAAAAGGCGGTTGGTATGCGAGTATGGTACAGGAACAGCGAAAGGCTGAAAATGGTCTGTGGCGGAATAAGAAAGGATGTACTGATATGAAAACAAAAATAAACATAGAAAAACTTCAGGCAAAGGATTTTAAGCGGCTCTTATCTCTTATATCGTTTTTCCTGCTGGAATGCCATTGGCGTGCAGTTCCGTTTGTTCATGTTTACTGACAGCTATTTGAAATGAGCAACCGAGCTGGGGCTCAGCGAAGGCTATATTGCGTTTTAAAGTCAATACGCTACATTGTGGATGTGGGTAATCATCATTATCGGTTCAGTCATTGTCGCTGTGATTGGTATGCTTACCAGCCACAAGCTCTTTTCAAAGCATACTTGAGATAAGAAACCGCACCTTCATGCAGGGGGATATGTAGAGCTGTTCCCTCTGGATGGAATGTGTTTTCTGAGCAGCTCTAACGGGTATTATTTGTAATTTAATTAAGGAAGATATATAAACTTTTTCCAAATAAATCCGATATAAATTACAATGAGGATGTTAAAAAAGGTTGAGCAATACAATATCCTAAATACTTTATTGCAATAAACGGCATATATGCCAAAACATTAGCCAAAAAAATAAACTATATGGAGAAATGGAGGGAATTTGAATTGAGCAGGGTTACTTTTTATACTACTACAGCTAGTTACCCCGTATCTAATCTTACTAATAGTAAGATTAATAAGGTTAAGGAAAGCAGTTCAAATAATGTTCATAACGATGAAGTTTTCATAAGTAATGAGTCAAGAAAGATGTTTCTAGCTCTCAAAGAGCATGATTCTAACAGTCCCTTAAAGTTTGATGAACAGTTTCTAAACAAAGACTATTCTGAACAAAGGAAATTAGACTTTGCTAAGAGCATCTCAGAACGACAAAACATCGATCCTTTGGAAAATGAATTTCAAATTCTTGGGGTAGAATATACATTTAAAGCAGGAACCTTTGAAGCGTTTCTTTACGAAAAACTAGAAGGTAAAGTAAACAATACTTCATTAATTGCAAGTGAAATTGCCGAAAAAATTAGAGGCACCGTTAACAATACAAATGGCACGATTGAAGATCGTGCTGTTAATAGGAAAACTGCTTTAGAGCTTTCCAAGTATATTGCACAAAATTATTTTGATAACCTTGATGAAGCAAATGACTTCTTGTCTGTAGTTAACAAATATGCTGAAAACGACATATTGCGTGAAAAGGGATATGTGGTTTTTGATAATTCAGATATGGAACCTTTCAAGTCTTACACATTCCCAACTGCTCCTGATGGTTATATTCGTGTAAGTGCCTTTGTAGAGAAATATGGAGATACAAGTCTCAAAGAGATTTTCAATGACCGTGTCAAATTAGATGATTTTATTAAGGCAATGCATAAAAATGCTGAAAAGTGGAGAGAAGAAATTGTTAAAGACTTCGATGTAAACGAGCGACGTGTGCAAAGTATTATAGATAAATCCAGCCCTTTAGATGAAGAGTACATACAAAATATTATAAGTAAATTTTTTATATGAAAATATAGCATTGTGTTTTGTTGAAAATCTCGTATACAAATTTATTTTTGTATGCTGTGCATTTCAAATTGGTTTTGAGGGCGATGTTATGGTTTAAATAGCAGATACACAATCCAGCCTCAGACAAAGGGACAGAGTCAGACAAAGGGACAGGGAATTGTCTGTTGTCAAACATTAGAATTATTTGCGACAGAAAAGGAAATTTAGATTATAAAGAAAGGCATAGACTTTCTGATGAAGAG
Source organism: Alkaliphilus metalliredigens QYMF (assembly GCF_000016985.1). Lineage (NCBI taxonomy): Bacteria > Bacillati > Bacillota > Clostridia > Peptostreptococcales > Natronincolaceae > Alkaliphilus > Alkaliphilus metalliredigens. Next base: position 3,980,131 of record NC_009633.1, on the reverse strand, counting down.
CTAATAAAATTAATCGAAAAGCAATATGGAGTAAAGAGGGGTTTTCTTCATAATTTATTTGGAGGCTTGTTTGTATCTAATAAAGAAAAAGGTGGTTGCTGCAATATCGAACTGGAAGAGGTTGCAGAAGAGAAAAGCGATAATGAAAACGATAGTGAAGAAACAAAGCAAAAAAACGGTTGATATGTTCTCGCGTACTTCGAGTGAAAAATCACCTCTGACATCAATGCTACCCTCTCAAGCCATGTTGAGTGTGTAGTATTGATGTCAAGGGTTTAAGAATAGCAAACAGAAAAAGGTTATAAATACAGGGTTTCGAGACATTGAGTGTTTATTTCGGCTATTTTGCTAGAAGTATAAATGTTGAGAAAGCTTTGTTTAAAATGTTTGCGGGAATATATCATATTATGTTCCTATGTCTGTTCAATTTCTTTATACAACCTATTTGAGCATGATTATCTATTTTACTTCCTTTGCAGCTTCTCTTCCTGCTACTCTTCCCAATGTAAAGGACATTGTTATTGAAGTACCACTTGCAGGATAAACTTCATTATACAGTTGACCATTGGCTACTTCACCTGCTGCAAATAAACCTTTAACAGCATTTCCTTCAGGATTTAAAACTCTACCTTCTAAAGTAACTTTTGGGCCTCCAATGGATCCAATCATAGCTGGTGTCACCTTTACAGCATAGTAAGGTCCTTCTTCAATTACATTTAATTCTCCAGCCTTTCCAAAGTCTTCATCTACTCCTAATCCAGCTAATTGGTTATAACGTTCTACAGTTTCAACTAAATTCTCTACCGGCAGACCAATAGCTTCAGCCAAGTCTTCAATGGTTTCTCCTTTAAATCCGTAACCGTCTTCAATCCCTGACTCAATGATTTCTGTTGGTGTGTTTTTATCAATAATAACATAATAAGCGTCATATCCATTTTTCGCCATAATGTCAACTACAACAGCATAATGTTCATTTTCTTGTACAAATCTTTCTCCATTTGGATTAACATATAGTCCTGGTAGGAAAACTAATCCTCCTAAAGGAGTTGTATAAGGATAATCAGGCCCCATACCTTTGAATCCAATGACACTATTTTTAGATACGATTTCTGCTCCAACTTCCCTTGCCATCACTAAACCGTCTCCAACGTTACCAACTGCAGAATAGGAGGTGTAATTATTGGCAACTGGTGCATATTCTGCGATTAACTCTGGGTTCCGATCATATCCCCCTGTGGCTAAAATTACTGCTTTAGCATTGATGATGATCTTTTCACCTTTTTCGTCTACTTCTGCCCCAACTATTTCATTTTCATCATTTACCAATAGCTTAGTTGCTGGTGCATTAGGAAGAATTTCAACACCTTTTTCTCTAGCAGTTTTTTCTAAAGGTTGAATTAATCCCATTCCTCTGCCTTCTTTTGGAGTATGACCTCTCAGGGCAGGACTAACTCCTTGAGGTGATAAACCTTCAGCGAATTCTACCCCTTGTTCCTCTAACCATTCAAAGGTTTCACCTGAATGGGATGCAATATAGTTAATTAGATCTACATCCACATTCCCTTCTGCCATATCAATCCAATAGGCAGCTAAGTCTTCCCAAGTTTCTGTGATGCCTTGCTGTTTTTGAATAGGTGTTTCAGCCCCGTACATAATTCCTGCTGAAATTAAGGTGCTTCCTCCAAGATAAGACATTTTTTCAACTAAAATAACAGAAGCTCCTTCATCTGCCGCTTCAATTGCTGCCGCCAGGCCCGCTGCTCCACCACCAATTACCAATATATCCTTTTCAATTACTTTGCCTTCTGTATCTGTCTCATCCTTTGCGGTTGGGTTACTGGAAGTTGTACACCCCGCCAAAAGCCCTACTATCAATAAAACTGAAACAAAGACTAAAAATCTTTTTTTACTTAACATTTGTATTCCCCCTTGAAAATATTATGCGTTCATGTATAATACGAGTTTATTATATCTCCTAAAAAAGGATAGTACAAGATATTTTTTTAACAATAACTAATTTTTTTCAAACGTATTTATAATGTAATTTAGTATTTGTAATTGTTTTAGCATTTAGATTTATTTTAGCATCATAAAATACTTAAACATGCATAGATGCATAAATTCTCTGTTTTTTATTAACAAGATATCAATTGTGTTAACCAATTAAATATGCTAAAATGAAAAAAACATATGTAAGGACGGTTCATATATGATGCCAATAGATACAAAAGAAAAAGATATGGAGAATATTTTAATTCAAAAATCCCTTGAGATATTTTCCATCAAGGGATATGCTGCCACTAATCTTACAGACATAACAAATGCCCTTGGTATTTCGCGTGGTCCTATTTATTATCATTTTAAGGATAAGTTTGGTTTATATAAAGCAGCCTTTAATTACTACGAGATAGATTTACGGCAAACCCATGCAAAAATCATTGCACAAGATTTGCATATCATCAGTTTTATTGAAGCTGTAATCTATGACTGTGGCAAAAGACATACCAAATACGGCCTTAATTTCTTTTTTGGAATCGATACAATAGAAGAATTATCTCCTATTAAAAAACTCCAAAACAACCTGATTGAAGATATTTATCAGCAAAAGATGGACTATGTCATACGTTTAATTGAAAAGGGAGAAATCAGAAGGACAACTGACCCAAAACAGATAGTAGACTTAATTTATCTCGTTTATTTTGGCCTTTTTAATGCGATACAAGTTAATATGTTGAAGGATTATAGCGAAAGAGAAATTAAAAATCTCATTAGAGTTCTACTATCAGGTATTGAAAAGTATTACTGCGACTAAAGTTTAATGAAGCAGACAAAGCAGACAACGGGACAGACCACTTTTTCAGAGGTCTCCTCTGTGTCTGTGGAAAAATAACAGTGCTAACCGACCGTCAATCATGAGGTGAATTCTCTTGGTTGGCGGTTTTTGTACTCTACGATTAATAATTATAATTTTTATAAATACTCATTGATAATTGGGTCTATTAAGGATAGATTTACAATGTGAAGTCTATACCGCATAGACCAAGGAGGTGTAGCAATGAGTGAATTATTTCTTACTGTTTTAAATATGAGCCTACCTTTGTAATGACTTTGTATCAAGATGAATACAGGTATTACAAAATTCCTAAAGAGGATTATTCGGAAATGGCGGCGATGGTTGAAACAAACTACTCCTATAATCAGAGTATAATATTTAATGAGCATGAGAACGGCAATGATACTATCTTCACAGATGGCGGAAACAAGCTGCTGCAAGACCAAACCAGTTTTGATGTTGAAAGTAATTTAGCTATCATTATGTCGTCGCCAAAGACTTCTTCCAATCCATAGGATTATATCAATGCCCTGTCCATCCGCCAGCAGATTATGTTTCCAAATTATGAGTATGACGGTCAGGATCCAATTGAGAAACTTATCTATGATACGGAAATCAAAGGGATTGCAGATAAAATCTTAACGCATTACTCAGACTATGAGGATGACTTGGATATCCCCATCCCCTAAGGAAACAAGTAACTGACAGGGAATTTATGACGGTTGAGAGGCTTACCTCATGGGGATCGTTTTTGTTAAAATTTTTAAATACTAATATACGTCCCCTTGCTACTTGATATCTGATCTTTCAAATATTATGGTTTTGTGTTAAAATCAGGATAGCATTTTAGACGGTGGAAATTAGCAGGAATAATATAAAAGGAGTCAGTGCAATGAGTAAAAAACAAACAAAACGTGATATACAAGCAGAGCAAACCTATCATAAGCTTCTGGACATGTCCTTAGAGTTGGTGAAAAGGCATGGTTATCACAAAGTGACAATAAGCCAAATATGTGATGCTTGTGGATGTGCAAAGGGGACTTTTTATAACTATTTTGATAGCAAAACAGATATACTTTATCGATTAGCTATACAATTAAATGAGAAGCTATCAACAATGTTTTCCTATGATGAAACTAAATCTGCAAAAGAACTTTACTTGCAATATGTTTATTCTTATATGGAGCTTGTCAAAGAGGATGGGTATGCTTTTTCTAAAAATTATTTACAGATGTTAATATCTGAATCAATGTCTGGGGAAAAAGTAGGTTTGAATATACAAAAAGAATATCTATTTTATCTACTAGATCGAGGTAGGAATAGTGGGGAATTTACAAAAAATATAGATAATAAGGAGTTTTTTAATCTATGGCAAGCCACCGTATTAGGTGTTCTAGCCATGTGGGCTATTGAAGACAATAATTATGATGTCACCAAGGAAGGATGTAATGCTTTATCCCACATAATAAAGACAATGATATAAAAGCAGGAGTCTCTAAAAAGGAGAGTCCTTTTTTATTTGTAAAAAACTTCTTTAGATTATTGACAAAACCTTAACTACAGTTTAATATTTTATTAACGACCGAAGGTCACTGAACCGAAGTCACCAAAACAGGTGAATTACATAAGGGGGAAAATACGAATGAAACAAATGCAAAAACAAGTGGTATTCTTCTTGATTACAATTATGATGGTATCTATGTTGGTTGGATGTAGTCAAGAGACAGGAACGTCGAAAGAAACAGGATCTACCAGAGAAGCTACCTTCACTGGTGTAGCTAGGGGATATGGTGGAGAAGTAGAAGTAACTATCACCTTTGATGAAGATAAAATGATTTCAGTTATTGCTATTGGAGATAATGAAACAACTGGAATAGGTACGAATGCACTAGAAAAACTTCCAGAAGCGATATTAGAAACTAATTCAGCTGATGTAGAAGCAATTTCAGGTGCCACAGTGACAAGTAAAGCAATTAAAGAGGCGGCTCAATCTGCCATAGCACAATCTAGAGGTGAAGCGACTGCAGAATTACCAGAGCTGATGATGACACCTGGGACATATGTGGGACAAGCACAGGGTTATGCTGGAACACTTGAAGTAACAGTTGAGGTGTCTGAAAATGAAATCATTTCTATTGAGCTGACAGATAACATTCCGCAAGAAAATGAAATGATTGATAGAGAGTTTTGGGCTGCTAAATATCCTGTAGCTATGTTAAGAGATACACCGCAAATATTAAAAACGGTTACGGATCGATTGCCAGATAGAATTGTGGAATCACAATCTTTAGCTGTGGATGTTATTTCAGGTGCCACAGTATCAAGTAGTGGTTTTATGATGGCAGTAAGGGATGCCATTGTACAGGCTGGAGGAAACCCTGCCGCCCTTAATCGTCCTATAGAAAAAAACACGGCAGAAGAGGTTTACGAAGCTGATGTAGTAATAATTGGTGGCGGAACATCAGGTACATCAGCAGTTGCATCTGCAAAGGATGAAGGGGCAAGTGTAATATTAATAGAAAAATCAGGTCGTGTTGGGGGTACTGGATCTCTATCAAGTCAACCAATGACTTTAGGTGCAAGCATTCAATTAGAAAATAATGTAGACATAATGGATGAAGACGAACTCTTTGAAGAATGGATGGCACAAAATCATTGGTATGTAAATGGAGGAACGCTTAGAAGATTCTTACAAACTACTGGTAGTACAGTAGATTGGTTAGCAGAAAGAGGCGGATTTAACTGGGGGTTAAGCCCATGGTCGCAGCATTGGATAGTAGATTATGTAGATGATTCCTTAGGTAGTATGGGAGTGGCAGATTCATTTGAACAGCTTATATCGGATGTAGATATGGTGCTTTATGAAACTACAGGCAAGTCACTAATTGTAGATAGCCATGGTGCTGTTGTCGGTGTAATAGCTGAAAAATATGATGGGACAAAGGTTACAGTAAATGCTAAATCGGTTATTATAGCAACGGGTGGAATGCTTGGAAATAAAGATTTGATGGAACAATACAATAATGGTTACTCCTATGAAATATTTGGCTTAGCTCAAAATATTGGAGAAGGTTTCGAAATGGCATTGGAGGCAGGGGCAGTTGAATGGAATGTAGGTGGTGTGGCTGCCCACTTAACAGATGTTGCTGGCAGAAGAAGAGTAGGCGGTTTTGATATCTATGATACTTCTATCCCTTACACACTTTCTATCACTCCTAGTCTTTTAAAGGTAAATCAAAGGGGAGAGCGCTTTATGGATGAAAATGCAAAGGCAGGCTCCATGAACTCCAGCACAAACTTTGTTTTAGCAAATGGTAGTCATAACTTCACAATAGTATCTCAACAACAAGTAGAAGTATTAAAAGCAGAAGGTTTAGCAGGAATAGGTATGGATACAGTTCCTCCTGGAGCTAACTTCTTTCTACAACCACTTGAGCCTGACTATAAGATGGAGAATATCGAAGCAGTATTAGCAGCAGGAGAGGAGATCGAAATTGCTTATAAAGGGGATACACTTGAAGAACTAGCAGAAGTAACAGGCATGGATCCTGCAACCTTTGTAAGAAATGTTGAAAGATATAATAAAATGGCTGAGGAAGGTAGAGATAGCTACTTCAATAAGCCAGTTCAATATATGAATCATCTTGGTAATGAAGGACCATATTATGCAATCAAGGCTGTTCCTTTAGCCTATAGTTCTTTAGGTGGTGTAAGAGTAGACGAAAATATGCAGGCATTAACAGCTGATGGAAGACCAATCACAGGATTATATGCAGTCGGGGTAGAGTCTATAGGTTCGGTTCTAGATGGAGTTGCTTATCCTAAATTAGATGGTGTAGCACTAGGATGGGGATTTAACTCAGGTCGAATCGGTGGAATAGAAGCTGGAAAAGCAGCATTAAAATAGCAAATAAAAAAACACAAAACACAAAGGAGGAAAACACAAAGGTACGGCAGGCTGCATAATAATAGCCTGCCGTACCTCTGTGTTTGGGGCTATTTCCCCACAGCCCCTTTTATGTTTCTGTACTCCTAATGGCAACAAGCTTGGCTGCAGTGTATGATACTGCCATTATCGAAATAAAGATAAAGGGCAAAGTATAGAAGCCGACGGAACGAAAGACCTTGAAGACCGCTTCGGGATTATTGGGAGAGAGTATTGCCGAGAGTCTTCGACAAAAATCTATAAAATAATTTAATTTATAAACGTCGCTAATTAAAATTACAGCTAGAATAATTGACCAAACAGGAATTTGCAATTTAGGGTGATTGTAATTAGAGTCCGTATTTTAGGATCTATGGTTGATTATATAATTTATCAAAAGACCTCCACTAGTCATATAAATTGCTTGAAGAATAACAATAGACGCAGAATTCATATCTAAATTTAAGAAAACTATATTTGCTAATATATAATTTGCAGTAAACTTATTACACGGTAAAAATAACCACCGCTAATTCAAATTGTTCCGTGGTATTATGTAAACTATAATACTTTAAATAGGATGGTGGTTAAAATGCTTAAAAATGATGATGTTCTTGGTACCGAAAGCAAAATTTCTGAGATTGAAGCGATCAAGCACGCTATAAGAAATTCAAAAGATAAACGCATGTATCGGCGGTATATAGTAATTCTTCATCACCTAAAAGGCTCTAGTAATAAATCTATTGCAGATGCTCTTGATCTGTGTCAGCATACTGTGGGTACCTATATTAGAAAGTATAAAAAAGAAGGTATTTCGGGTTTGAACTTAAAATATAGCCCTGGCGCTCCTCGTATGCTTACGAGTGTGCAAGAAGAAGAACTAGTAGAAGTGGTAACCACAAAGACTCCAGATGAAGTTGGCTTTGAACCTAGAAAAAACTGGACTATTGCCCTCATTCGTCAATGGGTTATTAATACATTTGATGTAAAGTACAGTCCAAGAGGGATGGCAGAAGTGCTATATCGATTAGATCTCAGTTATACTAGACGAACCTATTACACTGGAAAAAGCTGATGTCCAAAAGCAAGAAGCCTTTAAGCAAGAATTTGAGGTTAAAAAAAACCTAGTTGACGGAAAAATTGACCATATTCTATTTCAGGATGAATCTATGATTCGTGATTACCAAGCCATTCAAAAGACATGGTTTTTAAAAGGTAAGCAGCAATCATCCCTACATACGGTAAACGTGAGGGTGTGAAGCTTTTAGGTGTACTCAACTATGAAACAGGCCATATTTATTGTCAAGAAGAAGAAAAATATGATGCAGAAATATTTTTAGGCTTTTTAAAAAACATTCTAGAGATATATCCTACTGGTAAAATTGTAATGATTTTAGACAATGCTAGAATACATCATGCTAAGCTGATTCAACCATTTCTAGAAGAACAACGCTCTAGATTAGAATTAGAATTAGTATTCTTACCACCTTATAGCCCAAATCTTAACCTTATTGAAGGCTTATGGGGATGGTTAAAATCTGAGATAATAAACAATGTTTTCTATACTGATACTAGAAAAATAAAAATAGCTGTAAGAAAATTTATCCGCTCTATTAATCAAGATCTTCCAAGGATTATAGATCGTCTTTGTGTGCAAATGTAAAATATTTATTACAAACTATATATTTTAGAATATAAAAGTAAATTTAATAGCATTGAATTTGTAAAAGCGGATAGGTTTTATCCTTCAAGTAAAACTTGCTCATGTTGTGGCGAAATCAAGAAAGATTTAAAACTTAAAGATAGAGTTTTTATTTGTCCATCATGTAATAATGAGATTGATAGGGACAAAAATGCGTCAATAAATTTTTCAAGATATGGAAAATCAGCATAGCATCACTAACAAGATGATGCTGATATGTACTGTTCGTTACGCAGGAATTTAAGCCTTTGGAGCAACATATCAAACTGAAGTAGTCTTATGACGAAACAGGTTGCGTTGAATAAGGAATAAATCTCTAAATGTTAGATTTTAGTAGATTTTATGTAACGGATGTTAAACTATGTGTCGATATACGAAGAGGTAAAAGAAAGAAATAAACTGGAGGCGTTGAAATGTCAATAATATCTAAAATAAATTTATTAGAGCAACCGGAGCAGTATGTTTTATCTATCCGCACCACTATTCATTTCAATGATTACCCCAATACTGCCAAGGAAGCCTACAAGAAAATAATGAAGATTGTAAGTCTAATTAAAAATTGTGGGGTGATATTATAACAAGTTAATCCTAAGTTAAGTACATTATAAATTTGATACTCTATTGATAATTATATTGGGGAATGATAAAATAATATGAGTTCTAAAAGGGAGTAGCTATGGGAAACCAAGATAAGATCAACATACCGGAGTGATCCTGGTCTTATCTGCTTTAATGATATTAAAGAAGCGAGACTTTTAGATTATTGGGCGAATTGTCTGATAATCTAAAAGTCTTCTTTTATTTAATCTGGGAGGTCTTTATGTATACAGCAGTTGGAAGCATATAAATCCTGGTCAGAGGAAGTAGTACGGTTTATTCAGTTAGTATGTTGTGATAAAGAAAAGGAGTGAGGATATGATTCAAGAGATACTAAAGGCATTTATGTTGATTTTTATAGCAGAAATGGGTGATAAGACTCAAATTCTTGCAATGGCTTTTGCAACGCGTTTTTCCGTTGGAAAGGTTCTAATTGGAATCGGAATTGGAGCTTTTCTTAATCACGGTCTAGCAGTGCTTATAGGAAGCTATCTTTCTCAAATGATTCCTATTAGCACCATTCAGATGGTAGCAGGAATTGCATTTTTAGGATTCGCACTATGGACACTAAAGTCTGATGACGACCAAGATGAACCCAAAATTCAATTTGGACCAATAGCTACCGTCGCTGTAGCCTTCTTTTTAGGTGAGCTTGGTGATAAAACACAGTTAACAGCAATCACGTTGGCTGCAGATACATCCTATCCATTTATGATATTAGTGGGAACCGTTACAGGTATGATTGCTACAGGATGTAACTGGTAAAATAAAAGGGAGAGATTTTGGCAAACAAAAACGGAGAATAATTTCCAATTTACTACAATAATAATATCCCTTCTGGTAGAATTAGTTAGCTAGTGACACCAGAGGAGGAATGAAATTGAAGGAGTGGAATATGTTTGCTGAAATCCAAGGATACAAGTCCAAAGGACTGAATAAATCACAGGTAGCAAGGAGGCTGGAGATCGACTATAAAACAGTACATAAATATTGGGATATGACACCAGATGAATTTGCAAGCTTAAGACAAAGAACTGAATCTAGAGAAAGGAAGGTGGACAAATATAAGGACGAAGTCTTAGCATGGATTAGAGAACATAGGGATTTATCAAGTGCTCAAATATATGATTGGCTAGAGGAAAAATATCATGTGCTGGACTTTAAGGATAGAACTTTACGACTATATGTCAATCACTTAAGGGAAGAACATAAGCTCCCTAAAGTAGTTTCAGCAAGGCAATTTGAGGAGGTGGATGAGCTTCCTATGGGATATCAAGCACAGGTTGACCTGGGCCAAATATGGCTAGATAAACCTGACAAAACAAGAATCAAAGTATATTGCTTTGGTATGGTTTTATCCCATTCCAGACATAAATACATCTATTGGATAGACAAGCCCTTTACTACCCAGACATTCATTGAGGCCCATAATAAAGCCTTTGAATATTTTGGAGGAATGCCTAAGGAGGTTGTTTATGACCAGGACAGAGTCCTAGTGGTATCAGAAAATCATGGAGATATCATATACACAGAAGGATTTCAAAACTATATTAATTCCCTTAAGTTTAAAGTGTACCTTTGCAGGGGTTATGACCCACAGAGTAAAGGGAAAATTGAAGCCGTAGTGAAATATGCCAAGTATAATTTTGCAAAGAATAGAACATTTGTAGATATTGACTCATTTAATGATGATTCGCTGAAATGGTTAGAAAGAAGAGGTAATAAAAAAGTCCATGAAACAACAAAGAAGGTACCGGCAGAAGTGTTTGCCCTGGAAAAGGAACACTTAAAGCCAATACCCACTCTATTTGTAAACACAACTAATACAAATAGTTTAACCTATCTCGTTAGAAAAAACAATACAGTTTTTTACAAGCAAAATAGATACCAAGTCCCTACGGGAACCTATTCTCCAGGGAAAGAGGTTAAATTAATTATTAAGAAAGATACCATGGAAATTAAGAACCAAGATACAGAACAGTTAATTATTGAACATAAAATCAGTCAGGATAAAGGAAAATTAGTGAAAATAGAGCACTATGATAGGAATGAGAGTAAACACTGTACAAGTCATGAAATCTACAACAAAGTGTTAAAAAGCTTAGACCATACTGAAAAGGCTAATGAATTTGTTGATGTATTAAAAATAGAGAAGCCAAGACACTTTAAAGATCAATTTGCCCTAATAATGAATACAGTAAAAAACCAAGACAAATCAATTGTTCAAAGGGCATTAAGCTACTGTATTGAAAGGAAATTGTTTAGCGCAGGGCTCTTGAAGGATGCCATACAGTACTTAAAACTTGAAGAAAACAGACAACTAAATAAGAAGTACTTTAAAGCTGACATAACTACTCCTTCAAAATATCAGGATTTAAAGCCTCAAGTACGAGATATTAGAGAATACATGAGTGCCCTGAAGGAGGATAAAAGAAAATGGAAAAATTAGAATCAATAAAGGATCACGCTAAAAAACTCAAATTGAACTACTTAAATACCAATGCAGATTCCATCGTTGAAAATGCTGACATAAACAACATTTCATATCAGAATCTTTTACTGTCAATATTAGAAAACGAAGTCGATCTCAGAGAGAAAAAGGCCCAGGAACGCAGAGTTAAGGCTGCAGGCTTTCCGGTACTTAAGACAATAGAAGAGTTCGATCTAACCTTTCAAAGATCGATTACCCAAAGACAAATCAATAGTCTTATTGAGATGGACTGGATAGATAGAATGTATAATCTAATACTTTTAGGCCCTCCAGGGGTAGGTAAAAGCCACTTGTGTATTGCATTAGGGTACAAGGCTGTAGAGATGGGCTACAAGGTTAGCTTCACCACCATGGACAATCTGATGCACTGTTTAAAAACACAGGAGATATCAAGAAAAAGCAAAGGGAAAATCAACAATGTTTTATCTTCTAGTCTTCTGATCATCGATGAGCTAGGTTACCTCCCCATATCAAGAGAAGAAGCGAACTTGTTTTTCCAATTAATATCAGCCCTTCATGAACAAACATCGTTAATTATTACCTCCAACAAAGGGCTTGAAGATTGGACCGAGTTATTAGGGGACCCCGCTTTAACCACGGCAGTGTTAGATAGAATCACTTACAGATGTGAGCTATTTAATATGACAGGTAAGAGCTATAGATTAGAACATCGAGAATCATTGTTTTAATAGATGAAGGAGGCGATTGTGATTATGTTGTTAAGAGAGAAAGATTTAAAAAAGTATTTGTTTAGCAGAAGGATAACTATCTCTGATGGCTTAAAGCAGGAATTATTAAATGAGTATGGATCTCCTGTAGAAGATGATGAAGGTCATATTTTCGAGTATACGGAGCAAGATATTTATGAGCAAATCAGAAAAGTCATAAGAGATAAAAACTAATATTCGTTTAATAAAGTTCAGTGATTATAAGATAAATTACAAGCAGTAGTGTATGGAGAGATTTGGAAATTACTATGGAAAACTATTTGCCAAAATTTCTCCAAAAACACTTGCCAGTTACACAGGAGCGTTAGGCATTTTTGTAGGTATAAAATTGGGTGATAAGGTTCCGGAATTAGGAATTAAATTATTTGCGGCGTCCATATTTATGATTTTTGGTATCCAAAAGCTGTGGCAAACTGTCCCCGAACAATATTTAAATCCTAAATTTGTTGTTCCATTTTTCTTTGTTTTAATATTAATTGTAACTTTAATGGCAAGGAAATTAATTCAAGGCGTTAGCGTGGGCATACAATCTAAATTCAAAGCAAAATCGAAATTGATTCATGATTACTATCAACACCTTCAAGAAGATCTTGAAAACATCTGTATGGGACCAGAATTTTGCAATGCCTGTCAAGGTCATCAATGTGCTATAGGTCATGCAAAATATATCATTCGAGAGTCTCTCGTTAATCCGGATTGGCAAGGAGAATCTAGAAAAATAGAATTTTCCTATCGGGATAAACCGTTTATTAATGAAGAAATTTTAGATAGCTTGATAGATACACTTTGGCTAATCGAGAATGTGAAGGATGAAAAGAGGGTGAAGAATGTAAACTTGGTTAGGAATCAATTGGAATCAATTCTCATTGGTGGGGCAATCGGAAACGTAGAAGGTATTCCTTCATATATTAACGAAGTTGAAAAAGAAAACAACGAGTTGGCTATAAGAATTGAAAGTGCCTACAAGATGAGAAAACCTGCTGAGGATCGAATAATAAACATTGGAAATAGGATTAGTAATATTTATATGATTGAAATGGAAGATGGGTATTTGCTTATCGATACAGGCTACAAAGAGCACTATAAAAAATTTAAGGAAGCATTGAAAAATAGAAATATATCACTAGATGATATTGCATATGTCTTTATTACACATGCACATGACGACCATGTTGGATTTCTAAATGAGATTCTTGAAAAGACGAAAGCGAAAGTAATTCTTCACCCTGAATCGATAAAAAGACTAAAAACTGGACAAAACTCATTCGATGGTGGATGTAGCAGTGTGATAGCATGGAGCTTTTGTCAGATGATGAAACTATTTGGTAAAGGAGATCATCGATTTCAACCAGTTGATTCTCCAAATCGATATGTGATTGTAACAAAAGATACCAAGCTAGAAATTGAGAAAATGCTTTCAGCAAAGATTATTGAGTTACCTGGACATACAAAAGATTCCATTGGTTTATTGTTTGAAAATAGCGTACTTTTTTGTGGCGATGCAGCCATGAATGGCATACCAAGCCGTAATCATATAATAGTTTGGATAGAAAGTTTGAAAGACTATGAAACTTCATGGATGAAGATGATTAGTCTAGATTTCAAAACTGTTTACCCATCTCATGGGAAGCCTTTTGCAAAACAAAAGTTAGTCGAAAATAAATGTGAACTCAAGAAAATACATCTGCATTCACTTAAGTAGTTGGAAATGGTATTGCTAAATGGTTATTTTTATATTGAAAATAATAATTAGTGACATTTTTAAGAGAAAAATGGTGATGTCGTTATAAATCTTATGAATGGTATTTTGTAAATATGTAATAGTATCTGTCGCTGTCAAAAAACAAATGAAGAAAAAGCAGCAAAAGATTTAACCTGTATCGGGTATCTCTTGACAAAATAATAAAAAACAGGTAAGATAACACTGTTATCTTAGGAGGAGGAGGCAGTTGGATTGAGTAATGAACTAAGTGTGAAAGAAAAAATTATGCATTTTGCCAAACAAGAATTTCTCTATCATGGATTTAAGGATGCATCGTTGCGTAATATTGCTGCAGCTACAGGGATGACAACGGGTGCAATATATACTTATTTCAAGGATAAAAATGCTCTCTTTGAAGCAATTGTGGATCCTGTTTGCATTCAAGTAAAAGAGATATTTGATGCATTGAGTTCTTCTTATTATGATACGGAGACGGTAATTAGTGATATTACTATACAAAAATCACTAGATAATTTCTATTTAATCTATGATTTTATTTATAAACATTTCGATGTTTTTAGGCTCTTAGTTGTTGAGGCAGATGGTTCTTCAAAATCTGATTTTGTGCATACAATTGTTGATTATGAGGTAAAACACACTCTTGCTTATTTAGATAGGATGAAAAAAAAGAATAATCTATATGTTGAAATAGACTGTTCAACTCTACATATTATTTCAGAAAGTTATATTAATGCACTACTAGAGCCTGTTCGTCACAATATGAGTCATGAAGAAGCGCTTAAAAATTTGGATTTTTTAGTAATATTTTATTCCGGTGGGTGGCAGAGTGTATTTAATGAGTTGTTCAATGAAAAAAAATAATTAAAAGTAATATCTAATCATAATCAGAATAATTATAACTATTAAAAAATCTACTATATACGGAGAGGAGTAAATTACATTGCGAGCAGGACATTTAATCTATAAAGTCAACAATTTAAAAAACGCTGTGGAAGAATGGGAAAATAAAGGGTTTGTAGTGGAATATGGAAAGCCGAAAAATCCAATAAATGCATTAATATATTTTAGTGAAGGACCTTATATTGAACTGCTAGAATCTACTGGTATGCCTAAGTTTGTCAAAGGTGTTTTTAAGATTGCTGGAAAAAAGGAATTCGTGCAAAGATTGGATGAATGGGATCTAGGAAGCGAAGGATGGCTCGGGTTCTGTATTGAAAACGATTCAGAGGATTTAGAATATGAAATCTCAATTCTGAAAAATTATAAAAGAAAAGGCGTTTATCTAAAAAATGGAGGAAGGGTCGATGTTCATGGAAGAGATTTAAGATGCAAAGTTTTTTTCCCAAACGATTTGGGATTACCTTTTTTAATGAGTTATTTCAACATTGATCCCAAACCCAAAGATTTTATTCACCCTAATGGAATAAGCAAAGTTTCAGAAGTTGTTTTTTCAACAAATAAAGAGTCCGCATATATTCTGAATCAACTTCTCAATGACTCTTCTGTAACGGTTGAAATATCAGGAGAAAAGGGTGTTGTAAAGGAGGTGTTATTTTGTAATTCAGAAATAAACAGAAAAATTTAAAAATCGAATTTAAAAATATTAGCTATGGAAATAATATTTTTTTGACCATTGGATGAAAATGAATATCAATATCATGAATTAATTGATTATGTGTATTATTTTAGTAAACAGCTCTAAATCTGTTTTGTATGTTTTGATTACACCTGTCATGTCTCAAAGTATTATGCGAAGCATGCATTTGAATCAGGCCTTCAGCCAAGCAATGTGGATCCCATTAATGAGCACCGAATTCAGCAGGCAATAAGCAATTTGGCAAAAAATCGCACGGTAATAGTAATCGCACATCATCTGCGAACCACAAGAAATGCAGATCAAATCGTCGTACTACAGAATGGTTCAATTGCTGAAAAGGGTAAGCACGAGGAACTTATTAAGAACAATGGACTTTATTCGATTCTATGGGAAGCACAAATATGAAGAAGGCAATGAGTAGGTACAGAAACTCTTGAATAATTATAAAAAATTTCTAAAATAAAGGATAGCAGGAATGGAAAAGTATCCCTGACCACCATTTGATATAATGGACCTAGATAATTAAGGAGAGTAGGAGGATTATGATGAAGTGGTTGGAAATTGGTACGTTAACTGTCGATGATAAGAAGAATGCACTTCTTGTAAATTTGCATGAAGGATATGAAAAAGCACTGAATAAGCTGGATATGTTTTCCCATTGCATGCTTTATTGCCTTCTGGAAGATAGGATTGAAGTATATGTGGCAAAAATTCTTGAAATAAGTGAAAGGACAGGACAGCTCATAGTTAAAATATCTGGAACTAATACACAGCACCCACAAGAAAAGACAGAGGATTTAGAAATATTGGAAAAGGTAAAAGTCTCAGGACAACTCGTAGATATAAAACCCTATTTTCCAGCTGAAGAGGTTGTATTGGAGGCAGGGGAACCTAAGAAAAGGTTTTGTTTAAATTATACTGATCATGTAATCGGAGAGTATACCATGAATGGAAATAGATCTGTGATTCAACTTCATAAGGATGTTTTGGTTGAAATGGAAGCAAGCATGGAACTCAGAGAATTCATAAAAAAAGGGGATTACATCAGACTTTTATGGTGGTTTCACCGTTTTGATAAAGACTCCTTTCGCAGAACTCGTATGTGCAATCCTCCATATAATAATGCTCCTAGAACGGGGATATTTGCAACAAGATCACCGGTTCGACTGTTGTTCGAGTACAGCAGGTAGATTATTATAATGGAACCATTGATATCGAAGGATTTGACGGGTTTCAGGGTACAAAAGTATTTCAGATTATGTTCTACCAGCCATCAATAGATAGAGTTGAGGGGGCAATACTTCCTTCTTGGGTATCTCATTGGACCAAATATAAAAACTTTGACAGAGCAAAAGAGGTAGTAGTGTCACCTGAAAAACGTCAACTGGAAATGACTTCAAATGAAGAAAATGATGTTTTTTGTGCTGAGCTTGAGACAAATCTTGATATAAAAGATGAATATGATAATCAAGAGATACATGTACACAACGCTCGTATTCATAATCTAAAAAATGTATCCGTATCTATTTTGAAAAACAGCATCATCTTAATCACCGGGGTTAGTGGAAGTGGTAAATCTAGTTTAGCCTTTGATACGATTTTTACTGAGAGTCAAAAGCAGTTTATGGATTTGGTACTCTCAAATCAGATGTTGAATAATACGTTTTCTGATGTATATGTCGATAAGATAACGGGTTTACAGCCATCTATAGCCATTGAACAACGAAATTTGGGGGTAAATCCCAGATCTACAGTAGGATCAGTAACAAAGATTGCAGATGTTTTCAAACTTTTATTTGCCACAATAGGTAAGCGAGTATGTCCGTGGTGCCATCAAGTTGTTGATGACAGCAATGTTTGTAAAGACTGTGGTGCTATTTTGTTTGACAGAACGCCACAAGTATTCAGTTACAATCATCCCGATTATATGTGTCCCCTTTGTAAGGGGTTAGGAGTGGAGATGCGTATTGATGAGGAGAAGATTGTTGAGCATCCGGAGAAATCGCTATTGGACGGTGCTTCATCATTATATGGTGATTTAAGAAAACATAGGAAGAAACCTAATGCAAATTGGATGCGAGGCGAAATTTTAGCCTTAGCTGATGATATGAATGTAGATCTGGAATTGCCTTTTTACCGATTACCTAAGGAATTTAAGCAACAATTCTTCTATGGTTCAAATGGACGTGAAGTTAGTTTGGCTTATGAAAATTCAAAGGGAAGAAGCGGGGTGATCAGAAGACCTGTAGAAGGAGCTATAAATCTCATTCAGAGGCTAGCTCATGATACTAAAGCTACAAGAAGTACTGATCAAGTACACCAATTTATGTCTAAAAAGACCTGCAGTTGTTGCCAAGGAGAACGTTTACTTGAAGAAGGTAGATTGGTAAATATTCAAGGATATAGATATCCTGAAGTTGTAAGCTTAAGTATCGATAAGTTACGTAAATGGTGCCATAGGATTTATGAGCAACTTATCAAGGAACAGCAGGATAAAACAAGGATGATTTTTATAAAGCTTAATCAAAGACTTAAAAAAATACAAAGTGTAGGTTTAGGCTATATAACATTAAATAGAAGTGTACCTAGCTTATCTGGTGGAGAAGCACAGCGTTTAAAATTGGCAACTCAGTTTGGTACAGGGCTTTCTAATATTCTTTATATCATGGATGAGCCTTCAAAAGGATTACATCCTAAGGATTACCGATTTTTGATGGATGCCATTGTGGATTTAAAGAAGTATGGTAACACCGTTATTTTAGTAGAACATAAGAAAAGCTTTTTGACCATTGCCGACATGCATCTTCATATGGGGCCAAAAGCAGGGAGATATGGTGGAGAACTCGTTTTTGTACATCATCGAAAAGAGATTGAAAATCAGCTTATATCACAAGACTGTAGCGATGACTTTGACACTATCAAAGTTATTGACAGTGTCTCCCTGGATAACAACAAAGCCATAAAGGACACCTATATTCAACTAAAAGGAGTTACTACCAATAACTTGAAAAATATTGATGTTGCAATACCAATCGGGATGATGACAGCAGTTATAGGTGTTAGTGGTTCTGGAAAAAGTACTCTTATTTCAAAGACTCTGTATCCTTACATTATGAGTTCATTGGGAAGAACGGTTGAAGAGAAGGGGACTTTTCAAAAGGTAATCGGTATAGAATCCTTTGAAGATGTGTGCTATGTGAATCAGAAAGCAATTGGTAGTAATTCTAGATCGAATCCGGGAACTTATACAGGTGTGTTTGATTTAATAAGACAATGCTATGCAGATACTCAGCAGGCGAAAAAGAAGAATCTGTCAAAAGAATACTTTAGCTTTAATTCTAAAAAAGGGCAATGCCCGGAATGCAGTGGTCTTGGAGAAGTGGCAGTGAACATGCATTATATGGATAATTTATATGTTCCTTGTAACAAATGCCATGGGAAAAGATATTCTAAAGAGGTGTTGAAAATTACAAGAAAAGACTGTTCCATAGGAGATATCCTTGATATTGAAATTCATGATTTGCTAGAAGTTTTTCAGGAGGAAAAGGAAATTGTCAGGCAGCTTTCTATGCTTAATAAAGTTGGTTTAGGTTACCTTAAGCTTGGTCAAAGTGCTTCTACTTTATCAGGCGGTGAAGCACAAAGAATAAAGTTGGCTAAAGAGTTAAATAAAAATGAGTGTAAAAACATCCTTTACATTTTGGATGAACCAACCACTGGTCTCCATGAAGAAGATGTTGAAAAAGTCATAGATGTTTTAAAAGAACTGAAAGAAAAAGGTGCTACAATCATTATTATAGAACATAACCTTAAAATGATAAAGAAATGTGATTACATTGTTGAACTTGGACCTGGTGGTGTTCAAGGGGGGCATATCCTTCAAGCGGGGTTTCAAAAGCGTGAAGGAGACTTCATATGAATGCAAACAATAAGAATACTTATGTTGAACAAATCAATAAAGTACAAGATTATATAGAAAACCACCTAGATGAATCCCTTACAGTAAAACGTTTATCTCAAAGAGCCAATTTTAGCGAGTATCATTTTCAAAGAATATATGGTTCTATGACAGGAGAAAGTTTATATGGATTCATTAAGAGGATACGATTGGAAAAGGCAGCCCATATACTTTTGTTTGATAAAGACCGACCTATTATAGACATTGCCATGAGTGTAGGATTTTCTAATCAGACCTCTTTTGCAAAAGCCTTCAAATCTAAGTATGGAGTCTGCAGTAGTAGTTACCGAAAAACAAATGGTACTGTAAGCGAGACTGATTTTGTTAATAAGTACTTAGATAATCAGGATATGACAATAGATCCTCTGAAAATTGAGATACGAAGAGAGAAGGCAATCAAGCTGATTTATACCAGATATACAGGACCATACAAGAGAGACAGTGAACTTTTTTCTAATTTGTTTCAGAAGCTTTATCAATGGGCAGATCAAAGGAGGTTAATCTCATCAACCTCAAGATGGTTCGTTATCTATCATGATTTTGGGAACGAAACAGATGAAGATCAGTTACGGCTTAGTGTCTGTATGTCTGTCGATAGGAACCTTGCAGTAAGTGGAGATATTGGTATTCTAAATCTTCATGAAGGGCAGTATGCTGTTGGAAGTTTTATGGTAGAACCAAGTGAATACGACAAAGCCTGGTATTATATGTATGGCAAATGGCTTCCCACAAGTGGTCATAAACCTGATGACAGATTTTCTCTTGAACATTACCCTAAAGTGGAAGAACAGGGAGACAAACGTCTAGTAGAGATTTATATACCGATTGTTTGAGAGTGGCTCAACAAGTGTTAATCCCATATTGTGGAAAGAGTACGGATTATAGTGGGAAAGAATTTGAATATTCCCCAGGAGGATTCTTTATTTATTTTGGGAAAAATCATCATCTTTCTATCAAAACCAACATGGAGTGTGTGGTGTTGATACAGAAGAAATAGGTTGATATCAGTGGTTTAGAAGATTAAATATATAAATTCATTATATATTCCCCTAAAGGAGCGTTTAGGGGAGTTTTGCCTTTAGAGGGGTTGTACTATTTCGCGTATTATAACTACGTGAAAGCAAGGGAACGTCATAAAATCGAAACAAAGAGCAGGGAATTGAAACTATTGATTCATTTTTTTGCGGTAAGCCTTAGGTGTCATATCCATATGAGAACAAAATACTCGATTAAAATATGAAGGGTCAGAAAAACCACATTCGGTAGCAATACGATAAACTGGATAATTGGTGGTCGCTAACAGTTTGCAAGCAAATTCCATTCTTAGTTTTACCACATACTCAGTAAAAGAAATCCTCACTTCTTTTTTGAAGGTTTGACTAAAATACTTGGGATTCATATAGATTTTTGATGCAACCATTTCTAACGTGAGCTTTTCTTTAAAATGCTCATTAATATAGGCAATAGAATCTTTGATAAAATGCTTATATTCATCGTTATTTACTGCTGGGGGTTTATCAAAGGAGTCACAATCTCTTGGAGTTTCAAGCATTTTGTTAAGAATACTTTTAATTTTAGCGGGTTTAATGGGCTTCAATAGATATTCATGGACATTAAGACGAATGGCTCTTTGGGCATAAGAAAAATCGGAATAGGCTGAAATGATAGCTATGCAGCTTTCAGGCAAAAAATTTCTTATTTCTTCAATAGCACTTAAACCATCTAATTCTGCCAACATTAAATCCATGATGATGATGTTAGGGCGGTGCTTTTTAGATAACTCTATAGCTTCCACTCCACTCTCGCAGGTAAGTAAAAAATCTTCTGGGTGTAATGCATCAGCGATAATGGACTTAAGGAATTCTTGTTCTAAGGTTTCGTCTTCAGCGATCATAACGACATTCATGATTAAACACCTCCAGGATGTTTCTTAGGAATGGTAATAGAAACAGTACTACCACTAAAATCTGATTTGACAATTTTCAAGCCATAGGCATTGCCATAATATTGCTTTAAACGTTTATCAGTACTTGAGAAACCATAACCAGAAGGACAATCTCCACGATGAATTTTGTTATAGACTTCTTGAGGAAACCCGTTCCCATTATCAGCAACAAAAATTATCAAAGTGTTTTTCATACTTTCTGCATAGATTTTTACTATACCTCCATCGCGATTGCCCGTAATCCCATGATTAATAGCATTATCAACAATTGGTTGTATGATCATGTTTGGTATTCTCATAGACTGAACTTGATCAGGCACATCAATGACGTAATCGAGACGGCTCCTAAAACGTACTTTTTGAATATGCAAATATTTTTCAATATTGTCAATTTCTGCTGCTACCGTATGAAGTTGATCTCCTTGGTTTAAATTGTAGCGCAATAGATCTGAAAGACAATAAATAAGTTCTTCGATCGTATGAGATTTTTCAAAGTAGGCGATTCTTGCAATACTATTTAACGTGTTGAATACAAAATGAGGATTGACCACCAAAGACATATTTTTTACTTCAAGGTCGATGATCTTTTTTTCTAGCATTTCTTTTTCGATCGATAGGGTAGAAACATGAGGCTTTTTTTCATTGATGGTATCCTTAAGGTCTAATGCGATGTTTTTAGCGATATGATGACAGAGTTGCTCATGGACGACAATTTTATTGCTTTCTACGGTTTTTAATGAGCCGATGGCTTTAGCAATGAATTCTAACTTTACATCGTTTTCCTTTGTAAAAGACTGGGCATTAACCATGTATTTTTTGTATTCATTCTCCTTTAAATATACTTGCATGCCCCCGATAAAACCCATGATTTCATTATCCACTTCGATAGGAAGAATAATGTTATTTAAACCATATTTACAAAAAAAATTATTATAATGACGATTTTTTATTTGTTTTCTATAGTCAGAGCAAACTGATTGACTACTTTCTTTACAGAGATTCGTGCAGAAATCAGGGGAGGAAATAAACTCATGCAAAATTTCGCCATTTCGATCCACCAAGAAAAGAGAAATATCGGATAACGAGAGAATTCCGCTATAGCGGTTATGAAAGTTTGAAACTATCATCTTTTTCATAGCATTATTTTCAGATATCATCGTGATTTAGCACCTCATTATATCAATCAATTTTAAAGCAATTCTTATGGAAAACAGTAAATAAATGATGAATATGGTTGAAGAATTAACGTTTCTGATAACGTTTGTAAAACAGAGATTGTTGTTTAATTGTAGTATGAAACTTTTTTAAAGTAAATTGTCTTATCATGAACATAATAGCAAAAATTGTCAGTCGTTACAATTAAAAAATAAGTAGGTTAGCAGAAAACAATCAAATATTAAAGAAAAAAAGGAAAGAGTGTGTTAAAACGATAACTCATAGCAATTACGATAAATCCTTACTAAATCTTCAATTGTGACTTTTCTAGGATTCGTTGGTGTGCACCGATCATTCAGAGCATTTTCAGCTAAGTAAGAGATTTGCGCATTTAAATCTAATTCATCAATACCAAATGATTTGAGATCTCTTTCTATATTTATAGAAGATTGAAGCTCCTTTACGGCAGCAATAAAATGATAAGCACCTTCTCTAACGGTTCTTGCTGGAAGATATAGTTGCTTGGCTAAATTAGAAAATTTATGAGCAGCAGTATTGTTAGCTTTACCATCTAAATCACCGTTATATCTCATAACTTCTTGTAAAACTAATGCGTTTGCTCTTCCATGGGAGATGTTGAAAGCTGAGCCCAAGGCATGGGCTAAACTGTGATTTATTCCAAGACCTGTATTAGAAAATGCCATACCAGCAATACAGGAAGCATTTAAAATTCGTCTTCTTGCAGCTGTATTATGAATATCTAAGTATACCGTTTCTAAATCTTCAAAAATAATTTTAATGGATTTCTCAGCTAGGGCGTCGGTAAAGTCTGTTGCTTTTGTAGAGATGTAAGCTTCGATGGCGTGAACTAGAACATCGATTCCTGTATCAGCCACAACATTTTTTGGAACATGTTGAATGCACGTTGCATCAAGCAATGCAATATCAGGAACGATAAGATCATCAATAATACAAATCTTTTGTCCATCGGAGGTAATTACAGAGAAATCAGTAACTTCTGAACCGGTTCCACTGGTAGAAGGAATTGCAATAAAAAGAGGCTTATGTTTTGACAAGTGGTTATCAGATAATTTAGCAGAATAATAAATAATTGCCTTTGCCGTATCAATAGCAGAACCTCCTCCCAATGCGATAATGATATCGGCATCTGTTTTTTTGTACTCTTTAATTCCATTACTAATTGTACTCGTGTCTGGATCGGGTTTTACTCCAGTGAAAACTGAGCAAGTAATTTTAGCATGCTTAAGATGTGAAATTGTTTTTTCTAAGTAGCCTAGCTTGTCCATGATGGAATCTGCAACAATGAAAGCTTTTTCTCCCTTAATACCTTTTAGAAATTCTAATGATTCTGATTCGTCATCATTAAAGTAAATCATAGAATCTATTTTGAATTGATTCATTATTTCATGACCTCCTATGTAATATGAGTCTTCAATCTAATGACAAGTTTCTTCATTAATAAATTGATATATATAATGGTATCATAGAAAAGTGACGATAAACTGGAAAATAGTCACCTGGTTATATAACTATTTATTCTGTTTTTTAAATAAAGTTGGATAAAGTCTAGATTATTGTAGAAATGTTATAAGTTGTTGGCGAAATTCCATAAACTTAGTTGAAGGGTTGCGTAAAAGCCTATCATTAAGTTATAATCATATTTTAAGTTATGTAAAGCTTATAAAACAACATGTTGATATAATATATACGTTTTGCTATAATGGAGCGAGTAAATGTAAAAGGTTGATTGTAAGGATGGAGGATAGGAAATGAGCATAGAGGCTGTAGTAGAAAAAAAATTACAAACTTATTTCCAAGATGATTCAATCGAATTTGATAAATCACGATTTGCTGGAGGATTAACAAATTACAACTATATCATGCAAATTAAAGGAACGGAGTATGTGATTCGTCAACCGGGAGGGATGACGAATAAAATGATTGATCGAAAAGTGGAAAAAGAAAATAATCGTATTGCTTCTCAAATGGGAATTAATTCAGAATGTGTATATTTTGATGAAGAAAGTGGAACAAAGTTTAGTAAGTACATCCCAAACAGTGAAAATATTGCAAACTTGAACCCAAACTCCCCCCAAAATATAGAAGCAGTATCTGAAATTATGAGGAAAATTCATCAAAGTAAATACACTTTTTCCAATGAATTCGACTTTAAGTCTGAGTTAGATAAGTACGAATCACTGGTAGAAGAGTTAAATGGTAGCTTTTTCTTTGATTATTTGGAGCATAAAGAACAATTATTTGAATACATGGAAAATCATCTGACTGAAATGAACTTTCTACCATGTCATAATGATACGGTTCCTGAAAATTTTATTATGGACAAAGATGGGGTGGCTTATCTTGTTGACTGGGAGTATTCTGGCATGAATGATCCAAACTGGGATATTGCTGCATATATACTAGAATCAAGACTAACCCAAGAAGGCGTCGAAAACCTTTATAAAAGCTATTATCAAAGAGTGCCAAATGATAAAGAATTAGGGAATATCAAATGTTATATTCTTGCTCAAGATCTACTGTGGACGGTTTGGGCTTTAATTCGACATTACAATGGAGATGACTTTCTCCAATATTGCTATATGAGATATGAACGCTTTAAAAAGAACATAAGGGAAATGAACAATGAAGCAGAATACCCCATAGCAACTATGGCTGATTATAATTAGCCCAAGGATAAAAAAACAATAAATAACACTTTAAAACTTCCTGTATATAAGGAAGTTTTTTTTGACTAAGAATTTATGGGAGAATTCCCACTATAAAAAATGAAAGATGTAACGATAAAATACAAAGATGACAAAAATCCATTTAATCTAAAAACTATGTAGAAATAATACTGTAAATAAAAACGATTTCTGCAATGCCAGAAGAATTAGATGGGCTATAATGGGCTTAAGCTATTTTCAGAATATTTGTTGAAGGGTGGCATCATCGCAAAGGCACTAAATAAAGAAGGATAAAAAAATGAACAAGAGGGGGAGTTTTGAGTTATGAGTCAAGCAGAAAATGTGGCAAATCCGTCTTACGTAAAAAACTCAAATGTATCAGCACGGATAGCTAAAAAGGAATTGTCAGCAAAATTTTTTAAAAAAGGAATTACCATAGGCTTGTTATCGGGGTTAACCTATGGGATGTTCGCAGCTTTTATTACTCTAGGGATGTCTAGGGGGGTCTGGGCAGACTGGTATGGGGCAAACAGTACTGGGCTTTCAGCTTTTACGGTAGTATTTATTTTGGGAGCTTTAGGAACAGCAGTGAACGACATTTGTAGTGCGATATGGGCATTATTAAACAACGGCATTAAAGGGAAATTAGGAGATTTTTTTAGAACGATAAATACAAAACCAGGAAGAATGATTATGGTTGCTGCATTGCTTGGTGGACCGATTGCCAATGTAGCGTATATTGTTGCGATTCAATTAGCGGGTTCCATTGCGATTCCCATCACTGCCCTTTGTCCTGCTATTGGAGCAATATTAGGAAGAGTATTATACAAGCAAGAATTAAATAAAAGGATGTCCGTGGGAGTATTAATCTGTGTAACGGCTAGTATTATCATTGGAAGTATTGGTATTGGAGGAGATGCTGCTGATAGCGTTGGATTAGGTTTAATCGTGGCTTTGGTGGCAGCCTTAGGATGGGGATTTGAAGGAGTGCTGGCTGGATATGGATCAGCTATGGTGGATTCTGAAATTAGTATCACTGTTAGACAAGTTACTTCTGGATTAGCAAATATTTTCATCTTATTACCGATTTTAGGGTTCATTGCTGGAGGAATTTCTATTCCCTTTGAGCTTGCAGGACAAGCATTTACTAGTGGTTCAGCCATGATTTGGTTTGCAGTATCCGGGTTCTTTGCCTTCATTTCATTTATGTGGTGGTACAAAGGAAATAGTATGACGGGAGCTGCTTTAGGAATGGCAACTAATGGAACTTACTCATTCTTTGGTCCACTTTGTTGCTGGATATTATTGGGTGTGATTATTGGAGAACCAGGTTGGAGTTTAACTGCATTAGAATGGTTTGCAGCGATCATGATGGCTTTTGGAATCTTAGTAATTGCTATGAATCCAATGGATTTATTCCATAAAGACAAGGAGGAAATAATCGATGAAACCGCTTAATTACGCTATTTTAAAACATTTTACAAAGGTGAAAGAAGCTTCAGCTGAAGATGTAATTGATGCGCTTCGAGGAGAATATGGAAAATTCAAAGCTCTTAACAAAGAGGAAGTAATTAACGCGCTAATGACGGCTGAAGCCAATGGATTATTAGAAGAAAGCAGGTTTGAGTTAAACAACAAAGGGGAGCTAAGAATTTATTTTCGAGCCCATGCAGAAGGAGAAGAAGTAATCAATAATTTTATTGAAAGCTAAATAAAGATTACATTCGAAAGGATGAAGAAAAAAATGAGGTATCACGGTGAGGAAGCACTAGGTCTTATAGAAACAATTGGAATGGTTCCTGCAGTAGAAGCAGCAGATAAGATGTTGAAGGCTTCGAATGTAGAAATTGTAGCCTATGAAAATATCGGTTCAACATTAGTTACAGTGATGATCAAAGGGGATGTAGCAGCAGTAAAAGCTGCAGTAGAAGCTGGGGCGACTGCTGCTTCTACTATAGGGAAGTTAACAGCGCAACATGTTATGCCTAGACCCATAGAAAATATAGGTCACATTGTTTCTATTTATGACATTGATAATAAATAAAAAGGATTAGGGGTGAAGACAACGATGAATAATTACAAAGCCTTGGGTTTAATCGAAACCTTTGGGATTGTTTTCGTACTAGAAGCAGCGGATGCCATGTGTAAAGCAGCAGATGTGGATCTAATTGGATTTGAAAATGTGGCGTCGGGTTATATTTCTGTTCTGGTTAGAGGGGATGTAGGAGCTTGTAAAGCTGCAGTAGAAAGTGGGATAAGAGCAGTTAAAGAAATGGGGTCTGAGGTTTATAGTTCTTTAGTAATTCCTAGTCCCCATCATGATATTGAAAAAATCATTTCCCGTTACAGCCTAGAAACACTTAATCCATAAAATGAGAAAATTAAGGAAATTGGAGGGATGAAGCTTGAATATTCGAGAATTCTCAATTAAATTCGTAGAAGCCACTAAAAATATGTCAGAAGAAGAACGAAATGCTTTGAAGAAAATTTTTCAAGGAATCACACAAGAAATTCCAAAAGAAGACACAGATATTTCTTTATATAGAGAAAATCATCAGGGAATTCCTACGGGAATTACAGAACGATTAAAAACCTTAAAAGACAACTACTTAAAATGGAAGCCATCGATTTCCATTCACCGAGCGCGAGCCATTACAAAAATTGCAAAAGAAAACCCTGGAATGCCAAAAATATTGTTAAGAGCTAAAAGCTTCCGTTATTGTTGTGAAACGGCTCCCTTAGTAATTCAAGACCATGAACTGATCGTCGGTGCTCCATGTGGTGCTCCGCGAGCGGGGGCATTTTCACCGGATATTTCATGGAGATGGCTAGAGGAAGAGTTAGATACCATTGCCAATAGGTCTCAAGATCCTTTTTATATCTCTGAAGAAGATAAAAAAGAATTGGTAGAGGAGATCTTCCCTTATTGGAAAGGGAAATCTGTGGACGAGCACAGTGAGGATCAATTTAGGGAAGCGGGTGTTTGGGAAATTTCAGGAGAATCCTTTGTATCCGACTGTTCCTATCATGCACTAAATGGTGGTGGGGACTCCAATCCAGGATATGATGTGATTTTAATGAAAAAAGGAATGCTTGATATCCAAGAAGAAGCGAAGGAAAAGCTTAATGAGCTAAGTTATGAAAATCCAGAGGATATAGAAAAAATATATTTTTACAAGTCTGTAATCCAAACAACTGAAGGGGTTATGGTTTACGCTAGAAGGTTGTCGGAATATGCTATGGAATTAGCCCAAAAAGAAAGCAATCCTAACCGTAAAGCGGAACTGATGAAAATTGCGGAAGTAAACAAAAGAGTTCCTGCGCATAAACCAAACAACTTTTGGGAAGCAATTCAATCGGTATGGACAGTAGAATCCTTACTTGTTGTAGAGGAAAATCAAACAGGGATGTCCATTGGAAGAGTAGATCAGTACATGCACCCATTCTTTGAGCAAGATCTTAAAAATGGAAACTTAAGTGAGTATGAAGCTTTTGAATTAGCGGGCTCCATGTTAATTAAGATGTCAGAAATGATGTGGTTAACAAGTGAAGGTAGTTCCAAGTTCTTTGCGGGTTATCAGCCATTCATTAATATGTGTGTAGGTGGTGTGACAAGAGAAGGATTAGATGCAACCAATGATCTGACTTATCTATTGATGGATGCCGTTCGACATGTGAAGATTTATCAACCTTCATTAGCAACAAGGATCCACAGTAAATCTCCTAAAAAATACTTAAGGAAAATTGTGGATGTGGTTCGATCTGGAATGGGGTTCCCAGCTTGTCATTTTGATGATGTACATATCAAAATGATGCTGGCAAAGGGGGTTTCCATCGAAGATGCAAGAGATTACTGTTTAATGGGCTGTGTGGAACCTCAAAAATCAGGGCGTTTATATCAGTGGACTTCAACGGCGTATACTCAGTGGCCAATTTGTATAGAGCTTGCTTTAAATAAAGGAATTCCTCTCTGGTATGGAAAGAAAGTTTGTCCAGACACAGGGGATGTAGATGGGTTTGCCTCTTATGAAGATTTTGAAAAGGCCGTAAAAGAGCAAATCAATTACATTACGAAATTAAGTAGTATTGCTACAGTAATTACACAAAGAGTACACCGAGAATTAGCTCCAAAACCTCTGATGTCTATTATGTACGAAGGTTGTATGGAAAAAGGAAAAGATGTTTCTTCAGGAGGAGCGATGTACAACTTTGGTCCAGGAGTGGTTTGGAGTGGACTAGCTACTTATGTAGATTCCATGGCGGCAATTAAAAAGCTAGTATTTGATGAAAAGAAATACACATTTAAACAGCTAAATGAAGCGTTAAATAAAGATTTTGAGGGCCACGAAGAGCTAAGAAATGATTGCTTAAAAGCGCCTAAATACGGAAACGATGACGACTATGCTGACTTAATTGCTGTGGATTTAGTCAATTATACAGAAAATGAGCATCGAAAGTATAAAACGCTTTACTCAGTATTAAGCCATGGTACACTGTCTATTTCAAATAATACACCTTTTGGGCAATTAACTGGAGCCTCTGCTAATGGCAGGAAAGCCTGGGCACCGTTGTCCGATGGAATAAGTCCAACTCAAGGAGCTGATTTCAAAGGACCTACTGCAACCATTAAATCCGTTTCAAAAATGGCTTGTGACAATATGAATATTGGTATGGTACACAATTTTAAACTTATGTCTGGCTTGCTAGATACTCCTGAAGGGGAAGAAGGAATTGTAACATTACTTCGAACTGCTTCTATGCTAGGGGTAGGAGAAATGCAGTTTAATTACCTAGACAATGAAACGTTAATTAAAGCACAGAAAAATCCTGAACAATATCGGGACTTGATCGTACGAGTAGCTGGTTATAGTGCTTTCTTTGTGGAACTATGCAAAGACGTTCAAGACGAGATCATAAGTCGAACCATGTTAACAAAAATTTAAACAAACTTTTAATGAAAAAAACTTATTTAAAACACACCTTCAAG
Source organism: Alkaliphilus metalliredigens QYMF (assembly GCF_000016985.1). Taxonomy (NCBI): domain Bacteria; kingdom Bacillati; phylum Bacillota; class Clostridia; order Peptostreptococcales; family Natronincolaceae; genus Alkaliphilus; species Alkaliphilus metalliredigens. Next base: position 3,949,782 of record NC_009633.1, on the reverse strand, counting down.
GGATGCTTTACCTATAAAATTCATAAAAAGGTTCAGCGTCTCTTAGGGGAAAGACTAAGGAATCTAGATTATAGGAGACTCTAAATATGAGCTATTGTACAAAAAATACAATAAAAGATACAGGAAGGATATTCAACATCCAAAAGTATAATACCTATGATGGGCCAGGGGTTAGAACTCTAGTGTTTTTCAAAGGGTGCCCATTAAGATGTAAATGGTGCTCAAATCCAGAGGGGTTGGAAAAGGACTTCGAAGTTCTTTTTGATGAAAAGATATGCAGTAGGTGTCAAACTTGTGTTGCAGTATGTCCTGTTGGGATTCATAGTGCTCAAGGGGGAAAACACTTAATTGATCGCAGCAAAACCTGCATTGGGTGCCGGAAATGTGAAGAAGAATGTCAAAAGAACGCAATATCCATTATGGGGGAAGACAAAACTGTAGAGGAACTTCTTGAGATTATTGAAGAAGATTCACCCTTTTATGATTTATCAGGGGGAGGGGTGACTCTAGGTGGAGGCGAAGTCTTGATGCAATCTGATTTTGCAGGGCAGCTCTTAAAAGCATGTAAGAAGGAATGGATTCATACAGCTATTGAGACAAGTGGTTATGTGAATTCTGAAAATCTATTGAAATTAGCGGAAAATGTAGATTTATTTCTTTATGATCTAAAGCATATTAACTCTGAAAAGCATTATCAGTGGACAGGTGTGTATAATGATAGAATTTTCGATAATTTAAAAGAGCTTCTCAACAGGAAGTATAATGTTAAAATTAGAATGCCTCTTTTAAAAGGGGTGAATGATCGAAAGGAAGACATTGATAAGCTGATGAGATTTATTGAGCCCTATAAAAATTATGAAAACTTTAAAGGAATTGATTTATTACCTTATCATAAACTCGGAGTAAACAAATATAGATTATTAGATAAAACCTACCCCATTGAGGGAGATCCTAGTTTAAATAAAGAGGATTTAAAGAAGATCGAGAGTTGGATAGAAAAATACGATTTACCCGTTACGGTAATTCTTCATTAATCGTAGGTGGATAGCATAAAAAAGAAGGAATGAGGAGAATGATGGGAGATGTTGGAGAAAAATCGATGCAAAGAGTAATACAAGAATCTGTACCAGGAAAACAAGTAACGATTGCTCATATTATTGCATCGCCCATGAATGGGATTTATGAAAGATTAGGAATTGAAGAAAATGAAGCCATAGGAATACTCACGATTACTCCTTACGAAGCTTCGATTATTGCAGCTGATATTGTAACGAAAAGTGCAGATGTGGAGATTGGTTTTTTAGATCGATTTACAGGTTCTTTAATTGTCACTGGGGATGTACAATCGGTAGAAACCGCATTAAACAGTGTAAATGAAACCCTAAAGGAACTTTTAAACTTCACGATTCCTAAGGTAACCAGAACATGAGAAAAAAAAGAGTGATGATTATTGGTCCGAAACAAAGTGGAAAAACCTCATTGGCTAGGATACTGAATCATAGCAATCAAAGGATGAAAAAGTCTCAAGACATCATCTATGATAAAAACACGATTGATATTCCCAGTTCTTTTATAGAAAATCCATCGATGTATAAACACCTCATTGCTTTAGCACAAGATGCATCCCACATTTTAATCTTAGTGGACCAGATAAGTCCTATTAATTTGTATCCGCCAGGTTTCGCAAAATCATTCAATTCTCCGGTCATCGGTGTGATCACAAAGGTAAACAAGGACATAGAAAATGAAGATTTGTGCAAAAAATACCTAAAAATGGCAGGTGTATCTGAGCCGTATTATTATCTTAATACGAAGGAGCACACAGGGATTTCACTACTCAAATGTCGGTTAAAATTAAGTGAAGTTCACTGGTAAAGGGGAAATAATGATGAATTTCATTACAGAAGAAGAACTGAGGAGCAAAAAACATGTAGAGCCTTTTACGATTTACAGAATGAAAAGTGGAGAAAAATTAACACCTAGTGCCAGACAGTATTTGCTAGATCAAAAGATCGATATCGTGGAAGTATCTGAAACTACAATAAAAAAGACTAGTTATTTTGAAAATTGGGTTGAAAAACAATTGAAATGGCTAGGATCTGAGATTTTACTGGTAGCCGTAGAACTTTTTGAAAAGGATCCTAAGGTTGTGGAGGAATTGATAAAAATCAAGAAGCATTTCAGTGGAAAAGATAATGCATGTTCTTCTATAGAAGAACATTCATTTATTGATTGTCATGGGATGAAGTTTGAGGGGCGATGGTTAAATCAAGATGATTGCTTTGAAATCTCTGAAGAACACCTAAAAAATCCCAAAGGTAAAGAAATGCTTTTACTCCATGGACTGCGGTCTAAAATAAGAGGGGTTGAGGCAGGAATCTTGTTGGAACTACATTGTAACAGTAAAGAATCTAATGAAGCGTTATCACAAGAAATTTTACAAAAATTGTATCTATGCATGAACCGTTTATCACAAATGATTTGTATGGGTTATGGAGGTGAAAAATGTCACAAAAATCATTGAATCATCATAACAGTGATTTATTTGTTAAAGAATTTGAAAAAGTGATAGAAAAACCCAAAACAGAAAAATCAAAGGTATATTATACAGGAATTGATTTAGGAACAGCCTGTGTTGTGATCTCCGTGCTTAATGAATATCATCAACCCGTGGCAGGAGCATACAAATATGCGGATGTGGTTCGCGATGGCATGGTAGTAGACTATATCGGAGCGATAAAAATTGTACGGGAACTAAAACAAGAAATCGAAGAGAAACTAAAGACAGAGTTAATATATGGAGCAGCCGCAATTCCACCTGGAACCGATGTTTTAGATTCTGGGGTAGTAAGAAATGTAGTGGAGGCAGCTGGGTTTGTTTTGACAAATGTTTTAGACGAACCAACTGCTGCAAACAAAGTACTAAATATCCAAAATGGTGCAGTGGTAGATATAGGAGGCGGTACTACTGGGATATCTATCTTAAAGGATGGGGAAGTAGTTTATATTGCCGATGAAGCCACAGGTGGCACGCATTTTTCTTTAGTACTTTCGGGTTCATATGGGTGGCCCTTTGAAGAAGCAGAAGTGTTTAAGCGAGAAAAGAAAAATCACAAGGAAATATTACCAATTTTAAAGCCAGTCATTGAGAAGATCTCATCTATTATTAGCAGACATACTGATCACCGGGATGTTAGGGAAATTCATTTGGTTGGTGGAACATCTTGTTTAACGGGGATTGAAAAAATCATTGAGAAAAGAACTGGGATTACCACCTATAAACCTCGCAATCCTATGTTTGTCACACCGTTAGGTATTGCGTTGAGTTGCACCCAAGAAGAATTAGAATAGGAGAGAAGGGGCAATGGAACTAAAAATCATCAAATCGCCAACAAAAGGAACCCTAGATATATTGAATAAAAGACTAGGACTAAATGCCAAAGGAGACATTTTAGAAGCAGATGCTTTGGGATTGATGCAAGGAAAAATGATTGATATGATCCATGCTTCAGACATTGCTGAAAAAACTGCAGGCGTAATGGTCTCCGACATCAATGGAAGCTGTCCTCAAAATATGATTATGATTGCAATCTGGGGAGACACTTCCTCGGTTGAATCTGCATTCGATGAGATCAAAAGAGAACTTGGAAAGGAGAAAACCTATGCTAATTGGAAAACTCATTAATAATGTATGGGCAACAAAAAAGGCCCATGCCCTCGATGGATTTAAATTCATGTTAGCAGAAGAAATCCAAGGTTCAAACAAAGGGAGAAGATTTATCGTTGTAGATATCGTTGGTGCAGGTATTGGTGATGTGGTAATTGTTTGTACAGGATCAGGAGCAAGAAAAATGCTTTGCAATGATGAGTTGCCAGTAGATGCAGCAGTTGTAGGGATTGTTGATGAAGATTGTAACTTTAAATAATGCAGGAGGCTAAAGATGAATCTTCGGGATCAGATAAAAGAAGCAGGTGTCATTGGAGCTGGTGGTGCTGGTTTTCCAACCCATGTGAAACTCGATGCAAAAGCTGAATTCGTTCTTTTGAATGGCGCAGAATGTGAACCCCTACTAAGGGTAGATCAACAGCTGATGGAATATTTTCCAGAAGAAGTCATTAAGGGTTTAGAAAAAGCGAGACAGCATGTTAAAGGGAAAAAAGCATTGATCGGAATTAAGGAAAAACACACCAAGGTAATTGACAAATTAGAAAGAAAAATTAAAGAATTACAAGTAGAATCAACGGTGGAAATTAAAAAAATGGCTGACGTTTATCCAGCTGGAGATGAACAGGTTTTAGTTTATGAGCTTACAGGGAGGGTTGTTCCTGAAGCTGGAATACCCATTCATGTAGGTTGTGTCGTGATCAATTCTGAAACAGCACTAAATATTCACAGAGCCATCAATCAAGATCCAGTTACACACAGTTATATCACTGTTTCAGGTGACGTGCCCAACCCCTTAACGGCAAAAGTACCCGTAGGAATGAAAATTATCGATGCTTTAAAATTGACGGGTATCAATGATTTTCAAAACCATCGAGTTATTGATGGTGGCCCGATGATGGGAAGAGTGCTGGAATCTTTAGAAGGATCAGTAACTAAGAAAAGCAAAGGATACATTGTTCTTCATAAAGATCACTATTTAATCAAGAAAAAAACTGTAACCTGGAAACAAAGTAGGCGTATAAACAGATCGGCCTGTGAACAATGTCGCTTATGTACTGACTTATGTCCGCGTTTTTTGATTGGTCATAGCATACAACCTCATAAAATTATGAATGCATCCAATTACTTAACACCAAATATGAATCATTTAAAAAGAGTTCAACTTTGTTGTCAGTGCAATTTATGTGAGCTTTTCGCATGTAAATCTGGGCTTTATCCCCAAAGGAATAATACTTTTTTTAAAGAGGAGTTAGCAGAGCATAAAGTGAAATACCAACCTCAAGAAAAATCTTATAAACCCCATGAAATACGTGAATATAGAATGGTTCCAAGTAAAAGACTGGTAGCCCGTTTAGGATTAAGCAAATTCGATGAAAAAGCACCATTGATAAAAGAGGAAGTAAGGGTAGATGAAGTGATTATATCAATGCGCCAGCATGTAGGAGCACCATCGAATCCGATTGTATCAGTTAACGATGAAGTACAGCTAGGTCAAATGATCGGGAGAGCTCCTGATGGAAGCTTAAGTGCTAGTACTCATGCTAGTATATCTGGAAAAGTGTCAAGTGTTGAGAAAGATTTCATTGTTATAAGGGGTGAAAAGTATGTCTAAGGCCATTGGAATGATGGAGCTTCTAAGCATTTCTCGAGGCATTTATGTAGCGGATCAGATGTTAAAAACTTCAGAAGTGGAGATTATCACAGCGGGATCTACCTGTCCAGGAAAATACATTGCTATTGTCCATGGTGATGTGGCATCAGTAGAAGACGCTGTGGCAGTTGGAATCCATGAGGGAGCAGAACACGTAATTGACTCTATTGTCATACCCAATATTGATTCTCAAATCTTTTCAGCGATTGTTGGCGCAACCATGCCAGAATCGATTCAAGCCTTGGGAATACTTGAATCTTTTGATTTAGCAACCATGATAATTTCCGCAGATGCGATATTAAAAGCAGCAGAGTTAGAACCTATAGAATTGCGTCTGGGAAATGGTCTAGGAGGAAAGTCATTTTTTGTTTTCACAGGAGATGTAGCAGCTGTTGAGACAGGAATTCAAGCAGGTCTAGGGGTAGCAAAAGAACATGGACCCATTGTAAATGTGGAAATGATTCCATCACCTTCGAAATCTTTATTGACATCGATTCTTTAATCGATCTTAATCAATGCACAAAATATAAAGAGAGGATGTGAAAAAATGAAGAGCTTAATCTGTGCAAGGGATGTGGAAGTAACCCATGACAAAGGGGTAAAAACAATCCTTGTTGATGAGAACACCATCATCACTCCATCCGCAAAAGATGTTGCTAAGGCTATGGAAGTTCAGTTTGTTTATCAAGAAGAAAATTGCAGTGATTTGATGTTCCAAAATGAATTTGAAGATCCAAAGATTTCAAACAAGGAAAATACTGAGTTAGACAGTGAAATGATTTACAAAGCTTTATTAGTATTGAAAAACCAAGGTTTGCTAGAAAACATCATTAACTCTGTTTTAGGTGAGCAGCCCTATTCTTATGAGAAGGCTTCTAATGGTATTAAAGTTGTACGTGGTCAGTCAGTGAAGTTCAAACCTTCGTATATGGGAGTGGAAAATCATCAGTTAAAATCCCAAGAATTAGTGGGTAAAGATGAAGGAACTATGAATTCAGGATTTTTTATCATTGATCACACGAGTTTTTATAAAAAAGTGGAATGGGAAGAGATGAATTATATTACAGAAGGATCCGTCTCTATTTCCATCGATGGACATAAAATCCACGCAAATAAAGGTGATGTGGTCCATATACCGGCAGGTTCTAGCGTGACCAGAGCATCAATGGACAAAGCAAAAGTGTTTTATACCATATGCCAAAATGTTAAAAGTAAAGTGATGGCATAATGAGGAGGCGTTGACCATGGAGGCCTTGGGTTTAATTGAAACAAAAGGACTTATCGCTGCAATAGAAAGTGCAGATGCAATGCTGAAAGCTGCTAATGTAAAGTTACTAGAGAAAACTGAAGTAGGTGGAGGCTTAGTTACGATTGTGGTCAGTGGTGATGTTGGAGCTGTAAGCGCTTCTGTAGAGGCAGGTGCTGTAGCCGCCCAGAGAGTAGATGAAAATTCGTTGATATCAAAACATGTAATTCCAAGACCCGATCATGAACTAAGGAACATCATTGCTACGAAGGAACAAGAGGAATCAAAAAACATGTTAGAAGAAAAAAAAGAAGATGTTCAGCTTATAGATCAAGAGAAAGAAGAGAAAGAAGAAGTAGTGGTAGTGGATACTGTTCCTAAAGAAGAAAAGTCTTTAGATAACAAGATATCTATCGATGCAATGGTTGTAGAAGTTGGTCTAAAGAAAATAATGGAAAAATTAAGCCGCAAGAAAGTCGTAGAATTAAGGGATTTAGTGAGACAGTATACAGACTTTGGCATCACAGGTAGGGGTATTTCAAGCGCAAACAAGAAAAAATTGCTCAGTGAGCTACAGAAATATTATCAGAAGAAATAATAAAACCTAAGAGATTTGAGTAAAGGAGGAGGAGCTTTGGAAGATTTTGATCGAGATTTACGCTCTATACAAGAAGCAAGGGTCTTGGCAACAAAAGGGAAAATCGCATCTAATCAAATTTCAGAGTATAGTAAAGAGCAAATAGAAAAAATTATTTGCAATATGGTTAAAGTAGCAAAAGAAAATGCCGTCATGCTTGCAGAAATGGCAGTAGATGAGACGGGTTTTGGTACAGTTAAAGACAAAACTTATAAAAATCATATGGCTTCTGTAATGCTATATGAGGAAATTAAAGACATGAAAACCATTGGTATAATCGATGAAGATCAAGAAAAACAAGTGATTGATTTAGCAGAACCTATGGGTTTGCTAATGGGGATTATTCCATCTACTAACCCAACTTCAACAGCAATTTTTAAATCGATTATCTCCATAAAGTCCCGAAATGGGATTGTGTTTTCACCTCATCCTGCATCATTGAAATGTACCGTGAAAGCCATCCAATTAATGAATGATGCAGCCGTTCAAGCGGGAGCGCCAGAAAATATTATCAGTAGCATTACGACACCTAGTGTAGAAGCTACCAATGCGTTAATGAAACATAAGAATATTGCTTTAATTATTGCTACAGGAGGGCCAGGAATGGTAAAAGCCTCTTATAGCGCAGGGAAACCAGCTTTAGGGGTTGGGGCAGGGAATTCACCTGCATACATTGAAAAATCAGCAAATATACCGAAGGCCATAAGCAATATTATTGCAAGTAAAACCTTTGATCATGGGACCATTTGTGCATCTGAACAATCGATTATTGTTGAGGAAAGCAACAGTGATGAAGTGATAGAAGAACTTAAAAAACAAGGTGCATATTTTATGACGGAGGAGGAAACAAAGCGAGTTTGCAAAATAATATTTAAAGATGGACATACCATGAATGCAAACTTTGTTGGAAAACCCCCTCAAGTAATTGGCGATGCAGCAGGAATTGTTATCCCTCAAGGGACAAAGTTATTAGTAGGAGAACAAAAAGGGGTAGGAACAGGGTTTCCACTATCTTACGAAAAGCTAACTACAGTAATTGCTTTTTATAAGGTGAAAGATTGGGAAGAGGCATGTAACTTAAGTATTGATTTACTCCAAAATGGGATAGGACATACGATGTGTCTTCATACGGAGGATCGAGAAATGGTTATGAAGTTCGCTAAAAAACCAGCATCTCGTATTCTTGTAAATACAGGTGGAGCACAAGGCGGTACTGGTGCAAGTACAGGGTTATTTCCATCATTTACCCTTGGGTGTGGAACCTGGGGAGGGAGTTCAACCTCTGAAAATGTTTCACCTATGGATTTAATCAATATTAAACGCGTCGCTTATGGACTATCGGATTGCGCAACGCTAGCATCACGAGATAGAACTTTTAACTATTTTGATGTTGAGAAGAATAATCTTGATATTCCCAAAAATTGTGAAGAATCAATGCAAAACAACGATTCTACAGACATTGACAATGACAAGCTTGTGAAAATGGTATATGAGCTAGTGGAAGCAATGAAAGGGGCTAATTAAATGAGTGCTCATGAAGAAGTATTAGCGCTTTTATTAGAAGTAATAAAAAATAACACTTCTTCTAATGATTCTACAGTACCTAAAGACCCTGAAGAAATCCCTGTAGGGGTATCGAATCGACATGCTCATCTCTCTCAATCCGATGTAGATAAATTGTTTGGTACAGGCTATCAGCTCACAAAATCTAAAGATTTATCACAACCAGGTCAATATGCTTGCAAAGAAACACTTATTCTCTGTGGACCTAAAGGCTCTATCGAAAAAGTTCGAATTCTAGGTCCAGTTAGAAGGAGTACCCAAGTGGAGGTTTTAGCAAGTGATAGTTATAAGTTAGGCGTTCATCCTGAAGTGCGTTTATCTGGAGACCTCGAGGGAACTGATGGGATAACACTTGTGGGTCCTAGGGGAGCTTCGATGATGAGTAAGGGATTAATTATTGCCAAAAGGCATATTCATATGCATTGCAAGGAGGCGAAAGCCTTTGGAGTAAGTGATGGTCAAGTGGTTGCAGTTGAAGTTTGTGGCAATCGAGGTGGAGTTTACAATCATGTTGAAATCAGAGCGACAGAAAACTCAGCAATAGAGTTTCATGTGGATATGGAAGAAGCAAATGCAATGGGTATCAATGGTTTTTCTAAAGTTAAAATAAAAAAATAATAAAAAATTAGGAGGAATGAAAAATGAAGTATGATGCATTAGGAATGATTGAAACAAAAGGGTTAGTGGGATCAATTGAGGCGGCAGACGCTATGGTAAAGGCGGCAAATGTGAGTTTAGTAGGAAAAGAGCAAATTGGTGCAGGTTTAGTAACTGTTATGGTGAGGGGCGATGTAGGTGCTGTGAAGGCAGCAACAGATGCAGGTGCATCAGCGGCTAAAAGAGTTGGTGAGTTGATTTCTGTACACGTAATTCCGCGTCCTCATGGAGAAGTAGAAACAATTCTTCCTATGAAAAAGGCATCTAAAGAAGTTATGAAATAATTAGAAAATGAGGGATTAGCGCAACGTTCAAAAAAATGAATCAAAGTATTTTTAGGTTTAAGTATTAAAAAATGAGCTCAAAGATGTAGAAGATATGTCTTTGGGCTTTAGTAAAAGTCAAAGAAGTCAAAGTCAAGTCAAATAAGTCAAAGGGACGCTTTGATTGACACGTATAGTTGATAATGATAAGATAATCACGGGTGATGAAAATGCCAAGAAATGCTAGAGAAAAAAGCCAAACAGGAATATATCATGTAATGATGCGGGGTATAGATAAAAGGAACATTTTCATAGCAGAGGATGATTATGATAAATTCTTGCATTATATTGAAAGAGCTAAGGGGAAAAGCGATATTTCTTTAGTCGCTTATTGCTTTATGACTAACCATGTTCATTTACTTATAAAAGAGGGTAAGGAAGAAATAGGGAATACCATCAGAAGGATAAGTGTGGGGTATGCACAATATCATAATAGAAAACATGGAAGAACTGGCCATCTGTTTCAAAACAGATATCAGAGTGAAGCAGTGAATGATGATAATTATCTATTGGTAGTATTGCGATATATCCATCAAAATCCAGTGAAAGCAGGTATAATTAAGACTATATGTGATTATAAATGGAGCAGTTATGCTGATTATCTGAATCTTCATCGTAGCACTATAGTTGACAGGGATATTGCCATGGGATATTTTATTGATACAGATGAATTTATAAAATTTCATAGCCAACAGAATACTGATTATTGTTTAGATTACGAAGAGAGGAAAAGATATACTGATGATGAATTAAAAGAATGTATAAAAAGCATTGTAGAGATGGAAAATTTGCATCTTATAGAGAATCAAACAAGAGACATAATATTAAAAAGAATCAAACAAGAGACCGGCGCCAGTATTAGACAACTTGAGAGGGTATTGGGTATTGGGAGGAGTATTATTCAAAAAGCTTAATGTGTCGAACAAAGCGTCCCCGAGACTTTGTGCTGTTGGAAGTTTTATGGTAGAACCAAGTGAATACGACAAAGCCTTGTATTATATGTATGGCAAATGGCTTCCCACAAGTGGTCAAAAACCTGATGACAGATTTTCTCTTGAACATTACCCTAAAGTGGAAGAACAGGGAGACAAACGTCTAGTAGAGATTTATATACCGATTGTTTGAGAGTGGCTCAACAAGTGTTAATCCCATATTGTGGAAAGAGCACTGGGTTATAGTGGGAAAAAATTAAAATATTCCCCAGGGGGGTACTGATTTTTCTGCGAAATATTATCACCATTCTACCAAAAACCATGTGGAGTGTGTCTGTCTGCTTGAGCAAAAATAGCCAATATAATCAAGGGATTGAGGGGTTAATCATTCGAAAAGAGCTCCGCTGCCTTCAATGGCTTGAATGACGTCATAAAAGTTTATCTATAACCCTCGGCATACGTTCATAGGAACATATCGAGGGTATATTTTTGAATAAAAAATGAGTCTAAAACCTGACTTCGGAACATCATTCATAATAAAAAGTGCTGAAGCCATCTGTTTACAGAGGTTTCAGTACTTTTTATTTTTGTTTTGCACTCACTACATCTTTTTAATTATATTGGAGATTTCATTACTCAGTAGAACATTCTTTTCAATTTTAAATATGTCTTGGTTTATTTTGCTCTTAAATAATTTGTCTGAGATCATATATAATTTGTCTACTTTGTAATCAATCTCATCTATAACAAACCCTTCTAGACCATTGATTATTTCATGGGTAGATATTTCAACGTTTTTCTCTTCTAATTTATACTCTAATACTCTCTGGATGACTAAGGCCAAATAACAAATTAAAAAATGTGACCGGATTCTTCGTTCTTTAAAGTGATACACAGGTCTTGCTTTTAAATTTGTTTTTAATATTCTGAAGGACTCTTCAATTTTATACAGGGATTTATAAGCCACCATTATATCTGCTGGATTCATCTCTACTTTATTGGTAACGATGTAAAAATATCCGAAATTCTCTTGTTCTTGTTTAATTTTTTCTTCATCGATCTCAATGTTTATTTTCTCTTTAGGATTATCAACAGCTTTGTAATACTTGCTTTTAGATTTAGTTGTTGAATTAATTGTAAAATCTTTTATATTTTTTTTCGCTCTTTCAAGCATTTTATCTTGTTTAAACATCTCCCGTTCTTTGTAGACATCTGAATATTTTTTTATGATTAATTCATCATAGGTTTCATCATTGTGACTCACTTTTCTTTTACTGGTGATATAGCCGCTTTTATATTTAGCCTCGGCTTTAGAAGTGATGTTCCAAGATGAATTGAATTTCTTCTCTTTTAGATCTTTAGGCACTGCACTGCCCTTAGAACCTACAATGTAGTTAAGCCCTTTGCCACGGATCATTTCTAAGTTAGCCCTTGAATTTAAGCCTCTGTCAGCAACGATAATAATTTCTTTTATGGTGTAATTATTTAATATATCGTCAATGACCTCTTCCATGGTATGTAATTCATGTTTGTTGCCTTTGAAAAGCCTATAGGAAATAGGGATGCCATTTGTGTCTATTAATAAACCCATAACCACTTGTGTTTCATTTCTTTTATTATCCTTACTCATGCCTCTTTCTCTAAAACCGTCTTCATCAAAAGACTCAAAGTAATAGGTTGTGCAGTCATAAAAGGCTAAAGATATATTTCTTTCTGGAACAATCTTTTCCATATGTTTATTGAGATGTTTGAAAAGTTTGTTTTCATTCATTTCAAAATTACTATCATAAGACGTTATTAGTTCTTCTAATTCGTGAGAGGTATTGTTTATGTTAGTTTCTAATATTTTTTTAGCCTCTGAATCAACGGTATCTAAGAGAATCTCCATATCGTTTATGACTTGAATGCCATCTTGTAACGCTTTAGATTTATGTTTATTAAATCCAGAAAAAACATCCAAAGAGGAATAAATATTATCGTTATTTACAAAATTAAAATCATACAGGAAATCATCCTTTCTAGTAGCTACTTCAAGCTTACTAGAAGGATTGAATAATCTACCAAGTACTTGATAGAACATCATATCGCTAAAAGAATAATCAAGTTTAGAGTCTTTGACCATCTTAGAAAAGAAACTTTGTAATTTCAATTGGTTAAAGATTTCTAAGTATGGTAGATAGCCAATATTTTTATGCTTAAGAGAAAGCTTATCTTTTGACATGGATACAATAAAATCTTCAAAGTTTTCAAATCCTCGAGAAGCTTCATCTAGTCTAATCATTTCTTTTAGCTCAGCTTCAGCTTGCACAAGAGCTTTCTTACCTGATTTAGAATCCAAATCATGAGTACCAAAACCTTTAATCTGAATTTTTTTTGATTTCTTAGTTTCAGGATCTCTAATCCCCTTAGCAATTGATATGAAATACTTACCATTTGGTCTTTTAGATTTACTAATATACATGCACAATCCCTCCATAAAATCCCTCTAACTACATTATACATCATATTATTCACCACGACAAGTCGTGGGCGTAAATAAACAAAAAAATAATGAGAAATGTTCAAATTTAAACATTTACTCATCATTTGTTCTGAATTTATGTTCTGAAGTCAGGAGAGCTCCGCTGCCTTCAATGGCTTGAATGACGTCATAAAAGTTTATCTATAACCCTCGGCATACGTTCATAGGAACATATCGAGGGTATATTTTTGAATAAAAAATGAGTCTAAAATCAGGGAGGTGAGTGGATTGCAGATGAAACGGCTTTTTGAAATTGTATATATTCTATTGAGTAAAGGTAGGGTTACAGCGAAAGAACTGTCAGAGCGTTTCGAAGTATCACAACGTACTATTTACAGAGATTTAGAGTCGCTTAGCATTGCAGGGATTCCGGTATATACTGAGAAGGGGAGGAGAGGCGGCATTAGTCTGCTCCCTGAATTTACATTGAATAGATCTCTTTTAACTGAACAAGAACAAGAAGAGATTATTTCTGCCCTACAAGCGCTAGAAGCGGTTAAACCCAAGGAAACGACTCAGGTTTTAACAAAATTATCAGCTGCTTTTAACTTAATACAACAAGAAGTCCCCTATCCTCTATAGGTGGGGGATGAATTGTTGTCCCTTGAGAAATGACCTAATATATGGTATAATATACATAATCAGTCATATCCCATATAAAGAAGGTGTACTCATGGAATTAGATAATAATAATCACTCGGTATTCTTGATGTACTATCATCTTGTTTTGGTGGTAAAGTACAGACGCAGGGTAATTGATCACCCTATTTCTGAAGAACTCAAAGCCATATTTGTCAAAATTGCGTCAAATTATAATATTACCTTACAGGAATGGAACCGAGACATAGATCATATACATATTTTGTTCAAGGCACATCCTAATTCACAACTATCAAAATTCATCAATGCATATAAAAGTGCAAGTTCAAGACTAGTGAAAAAAGAGTTTCCTGCCATAAGAGAAAAGTTATGGAAGGAATATTTTTGGGCCAGGAGTTTTTGCCTACTGACCACTGGGGGCGTATCGGTAGAGGTGATAAAAGCATATATCGAAAGCCAAGGTGAAAAGTCATGAATAAAGCCTATAAATATCGAATCATTCCAAACAGAGAGCAAGAAGAACTCATCAAAAAGACCTTCGGATGTGTTCGATTTGTCTATAATCAAATGCTTTCAAATCGAAAAGAAATATATGAAGAGTATAAACATGACAAGCTAGCATTGAAACAAGAAAAATATCTAACCCCTGCCAACTATAAGGGTGAATTTCCATGGCTAAAGGAAGTAGATAGCCTGGCACTTGCAAACGCTCAGCTCAATCTAAATACAGCTTATGGTAATTTCTTTAGAGATCACTCAATTGGATTCCCAAAATTCAAGAGCAAACATAGAGATAAAAAAAGCTATACCACCAATAATCAAAAAGGAACCATTAGACTGATGGATAACAGTCATATTCGGGTGCCTAAATTAAAGGACATAAAAATAAAGATGCACAGACAATTACCTGAAAATTCAGTGATTAAGTCTGCTACCATTAGTCAGACAGCCACAGGAAAATATTACATATCCATACTTGTGGAGTTTGATATACAAACAGATTTAGTCATGGCAACTAAGGAAACAACCCTAGGATTAGACTACTCTTCAAAAGAACTATATGTAGATAATGAAGGAGACAGAGGCAACTATCCTAGATATTATCGCCAAGCGGAAGAAAAACTTCAAAAAGAACAAAGAAAGCTATCTAAACGTAAAAAAGGTAGCCAAAATAGAGAAAAGCAACGTCAAAAAGTAGCTAAACTTCATGAAAAAGTAGCAAATCAAAGAAAAGACTTCTTACACAAGAAATCAAGGCAGATAGCCAATGCCTATGATGTAGTGGTGATAGAAGATCTAAATATGCGAAGCATGGCACAGGGACTGAAGCTTGCTAAGTCAACTAATGATAATGGATTTGGTATGCTAAAAACATTTTTAGAGTACAAGCTCAAGGAACAGGGAAAACAACTTGTGGTCATTGACAAATGGTATCCCTCTAGTAAGCTTTGTCGATTCTGCAATCGGGTCAATAAAGAATTGACTCTTTCGGAGCGTGTTTGGACTTGTTCCTGTGGAGAAGTAATCGAGAGAGATATAAACGCTGCAATCAATATAAGGAATGAAGGATGTAGAATAATAGGCGTAGCCTAGAATAGATGAAGAAACCGTTGGGCAGACGGGGTTAGCTTGGTAATTATATCAGCATGAGCTGATACGTCCCAAGAAGCCCCCACCTTTAAGTGTTAACGTAGGCGGTGGGAGTATGTCACTATGACACTATGTTGTCATATTAAATAGTCTATAATCTAGATATAAACGATAAGGAGGTATTACCGATGGAAGAAAAGTATTGTCAATCTTGTGCGATGCCAATGGGAGATACGGATGAAATGTATGGATCAAATTTAGATGGAACCAAGAATGAAGACTATTGTAAGTATTGTTACATGGAGGGGACATTTACATCAGACATTTCTATGGAAAAAATGATTGAAGTTTGTGTTCCACACATGGTTTCTGCAAATTCTGCCATGAATGAGGACGAAGCCAGAAAAATGATGAAAGAGTTCTTCCCTACATTAAAACGCTGGAAGATAGGATAATTACCGAGTGGGCATAGATGTATTTCTATGCCTTCTTGGTTTGAAAAAGGAGGGTATTGAGATGTGTAATAATTATATTAACTTGGAAATGAATAACATTGCTGAAGAGCATTTGTGCTGTGCCATTTCTGATAAGAAGCACCAGCATGGGGTTGATGTGAAGCGAGCCTGGTTAGCTGAAAGAATATTAGAAGGTCATGTTTTTAGAAAACTTGACGATAAAGGAAAGGTTTTTATAGAATACGCTCCATTGGAAACGGCTTGGGTTCCTGTTAATGGCGAGAACTATATTTATATATATTGTTTTTGGGTTTCAGGTAGTTTCAAAAGCAAGGGACATGGAAAAAAATTATTAGAATATTGCATTGAAGATGCGAAGAGTCATGGAAAATCAGGCATTTGTGTTATCAGTTCAAAGAAAAAAACACCATTCCTTACAGACAAAAAATATATGCTAAACCATGGATTTGAAGTAGTAGATACAATTGCCGATTATGAACTATTGGCGTTATCATTTGATGGCGCAGAACCTACTTTCGCTGATAGTGCACGAAAGCAAGAAATCGATACGAAAGAACTTACAATTTATTACTCAAAGCAGTGTCCATATATTCCTAACTGTATAGAGCAGGTTGAAAAATTTTGCCAAGCTAATAATATTCCGTTAAACCTGATTGAAGTAAATTCTTTAGAAAAAGCTAAATCTGTCCCCTGTGTATTTAATAATTATGCAGTATTTAATAAAGGAAGGTTTAAAACTGTACATTTACTGAATGAAGGGCATTTGAAAAAGAAGATTTTGGTGTAAGAACATGATAAATTATAAAGAATACAAAACAATTCTGTCAAAAAAGAATAACATGAATATATATCGTGGATGTACCCATGGTTGCATATATTGTGATTCAAGAAGTGAGATATATGGGATGACCTATACTTTTGAAAATATAGAAGTTAAAACAAATGCCATGGAATTATTGGAAAAGGCATTATCCAAAAAGCGTGATAAGTGTATGATTACCACTGGTATGACAAAAAAATGTAAATCATATTAAGGGATGTAGAAGTTTAAGAAAAATGAAAAGTATGTTTTATATTACCTCAGACTATTGTTTGGGGGAATTTTGCTTTGGGGTTAACTTTTACACTGAATCAAAGAAGTACCTTAAATTCAGAGCTTATAACAAATAGGATAGGTGTTTAGCGTAAGCGTATAGAAGAAAATATCTTTTGAGAAACTATTAAGCACAGATTATTTAAGGGTTTGAGGGAGATATTTTCTGTGAGATTCATATAGAAATTTTCAAAGGGAAAATATATTTAGTTTTAACAACAAAAATAAAAAAATATTGAAACGTTTTTGTTTTAGCCAAGTCTTATGAGTAGGAGGTGAGAAAGTGACAGATTTCGGTGAAATATATGTGGAATACTTTTCTGATGTTTATAAATATGTGTTATCCATGAGTAGGGATGAAACCATTGCGGAAGAAGTTACGCAGGAAACCTTTTTTAAGGCAATGCAAAACATAAATCAATTCAACGGAAGCTGCAAACTATATGTATGGCTCTGTCAAATTGCAAAAAACACTTATTTTACACTTTACAAGAAACAGAAACGTACGGTTTTGGGCATGGATACAGAGTTTTTAGATAGGACATCAAATGTAGAATTAGAAACAGACTATCTCGATAAAGAGGCTGCACGGAGATTGCACGTTTTACTCCATAATCTAAATGAGCCATATAAAGAAGTTTTTACTTTACGTGTGTTTGGAGAGCTGTCATTTTCGCAAATTGGGGAGTTGTACGAGAAAACTGACAGTTGGGCAAGGTTGATTTTTTACAGAGCAAAAAAACAATTACAGGAGGAAATGAAATGAAAAATTCTAGTGAAATCATAAAAGATTTGCTACCACTGGATCATGATGGTGTTTGTAGCAATGAAATGAAAATTTCTTGTGAAATCATAAAAGATCTGCTGCCACTGTATCATGACGGTGTTTGTAGCGATGAAAGTAAAGCAATGGTTGAGGAACACCTTACTTGTTGTGATAACTGTAAAGCTGAATTACAAGCTATGGATAATGAATTACCTATTAACTATGCAGAACGGAACTTGAAAGAAGCTGAAGCGGTACAAGAATTATCAATCAGATGGAAAAAAGGAATGTTTAAATCTTTACTAAAAGGAGTTTTCTTCACAATATTAGCTGTCATAATCATTTTTCTTGTGCTTTATGTCTTTATGGGTTTCAAGGTTTTACCTTAGCCTTACTAATTATAATCGAGGACGATAGTAGATCTATCAGCGAAAACTCCACATGGGGGACAAGAAGAAGGTTTGAAAATGGACAGTTTAACAATGAGTACTAAACGGTTCCTGGGATACGACACCGATGAGAGTGCGAATGTGAATAGATTAATTTCTGTATCGACACATTTTTTGCATTGACAATTATTAAAGAATAACATATGATGGAAATGAAAATGATTATCAACATCGATTTAAAGTTAGGTGTTTCACTTGGGGTTATCATGAGGAAAGTAAAGAGTGTATATGATTACATCTGTCCCATCATTATTTTAATAATCGCTTCTCTTCATCGAGGGTTAATAAAAACTTTAAGATTTAGGCATCATACTGCAAAAGTTGGAAATGATTTTTGAAAAAAAAGCTGTGATAGCAAGGCCTATAAAAGAGTCAATCATAAAAGATAGGCTCTTTTCTTCATACAGGGGGTTATCATGAGCATATGATGCAACTAGCTGCATCGCACACCCACGGTTCTATGGCATCCTTTGTTAATTGATGGTTCGAATGTATAATTGTACGATACGGATATGATCATAGAGATTATAAGTATTGAGAGGTTGTTGCTATGATAGATAATCAAATTCAAAATAATGAGATTTTTAATCCTGAAGATCAAAACTGCCCTGTATGTGCCGCCTATAATAGCATTTATAGGAAGGATTCCTTTGAAGCAGAGATGAAACTACCTGAAAAAATGGGAAAGGGCTTTTGTCAAAGAATCATTGTCAAGCCCTCAATGGAAATATCAATATCTGATATGACTTTTCATGAAAGTTTGACCATGGGGGGAGGGCATGACAAGGGTCTGTATTATTTTGCTTTTTGTTTGGGGGAAGCTCTCCAGTGGAGAGCGGAGGGGGACAAAAAAGAATATGAGATAGATTGTGGAGAAAGCTGTATATTCAATGTAAATCAAGAAAAATCTATATGTACCTATAAACCAGAACAACGATTTTGGGGAATTAGTATAGGGTTAGATGTTGCGTTAGTAACAAACATGATGCATCATATAGGAAAACAGAATGCGGCTACCTTACTATCCCATGGAGATAGTTATTTCTATAAAAGGAAATTTTCATCAACTATTAAGGTGATTTTAAATGATATGATACATTGTGGCTACAAAGGTTATGTAAAAAAAATATATCTTGAAGGAAAAGTATTGGAATTGATTGCTGTTTTTATGGATGAAATCATTTTTGAAAATGGTAGATTACATTCCTCCATTAGTCTTTCTGCCTCGGATATAAATGCTCTCCATAAAGCTAGGAGAATTCTTGATGAAAATATTGTAACACCACCTACCATAGGGAAACTTGCAAGATTGATATGCCTTAATGAATACAAGCTTAAAACAGGCTTTAAGGAGTTCTTTGGAATGCCTATTCATGCTTATGTTATTGATAAGAGGTTGGAGATGGCAAGATTTTTAATGGAGAATAAAAAGCTAAGAGTTACAGAAACAGCAATATTGATAGGATACAGTGATGCCAGCCACTTTGCAGAAAAATTTAGAAGAAAATATGGGGTTAATCCATCGGAATTCATAAAAAATTCATAAAAATATCTATTTTAGGAACAGTGAAGGAATACCTTCTCTGTTCCTAAAATACTTTTTGGCATAAATTTTATCCCTTTTGGCGTAGAAAAAAGAAATAAAAATAAGGTATCATTGTGTTATCATATGATCTTGAAAATCGATATCAATTAAATTGATTAGGTTTAATGGGGAGATCGGTGAGGCGTATTAAAAACTTAGGATCGGGGAACTCAATGATTAAAACAATACTTGATAAAGAAAAGAGGCTAAAAAATGGAGAATGAAAACTTGAAAATCACAAATCGAGAATCTGGAGTGGCAAGGCTAATGGAACTTGCCGCTACAAAAAAGACTTTGGTAATATGCTCTGGGATTTTAGCAGCACTGGCATCCATCGCTTCCTTTGTGCCCTATATCGCAATTTACTATATTATAGGTGAAATCATTGGGGTTTATCCACATATTGCAAGTCTTGATGTGCAAAGAACTTTGGGCTTTGGATGGATTGCTCTCGGCGGAATACTTGGAAATGTTCTACTTTATTTCACAGCCCTAATGTGTTCTCATTTGGCGGCTTTTAGTACTTTGTATGAGTTAAAGATAGGATTTGCTGCTCATATTTCTAGATTGCCCCTTGGATTTCATCTAAACTTTGGAAGTGGTAAGCTTCGGAAAGTTATAGATGAAAATATAGAAAAAATAGAAGGGTTTATTGCACATCAACTTCCAGATATAGTGGCATCAATAGTGGCCCCCATAGTCATGGTTGTCATTTTATTAGTGGTTGACTGGCGCTTCGGTTTGGCAGCCTTGGTGGGTATTGCCATAGCCTTTATTGTGCAGGTTAAGGCATATGGAAATGAGGGTTCCAAGGCGATGATGGACAAATATCAGTCTACATTGGAAGAAATGAATAATGCATCGGTGGAATATATTCGGGGCATTTCTGTTGTTAAAGCCTTTAGACAGACGGTATATTCCTTTAGAAGATTACATGAGACAATTAAAGCATACACTGGATTTGTCATTCCATTTACATTAAGTTGGGAAAATTACATGTCGGCTTTTACAATGATTATCAACAATATTTATCTTCTTTTAATTCCAGTGGGAATATTGATTGGTATGAATACGAACGACTATAAAACCTACGCCATGACCTTTATTTTTTATATTTTGTTTGTGCCATCCATTTCTTCAATCATGATGAAAATTATGTACGTGTCTAGTGCTGGAATGAAAATTTCAAGCGGTATAGAGCGTATGGATGATATTTTACACAAGAGAACACTGCCGGAGACAGTTAATCCTAAAACCTGTGAAGGTCGCAATATTGAGTTTGATAACGTATCCTTTTCCTATGATGAAGATAAAGACATATCTGCTTTGAAGGAAGTGTCCTTTCGGGCAGAGCAAGGAGAGGTTACTGCCATAGTAGGTCCATCTGGTAGTGGCAAAAGCACCATCGCTCATCTAATCCCGAGATTTTTTGATGTGACTGAGGGAAGCATTCAAATCGGTGATGTGGATATTCGAGATATGCAGTTAGATTACTTGATGGAACAGGTGAGTTTTGTATTTCAAGATGTATTTTTATTCAAGCAGAGTGTTATGGATAATATTAGAATTGGAGATCAAAGGGTTACAGATGAACAGGTTATTGCTGCTGCAAAAGCTGCACAGTGCCATGAGTTTGTGGAGAAGCTGCCAAATGGTTATCACACAGTAGTGGGCACGAAGGGAGTGCATCTCTCAGGAGGTGAACGCCAGCGCATTGCAATCGCCAGAGCTATTGTAAAGGATGCCCCTATTATCGTCCTTGATGAGGCTACTGCCTTTGCAGATCCCCAAAATGAACAATTAATACAAAAGGCATTTGAAAAATTGATACAGAACAAAACAGTTATCATTATTGCCCACCGACTGTCTACCATACGAAGTGCAAATAAAATTATTGTTATGGATAAAGGACAGCCGGTTGAATGTGGTACACATGACCAACTGATTCAGCAAAAGGGAAAATATAGCATAATGTGGAAAATGTATACAAGAGCCCTTGATTGGAAATTGGACACCGGAAAGGAGATGGAGAAAAATGCTTAATTTAAGAGAAAGGCTCATGTTGACCCATAAAGGGCACTCAGATTTGAAGAAAGCGATTATAGCTTGCACCATTACCAACTTGAGTTTGATGTTACCCTTTGGTATTACAATTCAAATATTTGTTGAACTGTTGAAGCCCTTCATGGGGGAGACAATCTCCTGGACAAAGATGTGGATTTTTTTCGGACTTGGTATTATAGCAGCAGTTCTTGTATTTCTGGCCAGTAAAAATGATTACAAAAAAACCTATATAGCCTCCTATATGGAATCGGAAGCAAATAGAACCCGTATTGCAGAGCATATAAGAAAGCTTCCTATGAGTTTTTTTAATGCCAAGGATGTATCAGAACTGACTACCAACATAATGGGAGATTGTTCAACAAGCGAGCATGTGCTAAGTCATATTATCCCACAGCTTTTGGCTAATGCTATTTCTATTACTGTGATTTGCCTTGGTCTTGCAGCTTTTGATTGGAGATTGGCACTGACGGTTTTTAGTACAGTACCCATTGCATTATTAATTATCGTCTTAAGCAAAAAAATCCAAAACAGATTAAGTGAAAAGCATGTGGAAGCCAAGCTAAAGGCCTCTGATCAGGTGCAGGAATATTTAGAGGGCATCAAAGTCATTAAATCTTGTGGATTAGATGGTTCTAAATTTTCTGCCTTAGACAATGCGCTTCGGTATATGAAGCAAATGGCCATAAAATTGGAGTTTGGGACCGGGGTTTTTGTTGCAGGAGCCCAGATCGTGGTACAGGCGGGAGTGGGGCTTACGGTTTTTGCAGGAACATATCTATTGACAGGAGGAAAAATTGAATTAATTCCATTACTGATGTTTTTTCTAATCGTCGTAAGAATATATGGGCCCATACTGACAGAGCTTACGCTTCTTCCGGAACTGTTCTATATGCAGACTTCCACAAGGCGCATGAGAAGGCTTATTTCAACACCTATAATGGAGGGAGATACAGAAAAGGAAATAAAGAACTACAATATAGAATTTGAAAATGTATCCTTCAGTTATACGGGAAATCTTGCCCCGGAGGAAACGGTAATTAAAGATGTAAGTATATCCATTCCTGCCAATGGTATTACTGCATTGGTGGGACCATCGGGAAGTGGAAAGAGCACCCTATCAAAGTTGATTGCAAGATTTTGGGATGTAAATAAGGGCGTAGTAAAAATAGGGGGTATTGACATCAAAATATTGGATCCAGAGTATTTGATGGATTATATGTCCTTTGTATTTCAGGATGTGGTATTGTTTAACGATACCATTTATAACAATATTCGCATCGGTAATATGGATGCCACTGAGGAACAGATTATGGAAGCTGCTAAGGCGGCTTGCTGCCATGAATTTGTCAACAATCTGCCAGACGGATATCACACTAAGCTTGGAGAAAATGGGAGTACCATTTCCGGAGGTGAGAGGCAGCGGATTTCTATTGCCCGTGCATTGCTTAAAAATGCCCCCATTGTTTTACTTGATGAAGCAACGGCTTCATTGGATCCAGAAAATGAGGTATTGATTCAGCAGGCTATTTCAAAGCTCATAGAAGGAAAAACAGTAATTGTAATCGCCCATCGTTTAAGAACCGTAGTAAGCGCTGATAAAATTATTATTCTAGACAAAGGTAGGGTTCTAGAGGAAGGAACTCATGATGAGTTGCTAAGGGAGAAAGGATTGTATGAGAGACTTTACAGTATTCAGAATGAAAATTTGGGATGGAGCATTTAAGGATGCATACTATGATTGTAGGGATATTATTGGGAAAAATCTAGAATTAATGGGAGTGTGATAATATTGGAAACAAAAATAGATGAAAAAGACAAACAAAAACAAATGATTCTTTCGGAGAATTTGTGGAAAGTAATGTATAGAATTTCATGGCCTGCTGTAATCGCCATGGTATTATATGGCCTAAATTCAGTATTTGATGCAATCTTTGTAGGAAGATTTGTTGGAGAAACAGCATTAGCAGGGGTTTCCATAGCCTATCCATTATCTCAGATAACCCTTGGATTAGGTTCGCTAATCGGTGTTGGAGCAGGATCTGCCCTTAGTATTGCTATAGGGGCAAAAAATCAAGAGATGCAGAAAAGGATATTAGGAAATGTAAATTATCTAACTATTGTCATAACAAGTATCTATGTAATCCTTGCATTGCTATTGACAACACCATTGGTTAAAGTGATGGGTGGCACAGGTGACATATTGAGTATAGGTACAACGTATTTTCAAATAACAGTATTTGGTTCATTATTCTGGATTTATGGTTTAGCAGGAAATATGATCGTACGTGCTGAGGGAAAGATGAAATCTGCTGCAGTCATTATGGGTCTTGGACTTGTAGTGAATATTATAGCTAACTATATTTTGATTGTAGTAATGGATATGGGGGCTGCGGGAGCAGCATGGGGAACAAATCTTGGTATGTTTGTCTATACAATTGTAGGTCTTCTATACTTTGGAAAAGGAAAAGCATCTTTTGAAGCAGCTCCATTTAAGTTCTTTAGAGATAAAAAAATTATAAAGGATATCTTTTCAATGGGGGTGCCATCATTGATTATGACTGTCATGAGTCTTGTACAGGCGGTGGTCGTTTTTAATGCTTTATCTAGATATGGAACCACCTATGATCTAGCACTCTATGGTGCCATATATAGAATCTTTACTTTATTGTTAACGCCTATATTTGGATTGATGAGGGCATTACAACCTGTTATAGGCATTAATTATGGTGCCAAAAATAACCTTCGTGTAATCAGTAGCTTTAAGATATTTGCAATAGCTAGTACTTTGATAATGCTACCCTTTTGGATAGTTATAATGGTTATACCTGAAACTGTATTGGGTTTAATATTTGCAAGTAGAATATTTGATAGTAGCAGCTTATTTTACTTTAGAACCGCCATGGCACTATTACCTATTTTGCCTGTTATATTTATGATGATGACATTCTATCCAGCCATCAATAAAGGAAAACCGGCAGCGATCATAGGAATTGCTCGACAACTCATTTTTTATTTACCTGTGATGTTGATACTTCCAAAGATATATGGTATCCAATGGGTGTATTATGGAGCTTTCTTAATTGATGTTGTTATAACGATTTGGGTTTTTATATTGATTAGAAAAGAGTTCAATATTTTAAGATCAAATCAAGAAAGAATTTAATCTGTTTAGTAGAGGATGATCTTCTGTATAAATTTAAAAGATAAGGGAGCGCCTCTACTTTATTGAGTATTGGCAATCCTTTATTTTTTTCCTAGAATTAAAAACTTATAAAAAATTTTAAATAAAATGCTTTCTCTTTAAAGAATTGACATTTTGAAAATACTGTATTAGTTTTACAAAATATGATAATATTAGCACATAAAATGACAAAAATGGAGGATGAATCCTATGAACGGGATTAGATTAATATTTACCTTAATACTATCAGCCACCATGCTTTGTGCACTGCTGCTGATCACCTACGCTTATAAAAGAAGAAAAATGCCAGCAGCAAAATATTTTATTATGCTACTTATTTCAGCAATTGTATATAGTGCAGCATATATCGGAGAAATCAATGCCGATGACTTTTCCACTGCGATGTTTTGGTTTAACCTTCAGCATATTCCCATACCGATTCAGCATTATCTATGGATGCTGATGAGCTTGGAATACTCTGGAGTCTCTAAAAAACATTTTCAGCTAGCCAAATACACAGGACTCTATCACCCCATCCTATATATCCTGATATTTTTTACAAATCATCTTCATCATCTATACATTTCTGCCTATAGCTTTGAAAGCAATGGCTATTTTTCTATCATTTTTTCAACAAAAGGACCCATGTTTTTCTTGATGGTTGCTTCTGGTACATTTTTAGGTATCATATCCATATTTTTCTATCTAAGGGGTTTACTAAGAACCTCAGGCTTTCATAGACAGGGCTACTTGATTATGATCATAGCCTCCCTGTTTCCATGGGTAACAGTTTATCTAAATGCTATGAACAAAAGCTTTCTTGGCATAGATTATTTCCCCGTTGTATCTGTCCTATCTGGCATACTTTACATATTCGGCATTTTCTATTTTAGAGTTTTCAATACCATCCCCATGGCAACAGAAATCGTATTTAAGCAATCAAAGGAAGGGATTATTTTGATTGACTTGACAGACCATATCATTGAGGCAAATGATGCTCTTCTAAAGATCTATCCCGATCTAAAGGAGGTGCCCCACAAGTATACCTTTACCTCTTTTTTAGAAGCTCATCCTGAATTAATGGAAATATCAGAAGATAATCCCATCCCTCAATTTACATTGCTACAGAAGGGGGATGAGAGATCTTATTCAGCCATCATCACGAAAATCGTAGTGGAGGATAGTCTAGAGATTGGCAAAATACTTACCATCAATGATATTACCCTGTTTGTAGAAAATCAAAAAACCTTGGAATACATTGCATCCTCAGCCATGGATAAAGCAGAAACCAATGAAATCTCCTTTTTACAGGCTCAAATCAATCCTCATTTTTTAAACAATACCCTAAGTGTGATTGGTGCTATGATTAAGAGGGACCCTGAAGGTGCTAGAGAGCTTATTGGTAATCTAGGGGAATACCTTAGAAATAGCTGTTACTTTGACCATACCTCCCCCATGGTTCTGTTAGAAGAAGAGCTTGAAGCAGTAAACACCTATGTAGCTATTGAAAAAACAAGATTTGGAAATAGACTGAATTTCCATATTGTATGTAGTCATCTCCCCAAATTTCATATCCCAAGACTGATTCTGCAGCCGCTAGTAGAAAACGCCATCCGCCATAGTATATTAAGAAAAGCTGATGGAGGTAATGTCTGGCTAACCATTACCCGTAGAGCCAACAAGATATTTTTTGAGGTAAAGGATGACGGTGTGGGGATCGCAGAAGAAAAACTTCTAAGATTAACTGCAAAAGAAGATCAAGGAATAGGCATAACAAACATTCATAAAAGACTCATAAAATACTATAAAAAAGGCTTAAAGATAGAAAGTAGAAAGGGAGAAGGTACCTCAGTAAAATTTTCTATCCCTTTTCATACAGAAAATCCACCAACTGATTTGTCAGAATCCTGTCAGAGGGCTTTGCTATAATAAATTATGATACTTATTAATGGAGTTGAGGATATATGATTAGAGCAATAGTTATAGACGATGAATGGTATAACCTAGAAGAAACAAGTGAACTGATTGATAAAACTGGGTATTTTCATGTTGCAGGAAGATATCAAAATCCTTTGAAGGCATTAGAGGAGGCCAAGCTTACTAATCCTCAGGTGGCATTTATTGACATTGAGCTACCAGAGATGGATGGGATTACTCTAGCAGAAAAACTATTAGAGGTGAATTCTGCCATGATAATTGTCTTTATCACCAGCTACAATCAATATGCAGTCCAAGCATTTGATTTAAACGCCATAGACTATATTCTAAAGCCTATCAAGGGTGAACGCTTTAACCGTATGGTGGAAAAAATAAAAAATGAAATAAGTATCAAAAGTCAAAAGACATCAAAAAATGTAAAAATCAAAGTCTTTGATAAGTTGATGGTTACCCTTGGAGAGACTCCAGTAAAATGGCAGAGAACAAAGGCAAAGGAACTTTTTGCCTACCTTCTGATGCATCATGGCAGTTATGTCCATAAGGAAAAGATCATGGAAAATCTGTGGCCAGAGTATGAACGGGAAAAAGCATTGCAGATCTTACAAACATCCATATGCAAGATAAGAAACCTCTTTTCCCCACTAAAAAATGTAGTGAAGCTAGATTATAGCAACAACGGTTACTGTCTTCTAGTAACAGAAGGAGAATGCGATTATTTTCAGGTGGCAGAGGCATTATCCAGCTATAAAAAAGATGATCCCTCTACCTATGCCTCAGTAGAGAAGGCCAGTATATTGTTTGGAGGAGGATTTTTAGCAGAAGAGGGCTATCTATGGAGCATGGAAAAAGACCAACAGCTGCGGGAAGCTCTGTTGATAATCCTAAAAGAAATCATGAAGATCTATAGAAATAAAGGTTACAAAGAGGAAACCATAAGACTTTTAAAAGCCATCACAAGGCTAGTCCCCTTTGACGAAAACCTTAATTACATGCTTATGGAAATATATCAAGAAACAAAAAACAATATAGCAGCCTTTAACCACTATCAATGGCTGGAAAAAACCCTGCAGGAGGAGTATGATACAGTTCCTTCGCAAAGGGTGAAGGAAATGATTTGTAGTCTAAGATTTTAAGGTGAAAAATGGAGTAGCGAAGCAAGGGGACGGGGTTAGTGCTTACTGGGCGATAAAGTTGAGTATGATGAAGAGACGAGGGAGATTAGTATAGAAAAATAAGTATTAGTTAACCTATAGGACCTCAGAACTATTTTCTGGGGTCTCTATTTTTTTTGAAAAATACAATAAGCATAGACCTATGAAGGAAAAAAAGGAAGGATGCTGATATATACTAACGTAAAATATAGTAAGTCAGTATAAAGTAGATAGCTTAACAAATAAAATTTATAAGGAAGTATCAAGTATTTTGTGATTTTATAGACATCTTTTGTAAGAATCCTGTCAGAGGGCTTTGATATACTATAAAAAACTTTAACCTAAAGCACTACAGAAGGGTTTAAAGATTTCAAGATAAAAATGGAGGAGATGAAGTATGAAAAAGAAACAAAGGTTAGCCCTGGTTATAATTCTGACACTGGTATTATCAGTGATAGCCCCGGCAGGACTGCCAATGTATGCGGATGCTGCAAGCATTAGTTCTACTGACTATACCTTTGACATAAGTGGGGGGAATATAACCTTAGCATCAGGAACAGGAGAATATACTGGTAAGATTGCAGTAACACATGGAAGTGTAACACAGCATGTTTATGCAGATGATACAATCACTATCACTGGTACCACTACAACCAATAGGGTTTTGGTGAGTAGTGGAGTAACGGCAAATATTACTTTGTCCAATGTAGACATTAGTAGAACTAGCATTAATCAGTGCGCTTTTGATATGAGCGGTGCTACTATTAACCTCACTTTAATAGGAAACAATTCCTTAAGCAGTGGCTTGATGCAAGCAGGGTTAAAGGTGCCCGCTGGAGCAGTTTTAACTATCAACGGGTCTGGTAGATTAACCGCCAAGAGTGTTGTCATAGGTAGTTCTAGTGCAGGTATTGGCGGTGGCTGGGGTCAAGATGCAGGTACAATCAACATTTTAGGTGGTACGGTAACAGCCATGGGAGGAAACAGTGGAGCAGGCATTGGTGGTGGTGGTCGTGGAGTCAGTAGCGGCGGCTATGGTGGCGCAATCAATATTTCAGGAGGAATTGTCACTGCAACAGGCGGTGATTATGGAGCAGGCATCGGTGGAGGTTTTGAGGGCAGTGGCGGTATAATTAATATTTCAGGAGGAACTGTTACTGCAGTAGGCGGAAGCAGTGGTGCCGGTATCGGTGGCGGTCCCAGCGGTGGCAGTGGTACAATCAATATTTCAGGGAATGCCCAGATTACCGCAACAGGCGGTGGACCAATAATGGGGCGTCAAAATGGATGGGATATTGGCTCAGGAAGCGGCAGTTCAGGCACTGGTACCTTAAAAATAGCAGGTGACGGCAATGACAATCCTACTGTGGTATTTACAACATACGGCACCAATGCACTGGTACCCACAGGGGTGGAAAAACCCTATACCAACTGCACCATACAAGGTGCAGGGGCAAAAGATAAGAAAGGCATAGATATCGCAGGTGTGTATGGTCCAGAGGGAAAAGAACAGGCACACCTCATCATTACTGGCGTGCCCACCAACATGACAGTAAATGAAACCTTTGATCTCAGCAGCTCAGTGACGGGTGGAAGTACCACAGGTGCCATCACCTACAGTGTTACTGGAAGTGGGTTGACGGTGGAGAATGAAAGTATTGTCACTGCAGTGCAGGTAGGAACAGCAACGATTACGGTAACCAAAGAAGGTGACAAGTATTTTAGCTCTGTTTTAGCTATCATAGGTAACATCATAGTCACCGAACCGGTAACGCTAGAAAGAATACGAGTGACCAGTCAGCCCGACAAGGTTATCTACTATGTAAATGAGACCTTGGATTTAACTGGTCTAGTAGTAACGGGTGAATACAGCGATACTTCTACGGCATCACTGAGCGTCACCGCAGCTAATATCAGTGGATTTAACAGTAGTGTAGAAAAAGACAATCAGGTTATCACCGTCACTTATGAAAACAAAATCACTACATTTACAGTGGATATTGTGACCCCACTTATCCCAACCATCAATCCGGCTTCAATGAACTATGAGCTGACAACCCCAGCTGACGTATTCACTATAATCACATGGGGAAATGCTGTCAGTGTCACAGATGTAATGTATGGAAGTGAAAATCTAGTGTTAGATACAGATTATACAATTAATGTAAATCAACTCACCATATATACTGATTATCTAGAAGCTTTGAACTTGAGACAAGGAGATAGGGCAGAATTTAATATTTTTTTTGATGACAATAATATAGTAACACTGACAGTCAACGCTGTAGAAGGTTATATTCCCTCTGGCAATGCCAAATTAATGGAACTGCTATTAAGCCAGGGAACATTGAACCCTACTTTTAGTGAGGATATAGTGTCCTATAGTGCTAACGTAGGCAGTGGGATATCCAGCATGAATGTAACAACCGTCATAGAAGACAGTAATGCAACAGTAGCTATTAACGGAAACTCTGTAGCTAGCGGAAGTGTCATACCAATAAGTTTGAATACAGGAAATAATACCATCACTATTGTAGTAACGGCTGAAAATGGAAGTATCAAGACCTATACCATTATCGTAAACAGAGCTTCATCAAACGCTGGAGGAAGTATAAACAGCTCTTCTAGGGACGGTTCCAGTACACAAAACTTAGCCATCGTAAAAACTAATCCCACCGAGGCAATAGAAGGTATCGCCTATTCCTATAGCTTTATAGCCACTGGAGGAGGCAAAGGCTATAGCTTTAAAATCACCAGTGGAGCATTACCAGAGGGTTTAACCCTTTCAAAGGATGGAGTTATCAGCGGTACCCCCACCAAGGCGGGAACCTACCAATACACCATTACCGTGACAGATCAAAATGGCAGAGTAGTGAGACATAGCTTCACCCAAGTTATTGGAGAAGAAGTAGAAGAAGAAATCCAAAAAGAACCACTAGAGAAGGAAGATCCTCCGAAAAAACAAATAAGACTGACCCTAGGTAGGCTGGAAACACAGATAGACGATGAAATCTATCTATTGGACACAATACCCTTTATCGAGGGAGAATCCAACAGAACTCTAGTCCCCATTAAATTCATCAGCGAAGCCCTAGGAGCAAAGGTAACCTGGCTGTCGGAGACGGAACAGGTCTTAATCATAGAAGGAGAAACGGAAATCCTGTTGACCATTGGTTCTAAGGAAGTACTGGTCAATGGAGAGATTATCTTGATAGAAACTGAACCAAGGATTATGTCTCCAGGACGGACCTTTGTACCACTACGATTTGTCAGTGAGATACTAGGTGCTACAGTGGAGTATGATGAAGTGACGAGAGAGATTACAATAATCAAATAAGCAACCTTTTAAGAAGAATTCTTCGACCCATAGGACCTCAGAACTATTTTCTGAGGTCCTAAGTTTTTTCAGACAAGCAGACAAAGGGACAGGGGAGACCACTGAAAAAATGGTTCTTTTAAGTCCTGTTTCCTTAGTATATTATTGCTTTTCTACTAAATTTAAATCTAGAAACCCAAAAGTGTGATTTTATAGTTAATCTAGAGGATAGGATGATTGCTACCCTCTTTAGATTTACTGCTAATGTAGTTAATTTTGCTTGTGTTGCCATACTTCTTAAACCGTACCCTCGGGCACGATTTAATCCATTGAAATTTTTCATTTCGCCATTTTTCCATTCTTGGCAGGCTCTATTGTGGAAGCTATGTATATTGGTATAACAAAAAATATGAACGGATGGAACTTTATTCAGGATCGATTTAAAAGTGAACGAGTAGAGACGGAATCATATTTTTTGACGGTTATAAGATATATTCGTCAAAATCCTATAAAAGCAGGAATTATAAGAATTATAAGAATTATAAGAATTATAAGAATTATAAGAAACATAAAAGACTATAGATGGAGTAGTTATAGGGAATATTCAGTAACACCAAAAATAATAGATAAGGAATATGTACTTAAAATATTTGCTAAAGACAATGATATAGCTATTGAATTATTTATTAAATTTAACAAAGAGAATAATAATGATGAGTGCTTAAAAATCGAGGAAAAAAAGAAGAATATATCAGATGATGAATTAAGACGGATAATAAAAAATCAATTTAAGGTAGAAGAATGGACGTTACAAAATGAATCAAAAGAAAAGAAGGAAATGATGTTAAAGAAAGCCTTAGAGATAGAAGGAATATCAACAAGGCAGCTGGCAAGAGTTACTGGGGTATCGGCGAATACTATTTGGAAATTATAATATGTTACACAGAACCAAAGCAACAACACCGTCCCTGTGCTTCGCGTGTTTCCCTTGTTTAATTAGCATTTTCTGTTGTATATTTATTAAGAGAATACTTTTCGTAGGTATTCAATAATACAATGAAAAAAAGAGGATGAAAGAACATGGATATTTTAATTGAAAAATGCAATGAAGCATTGGATGGTAATACTCTTGTTATTTATACGCTTACAAATGAAGCAGGAATGAAGGTGAAAATCTGTAATCTTGGAGCTACTATAATATCCCTATTTGCCCCTGATAGGAAAGGAAAATATCAGGATATTGTACTAGGCTTCGAAAAAATCGAGAATTATTATAATAATACGCAATTCTTAGGAGCTATCATTGGAAGATATGCAAATAGAATTGAGGGGGGAGTCATAGAAATTGGGGGTATTGAGTATAAGCTTGAACGGAACGACGGTAATAATCACCTTCATGGAGGCTATCGGGGCTTTGATAAAGTGTTTTGGAGTGATGAAGCAGTAAGTAAGGGAGAAAAATCCTTGGTTTTAAGTTATACAAGTGAGGATATGGAAGAAAATTATCCAGGGAAGCTCGAAGTGAAGGTTTCATATAGCCTTACTTCTGATAATGCCTTAAGAATAGACTATTATGGAATCTCTAACAAAGATACAATAGTAAATCTAACTAATCACAGCTATTTCAACCTTTCGGGCCACGATAAGGGCGACATTGGAGGACATGAACTTATAATAGATGCTGAGTATTTCACCCCTATAAATCAAGAATGTTTGCCAACAGGAGAAATCCGTTCCGTAGAGGGAACAGCTATGGACTTTCGTAACATGAAAATAATAGCTACTGGGCTTGAAAGTGATGAAGAGCAAATCATAATGGGGCAAGGGTATGATCATAATTTTGTTCTGAGAAGCAATGGTGATTTAAAAAAGAAAGCAGCGGAGGTCCATGATCCTGTCAGTGGTAGACGAATGGAGGTATATACAACAAAACCTGGGATACAATTTTACTCTGGAAATCATCTTGAAAGCTCAGCTACAGGGAAAAACGGAGTAAGCTATAAAAAATGGAGTGGACTTTGCTTGGAAACACAGTATTTTCCAAATGGTATGAAGCATAAGCATTTTCCTTCTTGTATTTTAAAAAAAGGAAAGGAATATAAGCATACTACAATTTATAAATTCCTTTAACTCAATTGACTTAGTTTACACAAGTATTTTAGAAGGTTTTGTGTTTTTTTAGATACTTTTTAAAGTCATTTTAAAAATACTTTTTAAAGGGGGTTGAAAAAGTATAAGAAGTATTTTATAATTAAATTAGAGTCATTATATGGAAAAAATGAGTTCGCTTTTTTAACAATTAAGATGAGTAGTGGACAATACAATTCGATTGTTAAAAATGAGCTCTCAAAAACTGTACAGACTGACATTTGCTTTGACTCACTTCAATAAAAAAAATTTTAGGGGGGTCTATTCAATGAAAAAGTTAGGTTTATGGTTATTGGCTTTAGTTCTTCTTGTTACTATGCTTTCTACGGTTGGATGCACAAGCCAGACGAGCAATTCTGGCGATTTGGGAACGGCAAAGGGAGACAAACTTATAGGTGTAGCAATGCCTACAAAATCATTGCAACGATGGAATCAAGACGGAGATAATATGAAGAATATGCTTGAAGCGGCAGGTTATGAAGTTATATTAGAGTATGCCGACAACAAAGTAGAACAGCAGGTTACACAGGTTGAGAACATGATTACTAAGGGTTGTGAAGTAATTGTAATTGCTTCTATAGACGGAACAGCTTTAAAAGGAGTCCTGTCAGATGCTGGTAAAGAAGGCATCAAAATTATTGCATATGACCGTTTAATATTAGATTCTGCAGATGTAGATTATTATGCAACCTTCGATAATTATCTTGTGGGTAAAATACAAGGAGAGTACATAGTGAATGCTCTTGAGCTTGATAGTGGAAATGGTCCCTTAAACTTGGAGGTATTTGGGGGTTCTCCAGATGATAATAATGCCTTCTTCTTTAATAGTGGAGCTATGGATGTTCTGCAACCATATATTGATAATGGTAAATTAGTCGTTAATTCTGGTCAAGTAAAGATGGAGCAGGTAGCAATCCAAGGCTGGAGAGCTGAAGGTGCTCAAGCTAGAATGGACAATCTATTGACAGCCAATTATACAGATAAAAATGTTGATGTAGTCTTATCACCTAATGATAGTTTGGCCCAAGGTATAGTTGCTTCATTAAAAGCGGCTGGCTATGGTTCAGCGGACAAACCATTTCCGGTATTAACAGGACAGGATTGCGATATCACAAATGTTAAAATGCTAATTGCTGGCGAACAATCTATGTCAATTTTCAAAGATACGAGAACTTTAGCAACACAAGTAGTAGCTATGGTTACTGCTATTATGGATGGGAGTGAAGTTCCTGTAAACGATACCACAACCTATAACAATAATGTTAAAGTAGTTCCTTCCTTCTTGTGTGAGCCTGTGTTTGCAGACAAGGACAACTTTAAAGAACTATTAATTGATTCAGGGTATTATACTCCAGATCAATTGTAGTTTAAATGTAAGGGCGATTAGCTTACTTTTGCAAGGGAATCAATATATATGCTGTGGTAGTTTGCTATCACAGCATATAATTTGAAAAAAGGAGTAGGGGATATGACCAATAATATTCTTGAAATGCGAACGATAACAAAAGAGTTTCCGGGAGTTAAAGCGCTAAATAATGTAAATCTCCAGGTGAAAAGGGGACAGATTCATGCATTAGTAGGAGAGAATGGCGCAGGAAAATCAACTTTGATGAATGTTCTCAGTGGGATATATCCTTATGGAACATATTCTGGAGAAATTGTTTTTGATGGTAGTGATTGCCAGTTTAAAGATATTAAGGAGAGCGAAGGAAAAGGAATTGTAATCATTCATCAAGAATTAGCCCTTAGTCCTTATTTGACAGTGGCTGAAAATATATTTTTAGGAAATGAATGTCAAAAAAAAGGTATTGTCGATTGGTATGCTACCCAAGAAAAAGCGATAAGACTTATGAAACGAGTGGGACTACATATTAAGCATGATGCATTAGTAAAGGATATAGGAGTTGGACAGCAGCAGCTTGTTGAAATTGCAAAGTCATTAGCTAAGGATGTGAAGCTGTTGATTTTGGATGAGCCTACTGCGGCTTTAAATGATGAAGATTCTGACAGTTTGCTGGAATTGTTGAAGGAATTAAATGAAAAACAGGAAATTACCAGCATTATCATCTCTCATAAGTTAAATGAGGTGACAAAAATAGCTGACGAGATAACGGTTATACGTGATGGAACAATCATTGAAACCCTTGTTAAAGGTAAGGATGAAATTTCAGAAAACCGAATCATTAAAGGAATGGTTGGAAGAGAGTTGATGGATAGGTACCCCAAAAGGGTTTCAAACATAGGGAAAATAGCTTTTGAGATTGAAAACTGGTTGGTGCATGATCCATTAGACGAAGGGCGGGTAAAGATCAAAAATGTTAACTTAAATGTCCGAGAAGGAGAGATTGTTGGGATATCAGGATTAATGGGTTCAGGTAGAACAGAGCTCGCTATGAGTATTTTTGGTCATTCCTATGGTAAAAACATTAAAGGGAAAATGATAAAAGCTGGAAAAGTTTTGAATGTGACTAATGTGAGTCAAGCAATTCAGGAAGGGCTTGCATATTTAACAGAGGATCGTAAAACTGGTGGATTAGTTCTTAATGATGACATCCGAAGAAATATTACTTTGGCTAAATTGAAGAAGATTAGTAATCGTGGAGTTGTGAATTTAAATGAGGAGATTCATGTTGCTGAAGAATTCTGTAAAAAACTCCGAATTAAGACCTCAGACATATATCAGAATACAGGAAATTTATCTGGAGGCAATCAACAGAAGGTTATCATTGCAAAATGGCTTTTTTCAGAGCCGGATGTTCTCATCCTTGATGAACCAACAAGAGGGATAGATGTAGGAGCCAAATATGAGATATATAATATTATAAACGACTTAGCTAATCAAGGTAAATCTATTATTGTTATTTCATCAGAATTGCCAGAGCTATTAGGAATATGTGACAGAATTTATATAATGAACGAAGGAGAGTTTGTAGGAGAAATGCCAACCCATGAGGCTTGTCAGGAAAGCATTATGCGTTGCATCATCCAAAGCTCTGGCAGGAAAAAGCATGAAGCAACCAGTACGTATTAAGGGAGGATCCGGCTGATGGAAAATATAAAAGTAATCATCAGGAGAAATATGCGGCAATACGCTATGCTGATAGCTTTGATTGCAATTACTATTTTGTTTCAAATATTGACAAAGGGCATCCTTTTAAGACCAATCAATGTACATCGTCTTATTCTACAGAATAGCTATATTCTTATACTTTCCATAGGAATGATGTTTTGTATCTTATCCGGAGGACATATAGATCTTTCTGTGGGATCGATAGTAGCACTTATAGGAGCGACATCTGCAATGTTTAGTGTTTCAATGGGTTTACCAGTTACTCTGTCTATTATTTTATCACTGTTGATGGGAGTGCTGGTTGGTATGTGGCAGGGCTTTTGGATTGCATATGTTAAGATTCCTTCTTTTATTGTAACCCTTGCAGGGATGCTGGTATTTAGGGGAATCAGTAACCTGATACTGAATGGTGAGACGATAGCTCTACCATCTCTATATGTGACGATTGCCTCTGGTTCAATCCCCGACTTTATTGGAGGAGAGGGAAGTAAATTACATATAGCTACTATACTAATTGGGTTTATATGCTCTATTATTTATGTTGCACTTCAATATGTTGAACGAAGAAATAAGATAAAATACAATTTTGAAGTTAATCCCTTTAATGGATTTATTATGAGATCCTTGGTTTCATTTATCATAATTAACTTGTTTTCTTTTTGGTTGGCAAGAGCAAATGGGCTACCTTATATAATCATAATTTTAATGATATTAATATTAGTGTACTCATTTATTGCAAATAGAACTGTGGTTGGACGGCATATCTATGCAATGGGAGGTAACGTAAAAACAGCTGAACTTTCCGGTATTAAAACGAAAAAGGTACTGTTTTGGATCTATGCCAATATGGGGTTATTAGCAGCAATAGCAGGAATTGTATTCTCAGGTCGTTTAAACTCAGCTTCACCGATTGCTGGAGATGGATTTGAATTAGATGCAATTGCAGCATGTTTTATTGGTGGTGCATCGGCCTCGGGAGGTATAGGAACAGTCCCAGGGGCGATTATAGGCGGATTTATTATGGGTATTCTCAATAATGGTATGTCAATTATGGGGATCAGTGTTTTCTGGCAGAAAATTGTTAAAGGACTGGTATTGCTTCTTGCTGTGGCATTTGACGTGTATTCTAAATCTAAGTCCAAATCAAAAACATCATATAAAAAGGAGGTCAAAAAAGATGAGAGAACACTTTTTGGAAATTAATAAAATAAAATTTGAGGGGGGAGATTCAACTAATCCTTTAGCATTTAAATATTATGATGCTAATCGTATCGTAGCAGGTAAAAAGATGAAGGATCACTTGAGATTTGCCCTCAGCTATTGGCATACCCTCACTGGTAATGGAACTGATCCCTTTGGGCAGCCTACAATGGAAAGAGACTATAATAGTTTAGATGGTATAGAGTTATCTAAGGCAAGAGTGGATGCAGCATTTGAACTTATGACAAAGTTAGGAATCGAATTTTTTTGTTTTCACGATTTGGATATTGCACCTGAAGGGAATTCACTACAAGAAAAGCTGGACAATTTAGATACGATACTTGAACGTATAGAAGATAAAATGAAGGAGACAGGTATAAAATGTTTATGGGGCACTACTAACGCCTTTAGTCATCCTCGATTTATGCATGGGGCTGCGACATCTCCAAATGCAGATGTATTCGCATTTGCAGCGGCACAGGTAAAGAAGGCATTGGAAATTACTCATCGCTTGAGGGGAGAAAACTATGTTTTTTGGGGTGGTCGTGAGGGTTATGAAACCCTTCTTAATACAGATATTGCTCTTGAAAATGACAATTTAGCTAAGTTCCTAAAAATGGCAAAGGATTATGCAAGAAATATTGGTTTTGAAGGACAATTTCTTATTGAACCAAAACCGAAGGAGCCAACAAAGCATCAATATGACTTTGATACAATGACGGTTCTTGGTTTTTTGAGAAAATATAATCTAATCGACGATTTTAAATTAAATATTGAAGCAAATCATGCCACACTGGCAGGACATACATTTCAGCATGAATTAGCCATGGCTCGTATAAATGGGGTATTGGGTAGTGTTGATGCAAATCAGGGAGATCTGCTTCTAGGATGGGACACGGATCAATTTCCAACCAATATTTATGATGCCACCCTATCTATGTATGAGGTATTAAAAAATGGTGGCATAGCACCAGGTGGACTAAATTTTGATGCTAAGGTGAGAAGGGGATCATTCAAGCCAGATGATTTATTTATCGCTTATATTGTTGGTATGGACACCTTTGCCAAAGGCTTATTGGTGGCTGACAAGCTGTTGACAGATGGGGTACTGGAAAACTTTGTGACAAAGCGTTATGAAAGTTATACTGCTGGTATCGGCAAGAAAATTATAGAGGATGCAACAAGTTTTGAGGAACTTGCAGAATATGCCTTAAAGCATGATAAAATTGTACTTGAATCAGGTCGTCAAGAAATGCTGGAGGATATTGTAAATAGATATATATATAAGTAATAGGATAGAAAACAGAAGGAAATTAATTGATTTGAATCTATTTTTTCACGATGCTAAGATTAAATAGAGTTATTGCATTATATAAATCATATACTTTTACTTTTGCTATAATATAGTATAGTATTGATACATCAATTGAAGAAGGAGTTTCAATCATGATAAACTTAGAGACATTTAGTCAAGATCAAATTAAAGAAATCAATCGATCAAACATTATTAATATGATTAAGCAAAAATATGAAATAACCAAGCATGAAATTGCTGTTGCACTTAAATTAAGTATTCCAACTATAACCACAAATATTAATCAATTGATAGAGGAAGGACTTGTTGAAGAAGCAGGAGTTGGTAATTCTACTGGCGGAAGAAAGCCTATGATTTTAAAGCTTGTAGAAAATGCAAGGTTTTCAGTTGGAGTGGACGTTTCTCCCGATAAAGTTCGAATATTATTGATAGACTTAAATAACACAATCATTGATGAAGCTTCATTTGATTATGTAAAAGACCTTTCCTTTAAAGGGGTATTGGATGAGGTAAAGACTGAAATAGAAAGATTTATGACACAGAATAATATCAGTAAAAACAAGATTTTAGGTGTAGGCATTTCCTTGCCAGGATTGGTGGATGAGGATAGGCTTATTCTAGAGAATGCTCCTAATATAGGAGTAAGAGATTTTAATTTTCAAGAATTTCAGGATAGTTTACAACTGAGGGTATTTATAGAGAATGAAGCAAATATAGCTGCATATGCTGAAAAAGAAATTGGTAAAACTGTAAATATGCGCAATGTCGTGTATGTATCCATTACGGAAGGTGTTGGTACAGGTATTATAGTAAATCAGCATATTTATAAAAGCTCCAATAAGAAGGCTGGAGAGTTTGGACATATGAGAATATCTGATGAACCTCGACCCTGTAATTGCGGAAGGACAGGCTGCTGGGAACTTTACGCCTCAAAAAAAGCACTCTCAAGATATTATGAGGAGTCCACTGGACTAAAAGTATCTACTTTGGATGAAATTTTTTCTGAAGAAAGCTTTAATATGCCTTCAGTTAAGGAAGCGATTGGGAGATATATTGATTGTCTCTTTATTGGGATAGAAAATATCATTTTAGGCTTGAATCCAGAATTTGTAATTATTGGAGGAGAGCTAGGGAAATATGAAAAAGAAATGCTGACCTTGATTAATGGTAGAAATAATATGAAGAGCAGTTTTGTAGAATATGAAGGAACTAAAGTTGTTTTTTCAGCTCTTAAGGATAAGGGATCTTTAATCGGGGCAGCATTGCTTCCCCTTGAAGACCTTTTTAATTATACTAAAAATATTATTTAGAAGGAAAAAATTATTTTTGGATGGAGGGATAATATGTATTTTTTAGGAATTGATTTAGGAACCTCTTCCGTTAAGATATTAGCAATAAATGATAATAATGAAATTCTAGGAGATACAACTAAGGAATACCCTGTTTATTTTCCTCAGGACAAATGGGCACAGCAGGATCCAATAGATTGGTGGGAACAAACTGTTTTGGCTATAAAGGAACTGATACATAATCTAAGTATTCCACGGAATGAAGTGGGTGCAATCGGCTTTAGCGGACAAATGCATGGTTTGGTGGCATTAGATGGCGATAATAAAGTTTTAACACCTGCCATTTTATGGTGTGATCAACGAACAAAGAAAGAATGTGATGAAATAACTGATTTTTTTAGTCAAGATAAGCTGAGTCAGCTAACCGGTAATAAAGCATTAACTGGTTTTACAGCACCTAAAATTTTATGGGTAAAAAAAAATATGCCAGAGGTTTTTGCTAAGATAAAACATATTTTATTGCCTAAGGATTATATACGTTTGATGCTGACTGGTGATTACGCCACAGACATGTCTGATGCATCTGGAATGCTTATGCTGGATGTAAAAAACAGACAGTGGGCAAAGGAAATGCTAGATTTTTTAGAGATAAAGGAAGAACAATTACCTAAATTATATGAATCCTATGAAGTGACAGGCGTTGTTACGGAGTCAGTAAAAGCAGAACTGGGCTTGGAGGGTGAGATTCTTGTTGTCGGCGGTGCAGGAGATCAGGCGGCTGGTGCCATTGGAACTGGTACTGTTGAAGAGGGAATTGTCTCCGTAACCCTGGGTACATCAGGGGTTGTATTTGCATCCCACGAAGCCTACGCTGTTGATGAAAGAAATAGACTACATAGCTTCTGTCATGCCAATGGCAAATATCATTCAATGGGTGTGATGCTGTCTGCAGCAAATTGTTTAAAATGGTGGGCAGATTTAGTGCAGCCCAATGTTGATCTGGAGACATTGTTGGAGGAAGCAGCAGCCACAGAGATAGGAAGCAAAAGCCTTATTTTCTTACCCTATCTAATGGGAGAAAGAACTCCTTACTCCGACCCAGATGCAAAAGGCTCCTTTGTAGGAATGACAGCCACTACCACAAGAGGTCATATGACGAGAGCCTTATTAGAAGGGGTCGCATTTGGATTGTATGATTCACTGAAAATACTGGAAATGCTAGAAGTTCCCATTAAGCAGGTGCGTGTAATTGGTGGAGGCGCCAAGAGCTCTTTGTGGAAGCAAATTTTAGCAGATGTATTTTCTAGTGAGATTCAAGAAATTAATACGAATCAAGGAGGAGCGTTAGGAGCTGCAATATTAGCTGCTGTTGGTGCCCAAAGATATGTCACCGTTGAGGAAGGCTGTCAAGCTATGATTAAGGTTGTCAATAAAATTAGTCCTATTAATAAAAATGTTGAGAAATACAAAGATATTCATACTCTTTATGTTGAATTGTATGGACATTTGAAGGAATGGTTTAAAAAGAGTAGTCGGATCTAGGATATATAATAAAAACTACCTATACACAATAGCGAGGCTTCTAAAAAACGTCCAGTTTTTATGCCTTAATATCTGTAAAAAAACGCACATCAAATTTTGATTATTTTGATCAAAATTGATGTGTGTTTCTTTACCCATCATCTATTTTACTGTCTTGTTATCTTTTTCTTCTTTTAAAAGCGTTAATACCTGGATTCCCGCCAACTCATAACGAGGTTGGCGGTTCAACTCCAAGGTCACTAGGAAGAAGCGCAGGGACGGGGTTGTTGCTTTGTGAAGTAAATTATAGTAAGATGAGCTTGAGGTGATAATTATGCCAAGAACAGCCAGAAAGAAGAGTGAAACTAGAACATATCATATAATATTGAGAGGAATAAACCGACAGAGCATATTTGAGGATGATGAAGATAAAGAAAAGCTATTGCAGACGTTAATAAGATATAAAGAAAAGTGTGAATATAGTATATATGCATACTGCCTCATGGATAATCACATACATCTATTGTTAAAAGAAGGAAAAGAACCACTAGAACAAATAATGAGACGTATAAGTGGAAGCTATGTATATTGGTATAACAAAAAATATGAACGGATAGGAACTTTATTTCAAGATAGATTTAAAAGTGAACCCGTAGAGACGGAATCATATTTTTTGACGGTTATAAGATACATTCATCAAAATCCTATAAGAGCAGGAATGATAAGAAATATAAAAGACTATAGATGGAGTAGTTATAGGGAGTATTCAGTAACCCCCAAAATAATAGATAAGGAATATGTACTTAAAATATTTGCTAAAGACAATGATATAGCTATTAAATTATTTATTAAATTTAACAAAGAGAATAATAATGATGAGTGCTTAGAAATCGAGGAAAAAAAGAAGAATATATCAGATGATGAATTAAGACAGATAATAAAAAATCAATTTAAGGTAGAAGCATGGACGTTACAAAATGAATCAAAAGAAAAGAAGGAAATGATGTTAAAGAAAGCCTTAGAGATAGAAGGAATATCAACAAGGCAGCTGGCAAGAGTTACTGGGGTCTCGGCGAATATTATTTGGAAATTATAATATGTTATACAGAACCAAAGCAATAACCCCGTCCCCGTGCTTCACTGCGTCCCTGTGCTTCATGTTGGAACGACTAGAAGTTGATAGAGTTATTGCTGTTCAAAGTGAGGCGATTGATTCAGAAGAATTATTTCCTGTAACAAGGGAACTTATTTACAATTATGACTTTGGTGATAACTGGATAGTTATCATAACTAAACACAAAGATTGTGATAATCTACTGAAACAAAACATTATTGACGAATATGAGCTTGAAGAAGCGAAAGATACAGTATTGAGTAAGCATAAACCAGTTTGTATTAATAAAGATGGCATATCTGTACTTGATAATGTTGGGGGATTAAGTGGATTTGCTGATTTATTAGGGACTATTTATGAAGGAGAAGATAAAGAAGAAAGGGCTAGTGTTCGGGCATGGGCACAGAGTCTTGGCTGGAATACTAGAAAAGTTTCTAATAAAATGATGTTGTAGTCATGAATTGTTTGATAGAAAATAGTTATTTGAATGTACAGTAAAGGGGAAAAAAAATTTAAAACTAAAGGAGCTGGAGTGCTGTGGCAAAACTAGGAATCAAAAAAAAATCTGCAGTTGTAAGGGTTCAGTCTGAAGAAAGAGCAGAAGAAATTTTCTGAATTTGTGAACAAAATGATTAAATAGAAAGACCTCAAACATTAGGTTAATAAAATTCTGAATATGCTAGGAGATAATTGTAAATGACACGTCTGAAAATGAAAGAAATAAAAGTGCTTAATGCCTACTTTTTGCCAGAAACCTTTGTTATTGATGAAGTTAAAAATCAACCTGATAATACAATTAAAATATGGATAGAGGCCTTTGAAACCGATAAATACAGTGCCTTATTTCATCTTGGATTTTTAAAAAAGGAGAAATGGTTTTCACCCTCTATTGAGTATCTTCACCACATTGCAGAAATGTTGATAAAAAAACTAAGTCAACAATCAGAAATTGAACTTAACCGGGATGCAGTACAAGTTGATTTGTCCGAGGGCGAGTTATATCAGCTTAAGGAAGAACTCCCTTTTCTAATTGGTATGGAGTATG
Organism: Alkaliphilus metalliredigens QYMF; assembly: GCF_000016985.1. Lineage (NCBI taxonomy): Bacteria > Bacillati > Bacillota > Clostridia > Peptostreptococcales > Natronincolaceae > Alkaliphilus > Alkaliphilus metalliredigens. The sequence goes on along the minus strand of NC_009633.1, from coordinate 3,905,674 downwards.
TTGATGACAACTGGCTTCGAGGATTATGGGAAGCGTTACTTGATGTTTTTAAGTCGGAAATTAAGGACTATGACGGTACAGTTGCCAGATATTTTGTCGAGCATAATGCAAGTATCAATGTGGTGGGAAGAGTGTTTTTTCATTTGGTTGAAAATAAAGAAGAAAAGTATCCATTTGCCTTTATGGCTACCTATTCAACAAAACCAGTTAAAAGTAAGCGCGCAGTACACACACCCTTGAAAAATGCATTAGCAGAATTTGATGGGGACGAAAAAAAATTATTATCGCTCATTTCTACGGTTATCAAGGCAGCTGAAAAGAGCGCTTTCATCTCAGAATTACTTGAAAGTGGTGAACTGTTCTCGCCTTTAAAACTAACGGTTAAGGAGGCGTATACAGTTTTAAAGGAAATAGTGATTTATGAAGAAGCTGGAATTATGTGCAGAGTGCCAGATTGGTGGCGTAAAAGAAATAATTCCATCCGACTTTCGGTCACGGTGGGAGAAAAAGAGCCATCCAAGATTGGTTTGGATGCTATTATGGACTTTTTACCCTCTCTAAATATAGGAGACGACGTAATAACAGAGCATGACTTAAAAGCATTTTTGGACATGGCTGAAGGGCTAGTTCAATATAAAGGAAAATGGGTTGAAATTGACAAAAAGAAACTAGAAGCTGTTCTTTTAGCCTTTGACAAGGTAAAGGACCTAACAAAAGATGAAGTTTTGTCTCTTGGAGATGCAATGAGGTTAGAATTAAATATGAATAAGTTGTTGAATATCTCAACTGATGAGATTGATGTATCCGTATCTAATGGTCAATGGCTCAGATCTATGAAAGAAAGTTTGATTCATCCTGCTGGAATTGAAAAAGTAGGCACTGCATCTTCGTTTCATGCAACGCTACGAGCATATCAGGAAACGGGTTATCACTGGCTTAACCAAATGTCCCAATTGGGATTTGGTGCTTGTTTAGCGGATGACATGGGACTGGGTAAAACGGTTCAGATGATTGCTTTTTTGGAATATCGCAGAGTCAATAGTAGTGGGCAGGCGCTCCTTATCTTGCCTGCATCGCTTATTGGAAACTGGCAGAAGGAAATCGAAAAATTTGCTCCTGAAATGCCCTATCAAATACTTCATAAAAGTGACTCTAAAAGCTCGGAAACTCTCCAAATCAGGGATGGAAATTTTTTATACATCACCACTTATGGTATGGCAGTTAGGTTGGAAGTACTCCAAAATAGACAATGGGATTATTTGATTTTAGATGAAGCACAAGCCATAAAGAATCCAGGAACCAAGCAGACCAAGGCCATAAAAGGGATTTCAGCCAAAATGCGAATTGCAATGACGGGAACACCCATTGAGAACCGATTAAGTGATCTATGGTCATTATTTGATTTTTTGAATCAGGGGCTACTGGGAACAACTAAAGAATTTACTGAATTTACGAAAGGGCTTGAGGATAACACAAGCGGATATGCAAAACTTCGCAAGATGATCCAGCCCTTCTTATTGAGAAGACTGAAAACTGATAAAAGTATTATAGTGGATCTTCCAGACAAACTGGAAATGAATGCCTATACCACATTGTCTAAAAAACAGATCGCCCTCTATAAGCAGCTGATTGAACAGATTTCAGAAAAGCTGAAAGTGGCGGAAGGGATTGAGCGAAAGGGTCTTGTCTTATCCAGCATTATGAAATTCAAGCAAATCTGTAATCATCCTGATCAATATATGGGCAGAGAAGATTATAAATCGGAACATAGTGGCAAGTTTGAACAGTTGAGAGAAATATGCCAAATAATACACGAAAAAAGAGAACGAGTACTTATTTTCACACAATTTAGGGAGATGACGGAACCTCTTTCGGATTTTTTGAGTGGCATATTTTCCAAAGAGGGATTTGTGCTTCATGGTGGTACGCCTGTGAAAAAACGAAATGAGATGGTTGAGCAGTTTAATGGTGAGCATTATATTCCTTATATGGTACTCTCTCTTAAGGCTGGAGGTGTTGGACTTAATCTGACAGCGGCCAACCATGTCATTCATTTTGACAGATGGTGGAATCCGGCTGTTGAAAATCAAGCAACTGATCGAGCCTTTCGTATTGGTCAGACAAAAAATGTTATGGTGCATAAATTTGTTACAAAAGGCACTATAGAAGAAAAGATTGATGCTATTATTGAGGAAAAACAGAAATTGTCAGGAGACATATTAAGCGCCGGTGGCGAACAGTGGATTACAGAGTACAATAATGAAGAATTGATGAAAATGTTTGCATTGGGTGGTGTAGAATAATGAGCTATTACGGATTTCCAAAGTATGAATCAGTAGCAGAAAAAAAAGCAAAGGCCCTCAAGGCTCTGGAAAAATTAAAAAAGAAAAATCCTGAGATTGAACCTGTGATCATAGAAGGGAGGACCCTGGCGAAAAGTTGGTGGGGAAAGGCATGGAACTTAAATCTAGAAAGTTATGCAGACTATAGAAATCGTATCGCAAGGGGTAAAAGCTATGTTCGCAACAATACCATCTTAGACTTAAAGATATCTAAAGGATCCGTAGAGGCTAAAGTTCAGGGTAGTGTTTCAAAACCCTATGATGTCAAGATTAGAATTGATGCTTTAAGCAGTAAGAAATGGGAGCAGGTCATAGCATTATGCAATCGTAGAATCGACTCACTTGAACAAATGATTGAAGGGAAATTTCCAAAGGAATTAGAGGTTTTGTTTACAGAGAGAAAGTACGGCATGTTTCCATCACCCAAAGAAATCCATTTTGACTGTAGCTGTCCTGACTGGGCCAGTATGTGCAAGCATGTGGCCGCAGTATTTTATGGAATAGGTGCCAGATTAGACATAAATCCCATGCTCTTTTTCGACCTCAGGGATTTAGATGGGCAAGAACTTATCAGAAAATCAATGGAGCAAAAACTGGAAAGTATGCTAAAAAATGCAGGTAAAAAAAGCAAGAGAGAAATTGCCGATGAAGATATATCAGATCTATTTGGGCTGTAGGAAGTCTTATAATAGAACGAAAGTTACATATAATAGACACTCCCTATGACCTGCCTCTTTTGCGACAGGTACTCATCATTATGCGCCCAGCATAGGCGCCAACTTACCGGTGACACGAATCACATTCGAAGCTCAATCAAGTTGATGAGGTTGTAATACAAACCAAAATCCAATAGCTACGCAAAACTTGTCTGTCCTCTATCTGTCTGTAATGATTGACAGCAAATAGGTACTATGCTAGTATAGTAGTATGTGGTATATAATGGATAAAATTATTCTTCCGAGGAAGTGAACATATGATTTTACAAATAGAAAAACAACGAGATGGAATGACAGTTGGTGATTATGTATATGAAGTCATCAAAAGAAACATCATTAACCTTAATATGGCTCCGGGGAATAAGGTGAGTGAAAAGGAGATTTCTGATCTTCTGAATGTGAGTAGAACCCCGGTCAGAGAAGCTTTCATTAAATTAGCCAAAGAAGGCTTACTCTACATCCTTCCCCAGAGAGGAACTTATATTTCCTATATTGATTTAGATACTGTTGAAGATGCAAGATTTATTAGGGAGAGCTTAGAGAAGTCTGTGCTTAAGATTGCTACAGAAAGATTTCCAGAGGAGTTATTAGATGTTCTTCAAGAGAATATCAATGCACAAAAGAATCTAATAGAGAAGAGAGCGTTTTTTGAGTTTCTAGAGATGGATGAAGCGTTTCATAAAACTATATTTATGGGATGCAACAGATTAAGAACATGGTCTTTCATACAACAAATTAATTCAGAATACAAGCGTGTTCGTATACTTACCTTTATTGCAGATATCAATTGGAAAAGTATCATTGGGCAGCATATGCAGATTTTAGAGAGTATTAGAACTCATGATGAAATAATGGGCCAAGAAGTGATAAACAGTCATATCAAAAAGCTACTGTTTGAGCAGATAGAGTTAAAAGAAAAGTATCCTCAATACTTTAAAGCTGATTAAAAAATAGAGGGAATGCTGTAATTGAGTATTCCCATGGAATTTTAAGGCAAGAAGAAATTTGTGAAAATATCTATGGGACATATAATGAAATGAATTTAGCAATATTTATTCTGTCGAAATTTCAGATAATTAGAAATTAAATGATAATAGAATTAACTCTAGAGATACTGGTATGGTAGTATGGTTACATATAAAACATGAGGATAAAAGCTACTATGAATTTTTAAAGAATAGAATAAAGAACTCTCTTAGGCTTTAATGAAAACGTTACCCTAATGTAAAGCAAAATTAGCGGCATTTATGTAGAAATTTCCTAGATGTAGAGACTAATTTAAGTAAAAGGTTCTTTAGGAGTTTTCTACAATGCAAATATGAAGCAAAAAAATTAGGAGGGGACTACATGAAAAAGGGCTTTAAATTATTATCATTAGGTTTCGCGTTAGTGTTAATTGTTGCAACATTAGCAGCCTGCGGCATGCAAACACCAGAGCAAACAACAACGGAAGAACCGACTCAAGAATCGACTCAAGAACAAACAAATCAAGAAGCATCAGAGATTACTCTTGTATATGCAGAAGTTAATCCACTTGACACTATTGTTGGTCAAACAGGAAATGTCTTTAAAGAGAAAGTTGAAGAACTTTCAGGTGGAAAGATTAAGATTGATATTCAGGCAAGCGGTGTTCTAGGATCAGAAAATGATGTTCTAGATACAATGCTTGGCGGTGGAGGAACAATTGATATTTCTCGTATCTCAGCCTTTGCTCTTACAAGCTACGGCGGAGAAAAGTCAAAATTACTTTCTGTTCCTTTTACATTTGTAAACCGTGAGCATTTTTGGAACTTTGCTACATCTGACCTAGCTCCTGAATTCCTTCTAGAGCCACACGAAAATGGTACTGGTGTTAGAGGTTTATTCTATGGAGAAGAAGGTTTCCGTCATTTCTTTACAGTTGATCCAGTTAATAGTATGGAAGACTTAAAAGGTATGAAACTAAGAGTATCAAATGACCCTGTTATGAATGGGATGGTACGAGGAATCGGTGCCGATCCTACAGTTGTATCTTTCGGTGAACTTTATTCTGCACTTCAAACAGGTGTAGTTGATGGTGCTGAACAGCCTATTGCAAACTACAAATCAAATGCATTCCACGAAGTTGCACCAAATATGATTCTTAATGGTCATACACTTGGAGCGATCCAAGTAGTCATGACAGACGAAGCTTGGGATAAACTGACAACAGAACAGCAAGATATTCTTATGGAAGCTGGTAGATATGCATCAGAATTTAATAGAGAAATTTCTGAGGAAGCTGAAAATAAAGTACTGGCAGAGCTAAAAGCAGAAGGTATTAATATTGTAGAAGTTAGCGATATTACACCTTGGCAGGAAGCAGTTAAAGATGTCGTTGCTTCTGAAACAGCAAATAATGCTGAACTTTATCAAAAAATTGTTGACATGCAATAGTATTTAAAAAATGATGGATTGAAAATATAATAAACATTGATTTAATTATGATGGGTTTAAAAGGCACAGAGGTAAATCATAACCTTTGTGCCTATATTTTTAAGTAAAATGACCGAGTATTTTAACGAAAAACTATATTTATTGGGGGAGGTAAGGTATGTTAAACATTTTTAATACAATAGACAAGATAAAACCTGCATATGATATGGTTTATAAGATTGTCCTTTTATTATGTAAGTTACTTTTAATAGTAGATATTCTCATTACCACCATGGCAGTGGCTGGTCGATACATTTCTTTTATTCCAGATCCAGCATGGAGTGAAGAAGTGGTGTTAACTTTAATGGCATATATGGCAGTTCTCTCAGCGGCTTTGGCTATCAGGAGAAAGGCACATATTCGTATGACAGCATTTGACAAGTATTTGCCTAAAAAAGTCTTAATCGCTTTGGACATCCTTGCGGATGTTGCTGTTTTAGCACTTGGAGTGATTATGGTAGTTGTTGGTTGGAGATATGCAATGCTGCTGGGTTCAAGAGGATCCTATGTGAGCATGCCAAGTGTTTCTAGATTCTGGATGTATTTTCCAGTTCCCCTAGCAGGTACAGCCATGGTGATTTTCGAAATCGAGTCTATATATAATCATATTAAAGAATTTTTTGTAAAAGAGGAGGTATACAATGAGTGCTGAAAGTATGGCGATACTGATTTTGTTGGGTAGTTTTTTCATCATGATATTGTTACGGTTTCCTATTGCTTATGCAGTGGCTATATCATCTGTGTTCACTCTTATGTACCAAGGACTTCCACTTAATACCATTGCTCAGCAGATGGTAAAGGGGATTAGTTATTTCAGTCTTATGGCAGTACCTTTTTTTATTACAATGGGGGTTCTCATGGGATCTGGAGGTATCTCTGAAAAACTGATTCTTCTGGCGAAGGCTTGTGTAGGCTGGATGCGAGGAGGTATGGCTATGGTTAACATCGTTTCGTCTTACTTCTTTGGAGGTATCTCTGGTTCGGCAGCAGCAGATACTGCATCTCTTGGTAGTATTTTAATTCCTATGATGGTAGATCAAGGCTACGATGATGACTTTTCAACTGCAATTACCATTACATCATCCGTTGAAGGACTTTTGGTTCCGCCAAGTCATAACATGGTTATTTATGCCACCACTGCAGGTGGTATTTCCGTAGGAAGCCTTTTTCTTGCAGGCTATGTACCCGCCGCAATACTGGCAATAACCTTGATGATAGGCTCTTATATTATTTCTGTTAAGAGAAACTATCCAAAGGGCGAGAAGTTCAGCATGATAAATTTATTAAAACAAATTTTCATTTCATTTTGGGCTCTTGCAGCCGTTCTGATCGTTGTAGTAGGTGTTGTTGGTGGCGTTTTTACTGCTACAGAATCTGCAGCCGTTGCGGTTATTTACAGTTTGATTGTTAGTGTATATATTTATAAAGGCCTTGATTGGAAGGGTGTCTGGAAAGTGCTTGAAGCCTGTGTAGATACACTTTCAATTGTGCTCATTCTGATCGCAACTTCTAGTATTTTTGGATTTTTACTGACGCGATTGCGCGTTCCTACGTTAGCATCAAATGCAATTATAGGTCTTACGGATAATCCTATACTTTTAGCACTGCTTTTGAATATTATCCTTTTGGTGCTTGGATGTATTATGGACATGGCTCCAATAATACTGATTGCTACCCCAATCTTACTACCAATTGCAACTTCAATCGGCATTGACCCTATTCAGTTTGGTATTATGGTTGTTCTAAACTGTGGTATAGGTCTTTTAACACCACCTGTTGGGTCGGTACTATTTATTGGTTCTGCAGTTGGGAAGGTGCCAATGGAGCGGGTTGTAAAAGCTACATTGCCATTTTATATATGTATGATTATTACCCTTTTACTGATTACCTTTGTTCCCGCAACGAGTCTATGGCTTCCATCCTTATTTAGGTAATGAGAGATATGAAATATAAATTCAATTATCAAACAACAGCTTTTGATATTTGGCAGTTATCAATGTACGGTGTTTATGGTTCAATGGTAGGGGTAAGTAATATTATATTTACTGTTGCGATGTTATTGTTGACAGCAAGGTTTTGGGGAGATGTAAATAGCTTTATGAAAATCCTGCTAATAATCGGGATTTGTATATTTACGGTTATTCAACCTGCACTGGTTTATATGCGAGGAAAAAGACAGGTAGCAACTCTGCCACATGAGATGGAGATAGGCTTTGATGATAATGGAATTCATATAAACACTGAAGAGCAAAGTTCATATTTAAAATGGGACGCCGTTGAGGGCGTATTAAAAAAACCGACTATGATTGTTATATTGTCAAGGGATAAACATGGTTTCATATTAACCAATAGAGCATTAGGTAAACAAAAAGAAGCCTTCTATAATTATGTATTTTCAAAAATTCAAAGATAAATATTATGATATTTTATATAAAGATGAAGTCGTGTTTACAAAATATTATTTACAACTTTGTCTTTATATATACTTAAAAGTGTCATGTATCACAATGAACCTCCTAGAGCGATAATTTGTGAAGTTAAGAGAGATACAAGAGTGGATGGATAAAAAAATAGAGCAGCATTACCATACTAGTATATTGATTTAAAAATAGAGAGGAGTCTACAAGAATGAAAATGACATTGAGGTGGTTTGGAAGCCTACATGATACAGTAACATTAGAACAAATAAGACAGATTCCTGGTTGTGTAGGTGTTATTACAACTCTTTATGGTTCTAAACCTGGAGAAGTATGGAGTCGAGAAGCCATTAGGGCTATGAAGGAAGAGGTAGAAGCAGCAGGACTTGAATTGAGTGGTATTGAGAGTGTAAATATACATGATGATATTAAAATTGGTATTTCTACAAGGGAGCAATATATTGCAAATTATATCGAGACTCTCGAAAATCTTGGCAAAGAAGGAATTGATTTAGTATGCTATAATTTCATGCCTGTATTTGACTGGACAAGATCTGAGCTTGCAAAAGAAAGACCTGACGGATCTACAGTTCTTTCCTATGACCAGGAACTTGTGGATAAAATTGATCCTGATAAAATGTTTGAAGAAATGGAAGCCAATTCTGGTGGATTCATCCTACCTGGTTGGGAACCAGATAGACTTGCAAGAATAAAAGAACTATTTCAAATGTATAAAGAGGTAGATGAAGAAAAGTTATTTCAAAATCTTGTATATTTCTTGAAAGCGATTATGCCAACCTGTGAAAAATATGGAATGAAGATGGCCATTCATATGGATGATCCTGCATGGCCTGTATTTGAATTACCAAGAATTGTAAATAACAAGGAGAACATTCAGAGGCTATTAGATGCAGTTCCCATAATGAATAATGGTCTTACATTATGTACAGGTTCCTTAGGCTCAAACCCTCAAAATGATATCCCAGATATGATAAGAAGCTTCAAGGGAAGAATTCACTTTGGCCATGTAAGAAACCTTATCCATCTTGCACCAGGAAAGTTTGACGAGGCGGCTCATCTATCTTCTGATGGGTCTCTAGATATGTATGAAATCATGAAAGCATTTTATGATATTGGCATGACAGGACCCATTAGACCTGACCACGGAAGGATGATTTGGGGGGAAAAGGCGATACCTGGTTATGGTTTAAATGATAGAGCTTTAGGTGCAACCTATCTAAATGGATTATGGGAAGCAATAGAGAAGACATCTAAAAAATAATCTGAAATATATCAACCTATAGATATTTAATAAGAATCTGTAGGTCATCTTTTATCTTTGATGCTTGTGTTAGGACGATATGAATATTTCCAATGAATTTAATGGATAAGTATAAACCTAGAGAAAGAGGTGGACTAAAATGAAGTTAAATTTAAAAGGTTTAAAGGATGAAAAGGTTTGGGAAGATGCAGAATTTAAGCTTCCAAAATTTAATATCGAGGAAATTAAAGCAAATACAATGGCGAATCCTACCTGGATTCATTTCGGAGCAGGTAATATTTTTAGAGCACTTATGGCCAATGCACAACAAAATATCCTAAACGAAGGTAAAGGCTGCAAGGGGATTATTGCTGTAGGTGGGGAGAGTATAGAGAAAATATATCACCCCCATGATAACTTGACAGTTCTTGTTACGATAAAAGTAGATGGCAGCATGGAAAAGACTGTCATTGCTAGTATTACTGAATCCTTGGTCTTCGACGTGCAAAGGGATGAAAGCTGGAGTAGATTAAAAGAAATTTTTTCAAATCCAAGTCTGCAAATGGTAAGCTTCACCATAACAGAAAAGGGGTACAGCATAAAGGACGGTAGGGGTGAATACTTACCTGCTGTAATTGAAGACTTTAACAATGGGCCCCAAAGTTCAGTCAGCTATATTGGCAAACTAACTTCTCTTTTATATGAAAGATACATGAATGGAAAAACACCACTTGCACTGGTAAGTATGGATAATATGTCACATAATGGCACAAAGCTTTTTTATGCGGTGAATACCTTTGTCCAAAAGTGGGTAGAAAGTGGCCTGGTACATTATGGGTTTAAATACTACATTAGGGATTCCAAGTCAGTATCTTTCCCATGGTCTATGATTGATAAGATTACACCAAGACCTGATCCAAGTGTAAGAAAGATGTTAAAAGATATTGGTTTTGAAGATCTAGAGGATGTGATTACTTCAAGAAGTAGCTATGCAGCTCCCTTCGTAAATGCAGAGGAGCCAGAGTACTTGATCATAGAGGATAATTTTCCCAATGGAAGACCGACCCTTGAGTCAGATGGTATCATTTTCACAGATAGGGAAACCGTCGATAAGATGGAGAAAATGAAGGTTTGTACTTGCCTTAATCCCCTCCATACAGCCCTGGCTATATACGGATGTCTGTTAGGCTATGAGCTGATATCAAAAGAAATGCAAGATCCTGAATTGAGGACATTAGTAGAGAAAATAGGGTATGTGGAAGGATTACCTGTAGTTGTGAATCCAGAAATTATTGATCCAAAGAAATTCATTGATGAAGTACTTCAAGTAAGGCTTCCAAACCTATTTATACCAGATACACCCCAGAGAATTGCGTCAGATACTTCTCAGAAGCTTGGAATTCGTTTTGGAGAAACGATAAAGGCTTATATGGCAAGAGAAGATTTAGATGTTACAGATTTAAAGCTTATTCCCCTTGTATTAGCCGGATGGTGCAGATACTTGATGGGCATTGATGACAATGGAGATAAAATCGAGTTAAGTCCAGACCCGCTACTGGGAGAGGTAGTACATTATGTTACAACAATTGCTCTTGGTGATAAGGGACCATTCCATGACAAGCTTAAACCGATCTTATCAAATGCAACTATATTTGGTGTAAATCTGTATGATGCAGGCATAGGGGAAAAAGTTGAAGGATATTTTGCAGAACTGGTTTCGAAAAAGGGTGCAGTTAGAGAAACACTAAAAAAATATGTTTATTAAATAGCCACAGCTTTAAAAAATGCTATCTTTTCTGAGAGGAGTAGTAATGATGAATGAGCCATTTGTTTTTGCAGAAGATTGCAATTTTGAAACAGTGTCAGAAGGTATTAAAAGAAAGATATTAGCATACGGAGATCAGCTGATGGCAGTTGAAATACACTTTGACAAAGATGCTGTGGGACCACTGCATAGTCATCCTCATACCCAGCTTTCCTATGTTTTGGAGGGAGAGTTTGAGTTTGAAATTAACGGAATTAAAAAGATCGTAAAGAAGGGAGATACTTTATATAAAAAGCCTACCCTGGTCCACGGTTGTAAATGCACTAAAAAGGGGATACTTTTGGACATATTTACGCCCTATAGGGAGGATTTTATCAATAAAAAATAAGTAAGGTTGTTGTGCCATAACTATTAAGATGATCAACTAGAGGTAGGAGAATTAGAAAATATGGAGAATCAATCCTTTTACACACAGCTTAATAAAGAGCAAAAATATATTTTGAATTGTTGTTTTTTCGTTTTTGCAGTCAATGGTTTATATGCTATGATTTTAGGTTCACTGCTCCCTGCAATTAGCATGGAATATGGATTAAACAATACAGTAAGTGGTGGATTAATCTCTGCCCACCAAACAGGTAATTTAATTGCTGGGTTTATTGCAGGGATATTGCCTCTGTATTTAGGAAGAAAAAAATCAATTATATTTTTATGTAGTTTTGTTGTGATGGGATTTTCAATCATGATCTTAACAGGTAATCCAGTTCTATTAATGTTAGGGTTTTTATTTACTGGTTTAAGTCGTGGTAGTATTTCTAATTTCAATAACACCACTGTAAATGAGGTATCTAATAGCAGTCCAGCTGCACTTAATGTTTTACATAGTATTTTTGCGGTGGGTGCCTTAACTGCTCCCTTTTTAGTTATTCTATCTACAAACATTTCTGAGGAATTAGGCTGGAAAATAGCTGCCGGCGTTATTATTACTCTTGCTATTATTTCTATGCTTCTCTTCTCAAGGATGAAAATGGATGACACTGTAAAACAGGTTGAAAGAGTAAAGGTGTCTTATGAATTTTTGAAGAACAGGGATTTTTGCATTAGTGCTGGAATTTTGTTTTTCTATTTGTGTGCAGAGGCAGCTATCAATGGGTGGATGGTTAAATACTTTATTGATTCAAATATTATGACCATAAAATATGCTCAAATACTAGCCTCTCTATTGTGGTTGGTTATTCTTGCTGGTAGATTAACCTGTGCATTTTGGGGAAATAGAGTATCAAAGCAAGTACTACTTTTAGCAACTAGCTGTGGAACTGCGGTTTTTTACCTATTGTTGCTTTCTACACATAACTTAAAGGTGATTACCATTGCTATTATGGGATTAGGTTTTTTTATGGCAGGGATTTATCCTACAACAGTTTCTACAGTTGGGGGTATCATTAAGTCTTATCCTATGGCCATGGGTGTCTTGTTAATGTTAGGAGGTATTGGTGCGATTATCATGCCAATTATAACTGGGGCATTATCAGATGCATTTGGTATTTTTGCTGGTATGAGTGCTATTGTAGTAGCTATTATCTTAATGATAATATGTGTGCTCCTAAACGTGTTAAGGCCAGATGTCCATGTTAGAAGTGAAATGAAAAATATTTGATGAAAAGAGTACGTTAGGAGGGTTATTAATGAGAGTACCTTATGACAAGCTGAAAAGTGAACTGAAAAGAGTTCTAATAAGTAGGGGATTTGAATCAGAAGCAGCCAGGGAACGGGTAGATAATATGAGAGAAAATATTCCTGTAAACGAGGAAATGTGGGAAACATTGTTGAAGTTATAAAGAGAGACACCTAGTACATATATGATTTGCTGAAAAAAGACAAGTCCCTGTCCCTTTGTCTTCTTTGTGCAAAACTATAGAAATATAGTATAATGATAATATTAAGAATTTACTAAGGGGTTTTGATATGGTATTTTTATGGATTTCCCTAGCAGTAATGATGTGTTTTTTCATCTATTTAACATCAGGCTTTACAGTGAAGGGCTCAATGTATTATCAGAGAGCTTCTTACTTGTGTGAAATATTATATTATCAAAATCTATTAAGTAAAGACATATTATATCTTGATGTAATTATAGATATTATGGCTAGTACTTGTGCTATTTCTATTTATTTTCTAATGTCAATGTCTAACCACCTAATTATATCTTTTGATATACTATTGATTCTATGGGTACTTCTTTTTACAATGAAACAGATTTTTAAAAATACAACCTCAACAGTTAGATAATTTAACTACCCTTTAATAGCATAAATTTTTAACGGGTTTTTCTAATGTTAAATTGTTAATACGGGAGGTTTTTTGTCATGCTTAAAAATATATCATCAGTTAGTAAACGTTTTGAGAACTTTAAAAATAAGGAAGTTTATGATATAGAATTATATAAAAAAACTGTAGAGGAAATAAATAATATAAATTATAAAAACGCAAGTGATACAGAGTTAAGAGAAATCTCAGAAAATCTTAAGAATAAAGTTAAAGAAGGTATTCCCTTGGATGAAGTACTAATTCAAGCCTTTACTCTAGTTAAAGAAGTTGCAGGGCGTGTAGTAGGTATGACTCCTTATGATGTGCAAAAAATGGCGGCCATTGCTTTGCATCAAGGTAAGGTAGTAGAAATGCAAACGGGTGAAGGAAAAACCCTTTCAGCGGTTATGCCGGCTTACCTAAATGCACTATCAGGAAAAGGAGTACATATACTCACTTTTAATGATTATCTTGCTGAAAGAGATTTTAGGTGGATGGGGCCCATCTATAAATTTCTTGGGTTAAGCTGTGGCTTTGTGAAGGAAAATATGAATTTAGAGGAACGAAGAAAAGCATATCTAAAAGATATAACCTATGTTACTGCTAGAGAATCAGGTTTTGATTATTTGAGAGATTTTTTATGTACTGAAGTCAAAGATCTAGTCCATAGACCTTTTAATTATGCAATCCTTGATGAAGCTGACTCAATCCTGATTGATGAGGCAAGAATTCCCCTAGTAATTGCAGGAAATGTATCAGAAGAAGGGTTTAATTATGATCATTTAATTGAGATAGTAAGGTCCTTGAAGCCTAACGTTGATTATGAAATAGACCAACACCATCATAATGTTGTATTAACCGAAAAAGGATTAATAAAGATCGAAAAAGTTTCAGGCTGTGGAAATTTATATGCATCAGAAAATCTTCAGCTCCTTACGAGACTAAACTGCGTACTACATGCAGAGATTTTACTGAAAAAAGAAATAGATTATATCGTACGTAAAGGAAAAATTGAAATAATTGATGAGTTTACAGGAAGAGTTGCTGATAAACGGCATTGGCCTGATAGCCTCCACGAAGCTGTAGAAGCTAAGGAAGGGCTTGTATCTGAAACTAAGGGAAGGATTATGGGCTCTATAGCTTTACAGTACTTTCTTAAACTATATCCTAAATTGGCAGGAATGACGGGAACAGCAATATCAGTAATGAATGAGCTTGATAGAATGTATCAATTAAAAGTTGTTTTAATACCAACAAACAAACCTTGTATTCGTAAGGATTATCCAGATAAGATTTTTACTTGTAAAGAGATTAAAGAGAAGACATTAATTTTGGAGATAAAGAATATCAATGCCACTGGACAACCAATATTAATTGGAACAAGCAGTGTAGAGGAATCGGAAAGGATTGCCACCACTCTTAACACTGAAGGAATAAAGTGTAATGTATTAAATGCCAAAAATGATTGGGAGGAAGCTAAAATTATTGCTGAAGCAGGAAAGTATGGAGCGGTTACGGTATCAACTAATATGGCTGGAAGGGGTATAGACATTAAGCTTGGAGGAGAGAAGGAACTAGATAGGAAAAAAGTTGTTACCAAAGGCGGGTTATATGTAATTGGGACTAGTCGTCATGAAAGTTCTAGAATAGATAATCAATTAAGGGGGAGGGCTGGTAGACAGGGGGATCCTGGGGAGAGTAAATTTTTCATAAGTTTAGAAGATGACTTAATAAAAAAATACGAGATTGATAAAATGATTCCCCAAGAATACTATACACAAAAACAAAGTGAATCATTAGATAATACGATGATTAACAGAAAAATAAATAGTGGCCAACGCATTGTTGAGGGATATAATTCCGATATAAGAAAACAATTATGGGAATATTCCTATGTCATAGAGGAACAACGAAGAATTATCCATCAAAAACGACATGAAATATTAGTGGATAGAGAGCCTCTTTCATTATTATCAAATAAATGTCCAGTGTTATACGACAGGTATCTAGATTTGGTAGGAAAAGATGTTCTATACAAGGTGGAGAAGCAAATTACTCTTTTTCATATAAATAAATGCTGGGCCGAATATTTAGAGTATGTATCTTATATTAGAGAAGGGATACACCTTGTGGTAATCGGGAAAGAGAACCCATTGCATCGATTTCAGTCTATTACAATTGAAGCCTTCAATGATATGCTGGATAATATTGAAAAGGATATAATAGAGACCTTTATAAAAGCAAATGTTACAAAGGATGGAGTTGACATAGAAAAAGAAAAACTAAAAGGACCTTCCTCAACATGGACGTATCTCATAAGTGATAGTCCAAACCAATTTAGTCGGCTACCATTCATTGTAAAGGGCGTACTTTTTTCTCTAAGATCTATTTCTAATGGGATTGTAAGGAAGGTTCAGGAGACTATAAATGTAGTGATTCAAAAATAGTTCCATAAAATAACAAAATCAGATACCTAAATCCTAGGGTTACTAATCTCATCACAAAACAACACCCTAGGGGGTATCTGATATGATTAGGAACAGGGACCTGTCTGGTGCCAATCATCATGATATAATTTTGCTGAGGTGGTATAATATGCCAAGGCAGGTACGGAAAAAGAATAACACAGAAATAGTTTGCCCCAAGAAAACACTAGGTCCATTAGCAACACTCGTCGACAAAGAACCAACACCTATTAGAAGTCTTTAGAAATGTTATATTACTAAAGTTTACAGTGTATCTAGAAGCTTAACTATTTCGGAAGTTTCGGGGATATCCTTCATAGAATGTCCATAGTGTACATATCTCAGCACTCCCGCTTTATCTACTAACATCTGTGCTGGCATTCGTCCAAGCTTAAACAGATTTACCTTCTGTCCATATAATTTAAGCACTGAATGTTTTTCATCGGGAATACCGTAGAATTTAAGATTATTTTCTTCCCAATAGGTTTTAAATTTATTTGCATTTTCAGGTCCAATTGCAACTATTACTGTATCTTTTTCTGCAAATTTATCGTAATTTTGATGCAACTGCATCATATGCTTTCTGCAAAAGGGTCAAACAAATCCTCTATTAAGTACAATCAGAATATTGCTCTTTCCTCTGAAGTTAGAAAGTTTAAATTTATCTCCTTTGAAGTCTTCAATTTCAAAGTCTGGTGCTTCTATATTTACTTCTATACTAGCCATTTGATCATCTCCTCGTATTAGTTTTGCTCAATTATATTGTACGCAATACTTATTGCGCTGTCAATAAAAATAGTACTTCTTTCTCATTCAACTATCAAATAATAAATTTTTTCTACAATTAAAGAATCGGTTCAGGCCTTCCACCATAAGGATGGGAGAACTTAATCGAACTTGTAAACTGGTGATGAATGATAAATGATAAATGTAGAAAAATATATTAATATATACAATTATGTGATATTATGTAATAAAAATACAAAATATTATTACTATCATAATGTGTATAGGGGGCAAAGGTAATGAAGAGAATTTTTAATAATCTTTCCATGAAGTATAGTATCATAGCACTTGTGGTTTTTAGTCTTATATTTATAGGTATTGTAGGAGTGACAGGTCATACAGGTATGAATCAAATTTATGGGAATGTAGGTGATATGTATAATCATGCGGTACTTCCGATACAAGAGGTTAATAAAATAAACAATGAATTTATGAATATAAGAGTGGAAACATTAAGGATGTTGGATATGGGGTACTATAGTCAAAGTATCGCTAATAATGTTGAAGCGATGAACAAGAATTATCGGGAAATGGTACAGAACTATTTAGTAGAAAAAGATGAAAATTCCTTTGAAGTAACACTATTAAATATTGCAGTAAAAACCTATGATGAGTATATGGAAGCTTGGGATAAAGTTAAAGAAGATTTATCTTCAGGAGAAGATGTAAATGAGTCCGATACCTTCGCAATGGATACAAGAAGTCGGGCCATTACTAACAATTTCAATGCTGTTATTCAACACAATAGGGAAAAAGCAGAGAATTTGAATAATGAAAGTTTAGCAATCTATGAAAACAATATTAAAAATATCATTACGGTGTCTACTGTTGCACTGGCAATTTTATTGTTATTGTCTATGATTATTGTAAAGGTTTTCAATGCTTCTATTAAAGAAATGATTAAGATCTATGAAAAGATAGCCGATGGAGATTTAAGTTTCACTATAGATAAAAAAGGGAAAAATGAGTTTGCCATGATGAGAAGAGCTTTAGCAGAAACATTAGAAAATTTTTCTAGTATGATGAGGAAGTCCAAGGAAAACGCCAATAATACCACAGACAACTCCTACACATTAACCACTATTTGCCAACAAATGACAGAGGCATCACAGGAAGTGGCCAATGCGATACAGGAGGTAGCAGAAGGATCTAATGGACAAACTCAAGAATTAGTTAAAATTAAAGACATTATGGATGATTTTAGTGGAGAGCTACAAAACATAGTTTCTGCTATTGGAGAAATTCAAAGTAGTACAAGAGAAACAGATACAATGATTACAGAAGGAAACGAAAAAGTACAGGAATTAACATCCTCCACTGAATACATAAATAGCTCTTTCAAAGAAGTAAGCAAAAGCGTGAACTTATTAAATGAAAAAATTCTTGAAATTCGTGGAATTACAGAACTTATCAATGCGATTGCAGAACAAACCAACCTTTTAGCTTTAAATGCTGCAATAGAAGCAGCCAGGGCGGGAGATGCAGGGAAGGGTTTTGCTGTAGTGGCTGATGAAATTAGAAAATTAGCAGAACAATCTAAAGTCTCTTCAAAAAATATTAATCAACTACTGGAAAATATTACTTTAGATAGAGATAAGATATTAAAAACCACAGAAGTTGGTATGGAAAATATCCATGTACAAGAGCGAGTGGTACATAATACAACAAAATCCTTTAAGGAAATTTTGCAAAATATAGGAGCTATGATACCTAAAATTGAAAATGTTAGTAGTTCCATCAATATACTCAACAATAGTAAAGATGACATTGTGTCTAAAGTAGATGCCATTACCATTATATCTGAAGGCAACTCTGCAGTGGCTCAACAAATTGCTGCTTCATCAGAACAAATGAATGCTTCCGTTGAAGAAGTAGCATCAACAGCACAAGTATTAAATGGTATGGCGATAGACATGCAAGGGGAAATGAATAAGTTTAAAGTGTAAGGAAGATAAATGAAGGGTAAATACTAGAAGTATGATTTTTCTAACATTTCTGCGAAAAAACATCATACTTCTATCAAAACTCATGTTGAATGTGTTTCACTGATAGTTAAAAAATAATAGGGACTATATCTACTAAACTATAAAAATTAACATCTTTACAATAGAGCCTGAAAATAGGGCTCTTTTTATTATAAGTTTTTGAGTGCAGTGACAACGTATAGTTGTAATTTTCCAAATTGGTGGAGTATATTTGATAATGTCAAGAACACCATCTTTTACTCTTATTTACAAATCATGCTTTTATAGCCCAACGTAGTTTAGCAGAACGGGCACGACCATTGGTATTACATTCTTCTGTTGATGGTCTAATGAAATTCGGAGCTATTTCTCGATAAACGCCTTCACGAAAAAACCGTTGAAATGATTTTTTAACCAGACGGTCTTCTCCTGAGTGAAATGAAAGTATAGCAACGCGCCCACCCTCAGCAAGGGTAGCGGGAAGTTTTTCCAAAAACTCATATAACATTTCAAATTCATCATTGACATCAATTCGCAACGCTTGAAAGCATCGTTGACAGGATTTTTTAATCTCATCCTTCCTAGTATTCTGTGGAATAAATTTCAGAGCATCTTTGATAATTTGTTGGAGCTGAGTTGTTGTTGATATGTCTATTCCTTTTTTAATTTCAGAAATAATGGCACGGGAGATTGCTGCGGAATTAGGCTCGTCGGCGTTTTCTAACAACATACCTTGTAACTCATCTTGTGAAATGGTTTTTAAACGAGCTGCTGCGGATATACCTCTGTTAGGATTCAGCCGTAAGTCTAAAGGCCCTTCACTCTTAAATGAAAATCCTCTTTCAGGATTGTCTATTTGCATTGAAGAGACACCCAAATCTGCCAATACAAAATTCAATGGTCCTGATTCCAAAGCAATTTGATCTATATTGGAAAAGTTCATTTGCTTGATCGTTAAAATTTCGGAGCCATAACCTAAGCCCTCTAAACGCTCTTGGGTGCGGGGTAATTCAATAGAATCTACATCAATTGCATACAAGTGCCCCTTTGAATTCAAACGTTTAAGCATCTCTAAAGTATGACCACCATAACCTAGTGTTGCATCTAATCCAGTTTGTCCAGGGGTGATTTTTAAGAATTCTAATATCTCATTAACGCAAATTGAACGATGCATACCAGCAGGAGTGCTACCCTTTTGAATAACCTTTGCCACAGCATCGGCATATTTATCTGGTTGCAGTTCCTTATATTTTTCTTTGAAAACTTTAGGATGGGTGCCGTTATATCGAACACGTCGCTGACGTTTTTCCTCGTGATTATCCATATATCAATTCGGAATTTGAACTTGTTGTTTTATAAAGCGTTGGGCTCATTCTTTCCTCCACCTTTTCTAATATATTTATAATGTTGTTGCAAATCATATGATACCAAATACAAATCATAAATGCAAACGCTTGATAGGGTCGGTGTTTTGTATGGCACTGAAAGTTATATAACATTTCTTTGTAATGAAAAATGCTTTTTAGCTTTGTCCAAATTAATAAGGGGATAACAATATAAGGCTTTAGAATGTCAGCCGAGAGATATTTTAGAGTACAAAAGTGATGAAGACAATTAAGGACAATAAAGTTTGGTTAGTAAACATTGTGGAGGAAAATGGGATTCAATGACAATTTTTAACGTTTTTTCACTTTGTTTTTCTAAATTTCAATGGCGTTTTTCCATATGTTTTTTTAAACATTTTAGAAAAATTTGCAGAATAATTATACCCAACTTTATAAGCTATCTCCTCAATGCTTAGATCTGTTGTAGATAGAAGATTTGTAGCAATGGTCATTTTAAGATGATTGGTATATTCACCAATAGACATATGATAATGTTTAGAAAATCCTGCCTTTAACTTTTGTTCATTTAAAAAGACCATCTTACTTAAGGCATTAATACTAGGAGGGTTACTATATCTTTCCTCTAAAATATCATGGGCCTTCCGAATCGCATGGATGTCAGAAGAGGTTAGTTTTATTACTCTGTTATTGCCAATATTGATGTTTCCATAGTTTATTTGATTCGTAAAAGCATTTTCAACGGATTTAGTAACCTCATTGATTAAAATAGCCACACACTCTAAAATCTTACTTTCTAGATAAATACTGGTTAAGGAATTTTGAAAGCTTAGACTTTGTAATTGTTGAATGATTTCTACAATTTCTAAGGGGAGATAAATATAAGTATAATTCTCTATAAAAGCACTAAAATCCATTGCATTTGGGAAGTTAGGTTTTATGATTTCATTAAAATAACTCTCGAAAATAGTTATTTCAGTTCCATGAAAATGTTGACCCTTTTTCCAGTTTTGTTGCCCCTTTAGATTTTTTTCAACAACAAAGAAGGATGAAGGAGAAAAAGAAGATACAGGATTATTTTCAATTTTGAATTCTGTAATACCTTCATATACTACACCAAAACGTACTAAAAATTCAGGATTGTCAAAAGATATGGAAAAATCCATAGGGATGGTATAGTCTGCAATGCCTAAATCATAGTAACCATCCCTTGAATAATTAATTAAATAGCCAAGTTCTGGTTTCTTTTTATTTGTATGTAAAGTAGAGTGTTCACTTTTAATTTCACTAAAGGATAATATCTTTAAAACTTCAGCCTTAAATTCTTCATTAGATTTTACTATCATGTAAATCCCCCTTTTTTTCTAATCATTATTAAATTCCATTACTCCCATCCACAATCCATATATAATTTTACTCAAATAATACTATACCTAATAATACGTAATTATTCAACTAAAACACTTCGTTTAGATGTAAAAATAACTAAATTGGGTGCGAGTATTGAATTGATAACGATTATCATATACAATGAGTCTTGTTGTAAATATAAAAACATTTTAATTTTGAGAGGAAGATATTAAATGACAAGAAATTCAATATTAAAAACAGTTTTATTTGCTTGTATAGCCATGCTAGTTCTTGTTGGTTGTTCAAGCAATTCCACTGTAACAGAAGTAGAAGTAAATGAAGATATTAAAATGATTACAATAACCGATGTGAGAGGCGATGTAGAAATTCCTGAAAATCCAGAAAAAATAGTGGACCTTAGTGGTAATAGTGATATTTTATCAATATTAGGATATAAGGTAATCGGAACTGCCAACAGTGATGCCTATGACTATAAAAAGTTCCCTTCATATTTAGAAGATACTTTACAAGGTGCTACTATATTAGGCTATAGTATGCAGGATACTATGGATGTTGAAGCAATCATGAATTTAACTCCAGACTTAATTATCATTTCAACAGTACAAGAAAAAATGTATGATCAATTAAATAATATTGCTCCAACAGTAATGATTCAATTGGAAGCTTTAGATTGGAAGAAGGATGTTAAGGCTTTAGGGAAAGTATTTAATAAAGAAGAAGCTGCAAATGATTGGTTAGAGAACTATAATATAAAAGCCATAGAGATTGGAGATCAGATTAAAGAAACTTATGGTGCAGAAACAAGCTATTTATCATTCTTAGCCAGTGGTGGTCAATTCTACGTATTTGATGGAGCAGGAGTTGGTAGCACTCTATATCAGGATATGGGATTAAGTAAACCAGAAGGTATGCCAGAACAAAGTGATATTAGTTTGCCTGTAGTAACTTATGAAGGACTGGCTTCAATAAAATCAGACTATATCTTTGTTATTGCAACAGATGAAGACTTAAAGGTACTTAAAGAAAATGCGATTTGGAATAGTCTAACTCCGGTAAAAGAAGGTAAGGTTATTGAATTAGATGCTTCGCCATACTTTATACAAGGATATAGCTCAATAGGTAAAGAAGTATTTTTAGGTGAAATAGTAGAGATGTTAAATGAAACAAATTAATAAAATAACTTTTTTAGTTTTTAGTATTTTTATTTTAATAATCGGGTTATTCCTTGCCATCAGTCTAGGAGTAACTCATATAGGAATATCAGAAATATGGAATAGTATTTTTAATTATAGCGAAACCCTGGAATTAATGTTAATTAGAGATGTACGTATTCCTAGAGTCCTCAGTGTATTATTTACAGGAGGTATTTTAGGGATAACCGGTGCTATGATTCAAGGAGTAACAAGAAATCCAATAGCAGAACCTTCGCTTCTAGGTGTAAGTCAAGGAGCTACTTTAGTTGTAGCGATATTCTATGCTGTTGGTATTACCATAAATACAACAAATGTTATGATGGCTTCATTAATTGGAGCAGCTCTTAGTGGAATAATAGTCATCGGATTTTTATCAAAAAATACTAAAAAAAGTTCTATTACAAAGATACTTTTAGCAGGTACTGCCATGAGTACTTTTTTCATTTCTTTGACAACTATAATAGGACTTTTATCAAATCAATCACATTTTATTGCATTTTGGATTTCTGGAGGCTTTAGAAATGCAACTTGGTCAGATTTTATTTTAGTAGCATCGGTTGGAATAATAGGCTTAATATTAGCTACTTTATTATCAAAAAAAATCAACTTACTAAGTTTAGGGGATGATGTGGCAATTAGTCTGGGAGAAAATCCTGAAAGAATACGGTTATTAACCTTTCTTCTTATGATCCCCATGTGCGCAGCAGCAGTAGCTGTTGGCAAAAATATAGGGTTTGTTGGACTAATCGTTCCCCAAATAGTAAGAAAAATATTTGGAGAAGATTATACAATAAATATACCTTTTTCCTTTCTATTAGGAGCGGTGCTGTTAGTCTATTCCGATATAGCTGCAAGAATGTTTTATAACCCCTATGAAACTCCAATTGGAATATTTACAGCCTTAATAGGAGTTCCTTTCTTTATCGCTGTGGTAAGAAAGGAGCGAGGCTGATATGAAAAGAAGTAGATTTAGAATGATGGGTTTAGTACTGCTTATTTTATTCCTAGTATCTATTATTATTTATTTAAGTTGGGGAACTTACAAAATAGCTCCCTTGGATACTATAAAAACGTTATTAGGTAGAGGAACAAAATTTCAAAATGCATCGGTTTTACATCTTAGGCTTCCTCGAATGTTAGTGGGAATTTTCGTTGGAATCGCTTTATCTACAGCAGGAGCTCTACTTCAGACGATAACAAAAAATGAATTGGCAGATTCAGGTATAATTGGTATAAATGCAGGTGCCGCAGTGGCAGCAGTTATATTTATTTCTTTAAGAACTACAAACTACCATAGCGTGCTTGGTCCCCTATCGGTTTATGTATTACCCTCTATGGCCATTGTAGGTGCAGGTATTTCAGCTTTTATCATTTACTTCCTATCAAGTAGAAATGGTATTAAGCCAAAGAGATTACTACTAATAGGACTTGGGATGAATGCAGGACTAAATGCTTTTATTACCTTCTTTACTTTTAGAGGAGGGGTTGGTGACTACAACAGAGTACTGATTTGGACCTCTGGAAGTCTTTGGGGAGCAGGATGGAACTATGCAAGAATAATAATTCCATTAGTTGCTTTCATGTTTATCTTAGTCGTATTAAACTATAAAAAACTAGATGTTCTTAATCTGTCTGATGAACATGCGATTGCCCTTGGACTAAACGTAAATAAAGAAAGAAAAAAGTTCTTAACCTATGCAGTTATTTTAGCTGGTGGTGCTACCGCCTTTGCAGGCAATGTGGCATTTATTGGGTTATTATCGCCTAACATAGCAAGAAAGTTAGTTGGACCCTATCATAAAAAATTTCTAGTAATCTCTGCAATGATAAGTGTCGTAATCATTTTATTTGCAGATGCAGTTTCAAGAAACTTATTTTCTCCAATTGAAATACCAGTAGGAATTGTCATTTCGATTTTTGGAGTACCCTATTTTATTTATTTAATGATGAAGGAGAAATAAATGGAAGCTATAAGTGTAAAAAAATTATCAGTAGCATATGAAGAAAATCTAATAATAGATGATATGAATCTTTCAATTCCAAAGGGAAAGATAAGTATTATTATAGGTGCAAATGGATGTGGAAAATCAACTTTGCTAAAAAGTATTGCAAGGATCATAAAGCCGAAAACCGGAGAGATTTTTATAAATGGAAAAAACATTAAAACTCAAAAAGAAAAACAGATAGCAACTCAAATCGCCTTTTTACCCCAAGGGCCAGTTTGTCCAAGTGGAATGACTGTCAAAGAATTAGTCGCTTATGGAAGGTTTCCTCATCAAAAAATGATAGGTGGTCTTAATGTTCATGATAAAGAAATGATTGATTGGGCAATAGAGGAAACAGGCCTTAAGGATTTTTCCCATAGAGAAATCGAAAATCTATCCGGGGGACAAAGACAGAGAGCTTGGATTGCAATGACTTTGGCACAAGAAACAGACATAATTATGTTAGATGAGCCAACAACTTATTTAGATATGTCTTATCAACTTGAAGTATTACAAGTATTGGAAAAACTAAATAAAGATAAAAACATTACGATTGTAATGGTGCTCCATGAATTAAATAATGCATGTAGGTTTGCAAGTAATATTATTGGACTTAAAAAGGGTGAAATTATTTGTAACGGCGTTCCTATGGAAACAATAACTAAAGAAAACCTAAAAGAGATCTATGGAATTGATGTTAAATTACAATTAAGTGATAATAAAAATTACCCCATTTGCGTAGATTATGAACTTCTAAGGGGGTAAAATGAAAAATAAAAACTTTATTATAGTCGTTGTGGGTCAGATAATATCATTATTTGGCAATGCAATTCAAAGATTTTGTATGTCTTTATATATTTTAGATATAACAGGAAGTGCCGCTGTTTTTTCTAGAATATTAGCAATTTCAACTATCCCATATATATTATTTGCACCGATTGCAGGGCTGTTAGCAGATACAGTTAATAGAAAAAAAATAATGCTCTATCTAGATTTTTTTAGTGCTGGATTAATGATTCTATATTCAATAATACTAATAAGCGGAAGAGATAATACAATGATAGTAGGGAGCGTTATGTTTATGCTATCTATTGTTTATACTCTTTATAGTCCTTCTGTTACAGCCTGTATCCCACAAATTGTTAGTAAAGAAAAATTAGCTTCAGCTAATGGAATTATTCAACAAGTTGGGGCCATAGTAAACTTAATTGGACCTATCATTGCAGGAATATTATATAGTTTTTTAGATATAAAAATAATCGTAATATTAAATGCTGTTAGTTTTTTAATAGCAGCTATTTTAGAGATATTTCTAGATATTCCAGATATACAAATAAAAGAAAAATTTAAAAACCCTATTCTAAGATCCCTAAGGGAAATGAAAAGAAGTTTTATATATTTAAAAGAAAAAAAGAAGGTGGTATTAGGAATTATCGTCTCTTATGGACTAACTAATATTTTTGTAGTACCAATTTTAAGTATTATATCTCCTTATTTTATTAAACTAAAACTGAATATGTCTTCAACTGTATTTGGTTTTGTAGAAGGTATTTTTGTTTTAGGAATGATGATAGGCAGTTTGTTAATAACGTTTAGACCTAAATTGTTCAAAATGAAACAAATTCATAAAACGATGTATCCTATGGTAATTGCAATTATAACTATGGGAATTGCTACTTATTTAACCATGGAGAATAAATTATTGGCTTTAGGACTTTATTCAATTGGAGGTCTAGGGATCATGTTATCCCTGGCTTTATCTAACACGATTTCTTTAACCTATATTCAAAAAGAGGTAAGAGAAGAGATGCTTGGAAAGGTAAGTGCTTTTTCTACTGCTGTTGCTACAGCAAGTGTTGCGCCTGGTCAATTGATATATGGTCAATTAATAGAGATGAATGTAAACCTGTACAATATTATGATATTATCTACTATTTTAAGTATAGGAGTAGTTGTATTTATAAAATGGAATGTTAGAAGAATTTAGCGAGGAAATAGATTGAAAAGCAAAGGACTAGAGAGATCTAGTCCTTTTTACATGGGTGATTTATGCTGATGAGAGATTTTAGCA
The DNA here is from genome assembly GCF_000016985.1 of Alkaliphilus metalliredigens QYMF. Taxonomy (NCBI): domain Bacteria; kingdom Bacillati; phylum Bacillota; class Clostridia; order Peptostreptococcales; family Natronincolaceae; genus Alkaliphilus; species Alkaliphilus metalliredigens. The sequence continues at coordinate 3,879,237 of NC_009633.1, read as the reverse complement.
ACCAACACGAAAAAAGGAAAGCTGATTCGACAAAAGTGAACAAAGAGGATATACTTAAAAAGCTTAAAAAGGAGTAGAGGGTTAAATCTATCCATTTTAAGCAATGAAATTTTAAAAATATAAAGGCAATGGGATGGTTATTCTAATAAATGATGCACTACGGTGTTAGATAAAATTTGCATAGTCAAGCAGGGGGGAACTAAGCATGTCCGAAAGATTAAAAGCACTCTTTCATTACGATAAAAAAGAAGAATTTCCAGTTAAATTGGCGGAATGGATTGGCGAGGTTTTTTACGATATTTTACCTGAACACGGATATGAAGTCCGTGAGGAACAAATATTCACTGCCTTTCAACTTGCGGATGCAGTTTGCAATAAAAAAGTTCACTTAGCTGAAGCTGGACTTGGTACAGGCAAAACATTCGCCTACTTACTTACTGCAATCGCCTATGCTCGCTTCAGCGGAAAACCTGTGGTGATTGCATGTGCCTCAACAGCACTTCAAGAACAACTGGCAGGACCTAAGGGAGATATTCAGACTCTGTCAGATATACTTGGACTAGAAATAGATGCGCGAATGGCAAAGGACCCACGTCAGTATATCTGCGATGCCAGGGTTGATGAATCCAGAGGACTCTTTACAGAGAAATCAAATGCAATGTCTAATGAGATTAACCAATGGCTAGCGAAAACCAATCGTGGTGAACGTTCAGAAATGCCACTTGTACCGGATCGTGTGTGGAAGCAGATTGGATGGGATGAGTCTATGTCCTGCGATATGTGTTCTAGCCGTGGATTTTGTAAACTTGTTAAGGCAAGGGAACATTATCGACCTGCCAGGGATTTAATTATTGCTGATCATGAAGTCTTTTTTGATGACCTATGGACACGGGACGAACAAATTGATGGTGGCAAATCACCTATCCTTCCTAGTTATTCTGCAGTTATTTTTGATGAGGGGCATAAAGTGATGCTTCCAGCAGCCATGAGGGCAGGAAAACAAATTATTAAGGAGGATATTGATAACATTATCCTTTCTCTAGAAGAAATCCAAGGAGCTAGGGATTCCCTCATTTCAATTGCCGTTGACTTAGAACAAACTTCGTCTGATTTCTTTATAAAACTCAATCGCTGTGTGATTGCAGATGAGCCCTCGGATCGCTTAGCACTTCGGGTAGATGATAAATTATTTAAAGCAGCGGATACTTTTTATAAGGATTTAGATCGTCTGCTCTTTGAGATACAAGTCGAACAAGAGCTGTACACAGAATCCCTACCTGCCAGTTTGCTACATACATATGAAACACAAATAGAAAGGTCAATGATGGCATTAGACAGATTTTGTAGGAATAAAAGTAGGGATGTTATCACTTGGGTAGATCAAATGGATGGTAGCTTTTGGGTAGTTCCAAGAGAGTTAAGTAAAATGCTGGATATACATTTGTTTCAGAAGGGATTACCAGTGGTATTTACCTCTGCAACCTTAAGCAATGAAGGTGATTTTAGTTACTTTACACGTACCCTTGGATTGAAAAAAACATCCTGCTCTACTGTTGAAAGTCCCTTTGACATTGAAGAACAAGTTGTTGTTCATTTGCCTCAACCCTCTTCAAATAGTCATGAAGATATTGGGTTTTCTCTTGGTATTGAAGGATTAGTCTCTTTATTAAAGTTAAATGGGGGAGGAGCCCTAGTACTTACCAGCTCCCTAGATGAAGTTCGGAAAATAAGAAAAGGATTCAAAGACTATCAGCTACCCTTTGAAGTTTTATGGGAGGATAAAGGAGAGCGAGGATATCTTGTTCGGAAATTTAGAGAAGAAGTGTCATCTGTACTGATTGGTACTAGCTTTTGGGAGGGAATTGATATACCTGGGGAGGCATTATCCCTTGTAGTCGTTTGGCAACTTCCTTTTCCATCTCTGGATCCTTTAATTGAAGTACAACGTGAAGAGGCGAAGAAAGAGGGATTGGATCCAAAAGTGACGGTAGATTATCCTGAAATGGGGCTTAAATTAAAACAAGGATGTGGTAGGTTAATTAGGACAAAGGATGACCGTGGGGCAATCGTGATCATGGAGTCCATAATAGGAGAACCGTGGGAGGAAGTTGTCATGGGAGCACTACCCCCTGGAGCCAAAATTAGAGCAGTAGAAGATCGACTGAGTAATAGAGAGTGACAGGGGAAGGTTACTTTAATTTGGATAGGTAAATGAAAAATAATGAATGAATAAAAGATGTGATATGAGTAAAGGATGTGTAAAGAAATGAGTAATTCAATTGGGTTGGGAAGGTACCGCCACTTCAAGGGCAATGAATATGAAGTAATTGCACTGGCAAAACACAGTGAAACCCTAGAAGATGTAGTTGTTTATCGTGCTTTATATGGAGAAAAAGGGATTTGGGTAAGACCCGTTGATATGTGGCAAGAAGAGCTTACAAGAGAGGGTAAAACATTTAAAAGATTTGAAAAGATAGATTAGAGTAGGACGTATTGTATTTTTTAGTCAAGTATTTTGGCTGGGATGATTAATCGTGGTATGTAAGGATAATATAACAATGAATAGATAAAAGAGGAGGTCAATATGAATAAATCAGAAATTCAAGAACAATACCGTTGGGATCTTAGTGATTTATTTACAAGTGATGATGAATGGGAAGAGGCATTTAAAGCCGTAAGAGAAAATGCAGAGGCCTTTAAAGGATTTAAAGGGCGGATTTTAGAAAGTCCAGAAAGGCTCTATGAGGCTATTAAAGAACATGAAAAAGTTTCAAGAATGATCACTAACGTGCTCACTTATGCTAGATTAAGGAAGGATGAAAATACAAAGAATGCCACTTATCAGAGCATGACAGCACGTGCAGAGAAGCTTGCTACAGAAATTAGTGAAATGGGGTCATTTTTTACTCCAGAAATATTGAGTGCAGCGTATGAAACAATAAAAGAAATGAGCTTATATCCACCATTAAAAATGTATGAGCAATTTTTTGAAGACTTGTTTAGAAGTAAAAAGCACACCCTTTCAGAGGAGATGGAATCTGTTCTGGCCCAGGTAGGCGAACTAGGCGATGTGCCCAGCAATACCTATGGGATGTTACTCAATGCGGATATGACATTTGAAGATGCAGTAGATGCTAAGGGTGACCCACATAAATTGACCAATGGTTCTTATATACAACTGATGATGTCTGCAGATAGAACATTACGCCAAGATGCCTTTGGAAAGTACTATAAAGTTTATGAAGGGCATATCAATACCATTGCTACCTTGCTGCAAAGTGAAGTCAATAAAAATATTTTCTTTAGTAAAGTGCGCAAGCATCCCTCTGCACGTGAAGCGGCATTGTTTCAAAACAACATTCCCACAAGTGTTCCAGATCAATTGATTGAAGCAGTCAATGCTAACTTAGAGACATTTTATAAGTATATGAAGTTAAGAAAAAAGGTCTTGGGTTTGGATGAGTTACATCTTTACGATATCTATAGACCCATTGTAACTAATGTAGATTTTGATATACCTTATGAAGAAGCAAAAACCATGGTGACGGAATCCTTAGGCCTTTTAGGTGAGAATTATCAAAAGACTATCCGAGAGGCATTTGAACAGCGCTGGATTGATGTGTATGAAACTGAGGGCAAACGTTCAGGCGCTTATTCATGGGGAACTTATGATTCTAAGCCCTACATACTTTTAAACCACAAAGATAATATAGATAGCATGTTTACCTTAACCCATGAACTTGGGCACTCGATGCATAGCTACTTGACAAGGGAAAATCAGCCCTACGTGTATGGTAATTACTCAATATTTTTGGCGGAAGTGGCTTCTACCACCAATGAAGCACTCCTTAATGATTACTTGCTTAAAAATATTCACGACGAAGACAAGAAGAAGTATATTCTTAATCATTATTTAGAGCAGTTTAGAGGCACTATTTTTAGACAAACGATGTTTGCTGAATTTGAAAGAGATATCCATGATCATGTTGAAAAGGGAGGTGCCCTAACGGCAGAATTCTTATGTGATCATTACCTGAATCTAAATAAAAAGTATTTTGGACCAGATGTGGTGATTGATGATGCCATCAAATATGAGTGGGCAAGAATACCACATATGTATTACAATTTTTATGTCTATCAATATGCTACTGGTTTTTCTGCAGCCATTGCACTTTCAAATGCGATACTAAAAGAGGGTGAACCTGCAGTAAAATGTTATACGGAATTTCTGTCTAGTGGATCCAAAGATTATCCAATTGATATTTTGAGAAAGGCTGGTGCCGATATGGAGACAGAGGCACCTGTAAATAATGCCCTTGCATTATTTACATCAGCTGTTGAAGAACTAGAGGCTTTGCTTTAAATGAAAATAGAAGTGTATTTCACATTCCCTCAGACTAAAGAGTTTGGGGGATTTTTCTTATCTCAATACATGATATAATATAATATAATATAAGTAATAAAAATCTAATGAATCAATTTTACGACATCTAAAGGAGGGTTAGCATGAATAATTTAGAAAGAAACCTAGGGTCTTTAACTACTACTTTCAACACTGGGAATGAAGTGAAAAATGTAGGAAAGGATATATATTATAGTACTGCTAAAAACTTCGGAAGCAGACTTAGTATTAAGGATTATGACATGTTAACAGAAAAAATGGCTGAATTGGGTATTGGTCAGGTTAGAATTACTTTAATATCTGATGAGAAAATTATTGTTCAATTATATGAATGTTTTACATGTGGGGAGATGGAATACAAAGGTGAAGCCATATGCTATTTTGAAGGGGGAATTCTAGCGGGGGCTATTAGTAACATATGTGGTCAAAACATGGATGCCATAGAAACTAAATGTAACGCTTTAGGAGATGGATATTGCGAGTTTGAGCTAACACCTAAATCCATTAAGCCTCAAACTAATCATTCGACTGCTGAAAAAGAAGACAATATGGTGAATTTGGCACTACACTCCTTAAAACTAACCAAAGATTATAACAAAGTGGAACATAAGACTAAGAACTTTTCAAATATGAATCAGCGCCTACACAAGGCACTAAAAAAAGCAGTAGAAATCAATAACTTCAACAAAACAATCCTTGATAGTATGCCTAATTGTCTAGCACTGATTGACCCTAATGGAATCATTATTAAAATTAATAAACAATACAATGACTTCTTAAACATTGACTCGAAAAAGGTGGAAAATCAAAATATAAAATCTTTAGGTTGGACTACGAAATATAAAGAAGTATTGATAACGGGAAATGCGGCAATCTGGCAAGAAGATATTGAAGACGATGAATATATCATTTTTGAAAGTCCCGTAGCTGAAGGAAATGGAATCCTTAGACAGCTCATTCCGACTAAATCAGAATTTGTTAAGCTAATGTTGGACAAAATGACTTTTTTAGAAAGAGAAATGAAGTACTATAAAAATAAAGTCAAGGAAAAAAATAATGATATTGAAAACATCGCTGACTTATCTGTGGATTCAGACTGTATGAGAGAAGTTATCCGATATATGAAAAAGGTATCTAAAACCGATGCAACTACCTTGTTAAGGGGAGAAAGTGGGACAGGAAAAACTTTGTTTGCCAAGGCTATTCATAATGAAAGCCATCGTAAGAACAATCCTTTTGTTAGCATAGATTGCACAACGATCCCTGAAAATTTCTTTGAAGCAGAACTGTTTGGTTATGAAGCTGGAGCCTATACTGGTGCCAATAAAAATGGTAAAGCTGGAAAACTTGAAATGGCCCATGGAGGAACCGTATTCTTGGATGAGATTGGTGAAATTCCAGTGGAAACCCAGTCGAAGCTTTTACGATTTTTGCAAGAGAAAGAATTTGAGCGTATCGGTGGCATTACGACCAAAAAAGTGGATGTTCGAATCATCGCTGCCACCAATCAAGAATTAGAGACAATGATAAGCAAGGGACAATTCCGGAAAGATTTATATTATAGGTTAAATGTAATCAATATTAATCTTCCTCCATTAAGAGAACGACTGGAGGAAATCCCTAGCTTAACCAATAAAATATTATTAGATTTCTGCAGAGAAGTGGGGATTGAACTAAAGGAGATTGGTGAAGAAGGGATGAAAGAACTAATTCACTACAATTGGCCAGGAAACATACGAGAGCTTGAAAACCTAGTAAAGAGACTTGCCATTAATAGTGAACAAAAAATGATTGAAAGAAGCGATATTGCAAGGGAAATAGAAATTACTACAAAAATTCAACCTATTCAAGCTTTAGAAGGACAAATGAATCAATCTGAAAAACAAAATATCATAGATGCCTTAGAAAAATATGATTTCAATAAAACCCAAACAGCAAAAGGACTAGGTATTACCCGACAAACCTTATACAATAAAATAAAGCGCTTCGGAATCAGTAGCTAAGTTTTTTTAGTGTAAAACCAATTGTATAACTGTCAAAAATATTTTACAACTGTAAAATACTTTTGACAGTTGTTTTTTATTTCACATCTAAAACCCCTCTAATAAGCTCTATTACAGGGGTTTTTATTTTTGGCACAAAACTTGCTTCTATATAAAGGCAAATCAATATTAAAAGAAAATTAATATTAAAAAGTCTTATAAAAAAGGAGTGATTCTTATCAATGAAAAAGAAATGAAGTTTATTACGGCGGATTCGGCTTATTGCTTGGGATGCAAAGGATGTGAATTAGCCTGTACATCGAGAAAAGCATCTATATATGCTGTTGATGAAGCAAGGATAAACAGAACTGTCGTACCTAATATTATAGTCACTCAAAGTCAAGATATGAAAATCCCCGCCCATTGTAGACATTGCCAAGAAGCTTTTTGTTTACAACTCTGTCCCACTAAAGCCATAACCCAGGAAAAAAAAGTAGTCGTAATAAATGATGACAAATGCACAGGTTGTGGAATCTGTGAACAAGGTTGTCCCTATGGAGTGATTACCATGGCTTTTTATACGAAAGATCAAAAAATAAAAAAGATTGCTAATAAATGTGATATGTGTATGGATAGACAATCAAAGGATGAAGACCCCTTGTGCTATACAGCATGTCCTACCAAAGCAATAAGTCTTTTATAAAAATAAATGGGACAAACCCTAGAAAACAAGCAAAAGAGAGGATGAAAAATATGGGAAATTGTCATAATCTTTCAAATCAATGTTTAATTAACAAAGCTGAGGATGAAAATATAGATCTTGTATGGCACCGCTACGAAAAGATGCTTCCTTTATGTGGCTTTGGAGAAAAAGGAATATGCTGTAGGATCTGTATGAAAGGACCCTGTCGTATTGACCCATTTGGAAATGGTCCACAGGAAGGAATCTGTGGTGCTAATGCAGATACAATAGTTGCTAGGAACCTAGTAAGAATGATTGCAGCAGGGACTGCAGCCCACTCTTCCCATGGTAAAGAAATAGCAAAGACCCTTATGCAAGTGGGTAAAAAAACATCTAAGAGTTACGCCATTAAAGATAGTGAAAAATTAAGGGCCATCGCTAAAAAAATGAATATCAGTATTGAAGGAAAAGATATATACCAAATAGCAGAACAGGTAGCCTATGAAAGTTTAAAAGATTATTCTCGTATAGAAGAAGAGCCCTGTACTTGGTTAAGTAATAGCATTACCCCACCTAGGCTAGAAAAACTTGAAGGTTTGGGTGTGGCCTTAAATAATATAGAATCATCAGTTGCGGACATTATGTCTAGAACTCATTTGGGGACAGACGCTGATCCGATAAATCTATTGCTAGCAGGTATGAGATGTGCCATAGGTGATTACACGGGTATGCAGATCTCGACAAACCTTTCAGATGTTCTCTTCGGCACGCCGGAGCCGGTCATAAGTGAAGCTAATTTAGGCGTAATTAAAAAAGATGCTGTAAACATTGCCGTACATGGCCACAACCCTTTACTAAGCGAAATCATAGTAGATGTGGTCGACGAAATGCAACAGGAAGCTAGGGCGGCTGGAGCTACGGCAGGGATTAATATTGTCGGTGTGTGCTGTACTGGAAATGAGGTTCTATTAAGAAGAGGTATTCCCATGGCATCGAACTACCTTTCCCAAGAGCTTACGATTTTAACCGGTGCTTTAGAAGCCATGGTGGTAGACGTACAGTGTATCATGCCATCTCTTGCAAAAATTGCGTCTTGTTACCATACAAAGCTTTTCACAACTATGCCCGAGGCAAAGATCCCCGGCGCAGATCATTTTGAACTCCATGATGAAAATGCTGTGGAAAATGCAAGAAAGATAGTCAAACAGTCAATAGAGGCATATAAAAGACGTGATCCAAATAAGATACTAATCCCTGAAGAGAAAAGTCAGATCATTGCTGGATTCAGTACGGAATCCATTACTAACCTTCTAAGTAAAATTGACAGTGAAAAACCCTTGCGGCCATTGATAGATAATATCGTCAATGGAAACATAAGAGGCGTTGTACTATTTGCTGGATGTAATAATGTAAAAATAACCCAGGACTATAACTTTGTTCATATGGCAAAGAAATTACTAGAAAACAATATTTTAATCTTGGCCACCGGCTGCGGAGCTGGAGCCTTCGCCAAAAACTCATTAATGAACTCCGAGGCAACCAATAAATATGCAGGAGAAAGTCTGAAAGCTGTACTAACCATGCTTGGGAAAGAAGCTGGTTTGGATGCTCCATTGCCACCAATTTTCCACATGGGCTCATGTGTTGACAACAGCAGAGCCGTGGATTTAGCTGTTAACTTAGCTAATGAACTCAATATAGATTTGTACCAATTACCAGTGGTGGCATCGGCTCCAGAGGTAATGAGTGAAAAAGCAATTGCCATAGGAACATGGGCCGCTGGATTGGGAATGCCTGTGCATATCGGACTAATGCCTCCTGTTGGAGGTAGCCCCCTTGTGGCAGAGGTATTGACTTCGGGATTAAAAGACATAGTGGATGGATACTTTATTGTAGAGAAGGACCCATTGGAAGCAGCTTCAAAGATAATCCATGTAATAGAGGAAAAAAGGGCTGCATTGAACGTTACTTCTACCTTAGAGGAGGAGAAGTAATGACTTTTGAATCTAAAAAATATGATGAAATCAATCAATGTCTAGAATGCAAAGAACCAATTCAAGTAATAAAATTAACCTATATTCGAAAGAAGATAGAGGGAATATCTGAAGCTGATTTAAAATTAATGAAACTATGCAGTAAGTGTAAACGAAAAATATCAAGGTGTAAATAAGGAGGAATTTCATATGAAAATCGCAGTCACTGGAAAAGGCGGAGTAGGAAAAACTACTATTTCAGCACTCATGGCAAGACGATTAGCTGAAAAAGGATATAAAGTATTAGCAATAGATGCAGATGCAGATGCCAACTTTGCCGCAGCCCTAGGAATCGATATAAAAAACCATCCCATAAAACCCATCTCAGAAATGAACGAACTGGTGGAGGAAAAAATGGGAACTGGAGATAATCAAGGGAAGGGGCTCTATACATTAAATCCCTTTGTAGGAGATATACCAGAGCGTTTTTCTATTCACCATAAAGGCGTAGACTTCCTTGCTGTAGGAACAGTTAAAACCGGTGGATCCGGCTGTTATTGTGCAGACAACAAGTTTTTAAAAAGGCTTCTAAATCACATCGTACTAAAAAGAGAGGAAACTGTTATTATTGATATGGAAGCAGGTTTAGAACATCTTTCCAGGGGCACAGCTGAAGGAATAGATGTCTTTATCGTAGTGGTAGAGCCTGGACAAAGAAGCTTAGAGACGGCGGTAAATGTACAGAAAATGGCAACAGATATTGGTGTAAACAAAGTTTACGCCATAGCAAATAAAGTGCGAAACCAGGAAGAATTAAAACTCATCAAAACGCACCTAAAGGATATAGAGATCTTGTCCCATATTCCATATAATCCAGCCATATCCATGGCGGATCTACAGGGTGCATCCCCAGCAGACTCAACGGATGATAACATAAAAGAAACAATTGATTTGATAATTGAAAAATGTAAGTAATGCTTAAATACCAACCCTACTTCTTGTGAAGTAGGGTTTTGTGGTTTGCGGTGCATGTTGCGGAGTCGATGGTTTGATTTATATTTGCCACTATACTTTCAATTTAACTATATTGGTATTAATAGGGGTTTATTGTGGTATTGTATTTATAGGATACTAAAAAGTAATATGAATAGATGTCATAGGGACCTACGGCCTATGATTGGAAGATATGAGAGTTTATCAATTGATGAACTTATACCCTTATGGGTTGTCCTATGGTAACATGGTAAGTGGACCAGAAAATAATAGGGGGGGAAGTAATGAATACACTAGAAGTGAAGGCTATATCCGCAGGGTATGATAAGCATATTATTCTTCATGAGGTTTCCTTTAAGGTGGAACCAGGAGAAATTGTGGGATTAATTGGACCAAACGGTGCAGGAAAAACAACAATCATCAAAAGTATTTTGGGAATAATCCCCTTAACACATGGTGAAATTACTATTGGAGCCGTAAATATTAAATTATCTCCACAACAAGTCAAAGGGGAGATGGCTTATATCCCAGAAAATCCTCTGTTGTATGACGAACTGACGTTATTAGAGCATTTAGAATTTACTGCTATGTCTCATGGAATGGATAAGAAAATTTTTGAAAATAGAAAAAATTATTTATTAAAGCTTTTTCATTTAGAGGACAAGCTACATCATTTTCCCAATTCCTTTTCTAAGGGAATGAGACAGAAGGTAATGATTATGTGTGCTTTTCTTTATGACCCTTCTATTTATATTGTAGATGAGCCTTTTGTGGGACTGGATCCCAAGGCGACTCGCTCCTTCACAACATTTCTGTTACAGAAAAAAGAAGCAGGGGCAGGAATTTTAATGTGTACCCATGTATTGGATGCGGCAGAAAAAATATGTGATCGATTTATATTTTTCAATCAAGGAAAAGTGGTGACTACTGGAACATTAAGGGATTTGAGGAAAGAATCAAATCTAGAGGATGGTAGTTTAAATGATATCTATGATAAGCTGGTGGAGGAAGAATGAATCCTATATTTACCATTTGGAAAAAAAGAATAGGGTATTTGCATAAGTTACATTTTCGTTTTATTAGTTTTCAGATTGACTGGGTTATTGCTATTTACGCTGTGCTTATATTTGGATTCATTGGATACGGATTTTACCCAATATTTCACGAAGTCATTGTTCGAGAAATAAATCCCTTAGGAAAAATGGTTGTAAATTCATTTGTCCTGATGATGTTATTGGGAGGAGAGCTTAAGGGATACTTAAAAACAGCAGATCAGGTATTTTTAATACCTTTGAGCATCAATGGAAGACAGTTCATTAGTTATTCCCATAGACTAAGTGCGGTTATTCATATTGGGACGTGGAGTGTTTTTTGGATCATTTTATATTTCTACTATAGACTTCACTATCAAGTAGAGATAATGAAGTATCTTGCCCTATGGCTCGGTGGTATTTTTATTAAGCTAATTATAATAAATTCTAAGTTTATTATAGAAAATCAAAGGGGTAGATGGAAAAGAAGAATAATAAGAAACCTTTTTTATGGTTTTTGTAGTCTTGCCATAGGCTACATTGTTTTTTACTATAATCTAAAAACCCTAAGTTCGATGCAAATAAGTATTGGACTTATCATTTTAGGAGTTATGACGAGTCTTTCTTTTCTAATAAAAAACAAAGTATATATTGATTGGGAGAGGATCATAGAAGAAGAAGTAAATAAACGAGTAAAGGGTCTAACTGTTCTGTTAGGAGAAGGATCCAAGAACAAAAAAGTTTTTAGGAAAAGAACCACCAGGATTTTTAGTGGCAGGAAATTTATTCCCTTTACTCCTAAAGGCGCATTACTGCTTTTATATTTTAAGATCATTCTAAGGGGAAAGGGAAATCTATTGTTTCTCCTTCAGATAATAGGAGGTACTTTTGCGAGTATTTATTTGTTTAATAGAGGTTTTGGAGGAGGAGATCCTTCTGACATAAGGAGCATGAATGCTATTGGTATTGTGTTTATGGCCTATCTTATTGGAGATCTTTTATTATCAATCTGGAAAAGTTTAAAAGAAGATACTTGGTTTATAATATATCCCTATAGCCATAAGGATAAGATTTTTTCTATGAAACTAGGAGTAATGATAGGATTAAGTATTTGCTTACTAATCATAAGTGTCGGTATGATGATATTGACAACTCCTTTAATACATCCTACTGTAGACTTGATTGGGGCAGTACTATTGGCCATATGTATTACTCAGATTCAAATGTTGTTTTTTTACTAAACAAAACGTGCCATTCATTTTTGATAGGAGAGGCCGTGAGCTATAGATTATCCTTATTGTGGCAGGTCTCTATACGAGAATGACATAGATGACAAAAAAGATACATCCTCACGAAGTGCGGATGTATTTCAAATGGTATACTCGTGTGGCCAATTTACCATAATTTCTAATGATGGAAACATATGTTGAGCTTAACTATTGTTTATTTTAGTTTCTTACTTTTCAATCAATGGAGTAATGATATCTCGTTCTTTTACAGTTAAGATTTTTTCTGCGTTTAAAATAATAATCATTTGATCATCTTTTTTAGCGATACTTGAGATAAACTCGTTGGTAATATTAGAAGAAAATAGTGTAACTGTAGACTCAATATCGGTATCCTCAATTCTAACAATGTCGACGACTTCATCTACGATGAGCCCGATCATAATATCATTTACAATAGCAATAAGTATTTCATCATTTTTTCGAATCGTATTATTTTGAAATTGAAAACGTTTTCTCAAATTGTATAGGGGAATGATTTTACCTCTTAGGTTAATAATGCCCTCAATGAAAGTAGGGGAATTGGGAATGTGGGAAATTTTCAAATCATTTAATTTATTTATGCCGTTTACAAAATCGATTTCAATGCCATATTGTTGTTGTTCTAATTCAAATATAATAAATTGAACACTTGACATATAAGTACCCCCGATCTTTTAATTATTCAATTGCTTGAACTATAAAATATAGATTAATTATTATGGGCAAGTTCATTTAAGCTTTCTGCTAAAGCAGTTATTTCTTCTATACTTGCAGTGACTTCCTGTATAGCGGCAGCTTGGTCCTCTGTTACTGAGAGTGTGTCACTTCCAATCCTTACTGTATTTGTAACAGAAGTTTGGATATTATCAATAAAAGATTTTATTTTACTAACGGTTTGTTTTGACTCAGTAGATAATTTTCGTATTTCTTCCGCAACGACTCCAAATCCAAGACCAGCAGTTCCTGCTCTTGCTGCTTCAATAGCTGCATTTAGGCCAAGCATCCGAGTTTCATCTGCGATTTCTCTAATAAACTCAAGAACTTCGGTAATTTGTTGAGACATGATATTAACATTTTCAATTTCTTTATTTAAATTATTCTGAGAACTACTTACTTCTTGTGCAGAGGCTGCCAGCTGTTCCATGGTAGCGGCAATTTGACTTAAACTTTCGTTCAATATATTTGTTGCATTTTTCAGCTTATGCTCATGATACCAGGTTTTTGCCATGTTGTTAGCGACAACATACAATACTTCTGCTGCAGCAAGAATTTCTGTATTTGACATCTCTCTTATTTCTTTAGCAGCAGCTACAAAACTCATCTCTTCTACACCGATTTCAGAAGCAATTTGTTTATATTTTTCTTCTTGTTGAAAATTTTCTAATACTTGTCCTCCTAAAATTGTTCCGATCAACTTTCCTTCAAGCATAATAGGGGCTGCGAAATCAATTAATCCAGCATGACATTCATAAGTGACGGGTTTGCCTAATCGTACAGCTTCCTCACCACCCTTGCGATGAGATTCTGCACATCGATTATCTCCTGTTTCCGTAGAATGTACAAAGTTGCAAAAACGAGTATATCTACTAGGCTTTGTTACAGGGGTTCCTTCTGTATCAACAGTAACGCTTGCTAAACCTATGGCAGTGGCAAAATTATCCTGAAACTTTTGCAAAAATCCAATGTCGATAACATCTTGTAATTTAATATCGTTTAGATTGACTGATGCTTTTTCATTGTTCATTAAGAGCCCTCCTAGATTTTTTTTGGTAAAATGTCGATAAATGTAAAAAAACATCGAACTTAATTTATTATAGCATAATATTCAGATGAGTTGAACACAAAACATAGAAAATAAGATAGACTAAGTAAGATAGACTATGATGTATGAGTAGAAAATGAAAAAAAGGCCCAGATTAAAAGTGTGTCTTGGAGCTAGGAGTACTAGGAGAAGAAAGTGCGTTAGTAGAACATGTATACAAATAAGGTGTGTCTCAGTAGTTTATCAGCAAATATTGCAAGGATGATTCAATGAAGCGTTAGAAAGGAGAATTCCATTGATATTTGAAAAAGAAAGAGAACAAATTGTAGCCTATGGAAAAAAGTTGATTCAAAGTAATTTGACAAAAGGAACCGGTGGAAACATCAGTGTTTATTTTAGAGAAGAACAATTTATGGCCATTACACCCAGTGGGATTGATTATTTTAAATTAAATCCCGAAGATATTGTAGTAATGGATATGGATGGCAAGGTAGTGGATGGAAATCAGAAGCCATCTAGCGAGTACTCAATGCATAAGGTTTTCTATGAGAGAAGGACGGATATCAATGCAGTCATACATGTCCATTCCACATACGCCACTACATTAGCCTGTATGAACTGGGAACTACCGGCTGTACACTATTTAGTGGCTATTTCAGGTGGGAAAAATGTCAGATGTGCAAAATATGCAACATTCGGCACCAAAGAGCTGGCTGAAAATGCATATGAGGCTATGGAAGATCGACAAGCTGTTTTATTGGCGAATCATGGTTTATTGACCGGTGCAAATGACTTGCCTAATGCCTTCAATAAAGCAGAGGAAATTGAATTTTGTGCTGAAATTTATTGTCGAACAAGAGCACTAGGACAACCAAAGATTCTAGCAGATGAAGAGATGGATAAGATGTTAGGATTGTTTCAAAGTTATGGACAAGTAAAGGAGAAAAAATAGAAGGATGAGCCTATCAGAAAGGCAGGTAATGTATGGAACGAGTTGATCAAGATTTAGCATTTATGCTACGTTATGAAAATGTGGCTTGGTATGAAAATGGTAAAGTAAGCATACTAGACAGAAGGATATATCCCACTGAAGTGAACTTTGTAACTTGTCACACCCATGAAGCAGTAGCAAAGGCAATTGCCGATATGGTAACCCAAAGTGCTGGCCCCTATACGGCTGCAGGAATGGGCATGGCTTTAGCCGCTTATGAATGTCGTGAATGTTCCTATGGAGAACAGGTGAACTACTTGGAGGATGCGGCATATAAATTGGCAAATGCTAGACCTACCACAGCTAATAGAATGACTTTGGTTGTAAAGGGATGTTTAAAGGCCGCTCACAAAGCAATGGAAAGCGGGGATAAAGTTGATGAAGCAATCTTTCGGCATACACTTCATTCTATCAACAATCGGTACGCTAGAATTGGGATCGTAGCCAAGTATCTAGTGGATTTATTCCCACGAAATGGTAATATCATGACCCAATGCTTTGGTGAAACAATCGTTGGTATGATGTTAAAGCAAGCCAAAAAACAGAATAAAAACATAAAGTTATTTTGTCCAGAAACAAGACCATACCTTCAAGGGGCTAGGCTCACTGCCAGTGTAGCCTATGATCAAGGTTTTGATGTGACCGTCATAACAGACAATATGCCAGCATTTGTGATGAAGAATAAGGGGATAGATGTTTTTACATCTGCCGCAGACGCCATCTGTTTAGATGGACATGTTGTGAACAAAATCGGAACATTGCAAATAGCCATTGTAGCCAAACATTTTGAAGTGCCCTATTTTGTCACGGGCATACCAGATCAGGATAAACATAATATTTCACAGGTTGAAATCGAGGAAAGAGATCCTAGTCAAGTCCTTGAATTTCGGGGAATTAAAAACACCATGGAGGGTGTGAAGGGATATTATCCATCCTTTGATATCACACCGCCCCACTTAGTGGGTGGTGTCGTGACAGATAAGGGCATCTTTAGTCCCTATGATTTAAATCGATATTTTGAAACTGATGTTGAGGACTATTATTAAAATAAAGAGTGCGTATAAGGGGATGATCAATTGTCTAAATTTAGCTCCCATTTTAAAATGGATGAAGAAGATGTCATTCTTTACGTCAAGGAAAAGCTAGATTTTTTTGAAAAAGGGGCTAAACTAAGAGCCGAAGAAATAGGGGACGGTAATATCAATTATGTCTTTCGTGTTTGGGATGTGAACGCTAAAACATCTGTCGTGGTTAAGCAGGCTGATACACTACTTAGGTCATCAGGCCGTCCCTTAGATGTTGATCGTAATCGAATCGAAGGGGAAGTCTTAATGATGCAAGAGAAATTAGCTCCTGGCCTTGTACCTAAAGTATACCAATATGATCCCATTATGTGTTGCCTTGTCATGGAGGATATAGGTGATCATGAGAACCTTAGAAAAGCTTTGTTAGAAAGAAAGGTTTTTCTTAGACTAGCAGATCATATCAGTACGTTTATTGTGAATACACTTCTACCAACAACGGATTTAGTCATGGACTCTGGAATGAAAAAAGACAATGTAAAAAGATATGTAAACAAAGATTTATGTAAAATTTCAGAGGATCTTGTCTTTACAGAGCCTTTTATCAATTATAAAGGTAGAAACATTGTTTTGGAAGAAAACTTGCTCTTTATGGAAAAAAATCTTTACCAAGATAAAAAACTCATTCTAGAAGCGGGTATATTAAAGCATCAATTTATGAATCATCCACAAGGGTTAATCCATGGAGACCTTCATTCCGGTTCCATCTTTGTAACAAAACAGTCAACAAAGGTATTAGATCCTGAGTTTGCTTTTTATGGGCCAATTGGTTATGATCTAGGAAATGTAATTGGAAATTTGTTTTTTGCTTGGGTCAATGCCTATGTAACTGATAAAAGTCAAGGCGCAAATGAATTTATTCAATGGATTGAAAGTACCATAGATGAAATTGTCCTGTTATTTAAGGAAAAATTCATTGAACTTTATAAAGAGATCGTAACAGATGTTATGGCAAAAGAAGTAGGTTTTATGGAGTGGTATCTAGAGGGTATATTATCAGACACCGCTGGGTTCGCAGGCCTTGAGATGATTAGAAGGGTAGTTGGAGATGCAAAAGTTCAGGACATCACAGATATCAACAAGATAGAAGATAGAATAAGAGCCGAAAGAATGCTGATTAAAATAGGAAAAGCATTTATCATGAATAGAAGTGACTTTCAATCAGGAGAAGAGTATGTTAAAGAATTTTATCGTAATAAATAGACGATAAGAAGGTTAAGTTGGTTGTATATTCCCCTGACTTATGGTTTTGGGTACTCAATAATTTATTAAAAAAAGCATGAAATTCAGTGCAGTAACATAAAAAAATAAATATTCCTAATAATAATGACAGTAGAAATATTAAAAGAGAGAGTTGATTAAATGATAAAGTCAAATTTTAGCGATTATCAATTAAGTGATGAGTTATTAAAGTCCATTAGTATGTTGAATTTTGAAAGTCCTACGAAAGTACAACAACAAGTGATACCAGCAATACTAGAGCATAAGGATATCATAGTTAAGTCCCAAACTGGAAGCGGAAAGACTGCAGCATTTGCCATTCCTATTTGCCAATTGGTGGATTGGGATGAAAACAAGCCCCAGGCATTGGTGCTTGTACCCACAAGAGAGTTGGCTATTCAAGTTAAAGAAGACATGTTTAATATAGGTAGGTTCAAAAGGCTTAAAGTGGCTGCGGTTTATGGGAAGGCTCCTTTTTATCATCAAGAAAAGGAATTGAAACAAAAGACACATGTGGTGGTGGGTACCCCTGGACGTATTATAGATCATATGGAAAAAGGGACATTTGATACATCACAAATAAAGTATCTTGTGATAGATGAAGCTGATGAAATGTTTAATATGGGATTTGTAGATCAAATAGAGACAATCATAAAGGATTTGTCGAAAAAACGTGTCACAATGTTATTGTCAGCTACGATGCCCAGTGCCATAGAGACCTTATCTAATCGGTATATGAAAGATCCGATACATGCTGAAATAGAAGAAGAAAGTTCAGCGGTAGATAGGATTTCCCAAGAAAGATATACTGTAGAGTATAGAGATAAAATGAAGCTCTTAAGCGATATAACCATAGTAGAAAACCCTGATAGCTGTATCATATTTTGTAATACAAAGCAAAGAGTAGATGAAGTTAATGATGAGCTAATCAGGCTAAACTATACTTGTGAAAAGATTCATGGTGGAATGGAGCAACGTGATAGAGTTAGAGTTATGAATGAGTTTAAACAAGGTTATTTCAGATATTTGGTAGCAACGGATGTTGCAGCTAGGGGGATAGACATAGATAATATTTCCCTTGTCATTAATTATGATATACCACAAGACAAAGAAAGCTATGTGCATCGAATTGGTAGAACTGGACGTATCAGCAGGGAAGGTAGAGCCATTACCTTTGTGACACAATACGAAGATAAGTTTTTAAAGGATATACATCGATATATCGGTAAAGAGATTCCTTTAATGCAAAGACCGGAGATCGAAACGGTGAATGATTCAAAAGAGGAATTTGTAGAAAAAATAAATACCAAACCCGAAGTCAAAGAAACAAAAGGTGCACCACTAAGCAAAGAAATTTTGAAATTACATATCAACGCAGGTAAGAAAACAAAGATGAGACCAGTAGACATTGTGGGTACACTGTGTAGCATAGAAGGTGTAACTGCAGATGATATCGGAATCATCAATGTAGTTGATGTCTCTACCTTTGTAGAAATATTGAATGATAAAGGTGAATTGGTTCTTGAGGAGTTGCAAAATAAACCTATTAAAGGAAGACTTCGTAAGGTGAGTAAAGCTGTAGAGACCCAGATGTAGGAACAATAGTCCTATCCCCTTGGGTCTGCTCTTCGAGAGAGTTCCTGGTGGGAAGTCACTTAAGTTAGGAGTAACTACTTTTATAAGTATGGAAAATGAGGGGAATTAAGATATTATATTACATAATACGACAATAAAGATTGCTAAAAACTGCTATGTATAATACAATATTGTTAATAGTTTAACTAGGGGGGAGATCAATATGACAAGCATAAAGACAAAGTTAGGGATAATGCTAGGCGGATTATTAATTCTTGTCTGTATAGGATTAGGATGGGTTGCTTACTTCACTTCTACAAATGCTGTATACACAGTAGCGGAAGAACTATCAACAAAAACTGCAACAGAGTCAGCTAGGGTAGTAGAGGAACGTATTAATACACGATTTAGTGAATTACTTACCATAGCTAATACAGCTGAAATAGCAGATCCTAATATTTTACCTGAGGAAAAGATGTTTTACTTGGAAAAAGAAGCTAAAAGAGGAGGATATCTATCCTTAGGTATAGGAGATACAGAAGGAGAAACACTTACGATGGCAGGCATCACCATTAATCTGAAGGAAAGAGACTATTATCAACAAGCACTGGGAGGAAAGTCAGTAGTGACAGATCCTATAATAAGTAGAGAAGATAATACTACGCTGATTGTTAATTATGCTGTTCCCATTCAAGAAGAGGGAGGCAATATAATTGGGGTTTTAATTGGAGCGAGACATGGTGACGAACTCAGTGCCATAACAAATGATATTGTGTTAGGGGATACTGGCACGGCTTTTATGGTAAATCAGGTGGGAACAACAGTAGCTCATTATGCAGAAGAAGCTGTTAGATCGGCTGATAACACCATAGAGATGGCAGAAACAGATCCATCCCTAACGAGTTTGGCTGAAATTGTAAATAGAATGACCACTGGTGAAACTGGTTTTGATGAATATAACTATGATGGTATAGAAAAGTTCGCTGCATTTGCACCTGTAGGAAATACAAATTGGTCCCTGGCAGTTACTGTTCCTACGGAGGAAATTTTATCTTCTTTAGATTCCTTGAAAAGTAACATTCTTATGGCCTCTATATTATTTTTAATATTTGGACTCCTGCTAATTTATTTTATTACAAGTCGCTTTGCAAGACAAATAAAAGGGATTGCTGCCGATTTAAATGTAATTTCCAATGGTGATTTTAGTAGTGATCAATCCATTCAAACTAGAAGTGGAAAAGACGAAATCGCTGATACATACCGCTCTATGTCTACTATGAAAAAGGCTGTCAGTGCTATGATTAAGGCCATTAAGGATACTTCTATACTCATTAACAAGGACTCGGAAAGTTTAGATGTTATTGCTCAACAAATGTCTTCAACTTCGGAAAGTGTAGCCACTGCTATCCAAGAGACTACACAAGGTGTTAGTTCTCAAGCAGAAGGACTTGCAAACATCAATGAAGCTTTACAGACCTTTGGTGAAAAATTAGAAGGTATCGTTACGGATATAGAAGATATAGACCTAAATGCTAAGGATGTTAATGATATGTCTAATAAGAGTAATGAAGATATGCAATTGCTTATAGAATCAATCAATGTAATGGAAAGTACATTTAAAGATTTTACAGATAAAATCAATGGCTTGAACCAAAATGTAAATAAAGTTACAGAAATTACAAGCCTTATAAACAACATAGCAGAACAAACAAATTTACTAGCTTTAAACGCTGCAATTGAAGCTGCTAGAGCTGGTGAAGCTGGAAAAGGATTTGCTGTAGTTGCACAAGAGATAAGAAAATTAGCGGAACAATCACAACTCTCATCACAAAATATCAACCTGTTGATTAATAATATCACTGAAGATGCAGATTTAATCATAGAGACAACTGATGGATTGAATCAGGAATTAAGTACTCAAGTGAATGTCATTGATGGCGTTATAAATTCATACAAAAATATTGTAGAAGCGATTCATAGTATTGGAGTTAAGATCCGGTCAGCTAATATAGCAACTATGGAGATCAATAATGAAAAATCTACAATTTTAGCTAGAGTAGAAGAGGCTTCTGCAGTTGCGGAAGAAGTAGCTGCTTCTTCACAAGAAATAGCAGCTTCAAGTGAAGAAATGTCAGCCTCTTCAGAAGAGGTGGCTTCATCAGCAAAAAATATGGGTGTATTGATTGGAAGTATGTTAGAACAAGTGAACAAATTTAAAATTTAGAAGGAAATTTAACATAGTATCTGAAAAATAAGAAGTATATCTATACAAAATTTGATGAGATTGCTGATAAAATCCACCTCTTTTAAAGAGGTGGATTTTAGTTTGTGTGTTGATTAAGGAATTGAGAGAAAATCTATCTTCAATATTACAAATCTGTTTTTTGGTCAAGTAGCATTTTACTAAAGACTATTACTAAATCAGGGTCGAACTGGGTACCTGAATGTTTATGTAGCTCCTGTAGCGCTTCATCTCTAGAGAGTGGTTTTTTATAGCTTCGGACACTTGTCATGGCGTCATATGCATCAACTACCGTGATGATTCTTGCTTGAAGCGGTATTTCGTTTTCTCGTAATCCTTTGGGATACCCATTACCATCCCATCTTTCATGATGTGCTAACACAAACTCTGCCATTTCTGACATATCATTGACGGAACTCAGGATACGATATCCTATTTCAGGATGACGCTGTATCTCCTTCCATTCATCATCCGTAAGCTTACCAGGCTTGTTTAATATACTTTCATTAATTGCAATTTTTCCAATATCGTGTAATAGGCCTAATATTTTTAATTCCTGTATTTTGGACTCGGATAGTCTAAGAGCCTTGCCTAGCTCACTACATAATTCGGAAACCCGATGAGAATGCTGTTCCTCTCTGTTGTTCTTTTCATGAAGTGTGTTAATAATAATTCCAATTGTTTTATTTCTGTTGCTTGGACCTTCATAGAGCTTTTTCTTATACATATAATCCTCTGCTAGTCTGAATATTTCCTGCATTTCCTCATCATCTCGATACTTGGTTTCCCAGCCAAAGGAGACGGACAAATCAATAGATTGAACCTTTTCCATGGCGATAAGAGCTATAATGCGATTGGCGAGGTTTTCTGCTTCCTGGCTATCTGTTTTGGGGAGTAAAATGACAAATTCATCTCCACCTAGTCTTGCAACGATATCATCAGCACGGCATGTATTCTTCAATACGGTTGCTACTTTTTGTAAAAGTTTATCTCCCACCACATGACCGAAGGCATCGTTGGTAAGCTTGAGACCATTGACATCTGCCATCATAATACTTAGGGGGAGATTTCGTGGCACATCCAAACGTTTTAGTTCTTCTTCAAAGAATCTTCTGTTGTAAAGTCCTGTTAACTGATCGTGGTAACTTAAGTATACCAGTTCATCTGCCATTTTCTTTCTTTCGGAGACATCTGTCAAAACCACGGCAAATTGATTGTAGTTTGGCTGATAGGCAACCACTTCAAAGTATCTGTCAATTTCCTTAGAATAATTTTCATAATGTATAGGTTCTCCTGTCAGCGCTACCTGTCCATATCTTTCTATCCAGTATGTTTCCGTATCAGGTAGAACTTCAAGTACTGTTTTGCCAAGAATATCATCTCTTTTGAGTCCTGTTAATCTTTCGAAGCTATCATTGACATCAATAAAAGTATAATCTACGGGCTCTCCAAGTTCATTTGTGATGATTTGGTGTAAGGCTAAGCCCTGGTGCATTTGAGTTACCAGTGTTCGGTATTTTTCTTCGCTTTCTTTGAGATGATCATAATTTTCTCGGAGATCTTCCTCTGTAGCTGTTAATTCTTCAAGGAGTGCCTCAAGCTCCTGGTTAGTGGAGGTGATTTCTTTTTTACTTTCATTAAGCTTGGTATTGGTCGTTAGCAATTCCTTGGTTCTGGAAGCGACGATTTTTTTTAGCGTAAAGGTCCAAAATAGCAATATGAATAAGAGAGTGAGTAGTGAAGCGAAAAGCCAATAGTGTCGTCGGAGGGCTTCTAGAAAATCTCTCTCTTCATAAACACCCAACCATTGGTCATAAATTTCTTGATATTGACCAGTATTCTTTAAAATAACCAGTCCTTCATTTAAATCAGAGAGTAGTTGGCCATTACTTTTGTGGACAGCCATAGAATAATTTTGTGGGGCTAGGGATAATCCATTGGATTTTAAATTGGTGAGTTTATTATGTTGGATGATATAATGAGCTGGCAGTTTTAATACTGCTGCATAATCGTATTCTCCTGAGGAAACATGACGTAGTGCTTCTGCTACAGTTGATACCTCAATGAATTCAATATTAAGATCTTCCTGTACTAAAGATTCATGAACAATATCATTGGTCTGTACAACGACCCTTGTACCAGCTAAATCCTCCAGTGAAGTGACGGAAAAATCATCTCTAGTAAAAATATCTCCACTGGCTACGGCATGTCTAGCGGTGAAGGCATATTCAGCTTCCCTATCGACGGAATGGAACATACCGGAGATTGCATCTATTTCGTTGTTTTCCAGCTGTTGCATAATTTCATGCCAATTACCTAATTGAAATTCCACGTCAAGACCCATAACCTCTGCCACAGCTTTTCCTAGTTCTACATTGAAGCCCGTGGGATATCCTGATTCATCTAAAAAACTAAAGGGAGGGTAATCGATATCGTCTCCAAAGATAATTGCTGTAGAAGGCTTATCAGGAGAAGCATAAGTCACCATACTTCCCAGTAACAGAGCGGTTATAATTAATAAAATGAGTTTTTTTACTGGCATCCTTTTCCCCCCTATTTAATTTTGTGACTTGAGGTTGATATATGTACTTAATAATATTTACCCGATGTCTAAATATTCTAACAATAATTGCGGAATATAATGACATGTTTGTTAAGTAAATTCAAAGCATCAGTATATTTCAAGGGGATATGGGGATAAATAAACTACCACTGCGTCCTAAAAAATAGCATGGAGGATGACTAAATGAATTCGAAAAAAAGTCAAATTATTTTCACTAATAACAGTCCGTTCTATTTAGTGCATGGCAAAAATGTAACTGATGGAGAAGGGAATCCAATTAAAGTCAAAGCTGTAACAGCACTATGTCGATGTGGTGAATCTACATCAATGCCTTATTGTGATAATCAGCATGAAAAAAATAAGTTAAATACTAAAAAATCAGATGAGCGTGCTCCTGATAAATGGAAAAGCTACAAAGGAGAGAACATTACGATTCATTTTAACCTAGGGCTATGTTGTCATGTGGCATCATGTATAAAGGGACTTCCCTCTGTATTCAACGTTGATGAAAGACCTTGGATTAATGCAGATGGTGGGACTACAGAGGAAATAATTCAAATTATATCAAAATGTCCTTCCGGTGCATTAACCTACACTAAGGATGGAAGGTTTTACTCAGATTTTGAAAAAGATATTCACATTAAAATAATGAAAAACGGTCCTATAGTCGTCAGTGGAGCGGTGGAACTCATAGATGATTTAGAGAGTATGCAAGAACTCAAAGCACGGAAGCGGTATACCCTATGCAGATGTAACAATTCGAAAAACAAACCATTCTGTGATGGTAGCCATATACCAAAGCATGAAGAAAACTAACAAATAGATTTCCTTAATTTCAACGAGAGTAAGCTAAAGTCCTAGAAAGGTTGAACTAATCTGGGGTTTTTAAAATTGAAAACAAATGAAAGGAAGAGATGTAGAAGCTTCTCCAAATATCAAAAAAAGTAAAAAGAATAAAATAACAATTTTCACTTGACAATTTAAACAGTTCAAAATACAATAGTAAAAAATAGCAAAGAATTCAGAAAACATAAATAATTAAAATTATAACAATCTAATCATTCAAAATACCCTTTGACATCGAAGGAAAATCCTATCTGTTATCTTATCAAGAGGTATAAATATCCACAAAACGTTGAAAAACAAAGCACATGGACTTCGTAGGAAAAATGACATTTCAATTTATCTCAAATTTAAATTCTGAAAATTGATAAATATTAAACAATCAAAATCATTTAAAAGGGTTTTGGTGGTCTAACCACCTGATAACTTTTATGAAGTGGTCTAACCACCTGATAACTTTATATTTTAGATAGAAAGGGGGGATTGAGGAAGGAAGCAACAGGCGTATTTTACGAATAAGGGCAAACGTTTGCAGGGTAAAAATTAAAGGGGGTCGTAAAAATGTTTTTAGCTTTATTAGCTTCGTTACCAATCGTTTTAACAGTAGTGTTAATGGTAGCCTTTAACTGGCCAGCCAAAAAGGTAATGCCTCTTGCCTGGGGAGTAGCGATTCTTATTGCTGGTGGAGTATGGGGGATGTCTGGACAATGGCTTGCTGGTGCAACTGTTGCAGGAGCATTGAATGCAGGTGGTATTCTAGTTATTGTATTTGGTGCAATTTTGTTAATGAATACTTTGAAAAATAGTGGTGCAATAAAGACGATAAACAAAACTTTTCACGGTATTAGTCCTGATAGAAGAGTTCAGGCAATCATAATTGCTTTCTTATTTGGCGCTTTTATAGAAGGGGCTGCAGGCTTTGGTACTCCAGCAGCTTTAGGAGGCCCATTAATGGTTGGACTAGGATTCCCTCCATTGGCAGCAGCAATGCTAGCATTGGTTGGAAATAGCACTCCTGTAAGTTTTGGTGCGGTTGGAACGCCTATTTTAGGAGGTGTATCTTCTATATTAGGAAATCCACAAATACTAAGCGAAATAGAGGGTGCTGGTTATACTAGCGCTACATTCCTTCATGAAGTAGGAATCTGGTCTGCACTTCCTCATGCAATCATGGGAGTATTTATGCCTTTAATTATTGTAATGATGATGACGAAGATATTTGGTGAAAAGAAATCCTTTAAAGATGCGTTTGAAATAGCTCCTTTTGCTATATTTGCAGGTTTAGCCTTTGTCATACCTTATATTTTAATTGCAGTTTTAGTTGGACCGGAGCTACCATCTTTAGGTGGTGGACTAATAGCTATTGGTATTGTAATAACGGCAACTAAAAATGGATTCCTCCAACCTAAAACAACTTGGGACTTTGCAAATAAATCTAAGTGGGATAGCTCTTGGGTAGGAGTAGAAGAAATGGCAGCTACTACAGAAGAGGAAACACAAACAATCAGTCCTTTTATGGCTTGGCTTCCTTATATTCTAGTATCGTTAATTCTAGTAATAACAAGAGTTACTGGTTTGAAAGGTATACTAACTAGTCCGACTTTTACGCTTTCATATACAGGAATTTTAGGAACGGGACTAAGTTATTCATATCAATATCTATATCATCCTGGAACGGTAGCATTTATTTTAGTATCAATTTTAACTGCTTTCATGCATAAGATGAGTGGCGAAAAGATTAAAGAAACATGGAGTACATCACTGAAAACAGTCATTCCTGCAGCTATAGCTTTAGTGTTTGCCCTCGGGATGACTCAAGTAATGTTGAACTCTGGGAACAATCCAACTGGTGAAGCGGCTATGACAGTAGTAATGGCAGGAGCTCTTGCTAATATATTCCAAGGTGTATGGCCAATGATCGCACCACTTGTTGGAATTTTGGGGGCCTTTATGTCGGGTAGTAATACCACTTCTAATGTGTTGTTTTCTGGCTTGCAATATGGTGTAGCTGAACAAATTGGAATGTCAAGAATTATCATTCTGGGATTACAAGTAATTGGTGGAGCTGCGGGTAATATGATTTGTGTGCACAATGTTGTTGCAGCCTGTACAACGGTTGGTATATTTGGTAAAGAGGGGAAAGTTATTAGAACAAATGTTATCCCAGCAATCATATATGCAATTGTTGTTGGTATTTTTGCATATATTGCAATGGCTTTCTTTGTACCTGGACTGTTCTAAGTATTGTATACAGAAAATCAACTTATCTCGGTCAGTTGAAACAGTGGGGCATCAGGTGGTTATTTTCTGCCACCTGATGATAACCCCTCACCTTTCATAAGAATGGGGGGCAACACTAAAAAAGTCGTGATAAATTCATCCAAGAGGCCGTATATAATAAGGAGTTGCAGCGGATGTTTAAACCAATCAAAACAAAAAGAGTATACGAACAAATAGTAGAACAAATTAACCAGTTAATGAAAGAGGGTTACTTAAAGCCTGGAGATAAGCTTATGACGGAAAAGGAATTATCGGATAAGCTAAAGGTGAGTAGAGCATCTGTGCGAGAGGCGATCAGTGCTTTGAATTTACTGGGTATTTTGGAGAGTCGACAAGGAGAAGGGACCTTCATTTCAGATGTTCCTCAACAGTCATTAATTGAAACCCTGGCACTATTCATGATGATGGATCTAGAAGCTAGCATTGAGCTACTAGAGGTGAGAAAGATGATGGAAGTTCAAGCTGCTGAACTGGCAGCGATTAGAGCAGATAGTGCAAGTATTTTTAAAATTAGTGAAGCCATTGAATTAATGAAGATAGACATTAAAGAAAATATCATTGGTGAAGAAAGTGATGCGAAATTTCATCATGCCATAGCGGAGTCAACAAAAAATAAAGTGCTGGTCAACTTTATGAATATGATTTCTGATTTATTAGTGCAAAATATGAGAACCAGTAGACAATATCTATATACCAAAGAGGGAAATGCTGAAAAACTGTTTGAGCAGCACGATAAAATTTACAAAGCCATAAAAAAAGGTAATCCGAATACTGCCAAAAAAGAAATGTTTGAGCATCTTGATTTTGTTGAAAAGGAATTAAAAGGTTTTAGTGTCTAAAATAACCAGGTAAGATAGGCGAAAGGATAAAGCATCTTACTTAGTGTGATTAATTATTAGTTATTAAATCCTATTTATCATAAAAAACAAGAATGAAAATATTAAGGGGGAATGAAATTGAACATTATTATTCCGATTAAACAAGTACCGGAAACGAGCAATGTTGTAATGGATAAGGAAACGGGAACGATGATTCGAGATGGAGTGGAAAGTGTTATTAACCCACTAGACTTATACGCGATTGAAAGTGGGATTCAATTAAAAGAAAAATATGGTGGAAAGGTAACTGTATTTACCATGGGACCACCATCGGCGACAAAAGCATTGAAGGAAGCCATATCAATGGGTTGTGACGATGGCATATTAATATCAGACAGAAAATTTGCTGGTTCAGATACCTGGGCTACTTCCTATGTTCTTTCGGAGGCTGTTAAAAAGATTGGAGAATATGATTTAATCATTGCGGGAGAAAGGGCTACAGATGGTGATACTGGGCAAGTTGGACCAGGGATTGCTGCCTGGTTAGGGCTACCCTTAGCTTCCTATGTAAGTGGCATAAATGAGGTTGATGAAAAGAGTATTACAGTGGAACGGTTAGTTGAAGAGGGCTATCAAATTTTAAAATTACCATTACCTGCGTTGTTGACAGTAGTTAAAGAGGTAAGTGATCCAAGACTTCCAACCCTAAGAGGAAAGAAAAAAGCAAGAGCCACAGATATACCTTTATTTAATATGGAAAACATGCATTTAGATGAAGAATCTCTAGGGTTAAAGGGTTCGCCTACCAAGGTTGTGAAAATTCATTATCCTAAGGTTACTCGTGGTGGCAAATTAGTCCACGCAGTAGGAGATGAAGGCACAACAGCGGCGATTGATGAATTAATGAAATTTATGGAAGAAAAAGAACTAATATAAGGGGGGATTATAGATGAGTTATGTGTGGACAATAGCAGAACAAAGTAAAGGAAAACTAAAGGGCGTTTCATTTGAATTATTAAGTCGTGGAAGAAAATTAGCTGATCAAATGGATACGCAGTTATGCTCTGTATTGATGGGTAGCGATGTGACTGATGAAACACTACAGGAATTAATTCAAAGAGGGGCTGACAATGTTTACTTTGTTGATGATCCGAGATTGGAGAACTTCATTGTAGAGACCTATAGTAATGTTCTTTCGGATTTAATTAACGAATATGAACCACATTCAATATTGGCTGCAGCTACCTCCAGTGGTAGGTCACTGATGCCTTATGTAGCGATCCAAGTGAAGACCGGATTAACAGCGGACTGTACTGAGCTAGAGATTGAAGAAGGAACAAATCATTTATTACAAACAAGACCCGCCATAGGTGGTAACATTATGGCTACGATTAAAACACCTGATCATACACCGCAAATGGCAACCGTAAGGCCAAAGTCCAGCAGGCCTCTGCCAATTGATGAAACGAGAGAGGGAAAAATTATTAGATTAGCTTTAAAAGATGAATTAGTAGATGATCGCGTTCAAATGATTGGCTTTAGAAAAGATGATGAAGAATTTGTTAATATAGAAGAAGCTGAAGTAGTGGTAGCTGGCGGAAAAGGAATGAAGAAGGCTGATAATTTTAAGATGCTAAAAGAACTTGCGAAAAACTTCGATGGGGTTGTTGGTGCTACCAGAGACGCTGTTGACCGTGGGTGGATGGCTTATCCTTATCAAATAGGCTTAAGTGGCAAAACAATTTCACCTAGATTATATATATGTGCTGGTGTATCAGGATCCATTCAACATTTAGCTGGAATCAAAACCTCTGAAGTTATCATCGCAATCAACACAGATCCTGATGCGAATATCTTCCAACTTGCAGACTTTGGAATTGTAGGGAATCTGTTTGAAGTACTTCCAAAATTAAATGAAAGATTAGAAAGTTATAATGAAGGAGGGAAAAAAGATGAACTACAACCCAGTTACTAAAAAAATAGTAGATGAGTTAATTGGAATTTTGGGCAAAAAAAATGTAACGATAGACGTAGAAAAGATGGAAACTTATTCTCACGATGAAACTTCAGCCGATGAATATGGACATATGCCTGAGGTTGTGATTACTCCCAATACAACAGAAGAAATAGCGGAAGTTGTTAAGTTAGCCAACCGAGAATTAATTCCGATTACCCCTCGAGGGGCAGGAAGTGGTTTGTCTGGTGGTGCAATTCCTGTATTTGGGGGAATCCTGCTCTCTGTTGAAAAAATGAATAAAGTATTAGAAATAGATGAAGCCAATATGATGATGGTTCTGGAAACTGGAATCGTAACAAACGAAGTCAATAATCTCATTAAAGATAAAGGGCTCTTTTATGCTGGATATCCAATGAGTCTTGAGACCTGCTTTTTAGGGGGAAACATAGCTGAAAATGCCGGTGGAGGAAAAGCTGTTAAATATGGTGTAACAGGAAGATACATTATGGGAATGGAAGTAGTCACACCTACAGGTGACATTGTAGAGTTTGGTGGGAAACTATCCAAAGATGTTACGGGATATGACCTAAAGCAGTTGATTGTTGGATCTGAAGGGACTCTAGGAATCGTAACAAAGGCCACAATTAAATTAAGTGGATTGCCAACGGCTAAATCTAGCTTATTGGTTCTTTATAAAAATCCTAAGGATGCTATTGACTGTGTACCGGTTATTATGTCAAAGGGTCTTATTCCCACGGGTATTGAATTTATGGATAAATTATCGGTTCAAACCTCGTGTGAATATTTAAATGAGAGCCTTCCTTATCAACAGGCAGGAGCAATGCTCTTGATTGAAGTAGATGGAACCAATGCAGCTCAGGTAGAAATGGAGACAGAGGCCATAGGTGACTTGTGTATGGAACAAGGAGCCATTGAGGTATATGTTGCCGATAACTTTACGACTCAAGAAAGAATTTGGAGTGTGAGGAGGAATATTGCAGAAGCATTTAAGGTTGTCAGCCCTGTTCAAAGTCTTGAGGATATTGTGGTACCCATTGCGGCCATTCCGGATATGATTCCAGAGTTAGACCGGATTTCAGCAAAATATGATATTAAAATTCCTTGTTACGGTCATGCAGGAGATGGAAATTTACATGCGACCCTAGTTAAGAATCCTGATTCAACCATGGAGGAATGGCATGCCCTTGAGCCTAAAGCCTTGAGAGAACTTTATGAGGTTACTGATAGACTTGGTGGAAAAATCAGTGGTGAGCATGGAATTGGTTTGAAACGAAAGAAATACATGAAGGAGCTTATGAATCCTGCTGAATTGAAATTAATGAAGGGAATTAAAATGGCTTGGGATCCTAACTATATTATGAACCCTGGTAAAATGTTTGACCTAGACTAAAATTAATAGTAATGTTAAATAACTGACACATTGATTGCAGTTCTCCTTTGATTGCTGTGATCAATGTGCTTTATCGATATTAAGGAGGCGGATAGATTGGCTATTATTAAGATACCGTATTCAAAAGGATTTGTTGATTTAAAAGTATCCGATGAGAATTTAAGTGCCGTATTAGAATCTAAGGCGCATCACTTTAAGACCACGGAAGATGAAGTGACGATTGTAAAGAAGGCTTTAGAAAACCCTGTAAATAATTCGCGGTTACGTGATTTAGCAAAGGGAAAAAACAAAATAGTCTTAATCACAAGTGACCATACGAGACCAGTTCCTAGTAAAATCACCCTACCTATTTTATTAGAGGAAATCAGAATGGGAAATCCTGATGCAGATATTACTATTTTAATTGCCACTGGATTTCACAGGTCAACTACTGAAGCGGAAATTCTAGATAAGTTTGGTGAAGATGTGGTAAAGAATGAAAAAATTGTCAACCATGTGTGTGGAGATGAAAGCTCTCTGGTACATGTAGGAATACTACCCTCTGGTGGTGCTCTGTGGTTAAATAAATTAGCTATGGAAGCAGATCTTTTGGTTTCTGAAGGCTTTATTGAGCCACACTTCTTTGCTGGATTTTCAGGTGGAAGGAAAAGTGTGTTGCCAGGAGTGGCGGGAAGAACCACAGTACTAGCAAATCATTGCGCTAAATTTATTATTCATGATAAAGCCAGAACTGGAGTATTGGAGGGCAATCCGATTCATAAGGATATGGTTTTTGCTGCAGAAGAAGCCAAATTAGCTTTTATATTAAATGTAGTGATTGATTCAAATAAGAAAATAATCAATGCCTTTGCTGGCGATAAGGTAGATGCTCATGCTGAGGGATGCAAGTTTGTGACGGAGCTAGCCAGTATCCAAGCGGCCTATTCGGATATCGTGGTGACCTCCAATGGAGGCTATCCATTGGATCAAAATATTTACCAAACGGTGAAGGGAATGACTGCTGCAGAAGCAAGTGCTAAAGAGGACGGTGTGATTATTATTGCGGCTGCCTGTAATGATGGACATGGGGGAGATGCTTTTTATGAGACATTCCTCAATCATAAGACAGCCCAAGATATAATGGATAGTATTATGAAGATAGAAATGGATTGTACCATACCAGACCAATGGGAGTCACAAATTTTAGCTAGGATTTTAATCAAACACAAGGTGATATTAGTAAGCGACCAATGTGATCCTAAACTGATTGGTGAAATGCACATGCTCCATGCTCAGAATCTTGAAGAAGCCATGAAAATGGCATTTGAAATCAAGGGATCCAATGCAAGTGTAACTGTTATACCAGATGGCGTATCTGTTATTATAGGGAGATAAAAATAGCATATCTAAGTAAAATTACGAACAGCTTTTAGCGGGCCTTGGACTGTTGAGAAACAATCATATTCTAGGTTACTTCAAAACCCAGCACTCATACGTATTCTATATACGATATGGGGCTGGGTTTTCTTGTGCATCGACTATGTTGGTTGTTTAAGCTTTCTTTTAAATATGTAAGTACTTTATCATAACAGCAAGCCAGACTGTTCATTACTTTAACAACGGGAAAAAATATTCAAGATAATTAATATACCTGACTTAAAAAGATAGAAAGGCCATGCTGGAAGTGGTAAAATATAGACAAACCTGTATATTTTTTGAAAATTGTACTGATTTGTGAGAATAATGATTAAGTGTGAGAATTCATAATAATCCTATTGAAAGTGGTTCGAATAATCTTGGTGTGTAGACGTGATTTATACTATGTGATTCTGTAAAATGGAATAGAAGGCGAGGCTTAAAATGAAAAGTAGTGAACGAAAAATTTCTAGTAGTGAGAGTCCTTTGGGAATGGTATCCACAGCTTCTAAACAGGCAACTGAAGCTGGTGTAAAAATTCTTAAAAAGGGAGGCAATGCCATAGATGCGGCTGTTGCCTCGGCTTTTTGTATCGGGGTAACAGAACCACAAGCCTCTGGTTTGGGGGGGCAAAGTATGGTGCTGGTTTATTTAGAGGAGGGGAAAAGGGTTTTTGCATTGGATGGTTCCTCCCGAGCACCCTTTGGAATACAACCTCATAAAACACCTAAGACAGCCATCAAAACAGGTCTGAAATCCACTACTGTTCCTTCTACACCGGCTACTTTAGGGTATATGCATGAAAAATATGGAAAGTTATCCCTTGCTACGGTTATGGAACCGGCTATACTGGCCGCTGAAGAGGGCTTTGTTGTTTCTCAATTACAGTATGAACTGATGAGTAAACATGCTGAACTATTGCGTCAGGACCCTTTGATTCTTAAAAATTATTTCAAGGATCATGAGCCCATAGAAGTGGGAGGTATTATTAGACAACCTGAACTGGCTAAGTGTTTGATCAGGATGGCAGAAGCTGGCTGGCATGATTTTTACATTGGAAGTATCGGCAATAAAATAGTCCAAGATATGGAGAAGCGTGATGGACTCATTTCCTTTACTGATTTAAGTCAAATCCCACAACCCGTGGAGCGAGAGGTATTGACCAGCAGTTATCGAGATTATGAGATTCATACATTTCCACCACCGGGAGCTGGGAGGGTACTGGTGCAGTTATTAAATATACTAGAGAACTTTCCTCCTGATATGTTAAATACAGCAGATCCAGCCGGGGCAACCATCTTTGCTTTAGCTTTTCGCATGGCCTTGACCGATAGACAAAGAATGCCTATGCATCCAGACTATTACTTACAAACTGTTAATAAAATGATGACAGACAAGACCTATGCTCAGGAATTATCAGACCGAATTCATCAAATTGGTAAATTTTCATTTCCAGAGCTTTTTAAGCCTCCGATTACTTCGGGAGAAACCACTCATTTATCCGTATCTGATAATGAGGGAAACTCCGTTGGAATCACACAATCAATAGAGCTTGTATTCGGTAGTAAAACCATGGCTGATGGATTAGGATTTTTTTATAATAATTATATGAGTGCATTTGACTACAAAAATATGGCCCATCCCTTTTACCTGCTACCAGGAGGAAAGCCCTGGAGTAGTGTGGCACCAACACTATTGTTTCATCAAGGAAAACCCAAATATTTACTAGGAAGTCCAGGAAGTGAACGTATTTCAACCACTCTTGCCCAGGTCATTTCAAGACTTGTGGATGGTGGGATGGATTTGCCTTCAGCCATTGCAGCACCTAGATTCCATTCTTCTCATGCAGGAGTGCTTCAAATAGAGAAAAGTCGTTTTGATCCTAAGGTATTAGAAACTCTAGAACAGACAGGCTTTAGTATCAAAAATAGGGGAGCCTACAGTTTTTATTTAGGATGTGTGCAAGGGATCAGTATCCCCCAAGGGCAAGGTGAATTGTTCTGTGGGGTAGCGGATCCGCGACGGGATGGTACGGCGAAAGGACCTAAGTATTTGTCTAATAATAGAGGGAGGTTAGTATAATTATGAAGATTGCTATTGTTTATAATCGAGAAAGTCAGGCTGTTATTAACTTATTTGGTACACTGAATCGAGAAAAATATGGTTTGGAAACCATTAATAAAATCAAGGAAGGATTGACAGCAGGGGGGCATCAAGTTAAAACCTTTGAAGGTGATAAAAATATTATTACAAAGCTGGAAAAATTTATGCCCTCTGTTATCTCCGGGGAACGACCCGGTTTGGTATTTAATCTGAGTTATGGAATACAGGGAAAAGGTAGATACATGCATGTACCGGGAATATTGGAAATGCTAGGAATTCCTTATGTTGGTTCTGGACCAGAAACCCATGCCATTGCATTAGATAAAATTGTGACAAAAATGATTTTAATTCAAAAAGGGCTACCTACTCCAAAATTTACAGTAATGGATAAACCAGATTCTGAAATTAAAGATAATTTAAAGTATCCCCTAATCGTGAAGCCTAAGGATGAGGCCGTTTCATTTGGATTGAAAATTGTCCACAATGAAGAAGAATTAAGGGACGGTGTAAAGACAATATATGAAGCCTTTAATACACCGACGTTGGTTGAAGAATATATAGAAGGACGAGAGATCAACGTGGGATTGCTTGGAAATAATCCTGTGGAAGCCATGCCGCCTGTTGAATTAACCTTTGGTGAAGGACTGCAAATTTACACCTATGAAGATAAAAAGAACACCAGTGGAAGAACTGTAGAAAAGATTTGTCCTGCTCCTTTGAGTGATGAAAAAACGGAGCAAATAAAACAGTTAGCAATTGATACATTTAATGCCTTAGGCTGCTATGACAGTGCAAGGGTTGATTTTAGATTAGATCAAGAGGGGAATCCTTATATTTTAGAAGTTAATTCCATGGCAAGTTTAGGGAAGAGTGGCTCCTTTGTTTATGCGGCTGAAAAAATGGGACTAGATTATGTGGCCTTGGTGAATCGATTAATTGACGTAACCTGTGAAAGATATTTTGGTCCCCACTTTTTCATGAACACAGATCAAGAGGTTGCCAATGAAGCTTCGAATCTGTTCGGCGCCATTACAAGTAACCGAGATAAAATTGAAGATGAATTGAAGGTGTGGACAAATTTATCTAGCTGGACAGAAGATCCAGTTGGGTTAAGTATGGTGCTTAGAAAGCTAGAGGATAGATTGAAAAAGCTAGGACTGAAAGTAGTAGAGGAGCATACAAATGGTCGTTCCGCTTGGACATGGGCTACAAAGGAAGGGCTAAAAGATGGCACCCTATTGGTTGTGCCATTGGATATTCCTGGAGAACGTACTGGATTTCCGATTCCTTTTCGAACAGATCAGGAATGGATGTATGGAGAAGGCATTGCTTCAAGTCGTGGGGGATTAGTGACTTTACTGAGTGCTCTTAGTGCTCTAAAGGGAATCAAAGCACTTTCTACTAAAAAAGTGGGGGTTCTTTTTTATTCCGATGAAGGAAGAGGAATGCGTTATAGTAGCCCGACCCTTCGTCAAGCTGCAAAACAAGCTAAACAAGTGATTGTATTGCAACCAGGTTTTGAGGGTGGTAATATTGTAGACCAACGAAGGGGAACAAAAAAATACTCTATAGTGATTGAAGGGGAACCTTTACGTGTGGGAAGGCGCTCTAATCAAATAGATGTCTTGACTTACTTCTTACAAAAAACAGAAAAGTTAAAAGAAATCAGTAGTCCTGATCAACGCTTAACCGTAGCGATTCACGATGTCCACTCGGAAAGATATAGTGTTTTATTACCCCATCGTGTTCGAGCAACTGTGTATGTAACCTTTTTAGAGGAAAAGATGGCACGGGATGCAGAAACACAAATTAAGGAAGTATTTAAGTCTAACGCTCGTGGTATGAAAACCTATGTAGAAAAACTTGAGGAACGACCACCGCTTCTGAGAAAGAAGAATAATCCCATCGTCAAACGATTAGGTGAGCTGTGTGAGGAATGGAATATACCTTTCGGAATCGAATCTAGTCTACTGGCCACGGCTGCAGGGGAAGTTCCTTCAAGTGTCCCTGTTATATGTGGATTTGGTCCTGCCAGTAAAGGTTTGTATACTCCTAATGAAGCGATTCATCGTGGAGAGATGATCCAAAGGTCATTCTTATTATCAATGCTTTTATTGGAGGAGTAAGGATGAAGACAATCAATGATAAATTACCAATGCTCATCTCAGTTCCCCATGGAGGGATGACGATACCCGAAGTCCTTCAAAAAAAGTGTTTGATTGACCCAAAGGGAATTTCGATGGATGGGGATACCTGGGCACGAGAACTTTATGACTTCAGAGATTTGGTGGAAGAATATGTTGATACGGATATTGCAAGATTAGTGGTAGATATGAATCGAAATCATAGGGATTTACCCCCTTCAAATCCCGACGGTGTTGTGAAGACCATGACGGTTGATGGGAAACAAATTTGGGTGCAGGCCAGTGGACTATCCCAACGGGAGATTCAGCTACTTATTCAACAATATCATGGCCCTTACCATGAACGATTACAAACAGCGTCAAAAAACAAGAACGTTCTCATGGGAATTGATTGTCATACGATGTTAGACATTGGACCTGCAGTAGGTGGGAATCACTGGGAGGAGAGACCTCTCTTTTGTATTGGCAATCGAGGGACGAAAATGGGTAATCAGTTAGATGAACCTACTACTGCCCCAAGGGAGCTGCTTCTACAACTTCAAAAAAGCCTTGAAAAAGAGTTTCGAGCCTTTATGCCAAAAGAGACACAGCAACCTTTAGTGACTTTGAATACCCCCTTTTCTGGGGGATACATTACTTATTACCATGGGAACAACAGTGATATCCCCTGGATTCAACTGGAGATTAATCGGAAACTGTACTTACCTGATGATGAAAAAATGTCTCTCATTCCTGAGGAGTTTCATAGAGTGAGGTTAAATGAAATACGAGATAAGCTTTATACTGCTTTCAAGTCTTTGTTTTAACTGCAGAACTAAAGAAGACGTGGAAAATGTATTTCAAAAAAAGATAAAATTAAACGAAGCAAGACTTCAAAAAAATGTTGGGGTTTAAATAGATTGCAAATTATTTTAATCTATGATACAATATAAAAGTTAGCTTGTTTGATAAATATAGTTAGTTAAAAGAGTTTCAAATTATTTTTTGCAATAATTTTATGTTTGGTTTCAAAATTGCTATGAAAATGCTTTTGATTTTATCGCTAGGGTTTATAAGAAAGTAGATGCCTTCCTTAGTACATATTAGAGATTTACTACATGTCTAATAATGAAAGTAGATTTATTCTATTCTTGAATTTTCCATATGAATTATTAAAATAAATAAGTACATGATTATTCCTCACATGCCCTATAGAATGGTTGCTATTATTTATTAAGAGTAGTGATACATTTCGTAGAATGAGATAGGTTTAATGATGTGGTTCTTGAGAACACTGATTATTTGCTAACATACTTCTATGTTAGCTTTTTTTGTTATGTCTTACGTGCAAGGCAAAACAATATACGATCCAACAAACTTCAATTAAATTGAAGAACAATAGAGGAAAGAAAGAGGAGGTGTCTTAATGACACAAAACATAATATACACACTTATCGGGCTGTTTTTAATAACAGCATTTACAAACATTTTGGCAACATTAAAGAGCATATTGCTGGCAAAGAAAATTATGAATCCAGTGTATTTTTTAGTATTTGCAGATGCAATTATTTTCGCAACAGTGGTTGGTAAAGTAGCTAATTCAGAGGGAATTCAGTTTGCAGTTGCATATGCATTAGGAAAAACATTAGGTGTTCTAATCGGTGGTAAAATCGAAGACCGACTTGCCCTAGGTATTTTAGAGGTAGATATATTTCTAAACAATAAAAATAAAATGGTTGAAATAGCAGAAAAGCTTAGAGAAGAAGGCTACACAGTGAACAACTATTTAGCTCGGGGAAATCATGGCCAAAGAAGATATAAGGTAGAGGTTCTGATAAGAAGAAAAGAATTTAAAGTACTTGAAAGTATCATGGAGGCATGTGGTGTAACGGATCCAACCTTAGTGATTAAAAACCTTAATAAAGTAGAAGGTAAAATTACGACTACAAGAGTAACAACAGTTTAATTTAAATTAAGAGGTATGTGATTCAAAATGTATCCTATAGAGTAGACGGATAAAAAAGTCTATCCTATAGGGTATTTTTATGGCGTTTTAGAAGGTATATGAGATTTAAATGTTGAAATAAAGTTAGAGTAGAAAAAGTATCTCACGGAATGGATGAATCGTGATATGAAAACATAGAGGGAGAGATGAATATGCCTTGGTGTCCAGAATGCGGATCGGAATATAGAGATGGTTTTAAAAAATGTAATGATTGTGATATTGATTTAATTGAGGAATTAGAAAAAAGTGAAGATGAACCTATGGAGTTTGATTCTGAGGTGTTTTTAACTTCAGCTAGTGATGATATGAATACTAGAATGATTGAAGCTAAGTTAAATGATAGTGGCATTCCTGTGTTAAAAAAGCATAGAGGAGCTGGGGGATACCTAAGTATCTATATGGGAATGAGTACTCTAGGTGTTGATTTATATGTTCCTTCAAGACTATTTGAACAGGCAAAGGAAATCCTGTTATCGGAAGGTGTCCTAGAGGACATTGATGCCGCGATAGATAATGAAGAAGACTATGAAGATGAAACGTTAATAGAGGAAGAAAGTAAACACCAAGAGAAAAAGAAAAATCGAGGGCGAATTCTTTTCTTGTTAATGTTTCCTGGGTTTATTTGGTTGGCCTATATATTGATGAAGATATTAATAGAGAAGTTATTTTAAAGGATATTTAAAATTATCAAAAATATGTTTCGATGAAAAGTATATAGGTATATATTAACTACCAAACGATGACAATGATTATAGATAGAAATTTAACAAAGAATGTAAAGGCAAACCATTGCAAACAATGGGACGCAAAGCCAGGAACCTAAAGTGTGTTATAAAAAAATATACCAAGATCGTCCGACTGCCATAGATATACTTTATGGCAGTTTTTTTATATGGATTTTAGTATTAAACTGTAGAACTCAATCTTAAGCTTAATGGAGAATTTAAAAATGTACTGTAAGGGCACACAAACAAACCCTTTAGATTCAAATATAATGATTCTAACTATAATAAGAATGATAGACCATTGGCGTCATTTACACTGTTGGGAATTGTTGTTGCATTATGATGTTATCCACCTTAGGCTTCTTAGAAAAACTAAATACTGAATAAATAATGAGACCACCACTAATCAGAT
Organism: Alkaliphilus metalliredigens QYMF; assembly: GCF_000016985.1. Taxonomy (NCBI): domain Bacteria; kingdom Bacillati; phylum Bacillota; class Clostridia; order Peptostreptococcales; family Natronincolaceae; genus Alkaliphilus; species Alkaliphilus metalliredigens. Next base: position 3,839,398 of record NC_009633.1, on the reverse strand, counting down.
TTAAATAATTGAAGCTTTCCTTCAAAAATACTGTGGCAAATAGTACTGAAAATATGGGTACTAAATTGATGAATAGAGAAGTTGTACTTGGACCTAACTCCTTGATGACAACCTGTTGTATCGTATAGCCCATGACCGTAGGAAAAATAGCCATATAAAAAACTGCATAAAAGGGCATAATACCTATGCTTGAGAAGTCGGTGTACATCATTTCATAAAGCGCAAAGGGCGTTAGGAGTACAACAGAAGCTAAAAAGGTATAGGCTGTGAGCTTAAAGGGTGTAAAATGATGCATGACTTGTTTCACAATGATGGAGTATAGGGCCCAACAAGTCGTGCCGAGAATCATAATCAAATCCCCTTTATTAAAGGAAAAATGAATGAGGTTTATAAAATCCCAGTCAATGATTGTCGTCAGTACACCGATAAAAGCAGTTAAAATAAAAAATATCCTTCTTGGAGATAAGTGGTCCTTTAGGATCACATAAGCAAAAATAGAGGTAAGAATTGGATTGGTTGCATTGATGATTGATGCATTTGAAGCGGTTGTATATCTTAAAGCTGTAAAGAATAAAAGATGATAACCAATCATGCCAACCAGCCCTGTTAAAAGGACATATTTAATCAATTTTTTTTCTATTTTCCAGTTTTTATCCTTAAAGATCAGAATTGGAAAAATGATGATTGTTGCAAATAGCATCCTAAAGTAGGTTAACAAAAGTGGTGACAATTTTTCCACGCCTAATTTGCCTGCTATAAAGGCACCTGCCCATAAAATTGTACCAAATGTCATGAGTCCATAATACTTTTTATGATTCATAGTTCCTCCAAGTAATATTATTTTAAAACCTTATTTCAAAATTAAGCATTGTATCTATACACTTTATCACTGAGCTAAGGTGGATTCAAGTTATTTATTGAGTTTGCTTCATGGATGCTAAAAAGATATAATAAGGTAATTGATACAAAAATGGAACTTATATAATTACTATAAATGACTATGCCCTGGAGTATGTGGTAGGTCTAAAGATAAACAATAGAAGGAGAGACGTTATTATGCCTGGTACTAAGCGAAGTAATATATCAAAAGGAACAAGAGTCAAAGTCGTCCAAAAACAAGACCAGCGTTCTAATCAGTTGACAGAAGGTGTGGTTTTAAAAATCCTAACAAATTCACAAACCCATCCCCATGGGATAAAAGTAATGCTTGAGGATGGTATTGTTGGTAGAGTTAAGGAAGTATTATAGGTGACCCATAATTTTTTGCACTGAAAAAGAAACGACCACCACTAATGTCGAGATAGTGAATCCATGAAGCATTGGAGTCAATCCTGATTGGGCTAGTTTGCTAAAGTTTGTCTTAAGACCTATTGCCCCTAAAGACATAACCATCAGAAATTTACTAACACTTGAAATGGAGTGGCTGAGAGATTCTGAGATTAACCCTGTGCTTTTAATCCCAACCATAACTAAAAATAGTAGGATAAACCAAGGGAAAATTTTGCCTAAGTCAATTTTTTTTCCCTGATGAAGTGCAATTGTATCACTTCCATTTGAAGTTGCTTTTGATTCTTTTCTCATAAGGTATCCATTAATAAAGGAGAATATAAGCACAACAGGAACGATGGATAGGGTTCTTGTCAATTTAACGATGACAGAATAATTACCCGCTATGTCTGAAAAGGCGTATCCGGCCGCAACAACTGATGAGGTGTCATTGACTGCTGTTCCAGTCCAAAGTCCGAAGCCTATGTCAGTCATGTTAAAGTATCTACCCATGATTGGAAAAAGAACCACCATGAGGACATCAAATATAAAGGTAGCTGATATGGCATAGGCCACAGAACTGTCATCTGCATCAATGACTGGCGCAACAGCAGCAATAGCAGAACCACCACATATTCCTGTACCTGCTGAGATAAGCCCCGAAAGTTTCCAATCCATTTTTAAAATTTTTCCAACTAGATATCCACCACCAAAGGCTGTGAATAGGGTGAAAACCATGACAATTAGTGAAAACTTACCTACCTCTAACACCTGAGAAAAACTAAGGGAAATTCCCATAAGGATAATAGCAAGACGCAATATTCTCTTCGATGTAAAGCCGATTCCCTGTTGAAATACATCATATTTTGTAATCATAGGATTTAAGAGCATACCGATCAGTAATGCAAAAACCCCTGGACCGATAAGGTGAGAGGGCATTGCATCGCTAACAAAAACAGACGTCGTTGCAAGTGCCACTGCAACCAATATACCTTTAATGTATTTTTGAAAATGTGCCATGAAATCAACTCCTTCATTAAGTTCCTCCTTGATTCTATCATGATACGATTATAATATCTAATTATAAATACTTATGCCATTATAAATATATTTTATGGAGGTTTCAATAAGATGTTGGATTTAAGAGTAGAGTTATTTCTAGCTGTATGTAAAAGTGGAAGCTATACAAAAGCTTCAAAAATATAATTGAAATTGGAAACGTTAATGTGACAAAAGAGATGGTGAAAAGGAGAAATGTCCTTAAATTCAAAAATTGATAATACTGGGAATTAATGAGTAAGAAAATATCAAAAACAGTGGAGGTGAATGTGATGAACATTAGAGAAGAAATTAAGCATTATACTCAAGAACTTATTGACTTAAGAAGAGATTTTCATCAGCATCCAGAGCTAGGTTTTGAAGAATTTAGGTCGTCACAGATTATCCAAAACTATTTAATAAAATGTGGTATTGAAGTAAAGAAGATTGCAAAAACAGGGGTTGTAGGCGTTTTAAAAGGAAATGAAAAAGGGCCTACTGTTTTATTAAGAGCAGATATGGATGCGCTGCCAATTCATGAAGAAAATGACATTGCCTATAAATCTATTTATGAGGGAAAGATGCATGCGTGCGGTCATGATGGGCATATGGCAATGCTTCTCATTGCAGCAAAAATTCTATCCAAACAAAAGAAACATATTAATGGAAATATCAAGTTTGTATTTCAACCAAATGAAGAGGATGCTGGAGCTGCAGAAATGATTCGAGAAGGTGTATTGGAGAATCCAACTCCTGACGTAGCCATAGGCGCACATTTATGGTCATCGATTGAAACTGGAAAGATAGGCATAGCCGAGGGACCAATTATGGCTTCTAGCGAATATTTTTGGTTGAAGATCATAGGGAAAGGGGGGCATGGCGGGGCACCGCATGAAAGTATTGACCCAATTATATGCGCAAGTAATATTATTCAAGAAGTTCAAGCCATTCAATCTAGAAGGATAAATGTGATAACTGAACCTACAGTCATTACATTTGGTAGCATCCAAGGAGGATCGTTCCCAATTATTATACCTGAAACCGTTGAGCTAAAGGGATCTATACGATGTTTACACAATGAACTGGAAAAAATAAAGGAACTATTTGAACGGAAGATTCGATGTCAATGCCAATCAGATGAAACTACCTATGAATTGAGTTATAAGTGTGGAAATGGATTACTAAGTAATGACCCCAAAACAACAAAGCTAGTTAAAGATGTTGCTGTAAAAGTAGTAGATAAGGATAACCTAGTGTCGGATGTAAAGGTAATGTTAGGAGAAGACTTTTCTGAATTTTCGGCAAGTGTACCCAGTTGCTTTTACTTTATTGGAGCGGGTAATGTGAAAAAACAAACTGACTATTTTCATCATCATCCTAGGTTTAATATTGATGAAGATGCATTGTTAATTGGAGTAGAAATCCACGTAAGAACAGCTTTGGACTACTTGAAATAATAAACAGGGGGCTATTTGATGTATTTATGGCTAAGACAGTTGCCATAAACTTAACTGTTATTGTATTGATAAACACGAGGGAAATCCTCTTTTCTTTCCTGAGGTCCATATAATCATGAGTAAATTCTAATTTATGGGTATCAATAGAGTAGATATAAGAAATAACGATGGAGATTTGAGAGGAGATAAGTATATGGATAAGAGAAAAGATGTTGTGACAATGGGTGGAAATCCTGTAACACTTATAGGGAATGAGATCAAGGTAGGCGTTCAGGGCCCAGATTTTACTGTGCTGACAAATGATATGGAACCATTTTCATTACAAGATGCAGGGAAAAAAGTAAAGATAATAAGTGTGGTACCGTCTTTAGATACTGGGGTATGTGAATTTCAAACAACACATTTTAATGAAAAAGCATCTGAATTAGGGGATGTAGCCATACTGACAGTAAGCGTAGACTTACCTTTTGCGCAAAAGAGGTTTTGTGGTGCAAAAGGGATTGATCAAGTCGTAACTTTATCGGATCATAAGGATCTATCCTTTGGGTTGAATTATGGATTTGTGATAGAAGAATTGAGGTTATTGAGTAGAGGAATTGTTATACTAGATAAAAACAATATCGTCCAATATGTAGAATACGTAAAAGAGGTAAAAGAGCATCCTAATTATGAAAGAGCACTAGAGGAAGCTAAGAAACTAGTGTAAAATAAACTTTTAATCAAAAATCCCCTATGGTAGCTTATAAAACAAGCTACCATAGGGGGATTTTTATTATAAAGAAAAATAAGCAATTGCCTTATATTCCTTAGGAATATTATATTTTAACTCTAGGCCTTCTTCTATTTGCAAGTTCCATTTACCTGGAATTCCTTCTTCCTGTGCTACCTTTTCAAAATACAACATCATAATTCCTGCATCTAAATATATATTTTCAATCTGAGGCTCGTTGAGGAGAAGAAGTACCTTTTCATTGTCAATTATAAAGCGCCATGGCTGTTTATTGCCCCAAGAAGGAGCTAATTTGGCATAGTAAAATATGTTAGTCATGCCACGAGCATTTAAGTATTCCATATTACAGGGAGTGCCCCAGCTATCAACATAAACTAAATCAGTAATATTCTTTCTATCGGTTTTAGGAGATAGATCGGTTTTGAAAATCCCACTGTATGAATAACCAATTGCAATAAGAGATGTGATTACTTTATCCTGATCAGTTTTCAGGATGTTTTTTAGTTCCTCTGGATCTTCAATACTGAGCCAACAAGTGCCTAATCCAAGTGTCCACGCCTTTAATCTCATTGATTCCATTAGGTATCCACTATTTTCCATATAACTGGAACTTTTCTTAGATAGTATTGCGATATAATGAGGAGCTGGGATTAAATAGCCATGATACCCTGCCATCCCATTTAACTCACTATGGAGCTTCTCACCATTTTCAATAAATAGAATAGATACATTGGCATCATCCACAATACCTTGGGTCTCTTCTCCAGCCTTAATAATACTTTGTATTAACACATTATCCACCGATTCTTCTTTAAAGTCCCTTACTGTTTTCATCTCTTCAATTAAATTTTTGAATTTCATATCAATTAGTCCCCCTTTTTTAATTGCGTAGTTAAGATAAAGTCCACTACAATTCAACAAGAGTTAAAACTCATCTTGAATGAAGTCTTAATTAATCTTTCCGTAGTTTACATATACCCAAAGAATGTTAGTCTTAAAAAAATATTTGCTTAATTTTCAGATTATTATTTTGGAAGATAGAAACAGATATAAATGTTAAAAAGGGCCTAAGAAAGAATAATAGTTAGAATTGATTGCAAAATAATAACAGATGAATTAAAAAATTAACCCATTATCAAAGATGGTATAGTTAATTTTGTAGAATTGGTATAAACTGATATAATAGATAGATCGTCGATGAAATAGCATAAACAGAGTCATAATAGGATACAAAGATAATCAATGTATATTTAGGGAGCAGAAGCGTGAAACTGTTATGATAAAAGGAGGCATTTAAATGAAATTACCAGAGTTAGCTGAAATATTGCAGGCAGATTTAGAGGCGGGTGTTTTGAACTTTATCGTTTACCAAGAGGGAAGAAAATGGAAGTACGAAAATTATGGTCGCGACAATGATAATGTAAACCAAGAGGCAGAAAAAAAGTATATAACAATCAAGAGTAAAATGGATGACCGAGCGATCATTATTAATGGAAAAAAGGATTTTAGTTTTTATGATGTGGAATACATACAAAAGAAAATCAAAGCATTATATAGGTAACAAACACGTAAATAATTACCATCTATCCACCTAAACGTGTTATGATTAGAAGGGTTATTGATAGTGACTGACACAAAAATTAAGCGCAAATTATGGGTCATCTGCTTATAGATTAAGTTTGATTTTATAAGTAGAAATCAATTAAAAAATCAAATAAAGATAGCAGTAATTGGGAAAATATGAATAACACTAAAAAATATGGAGGTATATAGATGATTAAAGCTTATGTAACAGGAATTTCAACCCATTATGAGGGAGAAGATATAGAAATAAGGTATAGTATTTATGATGAGGAAGAGCTTCTATGTAAGAAGTCGGTTTTCAAGGAATATAAAAAACCATTGGTTGTAGGTCAAGTTGCCCTAGTAACGCTATTGAAGGAATTAAAGAGTTATTCAGATAAAGAGATTACCATTATCATCAATGACCCCGCTTTAAATGAGCAGGTAAGAGGGACTTCAACCACGCAAAACAGAGATGTTTTAAAAATGGCTAGACGGGTTAAGGAAGAATTAAGTAAATTTGGAGACTCCCTTATCATACGAAATGTGAGCGAAGATCGTGCGGAATTGATGAAATGGAATAAGATACTACAGCCTTAAATAAATAGGAGAGGATGATAATTAGCTTATGGAATCAATATCTTCACGAAATATAGAAGAATACATTGAGTATAGCCAAAATGATAGAATAGCTGGAACTGGCTATCAATCATTTTTAAAGTGCTTGGCAAAGACAATCGAAAAAGAATTACCAGTAGAGTTACGTGATAATTCAAATGGAGAAATTATAAAAGTAAATATCAAAGAATTTGTAGTAGACTACCAAACTGAACAAGAAGGAAACATGGATAATTTAACCCTAGAGTTTGTGGTAGTAGGCGAAGAAAATCAGCAAACCCTAGCCTTTGTTAATACAGGGAAATTTAAAGTGAAAGAAGATGCAAAAAGTGGACCCCGTTCTTTCTATAGATATGAAGTGGATGCTGACAATGATAAAGGGTATAGGTTTACTTTTAATAGAAGGATCACTAAGGATTAGTAAATGTAGGGGCGGTTCTCATGTCGAGGTAAAACAGACATGAGAACCGCCCCTTCTATTTAGAGAATATCTTCATTGATTAAATGATTTATTGCTTCTTTACTATAATTAATAATCAACTCTTTGGGAAAGTCTATCTCTTCTATCACATCGATACAGCAAGAAAAATCCCCAACATCATAGGAAAAATGAGCATCACTTCCAAAAATCACTTTTGTGTTATATTTTTTGCAAAGGATTAAAACACTTTTTATATTTTCATGAGCACCTTCTCTAAAGCTAGTGGGCTTTAAAGAAGAATTATTAATCTCAAGGGCTACATTATATAGTTTTGAAGCTTTTACAAGGGCTTCAGCGTCAATTGGATATCTTGAATCATCAGGGTGGCCAATGATTTTCACATAGGGGTTTTTCATGGCATTGATTAGCGCATTGGTGTTTTCTTGGACTGTACCTGGGTCAATACAAGGGGGATGTAAACTAGCAATGGCATAGTCTAGCTTCTGTAAAGCCTCCGAAGGCATATCAATATTTCCCTCATAGTCTAGGATGTTTGTTTCCACTCCCTTTAATATGGTTACCCCATCTATATTCCTTGGGATGACAGATAAATTAAAGAAATAGTATATGTGAGAGGCCCCAGGCATGGAGGGGGCATGGTCTGAAATCCCTAATACTTTAATATCTTTTTGCTTTGCTTTTGTTATCATTTCCTCCATGGTGCTATAAGCATGTCCACTAGCCATTGTATGACAGTGAAGATCTATTAGTGTTTTCATATATTCAATCCTTTCAGCTCTGTTTGTTTTAAACTAACTATATTGATTATACCATATGTGCTTAAATGAAATGAGATCGGTGTATAACATGTATTGTATTGCACATGATACAAAATAAAAAAATAATACAAAATAAGGAAGGATATTCAAAATAGTAACAAAACTTATTAAATAGTCCATTAATTGAAATAAATCTTAATTTTTACATAAAGTAGACATGGAGCTAGTGGTGGGTGTTTTTTATATCATTATTTTAAGGAAAAGGTTTAGTTGTTCTGTTTAAGCATATTAGATCTTGGATCCGCGTAATAAGTAATAAAGATAATCTATATTTAGAGAGGGGGAATGTGTAGGGGCGATCTAGAGGTATTGTATCCTTTGGCAGTCATGAACAGGTGGGGATGTTTGCAATTGCAGCCTTATTGATTGGAGGCGCATCAGTTACAAAAGCTACCATTGGCCAGGCACTATTAGGGACTGTTCTTTTCCATACGTTATTTATTGTTTCACCACTAGCTGGGAGAAATATGTTTGGAGATGCACAGCTAGGAGAATTTTTCAGATCCTTTGTTGCCTATGGAGTCATCGGCGTTTCACTTGGTATGCACGCATGGCGAAAGCAGATTGAGGCAAGAAGAAAGCTAGGGGTTTAAAGAGAAGTTTATAAGGAAAGAGACAGTTTTTCTATTGTGTACTGAACAAGAGAGCTGTCTTTTTCTATGGGAAAAATTAAAAAAATCAATGGCGTTTTACTTCTATTATAGAAGGTTATATAAGAAAGTAGTTCTGAAAGCTAGAAAATATTAATAATAATATTAAATAGAGCAAGGATATTCGTAGAAAATCAGTGCTATAAATGGTTAGTTGGGATAATATTTCGAAAATTCATTATTTTAAAAAAATAAGCAGGAATTTAAAAGAGAATGTAGAAAACCTTAATAAAGGAAAATGAAATTACATTCTAATATGTAGAAAAAACATAAAGCAAAGTTATCATCCGAATAGTAAATGTTTTAGAAGAAGGCACAGAAATTGGATGTAAGGATCTTTAGACTGAAAGATTTTTGTAAGAAGACTAATTGTAAATATGATCTCTAAGAAATAGAGCCATTAAATCCTTTTAATATATCTATAGAAATACAATGAATTAACAGAATTATCAATCAATATAGTGCAATAACTTTATCACAGTCAATAGGATGAGTATATATAATGTTGATTATGAAAAGGCAGTATGGAAAATGTGGAATTAAATAACCGTTTTCTAGAACTTTGGTAGAAAATGCGATTGGGTTCTATCAAATGTTCACAATATATAATAAAAGGGGGAAAAAAAGTGAAAAAACGAACAACGAAGTTGAAAAAAATCACAATATTGTTAAGTCTTATCTTAATGATGAGTTTAGTGCTGTCAGGATGTGGGGGCGGAAATGATGTAGGCGTGGATACGCCAGCTCCTGACACATCAAGTGAAGCACCTGCAGAAGAAAATGGCCAAATATACCCACAAAATCTTGAGCCTAAGTTTGCTTCAGAGGAAATTGAAGGAGACTTTATGACTGTCTGGGCAGAGCATTATGCTGATGAAATGAGAGAATGGTCAAATGGACAATATGATGTAACTGTTTATCCCTATGGTACCCTTGGTGATACCCGTGATATCAATCAACTAGCACAATATGGTGTTGTAGAGTATGTATTTACTGATTTTGCATGGATCAGTGCATTTGTGCCAGAAGCCCAGGTGCTGGCATTACATTACTTATGGCCAGAAGAACGTCTTCCGGAGGTAATCGATTGGGTCGTGAGAAATGGTGATTTCATGGAAATCATGGAACAAAGTTTCCGTCGTAACGGACTCGTACCATTAAGTGTCTTGTACGAAGGATGGCAGTGGATAACAGCAAATGAGCCAATCAGAACAATAGATGATATGGCAGGATTTAAAGTAAGGATCATGGGATCCACCCTATTGGTAGAAGATTATCAGGCCTATGGTGCAGTTCCGACGCCAATGGACTATGGAGAGGTTTATGGTGGGCTTCAAATGGGCGTTATTGATGGTCAAATAAACCCACTTTTTGCAATTAGAAGTATGAACTTCTATGAGGTGCAGGACTATATGACTCAAATTTATGCTGAACCTTTCTTAGGGATTCCTACTGTAAATATGTCTTTCTTTGACTCTCTACCAGTAGAAGCTCAGGAAAAAATGAGAGAGTGGTGGATTGACGCCATTATCCCAGCGGGGGAATGGATTGATGAAAAACATGAAGAAGACCTAGCAGCAATGCTAGCGGATCGTCCTAATATTGAGATAATTGAAATTAGAGGAGAGGAACTTAAACCATTCCAAGAGAGAGCAGCAACTGTGTATCCAAAGTTTGTTGAAATCGGAGGAGAGCAGAGTCAGGAAATCTTAGATGCCCTTCAAAAAGATATAGAGGCAGCAAAACAAGCATTAGGAATTAACTAATGATAGCTTTGTAAAAAAAATTTCCTGCGGTGTAATTTTTTACACCGCAGGAATTTCTGAAAGGAGAGTAGATATGGAAAAAATCCTAGAAAGTAAAGCCTTCTCCTTGGTTAAAAAGAGTGGCAAGCTCATCGAGTGGTTTGAAGTGGGTGTTTTAAGTTTTGGAATGTTTGCACTTGCCAGTCTCTTGATTGTAAATGTAATTGCACGAACCTTTTTTAAGAGTATTTACTTTGTTCCAGAAATATCGGAGTTTCTGGTAATCGCAATTACTTTTGCTGGTGTCAGCTATGCTGTCCGAAAGGCACGACATATTAGAATGGGAGCCATTTTTGATGCAATGAATCCCAAAATCCAGAAAGTGATGATTATTATTATTTGCGCTGTCAGTGCCTTTGTTATGTTTTTGATGGCCCTTTATGCATACCAATATGTGGAGGTAATCATGAACACCAATCAACGAACACCGGCTTTGCGACTACCTTATTGGATATTTTTAGTAATGGTACCTATTGGTTTTTTTTCAGCTGGACTTCAGTATATACGAACCATTATCAAGAATATTAAGGAGCCAGATGTTTGGCTTTCCCCAGAACAGCAGGGAGAATATGAAGTAGAAGAGCTGCAGAATTTAGCAGACAAAAATAAAGAACTAGCCGATGAGCTATTATTCAATGAAGAGCATGCAATAGAAGGTCAAGACAAAGAGTAAAAGAGAGGTGAAAATATGCTTTTAATGACAATTACTATGTTTAGCAAATTGCTGTTCGGGTTTCCCTTCATGGTTGTTTTATTGGGTTCGTTGCTCCTATACATTAATATGAACATGCCATTTTTCAACATGCATGTGGTGGTTCAGCAAGTCGTGACTGGCGTTGTTCCACCTGCATTAGTGGCTGTTCCTATGTTTATGTTAGCAGCCAACATCATTACAGCAGGACAAGCGGCTCCTCGTTTGATTCGTATGGTTAAAAGCTTTTTAGGACATATTCCAGGTGGGCTTGCCATTACCACCAATGCCAGTTGCACCCTTTTTGGAGCTGTTTCTGGATCAACCCAAGCCACAGTGGCGGCAATTGGAGGAACCATGAGACCCATGCTACTAGAAGCTGGATATCCTAGTTCATTTACCCTAGGGCTCATTATAAATTCCAGTGATATTGCCTTTTTAATCCCGCCTAGCATTGGTTTTATTGTTTATGGAGTTGTCACAGGCACTTCTGTAGGCAAACTTTTTTTAGCGGGGATTGGACCTGGAATTTTAATATTTTTAATGTTTTCTATATATTGTTACTGGTATTCCAAACGAAATAATATTGGAAGTGCAGAAAAAGCCAGTTGGCCTGAACGAGTGGACGCAGTGAAAGGCGCTTTCTTGGTATTGGGATTTCCAATCATTATTATCGGAGGAATTTACGGTGGATATTTTAGTCCAACAGAGGCAGCTGCAATATCGGTAGCCTATGCCATTTTACTAGAAGGATTGGTGTATCGTACGCTCTCATTTAAGAGTATGGTTGATCACTTCTTACAAACTGGTGTTGTAACTGGTGTGGTATTTATTTTAGTCGGTGCAGGAAATGTTTTATCCTGGTTATTAAGCTTTTTGAGGATTCCCCAGACTTACCTGCCACGCCTTTTTGGTGAAGATCCCTCGCGAATTTATGTGGTCTTGATTGTGATAGCAGCCTATTTCGTGGCTTGTATGTTTGTGGACCCTATCGTCGCTATCTATGTATTAAGTCCAATTTTTGCACCCTATGTGATCCAAACAGGGGTTGACCCCATTCTTCTTGGTGTATTAGTGACTTTACAATGTGCCATTGGATCCGCAACACCACCTTTTGGTTGTGATATTTTTACAGCTCAATTGATTTTCAGGCGACCCTACCTTGAAATTATAGGGCACACGCCACCCTTTATACTGATTCTTTTATTAGCAACAGCACTATTGGTGACCTTCCCACAAATTGCATTGTTCTTGCCAAATATGGCAGCATTGTAGAGCCAATGGTTTAAATATACAAGAAGTAAATGAGGGCATCTATCCATAGGGTGGATGCTTTTTTGTTGCGTATTTATATCGTATGAGGTAATGAATTTCATTTGGTTATTTTGGAATAATAGAGTAAGACATCATTTAAGGGAGTTTTAAGAATAGAGTAAAGACGAAGTCAGAGAGCAACGAAAATCTAGCAAAGGGGCATGGGTCGATGGATTACTTACAATTAACTTTTAGAATTGTTTCGGTAATGGGACTATTATTAATCCTGGTATTAATAACTGGGCGAAGAAAAATCGGTGAGCTACCGGTATTTGATTTTTTAACCATAATTATACTAGGAAATGTGGTAGGTGCAGATATTGCTGATCCCGAAATTCCACAATTACCAACAGCATATGCTGTAGTACTGCTTATTGGTATTCAATATTTGATGAGCTATGGGACGATTAAATATAGAAAATTTGGAAGTAAGGTTTCATTTGGACCTACTGTTATTATTCAGAATGGCCAGTTTATTAATTCAAATATGAAAAGATTAAGATATACAATAGAGAATGTGTTAATGTTTTTAAGGGAAAAAGGGATTTTTGATATTAATGAGGTTGAATTTGCAATTGTTGAAGATAGTGGGAATATAAGTGTATTGAAAAAGTCGCACTACCAACCTCTTACGCCCAATGATATGGAAATACAGAGTCATTATAAAGGGTTGTCAGTTCCACTTATTGTAGAGGGCAAGGTCTATGAGAGGAATCTTAAAAAGCTTAACCTAGATAAAATGTGGCTAAAGGCTCAATTGAAAAATAATAACATCAATCACTTTAATGAAGTATTTTATGTAGATATCAATACAGAAGGAAAGTTATACATATCTAAAGTGATGGAGCCTAACAATATTTCAAATGATTATATGATTTAGTAAATGCCATAAGGGATAATGATTTGGGTGGTAAATCGGGAAAAAGTTCAGCTTCAAGGCTGAACTTTTTTATTATCTTCAATGGCGTTAATGGTTTCTCCAGGGACGAGGTTTAACATTCTACTTTTGGGATCATATATTTTTTGAGCTCCATAGATCCCGTGATGACCAGAAAATATAAAACTAATGAGGCAGGCCATAAAAAAGAAAGTGATTCCTTCTCCCTTGAACATCTCAACACTAAATATAAAGGCAGAAATAGGTGTATTGGCTGCACCGCTTAAAATAGCAATCATACCTAGGGCAGCAAGGAATGACGCAGGTAAAGCCATTATGGGTGAGAGGGTGTTGCCCAGGGTTGATCCAATAAAGAAGAGGGGAATTACCTCTCCACCACGAAAACCAGTTCCCATTGTAATGGCAGTAAATATAATTTTAGCTAGAAAGGCAAAGGGGGGGACATCACCTGTAAAAGCCCGTTCCACCATTGGTAAACCACGACCAAGGTAGTCCCTAGAGCCTATGAGATAGGTCAATGTAATAATTATTATGCCTCCAACAAAAGCCCTTAACATAAGATTTTTTAAATACTTATCAGAAAGCCTTTTTATCTCATGTCTCAACTGGCTATAGAGAACACTGGTAAATCCAAAAATAATTGACAGGATAATCACTTTCATGAGATTAACTGTATTGATATCAGGAATATTCTGTATTATAAACTCGTCATGGTGGATTCCCCAAGCAGTAGCAACAAAATGACCTATAAAACTAGCAACGAAGCAGGGAATGAATGCTTCGTATTTTGTTTTCCCGATGACGATGGCTTCCATTCCGAAAATTGTGCCTGCTAAAGGAGCGCCAAAGGCAGAGCCAAATCCACCGCTGATGCCACTGATAATCAAAATTCTCCGATCGATTTCTGCGACATTAAAAAAACGATTGACTCCTTCAGAGATACTCGCCCCCATTTGTATTGCTGCACCCTCTCTTCCTGTAGAGCCTCCTAATAGGTGTGTTATAAATGTACAAACAAATACGATGGGACCCATCCTGAGGGGAATTTTTCCTTGTCCGTGATGGACATGTTCTATAATGAGATCATTTCCTTTGCGAGACCCCTTGCCGTAATACATATAAATGTATCCGATCACGATACCACCTAGGGGGAGGAAAAACAAAGAAAAGTGATTTGCTTCTCGTACATCAGTTAGGAAGTCATTTAAATTGATTAGTAGGGCTGATGTTGTGCCAACTAGTATACCAATAATACTTCCCCATAGGACCCACTTGCCAAGGGTTGTGATAAAAGTAAGATGTCTATCCCTTACAGTGGGGCCCCAAAACTTGTTTTTAATACGCTCCATTGGATCACCTCTTAGTTGTTTTGATTTAATGGGTTGTTAATGCTTAGGTATTCCAGACGGCTGTTTAGGAATTGAATGTGTTTTTCCAAATCAGACTTCATCATATTAAACATTTCTTTAGCTTGTTGGTCCTCTGTTGAATGAGACATTAAAGCATAGGTTCCCTTAGTGGCTTCACAATATGCGATGGCTTTTTCTAAATCACTTTGGACTGTCATGAAATTCACCTCACTTTTAGATAAAGTTAGTTTAACCAAGTTAGATTTTAAAATTAGATTTAAATATAAATCTTTATTTTAAGGTTTGACTGGAGTCACAGTAAGGCCTCTAGAATTCCTCTATAATGAAATTAATTAATAAACAAGTTATGAAAAATGAGGAGGAGATAGATATGAAAAAGAACTTTGAAATAGGGAAAGATACTTATTGGGTGGGATATGTTGATGATAGAAAGGTGCCATTTCATAGATTAATTTTAGAAAAGGGGACAACCTATAACTCCTACTTCTTGGATACAGAGAAACCAACACTAATTGATACCGTTGATATTGAATTTGGAAGGGTATTTGTAGAAAACTTAAGTCGTTTTACAGATATATCAAAATTAGAATATGTTGTCATCAATCACGTGGAGCCAGATCATGCTGGTGGATTACCAGCTTTGTTGAGTAAGGCTAAAAATGCCAAGATTGTGACCACAGCCCTAGGTGCAGAGGAATTAAAAAATATGTTCAAACTCCATAATAGAGAATATATTATTATCCATGATGGTATGAAACTAGATATTGGAGGCAAGACATTACAGTTCTTTGAAACACCATTTTTACACACAGAAGAGACCATGGTTACCTACTGTATGGAAGATAAAATATTATATCCATGTGACCAATTTAGTACCCATATTGCTAACCATGAATTGTTTGATGATTTAGCAAAGGAAGACATAACAGAGGATTTCAATGTCTACTACCAACTCATCATGCATCCTCATAGACCCTATGTACAGGATATGCTTAAAAAAATCAGCCAACTAGATATTCAAATGATTGCTCCTTCTCATGGTTATGTTTTAAGAGAAAATGTGGCTCAGTACATCCATGCATACGATGAGATGAGTAAACCAAAAAAAGATAAAAAAGCAGCTATTCTATTTAGTACAATGACTGGTAATACCACAAAGGTTGCTAAGATCATTGCAGAAGGACTAGAGAAAAAGCATATTGAAACAAGAATTATCAATGTAGACAAGGCAGATGTAGAGTCTGTTTTAGAAGTCGTCAGAGAATCTGACATGATCTTCTTTGGAAGCTCCACAAGATATGCCGATATGGTTGGTAAGCTAGAAATAATATTAAAAGAAATGAAGAACATGGACTTATCCTCTAAATTAGGAGTTGCTTTTGGTTCCTATGGGTGGAGCGGCGAAGCAGTAGAGGTGATAAATGACTATCTGAAGGAGAACGGTATGAAGGTAATTGATAGCTCATATATTATCAAAGTAACTGGTATGGATGATGTGCAGGTTCCCCTTCGAGTGAAGTTTAATCCCAATGAAGATGAGCAGAGGAAACTATATAGATCTATTGAAATTATAGGAGATTTATTGGTTGGATAGGTAGAGAAGTAGGATAAGAACAGATTAATAATAGATTATTGAGTCAGTGAATAAGGGGACTTGCTAAATAGACAAGTCTCCTTAAATTGCGTTCAAAGAAGGGCTAAGGCATCTCCAAGAAAATAACCAGTCAGTATGATGGTATATTTTGCGTCATACTGCGTTGGCAGAACCTGCCGTCTTATCTAACACAAAATATATTCATCATCTTTGACCAGTTATTTTCTTTCCGATGCCTAATTGCTTTAATAATCAATAACAGGGTATAATAAATAAAGCTTTACCCTATGAGAAACCATAATTTTGATAAAGGAGATTTAATTCACAGGGAGTATTTGCAATACATCGAAGATAAAATATTGTTTGTAAAGGGGCCTGAAATATGAAAGCATGTTGCCAGAGGTGTGAAGATAAATTATGCGCAAGCAAAGTACCAATATTCTCTAATCTAGATCATGAAGAGCTGGTTGATATCATTAAGATGACTGGACATCGAAATTACACTAAAGGGGAAACAATTTTTCTTGAAGGGATCGAGGCAAAGACCTTATATCTTGTTAATGAAGGTAAGATTAAAATATACAAATTTACCAAGGATGGCAAGGAACAAATTCTCCACATATTATCTGAAGGTGATTTTTTTGGTGAACTCAATCTTTTTCAGACGGGAAGTTATGGTTTTAATGCAGAAGCCATTATGCCTACTAAGCTTTGTACATTAACGAAGGAAAAGATGAAGGGTATTATTTTATCTAAGCCTGAAATAGGAATGAAAATATTAGAAGTAGTGGGAGAACGATTGGCTAGGGTAGAAAGCTTAGCACAAAATCTAGCATCGAATGATGTGGAAGCACGAATTGCTTATTTACTATTAGATTTAAAAGAGAAGTATGGGAAAGTAGTCCCTGAAGGAACTGAAATCCTGTTAACATTGACAAGAGAAGAAATGTCTAACTACACAGGGATTGCTCGAGAAACCATGAGTAGAAAACTAAAGAAATTTCAGGATGAAGGAGTCATCAAGCTGATTGGTATCAAAAAAATGATTATCATTGATGAAGAAAAACTAGAGGACTATATATAAGGAATCCAGTTGTATTTGGAGTGATTACTTAATTGTGTGTTGAATGAACCCCAATGAGGGTGATGCAATATTAAAATAAGAATATGAAAAAACAGGTCTTACCTGATACGTAAAGACCTGTTTTGTTTTATTTAATTTGATTGTGGTTGTTTTTTTATAGCAGACGTTTCAACTTCAGACCTTGGAGTCAGAAAAAAGATGTATCTTGCTAATACATAAAGAACAATACCGACCGACCATAACTCTAGAAACTTCACTAGATAGACCAAGGAGGGTATGCTTATGCCAGCACTTAGTAAAAATGCATTGGTACCCTTCGTTGCAATAGCAGTGATCACAAAGGGAAAAGTAAAAGCTGAATAGCTGGGATAAAATTTTGATTTTAGCATTTTAGGAATATGGATCATCACTGAAATAAACATCACTAAGGATAAAAATCCTAAAAAGCCAACCATTACCATGCTTTTTTCTGGAAAAGAATTTAGATATCCTGCTAAGCACAGACTAGCAGGAGCAGCAAAGATTGTAATCGTTGGAATAGCAGGTTCTGGAATCTCCTTTATATGTAGTACTCTGTACAATACAAAGGGAAGTAAAATTAAGTATGTTACAAGACCAAACCAGAAGATGTATTGACCCCAATGACTTAAACCAAAGGCAGGTGCTGTGACACTTCCAGCAACGATGCCGACATAGACAATAAAGTAGCTTGGGAAAACCTTCTTGATATTGAAGTTCAAAATATATTTTTTTGTAAAGTAAATGATTAAGAAAATATGAATGATCAAACCAAGTAACCAGATCCCGTAAGCACTTGAGGGAGCATAAGGTAGAATATAGGTAGACAAAAGCATTAATCCCATTGAAAATGTAGGCATCACACTGGCGATGACAGGATTTTCAAAGCCTTCTCTCAATGATTTGGGAATAGAAAGCACTTTAAC
Organism: Alkaliphilus metalliredigens QYMF; assembly: GCF_000016985.1. Lineage (NCBI taxonomy): Bacteria > Bacillati > Bacillota > Clostridia > Peptostreptococcales > Natronincolaceae > Alkaliphilus > Alkaliphilus metalliredigens. Next base: position 3,821,116 of record NC_009633.1, on the reverse strand, counting down.
TGTAAGCAAAATTAATAAAATTCCAGATACAAATCCGAAAAAATTTCTGTAGTTGCTGCCATAGGAAAGCATCAGATTACCTGTTGCGGCTAAAGCCAGCATTAAACCAGCCATGGGAATGGGGATTTTTTTTAGTAGTGCACGCATCATTTACGCCTCCATTGTCTATTGATATATACGATGATTAAAAAAAGAAGCTCTTTTAAAGCAAGAAAAGTAGAATTTACTTTCTTGATGCTTTAATTGTCTTTGCCACATCAGGATCTTCCAATAACTTTTCTGCAATCCATGCAGCGACTTCACCAGTGATTTGTACACAGTGAGCCTTTCTCTCAGGACTGGTGAACTCATAGTCCTTGACCAGAACACGACAACAGGTACTTTTATAAAGATCTTTAATGTGATCATGTAAAGCTGCAGAAGTAGGAAACATCTTTTCATTCATGGGTTCACCGTGCTTTCGACCATAGGCCATACCCAATGCCATAGATCCACCACTGACAGCGCCGCAAAGACATCCAGATTTACCTAAACCAATGGGAAAAGCAGACGCTAGCTTTGCCACATCCTCTGAAAAGGGAGAGCCAAGTAACGCATTAACGGTATGAACAACAGCTTCAGAGCAAAAGAACTCTCCTCGGTCAAAATAACCTTCTGCTTCTTTTCGAACTGATTCAATAATTTCATTTTTTTCCATATAAAAAAACCTCCTAAAGTTGATATAAAAATAACATGTCTATATAGAAGTGTAATGGAAATCAAGGAGAAGTTCAAAGAGAAAAAAACAATGAGAAGAACAAACAGTATAGAAAATATCAATACATATAAAATTGTAGGATATGAAATAGTGGAGATTAAAATCATTACATTTGTAACTATTCAGCATGTGGCTTGCCTGATAAGATAATAATATAAAGATAACCATAGTACAGGAGGGGTTTTTATGGCAATCGCAAATATGAAAAATATAGTGAAAAGATATGGCACTCAACTAGCCTTAGATCATGTTGATCTTGATATTGGAGAAGGAGAGATTCTAGGTCTTTTGGGGCCAAATGGAGCAGGAAAAACTACATTGATTCATTCATTAGCAGGTCTAATCGGGATTGATTCTGGGGAAATTCAGGTATTTGAAAAATCTCAGAAAAAACATATGCTTGAAATCAAGGGCCATATTGGGCTGGTTACCCAGGATATTGCTGTATTTGAAGATCTAACAGCCCGGGAAAATCTTGAGTTTTTTGGTGGGATTTATGGTCTGAGGGGGGAAGTATTAGAAAGGCGGGTTGATGAAACCCTTGAATTTGTAGGGTTGACGGAACATGCTAAGAAGCTACCTTCTAAATTTTCTGGTGGTATGAAAAGACGTTTGAATATTGCCTGTGCACTTGTCCATAGACCTAAGTTTTTAATTATGGATGAGCCCACAGTGGGTATTGATCCCCAATCACGTAATCATATTCTTGAAACTGTGCGAGAACTAAATAAGCAAGGCACAACCATTCTTTATACGACCCATTATATGGAGGAGGTACAAGCGATTGCTTCCCGTGTTATCATTATGGATCAAGGGCATGTGATTGCTCAAGGAACCATGGAGGAGCTTGTTAAGAAAATTCAGCATGAAGAAAAGATTAATCTAGAGGTAGTAGAGCCTACAGAAGCACTTTTAGCTAAGCTACGCAGAATCGATGGCGTAAAGCATGTGACGCAGAGTGGTAAAGAAATACAAATTATTTCCTCTGTAGGAACAGGAAACTTAGATAGGGTGCTTACTGTGGCAAGGGAAGCTGGAGGCGTAAATTCAGTGAATACAGAAAAACCTACACTTGAAGATGTATTTTTAACCCTGACTGGAAAACGATTAAGAGATGGAGGGGAGGAATCAATATGATTTTGAGATCTAGCTATTTTATGCTTCGAAGAATGCTTAGGGGATATCTTGCGCTAATCATACTATTGGTGACCCCTTTAGCCTTAATTACAGTGCTGGGGATGGTAGCGGGAAATGCAATGGATGAACAACTGGGTGTACCAGTTATCAATACAATTGCGGTGACAATGATTCTTGGATTCCAGCTTTATGGGGGATTTTATACAATGGAATTTATTAGAGAAGACTTGATTTCTTCTAAAAAATGGCGAATGTACTCGCTACCATATCAAGCACATCAACATGCCTTTTCAATTCTTTTGACGTGTATTGCGTTCAGTGCATTACAGGGATTTACCATGGTGTTGTTTACCCAATGGTTTTATGGTGTGGATTGGGGAAATATAGGATTCGTATTGGTGGTATTATTAGCTCTCTCCATTCTATCCCAGCTTGTGTTCTTAAACCTAGTATTGGGAGTCAAGAATTATAAAAATGCAGAGAGAATAGGGACAGCCTATGGCCTGGTATCCATGGCTCTAGCAGGAGTGTGGTTTCCTATGCCAGATAGTGGTGTTTTACATTTCATGTCCACCTATGGTAATCCCCTTTCGCTGGGGGAAAATGCTGTGTATGCATTCATGGCAGGAGAAAGCATGAATCGAGGAGCTCTAAGTATTGTTATATTGCTTGTAGCTTCAGTGGTAATGGCAATTGTAGCTACGCTTATTGGAAGGAGGAAGCTGGCATGACCATATTCAACTTTGTCTTCAAACGTTATTTCCGTAGCAGATCCAATATTTTGTTTTTATTGATATTGCCCATAGCTTCTGTATTTCTACCTGTTGCAGAATGGCTTCCTATACCCTTGGGCTTTCAATATTATGGCATATTACAATTGTTTATTGCGACTAGGCTAGCAAGTATTATTATGGAAGATCGAACAAATAAGATACTGCTGCGGATTGGGGTGGCACCAGTCACTCACTTCCAATATTTATGGCAAAACCTACTGGCTTATTCAACCATCATGATCATAGTAAATCTTGTGGTGGTGCTTGTCGGTGTATTTGTACATGGTGAAGGATTAATTTCCCCAATTTTATTATTTATCATTTACGCATTCTTTACTATGACTGCTCTTGGATTTTCTTTAGCTTGGTATTCATTATTTCGCAATAAGGAAGCAGCCATTAGTATTTTGGCTGGTGTAATTATGTTAATGACCCTATTGGGAGGAATCATGTTTCCTATTCAAATCATGCCAATCTTCTTCCAGCGACTGGCAATGCTACTACCGACCTATTGGTTCGCCGAAGGCATGATACTTGTGGCATTTGGAGCTACAATAGTTGATTTAGCTCTACCATTAGGGATGATGTTGATGTTCAGCATCGCATTCTTATTATTGGGTAGTAGAAGAAGGATTGGGTGATTATACTTTCACATTGGTGGATTAGTTACGTATTGTATATATTTAAGTGTATTGCTAAAATCACACACTAAGCCAGCCTGAGGCTATTTGTTTAAGATAGGGATAGATGTTATACTAATTTTAGATGAAATGGATGGTTTTACAAGAAGGTGCCTATAGCTATGATAAATGAATGGGAAGCACGAACTCCCCGAACCAGTACAATTATTTGGCGTATACTTGGATTACTTTTGCTTTGTCTGTTGTGGCTAAGAGGTCAGAACAGTGAGGTGGGAGTAGTCCTTCTGCTGTTTTTAACTATGATGGCATTGGCACGTTGGCGATTTGCTTTGCCTGGATGGACAGTAATAATTGATCAAGGAGCATGCTTGATCATGTTACCATTGTGGCCATACGCAGCCTTTGGATTGGTCATGCCAACCTTTGAAGGAATGCTTATGGGACAGCCTTGGTATATTTTACCTGGACTGATTGGGAGCCTGTTTTTTTCTGAAACATCAATCCCCCTGGCTGGTGCCCTCATACAAGCTGGATTTTCAGGATGGACGATCCGTGGTTGGTCCCAAGAAACTAACGTATATCGCCAAGAAGCTGACCGTGAACGTCGTGATCGTTATGAACTGGAAAGCCTTAAGGGAGAACTCCTTTTGGCTAATGTGCAGGTGTCACGTATGGCACAACTATCTGAGCGCAATCGAATTGCCCAGGAGCTACATGATGATGTGGGGCATGAGTTGACTGCTGCTGTATTAGCGGTACAGGCATTTGAACAATTGTGGAAGGAAGAAGATCCATTGGCTGAAGACATGTTTCTCCAAGCAAAAAAACGACTCTCCAACAGTGCCCATCACTTGAGAGAAACAGTACACAATATGAAGCCAATAAAGGCAATTGGAATTGACAGGTTAGAAGAGATATGTAGTGGGTTTACTGCTTGTCCTGTAAATTTAAAGGTTTATGGAGATACATCAAGAGTATCGGCTTATTTATGGAGTATTCTTGAACCTTGCTTAAAAGAAGCTTTAACCAATGTGCTACGACATACAAAGGCCACAAAAGTAGAGGTATCCTTAGATATTAATCCCCATATTGTAAGATTATCTGTACATGATGATGGCGTAAATAGTCCTGGGACTGGAATCGGAATGGGTCTACGGAATCTGAGACAGCGGGCTCGGACTGTAGGGGGAAGTGTATCCACCGATGCAACCGATGGGTTTCGTTTGGTTTGTGTGTTACCCATGGAAAAGGAGTTGTGACAACATGAAAATCCTAATTGTAGACGATGATCAATTGGTATGTCAAAGTCTTCAAGTACTTCTTTCTCGTGAACAGGATATGGATGTAATGGCTACAGCCAATAATGGTGCTGAGGCCATTACTTGCTGTAGGGATATATTACCAGATGTGGTATTAATGGACATACAAATGCCTGTGATGGATGGCATACAGGCGACAAGAGAGATTAAAAAGGAGTGGCCACAGATTCGAATAATGATGTTGACCACATTTCAGGATGAACAAAATATCCGTCTTGCCATCTCAGCAGGGGCGGAAGGATATTTGATTAAGTCAACTGAGGTTTCTAGTATGGCACAGCAACTACGTGTTTTATTTTCTGGTACTTCAGTATTGGATGCTGATGTTCTTAAACGATTGATGCAGCCCCAAAGAAAAGGATTTGAAGAATTAACACCAAGGGAAAGAGATATAGTAGAGTTAGTGGTACAAGGTCTTTCAAATCGGGAAATAGCAGAACAATTATATATAAGTGAAGGAACAGTACGGAATACCCTTTCGATTATATTAGAGAAATTGCAAGTGAGGGATCGGACACAATTGGCAATATATTATTGGAGAAGAATATAAATATAACACAACAAAAAGGAGACAAAGAGATGATAACAAAACTAAAGACAAACACATTAACAATTTTGATGACACTTATTCTAATCTTGACATCAATCAGTACTGTTTACGCCAATGATACAGCTGTCCTCAATACACGTGGGGTTAGTTTTTCAGGAGGAAGTAGAAATGTTTCTTATATTACCATAGATTTAAATGATTCAAGTGTTGATATTCAGGCTGCCATTTCTAAAAATCAAATTGGTACAGCTGATAGTCTTCAGAATATATCAAATCAATTTAAAACCGAGGAACAAGAAGTGCTAGCAGCAATCAATGGGACTTTTTTTAGTGCATATGACAACAATCCTTTGCCCTGGGGGACGATACAAAAAGATGGAAAGGTGATACATATAGGTAATACAGGTTCTGTTATTGGATTTACACAAACAAACGAAGTAAAAATAGAAAACTTATATATTGCTATCAGTGGCAGTATCAATGAATCGGGAAGTTGGTATGCTTGGAATATCAATCATCCCTTTGAAACTGCCGATGCGGTTACCATTTTCACTCCAGAATTCGGAAAAGAAACCCACCAGCATTCTTTTACTACAATTGTGGTGAAGGCGGGGAAGGTAAGTCGTATAACAGTGGGGAAAACCGCTATACCTACCGATGGATATGTCATTGTGACAGGAGTTCCAAGTCTAGTAAATAGGTTTAAAATAGGTGATGCAGTAGATTATGATATTCACTTTAGTGAGATCAACTTTCAAAATGAAAACGCTAGTGCTGGACGGGATTTAATTTCTTCGTGGAAAGAAGTAACCAGTGCTATTGGAGCTGGACCCACATTAATAAAAAATGGTGTCATTACTGCCAATGGTCTATCGGAAGGTTTTTTTGAAGATGAAATTTTGACAAATAGAGGGCAAAGAAGTTTTATTGGAGTGACAAAAGAGAATAAATTAGTAATGGGCACAGTACCTTCTGTGTCAGTTAAAGAGCTGGCAGAAATTGCTAAGGAGTTAGGACTTTATCAGGCAATAAACTTGGATGGAGGAGCTTCATCAGGCCTTATATATAAGGACCGAATGGTACATGCACCAGGAAGGTTATTAAGCAATGCCATTGTCATCACAAAGAAGAATAAGCAGGTAGCAATAGCTGAGCCAGCAGTAAGGGTACAAATTGATGGGAAATATCTTGAAACAGAGGATTTGCCAATGATTATCGATGGTCGGACAATGATTCCATTTAGAGCTATTTTCAATGCACTTGATGCTGAAATAGAGTGGGATGAGAAAGAAAGAGTCGCTATCGGAATGAAAGATAACATAATCATCCGACTACCCATAGGAAAATCATATACCTTTGTCAATGAAGAAAAAATGGACTTAGATGTTGCTGCTTCGATTATTAATGGAAGAACATATATACCAACAAGATTTGTAGCAGAGAGTTTAGGCGCTAGAGTGGATTGGGATGCTCAAAATAGAGTCGTTTATATATGGAGTAAGTAGTTATGGATGCTCCATATGAACATTAAATTGATAAGTAGCCAGAGCCCAATTTCCTTTGGGCTCTAAAGCTTTTTCATAAAACTGCAATTCCCCTTTATTCGTCATCAGAATCACTGTTTTAGAACGTGTTCCGTAAGCAGGTGAATCAATATGAATTGTGGACAGTAGGCGTTCCATTTCCAGAGGAACACCTGTCTTGGGGAGTTTCCCATCGGGAGGCACTTCCGTATCATCTAATATGTCAAAGAGTTGTTCTACGGTAAAGTCTGTGTCCAAAAGAGCTGCCAATCTTTTTTTACCTCTGTCTACTTTAAACCAAGGCGTATTCAACAACGCATTACTCAGACCATAAAGTCCAGGTTTAATAGGACGAATTTCATTTTCAATGTTGGAATAAAACCATAAATCATTTAGCGTACCTACAATTAAATTAAATCCATTATATTTGCTTTGATTAGTCTGAATATTTTCTAAATATGACAAGGGGGATCCTCCTTGGATTAAGAAATCACGGGTAAGAAAGCCCCTTGAAAGAGGTGCGGTACTGGGAAGCGAAGGGTCGCGATAATTAGTTAAAAAAGCAACTCGTCCCTCTTTGGTTACACCTGCCCATGTACCGCCCTTTTCTAAATCAATGCCAGCTAATATATTAGGATAAGTATCCCAGAAGTGAGAATTAAGGGTAGGTCTATTTGTGAACTCATCTCTATTTCCGAGGAAAATAAAGTCGTATTTAGGGTGAACTTTATATGCGAAAAATAATATACACATGGTTACCACCTTCCTTTACAGATTGAAATTTAATGGATATACATATAATGATTATACTAACTAAAAAGGTATAACTCAATATGATTCTATTATTTATAAGATGGACTGTCCTTTTGAATGAGGAGCACTTCATCAAAATGAAGTGTGATCTTATAAGGTGTTTTCCCATTATTCTTAAGAAATTCGAAAGAATTATAGTAGTATAATCTTAAAAAGTATATGCTATGATAGCTATATGAGATATCTCGAAACAGTTTAGGGGTGATGGTTGCATATGTATAATGTACTTGTTGTGGATGACGAAAGAGAAATAACAGATGCCATAGAGGTTTATTTAAGAAATCAAAATTATAATGTGTTTAAGGCCTATGATGGAGCAGAGGCACTGGAAATTTTTGAAAAAGAAGAAATTCATCTGGTTTTGATGGATGTCATGATGCCAAGGCTTGATGGCACCAGTGCCACCATTAAAATTAGAGAGAATAGCACAGTACCTATTATCATTCTCTCTGCCAAGTCAGAGGATGTAGATAAAATATGGGGACTCAATGTAGGGGCTGATGATTATATTACCAAGCCATTTAATCCCATGGAGTTATTAGCTAGGGTAAATTCAAGTCTTAGAAGATATACAAGCTATTCAAATGTGACGACCACAAAAGAGGACGTCATCAAAATAGGTGGCATTGAGTTAAGGGATGAGAGCAAGGCGGTATTTGTAGATGGCGAAGCAGTCAGAATTACGCCGCTGGAATACAAGATTCTTTATCTGTTGATGAATCACCCAAACAGAGTGTTTTCTATAGAAGAAATATATGAAAAAGTTTGGAATGAACCAGCCTACAATCCAGATACAGTCACAGTTCATATTAGAAGGATTCGTGAAAAAATTGAGATTAATCCAGGAGAACCAAAATATTTAAAGGTGGTGTGGGGAGTTGGATACAAATTTGAACAACCAAAACGATTATAACGAAGATTCACATGATAAAAAGGATAAAAGAAGCTTTTTAGCTTCCTCTCTGGTTACGGTGCTTCTCATATTCATATTTGCAGTGGCTTCAGTAGTGAGTTATCTACCTATAAGAAATAGCTTTTATCCTGTAGAAGAGAATACAAAAGCTTATTTAGAAAGTAATGATTTTGTATATAACCTATCACGTTTAACAAGAAATCTACAGCAATCTGTAAATGAAACTAATGATGGATATGACGATGGATATGACGATAGGTATGTAAGTGTAGAAAGTGTTAAATATAGAGTAAATCATCTGGAAAGTGAAGGTTTAGCTTCGATTGATGGAGTAGACAGTACAGAGAATATAATGGAAGAAGATACAGTGGAACGAACATTCTTAAGTAATATGTCAGATACGACAGAAAGTGCGCTGCAAAAGGAAATCAAAGATAGTCTGTTTTATATGCGAGCTAAGTTTGATGAAAATGGAAACCCAGAGATAGAAACTTCTTTAGGGAGCAAGTTCAATAAGGATATTTTCATAAATAGATTGACTTACTCTAATGAGGAAAGTATAGAACAATACACTAATCTAGAAATGCTATATATCGTTCCACAAGATTTCGAAAAACACAATGATGTTTTTACTTTTAGCATGAAGAATCAAATTATCTTTCCAAATTATGCAATGTTAATTGTAGCAATAGGAGCAGTCGGTATTTTGATTTTAATAATAGGGGGTTTTGCAGTTCCTTACTCAGCACAAAGCAAAATGGCCATTAGTAAAATGTTTAATAAAATGTTTTTAGAATTAAAGTTTATTGTTTGGGGAGCATTTGTATTATTATGTGCTGGGATAGGGTCTATGATTAATAGCTATAACCATTATGGCTATGACATTGGGAATTTTATATATGATGTAGACCCTTACTTTTATCTAGTTGGGATCATTCTAACATCCATACTATACCTTCTTATTTATTTAAGTACTGTATACCTAAAATATATTTATCATACAGGATTTAAGAAGGGCTTAATTGACAATAGTTTTTTTGGAAAAATACTTTTATATTGTATTAGAAGAGTAAGATCTGCAATTAAAGGGTTAATACAAATAGATTTAAGACAAGACAACTATAGAAGGTTAGTCGGATTAGTAGGCGTAAACCTATTGGCAATCGTAATCTTAGGTTCAGGTAGATTCTGGGGGTTCATTTTAGCAATAGTCTACAGTTTATTTATATTTAAGTATTTACTAAGAGTATTTGATAAGGCAAAGGACTTAAATGATGCCAGTGCTCAAGTTGCTGAGGGCAATTTTGAAATCAGTCTAGATGAAGATATGGGAGTATTAAGTCCTATGGCTAAAAACTTAAACAATATTAATAAGGGATTTCAGTTGGCTGTAGATAAAGAAATAAAAAGTCAAAGAATGAAGTCGGAGTTAATATCAAATGTGTCACATGATCTTAAAACACCCCTTACATCCATTATTACCTATGTTGATTTATTGAAAGGTGAAGAGATAGACCCAGAGATTCAAAAAGGGTATATTGACATACTGGATAAAAAGTCACAAAGATTAAAAGTGTTAATAGAGGATTTATTTGAAGCTAGCAAAGCCACCAGTGGCAATGTTGAACTTCATTTAGAAAAGATAGATGTCATTGCTCTATTCAGACAAACCTTAGGAGAGTTAGAAGAAAAAATAAATGACAGTACACTTCAAATGAAAATAAATACACCAGAGGACAAGGTCATTTGTGAATTAGATGGTAAAAGAACCTATCGTATATTTGAAAACATCATGGGCAATATTTTTAAATATGCACTACAAAACTCAAGGGTATATATAGACATTATTGAAAATGAAAAAGAAGTAAGTTTTATATTCAAAAATATTTCTGCCTATGAAATGAACTTTGATGCAACTGAGATCACAGAGCGATTTACAAGAGGTGATCAAGCGAGGAGTACAGAGGGTTCAGGACTTGGACTTTCCATAGCCAAGAGCTTCATAGAGCTTCAGAGGGGAACGCTGAAAATCATTATAGATGGAGATTTATTTAAGCTGATTGTGATATTTCCAAAGGCAGTAGAATCGTAAAATCCAGCTTTGTTATTATGTGGCATGTAGAGCATAATAACAAAGCTAACTAAATAGAAATGTGAAATGATGATATAGGAGGAGACCAATGAAAACCAATGTATATGTACTTTGTGGAGGAAAATCAGTTGAGCATAGGGTATCCCTTATCAGTGCTTCAGCTATTATAAATTCACTAGATAAAAAGAAGTATCATGTTTACCCTATTTATATTAGTGATGAAGGAATATGGTCAAATTTGGGGATTGTAGAAGATGAAATAAAAGAGATAAGTGAACTAATGTATCAATCTTCAAATACAGTGATTAGTTCAATTGAAACGTTTCTAAGAAGTAGTTTTAATGAAAGAGAACAAAATATTGTATTTCCTGCTTTGCATGGTACAAATGGAGAAGATGGAACCATACAAGGTTTGTTAGAGATACTAGATATTCCTTATGTGGGTAATGGTGTGATGTCCTCAGCAATTGGAATTGATAAAGTGGTTACCAAGGATCTATTTGCCAAGCATAACATTCCACAGGGAAAGTATACAAGATTATTGCAGCATCAGTGGAAAAAGGACAAGCTGTTTTCAATTGAAAGAATTGAAGAGACAATAGGATATCCTGCTTATGTTAAGCCCGCTAGCTTAGGCTCAAGTGTCGGGATTAATCGATGTGCCAATCGTGAAGAATTAGAAGCTGCGATTCATGAAGCTTTTTCCTTTGAGGACAAACTAGTGATAGAAGAAGAAATCATTGGGAGAGAAATGCAGATATCCGTAGTTGGAAATGAATTTCCTAAGGCATCGGTTGTAGGAGAGTTTATTCAAGAAAGGCAATTTATGGACTATGCCGCAAAATACACCGATGGCAAGCTAATTCAAGTCATACCAGCTAAATTAACAGAAAAGGTTAGTGAGCTGATGAGGGAAGTGGCAATAAAATCTTTTGATGTTCTGAATTGTTCTGGACTGGTAAGGGTAGATTACTTTGTCACAGATGATGAAAGGTTCTATGTCAATGAAGTGAATACCATGCCTGGGTTTACGAAGCTTAGTATGACACCAGCCTTATGGGAAAAAACTGACCAGACAACGTATCCAGAACTGATCGAGAAACTTATTAATCTAGCCTTTGAACGTTATAATAAGAGAAAAAGTTTTTTATATAAAAGGAAGTGAAAAAGATGATCCGTCGTAAATTAAATGAAATACAAGAGATGGTGAAGGGGAGCGGTCTTAAGAAATCCCATGAAGATATATGGATCAATGGTGTTTCAATTGATACCAGAACAATTAAAGATACGCAACTATATATTCCCATCATTGGAGAGAAATTCAATGGCCATGAATTTATAGAAAAAGCCATGGGAAATGGAGCAACAGCTACTTTGTGGGATAAGAATCAGCCTATTCCAAATATTGACTTCCCCTTTATACTTGTTGAAGATACCCTAGATGCGATTCAGACTTTAGCAAAGGCGTATCGAAACCAATTAAATGTAAAGATCATCGGTATTACAGGTAGTAACGGAAAGACTTCAACAAAGGATATCCTTTTTAATATATTACAGACTGTCTATAAGACACATAAGACCTTGGGAAATCTAAATAATCATTTAGGGGTACCGCTAACGCTATTAGAAATGGCTGAAAATACTGAAATAGCAGTGATTGAGATGGGAATGTCTGGTTTAGGTGAAATTGAACTTTTATCTAAGATTGCTTCATCTGACGTGGCGATTATTACAAATTCAACAAATGTACACATCAATGATTTGGGTTCGGTAGAAAACATACTAAAGGCAAAACTTGAAATCATAGAAGGATTAAAACCCCATGGACTTTTTATTTACTTTGGAGATAGCCCTCCACTTAGAGTAGGGGTAGAGAAGCTGGATCTAAAACAAAAAAAAGTGACATTTGGAATCAATCGTGATAATGATTATACTGTTAAATTAATTTCTTCAGAAAATGAAGGGATATACTTTGAACTAGTAGGTAGTGATTCTCCTAGACTGTTCTTATCTATGCTTGGAAATCATCAAATATACAATGCTGCAGCTGCTATTGCTGTTGCTCAGTATTTTAATATTACCTTGGAAAAGATACAAGAAGGGATGTTGAAAATTGAAGCTACAGGTATGCGAAATGAGTTAATTAAATGCAATGGATTTGATATTTTAAATGATTCTTATAAGTCTAATCCTATTAGTCTACGATCTGTTCTAGATACAATGTATTCTTTCAAAAAATATAAACAAAAGATTGTGGTCCTTGGAGATATGTTTGGTACTGGGGAAAATGAAATTACAACACATATAGACATAGGAGAAGAAATTGACCCTAGCCAAATAGACTATGTATTTACCATTGGGGAACTAGGAAAATATTTTGCTCAGGGAGCAAAAACGAGATTTCCAGATGAACGGGTTTTTTCATTTATGGATAAGTCATCACTGACAACAAAACTCAAAGAAATGATCAAAAAAGATGCCATTGTTTTAATAAAAGGATCTAGAATATTGGAGCTTGAAAAAGTTGTAGATGAGTTGAAGTAATTGAGGAAATTGTATAATTATTTTTAAAGAATAACAATTTTACATCAACACAACTGAAAATTATCTTATTAGTTAAATGTTTTGATTGACAAGAATAGTCTGAATATATATAATGGGATCTAACTAAATATATTACTATCAAGAGTGGTGGAGGGACTGGCCCGATGAAACCCAGCAACCTGCGAAAGCGAGGTGCTAAATCCTGCAGCAATATTCGAAAGAATTGGTGCTGAAAGATAGATGAGTTTCTATGATATTAACCTCTTCTGTTTTTCAGAAGGGGTTTTCTTACGATTAAGCACTTGAATTTTTAAAAATTTTTAGCATGGATGTCAATTAATGAAACAGAGTCAAAGCTTATATTTACTAAATAGAAGAAAACGGAGGAGAATGATGATGCCAATAAAAATTCCCGATGATTTGCCGGCTGTAGAAACATTGGAAAAGGAAAACATATTTGTGATGACTGAAAGTCGTGCCACCCATCAAGACATTAGACCACTAAAGATTGTGATTTTGAATTTGATGCCAACGAAAATAGAAACAGAAACCCAGTTATTGAGGTTATTGGGAAATTCACCGATTCAGGTTGATATTACACTTATTCATCCTAATAGTCATGTTTCAAAGAACACATCCAAAGAGCATTTACTCAGGTTTTATCATACATTTGAAGAAATTAAAAAGGAAAAATTTGATGGTATGATTATTACTGGTGCACCCATTGAATTATTAGACTTCGAAACAGTAGACTATTGGGAAGAACTTTGTGAAATTATGAAATGGAGCCTACAGAATGTTTATTCTACCCTGCATATATGTTGGGGAGCTCAGGCTGGATTGTACTATCACTATGGTATTCCTAAGTATCCCTTGGAAAATAAAATGTTTGGTGTGTTCCCTCACTGGGTCAATAAAAAAACAGTCAAATTATTTCGAGGCTTTGATGATTATTTTTATGTACCACATTCTCGGCATACAGAGATAAGACATGATGACATACAAAAAGTAGATGAACTAGAAATTTTATCGGAATCAAAGGAATCAGGAGTGCATATTGTAGGAGCAAAAAATGGAAGACAAATTTTTGTAACGGGACATTCAGAATATAGTCCACTAACCTTAAAATCAGAGTATGAAAGGGATAAGGAGAGTGGAAAGCTCATTAATATCCCAGATCATTACTACCCTCAAGATGATCCGACAAAAGAGCCTGTAGTCAAATGGAGGAGCCATGCCAGTCTTTTATTTAGCAATTGGCTGAATTATTATGTTTATCAGGAAACCCCCTATGATTTAGAAGGGATAGAGAGAGTCACCCGTGATGACATAGAAATATAAATGAAAAAGGAGGAGAGCATCTATGAGTTGCGTGAAGGATAAGAAGTTGCATATTGAAACTGAAGTTGTACATGGATTTAAAGGATATGATCCCCATACGGGAGCTGTAAGTTTTCCCATATACCAGAGTGCAACCTTTAGGCACCCGGGTCTTAATGAGACCACGGGCTATGATTACTCAAGATTACAAAACCCGACCCGGGAAGAACTTGAAAATACCATGGCATGTTTAGAAAAAGGAAAGCATGGACTGGCTTTTTCCAGTGGTATGGCGGCGATATCAACAGTGTTTACTCTGTTTACACCGGGTCAGCATATTATTGTTTCGGATGATCTTTATGGAGGCACCTATCGAATTTGTGAAGAGATTTATAAACGGTATGGGATTGAATTTAGCTATGTTGACACCAGTAAAATTAGGGAAGTTGAGAAGGCCTTAAGGGAGAACACAGCTGCGATATTCATTGAAACACCATCAAATCCCATGATGAAGGTAGCTGATATTGCTTCAATTTCTGAAATTGCAAAGTCAAAGGAGGTAATGCTTATTGTAGACAATACCTTTTTGACACCGTATTTTCAGAGACCCCTAGGGCTTGGGGCAGATATTGTGATTCATAGTGGAACAAAATATCTCGGTGGACACAATGATACCCTGGCTGGATTTGTGATTGTAAAGGATGACGATCTAGGAGAAAACCTGAAACTGATTCAAAAAAGCCAAGGAGCTGTTCTAGCTCCCTTTGATAGTTGGTTAATCCTACGTGGTATTAAAACATTAGGAATTAGACTTGAAAAGCAACAGCAGAATGCCATAAAAGTAGCCGCTTGGTTAAAGGAGCACCAGCAGGTTGAAAAAGTCTATTATGTGGGAGATCCTGACCATGAGGGATACCAATTATCTAAGAAACAAGCATCGGGCTTTGGCGCCATGATTTCTTTTACAGTCAAGAGTCAGGAAGTGGCAAAGCAGGTACTTGACCGTGTTCAAGTCATAATGTTTGCAGAGAGTCTAGGTGGTGTTGAAAGTCTAATCACGTATCCTATGGTACAGACCCATGCAGCTATCCCCCAAGAGATAAGGGAAAGAATTGGTGTAAATGATAAACTATTAAGGCTTTCTGTTGGCATAGAAGCAGTAGAAGATATCATATTAGACTTAGAAAGGGCATTGAGGTGAGAAAAATGAATTTTGGAACAAAACTAATACATAATACAAACGATAAGGATAAAATAACCGGTGCTTTAAGTATACCCATCTATCAGGTGTCTACCTATCACCAAGAGGATATTGAGGCAGAACAGGAGTATCAATATTCAAGGTCAGAAAATCCAACAAGAAGAGCCATAGAGGAAACAATAGCTGAACTTGAAAATGGAGATAGGGGGTTTGCGTTTTCCTCAGGAATGGCAGCGACTTCATCTGTGCTTTCAATTTTTTCCGCAGGAGATCACATCATTGCCTGTCAAGACGTATATGGCGGAACATATAGGGCTTTGAATCGTATTTTTAATCGGTACGGAATAGAAGTCAGCCTTGTAGATACAACTGATTTAGGTGAGATTGAGGCCAATATCAAAGAGAATACACGGGCAATTTTTCTTGAAACACCATCTAACCCTACATTGAAAATAACCAATCTTAAGGGTGCAGTGGGTATTGCAAAGGCACATCATTTACTGGTTATTGTAGACAATACATTTATGACTCCTTATTTACAGCGCCCCCTTGATCTTGGAGCAGATATCGTGATCCATAGTGCAACGAAATTTATAGGTGGGCATAGTGATGTTGTTGCAGGTTTGGTTGCCGTAAAAGGGAAAGCACTTTCGGAAAGACTGTACATGATTCAAAACGGTTTTGGGGCTGTGTTAGGACCACAGGATTCATGGTTGCTGCTGCGAGGACTTAAAACTTTGAAGGTGAGGATGGATTATCAGCAAAAGAATGCTGAGGAGCTTGCTCAATGGTTATCCAATCATGAAAAAATCCAGAAAGTATACTACCCTGGCCTGCTTGGGCACCAAAACCGAGAAATTCATGACACCCAGGCTAACGGTGCAGGTGCAGTCATGAGCTTTAAGACAGTTGAAATAGAAACAGCACAGAAATTCATGAAAATGGTAAAACTTGCTGCTGTAGCAGTAAGTCTCGGGGGAGTCGAAACAATTGCATCCTATCCCGTTAAAATGTCTCATGCAGCAATGCCTAAAGCCCAAAGAGAATCACTCGGTATTACTGAGAATTTGATTCGCCTATCAGTAGGGTTAGAGGACATAAAAGATTTGATAGAGGACTTTGATAAAGCACTGGCGGGAGCGGAGTAATAAAGTTTATCTGCAAAGAGGGCAAACCAATGAATCGTAATCATTTGAATACTAAAAATAACATTGTGATTAAATTAGCAAAAAATGTCGAAAAAAGTTGCCTCAGCTGTAAAAGTTGTATATAATTATTTCAGTAGGGAGATGTGTAAACGGTCTCTGAATATTGGAATCATATATAATGAAAGTGAGGATGAAATCGTGAATCAAGTAAATCAAACAAAAGAGTGGTCTAATCCAACGCCAGCGGGTCTAGTTGCCTTGGCCGTAGCCTGTTTCTGTTTTTTTGCGCTACTGACTGGAAGAGTAACAGGTAATGCCATACCATTATTGGGTATTTGGTTGTTGGGAGGATTTGTTGTACAATTTGTGGTTGCCATAGTAGATTTAAAGGGAGGCAATACAACAGGAGGAAATACATTTTTATTCTTTAGTGCTTTCTTTATGCTAGTAGGTGGTCTTGGAATGCTTTTTAAGTTCCAGATGGCAAGTAACAACATTGTACTTGATGCACGTATTGATGGATGGGCATGGTTAGTACTGTCAACTGCCTTAGTTCTATGGACACCTGCCTTCCTTAAAACGCCACTTGTATTAAGCTTGATGGTAATTGTATTAAATATAGCACTACCGCTCATTACTTTAATCGATTTGGAAATTCTGTCAGCTGAATTTTCATTTATACCAGGTTGGGCATTATTGATTGTAGGAATGCTAGGGATCTATCTTTCTGCGGCAATTATTGTTAATGGAGCCTTTGGTAGAGAAGTTTATCCCAATCCTGGGCCAATTCTAAGTGGTGAGAAAAAGTCTGCTACAGTTACAATACCAAATAATGAAAAAATGGCTAAAAGTCCTGTGGCATAAGGACAGGCTACAAATAAAACACATGATTTTAAACAAAACAGCAGGGAAAATCCTGCTGTTTTGTTTTTACCAAGATTCAATAAGAATCATATACAATCCCTTTATTACATGATATTTTAGAAGGAGATTAATGATTTGATCACATAAGGTAAAATGAAAAATACCAGTACATCTAGGGAGTGAAAATGTGGGGATCAATGAATTTAGACAACGGGAGATTAACTTTGTTTTAGGTATGATAGTTATTTTAATAGGAAGTTGCATTTTTTTCAACATTTCTTTGCTATTTGGATTTGTAGGGAGTATTTTACTGACTTCTGCTATATTGATGAGAAAGGGACGTCAACTTAGACAAGTAACAAATATGATTTATCAGGGAATTCTAGAATGCAGAATGCTTTATTTATTAATCTTACTAATTGGAGCAACGGTTTCGGTCTGGTTATCCTCTGGGGTTGTGCCTACAATGATATATTATGGACTTCAATACATGGGAGGAATGAATTTTTTGCTTGCGGCCTTCCTGATTACCTCAATCATGGCAGTATTTATGGGAACGGCAGTAGGGACAGTCAGTACCATTGGTCTGGCTTTGTTGGGGATTGGAAAGGGTTTTGGAATCCCAACTCATATTTTGTTAGGGGCCATTATTTCCGGGGCATTCATCGCCGATAAGATTTCTCCTATTTCTGGACTATTGAATCTGACACTAACGGCAACAAAAACCAAATATAAAGAAACACTAAAGAGCATGATGGTCACATTTGTTCCTGTCTATGTCATCACTTTGGCGAGTTATTATTATATCGGTAGTGGATATGGTGTCAGTACAAATCTCGGGAGTTTAATAGCGTATCAGTCTGCTATTTTAGAAGGATTCTATATTTCACCCTGGTTATTGCTACTTCCTTTGGGAATTTTGTTTTCATCCATTATGGGTATAAGAACAATTTCAACAATCTCCATGGGGTTAATGGCAGGTGTGCTAGTGAGTGTATTTCTGCAAAATATGTCTTCTTCTTCTGTTTTTCATGCTATTATTTGGGGATATAAAAGCAATACAGCATCGGGACAGCTTAACAACATCTTAATCAGTGGTGGGATTGCTTCGATGGTAGAAGTTGTATCAATTGTAGCTTGTGCTGTATCCTTAAGTAGTGTTTTAGAACGGTCAGGATTGATTAGACCGATGATCAATAAAATGATATCAACCATTGAGTCAGAAAAGCAACTGATAGTAAAGACGGGAATAACCAGTAGCATCCTGACTGTGGTTACCTGTGATCAAACTGTGGGAATTGTTTTGCCTGGTAGACTGTTTGCAGAAAAGTATAAAGAGCTGGGGGTATCCAATTCGGTTTTAGCAAGAACCATATCTGACACCGGGACTGTGATTGCTCCTTTAATGCCTTGGAATGTTAATGCATTAATTATAGGTCTCATTTCTGGAATTCCTGCAATGGCCTATGCTCCCTACGCTGTATTTTGTTATGTCTGTCCGATCATTTCTATGATGGCAGGCTTGAGGCTTAAAAGCAAAAAATATCCAAAAGCCAAGGCCCTGGGGTAACATAGGGGAAATGAGCTTATCTTGCTAGAAGATTTCACTGGTCACTGTGTATATTACAAATGATGGCACTACATTAATAATGAACATGAACTAGGTGAAATTTAATGCTTTTATCACTCCAACCTAAGTCCCAAGGAACTTGATACCGATCTGAGTTATTGGAATTTACTAGAATATAGCCCTTGGAGTCCAAACCAGTTACAACAGATATATGAGTGACCTTCCCCTTTTTTTCATAGGCTATATAATCTCCAGGCAAAAGCTTGTAGGAGACCTTTAATATCTCATCATAGGCGCCACGGGCAATTGTAGAAGCCCTCCCACTAGAAAGCATATAACTGTTAAAGGAGTGGGCATTAATCCAGGCACTACTTCCAGCCCCTCGCTCATAATTCCATGTGCGGTTTTTCTTGAATCCCCCTCCTTCGTATAAAATTTGGGAGGCAAAGTTCGCACAATTACCACCTTCGGGATTATAATTTCTGTATTTTGAATTATACTGAAAGTCATATTCAGGTAAACTAGCGGCACCGGCATATTGATTTGCGTAGGCAAGTGCATTGACTCTTCGCTGGTTTAGATCTGATAAATCTTTGGTTTCACCCGATAGGATCACTTGTTGGATTTCTTGACTTTTTATTTCATCTAAATGTAAGGAATCCGCAAAGGGGTCTGTATACCATTCGCGGGTAATCACCCAGTCTTCCTCATGTGGCATTAAATCCAATGAGTGGTAGGCACCGATTCTAAAAGAATTATGAATTTGAGGGGTGTCTTTATAGGTATATGTATATGCTGTGGAAACCAAAAGATTAAGGGAAAAACCATCATTCTTTTGATTGAAACTTCTTATGACGATATGGGAATCAATCTCTTTAAATTCAATAGCTTGTTTATCGGACCAGTTATGTAAATACTTTAACTTTGTCAATTCATGCTCATAGGCCCATAGCCCATTTCGTACTTCTTGATTGTATAAGCTTGCCAGCATATCTGTATTATATTCAATTAAGGCTTGGTTTCTAAGTTGAAATATTTTTTGTAGCTCTGAAGTGAGCTGTCTGTCTAAATTGTCAGCCACTGATGATGTTGTTGTTTGTATAGAGACGCTCCATAAATACACGCTTAGTGAAAAAGTGATCAAAAATACTGCTATCAATAAAGTGACGAGAAGACTCTTTAGCTTAATTACAATAAACATATTGTTCCCTCCAATAGATATTCATAGGAGATTATATGTGATGATCTCAAGGGCTATTCCCTCTGCTGGGGATTTGTATAAAATTTATAGTAGAGAGACAGAGCCTTTGTGAAGGCAAGAGAAAGCCCAGCCACCCCAGCACATATGAAATGTGCAAGGGTGCTGGGCTTTTGATATAACGATAAAACTAAAAGTTTTTAAACAGTGTCACCTTAGAGATAATAGTACAACACTAAAATGATACTCCTAATGACTTTAGTGATTGGCTTTGTGAATCATTCTAACATAGGATTTTTCAAATCCCATTTTTTCATAGAGCTTAATGGCGCGATTGTTGTTGCGTTCAACATGTAGTGATACATTGCCATCGGTTACTTCGATTGCCTTGTTAAGTAATTGTGTTGCAATTCCTCTACCCTTAATGGTACGCTTCGTAGCAATGTAGCCTAAATGATAGGTGGGAATAAAGCTCTCAAAGCCCGTATGAACAATGATTGTAATGCCGGCCAGTTCATTATTATAATAGGCCATTAAAACAAAGCCCTTATCAAAGGCTGACTTTAAAGCATCCTTGATTTCATAGGAAGGGTCAGTATATTCCATTAGCCATTCATCAATTTGAGTCACAATTTCATCAACAGAGAGGTCAGATTCCTCTTTTTTTACATTTCTAACATCTAGGTCTATTCGGCCATCATTTAACAAAATCACATGTGTGCCATCGGATAGGTTACCTTTTTCAGCTTCTTTCATGAAGCCTGCGATGACATATCCATTCTCGGTACTAAATTTGATGTTTTCAATTTCTTTGAATTTTTTTGTGTATCGAAGGAGTTCTTCTTCCGTGATGCCTGTAATGGTACCATTGGTGTCGTAGATTGAATCTAGGGCATCTTGGGAGATGGAGCTGTTGAAGTTTAACAAATGCTTATTATATTTAGTGACTTTAACTTGACTCTGCTCAGCAGATAAAGGGATGATTTTCGTGCTCTTTTTTTTGAAGGACTCGTAGATGACATTTCCATCGTTAATGGTGCAATTATAGAGTTTGGGAATCTTTTTCATCTCGTCATTAATCCAGAGCTGTCTAAAGCCTAAATTAAGACCTGAGGTTGAAAAACCATAGCTCATAAGGGTGAAGACGGTATCGATTTCACCTTTTATTTGTTTATGGAGTTCATCTGCAATAAAGGATAATGAAGTCATATTTAGAATATTGTTCTCCATACCTAGGGTGGCGTTATACCATCCCTCTTCCTCGCATAGCTTTTGACTATAATTGATGGAGTCAAAATGTGTTTTACCATAGGGGATCACTTTAACATGATCTTGTTTAAATAGTTTGTTTTGGGAGAACTTACTATTGGTAGGAAAAACGAAGACACAATTAATGTCATAGTATTGAGAGATAAATGCTAAAGACTTAGCCAATGGGCCCTGTGACCCTATGCAGATTATCTTTTTATTGATTGAAAGGGCATCCTTGATTAATAGATGGGCTAATCGGTCTATTCTTTGCCCTGATGGGTTATTGCCTTCAAGCTTAAGGTAAATTTTTGAGATGCCCAATTCCTTTTCTAGTTTTTCAGCCCTGACTAAAGGGGTTTTACCAACCATATGAATAATTGTATTTTTGTTCATAATTAACCTCCTTAAATATTTAAATCGACGCAATTTGCATATTACATAATATATCTATACCCTAAATCCAGCAAAATATTGCTAGAAAATGAAATTTATAGAGAGAGATAAAGATCTAATGAGTAAAAAGTCGAATCATGGGGATAATTGATGTGCATAAAAAGAAGGAGAAAGACATGTTTTATCGAATTAGAGTAGAATGGGTAAAATTTCGTAAAAATAATATATTTTAGCATAAAGGGGTTTGGAAAATGGAAAACACAAACACAGGGTTACAAGTATTAAGTATGGAAGAGGTGATGGATAGTATTCCTGATATCATTTCATCTAAAGTTGTGTTTGACAAGGATGAGATAGAAGAAATTCATATTCTAGCATCAAACGCTAGAGGACCCAAACAAATCTCTAGGGATATCCAATCTGCTTTGACAGCTAAGTTTCATATAAAGATAGATTATAAAAAAATTAGCATTGCACAAATTGATGCAAAGCAAAATCCTGGAAATGACCATCGGATAATCATTGATTCAATTCAATATACAAACATAGGAAGTAGAACTGAAGTTAGCGTACGATTACTTAAAGATGATGAACAAGTTGAAGGAACGGCCAAAGGGCTAAGCTCGAAAAACAATGTTTATCGATTGATAGCCCGAGCTACGATTGATTGTATTCATCAACTGCTAGGAGAACAGGATGTTTTGACAGTTGAAGATGTAGAAAAGATCAGTTTGGCTAAAAGGGAAGTGATTACAGTAGCGATTTGTCATGTTTCAGGTGAGGCAGAGGAGCTTTTGACTGGATCTGCCGTTGTCAGGAAAGATGAAAATGAGGCAATTGTTAAGGCCACATTGGATGCTGTAAACAGAAGAGTTACAAAATTTAATAACTAAGTTTGCATTTTAGGTCGGCGACCTTTTCAAATTAAACAGAAGCGAAGCGATATAGCCTGTGAAAATTAGCGAAGCAGCAGAGCCTTTTGTAAAGGGGGCTATATCCACATGAAAAACAGATTATATGTAATGTCAATGGCATTATTAGCAATCGTCTTAGCAGGCGGCGCATCATTTAGCTGGAGATAATACTTAGCCGACCTAAAATCATATAAGAAGAGGTGTTATGATGAAAGAAATACCAAATAAATTAAGACTATATACAGGTATGATTATCATCATAGGGATCTTTTGTGTGTTTTGGGGATCTAGAAACATAATTTCTGATTTTGATTCTAGGATTTTATTCTTCATAGTTATTGGTATCATAACAGAATCTCTTGATATTAGGATTAAAAAAAATATTGCTATCTCGATCAGTTTTACTATTGGACTGGCAAGTGTACTAGTTTTTCAATCTTATATTGTAGCAGTGATTGGGTTTTCAACAATGCTCCTTTATGTAGAGATAGTTGATGGAAAAATATATCATTTATTTAATAGTGATCTATATAAACGAATTTTCAATGGCTGTGCCTACGCCATATCTTTAGCAACAGCGAGTATGGCTTACAATATGTTTGATGTTAGATATACAGGTATGCGTATGCAAGATTTCAGTATAGTTGGAATTGTAGTGGCTTTATTAATGTATACAATTGTGAATTTAAATATTTTTACCACACTAATGTGTATTTTAGGCAATATAAAATGGAAGGAAGCTTTCCATGAGAATAAATGGACAATCATAAACATTACTGCTTTATCTCCACTGGGAGTCATTACAGCCGTTGCCTATAATAGTTATGGATGGTTTGCAGTAGTTTTGTTTTTAGTACCCTTATTACTAGCTCGATATTCCTTTAAGCTCTACATAGATATGCGACATGTCTATTTTGAAACCATCAAAGCCCTTTCCAATGCCATGGAGGCTAAGGATGAATATACAAAGGGACATTCCTATCGGGTTGCAGAATATGCTGCAGGCATCGCTAAGGAAATGAAGATGAGTCATGATAAAATAGATAAGATTAACACTGCGGCTATATTACACGATATTGGAAAAATTGGGATTGCAGATATCATATTGAATAAGCCGGGACAGCTGGAGGATGATGAATTTTTACAGATACAAAAGCATCCTGAGATTGGAGCAAAGATATTAGGAGAAGTTGATTTTCTAAAGGAAGTGGCAGAGATTATCAAGCATCATCATGAGCGCTATGATGGAAAGGGATACCCTGATAAACTCTGTGGAGATGCCATTCCTTTAGAGGCCTGCGTATTAGCGGTTGCCGATGCCTATGATGCCATGACATCTAATCGTCCTTATCGAAAGGCAACTGATAGCAACAGGGCTCTAAGGATTATTATTAACGAATCAGGGCGACAATTCCATCCTCTCGTTGTAAAAAAATTTGCAACCTATATGGAGAGAGAGAGTCAAAAAGGGAAGGTGACCTATGTTAGTTGA
Source organism: Alkaliphilus metalliredigens QYMF (assembly GCF_000016985.1). Lineage (NCBI taxonomy): Bacteria > Bacillati > Bacillota > Clostridia > Peptostreptococcales > Natronincolaceae > Alkaliphilus > Alkaliphilus metalliredigens. Next base: position 3,796,703 of record NC_009633.1, on the reverse strand, counting down.
ATCAGTGGGAAGTTCATTGATACTGGGGAAGCTTAGAGGAGGAGAACTAAAGAATATACTTGACATTCAAATCAGCAGAGTAGAATTCATTGTGGGAGCCGCTTTAATTCAATCTGCGGCAGCTTGGGTGGTAGCCAAGGAGATAGAACCCTTATGGCAGATGATTAACGCTAATGGGTTGTGGGTTCAATTAACTGTCTACATTCTATTATTCTGGGGACTGGCTGCTAATATTGGACAGAGAGGTTTTTCTCTAATTGGTGTTGGGGTTCTGTTAAATTTTATTGTGATTATGGCTAATGGAGGTAGGATGCCTGTAGATATAAGTGGCATTCAACATATGATTTCTCAGGAGAGTATAGATATTTTACAAAATGCAAAGAGTCTTACTCATATAGCAGCAAATGAAACAACTAGAATTTGGATCTTAGGAGACATTATTCATCTAAGGAGACCCTATCCGATGCCAAAGAGTTTAAGCATTGGTGATGTATTTATGATGATAGGAATCTTTATTTTGATTCAAGGGAAAATTTTAAACAAGGAAACATAAAAGACGATTTGTTGAGGAAGTGAACCTTAAACAACAAATCGTCTTTTATGTTTTTTGATTATGATGCCGTAGCAAGGGTTGCTGTATCGAGAAGGACTTCCACAGCCCAGTTTTCATTGACAAAAATGCCAATCACTCGAACGGATGGATAACATTGTGAAATGGCTTTAACAGATTGCCTAACCTGGTGGTAATGATCATGATTACACACACAATTTAGAAAAAGAAGCTTTATCATACACGTTATTATTAAAGTGCAATGGATTCTATCCGATGGCGACCTTTTTCTTTGGCTTTGTAAAGGGCTTCGTCGGATATTTTAATTAGGGCTTCCTTCGTAAGCATACGATTGGGTGTAATGGAAGCGATACCAATGGATGCTGTGATATAATTAGCAGTTTGAGAATGCTTGTGTTGGATTCGCAAATTTTGAATATTTTGCTGTATGACTTCAGCTACCTGTAAGGCTCCCTGGGAACCCGTATTTGGAAGTATGGCTACAAATTCATCGCCACCATATCGAGCAACGAAATCGCCTTCTCTTTGAACTGCGTCTTCTAAGGCTGTTGCAACCTGTCGAATCACTTCATCACCGTCAATATGTCCATAAAAATCATTATATTCCTTAAAGTGGTCAATATCAATGAAAAGTAAAGACAGTGGACTATACTCCTGCTGAGCCTTGGTCCATCGAAAATCAAAATACTCATCAAAGGTTCTGCGATTGGGAATGCCTGTGAGTCCATCAAGCTCTGAAAGCTTCATCAGTTTGTTATTGACTGCTTCTAATGCCTGTTGTGCTTCTTTTCTCATTTGAATCTCTGTGGCTAATTTTTGAGAGTTTTGTGCATTGTTAATGGCAATGGAAATATAGGAACCCAAAGCTTTGATCGTATCCAAGGTATATTGTGTATATGCATTCTTTTTCTTACTTTGTACAGTAAGAACACCAACAATTTTTTCCTCTACTATGAGAGGATAGTAAATAATGGATTCCATTTGGGTCCCTACTATTTGAAGGCGTTTTTTTACATACAGGGGGTACTGCTTTTCTACATCATTAACGATGACTTCTTTTCGATTACGGAGGGACCAAGCGGCCCAGCTACTTTTATTGTTTAGTGAGGTGGAAAATCCAGGACCTTTGACGCCTTCTTCCATATAAAATTTATAATTGATGATCTTTTTTTCCTCATTATAGAGTCCAATGCCAAATACGGCGGCATCCATTAGACTATTAATATTTTCGTAAACACGATGGAATACTTTATCCAAATCCAAGGTTGAAGTAATGCTTTGGCCCACTTCGCTAATGACTTTTACGTTGTGGTAGGACTCATAAAGTTCTGATTGTTTTTTTTCAAGCTCATTAGCTCTTTTATTTAGTTCTAGATTCATTAAGCGATAGACTTCATTTTCTTGAGAAGTTTCATCTGCTTTAATTTGTGTAATGATACTCTTGAGCCTTTGTTCCAATTCATAGTGATTTGTCTGTCTTTCTGCATCATGAAGTTTTTTATAGTAATAAAGGGTCATTTCATCATTCCCTATATGCTCATAGGCAGTGACCGAATGGGAACAAACCTTTGCAATGACAGCTCTGGTTTTGGTTTCCTCAGCTAATTTTAGAGCTCTGTTTAAATGAGCTAGTGCTTCATTATAGTGTTGTGATTCTAGCAGTAATGTATGCAAATCAATTAGAACATCAATTTCATGGAACTTGTCATCTGTTTCTCTAAAGATAGATAAACTCTTTTGGAAAAAAGGCAAAGCTTGGTCATCTTTATTGACACTATGACAAACTCTTCCAAGTTGATGAAGACTATATGCTTCTCCCATTTTGTCATGAGATCCTTGGTTAAGTATAAGTACTTTCTCGTGATAGGATTTAGCTAAGTCATATTTTTCTAAGGCCCAATATGTACAGCCAATATTGGAAAGTGGAATGGATTTAGATGATTCTGGGCCAAGCGCCTCGTGAATTTCTAGACTTTGCGTATAGTATTGTAATGCTGTTTCATAATCATGTAACTCTTTATAAATTTCACCGATGTTATTATACAATTTTGCTTTCATATAAGTAGAATCTATATATTCAGCAATTTTTAGTGCTTTCAAATAATAGGCTAAAGCCTGGTCATAGATTTGCAAATATAGATTAATATTTCCTAGTACATTGAGGGCTTTTACTTCATATTCAACCATTTCCAAAGTCTGAATTAGGGCAAGAGAGTCTAATAAGTAAGAGGCAGCCTCTTCTAGGTTGCCCATGATCCATGAGCTTCGACCCATGCCATATAGTGCCTTAGCAATTCCCTCTTCATAATTCTCCTGGGAGGCGAGCACATGTGACTTTTGAGATAATTCAAAGGCATAGGTTGGACTCTCGTTCTCAATTTTCTCCGATAAAAGAACAAGCAAATCAACTTTTTCTATTGTATTGTTGCACTTAGCAATCAATTTTTTGTGATCCCATTTGATTTGAAACACTACTGTTCCCCCTTAGCCTTAAAGGCACAAAACTAACGTTATTCCTTTTAATTACAGTTACCTTATTATAACAGACTCTGTAGGATTCTCTAGTTAAAATATTTAAAATAACAACAGTAAGTAATGTTTATAATATGATTATTTTAAAATATATTAATGGAAAATTAGGGTATAATTAAAATAGCATTGAAAGAAGGCAACACAAATTGAAAATTTCCAATGAGAGAGAAAGGGTGATGATAAAATGAAGGAAATTGTTTTAGCCGGTGGCTGTTTTTGGGGTGTAGAAGCCTATATGGAACGGATTGATGGGGTTGTAGAAACAAAGGTGGGGTATGCCAATGGGCATGTAGAAAATCCTAGCTATGAGGAAGTCTGTTCTTCTCAAACAGGCCATGCTGAAGTATGTTATATAAAATTTGATGAAACGAAGATTAGCCTAGAGATACTATTGAATGGATTTTGGAAAATCATTGACCCAACAGTTGAAAATCGCCAGGGACCTGATATAGGCTCCCAATATCGTACAGGGATATATTATGGCCATGAAGAAGACTTAGACACAATAATAAAAAGCAAAGAAATGCAGCAAAAAAAATATGATGCAAATATTGTAACAGAGATAGAACCTTTAAAAGCATTCTATGATGCTGAAGAATATCATCAAAAGTATCTCAAGAAAAATCCCGGTGGGTACTGTCACATTAATTTGGAGATATAATGAACAAAGCTATAGGGGAGGTAGAAATAATATGTTAGCATTATTAAAAAAAAGAAGAAGTATCCGAAAGTTTAAGTTTAAAAAGGTAAGTACAGATCAAATTGAACAACTAGTTCAAGGGGCTCTTTTGTCTCCCACATCCAAGAACCGTAGACCATGGGAATTCATTGTGGTGACTGAAGAAAAAGGTTTAACAGCACTTTCAAAAAGCAAGACTCATGGAGCACAATTTTTAGAGGGAGCACCTTTGGCTATTGTGATTATAGGGGATCCTGAAGTGAGTGATGTTTGGATAGAAGACACCTCCATTGCCTCGATTTTAATTCAAATGACAGCAGAATCTCTGGAGTTAGGTTCTTGTTGGATTCAAATTAGAGAGCGATTTCATAATGATAAAAAATCTGCAGAGGATTATGTTAAGGAAGTATTAAGTATCCCAGCAGCAAAACGAGTAGCGTCTATTATTGCCATTGGGCATCCTGATGAGGAAAAAAAACCTCACAGTGAAGAAAACTTATTGTATGAAAAGGTGTATCATAATAGGTATCATGAGGACTGTAGAATGAGACTTAGCAATACACCCAATATAAAAGAGCAGTAAGATAAATATAAGGCTATATAATGAGGAGAATGGTGAAATGGAAGTGAAAATGAAAAAGTTAGTCGTATACTATTCACTTGAAGGGAATACCCAGTTGATTGCAGAGGCCATGGCTAAGGCTATTGGAGCCGATATTCTAGTATTGAATCCACAAAATGAAATGAAGTCTAAGGGCTTTAGTAAATATCTTTGGGGGGGAACCCAGGTCATGATGAAAAAGCTACCACTACTACAACCACTTATACATGATGCTACAGCCTATGACTTAATCTTAATTGGAACCCCGGTTTGGGCATGGACCTACGCCCCACCATTGGGCACGTTTTTTTCCCAGGTGGATCTGAAAGACAAACAAATCGGACTCTTTAGCTGTCATGGTGGACAAAACGGAAAGACCTTCGAAAAGATGCGTCAAATACTGGACAAGAATATATTTTTAGGTGAAATTGACTTTTTTGAGCCCTTAAAGAATCAGAAACCAGAACAAGTGGAAAAAGCATCGAAATGGGCCCGCGAAATAGAAGTGAAGGCAAGCTATTAAGGATGAGGCGAAAAAAGACTAATTCATTTAGTGTATCTAAAGAATTAGTCTTTTTTATGGGGCTTATTTTTGATACAATAGGTTGGCAGATGGATATTAGACAAAGGAGTGGAACGGATGAATAAAAAAGAATACTTACCAGTGCTGGCTGGAATCGTGGTGGCAGTGGTTTTTGGGTTTTCTTTTATGTTTACTAAGGAAGCTTTGGGGGTCGTTGCACCTTTTCATTTATTAGGGCTGCGTTTTATGGTAGCAACAACAGTCTTAACTATTTTAAAGCTTTTAGGACTTATCAAAATTAATTTTAAAGGAAAGCGGTTACAGGTATTATTGGTATTATCATTGTTCCAACCTGTATCCTATTTTATTTTTGAGACACTAGGAGTGAAGATGACATCTTCTTCTCAGGCAGGAATGATGATTGCCCTCATCCCAGTGGTGGTGGCCATTTTAGGAACAATATTTTTAAAGGAAAAACCTGGGAAAATTCAATCTGTTTTCATTGGATTATCTGTAGTAGGAGTTGTTTTTATTGCAATTATGACGGGAAATGTAGACATCGGTAGTAGTCTTGCTGGCATTTTTGTCCTACTAGGTGCAGTTATTTCAGCAGGTGTGTTTAATATTCTTTCTAGACAATCCTCATTACGATTCACCCCTGTAGAAATTACATTTGTGATGATGTGGGTAGGGGTTGTGACATTTAATACGATCGCGATTACACAGCATTTAATTACAGGAGAAATCACACAGTATTTCAGTCCATTGGCCGATCCAACAGTGCTGACTGCCATATTATATTTAGGCATTCTATCTTCTGTCATCGCCTTCTTTATGGTGAACTTTATGCTGTCTAAAATTGAAGCTTCTAAATCTGCGGTTTTTTCCAATCTGACAACAGTCGTCTCTATTGTTGCTGGTGTCTTTATTCGAAATGAACCATTCTATTGGTTTCATGTGATTGGTGGTATGATGATTTTAGCAGGCGTATGGGGTACCAATTATTATGGACATAAAAGAGCCTCAGCTTTAATAAAGGAAAAATATGAGACGTTACAATCTTAAGGATTGTCTTTACCCTCCAAAAAATATGTCAATGTCAGGAAACCTGGATATCGGATATCTAGGTTTTCGTTTTGAGAATAAGCAGAATTGTATCGGTGCAAATATATATAAGTAAATAGTGAATTCAACGTTTACAGGCGGATATCTTTATGGTAGAATAAAATTGTAATCATACACCGATACAACATACATACAATAAAGAGAGGATGAGAGGAATGAGACAACAATCAGTACAGGATTTAGCAATTTTAGGTTTATTAACTGCATTAGTGGCAGTAGCAACAATGGCCATTACAGTGCCTGTTCCAGCAACAGAAGGCTTTATTCATATGGGAGACAGTATGATCTTCTTGGCTGCCATCCTTTTTGGCAAGAGAAAAGGAGCCATTGCAGCTGGGGCTGGATCGGCCTTAGCTGATGTTCTATTAGGATATACACATTGGGCCATACCAACATTGATTATTAAGGGGCTTATGGGTTATATGGTAGGTGCCATTGCAAATCAAGAAAATGAAGAAGTGATGAACACACGAAATATTGCAAGCTTAATTGTAGGTGCACTATGGATGGTAGGCGGATATTTTGTGGCTGGGGGACTCATGAAGGGAAGCTTCGCAATATCCTTAGTAAGTGTACCAGCTAACCTGATTCAAGGAATTGGTGGCGCAATTTTATTTGTACCCATTGGAGTCGCTTTAAAAAGAACAAAATACTTTCAAAAATATATATTAAAATAGAGGAGTAGAATTTCTACTTCTTTTTTATATAATAGGAAAGTTTTGCTTTCCCATTATATAAAAAATCAAGATGAAAAATTGACAGAAGGGCCTCAAAAAAGGTAAAATCAAATGTATTGTCTTATGATAGATTAGAAAAAGTATAGATAGCATATAAATTATAAATAGAAAGAGGAATAAAAATGAGTCAAAAACAAGTAAATTTTTTAGATGAAGTGAGAAGAAGAAGAAACTTTGCCATTATCTCTCACCCTGATGCAGGAAAGACAACATTAACAGAAAAATTATTGCTTTACGGAGGCGCAATTCGTTTAGCAGGATCAGTCAAATCCAGACGAGCACAAAAACATGCGGTATCTGACTGGATGGAAATCGAAAAGCAAAGAGGAATTTCTGTTACCTCCAGTGTGCTTCAATTTGGATATGATGGGTACTGTGTTAACATTTTAGATACGCCGGGTCATCAGGACTTCAGTGAAGATACCTATCGAACCTTAATGGCTGCCGATAGCGCTGTAATGGTAATCGACTGTGCTAAGGGAGTCGAGGCACAAACGAAAAAGCTTTTTCAAGTTTGTAAAATGAGGGGAATCCCAATCTTTACATTTGTGAATAAGCTAGACAGAGCAGGAAAAGACCCCTTCGAATTGATGGAGGAAATTGAGAATGTATTAGGAATTCGTTCTTATCCAATGAATTGGCCTATCGGGACCGATGGGAACTTTAAGGGAATTTACAATCGGGATAAGTCTCAAGTGGAGTTATTTCATGGTGGGAATCATGGACAAAACGTAGTGAAATCCACTGTAGGAGATGCAAGTGATGAAAAATTTAAGGGGTTATTAGGAACAGAGATGTATGAACAGCTACAGGAGGAAATCGAACTTCTAGACACGGCTGGAGATGAATTCGACTTAGAGAAGATAGCCAAGGGTGAATTAACGCCAATGTTTTTTGGTAGCGCCATGACAAACTTTGGCGTCCAACCTTTCTTAGAGTCATTTTTAAAATTGACAAAACCCCCTACACCTCGTGTGAGTAACGCAGGAGAAGTAGATCCTGAAAGTAAAAACTTTACAGGCTTCGTCTTTAAAATCCAAGCCAATATGAATCCAGCTCATCGAGATCGACTGGCATTTATTCGTATTTGTTCTGGAGAGTTTGTAAAAAGCATGGAAGTCAATCACGTCAGACACAACAAAAAGGTAAAACTCTCTCAACCACAACAATTTTTAGCACAGGAGCGTGCCGTGGTGGAACGAGCTTACCCAGGAGACATTATCGGGATTCATGACCCAGGTATTTTCAAAATTGGGGATACTTTATGCGAAGACGATTCTAAAATCCAATATGAAGGAATTCCTGTGTTTTCACCAGAACACTTTGCTAAGATATATGCTAAGGATTCCATGAAGCGTAAGCATTTTATTAAGGGGATCACACAGCTGGCAGAAGAAGGTGCCATCCAAGTTTACAAAGAGCTGAACATCGGGACTGAAGAGATCATTGTTGGTGTGGTAGGTGCATTGCAATTTGAGGTATTAGAATATCGTTTGAAGAATGAATACAATGTTAATATTCTAATGCAACAGCTACCATTTAAACATGTTCGTTGGATTGAAATGGATGGATTTGATTCAGATCGATTTAAAGGAACAACAGATACATTAATTGTAAATGATGAAGATGATAAGCCCGTGATATTGTTCCAAAATGAATGGTCTATTCAAAGAGTATTAGATAGAAATGAAGGGGCTGTGTTGAAAGAAATTTCAGCTAGAAGCTTTAAATAAAAGTAAACAATAAACGAGTGCATCCTGCACTCGTTTATTGTTTTTTGACTTATACTTATTATGATCCAAGAGAACTAAGGACATAAAAAGCAATTAATTTAATTCATCAAAGTGCTGCAATATAGTCATAGGCTCCCAGTGGTCCTCATTAGGGAGATGGTGATCTCGAACTAAACGCAAGATATCCTCCTCTAACTCAATGGATTTTAACATCTCATAACCAAGTAGGGGATGATGATATTTAAAATATAGGGCTTTTTTGACAAAAGAGGGTAAGAGGGATTCCTTGAGGTTAAGCTTTATGGCCATAACCACAAAGGATTTATTGAGGAGCGTTAAATTACTACCAATTTTACCAATGTCGTGGAGCAAGGCTCCCCGAATAAGCATTATATTTTGGGGGGAATTTGATTGACAGCCATAGGCTACATTTAAAGAATGTCTTTGCTCACTGATCCGTAATTCATAGAAGAGGGCTGATTCTTGTGTGTTTAAATGTCTTTCGATGAAAGCATGGTCTTCCTCAAGAACCTTTGCTGTTACTCCTTGGGTGAATTGTTTGACTCTATATAACATTGTTAAGGCTCCTCATCAACAGTATTTTTTCGATTTAAGTGCTAAAGTTCAAGTGAAAGATGGTATCTTACTTATATATTGTACAGTATCGGGTCTCGGAATTCAATTTACGGATAAGAAATTTCTATATAAAAGACAAGATTGTTTGGATTCTAAAGGGATTGGTTATATAATAATAGATAATGGAGATTCTATCTACCAGTAGAACCGAACTGAAAAAGGGAGTGTTAAATTTGAAGGCATTATTTACTTATGATTATGGTCAGGAAAAAATGGATTCAATTAGAGCACTGGGCTATGAATTGCTCGTTGTTGATGAGAAGAATGTTACATATAGTGAAGAGATGCAGGATGTAGAGGTATTGGTTTGTTATAATCCATTTCGCAGTTTAGATATTAAGAAGATGAGAGATCTTAAATGGATTCAATTGTCCAGTATTGGTATCGATCAAGCGCCAGTAGATGTGATAAAGGAGCAAGGAATGATACTCACTAACAATAAAGGCGGTTATAGTATTCCAATGGGTGAATGGGTTGTACTTAAAATACTAGAAATTTATAAGCAGACCCATCAGCTTTATGAACAACAACAACTGAAGACCTGGAAGATGAGAACCGGTCTATTGGAGCTCTATGGTAAAAAGGTTGCCTTTATTGGAACCGGCAGTATTGCAGTGGAGTCAGCAAAAAGACTTCGGGGATTTGAAGCCAAAGTCATAGGGGTTAATACCGAGGGAACAGAGGCACCCTATTTTGAACAATGCTATCCAGTCAGAGAATTGGAAGAAGTATTAAAAATCAGCGATGTAGTGGTCTTAACCATCCCTTATACTAAAGAGACCCATCACTTAATCAATGAAGTTAGATTAAAAGAAATGAAAAAAGATGCTGTGCTAATTAATGTGTCTAGAGGAAGTATTATTGATGAAAAGGCCCTCATTAAACACATGCAAGAGGGGAACCTATTAGGTGTGGCTCTAGATGTATTTGAAGAAGAACCCTTGTGGGAGGAAAGTCCCTTGTGGAAGCTGGATAATGTCATTGTTACACCCCATAACTCATGGATTTCAGAAATGCGCAATGAGAGGCGATTTAGTCTTATTTATGAAAACTTAAAGCGTTACAGTGAAGAAAATGAATTGGTTAATGTCTTAAATCTAGCAAAAGGATATTAATAAGGTATGATAAACAAAATAATTAGTGAAGAAAGACTTTCATATCGATTATTTTACTGGAGAAGCCTAAGTCGAGAAAAGAGGGTTATGAATGAAGAGTAAGCATAAAACATATGAGCGAGGCTCATTTATCTTATGTAGCGATTTTGAAGTCAGGACGATCCGGGATGAAGATCAGTGGGGAGATGTTGATCTGTTTATTCCCCTGGGACATCGTAGTATTAATGTGGCTTTACCCTTCGTCGATAGTACAATTATGTCTAGGATTCAATTATCGGAAATAAGAAGTGTGGTAATTCGTTTTAACACCTCTGAGTCAAATAATTGGGCCACGATTCATTTTTTAAATAATGTAGATCTATTGTCCCAAGTGTTGAATTTTGAGTTTCAATACAGCGATTATGAAATACAGATTAAACAAGATGAGTTTGCTACCCTGTTTCAGATGGTAGAAAAAGGATCGTAAATTCCAAGTAATTGTGGTATTTCTTCATATAAAGAGAAGATGTGTCATATATATGAACTAGCGGATAACCTATTTGAAAAAGTGAAAATAGGATAGAAGAGGGGGGAGTATATATGTTTACATGGATTGCGCTAGTACTCATTATTATTGGAGCGATTAACTGGGGATTAATTGGATTATTTGGATGTAATATTGTAGAAAAGCTCTTTGGAGGACCTAGATCCATCGTGACAAGGATTATCTATAGCTTAATTGGACTATCGGGTATTTTCACATTAGTCATGCTCTTTTTAAGGAGATAAAGGCAGCGGGAAACCGCTGCTGTTTTCGTGAGGATGTAAAACCAAAAAAATCAAAGCTGGATTGAAGATAGAAAAAAGGGAAATCTATACAGTAGGAGAACTATATATAGAGGAACATGAAGTTTTAATGTACTGATGAATTGAAATTTCCTAATGAAAGGATTGAAGTGAGGATGGCTAGAATCAAACCGGTATCATTGGAAAATGCAACTGAAGAAGCGAAGGAGATTTTTGAAAATTTTCTAGAACAACGAGGGAATGTGCCAAACATGTTTCGAACACTGGCTCATAGACCCAAAATACTAGAAACGGCATATGAACATTTCTCAACAATTCTACAAACAGGCACTGTGGACATTAAGCTAAAGGAAATGGTCGCGGTTAGGGTGTCACAGTTGAATGATTGTGGCTACTGACTATCCTCACATACTGCTTTGGCAAAGCGGTTCGGAGTCTCAGAGGAAGCCATGGCTCAAATGGAGGCAGGACTCAAAGATCCCTCAAAATTTACAGAAAGAGAGTTTGTGGCATTAGAATTTGCACAAGTGATGACATTAGATTCAAATGCAGTAAAGGATGATTTGTGGAATCGGCTTAGGGAACACTTTGATGAGGGACAAGTCATCGAAATAGCCTGCGTCATAGGGTGCTTTAACTATTTTAATCGTTTTAATAATGCATTAAAAGTTGACATTACTGCTTAATACTACTTAACACTACTTAAAATCTCAAGAGTTATCTTGAGATTTTTTTTGTCTACTCTTCTATAAAATAATGAATTCGGCCATCTTTTTTATTAACCAAAAAATATTATTCACATATACTGATAATGAGAATATTGAGAGGAGGAAGACTATGTATCATAATTATCCTAACCCCTATGAAAATTCCTATGGTTATGGCATGCCTCCAATGGCAAGCCAACAACCAACTATGCCAGAGCCACCAAGATGTCCCGGTGGAACCATATATACAGTGCGCCCTGGAGATAGTATGTTTAGAATCGCAAATCAATTCGGAATAAGTTTACAGGCATTAATCCAAGCAAATCCACAGGTGACTAATCCCAATGTCATTTTCGTGGGTCAGCGGATTTGTGTGCCGACTGTAGTCGTACCCCCCCCACCACCAGGACCATTCTGTCCGGATGGAACGATTTATGTTGTCCAGCGTGGAGATACAATGTTTAATATTGCCAGAAGATTTGGTGTGACTTTACAAAGATTGATCCAAGCAAATCCCCAGGTGGCAGATCCAAATGTATTGGATGTTGGACAGCAAATATGTGTACCTGTGCCTGATGCACCACTTCCAGAGGGGATCTGTCGTGTTGCATTAAGACCGGAAAGAACTGGAGTGCTAGGTGGAACCGCATTTATTAACCTAGATGATCCAACAATTTGGATTACGACATTTGGCCTACCGTGCTACACAACCATTGATGATGGAGAGTATACTTGTTACTATGCATGGGTTGTTGATCGAGACGCACCTAAATATTATAGAGTAGACCTAAAGGATTGCAACGTACCAGGAATCAGAGCAGGATATGCTAAGGATACTGGTAGCTGGAGAGGATACGATGAAATTATCGTAACAGCAGAAAAATCAGCAGTGAAAGCACCAACGGGTCCTGTTTTCTTAAGAGGAAGCTTAGCACAATGTAGGTAGTTGGATAAATAGAAGAACACCCTATATCTTAAAAGTATAGGGTGTTTTTTTGATGTATAGTAAATTATGGTCTTTAATTTCCTATACATTGGGGAGTGCAGTTGTATCAGTGAAACATCGAAGATTATTTTTGTGGTTCAAATTTGTAAAGAGACTGAAATAAATCAATGGGAGCAGTTATGGTATAATTTAGTATAAGTAACATTGTGCCATAAGAGACAAAGTAGAAGGGAAGGGTTCACCATGAAAAAATGGATGACCTACTTATTAATTATGATGATTTTCATTGGTAGCGCAGTACCTAGTGTGGCCAGTGGAAGAATTACTACATTAAAAGATATTAGCAATCATTGGATTCGTCAAGAACATGAGACTGTGCTTTATTTATTTCAGCATTTAAGAATAGTCAGCGGGTACCCAGATGGGACATTTAAACCACAAAATGATATTTCAAGGGCAGAGTTAATAACGATGTTAGTTCGTGCCCAAGGAGATCCGAAGCAAAAAATGGATATGAAACAAACCTTTCAAGATGTGACAAGTACTCATTGGGCGTATCCTTTTATTCAACAAGCTGTTAAACAAGGAATTATCGTACCTGAGGATTACCCCAACTTGAAATTCCAACCAGAGAAAGCCATTACAAGAAGTGAAATTGCAATGATGGTTGTGCGAGGACTGGGAATAGAGATTGAAAGCAATCGAGAAAAAATTGCTACTCACTTTTTAGATGATGGAAACATATCTGCTCAAATGAGACCTTATATTCAGAAGGCCTCTGAAATAGGAATCATATCAGGATATGCACAAGCAGAAGGATTTACATTTAAACCGAATCATACAGCCACAAGGGCTGAAGCTGTTATCTTACTTTACAAATTCTTGCAAAACAAAACGGAATTAAAGCAAATTAGCTACTATGCCATTGACTCTTTTAAGCAGATTGAGGATACAAAGGTCTTTGATGAAATCGTTTTTGGATGGAGCTCATTAAAGAAAGCCAGTAATGGAAACATTGTTTTTTCCATGGACAATGAAAAAAGCGATTATAAGCTGCCACGGGGCCATGAATCAGCATTAAAAAAAGTGGATGATTTTAATGTCAATAAAAAATTGATGTTAACTGAGAATGACCGAGAATTAATTTATCCTCTACTAGAGAATAAGTCATATCAGAATAAGGTAATTAAAGATATTGTAGAAGCTTTAGGAACCTATGGATTTACCGGTATTGTGATGGATTTAGAAAGTATTAGAGATACAGAGAAAGGATATCGACAACATTACGTATCCTTTTTAAAAGAGTTAAAGAAAGCATTAGAGCCCGAAGGATATGAACTTACAGTAGCAGTACATCCTAATAATGTTTCGGGGTTTTATGATGGGTATGATTATAAAGGAATTGCAGAAGTAGCTGATGAAATCAATTTAATGGCTCATGATTATCATGAAAGTAACAATCAAAATATGTTAACAGACCATGCGCCCTTTGACCGTGTTCATGAAGCCCTTGGAAATTTAATTGACAGTGGGGTACCAAGGGACAAAATTATCTTGGGTCTACAGGTAGTAGCGGGGACCCAATGGATTACTGAAAATCGAAATGGACTACCCTTCAGAGAGTTCCGCTCTCCGGCCATGGGCATCATATATGAATCTCTTAGTACATATCAAAATCATGATTCATTCTCAAGTGGGATTTCCGTGGAAACCCTCACTCCATATTATAGATACACCCTCAATGAAAATGGTCAGGAAAGCAGAAGGCTCGTGCGTTATGAAGATCAAAAAAGTATCGAAAGTAAGATACTTTTGGCTAAATTTTATGGTGTCAAAGGCGTTTCATTTTGGCGTATAGGAGAGATACAAAAAGACATTATCATGTTAATTGATGAATATGGCTCAAACTAAGTTTGAGCCTTTTTTCTTCTTACAAGGATCGTTGGAAAAGTGAACTGAAAATATAGTATAATATAAGAGAAAAGTGAACCTCGCTACAATCAGTGGGGGGTAAAACTGCCACTTAATGAAGTCTCATTTGATAAAAGGGGGCCCAAGAATGAGTAAAGAAAGTAATGTGATGGTATGTGTAACAAAACAAAAAACCTGCGAGAGATTGATTGGAGCAGGAGCAGAGCTTCAACAAGAAAAGGGAGGGGAATTGTTCATAGTACATATAGCACCCCGAGGATGGAATATTTTAGGTAATTCAGAAGAGGGAGAGGCCTTGGAATATCTTTTTGAGATTTCTAAATCTGTAGGTGCAGATATGACAGTTTTTAGATCCTCTGAAATTAGTAAAACCATTATTGAATTTTGTAAAAATAAGAATATCGAAACCATTGTTCTAGGAGAATCTCTGGAAACAAGACCTGATAATAATATGATTGTGCAACTAAGTCAAGAAGTATGTGGAGATGTTGACATTAAAATAATACCAACGTATGAACTAAATGAAATTTAAATGTCGGATAGGGATCATATTGGATGATTCCCTATCCGATTCATTGTACTAGGGGGAGTCAAGATGAATGAATTAACATTACAAAGAAGGTGGCGTATTTGGTTGGTTTTAGTGCTAGCCTTCGTAACTGTGTTTTTTCATAGATTAGCTATGGGAGCTGTGGCAGATAACTTGGCTGTAGACTTACAAATGTCTGCTACGGCCTTAGGAAACTTAACCGCTATGAACTATTATGCATACGCAGCAATGCAAATTCCTGTGGGGATTATGGTAGATACCATTGGTGTCAGAAAAATTTCTACTCTGGGGATGCTATTAACAGGACTAGGATCTATTTTACTAGGGCTAGCCACTACATTAACAACCGCCTATATTGCTAGGTTCTTAGTGGGGATCGGGACTTCTGTGATTATTGTATCGATCATGAAGGTACAGGTTCAATGGTTTGAACCAAAATCATTTTCAACATTAAGTGGCATGACTACATTTGTTGGTAATATAGGTGCATTGTTAGCTACATTTCCGTTGACATACCTGGTGATTAGGGTGGGCTGGAGAGTGAGCTTTCACTTAATGGGTTTGATATCCATTGTATTGGCTGGAATGATTTGGATGATTGTTAGAGATAAGGTGAATGAAGAAGACCCTTTGGGGAAAGAATCACAGTCATATCGAGATGCCTTTGGGGGGGTGAAGAAGGTAATCACCAATCCATACACCTGGCCACCCTTCATGATTATGTTCAACTTAGTGGGGTCAATAACAGCAATAACTGGGTTATGGGGAATCCCTTATATGATGCATGTGTATCGGTTGGAAAAAGAGAGCGGGGCTTGGTATATCGCCTTTATCTCACTAGGGGTTATTATGGGCGCTCCCTTGATCGGGCGTTTATCAGACCGGCTAGGAGGGAAGGTAAAACCAATCCTTTTAATCGCCACATCACTTTATACAATGCTGTGGGTGTATATGGCATTATCTGGTGGCGCGCCTTCCTTGGCAGTGATACCCATTATATTTTTGGGTATAGGAGTAACGATGATTTGTCATATACTGGCATTCACTAATGTAAAGGAAGTAAATGATATTAGATATTGTGGTAGTGCCACCGCATTTATTAATGTGGGGGAGTTCATTGGAGGGTCCTTTCTAAGTCTGGCAATTGGATTTTGGTTAGATCGAGGATGGTTAGGGCGAATGGTAAACGGAGTGAAAGTGTATGAGGCAGAGCAGTATCAAACTGTATTTTGGATGATTGCCTTTGCAGGTATGATTAGTATTATCAGCACATTACTAATGAAAGACAGTGTAGCTCAAAAGGAGGGAAAAAGTGCAAAAGGAGAAGCAATTATATAGAACATATTCAGAATTTTTAAAGGAAAAGTACGGAGAAAAAGTGTATAAGCTACCAATCAATTTACCGCTGACTTGTCCAAATAGAGATGGGAAGGTGGGAATAGGGGGGTGTACTTTTTGTGCAGAGGTGGGCACTGGATTCGAGTGTTTGCCTAACTCCTATGAAGTAGTTGAACAATTAGAAAAAAATAAATCCTATATACAAAAAAAATATAAGGCAAACAAATTTATTGCATACTTTCAAAATTTCAGTAACACGTATATGCCATTTGAGCAATTTCAAAAATATATAGAAGAGGCAATTGTGGAAGATGTGGTTGAAATCGCAATTTCCACAAGACCTGATTGTATAAACGACAAATACTTGGGATTTTTACAATCACTTCAAGAAAAACATCATATTGAATTTAGCATTGAGCTAGGTTTGCAAACTGTTAACTATCATACATTAAATAAAATTAACCGAGGACATACCCTAGCTGAATTTATTGATGCTGTTCTTCGGATTAAAAGATATGGTTTTCCAATTTGTGCACATTTAATTTTAAATCTACCGTGGGACACGGAAACCGATGTGATTGAAAATGCAAAAATAATGTCCGCCCTAGGGATTGAACAAGTAAAACTCCATGGATTGTACATTATGGAGAATACAGCCATGGGGAAAATGTATGAGAACAAAGAGTTCCAGATGATTTCTGTGGAAGAATATCAGGAACGAGTGATGATTTTTCTAGAATACTTAAGTTCTCATATTGTTGTTCAAAGATTGATCGGTAGAGCTCCCAAGGAAAACAGTTTGTTTGTCAATTGGAATATGAGCTGGTGGAAAATAAGAGATGAAATTCATGAGATGATGATTCAAAACCATAGGTATCAAGGCAAGAAATCCGACTATTTAAATGGAAAAGCCCTAGATTAAATGATATTTAACAAAAAACCCGAAATCAGAAGGAATATTTCCGAAAATATAGAATATTAAGAATAGGGAGTAGACATATTGAAATAGGAGGGCTAATATTGATCAAATTAATTATTGGGAAAAAAGGCAGTGGAAAAACTAAATTATTAATTGAAAGTGCTAATGATCATATAAAAAAGGCCAAGGGACATATTGCTTTTATTGATTATGATAACAGTCATATGCTACAGGTGGATTATCGAATAAGATTCATTACAACAAAAGACTATTCAATTAAAGATGGTGTCGGTTTCTTTGGTTTTTTATGTGGGATTATTGCATCAAACTACGACATAGAAACAATTTACGTTGATCATTTGTACAATATCACACAAAAGGAACTTGCAGATTTAAATTGGTTTTTTAAGCAATTAGATCAATTAGATTTGAGATTTAATATCAACTTCGTGATCGGATTAGATAAGGATTTAGAGGAGTTGCCAGATTATTTAAAGAAATATATGAAAATAGAACTATAAAAGAGCAGCTTAGCTGCTCTTTTATAGTTGGTCGTCAATCTCATTAAATTCAGGGAACCGCCCGACTTCCTTTTTAGAGAAAATGAGTTGTTCGCCGACCTTGACTTCAAATACCCCACCAGATGATGGGAGTAGTGTCAGGGAAGGAAGATCATTTTTATACTTTGAAAGTAATTCTTCAGCCAAACCTAAGGCTTTTGGTAGGTATCCTCAGCCTGTGCAATACTCAATACTTAACTTCTTCATGAAATTTGCCTCCTTAATCAGTTTTTTTTATGATTAACTAATGTATGATTGATAAAATCTATTGATGTTATATTACCCGATTTAAGCAAAAAAAAACATCCCATGGTTTTAATTTCATAAATTGTGGTAAATATATAATGGATTGATTGAGTAAGCCTGGATTTAAACATATATTTGAATTGTGAAAATTTTAATGGATTCAAGGCGACAATAGTAGAAGCAAAAGATAGCATTTCTAGTTTTTTATTTGCCAGAACTCGATCCTAACCAATGGGAATAGGTTATACTATATAATGTATGTGGATTAAAAAGTATGTTACAATGATTGAAATACATAGTTAATGAATGGATTTTCAAAAGACATTAGAGGAGGAAGATTATGAAAACAAAGATTGGTATTAATGGATTTGGAAGAATTGGAAAAGGGGTTTTAAAGGCTTCTCTTGAGAAAGACCTCAATGTAGAAGTGGTAGCAATCAATAGTACAAGTGGACCTGAGAATCATGCCCATGTGTTTAAATATGATTCTCTTTATGGCATATTACAGGAAGAAGTAAGGGCCACGAAAGACGCTTTGATTATTGGAGATAAAACCATTCAGTTTACAGCCCATAGAGATCCTGCCCAAATTCCATGGAAGGAAATGGGTGTGGAGATTGTGGTTGAATCTACTGGAATCTTCTTAACTAAGGAAGCTGCTTCAAAGCATTTTGAAGGTGGCGCTAAAAAGGTAATCCTTTCAGCACCTGCTAAGTCAGGAGAGGACTTAACAATTGTCATGGGCGTTAATCACGATCAGTATGATCCTAAAAAACATCATATTTTATCTAATGCCTCTTGTACAACAAACTGCTTAGCACCAGTAGCAAAAGTGCTAGAAGATTCCTTCGGTATTGAAAGTGGTATGATGACCACAGTACATGCCTACACCAATGATCAAAGGATACTAGACTTACCTCACAAAGATCCAAGGAGAGCTAGGGCAGCAGCTGAGTCTATTATTCCCACTACGACGGGAGCAGCCAAGGCGGTAGCAAAGGTCATCCCTTCTTTAGAGGGAAAATTAAATGGAATGGCCATGCGTGTACCGATTCCTGTGGTATCCGTAGTCGATTTAGTAGCTGAATTGAAAACGAAAACAACAGCTGAAGAAGTGAACCAAAAATTAAGAGAAGCGGCAGTGGGCAAAATGGAAGGAATACTAGGTTATAATGAAGAGCCATTAGTATCAATCGATTATAAAAAAGATCCAAGATCTTCAATAGTCGATGCCCTTTCTACAATGATGGTTGGAGACAAAATGGTGAAGGTCGTTTCTTGGTATGATAATGAGTGGGGATATTCAAATCGTATTGTGGATTTAGCTGGCTATATTGCAGAAAAAGGATTATAGGCCAACTGTCAGTGAACCTTTATGCTCAACCTATATAAAACATTGTTTTTAAAGAGATAAGTAGACCTGAATAAAGGCCTACTTATCTTTATGTATAAGAGAAGTACCAGCAGGCACATGATCGCATATTGATGACCAATAAACTCAACTTAGTAAAAGTAGAGATTAAATTACAAAAATAGAGAAATAATGATATAATAGAGAGGGGATTATTGATGGGAATTAATTAGATTAAGAAGATGAAAAAAATTAAATTACTTAAATTAATTTATTTCATTTAGTTTATATAGCGGGGTGATTTATTTGAAGCAAATAGAATGGAAAAGGACTTTAATTCCTTATGAACAGGCAGTAGAGGAATTGAAGGTTAAGTTTAAAAGCATAAGAAATGAACTAAGAGCAATGGGGGAATATTCCCCCATTGAATTTGTGACAGGAAGAGTTAAAAAGATTTCAAGCATTTTAGAAAAGGCTAAAAAACTAGATGTAAGTTTAGAGGAAATTCACGATAAAATAGAAGACATTGCAGGGATTAGGAT
Organism: Alkaliphilus metalliredigens QYMF; assembly: GCF_000016985.1. Classification (NCBI taxonomy): domain Bacteria; kingdom Bacillati; phylum Bacillota; class Clostridia; order Peptostreptococcales; family Natronincolaceae; genus Alkaliphilus; species Alkaliphilus metalliredigens. Next base: position 3,776,574 of record NC_009633.1, on the reverse strand, counting down.
TATGTGCCAGTTTGTAGAAGATATTTATACTGTGGTAGATTATATTCGAGAGAGAGATGGGAAGGATCTTGAAATTGTTTACGAGAAGGACTATATTACAAATTATAAAGACAGTGGTTATCGGAGCTATCATGTGATTATTCGCTATCCTATCCAAACGGCTTTGGGTCCTAAGAAGATTTTAGCAGAGCTTCAGATTCGAACACTGGCCATGAACTTTTGGGCAATTATTGAACATTCCCTAAAGTATAAATATAAGCGTCAAATACCAGGGCACATTAATGACCGTCTAGAAAAAGCAGCCCATGCAGCTTTTAAGCTAGACCAAGAGATGTCAGAAATTCGGCATGAAATTAGACAGGCGCAGAAATTGTTTGAAATTAAATCCAATACGATTTCAAACATTTTAAAGAACATTCAACTACTTTATTTGGTAGGACGTGTAACAGAGGCAACGGAATTTCAAGAGCGATTTAATGAAATGTGGGACAATGGAGACGTCAAGGAACTGAAGGATTTCGCAAGGGAAGTCAGTGAATTTAGCGAAAAATATGACGCCTATGAGTAAAAGACCAAGAAGAGATAGGTGATGAAATGGCATTATATGCAATCGGAGATTTGCATTTAAGTGGAAACGTAGATAAACCAATGGATATTTTTGGTGATCAATGGAAGCAACATCATGAACGAATTAAAACAAGTTGGCAACAGACTGTACAGAAAAATGATACGGTGTTGATACCTGGTGATATTTCATGGGCTATGAATTTAGAAGATGCCATGATTGATCTACAATGGGTAGATGATTTGCCGGGAAAAAAAGTCTTATGTAGAGGTAACCATGATTATTGGTGGAGTTCAATAAAAAAACTCAATAGTCTCTTTGAGAAGATGGATTTTGTACAAAATAATTTTTTTGTGCATGAACACTATGCGGTTTGTGGTGCAAGAGGATGGAATTGTCCTAATGTACATAGGTTTACAGAGCATGATCAAAAAATTTATGAGCGTGAAGCACAGCGACTCAGACTATCGTTAGACCAAGCAAGAGGTGCTGGCCATGAAGATTTTATTGTGATGCTTCATTATCCACCAACAAATGATAAACTCATGCCCTCTTTGTTTACGGAAATTTGTGAAGAATACAAAGTCAACCAAGTTGTTTATGGACATTTGCATGGCGAAGACTCTCATGGGGCAGGACTCAGGGGAAATCATAATGGGGTAAACTATCACTTGGTCTCTTGTGATTATTTGCAGTTTAAGTTAATACAGATACTATAAAATACCGAGATAGTCACATTTATCTCGGTATTTTTAATTGGGATTGGTGGTTTGCCAATTGACGAATATAAAAAATGCTAGCTCCAGTTAAAAGGAAACTTAGAGAGAACACAGAAGACATAGGGAATAGACCCATTAGATCTTGGACTAAATAACCGCCAATAAAACCGCCTAATAGACTGCAATAAAAGAATCCCAGAGAAGTGAACTGATTATATATTTTCAGAGAATCAGCAATAATATACATACCACTATAATAAATGGAGGATAGGGATAAACCTAAAACAGCTAAGACAGTAAGATATAGCAATCCCTCAACCAAGATGGAGGTGAGGGGTAAAATTAATGCAGAGATTAAAATACCCACAGTAGTGAGCTGAAAAGGATGTTTCAGGACTTTTAGTGATTTGTGCTGAAGTGTAAAACACAGTATAATCAAGCCCATAATGAGTATGGAATCCCAACTTAGTGGTGGAAAAAAATCAGTTAAATATAATGTTGTAATGGAGAAGGAAAATAGGAATGGAATTAAGTAAACCAATGATAGGTTAGATTGAAGTGCAAAGGGTAGCTTCTGTATAGATCTCGTCTCAAGAAGTGATTCTCCAAGAAGCAACTGTAATGTACCTATAAAAACATAGGAAAAAATCAATAGTAAGAATATAAAATGAGGTGCACCCAAAACAGATAATAGGCTGTTAATGATAAGTGTTCCCATGGCACAAAGAATGATTAAAATACTAATGTATAGTGGAAATTCAACAATGTGTTGATTAACAGTGGTGATGGATATGACGCTATTTAATATCAAATACGTGATGCAAATGCCATTTAATATTTGAAATAGCCCTAATCCTAAGGAACTGGTTGTTGAAGTATGCCATCCTGTAGAAAAGATTAATATTAGAAAAACAATCGTTGTGATGGTTTTTCTTTTCATTACTAATAAACCATCAAAATGGCTCATAAACATACCGGAGATCAGTAATGTCAGTGCAAAAATTAAAATCAACCAATTATAAGATGAATGATTGTCTAAGAAGTATTCATCAAACATAGAAAGAATGGCAAAGTTGAAAAAAAGTCCTGAAAATGCGACCCCTAATACTAGATAATTTAGAGTTTGATTGAAGGATTTAATGATAACCCCTCCTTTCAAATGTTAAAAGCAAAGTAGAATATGGATATATTCCTAGGATGGCCATATTTGAGGAAAAAATTCCTTTGAAAAATGAAAAAAGTGCCTAGTATAGACTAGACACGTTAATCACGGAATTGAAGTTAGATGGAATTGCTACTTTTTAAAACATTTTTAATTTTGTGTTGAACCATTTTTTTGATTGCATTTCTACCAGGTCCTAGGTATTTTCTTGGATCAAATTCGCCTGGATTCTCGATCAATTCTTTTCGGATGGCTGCAGTCATAGCCAATCGAAGATCTGTATCTATGTTAATCTTACATACCCCAAGGGAAGCAGCTTGTGTCAGCATCTCTTCAGGCACCCCTTGTGCCCCTGGAATATTACCACCATACTGATTGCACATCTCGACAAACTCAGGCAATACAGTAGATGCCCCATGGAGCACAAGAGGAAAGTTAGGAAGTAGGCTAGAAATTTTAGCTAATCGATCGAAGTCTAACTTAGGTTCTCCCTTAAATTTATATGCGCCATGACTTGTTCCAATTGCAATAGCTAGAGAGTCCACTCCAGTTCTTTTAACAAATTCAACGGCTTGTTCAGGGTTGGTATAGCTGGCATCTTCAGCACTGACATTGACATCGTCTTCTACTCCAGCTAATCGACCCAGTTCAGCTTCAACCACAACCCCTTTACTGTGGGCATAATCCACAACTTTTTTAGTGATTTCAATGTTTTCTTCGAAAGAATGATGAGATGCGTCAATCATAACAGATGTAAAACCATCATCAATACATTGCTTACAAATTTCAAAGCTATCACCATGATCTAAATGTAAAACAATGGGTAAATCGGTGTCTTCAACTGCCGCTTCAACCAACTTTCTTAAGTAAATAGGATTAGCATACTTTCTTGCGCCTGCTGAAACTTGTAGAATAATAGGAGAACCTTCTTCCTTGGCAGCATCTACAATTCCTTGAATGATTTCCATATTGTTGACGTTAAAAGCGCCAACGGCATATTTGCCTTTATAGGCATTTTCAAAAAGCTCTTTACTCGTTACTAATGGCATTGTTATTCCTCCTAAATAATTAATCATGAAAGAAACCTTGGTTATTTTCCTATATTTTACCACACTGTGACAATTAGCGTCAACGGGGACATAAATAGTCCGAGTAGGATTAAGAAACGATCATGTTACATTAGATTAATCCAATTCATATTATACTATACATAGGGATAAAGAACAGCCAAGTAGTTAAAAGATAGACTGAATTTAAGCAGAATTTCTATATGGTAGAGGATCGATGTCTAGTTTATCCTGAAAATATGATGCATATTAGAGTAAATTAAGTCATTTAAGTTAAAAATATAATTTATGACTATGAATATTCAACGAAATGAAGTAAAATAATAGAAACAGGTTTTTTGCCAAAGTGATCATATAAGTATATAATATAAATATATCAATAGAAGTTGAGTCCGCATATTTATATTGTACCTTGAGGAGGTTATTATATTTTCTTCAAAGTCTAAACTAGAACAATATAGGAAAACTATTTTAGGAGGGTGAATTAATTGAAGGTAAAGGCCCACATTCCGAACTTATTTACTTTTTTCAATCTAACCCTTGGGATACTTGCAATCATAAGTATATTAGGGGAAGCATATACGCTTTCAGCAATATTAATTCTTGTAGCAGCTTTCATGGATCGTTTTGATGGACAGCTAGCCAGGAAGCTGGATGTAGAAAGTGAGCTTGGAAAGGAATTAGATTCACTATGTGATTTGATTTCCTTTGGAGTGGCACCAGCTATTTTAATATGGAGTTTTCAATTAGTAGACATTGGCGCAGTTGGAATTGTTATTATTGTTCTTTTTGCTATCGCAGGAGCATACCGATTAGCTCGATTCAATATTATGGAATTTGATGGTGAATACATGGGGATTCCCATTACAGCCAGTGGTGGCATTGTGGCACTAATGACATTATATTCCATAAATTATCCCACAAGCATTTATTTTGTGAGTATCATGATGCTCTTTTTATCCTATTCTATGATTTCAAAAAGGATTAAATTAAAAAAGAGATAAACAAAGACTCCCAATCAGAGGAGTCTTTCATCTTTCTAAAAAGAGTGTGATTCTAAACCGTATATAATAAGAGGAAACATAATAAAGGGTGTTGACATTGAAATACGTACCGAGACAAAATATATTTAAAGATTTTTTTCAACAAAGAGAAGCCTTCATTGTCCAATATAAAAATGGCGATATGACAAAAAAAGAATATATTGAAGAAAGCTACTTTTATATGAAACAAAATGACATCAAACCATTTCAAAAAATGGACAGCTTTGAAAAGGCGATTTATAATTATCAATATTACAATATGATGGCAAAGTACTGTTACTTACAAGCTAAGGAAATCAAAAAATACGGCAAGCATTCAGAAAAGCAACGAGAATATTTGCAACGGGTTAACCAGTATTACTATCAAAAAGATAAATCAACCATGGCTGCCCTTGAAGTAGAAGAATTTCGAGGTGTTGAAGTATATTATATACGTACAAAATCATCCTATCTGAAAGACCAATTATATGAAATTGTTTTTAAAGGTCATAAGGGTGTCATCCTACATTCTAAAAGTGCTTGGCTACGAGAGCGATTGGAAGATGAACAGATTTTCAGTGAAGTAATTAAGAATTCCTTAATTGAAAACTATATTAATGAGAAATACTAATGATAAAATAAGACTAAACCCATAGGATACTTACGTCCTTTCAGCAGAGAAATGATTATGAAAGTAGGGAGTCGATTTAATGGCAAAAACACAAAGATTAGATAAAATATTAGCGAACCTAGGGCATGGGAGTCGAAGTGACATCCGAAGGCTCTGTAGACAGGGAGTCGTGACAGTAAATGGAGCCGTGGTGAAGAGTAGTAGCCAGCATGTAGAACCGGAAAATGATAAGATCACAGTAGGGGAAGAGGAAATATACTATCGGGAGTTTGTTTACATAATGATGAACAAACCCCAGGATGTGATTTCTGCCACTGAGGATTTCAAAGAGAAAACGGTTGTAGATCTATTAGAAAGTAAATACCAGGCATTTGATGTGTTCCCAGTAGGCAGATTAGATAAGGATACAGAGGGACTATTGATGCTGACCAATGATGGGAAACTAGCCCACCAGTTGTTATCTCCCAAAAAACATGTCCCCAAGACCTATTATGCAAAGATTGAGGGTGTCGTAACAGATGCAGATGTAGAGGCATTTGAAAAAGGAATCTTTATTGAAGAAAACCTTCAGACCATGCCATCTCAACTAAAGATATTAAAGGCAGATGAAATTTCTGAAGTAGAGGTAACGATCTATGAAGGGAAGTATCATCAAGTAAAGAGAATGTTTCAAGCCACAGATAAAGAAGTGGTCTATTTAAAGAGATTATCTATGGGGAGCTTAATGCTTGATAATTCCCTAGATTTAGGTACATACAGAGAACTATCCGAAGAGGAGCTTCAAGGATTAAAAAATGGAGATAAAATTTAGGAGTGAACTTTGTGCTAAAGAGAAAGCAAGTAGTGGAATTTATCATAGAAGAAACTGAATATGGTGGAAAGGCCTATGGCCTTGTAGATGGTAACAAAGTAATTGTTAAGCATGGTATCAAGGGGCAAAAAGTGAGGGTCTTTATTAATAAGGCACGTAGGAATAAAATAGAAGGCAAGATTTTAGAAATCTTAGAGAGGTCGCCTATGGAGAACCAAGAAACCTGTGCCCATTTTGGAAAATGTGGGGGATGCTTTCAGCAGGGGATTGCCTACGAGCATCAGCTAAAGGAAAAGGAAGCCCAAGTAAAACGGCTTTTTGAAGAAGATAACATTCAATATGAAAATTGGCTACCCATCGAAGGAAGTCCTGAAGCCTTTGGGTATCGAAATAAGATGGAGTTTTCCTTTGGAGATGAAGAAAAAGGAGGACCCCTAACATTAGGGATGCATAAAAGAGGAAAACATCACGATATTGTGACAGTGGACCAATGCTTAATTATGGACGAAGATTTCAGAAGTATTCTAACCGTGATCTTAGAATTTTTTAAGCAAAGAGAAATACCTCATTATAGCTCCACGAGACATGAAGGATATTTAAGACACTTAGTTGTACGAAAGGCTCACTATACTAAAGAAATATTAATTAACTTAGTAACAACCACACAATCCGACATTAACATAGAAGGTTTAGTTGAAGAAATCAAAGCACTTTCTTTAAAAGGAAAGTTAGTAGGCTCTTTACATACGTTTAATGACAACCTTGCTGATATGGTTCAAAGTGATCGAACCGATGTACTTATTGGACAGGATTATTTCTCAGAAGAGCTATTAGGGCTTAGGTTCAAAATTTCGGCATTTTCATTTTTTCAAACCAATAGTCTTGGAGCAGAGAAGCTGTACTCAATTGTTCGAGATTTTGTTGGACAGGCTGATGATCAAGTTGTTTTCGATCTTTATTGTGGAACGGGTACAATAGGACAGATTGTAGCGCAAAAGGCTAAAAAAGTGATTGGTATTGAAATTGTTGAAGATGCAGTGACAGCTGCCAACGAAAATGCCAAACTAAATGGGCTAACGAACTGTCATTTCATTGCAGGAGATGTGAAGAAAAAGATTAAAGAACTTAATGATAAGCCAGACATCATTATACTGGATCCACCAAGGGCAGGAATTCATGCTGCAGCATTACAGGACATTATTGACTTTAATACAGAAAAGATAGTATATGTCTCCTGTAACCCTAAAAGTATGGTAAAAGACTTGGCCATGCTAGAAGCACATGGCTACCAAGTAAAAAAAGTGAAATGCATGGACATGTTCCCCCATACCCCTCACGTTGAAGCCGTAACACTACTTACAAAGTAAGTAGATGTACGTCTTATGCAACCTGATTCCCAAGAGGTAGAGCAAAGCGATACCGATTGGCAAGAATCAGTCTGCTGAAGCCGTAACACTACTTACAAAGTAAGTAGATGTACGTCTTATGCAACCTGATTCCCAAGAGGTAGAGCAAAGCGATACCGATTGGCAAGAATCAGTCTGCTGAAGCCGTAACACTGCTTACGAAGTAAGTAGATGTACGTCTTATGCAAAGTTTTCCCAAGAGAAGCGAAGTTAAAATAAAAGGAGTGTTAATATATGTCAAATAATAATATTGAACAAATGAAAAAGTTAATTGAAGAAAAAAAGAAAAAAAGTGCACAACAAGGTGCTGGTAACGAAACACAGAATAAAAAAAGTGCAAGTAATGGCCAAGGATTTAAAAATACTAAACGAGGCGGAGCACTTAATAAGTAGAAAATATCCAGATGAAAATTGGTTATGATAAATAACCCTAAGGGCTGAGGGCGTTCCTCGGCCTTTTTTGTTTTTTTGAGTACGAACATTTTGATCTTCATAAGATCATTCGAGCCTACTCACAGTATGTACCAATGGAACAAAGTCCAATTATCAATCGTCTAATCATAAATAGGCAAGTTTTTATGATTGATAAAGTGAGGCTTTTACTGATATAGTAAGGCTTGAAATGTTTTCCAATTGGTAAGGTGTATGAATTGATGTGAAACTTTAGTATAATGATCCTTAGCCACATTAACATTTATGTTTAATGTGGTTTAAGATACTTAGATTAAATCACAGCTTGTAGATATAGAGGGGGATTTAAATGTTAACTAAAAATAAAGTGAGTAAATTGATTAGTATTTGCATTGTGGGTATATTGATGATTACGGCTTTACCACTCCATAGTTTTGCAATCGAAGAACCATGGGACCAGTACAACCAATACCTACCAAGGGAAACGCCTGTTACAAAAAGGCACCTTCGAGGAGCCTGGATTTCCACTGTTATCAATTTAGATTGGCCATCAGTAGAGACGGCAAAAATAAAAAATGATAAAGAGCGAATCCAAAAAAGCAAGGAAGAGTTAATTGCGATTTTAGACAAATCAGTTGAAATGAATATGAATGCTGTTTTCTTTCAGGTGAGTCCTGAAGGGGATGCTTTTTATAACTCAAATATTGTACCCTGGTCCCGTTATCTAACGGGTACATTTGGGAAGGATCCTGGTTTTGACCCTTTAGCCTTCGCCATAGAAGAAGCACATAAACGGAACCTTGAGCTTCATGCATGGTTTAATCCCTATAGGATATCCATGTACATGAATGATTCTACAATAGAGTCCCTTAATATAGAGAAAAGTGTCTACAAGGAACATCCCGATTGGGTCAAATCCGCTATGTCTAGATTTGTTATAGATCCAGGTATTCCCCAAGCCAGAGAATGGGTCATTAAAAGAACCATGGAAGTCGTGAATGATTATGATGTAGATGGAATTCATTTTGATGATTATTTCTATTATGAAAAACATGTGGGAGAGTTAGAAGACCAAGATACCTTTAGTCAATACAATTTAGGCCAATTTTCAAACCTAGGGGAGTGGAGAAGAAACAATACCTATTTGCTTGTGAAAGAGCTTTCAAATGAAATAAGAAAAACAAAGCCATGGATAAAATTTGGAATCAGTCCCGCGGGGGTTTGGGCAAATAAAAAGGATGGACACCTCAATGGTTCAAATACTAGTGCTGGGCTACCCAATTATGACAGGAGTTTTGCAGATACGAAAAAATGGGTAGAAGAAGAGATTATAGACTATATTGCTCCCCAGGTTTACTTTACATTTGCTAACCCCAGTGCCCCCTACGGTGAAGTTGCCAACTGGTGGTCAAACGTTGTGAGGGGAAAAAATGTTCACTTATATATTGGACAGGCCCTTTATAAGGTAAATGATAATGCTGACCAATATTTTCAAGGGAACCATGCAGTTGAAGAGTTTGTTCGGCAGCATAAATATAATACGATGAAACCTGAAGTCATGGGCAGTATTATGTTTAGATTTCAGAACTTTAATCACGGCAATAAGCAGCAGGTTGTCAACGTCATGAAAGAGGACCTGTGGTCAACAAAGGCACTGGTCCCTGTTATGCCCTGGAGGGGCGGGCAAGCACCTCATAGTCCTACCCAAGGGAGGATAGAGGCCCTTTCCAATGGAACCAAGCTGTCGTGGGTTGACAAGGACCCTAATACGGCATATTATGCAATTTATCGAATCAATAAAGGAAGTGAAATCAACATTAACACTGATGCAAGTGCTCTAAAGCTTATCAGTACAGTAAGAAAAAGTGATAAGGCACTTCAAGAATTCATAGACAAGGAAAATAATGATATTGCAAAAACAACCTATCTTGTGACTGCCCTGGACAGATTGCATCATGAAAGTAACGAACTTGTCATTAGTATAAATCAATCCGCCTACTTTAGTGATGTAGGAGAACAACAAGCATGGGCAATCAATGCCATTGATAGCTTTTACGAAAGAGGGATTGTAAATGGTGTAGGAGGAGGCAAATTTGCCCCCAAAAATAACGTAACCCGGGCTGATTTTCTCATTATGGTGATGAAATCCTATGGATTAGAACTGGACTCTCATGTCACTGGCAACTTCTCTGATGCCGGTGATAAGTATTATAGTAAATACCTTGGAACCGCAAAACGACTTGGACTTGTATCGGGTGTGGGTAATAATCTTTACTTACCTGAAACCACAATCACACGGCAAGACATGATTGTAATCCTATATAGTGTATTAGATAAATTAGAACAACTACCAAAGATAAGTAATAATGGTAGGGATTTTGAGAAGTTCAATGATACAGGTGAAATTGCTAATTATGCAATAAAAGCAATGAAATTATTTGTGGAAGCTGGAATTGTTCAAGGAGATGGCAATAACCTTAAGCCTAAGCATGCCACCACAAGAGCAGAGGCAGTACAGGTACTATACAACCTGCTTTCAAAATAAAGAGTAAAAGAAACCAATTAAGCGGAATGCTTAATTGGTTTTTTTTAGGGTATTTAGTAAAGGGGACTAATAATTTATCTCCACATATATAAAATAAGATTAAGGGGTGAGGGTTAATGTCAGTAGCATTTATATTTTCCTTATTGTTTTCTGTGCTGGTTGTCGTATTTGCATTGCAAAACTCTGCGATTGTAACGATTAATTTTTTATTTGTAGAGCATAGTATTTCACAAGCGTTGGTCATATTAATATCTGCTATTTTTGGTGCGATTATTGTTTTACTGTTAAGTATGGTAAAACAAATAAAATCAAATATAAAAATCCGGAATTTAACGAAAACAATTCATAAATCAGAGGAAGCAGAGAGAATATTAAAGGAAAAAGAAGAGAAAATTCAAAGGGGAAAATTAGAGGAAGAAAATAGATTGTTAAGGGAGCAAGAAGAGGCGACACAAAAAGAAATGTCTGAGATGAATAACAATAATCAAGAGAATTCAAATGATATAAAGTAGCGAAGTGATACACTCTCCATAGTAAGCAAAATGACTATTAGGGAGGAACTGTATTTTATCCAAACAACCTTAAAGATGTATGAGGTTGTTTTTTCTATGTATGTGAAATTAGCCGTTCCTTGCAACAATGAAGGGATTATTGAGTGATGTTCATTAAGGAATGTTAATATGTAAAATATGGCAATTAACTTAGTGAAGTGGTAAAAATTGGTTGGTATTTTCTTGTATTAAGTCTACAGTGGTAATGTATTTGTGGATAAAGGAAGTATATATTAAACTACAATGATACGATAAATCAGAATCAACAGCTAGCAGCATTATTACCTCAAGCTAGTGGTTTTGTTTGGATGTACGATGGCTTTGCAGAATATAGTCATCAAATGCGAATTGAAGAGATTATTGATGAAGGTGAAAAACGAGAATATGTGATTCGTGGTGAAGTAGGTGACCCCTCTGGTGGGGAAAGTACTATGGATCGAAATATTAATATTAAATATATCATTACTGATAATAAAATAGTTCAAGAAAAGAGCGAAGAGACTATGCTTGATTCAAAATTCAATAAGATTACTTTGATTCAGGCTCCTTTAGTAGCTGGGAACCTTTGGAGTGAAGAGGTGTTAGATAATCAGGGAGTAGCCACAACCATTAGCGCCTTCATTCAGAAGATAGAAATTCCTCGGGATGGGAGTACACAATATACTGTAAGATATGACGACGTGAACAGTAGCTATTATGAAGAGCGAGTCATTGAAGGCGGAAATGGTGAACAATGGATTATTTAACGCTGGAGGCTCCGGGTCTTGAACGTCTAGGGCGGCTCCAGCAATTGTAGCATTTTGCAAGGCTTCAATCAAATCTGTTTCTTTAATAATAGAGTTACAAATAAAAGACTTCAAACCAGCACATAGCTAAGTGGCGGTTTGAAGTCTTTTGTTATAAAGCATTATTCACTGCTATTCAGTTGGTGAAAAACATTCCAAAATCAAACCTTTAATGATGGTGGGGATTCTTTCATAAACATCCTGTGTATAGACTCTTTCGGTTATTTGATGGAGGTCCTTTCCCCAAGGACCAATGTTGACCACCGGCATTTTCAGGGTGGTGAGATCCTTAAAGGGAATATGATAGATAACATCCCACCCCGGGCTATTGGCCTTTATCAACTCAGTATCCTCTGTTTTACCTGCCCAAGAAGCATAGGATAAATCAGAGATTCCCATGAAAAAGCCTTTGGATTCAAAGGTTAAATTGTATTTTTCCACTGAAATCCTGTTGATGATTTCTTCAAGGGAAAAGGGGAGCTTCTGATTAATTAACTGGTTATTGATATGGGGATAGTATGGGCCAGATAGGGCAATCACTATGGAAGGCCCCTCTAAATCAATCCATTCCGCAACAAATTCAATCAAACGGGTAGTGGCCTCTGGAAGGGTGATGATATTTTCGTGTAATGCGACTATCATTTCCTCTAAAAAAGCACCATAGGCTTCTTCAAAGAGAGCTTTGTTTTTACTCATGGCCGTATTGTAAATCATTTCAAAGGTATAGACCTTAGGGTCAAAGGAGATTTCCTCTGGTTCTTCCCCAATCAGGTTGCAGTAATTTTCATAGGCATCCTTAAAGTGAATCAGAGAATCTCTTAAGGTTCTATGGGATAAGGAAACCAATTGGTCCATAATTTTTTTAGGAGATCGAGTAAAGGTTAACCAGTTAAAGTAACCTGTAGCAGCCTCTGGAATAGAAGCGTCATAGGCTTTTTTACGATCCTTTAGATTTACCCAAACAGGGGGGGGCGTAGCTTCATTGCCATGCAAATCACAAAGCTGTACATTGAGTTCAGTTTTTTTCTGTAGATCTGCAAGTACTAAGGAGGGGTTCATACCATTAAAGGGTTGCCCAATATGACTTTTAACCCCCTTTACATAAAGCACAGGCATCACTTTTCCAACAGAGCCCTCATAAAATAGGGCCTTACCCTTTGTTTGATTAAAATAAGGCTCACTATTGATCGCCAGTATATATTCTAATTGATACTCGTCTCTTAATGAAGTCATTAAAGAAACGGCACTGAGCATACCTCTTGATAGGGTTTCTTCATCCGGTACACTGAGTAAGAGGATATTACCAGAAAAATCTTTGTCCTCTGAGAAATGAGCACTTAAAACCAATTGGATGGCAGCCCCTGACTTCATATCTGCAGTGCCCCTACCAAATGTCCATTCTCCAGATTCAAGATCTTTTTTTGCTTGAGGAGGGAGGCGACGCTCTTTTAATGCTTCTTCTAATTCATCAGGCCTTAGGGCCATGGGTTTTAACTTTCCATAGTCTTCAATATCTAACGCATCATGATGATGGATCATGACGATGGTTTGACTACCTTTTCCCTTGACCAATGACCACACCACATTTCTTTCATAGGGATCATTGTCGATGGGATGGGTGCCACAGAGATCACTATTTTCACTGAAATAGGGCTGCTCCTTAATCCAGTGTAAAATCTGCTCCTCAATATAGGTTTCTCTCAGGGTATTTGTATCACTTTGTGTCGCCAAAAGGCGAAGAAATAACGGACGAATTTTTTCTTCAAACATAATAACATCCTTTCTAGGTATCAAATTGATTTCATAATGTCATTTTAACATAGCATAGCTTAAATAACAGTGAATCTCTGTAAATTAACCCACCGGATGATAGTTAAATTTACAATAGATACGATTTCTAAAAGGACAAGCTTCAACAATTTTCACATATATAAAGTCGAATGATGTATTAATGTAATCATACTGTTCAATTTTTTCATTGATAGAAAGGGCTAAGGGACAGGGTGCTAATTTACAAGGGCTGGTAGACGTTAATGAAACCTATAAAACCAATGTGAAGTATTTTTTATCAGTGAACGACTTGAACCATTTGATAAAGAGTGGTAGATTAACTAATGCCAGTGCATTTATTGGATTCTTTACTAATTTGATAAGTATATTTATTGAGAGTCAATATTATATTAGGTTTTGAGGTCATAAAATGGGTATTTAGCTAAGATATCATATGAGTGAACAGAATGAAATGGTGGGATGGGGTTCATAACATCATTCAAAAAGGAAGTATTGTGAAAAAACTGGAAGTAAAGGATCTGTTAAATGAACAGTTTATCACATGGGAAGTGGAAAATAGGAATAAGGCAATCGACATACTTCAGGAAAGGTGGGGTATACGATCAACTATGATGGGAGAAAGCAGCATTGGTACCCAAGTGAAGGAAGACCTGATCCAAGAAATAAACAGGGTGTTTTTTCAAGAAAATATGTCCTTCGATGGGTTACATCCAAATAGCTTGGGATATGAAGCCATTGGTAAGAGAATGACAGTTGTCATTGAACCACTCTTTATTGAAAAATATGCAAAGCCCTAGAGGATACTGGTCTAGGGCTTTGCTTCATTCATTCAAGAGATAGGTCTGGATTTGCAGTTATTTCTAGCAACCTCCAAATAGAGTTCTTCCACCAAAAAGAACAACTAGCAATAAGAAGAAGAATAGTAGACTATCTCCAGCACCTCTGAATATAGAACAGTTACAGAATATAAGCACAAGCAATAAGAAGAAGAATAGTAAACTGCTTTGTCCACCGAATCCACCAAACAAACCACGTTGCGTTGCTGCAACTTCACTCATATATTTCACCTACCTTTTGTTGTTCTAAAGACTATCTCTAGTCTTGGTATATAATATGTGGGATTTACATAAAGGGTTCTCATTTTAATGAGATTAAAGGTTGTAAGGTATATAGGGGGAAAGGTCACGATATCTCCAAAGTAAATCCGGCTAGAACTCAGTAGGGATGAAAACACCCTATAGGTTCTAGCCGGATTTTATCTTTTTAGAGGAAGTCAAAAATTTCTTCCGAATAAACAAACAAAGTCTCGTTTATAATCTTGTTGCTGTATGGTATCCGCGGTCATAGTAGCTCTCACTTAGGGAAGAGATAATAATGCCACTATTTCTCCCTGAAGCTGAATGAATAAATTGATTGTCTCCAATATAGATACCTACATGTTGAATTCGACTTGTACCATTATTAAAGAATACTAAATCCCCTGTTTGAAGCTGATTTCGATTAATTCGAGTACCCACATTGGCCTGATCTCTAGAGGATCTTGGTAAATTGATCTGTTTTTGTCTAAGATAGTCTTTATAATAGGTGCTAAGAATATAAGAAGTAAAGCCTGAGCAATCAAAAGCATTCGGTCCACTGGCTCCATACTGATAAGGCTTCCCTAAATATTTTTCCGTAACTGATTTGATGCCGGTAAGTGTGGCAGTTCTAGAACCTGAACGACTAACGGGGTTTGTCATATCAATGTGTAGTGTGACCACTTCACTCTTGATAAAACCCTCTATAAAATCCTTTGTTACCACATGGTACCATCCATTATCGTATCCCTTTATATAAATAACATCAGCTGTATTAAGTCCCATAACCAGAGGACTGTTGGAGTTTGGTTTTTCTCTAAGAGAGCTATAATCCTTTAATACCTTAGCCTTAGGGTAGCTCGGAATAGAAGTGACAAAGTCACTATGAACAAAACCCTTTGTTCCGTTGGCTAATTGAATTTGATACCATTGATCCTTTGTATCAAGGATAGTGACATCAGAGCCATTAGATAATTTGGTTACAATACTACCATCAGTTGAAGGGATAGAACGCACATTTAGTATGTTGGCTGTAATCGTTCCCTTTTTAAAAGTATTCGTAGTCTCTTCATTTTTTATCAGAATATCTTTATAAATCCAACCTGAGGTATTGCCACCTTGTAATTGAACCTGGTACCAATCCTGGGTTGTTTCCTTAACCATTACTTGAGTTCCAATTGGCAGTGTTTCAATGACTTCCCCTTGGAAATTCGCTAGATTTCTTAAAATTCCTTGGTTAGAAATGATCGTCGCATCTTTTTCCTCTGCAAAAACAAAGGAAGTTGATAAACCTGTTGCAATGATAGGTATTATCAGTGTTAATGCCATAGATTTCCTCTTCAGTATATTCATATAATAAATCCACCACCTAAAGTTTTTCATTATTCACACATTATATAATTCTGTTTTTTTTATTGAATTCCTTTAAATAATGGAAAATAATTAATAAAAATTATTTTCTACTAAAAGATTAATAGATAAAAGACTACTGAGCATATAAGAATTCTGTTAAATACCTGTCTTTATTATTATCATATGATAGTAGATGGGATTCGAGTCATGTTAAATATAATAAAACATAGACAAGGATGTAAAAGTATACCAGAGGATTACTAAGAATGTGGCATCAGACTAGAGTAGATAGATAGGTAGCTGTGCTACTGGGAATTAAAGCAGGATTATCCACTTTGATAAATAAGGAAAATTATAGTAAAATGATCATAAGCTAAATTTGCATATTCACGTGAAAGTTTTGCTGTCGACAGCCCAAAATATATTAATATGGAGGGAAAAAATGATGAAAAAACTAGGTACCGTATTTTTAATTATGATGTTACTATTTATGGTTGGGTGTGCCGGGGAGAATGTTGAGCCCGTTGAAACTGACCCTGATATGGATAGTGACGCTAACGTTGAAATTGATGTGGATGGAGGGACACTAGAGGACATTAATGCAAGGGGGTCCTTGACCTTTGCCATGACTGGTGCATATCCACCATTTAACTTTATCGATACCGATGGACAATTAATCGGTTTTGATATTGATATTGCCAATGCCATTGCAGAAAAAATGGGTGTGGAAGCAGAACCAATGACGGTTTTATGGGATGGAATTATTAGTGGATTAACCAGTGGACGTTTTGATATGATTATTGGTAGTATGGCCATTACGGATGAAAGATTAGAAAGAGTTAATTTTTCAACTCCTTATTATTATGATGGTGCACAATTTTTTGGTAGTGAAGAGCTTGAGGAAAATGATTTATCACAAATAGAGGATGCAGCTGTTGGGGTTGTAACAGGAACTACCTTCCAAGACTTTTTGGTTGATATGGAGAATGTAACTGATATTTTGCAGTTTGAGAGTGATGTAGATAATATGAGAGCTGTTCAACAGGGAAGATCTGATGGGTTGATAACAGGATTATTGGTGGGACTACATGGAATTGAATCCTTTGATATGCCATTAAAACCTGTGGGAGAGCCCTTATATATTGAAGAAATCGGAATTGCTATTAGAAAAGATGATACAGATTTGTTAGATGCAGTTAATGATGCATTACAAGAGATTATTCAAGATGGTACATATGCAGAGATTAGTAATACGTGGTTCGGAACGAATATATTAGATAACTAAATGTAAGCATAACTTGTAATGAGGAATGGGTAATAGTGATATTGCCCATTTCTAGTTTTATGCAGGAACGGGGGGACTTTAGATGTTCAATGAAATAATAAATGAGATAATGAATTTTGTGCAAGTCGTCATCACATTTGCACCAAAATTTTTACCCGGTGTGAAACTTACTTTACAGCTATCATTCTTTTCAATTTTACTAGGGACCGTATTTGGTTTATTGGCTACCATGTTGAAAATGACAAAAATTAAGCCGTTGATGAAGGCCATTGATATATATATTAGTGTGGTTAGAGGAACACCATTGCTCTTACAGCTTATATTTATTTTTCAAGCTTTACCTGAAATAGGTATCAAACTATCCCCTTTTATATCAGCTGTCATTGGATTAGCCTTTCATAATGGTGCTTACATTAGTGAGATATTTAGAGGAGCCATTGAGTCCATTGATTACGGTCAAAAAGAAGCAGCTTCAGCCCTAGGGATGACAAAATGGCAAGCTATGAAAAGGGTCACATTGCCTCAAGCATTTAAACGCTCTGTGCCCTCTTTGGGAAACCAGTTCATTATTGCCATTAAGGATTCATCTTTAGCCAGTGTCATCACAATAACAGAAACACTAATGCTAACAAGACAATATACAGCAGCAACATTTAATCCATGGCCCATGTATTTTATTGCAGGGAGTTATTATATGATTATTACAACCGTGTTGTCTAAGGGATTATTGAAAATAGAAGCACGACTTAAAGTATATGAGAGGTGAAATCATGATACAAATTAAAAATTTGCATAAATATTTTGGAGATCTTGAGGTTTTGAAAGGAATCAACATGGAAGTAACAGAAGGGCAAGTTGTTTGTATGATTGGTTCCAGTGGTTCTGGCAAGAGTACACTCCTAAGATGCATCAACTATCTAGAGAGAAAAAATCAAGGGGAAATATGGGTTGAGGGTAAACAGATCTTGGATAGAGCAAAGGATATTACCGAGACTAGACAAAAGGTAGGAATGGTATTTCAACGATTTAATTTATTTCCCCATATGACTGCTTTGGAAAATGTTATGGAAGGGCCCCTAACAGTAAAAAAAGAAGATAAGAATACAGCCAAGGAAAAAGCATTGGCATTATTAGAGAAAGTGGGTTTATCAGATAAAGCAAATCAATATCCTGCAATGCTATCTGGTGGACAGCAACAAAGAGTGGCAATTGCAAGGACATTAGCAATGGAACCAAAGGTTGTTTTGTTTGATGAACCAACTTCTGCCCTGGACCCGGAGCTGGTTGGGGAAGTTTTGGCGGTTATGAAGGATTTAGCCAAAGAGGGAATGACCATGATTATTGTAACCCACGAAATGGGATTTGCAAAAGAAGTGGCAGATAAGGTAATTTTTTTGCTTGAAGGAGTCATTGCAGAACAGGGGACACCTCAAGAAATTTTTGAAACCCCAAAGCATGAAAGGTTAAAGGCATTTTTTGGTCAAATTCATTTTTAATCTGTAGGAAGTTCTCAATATAACCTGAGCTTCAGTCCAGCCTTAAGTAGATATAAATGAGTACTTAGATTTGACTTTGAGATGACCTCAATTTCAAAGCTAAGTGCTTTTTATTTTGATTTTGCTAAAACCAGTTCACTGTCCATTGTGCCATAGATATGCTATAATATTTCTTGAGCATTTATGAAACAATGTATTGATGTATATGGGTGCAAGGTAAGATGCTATTAAAAATAGTGATTTAGGGAAAAATACATATTAGGCATTAAAAAGAAAATAAACTGTTATATTGATTTGTTATTTTTTGAAATGCTTTAGGTTGCAATATGTACCAAGGAGGTAAAACAAATGAAAAAGGACCCAAAGGATACAAAGGTCGTCATTGGTATGTCCGGTGGTGTGGATTCTTCTGTAGCTGCTTTGAAATTAAAGGAACAAGGCTATGATGTGATCGGAATTTTCATGAAAAACTGGGATGAGCCCGATGAATATGGCTATTGTACCGCAGCGGAAGATTATGAAGATGTGAGACGGGTATGTGAGCAAATTGGTATTCCTTATTATACCGTAAACTTTGAAAAAGAATATTGGGAAAAAGTATTTCAATATTTCTTAGATGAATATAAAAAGGGTAGAACGCCAAATCCCGATGTCATGTGCAATAAAGAAATAAAGTTTAAGGCGTTTTTAGAGCATGCCCTTAAGCTAGGGGCAGATTATCTGGCCACAGGTCATTATGCCCAGGTAGATTATAAAGATGGAGAGTATCGTCTGCTACGAGGTGTAGATAGTAACAAGGATCAAACATACTTTTTAAATACATTAGGACAATATCAATTATCTAAAGCGATGTTTCCAATTGGACATATTGATAAGAAAAAAGTGAGAGAAATGGCTTTAGCCCATGATCTCGTGACAGCAAAGAAGAAGGATAGTACAGGAATTTGTTTTATAGGAGAGCGAAATTTTAAGGAGTTTTTGAGTCAGTACTTACCTGCTCAACCAGGAGAGATGCGAGATTTATCGGGAAATGTAAAAGGCAAGCACGATGGATTGATGTATCATACACTAGGACAAAGAAAAGGTCTAGGAATCGGTGGTTCTGGAAGTGGAGAGCCTTGGTTTGTTGTAAGCAAGGATCTAAAGAATAACATTTTATATGTTGTTCAAGGAGAAGATCATCCAAGCTTATATACATATGGTCTATTGGCAACGGATCTTCATTGGGTCAGTGAAAAGGAGATACCACAAACATTTACATGCACAGCTAAGTTTAGATATCGTCAGCCAGATCAAAATGTGACAGTACAGTTAACAGGGGGCGATACCTGTAAGGTACTATTTGATGGACCACAAAAAGCAGTGACACCTGGACAAGCAGTTGTTTTCTACAATGGAGAAGCCTGCCTAGGAGGCGGAATTATTGATGAAACCATTAAAACAGTTCAGGAACTTTAATTTTAAATAGATAAAACGACCTACTTAAGCAAAAGTCCCAGTACTTCAATAACTAAATTTGATGGATTGCAATGTTTTATTTTTTGATGAGATGTTATGTAATGCATTACCATGGATTTGTAAGGAATTTACTGAATCAAGTAAATAAACTACTTTAATGCTATCTTACCAAATAATTCATATGAATTCTGTGACCTAGGTCAAGTTGACAGTAAATCCCAATGTGATATAATAGAGAGCAAGAAAGTACACAATATCAAGTATGTGAAGTATCTATGGTGAAAAAGGCAAATGTGTGAGTTGGGATATGTTATCAACAGATTCCAATAAGCATGTTCGTAGTGCCAAAACCCATAGAGAAAAACATCCGATAGAGATGTGATTCTTACGGGCTCAAATGGGCCAGTAATAGACTATCATATTTATGGTGGTTTAAGATGAGTCGATAAGGCGAAATCTGGATACTCTTCCTCTTTAATAAGGAAGGGTATTTTTTGTATCTAAAAAAAGGTGCTTTCTTGCAGCTATGAAAATTCAAACTTAAAATTGAAGGAGGATGCTATGTTAAAGCAAATAGTCGAACGAGAAGAAAAAAATGAAGATATTATATTAGATGTAACAAATAAGAGGGTTATTTTATATCAATATGATAGTGACTGGTTAGAAGAGGAACTAGATGCACTTAAAAAAGCAGCCTTAAAACAGAATATTGATAAAATTACTGTCTATGGTCAGGAAGAGGATATCTCTTTACTAAGAGGACTTCCTTTGAAGAAAGAGGGAGAAATCGAAGGTTTTTTTGATGGTGAGACAGCCTTTATCTACTCTATATTTTTAAATCAATCAAGAACAGTCCAGCCACTGAAAGAAGAACAGCGGCATATTATTGAAAGTGCCCAAGAGAAGAATACAATTCCAAAAACATTAGATTTGCCGGAAGGTTTTGAACTCAGAAGGGCGAAGGAAAGTGATGTTATTGAAATGGCTAATGTCTTTGGAAAGGTATTTAAAAGCTATCCAACACCGATGAATGAACCCAAATACGTTAAAAAAGTAATGAAAGAAGACACATTATTTTCTTTGGTCACCCATGAGGATAGAATTGTGAGCATTGCTTCAGCAGACATCAATCCGAAGTATAACAATGCGGAAATTACTGATTGTGCCACATTGCCTGAGTACCGAGGAAAGGGTTTGCTCACAAGAATTATGTTTCACTTAGAGGATCGACTTAGAGTAAAAGAAGTACCTAATTTATTTTCTTTAACGAGAGCACAATCCTACGGGATGAATCATGCAGTAGCAAAACATGGTTACGGGTTTCAAGGGACTTTAATTCAAAATTGTGACATTTCAGGAAGTTTTGAAGACATGAATATATGGGTAAAAATCTTAAAAACATAGATTGTAGAAAGGGATAGATAATACAAAAGAATATATTATCTATCCCTTTTTTGTACGCGTATGTTATGAATTTATAAAAAATTCCTGGGGATATTGATAAAATGTGGAAAAATGACGCATACTGTAGTAAGATAAACTAAGACGTCATTCAGAGGAGATTTTATAGCTGAATCTAACCCAAGTCTATTTCAAAGATGATGTATATATAAAATCAACCGATAAGAAGAAAGGAAGATGATAATGAAAAATCCAATTATGACAATTACAATGGAAAGTGGCAAGGAGATTAAAGCAGAGCTTTACCCTGAAATTGCACCTAATACTGTCAATAACTTTATCTCTTTAATCAAAAAAGGATTTTACAATGGCGTAATTTTCCATCGTGTAATTCCAGGATTTATGATTCAGGGAGGAGATCCGGAAGGACTAGGCATTGGCGGACCAGGATATTCCATCAAAGGTGAATTTAGTGGAAATGGCTTTAAAAATGATCTGGTTCATACGAAAGGAGTCCTTTCTATGGCTCGTTCAATGAATCCCAACTCTGCAGGCTCGCAATTTTTTATTATGGCAGATAATGCTTCACACTTAGATGGACAGTATGCAGGATTTGGTAAGGTCACCGAAGGAATAGAAGAAGTTGATAAAATTGTTTCCGTAAAGCGTGATCCAAGAGATAAACCCCTTGAAGATCAGGTGATGAAGGAAGTCACAGTAGAAACCTTCGATACCGAGTACCCAGAGCCAGAAAAATTGTAAAATAAATCAAAAGCGCCTACTATTCAAATGAATAGTAGGCGCTTTTCTGTGTGTAGGTAGAGAAAAAATCCTCATTCTAAAGTATATGTGCCATCTTAAAAATCATGATAAATAAAACACAGAAAACCACATTTGTGAATATGATGATACTACGTAGCGGGCTTCATGAAATGAAATGAGAATATTTACGTGTAACTTACGCTACTTCCATCATTTAATAAAAGGAGGAAGGATCTGTGTACCCAAATAACCCAACACATTATTTACCACCGGTGGGAGATCCATGCTATATCTATCCCATCCCCTTTATGCCAAGGCAAGTCATGTTGGCAAACGCGTATATACCTTATCAGAGCTTTGTAGACGCCTATTCCCTCAGTGAAGCACTGATGAAGGGAACGCTTTTTCCGGAACTATTCCAGCCCTATGTACCAGAGGATAAACATTGGAAGGGGGAGAGGTAATGCATGAAAGAACACATGATAGGAAAGCTTTGTTAACCTGTATACAAGAAGTGGAATTTGCAGCCCTTGAGTTAAATCTTTATCTAGATACACATCGCTGTGATCAAAAGGCCTTAGCTCGGTATAATCATTTACACCAGCAATTGATGGCATTGAAGAAGCAATATGAAATGGCCCATGGACCATTGCTGAATTTTGGATTTTCACCAAGTCGCTATCCTTGGCAATGGGTAGAGGGACCATGGCCCTGGGAAAAACAATACTAAAGGAATAGGGAGGAAAGTATATGTGGATTTATGAAAAAAAATTGCAATATCCCGTACATGTAGGCCAAAAAGATTTGCGTATGGCTAGATACCTACTCACCCAGTACGGCGGACCCGATGGGGAATTATCGGCTGCCATACGTTATTTAAATCAAAGATATACCATGCCCACCAATGAATCCAAGGCATTGCTGACAGATATAGGCACCGAAGAACTAGCTCATGTTGAAATGATCAATACCATGATTTATCAATTGATGAAGGATGCAACCATAGCTGAAATAGAGGAAGCTGGACTTGGATCATTTTATGCCATTCGAGACGGGGCCCAATTTCCTTCGGACTCTAATGGAGTACCATGGACAGCTGCATATATTCAAGCCCATGCTGACCCCATAGCTGACTTACATGAAGATATGGCAGCAGAGCAAAAAGCAAGAACGGTATATGAAAATTTATTGGATCTAACTGATGATCCTGGGCTGAAGGACCCATTGAGATTTTTAAGGGAGAGAGAGGTAGTGCACTTCCAACGCTTTGGAGAAGCACTACGTATCGTACAAGAATACAAAGAAACCAAGAAAATATATTAGATCAGGTGATACACCTGATCTTTTTTTGTGCGCTATGAGTCGACGCGCTAGCGTCAGACGAATTACATTTAAGCACTTGAAATCTTAAACAACGCCCGTTAAAGATTTAAGTGCGCTATGAGTCGACGCGGTAGCGTCAGACGAATTTTGTGTAAAAAGCGTAAAATAAACCGATAATAAGAATAAGATTTAATTGAGGAGGGGTTGATGATGAAAACGCTGGTCATATTTGCACATCCTAATTCAGATAGCTTCAATGGGGCAATACGATATGTTGTAGAAAATCAATTGAAGGAAAATGGAGTCGAATATATCGTGAAGGATTTATACGCAATGAATTTTAATGGAATTTTGACTGTTAATGATTTAATGCAAATGAGAAAAGGAACTGTGGCAGATGATATTGCATTAGAGCAGAACGATGTGAGATGGGCAGAAAACCTAATATTCATTTTCCCCATATGGTGGATTGCACCTCCTGCTATCGTAAAGGGATGGATTGACCGAGTGTTGAGCCATGGATTTGCCTATGAACATCAGGAAGATGGAACCATAAAAGGACTGCTAGGAGACAAACGGGCTCTCATTATTACGACCTCAGGGGCTAACCAGGAGAAGATGCAAAATGAAGGAACTTTAGAAGCAATTGAAACGATGCTTATCAAGGGAATTTTTAATTTTTCTGGTATCAGCGATGTCACATATGAAAATCTTTTTCAAGTTACCAGCACCACTGATGAGAAGAGACAAGAAATGCTTCAACAGGTAGCCAGCTTAGTGAGTCGCCTTTAAATAGAATTAAATCAAGTATTTGAAAGTACATATACAGTAATGAATTTGTGTGAAGATATCAAAAATGAAAGGAGAAACATATGATATTGAGATTGTTCATTATTGCAATCACGCCAACGATAGCCATCGGAATGGCCTTTTATTTTGCTGATCGATATGATCGAGAGCCCTTAGGATTATTGTTGAAGGTTTTTGCTTTAGGTGCATTAAGCGTACTGCCAGTTATTGTGATTCAAAGGTTATTGCTCTCAATTAATATACTTCCGGGAATATTATCAACCGTCTATATTGCTTTTATGGTGGCAGGGTTTACAGAAGAATATTTCAAACGGTTGGCTATTCTTTTTGGGGCGTATCATAGTAGACATTTTAATGAAAAACTAGATGGCATTATTTATGCTGTTTTTTCTGCACTAGGATTTGCCACTGTAGAAAATATCATGTATGTGGTATTTAGATATACAGGCAATTACTATGTGGGAATTATGAGAGGCATTTTATCTGTTCCAGCTCATATGTTATTTGGGGTCACCATGGGGTATTATCTATCTCTAGCAAAATATACAGAGGATAAAGAACTCAGGTCTAAGTATTTTACGAAATCACTGATTGTGCCAATCGTATTTCATGGATTATTCAACTTTATATTAATGGCACAAATCCCCATACTGATGCTGCTATTCCTTCCTTATGTGATTTATCTATGGCGTGTGAATATAATTCGTCTGAATCGCTATACGAAGGAGAGCCGTGATCACTTTAATCGAATTAATGAAAAAGAGGAATGAAATATGATACAATATGATATAACAATTCAATTGACTGGAGCCATGGGATGCTAAAATGGTGAATTGATGGTCAAGCAAGGGGGATAAAAATGCTACAAGATATTGAAGCGGTGATTTTTGATTTAGATGGAACTTTAATCGATTCCATGTGGGTTTGGATGAAAATTGATGTTGAATTCTTAGAAAAGAGGGGGATTTTACTGCCTGAAGATTTGGGAAAAGGAATTGAAGGCATGAGCTTCACAGAAACAGCTGCGTTTTTCAAAAAGACCTTCAATTTACCAGAATCTGTTGAAGCAATTAAAAAGGAATGGATTGAAATAGGACAGGAATATTACAAAAATAAGATTCAATTAAAGCCTGGTGCAAAGGAATTTATTGAAATTCTAAAGGCAAAGGGAATTAAAATTGGTCTGGGAACCAGCTGCTCAGCGGAACTAGTAGAAGGCGTATTGAGTCAGCATAACTTGAAAAAATACTTTCACTCCATCGTCACTTCATGTGAGGTTGCTAAAGGAAAGCCACATCCCGATGTTTTTTTTAAGGTTGCCGAAAATTTAAATGTGAACCCTAGAAAGACACTGGTATTTGAAGATACTGTTGCGGGAGCCTTGGCAGGTAAGGCTGCAGGCATGAAAGTGATAGGGGTTTATGATGAATATTCAAAGGACTCTCTTCTGGAGCTTAAGGGAATTGTTGATATCTATGTAGAGACATTATCTGATTTCATTGAAGAAAAAAGTCAAGTAGGATAGTTTGTAGAAAAAAGTAATAAAGTGTAGACTGTTCAAAAACGTTTAGGTTAGAGGCACAGGAAAACCCAGCACCGAAGCGTATAGATGAAATACGTAAGGGTGCTGGGGTTTTGAAGTAACTAAGAAGATGAGCATTTTCAATTTTCAATAGTCTGGGTAGAGGACCTGTAAGGTCTCTATTCTAATTTGTCCCTGAGATAATACGAATCATTTCTTCAATTGAGGAATTGACGGGAATGTCAAAGGTACCAGACTTCAATTTTAAGGCTAAGTTCAACTCTTCAGCTAATTGAACAAAGACTTGTCCATCTTCAATTAAACCATTGTCAACTAGAATACCAGCAATCCTGACTCCAGGAGTTCCATTTGGAATCGTTATCTTCATGACTTCAGGGGTGATGGGCGCTTCAACGACAACGACTGGTTCAGTAGATTCCACCACAGGTACTTCTGCTTCTGCAGTCACTTCTTCTGTTTCACCAGATATTTCGGAATCCAATTCAGCGGATTCTTCTGTTTCACCAGATATTTCGGAATCCAATTCAGCAGATTCTTCTATTTCATCATCATGAATTTCAGGGAAATTGTTGATAGGTGGTGTCGTTTCCGCTTGGGAATCACTTGCTGCAATAACCACAAGATTATTGTCATCAAACCAAGCCCCAAGGCTGAAGGAGATAACAATAAACATACCAACTACAATGACCATCCCTAGTAAAATATCTGAATAGTCATAGATTAAGTCTTTTAACTTTTCCATATTTATCCATTCTCCTTCTTTATGTATTGTCTTTTTTAAGCATAGCACATATAGAAAGCAAATTTCAAGGTAAAGACGGATGTAATTTATCCCTTTAGAGATAGAATGATCAAATAATTGTTCTTGATATTTCCAACTAATGTTTAAAATCATGAAAATTACATAATAATTGCAATAGCAGTTATAATATGTTTAAATAGCTAATATACAATTAGTAGTTAAAAGCTTGCAAGGGGAGGGTGTCAAATGGCAAAAAAAATCAAAGAAATAGATACCGTAGAGGATTTAGAAAAACTAATAAAGAAATCACATAAGAAGCCTGTCTTTATATTCAAGCATGATGTGGCAAAGCAAGAAAGTGAGGATGTTTTTCAACAGTACAAAGACTTTATAGAAGAAAATGAAGAAGATATCATGTCTACAGTTGTATACGTTCGGGAAGATATGGAAGTATCTGATGCAGTTGAGGAGCTCTTGGAGGTAAACCATGACACACCCCAGATCATCTTAGTCATAGAAGCAGAAGTGGCCTGGGATGAAAGTGGTAATGGTATTACAACGGATCAACTGCTTGAAGTTGTCAGCGAATTTGTTGGTTTTTAGATACCTAAGAAAGGGGCATCCCGTCCTACTATGAGCGGGATGTCTTAAATATTTGCAATAAAATATGAACAGTGGTAAAATGGTCTATGGAATTCTATTGATAGGCATTAGGGGGATGAAAATGAAAAAAGAGATAATAGAGTGGATCAAGACCATTGCATTGGCATTGATAATTGCATTGGCAATAACCACATTTGTTAAGCCAACCATTGTAAAAAATTACTCCATGAGTCCAACTTTGGAGGAAAATGACTTTTTAATTATCAATAGATTGTTATATAATCGAGGCACTCCTCATAAGGGGGATATTGTTGTTTTTCAATCATCACTTAAGACCATTGGTGGAAAAGATAAATTACTTATTAAACGGGTGATTGGTGTGCCTGGTGATGAAATAACCATCGCCAATGGAGAGGTCTATGTTAATGGAGAAATGCTTGAGGAAACCTATATTGCTGAGGATTATACCTACGGACAAGTAGACTTAGTTGTTCCAGAGGGAAAAATATTTGCAATGGGAGATAACCGAAACAATAGTCTAGATAGTCGAGATGATATACTGGGATTGATAGAGATTGATGACATCATGGGGAAGGCTTTCATACGACTATTTCCCTTTAATAGAATTGGACCCCTATCGATTGCAAAGGCTTAAATAGATATTAATTAATAACAAATAACTGTCGATTAACTGTTGATTTATGCAAAAAAACATTGACAGGCTGTGGGTAATTACTTATAATTATTTTTAATAAATCTATTATCGGAAAAGTGCGGTGACGGAGAATAGTATAAAAGTAATGTTTTACAGAGAATAAGGTAATGGTGAGAGCCTTGTAGACTAGCTTTTTGAACCCACTCTAGAGCAGGTGATGACTAAGTCACTACGGGGATAATCACGTTAAGATTATACTAAGAGAGTCAATTTCACGATTGGCTAATTAGGGTGGTAACGCGGGTAAGCACTCGTCCCTTTCATGGGATGAGTGCTTTTTTTGTATAATGTTTTTTCAAGTATATAAAAAGATTTCACAAAATATACAAGCGTAAAATACGAAAGGAGTATTGATGATGACCAATTTAATGGAACAATGTAAAGTGCTACAAAATGCATCAAAGCAACTATCTTCAATGAATACAAAGGATAAGAATGAAGCATTAAGACAAGTGGCTATCAGTTTACAAAAAAATGAATCATTTATCATTCAAGAAAATCAAAAAGATGTTGAAAATGCAGAAGCAAAAGGGATGAAAGAGAGCTTAGTAGACAGATTGAGGCTGACAAAGGATAGAGTAGAAGGAATGATTAAAGGAATCCAAACGATCATTGAGTTAAAGGACCCAGTATGGAAAAGTAATGAAGTGTGGACATTAGAAAATGGGTTAACAGTGAGCAAAATGACGGTTCCAATAGGTGTTATCGGGATCATCTATGAATCAAGACCTAATGTGACTGTTGATGCATTTTGTTTAACATTAAAAAGTGGAAATGGAGTCCTGTTAAGAGGAAGCTCCACATCAATCTTCTCTAATCGGGCTTTAGTGCATGCAATTAAAGAAGGATTGAAAAACAGTGATGTTTCAGAGGCTGTCATTAGTTTAATTGATGATCCAGATAGAGGGCTTGTAAAAGAAATGCTGACATTAAATGAATATATCGATCTAATCATACCTCGAGGTGGAAAAGAACTGATTGATTTTGTTGTGAAAAATGCAACTGTACCCACAATAGAAACGGGAGTAGGTAATTGTCATATATTTGTTGATGAAAGTGCAAATATTGATGAAGCAGTTGATATTATTGAAAATGCAAAGGTACAACGACCAGGAGTATGCAATGCTTGTGAAACAGTCTTGATCCATGAAAAAATAGCTAAAGATTTGCTTCCAAAGGTAAGTGGGCGGATCGGAAAGCAAGTGGAAATAAGAGGCTGTCAGCATACACAAAGCCTAATCGGGGGAAAACTAGCAATAGAGGATGATTGGGCAGAGGAATTCTTGGATTATATTGTAGCGGTTAAAGTGGTGCCAAATGTTGATGAAGCCATTGAGCATATCAATCATTTTGGAACAAAGCACTCAGAAGCCATTTTAACGGAGAATTTAAGTCATGCAAATCAGTTTCTGCGGCAAGTAGATGCAGCAGCAGTGTATGTGAATGCCTCCACTCGTTTTACAGATGGTAGTGAGTTTGGTTTTGGAGGAGAAATGGGAATTAGTACACAAAAAATACATGCTAGAGGACCTATGGGATTAAATGAATTAGTGACTGTCAAATATACCATTGTTGGAAATGGACAAATTAGAAAGTAGTGAATAGGATGATAGAAGAACTAATCAATAAGAGTAAAAAAATTGTAATTAAGATAGGAAGTAATACCCTGTCTAATGACAATGGAACAATTAACAAGAATTTTTTAAAGGAACTAAGTGAACAAATCATTTACCTGAGGGACAAGGGAAAGCAATTTGTGATTGTATCATCAGGCGCAAGAATTGCTGGGGTTTCGACTCTAGGCAAGTGGATGAGAAAAGAAGATATGAACTATAAACAGGCACTTTGTGCCATAGGACAAGTAGAGCTGATGGATGCTTATCGAAGATGCTTTGAGCCATACAATGTTTTTATTGCACAAATGCTGTTAACAAGAGATGATTTTTCTGATGCTCATAGAAGACTCAATATAAGAAACACATTATTTACACTAGTAGATGAGGGCGTAATCCCGATCATCAATGAAAATGATACTGTCAGTGTAGAGGAGATTAGAATAGGAGATAATGACACCCTTGCAGCATTAACAACAAATATTTGGAATGCGGATTTATTGATACTCTTTAGTGATATTGATGGGATCTATGATAAAAATCCTAAGGAGCATGAAGATGCCATATTAGTAGAAAATGTGATGAATATAGACGAATTGCTTGAAAAAATTGAAGTTGGGGACGTAAATGAATTTGGTACAGGGGGAATTGCCACGAAAATTGAAGCGGCAAAAGCAGTTAATGATTATGGAATTCCAATGATACTTGCAAATGGAAAAAAGGAAAACATCTTATTAAAACTACTAGAAGGCACAGAAAAGGCCACGATTTTTCAAGCAGGGAAATGAGTGAATAATGTCTCCTTTGATCAAAAATAGTAGGTATAAAAACCGCCACATATACAAAAAATAGAGATGAAAAAGTATATGAGGAGGAGATTAAATGAAAGTAAAAGAAGTCATGACATCTCAAGTTTCATTTGCCCAGCAAAATAGCACAGTAAATGAAGTGGCACAAATCATGAAAAGTTTAGATATAGGTTCAGTTCCAGTTTGTAATCAACAAAATCAACCTGTAGGGATTGTCACTGATCGCGACATCGTTATTCGTGGATTAACAGCAGGACTTCAAGCGACGGATACAATAGAGAGGGTCATGACACAAAA
The DNA here is from genome assembly GCF_000016985.1 of Alkaliphilus metalliredigens QYMF. Classification (NCBI taxonomy): domain Bacteria; kingdom Bacillati; phylum Bacillota; class Clostridia; order Peptostreptococcales; family Natronincolaceae; genus Alkaliphilus; species Alkaliphilus metalliredigens. The sequence goes on along the minus strand of NC_009633.1, from coordinate 3,745,822 downwards.
TCTAGTGTCTGTCTCTCCTGAAACTGATATACATGAAGCCGCTAGAGTCATGGGGGAGAATCAAATTCGCCGTTTGCCAGTTGTTGAAAATGGGCAAATCGTAGGGATGTTAGCCATTGGAGATTTAGCAGTTAAAAATATTTATGTCGATGAGGCTGGAGACGCTCTAAGTGAAATTTCTACTCCAAGTAACCTAAAAAACATGAAGTAATGGCATAAGACTAAAAAAAGTTTCTGCTCATTAGCAGGAACTTTTTTAATTGAAGTAGAAATTAGGGTATATATTGATTATGAGTACTAATACAATACATATAAAAAGAACATTAGGGGGATTGAAAATGATTAATGAAAAGACAGGCAGCCATGTTGCCCTGATGATCAATGGTAAAGGACCATTTGACTATGAATCTGGTATAACACTTGAAGAACTCAGTAAAGAATTTCAGGAGGAGATGGATTATTTAATAGTAACAGCAACTGTTGATAATCAATTAAAAGAATTAAATTACCAATTGTACGAGGATAGTGATATCCAATTCATAGATGTATGTCATTCCATTGGGTCGAGAGTGTATCAAAGAAGTTTGTCCTTTGTATTTATCCGAGTTTGTATGGAACTCTTTTCTGGGTGCAAAGTATCTGTGGAACACTCCTTAAGTAAAGGGTTATATTGTGAACTACATTACAAGAGACCCTTGGTAGAAGAAGACGTCAAGAGGATTAAAAATCGAATGGACGACATTATTGCTGAAGATGTTAGATTTGAAAAAAGTCGGATTCCAATAGATGAAGCGAAGGATATATTTAGGGAATATGGGCAAATGGGTAAAGTGAAGCTGTTAAAATACCGTGAAAAGCCCTATATCAATATGTATCAGTGTGGATGGTTAAAAAATTATTTTTATGGATATATGGTTCCTACTACAGGGTATCTGAAAGCGTTTGAGCTGAAATATTACGCTCCAGGAGTTATTATTCAGTATCCAAGAATTGCAGCCTTGGGTCAAATCCCTGTGTTTGAAGAACAACCTAAGCTTTTCAAAATATTCAGAGAGAGTGAAAAATGGGGGAAAATTCTAGATGTAGATCATGTTGCTTCATTAAACGATTTGATCGTAGAGAGGGAAGAAGGAGAATTCATTAGAATTGCAGAAGCATTACATGAAAAAAAGATTGCTGAAATTGCAGATCAAATCACAGAGAACATTGATCGAAAACGAGTGATCTTAATTGCTGGGCCAACTTCTTCTGGAAAGACAACCTTCTCCAAACGATTAGCCATTCAGCTCAAGGTAAATGGACTTAAACCCATACCAATCTCATTAGATGATTACTTTGTAAATCGGGAAGACACCCCTTTGGGGGAAGATGGAGAATATGATTTTGAGTCTCTTCATTCCATTGACTTGGAACTTTTTAATGAGCATCTTGAATTGTTAATAAAAGGAGAGGAAGTCGAAATTCCAACCTTCAATTTTCATATAGGGAAACGAGAGTATAAGGGGCATAAAGTGAAAATTGGTAAGGACCAACCTATTGTACTAGAAGGAATCCACGGTTTGAATGATGAATTAACCAAAGCTATTCCTAGAGAAAATAAGTTTAAGGTTTATATTAGTGCCTTAACCCAAATCAATGTAGATGAACATAATCGTATTCCAACTACTGATACACGAATGATTAGAAGAATGGTTAGGGATAATCAGTTTAGATCCATTGATGTAGAAAAAACACTAGCCCTATGGCCCTCGGTTAGACGTGGAGAAGAAAAAAATATTTTTCCTTTTCAAGAGGATGCTGATGCGATGTTTAACTCCGCGATGTTTTATGAACTGGGTGTATTGAAAAAATATGTAGAGCCTTTGTTACGACAAGTAGACAACAATAGTCCCTATCATCCCGAGGCTAAACGATTGTTGAAATTTTTAAGTTATTTTGTAGCTTTAGATAAAGAAGATGATATTCCTAAAACATCAATCTTACGTGAATTTATTGGGGGAAGCAGTTTTAAATAACTAGCTTCAGTAATACCAAAGAGATATAAGGGGGCAAACTAAAGACATGAATGAACAATTACAAAAGATTCTAGATACAAACCGACACCATATCCAAGGAGGGCAGTTACCCACATATATTCCCGAACTGAGTAAGGCTAACAAAGAGGCCCTGGGAATTTACGTAGCAGATCTTGATGGAAATGAGTACGGAGTTGGAGACTACGAATACCCTTTTACGATTCAAAGTATTTCCAAGGTAGTGACATTGCTACTGGCTTTATCAGATAGAGGTGAAAAATATGTCTTTGATAAGGTGGGAATGGAGCCCACAGGAGATCCATTTAACTCTATGATGAAGCTGGAAGTAGTAAGACCTTCGAAGCCTTTTAATCCAATGATTAATGCCGGTGCCATTGCAGTCACATCTATGATCAAAGGAGACTCTCAAAAGGAAAGGCTAGAGAGAATACTAGGTTTTTTTAGACAGTTAACAGAGAATCCAAACCTTCAGGTTAACCAATCGGTCTATCGATCAGAAAAGATAACAGGTGACCGTAATCGATCCATGGCTTACTTTATGAAGGACGTTGGCATTATGCAAAATGATATTGAATCAGACCTAGATCTATATTTTAATCAATGCTCTATTGAAGTAACATGTAAGGACATTGCTAAAATCGGACGCTTTTTAGCTAATGGGGGTGTTTTATTCGAAACAGGTCAACAACTGATTGATGAAAAATATATCAAGATGGCCGAGGCGTTTATGGTAACCTGTGGCATGTACAATGCATCAGGCGAGTTTGCCATTAAGGTAGGTATTCCTGCCAAAAGTGGGGTAGGTGGAGGCATTATGGCTTCAGTGCCTAAAAAGATGGGTATTGGTGTAGTGGGTCCATCATTAGACGAAAAAGGAAACAGTATTGCGGGGGTAAGGGTTTTACAAAAAATGGCTGAGGACTATGGACTATCTATTTTCTAAAGGATGGATGAAAATGAAAAAATCAGTGAAAGAACTTATTATACATCGTAAATCGACTAGAAATTTTTCTAAAAAACCCATTGAGGAATCGATATTAAATGAACTTAAGAAGCAAGGACAGCAAAGCAAGGCTTTGTATGAGGCCATCAGCGTTACCTTTGAAATTTCAAAAGGAAAGGAGATTACCAAGAAGCTAGGAGTGACAACGGGCTACTTTGGAAAACTATTTGAAGCACCCCATTACTTAGTTGCCATTACTGATACCAAAGAAGGATACCAAGAGAACATGGGTTATCAAATGGAGCAAGTTTTGTTAGCTGCACAAGAGCTTCAAATCGGAACTTGTTGGATAGCTGTTATTCATCACCGTCAGCAAATTAACGAGTTTTTTAATGTACCAAGGGGAAGGACTCTTCTGGCTCTAAGTCCCATAGGAAGTGAAGTGGAGCCATTTGGTTATAAGCTGCTCAATAGGAGTAAGCAGTCAGAGCCATCGATTCGAAAGTCCTTAGATGAGTTTGTGTGGATTGACTCATGGGATCGTCCATATAATGAGTCTAAGCATGGAAGCTTAGACGGCTTTGAAGCCATATTAAAAGATGCTAAGCTGGCACCCTCCTGGGGTAATGAACAGCCTTGGAGAGTATTAATCGAAGGAGAGCAACTACATCTATACACAATTCCCTTTAAAAAAGACGAAGAATCCTTTAATCCCCATAAAATTGACTGTGGTATCTTCATGTATTATATTGAAGCGCTGGCTAAGGAAGTGGGGATTGAAAGCAATTGGTCTAGGGAGTCAGTGACAATCGTCTCTCCTAAAAACTTTCAATATATTGCTACTTTGAAGCTGAATAGGGATTAATCTAGTAGGAGTCTTGGATATGCAAGACTCCTACTAGGTGGAATTTTGACAATCTTCTGAAAAAGCAATATAATATTGATATTGAATGAGAAAGGGGGACTAGTTATGAAGGACATAATGGTATTAAGAGATTTAGATCAAATTAAGGCGATCTCTCACCCCTACCGAGTAGAGGTGTTAGAATCCTTTGAACGAGATGAGCCTCGTTCTGCTAAGCAAGTGGCAGAAAAGCTAGGGGAGCCACATGCAAAGGTCAACTATCATATTAAAAGTCTATTAAAGGTTGAGATATTGGAATTAGTTGATGAAAGAATTAAAGCAGGTATTGTGGAGAAGTATTATTTACCTGCGGCAAAGGTGTTTGTGATAGATAAGAATTTTATGAAAAACATCGATGAGGATGTACTTCAATCAATTAATCAAGTGGCCATTTCATTATTTGAAAAAACCAGTGCAGAGTTTTATCGTGCATCAGAGCAACTAGTAGAAGAAACTAAATTTATTAACCAATTTAGTGAATACTATTTAAGTAGAGAAGAAATGAAGGACCTGACAAAAAAAGTAGAGGCCACAATTACTGAATACTTAGTGGACAAAAAGGATCAAAAGCGACAAGGCACAAGGCCTTATAGTATTACTGTCTTAGGGATTCCAAAGGTAACAGCCCTAAAAAAGCGAGGTTAGTACCAGATTTGTTGACAAGATTGTCAATGAGAATGATAGATTAACTTGATTGATATGGATCCTATAGTTAAAATTTAACCATGGTAGGATGGTATGCAATGGAAAATATTTATTTGATACTAAGTACAATATTAATCCTACTGGGAGTGGCGGGTATTTTTATGCCAGCACTACCGGGTCCCATTCTTGTTTTAGCAGGAGTGTTTCTTTATAGTTATGGCACTGAATTTACAGTGATTACACTTCATTGGCTTGTCATATTTGGAATCCTGACCTTATTCAGTATAATATTTGACTATGTAGCCTCTTTTTTTACCACAAAAAAATTTGGAGCAAGTCAATTAGGTGTGATGGGTATGATTATAGGAGGGATCATTGGTTTTTTTCTGCTCAGTATCATTGGTCTAATCATAGGTCAAGTAATCGGGACATTTACAGGTGAAGTTCTGTCTGGAAAATCATTGAAAAGCTCACTTCGAATTGGTGGCGCCGCTTTTTTTGGATATGTTTTGAGCATTGTTGTTAATGTTACCATCATAGGAATCATGATAGGGTTATTTGTATTTAAAGTGATGTCATAGAATCACTCTATTCTGGAAAAATTCAGCTATCATTTATATAAAAACCGTCTATTGCTTAATAAGCAATAGACGGTTTTTTTTTGTGGTTTTTTAGGTGTGAAGGTGAAGTTCACGGAAACGATCATTTTGAATTCAGTTGTTCAGTGGGAGAAAAATTAAAAATAATAAGAATAGAATTCTTCTTAAACAGCATACTATATAAAAGGTGATTCTTCATTTATTGGTTTTATTTGGTAATGTACTTGGAATTTTTCAAAATCGTAGAGCTCGATCTCAACTCGTGGATTCTCAGAATCAATAAAATCAAAAAGCAGGACAGGTCTAAGTTGCTTATCATTTGAAATGATGCCACTTTTTTCAATCCCATCACAAATACTTTTAGGGTAGTTGTGCAAATCTCCCATCCGTCTGTCTGGAAAGTATAATCTCAAAATTGTAATTAATTGTTGCGTCAATTGAGGTCCTGCATACTGTTGGTTAATATAACCAGCAATCATATTTTCATAAGCCACATAACGACTGTGTTTACCAGATTTAGGCATCCACACTTGTCCGTTTTTATGGGTCAGTTTAAAGTTGGACTTACTAACTGGTCGTCCTGGTATTGTGAATTTCAGCATTGTACACCTCCAAGCACATTTTATCATAGAACCTACATATAATGTAAAAAGGATTCTTGTTTTTTGTATATTGCTATAGGATGTGATTCCATGTCAAAAATAAAATCTAAACCGTTGGAATGGCTGCAAGCCTTAATTGTAGCTATTTTTATAGCCATGTTGATTGAGCATTTTCTATTTAGCTTTGCTGTTGTGCAGGGACAATCCATGTACCCAACTTTAAATTCCCATGATCGATTATTGGTGGTAAAGCTCAATTTAACAGAGCGAACCCCAAGACCAGGAGATTTAATTGTGTTTTCTCCCCCCAGTAGTCAGAGACAAAATGAATTGTTTGTTAAACGTGTCGTTGCCATAGAATCCGATTATTTTACCTTCGAAGAAGGGGAACTATATATTAATGAGGAAAGGGTACAAGAAACCTATATTAATGGGGAGTCTTATATCCAGAGAAATTATCGGCTGAATGATGGGCAGGTTCCCACAGATAATGTTTTGGTGCTAGGAGATAATCGCAATGACAGTAACGATAGCAGAAGCTTTGGATATGTAGATGTGAATCAAATTAAAGGAAAAGTACTTTTGCGCGTCTGGCCATTGAATGAATTGAAAGCCTTTGTCAATCCATAGAGATGTTTTCACATCTCTTTTTTGTGACTATTTTGACTTTACAATCAATATCTTCAATGGTATTGTGTATGCAATAAGGAGTGAGTACTTTGAATCTAAAGAAGGAAATAATTGATTTTGCAAAAACAATTGGCATAGATTTAATTGGATTTACGACAGCAGCGCCTTTTGAAGAATTGAGACCTATTTTAGAAGAAAGAAAGGCAAAGGGATATTTATCTGGGTTTGAAGAACAAGACATGGAAAAAAGAATTGACCCTAAAAAGACAATGGCAAACGCCCAATCTATCCTTGTGATTGGACAGCCTTATTATATAGATGACCTTGAGACAACTCTAGGGGACTCACAATTTTATGGAGAACTTGCCCGAACGGCCTGGGGAACAGACTATCATCAGATTGTCAAAGAGAAGCTAGAAGAGATTATGTCATTTATTAAGGAGAAAGAGGAGAATGTGGAATATCGTACCTTTGTAGATACAGGACCCTTAGTAGATCGCCAAGTGGCCTACCGTGCAGGCCTGGGGTGGTATGGTTGGAATAATACCTTGATCAGCTCTAAATATGGATCATGGTTTTTCATTGGATATTTATTAATCAATCTTGAATTTCCCCCTGATCGACCCATGGATGATCAGGTTTGCTTAGCCTGTCAGTTGTGCATAAAACATTGCCCAAATCAGGCATTACAAGGGCCATACTCCTTCAATTCCCAAAGATGCGTAAGTAATTTGCTCCAGCAAAAGGAGGAAATGAAGGATGCAGATAAAAAGAAAATTGGAAAAAAAATATATGGATGTGATATTTGTCAAAGTGTTTGTCCTCATAATGAAAGAGTCAGAAAAACAAAAGAATTGCGCTTTCAACCTCAGAATCCTAAACATGAAATTGACTTAATCCATTTCTTAGGGATTTCAAAAAAAGAGTTCAAAGACATCTATGGTCAAAATGCATCGGGATGGCGTGGGAAAAAGATACTGCAACGAAATGCCATTATTGCCATGGGGAACCATCACAATAAAGAAGCAATACCACATTTATTGCCTTTACTGAAGGACCCAAGGCTGGATATCAGGAGCGTCACGATTTGGGCACTTAATGAACTGGATCCTGAATATACCTGTCAATTACTTCAAGAGATGATGGAGAGGGAAAACAGTGAGGAGCTGCAAAGTATGATGAATAAGTATTGCAACCCCTAACTACATTTAAGTAGACAATTAAAATAATTGTAGAGGAATTATGATTTGCTGAATAGGATAATAGAAAGGCAATTTAGCTGACCAAGGAGGAATCTAGATGAAAACCTATCCGAAGTTATCCTATCAGCAGTTGAAAAAATATTGTGATTTAACACGATTTAAATTTGATAAAACAGATGAAGTACCGTGCCTTATGGGAATTATGGGACAAAAAACTGCTGAAGCAGCAATGGAGTTTGGCTTAGAAGTTGAGCATCCCAGCTATAATATTTATATCAGTGGTGCCAAGGGGACGGGAAGGACCACCTATGCAAAAGAAGTCGTTGAGGCTGCAGCAAAGAAAAAAACAATTCCCCAAGACTGGTGCTATGTTTATGGACTTGATGAAGATGCTAAAATAATTGCATTAAACATGCCTGCGGGAATGGGAAAAAACTTTCAAGTCGATATGAGAGAATTAATAAAAGATGTCTTAACACAGGTCCCCCAAGCTTTTAATAGTGAAGATTATGATCACCAGCGTAATGGCATATTAAAAAAATTTCAGGAGCAAAAAAATAAGCTGATACAAGACCTGTCAGCCTATGCCAATGAAAAGCAGTTTTCTGTTAAGAGCACCAGTACTGGATTTACCTTCACACCTTTGTTAGAGGGGGAAGAGGCCAGTGAAGAGGAAATGATGGCCTTAGATGATGAATCCCAGGAGGAATTAGAAGTTAGAATGGAGGAAGTTCATCAAAGGGCTTTATCAATTGTCACCAAGGTAAAACAATTAGAACGTTTGGCAAAGAAAAAATTACTTCAACTAGAAATCAAGGTTGGACTATTTGTTGTACGCCCATTAATTGGAGATTTTCTTGATAAATATAAGGACTGCGAAAAAGTAATGGATCATATTAGGCGAGTCGAACAGGATCTAATTGAAAATATCCATCGATTTATGGCGGAGGAAGATGGAGAAATAGTCAGCATTAGTAGTGAAATTGAAGAAAATGATTTCTTTAAAAGATATATGGTCAACTTATTTATTGACCACAGTAAGACTGAGGGGGCACCGGTGATATTAGAGTTTAATCCTACATTAAATAACTTGACGGGTAAAATAGAGTATGAAAATGTAAATGGGAACCTAAGAACAAATTTTCTAAAGATCAAACCAGGAGCCATACAGTCAGCTAATGGAGGTTACTTAATTGTTGAGGCAAGGCAGCTTTTGACAAATCCCTTTGCCTGGGAAACACTAAAACGAATTTTGCAAACCAAAGAGATTACAATTGAAAACATGACGAGTAAATTAGGGGTGGCAGATGGAAGTTCCTTTAAACTAGAACCAATACCAATCAACTTGAAGGTGATCATGATTGGAAGTGGGATGCTTCACCAGCTGCTATACCAGCATGATGATGATTTTGAAAAGTACTTCAAAATCCTAGTAGACTTCCAGGAAGAAATGGACCGTAGCCCTGAACATGAACAGCAGATGGTTCAATTTATTAGCTGTTACACACAAAGGGAAGGGACTAGAGCACTTGATAAAACAGGTGCCGCCAGGGTCATCGAATACAGTTCTCGATTGGCTGGCAGCCAAAAAAAACTATCATGTCGATTCAATAAAGTGATTGAGATCATCATTGAAGCTAATCAATGGGCAAATAGTAACCAACATGAAATTATTACTGAAAGGGATGTCAATTTAGCGATTCATGAAAAGTGGGCTAGGCTAAAAAAATATCAGAATAAATCAGAAGAAATGTTCAAGGAAGGGAAAATATTAATTGATGTGAAAGGGGTGAAGGTGGGGGTAATCAATGGTCTTTCTGTGATTAACATGGGGGAATACCGTTTTGGTAAGCCAAGTGCGATTACAACTACAGTCAGTCGAGGAAAAGGAAATATCGTCAATATTGAGCGTGAAGCTAACTTAAGTGGAGACATATATGATAAAGGAGTGATGATTCTAACTGGATTTTTGATGGAACGATTTGCTCAAGGGAGAGAATTTAACCTAACAGCACGTATTTGCTTTGAACAATCCTATGGAGGAATAGATGGGGATAGTGCTTCAGGAGCGGAATTATTTGCATTACTTTCCAATATGGCTAATATTCCATTAAAACAGTCTATTGCTGTCACTGGGTCCGTTAATCAAAAAGGATTTATTCAGCCAGTGGGAGGTGTGACTGAAAAAGTGGAAGGTTTTTATCATTTGTGTCAAAAGAGAGGGTTGACCGGTAATCAAGGTGTCGTGATTCCTTATCAAAATATTGATGATCTCATGCTTAGCGATGAAGTTGTAAGTGCAGTCAGGCAAGAGAAGTTCCATATGTATGCCATCAAGCACATTAATGAGGGAATTGAAATATTAACAGATGTACCAGCAGATGTGGTTTATGAAGCAGTAGAGAGAAGACTTGAAAAATATAGTAGGAAATACAAGTCTAAAAAAGACACCTAGTAGGTGTCTTTTTTAGACTTGCGTCAACAGTATGTTTAATAAATAATAATAAATCGTTACAAATAAAGACATTCATTCAATATTCATATAAATATCTTATGAAATCTAAATCGTTTTAATATTGGAACTTTAGTTAGACAGGAGGAATTTGTTACTAATTGTTGTATAATAACTAATGAAAAGAATTTAATGATGTGATTTTTAAAGGGATTACAATGAATGGAATTGTGGCAAGATTGTTTTATTTCCAAATAAAGAAACCCTAGAAGCTTGGAAATAAACTAATTAATCATAGGACTACGTGTTTAATTAGTTGCCCTAGGGTACACAATGAATAATAGTAAACTGGTTTCATCAAGCTGAAACACCAAGGAACTAGATGGGGAATTGCCCCTCAAAGATAAGGTTTTAATAAAAAAATTAATGAAGGAGGTACATAAAAATGAATAATGTTCACGAGTTACAATTTTTAAAAGAAAAAATCCAAGAATTGAAAAACGACGGTGTCTATCGTAAGCTTCCAATTTTAGAAGGCCCAAATGAGGCTGAGATTATGCTAAATGGGAAAAAGGTGATTAACCTATCATCTAATAACTACCTAGGATTTGCTAATCATCCACAGATAAAGAAGGCAGCAATCGATGCAGTTGAAAAGTACGGGGTAGGAGCTGGAGCCGTAAGAACCATTGTTGGAAACATGGATATCCATGAAGAGCTAGAGCGTGTCTTAGCTGAATTTAAAAGAGAAGAAGCGGTAATGGTATTCCAATCGGGATTTAATTGTAATGCTGGTACCATCCAAGCAGTTACAGAGAAGGGAGATTTAATCATCTCCGATCAATTAAACCATGCAAGTATTATTGATGGCGCACGACTCAGTAGAGCAGATAAAACTGTATTTAAACATGCTGATATGGATAATCTAGAGCAGGTCCTAAAGGAAAACCAAGATAAGTACAGAAATAAACTGATTATCACAGATGGTGTATTTAGTATGGATGGTGATATTGCACCCTTACCTGATATTGTGGAATTAGCAGAAAAGTATGGGGCCATGACCTACGTAGATGATGCCCATGGATCAGGTGTTTTGGGGGAAAATGGAAGAGGCACGGTGGATCATTTTGGATTACATGGTCGTGTTGACTTTACAATTGGTACCCTCTCTAAAGCCATCGGTGTCATTGGTGGTTACGTAGCTGGAAGCCATACAATGAAGGAGTGGTTAAGTCACCGAGGAAGACCATTATTATTCAGCACATCTCTTCCACCAGCAGCAGTGGGATCAATTATTGAAGCAGTAAAACTGTTGATGAGCACTACTGAATATACTGATCGTTTATGGGATAATGCGAAATACTTTAAAGAGAAGATTAGCCAGTTAGGTTTCGATATTGGACACAGTGGGACACCGATCACACCAGTCATCATCGGAGAAGAAGGGAAGGCAATGGCCTTTAGCAAAAAGCTATTAGAAAATGGCGTTTTTGTTTCAGGAATCATATTTCCAACAGTAGCTAAGGGGACAGGTAGAGTGCGTTGTATGGTAACAGCAGGTCACACAAAGGAACAATTAGACCGTGCTGTAGAAGTATTTAAAAAAGTGGGTCAAGAAATGGACCTATTATAGATAAATAAAATAAGCTATCAGGAAAAGCCATGAGAAATCATGGCTTTTTGCCATATGTGTGCCATGAGTTGATGCCAGTCCATCAGACAAACTAGATATATTAATCAATTAAAAAGTATATTTATTAGCAGGAATTGGTAAAAATGTAACGAAGTAATGATATAAGAGAAATTGATAAAATAATAACGGAAAAATAACAAAGATACAGTTGATGAAACATAACATATAATAATAAGACCATTTCCAAGATAACGATACATTTTCAGTCTATTCTCTGATTTAGTGGTTTCATAGAGAGCCTAAGAAAGGAGAGATTTGTCAATGAAAAAGAAGATCATGGAGTGGCGTAAAGTGATTATTTTTGCTGCTATCATCTCCCTTGTCATAGCTATCCTTGCTAGACCCACAATTATCACTGGAGAATCAATGACCCCTACATTGGGACATGGATGTGTTTTATTTGTGAATCAGCTCAACTATAAAACAAAAGAGCCTACCCATGGAGATATCATTGTTTTCAAATCTAATATAAAGGTAGATGGAAAAAAAATTGAATTGATTAAACGTGTGATAGCCCTAGAGGGAGAGCAAATAACCATTGGAGACGGTAAGGTATTTATCAATCAAGAAGAATTAGAAGAGCCCTATATCCCCCAAGGCATGTTGACCCTTGGAGAGCTAGATGGGGTGGTACCAAAGGGGCGGGTTTTTGTACTGGGAGATAACCGAATCAACAGCACTGACAGTCGGAGCTATAAAGTAGGGTCAGTAAAAGTAGATGCAGTAGTGGGAAAAGCATATTTTAGACTTTTGCCATTGAGTCTTGTAGGATCCGTAAGATAGATAAAGCCGATGAAGTGAATATAACGCTCTTATTTATTCTTAATAAGGCAGCTATGCTGTTTTTTTGTTTGAAAAGTGAAAGGATTTTGTAAAAAAATGGAGAAGTATAGAAGTATAATAGAGCGTTATTATTGAAAATTTTTAAAAATTTGGGAACAAAATCAACTGTTTAAGAGTCTTAGTGAAGAGAGTGGGAGTGGAAATTCCTGCTAATTTAAGTCTCATTTTATGTAGTAAAGGAGTCAAGACTATGAAAAACGTAAAAGTAGTGATGATTTGCATTGCATTCAGCAGTATTTTTTTAGGAGTAACCGCATGTCAAGACAAACAGGAAAATAAGATTAGTGAAGCACTTAAGGCAGAACTTGTTGCCTTTGTTGAAATAATGGATGAGAATATAGAAAGAAATGAATTGATTTATCAAAATCTATCTAAAGAATTCATAGAAGTGAGCCAAGTACTAGAAGCATTTTTCCCCGAAGATGAATATATTGAATCCATAGAAAGACTATTTGACCAAATCACAATACTGGAAAATCAGGGACAAATGACAAAGGAGACAGAAAAAATCATTCTTCAAGCCTACTTCATGTATCAGGTCGGTTCAATCCATCAACAAAAAATAATTGAAAAGACATTAAAAAAAGTAACGGAGAGACAAGGAAAAACAAGAGGACTTGGGTATTCCGTGTCTATTCCCACAACTCATTTAAAACAATATCATCTAGTAGAAAAGGAGTTAGAAGACATTCAGAAAAAAAGTATACAGGAAGTAGTAGAGTACTATGAGGAAATCAAGGGTGGGCTCAGAATGCAATTAGGTAATTAAAGGGGTTTAAACTTCTCAAATGTTGGCGATATTTTAAAGGTCATCACTATATTGAGGAGGCGTCAATATGAGGAAAAAGTCTTATCGGTTAATCCTGCTCATTATAATGGGCTTTCTTTTTTTTGTTGCATGTAGTGGGGAAAAAGAAATAGAAGAAGCTGCTATTGCCGTTGAGACCATAGTGGTAAAAAAGGAAGCTATCAGTCAATGGGTAACCTTAACGACTAAGCTTGACGCGGATGAAACAGCAATGATTATTCCCAAGACCCCTGGAATAGAAGTAACCAAGTTAACAGTGGGACTAGGAGAACGGGTTGAAGTAGGGGACCTCTTATTTGAACTAGATAAAACCATCGTACGTAAAGAGGTTGAGCAAAGAAAAATTGTCTATGCTCAGGCTCAGCGTAATTATGAACAACAAAGAAAGCAAGCATTAGAGCCCAATGCACCTCAGTTCACCCAAATGTCCTCGGAAAATGCCAGTAGTCAACTAGAACAAGCTAGAATGGCTTATGTCAATAGCTTAGAACAATTAGAAAAAATGATGTATTTTGCACCTATTAAGGGGATTGTTTCTCAACTAAATATACAATTGAATGCAATGGTTTTAAATGATCAGCCGGCTATTATGATCAGTAACCCCGCAATATTAAAGGGGAGAATCCAAATCTCCCAGGATTTAACGTCTGATTTGTATGTGGGACAGCAGATTAAAGTAAGGGTTTTGGAACAAGAGAAACCAGGAGAAATTAGTGCGATCAATCCAGTTGTTGATCCAAGATCTAATCTTCATGTTGTGGAGATTATTGTGTCCAATGAAGACGAGGAATTAACAGTGGGAGCAATCAGTAAAATACAGATTGAAAGAATAAGACGAGAAGATACCTTAGTGATTCCTAGACGGACGGTATTAACAGAAGGGGAAAAGAACTATGTTTTTGTGGTCAATGGAGAAATGGCGCAAAAAAAGGAGATAACCCTAGGCATTATGAATGAGGATAAAATAGAAGTTTTATCAGGGTTAGTAGCTGAGGATAGGGTCATTGTAAAGGGACAGCAGTATGTACAAGATGACACATTCATTCGGGTAGTCAGGAGTGATGACCAATGAGAGTATCAAAGTGGGCTGTCAATCGCTACATATCTGTTTTGATGGTCATCGCTGGGTTACTTCTTCTGGGTGGGGTATCCCTATCGAGACTCCCTATGGATTTACTGCCTCACATTAGTATACCCGTTGCTGTTGTTTCAACACAATACCCAGGGGCCGGTCCATTAGAAATAGAAGGTCTTGTGACACGACCGGTTGAAGAAGCGGTAGCCACTGTTCATAATGTAAAGAATATGTCATCGTCTTCATCGGAGGGGAACTCTATTGTTATCATCGAGTTTAACCAAGGAACAGATATGGATTTTGCTACATTACAAATGAGGGAAAAAATTGATTTAATCAAGGGTTTTTTACCAGACGAAGTGACGGATCCAATGGTATTGAGGATTGACCCCAATGCATTGCCCATCATGGTACTGGGATTGAGTGGAACTGAGGATTTAAGCGAGTTGCAATCCATTGTTGAATCCCAAATCAAGCCAAAGTTTGAGCGTCTAGAAGGCGTGGCTTCTGTCAGTGTGACAGGTGGGTATGAAGAAGTAGTTGAGATCGAAGTAGACCCCAATGTATTGACTTCTTATGGAATCACCATGGAGCAGATTGCCACAATAATTCGGGCAGAAAACATTAATTTACCCGGTGGCGAGATTCAACAAGGTGGACAGAATATACTTCTTCGAACAATAGGAGCCTTTGAAAATATAGGGGAAATTGAAAACCTACCCATTCTTTTACCAACAGGGATCAGGGTTTATCTAAAAGACATCTCCCAGGTCCAATTGACCACAAAGGACATCAAACATATTGCAAAGGTCAATGGGGAACCAAGTATCCGTATCACCATCCAAAAACAGCCCGTAGCCAATACGGTGCAGGTGGCCAATCGAATCAACCAGACAATTCAAGTACTTGAAGAAGAAATAAAGGGTATTCAAATCGTATCGGTCATCGACCAATCAAGATTTATTACAAGATCCATTGGTAATGTGGGGAGGACCGCGGCCTTTGGAGGGGTATTAGCAGTTTGTATCCTCTATTTATTTCTAGGAAATGTAAGAACAACCCTTGTCATTGCCTTATCTATTCCCATCTCAATCGTCACCACCTTCGCCTTGATGTATTTTTCAGGTATGACGTTAAACCTACTTTCTTTAGGTGGATTTGCATTGGGAGTGGGAATGCTTGTGGACAATGGTATTGTTGTTTTGGAAAATATTTATCGGTTCCGAGAGGAGGGAAATGACCCAGAACAATCGGCTATCCTGGGAACTGAAGAGGTGGCAATGGCGGTAACAGCCTCTACTCTGACAACACTGGCAGTTTTTCTGCCTATTGTTTTTGTTGAAGGAATGACTGCACAGGTTTTTAGAGAGATGGCATTAACGGTGACATTTTCATTATTGGCGTCACTAGGTGTTTCCCTAACATTGGTTCCGATGCTGGCATCTAAGCTAATGAAAAAAAACAGAGTGAATGGAAAAAGGACACCTCAGCAGGTTTTAGGGATATTTCATCGTTTCTTTAAATATATTAATGAAAAATATGGGAAAATCTTAAGCTGGAGTTTAAGTCATAGAAAAACAATACTATTTGTCACATTTCTTATTTTTACAGTGGCGATTCTATTGGCCTCAAGCATGGGAGCAGAATACTTTCCATCATTAGATGAAGGTACATTTTCTGTAAATATCCGATTGCCTCAAAGTGCTACGCTACAGGAAACAGAAGCCGTCATGGATGAAGTAGAAGGGGTTTTGACGGAGTATGAAGAAATAGAAGTATTATTTACCAATGTGGGAGGTGGAGATGTCATGTCTACTACCTCTACTGGAAGTCCTAACCGTGGAAGTATCGATGGACGTTTGGTAGCAGCCCGACAAAGGAGTATGACATCCTTAGAGCTAGTAGATGAAATACGGACCCGATTGGCAAATATAGCAGGGGCTGAGATTTCAGTTTCAGCGGATTCATTTATGTTGGGAGCAGGCTTTGGGGGCGCAGCAGTGGATGTCTCCATCAAGGGTGATGATCTTGAAACATTAGAATCAATCTCTAGGGATTTTATTGAAATCATTAAGGGCGTTGAAGGGACTCGGGAGGTCTCATCGAACTTCACACAGGCTCGTGAACAAATTGAAGTTCATATTGACCGAGAAACAGCTTCTTTTTATGGAGTACAAAGTGTTCAGGTGGCAATGGCCCTTAGAAACACATTGACAGGAATCACTGCTACTAGGGCAAGGATTGAAGGTAAAGAGGTAGATGTGTTAATTCGAGGAGAAAACTACCTGAGAGAAAGTACTGAAAATATCATGCAGTTACAAATGCCTACCCTCATGGGAAGCCAAGTGCCAATCGATCAACTGGCTGAAATTCGAAGGGGACAGGGACCAAATGTCATTAGAAGAATGGATCAAGTGAGAAATATTAGCGTTCGTGCTGCTCTCTTTAATCGGAATTTAAGCAGTGTTGTGGCGGATATTGAGGAGAAAATAAAGGATTATTCATTGCCAGCTGGATACAGTTATGAATTTAAAGGAGAAAATGAGCAGTTAGAGGAAGCCATCGACAATTTGACACTTGCTGTTATTTTAGCAATAATGTTGGTATATATGATATTAGCAGCACAATTTCAATCATTTTTGCATCCTTTTACGATTATGATGTCTGTCCCTCTGGCTTTTTCTGGTGGTATTATTGCACTATTTCTAGCTGGGATTTCAATTAATGTGCCTGGCGGAATCGGTGCAATTGTGTTGGCAGGTATTGTTGTCAATAATGGTATTGTTTTAATAGACTATATCAATACCTTGAGGGACCATGGAACTCACCAGAGGAATGATTCGATTATCATAGCAGGAAAAACCAGACTCAGACCCATTATGATGACAACATTGACAACTGTATTAGGATTGTTACCCCTGGCCATCGGCTTTGGTGAAGGGGCGGAAGTACAACAGCCCATAGCTGTGGTTGTGATTGGTGGATTAAGCTTAGCAACCCTCCTCACTTTGGTTGTGATCCCAGTAATGTACTCTGTATTGGATGATATAGCAATAAAAGTTAGAAAAGAGCGTTGATATAGTGAAATTGAAGGCATCGAAAAGAAAACAACCAGGCGAAACAGACCATTATATTGCCCGGTTATTTTACTGGAGATGACTATGTATAAAGGATGTGGACATTGTGATGGTAGGCGTATGTTTTATGACAGTAATGATGTATGAACCCAATTCTCTAAAAGAAAAACGTCATATTCTGAAAAGCATCATTGAACGAATCAAGTCAAGGTTTAATGTATCAATTGCTGAGGTGGGTCAGCAGGATAAATGGCAGATAGCAGAAATTGGATTTTCATGCGTCAGTAATAGTCGGAGACATGCCGATGAAATGATTAATGAAGTCATTAAATTCATTGAACGAGATGGTCGAGTAGACATTACCCAATGTGAGGTGGAAATTTCTTAGGCATTGGAAATGCTTCAGGAAAAGGAGTCGAAAAATGAGAAAAATACGATTAAATAAAGAAGAAAGAACAGCGGTACTGGCAGAGCTTAAGAATATGTACCCCAATGCAGAGAGCGAATTGAACTTTAGAAATCCTTTTGAACTATTGATTTCTACCATCTTAGCAGCGCAATGTACAGACAAGAGAGTCAATCAAGTCACCAAGCCATTGTTTGAAAAGTATCCAACACCAGAGCGTATCTTAACCTTGACGGAAGTGGAGCTAGGGCAATGGATCAAAAGCTGTGGCTTTTATAACATGAAGAGTAAAAATATTTTAGCTACCTGTCATCTATTGATGGAGAAACACGGGGGAGAGGTTCCTGAGGAACGTGAAGCCTTGATGGCATTACCTGGGGTAGGACGGAAGACTGCCAATGTGGTAATTAGCAATGTATTCGGCCAGGATGCCATCGCTGTGGATACCCATGTGTTTAGAGTTTCCAATAGACTAGGATTGGCACATTCGGATAATGTTGACGATACTGAGCAAGACCTCATGAAAAGTATCCCAAAAAGCATGTGGTCTGACGCACATCATTGGATCATTCTTCATGGGCGGCGAATCTGCAAAGCCAGACGTCCTCTTTGTGAAGAATGTCCCTTGACAACCTATTGTCTACATTATAAAAAGATGTCTACATAGACATCTTTTTATAATGTAAAAAAGGAAATTTGTCTTATGATGGCGAAATAGAGATAATAAGTATAGTAAGGCATCGGAGATGTCTAGGATTGAAAGGATGTATTCAATGGTAAATGATAAGCTAGAGAGAGGATCACTTGTTTTTGCCCTAGATATAGGGACTAGAAGTATTATAGGAGTATTGGGTCAAATGAAAGATGAAAGGCTGGTCATTAAGCATACAGCCATGACATTTCATAAGAAGCGTGCCATGATGGATGGTCAAATCCATGACATTGAAGCAGTGGCCCAGGGGGTTCAACAGGTAAAACAGGAGCTAGAAGAAAAGGCCCAGGTTTCCCTCCGGGAAGTAGCCATTGCAGCAGCGGGGAGGTCCTTGAAAACAACGGGCATTCGTGTGGATCTAAAGGTTGATCCTAACCAAAGCATTGATCAACACATGGTAGAGAGCTTAGAGATAGAAGGTCTTCAAAAAGCACAAAAAGCATTGGAAGCGGAAATGGGTATGGATTCGGATTATTTTTGTGTAGGACACACTGTGATGTACTATTACTTAAATGATGGGATGATTGGAAATCTTGTAGGACATCGAGGAAATCAGATCGGTGCAGATCTGATTGCAACCTTTCTTCCGCGGATCGTTGTGGACAGCCTCTACACAGTCATGACCAAGGTTGGATTAGAGGTTGATTACATAACCCTAGAGCCTATCGCAGCCATTGAAGTGGCTGTGCCTCAAAATGCTAGGCTTTTAAATATTGCCCTAGTGGACATTGGAGCAGGAACATCGGATATTGCCATTACAAGGGATGGCACTGTTGTGGCCTATTCCATGACATCTACTGCAGGAGATGAAATTACAGAGGCAATTGCCAAGGTGTATCTATTGGATTTTGACGAGGCGGAGCGGTTGAAATGCAATCTATGTCGTGAGGGAATACAGCGATTTAGAGACATTGTTGGGATGTCCTATGAATTAAAGACAGAAGAAATTTTAAATGAGATTAAAGAATCAATTGAATTGGTAGCCCATGAGATATCAGCTCATCTACTACAGCAAAATAGCAAGGCACCAAGTGCCATTTTTCTGATTGGTGGAGGAAGTCAAATTCCCGGTATCCCTCAAATGATTGCTAAAAAATTAGAAATGGCAACAGCAAGGGTGGTTGTTAGAGGAATTGATACGATTCAATCATTAGATTGGAAGGAAGACTTTTTAACAGGGCCTGAAGGGATTACTCCCGTAGGGATATTGGCCAAGGCCATTAATAATCGAAAAGAAGATTTTATTGAGATCCAAATCAACCAACAGCGGATGAAACTGTTTCAAACGAAAAATCTAAAGATCTCAGATGTCCTAGTGCTTGCAGCTTTTAATCCGAGAGATTTGATTGCAAAACGAGGCGAATCCATAGAAATTAATGTGGAAGGCAAAAAACAAATCATATATGGCGAATACGGTGAGTCAGCTAAAATATTTATTAATGAGCAAAGTGGGAGTCTAGATAGTCGTATTAAAGACGGGGATCAGATTAAAGTGATTTCTGCTGAACCCGGTAAAAATGCCCGTTGCACCTTGAATGATTTGTGTAAAGAAATAGTGGTTGATACGACAAAAAATCATATGTTGGTTAATGGTGAGAAAGTTAGTTTAAGCACATTACTTAAGACCGGAGATGAAATACGCTTTAAAAAAAGAGACACAGGTCACACCCAGTCTCATTTGGAACAAGAGAGACAACAAGCGCAAACCTCTGGACAACAACAACAACAAAAACAAGATAAAGATCAAGAACAAAATAAGAAAGGATTGACTGGGGTGAAGGTCTACTGCAATGAAGAACCAGTGATACTTCCCCAAAGAGAAAAAGGATATATTTTTGTAGATGTTTTTGACTTTATTGACTTTGATCGTACGGAGGTAAAGGGAAAACTAATTCTTAAACATAATGGAATGATTGCAAATTATATGGCTCCCCTACAGGAAGGAGATCAAGTCGCAGTATATTGGGAAAAATGATACAACAGTCACCCTAAGGGCCTCTTAAAAAGGGTCCTTTTTAGTTGGAAAAAGAGGCGAATGAATATGACTTTAGATACATAATAAATAGATAATAAGAATAAAGTAAGGTGAGACAAGTTACAGTAGGGGGAGGATCATGTGAAGACTAATTTTGAGGGCATAGATAAAAGAAAAGCTTTTCTATGGGGGGCTGGACTGATATTAATTGTTATTGTCATTGGCCTTATTGCCATGCTGGCATTGTCTTTCAACAGTGGAAAAATACACCCTCACATCTATATTGAAGAGGTGGATGTGGGGGGATTATCTAAAGAAGAAGCATTAGCTAAGATTCAAAAGATATATGATAAAGGGGTCAGTGAAAATCAATTACAATTGCATTTTGAATCTCAAGAATGGAAACGCTCATACCAGGAATTGGGCTATACCTATTTGTATGAAGAAGCCGTAGCAGAAGCTTATGGGGTAGGAAGAAGTGGTAGTATAATAGAACAATTGAAACAGATCATGAGAACAAGAAAAACTGCACCGGTGATTAGATTAAGAGGAAAACATCAGGGGGAGAAGGTTGCGATCTTAATAGGTGAGATCAGATCTGAGGTGGACAAAGAACCCATTAATGCAAAAATTAAACGAGAAGAGGGTACATTTGTGATTACAGAGGAAGAGGTAGGAGTCCAAGTAGATCAAGTGCTACTTAGAACTAGGATTAGGGAGGCATTAGCAAGCTCCTATAGTGGCATCCTTCCTGTTCCTGTAAAGCATGTGTTAGCTTCTGTGACAAGAGAAGATCTAAAGGTCATTGAAGTTACCATAGGTGAATTTGCCACTAATTTTAATGCTCAACAGGAGGGGCGGACAAAAAATATTGAGATTGGGTCCAGTAGTATCGATGGCACTTTGATTATGCCGGGAGAAATCTTTTCATTCAATGAAAAAACAGGACCAAGAAGCGTGGAAGAAGGATATCAGGAGGCACCAGTGATCCTGGCTGGTCGATTGGTACCAGGGGTAGGTGGCGGGATCTGTCAGGTTTCAACTACCCTATATAATGCTGTGATCCGAGGAGACTTAGAAATTGTCAATAGACAAAATCATTCATTGCCAGTGAGCTATGTTCCATTGGGCCATGATGCCACAGTGGCCTACGGGTATCTAGATTTTGAATTTAAAAATTCAACAGAACACCCCATCTATATTGAAAGCACAGTACTAGGAAATCGTCTTGAGGTGCGAATATTCGGAAAAAATGTGCCCCCCTATCAAGTGAGATTAGCATCTGAAATAGTAGAACGGATTAGTCCAACTAGAGAAGTGAAGCAGGACCCAAACCTTTTGGTGGGGGAAAGGAAGGTCCAGCAGGAGGGAAAACAGGGGTATCGGGTTAAGACTGACAAAGTTTACTACGAAGGAAACCAAGAAATAAGGAGAGAACAAATCTCAACAGATTATTATCCGCCTGTGAAAACAATTATAGCTGAAGGAACAAAACCTCGGCCCCAAAGAAGTGAAGCAAATCAAGAAGATATAGAAGAGTCGAGGGAATTAAAGGAAGCTGAAGAAATACCAGAGGACAGTGAGGTAAGTGAAGAATAAGTATTATTATGACCATGGGTATGAAAACCCATGGTCTCTTTCAAGATTGGACATAGAATTTATCTGCGTAATTTGGTATAATGGTTTTACAACAATAATAACTAGAGTGAGGTTTTATGGTGGATAATGCAATTTTCTATGACAAAACAATAAAATGCCCAGTTTGCGACACACAGTTTGAGACAAAACGTGTACGGACGAGAAAATTAAAGGCACTAAAAAGACATGATGATTTTTTTGTTTCCTACGAAGGGGTCAATCCTTTTTACTATCATGTTTGGATTTGTCCCCAATGTGGATACAGCGCTACAGAGAGTGGCTACGAAGAAAAGTTGACAAAGGCCCAGAGAGATTTTTTATATGCTCAGATAGCGACAAAATGGAAACAACGGGACTTTGGAAAGGTGAGAACATTTGAAGAGGCCCAGGAAAGCTATAAGCTAGCATTGATAGTAGGACAACTACTTAAAAAGCCTAAGGCTTATATTGGTGGGCTTTGTTTAAGCTTAGCTTGGCTCCATCGAGAACAAAACAGTTCAAAGGAGAAAGATTTTTTACAGTTTGCCTTAAATTGTTACAGTGAAGCCTATGAGACGGAGCCGCTTCCCTTGGGAAATTTAGATGAAATTTCGGTATCATACTTATTAGGAGAGTTAAATAGACGACTGGGTTATTATCCTGAGGCCATTCGATGGTATGCTAAAACATTAGAGCATCCTGATATCAAAAATAAAAGAATGATTCAGCTTAAATCAAGAACCCAATGGCAATTGGCCAAGGAAGAATATGATCTAAATAAGAGAGGATAGCACCCTATGGGTGCTTTTTTCTTATATTAAAGCATAGATTATAGTAAAAATATTTATGGAGGGGAATTATGAGGAAAAATCCTAAACCACCAATGATTTTTCTGCCAGGGTTAATGGGGTCAATGGGAAGAGATATGATCCCGGGAACAGGGGACTGGAGCTTCGGAGTGGCTCGATGGATTTATAAACCACTCATTGATGGACTAGAGCAAAGAGGATATGTTTTAAATGAAGATTTGTTTATTTGCTATTATGACTGGAGAAAGGAATCCCATGAGATTGTTGACAGGTATTTAAAGCCAATGCTAAGGAAAGCAAAAGAAAAGTGTCCAGGGCAATCAATTGATATACTCTGCCACAGTAGGGGAGGAATCGTGGCCAGGAGCTATATACAAAGCGGAGAGTATGACTATGACATTGGGAATTTAGTCATGATTGGAACACCCAACGCCGGTGCCATTGATGCCTATTATTTTTGGTCAACGGGAGAAATGTTAAATGATCCTAATCAAAAAGATAATCTCTATGACATGATAAAAAGAGGATATATGTGGATTCTAAGAAAATTATTGAATATTCCCTGGGGAATAGAAAACATCCATGAAATCCATCAATCATTTCCCGCTATACAAGAGATGCTTCCTGCATTGGACTATGGAGACATCTTATATTATAGGAATGGATTTGGGGATTTGAAGCATATCCCAAGACCCTGGATTCGGTATCATAATTTTAAACTTGATGAAATGAATCAAGCCATCGCCCTGCGACATCTAAGAAATCGAGTGGAAGGGATCCATGTGATTGTAGGAACCAATGTAGAAACAAATGAATGTTTATTAGTTGATGGTAAAAAATTCATCTATGAGAATCAAGAGGTCATTGTTGATCATACTGTCACCTATAAAGGAGATGGGACTGTAACAAAAAACAGTGCCCAGTTACCCCCTTTCGATTACTATGAAATAGAAAAGAACCATCATCAAATGGTGGGAGCCTCCCTAGAGATATTGCAAGAGATTTATGGGTTAGACATAATTGATAGTATAGAGGAGGATGAGGTTTGCGAAACATTACATTTTATTTTTCATTACCATCATCGCTTAAAGATTGAAAAGAATGGCAAGCTACTTTTAGTCTATCAAGATAAAAAAGTGAACACTGAGTATGAATACATTTCAGAAGAGTTCGGAGAACGATATGTCTGGATAGCTCTAAAAAATATACCAGGGGGTATTTATACAGGTGAAATGATCACAAAGGATACTGATTTAGAGAAATTAGATTTTATCATTATAGGGAATGGTGTGGAAGAGGAATTGAAAGGAAGAGAGATCTTGAGACAGGACCGTGCTTCTGTGCAGGTGACATTTACATTTGAAGTCACTAACTAGAAGGGCCAATATAGCTATTGCCTATGAACTATAAATTTGATATGATAAGGATGAATTAAATCGAATTGGTGCTTTATCAAAGCTTAATAGGGA
The DNA here is from genome assembly GCF_000016985.1 of Alkaliphilus metalliredigens QYMF. Taxonomy (NCBI): domain Bacteria; kingdom Bacillati; phylum Bacillota; class Clostridia; order Peptostreptococcales; family Natronincolaceae; genus Alkaliphilus; species Alkaliphilus metalliredigens. Next base: position 3,721,325 of record NC_009633.1, on the reverse strand, counting down.
AAGTGGTTGAAATCCACTACAGCCCCCGCTACTGTAAGTGAGGATGAGTCCAGCAAAACCACTGATTGTGTCAATTGGGAAGGTGCTGGGTGTCAGAAGAATCACAAGTCAGGAGACCTGCCAACCCTAATTCCAAACAAACCTTCGGAGGGAAGGGTGGATCCTGCTGCTTGTATATTATTCCCTTACCTAATTTTAGGTAAGGGTTTTGTTTTTTGAAGAATTTGAAGAACTAAACTATTAATAAAAGGGGTTTGCTCATGAGTGGAAAAAAACTTGTACTGGTTACTGGTGGCGCTAGAAGTGGGAAAAGTAGCTTTGGAGAGTCATTATTGAGGGAGAAACAGGGAAATATATTATATATTGCCACTGCCCAAGCCTTCGATGAGGAAATGAAGGAACGTATCAAGCATCACAAAATACAAAGACCATCCCATTGGATGACCCATGAAGGGTATGAAAATTTAGGTCCGGTCATAAGTGTCTTGGGCGGTCAAATAGAAGGGGTACTACTAGACTGTGTCACAATCATGGTGACGAACTTAATGTTTCAACTAGAATCCAATTGGGATGAGGTGGGTACAGAAAGAATTCATCAGGTGGAGAATCACATCCAAGCAGAGGTAAAGACCTTGCTAGATACAGTAAAGGGCTTAGAGATACCAGTCATATTCATTACAAATGAAATTGGTATGGGAATCGTCCCAGAGAATAAGCTTGCGCGGATTTTTCGGGACATTGCAGGAAGGGTTAACCAAATGATTGCCAAGGAAGCAGACCAGGTTTATTTAGTGACATGTGGGATATCACAACGGATCAAATAGAAAAATACAAGGAGGGTTATAATGAGTAAAAAGCTAGAACAAGGATTAATACATATTTATACAGGTGATGGAAAAGGAAAGACGACAGCTGCACTGGGTCAAGGAATGCGAACAGCTGGGGCCGGCTATCGTGTACTCATGGTACAGTTCTTAAAAGGAAATGAAACTGGAGAGTTAAATAGTATTGAGAAGCTGGGAGAAGGCTTTGAAATCATGAGATTTGGACCTATCAATAATTTTTATCGAAATCTAAGTTCAGAAAGACGGGTAGAGGTAAAAGAAGATATTGGACAGGGAATAGAACAAATTGAGGTGCTTATGATAGCAGATGCATATGATTTGATTATTCTAGATGAAATCATGGCTTCGATCTATTTGGATATTGTCTCAGTTGAGGCTATTATCAGTCTCATAGACAAAAAACCCAATCATGTTGAATTGATTTTAACAGGCAGACAAGCACCAGAAGTTTTGGTCCAACGTGCAGATTATGTGACGGAAATGAAAATGATCAAGCATCCCTTCGAAAAAGGGATTATATCTAGGGAAGGTATTGAACATTGATATGAATCGATTTATTAGTATTTTACAATTCTTAACACGAATTCCTATCAAAAGGGATGTTCCTATGGAGGAAGCATTTCACAAAGGAATTATCTATTTTCCAGTGGTGGGGGGCATTATTGGTGCACTGCTCATGGTAGCCTATCGAGGCGCTTCTCTATATCTAGCACATTCTTTATCTGCTCTATTAACCGTGGGATTTTTTGTTTTTCTTACGGGAGGCCTACACCTAGATGGATTGGGTGACACATTTGATGGACTGTACAGTAATCGTAATAAGGAAACCATACTGGAGATTATGAAGGACAGTAGACTGGGAACGAATGGTGTCCTAGCTATGGTATTTATCCTACTTCTAAAGCTTTACGGAATCCAGGGATTAGGAGAACATCAAATCTATTGGGGAATCATACTGATGCCAGTAATGGGAAGACAGGCTATCGTATATGGCTGTTATCGAACAATCTATGGTCGAAGCCAGGGCTTAGGACATCTCTTTATTGGAAAGGTCAGTAAAAAAGAGCTATTGATCAGCAGTTTGTTGACCTTTATCTTGGCGGCCATGCATTTGCCTAGTCTTATTTTTGCTCTTCTGCTACCCATAGGAAGTCAATTATATAAAGGGCATGTAATGAAGAAAATTGATGGCATGACCGGGGATACATTAGGATCCCTATGTGAGTTGACTGAAGGATGCTATTTATTATTTATCCTTTTGATTACTGGGGCAGGATTGTTCTAAGGAACCCGAGGAAAGGAATCGTAGGTGGATGATAATGAAAAGAAGGGGTGCGTAAATGACTCGAATTTATTTGATACGGCACGGGGAAACCCAGGATAACTATGAAAAAAAGCTTTGTGGTTGGATTGATGGGCCTTTAAATCAATTAGGAAAAATTCAAGCCGCTGGCTGCGGAGAGGCATTGAGAAACATAAAAATGCATGTCATTTATACCAGTCCCCTAAAGCGTGCCTATGAAACTGCAGAGGCAATTAGAGGGGAACGACAAGAAGAAGTCATTGTTGTAGAAGAGCTTAAAGAGCTCCACTTTGGAGATTTGGAAGGATGGACCATGAAGGCAGTACAAGAAACACATCCAGATATTTATAATGGAATTAGAACTGATTCAGTAAATTTTCAGTTTCCCAATGGGGAAAGCATGAAGCAAATGCATGAACGAGCAACCAAGAAGATAGAAGAGCTGATTGAGAAACATCCCAATGAAAATATTGTGATTGTGGCACACTCCGGTGTACTCCGAAGTGTGATTGCACATTTGATAACGGGCAAAATTGATCATCATTGGAGTTTTAAAGTAGATCATTGTAGTATTTCAATAGTTGAGAAGGTTGGAGACATGTATGTTTTAAACAAGCTCAACCAGGACAGACATCTAGTGTAACGAGGAGGCCTAATGAATGAAAAACAAAAAAATACTTTTGTTAATAATAGGAGTACTTTTAATGATAGGGCTCTTCACAGGCTGTGCAGCACAACAGGAAGAGATTACTGAAGGAGAAATCCCTGAAGAGGTCCTGGATGAAACAGAAAAGAGATATCCCTTAGAAATAACCGATGGGCTAGGATATGATATTATTATTGAAGCAAAACCAGAGCGAATCATCTCCATTTCACCAAGTCAAACAGAAATTTTGTACGCCCTAGGACTAGGTGATCGACTTGTAGGGGTGTCAGACTACTGCGATTATCCTGAAGAAGCCTTGACAAAGGAAAAAGTCGGAAGCTCTTGGACTGTTAATGTCGAGCGAATTATTGAATTGATGCCAGATGTTGTTTTTACATTTGGAGATAGCCAACCTGAAGCAATGCAACAAATTGCAGCCGCTGGTATCACCGTGGTGAGGTATGTGCCAGAATCCATCGATGAGATTTTTGAAACAATGAGATCCACAGGAGAAATCACAGATACAGTAGCTGAAGCAGAAAGTGTTATTGCTGAAATGGCAGAAAAAAGAGATGCCATTATCAATGCCGTGGCAGGACGCGAAACGATTAGGGTGTTTTATCAAATGTGGGACGAGCCTTTAATGACAGCAGGACCAAGCTCTTTTATTGATGAACTCATTGTTTTAGCTGGTGGTGAAAATATCGCTGGGGATGCACAAGGCGCTTATCCACAATATAGTGTAGAAGTCATGGTAGAAAAGGACCCAGAGGTGTTTTTAGCTCCTGCTCACATGGGTGATGAAACAGATTTAACAGAAGAACAAGAGCAAGAACTCATTAAGGAAATAAAATCAAGACCTGGATATTCAGAAATCACTGCAATTAAAGAAGATAGAGTTGAAGTGCTAGAGCCTAATGTGGTTTCGAGACCAGGGGCTAGGATTATAGAAGCATTCGAGGTCATTGCCAAGGCAGTACATCCTGATTTATTCTAATGTGAAAAAGGCCCCTCCTATGAAGTGGGAGTCCTGGAAATGAATCGGGCTACAATTCAGTGGGGGGCTCAAACTTCCCTTGGGTTAAGTCTCATATTATGGAGGCAAAAATGAAGGAATGGATGAAAACCTACCAAATATTTATTGCGTTACTGATTTTACTATTTATCGTCATGGTAGGGGCCTCAGTTATGGGAGCTGCTAGCATCAAAGTGATAGATAGTGCTAGAATCATTTTAAATCAAATTCCTATTTTAGGTAGATGGGTTACTCTAGACGGGATCTCCGAAGCTCATATTCGTATTATCACTAGCATTCGCCTGCCCAGGATGTTTTTAACACTATTAGTAGGTTTTGGTCTATCGGTTGTAGGGGTGGCATTTCAAGGGATGCTGAAAAATCCAATGGCGGATCCTTTTATTATTGGGACTTCCTCAGGAGCTGCCTTAGGAGCTGCCATTGCCATCCTATTTAAATTTAATCGAGTGATTCTAGGCTTGAGTATGACCTCGATTTTTGCTTTTATTGGGGCATTGGCTGCCACTTTAATTGTCTATCAGCTGGCTAAAGTAAAGGAAAAGGTGCCAGTGACCACCTTGCTCTTGGCGGGTATTGCAACGGGACAATTTTTTTCAGCCATCCTATCCTTTATCATGGTGCTTTCGACAAATGATGTGGCCACCATTGTCTATTGGACCATGGGAAGTTTTTCATCTCGAGGATGGAACCATGTTCAAATCGTTTTTATTCCCATTTTGTTAGGAAGTGCAGTGATCTATATATTGGCAAAGGATTTAAATTTATTATTACTTGGAGAAGATACAGCCCATAATACAGGAGTAGATGTTGAAAAGGTAAAGGGAATTGTACTGGTTGTAGGGGCATTTATCACTGCCTTTGCCGTCTCTGTAAGTGGGATCATCGGATTTGTTGGATTGATTATCCCTCATATTACCAGAATGATTGTGGGACCAGATCATCGGGTATTGATACCGGCCAGTGGACTGATTGGGGGCATTTTCTTGATCATGGCTGATACATTTGCCAGAACCATTATTTCCCCAACAGAGATTCCAGTAGGTATTATTACTGCCTTAGTAGGAGGACCTTTCTTTATATACTTATTGAGAAGGACCAAAAGAATGGCATAGGGTGAGGAGCGGCAAAATGGATACATCAATCAAAGTAAACCAACTAACCTTTCAATATAATGAGACAAAAATAATAGATAATTTAGAGTTCACCATTCAAAAAGGTGGATTTCTAACCATTATCGGTCCTAATGGCTCAGGAAAGTCAACACTACTAAAGAATATTGCAGCCAATCTCATTCCTATAAAAGGTGGCGTTGTATTAGAAGACAAACCATTGAAGGCATACTCCATTAAGGAATTAGCGCAGAAAATGGCAGTGGTACCTCAAAACACAGAGGTGCACTATGATTTTACGGTCTATGAAATCATTATGATGGGAAGACATCCCCACTTAAAACGCTTTCAAAGAGAAGGTCATGAGGATGAAAAGCGTGTCAAAGAAGCAATGGAATCAACAAATACATGGTTTTTAAAGGATCGAAATGTAAATGAGCTCAGCGGTGGAGAACGACAACGGGTTATTATTGCCAGAGCCCTAGCCCAAGAGCCAAGGGTGATTCTACTAGACGAGCCAACCTCGGCACTCGACATCCATCATCAAATTGAAATATTAGAATTACTTAAAAAGTTAAACAAAGAAAAGAAAGTCACAATTATCGCTGTGCTACATGATATCAATCTTGCTGCTAGATATAGTGAGGAGATTTTACTGCTTCATCAGGGAAAGAAGATTACCATGGGAAAAACAGAGGATGTCATTACGGTTGAACATCTACAAAAAGCATATGAGATGGATATGATGATTGATAGAAACGTATACACAGGTTGTCTACAGGTCCTACCCCTGTCTACTCGAGAAAAAAATAAGGACACGAAAGATTTACAAATTCACATTGTTTGTGGAGGGGGAACAGGAAAAGACCTAATACAAACCCTCAATGACCAGGGATATCAAGTGACAGCCGGTGTCTTAAATGTTGGAGATAGCGATTGGGAGTTAGGGAAGCTACTGTCTATAGAAATGGCTGAGGAAGAACCATTTAGTCCCATTAGTGATGAAGTCCTCCAAAGAGGCCATCAGCAGGCCCAGGATGCAGATCTGGTGATTTTATGTGGGGCTCCCATTGGAAATGGAAATCTGAAAAACTTAGAGATTATTAAAGAACAGCTAAATCAGAAGAAGCCAGTATATCTTTATGTCCAACCCTTTCAAGGAAAAAGATTAGATTATACTGGTGGAGAAGCAACAGAAATACTAGGTCAATTTATGAATGAAGGATTAATCAAAGTAGAGAGCATAGAAGCTTTATTAGATGTATTGGAGGGATGAAGTTTGGGAAAATCAATTATGGTACAAGGGACAGCTTCTTCTGTAGGAAAGAGCCTACTGACAGCAGCCCTTTGTCGAATATTTAATGAGGATGGTTATCGAGTGGTGCCTTTTAAATCTCAAAACATGGCATTAAACTCCTTCGTGACAGAAGAAGGCCTGGAAATGGGACGTGCCCAAGTTTTTCAAGCAGAAGCAGCAAGGATCAAGCCCCAGGTGAAAATGAACCCTATTTTATTAAAGCCCACAGCGGATAGCCATGCCCAAGTCATTATTCAGGGAGCAGTCCACGGAAATATGACAGCTCAGGAATATCACCAGTTTAAGCCCCAGCTAAAGTCTATGCTTCGGGATATTTATCTGGATTTGGAGACATCCAATGACATTGTGGTCATAGAAGGGGCAGGCAGTCCTGCAGAGATTAATTTAAGAGATCAAGACATCGTCAATATGGGGATGGCAGAAATTGCTGATAGCCCTGTGATATTGGTGGGAGACATTGATAGAGGCGGTGTTTTTGCTTCTCTATATGGGACCATTATGCTCTTGGAGGAATCCGAAAGAAGTCGCGTAAAGGGTATTCTGATTAATAAATTTAGAGGAGATCTAAAAATACTTGAACCAGGATTAAAAATGCTAGAAGAATTAATCAATATTCCTGTCATTGGGGTGATCCCCTATGAAAGATTTGATATAGAGGATGAGGATAGTCTGAGTGACCGATTGCAGCAAAAAAACCACCAAGAATCAGATATTTCTATTGCGATTATCAGACTACCCCATATTTCCAATTTTACAGATTTTCATCTTCTAGAGCAGATGGAAGGAGTTAATGTCAACTATATTGGACGAAACCAAAGCATAGGAAGACCTGATATGATTATTATCCCTGGCTCGAAAAATACAATTGGCGATTTGAAATATTTGCAGGAGGTAGGTTTAGCAGCAGAAATCATTGAAGTCCATAAAACGGGGACAATGATTTGTGGCATTTGTGGGGGCTATCAAATGCTGGGTAATCGCATTTTAGATCCCAATCATGTAGAGAGTCCTGAAGGAGAGATACAAGGATTAGGATTACTGGATGTGGAGACAAATTTTGAAAGTGAAAAGGTGACAACACAGGTGTCAGGAAAAATATTAGATCACAAGCTACTAGAGGAAATTGAATGTGGTGGGATTGAAGTCAAGGGATATGAGATTCATATGGGAAGAACTCTTCGAGGGGCAACCATTAAACCCTTTGTGAAAATTGAAGAAAGACTTAGCAAGCCTGTGGATGACTTCGATGGCGCCATTAATGAAGCTGGAACAGTATTTGGCACCTATCTACATGGGATTTTTGACGAAATTTCCTTAGTTGAAAAGATCATCAACGGATTATTAATGAAAAAAGGACTGCCAACTATTCAACAAAGAAATTGTTCCTTAGAGGAACTGAAGGACAGGGAATACAGTCGCCTTGCAAAGGTAGTTCGAGAAAATATAGATATGAAATATATTTACAAAATTCTGGAGGGTGAAGCATAATGATATTAATGAGTGCCTTTATCATCGATTTAATAATAGGAGATCCACAATGGTTCCCTCATCCAGTACGGCTTATGGGCAAGCTGATTCTCTTTCTTGAGAAACAATGTCTAAATAAGAAGAATAAAAAAGCCTCGCAGCTCATTGCTGGGGCTTTTGTGGCTTTCATCGTGATTGCATTGAGTTATATACTTACCAGTAGGCTTATTTACATAGGCTACCGTATACATCCAATCATAGGGGGCAGTGTTTCTATTTTTCTAGCATATACGGTATTGGCAACAAAGAGTCTAGATGTGGAAACAAGGAAGGTTTATCAGGCCCTAAAAGAGGGTAACTTATCATTAGCACGAAGAAATTTATCTTATCTTGTCAGTAGGCAAACCGATGAATTAGAGGAAATAGAAATTGCCCGTGGCGCTGTGGAAACCATTGCAGAAAATATTTCCGATGGCATTGTGGCACCGATGTTTTATCTTTTCATAGGAGGGGTTCCTCTTGCAATGGCTTATAAAGCTGTGAATACCCTGGACTCAATGATTGGATACCGAAATGAAAAATATGAGTACTTTGGCAAAGTAGCTGCTAGAGTAGATGATGTTGCGAATTATGTACCAGCTAGACTTGCGGTAATGTTTATTTCCATGGCTGCACTACCAATGGGGAAGGATTTTAAAAGAGGAGTGCAAACTGCCCTCCAGGACGGAAATAAACACAGTAGCCCTAATGCGGGATATCCCGAAGCTGCCATGGCAGGTGTATTAGGAATACAACTGGGCGGGATGAGTTACTACTTTGGGAAACTGGTTGAGAAACCAACCCTTGGTCAAGAAGTTGAAAAACTAAATCAAAAACATATTTTACATACGATTCATATGATGTACGCCGCTTCAACGGTGGCAGTGGTATTTTTTAGTATATTATCCATTGGATTGAGGGGGTAGGGCAATGAGACATGGTGGAAATATTGTTCAGGTAGAAAGAGAAAAATCCATTGGGGCAGGAAAAATTTTGGATTATAGCGCGAATATTAATCCCATGGGTGTACCTGAATCATTTCAAAAGATAATTCAGGAAAAATATAATGATCTATGTCATTATCCAGATATCGATTATCATCATTTGCGATTTGCCATAGGTCATTATTATGGTATACAAAAAGAAGATGTACTTGTAGGGAATGGTGCAGCACAGCTGATTTTTGATTTTATTCGAGTATTAAAGCCCCAAAGGGCATTGATTTTGGCACCGACATTCGGCGAATATGAACGGGCATTGAAGGCTTTTGATTGTGATGTCATTAGATACTATTTAAGGGAAGAGAACTCCTTCCAGATCAATATCGAAAGCCTGCTAGAATCCTTGACAGATTCTATTGATTTAATTATATTATGCAATCCTAATAATCCAACGGGAAATTTAATTTCAAAAGAAGATCTGAAGCGTGTGGTCACACATTGCGAGGATAAAAAAATAAAAGTAATGATAGATGAGGCTTTCATTGATTTTGTTGGAGAAAACGAAAGATCCAGTGTACTCAAATGGGTAGAACAATATAAGGAGTTAATTGTAATCAGAGCCTTTACAAAGTATTTTGGAATGCCTGGTATTAGACTAGGCTTTGGTGTATGCGGAGACAAAGGGGTACAAGAACAAATGACAGATACAATGATCCCTTGGAGTGTCAATACCTTTGCAAGTTTTTTTGGGGAAGTGCTTTTAAATGATAAAGTCTATGTAGAAAAAACAAAAAGCTGGCTCAAGCATGAAAAACCCCGCTTTATGGTAAAACTAAAGGAAATCAAAGGAATGAAGGTATACCCATCTACTGCTAACTTCGTTTTAATTAAATTAATGGATTCCAGTCTAAGCATAGATGAATTAAAAGAAAAGCTATTGGAGCGATATATTATGATACGGGATTGTTCTAACTTTCAAGGATTAGGGGAACAGTTTTTTAGGATAGCCATTAAAGATGAACAATCAAATGAAAAGTTTATACAAGTCTTAAGTGAAATTTTATCCTAAATTGTATAAAAAGAGCGTCTTCGACGCTCTCGCTAGATGAAACAACTAAGCGATCAACACAATTTAGCAAGCTAAATTGGTTGCCTGCTTATAGGAGACCCTAGGTTTCCTTCGACGACAGCCAAGCTGTCTGAGCACCTTCCTGAAGACGGGCAGGGGATTCCATCCCCTACAACCCCTCTTTTTTATACAATAGGAAAGCAGAAATTTCCTATTGTATAAAAAAAACACCTGTATGTTCAGGTGTTTATTGACAAGTAGGACAATGTCCATAAAAGCAAAACTGTTGTTTTTCTACTTTGTAATTTGATATTTCCTGAACCGAAGGAATTGAGTTTTGAAAGATTGAATTGTCTAGATCCTCCACCCTTGCGCATTGTGAGCAAATCAAATGTGAATGGACTTCGTTATTTCCATCATAACGAAAGCTGTTTTCTCCTACATTGATGACTTGAATTAGGCCTAAATCAATAAAAAGTTCTAATGATTTATAAATAGTTGCCAAACTCATGGTAGGATAGGCTGCTTCTAAGTCCTTATAAATGCTTTCTGCATTGGGATGATCCTTGCGTTTTTTTAATGCTTGAAAGACAGCTAATCTTTGCGGTGTAATTTTGCAACCCTTTGACTTTAATGTTTTTACTAATACCTCCATTTTACCACCACCTTTAAAATGAAAAAACTATTACAAACGATTTCGAACTATATACTTTATATTATAAATTAATGTTAATATTTTGTCAATTGTAATTTGGAAAAAATTGAAAATTAAGGAGTGAATCTATGGGTTATCAATTAATTATTTTGGATATGGATGGAACGTTATTAAATAGTGACAAAGAAGTATCAGAAGAAAATAAGAAGGCTTTACAAAATGTTAAGGATATGGGAATGACTGTCGCCATTGCCACTGGAAGGATTTTTACCTCTGCAAGGTTTTATGCCAGGATGCTAGGTATCACAGCACCTATCATTGCTTGTAACGGTGCCCTCATACGAGATCATCAAACCAATGAGGTGGTTTATAGTAATCCCATTAGACTTGAGGATGCCATTGCCATTGCAAAGCTTTGTAAAGAGAAGGGGGTCTACTTTCACTTTTATAACCAAGAACAATTTTATATAGAGGAGCTTGGTTTTAGCTCTCTAAAGTATCATGACTGGAACGAGAGGCAAAATGAAAGTGATCGAATTCATATGGAAAAAATGACGAATGCTGTCGAATTTCTAACAAACAATGCCATCGAAGTACTAAAGTTTGTGATTATGGATGAGGACCCGAAAAAATTGAAGGAAATAAAAGAAGCCCTTGATGAAATGAAAACATTAGAAACGGATAAATCCTGGTACAACAATTTAGAGGTAATGAATAAAGGTGTTTCAAAAGGGAAGGCCATCAAAAGATTAGCTGAGATACTTCAAATTACCCAAGAAAAACGGATTGCCTTTGGGGACAACTATAACGACCTATCCATGAAAGAATCTGTAAGAACCTTTGTGGCCATGGAAAATGGAGAAGAATTTGTCAAGGAACGGGCTGATTATATTACAGCCAGCAATGACGAAAGCGGGGTAGCAAAGGGAATAAAAAAATATATATTGCTTTAGATACACTGATCTAGGAAGGTTGTGGGGAAATTGAAAAAGGAAATTGTATCATTGATTGAATGTAAAGACTATGACTATGATTTAGTAAAACAATCTGTGGTAAAGTCTTTTGAAAACTTAGGTGAGATCAGCAAATTTATCAATAAGGGAGATCGGGTACTACTAAAACTAAATCTATTAATGAAGAAAAAACCAGAGGATGCCACAACGACACATCCAATGTTCACAAAAGCCTTGGCAGAAATACTGATAAATTATGGAGCGGAAGTCATTATTGGTGATAGCCCAGGTGGGCCCTATAATATAAATCTGCTAAAGGGTGTCTATAGGGCATGTGGGATTGAAGAAATCGCAAATGAAGTAGGAGCTCAACTGAACTACAATACAAATGTGGTAGAGATTAAAAATGAAGAGGGATTGCTCTTGAAAAAAATAACTGCCATTGAAGTCTTGCAGGAGGTAGATAAAGTGATATCCGTTTCCAAACTAAAGACCCATGGTATGATGATGTTTACCGGTGCAGTTAAAAATATGTTTGGGATCGTGGCGGGGCTAGAAAAGGCAGAGTATCATGTGAGAATGCCTGGCAATGTAGATTTTTCTAATGCATTAGTTGATATATGTGTTGCTTCTAAGCCTGTGTTATCCTTTATGGATGGTATTATTGGGATGGAGGGAGATGGACCCAGTGCTGGAGACCCTAGACAAATTGGGGCTGTTATTGCATCTACAAGTCCATATCATTTAGACGTAGTCGCAACATCCATCATAGGCTTAATACCTGTGAAGGTACCGACAATTGAAAGATGTGTAGAAAGAGGTTTATGCAGAGGGACATTAGAGGATATAGAATTAAAGGGAGAAAATATAGATAAGTTTATGATAGATGATTTTATTGTGCCAGAAATAAGGAGTCTGGATTTATTAGAGGGAAAGCTACCTAAATTCTTAAGAGATATTTTAAATGGAGCTTTACAGCCTAGACCTGTATTTATTCATGATAGATGTATAGGCTGTCGTGATTGCGCAAATAGCTGTCCACCTGAAGTAATCAAAATGATAAACAAAAAACCTATTGTAGATCTACACGGGTGTATACGATGTTTTTGCTGTCAAGAACTATGCCCAGTAAAGGCTGTAGACATCCATCGCCCATTGCTGATGAAATGGCTGGCTAAGTTGTAAGATGTTAAAATGATAATAAGAATGACTTTGTAATGAGAAACAGTATGAAAAAAACAATTCAGAAAATATAGAAAAAGTACAAGTTTATTCGATATAAAAAAGGAAATTGAGGAAAAATATAGAAGTATAGTTAAGTAATGTCTCTTAGTATTATATTTTATATAAATTATAAGAGATAATTTTTTATCTAAATAAGGAGGTTGGAAAATGTTATTTAAAAGAAAACTGTTTGTATGCTTTTTGGTAGTAGCAATGGTATTTTCTACTGTAGGAGCCATTTTTGCTGTGGAAAATGTGGGAGAAGAAACAAAGATCATGATTTTACACACCAATGATATCCATGGTAGAGTGGTGGAAGACAGATTTGATGGGATGGGATTTGACAGAATTGCAACCCTAGTGAATCAATTTAGAAGTGAGAATGAGCATGTCCTATTATTGGATGCGGGAGATACTTTTCATGGAATGCCTATCGCCACCTTAGAAAGAGGAGAAAGTATCGTCCGTATCATGAATGAAGTAGAGTATGATGTGATGGTTGCAGGAAATCATGAGTTTAATTATGGGCAAGAAAGACTGTTAGAACTGGATGAAATGGCAAACTTTCCAGTGCTATCAGCCAATATTAAAAAGGAAGATGGGTCATATTTATTAACACCTTATATAATTAAAGAATTAAATGGTGTAAAGGTAGGTATTTTTGGTTTAACTAGCCCAGAAACACTATTCAAAAGTCACCCTGCAGGAACAGTAGGACTAACCTTTGTAAATCCTGTAGAAGCAGCTAAAGAAATGGTAGAAGAATTACAGGATGAAGTTGATGTGATTATAGCCTTGGCTCATTTAGGAACAGATGAAAGTACAAAATATGAAGAGCGAAGCTCTGCTGTTGCTGAGGAAGTAGAAGGAATACATTTAATTGTAGATGGACATAGTCATTCCTTGTTTGAAGAAGGATTATTGGTAGGAAATACATTAATCGTAAGTGCTGAGGAGTACGGAAAGAATCTTGGCGTAGTAGAAATTACCATGAAGGACGGTCAGGTGGATAGTATTACTGCAAGTGTTATTTTAAAAGAAGAAGCAATGGAACTAGAGCAAGATCCTACTGTTAAAGAAGTGGTAGATACGATTATTGAAGAACAAAAATTAATACTCTCAGAAGTTTTGGGTACGACGACTGTACATCTAGAGGGTGAAAGAGAAACTGCTAGAGCAGGAGAAACAAACTTAGGAAACTTAATTACCGATGCCATGCAAGATGCAACTGGTGCTGATTTTGTAGTGACAAACGGAGGTGGAATACGAGCTTCTATTGCTGAAGGTAAGATTACTAGAGGCGATGTAATCACAGTATTACCTTTTGGAAATGTAGTGGTAACAAAGGAAATCAAAGGTTCTGCAGTGAAGGAAGCATTGGAAATCGGCTCAAAAGGATATCCAGAGCCGTCGGGTGCCATACTTCATGTAGCTGGGATGAGTTATACAATCGATCCGAATCAACCAGAAGGTGAGAGAGTGATCGACATTATGATTCAAGGAGAACCATTAGATTTAGAAAGAGATTATTTGATGGCTACAAATGATTTCTTAGCTGCTGGCGGAGATGGATATACGATGTTCGTTGAAGCGCTAACGATAACAGATTATATGTCAATGGACGAAGCTGTAATGGAATATATTCAAGAAAAGCAAGTGGTAGCACCACAGGTGGAAGGTAGGATTAATGGAGTAGCGTTAGAAATAGTAGAAGAGCCAGTAATAGAGGAACCAGTTGTTGAAGAACCAGTAGTAGAGGAACCAATAGTAGAAGTACCGGTGGTAGAAGAACCAGTAGCGGAAGTTCAATATATCATTTATATCGTTCAACCAAATGACTGGTTATCTAGAATCGCAGTGGAATACAATATGAATTGGGAAGAGCTACAAGTATTAAATGAAATTAGAAATGCAGATTTAATCTTCCCAGGACAAGAGCTTAGAATACCAGTACAATAATGTTTTGATTGATAACTAAAAATTTCTGCCAATAAAGCGTAATCTTAATTGATTACGCTTTAAATTCTCTAATTGTGATAATCCCCATCTGATAATAATCACTGTCAGGTAATTATTGGTATGTTTTTAAATATAAGGAAGGTAAAAACATTTTCTTGTAGAAGAGTATAAATACCATTATTAGTATGATTTTCTACTAAAAATGAGTAATTCTCTAGGGGGATAAGTATGAGAAAAGATTTTAAAAGGATTGGGAGTTTTTTATTAGTATTTGCACTAATTATTGGTTTGATGGTACCATTCAATGTCGTACATGCTGCAGAACAGGTGACAATCACTGTACTGGCAACCAGTGACATTCATGGAGCCCTTTATAATTGGAACTATGAAGACAGCAGAGAAGATAATCGTGGTGGAATGGTTAAACTTGCAACAATCATTAAAGAAGTTCGAAAAGAGAATCCAAACACAATATTAGTAGACAATGGAGATACCATTCAGGGATCATTGCTGACAGACGATTTATACAATACCATTTTAATCGATGAACCACATCCCATTATTGAAGCCATGAACCTAATGGGTTATGACTCTATGACTCTAGGAAATCATGAATTTAATTTTGGCTTAGATTTAATCCAAAAAATTGAGAAAGAAGCAGATTTTCCAATGTTATCAGCTAACATCTTCAATAAAGAAGATGGCAGTTACTTTGTAACACCTTATACAATTAAAGAAGTAGCTGGAATCAAAGTAGGAATTATTGGATTGACAACACCCAATATTCCAAGATGGGATGGACCAAGGGTTACCTCTTTGGATTTTAGAGCCATGCATAAAGAAGCTGAAAAGGTTTATCAAAAACTAATGGAAGATGAAGGCGTAGATATTGTCATTGCGACAGCCCATTCTGGTTTAGAAGGAAGACATGATAATGAAGGTTCAATGGCCAAATTAGTTGCTGAAAGAATTCCACAACTAGCTGCCTTTATTGTAGGACATGATCATGACACCAAGGACCTTAAAGTTAATGGTGTGCCTGTGGTAGGCCCAACAAATGCAGCAAGAGAAATTGCTAGAGTAGATATTACCCTTGAAAAGCAAGGAGATCAATGGATTGTTGTGGCACAGGAAACAGAAATTATTAGTGCTGAAGCATATGAAGTAGATGCAGAGCTAGCAGAAGCCCTGAGACCAGCTCAAGAAACAACTTTAGAATTTATTAGTAAACCAGCAACAGTAGCAACAGCAAGCTTTGTTCCTGAATATGAAATTAAAGATATGAGTATGCCATCAGCTCAATTGATGGATTCAGCAGTCATTGACTTAATCAATAATGTTCAACTACACTTTGTTCCGGATGCAGACATAGCTGCAGCCGCATTGTTTGCCAGTGAGTCAAATATCAAAGAGGGACCTGTGGCCTATGGTGATATATTTGGAATCTATAAATACCCAAATACATTGTACGGTGTTGAAGTAACAGGTGCTGAATTAAAAAACTATATGGAATGGTCAGCTAGTTATTACAATACATATAAGCCGGGAGACATTACCATTAGCTTTAATCCTGACATTCGTGGATATAATTATGATATGTTCCAAGGCGTAGACTACAAGGTTGACATTTCACAAGAACCTGGCGACAGAATTGTTGATTTAACTTTTAATGGCGAATCAGTCATGGATGATGATACATTTAACCTGGCCATTAACAATTATAGATACAATGGTTTATTAGATAGTGGAATCATCAGTAACGATGCTTATTTTATTTCTGACCCCAAATCATTAAGAAGCTATATCTTTGATTATATTAGTGAGATGGAGACCATTGATCCAGAGGTTGACAACAACTGGGAGATTATTGGAGCAGACTTGAGTCATCGGGCTAGACAGGATGCAGTGAATTTAATCAATAAAGGAATTATTGATGTTCCTGCCCATGAAAGATCATGGAACTCACATAGTATTAACTTAGAAGAGCAGGTTACTCGAGGAGAGTTTGTTGAAGCATTAGTGAGAACATTAGAAATAGACCTACCTGAAATAGAAGAACTAGAGAACTACAGATTTACAGATGTAGATGAGGCTTTAGCACCTTATGTAGAAGCAGCATACAATTTACAAATCACAAGTGGTATAAGCCAGTCACTTTTTGGAACAAGCGAGAAAATTAATCGAGAGCAAGCCTTTGTCTTCTTGATTAGAGCGCTAAATTTGGCCCATGAGTATAATGTAGAAGCATTGAATGAGTTTAGTGATTATGGTGTCATTAGTGACTGGGCTTATGAAGAATTAGCAGCAGCAGTAGAACTAGGATTCACATCAGGTAATCCCGATGGCACATTAGCCCCTCGAGAGATCATTAAACGTGGGGAAATGGCACAAATATTAAATATATATTTAAATAACTAGTCATTAGCGTTAATGTAAGCCAGAATTTGTCATCCTGAGTGGAGTGAAACGAAGTCGAAGGATCTATAACTAAAAAAATGTCCCCAGTCTATTGACTAGGGGCATTTTTGTAACCTCTTAAGGAGTAACTCATTTCCTTATTAATTTTATCAAGCTAGCTACAGGATGTTTAAAAATAAAATTTAAACAAATAATAAGGTTAAAATAGTAAGGAATATGGAGGAATGAAATTGCGTGTTAAAAGAGTAAAGGAACCCATTGTCAGCATTACGACTAATCGTGAAGAACAGCAATCCATAGTAGAGGCACTTAAACTTCTTCCCATAGATCAACTGATTCGGAAAGGTGATCGCGTTGTGATTACACCAAACTGGGTAAAAGCCAATCCAACCTACACAGGGACAGTTGTTGGGCCAGAAACCCTAAGGGAATTGATTCAATTTATCAAGGGGAAAGAAGCTAAAGAAGTGATTATTGCAACTGGGTCTGGAGGGGACGATACAGTAAAGGTTTTTAAAGAGATCGGTTATGACAAAGTGATCGCTGAAGAAGGAGTGACATTTGTAGACTTGAATTATGGCCCCTATGTGGAAATTCCATTAGAGCATGATCTGATTCCTAAAACAAAAATCAATGAACTGATTACAAGAATCGATGTACTCATAAGCTTTACCCAATTAAAACAACATGAAGAGGCTACAATCAGTGCCAGTATTAAAAACATGGCTTTAAGTTGGCCGCCGGCAGAGATTCATGGTTTTCCTAAAAAACAGCTAGGGATTCATGAGGATTTACATGGTTTTATTGTAGCCATGGCAAAAAAAATACCCATTGATATTGCTATTATTAGTGTGGATAAAGCCATGATTGGAACAGGGCCATCCGATGGTAAAGCTGTTGATACCAAAGGATTGGTAATCGCTGCTACGGATGCCATCGCTGCCGACGCAGTAGGGGCCAGGCTCTTGGGTTTTTTGCCCCAAGCCGTACAGTATCTATATGCCCTTCATCATGCTAAAGTAGGAGAGGCAGACCCTAAAAACATGACAATAAAAGGAATGACCCTAGAAGAGGCTGAAAAGCACTTTTCTAAGGCCGCATATGGTCAAGAAATTGTCTTAGATAAAAACAATCAAATTAAAGATATTCATGGTAATCAAGGCAAGTAAGACTACTTAAGAGAATAAACAATGGAAAAGGTGCCTGGTCCACAATGGCTAGATATAACACAACCGGCAGTTGTCATCAGAATTTCCTCAATGTCAAGGGTCTTCTCAAGTTCACTCTTTAAATACCCAGCATCTTTTGGGCAGAAAGAGTGATTAATGATCACCCTTTTAGGATTTAACTTCTCTTGGTCTGCATAAATCCTATCTAGCATGGCTTTGATAAGACGCTCTCTTTTGCCACGAACTTTTTGATCTAACAAGATCTTACCACCATCTACCTTAAGTATCGGTCTAATCTTTAAGATACTACCGAAAAAATTTGAAGCAGCAGAGCATCGGCCACCCTTGTGAAGATAATCTAGAGAATCAACAGCAAAATAAGTGGTCACCTTAGGGATCAAATGACGGATTTCAGTGGCAACTTCATGAAGAGGCTTTTCTGTTTTAACAAGATCCAAGGCTTCTATCACCAATAAGCCGATCCCAGCAGATAAATTAAGGGAATCAATCACTTCTATTCGACCCTCCGGGAATTCAGAGGCAGCAATTCGTGCATTTTGAATGGTTGATGAAAGCTTAGAAGAAAGCCCTATGTAGAGAATATCCATTCCTTGATCAATATAAGATTCAAATACATTACGAAAGTCTACGGGTGAGGGGGCAGCGGTTTTAGGAAGTGCCTTGGTGGCCTTAACCTTGTCATATAACACTGCGGGTGTCATGTCAATACCATCCCTGTATGTATGGTCATCAAAACTGATATATAAAGGGATGACCGGAATTTTCTCTTTTTCAAGGAGACTTAATGGTAAGTCACTGGTACTGTCTGTGATAATTTTAATCAGATTCATTTTTTCACCCCTATAAAATGTTTTGCTTTATACTCTATATTACTAAAGATCAAAGAAATATAAAAGTTTTTATGATAAAAAATAAAGAAATAATCCACTAGTAGATAGGCTAGTGGATTATTCGTTAGTTATGTCTGTAAAAAAAGATGATTGTACAGATAAAATGTTATACTAGTCTAACTTGATGATACACTTTTTTTCCTTTTTTAATCATGAGGGTGTCATCTTCTAAAAAACTGCTTTGGTTGATGACTGCTTCAATTTCTACTATTTTTTCATCATTTATCGAAATGCCACCCTGTTGTACCAGGCGTCGACCTTCACCGCGAGATGAAGCCAGTTGGAGTTTTGTAAGTAGGGTTAAGACATCAATGCCATCAATAAACTCGGATTTTGGTAGTTCCGTAGAGGGAAAAGAACCTCCTAAGGCACCCTTGCTAAACAAGGCTCTAGCAGCCTCTTGGGCCCTGCGAGCCTCCTCTTCTCCATGAACTAAAGAAGTGACTTCAAAGGCTAATGTTTCCTTGGCTTGATTGATCTCAGATCCTTCTAAAGTAGCCAGTCGATTGATTTCTTCCATAGATAGAAATGTCAGTAGACATAGGCACTTTCGAACATCTGCATCGCCTACATTACGCCAGTACTGGTAAAAATCAAAGGGAGAGGTTTTATTGGGATCTAACCAAATCGCACCGGATTCAGTTTTACCCATTTTCTTTCCTTCGCTGGTGGTGAGCAGTGTGAAGGTCATACCATAGGCTGATTCTCCCTCGACACGGCGGATTAAATCCGTTCCAGCAATGATATTAGACCACTGGTCATCTCCACCTAGCTGAAGACGACAATTGTGTCTTCTGAAGAGTTCTAGGAAATCATAGGATTGCATGATCATGTAGTTAAACTCTAAAAAGGAAAGTCCCTTCTCCATACGACTTTTAAAGCATTCAGCCGTAAGCATACGATTGACAGAAAAATGCTTTCCGATCTCTCGGATAAATGGAATGTAATTTAAACTCATCAGCCAATCTGCATTGTTAACGGTTATTCCTTTGTTTTCACTAAAATCTAAAAATCGTTTGGTTTGCTCCATGAAGCAGTCAACATTATGCTGAATGGTTTCTGGAGTCATCATTTTACGCATATCTGTTTTGCCTGAGGGATCTCCGATCATGGCAGTACCGCCACCGGCTAAAAAGATAGGTATGTGACCAGCCTTTTGCATATGAGACATGACCATAAGCTGTAAAAAATGACCTACGTGTAGACTATCGGCTGTGGGGTCAAATCCCACATAGAAGGTAATCGGTTCCTTCCCCAGAAGCTGTTGAATTTCATCTTCATGTGTGGCTTGTGCAATAAAGCCTCTTTCCTTTAAGATATCAAATACATTTGACATGTGATAACCTCCCTAATCAGTAATCAGAACTTTCCTACCATATAAAAAAGGACCCTTCTTATCCTAGAGCTAAGGACGAGAGGACCCGTGGTACCACCTTAATTTACATCATGTCTATGTGGGGCTCAAAACACAATGTCTTAAACCAATAACGGCTGGTAACCGTCGAAGCTTTCACTTCGAAACTCCAGAGTGTAATTCATCCTGCCATGTGCTGCAAACCTTTCACCAACCGGATTGCTCTCTAAATTGTAACCATGGGGACTACTGAGTTCTTTCATCGTTTGATTATTCATTGTCTATTATTTTTATCCTATATTATCACAAATATGCGTATAAAGGCAAGAAAGGAAAATAAAAAGCAAAAAACATTTTAGTTTTGGATATTTTGGGTAAGGTTAAGTTAGCGAAATCTTTTGTGCCGACAACTAATAAAGCTTTGAATTGATTGAAATATTCTGTATAATGAACGAAAAGTGTTAAATTATAAGGAGGTTTTTTGATGCTTAAAAAATTATTTATTCCAGGTCCCGTTACTGTTTCTGAAGATGTATTAGAAAAAATGGGGACACAAATGATTGGTCATCGAAGCAAGGATGCTTCTGTATTGCAGCGAAGTGTTTCTGATAAAATGCGTCAACTGATGTACACAAAAAATGAAATATTGTTATCTACTTCCTCAGGTAGTGGATTAATGGAAGGTGCCATTCGATCTTGCACTCAAAAAAGAGCTGCAGTTTTTTCTGTGGGGGCATTTGGTGATCGTTGGTTTAAAATGGCTAAGGCCAATGGCGTTCCTGCAGATAAATTTTCTTCTGAGATGGGGCAACCCACCACACCAGAAATGGTAGAAGCAGCGCTATCAACAGGAAAATATGATTTAATTACAATAACCCATAATGAAACCTCTACAGGGGTCATGAACCCTGTGGCAGAGATCGCTGAAGTGATCAAAAGGTATCCAGATGTGATTTTTTGCCTTGATACAGTAAGTTCCTTGGCGGGAACAAAAATTCCCGTAGATGAATTAGGTGTGGATATTTGCATCGCATCAACACAAAAGTGTCTGGGACTCCCTCCAGGATTAGCGGTTTGTTCTTTCTCACAAAAGGCATTAGATGCTGCTCGGAAAGTGGAAAACAGAGGCTTGTATTTTGATCTCGTAGAACTATATGACTATATTCAAAAAAAGGATTATCAATATCCCTCCACTCCATCTATTTCTCATATGTATGCCTTAGATTATCAATTAACAAAAATTTTAGACGAAGGTCTAGACAAACGATTTGCTAGACATTTGGAAATGGCAAAATATGTTAGGGAATGGGCTGCGGAAAATTTTGCGTTATTACCAGAGGAAAAATATGCTTCTAACACCCTGACCACAATAAAGAATACCAAGGAAATCAGCATTAAGGATTTAAATGGTAAATTAGGTGAAAAGGGATATGCGATTTCAAATGGTTATGGTGATTTAAAGGATAAAACCTTCCGAATTGCCCATATGGCAGATACAACATTAGATGAAATCAAAGAATTATTAACAATAATTGATGAAATCATGAAAGAATAATGGAGGTGTTATCATGCCTAGAATATTAGTAAATGATAAAATAGATCAAAAGTCATTAGATGCAATTAGTGCAATGGGAATAGAATTAACCGTCGAAAATTATCCCGCTGATGAATTGAAGAAGCAAATAAAAGAATATGATGGTATTATTGTTCGCTCTGCCACAAAGGTGACTCAGGAAATAATTGATGAGGCCCTGGAAACAGGAAAGCTCAGGCTGATTATTCGAGCTGGCGTGGGTCTAGATAATATAGATGGTGCCTATGCAATGAAAAATGGGATAACTGTTAGAAATACCCCTGATGCCAGTAAAGTATCTGTAGCTGAGCTTACAATCGCTCATATGTTAATGATTGCACGAAAGCTACAACAATCTAATGTCACCATGCGTCAAGGAAAATGGTTGAAAAAAGAGTATAGAGGAGTTGAGATTGAAGGAAAAACCTTAGGATTAATAGGCTTTGGTCGAATTGCTAAAATAATTGCTCAAAGAGCTGCAGCCCTAGGAATGAAGGTTGTATATAATACAAGATCTGGAAAGGTACAGGGCTTCGATGAATTTAAATATTTATCAAAAGAAGATCTCATTCAATCAGCAGACTTTATTTCCCTACATGTGCCTCATTCTCAGGAAGCGGGAGCAGTCATAGCTAAAAAAGAATTTGATATGATGAAGGATGGTGTATATGTACTCAATTGTGCCAGAGGTGGTGTCATTTGTGAAGCATCCTTGCTAGAAGCACTAGACAGTGGGAAGGTGGCAGCTGCAGCTCTAGATGTATTTGAAGAGGAACCAGTGAAGAATGAAGCAATTTACCTGCATGAAAAAATATCACTTAGCCCTCATATTGGTGCTTCAACGGCAGAAGCCCAAGAAGGAGTTGGCAAAGAAATTGTTCAGATAATTAAAGAATTTTTTAAGATTTAAAATGCATATGCTTAGCAATACACATAAGACAAATAGACGAAGTAAATTTTCTTCAAGGAGATGATTAAATGGCAATTGTAAAGCCCTTTAAGGGAGTAAGACCCAATCCATCCGTAGCCCATAAAGTTGCAGCACTTCCCTATGATGTAATGAATAGAGAAGAGGCAAAGAAAATGGCCCAAGGAAATCCCCAGAGCTTTCTTCATGTAAGTCGAGCTGAAATTGATCTAGATGACGATGTCAGTCCCTATGGTGATGTGGTTTATCAGAAGGCTGCAGAAAATTTAAAGGATATGATGAAGCAGGGTGTTCTAATTCAAGATGAAGCACCAAAATATTATATATATAGACAAATCATGGATGGCAGAGGACAAACAGGACTTGTTGCATGTGCATCTATTGATGAATACTTAAATGATGTAATCAAGAAGCATGAATTTACTAGACCTGTTAAAGAAGTTGATCGAATTAATAATTTCGATTTTTGTAATGCCAATACAGAACCAGTATTCTTTGCGTACCGAGCACAAAAGGAAATTAATAAGATCATAAAAGCGTGGACTGATGGAAATGAGCCGGTGTATGATTTTACTTCGGAGGATGACATTGGTCATATTCTGTGGGTGGTAGATGACTTAGAGAAAATAGATGCCCTGGAGAAGCTCTTTAAGGATGTACCTTATCTTTATATTGCAGATGGACATCATAGAACAGCTTCAGCTGTAAAGGTTGGATTAAAAAGAAGAGAAGCGAACCCTGATTACACTGGAGACGAAGCCTATAACTTTATGATGACAGTGATCTTTCCAGATGATGAACTGCTAATTATGGACTATAACCGAGTGGTACAGGATTTAAATGGTCTCGAAACAGATGAATTTTTAGAAAAAGTGGCTAAGGCCTTCCATGTCCAGAAGTGGCAGGGAGAAGGACCCTATAAGCCTGAGGCAAGACATGACTTTGGGATGTACCTGGAAAATAAGTGGTATAAGCTGACAGCGAAGAATGAAGTCATTAATGAAGATGACGATACAGAGCGTTTAGATGTGAGTATCCTTCAGAAAAATTTACTGAATCCCCTACTGGGAATAGAAGACCCTCGTACCGATAAGCGAATTGACTTTGTGGGTGGCATTAGAGGTCTAAAAGAGCTTGAGAAAAGAGTGAAGCATGACATGAAGATTGCTTTTTCATTATATCCACCATCAATGGATGAGCTTTTTGCCATCGCAGATATTGGTCAGGTAATGCCTCCAAAATCTACTTGGTTTGAACCAAAGCTAAGAAGTGGTTTGTTTGTACATTTATTAGGATAGTTTAAAATCAATTATTTCTGTAAAACGCCTATCATTAGAACCATTGATGATAGGCGTTTTTGTGTTATACTCTATTTAAACCATAAGGAAAATATTTACTGGTATTTAAAAAGATGAGGGAGGAGAGTATATGAAGAAATTAAATGTAGGAATGATTGGATTTGGAATGTCTGGAAGAGTTTTTCATGGACCGATGATAACCAGTATGGATGAGTTCAATTTTAACAAAATTGTATGTAGTAGAGAAGCAACAGTGAAGGCAGCACGAGAAAGTTATCCTGAGGTACAGATCATTTCCGATGTGGATGAATTGATGGCAGATGACACAATCGATTTGATCATTGTGGCAACTCCTAATCTATCCCATTTTAAATTAGCCCAAAAGGCGTTGCTGGCTAATAAGCACGTGATTGTAGAGAAGCCCTTTACAGTGACCTCTGCAGAGGCTGATGAGTTGATTGAGTTGGCCAAGAAACAAGAAAAAATAGTAACCGTATACCAAAATAGAAGATGGGATAGTGATTTTCAAACAATAAAACAAGTGATTGAGAATGGACTATTGGGGAATATAGTGGAATACGAAGCTCACTTTGATCGATTTAGAAACTATATTAAAGCTGGATGGCGCGAAGAACAACTTCCAGGATCTGGGATGCTGTATGATTTGGGAAGTCATTTGATTGATCAAGCCCAATATTTGTTTGGATTACCCAAGGAAATCAGAGCAGACATTCGTGTCCAGAGAAAATGTGCTAAATGTGATGATAATTTTGAACTGGTTTTAGATTACGGTCAAGTGAAGGTAACTTTGAAATCGGGAATGTTAGTAAGGGAAGCATTGCCTCACTTTATTGTATTAGGAGATCAAGGATCATTTTTGAAATATGGTATGGATACACAGGAAGAGATGCTTAAAAAAGGTGAAACCCCAAAGACCATGGAGAATTGGGGAGCAGAGCCCGAAAGCATTTGGGGAACCATCAACACTGATGTAAATGGATTACATATAAAAGGCAAGATAGAGAGTTTAAATGGAGATTATAGAGGGTTTTATCATAATGTGTACAAGGCAATTATGGGAAAAGAAGAATTGATAGTGAAGCCAGAAGAAGCAAGAAATACAATTAAAATCATTGAACTGGCTATGAAAAGCAACAAGGAGAAAAGAACCATCGAATTTAAATGATCCTGATCACTCTACAGAATTATTGACACCCTCAAACTCGATGGTATTTCTATCTTATTTGAGGGTGTATTGTATGACTACGGAGTCTGTGTATCTTCTGTTTGGTTATGGATGAATTTGTCATCTCCAGTGGTTTTTACATGCAGTTTTTCTTTTTTTAGAGTTGTTTCAATTTGCTTCATCTCGTGAAACTGTTTGTTATCAATACTCACATTTTCTAAAATAACAGGATGTTTAGTGATTTCAATGTGTTCTTCACTGATGGGAATTCTGATTGTGTCAGCTTGGCTCTGTTCTTTACCATCGAAGACCTGCTTTTCAATTACAATCTCCTCTCTAACAACAGGAACAGTAACTGTTTTTTCCTCCGTTATCACCTCTTTATATATATGAACCTCTCCAGTTTTTACCTTATTTGTACATATATCTAATTTTTCTTCCCGGAGTTGTCGCTTGATATCGTCGAAGTCTAATGGAACCCCCTATCGTTTTCTTCATCTTCATCTTTTATTTTAGCATTACCCTCTTTATTGACATGGGCATCTTCTTTTTTCAGCGTTGCTTCTATATGTCTTGTATCTTCTACTTGGCGCTTATGGGCTTCAATTTCTCCCGTTATCACAGTGTGTTTATCTACTTGAACCTGGTCCTCACTGATGGGAATGTGAATCGTTTCTTCGTCAGTAATAGGAGAATCACTGGATTCATTATTGATTGAATGTCTTTCTATAATCACTTCTTCATGACTTACAGGCACATCAACTATCTTTTGTTCTTCAACAATTTCTTTACTAAGCTCCACCTCGCCTACTTGAACGCGGTTTTTAGAAATATCCAATTCTTCACGACGAAGACGAAGCGATTTGTCATCGACGTTTCGGGCTTTATCCTCTTCTTTTTCTATTTTGTCGTCATCACTTCCAAAAATTCCAAAAAATTTGCTCATAGTTACCTCCTGTAATGATCTTATTTTTTATTATCAGTTATATTTTGTGCTTTATATAGATTCAATATGCATAACTAATTTTGCTAATGAAGATGATGTTTACAGCTCCTGGTATAAAAAAGATCCTATTTAAAAATAATAAGGACTATTATACTTATGGCGTTTTTGTTTATAGACACTGATATTTCTACTTTAAACTAAACCGTAAGCGTAAACAATTAACGATTAGAGTTAAGGAAGGAGATCATGCTTAATGAGAAAAAGAGTAAAGGATATGATGTTTTTTGTGCTGATTTTATCACTAGTCCTTGCGACGTCGGGCTGCGCACCTGAAGAAGCAGGCGAGGAAAGAGGGGAAGTGAGAGAGGACACTTCATTTGCAGGGAGATATGTTGGGTATTCATGGCAGGGAGAAGTCACTGGGACTGCCTTTGAAGACACAGAACAGTTCGTAGAAACCATATTGGATCTCGATGAAAATGGCGTGATTCAAAATGCAAAAATGGTTTTTTTTGTCCAAAAAGAAGGGTTTTGGATCCCTCGGCAAAGTGGAAATGCCTATGTGGATGTAGACTTTTCAGTAGACCCTAAACCGGCAGTACCTGGTGAAGATTATGAACCAGGAGAATCAATGTTTACTATTTACACTGCAGACATGATGGCTTTCTACGCTGTTGCAGTAGATGAGCCAGGAGTCGTTGCAGTTGCAATGGTAGATCCCATTACAAGATACCAATTTGATAAAAAGTTTCCCCAAGATTTTGATTTTCAAATTCCAGTAAGTGAGTTGACAATCGGAAGTTCTGAGGTGGTGCCAACCATAAGAACTTCAGCTGGAGGACTCATGAAGCCCGATGAGTGGGAGACGCTATCAGATCAAACCATTTTTAACATTAACCCATGGTCTCATGTGGTGAACGATGTAGGTATATTACAAGGGGTCAACGAATCATCTTCCACACAAGCGTTTCTTGAAGCCCTAGGAGTTGAATTTGATGGCGAAGAACCACAACCAATGAATGTTGCCTATGGGTATTTTGGTATGGGTGGATGGGATGGTAATTATGGCGCCATTGAAGAATCTCTTAGAGGCCAGGATGCAACAGAAAAGACATCCTTAATAGATTGGTCCATTCCACGCTATGCCGGCGCAGTCAACGAAGAAAATATCTTTGGGGTTGATGTTGAATCAGGTGCAACACGTACAGTGCAGAACTCTATCGACGGTATTTCCGGTGCAACAACGCGAATGTCAAGAGAATCCACTTCGTATCAACGGGCATTGGTGGAAGCAGGTATCATTAATGAAGAAGACGTGATCGTAGGAAGATTCTAAAAACATAGGTTTCTAATTCTCTGTGAAAATGTCTCAAAATAAGTAGTAACTAGATAAACCAAGATATCGAAATAAAGTCTCCCTTTATGGTATAATGGTTTATCCTTATTTGAATTAGTGAAGTAAAGGTGTAGAGAAAAAGTTTGGAAGAATGGGAGGCAGTCGAATTGGCTTTACATGTTGTATTACTTGAACCAGAAATTCCCCAAAACACAGGAAATATTGCTAGAACCTGCGTTGCTACAGGAGCAACTCTTCATTTAATTGGTCCCATGGGTTTTTCAATAGATGAAAAACAGGTAAAAAGAGCAGGGCTAGATTATTGGGAGCTGTTAGATCTTAATTACTACGATCGTTATGCAGACTTTTTAGAGAAAAATAAGCACCCAAAGGTTTATTGTGCCACAACAAAGGCGCAAAAAAACCACAGTGAGGTTGCGTATCCTCAGGATGATACATATATCATGTTTGGAAAGGAAACAGCAGGGATCCCTAAAGAAATATTAAAAGACCATGAAGAGACATGCATTCGAATTCCCATGGTGGACATCGAACGGGCTCGTTCTTTAAATCTATCCAATGCAGTTTCAATTGTGGTCTATGAAGTATTACGACAATGGGGATATTCAAATATGAGGTAGTGTTATTGCTACGAAAAAGCATCAAAGTTGAGAGCGTTAAACAACTTTGATGCTTTTATTTTTATGAACTAAAGAATTTAGGTTATAAATAGTACAACAAGAAAATATTGTAAATTATATAGATAAGTTATACAATAAAATAAAAGCACCCCTATTAGGAGGTTGGCTATGAAAAAAATTCAAATCATCGCAGATAGTATGCTTGATATACCAAAGAATATAATGAAAGCATATAATATTAAAATAGCACCATTAAGGATTCATTTTGAGGGTGGGGAGTATCGGGATGGAGTAGACTTGAGTCCCCAGCTCTTTTATGAAAAACTATCAGAAGCAAAGGAATTACCGAAAACATCTCAAGTGTCACCAAATACATTTATACAAATGTTTAACGAAGCAATTCAGGAGGGATATGAAGTGATTTGTATTAATGGATCTTCTAGAGCCAGCGGAACCCATCAGTCAGCCATCATTGCGAAAAATGAAATTGACAGCCCGTTGATTGATGTCGTTGATACCATGGGATTAAGTATGGGGGGAGGATTGTTGGTCTATGAAGCTGCCAAAATGGTAGGGGCAGGAAAGGAAAGAAAAGAAATCGTTGAAACACTCCTTGCCTTAAGGGACCGAGTAGATCATATTTTCACAGTGGATACATTGGAATATTTAAAGATGGGTGGACGATTAAATCCGATGAAAGCAACCATTGGAACTATTTTAAGTGTAAAACCAATTCTAACCGTAACTGAGGGCCTAGTGGATTCATTAGATAAGGTAAGGGGAAGCAAAAGGGTTATGGGAAAAATGATTGAGTTAGCTAAAGAAAGAGGAGGAGATTTTCATGAGCAAACCATGGTTTTGGCCCATGCAAATAGACCCGATATTCTGGAAACTTTTAAGGCAAAAGTAATAGCGGAACTAAATCCAAAAGAAGTACTTACAGCTGAGATTGGTGGTACAGTAGGAACCCATGCTGGTCCTGGTACATTAGCTATTTTTTACTATAAAAAAGTGAAATAGAAGGTAGTTGAGATTTTTTGTATTTAAGGCAGAATAATTTGAATTTATCGTGACAATCAATTCACTATCAAATGACAAAAAATGCTTTACATTCTAGTATATAGTTGATATAATTTTAACGAGAAGAGCTACTCGTAAAGTTTACTAATCAGTAATACTATAGCAACAATAGTTACTACTA
Organism: Alkaliphilus metalliredigens QYMF; assembly: GCF_000016985.1. Lineage (NCBI taxonomy): Bacteria > Bacillati > Bacillota > Clostridia > Peptostreptococcales > Natronincolaceae > Alkaliphilus > Alkaliphilus metalliredigens. Next base: position 3,691,800 of record NC_009633.1, on the reverse strand, counting down.
ATAGGAAAAAGATAAATGATTAAAAAAATAGATATTCTGCACTTCTATAATAAATGATAATAAAAAAAATATCGAAATCTGGAAGAAGAATGTGGGAGAGATTCGATCAAGGCCTAAGAAACCATAGGTAATGATTGGACGCCGAAGGAAGAAGCTAGAGAAATTGCCCTTTTCTAGTGAAAATCTCAGGCAAAAGGACCGTATTTGGACAGAACTCTGGAAAGCGATTTTTCACCGAAGGAGCAACTCCTCATACATTGAGGAAGAATCTCTCAGGTACAAAAACAGAGATGACTTTTGGCAACGGGCTGTTGACATAAGTTTCTCTGTTTTTGTTTTGCCATTTTCGTGTATAGTCAATCTTTGGAAAGGCAATAAATTAAAGAGTAATACTAGATGATTAGAATAAATTACAGTGGAAATACATAGGTCACATTGTATGAGAGGGGACGTTAAAGTTGAAGGCTATCATTGTCACCAATAATCCTAGAGTAAAGGAAAAGTATAGTCAGATTTATCAAGTGGTGTTTGAAGAAGGAAGCGTCTTAGATGTGTTAAGACAGGTCCGGGATTATATTCATCGAGGACATGAACTACTAACCCACCCATTATCAGGAAGCGTTAAGCCTAATGAGTCACCCTATAAAAGTGTCTTAGTCTCTACAATGGCTGAAACAGTAGAACTAAACTCAGTTAGAATCATAGAAGGAAGCATGGAAACCGCACAGAAATTGATTAATATGAAAACGATTCCGCGTTGGAGTGAAAAAGTACTCCAAGATTTTCAAGTGATAGACTGTTCATTGATTGACAGTGGCATTGAAAGTATGACACAATTTTAATGATGTTAAATTAACTGGTTCTAAAAGCAAGACAAAAAGGACTAAATAAATTAAAAGAAGTTAAGGAGTGGAAAACATGGAAAATGTTTATGATGTTGTAATTATTGGAGGGGGTCCTGCGGGACTATCAGCTGGGCTTTATGCAGCAAGAGGAAAAATGACTACTTTAATTCTAGAAAAAGAAAAGACCGGTGGCCAAATTGCCACAACTGAAGAAGTGGCGAACTACCCTGGTTCAATTACAGATGCCACAGGTCCCGCATTAGTTGCCAGAATGGTTGAGCAATGTAATGAATTTGGAGCAAAAATTGAAAAGGACACAATTAAAGAAGTTAAGTTAGAGGGAAAAATTAAGATTTTAGTAGGAGAAAAGAATACATATCATGCAAAGTCTATTATTGTAGCTCCAGGAGCCAGTCCAAGACTTTTAGGTGTACCAGGAGAAAAAGAGTTAACAGGTAAAGGGGTATCTTATTGTGCCACCTGCGATGGCGATTTCTTCACAGATTTTGAGGTGTTTGTCATTGGTGGAGGAGACTCTGCGGTTGAAGAAGCAATGTTTATTACAAAATTTGCCCGTAAGGTAACCATTGTTCATAGAAGAGAAGAACTTAGGGCAGCTAAGTCTATTCAAGAAAAAGCATTTAAGCACCCTAAAATTGATTTTATTTGGAATACAACAATCAAAGAAATTAAAGGTGATGGGTTAGTTGAATCAGTTGTATTTGAAAACCTAAAAACTGGGGAAATTACAGAGCATCATGCAGATGAAGAAGATGGCACATTTGGTATTTTTATGTTTGTGGGATATATTCCCCAAACCGACTTGTTTAAAGGTATGTTAGACATGGATCGTACAGGTTACATCGTGACAGATGATAATATGAAGACCAATGTCCCAGGGGTATTTGGAGCAGGGGACTGTCGGGTCAAGTCATTAAGACAGGTTGTAACTGCAGTATCAGATGGGGCCATTGCAGCTGTACAAGCAGAAAAATATATTGAAAATAATTTCGAAGAGTAAAGCTTGATTCGTAATTAGGTGAAATTAAAAATCAAATTAATGTCTCCTTTGTACTTCTGGTTTAGAGGAGATAGATAAAATGAATGCGATGTTAAGGAGGTGAAAAGATGCTAGCAGTGGATAAAGAAACTTTTGAACAAGAAGTGTTAAAGGCAGAAGGATATGTTTTGGTTGATTTTTGGAGTGACGGATGCGAACCATGCAAGGCTTTAATGCCTGATGTTGAAGCATTAGAGGCACAGTATGGAGACAAAGTGAAATTTGTTAAGCTAAACACAACTCAAGCCAGAAGATTGGCAATAAAAGAAAAGGTACTTGGACTGCCAACAATTTCCATGTATAAAGATGGAGTTAAGGTGGAAGAAGTAACTAAGGATGCAGCAAACAAGGAAAATATTGAGGCAATGATTACAAAAAGCTTATAAGGCTCTACTGGCCTATGGCATGAACGTTCAAACTATAGGCCTGATCAATAAAGGGAGGTGAAGATTGTGCGCTTAGAATTAGGTAAGATTTTCATCAAAGATGTACAGTTTGGTAACGCATCGAAAGTGGAAAATGGCGTGCTGTATGTCAATAAGGATGAAATGATAAAAGAAATTGGCGGAGATGAACACATCAAGAGCATTGAAATTGGGTTAGCACATCCGGGTGAGGAAATTAGAATTACACCTGTTAAAGATGTCATTGAACCAAGAGTTAAGGTGGAAGGTCCCGGTGGTATTTTCCCAGGGATACTAAGTAAAGTTGAGACTGTTGGAACTGGACGCACACATGCTTTGAAGAATGTAGCTGTTGTGACTGCTGGTAGCATTGTTGGATTCCAAGAAGGTATTATTGACATGACGGGTCCAGGAGCAGAATACACACCATTTTCACAAAACCATAACATTGTTGTTGTTTGTGAACCGGTAGATGGTTTAAAGCAATACGATCATGAAGCGGCTGTGAGAATGATTGGACTAAAGTCAGCTCAATACTTAGGTGAGCTAGCAAGAAGTCTTCAACCAGATGAAGTACAAGTATATGAAACACAACCAATCTTTGAATCAGTTAAGAAGTATCCTGACTTACCTAAAGTGGGTTATGTATACATGCTTCAAACCCAAGGACTTTTACATGACACCTACGTATATGGTGTAGACGCTAAGAAAATTGTGCCAACACTGTTGTATCCAACAGAAATCATGGATGGTGCAATTATCAGTGGAAACTGTGTATCTGCTTGTGATAAAAACCCAACCTATGTCCATCAAAACAATGGAATCATTGAAGAACTTTATGAAAAGCATGGTAAAGAGATCAATTTCGTGGGTGTTATCATCACCAATGAAAATGTTTACCTGGCTGACAAAGAAAGATCTTCAAATTGGACTGCCAAATTATGCAAATATTTAGGGCTAGATGGTGCCGTCGTTTCACAGGAAGGCTTTGGAAATCCTGATACAGATTTAATTATGAACTGCAAGAAAATTGAAGCAGAGGGAATTGACACAGTTATCGTAACTGATGAATATGCGGGACGAGATGGTGCATCTCAATCATTAGCAGATGCAGATCCAGTGGCTAATGCGGTTGTAACCAATGGAAATGCAAATGAAGTGATTGTTTTACCACCAATGAAAAAAATAATCGGAAGCACACAATATGTTGATGTGATTGCCGGTGGATTTGATGGAAGCTTAAGAGCAGATGGTAGTATCGAAGTAGAAATCCAAGCAATTACTGGAGCCACCAATGAAACAGGATACGTAAAGCTGTCTTCAAAGGGATACTAGTAGAAAAATTACTAATATTTGTCAGCAGATAAACGTTTGCAATTAATCGAAATATCTAAAAATAAAATTTCAAAACGAAAGGATGGTACTTAATGAGTTTATTTGATGGAAAAAAAGTCATCATAATTGGTGATAGAGATGGAATTCCTGGTCCAGCTATGGAAGAATGTCTAAAGGGTACAGGGGCGGAAGTTGTCTACTCTTCTACAGAGTGTTTTGTCTGAACCGCTGCAGGTGCTATGGACCTAGAGAATCAAAAGAGAGTAATGGATCTAACTGAAAAGCATAATGCTGAAAATGTAGTTGTTATTTTAGGAGCAGCAGAAGCAGAGGCTGCAGGATTAGCAGCTGAAACAGTTACCAATGGAGATCCAACTTTCGCAGGGCCATTAGCAGGAGTCCAGTTAGGACTAAGAGTTTATCATGCAGTAGAGCCTCAATTTAAAGATGCAGTAAATGCTGAAGTATATGAAGATCAAATCGGCATGATGGAAATGGTGCTTGAGGTTGATGCCATCATTGAAGAGATGAGCAATATCAGAAATGAATTTGGTAAATTTAAAGACTAAGAGATCCTTTTATAAAAATAAATATTTTCCCAAAAATAGAGAGGGGGGAAAGCATGAGCAAAAAGAGAGTTGTTCATTATATTAATCAATTCTTCGCCGGGATTGGTGGAGAAGAAAAAGCGGACATAAAGCCAGAAGTAAGAGAAGGTATTGTAGGACCAGGAATGGCTTTAGAGAGCGCATTAAAAGATGAAATAGAAATAGTTGCAACGATTATTTGCGGTGATTCCTATTTTAACGAAAACGTAGAAGAAGCAAAGGCTGAAGTCATAAAGATGGTAAAGCAGTATAAGCCTGATCTATTTATTGCAGGCCCTGCTTTTAACGCCGGACGCTATGGTGTTGCATGCGGAACCATTGCTAAGGAAGTAAATGATCAGTTAGGAATCCCTGTATTAACAGGAATGTACCCAGAAAACCCAGGTGCAGATATGTATAAAAAGAGTGTTTACATTATAGAAACTGGTAATTCTGCGGCAACAATGAGAAAAGCCATTCCAGCTATGGCCGCTCTTGCCCTTAAGATGTTAAAAGGAGAATCAATTGGTTCTCCAGAAGACGATAAATATATTTCCCGAGGAATCAGGAAGAATTACTTCGCCGAAGAGAGAGGCGCTAAGCGTGCAGTTGATATGCTGATGAAGAAGTTAAATAAAGAAGACTTCGTAACGGAATATCCAATGCCAGACTTTGATCGCGTAGAGCCAAATCCAGCAGTGAAGGACTTAAGTACTGCGAAGATCGCATTGGTTACATCTGGCGGTATTGTACCAAAGCATAACCCAGATAGGATTGAATCTTCTAGTGCATCTAAATATGGAAAATATGATATTTCACAGTTTAAGGATTTAACGGAAGCAGATCATGAAACCGCTCATGGTGGCTATGATCCTACCTATGCCAATACAGATCCTGATCGTGTTTTACCAGTAGATGTATTAAGAGACTTAGAAACAGAGGGCATCATTGGCAAATTACACAAGTACTTTTACACAACAGTGGGTAATGGGACTTCAGTTGGAAGCTCTAAACTCTTTGCAGCTGAATTTGCAAAGGAATTAGTGGCTGATGGTGTGACCGCCGTTATCCTCACATCTACGTGAGGCACCTGTACACGTTGCGGTGCAACGATGGTGAAAGAGATTGAAAGAGCAGGAATTCCTGTAGTACACATGTGTACAATTGTACCCATTTCCTTAACGGTTGGAGCGAATCGAATTGTACCCACAATTGCAATTCCACATCCATTAGGAAATCCAGCATTAGATGAAAAAGATGAAAAGAGCTTACGAAAAAAATTAGTTGTAAAAGCCCTAAAGGCCTTAACAACTGAAGTTGATGGTCAAACAGTATTTGAAGATTAATGAACCCATCAATATGACTAGATAAATGAAAGACATAAATAGATGGGTGATTAGGGTCACCCATCTATTTAAATATTATGCCGAAGAACAAAAATGATGATAACTGATTCATTAAAAAAATGATTGATTCGCAAGAAAATTCTTTGGAGGTGGCTATGATGTCCTACGCAGTAATGAAGGGTGCCGGTTACATTCTTGTACATGCACCTGATATGGTAATTCACAGTGGAACGACACAGATTGGTGAAAAACTTGGAAATCCAGAATCAGAGTATTTAAAAAAGCTTCCTAATCATTTAAGGAGCTATGAAAAAGTAGTGGCTTATCCGCCAAACCAAGTATATATAGGGAATATGAAACCCGAAGAGCTACGGGGTTATGAGATGCCATGGCATACCCATGAAGTTGAAAGTGCAGATCGTTTTGGTAAAGTAGGAGAAATCATGCCCCAGGACGAGTTTATTGGTTTCTTAAAGGCTGTTGATGTTTTTGATCTTGTTAAATTAAATAAAGAATTCACCAAAGAAGTAAGGGGAAAGCTTGAAAAACATCCTTTAATGACAGAAGCGTTGATCGCTAAAATTAAAGAAGGTGAAGAGCAAGAGGATATTGATCAATTCATTAACAATCATCATGCAGAGGCAATTTATCAGGATCACAAGATTGTGGGATGCGTCAAGCGAGCCCATGAAACGGATTCTAATTTAAATGCTCATATTATGTTTGAAAACTTAGTTGCAAAAGCTTCAGGTGCATTATCATTCATGAATCTAATTGCTAAAAATGACATTGATGTGACATCAATTGAGTATGTCATTGAATGCTCAGAAGAGGCTTGCGGCGATATGAATCAAAGAGGTGGCGGGAACTTTGCTAAGGCAATCGCTGAGGTTGTTGGCGCTGTTAATGCAACTGGATCTGATACAAGAGCATTTTGTGCTGCACCAGCCCATGCCATGATCCAAGCGGCAGCTTTAGTTAAGGGTGGCGTGTATGAAAATGTTGTGGTTGTCGCCGGTGGCGCAACTGCTAAGTTAGGCATGAATGGGAAAGATCATGTTAAAAAAGAAATGCCAATCCTGGAAGATGTATTAGGTGGATTTGCAGTATTGGTGAGTAAAAACGACGGTGTGAATCCGATTATCAGAACTGATTTAATTGGAAGACATACAGTAGGAACAGGTTCTTCACCACAGGCAGTCATCACTTCTCTAATCACTGCACCCTTAGATAAGGGTGGTCTAAAGATTACAGATGTTGATAGATACTCAGTGGAAATGCAAAATCCAGATATCACAAAGCCTGCTGGAGCAGGAGATGTACCTGAAGCTAACTATAAGATGATTGCTGCATTAGGCGTAAAAAGAGGCGATTTAGAAAGAGCAGAAGTGGCTACATTTGCTAAAAATCATGGTATGCCTGGATGGGCGCCAACCCAAGGACATATTCCTTCTGGAGTACCTTACCTAGGGCATGCACGTGAAGCTTTCTTAAATGATGAAATCAAAAGAGCTATGATTGTTGGGAAGGGAAGTCTATTCCTAGCTAGAATGACAAATCAATTTGATGGCGTATCCTTTATACTAGAAAAGAACGATGGCCTAACAGAAGAAAAGCCACAAGGGATTTCTGAGGATGAAGTAAAATCTATGATAGGTGAAGCCATGAAGGATTTTGCGTCACACTTATTAGGTAAATAAGGGGTGAACTCAATGACTGAAAATAAAGCAGTAAAAAAAATGATTGGTAATGTCTTTAACGACATTGCAGATGCAATGCAAACAGGACAATTTGGAAAAAAGGCTCGCATTGGACTAACGACATTAGGAAGCGAGCATGGTGTTGAGACGCTGATTCAAGGTGCCGAAATGGCAGCACAAATGTGTTCTGATTATGAGGTTATCTTAATCGGACCCAAAAATGATACGAAATTTCAAACAATCGAAGTAAATGAAGAAGAAATGATGCATAAAACCATGGAGAAGCTACTAGAAGATGGCACAATTGATGCCTGCGTGACGATGCATTATAACTTTCCAATAGGGGTAGCCACAGTAGGCAAGGTGTTCACTCCTGGAAAGGGAAAAGAAATGTATCTGGCAACAACAACAGGAACAACCTCTACCCATAGAGTAGAGAGTATGGTGAAAAATGCCCTTCGTGGAATCATAGTCGCTAAGGCTTGTGGGATTGAAAACCCAAGTGTGGGTATTTTAAATCTTGACGGATCAAGACAGGTGGAGAGAGCATTAAAGGAATTGAATAGCAATGGATATCCTATTAATTTTCAAGAATCCATGCGTTCTGATGGTGGCTGTGTTATGAGAGGAAACGACCTCTTAGCAGGAACGCCAGATGTCATGGTTCAAGATACACTATCAGGAAATATTTTTATGAAGGTGTTTTCTTCCTTCACAACTGGAGGAGAATACGAGTCCATGGGATATGGCTATGGACCAGGAATAGGCGATGGATACGATAAGACAGTGTTGATCCTATCCAGGGCATCTGGAACGCCTGTTGTAGCCAATGCCATTAAGTATGCAGCTGATTTGATAAAGGGAAATATTAAAGAAGTGGCAAAGCGGGAATTTGATTTAGCTAGAGCAGCAGGTGGAGAAGCGATTTTGAAATCCTTGATAAAAGGCACTCAAAAAGCCGCTTGTGATGAAAGAGATAAAGAGGTAACTGCACCGCCACATGAAGTTGTGACGGGATCCATTTCGGGTATCGATATTATGGATTTAGAGGATGCTGTGACAGCTCTTTGGAAAAAGGGGATTTATGCTGAAAGTGGTATGGGCTGTACAGGGCCAGTGGTCATGGTCAGCGAAGCCAAGCTACAGCGAGCAATACAAGAGTTAAAAGAGGCCAAGTTTGTTGCCCAAGAAGCAGATCCTTGTTAAATAAAAAAATGTAATTTTAAGAACCCATGGTGAACTATGGGTTCTTATCTTTTTGTATAGTATATGAACCCAAAATGTACAAAGGAGAACTTGTCTCCATGCTTCATAGACTTCTCTTCACAACCCTAGAATTCGGTTGCATTTCTATATTTTGTATATTATAATCAATTATATAGGCAGTAAGTTTGTACTATAATTTTTAATCACTCAATACATATAAAAAAGAGTGATTAAATAACTTTCAAAAGGGGGATTTAAAAGTGAAAAAAAGTCTCATGTTATTACTAGTAGGCATGCTAATGTTATCAATGTTATTGACAGGCTGCGGTGGCGGTACAGTTGAAGAAGATGAAGTTGTAGAAGAAGGTGAAGTTGTTGAAGAAGAAGTCGTTGAAGAAGTTGACTTTTTCGTAGGCCTTGTAACCGACGTTGGCGGAATCGATGATAAATCCTTTAACCAAGGTACCTGGGAAGGCGTAGAAAGATTTGCTGCTGAATTTGGATCAGACAAGAATTTCTTACAATCCGAAGAAGATGCTGATTATTTACCAAACCTATCGGCATTTGCGGACGAAGGAGCTGACCTGATTGTAGCACCTGGATTTTTATTTTTGGAATCCCTAGCTGAAGCAGCAAGCAACTTCCCAAATCAAAAGTTCCTATTAATTGACGAAGTGGTTGATGCTCCAAATGTAGTTAGTGCTGTGTTCTCAGAGGAAGAAGGATCTTTCTTAGTGGGAGTAGCAGCTGCATTAAAGGCCCAAGAAGCAGGTCAAGACACTGTTGGTTACATCGGTGGGATTGACTTTGAATTAATTCAAAGATTTGAAGCTGGATTTGAAGCTGGAGTTTGGGCTGTAGATCCAGACATGACTGTTTTAGTAGAGTACGCTGGTGCATTTGACAGTGCGCAAACGGGGCAAGCATTAGCAGCTAGATTATATGACCAAGGTGCATATGTAATCTACCATGCAGCTGGTGGTACTGGTAATGGTCTAATTAGAGAGGCTAGAGACAGAAGACTTAATGGTGAAGATGTATGGGCAATTGGTGTTGACAAAGATCAATTCGAAGATGGAATCTACGAAGGCGATAGCTCAGCAGTTTTAACTTCAATGATGAAGCGTGTAGACGTTGCTGCTTATGATATTGCTAAAATGGCTTTAGAGGGTAATTTTCCAGGTGGAGAAGTTTATGTCTTCAATTTAGAAAATGAAGGGGTAGGACTACCTGAAAACAACCCAAATCTTTCAGATGAGATTGTAACACAAGTGAGAAGCTATATTCCACAAGTTGTTTCTGGAGAGTTAGAAGTACCAACTTTACCAGTAAGATTACAAGAAGACTAAATTAAATAGAATAACTATAAAAAAACCAAGATTTTATAGTCTTGGTTTTTTTTACTTAAACCATATAGACTTCATAAAATAAGAGGTGTTAGAAGATGAAAGCAAAGCAAAGTGAAATACTAGAAACAATCAAAAGTAAAAATTTGAATTATCAACAAAAACACCATATTTTAGCGAATATTGCCGAAAGAATTGTGGATCCAATGGAGGTATTACACTATACAACTGAAGAAATGCAGACAATAGAAAATAGTATGATCTGTGATTTAAATGAAGGCTACGGCGTGTATAGACCAAGATACATTGTACCGGATTACGCAGTATTTAGTGAAAAAGGTTGCAAATATTTAGAATTGGAACCCCCAACTGACATAGATGAATTATTAGATGGACTCCTGATTCTATACAGCCATGTGCCGTCTATCACAAGCTTCCCGGTTTTTGTTGGACAATTAGATCAATTAATAGAACCATTTATTACAAATGAAGATGAAGATTATATAAAAATCAAAAGATTTTTAAATCACATAGATAAAACGGTTCCTGACTCATTTTGCCATGGGAACATTGGGCCTAAGGCCACTAGAGCAGGGGCGTTGATTTTAAAGGCTGTTATGGCGTTGAAAAACCCCACACCTAATTTGACCATTAAATACAATCAAGACATAACCGAAAGAGAATTTGCAAGACTTGCGGTAAAAGCAGCCCTGTTGGCCGCTAAGCCCTCCTTTTCTAATGATCTAGGCTATATTAAGGATGTAGGAGAACATGGGATTGTAAGCTGCTATAATGCCCTTCCTATTGGTGGTGGCGCCTATACCCTTTTAAGACTCCGATTAGGGACCATTGCCAAATCTTGTGATTCAAGAGAAGGATTGATCAAGGAAGCCCTACCTTATTTATCCAAAACGATGTTTTCAATGATGGATAAAAGAATCCAATTTATTGTTGAAGAATCCAATTTCTTTGAGAGCTCATTTTTAGAAAAGGAAGGCTTTATTAACAGCGAAAATTTCACAGCAATGTTTGCCATAGTAGGATTGGCAGAGGCTGTGAATCACATCCTTGAAATTGAGAACAAGGATGAAAAGTTTGGACAATCAGATGACGGCGATAAAATTGCTCATGAAATCTTAAGCACATTAGAACAAGCTGTGAACAATCATAAAGCCCCTTATTGTGAAAGAACAAACAATCATTATTTATTACATGCCCAGGTGGGTGCCAGTTTAAGTCAGGCTGATAAAGAAAATACCCCAGCCCACAGAATTCCTGTGGGGGATGAGCCAATTCTCCCCCTACATTTAACACAATCAGCTCAATTTCATCAGTACTTTCCCTCGGGAGTCGGAGACTTATTTGCCTTTGATCAAACCTATTTAAATAATTTAGATGCGGTTGTAGATATCATTGAAGGTGCATTTAATCAAGGATATCGTTATATCACAACCTATTTACAAGATTCCGATTTAATTAGAGTAACAGGGTATTTAGTCAAACGTAGTGAGGTTGAAAAAGCAAGAGCCAATGAAGTAGTGCTTAGAAATACTGCTATGTTAGGAATGGGTACAGATGACAATGCCAATGTATTTAACAGAAGGACAAGAACGTAAAAGTATGGAGATTCAGGAAATCACCCTTCCAGTGAATGAGATCATTCCCTTTTCCAATGTAGATGGTAGGGGAAATCGAACAAGTATTTTTGTTCAAGGCTGTAATTTAAATTGTGTTTACTGTCACAATCCAGAAACGATCAAATTACCCTGTGAAGAAACCCAGGAAACAAATTATACGATAAAAGAGCTCTTAAGTATCATTAAAAAATATGGGCCCTATATCAGAGGAATTACCGTCTCGGGGGGGGAGGCAACTCTATATAGTACGTATTTAACCCAGCTCTTTGGTGAAGTTAAAAAGCTCGGATTGACTTGTTATATCGACACAAATGGGTTGTTCAATCTAGAAAAAATGGAAGCATTGATTCCAATAACCGATAAATTTTTATTTGATATTAAAGGGATTAACAACCTAGAAAAGGTGACTAGAAAAAAACAAGTCAACTCTTTTGATAACCTAGAATATCTACTGAAATTAAACAAAGTCGAAGAAGTGAGAACTGTATGCATCAATGAGTATATTGACCTCGAAAGTACCGTGAAGGAAGTATCCATGCGTTTAAGAAAATATGATGATGTCATTTATAAATTAATAAGGGTACACCATAGAGGATTAACCCTGAACCAGAAAGAATTGGTTCAAGGTTTTGTTCCTTCCACAAAAGAAATGGTCCATCTTGAAAACCTAGCAAAGTCGATAGGTGTCAAAAATGTAATGAGTATATTCTAAAAGATAGGAGAAAAGCCATGGCGTATGCGATTGAGATGTTAGGGATTACAAAAGAATTTCCTGGTATTAAGGCAAACGATAATGTAACATTGCAAGTTGAAAAAGGCGAAATTCATGCATTACTTGGTGAAAATGGCGCTGGTAAATCAACACTCATGAGTATTTTATTTGGTCTTTATCAAGCAGAAGAAGGAACCATTAAAGTCAATGGAGAAGAAGTGAAAATCAACAACCCAAATGCTGCCAATGACTATGGAATCGGAATGGTACATCAGCATTTCAAATTAGTTGAGGACTTTACAGTAACAGAAAACATTATTCTAGGCATGGAGCCTAAAAAATCTTTTGGAAGAATAGACATTAAAAAAGCAACAAATAAAGTAACGGAGATCAGTGAGCGTTATGGGTTAAAGGTAAATCCTAACGCAAAGATTCAGGATATATCAGTAGGAATGCAACAAAGAGTAGAAATACTGAAGATGCTATATCGAAATGCTGAGATCCTCATCTTCGATGAACCAACAGCGGTCTTAACACCACAAGAGATTAGAGATTTAATGAAAATAATGAAAGAGCTCATCAAAGAGGGTAAAACCATTATTTTAATTACACATAAGTTAAGAGAGATTAAAGAAGTAGCCAATAGATGTACAGTCCTTCGTAGAGGTAAGTATATTGGAACGGTTGAAGTTTCTGATACAGACGAAGAAAAAATGGCCGAGATGATGGTGGGTCGTGAGGTGAGCTTTGAAGTCATAAAAGACGAAGCCAAGCCCACTGATGTTGTGTTAGAGATTAAGAACTTAGTTGTAAAGGACAACCGTAAATTAGATGCAGTCAAAGGTCTAAGCTTAAAAGTTCGTGCAGGTGAAATCCTGTGTGTTGCGGGGATCGATGGAAATGGACAATCACAGCTAATTGAGGCTATAACAGGTCTTAGGAAAATTCAAAGTGGATCCATTATTTTCAATGGGGTTTCCATTGAAAATGAAAGCACCCGAAATAGAACATTAAAAGGAATCGGACATATACCAGAGGATCGTCAAAAATATGGACTCGTTCTAGATTTTACATTGGCAGAAAACATGGTTTTACAAAAGTACTTTATGGAACCATTTTCCAAGAATGGTATTTTGAATTTTGATGAAATTAGAAAATATTCAGATACCCTCATAGATGAATTTGACGTCCGTAGTGGACAGGGAAGTTTGTCTGAGGCAAGGGGGATGTCCGGAGGAAATCAACAAAAAGCAATTATTGCTAGGGAAGTAGAACGATCTCCAGCCCTATTGATCGCAGCACAGCCAACCCGGGGGCTTGACGTAGGCGCCATCGAGTATATCCATGAACGACTGGTAAAGGAAAGAGATAGTGGAAAGGCAGTACTCTTGATGTCCCTTGAGATGGAAGAGGTGCTGAATCTTTCTGATAGAATCGCTGTGATTTACGAAGGAGAAATCGTGGGGATCGTAAAGGCTGATGAGATTAATGAAAATCAACTTGGTTTAATGATGGCAGGTTCTAAGAAGGGGGACGTGGTTTCTGATGAATAAGATAAAAGCCTTTATTTCAAATGATAAAAATCACCGTTTCCTGATTCCGATTATCGCCATTTTACTAGGATTTTTACTGGGTTCAATCGTCATGCTTTTTACGGGACTAAATCCCAAAGATCTATTTGTCTCACTGATCAGAGCAGTCACTGGAATTAATATCAATAATATTGGAACAGATAGAGAAGTCTTTAATTCAAGATATATAGGAGAGTACTTTGTCTACGTGATGCCAATCACCCTGACTGGATTATCTGTGGCCTTTGCATTTAGAACGGGTCTATTTAATATCGGTGCAGAAGGACAGGTCATGGTAGGGGCATTAGCAGCCACCTATGCGGCCTTGACCCTTGACTTACCAAGAATCCTATTTGTAACAGCTGTGATACTGGCAGGCGCATTGGCAGGGGCTTTTTGGGGATTTATTCCAGGTATACTAAAAGCCAAGTACAATGTCCATGAGGTTGTGGTCACAATCATGCTTAACTATACGGGTCTATATATGACAAACTATTTTATAAAGGCGATGCCAGACAGTACAAGTACCAGAACTGCAGACTTTCCACAAGCCAGTTTGTTGAAAAGTGAATTTTTGGCTGGAATCACCAATAATTCAAGATTACATTATGGTTTTATTGTTGTGATACTAGCAGCCCTTGCGTTTTGGTTTATTATTGAAAAAACAACATTTGGTTATGAATTAAAGGCAGTTGGATACAATCCATTTGCTTCTCGTTATGCGGGAATGAAAGTAAAAAGAAATGCAGCATTATCCATGACCATTGCAGGTGCTTTTTCAGGACTTGCAGGAGCCATTCTAGTAGCTGGAACATTTGGGTATGGCCGTGTTTTAGGTAGCTTTGAAAACTATGGATTTGATGGGATCGCCGTGGCGCTGATTGGCGGAAGTACTGCATTGGGATCGGTTCTTGGAGGCTTATTATTTGGAGCGCTTAAAGCAGCACAGCCTATTATGCAAATCAATCGGATTCCTAGAGACATTGCAATTATCATTATCGCTTCCATTGTTATTTTCATAGCCATGCGTTATGGAATTAAATCAGTACTAGAAAAAGTTAAAGTAAAGGAGGCCAAAAAATAATGGATACAGTTTATTCAATGTTGGTCTTAACACTTATTTTTTCCACTCCAATTATTATAACCTCCTTAGGCGGATTGTTTTCAGAACGTAGTGGTGTCGTTAACATTGCACTTGAAGGGTTAATGATGTTTGGTGGTTTCGGAGCTGCCACAGCAGTTGTTTTTTTAGGAAATACGCCCGTTGCTCCTTGGTTAGCCCTTGTAGTCGGCATGATATTGGGTACATTAGTGTCAATCATTCATGCATATTTAAGTATTAACTTGAATGCCGATCAAATTATATCAGGAACCGCAATAAACTTATTAGCAACCGGTGGGACCATTTACCTGGCACAGATCATCTTTGGGCAACAAAGAACAGCCAACTTTACCAATAGCTTTAGAAAAACCACTTATCCTGTATTAAGTGATATACCCGTAATTGGAAATATCTTTTTTAGAAACATCTATCCCACAGTATACCTTGCTTTTGCCTTGGTCTTAATTGGGTGGTATGTTCTGTATAAGACGCCATTTGGATTAAGGCTCAGGGCAACAGGAGAGCATCCTCATGCGGTGGATAGTATGGGTATTAGTGTAAAAAAAATGAGATATATAGGGGTAATGATCTCAGGTGCCCTAGCAGGCCTTGGTGGGGGAATCCTCGTGTTAACCCAAGATACCCAATACACTGTAATGAGTATCAGTGGTACCGGGTTTATAGCCCTTGCAGCACTCATATTTGGGAGATGGAGACCCGCTGGAATTCTTGGTGCAAGCCTATTCTTTGGATTCTCCAGGATCTTTAGTATCTATTCTAACAGCTTTTCGGCCTTACGTAGATTTCCCAATGAATTTTTCTTTGCGTTACCCTATCTATTAACCATTGTAGCCCTTGTCATATTTAGTAGCCAATCCGTTGGACCAAAGGCAGCGGGGAAAGCCTATGATAAAGGAGAACGATAGGGATCACAGCTTTAAAAAGGGATTCTCTTAGTCTAGCTAAGGGGATCCCTTTTATGTTTGCAAAAAATATGCCAAATCCAGATATTTTACAGAAATAACTTTATTAAATTTTCATTAAATGATATAATTAATCTAGAAAACAAGACTTAATTCAGAGGAAATCTAGGCTGGCACCTAGGATTTCCAAATGGCATATATGGTATATTGTGGAAAATGAAGATAAATGACAATAAAAGGGTGATAAAATGAGAATGGGATATAATTTACAATTAGAACAGTCTCAAAAGTTAATTATGACACCTCAGTTAAAACAAGCGATCCAGATTTTACAATTTCCAACAATTGAATTAGATCAATATATTCAGGATCAGATCGAGAAGAACCCTGTTCTTGAATTGAGTAATGAAAAGGAACCAGGTCGTGAGCTAGATAAGGGAATTGAGGATAAAAAGAAAGAAGTAGACTGGAAAGAGTATATTAAAGATATGCAAAATCATGGTTATTCAAAAGGATATGCCCATTCCGATGAAAATGAATTTAACTATGAAAATATTATCTCAAGTGATGTAAACCTACAGGAACATTTATTATTTCAATTTCACGTAACCCTGTTAGATAGAGAATACAATGAAATCGGAGAGTATATTATTTGTAATCTTGATGAAAATGGATATCTGACCCTTTCAATTGAGGAAATTGCCAAGGATCTGAGGGTGGGAATCAACCTTGTGGAGGATGTATTACACATTATTCAAACATTCGAACCCCCAGGAGTGGCAGCTAGAAATTTAACAGAATGTTTGACATTACAACTCAACAGTTTAGCAATAGAAGATCAACGGGTGTATGATATCGTGGAGAAATATTTGGAGCTCATGGCTTCCAATAAATATCCAGTGATTGCAAAAAAAATGAAGATTTCTGTTAATAAAGTTCAAGAAATTTGTGACTTTATTAGAACCCTAGAGCCAAAACCTGGAAGGGAATTTGCAACAAACGAATCTAGCTATGTGATACCGGATGTTGTAGTGAAAAAAATTGATGATGAATATGTCATCATTGTAAATGATTATAGTGCACCTCGATTGACCATTAGACAGGATTATCAAAAACTGATGACAAATGAATGTGAAAATTCCGAGACTGTGAAGTTTTTAAATGATAAATTCAACGCTGCAGCATGGTTGATCAAAAGCATTGAACAGCGGAGAAACACAATTTACAGAGTGGTAGAGAGTATTATGAGTAAACAGCGTTCCTTTTTTGAGCATGGCAAAAAGCACTTAAGGCCTATGACTTTAAAAGAAATAGCTGAAGAGATTGATGTCCATGAGTCTACGGTCAGTCGTGCCACCAACGGTAAATATGTAGAAACCCCTATTGGTATTTTTGAATTGAAATATTTCTTTACCAGTGGTGTAGGAGGAGACGTTGGCGTTGAAGGGACTTCATCTAAAACCATCAAAGCCTTTATCAGTGAAATTATTCAAAAAGAAAATCCAAAAAAGCCATTAAGTGATGATAAAATTGTTAAAGAACTGGCAACGAGAGCCATGCATTTATCTAGAAGGACTGTGGCCAAATATCGTGACGACCTGAGAATCCCCTCCTCTTCAAAGCGCAAGCGTTATTGATGTTAAAGAGAAGAGTGCCTCTTTTACAATTAACATCGGGATAAAGGGGAAGGATTTTTTCACACAAGCCTCAATTGAAGAATAATCCTACGAAATATGAAAAAATTAACAGAAAATAGTTGAAAACATAAATAACATATTGTATAATGACCTTAAAAGAGGTCATTTTTTTTATCTACAGAGGGACTTAAATTGATGCATAGGGACTAATTAAGTCCCGGGACAAAGAAATGGAAGGTGTCTTATGGAAAAAATGATCCAATTACAAAAGAAAATTGCACCTGAAATTTTCGAAACATTAGATAAAAGATACAATATCCTGAGAAATATTCATCTTTTTCAACCTATTGGGAGGCGTGTTTTGGCCAATAAAATAGAGATTGGTGAAAGAATTGTCAGAGCAGAAACAGACTTTTTAAAGGATCAAAACATGATTGAAGTAAGCACTGCAGGCATGACGGTTACCTCGGAAGGAGAAGAGGTCATCGAAGGGTTAAGAGAACTATTGTACACCACTAGAGGCATTGTAGACCTAGAGGAAAAGGTGAGAGTAAAGCTTGGCATTGACAGGGTACTGATTACCCCGGGAAACCTAGAGGAAGATGAATATGTACTAGAGGACCTAGGAAAAATAGCCGGAAAATTAATAGAAAAGCTTGCAAAGGACAACACTATAATAGGTGTCACTGGTGGGACAACGATGGCTGCAGTGGGTAAAAAAATTCCCAGACAGTCAAAACATAAGGGTATTATGGTTGTACCAGCTCGAGGTGGATTAGGCAGAGAGGTAGAGAATCAAGCGAATACAATTTCTGCAGAAATGGCCAGACAGCTAAATGCCGATTATCGTCTACTTCATGCCTCGGATACTCTAGGGGAAAAAGCCCTGGAAAGTATTTTACAGGATCCGGAGATCAAAGAGGTGATTGGGATTATCAAATCAGCAGATTTACTGGTATTTGGTATTGGTAGAGCAGACAAAATGGCCCAGAGAAGAGAACTACCTGATGAAACAGTAAAAAAGCTAGAAAGACTAAAGGCAGTTTCAGAGGCCTTTGGATATTATTTCAATCGTAATGGAGAAATTGTCCATGAGACAAATTCTATAGGGATCAAGTTTCAAGAGTTTCAACAGATCCCAAATGCCATTGGGGTGGCAGGGGGAGTTGGAAAGGTAGAGGCGATTTTAGCGATTTCTCACCTGAAAAAGAATATGACATTAGTCACCGATGAAGCCGCTGCCTTAGAAATTCTAAAAAACAGTCAATACTAGCATCAAATAAAAAGAAAATATTAGGAGGTTGCAAAATGAGTGTAAAAGTAGCAATTAATGGATTCGGAAGAATTGGAAGAAATGCATTTAAGATCGCCTTTGCAGAGAAAAGGGATTGGGAAATTGTGGCAATCAATGACTTGACAGATGCCAAAACACTAGGGCATTTATTGAAATATGACAGTTTGTTCGGTAAGTTTCAAGGGGAAATTGAAGTCAAAGAAGATGCCATTGTCATTAATGGAAAAGAAGTTAAAATCTATGCAGAGAGAGATCCTGAAAAACTACCTTGGAAAGAACTAGGTGTAGATATCGTTATTGAAGCAACGGGTATCTTTAGAACAAAGGAAACTGCTTCTAAGCACATTACCGCCGGGGCTAAAAAAGTAATTATTACTGCTCCAGCTAAAAAAGAAGACATTACCATTGTAATGGGTGTCAATGAAGAAAATTATGATGCTACAAATCATCACGTGATTTCAAATGCATCCTGTACAACAAATTGCTTAGCGCCCTTTGCTAAAGTAATCGACGGAAAATTTGGGATTAAAAAAGGGTTGATGACAACAATTCATGCCTATACAAATGACCAAAACATTCTAGATTTACCTCATGAAGATTTGAGAAGAGCCAGAGCAGCGGGTGAATCAATTATTCCAACAACAACAGGTGCAGCAGAGGCAGTGGCATTAGTGCTACCTCAATTAAAAGGAAAGTTAAGCGGGATGGCAATGCGTGTACCCACACCAACTGTTTCTGTAGTGGATTTAGTTGTTGAACTGAATACAGAAACAACCACTGAGGAATTAAATAAGGCATTAAAGGAAGCCGCAGAGACAAGCTTGAAGGGTATTTTGGCATTCTCGGAAGAACCTTTAGTCTCAATCGATTTCAAACAAGATTCGCATTCCTCAATCATCGATGGGTTGTCTACGAAGGTATTAGACGGAAATTTGGCAAAAATCATTGCATGGTATGACAATGAGTGGGGATATTCAGCTCGAACTGTTGATTTGGTAAGCTATGTTGTAGCAAAAGGTTTATAGTCTACTGAAAACAAGTCCGGTTTTATAGTTTAACTATGGGACTGGGCTTTTTTACTTAGGGGGAGAGGCTTGAAACAACTTTACTTTAATGAAAAATATGGTAAAATTAATCATGCAATCTTGTTAAAGGAGGCGTATTCATGTCAATGTTAAATAAAAAGTCCGTCAAAGACCAAGTGATTGAGGGTAAAAAAGTATTAGTGCGTTGTGACTTCAATGTTCCAATGGATAAAGAGGGAAAGATAACCGATGACATTAGGATCCGAGGAGCCATGCCAACGGTTGAATATCTGTTAGAAAATAAAGCTGCTGTTATTTTAATGTCTCATCTAGGCAGACCCAAGGGAGAGGCCCAGGCAAAATTTTCCCTAAAGCCAGTGGCGGATCGGATCAGTCAGCTACTTGGAAAGGAAGTTATTTTTGCAGATGATGATGTGGTGATTGGAGAGAGAACAAAGGAGTTAGCAAAGCAATTGGCTCCAGGACAAGTCCTCTTATTACAGAATGTACGTTATCGTAAAGAAGAAGAAAAGAACGAGGAAGCCTTTTCTAAGGAATTAGCTTCATTAGCGGATCTTTATGTAAACGATGCATTTGGAACTGCCCATCGTGCCCATGCTTCAACAGCAGGGGTAGCTAAATTTTTACCTGCAACCATGGGATTTTTGATTGAAAAGGAAGTAGACTTCATGGGGAAAGCCTTAGAAGCCCCTGAAAGACCCTTTGTAGCCATTCTAGGTGGCGCTAAAGTGTCAGATAAAATAGGCGTCATAGAAAACCTAATTGACAAAGTAGATGTATTGTTAATTGGTGGTGGGATGGCCTATACATTCTTAAAAGCAATGGGATATGAGATAGGAACATCATTATTAGAGGCAGAGAAAGTTGATTTAGCTAAGATGTTAATTAAGAAAGCCCAAGCCAATCATGTTGACTTATTATTGCCAATTGACACCGTGGTTGCTAGAGAATTTAAAGCTGATGCAACCTATGATACTGTCTCCATTGAGAGCATGCCTAAGGATATGATGGGATTAGACATTGGGAAGGACACAATTTCTTTATTTACTGAAAAAATAAAAACAGCCAAAACAGTTATTTGGAATGGACCCATGGGTGTGTTTGAAATGCCAGCATTTGCTGTTGGAACAAAAGAAGTCGCAAGAGCCATGGCAGAGAATGATGCAATCACCATAGTAGGTGGTGGCGATAGTGCAGCGGCTGCAGAGCAATTGGGATTTGCAGATCAAATGAGTCATATTTCTACCGGGGGTGGTGCGTCTTTAGAGTTCTTAGAAGGAAAGATTCTACCTGGTATTGATGTGTTAGAAAATAAATAGGAGGCGTATAGTATGCGTAAGCCAATTATTGCAGGTAACTGGAAAATGAACAAAACCGTAGCTGAAACATTACAGTTTATCAATGAGATACGGGATCAAGCGGAGACAACTGATGTGGAAGTGGTTTTATGCTGTCCATTCACTGCATTAAGTGAAGCGAAAAAAGCCTTGGGCGCTTCTAAAATAAAGCTTGGGGCCCAAAATATGCATTGGGAAGACAATGGCGCATTCACAGGAGAAATCTCTGCAGAAATGCTTAAGGAGCTTGGTGTGGATTACATCCTCATTGGACATTCTGAGAGAAGACAATACTTTAACGAGACCGACGAAACCGTCAACAAAAAGATAAAGAAGGCTTTAGAACAAAAATTAATGCCAATATTATGCGTGGGGGAAACCTTACAAGAAAGAGAAGCAGCCCAAACATTTGATGTAATCAAGAATCAGATAACCATAGATTTAGAAGGCATTTTACCAGATAGCATGAAGGATATTGTCATTGCATATGAGCCTATTTGGGCAATTGGAACAGGCAAGACCGCTTCTTCACAGGATGCCAACCATGTCATTGCCTATATTAGACAGCTAATCCAAGAAAAATATGACGATGGAATTTCAGAGACAGTTCGCATTCAGTACGGTGGTAGTGTGAAACCAGAAAATGCCACGGAAATCATGAATGAAGAAGACATTGACGGTGCCCTAGTAGGCGGTGCTAGCTTAAAAGCAGATGCATTTTTAGGAATTGTGAATTTCTAGAGAGGAAGAGATAAATGAAAAATCCTGTTGCATTAGTGATATTAGATGGTTTAGGAAATCGAGAAGGTGAGTTGGGCAATGCAGTGAAGAAGGCCAACTTACCTAATTACCACAGGTTGATGAGTCAATATCCCCATACGGAAGTTGAAGCCAGTGGTTTAGCAGTCGGGCTACCTGAAGGTCAAATGGGTAATTCGGAGGTAGGACATTTGAATATTGGAGCTGGAAGAGTTGTTTATCAGGAATTGACGCGGATCTCTCGAGCCATAGAAACTGGAGACTTTTTTAAAAATGAGCACTTTTTAAAACTACTTAGAAAATTAAAAACCAGTGGAAAAGCATTACATCTCATGGGTCTGGTTTCAGACGGAGGCGTACATAGTCACATGAATCATATTGTGGCGTTACTAAAGCTTGCGAAACGAGAAGGGCTAAAGCGAGTTTGCCTTCATTGCTTTCTTGATGGGAGAGATACACCACCCCAAAGTGGTCTGGATTATATCAAAAGCCTAGAAGCCAGTATAGCAGAAATTGGAGTGGGACGAATCGTTACCATTTCTGGACGCTACTATGCAATGGATCGAGATCAAAGATGGGAAAGAGTACAGCAGGCCTACGATGCCATGACTCTGGGCAAAGGAAGACTAGCTGAAGGGGCAATCACTGCAGTGGAGATGGCCTATTCATTAAAGGAAACAGATGAGTTTGTAATCCCAACTGTGATTCCAAATGATGAGGGAGAGTTTGAACTCATAGAGCCTGATGACGGCATCATTTTCTTTAACTTTAGACCGGATCGTGCCAGAGAAATGACCCGAGCCCTAATGGATGAAACCTTCGAAGGATTCAAAAGAGAAAAAGGATACTTCTCCTTAAACTTTGTATCCATGACTTCATATGATAAGACCATTGAAAATGCAGAGGTAGCATATCCGCCACAAAGCTTAGCAAACACATTAGGTGAATACATATCAAAGCAAGGCATAAAGCAGTTGAGAATGGCAGAAACGGAAAAATATGCACATGTGACCTTCTTCTTTAACGGTGGTGTGGAAATAGCAAATATAGGAGAACAACGAAAACTTGTACCCTCTCCTAAGGTAGCAACCTATGACCTGCAGCCAGAGATGAGTGCCTATGAGCTAACAGAAGAATTAATAAAAGAAATAGACAAAGATCAATATGACTTTATTGTGGTTAATTTCGCTAATCCTGACATGGTTGGCCATACGGGAATCGAAATTGCTGTGATCAAGGCATTAGAAACAGTAGATGAATGCTTAGGTAAGGTTATTGATAAACTAATTGAAAAGGGTGGCAAAGCCATTGTGACTTCAGATCATGGAAACGCAGAGGAAATGATTGATGAAGTGACAGGTGGACCCGTAACTTCCCATACAATAAACCCTGTACCATTAATCCTAGTAGGAGAAGAACAAACATCTTTAAGAGACGATGGGAAGTTGTGTGACATTGCCCCTACTCTACTAGAGATGATGAACTTATCAAAGCCACTAGAAATGACTGGGAAGAGCTTAATTAAAAAATAATTGGAAATTTGAGAGGAGAGAAACACATGACAATTATTAGTGATGTTTATGCAAGAGAAGTATTAGATTCAAGAGGGAATCCAACAATTGAAGTAGAGGTATACTTAGAAAGTGGTGTCTTGGGGAGAGCCATTGTCCCTTCAGGGGCATCCACTGGTGCATTTGAAGCCGTAGAATTAAGAGATGGAGATAAGGGACGTTACTTAGGAAAAGGTGTGTTAAAGGCAGTAGAAAATGTAAATGACATCATTGCTCCAGAAATTACAGGATTAGATGCATTAGATCAAGTGGCTATTGATAAAATAATGCTTGATTTAGATGGTACACCCAATAAAGCAAAACTTGGAGCCAATGCAATTTTAGGAGTTTCTATGGCTGTTGCAAAGGCAGCTGCTGAAGCCTTAGACATTCCTTTATTCCAATACTTAGGTGGCGTTAACGCAAAGCAGCTTCCAGTACCAATGATGAATATCTTAAACGGTGGTTCTCATGCTGATAATAATGTGGATATTCAAGAATTCATGGTGATGCCAGTTGGTGCTAAAACCTTTAAGGAAGCATTAAGAATGGGTACGGAAATATATCATAATCTAAAGGATGTTTTAAAAAGCAAGGGATTAGCCACAGGTGTAGGTGATGAAGGTGGATTTGCACCAAACCTATCCTCCAATGAAGAAGCACTACAAATTATTATGGAAGCAATCGAAGCAGCAGGATATAAGCCTGGGGTGGACATCAAGTTAGCCTTGGATGTTGCAGCAACAGAGTTTTATGACGAAGATGAAAAATTATACAAATTAACAGGTGAAGGTGTGACTAAAACGGCTGAAGAGATGGTAGACTTTTATGAAGCCTTAGTGAAGAAGTATCCAATTGTTTCAATTGAAGATGGTCTAAGCGAGGACGATTGGGAAGGTTGGAGAGTCATGACTGAAAGACTTGGAGATAACATTCAAATCGTTGGAGATGATTTATTTGTTACAAATACAGAACGACTAAAAAAGGGAATTCAAACAAAAACAGCCAATTCAATCTTAGTGAAATTAAATCAAATTGGAACCATTACAGAAACATTAGATGCCATTGAAATGGCCAAAAGAGCAGGATATACCACAGTCATCTCACACAGATCTGGTGAAACTGAGGATGCAACCATAGCTGACATAGCTGTAGCAGTTAATGCAGGCCAGATTAAGACCGGTGCACCAGCAAGAACGGATCGAGTAGCAAAATACAATCAGTTATTAAGAATTGAAGATATGCTAGGATTTACTGGACAATATATTGGAAACGAAGTGTTTTACAATATTAAAAAATAGTGTTAATATTAAGATGAGTGATGAGTAACTAAAATAGTTGCCATCATGCTAAAACTAGGTGCGTGTGCTTATTTTAGAGAGTAACCTATGAATGATGTTCAATAATGACAGAATAAAAATCACCGTAAATACCAATAATGAGTAAAAATACTCTTTATTGGTATTTACCTATTATTGGCTTTAGTTATGTAAAATGAATAATTAGGTTGATTTTTGTAAGCTTACTATGTTAAAATATGTATGTCAATCCCTTGATAGGAGGTGGAAAAATATGAGAATGTTTTTAATGATTCTTCAAGTCATCGCAAGCCTAGTACTTATTGGAAGTATTTTAATGCAATCTGGTAAAGGTGCAGGTCTTTCTGGAGCCATTTCAGGAGGCGGAGGCGCTGAGCAAATGTGGGGTAAAAAAGGTAAAGGTTATGAAGGAATGCTGAGCAAAGTCACAAAAGTGGGTGCAGTGATGTTTATCGTTGTGGCGGTTTTATTAGTTACAATTCAATAATGAGCATTATGAAGACTAATAAAGACTAAGGACTAAATAAAAAAGTAAATAACAGGAGGAACATAATAAATGGACTACTTGATATTGGCACCGATTGTAGGTGTGATAGCACTAATTTTCGCTTACATCCTTGCGGGGAAAATCAACGCGGTTGAAGCGGGCACTGACAGAATGAAGGAAATCGCTTCCTACATTCAAGAAGGCTCCATGGCTTTTTTAACAAGAGAGTATAAGAGTCTTGTTATTTTTGTAGTTGTACTATTTGTCGTATTAGGACTTGCAATTGGCTGGTGGACAGCAATTTGTTTCTTAATAGGTGCACTATTTTCAGCATTAGCTGGATTTTTTGGTATGCAAGTGGCAACAAAGGCAAATGTACGTACTGCCAATGGTGCTAGAGTAGGTGGTATGAACAAAGCACTAAGTGTTGCTTTTTCAGGTGGCGCTGTAATGGGAATGTCAGTAGTTGGACTTGGACTCTTGGGGATTGGAACACTATACTTAGTGATCTCTAATGTAACTGGAGATGCCGTGGAAGCTGCAGAAATCATAACTGGATTTGCATTAGGAGCATCTTCAATTGCTCTATTTGCCCGTGTGGGTGGCGGTATTTTCACTAAGGCTGCGGATGTTGGTGCAGACCTAGTAGGTAAAGTAGAAGCAGGAATTCCAGAGGACGATCCAAGAAACCCAGCGGTAATTGCGGATAATGTTGGGGACAATGTAGGAGACGTTGCTGGAATGGGTGCCGATTTATTTGAATCTTACGTTGGGTCAATTATTTCTGCCATTGCTTTAGGATTATTAGCATATGGATCAAACGGAGCATTATTTCCATTATTATTAGCAGCTATAGGAATCATTGCATCTATCATAGGAACTTTCTTTGTAAAAGGTGATGAAAATAGTGACCCTCATAAGTCTTTAAAAATGGGGACATATGTAAGTGGTGGGATCACAGTTATTGCGGCTTACTTTTTAAGCCAAATGCTATTAGGTTCGATTACAGGCTTTTTAGCAGTTGTCACAGGATTAATCGTAGGATTAGCCATTGGACAAGTAACTGAAATTTACACATCTGCAGAATTTAAGCACGTTCAAAAAATAGCTGACCAAAGTGAAACAGGAGCAGCAACAACCATTATTAGTGGACTAGCAGTGGGTATGGCTTCTACAGCATGGCCAATTCTAATCCTTGCGGTTGGTATCTTAGTTGCACATGGTGTAGCTGGATTATATGGTATTGCTTTAGCAGCAGTAGGAATGCTTGCCACAGCAGGTATGACCATCGCAGTAGATGCCTATGGGCCCATCGCTGACAACGCTGGTGGAATTGCTGAAATGTGTGATCTTCCTAAGGAAGTAAGACAAATTACAGATAAGCTGGATGCTGTTGGAAACACAACTGCAGCCATTGGCAAAGGGTTTGCAATTGGATCTGCTGCACTAACAGCACTTGCATTATTCGCAACCTATACAGCAGCAGTAAACTTAGAAATCATCAACTTAACAAGTCCTTCTGTTATTGCGGGAATGTTAATTGGTGGAATGCTGCCATTCTTATTCTCTGCTCTAACAATGGAAGCAGTAGGAAAAGCTGCTTTTGAAATGATTGAAGAAGTAAGAAGACAATTTAGAGATATTCCTGGAATTATGGAAGGAACTGCAACACCTGAGTACGCTAAATGCGTAGATATCAGTACAGCAGCAGCATTAAGAGAGATGATTATTCCTGGCGTACTAGCTGTAGTGGCACCAATCGCTACCGGTGTACTTTTAGGAACAGAAGCTGTCGGTGGATTGCTTGCAGGAGCCCTAGTTGCTGGCGTATTAATGGCGATTATGATGGCTAATGCTGGTGGTGCATGGGACAATGCTAAAAAGTATATAGAAGAAGGACATCACGGTGGAAAGGGTAGCGAACCTCACAAGGCCGCAGTTGTTGGAGATACAGTAGGAGATCCATTTAAGGATACATCTGGACCTTCAATTAACATCCTAATTAAGTTAATGACAATTGTGTCAGTTGTGTTCGCACCATTATTCTTACGATATGGTGGATTGTTAGGAAAATTCTTCGAGTAAACTAAAAACTAAGAGTCCTTAATCCTTGAGGTTAAGGGCTCTTTTTATGTGTGCCCTATGATAGAATACTTATTTTATTAAAGGTGAAGGTGTAAAGGAGTGGAAATGTTATGATCAAAGAATTTGCCAGTGCGTACAGTACAAGTGAGATTATCTACGGAAGTTATTTACTACTGATTAACTTCAGTTCCTTTATTTTAGTGTTCATCGATAAAAGAAAGGCAGAAAAAAAAGAATGGCGTATCAAGGAGGTGAGTTTGCTATTAATGGCTTTGGCGGGTGGAGGCGCAGGTGTGTTGATTGGAATGGTACTCTTAAAGCATAAAACCCATAAAAAGAAATTTACCATGGGAATTCCTTGTATTTACTTGTTGAATCAAATCATGCATCTGCTCATTTACTATTCCCTTAGACAATCCTAAATCCTCATGAAATACGACACAATGCAACAGTTTTTTTCATTTCCCGGGAAAAGTGTCAAAATACATAAGAAGCCATAAGAGATGCGAACATTTTGACAGTAGAAAAGAACACCAGATAAACAGGAATTTTCTGTTTATCTTTGAAAAATGATTAATGAATGCATTGAGAAGGGTATAATACTAAAGATAGTGAAATAGAAGTCCTTCACTTTTAGATAGGCACTTTATTAAATCACCATCATGTATAGAGTGTATATCAGATTAGAGGGGCAAGGATGAATTAAGATAGGAGGTTGAAAATTGACAATTAAAGATAAAATAGTAGAGTTTATGCGGGAGTCAGCCTACAGCCCGATGCTTGAAAATGAGTTGATGGAGTCATTAGACATTAATAAAGGTGAATCCAAAGACTTTTCCAAGCTTTTAGACGAGATGGAACAGGAAGGTTTCATTATTAAGACACGTAAAAAAAGATTTGGTGTACCTGAGAGAATGGGGCTGATTGTGGGAAGACTACAAGGACATGTAAAGGGTTTCGGATTTATCATTTCAGATAATCCTGAAGAGGATGATGTCTTTGTGCCTGCTAACCTAATGAATGGCGCCTTACATAATGATCGTGTCATTGCCCGAGTTAGTGTACCAACAACTCAATCCAAAAGATCAGAGGGAGACATTATACGAATACTGGTGCGAGCCAATGAAGAAATTGTGGGAACCTATGAAGATAGTCGAAGTTTTGGGTTTGTGGTAGCAGATGATGTGAAAATTAATGTTGATATTTTTGTATCTAAGAGTGAAGCAAATGGCGCTAAGAATGGCGATAAGGTTGTCTGTGCAATTACCAAATGGCCTGGAGCTCGGAGAAATCCTGAAGGAAAAGTAATTGAAATCATAGGACATAAGGATGATGCAGGAACAGATATTCTAGCCATTATGAGAAAACACAAATTGAACCCTAATTTTCCACAGGCAGTGGAAGCAGAGATTAAAGACTTGCCAGATGAAGTCCCAGATTCCGAAAAGAAAGATCGCGTGGATTTAAGAGATCTACAGATGGTCACCATAGATGGGGCAGACGCCAAGGATCTAGATGATGCAGTCTCTATCGAAAGACTAGAGGAGGGCAACTATCGTCTAGGGGTACATATTGCAGATGTCACCCATTATGTTCGTGAGGAGACAGCCCTAGATAAAGAAGCACTAGCAAGAGCCACCAGTGTCTATTTAGTAGACCGTGTGATTCCAATGCTACCTCGTAAGCTGTCCAATGGACTTTGCAGCTTAAACCCAAAGGTAGACCGACTGGCGTTATCTGTTTTTATGGAAGTGGCTTCAAATGGAAAAGTTGTCAAACATGAAATTGTTGAGAGTATCATTAAGACTGATGAAAGAATGATTTATGAAGAGGTATCAGATATTTTAGAGCATGATGATGCAGAATTAAAACAAAAATACGATTACTTAGTTCAAGATTTTCAATGGATGGAAAAACTAGCAACTATTCTAAGAGGGCGAAGAGAAGAGCGTGGTGCCATTGATTTTGATTTTGATGAATCAAAGGTGTTACTAGATGACAAAGGACGTCCCTATGATGTGAAAAAGCTAGAGCGTCGTGTTGCCAATCGTATTATTGAAGAGTTCATGTTGGTTTGTAATGAGACTGTTGCAGAGCATTTTTATTGGATGAATATTCCCTTTATCTATCGAGTCCATGAGGATCCAAGTGCCGAAAGATTAGAGGAGTTCAATAAATTTATTCATAACTTTGGATATCATTTGAAAGGGCTCACAACAGAAATACATCCAAAGGCCCTCCAAGATCTTTTAAAGAAAATAAAAGGTAAAAAAGAAGAAACAGTCATCAACACCCTAATGCTCAGATCTTTGAAAAAAGCAAGATATTCGGCACAGAGCCTAGGTCATTTTGGACTGGCAGCTGACTATTACTCCCACTTCACATCACCAATCAGAAGATATCCAGATTTAGAAATACATCGGATCATCAAAGAATCACTGAAGGGGAAATTAAGCCAAAAACGAATTGACAAGCTAAGTCAAACTGTTCCTGTAGTAGCAGAGCAATCCTCTACTCGAGAGCGGGTTGCAGATGAAGCAGAGCGAGAAACAGAGGATCTGAAAAAGTGCGAATACATGGCAGAGCGGATTGGAGAGATCCACGAAGGTATTATTTCTGGAGTCACATCCTTCGGTATGTTTGTTGAATTAGGTAATACGATCGAAGGTATGATTCGCCTCAGCTCCTTAGCCGATGACTATTACATCTATCATAGTGAAAGTCATTCATTAATAGGAGAGAGAACAAAGAAGACATTTAGAATCGGAGATGAAATCAAGATTCAAGTTGCCAAAGTGACTGTGGCACAAAGAGAAATTGATTTCAACCTAGTACAAGAATAATCGGGTATAGCTCGATTATTCTTTTTTAAAGTGCGCCATGAGTCGATGCCATAGCATCAGACGAATTTTTTTAAATAAAATTATTCAATATTAAATTATGGTATATAATGATAATAAGGGACGGGTACAAGGGGGAAATAGCATGACAATCACCTATGGGTTTATTATTTTAATATTTATTGCTTTGGTAGTGGAGATACTATCCATTGCACTTAAGATTACTGGATTAGACATGGATAAAGCAAGGTTTCAGGTAGTTTCAATTTTAACAGGGACAGGATTTACAACCAGAGAATCTGAACTGATCACCCAGCACCCTACCAGAAGAAAAATTGCCCTTGTATTAATGTTAATTAGTTATGTAGGAACCGCTGTATTTATTGGTATCATCTTTAGTGCTCTGAGGACCAATGAATCCTTTGTGTATTTTTTTGCCTATGCCGGTGTTGTAATCTTATTAACTTTGTTTTTTCTTCGTAATAAGTACATCCTCCATCGATTTGAATCCATCATTGAAAGACAATTGTTAAAGCAAATGAATATTAATCGAAAATATAAGACTGCAGAAGAGGTCTTAAACCTCAATGATGAATATGGTGTGGCAGAGTTTATTATTGACGAGGATAGTGGTTTATTAGGAAGTACATTAGAAAAATCAGGACTAAAGCAAAACTATATTCAAGTACTAAACATTGACCGTGGAGGCAAAATGATACACTTTCCAAAGCATACATTTGTTTTTCAATCAGGGGATAAACTTGTGGTATATGGACAAATTGAAAACATTAAAGAGTTTATCGTCAAAGACCAAAATGATGTAGACAATTGAGTAGGATAAAATGATTGAGAAACTAGGGAAATTGACAAAGACCTTAGAATGTGGTATGATATTAAGCAGTTGCTTATGAAGTAATTGAAGAAAAAGGGTGAATAAAATGGCTGAAAAAGGACAGAAAAGTCTAGCAGTGAACAAAAAAGCAAGGTTTGACTATTTAATTGAGGATACCTTTGAAGCAGGAATGGTGTTAGTTGGAACAGAGGTCAAATCTATCCGACAGGGCAAGATCAACATCAAGGAAGGGTATGCCCGTATTGAAAATAGTGAGATTTACTTGCATAATGTTCACATAAGTCCCTATGAACAGGGAAATATATTTAATAAAGACCCTTTGAGAATCAGAAAGCTACTACTTCATAAAGCAGAGATTAGAAAACTAATCGGATATGTTCAACAGAAGGGGTATACCCTGGTTCCAATGAAGGTGTATTTACAAAACGGATTAGTTAAATTACAACTAGGCGTAGGTGTTGGTAAAAAGCTTCATGATAAGCGTCAGGATATGGCCAAGAAGGATTCACAACGTCGAATTCAAAAAGAGTTAGGTCAACGTCAAAAAGGGATGGAATAAGTCTCTTAAATAAATCATGGGGGCGTACTGGTTTCGACGGGGGTTTAGAGTCATTAGTGGCGAGCCGTGTTTAGCTTGGGATCACGTAACAAACTGAGCAATAAATACAAACGCAAACGATAATTATTCACTAGCTGCAGCGTAATAGCACAGCTCGTTTCTCCTAGGCTTCCCACAGTCTAGACAGAAACGTCATCTTAGTGGGGAACGTCTTAAGGGGTGTCGCGACCTTAAGTTGTACAATTGTGACTAGCTGATCTTAAAACCCGTTGCTAGGTGTTAGGTAAAGCGAAATTCTAAAGTAGCAACTACGCTCGTAGAAGCTGATGGTGAAGGGCCTTCGGACAGGGGTTCGATTCCCCTCGCCTCCACCACTAGAAAACACAATATTATTTACAGCAAAGACCACATTGATGTGGTCTTTGCTTATTTCTACTTCTTTCACAAAAGATTGAATAAAGTTTTTCACTTCTTCAGTTTCATTATCTCTTAAATTAGCTTTAAACTGTTTTACAATATTAGATAAAACAATAGGATTTATCTTCTGTATGTTTTCGTTTGTTATTTTTCGATTTCAACAGTAGCAATTTCTTCTTGCTTTTCAAGCTCATTTAATCTATTCATTAATGTTTCATTACAAAAGCCTTTTTCAATTGTAGCAACTATATTATTAATTCCTTTATTGATTTCATTTAAATTCTTATTGTAAAGTGCTAGAAGTGCAATTTGAAAAAAATGAACATGCAATTAAAATTGAAGCTGTCAGAGAGCAGCATATTACAAAAGAAGTTATTGAGGAGCCTAAAAGACAGAAGGAAGGAGAGTTTTTAAAGATAAAATATGAACCTGATATTACTAATGCTTAATTATCAGAAGAATACATTAGAAGGATTATGTTTGAAGAAACATTAGGAGATCATGATTATTCCAATGATAACAATTCTAAAATGCCAATAATAGAAGATTTTGAACTTGAGCATTAAAGGGAGCCTAGGCTCCCTTTAATGCTCGTTTGAAAGAAATATAATTTACATGATTTTACGCCAATGAAAGTTCATGTTGTTGTGGAAAACAAATCCTAAAGCCAGTAAGGTTGTTCTGTGTTAATATTTCAATATTTCCATTATACTTATCAACGATTCTCTTAACATTGTACAGGCCATATCCTCGTTGAGATTTATTTTCCTTTGTAGAATAACCTTTTCTAAAAAGATCAGACATGTCCTTAGAGTTAATAGGTGTACCATTATTCCATATTTCCAAAACAGATGAATTAGCATCATCAATAAGTTTAAAGATAATTTTTTTCTTTTCATTATCTGCTTTCATAGGAACTTCGAGAGCATTATCAAGAAGATTCCCCAGCACTGATACATATTCATAATCAGCCAAAGGAAATGGAACATCATAAGGGGGAATTTTATACTGCAAATCAATATTTTTTAATTCTGCTTCACATAGTTTACTATATAAAATACCGCTAATGACTTTATTGTTAATGTGTAAAAAAGTGTCGATATCTATCAAATGCTTGTTAAGGCTTTCTATATAAATTTGAATATTTTGTATGACATCAGAAGTACTTTGCTGGCTAAATCCATAAATTGTAGTGATGTGATTTTTAAAATCATGTTGTTTACTTCTTATATCTTCAATTAGAGGTGAGACTAAAGACTCTTGTTGTTCATATGATTTAATTAAAATCTTTTCTTCTTTATCCTCTACCATGACCTGTATAAAGGTAAAGGTAATTAAAGCGAATAATGTTACCACTAAAAAGTATATTGAAAAGTCGGTATATACATCCAATAGAAACAAAGTGTTTAAAAGATATATAATCAATGCAGTGCTTAACAGAAAAGGGAAAAATTTTTCTAATATAGGAATATATTTTTTATATAGTTTTTTTAAAGGTATTAATCGACACAATATTACAATTATTACTAGAAAAATAGAAATATTTACTACAAAAAACTTATAAGGAATCGCCTTATTATTATTTATAGGCATAAAGAAAGCAGTGACATATAATAAAGGCACATGAACAAGAATTCCTAAAACGAATGTAGTATAAAACTGAACCACCGTATCCTTAATAGTCTTCCTAAATAGAAATTTAATCCAAATAATGCAATTAATATGAGTAAGAAACATCCTATACTCATACTGATGCATAAAAGAAAAAGTGGGAAGAATACCCATAAATGCTATTGAGAATAAAACCTTCCCTCTATTCTCTTTCCAAGGGATAGCAAAGTGACATAATATAATAAAAGTAATAGCATTTTCCATTATATTTACAAATAAATATTTTAAATACTCCAGCAAGTAAAACACCCATCTTCCAAATAAGAATAATATTCAAGTTTCTAATATATTTACAGTTACTATCCCTAATACTAAGCACTAAATGCTCTTAATTTGAAGGAAAACAAATCCTAAAGCCAGTAAGGTTGTTCTGTGTTAATATTTCAATATTTCCATTATACTTATCAACAATTCTCTTAACATTATATAGACCATATCCTCGTTGAGATTTATTTTTCTTTGTAGAATAACCTTTTCTAAAAAGATCAGACATGTCCTTAGAATTAATAGGTGTGCCATTATTCCATATTTCCAAAACAGATGAATTACCATCATCAATAAGTTTGAAGATTATTCTTTTCATTTTATCCTCTGATTTCATAGGAGCTTCAAAAGCATTATCAAAAACATTCCCCAGTATTGCCACATATTCATAATCAGTTAAGGGAAATGGAATCTCATAAGGGGGAATTTCATAATGTAAATCTATGTACCTGGATTCTGCTTCACATAGTTTACTATACAAAATACCACTAATGACATTGTTTTCTATATGAAAAAAAATATCTACATCCTTCAGGTGTTTATTGAGATTTTCTATATAGGTTTGAATATTTTGACTAATATTAGAATTGCTTTGCTGGCTAAATCCATAAATAGTAGTAATGTGATTTTTAAAATCATGTTGTTTACTTCTTATCTCCTCAATCAAAGGTAACACTAAGGATTTTTGCTGTTCGTAGCTTCGAATTAAAATCTTTTCTTCCCGATCTTCCACCATCACCTGTAAAAAGCTAAAAATAATTATTGCTGTCAGTAATGCTATCATAAATGCAGGTATAGCATCCATAAAGTCATAGGAATACATTAAAGAGTTTAAGAAATAAATGTTCAATATAAAAACTAGTAATATTGGAAAATACCTTTCCAGTGTAAACTTGTATTGAATATAGAACTTTCGAATCGGTAATATCCAGCATAATATTGAAATAACAACAAAAGAAGTTGTATGGATCAAAATAAAGGCAATGTAAGGAATGCTTGCCGTCTCAATGGCTAGAAAATGTATAAATAGAATTGAAATGGGAATATCCACAAGTATAAAAAAAACAAATGCAGTATAAAAAAGCACTACGATGTCTTTAAATTTTTTGCCAAATAAGAACTTGAACCAAATAATATCGTTAATATGGGACAAAATCATTCTATAGGGATAGCCATGCATTGATAGAATAAGAGGAAGTAAGCCTACTGTGAATATTGCAAAAATAATTTTTTTCTTGTTGTCCTTCCATGAAATTGAAAGTTGACAGAAAATAACAAGAAAGGTGCTTGTAATCAAGAAGGCTACTGGGGTCATTTTAATAAATTCTATAATCATTAACTTTCCTCTTTTCATTTTTAAAAAATAAGTGCAATAAATGATATATTTCTACATTTTTCTTGTAATTCCTTTTGTATCCACTAAAAAATTTAATATACTCAGGATTCAGGGCCTTTGAAGGGGATTTAGGGGGCAAATAGTTGAATTATGAATTGATATCAATAATAATATACTTATCTATAACCATAGTAGAGATTTACAGTAAACCTGCAAAGGAAAACAAAAGGAAAGGAGTTGAAATTATTATGAAGATTTTTGGAGGAATTTTATTGTTTTTAGGAGTTATACTGAGTTTTTTTGGATACAACCAGATGAATAGCCTTGAGTCACAAATGGGAAGGTTAGTTGGGCATACTGATCCTACTGGAATGGTAATGGTTGCCATGGGAGTTGTAATGGGTATTGTAGGTATTGTTTTATTGTTGAAGAAAAATAAGAGTGAAGAAAGCAAAATTGCATAGGTCAATAGTGAGTTTTAAATAGTGAATAAATACGAATGGAGGAATAGTATGTTTAATAAAGAGAAAATCAAAGGTTTTGTTTCTGGATTTACTGTTGCTATTTTAATTTGTTTATTAACAGTTAGTGCCTTTGCTTCACCAGTAAGAAAATCAATTGAAGTAATGTATAACGATATTAAACTGGTAGTTGACGGTCAAAGAGTTCAATTTGGTAGAGATAGTGTTGGGAATCAAATTCAGCCATTTATTTATAATGGAACTACATACTTACCGGTAAAAGCAGTGGGCGAAGCATTAAATAAGAATGTTGAATGGGATGGACAAACTCAAACAGTATATATCGGTAAGAAAACATTGTTTGAAGAGGAAGTAGTTTTTATTGGGAATGGCATAGACCACATGAGCTTTGAAATGAACAGAGGAAATAAGAGTAATTTAAAATACGAATATAACATCACAATGCCAGTTGAAGATAATATAAGAAATAAATATAATAACTATCTATTTATTCCAATAGAATCTTATAGTATATGGGGAGCTGATAGGTATAATGCTTGGAGTAAGATTGATTTTCCTTTAAATGCAGGATATAAAGAGTTTAAAGCTACTTTAGGAATACCTAATAATTATAAAGATGAATTTGGAACTAAAGATATCAAGATATATGCAGATGATAGGTTAGTATATGAAAAAACATTAAAGCAAGGCGATATGCCAGAAGAAATAACAGTAAATGTAGCAGGAGCTTTAAAACTCACTATTCAGATTACTACGGATGACGGTACTACTAGAAAAGATGTAGGATTCTTTAATGCTAGACTTACTAAATAAATAGAATAAAGGGCTGTTGCAAAATTA
Organism: Alkaliphilus metalliredigens QYMF; assembly: GCF_000016985.1. Lineage (NCBI taxonomy): Bacteria > Bacillati > Bacillota > Clostridia > Peptostreptococcales > Natronincolaceae > Alkaliphilus > Alkaliphilus metalliredigens. Next base: position 3,655,250 of record NC_009633.1, on the reverse strand, counting down.
CTTTTATATATTTGCAATGACTACTTAGTTAATCCAAGATTCGATAATACCCTATCTTTACATGGTAATAATTAATTCAAAAGGAATTTTTGCAGAAAAATACTAAGGTAAAGAATATTAAGGAAAATCGAAGGAGTGACGGAATTGAAAAAAACTGTTTGTCTGATATTGGTTATTAGTTTATTATTAATTACTTTATCTGGATGTAGTTCATCTAATAGTATTGTAGGGAAGTGGGGAAATGATGAAATCGAATTAGAATTCTTTAAAAATGGTGATGCAGTATTTCGTGAGGGTAGTGAGACAGGACATTTTAAATATGAAGTTCTAAGTGATAAGGATCTGAAACTAACAGCTAAAATAGAATTTCGCGAGGAAACAGAGATATTCGATTATTCAATAGAAAATAATACTCTTTTAATAATGGACTTGGAATTAAAGAAAAAATAATTTAGACATTTACAACAGCTTTATCCAAGGGTCAATGTGAAACGCACCTTAACTATTTTACATTGACCCACTTGCTTAATCCAAGCTTCGATATTACATTATCTTTAAAGGTTTCACCTAACATGACTGTTTCAGAATGATTTAAAAATGTTATCACCCATATGTTATCGGTTTTCTTCATTTCTTTTATGTAATGTATGTTTACTAAAAAGGAGCGATGACATTGTATAAACTCTCCTGGAGACAGCATTTCATAGATTTTAGATAAGGGCATTTTTTTTACTAAATAACTGTCATTAGAAGTGTAAATGGTGCAATTTTTTTTATACACTTCAATATAGACTATATCCTTTATAAATATTTTCAAAATATAGCCCTTCATTTGAAAGGTTAAATACTGCTCATCATTATTTGATGATGCTAATGAACTTGTATTCAAGAGCTTTTTTGTAATAGCAATAATATCTTCTTTTTTATAGGGTTTCACAATGTAATCGTAGCAGTGAATTTGTTTAAAGGCTTTTAAAATATATTGGGTGTATGTAGTCAAAAAAACCACCCAGGTAAGTTCATATTTTTGAATTGCTCTTAAATTTTTTGCTAATTCTAAACCAGATCCATCGGGTAAGCCGATGTCAATGAAAAAAAGGTTTATATTATGGCTAAGGGCTAGATGATAAGCCTGTTTAACGCTAGTTGCAGTAAATATTGTAATATCTTCTTGAGATTCTTCAAGAATGTCTTTTAAGAAACATAGTTGTTCTAAATTATCTTCTACAATTAATACTGTGCTCATATTGCCTCCTGAATGCATAGGTATTTGAGAGTTCACTATCATAGAATCATTTTACAACAATCAATTGATTTTATCAATAAACTTACAAATAAAGAGATAGTGATATTTAAGGCTTTAGTAAAATGAACAGAGGGGGAGGAAAGTGAGTGATGAAACATCATAGAATAAAAGTATTTCTAGTAGTTATTTTAATAATGGGTTTATTGGCTGGCTGTCAAACTAATAAGGAAACAAACTCTGAGCAGTCATATATAAAATATAATAAAACTACTGAATTATGGGAGATATCTGAAAAAGCATTTAAAGATGCTAAATCAATTAATAGAGATAAGATAGAACAAGATACTCCTAATGAGTTATATATTGCTTTGTTTGGTTTTGGGGAATTTAAAAATATAACTTATGGCATGTCGAAAGTGGATACTGATGATCCAAGGAAAAATATTACTTTTATTGATAGCAATGATAAAGAATATTATATATTTGATACTAATGGAAGAATAACTTTAAGACAAAAACCTGTTGTAACTGGTAAAATAAAAGGGAGAGATTTTGGCAAACAAAAACGGAGAATAATTTCCAATTTACTACAATAATAATATCCCTTCTGGTAGAATTAGTTAGCTAGTGACACCAGAGGAGGAATGAAATTGAAGGAGTGGAATATGTTTGCTGAAATCCAAGGATACAAGTCCAAAGGACTGAATAAATCACAGGTAGCAAGGAGGCTGGAGATCGACTATAAAACAGTACATAAATATTGGGATATGACACCAGATGAATTTGCAAGCTTAAGACAAAGAACTGAATCTAGAGAAAGGAAGGTGGACAAATATAAGGACGAAGTCTTAGCATGGATTAGAGAACATAGGGATTTATCAAGTGCTCAAATATATGATTGGCTAGAGGAAAAATATCATGTGCTGGACTTTAAGGATAGAACTTTACGACTATATGTCAATCACTTAAGGGAAGAACATAAGCTCCCTAAAGTAGTTTCAGCAAGGCAATTTGAGGAGGTGGATGAGCTTCCTATGGGATATCAAGCACAGGTTGACCTGGGCCAAATATGGCTAGATAAACCTGACAAAACAAGAATCAAAGTATATTGCTTTGGTATGGTTTTATCCCATTCCAGACATAAATACATCTATTGGATAGACAAGCCCTTTACTACCCAGACATTCATTGAGGCCCATAATAAAGCCTTTGAATATTTTGGAGGAATGCCTAAGGAGGTTGTTTATGACCAGGACAGAGTCCTAGTGGTATCAGAAAATCATGGAGATATCATATACACAGAAGGATTTCAAAACTATATTAATTCCCTTAAGTTTAAAGTGTACCTTTGCAGGGGTTATGACCCACAGAGTAAAGGGAAAATTGAAGCCGTAGTGAAATATGCCAAGTATAATTTTGCAAAGAATAGAACATTTGTAGATATTGACTCATTTAATGATGATTCGCTGAAATGGTTAGAAAGAAGAGGTAATAAAAAAGTCCATGAAACAACAAAGAAGGTACCGGCAGAAGTGTTTGCCCTGGAAAAGGAACACTTAAAGCCAATACCCACTCTATTTGTAAACACAACTAATACAAATAGTTTAACCTATCTCGTTAGAAAAAACAATACAGTTTTTTACAAGCAAAATAGATACCAAGTCCCTACGGGAACCTATTCTCCAGGGAAAGAGGTTAAATTAATTATTAAGAAAGATACCATGGAAATTAAGAACCAAGATACAGAACAGTTAATTATTGAACATAAAATCAGTCAGGATAAAGGAAAATTAGTGAAAATAGAGCACTATGATAGGAATGAGAGTAAACACTGTACAAGTCATGAAATCTACAACAAAGTGTTAAAAAGCTTAGACCATACTGAAAAGGCTAATGAATTTGTTGATGTATTAAAAATAGAGAAGCCAAGACACTTTAAAGATCAATTTGCCCTAATAATGAATACAGTAAAAAACCAAGACAAATCAATTGTTCAAAGGGCATTAAGCTACTGTATTGAAAGGAAATTGTTTAGCGCAGGGCTCTTGAAGGATGCCATACAGTACTTAAAACTTGAAGAAAACAGACAACTAAATAAGAAGTACTTTAAAGCTGACATAACTACTCCTTCAAAATATCAGGATTTAAAGCCTCAAGTACGAGATATTAGAGAATACATGAGTGCCCTGAAGGAGGATAAAAGAAAATGGAAAAATTAGAATCAATAAAGGATCACGCTAAAAAACTCAAATTGAACTACTTAAATACCAATGCAGATTCCATCGTTGAAAATGCTGACATAAACAACATTTCATATCAGAATCTTTTACTGTCAATATTAGAAAACGAAGTCGATCTCAGAGAGAAAAAGGCCCAGGAACGCAGAGTTAAGGCTGCAGGCTTTCCGGTACTTAAGACAATAGAAGAGTTCGATCTAACCTTTCAAAGATCGATTACCCAAAGACAAATCAATAGTCTTATTGAGATGGACTGGATAGATAGAATGTATAATCTAATACTTTTAGGCCCTCCAGGGGTAGGTAAAAGCCACTTGTGTATTGCATTAGGGTACAAGGCTGTAGAGATGGGCTACAAGGTTAGCTTCACCACCATGGACAATCTGATGCACTGTTTAAAAACACAGGAGATATCAAGAAAAAGCAAAGGGAAAATCAACAATGTTTTATCTTCTAGTCTTCTGATCATCGATGAGCTAGGTTACCTCCCCATATCAAGAGAAGAAGCGAACTTGTTTTTCCAATTAATATCAGCCCTTCATGAACAAACATCGTTAATTATTACCTCCAACAAAGGGCTTGAAGATTGGACCGAGTTATTAGGGGACCCCGCTTTAACCACGGCAGTGTTAGATAGAATCACTTACAGATGTGAGCTATTTAATATGACAGGTAAGAGCTATAGATTAGAACATCGAGAATCATTGTTTTAATAGATGAAGGAGGCGATTGTGATTATGTTGTTAAGAGAGAAAGATTTAAAAAAGTATTTGTTTAGCAGAAGGATAACTATCTCTGATGGCTTAAAGCAGGAATTATTAAATGAGTATGGATCTCCTGTAGAAGATGATGAAGGTCATATTTTCGAGTATACGGAGCAAGATATTTATGAGCAAATCAGAAAAGTCATAAGAGATAAAAACTAATATTCGTTTAATAAAGTTCAGTGATTATAAGATAAATTACAAGCAGTAGTGTATGGAGAGATTTGGAAATTACTATGGAAAACTATTTGCCAAAATTTCTCCAAAAACACTTGCCAGTTACAGCTTGTAGGGGATGTGATGCCATTGATAGTGATAATGGTGGTACCATCATTACTGCACCTATGGCCAAACCTGTCCTTCCTGGCAGCATGGTATCGCCATCAGTGCTTGCATTTATCATGGAAAACAAGTACAATCAGGCCCTTCCCCTTTATAGACAGGAAGCTTCTTTTGTAAACTATGGAATTGATCTATCTCGTCAAAACATGGCCAGTTGGATTGTTCAAGGTGCTGAAAAGTGGTTGAGCCCCTTGTATGATAGAATGCATACGCATTTAAAACAATCACCAGTAATACATGCTGATGAAAGCCCCCTAAAAGTGCTTGATGAAAAAGATAAAAGTCAAAGCTATATGTGGCTTTATGCAACGGCTGAAACCAGTGAACATCCAATATATCTTTATGAATATCAGCCTTCAAGAGCTAAGAAACATCCAAAGCAATTTTTAGAAGGATTCACAGGGTTTCTTCAGACCGATTATTCTGATGTCGGAATAAGATTGACATCACATATATGCCGGCTTCAATCAAAGGTAAATACTACTATTTGTATTTGATCTTGGACTTGTATAGCAAGAAGATCATAGCTTGGGAAGTCTATGATAGAGAATCAGCTGAATACGCAAGCAGGCTTATGCGCCGAGCAATTATGAGTGAAAACCGTACAAAAGACAAGAAACCGCTTGTTCTGCACTCAGATTATGGAAGCCCATGAAAGGTGCAACCTTACTTGAAACATTGATTATGTTGGGGATCATGCCTTCGAACAGCAGACCTCGTGTCAGCAATGACAACGCCTATGCTGAATCAATCTTCAAAACACTTAAATATAGACCAGGATATCCACGTAAAGGCCTTGCAACCATTGAAGACAACTATGTTAACAAACACTGATAGAGAAACTATAGAGGATATAGTTTTTGTGTGGAATTCATTAGTAATCAAGGAGGAATATTATGTATAAGATTATGATTATAGAAGACGATATTACTATAGCGGAGAGTTTAAGTGCCTATATTGAAAAATATAATTATGAAGTGTTTATAGTAAGGCAGCTTGAAAAGATAATGGATGAGTTTAATGAATATAAACCTGATTTAATACTCTTAGACGTAAATTTACCAATATATGATGGTTTTTTCTGGTGTAGAGAAATTAGAAATATATCTAGTTTGCCTATAATATTTATATCTGCTAGGACAGGTGATTTAGAACAAATATATGCTATGGACAATGGTGCTGATGATTATATTGTTAAACCATTTGTCCTAGATGTAGTTATAGCTAAAATAAATGCCAATATTAGAAGGGCCTATGGAGATTACAGCAATTTGACTAAAGAACGAATTTTAAACCTAAAAGATTTAAGCCTATATTGTGAAGCTTTCATATTAAAAAATAGGGATAGAGAAGTAAGATTAACTAAAAAGGAAGTTGAACTTTTATCATTATTTATAGAAAATCATCCAAAAGTTATTTCAAGAGAAGAATTACTAAGGGCTTTATGGGATGATGAAATGTTTGTAGAAGAGAATACTTTAAATGTAAATATTACAAGGATTAGAAAAAGATTAACAGAGGTAGATGCAAGATTCCTTATTGAGTCTGTAAGAGGAGTAGGCTATAGGCTTGTGGAGGTGGAGTAAATGAAACTGTTTATAAAACATCATATTTCATTTATAGTTTTATTTATACTAGTATTTATATGCTTAGGGTTTACTATTGAAGTTTTAGGAGGAATTGAAAATAACTTTAAATACTTTGTTTTTCTAAGTTTTTTTCTGTTGTTTATTTTTTTAGCCATTAAATATTTTAGAAACTATAGAATTTATAATGCTTTTTCAAATAAACCTAAGGAACTCAAAGAAATATTATTGCATAATCCTAAATCAGCCTTGGAAGAGGCATTTTCTCAAAACCAAAGAGAATATTTTAAAATATTTAATAACAAGATATTAGAGTTAGAAAGTATTCAAAAACAATACAAAATGTTTATAGATCAGAGTATTCATCAGATGAAAACACCTTTATCTGTAATAAGTATGATTTCCCAAAAGAATGGAGAAGATGAAAGCTTTAAAAAGGTGTTAGCTCAAGTAAATAACTTGGATTACCATTTATCTCAGACTTTAAAATTTTTAAGACTAAGTGATATTGAAAAAGATATACAAATTGAAAAGATAAATCTAAGAGCTTTAGTGGTAGAAGTTATTAATGATTTAAAAGATTTTTTCATATTAAACGCTATCTATCCTTCTGTAAATATTGATGAGGATATATTTGTTTTTACAGATAAAAAGCAAATTAAAAATGTTATTTATCAGATTACAAACAATGGAATAAAGTATGGTAGGAAAGATAGCAAATTAATATTTGATATAAAAAGTGATATAGGAAATACTATTTTAAACATAACTAATGATGGAATTGGAATAGTTTCTAGTGATATAGATAGAGTATTTGATATATTTTATACAGGAGAAAATGGAAGGACATATGGGGAATCCAGCGGTGTGGGACTGTATATAGTTAAAAAGGTTTTAGATCTTTTATCCCACCATATCAGCATAAAATCTATCCCAAACGAAAAAACTACATTTAGTATATACTTTTAAAAACCATGAATTGTTCATGGTTTTTTGTTTATTACAAACATGTAATGTTGGTGTAAGCTATTTAAATAGTAAGACTTTACATAATGGACTATAATTAATTTATGATTTAGGATAAAAAAGGAGGAAACATATATGAATGTTTTAGAAGTAAAGAATCTGTCGAAAATTTATTTGGGAAAAATAAATTATACAGGATTAGAAAATATTGATTTTAATTTAAAAGAAGGTGAATTTGTAGGAGTGATGGGACCTTCTGGCAGCGGAAAAACCACTTTATTAAATTGCGTTTCTACAATAGATGAACCCTCAACTGGTGAAGTTTTAGTAAATGGCAAAAATCCATATAAATTAAAAGAAGAAGAGTTATCTAAATTTCGCAGAAAGGAATTAGGTTTTGTTTTTCAGGATTTTAATTTAGTACACACTTTAACAGTAAAAGAAAATATCATACTACCATTAGTACTAGATAGTATAGATTTAAAAGTTATGGAAGAGAGGCTTAACAAAATCATAAACCTTTTAGGAATCGAAAAGATATTAAATAAAAGGACTTTTGAAATTTCAGGAGGGCAAGCCCAGAGAGTTGCTTTAGCAAGGGCATTAATTCATAATCCACCTTTACTATTAGCTGATGAACCTACTGGTAATTTAGATACTAAAGCTGCAAAAGATGTAATGAAAATATTTACTACCATTAATGAAGAACTTACTACATCTATTTTAATGGTTACTCATAATCCATATATAGCAAGCTTTTGCAGTAGAGTTATTTTTATAAAAGATGGAAATCTTTATAATGAGATTCATAGGGGAGATAATAAAACTGTATTTTATAAGAAAATAATAGATATGTTGAGTTTCTTAGGAGGTGATGTAGATGACATTTAAAAAGTTAGCATTTAATAATGTATGGAGAGACAAGTGGACCTACTTAGCATACTTTTTAAGTAGTATGGTCTCAGTATTATTATTTTTCTTGTTTTCAGTCTCTATGTTCCATCCAGCTTTAAATGTGATACAATTTGGTTCTTCTTTAGCCCTGGCTATGGGAGCGGGAAATATATTATTATATTTATTTACTTTTATGTTTATTTCTTTTTCCATAGGTGCTTTTTTAAAAAATAAACAGAAAACACTAGGAATATTTATATTAAGTGGTGCAAGTAAAAGGCAAATAAATAAAATGATATTTATAGAGAATATGCTAATTGGAATTATGGCAATTATAGTGGCAATTATTTTAGGACTGGTTATTACACCTCTTTCTCTTATGGCTTCTAGTTATGCATTAGGCGTAGAGAATTTTAATATGTATTTTCCAATAAAAGCCATTATACTAACAACTGTGATGTTTTTGGGACTATTTTTCTTAGTGGCTACTTTATCACCTAGATTTATAAGAAAAGAAAAGGCTTTAAATTTAATAAAATCAGATAAGAAAGATGAAAAGAATGCAAGGATACCATTTGTTTTTATGTTATTGGGAGTTATTTCTATAGTTACTTTAGTAGCTTTAACTATTCTTAAAAAAATAGAATTAGTTATAAATAATACATTAGGATTGTTAGTTGTTTTTTTACTTGGATTAATAAGTTTATATTTTTTTATTATAGTGTTAGGAAAGTTAATTCTATGGTTAATTATTAAAAGTAAACATTATTATAAAAAGACTAATATGCTTTTAATAGCTGAGCTTAATTCTAAGTTTAAAACTAATGCCAATATGATATTTTCAGTAACAATTTTATTAATTGCAGTTTTTTCTACAACTACACTGTTATATGGAATGACAAAAGATGTAGAGACTAAAACCTTAGAAAGCTATCCCTTTAATTATATATATATTGTCAGTGAAAATACAGTAAGAGGAGAAGAAAAAGTAGAAACTTTAAAAAATACATTATCTATAAAGGAAGGATATGTAGGATTAACATTTGATATTCTTACTTTAAAAGGTAATTCGTTTCCACGTACAGGTATTATTTCTCAGAGAGAATATAATAAGGCAGCAGAAATACTAATGTTAGAGCAATTAGATTTAAAGAGTAATCAAATATTTATAGTACAAGGAACAACAAGAACTGAAGTTAGTAATGTTAATTTAGAGGATAATGATAGTTATAAAGTCTTAACCGATAAAGCAGATAGAAATTTAGAGATTATAGGAGAAGGTGAAAGGTCAATTACACCTGCAGGTTATTATAGGAATCTTTTAGTAATAGAGGATGAACTATATAATAGTTTAGACGAAAGAGAATTTAGTATATATCAAGTAAATGTTTTTAATGTCGGTGACTGGAAGGAAGATTTAAGCACTGCTAATAATTTAGTATCTATAATTACAGACAATGGAGAAAACCCTGGTGGTTTTTTTGTTTCTGGAATACTATATGAAACAGAAAAAATGGTGAAAAATTTGATGCTTTATATAGGTGGGGCATTGAGTGTGATATTTTTATTAGCCTCTGCCAGTATGATATATTTCAGATTAGTCACAGAAAAGGAAAAAGAAGCTATAAAATATAAAAATTTAATGAAGTTGGGATTATCTAAAAAGGAATTTTCAACTATACATTATAAAAATATAGCAATACTGATGTATGTACCCTTTATCATAGCTACAATATTTTTATTTATGCAGAATTGGATACTAATTTCCAAACTGAATTTGAATTATTCTAAAGTAACTACAATAAGTTTTATAATATTTTTAGTACTTCAAACGATAGGATATCTTATAACAGTAAAAAACTATAAGAAATCTATATTAAATATAATTGAGTAAAAGGTTTAGAACAAATTGATTGGAGTGATTAAATGACAAAGCAAAAGATACGGAAAACCGTTTTAATTGCTGAGGGGGTACGTAAATCTTATGGTTTAAAGGGAAATGCTCAACAGGTGTTACAAGGAATCGACCTTCGAGTGATAGAGGGTGAGTTTGTTGGAATTATGGGACCTTCAGGATCAGGGAAGACAACTCTTCTCAATGCATTAGCTACTATTGACCGTCCCACAGATGGACAAATCTTTATAAAAGAGCACGAGATTTCCAAAATGAATGATAGTCAGCTTTCAAACATTCGTCGTGAACATTTAGGCTTTATCTTTCAGGATTACAATTTGCTTGATACATTAACGGTAAAAGAAAATATATTGCTACCTGTTTCTTTAACAAAAATAAGCAAAAATCAAGCTGAAACTGAGTTTAATGCCATAGCAGAGATTTTAGATATTAAGGAATTAGCTAATAAGTACCCTTCTGAAATTTCAGGTGGAGAAAAGCAACGCACCTCTGCAGCACGAGCGCTAATTCATTCGCCCTCGATTGTTTTTGCTGATGAGCCTACAGGCGCCCTTGATTCAAGAGCAGCCTCAAATCTATTAGAAAATTTACATGAGATTAACCAAGCACGACAAGTCACCATTGTTATGGTTACTCATGACCCGTTGGCATCTAGCTATTGTAAGCGTGTGATCTTTCTTAAGGATGGAAGAACTTTTTCTGAATTGTACCGGGGAGAGAAAACGAGAGAATCCTTCTTTAAGGACATTCTTGATATGCAAGCCCTTCTTGGAGGAGGTAACCAGAAATGACTACACAGAAATTAGTGATCCGCAGCATGCGAAAAAACATCAAAATGTATTATCTCTATTTTTTCGCAATGATTTTCAGCATAAGTTTGTATTTTATTTTCTCTACCCTACAAAATGACCAAACCATTGTTAATATGGTTAAATCTAGCATGCACTTTTCAACGGCCTTTCAAGTCGCTGGAATATTACTCATTCTCATTACCATTGTGTTTACGATGTACGCTACCAGCATCTTTATTAGAAGACGTAGTCAAGAAATCGGAATGTATCAGTTAATTGGCTTGTCTAAGGCTTGGGTCGCTCGGTTACTAATCTTGGAACACACTATTCTTGGTCTAGGAGCTTTATTTATTGGAATGCTAGTTGGAGCTTTGCTCTCGCGACTCTTTCTTTTACTGTTTATGAACCTGATAGGACTTGAAGCTATGGTTGGATTAACCTTCTCCAGCCAAGCAGTTATCCAAACAATTGCTGTTTTTACTTGCTTAATTGCTGTCACATCTTTACAAATTATATGGACGGTTTATCGAAGTACACTACTACAATTGTTTCAAGCAAATAAGCAAAATGATTACTTTGTTAAACGTCCAAGCATCGTTTCAAGTATTTTAGGGTTAGTAGGGTTAAGTCTAATAGGGTTTGGCTATTATGTGTCTACCTTAATTGTAGACCATGCTGACTTGCTGTTGTTTCTTATGATATTAGTTCTCGCCAGCACCATACTGGGAACCTATTTAGTTTTCCATACGACGATAAGCTGGATATTATATGTTTTTCGAAAAAAGCAAAATGGAAACCTCGGCTTGTATAATAGCCTGTCTGTAGCACCATTAATGCACAGAATGAAAGGTCACGCCAATTCATTAACATTGATCACTGTATTGTCTGCCATGACGATTACGATGGTTTCACTTTCATATTCCTTATACTATTCAACGGAAAACGATGTGAGGTTGGCGATGCCTTTTGATTTTGCAGTGGAAAATATGCAGGAGGAAGCCGCTATTATATCAAGTAGGTTAGAAGAAGAACAGATTGGATTTAATCATTATCAACTAGATGCCATAAGATTTGTTGGCACATGGGTGGAACAGGATACAAATGTAGACAATCGTCACAGAGCCTTCATGGTTTTCTCAGCAGAGCAGATGGTGCAGGCTGGATTAGATGTTGAGAGTCCCCGAGATGGTGAAGCAATCTATCATAATACGCGAGCCATTATAGAAGGAGTAGAAACTTCATTTCCAAAATACGTGCAATACCCATCAGACGATGAGGCAAATCGGTTAACAGTGTCCAAGTTTAGGCTTGAAAACGTGATGAATTACAGATTCTATGGAGAACAATTACTTGTTTCTGAAGAAACCTTCCAGAGAGTGAGAGATAGCATTCAGGAGGATGAGTACAAGGAATTTTTAACCTTTGAAGTGTTTCACTTATTAGACACTGAAAAATCAGATATCGCCTCTGACATCTTTCTAACGAATGTGGATAGTGACCAGTATATCACTGACTTTTATTCCGCATACGAGGAATCCCGGCAAACCTACGGGCTTCTTATTTTCATCGCAGGCATTTTAGGCTTTGTGTTTCTTCTTTCAACGGGAAGTATTTTATACTTTAAACAAATGACAGAGGCTGAACAAGAAAAAAACCATTATCGGACACTGCGACAACTGGGGTTCCAAGTAAACGATATTATGAAAGGCATCATCCGTAAACAGCTCTTTGTTTTTTTTATTCCTCTGGGAATTGGGTTAATTCACGCTGCTTTTGCTCTTAACTTAGGTTTTGTTCTTATCGCCGCAAGCACGCTCACTCCAATCATCATTAGTATGGCAGCGTATATTGTCATCTATTTGATGTTTGCCGTGTTTAGCATTCGGTATTACAAAAGCATTGTCACAAATGCTTTATAGAAAGGAAGAAAAGTTATGAAAAAGAAGATATTAATTTATTGTCTCGTTGTAGTCGTTGACATTCGCAGTCACCGAAAGCGGAGAGACTAAACGAGTGGTATTCACCACCAGTATTAGATTCGATCAAGGCAAACCCTTAAAAGTACTCGCCAAAGGTGCCTACACAGCAGAATATAAATTTATAAATTATAAATGAGAATGAAATGCCATAAAATTATTTGTTAATAGTGACTTAGTTAGTTTTATTACAGGATTGTAACTGGTAAAATAATTCACTGACATTCGCACTAATGATATAGCCCTAAAGCTTCAATTAACAATACCAAATATTTATTTTCTTGAAAGGCTTTTTAAGAAAATGAGTAGAAAAAGTTTACATGATAAGCGTCAGCGAAAAACAACGTTGGAAATACTGCAGGAATACTTTTTTCTCGAAAGTAATTTCCAAAATATTGCTTAGGTTAACGCCTATGATTTCATTATATAAAAATAGACATCTATGTAAATAACATACAATTAAAGAGGGATAGATTTACTGTCCATTTTAACTTCGATCAATTACACTCTTATGTGTGATTTGGGACAAGTGTCCTATCCCTCTGTCCCTACCAATAATGACCTACTTAATGATCCCAAGCATTTTATCTAAAAGACCACATTTATTCTCTTTTTCAATACTATGAAAGTCGTCAATTTCAACACCATATCTATGACAAATACCCAATAATTCTTCTTTCATAGAGCAAGGAATTTCTGCTGCTATACCACAACTAGAGCTAACCTGTCGAGGGACAGGCATTAGCTTAACTGGTATACTTTTTTTCTTCAAAATGACCTCAGCATTTAAAGCGTGATGCGTAGTATGAAAGGTCAATACACAATAAAAAGTTCCCATTTTAATCACCTATTTTTCTATTAATATTTCATAGTCCTCATCATTTTCTAACACATTTACTTTAAATCCTTGGTTGGATGCAAATCTTTTTATATTTTCTACAGCAACTATAGCATCAACTAATACTTGAATAGTTTCACCAGAATAATTTTCAACGGCTTGTTTTGTCATAACAACAGGCTCTGGACAGGATCTACCTCTAGCATCTACAATTTTATACATTAGCCCCAACTCCCTTTTTGATAGCAGTAGTCGTTTCATGTTTCTCTAAACTTTTAATAACACCGTATCCAATAGCAATAACTACGATAAATCCTACAATAACAGCCACTTTTCCATTTAGTCCTACTCCTGCAGGACTTGCCGCTAGACCAAAATTATGAGCAAATGCAGCCCCTGCCATTAAACCAAAGATAGTGACGGTAGCATCTATATCTCCTTCTCCTGCTAAAATACTTTGGCGTAAGGGGCAACCCCCTAAGAAAACAGCGCAAACACCAGCTAAAGCCATACCAAGAAAGTTCCACAGGTGGGCATTATGAGCTATGGGCTGACCTTCAAAGCCTATTTTAAAGGTTTCAAAGTTAAAAAGAAGATTACCTAATAATGCAAATACAAATATACCAATAAGTCCCCAGAAATAATGAAAATCTTTGATTAATAGAATATCTCTGATGCCTCCAGCTGTACAAAGTCTTGTTCTCTGCAACATGGCACCTACTATAAGTCCAGCCGCTAAAGCTATTGATATAGGTGCAACCATGGATCCAGGTCCAGCTTCACTGAAATAGATAAAGGATGGAGCTGTTACCAAAAATATTAAAAGTATCACTACAAATACTGGCATGGTGTAACCAGAAACTGCAGGCTGCTTTATACTTTTGCCTAAAGTAAAGCCACCCTTTAAAAACTGGATACCAATCCAAATTCCAGCAACATAACCTAGAAGGCCTAAAATCGCATTTAAATCACCATTAGCAAGACGCAAAATCATCCTTAGTGGACAACCTAAAAATACAAGAGCTCCTATCATTAAGAAAAAGCCAAGTATAAAACGTAGCAATGGTGAAGATCCCCCCCTAGGCTTAAATTCACCTTTTGCTTTTGCCATAGCAAAGGATCCTAGAATAAATCCAGGAACCTCTGGTCTTAGATACTGTACAACTGCAGCCCTATGTAATCCTAAACCTCCTGCAATATCTCTAAAAAAGCATGCAACGCATATGCCCATATTGACAGGATTTCCAAACTTCACTAGTATTGCTGCCAATAGGCCAATGACTCCTCCGGATGCAATTACTTTTATTTTGTCATTGTTCATCTACATAACCCCCATTCAATTATAATTTCAATCTCAATTTCAATTATATTAAATTTTTAACAAACTTAGAAATTGAAATTTACGATATGTTTTCATAAGACAATAGAGTGATTTTATACAATAGTAAAACGATGTTTGTAGTATGGGAAATAATTAAGAAGAGGATATTGTCCCTTAATAGAATAATAATGCAATTTAGGGCGGTTTGCGTCCCCCCGTCCCCTATCCCTCAATCACACTGATTTTTTCAATTAAATCATATCTTTAAATATTAGGTAAAGTTTCTGTTAAAAAATGGCGATGAGAGTATAATTATTCTAAACTTAACAGTCCTTTAATGGGGTATTAACATAGGAATAGTACAATGTATTTAAAGTAAAGTACGAGGAGGCAGATTATGAAACTTGTTGATTACCATATTCATTCTCAATATTCATCTGATAGTAGCGCTAAACTTGAAGACATTGCTCATTCAGCTATTACCAAAGGACTCAAGGAGATCGTTATTACAGATCATTTTGAGCCAACCTCTGTAGACAATGAATACACTTACTACAATCCTATAGACCAACTAGTATCTATAGAAAACTTAAATGAAAAGTTAGATGGGAAGCTAAAGATCCGTCAGGGTGTTGAGTTAGGACAACCCCATCATTATTCTAGTTTAATTAGAGGGGTTAAAGCTAAAGTAAATTTTGATTATATTATTGGTTCCGCTCATAAAGACATCCATGATATAGATGTAAATCAGATTAACTATGATC
Organism: Alkaliphilus metalliredigens QYMF; assembly: GCF_000016985.1. Taxonomy (NCBI): domain Bacteria; kingdom Bacillati; phylum Bacillota; class Clostridia; order Peptostreptococcales; family Natronincolaceae; genus Alkaliphilus; species Alkaliphilus metalliredigens. Next base: position 3,639,610 of record NC_009633.1, on the reverse strand, counting down.
TAGAAAATTTAGATATCATTTGTAGAAAATATTTAAAGGAAGTATTATCAATGGTTAAGGATAATCAATTTGACTGCGTAGGTCATTTTGACCTTATCAAAAGATATGCAAGTAGACAAGGCATCACCATTTCTATACGTCCTTATCAGGAACAACTAGAAGAGATTTTTAAGATTTTAATTAATAATGGTAAGGGTATTGAAATTAATACTTCGGGTCTTCGTGAACCCATGAATAGATTTATGCCAGATTTTGATATAGTAAGTTTCTATAAAGAACTCGGTGGGGAAATTGTAACGATTGGTTCCGATGCCCATTACGCTAAGGATGTTGGTGAAGGTTTAAGCTTAGCCATAGATATGCTAAGGGATGTTGGATTTAGATATATTACGGTTTTTGATAAACGAGTAGCCAATTTTGAGGCTATCACTTCTAAGGATAAGTATTACAAACTGGTTATTTAAGGCCATTCAAAAGCAGCTTATTTAATAATTGAGATTCTTTTATGTTTGGAAGACATAGGGGAAGACATAGGGACGTCAGACTGCCCTATCAATTAAACCCAGACATATAAAAAGCCAGATGATATACGGCTTTTTTGTATGTCTGGGTTTCTCGTGTAGTGTGGCTCAAAAAAATAGAATTAAGTGCAACTTTGAATCTCAAGGTATTTTAAAGAACAGTTATTTCAACTATTTTGAACTTGAGTTGGGGGATCGCTTCATAGGGATAGTGGCCAACATTGATCAAATGAGTGAGGTCATCACCTTAGAATTGAAAAATAAAAAAATAGCTTTGGGATATAAGATTGCACAGTATTTGTTTATAGAATTAGATGAAGAATAAAAAATAATTTGAAAATGGATGATTTTTTTAATGATGTTTACCTTGTTGGCTGTGGTGGTAGCTGGATGCAGCCCATCGAGTCAAGATGACAGTAATGATAAATACCAAGTGGTTGCAACCAGAACGATGCTAGCGGATCTAGTTTCTGTGATTGGCGGAGAATACGTGACTGTGACAGGTCTAATGGGGCCAGGAATTGACCCCCATTTGTACAATGCCAGTGCCGGTGATGTCAATACGATCCAATCAGCGGATCTTTTGGTGTATAACGGATTACAACTAGAAAGTAAACTGGGTGAGGTCTTTCAAAGAATGAAAAGTCAGAAAATACCCAATGCCAATTATATTATTGAAGAAAATAACATCATTAAGCTCACGGAGCAGGGAAGGGCTTATGCAATTCAAAGTTATGAAGAGATCATCGCTGATTTTTAAAAGTTATAAAGTAAGTAACAGCTTTAAATAATATAAATTAAAGATCTCACAATGGCGAATTGGAGGTGAACCGCCCCTGAGATTGTCTAATAATTATCAAAAATGAATTCTGTAACCAGAGAGGGTATGATATACTATGTGTAGATACCAAGCAACATTAAAAAAAATGTGCTTTCTAAAATAGGTAGTATGCAAAGTGATTTTTGGATTTTGAAATTGTAAAATGGCTTAAAAAAATACTAGAGATAAGAAAAAATATTAATAAGTATAGAGGGTGGAATACTATGGATATATTTGATTTTTTAAGAAAACAAGGAATAGAAGAAAAGTTGATACAAGATGTGCTTAGTTTTAGAAAGTATTATCAGATAAACGAGGCGGTAAAGGATAGAATTCCCGATCCTAAAAAATTTTTTTATGGAAAAGAAATATGGTCTATGTGCATTGCTGCAATTTTGGAAGGCGAAAACATTTTGCTCTCAGGGCCAAAATCGACAGGAAAAAATGTCCTTTCTGACAATTTATGTGCTATATTTGCAAGACCTCAATGGAATGTATCTTTTCATGTCAATACAGACAGTTCAAGTCTTATAGGAACCGATACCTTTATAGATAATGAGGTAAGGTTAAGAAGAGGTGCAGTTTATGAATGTGCAACATATGGGGGATTTGGAGTATTTGATGAAATTAATATGGCAAAAAATGATGCCATTGTTGTACTGCACTCCGCACTAGATTATAGAAAGATCATAGATGTTCCAGGCTACGAAAAAATTAAGCTTCATGAAGCAACAAGATTTATTGGAACAATGAATTATGAGTATGCAGGAACAAAAGAATTAAATGAAGCATTGGTTTCTAGATTTATGGTGATAGATATACCACAAATAGAAGAAGAAAAATTAATGACCATACTAAAATTAGAATTTGAAGATGCTTATGAAGATAAATTAAAGCAGTTTGCAGGAATATTTTTAGATCTACAAACAAAAGCACAAAACTCTGAAATATCTACAAAAGCTGTGGATTTAAGAGGAATAATCGGGAGTATTAAAACTGTAAAAAGAGGGCTTAAGCCTAGACTTGCAATAAATATGGGCGTAACAGGGAAAACCTTTGATCAATTTGAAAAAGAAATTGTAGAAGATGTAATAAGAACTAGAATACCGGAAAAGTGGGAAGCAAAAGATATTTTTCCATCTAGTTAATGGGGGAGTACTATGAATTGGATATATGGAGAATACGATTTTGAAAATAGGCTTACAAATCTGATGTGGACCATATGCGGAGATTATGATCAGGAATTAGATGAATTAGAAAGATTTACAAAAACCTCCAAAGATTTAGCTGTGTATTATGCTGCTAAGGCAGGGGCCAGAAGAAAATACATAGACTGGAACATGATAAAAAAGTATTTAAATCATAGAATACAAAATGGTGTAGATCAAGACTTGATTGTTCCCCTTGTGGAGATGTGTGCTGATGTAATGGTTGAGGAAAGGCTTATCAACGAAAGACCTGGAATAGAAGATATAAGGAAAAAAGGACAAGAAGATTTACTTGATCAGTATTTTAGAATAAAACTAAACACTTTTATGGAAAAAGCAAAGTATGCCTTGGTACTAGAACAAATGGGAAAACATGCAAGTTTTGATACAAAGGTAAAAAAATTAATTTCAGATATAAAAAAATGTAAAGATGTAGAGAATACCCTAGGGCTTTTAGAAAATATAGATGCTTTATATCTTGCACATTTTAAAGATATGCAAGAGAATCCAACTTTTCTATATGAAATGGAAGAAGAAAATAAAGTAAAAGAAGAATATACACAAGAGCAAAGCTTTGCTTCTTTTATGTATGAAGAATTATATGAAGAAGATACCTCTATTTCAGAGGCAGTAGATGGAATGCAATCTTCTCTTTTGGTAGAGTCTATAGGGGACTTAAAGCAGGAGAGTCTTACCAATCCAAATGAAAACAGAGTTCTATCTATTGATCAAGAAATGGTAGAGAAAATTTATGGAAAAATAGAACACTATTATGGTAAATCCTGTATTACAAAAGAAGAACTAAAAAGAATTGAAAAAAAAGTCTGCAGAAATGTACATGAAGGGTGTAGAGTTCATTTTACAGAAGGGGTTTTACGATCTCCTTGCGATAATACATTTCAAATAAAGTATGTAACAAAGCAAAAGGAGAAAAACTTGTCTGGGTTTAGAGACAATATAAAGGTGCATAGAAGAAACATTATAAAACTAAAAGAAGTGATCTTAAAAACATTAACAGCAGAGCAAGAAAATACAATCGTTTCTTCTGATAGTGGACTATTGGCTGTAAATAAGCTTTGGAGAGTTGGAAGAAGTGAAAAACCAAAAGTATTTACAAAAGTGATAGACAATCAAAAAGGTGGATATGTGGTAGATATTTTACTAGATGCAAGTGGATCTCAAGTAGCTCGACAAGGAAAAGTGGCTACTCAAGGATATATTATATCAGAGGGATTAACGCTTGCAGGAATTCCAAATAGGGTAATGAGTTTTTGTAATTTATTAGACTATACCATTCTTAGAAGATTTAGAGATTATACCTCTCCACGAAGTGAAAATGAAAATATATTTGAATACTTTTCTGCTGGAAACAATAGGGATGGGCTGGCCATTCAAGCTGTATGTCAAGGTCTGTTAAATAGAAGTGAAGAAAATAAAATATTAATTGTTCTAAGCGATGGAAAGCCCAATGATGTAAAAATTTCAAAAGATAATACAAGAACTATAAGAGGAGAAGCATTCTATAAAGGAATGACGGCAATAAAAGATACTGCACTTGAAGTAAGAAAGGCTAGAAAAAATGGAATTTTACTTTTTGGTGTATTTACAGGAAAAGAAGAGGAACTTGAGGCGGAAAAACTAATTTATGGGAAAGATTTTGTATACGCTAGAAATATAGAAAAATTCTCTGACATAGTGGGAACCTATTTAAAAAGAATTATAGAAAATTATTAAAAGCAGCTGTCTTAGGGTAGTGACGCGGGGACGTTTTACTTGTAGCGCATCGCCTCCAACAAATACTATACCATCTATTGATAAAAAAATTTTTATCTGTAGGTGGTTTTATTTTGTCCTGCAAAAATTTGAAACAAGCCATTCCCACATGTTGTATGGGGTCGCTTGTTTCTGTTGCTTTTCAGTCTAAATTTAAAATTTTAGAACCATCCCCAAGATTGTCCAAAAAACTATTAAACGACAACGCATTTCAACACAATATGCATAGGATAAGCTATATATTTAAAGTGTGCACATATTATTTTGGAAGTTTGTTCCAAGCCTTATAAATAAGAATTTTGAGATATGAAGCTGATAAGAGGTGAAAAAATGACAAAGAAAATAATTGATTTTATGAATGATAACAAACAAATTGAAAATCTATTGATAGATTTTTATGAAGCTTATTATCAGAATGATTTATTAAAAATATATAGCTTTCTGGATAGTAGCTTTCAAAGAGCTATACCATTAAATTATTTTCTTATTCATTCTGATTATAGCATTGAACTTGGATATTTAAAAGCAATTAAAAACATATGTGTTTGTAAAGAAAAAAATCAAGCATTTGCAGAAGTGCTGCTAGAATTTAAGGAAAATGAAATGGAAATACAGTTCTTCCTACAAACTGACTATGGGGGGTGGAAGATAGATGGGGATTTGTTTTCGAAATTGAGAGAGATGTGAAAATAGAAGGTAGTAAAAGCCTATGGAGGCTAAGGCCTAGAGAGGAGAGTTTTATACTTTAAAAGCAAAATCATGGAAAACGAGAAGATATTTAGGGTATATCAGGAGGAAATAGCAATATAATTTACCTCTGATTCCTCTTAATATAAATAATAAATTAAAGAAGGGGGTATTTTTATGTTTAAGAAACGATTAGCATTAATGATGGTTCTGATTATGATTTTATCTATGATGATGTCTTCGGTATTTGCCTTAGACTCATCCAAAATGTTCGAGCATAGCGACAGGTACAGTGAAATTGGGCCTGAAGGAGAAGAACTAGGAAAGGGTGGAAATCCATTTGGGGCTGTATACGCTCCAGAGAGCATGTATGGAGAGGACACTTTTAGCTTAATGTCACTCCCAGAGTTTTCTCCACAATTGCTTATGACTGAAGAACCGAAAACTGTTGTTGAGAAAGCCTATGGACACATCGTATATATTACAACAAATATAGGTACTAGAGTGACTGCTACAGTTTACGAGGAGCAAGCTGGTGAGTATATTAAAGAACAGTTCCAACGAATTGGGTATGAGACAACCCTTCAACCCTTTACTCATACCAGGGAAGGGACAAACTATCCTTCTAACAATATAATTGCCATAAAACCTGGAATATCTTCTAAACAGGTTATTGTAGGTGCTCATTATGACTCGGTTCCAAATGCCATTGGGGCAGATGACAATGCTTCAGGAGTCGGGGTTATGCTGGAAGTAGCAGAAATGTTAAAACACATGGAAACCGACTACACTATCAAATTTATAGCCTTTGGAGCTGAAGAAGAGGGCTTGGGTGGTTCTACATATCATGCCAACAAAATGACAGAAGAAGAAATAGAAAATACCGTCGGTATGATTAACTTAGATAGTCTTATCGCAGGAGATAAGATGTATGTTCACGGGGGGATCATTACAGATTTTAACTACAGCACGGAACAAATAAGAGAACGATATGGTTCTGAAGAAGATGGATGGATTAGAGATCAAGCCTTAGCATTAGCAGAAACGTGGAACTTAAATGTTGAGACAAATCCAGGATTAGATATATTTGATGCTTTTCCAGCAGGATCAACTGGAGCTTGGAGTGACCATGCGCCTTTTGCCAAGGTGGGAATACCAGTAGCTGCTTTTGAAGCAAGCAATTGGGAAGAGGGTGACAAAGATGGTTATAATCAAACTGCTGCATATGGACCAATTTGGCATACAGATATGGACAATCTCGACTTCCTTATGGAAAAATTTCCAGGTAGAGTAGAGGAAAGGCTAGAGACATTTACAACCTTGCTTTATCAATTGTTGTTAAACATTGCCCCACCAGATGAAGCTGAAGAAGTAGGGGTAACCCTAAGTAATAATTTTGTTTCATTGACAGAGGAAAGGGACATAGAGGTTGTTGTAAACTTGGGTTATCTTCCAAACTTAGATGATTTAGAGTGGACATTGGGAGAATTAACCCTTTCTCAATGGCAAAAGTACAATTCATCACAACAACAATATACAGGTGCTCCTTTTATTACTTTTACTGAAGAACCCTATATTGATAAGGATTATGTGAAGGCAACACTAAGCTTTGGTTTACCCTATGATACAGCAAACTTAAGTGGGGGCGCTGTAAGAAGAAGAATTGAAGATTTAATAGGAAACTATGATTTTACAGTAAAGGATACTATTGAAGACATAGAAGTCAGTACACCACTAAAAATAAATGTATATGACACCTATCATAAATATGATGAAATTAAACCTGCTATTGAAAAAATCATAGACTCAGCGAGCTCAGAAAGATACTTGGAATATAAGTCACTAGGAAAATCCTATGAAGGTAGAGAAATTCCATTCGTCATGGTGGCTAAGAGTAAAGCAGACTTAGATACTTATCAAAATCAACTATTACCAACTATGCTTGAGAATCCGAAGGAATTAATGGATAAGATAGACAATGGAACCATTGGAAAGTATAAGCCAGTCATATGGTTCAACAACCTCCATCCAGATGAAACCCCTGGAGTAGATGCTCAAATGGAATTAATTGAGAGACTAGCAAAAGAGGATATAATTGAATTTAAAACGAAGGATGCTGATGGAAACGAAGTTACAATTGAGTTGGATGTAGAAGAGATTCTAGAGAACTTTATTTTCTTATTTCTTGTAACTCAAAACCCTGATGGTAGATATCATACTACAAGAGGAACGGTTACAGGTTTTGATTTGAATCGTGACATGAGCTTTCAGACTCAGGTTGAGACAAAGGTTTCTGTTGCAGAGATTGCTCAATGGTCACCGATGATATTTAACGATCTCCATGGTTTTGTATCTGCCTTTTTAATAGAACCGTGTACACCTCCCCATGAACCAAACTTTGAATATGACATACTCATGGATGGTATGTTTGATCATGCCCATGCCATGGGAACAGCAGGTATAAGCAATACTAAATATGATAATTATGTTATTGCAAAGGATTACTATAGCAGTGGCTGGGATGATGCAAGTATAGTATACGGTGCAATGTACGCTATGATGCAGGGGGCTATGGGACATACCATAGAGATACCAGAGCTTAATGGACACTCCCATGATGCTTTCGTTTATGCAGGTCTTGGTTCTATCAAACATGTATTAGATAACAAAGATAAGTTATTTAGGAATCAACTAGAAATATACAGACGTGGAGTAAATGGAGAAGATAACCGAGCTGTAGATTCCTATTTAGTTAGAGCCAATGGTGAAGAAATGGGAAGACTAAGAGGCGAAAATGAGAATTTCTTTCCAGAGTATTATGTAATGCCTATAAATAGTAGCTTACAAAAAAATAATTTAGCTACTTACGAAATGGTTGAATATCTATTGCGAAATGGTGTTAAAGTAGAAAAATCGACACAAGCAGTAACAGTAGGAGAGATAACCTATCCTGCAGGAGCATTTATTATACCGATGCGACAAGCAAAGAGGGGTTATGCCAATGCAGTGTTGTATGACGGAGTAGATTATTCCGATTGGTCAGCTATGTATGCTGAAACGACAGCTCTTCTCCATGACATGAGAGGCTTTGATCGATATGAGGTAAGAACTGCAGGTGTGTTTGGAGGAAAAACCAATCGTGTAACAGAGGTTACGATTCCTACAAGTATTGTACAAGGAAATGCTGTAGAGTATGTGATTCAAAATACCAATAACGATGTAATAAAAGCTGTAAATAAATTATTGTCAAAGGGCAAACAAGTAAGAATGATTTATGGAGATGACAATGAATATGAGAAAGGTGACTTTGTTGTGTCTAAAGTTGACTTAGAGACAGTAAAAGACAATTATTATTTAGAGACTATACCATACAGTAAGACAACAAAAACAAAGCTTCTACAAAAGTCTAAGGTTGTGGTATATAATAGTGAATTGAACTATGTGGTAGATGATCTATTAGGCTTTAATAGGGTAGATTCCTATACTGAAGCAGATATAATAGTTGATGCTACTGGAAATGCCAATGCAGGTGTTATTAAAACCGCTATACAAAATGGGGCCCATTATATTGGAATTGGTGGTAATGCCATAGCTTCTATGCAGTCAAGTAATCTTCTTCCTGGAGTGGAAAGAGGCAGAACTGCTGCATCCTCCTATGAAGGTGCATTAAGAGCTATTGTTGATACTGACCACGTGATTACAGGCAGGTATCAGGAAGAGGAAATACTATTCAACAAGTCTGCTTCTTGGATAGCGTCTGTACCAACTACTTCTACCGTATTAGCTACAATTGTTGATAGAGATGACTATTTTAAGGCGGGCTGGTGGAGAAATCATTCGGGAGTAAGAGGCAAAGCCTATATTATATCCGATAAGGTAGGAGATTCAAACGTTACTTTATTTGCAAATCATATTCATAATAGGGCACATCCACAACATCAGTTTAGAATGTTAGCAAATGCTATTTATGATGCAACTGCCATTGACTATGATTTGCCAGAAGATCCTAGCACTCCTAGTCGTTCCAGTGGCGGGTCATCCACTCCAAGCAATAGAATTTCTGCCTTAAGAGGTGGTACTGTTACAGCTAAAGGAGTAAGTGTAGTGCTATCAACTAACGCTATATCTAGGGATGTCACCATCACAATAGACAGATTGACAAATGTTTCTTCCCTACCTTTTAGTGGGACATTGAAGTTGGTAGGAGATGTATTTGAAATTACCAAGGATGTTGCAGGAAGCTTTGATAAACCAGTAACCATTACACTTCCTTTTGATAAATCAAAGGTTGACATGGATAAATACAGAATTGCTATCTTCTGGTTAGATGAAGAAACTAATGAATGGATTGAATTAGATAATATTGGAGTAGACTTAAAAAACGGAACTGTTAGTGGTGATACTGATCACTTTACAAAGTTTGCTGTTCTTGCATTAGAGAAAACAACAGATGACGTTCTAGAGGAAGAAAAACCGGCAGATGAAGTTCAAAAGGAAGAAAAGCCAGCAGTGAGCTTCATTGATATTAAAGGTCACTGGGCAGAAAGTAATATTGAAAGGCTTGTAGAATTAGGAGCTATCAGTGGATATAGTGATGGGTCATTTAAGCCAAGTAATAATATTACTAGAGCTGAATTTGCAACAGTATTGGTAAAGGCTTTTGGATTTGAATCAACAAATGGGAAAATATTCAATGATACAGCAAACCACTGGGCAAAGGATTATATAGCTGCAGCAGCGGAACACGGTATCGTATCAGGATATAATGACACCACCTTTGGAGCCAATGATTCGATTACTAGAGAGCAAATGACAATTATGATCGTAAAAGCAACCAAGTTAGAGATTACGGAAGGTACCACAAGTTTTATTGATCGGGATCAAATATCCTCATGGGCATTAGGAGCTGTAAATACGGCATCTGAAAACAATATTATAAGTGGATATCAGGACAATACTTATAGACCTAAAGCCAATGCCACAAGGGCAGAAGCAGTCACTGTCATCGTCAAAAGCCTATTTTAATCTATCTAAGAGTAAAAACTCTCTCAATTTATTGGGAGAGTTTTTTTATTAACTTCATTTGGTGCTTTTGATCACCTACTTATGAGTTAAGTCTTATTTAATGTATAGGATAGCATTTATTTCAACAGAATAATGTAATATGCAAAACATAATGAAAGGAAGTGATTCGCATTAAAGCGATTATAATGGCCGGAGGAAAAGGAACAAGACTTAAGCCTCTAACATGTAATATTCCTAAACCCATGGTACCCATTCTAAATAAACCTACCATGGAATATACAGTTGAATTGTTGAGAAAGCACAATATAAAAGACATAGCAGTGACAATAGCACATCTTCCTACTGTTATAACAGATTACTTTCATGATGGAGGGAAATGGGATGTAAACTTAAGCTATTACACAGAGGAAACCCCACTGGGTACAGGCGGTAGCGTGAAAAATGCTGAAGAATTTATTGATGATACATTTATCGTATTAAGTGGTGACTCCTTAACAGATATCAATATTAAAAAAGCCATAGAATTTCACAAAAACAAGGGGTCTAAAGCAACCCTTATCTTAAAAAATGAACAAATGCCCATTGAGTATGGTGTTGTTATAACTAATGATAATGGCAGAATCACAAGGTTTCTTGAAAAACCTAGCTGGGGAGAGGTGTTTAGTAATACCATAAACACTGGAATGTATATACTAGAGCCTGAAGTACTGGATTATTTTCAACCGGGAGAAAATTTTGATTTTAGTAAAGATCTCTTTCCAAAGCTACTAGAAGATGATATACCTATGTACGGTTACGTCACCGAGGATTACTGGTGTGATGTGGGTGCACTAAATTCCTACACAGAAACCCATTTTGATATCTTAAGTGGCAAAGTCAATATAGGGTTAGAGGGACATCAAATAGAGGATGGAATATGGGTCGGAGAAGGAACACAAATTGGTAGTGGTGTCAAAATAACACCGCCAGTATACATAGGGAAAAATTGTGTGATTCATGAAGGCGTGAAAATTGATGCATATACAACAATTGGAGATCATTGCAATATTGAAAACAATACTTCATTGAAAAGAAGTATTATTTGGAATCATTCTACCCTTGGCAGAAATAGTCGCTGTAGGGGATCGATAGTATGTAACCATGTTCACATTAAAGAACATGTTGACCTGTATGAGAATGCTGTCATAGGTGAAGGCAGTATATTAGAGGGAAGAGTCGTGGTTAAGCCCGATATTAGACTTTGGCCCTACAAAAAAGTTGAAGAAAATACAGTGGTCAATCAAAATCTTGTATGGGGTACAAAGGCATCAAAAACCATTTTTGGATTCAAGGATATCTGTGGACATATCAACATTGATATCAATCCTGAATTTGCATCAAAACTAGGAACTGCCTTTGCCTCTACCCTAGAGGAAGAATCCATTGTGATCCTAAGCAGTGATGCATCTAATGCAAGTCAAATGATAAAAAATGCCTTAATAGCTGGGGTTCATGCTACGGGAGCAGGCGTGATTAATATAGGAAATGTTGTAATGCCAGTGAATCGCTTCGCTGTTACAGATTTAAGGGGAAGTGGGGGGATCCATGTCAGAATGGATTATTCAGATAAAAAGCTGATTCACATTGAATTTGTGGATAAAATTGGTGCCAATATCCAGAGAAATACAGAAAGAGAAATAGAAAATGTCTTTAATAGAGAAGATTTTAAACGTTGTAATGTAGAACAAATAAAATCCACCACAAATATTGAAAACTTCAATTATTATTATATCAACAACGGAGGAAGGCTATTAAAAAATAGTTCTAATATTAAAAGACAAAATCCCAGCCTCATAGTAAGCTCAAAATCCGATACCATACAACAGCTGGCTACTGAGTTCCTTGAAAGCATTGGCTGTGATGTCAAGCAGGATTATAACCTAAAGGGAGATAAAAGGATTCAGGATTATTTAGTGGAGATGACTCCAAGGATCAAAAAAGGAAAAGTAAATTTAGCCGTTATCATCAGTGAAGATGGAGAAGACATCATTTTAATCGACGGAGCAGGGCGAATCATTGAACAAGAAAAATATGATGCATTAATTGCCATGATGATATTGAAAGAGGGAAAACAGAAAAAGCTGATATTACCCTATACAGCCCCTTATATCATTGAAGAAATGGCTCATATATATGGCGTAGAAGTCCAAAGGGTAAAATCCAACCCAGCCAGTATTATGAATGCAATGTTAGCTGTAGAAAATGGCCAAAGTCAAGGGTTATCTCAATATACATTAACCTATAACGCTATTTGGGCCATCGGTGGTATTCTTGATTTCTTAGTTGAAAAGAATATAAAATTAGAAGATTTAGTTGATGAACTCCCTAATTTTTATTATATAAAAGAAGAAATCCCATGTGATTGGAAAGACAAGGGACGAATTATTCGTCAAATAATAGAGGAAAATCAACATAAAAGCATAGAAATGTTTGAAGGGGTAAAAATTAATGATGAAAAGGGATGGACATTAATACTTCCCGACAGTACAAAACCTTTGTTTAATATTTATACAGAAGGGTCTTCACAGGAATATGCAAAAGAACTTTCTATATTCTTCAGTGGAAAGGTAAAAGAATTACTAAAAAACCAAGAAGAGTGATTGCTTTATTTGTTTGAAATAAAGGAGATGAATACCTATGTTTCGTAGTGGAAATAGATATGAAAGCGATAAAATTGTACATGTGCAGGATGTGTTGTTAACACCTGAGGAACTACAAGAACATGCAAAAGAAGCTGCAAAAATCCACACAACATCACGTAATACCCAATCTCTCAAATACTTATTAAAGAAAGTAGATCATAACTTTGAAAGCATCGCTTCTGTATATAATAGTCTCAATAAAGCGACAAAAAATAAGCAGGATTTATCTCCAGCATCGGAATGGCTTCTTGATAATTTTTATAAGGTAGAGGAGCAAGTAAAAGAGGCAAGACAAAACTTAGCCAAAGAAAGGTTTTTAAAGCTTCAAACATTAGATAGTGGTTATTTAGAGGGATACCCACGGATTTATGGTGTTGCCCTAGAGTTCATTTCCCATACCGATGGAAAATTAGATGAAACCCTGTTAATGAACTTCATTCGTGCCTATCAATCCCAGCGGGTGCTAACCATCGCTGAAATATGGGCACTCTCACTTATGATTCGAATTGCCTTAATAGAAAACATAAGAATAATTTGTGGAAAAATACATAAAAATCAGGTCCAATGGCAGAAAGCAGAAGAAACAGCTGCATTGCAAGGCGATGACATAATCAAAGCCATAAAAGAAAACATTGAATTAAAGGGTAGGGTCAATTTCTCCTATATTGAACATTTACTGAAAATAGTAAGGCGTGAAGATGTGGATACAGGAGAAATGATTAGCTATCTTGAGATGAAATTAGAGGATTTTAATACATCCATCAAAAACCTAGTTGAGGAAGAGCATAAAGAACAAGCATCAAGGAAAATTGCCATTGGAAATTCAATTACAAGTTTAAATGTGGTAGCTACAATAGATTGGAATGATATTTTTGAGAACCTTAGTCTTGTTGAAGAGGTTCTAAGAAGAGATCCTAGTCAAGTTTATATGCAACTGGATTTTGATTCTCGAGATTACTATCGAAGTCAAATTGAAAGGATCGCCAATAAATTAAAGGAATCTGAAACCCGAGTTGCTAGAAAAGCAATTAAATGTGCCCAAGAGGCTGAAGCCCTTGAAGAAAACCATATGGGAGATAAGAAAAAGCATGTAGGTTACTATTTGATTGATAAAGGAAGAAAAAAGTTATTTGATTATTTAGGTCATAAAGATGTAAAAGATACATTTCACCAGCAACCTTTATCAACATATCTAACGCCCATCACCATCATCACAGCCTTCATTGTGTTAATGGCGGTTATGTATACACAACAGTTTGTTGGTATTGAAGGGGTGGGTATCGCCATTTTAGTGGTCCTAGTGACTTTTATACCGGCAACTGATGTTGCCATTGCCTTGACAAATTGGTTTTTGACCCATACATTTCGACCTATGTTTTTACCTAGGGTTGAATATAGGGAAGGACTTCATGAAGAAGTGACTACCATGGTGGTGGTGCCAACCCTACTTCCTGATCCTGAAAGGGCAACGACTTTGATTAGACAGCTAGAGGTATTCTATCTTGCCAATAAAGAAAGTCACCTATACTTTGCCCTAGCAGGAGACTATGGGGATGGAGATGCTGTGGATTTACCAGAGGATAAAAAAACCATAGAAACCGCATTATTGGAAATAAAGACCTTAAATGAAAAGTATGGCAAAGAAATATTTTATTTCTTTCACCGGAAGAGACAATTTTGTGAAAAACAAAAGAAGTGGATGGGATGGGAGCGAAAAAGAGGCGCTTTAATGGAATTAAATGAATTGATTAGAGGCTCTAATGAAACCTCCTACACCATTGTTTCAGGTGATATCAATAGGCTTAAAAAGACAAAATACATGCTTACCATTGATGCTGATACCCAGCTGTCAATTGACACCGCCAAAAAATTGATTGGCATTGCATCCCATCCTTTACATAAACCTATCATTGATGAAGAAAAAGGGATTGTTGTGGAGGGCTATGGTTTAATTCAACCAAGGATCGGAATTAGTATTGAAAGCAGTAGTAAATCCTTTTTTACAAGGGTATTTGGTGGACAAGGAGGCATTGATTCTTACACAATCGCCAACTCAGATGTATATCAGGATTTGTATGGGACAGGAATTTTTTCAGGGAAAGGCATCTATGATATTGATGTATTCCAAAGAACCTTGGGGGAGACCATACCAGATCATAGCATATTAAGTCATGATCTGTTGGAAGGGAGTTATGTTCGCACAGGATTGGCCACTGATCTTGAGTTAATCGATCATTTTCCATCAAAGTACAGTGCCTACATCATGCGACTACATCGATGGGTAAGAGGTGATTGGCAGCTGACACCTTGGTTATTTTCCACTGTAAAAAATCGTAGAAATGAAACCATAAAAAACCCCCTACCTGCCCTTGTAAAGTGGCAGATACTAGATAATATGAGGAGAAGTATATCACCCATCAGTATTTTATTATTGTTTTCATTTGGTTTGACTATTTTCCCAGGGGCAGGGCTTTTCTGGATCGTGCTAGGGCTTTTAGCTATTGGGATCCCTTTGTTAATTAGTTTTTTTGATTATATAAAACAACGACACTATAAAGCAATTAATGAAAGACTAAATGCCGACATGATTGTTGGGGTGAAGGCTACTTTTTATCAAGTTTTACTAATGCTTATATTTTTACCTTATCAAGCCTACATGATGGCAGATGCCATTATTAGGACACTTCATAGGGTATTTATTTCTAAGGAAAATCTACTGGAGTGGGTTACGGCAGCTGATGTGGAGAAAAGCCTTGGAAATAACTTAGAGGGCTCAATAAAACGGATGCACAGTTCAATAGGTATCGTTGTGATCCTCTTATTAGCTGTCATTTTTATTAACCCCTATCATCTCATTTACGCAACGATTATCGCAATGCTCTGGGGTATAGGACCCTGGGTTGCCTTCTATATTAGTAGAGAGACCGAGAAAAAAATAGAAGATGTAAACCAAGAAGAAATGCAACAATTACGAAAAATCGCAAGAAAAACATGGGCTTACTATGAAGATTTTTCTGATGAAGAAAACAATTACCTTCCTCCGGATAACTACCAGATGTATCCTCCTAATGAGGTAGCCCATAGAACATCACCAACAAATATCGGTTTTCTTTTGATGTCAATTTTATCTGCAAGGGATTTTGGCTATGTAACCACTGGTGAAATGATAGAAAGATTTGATAAAACCATAGCCACTGTAGAGCGGATGGATATGTGGAGGGGACATCTTTATAATTGGTATGATACCAGGACCCTAGAGGTGTTAAGACCCTATTATATCTCCACTGTAGACAGTGGCAATTTCATAAGTTATTTAATAACAGTAAAAGAGGGATTAAGTGAATATATTAAAAAACCCATTCTAGATATTAAATTCATTGAAGGCATGAAGGATACCATGTTGTTGACCGATGAATATGAAAATGTAGATATTCAATTATTAAAGGATCTTTCCGGGGCGGAGAATATCTCCTTAAGAGAATTTAGTGAGTTAATTAGAGGTTTAAACAGAGAAGGAGCAATAGGAGAAACAGAGGAAAAAGGATGGAAAAGAAGACTTTTTGATATGATCCACTCCTTTGAAAAGGAAATAGAACATTTTTTCCCCTCATTAGAGACATTAAAAGAGTTAGACGTATTACATGTAGAGAAATATAACTATTCTCTTTTAGAATTAAAAGAGATGTACCATGGTTTAATTTCTGGCCTTGATAAAAAGGATGGAAATGCTTTTTTGCAGAAAGAGCTGATGGCAAAAAAGCAGCATGTTGAAAAAACAATGGGAAAAATGAAAGAGATTATCAATAGAATAGAAAAAATAATAGAAACCGCTGAATTTAGACATTTATATGATACAAAGAGACATTTATTCTCTATTGGCTATAACGTAGATGAAGAGAGACTCACCAATTCCTATTATGACTTACTGGCATCCGAAGTCAGGACAACCAGTTATTTAGCCATAGCCAGAAAAGAAGTACCTAAAAAGCATTGGTTTAAGCTGGGAAGGGCCATGGCTATTGTTAACGGACATCGAGGACTTGTATCCTGGACCGGTACAATGTTTGAATATTTCATGCCTTATTTAGTCATGAAAAATTATGATAATACCCTGATGGACGAAAGCTATGCCACCACCATAAAGGCACAGCAAATGTATTGTGATAAAAAAAATGTGCCCTGGGGGATATCGGAATCTGGGTATTACACATTTGATTTAGCTTTAAATTATCAGTATAAAGCATTTGGCATACCAGACATAGGATTGAAAAGAGGGCTAGGAAAGGATTTAGTTGTTTCACCATATTCTACTTTTTTAGCATTATCCTATGCCCCAAGAGAAACAATGAAGAATATACAACGTCTCATAAAAGAGGGCCTTGAAGGAACATATGGATTTTATGAAGCAATTGATTATACACCTAGAAGTATATCCAGTGATGAAAAACCCCAGGTGGTCAAAAGCTTTATGGCCCATCACCAAGGGATGACTTTTATCGCCATTGCTAACTATTTGCATAAGAATCTCATGCAAAAAAGATTTCATGCTGATCCTGTTGTACAAGCCGGAGAAATATTACTACAGGAAAGAATTCCTGTGAGACTTATTATCACAAAACAATATAAAGAAGACATAGAACCTGTGAAGGTAGATAGAGGCTATGAAAAGGTTTTAAGAACCTATGGTGTGCCAGAGGGACCGGTGCCACAATGTCATCTTCTTTCTAATGGAAGATATTCTGTTATGCTAAGTAATGCAGGAACAGGATATAGTAAAATGGAGGATCTTCAAATTACCAGATGGCGACAGGATGCTCTGACAGGACAATATGGAACCCATATTTTTATACATCATCTCAATGCCAATAAAACATGGACAACAGCCTATGAACCGATAAAGCAGGAACCTGATGGCTATAAGGTGATTTTTTCACAAGAAAAAGCAGAATTTCTTCGTACAGATGAAAACATAGATACCCATACAGAAATTGTTGTTTCACCTGAAAATGATGTGGAAATTAGAAGGGTTACCTTGAGAAATCACGGTCAGAAAGATGCAAACATAGAGGTCACCAGCTACTTCGAAGCAGTGATAGCGCCACAGGCAGCAGACCTTGCCCACCCTGCCTTCAGCAATTTGTTTGTTCGTACAGAAGTAATTGATGAATATGATAGCCTGATTGCCTCTAGAAGACCAAGAGAGCATGGACAAGCAGAAAAATGGATTTTTCATACTGTGACTGTTGATGGAGAAACCAGTGGGGGGCTTCAATATGAAACCAATAGAAAGGCTTTTATTGGTAGAGGCAGAAATATTTCAAATGCCATTGCCCTAGAACAACCCTTGACAGGCACAAAGGGAATTATATTAGATCCCATTATGAGTCTGAGAAAAACCATCAAAGTAGCAGCAGGAAAATCCGTAACTGTGTCCTTTATCACTGGTATTGATGAAACAAAGGAAAAAGTAATAAAGCTAGTGAAAAAATATCATGATGCTTCTTCCATTGAACGTTCATTTCAATTAGCCATCACACGAAGTCAGGTGGAGAGTAGTTACTTAAACTTGAAATCAACTGAAATAAAGATATACCAAGAAATGATTTCTCAAATATTGTTCTTAAGCCCAATCAGAAGAAAAAATGAAATGCTATTAAAGAAAAATAAAAAGTCTCAATCCGGTCTTTGGGCATATGGAATTTCAGGGGATATACCCATTGTCATACTAAAAATGAAACGGATGGAGGATATTGACTATGTCAGTCAGTTGTTAAAGGCCCATGAGTATTGGAGAAGCATTGGATTGAAGGTAGATCTAGTGATATTAAATGAGGATGAAAGTAACTATTTACAACCCTTGCAGCAATTGATCAATGAGGTGGTATCTTCTAGTCAGGAAAGACATATGGTGGATCAACCTGGAGGTATTTTCATTAGAAATGGGGATGTGATTCCTGAAGAGGATAAAATATTATTATGTACAGTGGCTAAGTTGATTCTCGATCCAGCCCTAGGTTCAATCAGCAAGCAAATGGTTATCCAAGAGGAAGACATAAAAACCATTGAGGATACAAAAAAATTCAACAAAGGTACCATACAATATATAAGCGAGAATGAAGAGATAGACGTAGATTACTTCAATGGCTATGGGGGCTTCAGTAAGGATGGAAGGGAATATATCATTAGATTAAAGGAAAATGTTCATACCCCGGCTCCATGGATCAATGTGGTTGCAAACGAAAAACTTGGTTTCATCGTGACTGAAGGCGGGTCTAGCTTTACTTGGGCAGAAAACAGTAGAGAAAACAAATTAACACCATGGTCAAATGATCCTGTTTCAGACCCATCTGGAGAAGTCATTTATATGAGAGATGAGGATACGGGAGAGATCTGGTCAATGACCCCCTTGCCCATTAGAGAAAAAGAAAACTACACAATAACCCATGGGGCTGGTTATTCCAAATTCAAGCACCATAGTCATGGGATCTTACAGGAGCTGACACTATTTGTACCTGCTGAGGATCCTATCAAAATTAATTTAGTGAAGCTTAAAAACACCGGTGGTACAAAAAGAAAGTTAACGGTCACCTACTATTTAAAGCCAGTACTAGGAGTAAATGATGAAGTGACCCAACAATATATCATTACAGAAAAGGAAGAAAGCCCAGGGGGAATTCTCATCAGAAATCCTTATAATTCTGATTTTCCAGGGAGAATTGCCTTCGCTGCTACATCAGAAAATATGTATTCCTATACCTGTGATCGCCAAGAATTCATCGGGATGCAAGGGAGTTTATCCAAGCCTATGGGTCTGGGAAGAGAAAGACTTGGAAATAAAACCGGGGCTGGATATGATCCTTGTGTGGCGATTCAAATTAGCCTTGAGCTTGATGAAAACGAAGAGAAGGAATTTGTGTTTTTATTTGGACAAGGTCAGAATATAGAAGAAGTTCATAGCATGATCAATGCCTATCAAGACTTAAATAATAGTAAATTCGCTTTACAAGAAATAAAGGATTATTGGCATCGCTTACTTGGAACAGTAAAGGTGAAGACACCTGACTTATCCATGGATTTATTGTTGAACCAATGGCTCCAGTACCAGACGATTGCCTGTAGGTTGTGGGCAAGATCTGCCTTTTATCAATCCGGTGGCGCCTACGGATTTAGGGATCAGCTCCAAGATGCTATGAATGCAGTTTATACATTTCCTGAAGCCACAAGGCAGCAGATTTTACTCAATTGTAGGCATCAATTTATAGAAGGAGATGTACAGCATTGGTGGCATCCAGGGGCAGGAGATAAAGGAATTCGAACACGGTTTTCCGATGATCTATTATGGCTACCCTTTGCGGTAATCGAATATATACACAACACAGGGGATTATGAGATTTTACATCAAGAAGAGACATTCCTAGAGGAGGAGCCTTTAAAAGAGCATGAGGATGAAAGGTATGGCATACCTAGGGTATCACAGGAGAAAGCCTCGGTATACCAGCATTGCATAAGGGCCATTGAGAGAGGTCTGCAATTCGGAGAGAATGGGATACCACTGATGGGCTCTGGAGACTGGAACGATGGCATGAATACAGTAGGCAACAAAGGAAAGGGAGAAAGTGTGTGGTTAGGGTGGTTCATGTACTCTATTTTAACTAGATTTTCAGAGTTATGTAATCGAATGGCAGAAGAAGATAGAGGGAAAAGATATCTGGAATCTGCAAAAAGCATTGCTGAGTCTATAGAAAAGAATGCATGGGACGGTGGATGGTACATTAGGGCCTTTTACGATAATGGAGCGCCTTTGGGTTCATCACAAAATACCGAGTGTAAGATTGACTCCCTAGCTCAATCTTGGTCCATCATTTCAAAAGGGGGGCGAGAAGATCGAAGTCAAAGGGCTATGAAATCTGTTGAACAATATCTCATTAAAAAGGATGAGGGGTTGATTCTTCTTTTTACACCGCCCTTTGATAAAAGTGAGCAAGAGCCGGGTTACATCAAGGGTTATGTTCCAGGTGTAAGAGAAAATGGGGGTCAGTATACCCATGCAGCAACCTGGGTTATTAAAGCATTTGCCATGACTGGAGAAGGAGATAAAGCCTGGGAGCTATTTAACCTCATCAACCCCATTAATCATACCAGAACCCCATTAGAAGCCGCCACCTACAAGCTAGAACCCTATGTGATGGCAGCGGATGTATATGCAGTAAGTCCCCATGTAGGAAGAGGAGGCTGGAGTTGGTATACAGGTGTTTCGGGATGGATGTACAAGGTGGGAATTGAAGATATATTAGGCCTCAAGAAAAACGGAGACAGACTCTTTATCGACCCCTGTATTCCAAAGGATTGGAAAGAATACAGCATGAAATATCGTTATCAGGATACGGACTATCATATCGTGGTTAAAAATCCCAATGGAGCAAGTAGCCAGGTAAAAGAGCTGCAAATGGACGGGAAAAGACTTCAGGAAGCATATATTTCACTAATAAATGACAAAGTAGCTCATCGTGTGGAAGTCATCATGTAATAAAATAAAAGGCAGCAGTATCTTTAAAGATACTGATGCCTTTAAAAATGCAAATGTATTCTTAAACTAGAACATTACCTTATCATTAATTCCCAGCGTAATTCTCGTGA
This sequence comes from Alkaliphilus metalliredigens QYMF, assembly GCF_000016985.1. Classification (NCBI taxonomy): domain Bacteria; kingdom Bacillati; phylum Bacillota; class Clostridia; order Peptostreptococcales; family Natronincolaceae; genus Alkaliphilus; species Alkaliphilus metalliredigens. Next base: position 3,618,258 of record NC_009633.1, on the reverse strand, counting down.
AATGTGACTGTAAACACATATGCCACATCATAGTACCCAAGATCTACTTTATAAAAATGATTGACTAAAAAACTAGCAAGGCGGTATTGAAAATGGTACAATGTAAAGAATATTTCTTAGATATTATATAAAATAATGTTAGTTTAATAAAAGGGCAAGGATTTACCCTCTGTCCTAAATAGGAAGGTAGCAGGTATGAAAAAAGAGAAACCAATAGACTATAGAGGAATAAGACCAGTAAAGCAATATTTTGAATGGGGTACTGTCAAGTGGCTTCATGAGCCTGAAGATGTAAATGAAGGCAAGATGATGGTGGGACATGTTATGTTTCTACCTAATACAAATCAAATGAATCATCTTCACACTGGAGATGAACAAATATTATATGCCCTTACTGGAAAGGGTATTCATTGGGTTGATGGCAAGGAATATCCCTTGTCTTCTGGAAAGGTCTATCATATTCCTCCCTATGTAGAGCATGCTGTAAAAAACCTCAGTGATGATCCTTTAGAAATGATCATTGTCTATAATGCCAGTAGTTTGAACTATAGTGAAGTACTACCTCCAGTAGAATTTTCAAAAAGGTATGCAATCGATAATATGAAAGAAATTCTGGATTTAAGAATACTACAAAAGGTGCAAGACAAATTTGCAGACGCCTCTCAGCTTGCTATTGTCATAGAGGATGATAAAGGTGAAATCATTACAAAGCCCAGCAATCCTTCAATGCTTTGTCAGATAAGGTGTAGCAATAAAGAAGACTGTCGATTAAATAGTAAAGAGCTCTCTACTAATCGGATGGAAACCAAGGTAATCAATTGCTGCTTAGACCTATTTAGGGTTCATACCCCAATATTTCTAGGAGATACCTATATAGGCAGCATAAGCTGTGGTCCTGTCCTTTTAAATGATCCCTCTGATACCGCAATAAATACCTTGGAAAAAGAGATTGAAGAGGGATTAGATGCTAAAGCCCTAGAGGATTATCTAAACATACGAAGACTGACTAAAGGTCGTCTTCATGCCATTATGGAGTCGCTGATGACCATGAGTCATTTTATTGTGGAAACCAGTATCAACAATTTAGCACAAAAAGAGCTGCATCAGAAGACGATACAGATGTTAGAGGAGAATAAAAAGAAAATAGAGCTGGAAAATGCGCTGAATGCAGCAAAAATGGAGATACTTCAATCCCAGTTAAGTCCTCATTTTCTATTTAACACACTAAGTGTGATAGGAGAGCTAGCCTATATGCAGGGAGCAAAGGAGGCCGCAGAAACCACCTTTGCACTTTCAAAACTCCTTAGAACAAGTCTGAAGAAATCTGAGGAATTAATAAAAGTAAGAGAAGAAGTAGACTATATAAAGGATTACTTATTTATACAGAAAAAACGCTTCCAGGATTTGCAGACGGAAATTGACATAGAAAAAAGTGTGTTGGATGTAGAAATTCCCTTTATGGCATTACAGTTATTGGTGGAAAATGCCATCACCCACGGATTTGAAAGTGCTGGTAAAAAAGTAACCATCACAATAAGGGGGAGAAGCCAGGGAAAGTATGTATTTTTAAGGGTTATCGATAATGGTTCTGGTATAAAAGAAGAAGTATTAAAAAGGCTATTTCTTAAAGATAGTACAATAAAACAAGGGACGGGCATCGGAATCGTAAATTTAGAGGAACGGTTATCCTATTATTATGGTGAGGATTTTCTTTTTAATATAGACAGTCAATGGGGTATCGGTACAGAAGTAATGCTGAAGATACCTATAGAAAGACAAAAGAAGGTGGAAATATGATAACGCTACTTCTCGTGGACGATGAAAATATGATGAAGGAGTACATCAAGTTTATTATTAAAGAAGAAGATATGGAAATAGCGGTATTTGAGGCCTCCAATGGATTAGAAGCAGTGGAGAAGGCTAAACAATTGCAACCTAATCTGATTTTAATGGATATTAAAATGCCCCATATGGATGGGTTAGAGGCTACTGAAATGATAAAGAAGGAAGTACCACTCACCAAAATCGTGTTTTTAACAGCCTATGATAAATTCGATTATGCACAAAAAGCCCTCAGATTAGGTGCTTATGATTATTTGTTAAAACCCATATCACCTGAAGATTTTAAAGGTTTAATCAATAAAATACTTGCAGAAAGCCATCAAAATCAAGGAGATGTACAGAATACCACAACGCTAGCTCCCGAAGACCATGTGATCAAAGGCGCAAAGGAATATATAGAGGACAATTATAGTGAAAAAATACAGCTAAAGGATGTGGCAAATCATGTGGGGTTGAGTCCTACCTATTTTTCAAAGTTCTTTAAACGAAAAACCCAGATGAATTTTTCTATTTACTTAAATATGGCTAGGATAGAGAAGGCAAAAGAGCTTATGAGAGAGACTACCTTAACATTAAATGAAATTTCCTATCGGGTTGGATATGAAGATCTAAGCTATTTCAGTATCGTATTTCAAAAATATGAAGCAAGTACACCCAGTGATTATCGAAGAAGAGATATGACAAAATAATAAAAAATAGGACAAAATAGTACAAAATAGTACGAAAGAATAAATCTGCAAGTCAAAAGATTCAAACTATTTAGCGAAATACTAAATGGTTTTGGGTCTTTTTTTTTGTTAGGATGAGCTAAGAGAGTAAGGAGGGGGAATTTCTATGAAAAATATGACCTATCAAGGGACCGATAGAGCACCACATCGTTCGTTGTTTTATGCTATGGGTTACTTGCCAGAGGATTTAGAAAAGCCGTTGATCGGCATTGTTAATTCTCATAATGAAATCATACCGGGGCATTTTCATTTAGATAAAGTAGTACAGGCTGTAAAACTAGGGGTCTCCGCTGCAGGGGGAACACCTATGGAGTTTCCTTCCATTGGTATATGTGATGGGATTGCTATGAATCATGAGGGAATGAAATACCCACTATCCAGTAGAGAGTTAATTGCAGACTCAATAGAAGCAGTAACCAGAGGACATCAGTTCGATGGATTAGTACTGGTAGGAAACTGTGATAAGATTGTTCCAGGTATGATGATGGCAGCTGCTAGATTAAATATTCCAGCTGTATATGTTAGTGGTGGACCTATGCTGACAGGAAATAATAAAGGTAAAACCATAGACTTAATAAGAGGGGTATTTGAAGCAGTAGGAGCCTATGCAGAGGGTAAAATTGATAAACAAGAAATGGATGATATTGAAATGAATTCCTGTCCAACCTGTGGAAGCTGCGCTGGTATGTTTACTGCAAATACCATGAACTGTCTTGCGGAGGCATTAGGGATAGGATTACCTGGAAATGGAACCATCCCAGCTCCCTATGGTCAGAGATTACAACTAGCCAGAAAAGCTGGACATAAGATAATGGAGCTCCATAAGGAAAATATCAGACCTAGAGATATGATGACCCTAGGAGCCTTTAAAAATGCCATTGCCCTTGATATGGCAATAGGAGGATCATCCAATACCGTACTACATCTCATGGCAATTGCCCATGAGGCAAAGGTGGATTTAAATCTTGGGGAATTTGACAAGATAAGTAAAAGAGTTCCTAATGTGGCAAAGCTAAGTCCTGCTGGTTTTCACAGTATCACAGATTTACACAATGCTGGCGGCATTTCAGCTGTGCTGAATCAGTTGATTAAAGCTGGCTTGGTGTATCCCGATGAGATTACAGCAACAGGAAAAACATTGGGGGAAAATGTGAAGAATGCACAAGTATGGGATGCCAGTGTCATCAGACCTATGGAGGAGGCCTACAGTAAAGAGGGTGGCATTGCAATATTAAGTGGTAATCTTGCTCCTGACTGTGGTGTTGTGAAGCAATCTGGAGTGGAACCAGAAATGATGGTGCATAAAGGTCCTGCTAAGGTATTTGAATCTGAAGAAGATGCCTATAAGGCCATTATGGATAAGACCATAAAGGCTGGGGATGTAGTGGTTATAAGATATGAAGGTCCTAGGGGTGGACCTGGAATGAGGGAGATGTTAAGTCCTACTGCTGCCATTGTAGGTAGAGGGTTAGAAAAATCCGTAGCCTTGATTACGGATGGACGTTTTTCAGGGGGGACCAGAGGACCTTGTATAGGACACGTTTCTCCAGAGGCATCTGAGGGTGGACCCATAGCGATTATACAAGAAGGGGATATCATAGAAATTGATATTCCAAACAGAGTGCTAAGGGTTGACCTTTCTCAGGAGGAGATAGAAAATCGTCTTAAAAACTGGAAAAAACCGCCATCAAAGGCTGAGAAGGGAACTTATTTATACAGATATAGCAAGCTTGTCACATCTGCCAACACGGGAGCAGTATTTAAGTTTTGACAAAATAAGAAGCACAAAATGAGAAAAACAAACTGAGGGGGAAGAAAAAATGAATAAGAAATTAATGGTTTTATTATGTATGCTTTTAACGGTATCGCTATTGGCGGCATGTGGTCAACAAGAGCCAGCAGTATCAAGTGGCGATGAGGATGTAGAATTTGAAGGCGTTAAATTTAAACTAGCACATGTTGTAAATGAAGATGATAGTTTTCATACTTCTGCTGTTAAATTTAAAGAATTGGTGGAAGAAAGATCAGAGGGTAAGATAGAGATAGAAATACATCCTAATGGAACATTAGGTGATGAAAGAACATTATTAGAAGGTATGCAAATTGGAACCATTGATATGGGCGTGATTACAAATGGACCTATCGCCAACTTTGTACCAGAAGTAGCTGCATTTGAACTACCATTTCTATTTGCAAATCATCAAGAAGCCTATGAGGTATTAGATGGAGAGATTGGTAAAGAAATCCTTAAAAGGATGGAGGATGTGAACTTAAAGGGATTGGCTTATGGAGAAAGAGGATTTAGAAATCTGACTAACTCCAGAAGAGCAGTCACAACCCCTGGGGATATGAATGGACTGAGAATTAGGGTTATGGAGAATCCCGTGTATATTGATACCTTCCAGGCATTAGGTGCCAATACTGTTCCCATGGCATGGGCAGAGACGCTTACAGCTTTACAACAGGGAACAATAGATGGTCAGGAAAATCCAGTGGTGGTGATTCACTCCTTCAAATTAGATGAAAATCAAAATCATCTTTCATTATCGAGACATAGTTATGCACCAGCTACTATCATGATGAGTTTAAAGGAGTTTAATAACCTCCCTCAAGATATGCAACAAATCATCCAAGAGGCAGCCCAAGAAGCGGCAGAGCATGCAAGAGCTGTTAATGCTGCAGGTGAAGAATTACAGCTTCAAGAATTAGTTGAAAGAGGTATGGAAATAACAGAGGTAGATATAGAAGCGTTCCAAGAAGCTGTTGAATCGGTATATGAAAAATATGAAGATCAATATGGAGCATATATAGAAAGAATACAACAACAGCTTAATAGATAATTTATTAGTTAAATTAGCCTTGGCAGTAAGATGTCAAGGCTAATTTAAAAATAAAGGGGGATCAGAATGAAGCTATTGGAATTACCAAACAAAGCTAGTAATATGTTGGACTGGGCTATCGTAAGATTGGTGTTCTTAGGAATTGTAGGAATGATAGCAGCCATAACACTTCAAATTATATCTAGGGTATTTTTTAGTGCAGTTGTGTGGACCGAGGAGTTAGCAAGATATCTATTGGTATGGAGTAGTTTTTTAGGAGCTACCTTGGCATATAAGAGAAAAATGCATATTGCTGTGACCTTCGGCGTAGAACGGCTACCTAAAATGATGCAAAGGGTAATTGTTCTATTTAGTATTTTGTTATCTATGTTATTTTTTGCAGTATGCACTTATTATGGATTTCAGTTAATGAACATGCAGATTTATCAGGTATCCCCAGCACTGGGATTGCCTATGAAATATGTTTATCTTGGTATACCATTAAGCTTTTTTGTGATGTTTATACATGGGATCGTTATGATACTTGATATGTTCGTAGATGCCAAGGGGGTGCATGAATAGATGGCTGGACTTATATTTATTTCTTTTCTCATATTTATGCTTTTGGGTATTCCTGTGGCGGTGGCCATCGGATTGGCATCATTTGTTGTATTGATAAAGGAAGGGATGCCTGTCTTAGTGATGGTGCAACGGATGTTTGCAGGAACCGATACATTTGCTTTGATTGCAGTTCCCTTTTTTATATTGGCTGGAGATATATTGGCAAAAGGAAAAGTGTCGGAAAAACTAGTAGACTTTGCCGATTCCATATTTGGATTCTTAAAGGGAGGGCTGTCGGTGGTTTGTGTACTGGCTGCTATGTTCTTTGCTGCCATATCTGGTTCTGGAGCTGCGACAACAGCGGCGGTTGGAACCCCATTAATACCTGAATTGAAAAAGAAGGGCTATGATGAGGCCACATCTGCGGCGCTTATAGCTGCCAGTGGAACAATCGGAGTTGTGATTCCACCATCAGTGCCTATGATACTCTATGCTGTCATAGCAGGTGTATCAGTGGAAAAATTGTTTTTAAGTGGATTTGTGCCTGGCGTTTTAATGGGTTTGATTTTAATTGGTATTGCCATAAGACATGCCTATAAGCATAATTATCCCAAAGGTGCAGATTTTTCTGTTAAGAATGTAGTGAAGACATTTATGGGAGCAATTTGGGGAATTATGACACCGGTAATTATATTAGGTGGTATATTTACAGGATTTTTTACCCCTTCTGAGGCAGCTGTGATAGCGGTAAACTATTCATTGTTTGTTGCACTTTTTATTTATAAAGACATGAAACCAAAAGATATATTTGATATTATTGTTAAATCAGCCATTACCATGTCGGTTGTCATGTTTTTAATTGCAACCTCTAGTATATTGAGCTGGGTGTTGGCATATTACAGTATTCCCACCACTATTGCCAACAGTGTATTGGCATTATCCAGTAATAAGTATGTGATTATGCTGTTAATCACTAGTATTATTGTAGCAGCAGGCATATTTATGGAAACGGCATCAGCACTTATTATATTGACACCTGTGTTTCTACCATTAATTAATCAATTAGGAATAGATTTAGTACATTTTGGATTAATCATTGTTGTAGGACTGGCAATAGGGATGATTACCCCTCCGGTGGCAATTAATTTGTACGTTGCCAGTACTGTGACAGGGCTATCCATTGAGAAAATAACTAGATCGATTATTCCCTTTATGTTTGGTCTATTGGCAGTTCTATTACTGATAGTATATGTACCTTTATTCTTTTAACCTAACACCATAAGAAGCGCTACCCCTACGTGTTAGTGTAGGTGGTGGATTAGTAATGCTTTAGTGGTATCGGTCTGTTATCTTATATTGAGGCAGGAGGAAGTGGAAGAAATGATTTTGACACTTACTTTTATTGATATGATTAAAAATTCTAGAATTTTAAATGATAAAACAGAGGGACTATAAATAATGTTATAAATTGATCTTAAAACTCCTCCCAGGTGGTTACTTCTAATAACCACCTGAGAGGAGTACTTTATTTGTGAGGTATATAAACTATTTTACAGACTCTTAATCTTCGGTATTCATGATCACCTTCACGATGGCATTACTGTCAATGGCAAACTGAATGAGAGCGACATCAATGAGTGTATCTTTTTTATAGGTTTCTTTCAGGATGGTAATCTCCTCTAAAAGCTTTTTTCCCACCAGATAATGATACCTTGGATCAATTTCAATGGCAAGCTCATCTTGAACATCTTGAACACCTTGAACATCTTGAATATCTAAAACATCTAAAGTATCGGTTTCATCTTGTTCTACATCTCCTACCGGCGCTGTATTGGTTACAAGATGATCCTCTATCTCTTGTATGGGAGTAGGAGTGGAACTAGGACTAGGGTCTAAGCTTAATTCCTGATTGATTAAATCCCTTTGTTCCGCCTCTACTTCATCAGCGGAATTCTCATTTACTTCAGTAGGAACCGTGGTATTTATCGGTACGAGGACGGTATGCTCCGTGTCTATTTTATCAGTTGCCACAATAATTATATTTTCCATATGTAGTATTTTGTCTATTTCAATGAATAAATCATCCACCATGATACCGGTTATATGAAATAAATCATCCATTTCAATAGAAGTAAGGGTACCGACTTCTTTACCAGCTGTGGTATAGATCTTTGTGGCTGCATCAGTATAGAGCATATTTATATCTTCAGTGACTTTTAACATAATGGTATCTGGTCCTATGTATGCATCCTGAATAGGTATATAAACATAGTGATCTGAAAATTGACAATATAAAAAAGTGACTTTATTATTTTTGTATATGAACCCTTTTAAAGAACCTAAAGATTTACCAGTATCTATTGAAATAACAGGCTTTTCCGAAATTTTGATTATCAAATTGCTCACCTACTTTTTATTAGTTATTTGCTGCATCTTTATATATTCTGTAATACATGCTACCAATGATATTATGATATTGTGCAGTATCTGGTTTCACACAATAAAAATCATTACCAAGATAATCACTTAAATAATCAAATAGCAGTTCACTACCTCCACCGCAAATGATTGCCTGATCGCAGTTGCCAATGAACTTCGTCTTAACAAATTCTCTGAAATCCTTACTCAATTCATAGGCGAAACCATCAAACACATCATGTACAATCCCACTTGCATCAATGTTTTCACCTTTTTTTGCTTTAAGAATTTTATCATTATATCGAATCATATTATCAATATCATATGTATAAGGTTTTCTGTCTAATTTTTCTCTGAAATTATTATAAAGCATCATGGATACCTTTTCATAACAGTCTAACATCCCTTTTTCAAAGGTATTGACTCCTATTGATTTGAGCCCATTAAATGCAGCAACGTTGATTTGTCCTGAACCAATATCAAAAACAATGGTTTTTTTACTTTTCATATATTCATCTTTTATGGTTCCACTTTCATTGACTGAATAGTGGAAAAATGTTGCGATAGCTTCAGGACAGAAGGTAACACTTTCAATATCAAATACGATTTCTTTAATCACTTCTGAAGTATTGTGGGTATTATAGTATAACACCTTCACATTGCCCTTTAAGGGTTCGCCGTGACTATTAGAAAAAGCTTTTTTGTTAGAAACATACTCTACTAAAGGCTGGTTAATTGTGATATCTACCGATTGATCATTCTTTTCATACTTAACAAAGTTTGACGCAATCCCTGACAAAATACAAAATTTAATCACTTCATCATTATATTTCTTTTCATATCTGTTCCGATCTCGTATCAAAACACCTTTGTTTTCAGCAGCTTTTCCCACAAGCTTTTTACCTAAAGATTCCCCATCCTTAATGATTTCCACCAACATATGGTCAAAGTCAATTTCCTGGGATTCTGACTGCAAATCAAATAAGTCAAAGCTTGTTCCATAATCCAATTCAATTCCAGGTTCCGATACAATGGTAGGAAAACTAAATGGTTTTTTTGCCTCTTCCATGACTTTGGTTAGTCGATTACCACCATCAACATAAATACGAACTTTGTTTCTCATCATCTTACCTCCTAACATCATTTACCAAAAAGTATGGTATCTTATGTAAAATATATCGCACCAAAGCCTATTTATTATATAGGCCTTTGGTAGGGAATTATCGAAATTTGTTGAAATTACCCAAAATAGGTGATATTTTCAGATATATATAGTAATAGGAGGTTGGGTTATGGATGCTACGACCAATGAACATATAGATGGCTTGCAAAGGTGTATAATAACAACAGGTGTATCCTCATTGAATTATGAGAAGGAGCATATGCAGTCCTTTGAGAAGAATAATTCATTATTATATAATTGTATGAGGGTAAGCAGTATCAAGAATATTGATAAGGTTGATGAGTATAAGGTCATTATCGATTTTTGTGATAATAACCTACAAGAAATTGTTTTTGAGCTTTTAAATCATCTTTTGGCTTTTAACGTTGAGATACATGTAAAGGTGATAAACAATATAGCACTTTCTAGTGATGAGATAGAGCAATGTATGATTTTACTTAACCGCCTGGATAAACATAAATTGATTCATCTTGAAATCATTAATAAATCCTCAGGATTACCAAAAGAAGAAGGACATTCTTGGATAAAAAAATTAAAAAACGCCTTCTTTTTTACAGGCTCAGGTAATACTGGCAAAACATCACTGATTTCTGCATTAAGTGAACTATGTAATGAAAAGAAACAGACAGTTGCATTGATAGATCTAACAGAGCATCATAAACTGGTTAACTATTTTACAAGTATTTATCCCCTTATCGGTACAAATCATCAAGATCATTTTGTTAGAGAAAGAATAAAACATAATAAAGAAGATGTTGTAAATGTGTATACATATAACGATAAAAAATTAATAAATAGTGCTGATGAACGGGTGTTTTATGAAGCCATAAAGAAAATTAGCTCCCTCTATGATTATGTATTTGTAAACACTGATATCAATATAGTGAATACGAAAAGTAACATATTTAATATGGGGGAAAAAGTCTTATTGTACATGACTTTATGCCAACAAAAATAGACAGTACCAAACAAATTCTATTAAAGTTTGAAGAATCTGGAATTAATACCAAGGGAAACATCTCATTGGTATATAATAAGATGATTAAATGCAATTTCAGTCTTGGATTTATTGAAGAAAGAATGATTTTCAAAAAAGTAGGCAATAAAAGATTAATGCCCCTAGTGGATTTAAATTGCGAAACATTTGAAATACCCTATAGTAAAAAGACAATGGAGGCAATGATCAATCATATTTCTCATAAAAAAAGTATCATTGATAATGTTGCTTATAGTTATAGAAGAAATACAAATCATATTTATAAATACATGAATAACATTCCCTATGCTGAAATAGGTGACATTGACCTTGTAGAATATGCTAAGGATTCTTTACGTAATTTAGTGCAACATACTTATATAAAAAACATAAAAGAAGAGGCCTATAGATATAGGACCTATATGAAAAAACGGAAAAAATTTGCTTCCTATTTAATTCATTCAAAAATCATTGAAAAGCATTAACATGCCTAAATGATAATAATGATTAAAATAATCGCTGGTAAATTGGAAATGCCTGAATGAACATAATCTCAGGCATTTCCATTTATTTTCTCTTGTTTAAACATCTCACGTTCTTTGTAGACATCTGAATATTTTTTTATGATTAATTCATTGTAGGTTTCATCATTCTGACTCACTTTTCTTTTACTGGTGCTTTTGAAAGATAGAAGGGAGTGGGAGCAATGACACTAGTGAAATATGGAAATATATAACTATATATGACATTATAAAAAATTTTCTTTCAAAAAAAAAAATAAAAAAAATAAAAAAAAAATGAAAACATTACCACGTTGTAAAAATACTATTTTGTAAAAAACAGATAACGTTTTCAGATTCGAAACATTCTGAAAATTATAAAAACTGCCATTGAAAAGTAATTTAATCTGTGATATATTATAAAAAAATGAAAACACAGACAATTAAGCAATAGGGATTAGAAAAGTTTAGCATCTAGTTTACTATAGATTATGAGAAAAATAAAAAGTCTTGTAAGAGTAAAAGTAGCTACATGATTAATTTAAAAGTGAATAGATTGCAATAGACAATGACGTCTACAATTAAAAGGAGTAATTTCCTGATATTGTGGGCGTCTTTTTCATTGGTACCAGAATTAACCACAATGATGAATATGTCTAATAAAAAATATCTAGATCTATTTACAAAACAAGAGCAAATAGAGGCAGAAAAAAGAGACTGAAACATACTTCGGAGTATACAGTATATTCCATGCAAAACAGGTTTCAATTTTAGTAGCAATATGATGCTACTAACTTAAATATAAGAAGAGAAAAAAGGGAGGAAGATTATTATGAGACAAATAGCAATTTATGGAAAAGGTGGAATTGGTAAATCAACCACAACACAAAACTTAACAGCGGCTTTAGGTGAGTCAGGAAAGAAAATTATGATAGTAGGCTGTGACCCAAAGGCAGATTCTACTAGACTCATATTAGGAGGATTAACCCAAAAAACAGTAATGGATACCCTAAGAGAAGAAGGAGAAGATATTGATTTAGAGGATATCTTAAAACCAGGTTTTTCAGGCATTAAATGTGTAGAATCTGGAGGTCCAGAACCAGGGGTAGGCTGTGCTGGTAGAGGGATTATTACTTCTATCAATATGTTAGAAAGTTTAGGGGCTTATGAAAGTGATTTGGACTATGTATTTTATGATGTATTAGGAGACGTTGTTTGTGGTGGTTTCGCCATGCCAATTCGTGAAGGAAAGGCACAAGAAATTTATATCGTTGCCAGTGGTGAGTTGATGGCTTTATACGCTGCCAATAACATCGCAAAAGGGATTCAAAAATATGCAAAATCTGGAGGAACTCGTTTGGGGGGGATTATCTGTAACAGTAGACAGGTAGACTATGAGCATGAATTATTAGAAGCATTCGCAAAAGAGCTTGGTAGTCAATTAATCTACTTTGTACCTAGAGATAATATTGTCCAAAGAGCAGAGATTAACAAGAAGGCTGTCATTGAATTTGAACCTGAATGTGGGCAAGCAAATGAATATAGAGCATTAGCAAAAAGTATTGATGAAAACAAAATGTTTGTTATTCCAAAGCCAATGCATACTGATAGATTAGAAGAATTGATGATGGAGCATGGTGTATTAGGATAGTGTGCGGATAGTAAACATAGTGAATTCCTTAAAGAGTCGTATATAAAAAATATAAGAAAATATTAAAAATAGGGGGGAATATATAAATGAAATTAATTAGAGCGATTATCAGACCAGAAAAAGTAGCCACTGTGCTTACGGAGTTAAATGATGCTGGGTTTCCAGCTGTAACGAAAATAGATGTAGTCGGACGAGGTAAACAAAGAGGAATTAAGGTGGGAGACATATCTTATGATGAAATCCCTAAAAATATACTCATGGTTGTCTGTGAAAATGAATACAAAGATGATGTAGTAGGCGTTATCAAAAGAGAATCAAAGACTGGAGAAAAGGGCGCATTTGGAGATGGAAAAATATTTGTTAGTGATGTAGATGAGGTCTATACCATCAGTAGTGGTGAAAGTAAATTATAGAGGAGTGTCTATTATGAAGGAAATTATGGCTATTATTCGGATGAATATGGTAAATAAAACGAAAAAAGCATTGGCTACTGAGGGTTTTCCAGCCTTTACATGTACAAAGATATCTGGAAGAGGAAAAAAAGCAATGGATTATACAATCGAAGAGGCATTTTTGACAGAGAACAACATGCCTACGTCGGTAGCTGAGACTTTTTCTGAAGGGTATAGGCTTCTACCTAAAAGGTTGTTATTGGTAACAGTACCAGATGGAGCGGTGGAAAAGGCAGTGACTGTCATTATACATGCGAATCAAACAGGCAGTCCAGGAGATGGAAAGATATTTGTATTACCAGTGGAAGAAGCCATTAGAGTTAGGACTGGGGAAACAGGAGATACGGCGATTACCTAAGAAGTTAAGAGAGGAGTGAATCATATGGCTATAGATAAAAAGATAGATAAAATTTTACAAAAATACCCGCCAAAAGTAAAAAAGAATCGTATCAAACATATGCTAACAAAGGATTCTGAGGTAGGCCAAGAAATACAAGCAAATACGCGTACGATTCCTGGAATTATCAGCAACAGAGGCTGTTGTTTCGCAGGATGTAAAGGTGTTGTATTGGGGCCATTAAAGGATGTTGTGCATATCGTACACGGACCTATTGGTTGCTCTTATTATACATGGGGAACGAGAAGACATAAAGGACGTTCCGAAAAAGGAGAAAGTAACTTCTTGAGCTATTGCTTCTCCACGGATATGCAAGAAAGCGATATTGTCTTTGGTGGTGAGAAGAGATTAAGACAGGCTGTAAAAGAAGCCTATGAAATTTTCAAACCAGAGGCGATCACCATTTCTTCTACCTGTCCCGTTGGGCTAATCGGCGATGACATTCATGCAGTTGCAAGAGATGCCCAAGCGGAATTCGGTATTCAAGTAATGGCCTTTGACTGTGAAGGATACAAGGGTGTCAGTCAGTCGGCAGGTCACCATATTGCAAATAATGTATTGATGAGAGATGTGATCGGTACTGGTGATGCTGAAATGAAGCAATATGCCATCAATGTTATGGGTGAGTATAACATCGGTGGAGATGGATGGGAAATATCTAGGATATTAGGTAAAATAGGTTATCATATTGTCTCAGTGATGACGGGAGATGGGACTTATAAAGAGTTAAAGAGTGCCCATAAAGCAGATCTTAACCTAGTACAATGTCATCGTTCTATCAACTATATTGCAGAAATGATCGAAATTAAATATGGTACTCCTTGGCTTAAGGTAAATTTTGTTGGGATTGCAGGTACCATAGAAAGTTTAAGAAACACAGCTAAATACTTTGGAGATGAGACGCTGATTAAGCGTACAGAAGAAGTCATTGTAGAAGAATTAAAAGAAATTAAAGAATCTATGGAGATGTATAAGAAAATATGTGAAGGAAAAACAGCCTTATTATTCGTGGGTGGTTCTAGAGCCCATCATTATCAAGGTTTGTTGAAGGAACTTGGAGTTGAAACGGTTGTTGCAGGATACGAATTCGGCCATAGAGATGATTATGAAGGTCGGGATATTATTCCACATATTAAGTTGGATGCGGATAGTAGAAACATTCCAGATCTACATGTTGAGAAGGATGAGAAAAATTACAGGGTATATTTATCACCAGAAAAGCTAGCGGAATTAAAAAAGGAAATGCCTTTAGGTCAATATAAGGGGCTGATTCAAGAAATGGAAGATGGCAGCTATGTCATTGATGATTTAAATCATTTTGAATCAGAAGAATTACTAAAAGCTTTAAAACCGAGCTTATTCTGTTCGGGTATTAAGGATAAGTATGTGGCACAAAAGATGGGAATATTCTCAAAACAGCTACATTCATATGACTATAGTGGGCCTTATGCAGGTTTTAAAGGTGCAGTTATATTTGGAAAAGATATTTCCATGGGAATGAATACACCAACTTGGGGCTTTATTACACCACCATGGAAACAAGATGCCTTATTAGAAGGAGAAGTTATCGAGGAGGTGGCAACATGTTAGATCATACATCAAAAGAAATAAGTGAAAGAAAAGCATTAGTCATCAATCCAGCAAAGACATGTCAGCCAATAGGAGCAATGTACGCAGCGTTGGGAATTCATAATTGTCTTCCCCATAGTCATGGTTCTCAAGGATGTTGTTCCTTTCATCGTATGCACTTGACTCGGCATTTTAGAGATCCTATTGTTGCTTCGACCAGTTCCTTTACAGAAGGGGCCTCAGTATTTGGAGGAAGTGCAAACCTAAAAACTTCTATTAAAAATGTATTCTCTGTCTACAAACCAGACGTAATAGCCATCAATACCACCTGTCTTTCAGAAACAATAGGAGATGATTTACCTAGTACAATTTCAGATTCAGAGATACCTGAAGGAAAGCATGTATTCCATGCCAATACCCCTAGTTATGCTGGGTCACATGTTACAGGTTTCTCTAACATGGTGAAGGCAATGGTAACACATTTCTCGGAGGGCACAGGTGATGGTAGCAATAACAAGGTTAATCTGATACCTGGGTACACAGAACCAGGAGATATGCGAGAGATAAAGAGAATTGCAAAATTATTGGATATTCCTAACATTCTTTTTCCAGATACCAGCGGTGTTGTAGATTCTCCTATGACAGGAAAATACAATATGTATCCAAAGGGTGGTACAAAGGTAGTGGAATTGATAGATACTGGTAGTTCTATGGCAACAGTGGCATTAGGTAAATTTGCTTCAGAGGCTGCGGCTAACGAATTAGAGAAAAAGTGTAAAGTCGCTTCTCATCCTTTAAATTTACCTATTGGTGTAAAGGCTACAGATGAATTCATCATGGAACTAGTCAAAATTACTGGCAAGGATGTACCTGATGAGCTAGAGGAAGAAAGAGGTATGTTAGTGGATATCATGACAGATACCCATCACCATTATCATGGTAAAAGGGTAGCAATCTTTGGAGATCCTGATCATGTGATGGCCTTGACAGAATTCACATTGAGTCTTGGTATGAAGCCAGTGTATGTTGTGACAGGAACACCGGGTAAGGCTTTTGAAAAAGAAGTGAACGGTATGTTAGAAAGTTCTAATGTAGAAGGTAGAGTAAAAGCTTCAGGAGATTTATTTGAACTTCATCAATGGGTGAAAAATGAACCTGTAGATCTTTTAATCGGAAATACCTATGGAAAGTATATTGCTAGAGCAGAGGATATACCTCTTGTAAGATTTGGATTTCCTAATATGGATCGTAGTATACACAGTTACTTCCCAGTTGTGGGATATAAAGGTGCCATGAGATTGATGGAAATGATAGGTAATGCATTGTTGGAGCGTGTAGATCGCGATGCTTTAGATGAAGATTTTGAACTAGTATTATAATAAATGTATGGAGATGGAATGTGGTTATATACAATCACATTCCACTCCTATTAAGTGGGGTGATTGCTGATGGAAACCTTGAAAAATGTAGAAGCATTAGAGGAAAGAAAAAATTCTATAGTGGAGAAATCACAGAAGCATACCGAACAGAAAATTGTATGTGATCAAAACAGTGTCGCAGGAGCTGTAAGTCAACGGGCTTGTGTTTACTGTGGTGCCAGGGTTGTATTAAACCCGATCACAGATGCTTATCATATTGTTCATGGTCCTATTGGCTGTGCTAGCTATACTTTTGACATTAGAGGAAGTTTAAGTAGTGGAGAGGAAATTTATCGCAATAGCTTTTCTACTGATTTAAGGGAGAAAGATATTATTTTTGGAGGAGAGAAAAAGCTTGAGGCCGCCATCGATGAGATTGTTGCAGAGAATAACCCAAGGCTAATATTTATCTATTCTACCTGTGTAGTAGGAGTGATTGGAGATGATATAGAGGGAATATGCCGAATGGCAGAAGAGAAGTATCACATCCGCGTTATCCCTGTACAATCATCAGGATTTGCTGGCAATAAAAATGCAGGCTATAAAGCTGCCTGTCATACACTTCTAAGTTTAATGGGGGAAGAAGCTCCTGGTGAGAAAGAGGATGGTATTAATTTCTTAGGTGATTTTAATCTTGCAGGAGAGATGTGGATTAACCAATCTTACTTTCAACGAATGGGTGTAACCTTAACTTCAAAAATGACAGGAGATGCTTCCTATACAGAGCTTGTCAAGGCACCAAAGGCAAAACTCAATATTGTACAATGTGCGGGTTCGATGACCTATTTAGCTAAACAAATGCGAGAACGATATGATATTCCTTTTATTAATGTAAGTTTTTATGGATTAGAGGATACAGTCGCATCCCTTAGACGTATCGCCTATGCTTTGAAAGATCAAAAAATCATCCGTAAGACGGAAGAATTGATCGAAAGTGAATGGAAAAAGACCAATGAAGTTTTGGATTACTATAGAGAAAGAGTAAAGGGAAGAAAAGCCGCTATCTATGTGGGTGGCGGGTTCAAAGCGATTTCATTAATCAAACAATTTCGTGATTTAGGCATGGAAACGGTTATGGTAGGGACCCAGACAGGAAGAGCGGAAGAATATGAAACAATTCGTGAGTTGGCTGTAGACGGTACAGTGATCTTAGACGATAGTAACCCGACAGAATTGGAAAAGTTCATGAAGGAAAAAGGAGCAGATATTTTAGTGGGTGGTGTCAAGGAAAGACCTTTAGCTTATAAGCTGGGAGTTGCCTTCTGTGATCATAACCATGAACGCAAGCATCCATTAAATGGATTTGAAGGTGCTATTAACTTTGCAAAGGAAATACATGCTTCTGTTAACAATCCAGTGTGGGATATCATCAAAAAAGAACAGGGGGATATAGATGAAAAATAGAAACTTTGTCAATTTAAATATAAATCCCTGTAAATGTTGTATGCCCATGGGGGCTTCCACTGCATTTAAAGGGATTGAAAGTACAATGGTGTTGCTACATGGTTCCCAAGGCTGTAGTACGTATATTCGTAGACATATGGCAGGGCATTATAATGAACCGATTGATATTGCTTCATCTTCTTTAAATGAAAAAGAAACAGTTCATGGTGGAGCTGCTAACCTGAAAAAAGGTCTGAAAAATATATTGAGACTTTATAATCCTAAAATGATCGGGATTTCTACAACCTGTCTAGCCGAAACCATTGGAGAAGACATACAAAGGCTGATCATAGAATTTAAAGAGGAAGAGCCACAATACAAAGAGGTTTCATTTGTTCCAGTATCGACACCGGGGTACGGTGGTACCAACTATGAAGGTTATTATTTTACAATAAGAGAAATTGTAAAGAACATTGCAAAAGACACAACGCCTATTGATTCAATCAATCTGATTGCAGGGAGTTTAACGCCGGCAGATGTTCGCAAAGTTAAAGAGATGATGGATCTTTTCGCCATAAAATATACGATCGTACCTGATATTAGTAAAACACTAGATGCTCCCTTTACCACAGAGTATAAGAAGCTATCATCAGAGGGAACAAAACTCAGTGAAATAGAAAAAATGGCAGGGGCATCAGCTACCATTGAAATGGGAATGTTAGTTGCTGATCATCTTTCTCCCGGAAAGTATCTAGAGGACCAATTTGGTATTCCTCTGTATCGATGTCCACTACCTATTGGATTAGAAAACACAGATAAATTTGTAAGTATTTTACGAAAAATAAGCGGAAAAGAAATGCCACAAAGCCTAATGGAAGACCGGGGTAGGATGTTAGATGGGATGATTGATTCTCATAAATACAATGCTGAAGGGCGGGCTGCCATCTTTGGTGAACCGGACACAGTCTACGCTGCTAGCAAATTATGTTTAGAAAATGGGATTCGACCATTAGTAATCGCCACTGGAACAAGGGCGGGTAAACTTAAAGAATTACTAGAAGAAGATTTGAAAAAGGTTGATGAAAATTGTATGGTTATTGACGATACAGACCTACAAACGATACAGAAATACGTAAGAGAGCTAAATATCAATGTTCTGATTGGAAGCTCTGAAGGAAAGTTTATAACAGAAAAGGACGGTGTTCCTCTAGTACGGATTGGATTTCCAATTCATGACAGGGTAGGAGCACAAAGAAAAACCTATAGTGGGTATGAAGGTTCTATGCGATTTTTAGATGAAATTACCAATACACTTTTAGATCAAAAATATGGTCATTATCGGGAAAATATGTATGAAAAATACTACAAAAAAGCGTGACGTGCTATAAGAATACATTCAAATACATTGGTTTAATCTATTTGATTTTCATATGAAGGAAATAAGAAAGGTCTCACAGGTGGAATATTTTGAAAATTAAGAAAAAGAGGAGGGGTCATGATGGAAGAAAAATGGACCATAGAAGTCAGGGAAAAAACTGAAAAGCACCCCTGCTACTGTGATAGTGACCATAAATATGCCAGAATGCATATTCCAGTTGCACCCAAATGTAACATTCAATGCAATTATTGTAATCGAAAATATGATTGTCAAAATGAAAGTCGACCAGGGGTGACCAGCGAAGTGCTAAGTCCTGAAGAGGCCTTGGAGAAATATAAACTTGTTAAGGAAAAACTAAGCAATCTTAAGGTGGTTGGCATTGCTGGTCCTGGAGACCCTTTATTTAACTTTGAAGAGACAAAGAAATCTCTTGAACTGATTAAAAACTATGATCCCGATGTAACTTTTTGCCTATCTACCAATGGTTTGATGCTATCTGAATACGCCGATGAAATTCAGAAGATGGGAATTACCCATTTAACAGTTACCATAAATGCCATCGATCCAAAAATTGCAGCACAAATCTATAGCACAGTTTACTATAAAGGTAAAATCTATACAGGTGAAGAAGCTGGCGCCTTGATGATTGAGAAACAGCTACTTGGATTGGAAAAGATGAAGGAAAAGGGAATTGTTTGCAAGGTAAATATAGTCATGGTTAAGGGGATCAATGAACATCACATTGAAGAAGTGGTGAAGAAGGTCAGAACCTTAGGTGTTTTTATGAGTAATATTATGCCGCTCATTCCTGCTAAAGGAACTAAATTTGAGAACATGCCACTTGTGAGTAATGCAGAATTAAATGCCCTGCGCAATCAATGTTCCATTGATCTCAAACAAATGTATCATTGTAGACAGTGTAGAGCGGATGCCGTTGGGATCTTAGGAGAAGATATTTCTTTTGACTTTAGAAAAGGTGCCTGTAGTACAAACAAAACAGGTAAACCTGAAATTCAACAGGAATATAAAATTGCCATTGCTTCTAAAACAGGAAGGTTAATCGATCAGCATTTTGGTCATGTCAAAGAATTTTTGGTTTATAAATATACCGAAGCGGGTGCAGAATTGATAGAAAAACGTTCTGTAGACCAGTATTGTAATGGTTCCGAGGAATGTGAAGAGATTGAAATGAAAATGGATAGGATGCTAAAGGTGATCGGGGACTGTAATGCTGTTTTATGCCTTAGAATTGGTGAGGCACCAAGAAAAGAATTAGAAGCAAATCATATTCATATTGGGGAAATGTATGAGGAAATTGAAAAAGGGATTATTAAGGTCGTTACTCAATTAAAGTGTGCTTCATAAAAAACAATTGAAGGGATGGGATCAAATGTATAAACCTAAACATCATATTTTTGTCTGTTCTAGCTCCCGCATAAATGGGGAGCAAAAAGGATTTTGTCTTCAAAAAGGGGCTGTAGATATTGTCAATAGCTTTATGGAAGAGATTATGGAGAGAGAACTAGATGGAGATGTTATGGTCACCAATACAGGGTGTATTGGGATCTGTAGCAAAGGACCGATTGTTATTGTTTATCCTGAAGGGGTATGGTATGGCAGTGTAACTGCAGATGATGTAGAAGAAATTATGGACTCACATATTGAGGGTGGAGAAGTCGTAGCTAGGTTAGCGCTGTAGGTAGATGATGTGAAACTGTGATTAGGTGTCAATGGTCTGATAAGGTGAAACTAAAAAGATTATGCCAGTTTTATAAAATACTGGTGTAATCTTTTATAACATATTTAAGAAGTGTATTGTAGTACGCAAAATAAAGGTCATTTGAAGAAATAGATGTCATTATGGATTGGCAGCTAAGGAAACAGGTGTTTTCATTGACAATGAAAGCAAGATTTTGGTGGAAATGATGATTGTTTAGGGCTTTATGGAGATAATGAAAGAGGTGAGGGTATGAGGGACTTTTATATTGTAGATACAACATTACGAGATGGAGAGCAGACTCCAGGAGTGGTATTTCTTAAAAAAGAAAAAATTAAGATTGCCAGAATGTTAGATGAGTTAGGTGTCGATTATATTGAAGCAGGGATCCCTATTATGGGGGAAGAAGAAAAAGATGTGATTCGAGAAATCATCGCTATGAATGGCAAAGCTAAGATTTTAACATGGAATCGAATGAAAAAGATGGATGTGGATGCGTCGCTGGCTTGTGGAGCAAAATATATCCACATTGCTGTACCAGCGTCAGACATTCATATTTTTCAAAAACTAAGAAAAGATCGAAAATGGGTAATTCAACAAGTTCAAGAAGTGGTCTCCTATGGTGCGGAAAAAGGGTGTATTGTATCGGTAGGTGCAGAAGATGCCTCTCGGGCAGAGGAAAAATTTTTAATAGAAATATATCAAGCTGCCATTAAAGAGGGGGCAGTACGTCTTAGGTATGCAGATACATTGGGGATTTTAACACCGATCACCACCTATCAGGCTATCAAACGTATTTGTGACTATATAGATGCTGATTTAGAATTTCATGGTCACAATGATTTTGGTATGGCAACAGCCAATAGTCTTAGTGCTTTTCAAGCTGGAGCCAAGTATATTGATTGTAGTGTGAATGGATTAGGAGAACGAGCTGGGAATACAGCACTAGAAGAAATTGTCATGACATTAAAGTATTTATTAAAAAGCAATCATCCCTTTGAAATAAAGAGAATACTTGAACTGTCCAACATCGTACAAGAAGCCTCTAGAAAAATTGTCGGTGAGAGTAAACCAATAGTCGGAAAATCAGTTTTTTCCCATGAATCGGGAATTCACGTGGATGGACTACTAAAAAATCCAACTGTATACGAAAGCTTCTCTCCTGGAGAAATTGGCCGAAAGAGAAAAATTGTTTTAGGAAAACACTCCGGAAGGACTACTGTGATCTACCGACTACAAGAAATGGGTATAAAAGTAACTCCAAAGGAAGCAAATGAGATTATTGAAATGATCCATAAGAAATATACTTATGATAAAAACCCAAATATTGATCATATGTTACAGCAATGGGTTGAATTGAAAAGGGATACATATGATGCTTTCTCATCATAGAGATGAGCTGTCTATTCTGACTATTAAGAATGTTTATAGTAGAATGATGGACAGATTAGGTGTATAATTTTAGTATGGAGGTGATTGATTATGCCCGTCTATTTTTACGAAACTAGTATTGGTAAAATCGGCATAGCTGAAAAAAATGGAAACATCACTAATTTATATTTTGAAACGGATAAACCACCAGAAGATATTGAAATAAATGAAACACCTCTATTGCAGGAAGCAGCACAGCAGCTTCAATCCTACCTTACTGGTGATAGTAAGGAATTTAATCTACCACTGAAACCCTCGGGGACAGATTTTATGGAACAGGTGTGGGAATCACTTTGTAAAATACCCTATGGCAAAACAGTATCCTATAAAGAGATCGCTGTGGATGTGGATTCACCAAAGGCTGTACGTGCCGTTGGGCTTGCCAATAACCGTAATCCAATTCCCATATTTATTCCCTGTCATCGTGTCATTGGTAGCGATGGTTCACTGGTGGGATATGGTGGAGGACTCGAATTAAAAGAAAGACTCATTGGGTTGGAGACTATGAAAAATTCATGTGGATTTTTCCAATATGGACAAAAGGAAATCGCCTATTTGAAAAAGAAGGATAAGAAGCTGGGTGCTGCCATAGAGCGAATCGGTAAAATAGAGCGAGGAACCATTGCAGACCCATTTACTGCACTTATTTCTAGCATTGTGAGTCAACAAATATCAAACAAGGCCGCAGAAACAGTATGGAATCGTTTAGATGAGCTACTTGAAAGCATGACACCAGAAAGTATTACAAAAACAGAACTGTCACAGATTCAAGGCTGTGGCATGACCAACAAAAAAGCTGAGTATATAAAAGGAATCGCAGATGTGGCCCTATGTGGCAAGATCAATTTTAAGACACTTCACATGCTGTCAGATCAGGAAATTATACAAAAGCTTTCCTCACTACATGGCGTTGGGATTTGGACTGTTGAAATGCTGCTGATTTTTTCCCTTAATCGTCCCAATGTTGTAAGCTATGGAGATCTAGCTATCCGCAGAGGCATGATGAATTTGTACGGTCTCAAAGAACTTTCAAAGGAGCAGTTTAATCAATATAGGGCTAAATATGCTCCCTATGGTTCCGTTGCATCTCTGTATCTGTGGGTGATGTCAGAGGATTGAGCCTAATGCATTCCAATGGTTAAATAGATAAAAATACTGTATTAAATACAAAAAACAAGGGTTATAGATAGATTTCACCACATATAATACAACAAATGGGGTTTGTTCACTGCAAAGAGAGGGATAAAGCACCCTGATAACGGAGAATAACCATAATAACTCTATGAAAACCACATAAAAGAGCTTGACAGTGTGTATAATCATAGAATAGTATGTATTTAAAGAATATTCTGCAAACGTAGAATATTCTTTTTAATTACATAAGAAAGACATTCACAATTCAAATCTGAAAAAGGGGGAATATGCGAATGAATACTAAGAAAATTTTCATGGTGTTACTTGTATTAGTATTGTCTTTATCTATGTTGTTGGTGGGGTGTGGCGCACCTGAACCAGAGCCTACAGAACCTGTATCCCAAGAGGGAACGGATGAAACCGTTGCAGAGGAATCTGTTGAAAATGTTGAAATAGACATTGTTGTAGGTTTTGGTGCTGGCGGGTCTAACGATTTATCCGCAAGATATCTTGCGCAGGCTCTTTCCGCACACGGGATTATCGCCAATGTGATCAATATGCCTGGTGGTATGGGAACGGAAGCAGGTTATCACGTATCGAATCAATCAGCTGACTCAAATATGTTCATGTGGGGTTCAGGTATGATCATGCTTTTTGAGCCCGCTGCTGGAGACAGAGGTTATACGATTCATGATTTTGAACCTGTTGCAACCATAGCAGGTCCCACATTTGCCATCGCATCAAAGGCTGGTGCTCCTTGGGAAACCTTGGATGACCTGATTGAATACATAAAAGATAATCCAGGGGAAGTTGTTCTTGGGGGACAGGGTGAAGGTAATTCAATGCACTTTATTGTAGAAATGATTCTTGATCCCAATGAATTAGATTATACTTATGTTGGATTAGCAGGTGGAGCAGATGTGGCATTGAACTTGACTGGTGGTCATGTTGATTTAGGCCACTTGAGTTTGGCTGCTGCACGTCCATTACACCAAGATGGAGATTTAACTGTTTTAATAAATACACAGGCCCTTATAGAAAGAGATCCTCTGATGCCTGAGATTCCAAATGTTATTGAATATGGCATTGATGCTCGTGAACGTCACAGTCCTTTGGCACTTTTTGCACCTCAGGGAACTTCTCCTGAACTCAAGGAGCGAATATCAAATGCCATGGCAGAAATTGCCCAGGATGAAGATTTTATTCAAAGCTATCAAGATTTAGGCGTTGTGGCTCATTACTTGAATACTGATGAAACATGGGATTTCTTTATGGATATTGAAGAAAACTTCATCCCAGCATTCGTGGAATGGCGAGCACAATTCTAAAGAACTTTGATTGAGTAAACCTAAAGCGCTTTGAGGGGCTCGTTTTTGTAAAGTGCATCATGGTGCTAAATAATCTCCGGGGGGGATTTAATAACTGCCCCGGAGATTGTTTTAAATAACGCTTACGCAATAGAAGCGTATAGATAAAATCTGTTATTGGTCAATAAAAAGTATAATAATCAAGGGTGGCGATATCGTGACAGATAAACGGGTTACATTCAATGGAATCATCGGTATTTTACTTACAGCTGTAAGTAGTGCTGGTTTTTTTTGGACTTATTTTTCACCTCTACGATCTATGGAACTATTTGTACCTCGCATTTCTTTAGCACTGATTGCAATAGGTGGTTTGATGGTTTTTATAAAGGATTTCATGAATCCTGAGAAAGCAGAAAGTCTGAGTAAAAAGCGGATTATTCCTTATGCAATAGGTGTTTCAGTTGCTATGTGGTTGTATAACTGGGCATTTAGAAATATTGGATTAGTCACTGGTACATTCCTGTTTTTATCCATCTGGTGGATATGGGTTGCATTCCAGGAAGCTAAAAGAAAAGGCACATTTGAATCTTTCAAACCTAAGGTTGCTAAAATGTTGGTGTTGGCAATGACTGTATCGGTTGTTGTGCATCTACTTTTTATCAGTTTACTTCGAATGCATATGCCTAGAACATTTTTCCCTTAAAGGAGGTCACTAGCTAAATGTTTAATTTTGATATGGAAGCCTTAAGGCTGGCAGCTGCAGCTGTTTTTGCCTTTGATACCGCTCTATTTATTATGTTAGGTATTGTTGTGGGTATTTCGGTAGGTGCAATTCCGGGACTTGCCCATAGTTTACCCATCGCTTTAGTGCTACCTTTTTCGTTTATTCTTCCCATTCACCAAACAATGGGATTATTAATCGGAACATACCAAGGGGGGACCTACGGAGGGTCTATTACAGCCATCAGTTTTGGTACTCCAGGTACATCAGGTGCTGCAGCAACTGTTGCAGATGGGTATGCCCTTACCCAACAGGGTAAAGGGAAAAAAGCATTGCAGATGGGTCTCTATGCCTCGGTTATAGGTGGTTTATTCGGCTCCATCGTACTGATTTTTCTAGTTGTTCCTATTGGGATGATGGCACCTAGATTCGGGCCTGGAGAATTAACAGCACTCTATTTACTGGCACTATCACTGGTGGTGGTCTTTTCTACAGAAAATCCAGGCAAAGGGATTTTGTCTGCGGGTATTGGTTTTTTCTTAGCTATTATTGGACGGGATATCATCACTGGCTCCTTGCGATTTACCTTTGGTGTGAGATATATGCAAGCGGGATTTCCCTTGGTACCTTTATTGATGGGGTTCTTTGCTTTACCAGAAATCATCAAGCAGATTCACGGCGTCATTACCAATCCAGATGAAGTGGGACAGCTAGGAGAATCAAACATCAATAAGACGGATCTAAAGGAAGAGGGGCTGACACTTAAAGAGCTTTTGGGTTCTTGGAGAGGGATTACCATTGGGTCCCTATTGGGGACGTTTTTAGGAGCACTGCCAGGTCCAGGGGCCACTTTGGCTTCCTATACCTCCTACAGTGTGAACAGTCAGATTACAAAAGATAAAAATTATGGGAAAGGATCATTGGAAGGGGTGGCTGCAGCGGAATCAGCCAATAATGCCACTTGTGGTGCCACATTTATTCCCTTGCTTACCTTCGGTATTCCCGGAAGTTCTATCGCGGCCTTGTTGATGGCAGCTTTAATCATGGAAGGTGTACCTGTGGGTCCACGGGTCGTAGTAGATCATACGGAAGTGGTCTATACGCTTTTTCTACTGATGCTACTGGCCAATCCATTTAACCTGATATTTGGTAGACTATTAATTCCAGTATTTACGAGACTAACAAAAATACCGGCCTCAATCCTATGGCCTATTATTGCAGTGTTCCTGGTGATTGGTACCTATGCCTATAATAGTCGTCCGTTTGATGTAATTATCTGTATTCTTGCAGGTTTGATTGGATATTTCTACAAATGGTATAAACTTCCCGATGGACCACTGGTGCTTGCCTTTTTAGTAACACCGCTTTTCGAAGCCAGCTTTAGACAGGCATTGACCATTGCAAGAGGAGATTTCACCTACTTCTTCAGTAGTGGCATATCTAGAGGGATCTGGTTTGTTACCATCGCTTCTATTTTCTTCTTTATTAAAAAAAGAAAGAAACTTGAAGCCGAATCAGATATAGCAGAAGAAGTCAGCGAGTCTTTGGACGAATAAAAACCATTAAATCAAAAGACTGTCATCTTAAAGGATGGCAGTTTTCTTTTTTTGTTGATGTGAGGTAAAATAAGGGAATCACATTAAAATAAAAGTAAGAATCCTAATCACAAAGTGGGGTTCAAGGAGGAGATAAAATGAAAAACAACACAATGGTATATAGCTTTAAAAATGATTATAGTGAAGGGGCACATCCAAATATACTTAAAGCCATGATGGATACAAATGGACAACAGCAAGATGGCTATGGTGAAGATGATTATTCCCAAGAAGCAGTCACTATTTTGCAAGACATGCTTCAAAATAAAAATGCAGATATACACCTTGTTTCAGGAGGTACCCAGGCCAACTTAATTGTCATTTCCTCGATCCTAAGACCCTATGAATCCGTAATCGCTGCCAATACTGGACATATTAATGTACATGAAACAGGAGCCATTGAAGCCACGGGTCACAAAGTCAATGTTGTTGACAGTCAAGATGGCAAGCTCACACCAGAGGGCATTAAGGAAGTGCTCGATGCCCATACTGATGAACATATGGTGAAGCCAAGACTGGTCTACATTTCCAACTCAACAGAAATCGGCACAATTTATAAGAAAAATGAGCTACAAGCACTTCAATCCTTCTGCAAATCACATCATTTATTATTATATCTAGACGGGGCACGATTAGGATCAGCACTGTGCTCTGAGGAAAATGATATGAGTTTGGCAGAGCTATCTAAGCTAGTGGATGTTTTCTATATTGGTGGGACTAAGAATGGCGCACTGCTGGGTGAAGCCATTGTGATACTAAATGATGAATTGAAGAAAAACTTTAGATTTCATTTAAAGCAAAGAGGAGCCCTACTTGCTAAGGGAAGGGTACTGGGTGTACTGTTTGCAGAACTGTTCAGGGATGACTTGTTTTTTGACTTGGCTAAGCATGCCAATGCAATGGCCTCAAAGCTCAGTGACACCATAAAAGAGCTAGGATTTCATTTTTTGATCTCCTCCACCACAAATCAAATTTTTCCAATATTTCCGAATGAAATCATCGAGCAATTAAATGAAAAGCATGCATTCTATATATGGTGTCAAATAGATGATAAAAGTTCGGCCATTAGACTTGTCACCTCCTGGGCAACAAAAGAAGAAGCTGTAGAGGGTTTTATCAATGAGCTAAAAAAGATAGTGCTACAAAAATAAAAAGAGAAATACAATAAAACCCTTTACCCCAGGGGTGAGGGGTGATATAATGATGTTATGAGATAAAGAATAAATAAGGGGCGTGTAAATCATGGCATTAATTGAGGTAGGATTTCCAGGAAATAAGCGTGTAGATGCGAATATTAAAGGATTTACAGTAAATACAGATCAACCGATTTCGGGAGGTGGGGATGGAGGGGCACCGAGTCCCTTTGATTTGTTTTTATCCTCAATTGCAACCTGCGCAGGAATCTATGCATTGATATTTTGTGAGAATAAGGGGATTGATACCACGGGGCTAAAATTAGCATTGGATGTCATCAGAAATGAAGAAAATGGAGGGATGGATCAAATAGATTTGAAATTAAATTTACCAGAAGGATTCCCTCAAAAATATGAAAAGGCAATTATAAATGCAATGAACTTATGTACTGTGAAAAAGTTTATTGCAAACCCACCTGAATTTACCACAAGCATACAAAAATAGTTCAAAAGAAAAAGTATAGATAAACATATAAAAGTAAACCGTGCTGATTCAGTGCGGTTTTTTTATGGCTATTAATATAGGGAGTACATGTAATAGGCTCCTAGGATATAAACATCTTTCTAATGCAATTTCAGTATTTTACGTCGAATAGCATGTACCGTAGCAAAGGACGAAAATAAGTCTAAGGTGAAGTGATGATGGGGTATATACATCCTCTCATAATGAATAAAAGCAGGAATTATAAAAGAAATGAAGAAATATTTCAACAATAGCCATAGATAAGCAACTCAACAATGCTTATTTATATTATGAGTGTAAAAATACTGGAGGTATTCTATGAAAATTGATAGACTTCTTGGCATCTTAACCATGCTTTTAAATAATGATAGAACAACAGCAAAGAATTTAGCTGAAAAATTCGAGGTATCTGTTCGAACGATTCAATGAGCCAGCTCAAACTGACTGACACAAAATTCACCCTAAGGGATGTTCCTGCTGAAAAATACGATCTGGATAACTATTTTACCAATGAAAATACAAAAATCACGATGATTATTAACCGTTCCCTTGAATATCAAATTGTTGATCGGTATGGTGTTGATTCCTATGAAATTATAGATGATAATCGCATTAAGTTTGATTTAGTCTATACTGATTACCAATATGCAATGGAGTTTATACGAAGTCTCGGCGATAACGTCTATATTTTATCGCCAAAGTGGATCATTGATGAGTTGAAAACCACTGCAGAAAAAATATTAGAAATGTATAAATGAACATGACATACTATTGGCATATTCAGTATGGTATCATGAGAAAAACAAGTCATCATTTGATTGTTACATAGCTTTATTTATGTTTGAAAGGATCATCAAGTCTTAGAATTGAAAGGAGTGTATGGGAAAGATGACAAAAAAAGTAAGGGGGGCGAATCATGATGTCTGATTATGACACAAATAAAAACATAGCTAAATATAGTGACTTTGTTTCTATGGTAGAAGATTTGGGGTTTATGCCCTTATCAAATAACTGTATTGACTTTATCAACCTTGCTGATTTAACAGTGAAAGAGGAGTGGCATACTGGCCTATCAACAGATCCGTGGTTATGGCGCCTAAGGATAGAGCAGGATTCTAAAGCCGCCTATGCAAAACTGTTTGATAAAAAGCCAGGATTTATTTCTCCTGAATGGTATCCTAAGTTTATAGCTGCCAGAAGAAAAGGACGAAGTTTTTCTCAGATGTATTCGGAAGGGCTGCTAAGTAATTATGCCAAACAAATATATCGTTTATTTGAAAGTAACGAGACCTTAGCCGTTCATGAGATCAAATCATTGGGGGGATTTACTAAGGAGTTGAATGCTAAATATGAGTCAGCCATGAGCGAGCTACAAATGGGAATGTTCATAACCGTAAAGGGTACAAAACAAAAAGTAAGTGCTAAAGGAGAGCCATATGGCTGGCCTTCTACTGCATATTCTACTGTAGAGGCATGGGCAGGGGAGAAGCTTATGGAGGAGGCAAATCAACTGAAACCTGAGGATGCAATGGATGCAATTTTGCTGAAAATTAAAGACATTACTCCAAATGCTGAGCCAAGAAAGCTGAAACGATTTATGGGTTTCTAAGCTATCAAAGGATGAAGTTTTATACATAAGAAAAGAAGTTGAACAAAGAAATAAGAAAATAATAGAGGACTTTTGTATAAGGATTCTAAGGTTACTTTAGGGGGGGGTTAATTGAAAACATTAAATAAGGATTGCTTTGATCAAGCCAGTAAGTCAATTATGAAATACGGAAGAGCATTAGAAAAAAGTCTTTATCAAAAGCATTTTAATAATGGTACTGATCAGTCAATTATGAATGAGCTAAAGAAATTTCAAAATGAAGATGGTGGCTTTGGACAGGGTATCGAATCAGACTTTAGATTACCTTCTTCTTCACCAATGGCCACCTCCGTGGGATTGGGACATTTATCAAAACTAGATGACTTGGAAGAATCACAAGAAATGATACAAGCTGCAATAGGTTACCTGGAGACATCCTTTGACAAGGATAAAAATGGGTGGTTTGCTGTGCCTAAAGAAGTAAATGATTTTCCACATGCCCCATGGTGGCATTTTAATGAAGCCGATGGCATGACAGTAATCGATAGAAACTGGGGAAATCCCTCTGCAGAAATACTGGCTTATCTTTATCAATATAGACAGTATGTAAAAAAGCTAGATGTGGATGGTTTAGTAGATTACGCAATCAGACATATTGAAAACGTACAAGAAATAGACTCAGAAAACGAAATTTTTTGTTATATCAAGCTATATGATGTCCTACCTGAAGAATTACAAAAGCGATTATACAAAAGAATTTCATTGGCAATAGAACAAGTGATTATTTACGATGAGGAAAAATGGCATGAATATGTACCAATACCAGTGGACTTTGTAAAAAGCTCAAATAGCAATCAATTTGGTGTTGTAGAAGCAAAACTAAATCGCAATCTAGACTTTATCCTTAATGAATTAGAGTCAAATGGAAAAATTAATCCACCCTGGGGAGAAAGCTTTTATGAGGGAGATTTAAAGGATGCCTATAATGAATGGATAGGCCTACTGACCTTAAAGGCACTAGTCAACTTAGATGGGTTTGAGCGTATTGAAGAATAGATTTTAAAAGCATAAGTAGTGGATTCTAAAGAAATTGATTAAAGATCTCGATAAAAAATGAATTGAATATTAAAAGTATCCTAATTGTAAAAACCAGCTTAGTGTAAATTGATTTACACCAAGCTGGTTTTTATATTTAATCAATAATTGCTTTCACTAATAATTTCACATAACGATCAATGTAGTGAACAAGATCATATTGGCCATCATGTAAACACCAGTTGTACACAGCTCCTCGGACAGCAACAAATAAATATGCAACAATTTCATCAGGCGTCATGTGACTAGCAATCTCCCCGGTGCTTTGTCCATATACGATTACAGTTTTTAACACCGCTTGGATTTGACGGCCCTTGATTGCAAACAAGTTATTATCAACATGATATAATTGCTTAACAAAATCTAACCCTCGTTCAACATTAAATTCAGCGTAATAACGGAAGAAAGTATCAATCCTCTCTAGGGCAGTTCCTTCCATAATATTATTCGATACATCATCTAAAAAAAACTGATCCCCTACCTTAAATATTTCAGTTAATATATCATTTTTAGATTTAAAGCAATTATAAAAGGAACCAATAGATACGTCAGCAACCTCACATATTTCGGACACTTTTATATTATGAAACCCTTTCTCTTCAATTAATTCAATAGCTGTATTATATATTTTTTCCTGAGTCTTTTTTGATTGTATTTGTCTATTGGTTAATTTATTTTCATTCATATGCTCGCTCCTATAAACTTTCTACTTTACTAGATTATAGCAAATTAGCATTTAGAAGTAAAGAAGACTAGATTTGAATATCTAATAATAAAAGATATTGACAACGAAATAACGAAATAACGATATTGCACAATAAGCTAGTTGCGTGAATGCGTTCGTCGAATTGGTTCTAGATACATCGCGAGATCAAGAGTCAAGGGCGCTCTCATGGCAGAAGAGGTTGCGCAAATGTGATTGGATTAGAGAATATTCAACTTTTTCCAATGGGTGATCCTAACACAGGAAGCCTAAGTGGAAACATTGAACAGGGGGGTGAAAACCGTATCTTTGTTAATATATAAAGATGAAAATAAGTAAAATATTTACATAATACTAGATATATGATATATTCTTCATTAAAGGAATAGGAGGGATTAAATTGGCAAAAGTAAAAACAAATGCCATGCGAATTCTTGATAAGGCGGATATTCTCTATGATGTACATACCTACGATCACAGTGATGGATCCATCGATGGGATTTCAGTTGCGCAAAAAATAGAAAGACCTGTTGAACAAGTGTATAAGACCCTTGTGACCCAAGGAACAAGTAAAGAATATTATGTTTTTATGATTCCTGTTGTGGATGAACTTGATTTAAAAGCAGCGGCCAGGGCAGTGGCTGAAAAATCCATTGAGATGATTAAGATTGCTGACATTAATAAGATTACAGGTTATATTCGTGGAGGCTGTTCACCAATGGGAATGAAAAAAGACTATAAAGCCGTACTAGACAGCTCCTGCCAAGCCTTAAATACAGTAATTGTAAGCGCAGGAAAGCTAGGATATCAAATAGAACTGAAGCCTGAGGACCTAATGAAGGTCACCCGTTGTAAAATAGAAAGCATTACCATGGGAAAATAATCGAAAACTGGACTGTTTTATGAATTAAGAAGAGTATTATGATTTGACTTAAATGCGTAGGGTCAAAATAGAATGATAAATAGTTGTCGTATGCCCATAGGGGTAAAAGCAAATTATCACCTACCTAATTTGATACTATAAATATACCATAAAAGCCTTGAAAGTGCTGACTTACACAGCATTTTCAAGGCTTTTTTTCAATTTTATACTAAGAGCACTTTTTCAGTGCCCTCGTTTACACGGTACGGTTCTTTTATTTAAAAGGGAGTTTCTATTTTATCAGGATGAGTAGCATGACTTTTCCAAAAATTCTAAATAAATTTCCACGTAAATATTGACAGTGCAATCGCAGTATGATAGATTAAAAAAAACAAAACCTACATATCCTATTGGAATAGTATGAATTAAATTTTGGGAGGGTTTCTGAATGAAAATCAAAATTAATGGTGAAGAGAAAGAACTACAAAAAGAAGTGAATATACTAGAACTTTTAGTAATACAAGAGGTACAGATGCCGGAAATGGTTTCTGTAGAATTAAATGGTGAAATTGTAGATCGTGATGACTTTGAAAACACCTTGCTTAAAGAAAATGATGTAATAGAACTTTTATATTTCATGGGAGGTGGCACTTTTGGACTTTAACGATCAACAGATAGAGAGATATTCAAGACATATTATTTTATCAGAAGTAGGTGTTGAAGGGCAGCAAAAATTATTGGATGCAAAGGTACTTGTGATCGGAACTGGAGGGCTAGGTGCTCCAGCGGCTATGTTTTTAGCAGCAGCAGGTATTGGTACCATAGGGCTGGTAGATGCTGATAAGGTAGATTTATCTAACTTACAAAGACAAATCATACATCAAACTAAAGACGTTGGTAAGCTAAAGGTATTATCAGGTAAAGAAACCATCAATGAAATGAATCCAGATGTCAATGTGATTACTTACGAAACCTTCGCAACAGCTTCAAACATATTAGACATCATTAAAGATCAAGATTATGATTTTGTCATTGATGGGACTGATAATTTTTCCGCTAAATTCTTAATAAATGATGCATGTGTCCTTGCTAAAAAGCCTTTTTCTCATGCTGGAATCATAAGATTTAATGGGCAATTGACCACTTATATTCCAGACAACGATACACCTTGCTATAGATGTATATTCAAACAGCCACCTCCAGAGGGAGCTGTGCCTACCTGTAGCCAAGCTGGGGTGTTGGGCGTTATGGGTGGTGTTATTGGTACACTTCAGGCTACAGAAACGATCAAATATATATTAGGGATCGGCGAAAACTTAGCTGGATATTTGTTAACCTACGATGCCATTACCATGGAATTTAGAAAAGTAAAAATAAAACATAATAAAAAATGTAGTGTATGTGGTGAAGAACCTACAATTAAGGAATTAATAGATTATAAACCACCTGTTTGTGGAATATAAGTAGATCCTCTGAAAGGGTGATGATTCGTGATCGTAAAGATATCGAAAGAAAATTATAACCAAATAGTAAAACAAGCCAAGGAAGAATTCCCACTGGAGTGTTGTGGATTGCTGGCAGGTGTCAAAACAGATGATGAGATTTTAATAAAAAAAGTCTATGCACTGACCAATATAGATCAAAGCAGTGAGCACTTTTCAATGGATCCCAAAGAACAATTCGCTGCCATAAAACAGATGAGAACAGATGGGGATATCGTGGTGGGCAACTATCACTCCCATCCCTATACGCCATCTAGACCGTCGGAAGAAGATAAACGATTGGCATATGACCCCAAGGCACTTTATGGGATCTTATCCTTAAAAGACCAGGAACCTGTACTCAATTTTTTTAAAATTACAGCTAACGAATTAGTAGAGAAGCTAGAATTGCTAGTAATCTAATTTAGAAGGAGGAAAAATAGTGATCAAAATACCTCAAGAAGTGATAGAAGAAGAGAAAAATTATAGAAATAAAGTAGAAGAACTGAAAAAAGGTGTGATAGAGCCGGAAAGGTTTAAACCCTATCGGGTCTCTATGGGAATCTATGAGCAAAGAGACAATGATACCTATATGATTAGAACCAGGATCCCATCGGGGGTAATCAGTTTAGAACAATTAAAAAAAATAAGTGAACTGGCCAAACAATATTCCCACGGATATATTCACTTTACAACTAGACAGGATATTCAATTTCATAAAGTGACCTTAGATGATACCGTCAACATAATGGAAGGGCTTTTAGAAGCAGGCATCGTTACCAGAGGTACTGGAGGAAATACCGCAAGGAATATAGGGTGTTCTCCTCTGTCGGGAGTGTCCCAAGATGATGTATTTGATGTGGCGTCTTATGCCTTAGTCACAACTGAGTATGCCCTTAAGGATCCTTCAATGCTTAATCTTCCTAGAAAATATAAAATTGCCTATTCAAATTCTCCAGAGGATACAGGAAATGCAACAATCTCTGACTTGGGATTTGTTGCAAAAATAGAAAATGGCGAAAAAGGTTTTGAAGTATATGGCGCTGGAGGGCTAGGAGGAAGTCCCAATGTTTCAATCAAGCTAGCGGATTTTATTCCTGCATCGGAAGTATTATACCATGTTCAAGCGATGAAGGAACTATTCGAAAATGAAGGAGATAGAACCAACAAGCATAAAGCGCGTATCAGATATATCTTGCAACGATTAGGAGAAGAAACATTTAAAGCCAAATATCAAGAGATTTTACAGGAGATCAAAAAAGAAAAAAGCCTAGAGGTCTTTTTCAAGGAGTCAATTCCGACTAAACAGATAGGTGAGTATGCAGAAATTTCCAATCCCCTAATATTTGAGCAAAAGAATAAAGGATATTTCTCTTTATATATTCATCCTGAAAATGGGAATCTTGATGTTGAAAATCTTGATAAAGTGATTAAATATATAGATGATTTGAATTATGAGGTTTCCATCAGGTTAACCAATACCCAAGGTTTTTTTGTGAGAGATTTGCTAGGTAGCGATGCTGAAAACTTATTGGATCTGACAGGTAGCTTCACTTCTACATTTGATATTGACAATTCTGTTGCATGTGCTGGTGCCGCCACCTGCAAGTTAGGTCTAGGTTTATCACAAAATCTATTATCTGCTATAAAAAGCAGATTTGCCAATGTCGATGAAGCGATTAAACTGCAACTGCCAAGAATTTTTATTTCTGGTTGCCAAAACTCTTGCGGGCAACATCAAAAAGGAGAAATCGGACTATATGGTAGAGCTAGAAGAGTCGCCGATGGATTGGTACCTATGTATGTTGTTTCCTTCGAAGGTGCTGTTGGTGTAGGAAAAGCGAACTTAGGCAGTGATTATGGAACGATTCCGGCTAAAAAGATACCAGGGTTTTTATATGAATTGGCTAACTTGAAAAGTGAATCTGGAATAATCGATTTCAGCGAATTTGTGAAAAAAGAAAAAGCGTCTCTAGATCAGCTTATTGAAGGATTCTCTACTATTGAATCTGAGACTGAAAATCCTAATCTATATTATGATTTTGGCTCAGAGGAAAAGTTTTCTCTTAAGGGTAGAGGACCAGGTGAATGTAGTGCAGGTGTGCTGGATGTAATCAAACTAGATATATCCAATTCCCAAGCCTATATTAATGAGTTTGAAAAAGTAAAAGAGTCGATCAAGCTATACGATGCCAGTGTGTCAGCAGCAAGAGCGCTTTTAATATTAAAAGGTGTAGATACCACTAAGGATAGGTTGATTTTCAAAGAATTTATTAGTCATTTTGTAGACACAGGACATGTAAAAGAACAGATAAAAAGTCTAATAGAGGATCTGCTTGACTATAAGCTTGGTGACTTAGATAGTTTGGAAAACCATTATGAAGAAGTGAAATATCTAGTCAATAAGGTTGTTCAAATGTATGAATCTTTAAATACGAAGTTGGAGATCACACTGCCTAAGGAGGCAGAAGTACAAAACACGCAAAATGCCTCTGAAGTAGAAGTAAACAACCATACATCTTTAAACATAGTGGATTTGAAGGGTGTAAAGTGTCCCATGAATTTTGTTAAGGCAAAAATAGAAATGGCTAAAATTTTATCTAATGAAACCATTGGATTTTATTTAGACAATGGAGAACCTATCGTAAATGTGCCTAAAAGCCTTGGAGGGGAAGGACATGAAATTATAAAAATAGATGATAAGTATGAGGGATACAACTTACTTATTGTCAAGAAAAAGTAGGGGGGATTATGCACCTAATAGATGTCGTAGCAGATACTTCAATGGAATCTATACTGAGTTTTATTGAAAATGAGATTGCAGCCTATCAAACCAAATATATAATCCTATCTTTTCAGGAGAATGTAAAGGACACTGAACGAAAAAAGATTGTTGAGATGATCAAAAATCATTTTGATATTTTTATCGTCTTAAGATCAGATATACCCAAGGATCAACAACGGATAGAAGAATATTTTTCCTATGGAGTCCATGGCATCTATTTTGATACGATCCCAAATAAGTACGCCAAAGAAGACATTGAAATCATGACTTTTGCCACAGAATTATTCCCTAGAGGATGGGTTTTTGCAAATACACGAAACATTGAAAGTATGATCGAAGTATTATTAGCACTGAGGATCATACCTGTATTGCTGGAATCTGATACTGCATTAGTCAAATTCATTAAATCTCATACGGGCTTCAGTAAGATTTCACAAAAACTAATCAAATCAGTACCTTTATTGGATGAAAAACAAGATTGTTATTCACTAACAGATAAAATAAAAATAAAAATGCTTTTAGAAAGCTTGAATCTAAGACAAAAATTGATGATTAAAAATATAGATGAGTCCTTCAATTCCAGCGGACTGTAGGAGGATGTGCTAGTGAACACCCTAGGAAAGAGTCATTTTTATATCGATAGAAGACCCTTAATCACACTGTTTTTAATAAAATACAAAAATGCAATTTTACTGTTATTCTCCTTTGTTGTATTTTTTATATTTATTTCAAATGACAATATTCCACAAGATCTGTCGATACAAGCATATCAGGCATTGGTTATATTTTTATTTGCAAACTTCTTGTGGATAACCAACGTGATTCCGCTTGCCATTACAAGTCTTATGGTTATGGGGCTTTTAGCTACATTTAATGTATTACCCGATGAAAAAATATATTCTTTTTTTGGGAATAGTGCCTTGTTTTTTATAATAGGTGCCTTTATCATATCCGCTGGAATTTCTACTTCGGGATTAAATAAAAGAATTGCATATTATTTTCTATCAAGATTTGGGGATAAACCCCATAGGCTCACACTTTCGATTTTTCTACTGTCTGCTTTTTTAGCACATGTGATGCCAGCACATGCAGTGGCAGCCATGCTTTTTCCCATACTCATGTCCATCAGTAAGCGCCTAGAACTAGAGCAAAGTTCGATATTAGGCAAATACATGTTTTTTGCATTGGCATGGGGGAGTGTGCTAGGTGGAGTGGTGACTCTTTTGGGTGGGGCAAGGAATCCCCTTGCCCTAGGCATTCTAGAAGAAGCTACCGGTGAAAGCATTGGGTTTTTGGATTGGATGATCGCAGTGGCACCACCTATCTATTTAATTATGCTCATTGTATCTATCTATTTGGTGAAAAAAGTAAGTGCTTCCACAAGAGATACGGAAATTTTAAAAGAATTGTTTTCGGAAGCTGGGGAAAGAATGAGTAAAATTCAGCTAAAAGAGATCAAGGCATTATTGATCCTAGTGGGTACAATTTATATGTGGATTTTTCAGAGTAAAAGATTTGGAATTGCTAATGTAGCCCTGATTAGTGCAGCGCTGTTTTTCGTATTAAATGTCATCGATTGGGAAGATGCAAAAAAGGAAATCAACTGGGGTGCAATTTTTATGTATGGTGGTGCCATTGCCCTAGGAAAAGCTTTAGAAGAGACGGGATTATTAGAATATATCAACCAACATTATATTTCTAATATGAATTTTTCTACTTTAGGACTTATACTTGTGGTTTTTTCTATCAGTGTATTTCTTACTGAAGGCGTTTCCAATGCAGCTGTTGTGGTAATCCTACTTCCAGTAGTGATCAGAACAACAATTGCCTTAGGACTTCCTTCTACTTTAGCGGTATATTTAGTGGCAGTACCCTCAGGATTAGCTTTTATGTTTCCTATGAGTTCACCACCTAATGCCATCGCATTTTCTTCGGGGTATATCAAAACCAGTGATAGCCTTAAAATAGGGTTTATTTTAAATATGCTATCCATAGCAGTGATTACAGTATTTGCCTTAACCTACTGGCGAATAATTGGGATCTATTAGGAGGTTGAATGATGAGTGATAACAACAATATTGTTTGGCATGATACCAATATAAAAAGAGAAGACCGAGAGGCTTTATTGAAACAAAAGGGGGCGGTACTGTGGTTTACTGGTTTATCCGGCTCGGGTAAATCCACAGTAGCCAATGCCGTAGAAAAAAAATTATATGAAGCCAGTAGAGCCACCTATTTACTAGATGGTGATAATATAAGGCACGGTTTGAACAAGGGCTTGGGCTTCGACACAAAGGACCGTATCGAAAATATTAGAAGAATTGCAGAGGTAAGTAAACTCTTTGTCGATGCTGGTATCATCACGCTTACTGCCTTTATCTCTCCCTTTATCAAGGAAAGAAATGATGTTAGAGGGTTACTGGGAGATCGATTTATCGAAATATTTGTGGATTGTTCCCTAGAGGCCTGTGAAGGAAGAGATCCGAAAGGACTCTATCAAAAAGCCAGAGCTGGAGAAATAAAGAATTTTACTGGAATCGATTCTCCCTATGAAAAACCAGTCAGTCCTGAAATCATTGTTCAGACGGATATTAAAAGCGTAGATGAATGTGCCAATCAAATCCTTCAATATTTAAATACAAATGGATTTATCTAATTAAGGGGTGATGGACTTGAAGCTTGATATAAATAGGATGGAAACAGATGTACTGATTATCGGTGGAGGAACCGCTGGATGCTTTAGTGCACTGACCATCAGTGAAAGTTCGAATCTAAAGGTTATCATTACAGATAAAGCAAATATAAAAAGAAGTGGTTGTCTAGCAGCTGGGGTGAATGCAATAAATGCCTATATTGGTAAGGGTGAAACTGCCGAATCCTTTGTAGACTATGTGAAAAGAGATGCTGAAGGAATCATTCGTGAGGATTTGGTCTATAGCATCGCCAAGGGGCTTAATCAAGTAACCAAGCGACTTGAAGATCTAGGGATACCAATCTTAAAAGATGAAAACGGTGAATATGTACAAAGGGGAAAAAGAAGTATCAAAATCAATGGTGAAAATATAAAGCCTATTCTTGCAGGAGCTGTAACAGACAAAGATAATATTGCGATTTTAAATAATGTCAATATTGTCGATTATCTAGTCAAAGAGGATTGTGTGATTGGTGCCATTGGTTTTTCTCTAAAGGAAAATAAAATTTATGAGATCTATGCGAAAAAAATCCTATGTGCAACCGGAGGAGCGTCAGGACTCTATAAACCCAACAATCCTATTTTTTCTAGACACAAAATGTGGTACAGTCCATTTAATACAGGTGCTGGATATGCCATGGGGATCAGAGCAGGTGCTGAAATGACCTCATTTGAAATGAGATTTATCGCATTGAGGTGTAAAGATACCATCGCACCCACGGGCACCATTGCCCAAGGGATCAAGACAGTACAAATTAATGGAAAAGGTGAAGCGTATGTAGAGAGATATGGCAAGCCCACAACCCATATGAGACTTTATTCTACGGTGATGGAAAATCTTAAAGGCAATGGTCCTTGTTTTTTAAGAACAGAAGGGATTACAGATGAGCAACAAAAGGAGTTCTTCAAAGCCTATTTAAATATGGCTCCAGCTCAAACATTGAAATGGTTGGAGGGAAATACGGGTCCATCACATGAAAATGTGGAAATAGAAGGAACTGAACCCTATATTGTAGGAGGTCATACCGCCAGTGGTTATTGGGTAGATTGCCATAGAAGAACCACCCTAAAAAACCTCTATGCAGTGGGAGATGTAGCCGGTGGAAGTCCTAAAAAATATGTAAGTGGATGCCTGGTAGAAGGTGAGATCGCTGCTATGTCCATTATAAACACAATAGAGGATGGAACAATTCCTAAGCTGGACAATGAAGCAATTAATGAAAAAATTCAATATATCTCTTACTTTTTTGATACCCCTTCATCTCGACACAGTATTCAGGAAATTGAAATAGCCATGCAAAAGATCATGGATGAATATGCAGGAGGCATATCCAAGGCCTATATGTATAACAAAGTAAAGCTAGACATTGCAGCTAAAGGGATAGATGAGCTTTTAAGCTTAATAGATAAAGTAAAGGCCAATGATTTATACGATTTGCTATCTATATTTGAAATTATCGATCGGCTATATGTATGTAAAGTATTGATTAAACACTTGGAAGCTAGAAAAGAAACGAGATGGAGATGTTACCAAGAGAACACTGATTTTCCTGAAAAGGACGATGAAAACTGGATGAAATATATTAATTCAGTATATCGAGATGGTGATGTAAACATTCTATTTAGACAATTAGTTGGGAGGGACAAATTTTATGAGCATACAAATTGATAAAAATAAGTGTATCTCATGTGGTAAATGTTGCGATATTTGTCCTGGAAACTTAATTGACAAAGATGATGAAAATAAAGCTTTTATAAGGCTTCCAGAAGAATGCTGGGGATGTACTGCTTGTCTGAAGGAGTGTCCAGTAGAAGCCATTAAATATTATTTAGCAGCGGATATCGGTGGTAAAGGTGGTTATATGTATAGCAAAAATCATGGAGAGTACATGGATTGGTATATTGTAAGCGC
Source organism: Alkaliphilus metalliredigens QYMF (assembly GCF_000016985.1). NCBI lineage: Bacteria > Bacillati > Bacillota > Clostridia > Peptostreptococcales > Natronincolaceae > Alkaliphilus > Alkaliphilus metalliredigens. The sequence goes on along the minus strand of NC_009633.1, from coordinate 3,576,304 downwards.
TGATCATAAGAAGTATTGTATCAAAATCAACAAGAAAGTGTCTAATGCGTATTAGAGGGGGATGAAAATGGATCATTTAACGAAACTTGAAAATAAGTCCATCCATATTTTAAGAGAAGCTTATGCAAATTTTAAAGATTTAGGTATGTTGTGGTCTATAGGTAAAGATAGTACAGTACTGGTACATTTAGCAAGAAAGGCTTTTTTGGGTCATGTTCCATTTCCACTAGTTCATATAGATACGAATTACAAGATTCCAGAGATGATTGCCCATAGAAACAATTATGCAAAGGAATGGAACCTTGATATGATTTATGGACAAAACATTGAAGCATTGGCAGCCAAAAACACTTTTCCTGATGGGAGGTGTAGCCGATTAGAGTGTTGTAAATTATTAAAAACCGAAGCCCTACAAGTCACATTAAATGGAACTGGTCCAAGATTTAGATTAAATCATGAAACAGGTGGATACGAACTTGAAAAGAATCCAACAGCTTTTACAGGGATCATTGTGGGTGTGCGCTCTGATGAAGAAGGGTCAAGGTCTAAAGAGAGATATTTTTCACCTAGAAATCAAAAAAATGACTGGAACATTGGGGAACAGCCACCTGAGTTTTGGAATCAATATAAAACAGACTTTGCACGGGATACACATGTAAGAGTACATCCCCTTCTTGATTGGACGGAATTGGATCTTTGGGAATATATTCAACGGGAAAACATCCCAATGGTTTCCTTGTATTTTGATCAAGGAGAAGGGAAACGATACAGGTCATTAGGATGTGGTCCATGTACGCAACCGGTAGAATCAAGCGCCACCACAGTGGAAGAAATTGTAGAAGAATTAAGAACTGGAAAGTTTTCCAATGTTGCTGAGAGAAGTGGAAGAGCCCAGGATCAAGAAGATGGCGGCGGATTAGAGGAACTAAGAAAAGCTGGATACATGTAAATCAGGCATCGTAAATAAAATAGACCGTCATACTGACTCGTTATTTTTTGGAAGATGCCTTAATAATAGCAAGGGATGGGATTGATGATGAATAATAATTTAGACGAAAATCAATTGTCAGTGATAGAATCTCAACAGTCAAATATGAACATTGTGATCGTAGGCCATGTAGATCATGGGAAAAGTACGATTATTGGAAGGCTTTTAGCTGATACAGGTTCATTACCAGAAGGAAAATTAGAGCAAGTAAAGGAAACCTGTAGAAAAAATGCAAAACCATTTGAATATGCTTTTTTATTAGATGCCCTAAAGGATGAGCAATCACAGGGAATTACAATCGATTCGGCTAGGGTATTTTTTAAAACACAGGAAAGAAAATATATTATTATAGATGCACCTGGACATATTGAATTCCTGAAAAATATGGTTACCGGTGCAGCAAGGGCAGAAGTGGCTTTATTGGTAATCGATGCAAAAGAAGGGGTAAAGGAAAACTCCAAAAGACATGGATATCTACTCTCTATGCTGGGGATCAAACAAGTTGTTGTGCTGATTAATAAAATGGACCTTGTGGATTATAGCAAAGAAAGATACGAAGAAATTTTAGCAGAATATAAAGCCTTTCTTTCGGAAATTGATGTAGAAGCAGAATCCTTTATTCCCATTAGTGGTTTTAAAGGAGAAAACGTTGCCTCGGGTTCTGACAAAATGCCATGGTATAGTGGTATGACGGTATTAGAAAAGTTAGATGGGTTAAAAAATATAGAGGATATCAAAAACCAAGCATTTAGAATGCCTGTACAGGGCATATATAAATTTACTGCTGGGGGAGACGATAGAAGAATTGTAGCAGGAACAATTGATACAGGTAAAGTGAAAGTTGGCCATGAGATGGTCTTTTACCCTAGTGGGAAAAAATCCAAGGTGAAATCCATTGAGCGATTTAATGCCCCGAAGACCGATGAAGATGTATCTGGTAGTGCAACTGGATTTACTCTTGAAGATCAGATTTATATTACCAGAGGGGAATTAGCCTGCATAATAGGAGAGAGGCAGCCAGAAGTTTCCACACAGATCAAAACAAAACTATTTTGGTTGGGAAAAGAAGATTTAAATAACACCAGAGATTATTATTTGAAGATGGGAACACAAAAGGTAAAGGCTGCCCTTGAAGAAGTCATAACTGTTCTCGATGCTTCCACTTTAACGAAAACAGAAAGACAGTATGTACAAAGACATGAAGTAGCAGAAGTGATTTTCAAATTAGAAAAAGCCATTGCCTTCGATAAGGCAGAAAATTCAACAGAGACCTCAAGGTTTGTACTTGTTGACAATTATGAAATATCCGGTGGAGGTATTATCGTAGATAACCTAGAGAATGAGGAGCTTTGGTTAAACGAAAAAAATAATGAAAGAAACATAAGGTGGAGTGAAAATGCTGTTACAAGAAAAGAAAGAGCCGGTCGGTTTGTACAAAGACCCACAATGGTTGTGATCTCTGGTGAAAAAGGTATCAATAAGAAGGAAATTGCATCCTATATTGAAAGAGGACTTTTTACAGAGGGGAGAAATGTGTATTATATGGATACCGAAAGTGTGTTTTCTGAAGCGGATGCAGAAGTAAAAGAAGGAAATGCTATGGAAAATAGAGAAAAACAATTTAAAGAATTCGCCAAGGCATCTAATTTCCTGCTAGATTCAGGGAATATCGTGATAGCAACTATAAATGAGATAGAAGAAAAAGATATCAACATTATCAATACGATGGTGAGTTCTGAAAATATTAAGTTGGTATGGATAGGAAATGTAAAGGATGATCATTTACCAATCCATATTCATGTTGAGGGAAATGAAAAGAGAGAAATGATCTATCAAAAAGTTAAAAAGTTGATGATAGATACTAAAATCATTTTTCAGCCGGAGGCAATATAGATAAGCAACTCAAAATTGCTTATCTATATAAAAAATTAAAAATAATGAAGTAGAAAACCATCTATTAATTTAATAGATGGTTTTCTACTATGAACTATACTTTTTCAATAAACAAAACCTTTAAATAATTACCCTGGGTAAAGGCCTTAATTGTTTTGAAATCCTCGGGAAGGGAAAATTCCTCTACCAATCTGTAGTTAGCCTTCATCTCTTTGAATGCTTTATCAATGAAACCCTTAAATGTATTCATATTAAAAGTGCTACAGTTCGTGGAAGCCACAATAATACCCTTATCTGCAGTAATTGAGATGGTCTGCTTCAATAGATCTGTATAGTCCTTTGATGCACTAAATGTATGTTTTTTTGATCTGGCAAAGCTCGGTGGATCGAGGATAACCATATCAAATTGTAAATTCTTTCGATTGGCATATTTAAAATACTGAAAAACATCCTGTACAATAATGGTCTGGTCTTTTTCATCGATTCCATTGATATTAAACTGTTCAATGGTTTTAGGTAGACTTCGATTGGCCAGATCAACACTGGTGGTATTTGTGGCCCCACCTAGGGCAGCAAATACTGAGAAGGCTCCTGTATAGGAGAATGTATTCAAAACACTTCTATTCTTTGCATATTGATCCCGAATTTTCTTCCGCACATCTCTTTGGTCTAAAAACACACCCACCATGGCACCGTCATTTAAGTAAATTGCAAAGTTGACACCATTTTCCTTTACAATAAGGGGAAACTCAGGCCTTTCACCTAAAACAAAATCATCGGCTTCTATGTATTGACCGGAGCTATCAAAACGTTTTTTTTGATAAATTGCCTTGGGATCAACCAAGGAGGTCAATGCACCCAGGATCATGTCCTTAAACCGATAAATGCCTTCACTGTACCAATTGATTAAGTAATAGCCATCAAAATAATCAATGGTAAAACCACCGATACCATCCCCTTCACCATTGAACGCTCTAAAGGCTGTGGTTTCTGTATCCTGGTACAGGGATTTTCGCTGGTTTAAGGCCGATGCGATACTGCTTTGAAAAAAAGCCTCATCAATTTCTTCATTAATCTTTCTGCTCAGAACCCATCCATATCCCTTATTCTGTCGTCCGTAATATCCCCTGGCAATAAAGTGATTCTTTTCATCCACAAGTGTAACAATGGCACCTTCCTCTCTGAGGCTAGCCAAGTTCAGTATGGATTCCTGAAAAATAAGGGGATAGCCATTTTTGTATTTATCAATAAAGTTTGATTTGATTTTTAACGTAATTTCATTTTTCATTTCGTTCATCCTATCTTTGAGTAGTATTGGAAATCCATTATATTATAACACACAGAAAAATCCGTATACTTACAGCTTTTTCATTGCCTCATCAATACGTTTAAGGGCAATCTTGATATTTTCAGTAGAGGTGGCATAGGAAAACCGTAAATAGCCTTCTCCAAATGCACCAAAGGATGAGCCGCTTAGTACAGCCACACCTGCATGGTTCATCAAATAATCGGATAATTCAGAGCTTCTCATGCCTGTATCCTTAATGTTTGGAAATGCGTAAAAGGCGCCGGGGGATTTTATGCATTTAAAGCCTTTGATGCCGTTGAGTCCATCAACAATGATTTCCCTACGATTAAAAAATTCTGATTTCATTTCATCTACGGCATGTTGAGGACCTGTTAATGCTTCAATCCCTGCAACCTGTGCAAAGGCTGCTGTACAAGAATTAGTATTAATCATTAAATCCGTCACTTTCTGAGCCAGTGTTTTATTCATAATCCCGTAGCCTAACCGCCAGCCTGTCATGGCATAGGTCTTTGAAAATCCGTCAAGTACAATTGTCCACTCTTTCATTTCTGGAATGGATGCAATTGACTTAGTAGACCCGTCATAGATCATTCGATCATAAATCTCATCAGATAGAACAAAAATATTTTTTCCTATAAGGACATTAGCAATTTCATCAATATCCTCTTCAGAAAGCACACCACCAGTTGGATTGGCAGGAGAGTTAATGAGTAAAAGCTTTGTTTTAGTCGTTAGTTTTGATTTTAACTCCTCTACATCTAATCGAAAATCATTTTCTTCTCTTATTGCTAAGGGAACAGGGATCCCCCCATAGAAACGAATGAGTGATTCATAGATTGGAAAACCAGGAGAAGGATAAATCACTTCATCTCCAGGATTAATCAATGCCGTCATGGTATAGAACATGATAGGCTTTCCACCGGGAACAATGACAACTTCCTCGGGATTTGTTTTGATATTTTTATATTCCAAAGCATACTGGGTAACGGCTTCTCTTAATGGAAGATATCCTTGGGCTGCAGTATAGTGGGTATATCCTTCGTCCAATGCCGTTTTTCCTGCCTCAATAATATTACGAGGTGTGTCAAAGTCTGGTTCTCCAATTTCAAAGTGAATAATATTTTTACCCTCTGCCTCTAGTTTCTTTGCCTTTTCAAGCACTTCAAAAGCAGATTCACTCCCTAAATTGAACATTCTTTTTGATAATAAAGATAAATCCATTTTATGGCCCCCTTTTTGTATCAACATGATTTAAAAGTAATTCTTCTTTAGCATAAAAGCATATGTAGTTGTCTTTGAAACGATTGTTCTACAATGTAGAATGGCGTACTGTGTTTCAATGGATTCATTATATCATGCTATAAAAAAAACAATCAACATAATTCTAATATTCAGATAATTTTCAAAGCAAATCTAGGAAACCCACAGGAATTAAGATAAAGTATAATCATTTGATTATTTTCTAGAGAAAGGAGGTATAATAAAAACGAGGACATTTATATAGCCAATGTCTCATAAAGAAGCATGGAGATTATCATCTGGGCCATGTTTTCGATAATGGGTTATTTACATCATCGTAATGTGTTGAAATCTCCATGATTGTACCCATGAAAATCTCTGCTAAGATTGTTGGTAATTCAACAGTCTGCAGGGATTTTTTTCTGTTTAACAAAAATTATGATATGATAAAAAGAAAATAAAGCTTAATTCAGGGCAGTGTTAGCAATCACTGAATAACAGCGGAATTTATTGAGGTGAATTATGGAAATTAAAGTGGTTGATCATGCCTACGTCAAGGAATATATAGGCTTTTGTAAGGAGGTCTATAAAAATAATAATGAATACCGAGATATCCTGAGCACCTCTATGAAAGGAATTCTGATGGGAAGGGCAGAAATATGTAATGGGACTGTCCTGAGACCCATCATGGTGATGGACAGAGGTAGTATTGTAGCCGTATGCACATTTGCAATTGTAGATCGAATGAAGGATACCCTTCAGCTGGCTTATTTTGAAGCATTAGCCCATCAAGAACCGGCCATCAAAATGATGATGGCCTATGGAAAAAATCTAGCCAAGGAGCATGGTATTAAGAAGATACTGGTAGGACTAAACCTTCATGTAAATTATGGACTGGGGTTGCTGGTAGATGGCTTTCATGAGCCCTACAGTTTTGGTAGTGCCTACAATCCTCCCTATTATATTGACTATTTCAAAGAATATGCCCACGAAGAAATCAATCTTGCCAGTTACTTGACCAAGATGAAAGAATTTGATTTTGGTATGAGTCCTAGACTCATTCAACGGGTGAAGGAAAAATATAGGGTGAGAGCTGCGGATTTTAAGAATATTGAGAAGGACGCAGCCATTTATACCCATCTGAACAACAAGGCCTTTATCAATCATAAGTTTTACTATGAAAGAAGAATACAGGAAGATTTAGAGCTTTTAAATGAGTTCAAAATATTACTCAAGGAAGAAAACCTGCTTTTCATTGAATACAAAGGGACACCCATTGGGTTTATGCTTTGGTATCCTGATTTTAATGAACTGATGAAACCAGGAGAGCAACTGGGTGTAAAGACTGTGATTAAAAACAAATTATTTTCCCATAAAATTAAAAAGTTCAAGATTGTAGAAATAGGGATATTGCCTGGCTTTCAAAGAAATGGAGCCGTTGTGGCCCTCTTTCATGGATGCTGGGAAATTGTAAAGGATCGATATGAACTCTGCGAGTCGGGATGGATCCTAGAGGAGAATTATGCCTCCACAGGACTGGGGCTTCGATGGGGCGATCAGGTTCATAAGCACTATAAAGCATTTGTTATCAATTTGTAAAAGGGGAAGAGGCATATGTTTCATATCTATCATCGGGTGGAGGATTTACCAGCATCATGGGATGAAGTCGTGGGGGATCATCCTTTTTTAAAAAGAAGTGTCCTAAAATGTCTTCAGGAGGTTAATCCTTGTAAGCAGCTTTATCATTTTAACAAGGAAAAGGGCATGGCCTTGGTGTCCTATGAACTAAAGCTGGATTTATTTACATTTTCCAGGCGCTTATCTTGGAGGATCCCTGTGAATATGATTGGTGTTCCCATGTCGGTCTCAAGCTGTGGTTATGCCATTAAAGAGGAAGGCCATAGGGAGGACTTAGTTCAATATATCACCACCCTCAGGGGTTTTTATATTATGCTCAATTCCCAGGATCATTTTAAATTCCCAAAGGGCCACACCCTTCCTACCTATCAAATGCAGATAAAATGGAGCACATTTCATGAATATCTCCTTGACATGAGGAGCCATTATCGATATCGAATTAAAAAGGCCATGAAGCGTTTTGAGACTGTTGTAGTAGCAGAATTAGAGGATCAGAGTCTCTTTGATGAAGAGCTATACAGTCTATATGAGGCGGTATATGAAAACTCGAAAGAGAAACTAGAAAAGCTACCCATTGAATTTTTTAGAGACTTTCCATCGAAAATAATTACATTTACAGCCAATGAAGAGACCATAGGTTTTGTGCAATTGGTGGTTCGGCAGGAGTCTCTTTTATTTATTTTTGGTGGATTTAAGCATTCTCTAAATCACAAATATGACTTGTATATGAATATGTTACTGTATATCGTGGATTATGGCATAAAAAATGGCTTCCAATCTATTGATTTTGGACAAACCGCGGAGGAAACCAAAACAAAAATTGGCGCCATACCCCATGAAAAAAGAATGTATTTACATCATCACAATCCTGTTGTGAAAAGGATACTCCATAGGCTGGCACCTAAGTTCTCCTATGGACAGTATCGGGTTACCCATCATATTTTCAAGGGGGAGAATCATGAAGATCCTACTGGTAAAATGTCATAAAAAAACTATTTTTTCGAAAATAGAGCCCATTGTGACAGAGCCCTTAGAACTAGAGTATTTATCGGCATTACTTGAAAACTTAGAAATACAACATAGGGTTTATGACGGCCTTTTAGAGAAAGGATCATTTAGAGCAGTATTTGAGGCCTATGAACCTGATGTACTGTTACTGACGGGATATATCACCGCCGTGGGCAAAATCATAGCCTATTCTCAATATGCAAAAAAAAGTCACAGGCAGATAAAGGTCATTGTGGGGGGCGTCCATGCGGAGATCAATTATGAGGACTTCTTTGTGGATACCATCGATATCATTGTTCATTCCAACGGACTCTCGACATTAAATGAATTACTACAGCATGACTTTCACCTAGAAATCATGAGAGGCCTAAAGGGAATCGCCCTTCGGCATGGTGACCAATGGACTGTCAATGAAAGTGTCCCCACGGCATTGACCCAAATGCCCCTTCCCAATAGAGATTATTTTGAAAAACATCAGCATCGAACAAAATATATGTCCTACAGTCCTGTGGCCATTGTCAAGACAGCCCTATCCTGCCCCCACGGCTGTCATTTTTGCTACTGCAAGCTCTTAAATACAGGATTGTATGCCACAAGGGAAATCAATGAAGTTGTAGAAGAAATAAGTGGCATTGGAGCTCCGTATATCTGGATTGTGGATGATAGTTTTTTACTAGATAGACAGCGAACACGACAATTTATAGAGGCAATTAAAATAAGCGGGATCAGAAAAAAATTCATTGCCTATTCTAGGGTGGATTTTGTGGTCAACAATGAGGACATCCTTCAACAGTTGAAGGAAATTGGATTCATAGAGTTGATCATCGGCATGGAGGCCGTGGATGACAGTATGTTGAAGGACTTCAATAAAGCAGCCACTGTTGATGAAAACAGTCGCACTGTAACACTTTTAAAAAAATATGACATTAAACTAACGGCTTTATTTATTGTTGGAATTGACTTCAAAGTAGGGGATTTCAAAAAAATGCGTCACTGGATACGAAGGAGAAAATTGCAAAGCTTTACGGTCTCCATCTTTACTCCCATGAAGGGGACCCAGGGCTACGGTGATTATGAAGAGAAAATTCAGGAGACTGATTTTAGTAAATTTGATTTTCTACATTTAACAATGAAACCCTACTACATGTCGAAGTTTTCTTTTTATATTCAATTCTATTTGATTTATGGACAACTGTTTTTCCAAAGCAAATCCGTGAGACAATATCTATTTAAAAACCTGAAACACATTCTAAAACCTGGAGGCTATCATGAATAATCAAAAAATATGGGACTTTTGGGCCCAGCATTACGAAGGCCTATGGGTACAGAAAAACTCACTGGCACCCACAAGAGAGAAAATACTTCTGTATCTAGAGGGGCTTTTAGAGAAGGGTAAGACATATCGTATTGTAGATGTAGGCTGTGGCACAGGAGAACTCCTTAGGGAAATGGCTAAGACCTTTTCAAGGGATGATTATGATTTACAATTATCCGGTATTGATTTTTCTCAAAACATGATAAAAAGAGCCAAGGAAATGGGAGGAAGTATTGAGTATGAGCAATTAAATGTCAAGGAGCTCACCTCACTAGAAGGCCAATTTGACATTATCATTTGTAGCCATTCATTTCCTTATTATGAGGATCAAAGGGCTGTTCTTGAATTATTTAAAGAGAACTTAAAAACCAATGGACATCTACTCCTTGCCCAGGCCTCCCAAAATAATTTATATGATCAAGTGGTCATGTCCTTTGTGAAGCTGACGGTGGGAAGGGCTCATTACCCAAGTGTAGAAGCCATTGTAAACATGGCCCAGGGACTTTTTCAAGTGTTGGACATGATGAAGATAAAGAAGGGATTTTTTATGCCTTCTATTATCTTTTTTGTATTGAAAGTAGAAAGTGAAGAAAGACAGGACAAAGGAGAAAATCATGAAAATTTTATTGATTAGACCTAAACCACATAAAGAAACAATTGGGCTACAGCATGTGATGATCTGTGAGCCCCTAGAGCTGGAATATATCGCTGCCAACATCGAGGACAAAGAGGCAAGTGTTGAAATTATAGATATGATTTTAGAGAAAAAGCCATTGGAGTACTTTATCCAAAAGCATCAGCCGAATATTGTAGGTTTGAGTGGCTATATAACCCATGTGGAAGTCATCAAGGGTTATGGAGAAAGGATTAAAAAAATTAAACCCGATACAACAGTGGTGGTGGGTGGCGTCCATGCAGAGGTGGTACCCCAGGATTTTGTCAGTGACTTTATTGATTATATCGTAGAGGCAAATCCCATTAAAACATTTAACCAGATCATCAATCATCCGGGGGAAAAGGACATCCAGGGGACCTATCAACCAGGTAAAACAAATGTAAAGGAGACCACATTTTCCTACAAATTTCCCGCTAGAAACAAAGTAGCAAAATATCGAAATCAATATTACTATATGTTTCATAATCCCTGTAGTCTAATTAAGACATCATTTGGATGCCCTTACAATTGTAGCTTTTGCTTTTGCAAGGAAATCACCGACGGAAAATATTACACAAGAAGTATTGATTCTGTCATCCAAGAGCTTAAGGGGATTCCTGAACAGGAAATATACATTGTAGATGACGACTTTTTATTCTCAAGCCAACGGATATTGGAGTTTTGTCAAAGACTACAGGAGGAGAATATTCACAAACGCTTCCTGGTCTATGGTAGGGCAGATTTTATATACAAAAATGAATCGGTGATGAAAACATTTAAAGAAGCCGGCCTTAGGGCTGTCATTGTGGGATTAGAATCCTTCAAAAAAGCAGATTTAGATAAATACAATAAGGGTACAAATATCATAGAAAATGAAGAGGCTGTGAAAATTCTGAAAAGGCATGATATCGAGATCTATGGCACCTTTATATTAGACATGGATTTTTCTAAAGAGGACTTTAAAGATCTCTATGGCTGGATTAAAAAGTTAGATCTCACATTTGTGAACCTACAGCCCTTGACCCCGTTACCAGGAACAGAAATCTATGAATCCTATGAAAAACATTTTATCATCCAAAAGCAGGAATATGAGAAATGGGATTTAGCCCATTTGGTGCTGGCTCCAACAAAAATGTCAGTACGACGCTATTATTTTGAAATGATCAAACTGTATTACAAAATCACCATGGATCCCAAAAGTGTTGTAAAATTAATTAGAAAATATGGGTTTAAGGATGTCCTAAAGCTCTCCATAGGCAGTAGTCGGGTCACCCAACAATATATCGGAAAGATAGTAAGGGGTAAATAATATGAAAAAACTATTGTTAATTCAATCCACCCCCTATGACTCCCAAAGACGACCCATTAAAAAGAATAAACTGTACTTCGTAGGATTAGGACTCCCCCTACTGGCAGCCCTGACACCAGAGGATTGGCAGGTGGAAATTGTTTTAGAGACCATAGAGGAGATCCCCTTTGAAAGCGATGCAGATGTGGTTGCCATTGGTAGTATGGGTCATGCCATTATTCGATCCATAGACATTGCCACTGAATTTAAAAAGAGGGGTAAAACCGTCATCATGGGAGGCTATATGGCCAGCCTCATGGGGGAAGAAGCGAAAAAATATTGCGATAGTGTCGTGATTGGAGATGCAGAAGGAGTCTGGGGTCAGCTACTGGAGGATTATGAAAGTGGCCAATTGAAGGATTTTTATAAAGAAGAATTAAATGAGTTGTCCACACCCCTGCCTCGATTTGATTTAATCATGGGGAAAAACATTGGGGATTTTCTGCCAGTGCAAGCCGGAAGAGGCTGTCCCAACAGCTGTAGCTTTTGCTCTGTTCATTGCTTATATAAAAACAAGTACTTGAAAAGGGCCATACCAGATGTGCTACGGGATATTGCTCAGATAAAAGAATTAGGTTTTAAAAAGTTCTTGCTTTTAGATGATAACATTATTGCAGACCGGGATTACCTCATGACCCTTTGTGGTGAAATTAAAAAGCTTAAGATGAAGTGGATTTCCCAATGCGCCATTACCATTGGAGAGGATCTTGAGCTACTGAAAGCTGTGGCCGATAGTGGTTGTATTGCCTTGAGCTTTGGTCTAGAGAGTATCACCCAGGAAAGCCTGAACGATATGGATAAATCCTGGGCCAATCCAAGCCATTATCCTCATCTCATTAAGACCATTCAAGAGGCAGGCATCGATGTCTCAACGGAAATGGTAGTAGGGGCAGATGGAGATACCCTAGGGTCCATTGCCGCCACAGCCCAATTTATTGAGGACAATAAAATTGTGGTACCTAGGTTTTATATCCTGACCCCCATCCCTGGAACTAAATATTTTGATGAAATGAAGTCTGCCGGGCGAATTTATAAAGAGGACATATATTCCTATAATGGAAGTGAAGCAGTTCATATTCCACAAAACATGACACCCCAAGAGCTGACTACAGCCTATTGGGAGCTATACAATGAGGTTTTTTCTTACAAATCCATCGTAAAAAGAACCCTATGGCAAAAAGGGTTCTTCAAGAGAATGGATCGCGCTTTTTTTTACGTAATGGTGAATTTGTTTTATCGATATCAAATAAAGCGAAAAATTACACCAAATATTATTTAAAAATAACTTGTTGAAAAAATTGACGAATAATGATAAATTCGATCATTAATCAGAGAGAATTGTTATTAAAAAAGAAAAAGATAGAATTTTATGGTAAATAGTTATAGAATAGAAGTAGAGAATGCAAGGCATAAAATTGCTTTTAAACTCGGAGGTGCTTAGGGTGTTAAATGTAAATACTAATACCAATACCAATACCAATACCAATACTTATATGACCCTATTTGATGATGCACTAATCGGTATTTTTCATAGTACCTTTGACGGAAAGTTTACGTATGCCAATAAAGCACTCTCCACCATATTCAAATATGACTCACCAGAGGAAGTCATTTCTTCCATTGAAAGTATAGATACCCAGCTTCTTGCAAAAGAATATAATCGTGCAGAAATAGTGGAGCAGATAAGACGAACAGGTAAGGTGACGAACCACGAAGTAAAATATCAATGTAAAGATGGGAGTATTGTAAATGCCCTATTAAATATGCAGATCATAAAGGATATAGAGGGTAATGAATTGTATCTTGAAGGTTTTATCACTGATGTGACATCCCTAAAGGAAAAAGAAAAAAGACTTGAAGAAAACGAACAAATGCTTCAGGAATTAAACGAAGAGCTAGAAGCGACCCTACATCAATTAGCTGCAAATGAAGAAGAATTGCGTGCAAATTATGAAGAGCTAAAAGAGAAAGAAGCCATGAAAGAATCCTATGAATGTCTCTTTAATAATTCATTAGATGCCATTGTTCATTTTGATGAAAAAGAACGTATTATAGATGTGAATACAGAATTTATGCAGTTATTTGGCTATAAAATAGAAGCGGTTAAAGGCAAGCATATTAATGACATTGTTGATCCCTTCCAAAAAATAGAGGGGCATCTTACCTACGAGGCTTTGAAAAAGGGAGATTGTCAATTTCGAGAGACTGTGCGATTTGATAGATCTGGAAATCCAATTCATGTTTTTGTTAAAGGCGTACCCATTGTCATCAACAAAAGAACTGTTGGAGGCTATGCCATTTATACTGATGTCAGATTTATAAAAGAAGCAAAAAAACAGATTACAACACAACAAAAAATACTGGAATCTCTTTTCAAGTATTCTCCAGATGGGATCGTACATCTTGATATGAATTGTAAGATCCAAAAAATCAACAAGGCCTTTATAGATATATTTGGCTATACATCCGATGAATGCATTGGAAAAACCATCGATGAATTAATTACCAGCCAAGAGTATTTTGAAGAAGCTCAAGTGATTAATGACCTAGCTTCCCGAAATGAAAAAATAGAAGTGGATACCGTGAGAAGAACTAAGGATGGCACCTTAGTGGATGTTTGTATTAGGGGAGGCCCTATCATTATTGATGGTCAAGTGACTGGGGATCATGCTATTTATACAGATATTCGAGCCAGAAAAGAAGCTGAAGACCAAATAAAGTACTTAAGCTATTATGATAAATTAACGGGCCTATATAATCGCGCTTTTTTTGAAGAAGAACTGAAACGTCTTGACACCAAGAGACAGCTTCCCCTGGGCATCATCATTGGTGATGTCAATGGGTTGAAACTAACAAATGATGTTTTCGGCCACCTATCAGGGGATCAACTTTTAGCCAATACTGCACAGATCCTTAAAAAAGCCTGTCGTAAGGAAGATATTGTCTGTAGATGGGGAGGAGATGAATTTGCAATCCTCTTACCTCATATAGACAAAGAAGGGATTAAAAAGATCTGTAAGAGAATCTATCATCTATGTGAAGAATCAATGGATACACCCATACAAATCAGTATTGCACTTGGCTATGGTATTAAATATAAAGAGATCGAACCCATGATAGATGTGATGAAAGAAGCAGAAGAACAAATGTATCGAAATAAATTACTGGAAAGCAAGAGTAATAGAAGTCATATTATCAATTCTTTGCAAAAGTCATTATATGAGCGTAGTCATGAAACAGAAGAACACGCCCAGCGCATGAAGGAACTGAGTATTGTATTAGGTAAAAGTCTAAATCTTGATAATGATAAAATAAATGAATTGGGTTTATTGGCCATACTTCATGATATTGGAAAAATGGCTATTTCTGATGCTATACTGCAAAAACCAGGGCCACTTACGTCACAGGAATGGGAACAAATGAAAAGACATAGTGAAATTGGCTATCGGATTGCAGAAACATCTCCAGAATTAATCCATATCTCTAAGTATATTTTATATCATCATGAAAGATGGGATGGTGCAGGATACCCCCAGGGCTTAAAGGGTGACGAAATCCCTCTGCTCTCTCGTATTATTGCTGTGGTGGATGTATACGATGTCATGACAAATGCCAGGGTGTATAAAGAAGCCATTTCTCACCAGGAAGCAATCCAAGAGCTTATAAGATGCTCTGGCAGCCAATTTGATCCCACAATCGTTAACAAATTTATTCGACTTTTTAAGTGAAAAAACCCACGAGTTTTAAAGAACTTGTGGGTTTTTGACACAGAAAAATAGTGTAGTACAGGAGACGGTATCCTAAAATATTTCCCCGTCAATAAATAATGGAAATTTTAGTTAATTAATACCCAGCCTTAGACAGTGAAACCAGTATACAAATAAATAAATATGAATATGGGAAACTTTTGACGGTATATGTCGTGATAAAGTATAGGCAATATGTTGATTTTAAGAGGAATATATTGGATATAGTTCAAGATAAGGTTTGATTTACGCCGCTTTCAGTGAAAAAGCATCAGTGCTTTTACTAAAAATGTACGAAAAATACTTGGCTAGGTCAATAGGACTTTTTGCCGATTTTTTTCGTGTAGAAAAGAGGGTTTCGTTGTATAATGTAGAACTGTGTAATAGTAATAAGTGTTGGATATTGTTAATAGTTTGATCAAGTGAAGCATTAAAGCGAAAAATGTAGAGCAAATGAACTGCAGGTATACATGGACGCCTTAAACTGCAGGGATGTAGTGGCGTAACCGACTAACAATATTCAATTAGATTGTTAGTCTCTATTTTTTTGAATATAAATCGATTTCATGAACTGAGGAGAATAAAATGATGCAAAAAAATATGCGTTTAGGGGACATCCTGATTGAAGGAGGTTTGATAACAAAAGATCAACTTAATGAGATACTGAAGCTTCAAAAAATAAAGGGAAAAAAATTAGGAGAGCTTATCGTTGATGAAGGGATTTTAAAAGAAAGTCAGATTCTAGAGGTTTTAGAATTTCAATTGGGCATACCACATATTGATTTAAATAAATATCATATTAATCCTAAGGCAGTTAAGATGATTAATGAAAATATTGCTAGAAAACATAATTTGATTCCAATCAGTATGACTAGAGGTAAGCTTATGGTTGCCATGGCAGACCCTTTAAACTTGATTGCTATAGATGACGTGAAGATCATTACGGGAATTGACATTGAAGTAGTCATTGCTACGAAAAAGGAGATATTAAATGCTGTCAATAAATATTATGATGGTAAGGAGTATGCGGATAAAGCCGTTGAAGAGTTTAAAACGCAACATGAGTTAGAAGATATAGATGAGTCTGATAGTCAGTTAATGGAGGATGTTAATAATGCACCCATGGTAAGACTCGTTAATCAAGTTATTAGCCAAGCGGTGAAACTAGGAGCCAGTGATGTTCATATTGAGCCATTTGAGGAAAGAGTAAGAATTCGTGTTCGGATTGATGGAGAACTAAAGGAGATTATGTCTCCTGCAAAATCTACACACTCGGCAATTATCACAAGAATAAAAATCATAGGTAAATTAGACATATCAGAAAAAAGAATTCCTCAGGATGGCAGAGTAGAGACTATTATTGAAAATAGAACGATAGACATGAGAATATCAGTGCTACCAACTGTATATGGAGAAAAGGTAGTGATCAGAATATTAGATAGAAACAATATTATCGTAACAAAAGAACAGCTAGGTTTTACTGAAAGAAACCTGGAATTATTTGATAGAATTATTAAAAGCCCAGAGGGGATTATTCTAGTGACAGGGCCAACTGGAAGTGGCAAAACCACAACCCTCTATACGGTATTAAAGGATCTGAACCAAATAAATAAAAATATCATTACTGTAGAAGATCCTGTGGAGTACAGACTTGATGGCATTAATCAAGTTCAGGTAAATATAAAGGCAGGTTTAACATTTGTAACAGGCCTTCGCTCAATACTGAGACAGGACCCTGACATTGTATTGGTAGGTGAAATAAGAGATGCTGAAACTGCACAAATTGCTACTAGAGCTGCGATTACAGGGCATTTGGTTTTAAGTACTTTACATACCAATGATACGGCAAGCTCCATTTCTAGATTAATTGATATGGGAATTGAACCCTACATGGTTTCATCTGCTGTTGTAGGAATAATTGCTCAACGATTGATAAAGAAAATTTGCCCACATTGTAAAATACAGTATGAAGCTACTGACAAGGATAAAAAGTTACTAGGTATAAATGAACCTCTAAATTTATTTAAAGGGAAGGGGTGCAACTCCTGTGGAAATACAGGCTACTCAGGAAGAACTGCCATCCATGAGGTTATGGCAGTGAATAGAGAAATTCGCAATTTAATCAATCATAGGGCTGACATTGATGTCATTAAGGATAACGCCATAAAAAATGGTATGCAAACACTTCATGAGTCCTGTAAATTGCTTGTCATCAATGGGACAACTACCATTGATGAGTTATTAAAAATAACCTATGGCATCGACATATAGAAAAATACAAATTTTAAATGAGGTGAACAATCTTGGATATATTAGAGCTATTAACTAAAACAGTAGAAGCAAAAGCTTCAGATCTACATATTACAGTAGCTTCGCCACCTATTGTTAGAATCAATGGCAAATTAGTTAAAATGGGAGAAGTTAAACTGATGCCAGAAGATACTAAAAGAATCGTAGAGAAGATGATGAGCCCAGAGCAGATAATCCTCTTTCATGAAAAAGGTGAACTTGATTTTTCATATTCAAATCCAGGTTTAGGTAGGTTTAGAGTCAATGCATATAAACAAAGAGGAAGCTATTCTATGGCACTTCGTGTTGTGTCTTTGATAATACCAACAATGGAGGAACTGGATCTACCTCCGATAATAACGGAACTGTCGAAGAAAAAACGAGGACTGATATTAGTGACAGGTCCAACAGGTAGTGGAAAGTCCACGACCTTGGCAGCGATGATTAACTATATGAATGAAAATAGAAGTGAACATATTTTAACCCTTGAAGACCCCATTGAGTATTTACATAAGCATAACAAGAGTATTGTCAATCAAAGAGAAATAGGAAATGACTCTTACAGCTTTTCTAATGCATTAAGAGCAGCACTAAGGCAAGATCCAGACGTTGTTTTAGTGGGAGAGATGAGGGATTTAGAGACCATTGCCATTGCCATTACCGCTGCGGAAACTGGACATTTAGTATTATCCACTTTACATACAATCGGTGCTGCTAAAACAATAGACAGAATCATCGACGTATTTCCTCCCCATCAACAGCAGCAGATTAAAGTGCAACTGTCATCTGTAATGGAAGGGGTGATTTCCCAACAGCTCCTACCAAAAGCAGATGAATCTGGAAGAGTTGCAGCTTTTGAAGTCATGGTTAGCAATCCTGCCATAAGAAACTTAATTCGAGAAGGAAAAACCCACCAGATGCAAACTGTGATTCAGACAAAATCAAAGCTAGGAATGAAGACAATGGATGCTTCATTAATGGAACTGTATCATAAAGGAATAATTACTAGAGAAGCCCTACAAAAGCATGCAGTAGACTTAGATATGGTCAACCGTCAATTAGGTATTTAAAGGATAACCTTAATATTAAAGATAAGGAAAGGTGGTGATTCATTGGCGAGTACCTTTAAATATAAGTCAGTTACTAGTGAAGGGGGGAGTGTAGAGGGAACATTTACTGCAGAATCAAAAAATGAAGTGATCCGAATGATTCGCCAAAAACAGCAGATTCCTGTCAAGGTAGAAGAAACTAAGGACAAATCAAAAGAGGTAAAAGACCTTAACCTTTTTAAACAAAAAGTAAAAACCAAGGATCTCACAGTTTTTTGCAAGCAATTCTATACCATGTTGAATGCAGGGATGTCATTAACCAGTAGCCTAGAGGTGTTGATGGATCAGACTGAAAACAAAACATTGAAGGCTGTAATTGAAGATCTTTTTACCCAAGTTCAAAAAGGCGATATACTGTCAGATGCTATGAAAAAACACAAGAAAGTGTTTCCACCAATTTTACTTAACATGGTAGAAGCTGGCGAAATGACAGGAACATTAGACGATGTTTTAGAAAAAATGAGTGTGCATTTTGAAAAGGAGAATAAAATCAACTCAAAAATAAAGGGTGCCATGATCTATCCACTTATTCTAAGCATCGTAGCCATCCTTGTCGTTATTTTTCTCCTGGTATTTATTATGCCAACGTTTTTGACTATGTTTACATCTTCAGGGGTTCAGCTACCTTTACCTACAAGAATACTACTTGCCCTTAGTAATGTACTTACAAGGTTTTGGTATCTATTTGTTATTGGTATTTCTGGTATTGTCGTTCTATTGAATAGAATGCTCAGTACAGATGATGGTAAAAGAGCCTATGATCGATTGAAGTTTAGAATTCCTATAGTGAAGGGCTCTATTACCAAAATAGTTACTGCAAGATTTACTAGAACACTCTCCACTTTACTAACCAGTGGAATTCCCATCATTTCTGCACTAGAAGCCTCAGCCAATGTAACCAACAACAAAGTCGTGTCTGATGGCATTGAAATGGTGGTAGATGATATTCGAAAGGGGGTAAGCTTAGCCGTATTGTTCAAGAAAATGAATGTATTTCCACCAATGATGGTCTCCATGGTGAGTATTGGAGAAGAATCAGGTTCTCTGGATGATATGCTTTCAAAAACAGCAGATTTTTATGATGAGGAACTAGAAGCAGCTATTCAACAAATGGTTTCCATGCTTGAACCGTTGATGATTGTGGTGATGGCTGTGATTATTGGATTTATTGTCATTGCAATGATGATGCCGATGTTTGACATGATGCAGACCATTGGCTAAATAAAACATTATGAAAAATTAAAGGGGGAAGAAGAAATGATACAAATTTTTAGTAAGAAGATTAGAAATAAGAAGGGTTTTACATTGATTGAATTGATTGTTGTTATTGCTATTTTGGGGATTTTGGCTGGGATTGCTGTGCCTAGGTTTGCATCAACTCAAGATAATGCAAAGAATAAAGCTCATAATGCAAACGTCAGAACAATAGAAAGTGCGGTATCGGTTTATATGGCTAACACAAATACTGCATTAGATGCTATGGACGATATTGATGTACTTACGCCAGACTATTTACAAGCAGTACCTGCTAATCCTACTGGTGGCGATGCTTACACAATTGTTAATGGTGTCGTATCTCCTGGATTAATAGAATAGTGCCTGAGAAGGAGACTGATTAGTGCCAGGGAACCTCCGAAAAACTATAAGCAATAAATAAATATGATAACTGTAAATGAATATTCACAGGTGAGGGTTTGAGAAAAATAATTCCTTAAACCCTTCATATTTCAAGAGTGAGTAGTGCCAGGCACTTAACTTATCAAATGGAATCTTAAAGGGGCAAAATTACTTGTCCCTTTAAAATTCAAGCTTAGTATCAGGGAAAGCTCTGAAAAATTGAAAAGAGCTAACAAGAAGTTTTTCAGAGTTTTCCCAGGTGCTTGAATTATAGGAATTATAGTGCAGTGTCAACACTGTTATTTTACCAATTTCATACTGGTATCAGGAGGAATAGAAATGGATAGAAATGTGTCTGAACATGATAATAAGGGGTTTACACTGGTGGAGGTGATTTTCTCATTAGCATTGTTAGGGATCATTGCCATTTTAGTTTTGCCAGTTTTCAACTTTGCAATACAGAGCAGTGTTTTTCATCGTCAATCAATGTCTGCTGCTCAAATCGCCAGCAATCAATTGGAATGGTTAAGGACTTTAGATTATGAGGATGAACTTGGTTTAGTCGGGGGATATACACCTGATGGAATTGTAGATGAGAACTTATTTCAAAATAGACCTGATTCGGATCCGTACATAATTGATGGGATGGAGTATCGTGTTCGAACAAGAATAGCATGGGATGATGATACTAGTATAACTGGACGACAGGTAGATGATGCCCGTAAAAAGGCTGATATTGTTGTATATGCCTATAATCCCTTCACTAAAACTGAAAGGGAGTTTTCGCTTCTTGGTACCATGTTTACATTTGAAGGACAGGGAGGTCCTACTTTGCCAGGTATTCGTGTGGTTACATATAAACGAGTTCTTGATGATGAGAACCGAGCTCAGAGAGTACTTATTGAAAAGTCGGGTGCAGCTTTTGCATCCACTTTTACAGACTATGATGGAAGGGCAATTTTTCCAAATTTACCCCAAGGTACAACAAACACATATACTATTATTCCAAAATTATGGGATTATGGTGAAATTATGGTAAGACCAAATGATGTTGAAAATGTATCGGGACCAACTGATCAGCGTTGGGTTCAACACCTTACAGTTACAGAAGTGCCTAATCAAATTAGTTTTGTTGTCGATTCTCCTGCTCGCCTTGATTTTTATAACGATGACGGTTTTCCTGATTCAACTAATATTACCATTGAGTCAGACACAGGAGATATAGAAGGAATCCACCCGATTACAGTTTCGTTGAACAATGTAGAAAAGCTAAACTTTTGGCCTGTTTGGACCTATGAATACACCATCAATAAAGGCAACGAAAACTTTTATATTGCAGAAGAGGTCGAGGATGAATGGTCTGAATGGGAGGGTAAATTTACTCCTCCAAATAATTCACCTTCAATCAAGGGAGTTTTGCTTCACTTTGGGTTTGACTTTATTGACGAGCAAGTGGATAAGTCAATAAAGGAAGGCGGGTTTAAGTTTGGTACCCGTGAAATTACTATCGAAGATCCTGATGATCCTGACCAAGAAATTGATTTTTCAATAGGCTATGTAGTTATTGAAATCTCTTTTACTGCTGTTTTAGATGGAAGTGATCTCGATAGAGAGAAAACCCTCCCAATTCAATTTAGCAGCAATAATTTTGTGGATGCTGAGAATCGCTGGACGTATGAACTTGATTCTCATGCTGATCAGATTTATTATTTTGCAAGCAAAGAGTCGCTACTCAATCAAAATAATTCTGAAATGAAAAACATTATTTCAGATCATCTCTATTCCAACATTGACAAGATTGGATATAGCATAGAACGTGATGGTTATGATCCCCAAAAAATGATTCTCACAATTGTAGATACACGTTATCAGAAAGAAAACAATAAATTCTCTAACCTGTTCAAATATGCAAGTAACAATAAAGGTGGACAGCTATATATTAACATTCCCAATTCTGATGATTTTGATGATGCGCTGAAAAGTACATCAGCTGTACCGCTTTGGGGGTATTCACGTATGGAGGATAGCATGACAAATGGAATTTTGTTAATTGACGAAAATTGACGAAATGGTTCCAGAGAGTTTCATGGGATAAAAGACATTATTGAGAGGTGATTATTTATGTCGTTACACTCTTACAAAGGATTGAATAGGATACGCAAAAAATCAGGATTTACATTAATAGAACTCATTTTAGTGATTGCTCTTTTGTTGATTGTGTTAATGGCTGTTTATAATATATTGTTTCTCGGTTTGTTTGCTTATGAGAAGATTAGTGAAGATAGTCTCGTTGCCATGGAAATCCAACTAGTTATCGCTCAAATTGAACGTGATGTTAGACAGGCTAGAAAGCCCAATGACGATCAAGATCCAGTTGTTCGCATAAACTCTCAAGAGTTAATTATTTATACAGATATTACTCAAGATGGCAAGCCTGAGCAAATTAGATACTTGGTGGATGGGGGAGTGTTTAAAAGAAGTTATCGTAGTAGTTCAAATGCTGAGTATCCCTACACATATAGCGGTAGCTACGGAAATGAAAGAAGACTAATAATAAATATCTCAAATAATGACATTTTTTCAGAACCAGAGGAAGTGACAATACCTGAACATACCTATAGCCCCCCAGATTATAGACGGAAGTTAAGTTTAAAGATTGTCATAGATAGTCTGGATATCCGTGGGGGAAGCCTTGAAATCGAAAAATTTTTAATGTCAAGGAGTCGGGTAGAGGCAGACTGATTAAAGCAAAGGAAGTACAGAAGTATATAGGTGTCAGGAGGGGTTATATGAAAAGACTCAAAAACAATAATGGATTCATGTTGCCGCTTACGATGATTGTATTTTTAGTCGTTATGATTTTTGCTGTATCTCTTCTTTCTTTGGTTGATAACCAAGGAATAATAACGGGTTCACTTGGTACAACAGAAAGTGGCTCCAAAGTAGGTCTTATTGCACAGGAAAAAGCCCTTCAATATGCAGAGGCTGGATACAGTAAATATTTATGGAAACTCAATGACCATGTGACCTTTTACTTAACCCAAGAAAGTGACGACATGTTGGGAATACCGATTGAATATGACAATGGATATTATCAACTTGAGGTCACATGGCCATCAGATTTAGATCGCTATGTTACGATTACCTCTACTGGTTGGTCCAAGGAGTCACCAGAGACAAAGAGAACGATTGAGGTTCAGTTACAGAAAAAACAGTTTGTTCATCAAGTCTATGTTAGTCAATCGGAAGGGACTAATATTTCTTTTGGGAGATCAGACAAACTCTACGGTCCTGTTCATACTAACGGTATTTTGAGAACAATGGATAATCCGGAGTTTTTTAACACAGTAACGTATGTTAGTGGTTATATAAATACTGGGAACCCTACCTACCGTAGGGGAGTGCCTCAAAAAGTTGAAGAACTAACAATGCAGGAAACTAATGCAGAATTAAAACAGTGGGCTGAATTGGATGATGCAGTCTACTATGGACGTACATCTGTTCATCTAGAAGGGGATGAAATCCGAATAAAATATCCGGAATTCAACGCGTCTAATGTGTTAACTGGTTATACAGAAGATGTTATCGACATACCTCCTAATGGTGTTATTTACATTGACGGTGGAGATGGTGTTGGTAAGTGGGAGCCTGAAACTGGAAATCTATTTATAGCCGGTACATTATCAGGAGAGTTAACCATTGCGGCAAAAAACAATATATATATCACTCATAGCAATCCAACAGAATTTTATGACGACCATGATTGGAATAGCGGTGAGTTAAATTATTCTAACGAATCGGAAGTGCCTCCATCCCCCCCTGGATTCTCTGTAAACGGTGGTATTTATTACCAAAACACACAGTTTAGCTTGAATCCCGCAACGGGCGAAGTAACCATTACAGGAGAAGGAAAGGATATGCTGGGACTTGTGGCAAATAACAATGTCTATGTGATGCATTATGGTTGGCCACGGGATGGTTCAGATGGTAATGGCCATTTTTGGAACTATCAGTGGGAAAAAAGAACCACTGGCTGGGGCTGGTGGTCAACTTTTCAGAATTGGCGTCGAACGTCACGTAACAATAGGACATATGATGTGGCACCCACAAATATCCATATTCATGCGGCAATGTTTGCATTAAATGAAGGTTTTGGGTTTGAAGATTACGATCAAGGAGCAGGAAAAGATACGATTTATTTGTGGGGAAATATGACTCAAAATAAACGTTATGCTGTTCGTGTGGGAACTCGGGGTTATGGCAAGCAATATGTTCATGATCCACGCATGTTTTATCATTATCCCCCTCACATACTCGAGCCCGTGAATTCAGGATGGGAAGTGCGAGATTGGAAAGAAATGTAGAGAAAGGTTTTGATCTAAATTGTACTTTTATATTATTATCCTTATCCTTATACTAGGTCTACTTATAGGCTCATTTCTAAACGTATGTATCTTTAGAATACCTAAAAATGAATCTATTGCTTTCCCATCTTCACATTGTTCAAATTGCAACACATTATTAAAACCTATAGATTTGATTCCTATTTTCAGTTATTTGATATTAAGAGGAAGATGTAGGTATTGTGCTGAGAAATTTTCTGTCCGGTATCCGCTAGTAGAGGTGTTGACAGGTATTATGTTTATGGCTTTATTTTCTAAATATGGTTTGAGTATTCATTTGCTTTTTTATTTATTATTAACAAGTTTATTGATTTGTATTACCTTTATTGATTATGATCATCAAATTATTCCTGATGGAATTGTATTATTAGGTTTTGCTTTTGGACTAGCCTATAAGTTAACAGCACTCATACTTTTAAACCAATCAGTTGAGATTTTAAGTAGCATTACAGGATTATTAGTAGGTGGTGGATTATTCTTACTCATTGCAATTATTTCAAATGGTGGTATGGGTGGAGGCGATATTAAATTAATGGGGATGCTGGGTTTCTGGTTTGGTTGGAGGGGCATACTTCTTATCTCTTTTTTGTCTTTTATCATAGGAAGTATAATTTCTATTTTCTTGTTAGGAACAAAACTAAAGACACGAAAAGATCCAATTCCCTTTGGACCATTTATCGCTATATCAACATTTATAAACATGTTTTTTTATGAGGAAATTGTACTGTGGTATTTTAATTTACTGATACAATAAAATGCTTTTGCAATATAATTCTATTCACTAATATCAACTGATTCAAAGGTTAGCCTATCAGAAGGTTTAACTTTATATCGTGAACATAGGAGGAGGGATACATTGAAATTTAATCGATTGAGCTTTTTATCAAAAAACACTGATTATTTATCCATGGATATTGGTAACTACAGTATTAAGCTAGTCACTGGAAAATTTGCTGATAGTAAAGTAAGTATTGATAAAGCTGTCACCATACTTACGCCTCAAGATTGCTTTGAGGATGGGAAAATTATTAATATGCTGGAATTAAAAGAAGTATTAAAAAGAGCATTGGAAGAAAATAAAATAGATATCAAATCTACTATCTCTAGTATAGAGAGCACTCAGATACTTACTAGAGAAATCGTTTTGCCATCGGTGAGTCCAGAGGACATGAAAGAAATGATTAACTATGAAATTGGTGAGTATCTACCTATTGAATTAGATAAATATGTCGTGCAATTTAAAGTAATTGAAGAATTTATTGAAGAAGATGTAACAAAACAGAAAATTCTTGTGGCAGCAGTGCCCGCAGAAATTGCTTTAAATCACTTTGAACTTATTGACTTTTTAGGTTTAAATCCTGTTGCATTAGATATTCACTCTAATGTGATTAGCAAACTATTTCACAAAGATACGCTAATTAATAATAAGGTTGCTATCTACGACAAAACCGTTGCTGTATTGGATATTGGGCACAGTCATATTAATGTGATTATTATTGATAGAGGAGAATACAAATTTAATCGGATTATATCTACCGGAGCAACTGAAATAGACACAATCATTGCGTCTTACTTAAATATAAACTTAGCTGAAGCTCGGGAGATGAAGCATGAAATTACAGGTTTAGGTATAGCGTTTCAAGAAGAAGTAGCAGTAGCTGAGGATGCAATTTCTTTATATAAGTCAGCAGATCTTTCTGATGATAGGCTAGGTGACTTTTCATATGAGGATTCAGGTATGAATAGCATGACTGTAGATGCGATCAGATCTACTATGAATACATGGGTTGATGAAATTAACAAAGTTTTCAAGTATTATACCAGTAGATTTTCCGAGAATACCATCGATAATATCTATTTATACGGAGGAAGTGCACAGCTTGATCAAATCGCATCTCATATGGATTCTTTACTAAATATACCTACGGATACAATCTATGAATTAAATGGAATAGAAATTTTAGATCATTCTGTTGCAGGTCAATTACCAATATATCTTAATGCTATTGGAGCAATAATCAGAAGATAACATGGGGGGGATTATTAGAAATATGAGAGATCTGAATTTTTTTGAACCTTATATCGTAGAGCCAGAAAAAACAAGTTCAAAGCGATTAATTTTGATAGCATTAACAACGATTCTTATCTTTGTACTGATTTTTTACCCAATCCTTAATTTTTTTGAAATAAAGTCAATTAAGAATGAGATCACTTTTATAAATGAATCCCTAAATTCATTGGAGAATCAGAAGAAATTAGATACAATTCAAAACAAAAAACAAAGTCTGGAAGCTTTCAAATCTGAATTTGATATATTACTCCAGTTAGATCATCAAATAAAAAACCGAGATGTTATTAATGATGAATTGATGTTGCAAATTTCAAAACAAATTCCTAATGACATTTTTTTTGAATCTATGAGCATTAATGGAGAACAGGTTCACATTCAAGGGAATGCATACCTTAAATTAGACATTGCTCAAATGGAGCATAATTTGCGTTATAATGGGGATTTTTATGAAATATTTATTCCTTCCATTACGGAAAATGATGGATTTTATAGCTTTTCCATTACTTTTAAAGTAAGGGAGGTGCATGATCATGATACTGAATAAAAGAGAAAAAATCCTTGCTTTTTTATTAATGGGCACGGTATTGTTAGGAAGCTATTATAAATTTTTAATTGTACCCCAAGTTGAAGCCCTTGGTCAGTTGAGAATTGATAAGGAATTAAAGCAGCAAGGATACATAACGATGAATCAGTCGTTTCAATCGGAAATAAACATAGATGAGGATTTCAAAAATCTAAACAGTGACTTTCTTGATATTGCTAAAAACTATTTTGGTGAATTAGAACAGGAGGATACAATACTCATTTTAAACGAATTTCTGTTATATGAGACCATAAAAATTCCAGAGATTAATTTTACACAACCGCGAAATGAAATAATACAAGGAGAAGAGGATAATGAAAATACTTACTTAGACAGTGCATCTATTGAAGTTACTTCCATTCAATTTAATTACCAAACAAATTATGAAGGATTAATCAGCTTTTTAAAAGAAATTGGTGAATATGATAAAAAGATTATTGTGAATAGTTTGAATATAACCAATGATATGAATGGTTTATTGTCAGGAAATATGACGATTGATTTTTATGCAGTACCGCAGGTCAGTAAGTATTTCCCAAAAAAACCCAGTGTATTAACCTATTTTTCAACTGATGATATAGAGGCTGAAAATCAGCCTAATCCCTTTGATGGATTTTATCTAATAGAAAGGGAATCGGAAGAAGTTTATTTAGAATACGACGAATATAATGACTCGTGGAAAAAGGATACAATTTACGGTTTTGAAGCTCAAAATACTTTTTTTGTTGGGAACCCAAGGGATATAATCGGAAGTGTTTCTCAAAACACAAATAGTATGGAAGGAAGATATGCTACAAAACTAGAATATGATTTTATTAGAAGTAGAGAGTACAGTGTTGCCAATTTAGTTTTTGAAGGTGAACCGATTACCATTGACAGACAGCCAGAAACCTTTGGCCTATGGGCTTATAGCTTTGAAACAAATAATCATAGCATAGGTGCTGTGCTTATAGATTCTAAGGGTCGTGAATTTAAAGTATCCTTAGTTAATAATGTAGATTGGACGGGTTGGAATAATATAGAAGTAAGCCTCCCTATTGAAATAACATATCCAGCCACTGTTCAAAGACTCTATGTTGAGAGCACCGGTTTTTCAGATAAGTCAAAGGGACACTTCTTATTTGATAAACTAGAAGTACTATATCGAGATATACTTCCTTTTTCTAATTAAATAGGTATGAGTACTTCTTTAAGTAATCTAATGAATCTGATGTATATTTCAAATTAAAATCATATTATGTAGAAAAGAGGTGACTTGTTTTGACAAAAAGAACTAGGCCACGTATTGTAGTACTTTGTATCATTATAAGTATGTTTCTTGTAAACTTTTCTCTTGTTTATGCGGATGCAAAGCAAGATGCAGAAGATCGAGAAATAGGTTATGAAGATGGATTAAAATGGGGAGATGCTACGGGCTCTATTTATGGATACAGAGACAAGGTAAATAAAGAAAGAAGTAACTGGGAAAGAAGTTATAAAGAAGTTAAAACAAAAGTTGTGTCAGAATACAATCTTAGTAGTCAATCCTATCCATATCGCAGTCGTTTTCAAGAAGCTTTTGAAGTCGGATTTGAAAGTGGGTATGAAAAAGGTTATCGGAATACAACCTTTGACAGTGCCATGAGTGCAACTAGTATTGGTTTGGAGCATGGAGAATTTTTCGGACGAATGTTGGGTGAAAAACAGGGACGACAAGATTATAGTAAAGGGTTGAAAAGTGATTGGCAACGAAACCTACCAGCAGAAAGTGCCATTATCCAAGAATACCATCTAAAAAATGACTCTAAAGTATACTTAGATGCTTTTATAGACGGTTATAAATTAGGGTACGAAGAAGAATACCTTTTTTCATACAGAACAGTTAATTATGATGTTCAAAGAGTTACTAAAGAAATGGGAATTGAGCATGGGATCGAGGCTGGGGAGCAAGTCGGATCTGCTATGGGAATCAGCTACTATGTTCAGGGCAACGGAAATAGCTGGCAAAGTGCATTGAGTGAATATGAAAGTCAACAACAGCTATCTAGTCGATTTCTTTTATTACGTGAAACTCCTCAGTATCGACTAGGGTTTCTTGAGGGCTTTAAGGATGGATTCAGATCTAGTTTTTCAGAATCCTATCAAGATCTAAACATGAGAGTTGCCAATGAGAATGTAAATTGGAAACGGGTAAATATGTTTGAAGAAACCATAGCGTATTCTGAAACTGTTGTTAATTTTGTGAGTGGGAGTCAATCAAATAATACAGTTAAGCTCGTAGAGCTCTTATTTGAATCAGGTACTGTCTATAGAGATACATACATTGGACTTTTAAAAGAAGAAGGTTCTTTTAATCAGCTTTATGGAAGCTATGAACCTGCATCAAAGGTATTTGAAGTGAGAATATTTAATGATTTGAATCAGACCCAGTTTAGAAAACCTGTAAACCTAAACTTTGAGTATTATGGTTCCGATCGAGCGGGAATCTATAGATTGATCAATAATGAATGGATTTATCAATATAGTACCTTAGAGGAAGGTAAAATTATCACAAAAATTCCAGCAATGATGTACACTGGGGGTAAATATGCAGTCCTCATTGATGATAACTATGTAGAGTTAAGTGATATTGTAACTCACTGGGCAGGAAAGGAGCTCTATGCTTATTTAAGAAGAGGATATATTCAAGGATATAGCGACCGTACCTTTAAGCCAAATAATAACATATCGAAAGGAGATTTTCTAAACTTGTTGAGTACCGTTAGAAAATCTAGTTCAGATGAGTTAACAGATCAAGCAGATTTAAATGGGGTAGTATCCCATGAAGAAGTTGAGTTGATTATGCAAAAGGTTTTACGTGATTCAAACTTCAGCTGGAGCGAAATAGCAGACAAAATGATGTATGAAAAGTACACTCGCTCTAAGGAAAACTATGTTACCCGGGGGGAAGCTGTATACATGCTTCATGAGCTTCAGCAAGCCGGGAGATTAAATTAATAGGGATGAATCGAGCCAGCTACTTAACAAAAAATACAATGGGGACGGTTCTCTTTGTAACCAGTTCATTAGAAAATTCACAGGCAAACTAAATAGTTTGCCTTTTTTTTCATGCTCTAAATCATATGATAAGGATATAATGAGTTAAAGGTTTGAGAACTAGAAAGAACAGGGAGTGTCGTGCCAGGTAATTAACATATTACAATGGTAGATAAGTTTCAAAGTCAAGAAATTGTCATCTAACATTGTATGGGAATTATGATTATATATTTCCTAGGAAAATTGATTCTAGGGTGAAGGATATGGATATGCTAAGATAGAATAATTACTAAAAGGATTTACACTTAAATCATTTATCAATAGTTATAGACCTATAAAATAGCCTGAAATGGAGGAAATTAATATGCATAAAGGAAATATTGTCCTGGGTACCCCCCAGGAGGTTGCCAAGAAGCTAGGGGTATATGTAACTGCTTTGGCCATGGATTCCATCAGGAAGCATGGTGGCTTTACCATAGGATTGTCCGGTGGTTCATCCATGGATGTTTTTGCAAAGGGCATACTGAATAAGGAAATTAAGGCTTCAATAGACTGGTCTAAATGGCAGGTTTTTTGGGTAGATGAGCGTTGGGTACCCCTAACCAGTACAGACAGTAATTATTGTAAATCAAAGGAACTTTTTTTAGACCATGTGGACATTCCCAAAAATCAGATACATCCCTATGACACTGGTCTTAAGCCTGATGAGGCTGCTAGGGCTTATGAAAATATGCTATCTAGGGTCTTTACAACGGGATCGGAAGAAATTCCTCAATTTGATTTAATTCTTTTAGGTTTAGGAGAAGATGGGCATACGGCCTCCCTATTCCCACAGCATCCCCTTTTAAAGGAAGAAAAGCACTGGGTTTCTTCTCTTATGGACGCCCCTAAAGCACCTCCAGAACGGATGACCTTCACTTTGCCCCTCCTTAACAGAACCCGTCATGTGGCTTATATTGCCTTAGGAGCAGGGAAATCCTCTATTCTGGAGAGGGTATTCTTAAGCAACCCTTCCCAGATGATCCCTGCCCAGTTGGTTTCTCCCATTGAGGGAAAAACACAATGGTTTGTTGATCATGACGCTTACAAAGATCTGGGTTTGTTGAAGAATCAAAATCATCATCCTGAATGAAAGAGTCTTATGAGGGTAATAAGTTATTAAATTAATAAATAGGAGGCGTTTACAATGGAAATAGGATTGATTGGTTTGGGGAAAATGGGTTACAATCTTGCTTTAAATATGAGGGATCATGGACACAGAGTTGTTGCCTATAATAGAACTCCAGATAAAACACAGATGATTGAAAAAGAAGGAATTAAAGGAGTCTATAGTCTTGAAGCTCTTTATGATTCTTTGGAGGGGAAACGGATTTTATGGATGATGATTCCTTCGGGTGAGGCAGTGGACAATATGATTGATGAATTGCTAACCTTCTTAAGATCCGGAGATATTTTGATTGATGGTGGTAACTCTTTTTATCAAGATACCCTTAGACGATATGAAAAGCTGAAAGATATTGGAATTGATTACATAGATGTGGGCACCAGTGGTGGAATTGAAGGAGCTAGAACAGGGGCATGCATGATGGTTGGCGGGGAACCCCATGTTGTAGAGCAAATTAGCTCTCTATTTCAGGATATATCTATTGAAAATGGATATTCCTTCATGGGAACACCGGGGAGCGGTCACTATGTGAAAATGGTTCACAATGCCATTGAGTATGGGATGATGCAGGCAATTGGAGAGGGTTTTGAGTTGTTAAATGCTGGACCCTTTAGCTTAGACTTTGAGAATGTAGCAAAGGTTTGGAGCCATGGTTCTATTATTGAAGGTTTGCTCATGCGATGCGTTTTAAGTTCCTTTGAAAAAAGCGAAAAATTAGAGGAAATACAAGGGATTGTAGATGCTTCGGGTGAAGGTCAATGGGCAGTAGAAGAAGCCTTAAGACTAAAGGTATCCATGCCGGTTATTTCCAATGCACTCTTCGCTCGATATAAGTCTACAGATTCAACCAAGTTTTCAGAGAAGGTGGTTGCTGCCATGAGAAAGGAATTTGGTGGTCATGCGATCCATCAAAAATAGGTGAATAAATGAAGAACAATTTATTTGTCATTTTCGGTGCAACTGGAAATTTAACTTATAAGAAACTCCTTCCTGCCCTCTATCGCCTAATGGATCAAAACTTAATTTCCAGTGCCACTAAAATCATTTGCATTGGAAGAAAAAATTTTACAACGAAATCCTACATCGAAGATGCCCTAACTCAAGTCAAAGAAGAAATCAATTGGTCAGTGTTCAAAAAATCTTTGTTCTATTATCAAATGGATATTGAATCAATGCCGGATTACATAGCATTAAAAACCTTTATTGAAAACAACTGTCAAATGTACACAGACAATAGTATTTTTTACCTGGCCACTGCACCAGGTTTGTTCCCAATAATTGCAAGGGGGATTAGTGAGGGGAATTTAGTAAGTAAAGAAGACCTTAAGGGAAGAGTGGTATTTGAAAAGCCCTTTGGTGAAGATTTGGATTCGGCAAAAAAATATAATCAGATGGTGAGAGATTACTTCGATGAAAATCAGATCTATCGAATTGATCATTACTTAGGGAAGGAAATGATCCAGAATATTTTGGTTGTTCGATTTTCCAACAAGATTTTTGAAGATATATGGAACAATAAGGGAATCAAAAGTGTAACAATTTTAGCTAAGGAAACAGGAGGGGTTATGAATCGAGGAGGCTACTATGATGGATCAGGGGCATTGAAGGATATGGTTCAAAATCATCTGATGCAAATGTTGAGTCTTATCGCTATGGAACCTCCAGAGGATTTTGATACTGATGATATCCGTCAAAGGAAGGTTCAGGTGATTCAAAAACTAAAAGCAAATTTTAATGCTGAAAATCTTTTGGTTGGACAATATAAAGGTTATAAAAAAGAAAAAGGTGTAGATCCTGATTCAAAAACAGAAACCTTTGTTTTCTTAAAGGCAGAAATCGATACGGAGAGATGGAAGGGTGTTCCCTTCTATATTCTTACGGGTAAGCAACTTGACGAAAAGAAGTCTGAAATCATCATTGAATTTTTAGAAAACAGTCATAGTCATAAAAAGTGGCCAAAGGACAGTATCCAGTCAAATCGATTGATTATCAGAGTGGATCCTGAAGATGGCATCACCTTTCAAATCAATACAAAAATACCGGGATTAAGTTCCGATGTTAAGCCTGTGGTTTTGGACTATTGTCATGGATGTCAGGCCATAGGAAACTTACCAGAGGCCTATGAAAAGTTGCTTTTAGACATTGTATTAGGAGATACCACTCTTTTTCCTAGATGGGATGAGATTGAACATTCCTGGCAGTTTATTGACCAGGTGAAGGCTTATTTAGGTGATACAACCCCTATTGAGTATACCAACTTTGAAGAATTAAGGAAAAAAGTAATCAAATGAATCAAGCCAGGCACTTAACATATTAGTGGGTCAATCTTAGCCGATTGGCTCTTTTTGTGTACTAAAAAGAATAAACAAAAAGAAGGTGGAGACTTGAAGCTGGGAAGCTAGAAAGAGCAGGAAAGAGCATACTGATAACCTGCCAACCTAAGCAGGTAGTAGTAATACAATAAGCCAATTGGTGGGTATACTAGACAATGAGTATGGAGAATATAAGGGTGTTGATGATGGAGATAGGTTTCTATATATTTACATTTGAATATATGAATGTCAGGGCATATACAAAAGAATTACCAGATGTATAGAAAATATGTGACGAAAATGGTACAATATAGAAGGTATTTTGTGAATTCTAAATTCCTTGCAAGTTAGCTATAAATCAAGGTGATATTAAATGAATGTATTTAAGAAAATAATGGAATTGAATTGAAGTGAATCTAAGTGATGAAGAAGAAAGGGGTATTAATCTAAATGGATCAGGATAAAGATAAAAAAATCGACCCACGGAAAGCACTGGCAAAAAAGCTAAAGAACGCTGAAATAGAAGCAAGGAAAAAGGCAATTAAGGCAAGAAAACCTTTTAAAGGTCTTCAAATTCGTCCGACGGTTTCACTGTTTGATGAAGCTGGGAAACAAGAACCTGGAGAGAACAATTGGGAAGGCTTTGGTTTCGATATTCATCCTCAAGTGACCATGTTCTCAGTTGTGTTTCTAGCTGCCTTTATAAGCTTAACGCTAATTTTTACTGAGGCATCAGAAGTGTTTTTTGACAATACAATGACTATTATATCCAAAAATGCAGGATGGTTCTTTATATTAGTAGCCAACCTCTTTATTATTGCGGCTCTTACCTTTGCTTTCGGAAAGTTCGGCAATATAAGAATTGGTGGAAGCAAAGCCCAGCCGGAGTTCAGTAAATTTGCTTGGTATTCTATGCTCTTGAGTGCTGGTATGGGCATTGGCTTGCTATTTTGGAGTGTTGCCGAGCCTATTACACATTTAAATACGCCATCACCCATGTTTGGAAATTTACTCGCAGGTTCACCAAGAGCAGCCCAAGCGGCAATGGCAACAACATTTTTCCACTGGGGAATTCACCCTTGGGCTATTTATGCTTTAGTTGGGTTAGGTTTGGCTTTTTTCTCTTTTAATAGGGGACTACCTCTAACCATTCGCTCGATATTTTATCCAATTATCGGAAATAAAATCTATGGCTTTTGGGGTAATCTAATCGATACCTTATCTGTATTAGCTACACTAACGGGTCTTGCTACTTCCCTGGGGTTTGGCGTAGCACAAGTCAATGCAGGACTCAATTATTTGTTTGGTATTAATATAAGCATCACAGTACAAGTGCTACTAATAGCTGGGATTACAGCTCTTGCTACAGGATCAGTTGTCATGGGTCTTGATGGTGGCGTAAAGCGATTAAGTGAGATCAATATGGTGATGGCAGGTGTGTTTTTACTTTTTGTTCTCATTGTAGGGCCTACTGTATATATTCTCGGAGGCTTTACTCAGAACATCGGTTATTATTTATCTAACTTTACTGAAATGAGTATGTGGACAGAAACCTTTAGAGATACCGGTTGGCAAGGTGGATGGACGATTTTTTATTGGGCTTGGTGGATTTCTTGGTCACCATTTGTTGGGATGTTTATTGCAAGAATATCCAAAGGCCGTACAGTTAAAGAGTTTGTTTTAGGTGTTATGATTATCCCAACTCTATTATCTTTCTTTTGGATGTCAGTATTTGGTGGAACTGCAATCTTTCTTGAAACAAGTGGCATTGCAGATATTGCCACTGTGGTTGATGAGGATGTTTCAATTGCATTGTTTGCAATGCTAGAAAATCTACCTTTATCCAGTGTAACGTCTTTCATAGGGATTATGTTGGTTACTGTATTTTTTGTTACTTCCTCGGATTCTGGATCCTTAGTTGTCGATCACTTGACTTCTGGAGGAAAATTAGATTCACCAGTACCTCAGAGAGTATTTTGGGCTATTATGGAAGGCGTTGTTGCGGCTACTTTATTGCTTGGTGGTGGACTTGGCGCTTTACAAACGGCTTCTATCATTACTGGTTTGCCTTTTGCGATTATTCTATTACTCATTATTTATTCTCTTTATGCAGGACTGAAACAAGAATTTGAAGTTGAAGAAATTGTTAGGAAGAAATTAATATCTGTAAGGGAAGACCATGTAATCAATGAAGTCATCTCTGCAGTCGTTCTTGATGATGCCCTAGTTGATGAAGACGAGAACAAGCAAAATTAAATAAGGCTGGCAGCCAAGGGGACAATTCCTGTGGTTGGCATATAAAAATTTATGATTAATTAAAAAGAAGTATTTTGTAAATTAAAAAAGACTAACTTCTTAAAATATAGAAGTTAGTCTTTAAAATAAACACATTTAGTTAATGTAAAGTAGGTGCTATGCAAGCATTGAATTGATGAACCACAAATTCTTACTGTAACCAGCAATATGATCTTCAAATTCAGCTACTATTCCAAAATCACCAGCTTCATCTGCTGCACTTCTGATTTCAGTTGCTAAAGCCATCATTTTATTTAAATCAGCTAAAACTATTTCAAGAACTTCAGTGCTGGAAAATTTATCTTTATCTAATTCTTTGATAGATGCATTTTCTAAATAATCCGCCATTTTAGCTAAAGGCTTTTCGCCCCTCATCTTCATAAGCTCTGCTACATCATCATACTTTGCAAAGAAATCATCATACATTGACTCAGTGAATTCATGGACTTGAACAAATTGCATGCCCACAACATTCCAATGCATATTATGTAGTTTTACATTTAAAACAGCTAAATTTGATAAGTATTCATTTAATTTTGTGTAATTTTTCATGTAAATCCTCCTCGTTAATTTCATTTTAAATTATATCTATTCCATTATTACCCAGGGTCTTGCTTTTAAAACATAGGTTCCTTGTTAATTTCAATTTTTCTTTCATTCGACTTTAATCTATGGAAAATCTAGAATACATCTTCTATATTATGGGATTTTTATCACCACATTATGCGGATCATTTCCTCATAGTACCTACTCTACAAGGATGATGACGATGACTATGTTCTTGGCTATGACGGACCCATAGGGAAAGGAACTAGGACATCGTAGTCTGCCATGATCCTAAAATCAAGTTATTTCAATGAGTTAAGCTATTTACAAAGAAGATATTTGCCTATATAATAAAACTAGGAAAAATAAAGGAGCGTGCAAAATGCTAAACAAACAACAACTGCTAGATGTAATTGCATCAGTAAAGGGTAATGAAGAACAACATCTAATTTTAAATACCGATGGGATTTTTGAAATCGTTAAATATCATGATGAAGAAGATCCTATTGAGTTTGAAAAGATGAATTATGTTACTCGATGGGGGACTTCTGATGAAGGAAATGGATATATAGGTGGTAAAACAGCAGATGATAAAAAAAACATTGGTAATATCATGAGCCATGCCAATAAAGCTTGGGCAGTGTTTCTTAATACAGGTAAAACAAGAATTATTAGTATAACATAATAATATTGTAAATAATGAACTGTATCATTCCAGATACTTAGTTTCATAAATTAGTTAAGGCAGAGAGTCAATCTTAATGGGTTGGCTCTTCCCATGTCAAAAATAAAAGGTATATTATGCTATAATAGAGGTATAATTAGAAAAAGCTTTAGCATAGGAGGATTATAAATGAATAATAATGAGATATTAATTAGATTATCAGATGCCTTGGATATAAAAAACACAGCTATGGTAGAGATATTTAAACTTGGTGGGGCTGAATTAACGGAAGAAGAAGTGAGGAAGATGCTCATAAAATCAAAAGACAGTTTCCCTGATGAAGTTGAGGATCAAGAGGAAGCAGAAGAAAAAGAAGAGAATATAAAATGCGACAATAGTACCCTAGAGTCATTTTTAAATGGCTTTATTGTATTTAGAAGAGGCAAACAAGATCCAAAACCAGGACAACCTGAAAGGCCAGTACTGGCCATAAAGAATAATGAAAAGGTTAATAACATAATGCTTAAGAAATTAAAAATAGCCCTATCATTCTCAAGTGCCGATATGCTTGATATATTTGAAGAAGCAGGGGTCATTGTATCAAAGGGAGAATTAAGTGATCTATTTAGAAAGGAAGGGCATAAGCATTACAAAGAGTGTTCTGATAAGTATGCCAGGGGGTTCTTAAAGGGATTAGAGATAGAAAATAGAGACTAGTTGAAGAATTGATGGAGGAGGTTATTAAATATGGCTTGGGGAAATAAAGTTGATAAGATGTTTGTCAAGGTTGAAGGTAAACTTGATGATAACGAATGGAATATCCCTGTTGAATTGACTTACAATGATGAAAAGTTTGAAATAATAGATCCAGTGAGAAGCATGAAGCTTTTCAATAATGCCATCAGATATAAATGCAATATTGATGGAAGACTGATTGAGTTATTTAATGAAGGGGAAGAATGGTGGATTTTTGTATAGACTGGGATCAAACTTACAAGGGACTACCTGTAATGATTTGCATGGGGTCTGAAAAATGGTTAAAAAAGGAGTCGATTTTTTAAGAAAATCGACTCCTTTTTAGTATGTAAATTTATCGATAGTTAGTAAATTGTACACTAAAGGCTAGATCGGCATCTCTTAAGGCTTGCATTACATCTTGTAGATCATTTCTGTTTTTACCGGAGACTCTGACAACATCTCCTTGCACTGAAGCCTGTACCTTTAGCTTTGAATCCTTGATTAAAGTGGTGATTTTTTTTGCTTCTTCTTTGGTAATTCCCTGTTTCACTTTAATGACTTGCTTTACTTTTCCACCTAAGGATTTTTCGATTTTTTCATACTCTAAGGATTTGATAGATACATTTCGTTTGACAAGTTTTGTTTGTAGGATATCAATTACATTTTGAAGTTTAAATTCATCAGATGTAACAATGCTAATCTCATTTTCACTTTTTGTAATAATGGTTTTACTGTCTTTTAAGTCAAATCTCTGGGCAATTTCTTTTTCTGTTTGGGACATTGCATTGGTAACCTCATTCATATCCACCTCAGAAACAACATCGAAAGAGTTATCTTTTGCAGCCATACTTTATCACTCCATTTCAATAATAGTTACCAATATTATAGGCATAGTAACCCACAAAAAACAAGTTAAAATAGTACAATGAATCTTTAAAGGTGATATTCATTGAGCTCTATAATGAGTCAATAAGGTATTAAGAGCCAATAAATATAGACCAGTTAGCAATAGTCAAGAGAATTCTTAAAGAAAGTTTAAAATAGAAGGTATAAAAAATTCACAGCAAATAAGCCAAAGTAAAATGTTTGTTATTTCTAAATACAGCAAAAATAATGTAAGAGACTTCATGTATAACAGAACTAATAGCAATGGTGAAAAGGACCCTTCTAGCTAGTCTAGATCCACGCTTAGACATAGAAACTTTGGTGGCCTTAAACTTACCAGATTCCTTTACTGGACTTTGTTGATGAATGAACACGAAATTTTTATTGAAATTAGTATGTTCGACAGCAAGAAATGAGGATTTTTTTAGTGTGGTTTTGATAACATTAGGGTAAGCGGGGAATGGTATACTACGTCATCAGGATTTGGATTTCTCATTCTAAATTGGAAAAAATATTTTTAAAGGGGGAATTTATTCAATGAAAACTAAAAAAGAAGCAACGCTGAAACATGCGTTTATCCCAATTTTGTTTCTAGTCGTTTCACTATCCACCTCAATCATTGTATTTGGTGCTGATCCTCATATCCCGCTGATTGCCACTATTATTGTGGCGGCTATTGTTGCCGTTACTTCTCTAGGGTTCACATGGAGTGAACTGGAAGCAGGTATGATCGATACGATTAAAATGGGAATGCAAGCTGTTCTAATTTTAATGGTTATTGGTACAATTATCGGTACATGGACCCTAAGTGGAACTGTCCCAACCATGATTTACTATGGTCTACAGATCTTATCGCCAGGAATCTTTCTTGTGGCCACAGCAATTATTTGTTCTGTAGTTTCCCTTGCAACAGGAAGCTCTTGGACAACTGCCGGTACAGTGGGTATTGCCTTACTGGGAATCGGTCTAGGTCTAGGAATGCCTGCAGGTCTTGTGGCTGGTGCAATCATTTCTGGAGCTTACTTTGGAGATAAAATGTCTCCTCTTTCCGACACAACAAATCTAGCACCTGCCATGGCTGGCGCTGAATTGTTTGAACACATCAAGCATATGGTTTACACAACGGTTCCTGCTTTAATCATCTCTTTAATTCTTTATGGAATTATTGGATCAAGATATGCAGGTCGTGAATTAGATATGGTCGGTATCAATGAAATGCTTGGTGCAATGAGTTCTAACTTCATGATTTCCCCACTATTATTAATTCCACCGATTCTTGTTATTACAATTGTTGTGTTGAAGGTACCTGCCTTACCTGGATTAATGGCCGGTACACTTTTAGGTGGTCTCTTCGCTGCAATCTTCCAAGGCGCAGCCATTGGAGACAT
The DNA here is from genome assembly GCF_000016985.1 of Alkaliphilus metalliredigens QYMF. NCBI lineage: Bacteria > Bacillati > Bacillota > Clostridia > Peptostreptococcales > Natronincolaceae > Alkaliphilus > Alkaliphilus metalliredigens. The sequence continues at coordinate 3,536,085 of NC_009633.1, read as the reverse complement.
CATCGATGCAGCTCATTATGGATTTTATTTGGATTCTGGTGTAGAAATAGTAGATGACCTATTAAGTGGTGGTGGTCTAGATAGTATGATGTGGACTGTATCCTTAATCCTAATTGCCATGTCCTTCGGTGGGCTTATGGAGAAATCAGGTATGCTCCACGCTATTGGTCGAGCGATCTTAAGCTTAGCTGAAAGTACAGGATCTTTAATCTTAGCCACTGTTTTAACTTGTATTGCTGTGAACCTATTGGCTGCAGAGCAATATATAGCTATTGTTGTCCCTGGTAGAATGTACAAGGATACCTATAGAGAAAAAGGAATTCATCCAAAGGTACTTTCAAGAACATTGGAGGATTCAGGAACCCTGACTTCGGTATTGATTCCATGGAATACATGTGGTGCCTTCATGTTCGGAACCCTAGGAGTAAGTGCTGTTGCTTATGGTCCCTATGCATTCTTAAATATCTTAACACCTATCATTGCCGTTATTTATGGTTATATCGGATTTACAATTACACCTCTTGAAGTAGATAAAAAGATAGAAGCATAGAAGTGACAAATTGTTAATATAGGTGAGTTAAGAAGAAGTAAAAGGCTTCATTAAAAAGCAACCGTGCTATGTATATAGTACGGTTGCTTGTATGATGTGCAATAGAATCATGTAAGCACCAATTGTATACAGGACCACGAACCGTAACAAATTATGAGTTGCGTTAACGCAAATGATTTGATTGTAGCAAACTTATGTTTTAATGTGAAATATATCCGATCATAATAATTAAGTAGTAAAATGTATTGACAACAAAATAACAATAGTATAAAATGTAATTGTTAAATGAATCTGTTCAATGAATGGATTCACTGAACAGAACTAAGAACAATAGGCTCATTGATGTAAGTAAATTTGTGGTATTGAAAAGAAGTTCCATGATGAATTGAAAGTAGCAAATAAGTAAAAAAGTCCTTAAAAAATTGTTTAAGTAGTACTTAAAAATGGATAATGGAGGGATTATTGATGAAGCAAAAAGCATTATTGAAAAAAGTGGTATTTATGAGCCTGTGTGTTGTACTGGCGATCCTGATGGTCGGTTGCCAATCTGGACCTACCACTGAGACTACAGTAGAAGAAGCATTATTTCAAGCCGGGACATACACAGGTGTTGCACCAGGACATAATGGAGACATCACAGTGGAAGTGACTGTTGATGAAAACGAAATTCAGAGTGTGAACATTTTAGAGCATAATGAAAGTCAAGGAATAGCAGATCCAGCAATAGATCGAATTCCAAACGCCATCGTTGATGGACAGACATTAGCCGTAGATGCTATTTCTGGGGCAACAATTACAAGTGATGCAATTATTGCAGCGGTTATTAATGCCCTTGAGCAGGCAGGTGCAGATATTGATGCACTAAGTGTTAAAGGTGAGAATGTAAGGGTTGTAGGTGAAACTGTTGAATATACAACTGATGTTGTTATTATAGGTGGTGGTGGTGCCGGTTTAGCAGCGGCTGTTTCAGCCCATCAAAATGGTGCCCAAATAATCGTCCTTGAAAAAATGCCGAGATTAGGAGGAAATACAATTCTTGCTGGTGGTGCATTAAATGCTGCGGGTTCGCCAAGACAGGTTGCCCAAGGAATTGAAGATTCAGTTGAAAAACATTTTACACAAACATATGAGGGTGGGGATGAACTAGGAAATACCGATCTAATTCAAACTCTTGTTGAGAATGCATATCCAGCCGTTGAATGGCTAGAGAGCTTAGGTATGAATTTTAATGATGAAGTATTTACTGTATTAGGTGGACTGTGGCCAAGGGCTCATAAACCCTCTACACCTCTAGGAACTGGATTTATCGATACTTATCAAAATTATATTAATGCCAATGAAGGTATTGAGATTTTACTTGATACTGAAGCAATAGAATTATTAGTTGAAGATGGACGAGTCGTTGGTGTTAAAGCAGTTGGGTTAAGTGGAGATGTGATTGTACATGCTAACAATGGCGTGATTATGGCAGCTGGTGGTTTTGGTGCCAATACTGAGATGATAGAAAAATATAACCAAAGCTGGCCTTCCCTTGCAAATGTGAAGTCCACTAATCACCCAGGGGCAACAGGAGATGGTCTAGCAATAGCTGAAGCTGTTGGAGCCAGTCTGATTGGGTTAGAACATCTTCAATTGCTTCCATTGGGAGATCCTAATACGGGAAGTCTGAGTGGAAATATTGAGCAAGGTGTTGAAAATCGAATCTTTGTCAATAAATCTGGTAATCGTTTTGTTGACGAAGGAGCTCGACGAGATGTGATGACAAAAGCACTGCTTGAGGAAGAAGATGCCTTCTTATGGGTGGTTCTTGATCAGAAAAACTATCCAACACCAGAAACAACAAATAACTTTAATGAAACAATAGAAGAGTTAATTGCCCAAGATCGAGCCTTTAAAGGTGATACCCTTGAAGAACTAGCTGGGAAAATTGGAGTCAATCCAGATAATTTAGTGAAAGCAGTAGAGGAGTTCAACAAAGTAGTAGAAGCAGGTGGATCAGACGAATTTGGTAGAACATTGTTTGATACGAAGATCGATACTGCACCATTTTATGCTGGTGCACGGGTACCCACCGTTCATCATACCATGGGTGGAATCGAAATCAATACAAATGCTGAGGCTCTTGACGTAAATGGAAATGTGATTCCTGGTTTATATGCAGCCGGTGAAGTAACAGGAGGAATCCATGGTTCTAACCGTTTAGGTGGCAACGCTTTAGCTGACATCGCAGTTTATGGAAGAATTGCTGGCGAAAACGCTGCAAAGAATAAATAGTTAACTTCCCCCTAAATAATAATAGATAAAAATGGCTACGCTCTTAAAAGAGTGTAGCCGTTTTGTTTTGGTTAACTAATGGAATCAATTTATTTAACACAGAAACAGAATAGACAAATCCCCTACCATTTCCAATCCAGTATTGACACCCTCCCCTTGAAAGATGACTGTTCCTTTGGGATCTGTCAACAAAACCTGTACTTGAGCAGTGATACTTTCTAATATTTCACGATTCATAAGTCCTTTTTGGGGGGCCTTTAGCATACTGGACTTACTTGAGATAGCTGTGATTACTAGTCGGTGATGCTTGTCCTGTAAAATAACTTCGATTCCTTGGTCTGTTACAACCAAGCTGATAAGCTTAGCTCCAGTATAGGTGGCAAATCGGTAAAAGGTTTCTCCGATTCTTAAAAAAGAAATATGTCCAATAAAATGCTTTCCTAGCCATGGGATTTTCGCTATGGAAAACATAATAGACACGTCTTCTCTGGAAAAGTGATTGGATTGAAGCCAAATGTAGGCTTCGGGGAAGGATTGACCCCAGTCCTTTTCGATATAGCCATAACCATGATCAAAGTTGAGCTTTTGATCTCCCACAGTTAAACTCCCCATGGTATCATGATGGATGTTAACAATGCCATGATAGCACTCCATAGAGGGAATAAATGAGAAGGGACCCATAATCCCTGGATTGATGAGGGTACTTGGAAAAGGGACTATATTCGAGAAATGAAGTTCGCCCTCAACCTTAGTCTCTTTATTTTCTAGACTTAGGATCATTCGATCCCTACTGAAAGCATTCTGGCCAATGCGCACTTCAAATTTATTTTGAGAGAATTTAAAAGCATCAGAGGGGTAGGGAAAATAATGGGATTGACAGGCTATTCCATCTAAAACCTGTATAAAGGCATGGGCATCCTGAGGAGTTGATCCATAGGAAATACCGGGAATCACACCAAAAACTTGATCTTGATGAGCGTTAATTAGTTTGAAGTACCAGCCTTCAAAATAGTTTCGCTTTTTATATTTCCCTTGAAAAATCTCAGGCTTCCAAATTTTATTTACGCCATACATATGATTGCACTCCTCAGTGTGACTGGATTTTAAATCGGAAAATATAATTGCATTATATTTTTTACCACTAAAAGAGAAAATATAAATAAAGGATTAAATTAATGGAAACAGTAAAATTTACTAAGAGATTAACAGAAAATAAAAATAATTCTAAATTTACTATTGACGTATGGGAAGTTATCTGTTAATATTGAAAACAATATAAAAAACATATAAAAAACAAATCAAATGTGATTAGGGAGACTAGTGTTTTACAAAGCAGTTTCAGAGAGTCGGTGGGTGGTGCGAACCGATACTGTAGTAGAATGCAACTCACTCCTTAGCAGTTACCTGGAAAGACGTTGGTTCAACGTGTGATTATAGGTAAACGGGAAGTCCCGTTATAGACGATGGGTTTGATAGAACCTAGATGAGAGGTTTCTTATTGATAGAAACAATTAGGGTGGTAACGCGTGGAATTAATCCTCGTCCCTGCAAAGGCAACATTTTGCAGAGGCGGGGTTTTTTATATTGTACAAAAAGAGTAGAGGGAGGAATGGTCAATATGGAAACAACAAGACAAATTAAAATTTTTGATACCACATTAAGGGATGGAGAGCAATCTCCAGGGTGTAGTATGAATCTCGGAGAAAAGCTAGAGGTGGCTATGCAATTAGAGAAGATGAAAGTGGATGTGATTGAAGCTGGATTTGCCATTGCTTCCCCAGGAGACTTTAATGCAGTGAAGGAAATTGCTAAAATAGTCAAAAATGCCACTGTTGCTAGTCTTGCAAGGGCTTTACCAAAGGATATAGATAGAGCCTATGAAGCAGTAAAGTATGCTGAAAATCCAAGAATCCATACATTTATTGCCACTTCAGATATACACATGAAGTATAAGCTAAAGAGCACAGAGGAAGAGGTATTAGCACAGGCGGTTGCCATGGTAAAGCGGGCAAAGGGTTATTGTAATGATGTTGAGTTTTCAGCAGAGGATGCTTCTAGAAGTCGAACTGAGTTTTTATATCGAATATTTGAGGCTGTGATTAAAGCTGGGGCAACGGTCATTAATGTACCTGACACTGTGGGATACACAACTCCAGATGAGTATTATAGATTGATAAAAGGAATCAAGGAAAATGTAGCCAACATCCATCGAGCTGAAATTTCAGTTCATTGTCACAATGACCTAGGCATGGCGGTGGCCAACACCTTAGCTGCAGCAGCTGCGGGAGCAACCCAGCTAGAATGTACCATTAATGGAATTGGTGAACGAGCAGGAAATGCGGCTTTAGAGGAGATTGTCATGGGGATTAATACCCGGAAGGATCTTTATGGAATGTACACAAATATTGACACAGGCCAAATCTATGCGGCCAGTCGATTAACAAGTAAAGTGACTGGGATGAAGGTTCAGCATAATAAAGCCATTGTAGGTGAAAATGCCTTTGCCCATGAGTCGGGAATTCACCAGCATGGGATGTTAGCCAACAAAAGTACCTATGAAATCATGACACCGGAGTCAATTGGTTTATCAAAAAACCAATTAGTCCTTGGGAAACACTCTGGTAGCCATGCCCTAGAGGATCGCCTAAAGGAATTAGGATATGAAATCTCAAAAGAAAAATTAAATGAAGTATTTAAGGAATTTAAGATCCTAGCCGATAGAAAGAAAGTCATTTATGACCGAGATTTAGAGGCATTGGTGCAAGATCAAAAACAAAACTTTGAAGAAATTTACCAACTAAAAGAATTTGTCATTAACTGTGGGAATATAATTACCTCTACGGCAAATATCAAATTAATCAAGGATGGTAAAGAACTTGAAGAGGTTGCCAAGGGATTTGGACCTATAGATGCAGCATTTAAGGCAATTGACAATATCGTTGGAGGAGACTTTAAACTTGAAGATTACTCTGTTGAATCGGTGACAGAGGGAGAAGATGCCCTGGGAGAAGCTGTGGTGAAAATAAAGCGAAACAATGAAATATACAATGGCAGAGGATTGAGTACAGATGTTGTGGAAGCGAGTATTAAAGCCTATATCAACGCCATTAATAAAATGATGAGTGAAAATATACCACAGGGCCAACAGGCGGCGATGTAATAAAGAAGAGAGTATGAGGAGGATGAAAAAATGGGAATGACGATGACGCAAAAAATTCTAGCGGCTCATGCAGGCTTGGATACAGTAGAGGTGGGACAGTTAATCCAAGTGGATCTTGATCTAGTCCTTGGCAACGACATTACCACACCGGTGGCTATGGAAGAGTTTTACAAGATCGGAGTTAATCAGGTTTTCGATAAGAAAAAAATAGCCATTGTACCAGATCATTTTACACCCAATAAGGATATTAAAACTGCGGAGAACTGTAAACTGATTCGTGAGTTTGTAGATGAGATGGAGATAGAAAACTATTTTGAAATCGGGCAGATGGGAATAGAGCATGCTCTGATCCCGGAAAAAGGGCTGGTGGTTCCAGGGGATGTGGGCATTGGAGCGGATTCCCATACCTGTACCTATGGCGCCCTAGGGGCCTTTTCAACAGGAATTGGAAGCACGGATATGGCAGCGGGAATGGCCATGGGGAAATGTTGGTTTAAGGTACCTGGTGCCCTGAAATTTATATTAAAGGGTAAACCTCAAGAGTGGGTCAGCGGAAAGGATATCATTCTTCATATCATTGGAACAATTGGTGTGGATGGAGCCCTATACAAATCCATGGAATTTGTGGGGGAGGGCATAAAACACCTGACCATGGATGATCGTTTTACCATGGCAAATATGGCCATTGAAGCAGGGGGGAAGAATGGTATTTTCCCAGTGGATGAGCTAACCCTGGAGTATGTAAGGGTTCATTCCAAAAGACCCTATACTGTGTATAGAGCAGATGAAGATGCAGTCTATGAAGAAACCTATGAAATCGACTTAAGTCGTTTATTACCAACGGTGGCTTTCCCACATATACCTGACAATATCCGTACCATTGACGAGGTGGGAGATGTGAAAATTGACCAAGTTGTGATTGGATCCTGTACAAATGGTCGGATTCAAGACCTTCGAATGGCAGCAAAGGTAATGGAGGGAAAGCAGGTTGCAAAGGGTGTTCGAGTCATTGTTTTCCCTGCTACCCAGAAGATATACCTTGATGCAATGAAGGAAGGGCTACTGGAAACATTTATAAAAGCAGGGGCAGTGGTAAGTACACCTACCTGTGGTCCTTGCCTTGGAGGACATATGGGTGTGTTGGCAAAGGGTGAAAGAGCCATTGCAACCACAAATCGAAACTTTGTAGGGAGAATGGGACATCCAGAATCAGAGGTCTATTTAGCTAGTCCCGCAGTGGCAGCGGCCTCTGCAATCACTGGAAAAATTACGAATCCCAAGGATATCGTGTAAATGGAGGATGGTGAGATGATGAAAACAAATGGACGGGTTTTTAAATATGGAAGTAATGTGGATACTGATGTCATTATCCCTGCAAGATACTTAAGTACATTTGACCCTGGTGAACTAGCAAAGCACTGCATGGAGGATTTAGATTCAACATTTTCCAGTCAGGTGAAAAGTGGAGACATCATCGTTGGAGAGAAAAATTTCGGATGTGGTTCTTCACGAGAGCATGCCCCCTTGGCCATTAAAGCATCGGGGATCTCCTGTGTCATTGCCAGTAGCTTCGCAAGAATATTTTATCGAAATGCAATAAATATTGGACTGCCGATTTTAGAGTGTCCAGAGGCTGTTGAGAAAATTGAAAATGGTGACGTCATTGAGATCAACTTCAAAAAAGGTATCATTCATAATATGACAAAAACGGAATTCTATGAAGCCCAGCCCTTTCCTGAATTTATACAAAAAATCATGGAATCCGATGGATTGATCAAATATATTGCTAAAGGCTTAGCACAACAAAAGAGTGGAGGGGAGTAGCATGGCCTATCAAATTACATTAATACCAGGGGATGGAATCGGACCTGAGGTAATTAAGGAAGCTGTGAGGGTATTGGAGACTGTGGGTGACACTTTTGGACATCAGTTTGACTTTGAAGAAGTGTTGGTAGGGGGATGCGCCTATGATGCCACCGGTGAGCCCCTACCAAGGGAATCCCTTGATAGCTGTCAAAAAAGTGATGCAGTACTTCTAGGAGCAGTGGGGGGAGAAAAATGGGATGGACTCCCAGGACATCAACGTCCTGAAGCAGCTTTACTGGGTTTAAGGAAGGGGCTAGGACTTTATGCCAATCTTCGTCCTGCTATATTACATGAGTCCTTAAAAAATGCATGTCCCCTAAGGTCTGACATTGTTGGAGAGGGTATTGACATTTGTATCGTACGGGAGCTTATGGGAGGCATTTATTTTGGAGAAAAAGGACGTCGAACAAATAATGATGATATGGGTGAGGAGGCCTTTGATGTAGAAGCCTATAGTGTGGGTGAAGTAGAGCGTATTGGACGACTGGCCTTTGAAATGGCATTAAAAAGAGATAGAAAAGTAACCAGTGTTGATAAGGCCAATGTACTAGAAAGCTCTAGGCTATGGCGTTCTGTTATGATAGAAATCGCAAAGGACTACCCAGAGGTGACTCTAGAGCATATGTATGTAGACAATGCTGCCATGCAGCTCATTCGAAATCCGAGACAGTTTGATGTTTTAGTAACGACTAACATGTTTGGGGATATTCTCTCTGACGAAGCCAGTATGATCACGGGATCCATCGGAATGCTACCTTCGGCTAGTTTAGGGGAAGGAAAGTTTGGTATGTATGAACCCATTCATGGATCTGCTCCGGACATCGCTGGTCAGGATAAAGCCAATCCCATAGCCACTATTTTATCAGCAGCAATGATGCTCAGAATTTCCTTTGATTTAGAAAATGAAGCCAAGGAAATCGAGGAAGCGGTTACAAGGGTTCTTGAGGGTGGGTATCGGACTCCAGACATTATGAGTGATGGATGTAAGTTAGTTGGGACAGCAGAAATGGGAAACCTAATTATACAAGCGATGTCGTTTGAATAAATTTATAAAGGGTATTGGTATGATTATCATATCTAAACTGATATGAAAAAAATCCAGACAAGAACTTTGATTTACAATATATAGAGACAAGATGAAGATGGTAAAAAGGCTATTAAGATAATTGGAAAAAGAAGAGCAAAAACACCCCACAGAGTTGACATTTAAAAGGTCTAAACTGAGGGGTGTTTTCACGTTGTTGCTAGATTTTGAGCGTTGGTATATTATATATATTGAGATCAGAAAAATTGCTACAATAGAAATCAATCGTTGGGGGGATATATATATGACTGTTAAAATTTTGACTGACAGTACAAGTTACATAAGTGAGTCTATAAAAGATGAGCTAGCCATAAGGGTTGTATCCTTAAGGGTCGCATTTTCAGAGCATACTTTTAAAGAAACAGAGATAGATAATGAGCGCTTCTATAAAATGATGGCAGAGCAAGGGATTCCTAAATCATCGCAACCCCCTATGGGGGAGTTATGCCATGAGATGGAAAATGTGGTTAAGGAAGGGGACGAATTGATATGTCTCTTTTTATCTTCAGAGATGAGTGGCACATATGCTACGGCTCATATGGCCAAGGACATGGTTTTACAGAGTTATCCCAATGCCAATATAGAAATTTTAGATTCTAGGTCAAATTGTATGCAACTAGGATTTGCTGTCATAGAAGCAGCAAGGGCTGCTAAGGAAAACAAAACATTGGAAGAAGTGAAAAAAGCAGCTGAGGACAATATGAAAAAAAGTAGGTTTTTATTTATACCCGATAACCTAAAATACTTAGAGCAGGGTGGGCGAATTGGCCGTGCAAATGCCATTATTGGAAACTTATTTAAAATCATTCCGATTTTAACTGTAGAAGATGGGATGACAACGATCTTTAAAAAAGTCAGGACAAAGAAAAAGGCTACCTCGACCATCATCGGTCAGGTGCTCAAAGACATTGAGGACTTTGGTGTAGGAGAAATTGTGGTTCATCATATTAATTGTGCAGATGAAGCTAAAAATGTAGCCACTGAAATAAGAAAAGTGGTAGATGTTGAGATTATGATACAGGATATAGGCCCTGTGATTGGGTTACATGTAGGACCTGGTGCAATAGGGGTGGCTTATTACACAAAAAAGGAGCCATTGTAGATGACTCCAGACTGTTGAATAATTTTCGTATTTTTGATTAAAAAACATGATCTTCTTAGATTTTGGAGTGGATACATTCTATATTGAGTTTCACTTCAAGAAGACCAGAAGAATGTTTAACAAAAGTTCGTTGATAGCGAGAACATGACCTTTGACTAATTGTAAAAAGGTTTTCAAAAAAATCTGTATATTTTACGACCACATTATATTGGTATATCGCGATCGCTAAATCCCAGTCATTAGACTCACAGGGGTTTAGTTTTTCTTTTAGCGTGATATTGTCTATAGTACATGAAATGATTTTCTTAGGTATGTGGGGTAGACTTATGGTAAGCATATTTTCGTCAATTTGATAACGAGAATCTAACACCAAATCAGTATTAATACACTGGATATGCGTAGGATTTGACTCAATAGATAACTCCTCAGCGAGAGACAGGGGAAAGCTAGGAACTAACAGTGACACCCCTTGTAAAATAGTAAATACAATACATTCTTGTACGATAATAAGCACATCATGTACTGGAGCCAATGGTCCAATGCGAAAGTTGTTATTTTTATTGGAAATACTTGGAGATGTAAAAGGCATAGTAGATAACCTCTCTAATAAAAGAATGTTAAAAAGTCATCGGAAGACTGTAGACATGACATTTGTCCAACGTTCCTCCCATATTTCTTTGCTAAAACTCATGGCTATTTCTCTTCCTCGTTTACCCATTTGATTTCTTTTCTTCTTATCTTTGACCAGTTCTTCAATAGCTGTTACTAAATTTTCTACTGAGGGTTTGATAAGATAGCCATTATACCCATGCAAAACAATATCAGATAAACCACCTGCCAGTCCAGCAATGACAGGCTTACCACAGGCCATAGCTTCTAAAGCAGCTAAGCTTGTTCCTTCTGTGGAACGGGAAGGGACAAGGACAATATCTGCCTGCTGATAGATTTCAGGCATCATTTCAAAGGACTTCCAATAGTAAAAGCAGCGTTCTTGTGAAGTAGCCCATTGAGACATCAACATTTCTATATTGTCATCATGACCCCGACCGCAAAAATGAAATTCTATTTCAGGATAGCGTGCTGTAAGTATTTCAGCAGCCCTCATTGTTTCATTAATGCCCCGAACGGGTACCAATCGACGGGGAAAAAGAACGCGTACAGTATTATGGCTATTTTCAGTATGCTCCATAGGATAAAAAATCCCGGTATCTACGTAGTTAGGGAGATACTCCCATTTATGATAGAAGCTAGGCAAAGTAGTATTAAAATAGTTAATGGTATTGGTGTCCACTGAAATTAGTTTTTGAGGTCCAGCTAGGGCACCTCCCATACGTCTCAGCCATTCTTGTTGAATTTCCTGCCGACCTGTGGTTGTGTGAAACCCTGGAGAATCCCAATAGGCACCATGGCTGATGGCGATACTTTTCTCATGAGCGATAGGATAAGCTAAAGAGAGGATAAAATAGATTGAATAATCAAAGGACATAGAATTTTCATAAAAAGCCATATTGAGTTCAGGAAAGGTATTATATTCTGTTTTGTTTGTAGCAATACCATGAATTTTAACCCCATCAAACTCCTTGGTCCACTGATCACCTATTTGCCAAACCTCAACATGAAGACCCAGTTTTCTTAACAATCTACAGAGATCCACCTGATAGCGTTCCGCACCTCCCATAATAATTCTACTTCCTGTAGGATTAAAAAAGTTCGTTGTGAGTAAAGCTATTTTTTTTGTCATTTATGATAGCACACTCCTTAGTAAGTTAATCGTGTATTGTATAAGTATATTAATAGCCCAAAGAAAGCTGGGCTATTAATAAGATCCATCAGACTACAGTACTTAAAAAGAACCATTAACTTATAGGTGAAGCCTGTGAAACAAAAACTAAGTCCACACTAATTTCCATATCCTGAACTAAATTTCCAACATCTTGTGGCAGGCTAACGACAAATGTTATCTCTTCATTTGCAGTGGCATCTAAGAGACGTCCGGTTGCAGGCTGCTCATAAAGACCAGCCACAGAACCATTATAAATCTCGGCTGCTGCATCATCTTCAATCGCAATATTTAGACGATCAGCTAAAATTTGTGCCTGCACTGCGCTTGTATCTCCCTCAGCTTTCCAATCAGCAAAAATAAAGTAGTATGCATCTGCATCACCATCATTAGAAACTTCCAAAGACGGTGAACCAATGGATTCACCTGGAATCAAACTAGTTTCTGAAAACAAAGCATCTTCAGGACTTACTGTTATAGAGACATTAGCAGTACCAGCAGTATTGCCACTATTGGTAGTTGAAATGGTAAATGGCATTTTTATCCCCCCATGTTGATATTTTATTAAAAGAAATCCCCTGAAATATACTTTAGAGATCATTCTTTGGTATACTATATGATTACATTATTAAGATAGTTCCCTACCATTTTTCAAGTACTATTTTTTCTGGTGGATAAAGAATGCTTTCATAATGTTCTTTACTCATATATTTACAGGTAGGATCCTGACCCATTGTCCGTTGGTACTTGGCATGAACATTTGCTGGGTTGACCCATCCCAAGTGTTTGATTCTTAGGTGACTTTCATAAGAGGGTAACTTTCGATAAGCTAGGGGGATACGACCACAGTGAAATTTTAGTGAAGGCCAATCTGAGGGCAGTTGTGGTTGGTACTTTATCATGTAGATAGAAAACCCCCGTAACCACGGATTCCAAAGACCATCAGTTCGATAATATGCTTCGCTTTTCCAACAGTCGAAAAGACGAAAGCTTATGGCATTAAAATAATTTTGTTCTAATAAATGAGAGATCTCATTTGGATAACTTGTTTCAATAAATTCATCAGCATCAATAGCTAAAATCCACTGGGGATCCCTGGATGTAGTGTAATGCCATAGTTTTTGACGTAACTGGGCTTCATTGATAAGAAATTGTGAGGTGCTGTGACGATAAAGTTTTACCGTTGGGAAGCTGAGACAGATATCAGGCGTTTCATCAGTAGATCCATCATCTAAGATGATGATTTCATCTACATAGCTTTCTAAAGATTTAAGGCAACGATCTAAGAAAGCATCAGCCTCATTCCGCACAACCATCATGGCAGTTAGTTTTGGCATAGAGGTTCACCTACCTTTACTATATATAGGATACAATATTTTAATAGATTAAAACCATCGTTTATGAGTAATAGAGTAGGATAAGTGGTGAGAGAATTATCATCAGATTATTGTCGTAGTTTTATTATATACTTTTAATTCTATACGACAACTATCCTAACACATAGGGGGATTCCTAGGACTAAGGCGTCTGATATTTAGCATATAATTTGACTGCAAATTACCCATTACACGTAATGGGAGCCCAAATTGAAACATTATCAAAGTAAATACCTTCCTGATCTGCATCGCTACTTCCTTGAATTAAGAGAACATGTTGGATATCAGTACCAAATACACCCACATTGGCTTCCCATCCTTCGCCATCGTTATCGAAACGTATGCCGTCAATTTCAATATAATTATAGCGGTTATTGGCCACATCTAATTCATAACTAATACGATACCACTGGCCAAAAACTAAGGGTTCTGAGAAAAAAACTGGGGTGGGAGGACTACCAGAAAACAATACAGCCCGTAGTTCACCAGCTGGATCTGTGGTAAAAACAAATCTTCCTGCACGGGCACGGCCTATATTTACTTCGGCATGAATCCCAGGATTTAAGGATACTGTCTGAATTGTTCGGATATCAAAAGTAAGAATAAGTGGGGTTTCGAAGTCTAAACCTACAGGCGTACTATTAAACTCTCTACTAGCTTGGTCAATGGTCATGGATGGTGGACTGCCTGCTGCGAATGGGTTATCGAATCTAAGAAGCTGAAAACCAAATCTGTCAATAGGGGTGTTTGGACGGATGCTTTCGGCATCGATATTCACCACAAAGGCAAAGTTATCTGCTGCTCCAGCCCAGGGGCCATCATTTGCACCGGGACCTACGTCTCCTAATGGTTCATCCTCAAAATCATCGAAAAAAGGTTGGTCGATAGCGGATATAGGTAGAATCGTGATGGCACATACCATGCAACATAAAATGACTTGTACGCTATTGTTTTCTAAGAGTAACTCAATTGTATCTTCATTGGCTGAAATTAACGTACCCGTAAAACTGTCGCAGCGTGTTGCTACGGTTATATTATAGCCCAGACAATCATTTAATCGTTCTGGACATCTACAAGCTCTAGCCATTATAATACCTCCAATTTTAAGTTTTTAAAGAATAAACAGTTAGTTTTTTATTCGCGATAAAAATGTTGCATATTCTATGGGCGTGGAAAATACACGCTCCACTACTTTTTCATCATTTAATTGTGTAAACAAACTTTTCATTGGTTTGCCATTGACTTCAAGAATCCATGGCTTTTCCTCGTAATCCAGGCAAAGATCAATTCCTATTTCTCCCATGAGTCCCAGCTTTCCGTCTAGACATTTAGCAGTTTCTAAACTTATTTTAATAATTTGTTCTATCACATTTTCATAATTCATTCCGGCCTGTAGGAGTGTTTCTTCAACTGATTTTACGTCATGGGATACATTAGTGATGTAAAAATTTCTTACTGCGATTCTAGATAATGTACCTGTAACGCGCCATTGACCATATTTATTCTTTTGAACTAGGGTTCTGATATCAAAAATCCGTTGGTTGACATTAGCTATCTCTATTTTTTTTTGTAAAATATACTTTTTACAATCAATCAAACTATTTATTTTTTCCAAGAAGGCACTTGGGTCCTTAAATATTAGATGTGGCCTGGTTGTTTGTCTATAAAGATATAAATCACCATCGTCTTTCATTTCGATGCTATAAATATTTCTGCCCAAATTTCCATAACGGGGTTTTAAAATCATTTGTTGGTGTGATTGTAAGCTATCAATTAAATTGACTTCATTATAGAGAAAAGTATTAGGTAATTGATTCTTTAAACTTGAACCATTTAAAATGCCATAGACACACCATTTGTCGAGATGATTAAAAGTGTTGAACACTTTTTCTTGGCCAATTTGTTTTGAAATTTTTTTAATAACATTTCTGAGACTTTTATTATATAAACGGTTGTATACTGCATCTGGAAATGGAAATGTTCCTCGCTTCCACTGGTTGTTGTCTAGGAATAACCCTGAAATTGTCATGTTAGACCAGTTGATTGCACTCCGAGTAAAGCAGAATAAATTAACTTTGGATTGATTATATAAAAAGTATGAAGAGGGTCTTATTTTACTGTTGCCCACTAAAATCCCAATTAATGGTTTTCTTTTCATGATGGTTCCCCCTTGAAAAGCAAAATATTGCTGTCATGTACTTTATAAAGTCTAGACATTTTAGAATTAATATAGATAAGGTTATTCTTGTAAAACTGTAACGGCACATATGTGACAGCAAAGAATAATGATTATAGTAGGACCTAAGTTCGGATCAACACCGCTGAGTTCAAGATACTCGTCTGTAACTTCTTCTAGTGTACCTACTATCTCATTTTCACAAATGGTATTGACGACTACTTCCTGATTAATAAAATCAGCTATTCGCTCTGGACACTGGCAGAGTCTAATTCCCATTTTTGTTCCTCCTTTTATATTGTCTAACTTGCACTACAGTATATGCTAAGAACGCAACAGGTGCTATTAAATGAGATGATAGGGATCATAGCCGCTGGGAATACATTCTATATTGAGTTTCACTTCTAGAAGACCGGAAGAATGTTTAACAAAAGTTCGCCATAGCTAAATCCCAGTCATTAGACTCACAGGGATTTAGTTTTTTTTAGTGTGATACTGTCTATAGCACATTACATACCGGGCCCAATGGAAAAGCTTTATGCTCAAAATGGAATAGAGCATAACCCCAAACAGATAGCGGAATAGAGCCCCATACATTAAAAGTAACCTTGATTATGAAGTTGAATAATATGCTTATGAGAAATAGTTGTGACATTGATTACTAGCCATAGACAATCAAATCGTATTAATGCTTAAGATAGATTGTTATGGAAAGATTTTATGGACTCTAAACGTTATATTATTCTAATGAAATAAGTAGAGGGGACTTTAATATGACAAGAGATAATCAATTAATGAAAATCCATCAACGTTATGGACTTTTTACTTTGGGAGTTTTGAATCAAGAATCATATAAAACACTGCTTTTTCTTAACAATATCCAATTGAAAAATTTGAAGTTCACCCCTGGTGAAAATCTAATTTTACGAGTTGGTATGACAGAATTACAAGTAGAAGTGGCAACACAATATATTAATCCTTCAATGAATATGCTTTATCTATCAAGTAACGTATTGAAAGATCTGTACTATTACCAAGGAGAGCCTTTAAAGGCAATTTTCATTTCCAAAAACAAATTTGTTTTAGGGCCTTCCCTAGGACTAACGATATCTCATTATACATGGAAAAATATTGATAAGAGTCACGCTGTTAAGAAAAGAGCGCTATTAGCCTTAGAAAAAGGCATTCTGTTTTATTGTTTTATCCTCAATAGGGTAAACTGGGAAACGAATTTAGTTAAAGCATACTGTTTAGATCCAACCAACAATGAATGGGTAAAAAAAAGAATACCCCTTCCTCAGGTGATCCACGACAGGGGGTCTTATCCTGGACCCGAAACAGTAGAAAGTTTCAATCACAAAGGAAAGGCACATAATATTCAATGGATCAATACCACACGAACATTTGGTAAGTGGGAAACTTTTCAAGCTCTAAGTCTGTTTAGAAAAACGTCTCAATACCTACCAGAAACAGCTCTGCTTACTTCATCGAAACTGATGTCATTTTTAGAAAAATATAAGCACTGTTTTATAAAAAATAATTATGGCAGAGGTGGCCGTCAAGTTGTGCGTATAGAGAAGGGGGAAGGATTCTATATTTGCAAAACTGGTGGAAGTGAAGTTAAAAGTTGGGAATTTACTGATATGCAAAAACTACATTCATTTTTGCATATAAACTACGGAGCAAATCTTGTCTTACAACAGGGGATTTTTCTGGCTAAAATCCATCACTGTCCCTTTGATATGCGTATTTTAGTTCAAAAAAAACCTGATCGCCGTTGGGTTGTCTCGGGATTGAACTTTAGAATTGCCAAACCTGAGGCAATCGTAACTAACTTTTCTGCTGGTGCTAGGGATCTCTTTGTATCACCTGGTGAAGAACTATTTCATGCTGCTCTTTCCTGGGATATGTTAGAAAGCTTTAGTCTGAAGACAGTCTATGCTATGGAAAAATCTTTTGGTAGTTTAGGAGAGGTAGGTTTAGATGTGGCATTAGATAGAGATGGTAAACTGTGGTTACTTGAGGCGAATAGTAGACCCAGTAGCATAGCGTACAGGGAAGCAAGCCCTGAGGCTTGTGAGCAAATATATGGTTTGCCCTTAGAGTATGCTAGCTCCTTGGTAAAAGGAAATTATTATAATTGAAAAAATTTAAACTGATTCCCAAAAGGTGACTACCCATGAGGTGAGATGCTGTGACTTACATGGTGCTGTCTTATGAACTTAAGTAGCACTTTTGAGGTTAATTAGGACTATTGCAAAACTGCACACTTAAGACCCACCTCTCATAATATATGGATAGAAAGAGAGTAAATCAATGAGAAAGAAGGAGGGGACTTAATGTCTAAGTACTTTGTCCACGAATCTTCATTCATAGATCAGCCCTGCGAAATTGGGGAAAACACAAAAATTTGGCACTTTTCACATATAATGAGCAATGCAGTGATTGGTAAGGACTGTATTATTGCTCAGAACGTATTTATTGCATCGGGTGTTATTTTGGGGGATTATGTTAAAGTTCAAAACAATGTATCGATATATTTTGGTGTGATTTGTGAGGATGAGGTATTTCTTGGACCTTCAATGGTGTTTACCAATGTGATTAATCCTAGGAGTTTTATTGAAAGGAAAGATGAATTTAAACAAACAGTAGTGAAAAGAGGTGCATCAATTGGAGCAAATACTACGATCATTTGTGGAAACACCATCGGCAGATATACATTAGTTGGAGCTGGGTCAGTTGTGACTAAAGACACCCCGGATTTTAGCTTTGTGTATGGGGTGCCAGCAAAACAAACGGGGTGGGTTTGTAAATGCTCAGAAAAGCTGGTATTTGAGAATAAACTGGCCAGATGTACTTCTTGCGGATCTGAATATGAAATGACTGGTGATACAGTTGTGAAAGAAAGAGAGAGGTGTTAATCGTGGGTATCGGTCTTGTTGGTTGCGGCAGAATTTCTAAAAATCATTTTGAAGCCATTAGAAAA
Organism: Alkaliphilus metalliredigens QYMF; assembly: GCF_000016985.1. Taxonomy (NCBI): domain Bacteria; kingdom Bacillati; phylum Bacillota; class Clostridia; order Peptostreptococcales; family Natronincolaceae; genus Alkaliphilus; species Alkaliphilus metalliredigens. Next base: position 3,517,731 of record NC_009633.1, on the reverse strand, counting down.
ATACCTAATACCAAAATAGTAGGGTGCTGCGATATTATTGAGGAACGGGCTAGGGAGGCTGCAAACACCTATGATATTCCCTATTGGACCACCAATTATGAAGAATTGTTAAAACAAGAAGAGATCGATCTAATTAGTATTTGTACACCTTCGGGTTTACATCCAGAACATGGAATCATGGCAGCCAACCATGGAAAACATGTTCTAACGGAAAAACCCATGGGGGTCAAGCTAACTGATGCAGATAAACTAATTGAAGCTTGTGATGAAAATGGTGTTAGACTTTTTGTCGTATTGCAAAATCGCTTAAATCCTTCAATTCAGATGGTCAAGAAGGCCATTGATAATGGACGTTTCGGGAAACTCTATATGATTGTTGCCAATGTATTTTGGTCACGTCCCCAAGCATATTACGATCTGGCAGACTGGCGGGGAACCTGGGCTTTAGATGGAGGTGCGTTTTGCAACCAAGCTTCCCACTATGTAGACCTTGTTCAATGGTTTGGTGGGCCAGTCACATCGGTAATGGCTCAAACAGACACATTAGCAAGAAAGATAGAGGCTGAGGATACAGGGGCTGCTATGATTAAGTTTGATTCAGGATGCATTGCGACGATTAATGTTTCGATGCTGACCTACCCCAAGAATTTTGAAGGCTCAATCACAATTATAGGAGAAAAAGGGACTGTTCGTGTTGGTGGTATTGCGGTTAATGAAATACTATACTGGAAATTTAGTGATAAAGAAATAGAGTTGATTGTTAGTAGACCTGTTGCCCACACTGATTCGGTTTATGGTTTTGGTCATGATGCGTATTATGAAAATGTGATTAATGCCATTACAAAAGGAGAAAGTCCTTTAGTTGATGGTAGGGCTGGAAGAAAGTCTTTGGCATTGATTGAGGCCATCTATTTATCCAATCGAGATCAGAAGGCAGTGACCTTGTAACATTTTATCTAAGGAAAAATCATAAATAAATATAAAATAGGGTTACGTTTTTATCAAGAGAGACTCTTCTAAAGGAGAGAAATGTATGAAGACTTATAAAATTTTTTTTCTGGATCACCGGACATATTGTATAAACACACTAGGTGATTCATTAGCCCAAATGGGCCATGAAATAATGTATCAGTCCTCATGGGTACCTGAAGAGATAGAAGCGGGGATTTCATATTTCAAGCCAGATATCCTCATTACCGTAGGCTATAATCGTAGGCTTTTTTCCCCTTTTGCAGATAAAATATCTGGATTATGTAAAAAGTACTGTTTGTTTCACCTGTATTGGGCCACAGAAGATCTTATTAATCACACAAGCTGGTCACTTCCATATGTAAAACGGACTAGACCTGATTTTGTGTGGACCATTCATCCAGATTGTATTAAAAAATATGAGAAACTAGGTATTCCTTCTAGTTATTTAAATTTTGCATTTAACCCCCGTATGTTTCCTGAAAAGAAAAAAAATGAAAAAGAGATATACGATATTTCTTTTGTTGGTGCCACACATCTTTTTAAAAAAACCTACCGTTTTGAAAGCCTTCGACACTTATTATTTCCTCTAGTTCAAATAGGGGAAAAGGCACATATTTGGGGCACAGGTTGGCGAAAGGATGAAGCATTGATAGCAAAGGAGTTTGGAAAAAAGATCCCCCGGGATTGGCTTCAAGGACATCTTTTGTATGGGAAGTCTGGCTCTATTTATCGCTCATCAAAGATTGTTTTAGGTGTACAGAATGCCATGGATCAGGTGACACAGCGTACATTTGAGATACTAGGTTCCGGTGCTTTTATGATTGCCAGTCGAACCCAAGCAATGACAGCACTTTTTAAAGATAAAAAAGAGGTTCTCCTGACCAGTTCCCCAGAAGAAACCATTGATTTGGTTCGATACTATCTCAATCGACCAGAATTAAGGCATGAAATAGGGGCCAATGCTCGGCGGAAAGTAATGGAGCAATACACTTATGAACAGCATATCAATAAAATTTGGCCAAAATTAGAGCGGATAATAGAACAAAAGCTAGGAAATATGTAACCAGAGGAGGGGATTACTGTGATGTTTGGCAATGTATTAGTAACTGGTGGTGCTGGCTTTATTGGTTCGCAACTGATAAGAAAAATCCTACCCTTGAGCCAGCACATCTATGTAATTGATGATTTATCCACGGGACGGAGGGAAGCGATTCCCATCTCTCCTAAAATCACTTTTATTGAAGACAGTATAACAAATAAAAAAGTATTAAAAAATATTATACCAAAGGTAGAGTATGTTTTTCATTTGGCCTGTTCCAATATTTTGAAGTCTGTTGATGATCTGGATCTGGATTTTCATACCAATTTGCTAGGTGGGTTTTTATTGCTCCAAAGTGCTAAAATTTACGGTTCCAATTTAAAGCGGTTTGTTTATGCTTCCACTACCTCCATCTATGGTGATGCAGCGAACATTCCCACAACAGAAGATTATTATAAGATTAGTTTGCCCTATGCAGCTAGTAAGTTTTCCACTGAGCATTATTGTAGTGTTTACTATCATATGTATCAGCTTCCGGTGACAGTATTGCGTCTGTCTAACGTTTATGGTCCCGGCCAAACTTCATCAAATCCTTATTGTGGAGTAGTCGCTAAGTTTTTTGAAGCTGTGGAAAAAAATGAACCCCTAGTGATTTATGGTGATGGACACCAAACTCGGGATTTTACCTTTATCGAAGATGCACTAGACGCATTTTTACTTGTTACCATAAATGAGGAAGCTATCGGTCAGGTCTATAATGTTGGGACAGGAATGGAAACGCCAATTATTAAGCTAGCAAAGGAAATAAAGACAGTGACAGGATCCACACAAAATCTAAAGGCGTTTAAGGGAAAGCGGCCCGTTGATATCGTAGCAAGACGAAATATAGATTCTTTGAAAATTCAAATGGAATTGCAGTGGAGAATTAATCATTCTCTTTCTGAAGGGCTGGAAAAAACCTTCAAATGGCTAGAGGAGGAAAAAATTCGATGAAGGTTTTCCACGGTATTATAGAGATTGCTGGACAAATGGGAATTTTATGTGGTGCCCTAAAGAAAAAAGGAAATATAGCTGTTGGATATAATACTTTTCATTCTTATTTAGGCTATCAGGATCATCTTATTAACACCGATGCTGTTGAGTTACGCAAAGATTTTAAGCATATTCTTAACTTCTATGATCTGTTCCATTATCATTATGCTAGTACTATATCGGGACAGTTTAAAGATTTAAAATGGATTAAACGTAAAGGTAAAAAAGTCATTATGCATCACTGGGGAAATGATGTACGCTTTCATGACATGGCTCGATTGAATAATCCCTATGTTTATACAGGGGATTCCCCCTCTAATGAAGAAATTCATCGGAAGCTATCAATTATTTCAAAATATATATCCCAAGCCATTGTTCAGGACTATGAAGTGCTACCCTATGTAGAAAAGTATTATCAAAAAGTACATGTTTTACCTTTAGCCATTGACCTAGGTAAATTTTCGCCATCCTATCCCAATGTAGGAAAAAAAAGACCTCTCATATTACACGCACCAACAAATCCAGACTTTAAGGGGACTGCCTTTATCGAAAAGGCAATTGATGAATTAAGGTCTACCCACGACTTTGACTATAGACGGATAGAAAAAATGAGTCATGAGCAGGTGGTTACCCTTTATAAAGAAGCAGATATCATTGTGGACCAAATCCGATGTGGTTCATACGGGCTTTTAAGTGTTGAATCTATGGCACTGGGAAAACCGGTCATTACTTTTATACGCCCGGATCTAGTTAATAAGTTTCCGCCTAATCTACCTATCGTCAATGGAAATCCTGATAATGTGAAGGAAAAAATAAAAATGTTATTGGAAAGTCTAAGCGAAAGGAAACGTTTGGGTGTTAAAGGAAGGAAGTATGTTGAGCAGGTTCATGAAAGAACTGTCGTGGTAAATAAATTACTATCTATTTATTCTCAATTGTAGTGTAAGGGGTGATGACAAAACAAATCTTGCACTATAGCAGGTAGTTGTAACCATGATTTTAAGTGAAGGAAGGTGATTTATGTTGATCTCTCTAGAGAAGAAAATGTTCTTTCTACCTAGCAGGATGTTTATAAAAAAAGATAAATTATTTGTTTCTTTTAATTTAGCGGGCATCCCCCGTGATATGAATGTCACTTCCATGGTCCTTCACGTACCACTTTTGTCATTTTCAACATCCACCACTGTGTATATAAAGGAGATTACAACAGGGTGGAGCGAGAAAGCCATGAAGAAAGGCGATTTTCCTCTTCGTTCTAAAGAAAAACAAATCCTAAAATGCGCCCCGGGGCAGGAAGAAATCATCATTGATATGACAGGCTTTGAAAAAAAGTGGCGTTTAAAGGAAAGGGATAATTATGGTATTTATATTAGATTAAAAAATAAGGACATTAAATACATCAAAAGCAATCCGACTTTTTTAATCATAGATACTATATAAGTAAAAAGAGAACTCCTGTTTTCACAAGGGGTTCTCTTTTTACTTATACGATTACATAAGAATGACGTTGTTTTCTCGATCTGGAATGTTCTTTGTGATATTTCGCGTATCAATAATCTTCTCTGCCGTTTTAACAAGCCAATGATAATCTATTTTAGAATGGTCAGTGGCAATTAACACAATATCTACACCTTGGATAGTAATTTTATTGAGGGGAACTGATTGTAACACTTGAGATGCAATTTCAATTTGATCCACATAAGGATCGTGGTAGGAAATATCGATACCGTCTTTTAGTAGCAACTCTACTATTGAGATGACAGGAGACTCTCTACAATCAGGGGTATCTTTTTTATAGGCCATACCAAGAATCAGTACTTTGGATTTAGAGGGTGCGATGCCAATTGCATTAAGCCCACGTAATACTTTTTCTCTCACAAATTCAGGCATCCTCCTGTTTATTTCCCCTGCTATACCAATAAATTTGGTAATAAAATTGTATTCACGAGCCTTCCACTCTAGATAATGGGGATCAATGGGAATACAGTGACCACCTACACCAGGACCAGGATAAAAGGCCATAATACCAAAAGGCTTTGTGAAAGCAGCATCCAAAACTTCCCATACACTAATATCCATTTTATCACATAGGAGAGCCAGCTCATTAACTAAGGCGATGTTGATGGCCCGAAAAGTATTTTCATGAACCTTGGACATTTCTGCCACCTTAACATTCGAGACAGAGACCACATGCTCAATAAACTGTTCATAAAAACATTCTGCCACATCAAGTGATTGGGGACCGATTCCACCCACAACCTTGTTAATATTTTTAGTCATGAAGTTTTGATTACCTGGATCAACTCTCTCGGGTGAATGGCATAAATAGAAGTCTTTTTCCACCACTAAACCTGAGGTTTCTAATATCGGTAGAATTATTTCTTCGGTAGTGCCTGGATATATAGTAGACTCGATACATATTAATTGTCCCTTTTTTAAAATACTGACAATATTGTGTGCAACATTTTCGATATGTTGAAGATCCGGAGTTAGATTTTGGGTTAACCCTGTGGGAACACAAACAACAATAATATCCACATCTTTTACAGAAGAATAATTAGTTTCTGCCCTAAGCTTCCCCGATGAAATCAGCTCCTCAAGTTCTTTATCTTTTGTATCCAAAATATAATTCTCACCATTATTAACTTGTTGAACGCGGTTTTGATTATGATCAATACCGGTAACCGAAAAGCCTGTTTTTGCGGACTCAATTGCCAAGGGTAAACCAACATAACCTAAACCAATAACACAAATATGGGCATTTTTCTTTGTTATCTTTTCTTTCAATATATGATTCATTATATTACACCTCTTTTTGTTTCATCTATGATTAAAAAGCTATCTTGCAAAAAAGTCTGCGATTTTATCAACAACAATTGCAACTTCTTCGTCAGTCAGTTCTGGAAACATGGGTAATGATAAAACTTCATTACAAGCAATTTCGGATACTGGAAAATCACCTTGGGAGTAACCCAGGGAAGAATATACTTTTTGTAAATGTAATGGAATTGGATAATAAACTGTGGAGGCAATTCCCAAGCTTCTTAAATAGTCTTGTAGTTGGTGGCGTTCACTGGTTTGTATTGTGTACTGATGATACACATGGTAAGCATAGTCTGGTTCCTGAGGCAGTTTTACCGATAACCTACCCGTTTTTATGTGTTCTTGAAAAAGACTGTTATATAATAGGGCGATTTCCCGTCGTCTTTGGGTCCAAAGCTCAGTATATTTAAATTTAAGGTTTAAAATAGCTGCTTGTAGTTCATCTAATCTACTATTATATCCCAGTATGTCATGGCAGTATTTACGTTTGGCTCCATGGATTCTTAAGAGCTTTATTTGGTCAGCTATTTGAGGGTTTTTGGTAACAACCATACCGCCATCACCAAAAGCACCTAAGTTTTTAGTTGGGAAAAAGCTAAAGCAACCGGTATCCCCAAAAGAACCTACCCTTTGGCCATGATACTTGGCTCCTATGGCCTGGGCTGCATCCTCTATCACCCTAAGCTTATTTGATTTAGCCACTTGAGTAATCAGATCCATTTCAGCCGGGCAACCAAATAAATGAACAGGGATGATGGCTTTGGTTTTTTGTGTTATTTTTTCTTCTATCAAATTTGCATCAATATTCCAGGTTTCAGGATCTATATCAACAAAAACTGGCTTAGCACCTACTCTACTGATTGAAGCGGCAGTAGCAAAAAATGTGAATGGGGTTGTGATGACTTCATCTCCAGAACCTATGTCACAGGCCAGTAGAGATAGATCAAGGGCATCGCTCCCACTGGCGACACCAATGCCATAGTGAGATTGACAAAAGCTAGCTATCTTATCTTCTAAAGCCTTTACATTTTCATAAAGTACAAAGATACCCCCATCAACAACATGTAAAAAGCATTCAAGTAGTTCTTTCTGTAGTGCATTGTTTTGACGACAGAGAGTAAAGCTGGGGATATTTACTTGATTGATTTGAGTTAACAAATCGTTCATTGATTCACTCAGTCCTTTCTGCTGTTTTTTTATATAATAGGAAAGTTGTGCTTTCCTATTATATAAAAAACAGGGGTTGAAAGGGGAAACATTCCCCTTCCTCATTCAGGAGGGTGCTCAGACTGTGGAAACAGTCGTCGAAGGGGACCTAGGGTCCCCTATAAGCAGGCAACCAATTTAGTTTTCTAAATTGTGTTGATCGCTTAGTTGTTTCATCCAGCGAAAGCGTCGGAGACGCTCTTTTTATACAATATATGAGTAGCACATTATAATTGATACTTAATTGTCTTCTATTTGACTTCAATAGATTGCTTTGCTTTTATGATCTTGCATTCTTATCTCATATAGTATATGTGAAACATGGATGGCTGTTCCTTTTGATGTATTGAGCTAACATAAAAAGACAATTGCAATTCTGAAGACTGAAAATATAAGTAGCATAAAGAGAACTACTCAATTGTTGGCCTATTTTGATTCTAAAGAGGTTTTGAATGTGCTAAACTTCCCAATATATCATATATGTAACACATATAAGGCAGGCACATATAATGTTGGTGAAAAGGGGTGATGAATTATGTCAATCAACGATTTAATAATTAATGGTGGTTTTGAAACAGGAACTTTTTCACCATGGGTTCCATTTAATGCAACCATAACTTCTCAATTTAGTCATTCTGGCTTTTTTGCTGCAAGATTGGCAGGTGGAGCAGTCAACTCATTTGTTTATCAAATCGTTCCTATAAATGAAGGTGAAAGCTTTCAGTTGCTTGTGTCTTTATCGAAGGTTGGAACAGCGCCTAGTCCGCCAGTATCATTATCTATACCCTATTATGATGTAAACTTTAACTTTATTGGCTATGGGCTGATTACCAATATACCAGCTAACGGAATTACTAGTGTTGATGAGCAAGATTGGCTTGTCGTATATGACGTTACTGCTCCTGTGCCAGCAGGTGCAACACAAGCCCTTGTACTAGTAAATAAATTAACACATGCAGGCAGTGCAGATATAATTGTAGATGATGTATCTTTATTGGAAGTAGAAAACGGTACAGGTACAACGGGTCCAACAGGCCCGACCGGACCGACGGGAGCTACGGGGCCAACTGGAGAAGATGGGGAAGACGGAGCCACAGGGGCTACTGGTCCAACGGGAGCTACGGGGCCAACTGGCGAAGATGGAGCAACTGGTGCCACAGGTCCAATGGGAGCCACAGGGCCAACAGGAGATGATGGAGAAGATGGAGCCACAGGGGCCACAGGTCCAACGGGAGCCACGGGACCAACTGGCGAAGATGGGGAAGATGGAGTCACAGGTGTTACTGGTCCGACGGGAGCCACAGGGCCAACTGGAGAAGATGGAGCAACTGGTGCCACAGGTCCAACGGGAGCCACAGGGCCAACAGGAGATGATGGAGCCACAGGGGCCACAGGTCCAACGGGAGCCACGGGACCAACTGGCGAAGATGGGGAAGATGGAGCCACAGGTGCCACTGGTCCAACGGGAGCCACAGGGCCAACTGGAGAAGATGGAGCAACTGGTGCCACTGGTCCAACGGGAGCCACAGGACCAACTGGAGAAGATGGGGAAGATGGAGCCACAGGTCCAACGGGAGCTACGGGACCAACTGGAGAAGATGGGGAAGACGGAGCCACAGGAGCCACAGGGGCCACAGGTCCAACGGGAGCCACGGGACCAACTGGCGAAGATGGAGAAGACGGAGCCACAGGGGCTACTGGTCCAACGGGAGCTACGGGGCCAACTGGGGAAGATGGAGAAGATGGAGCCACAGGGGCCACTGGTCCGACTGGAGCCACAGGGCCAACTGGAGAAGATGGAGCAACTGGTGCCACTGGTCCAACGGGAGAAGATGGGGAAGATGGAGCCACAGGTCCAACGGGAGCTACGGGACCAACGGGAGAAGATGGGGAAGATGGAGCCACAGGTCCAACGGGAGCTACGGGACCAACTGGAGAAGATGGGGAAGATGGAGCCACAGGTCCAACGGGAGCTACGGGGCCAACTGGAGAAGATGGGGAAGACGGAGCCACAGGAGCCACAGGGGCCACAGGTCCAACGGGAGCCACGGGACCAACTGGCGAAGATGGAGAAGACGGAGCCACAGGGGCTACTGGTCCAACGGGAGCCACGGGGCCAACAGGAGAAGATGGAGCCACAGGGGCCACTGGTCCGACTGGAGCTACGGGACCAACCGGAGAAGATGGAGAAGATGGAGCAACAGGGGCCACTGGTCCGACGGGAGCTACGGGACCAACCGGAGAAGATGGAGCAGATGGAGCCACAGGGGCTACTGGTCCAACGGGAGCCACGGGGCCAACAGGAGCAGATGGAGCCACAGGGGCTACTGGTCCAACGGGAGCCACGGGGCCAACAGGAGAAGATGGAGCCACAGGGGCCACTGGTCCGACGGGAGCTACGGGACCAACCGGAGAAGATGGAGAAGATGGGGCCACAGGTGCCACAGGTCCAACGGGAGCCACAGGGCCAACAGGAGATGATGGAGAAGATGGAGCCACAGGGGCCACAGGTCCAACGGGAGCTACGGGACCAACAGGAGAAGATGGAGAAGATGGGGCCACAGGGGCCACTGGTCCAACGGGAGCCACGGGACCAACAGGAGAAGATGGAGAAGATGGAGCAACAGGGGCTACTGGTCCAACGGGAGCTACGGGACCAACTGGAGAAGATGGAGAAGATGGAGCAACTGGTGCCACTGGACCTACTGGACCAACAGGACCAGATAATGGAGTTGATTTATTTTTCTCTAATGAAACAGAATCAATAACTGTGTTTCCTCCAATAGACACAGAAGTAACTGTAGTTAGCACTTTGGTTGACGTGGAAATCGGAGAGATTCTTAAAATTGATTATGTCCTGTCGGTAGATTCATTAACCACAGCAAACTCCAACCAAGTATTGGAAGCACGACTTTACCGTGATAATAACTTACTAAGCACAAGGATTATACAGAGAAATATTCAGGCAGCAGGAGTACAACGTCTCCTTGTAGCAGATACTTTTGCCTATGTTGTAACCATTGAAGGTTTAGCAAACTATAATGTAAGAATAATTTATACCACTGCTACTAATGTTACCTCTGCTGATGCAATCCACCGCAATTTAAATATCATAGAATTTCATTAGAGAATTGCAGCTGTGGGATGCTATGATAGGCCAGTCTATCATCAATAAAAAAAATAGGTGGTAGAACAGCACTGTTAGGTATAGTAGCAGCAGTAGCATTGATGATGGAGAAGGTTGTAAAACGTCAAGATTAACGGGTCGATATTCTTTGGTTCTGTATGAACTTTAGGGATGTATTTGATAGATAATGACCCTCAGAATGTTATAATTGACATTAAATATGTTAAAGTTGTGGATGCCTTCTGCAAGGTAGGCATCCTTTTTAAAAGGATTTAACTTCAATAATAAAAGAAAGGGATGATGGGATGATTACCATAAGTTTGTGTATGATTGTAAAAAACGAGGAAGAATTACTTAGTCGTTGCCTAGATACGATTAAAGATATAGTTGATGAAATCAATATTGTTGATACTGGTTCCACAGACCGAACAAAAGAAATTGCTGCTCAATATACGGACCGTATTTTCTACTTTGAGTGGATTGACAATTTTGCAGCTGCTAGAAATGAATCCTTTAAATATGCCACAAAAGATTACATTTTATATCTGGATGCAGACGATGTGATCTCAGAGGAAAATCGAGTTAAATTGAAAAAATTAAAAGAGACCCTTGATCCCTCAGTAGATTCAGTCTCCATGTATTACGATGCGGGTACTGATGCCTATGGTAATGTTACATTAAGATACCGGCGTAATCGACTTGTGAAGAGGGAAAAGAATTATAAATGGAAGGGTGACTGCCATCAATATTTAGATGTTCATGGGAAGATTATCAATTCAGACGTTGCGATAACGCATAAAAAAATTCGCCACGCTGTGGGGCGTACGGTTTCGATTTATGAAAAAAAGATAGAACGGGGAGATACATTTACACCAAGAGACTACTTTTACTATGGAAATGAGTTAAGAGAAAACAAACACTATCAAAAAGCAATAGAAAGCTATAGTAAAAACATATCGTTGAAAGAAGGTTGGATAGAAGATAAGATATTTGCTTGTATCTTTCGAGCAGACTGCTATCGTTATCTGGGAGATATGAACAATGAATTATCTTCCCTATTTGACTCTTTTAAATTTGCACCACCTAGAGCTGAGGCATGCGCTCGTATTGGCTATCACTTTCACCGGCAGAAGAGTTATAAAACAGCTGCTTTCTGGTATGAATTGGTACCCAACAAGTTCCAGATCCTAATAGGTGGAGCTTTATTTATATGGCATATTATACCTGGTACCCTCATCTGCAATTATGCGTTTGTTACTATAATTTGAAGGAATATGAAAAATCTTATTATCATAATGAACAGGCTAGAAAGTACCGACCAGAGGATAAACGGATGCAGGACAATAAAAAAATACTTGAGGAAAGGATGGGAACAAATCACAAATAATGAATCATTCACAACCTAATTATTTTTGACAAATATCAATAAATATATATGAACTTATGGTTTGTTAGATGTAACAAATTTAAGATAGTAGAATATGATGAAGTAGGAAAAAGAGACAAGGTCTTAATTCCTAAAATCCCATTTAAAGAGAAAGGAGCATAAAAATTATGTCCCAATACTATAACAGAAAACGACCTGTTAAAAAGTTTCCATATCCTCCTAAAAAGGATTGTATAAAGATTGAAGGTGGAGCTACTAGTAACTGTGAAAATACAATAGTGCCAATAGCTGGCTTAACTACAGGTGCTGTGGCCAAGATCCCTGTTGTTCTTGCTGAATTCACTGTTCAAATAGATGTTGACTCCATTGTAAAGCTTCCCGAAGATGCATTAGAGATTAAACGAATTAAAAAACGATTAATGGTCACTCAGTGTTTACTAATACAAGATACCAATAAGTTGTTCATCAAAGGCGTTGTTCGCAAGAATATTGAATATGCTACAGCTGGCAAGTGTTCAAATTCACAAGGGGTTTGCGGAGATATCCGCCATTGCACAATAGATGTTCCTTTTCAATGTGTAACACCGATTAACTTTAATGGTATTGAACCATTGCCAGTAGTGAACTCAACTAGTAATGAGTTTCAATATTTTAGTGAGCAAGATTTAAAAGCACCTGAATTTGCTAATAAAGATAAATTACTTTCTGGTGATTTCTCCGAGTTTAACCAAAATAGTACAGAATATTATAATGAACTTCCCTTCTGTGAATTAGTGAGTAGTAGAATTATCGAATTTGATGAGTTTCTTAATCGAAGAACTCCAGTGAATAGCAAAATACCTTTTGCAGAAAAAGTATTTGATGAAATTGAGGAAAAGATGGTTATTTTTTTAACTTTAAAATTGCTTCAGAATCGACAGGTGGTAATTGGAGCGGTGGCACCAAGACCATGTCGTAAATAGGATAATAAATCTTTCCAATTAAATAAAAAAGGAGTCATTTTGGATGACTCCTTTAATAATTTGATTAGAAGCATTGATCTGGTGGAAGTGGAGGGCAAACTCCTGGTAATGTAACGCATGGTGCGGGTACACAAAAGCCATAACTTGGCACTAGAAGCTGTACTCTTAAAATAGCCTTTGCAACTAAACATACCTGAATGTCGCAAGAAATGGTATATTCTAATTCTTCATCAATTTCATCTACATCAGTAACAACACAGTTACATGCTAACAAGACACTTTCGCTACAGTCTAAATCAACACCTTCAGGGATACAAAGGGTGACGGTCTTAACAAATGTAAAAGTTCTTTCGATTTCATCGTCTTCATCATTTGTTGCTTCTGGGTTGGTAAGGGTAATTGGAACATTTACAGAGAAAGTGATTGTGAAGAAACCATCTCCTACTGGAACGCGACTGATTTCATTACAAGTAATTTCTGCACCTTCCTGTAGTGCACATAAAACGGAATCTCCCTGTACAAGTCCTGTTCCAAATTCATCTGAATCAGTTGTTACGTCTCGAGTTCGGTCATCTACTTGGAAGCAACTATCGTATACCTTGTCAACTACAATACATTCAATTATGCTAGGTGGTGGACATACTGGAAGTCCTGTCACTGGATCAATGGGGCATTGGCCAGGCTGAATTGGCGTTTGAGCTTTCTTTACTTCAGACATGTTATATATTCCTCCTTTATTTTTTTTAACTAAGTTAAATCTATTTTAACTTATACTACATACTATTAATTGAAACAGTGTTTTGCTACAGATTGAAGATGCTTTTAATTTTTTTATTTATATTCATCTACAGGGTATTAAGCCATCCAGGCTTAGCACTTTTTTCAGAAGCGATTAACATATCGATATCCCATTCTTGATAAACGATACACAATTTCTTCTAAGCTGGTTTGAAGTTGGTTATAGGCGATGGATATTTTTTTCTGTTGTAAGGGAGTGATATCCTCTACACCTACAATTTCCTTAAGGGCCACAGCTATACGATTGTAGTCTTCATTGGTATTGAGGTTTGTAATGTTCATCGTAACTGAAATGATCGCATTGGAAGTTTGATCTGCCTGATGCTTTTTTAATAACTCACTGTACTTTGGTGGCGTGAATGAAGTAGAAAACTCTTCTTTTATTTTTTCTCTTGTTTTAGATAATTGATCTCTGTATAAACTCATTAGATGCCTCCTTGTGGACCTAGTATGATTTAGGCAGGTACCTACCTGCTATTTTTATTGACGCATCAGCCACCTTTTTTTTGCGCTTTAGGTGTGTAGGTATGATTTCTTTTAACACCTAGTCTATAGCCTAACTGGCCAATTAAATAATGAATGGCAGTTATATTAAAAATAGATGGATTGTAGGTGATATCAAGTGTGTTTTTTTTTGTGAAGGGTCCTATATTTTTAATACCATTATGTTGTTGTAATGCTTCAACAATGCGTGTGTAATCCTCATTTGATGTCATATTGCTAATGAACAAGGTCATTGACGCAGTTCTCTCCTGTTGAAATTGATGAATACGTTTATAAATAGACAAGTTAGTCCCCCCTGGTAAGTATAGAAATTCCTATTTAAATTAAGGATTCTACTCTTTTGAAATCTAGCTTTTTTAACTGAAATTGATAGTCCATAAAGCTTGGGCTAATGATATTTTCGTAGTATGTGACGATTACTTTTTCACTGGCAGGAATAACCTCTATTTTCAAAGTATGAAGGCCAATACAATCATAAATTCTTTGTTTAACATGGTCCTCAGCTACTTGCTTAATGATATAGATGACCTGCTTTGCATCCCCAAGCTGAAATTTTTCTTGTCTAGCATCGATATACATTCTTCCTTTGGGTTTCAAATCTATTTCACCCCTTTATCTTAAATTCCTAGTGCTTTAGTATATTAGAGTTAATAATTAAAGGTGACAGAAAAAAGTATATTATAGTTTGTGAATATAAGACCAATTCTGAATTACCAATACTATCCTTTGGTTTTGTCGTATTTTGTCGAGTATAATGGTATGGAGACATAGATTCATATCATAAAAACAATAGGGGGAAAGACATTGAAAAATTTACTTAAGAAAATAGTAACGATTACACTTGTCATGGTATTTCTAAGTCAAGTGACCACAACAGCATATGCCTCGTGGGGACTGCAAAGACGGCTTCAGGACCAAAATAAGACTATCAGCACCGCACCAAGTACACCGAACAACATAGCACCACAAGGGCAACCACAAGCACAACGTAATACATATGCTCCAAGTCCCTCAGTAGCACAAGAAAGCAATCAAAACCAATCCACAGCTGACTTGATTCGCGGTATGCGTAACAATCCATCAGCATCACAAAGTAACACCACCACCACCAACAACACTAATAACAATCCTGCACCATTACCTTCACAGCCGACTCCACCAGTCAGCAATCAAACAAATTTATCTGGTGTAGAAAGCACAATGCTAGATATGATTAATCAGGAAAGAAGAGAACATGGACTGTCACCTCTAAAATTACATGTGAAATTGACTGATGTGGCTAGAGTGAAAAGCCAGGATATAGTTGATAATAACTATTTCGCTCACACCTCCCCTATACATGGGTCTTTTTATCAAATGGTATCTAATGCGGGTATTTCTTATAGACAAGTAGGTGAAAATCTTGCTAAGGCAGGAGATGTTCGAAGAGCGCATATGATGCTAATGGGGAGCATCGGTCATAGAAATAATATTTTAAGTGAATCATTTACTCACATAGGAATAGGGATTTCTAGAGATAGTCATGGTATTGTGGTTACTCAATTGTTTATACGGCAGTAGTCCATTGGAGTATTTTATATTGGGTAATGAAAAGTTAAAAAACAAATCGACTTGTTTAATAAGAGATGACCTTCTATGTAACTACATAGGAGATCTTCTCTTATTTTTATGCTGGTATTAAATATTTCCATATTGTACACTGTTTTATCTCATCAGCATAATATATAGTGTAATTCCAATGAGAGCGAGAAGACCCCAAGGGGTTAAATGTATTTTGTGTATACAAAACACCGATGTGTATGTATTTAATTTATTATGGAGGTTTGTTCAATGGGTGATAGTGATAAAAAGGATGACAACTTAAATCAGATTAATCAGCTAAGCTCAGAAAAGGAACTGGCTAAACCCATAATGGGGATTCTAATTAAAGCTAATCATATTAAGAGAATGCTCTCTAAACAGCAGCCACTTTCAAAACATGCAAAGTTTATAGAAGCAAATGAACAAATACAGATGTTGCTTTATTTCTTTTCCATTGATGATTTCCATATCAATAAACCAATTGTAAGAGGTGTTCATTATAACCAAGAAACCGACAAATGGGAAAAGAAAAAATTGCCTTATCCAGACATCATTTATAAGGCCTATGGATCAAAAAACAAGAAAGACTTAAGTCTTAAATTTATAAACCGTATAAAAGAATTCGATATTAAATTAATCAATTATCTATATTGTTTTAATAAGTGGGAGATCTATGAGCATTTATCGGACTATCAAAATATTTCACCTCATTTACCATTATCTGTATTGTATGATAGTCCTGATTCTTTAAAAAAAATGTTAGCGATTAGTCATAAGGTGTACTTAAAGGCGTGTCAGAGCGGGAAAGGAAGAGGCGTCGTATGCGTAGAGCAGTTACCAGAAGGTAGATACACCTATCGTTACTTTATCGATGGATTATATGAGAATGAAGCGAAGGGCTTCGACAGTCTGATACATGAAATATTATTATTTTATAAAAACAGGAAATTTATAGTACAGCAAGCCATCGATTTAATAAAAGTAGAAGGTAAAATCATTGACATGAGAGCAGAATTACAAAGAAAAGACAACGGAAAGATTGTGATAACAGCCATTGCTGTTCGGGTTAGTAATCATAATTCTCCAATCACAACCCATGGAGAGAGCTATACTTTTCAGTATTTTTTTAAACATTTCATGGATTATTCGGAAGTGGAAATTGCAAAGTTAGAAAGTAGAATAATAAAATTTCTAAAAATGATATATCATGCCATCGAAGCATCCTATGGACAAAGTGGAGAGCTTTCTATGGATATTGGTTTGGATAGCAATGATCACCTATGGTTCATTGAAAGTAATGCGTATTCTAGCAAAGCATCTTTCCATCATGCTTATGATGAAAGAGAAATTCAACAATCATATTTGAATTTATTGGAATACGCCATTTTTTTATATAGTGAAGATAGTTAGGAGGAGAAGTGTTGAGTAGATATAAAACAAATTTAAACTCAAAACAACCTATTTTAGGGGTGTGTGCTGCGGAGCGTACAATAAAGCGACTTTTGAAGCAAAAAGAAACAGAAAAAATCACATCCATTAAAGAAGCAAATAAGTATGCAAATATAAGCCTGTATTTTTTTTCAGCTAAGGACGTTGATACTAAAAGAAGAAGGATTAGAGGTGTTTATTATAATGAAAAAAAATCCCTTTGGGAAAAAGCACAGTTTCCTTATCCGAATCTCATATATAAAACCAGTGTTTTAACTGATAAATTAAGAGTGCACTTACTGAAAAAAAAAGTTAAACCGTTAAACTATCTAAATGGATTTAATAAATGGGAGGTTTATAATAATTTATCAAGAGATGAAAGATGTAAACAGTATTTACCATTAACAATTATGTATAACAGTCCAAATGACTTATTTGAAATGTTGAAAACAACTGATACAGTATATTTAAAAGCTTGTGTAGGCCGTCAAGGCAAGCAAGTGATTCGTGTCATTAAATTGCCTGAAGGAGGATACGAACTTAGTTATCTAAAAGATAGATTATATGTCCATAAGATAGATAACGACAATGATGTAGTCAATAAAATTCAGAGCTTCTTTGGTGAAAAAAAGTTTCTGATTCAACAAGCGATTGATCTAATCACAATAGATAAAAAAATTGTAGACCTAAGGGCAGAAGTACAGAAAAATGGTAAGGGACAAATAACAGTAGCAGGGATTCCAGTCCGAATGAGTCAAAATAATGCACCAATAACAACACATGCCCAGAGTTATAGCTTTGATTATTTTTTCAAACATATTATGAACTATTCAGATATTGAAGTTAAAGAATTAAAAAATAAATTAAATCAATTTTTAAATATTACCTATCAATCTATAGAAAAAGATTATGGACCCATTGGAGAAATCGGGATAGATATTGGTTTAGACAAAAAAGGTCATCTGTGGTTTATAGAGTGTAACTCGCAGTCTAGAAAAGTATCTTTTTTCAAAGCCTATGATAAGAAGACAATCAATGAATCATCCTTAAATTTATTGGAATATGGAAAGTATAGAATTAAAAGAAACGTGTAACAGCTTTAAAATTGAAATCAGTCCCATTTTAAAGAAACTATACTAATCATAAAGCTCCTCCCTGGTAATTTATCACAATGTTTACCAGGGAGGAGCGCAATAGGAGTCGGAGCTATTTCCCTTTCACTAGGAAATACCACTCTTTACTTTTTCAATTTTCCCGTAATTTATGTTAAGAGAGAGGCTTTGAACCCATAATTAAGCATTTCTATAACTTCTTTATCTCTGACAGCTTTTCTAGGTTCTCCTAAAACAACTGCTATTAATCTAACATTGTCTTTGAGAGCAGTTGCAGCCAAGCAACAACCAGCTAAAGGAGTATACCCAGTTTTCAAACCATCTACTTCAGGTATGGTTCCAATTAATTTATTGGTATTTACTAGCTTTTGCAACTGGTTGTCTTCTTTTCTAATGTAATCATATTTTAATCTTGAGTATTTTAATATCTCTTCTCTTCTTAATGCCATACTTACCATTTTAACGATATCAATAGCTGAAGAATAGTGGTTATCTTCAAACAAACCATGAGAATTTACAAAATGTGAATTTTTAAGACCTAAGGTCTTCGCTTTTTGATTCATTTTATCTATAAAATTATCCATGGTTCCAGAAAGATGCTCTGCTAAAGCAATAGCGGCATCATTTGCTGAGGCAATAATCATCGACTTAAACATATCTCCTACAGGTAATTTCTCCCCAGGCTTTAAATGAATTTTAGAGCCATATAGTGAAGCTGCAGCAGGACTCATTTCCACCTTATCGGTCCATTTTATTTTCCCCGCATCGATACCATCTAATAGGACCAGCATCGTCATTAATTTTGTGATACTGGCTATAGGGAGTCTTTTAGTAGCATGCTTTTGAAACAACACCTTATTATTAGGGCTAGCTTTAAATAAAATGGCAGCCCTTGCATTCTGTGCAAGGATAGTCTTTCCCATTGAATCCCTCCTCAATATCTTTTTAAAATGATATATATACATAACGACTACTTTGAGAAATTTTTTAATAAATAATTCAGTGTTTTATTCATTTGCATAAGCTTAGATCCTTTAACAAGAATAGCCATATTCGGTTTAATCAGCTTTTGCAGATATAAATGCATTTTATTGCGACTTTTAGTAAATAGTAAAATTCTGGAAGGGGGGTATCCAGCTTCGACTGCACCTTTTCCAATCCATCGGGCTTCTTTGCCAATGATCACTATTTTATCTACCTTGTTCTGAGCTAGGTATTTGCCAACTTCTTTATGACCCTCAATTGAATATTCTCCTAACTCCAACATGCTCCCTAATATAACTAACTTTTTTTTGATTTTCCCTAACTCAACCAGTACATCTATAGCAGCTTTAGTTGCTTCTGGATTAGCACTATAACTATCATCAAGGATAACTAACCCATTAGGAAGCTCGTAATGGTTTAATCTACGGACTGGTACCTCGTAATTCTTTAAACCTACCTTTATCTCTGAAGGGGAAAATTTTTGATGATGAGAAACGCCGATAGCAAATAATGCATTAATTACATTATGGTAGCCAAAAGTAGGAATAAAGAAATCCTCCAGCTGATCATCTAATTTAACCTGAAATGTCATGCCTTGGTCTACATATTTTATATTAACAGCTT
The DNA here is from genome assembly GCF_000016985.1 of Alkaliphilus metalliredigens QYMF. Lineage (NCBI taxonomy): Bacteria > Bacillati > Bacillota > Clostridia > Peptostreptococcales > Natronincolaceae > Alkaliphilus > Alkaliphilus metalliredigens. Next base: position 3,498,152 of record NC_009633.1, on the reverse strand, counting down.
GATAGTCTGATTTATTTTTAATGCTAACTGTAAAGATCTCACCTTTAAAACCTTTTATCTGTAATAGTTTTGAATTATTATCATCGTTATTAATATATAAAATTCCCTCGGGCTTCATATACTTGATAAGCTCTGACTTTGCTTTAGCAGTTAGTTTGATACTGTTTCCAAATACACCGTAATGAGCAGAGCCTACATTTGTAATCACAGCAATATTGGGTTGGATATGGCTGCAATGCATTTTACCTGTATTTGCTTCGCCCATTCCAAACTCTAAGACGACTCCTTGATGCCATGGCTTGATCATACGAGCATGCTTTTGAGTGTTTTTCTGAAAATTTTTATTTTCTTTTGATTTAAAGATCTTCCACTTCGTTTGTAATATTGAGGCAAGCATCTCTTTAGTAGTGGTTTTACCAGCGCTACCTGTAATTGCAATAGTGGGAACTGTAGGTATGACTTGGCTCATGTAAATTAACCCCCTTTGATTTTGCTCTTTATTAAATGAGGATACGTAGTCAGTATAATTTATGAGAAATGAGCAATGATGTGAAACTTTTTTTAAAATAAACAAGTTTATTGTTTTATTTTCATAATGTCATCTGATCCCTACCAATAGGAACCTATGGAAACATTTGAAAAGGACTGCATAGAATGTATAAATAAAAAAACTTTAGGAGTGAACAAAATGAAACTTCTTTGGCTAAAATCACTAAAACCAAATGAAATGGCATTAAATATAAGTTTATTTAAAAAGTTAAAACAACCCAAGATAATTATCCTACACTTTGGTATGTTGATAATGAAATTCAAAGTTATCATCAAAAATAACCTATCTGATGATACAATCGGTTTGCCAAAGAATTTTTCTAATAAGTATACAATTCCTACAAATATTCCTTATGATGTTTATTGTAAAGCTGGAGAGATTTATCTTGGCCCCGTGATCGCATTTGTTTCAAGGGGGGGCTTCAAACAGTTGAAAAAACAAAAATACATTAGAAGTTTACCCTCCTTTTTAGACTATAATTCTATCAAAGGATTGATTATTATTTGCACAAAAGGCTCTATTGATGTGGACTCAGGTATGATAAAAGGATACTACTTTGATCCAAGGGCTACCGATTCGGAACTTGAATGGAAATATGGAGAATTTCCACTTCCAAATGCTATATTGAACCATTCTTTAATGAGTCAAGAAAAAATTTCTGCTTTGCGTAAGAAAATGGGGGACAAAGTTTTTAATTCCTATTGGTTAAATCTTGATAAGTGGGAAACCTGGGAGTTTTTATCTAATAATCCAATGTTAAAAGATCATTTACCATACACGGAGAAATTTTTAGGGTTTAAGCAATTGAATTATTTACTAGAAAAATACAGTTCTATTTATCTTAAACCAGCGAAAAGAGCACGGGGGATAGGTCTTATGAAATTGGATAAAGATAACACAGGAATATCTTTGGTTGATTATAAAAAGAAAAAATACTATTTTAATGATAATCAGAGTCTTGCTTTATTCTTGAATAATAAGTTGGCCATACCCTACATTATTCAGCAAGCAGTTTATTTCAAAAAAAATGATCGTCATGTAGATTTTAGATTAATTTTACAAAAAAATAGCAAAAAAGAGTGGTCTCTCACTGGCTTAATAGCAAGAATCGCCCAGGAAGGAAGTATCATTACAAATAAAAAAGGAAGAGAAAAATCTATTCTTGGAAGAAAAGCATTAACAAGTATTTTTAAAGTGAGTGAGGAAAGGGCAAAAAAAATTGAAGTGGATATGACTCAAGTTGTTATAGAGACAGTTAAAATGTACGAAAGGAAAGGGTATCATCTCGGGGATGTGGCGGCAGATATAGCTGTAGATTCCAACCTTAAGGTCTGGTTGCTAGAACTGCAATTGAATTACGGAGTAAATGCAAGAACCATTGAAGGTTTACGTGATTTTTTTGAAAAAGTGATATCTGTTCCCTTCAAATATGCTAAGGCATTAGCAGGATTTGAGAAGTAAGAATAAGTTATATAGGGGCATTGAGACGATAAAAAGAAAGGGGAAATGAACAACCCCTCCAAAGCAATCTGGGTGAGATTAACTAAAAGAGGGGTTTGCCTTGATAATTACAAGAACATCCGCTATTACTGCTTTAGCTAATAATCAAGCATATTTTCATTTGGACTATTTGTGATTAATAACCACGTCTATAAAATGAGGTACCGTCATCTCATTGACTTTCAATAAACCCAGCTAATGCTTTAGCATATTTAAATGGTGTTGTTGCAACATTTACAAAGAAATTACGTAATCCTTTTGTACGCCATCCATTGATACTATAATATAATTGCAATTCTAATAGCCAAATATTAAAATTTGAATCTAAGGCTATGTCTGCAACCACATCTCCTAAATGGTAGCCAAGTTTTTCATACATTTCAACTGTTTTAATAACGACATTAGTCATTTCTGTTTCAATCTTTTGAGTTCTTTCTTCACTAACGCCATAAATAGATGTTAATGCTGTTCTTCCAGAAATCATCTTTTGTCTACCACGTTTATTCGTAATAATACTTCCCTTATGAGCAATTCGTGCAACTAAACCTGTGAAATGCCATTCCAAATTACTATTTTTTTGCAAAACCAATCTGAAATCCACATGATGATCATTTTTTTTGAAATGAACTGATTGTTGAACAATATAAGATGTTGTTAATTTATTTCCCAAAAATTGAGACAAGAGAGGACTATTTGTCTTAAAATGGGCTGATTGTTGAGCTATAGAAGCGATTCTAGTTTTTAAAAATTGAGACAACTCTTGATAATTGCTAAAGGAATGTTTTTTACGGTTATTATCAATCAAAGTGATACCAGTCTTTGTTTTATCCAGCTTCATGATCCCCATACCGCCACCATCGTTACAAGGTTTGAGGTAAAGAGAGCCATATCTATTAAGAAGAGATTTCAGTTGTTTTGTGCTAGTATATTTTTCGGTATAGGGTATATATTTTTTTAACATATCATTTTGGGATAAGAATTTCCATGTATTCCATTTATCAAGATTTAGTAAATAAGTATTAAAAATTCTATTTCCTATTTTATTTTGTATAGCAGTAACTTTCTTTTGAGACATAAATGAATGATTAAATATCGCATTTGGAAGTGGAAATTTGCCATATTTCCATGCATTTTTAAGATTCTTAGCCTTTGGATCTAAATAGTAACCTTCAACTATACCAGAGTCTACATCTATAGACTTTTCAGTACAGGTAACAATTAATCCTTTGATAGATGCATAGTCTAAAAACATAGGCAAGTTAAAAGCGTAAGATTTTCTTTTAAATTGCTTAGAGCCCAATGATACATGAAGAATTATAGGGCCAATATAAAGTGCACCCTCTTTGAAGTAGGTTTCATAGGGTATATCTTTCGGAATGGTATATTGATCTGTAAAGTTCATTGGTAAACCTATTGTTCCTTCTGAGAGCTCATTATTGATCAGAACAGCTAAACTAACTTCTAGCATCCCATAATGAACGACAATCTTTTGAGGTTGCAATAATTCTTCATATAAATTACTATTAATAGCTATATTATTTGATTCTAGTGAATTCAACCACGATACTTCCATTCTATACACTCCTTTATTTTGGACTCTAGTTTACCATTTCTCAAGACTTCATGATTAAGTCATCGTGACAATTGAATAAAGCCCGATAAGGCTTTAGCGTATCTAAGTGGCGTGACTTTGATCTCTGTATAGACTTCAGGTGGAAGGTTTTTAGATATTCCATGATTTAATTGGAGCTCTAATAACCATAAATGTAGACTAGAGTCTAAAATAATATCTGCTGCCACATCTCCAATATGCATTCCTTTTTTTTCATAAATATCAATAGCTCTTATTGTTAAAATAATCATTTTTTTTTCTACTTTAACTGCTTGTTCTTCACTCATATTATAAATAGAAATGAGTGCCTCTCTTCCATCTATCAGTTTTTCTCTACTTCGACGGTTTGTGATCACACTACCTGGCTGAGAAATCTTAGCAAATGAGCCTTTGAAGGACCATTCTTTATCCTTATCTCTTTGTAGAATAACCCTAAAATCAACCATCTTTTTTTCTACACGAAATGGTACTGCTTGTTGTATAATTGATGGTTTTGATAACTTCGTATTTAGAAAATCATCTAAGTTTTTATAATCTTCAAAGTAATATCTGTTTTTTCTTTCATCAATTACTAAGATTTTTTTCTCATTTGCTATCTTAGATACATTCAGAATGCCTCTTCCTCTGCATTTGGAAAATGGTTTGAAATAGGCACCGTTATATTTCTTTAAAAACATTTTAAGCTGTTTAATGTCCACATATTTCTCTGTATAAGGTAAATGTTTGATGAGTTTTTTGTCCTTAGATAGCCTTTTCCAGATATTCCATTTATTCAAATTTTGCCAATAGGTATTAAAAATCCTGTCGCCGATTTTTTCTTGTAATATTTTGATTTTTTTCTGGCTGATAAATGAGCGATTAATGATGGCATTTGGAAGTGGGAATTCACCCAACTGCCAAGTACTGCCTGTTTTTCTCCCTTCAGGATTGTAGTAATAACCCTTTATTAAATTTTGGTCTGGATAGATAGAATCTTTAGTACAAATAAAAACTAAGCCTTTTATTGATTGGTACTCTGTCAATCTAGATAAATAAGATGATAAAGTTTTATCGTTTAAGTTCTCAAAATACTTAGTAACAATATGACCGATAACAGGTCCAATATGAATGTCTCCCCCTTTATAATAAATTTCATAGGGGATGTTTGTAGGAATTGTATATTTATCTCCCAAATTTATTGGTAGACCTATGGTTCCTTCTAAAAGATCATCATGGATGACAGTATTTACTTTTGTTTTGAACATTCCAAAATGGACATTCATACTATTAGGCTGATGTAATTTCTTATAGAGGGATAAATTTAATGCTATTTGATTTTGTGCTAGTGAATTTACCCATAAAATTTTCATCTTGTTCACTCCTAAAGTTTTCTTTTTTATATATTCTATGCAACCTTTTTTCATAGGTGTGAATACACTACTATTGAAGAAAGACTTACATGAAAGGGGATACCTTATGAATCCATATAATACTGTTTTACTACCTATTGTTTCACTATCTGATATTTTTGGTAAGGATCTTATATTAAATCCTAGGGCTTCTTTTTCAAATTATGGATGGTTGCCTAAAAACAGAGAAAAACTAGATTTCCTCACGGGGGCACCACTTACCGTAGCTGGTGATATGCCTGTAATTTGTAGTGACTCTGTTGTTTCCCAAGAAATAATATCTTTGCTAAAGAGAGTAAATCTTGAGGTCGCACCTTTTCGACACATATACCATTCAGAGAGGAGTTATCAAGATACCCTAGATTTATTTAACGGTCAAAAAAAGCAAATGGTAGTGAATCATCCTCACCCCAGCTCTGAGATTAATCGAGGCGGATACTGGATCGATCCACAGCTTATCGGATTCTTAAATAACAAAGCCAATTTAGAAAAATTGGTGCCTATAGGACATACTCCTAGGAGAGTGGTAATACACCCTAATGAGATAAGTAAGACAGTCGATCAACTTAAAAAATTGCCTGTAGTAATCAAAGTTGCATCTGATGAGCCAAATGGTGGAGGATACGATGTTGTCATCTGTAAAAGTAAAAAGGATGTTTCTTATGCATACAATTACTTCAATACTTGTAGTACAGTAGTGGTAGAGGAGTATATTGAAATAGAACAAAGTTATAATATTCAGTTCGCAAAAACAATAAAGGGAGACATCATCTATCTTGGTACATCTGAGCAAATAGCTACGGCCGACGGTATTTATATAGGTAATTGGTTTGAAAGAGATCACGAACCACCTGAAAAATTGATGAAAGTAGGTCTTGCTATTATGGAATACGCTTGCTCTCTGGGATTTATCGGGATAGGTGGGTTTGATATTGTTATTTCTAATGATAATCGTCAATTTGTTATTGATCTTAACTTTCGTTTAAATGGATCTACAGCCCCACTACTTTTAAAGGAAAGTATTTTTAGCGCTTATAATGCTTCGATTTTATTATTCCAGAACTGGGATTCACATTTAAAATGGGATGATTTTTTTGCTGTTTGCCAGCAGGCTGTAGAAGAATTAAACTTTATACCTCTAGCGTTCAATAATCCTTTATCCAACTCTAATCCTGATACAGCTTGTTATGTTTCTGGTGTCATATTCGGGTCCTCAAAAGAAGAGATACTAGAAAAGGAGGAATGTTTAAATGTGTGCATGACAAATGTCATGTAAAAGTTATATCGTATAATTAGAAAAAGTATATAAAACTCCTACACAAATTTCTCTCAAGGGCATAGTATGTAGTAACATGCCATAAAGAAGGAGGGGAGAAGTCATGGGAAATATAATATGGAATCAAAAAAAAGTTTTAGAGTTTGATGACAGGAATACAGATTTTGTAATTGATCACTTTAATTACAAGGGTATTAAATATGTTTCAGAAAGTGAAAATATTGTCATATTCCCATCTTTATTGGATAAAGCATTAATACTGAAAATGTTGACAGAGCAAGATGAAATAAAAGAATCGATTGAATCTATGGGAAATGATCTGATTAATGAAGGGGCTGCAGTAATATGTGATGAAAAGTTTGCAGATAAAATTTCTTTGGGATATTGTGACGCTCAGATCATTATTGATTTTTCCTTTGGTGTAAAGCAAGCAGAGTTAATTGCATACCTGCCATTTGAAAGTCAGAAAACCAGCACTTCCATAACAAAGCAGGTTTTTAGACAACTTGCATTTGTAGAACCGAGAATTACCTATAAAGTGGCTGATACATGGGATAAACTAAAGACAGGTAAATACTGGAAATATACATTTAGTAGTGTTCCGCCAACGGTAGTCTTTGAAATCGCAATGCCTAATCTAACTGAAAGTTTCTTAAGTAGCTTTAGAGATGTTTTAGTAAAAAGTATTATTAGAGAACTTGGTTATAAGTGGCCCACTGAAGGGCAGGAAGGCACTTTGGAGTTTTTGAATGATCTAAATAAGAGTCTTATTGATGAAAAAAGGTTGAGTAAAGAAAAGCAGGACCTACAAGAAATTGCTGCTAAATTAGAGTGCTGTGAAAGTGAGTTAGATGAATTGAAAGGTTTTTACCAAGAAGCAGAAGCGCAATTAGAAAAAATTAAGATTGATACAGGAAAAGTGTCTTTGGAAGAATTAGAGGGTGAAAAATCAAAGGATATAGAAGAAGATGAATTGATATCCCATGAGGAAGCACAAACAAAACCGACGGAAGACGGTGAAAAGATAAAAGCAAGAAGGAATCGAAGGAAACGCAGTATAAAGCAGACCAACAAGTCATATTTGCCAATGAATCCTGAAAGAGATAATAGTCGAAGACGTTGGTACCAACAATTACCTCGTACATTGACATATCCAGGTAAAGGACCGGTACATCAGTTTGAAAGACCAAGACCAGACACTCAAAGTGCAGAATTACCACCAAATTTCATAGAAAAGAGTGTAAGTGCAAATGATAAGAAGACAAAAGAAAATTCTTCAAATCAGACAAATAAAAATGCCATGAAAGTAAATAATATATATAGTATCATGTACCCAAAGGGAGTATAGATAAAATAAGGAACAAGTAGTAGCTGATAAAAAGTCAAGGACCGTAATACAAGGTGAATGTAGTGCGGTCTTTTTTATTCTTATTATGTGAAAAATAATATAATCTACTTTAGTTCAAAGTTACGTGATAATAATAAAATATAATATTTTTTGTTGATATTTGTAGAAATGTGTAATGATAAAATATATAATGGTAAAATGTATATAATGATTTTAAAAAGTGAGGCGTTTAGATGAAAATCGGATTTGATCATGAAAAATATTTAGAAGAGCAATCGAAGTATATTCTAGAACGGGTAAATTATTATGACAAGCTCTATCTAGAATTTGGCGGGAAATTATTATGTGACCTTCATGCCAAGAGAGTGTTACCAGGATTCAATGAAAATGCAAAAATTGAGCTACTGCATAAGCTAAAGGAAAAAGTTGAAGTGGTCATTTGTGTCTATGCAGGAGATATCGAAAGAAACAAAATGAGAGGCGACTTTGGGATTACCTATGATATGGAGACCCTGAGACTGATTGATGACCTGAGAGCATATGAGCTTGATGTCAACAGTGTCGTCATCACAAGATTTGATGGACAACCTGCAACAACTGTTTTTATTAATAAGCTTCAACGAAGAGGAATCAAGGTGTATACCCACAGCAAAACAAAGGGATACCCGACAGATGTGGATACCATTGTGAGTGACGAGGGATATGGTAAAAACCCTTATATTGAAACCACAAAGCCTATTGTTGTTGTCACTGCACCGGGACCAGGAAGTGGAAAGCTAGCCACCTGTCTGAGTCAGCTTTATCATGAGCATAAACGAGGAAAAGCTGCTGGTTATTCAAAGTTCGAAACATTCCCCGTATGGAATGTGCCATTAAAGCACCCCCTAAACATCGCCTATGAAGCTGCAACAGTGGACCTGAAGGATGTCAATTTAATTGATTCATTCCATGCAGAGGCCTATGGCAAGATTGCAGTCAATTACAACCGGGATATCGAGACATTCCCAGTACTGAGGCGGATTATTGAAAAGATCACAGGAGACGAATCAGTCTACCAATCCCCTACAGACATGGGAGTCAATCGAGTGGGATTTGGAATTATTGACGATGAGGTAATCAAGGAAGCATCTAAGCAGGAGATCATCAGACGATACTTCAAAGTAGGCTGTGAGTATAAAAAAGGCCATGAAGACAAGGAAACATTTGATAGTTCCAAACTGATTATGGAGGAGATCAAGTTAAAGGAAGAAGACAGAAGTGTTGTGATTCCTGCAAGAGAGCGTTCCTCTAGATTAAAAGAAGAGTCCAATAATAATGGTGACGCCAATAAAAGCGAAATCTATCCTGCTATGGCAATTGAGTTTCATGATGGAACTATATTAACTGGGAAAGGCTCCGATGAGATGAATGCTGGGGCGGCTCTCATATTAAATGCCGTGAAGTATTTTGCCAATATATCCGATGAAATTCATTTGATTTCACCGGTAATATTAGAACCTATTAGAAGTCTAAAATCAAAGACATTGGGAAATATAAATACAGCCTTGAACTGTGAAGAAGTATTGATCGCATTAAGCATCTGTGCTGCTACAAACCCCACAGCTCAGGTGGCCATGGAAAAATTAGCCATGCTAAAGGGATGCCAAGCTCACTCAACAACGATTTTAAGTTTGAATGATGAACAGATTTTTAGAAAGCTTGGGATCGATATCACCGCTGATGCTGAGTATCCAACGGAAAGTCTGTATTATATGTTATTATAGGATTATGGGACAAACAATAGAAGCCGCATTTAATGCGGCTTCTATTGTTTTATGATGATGAATTTCCTTTAATCAATTCATGAACCTGGTCAAATAGCATGAAATCATAGCTTTCAGATAGGGACACATCTAATACATCATATAGCTTTTCCAACTGCTTAACAATCTGTTCAACTTGATGGTCTCTTTTAACCAATAAATACATCCGACTTACCTGAGTACTTTCTAATCTACCACATAGGATTCCTTCTAGGTTGAAGGCCCGTCGTGTAAAGAGCCCTGTAATCTGAGACATTACCCCTGGATGATTGTTAACAGTCAATTGAATAATGATATTTATATTTTTAGGCACCTTTTCTCACTCCAATCATTTGATGATTTCCTGCTCCTGGAGGAACGATGGGTAGCACGTTTTCCCTAGGATCTATTGGGACATTAATAACACAGGGACCTGATGCTGATAATAATTTTTGCAACTGTGCAATGGGTTGTTTCGTGTCCTTAAAATCAAAGCCCTCAATACCAAAGGCGGTGGCAATGGCAGCGAAGTTTGGATGGGTCGTAAAGCTAGAGGCAATATAATTCTCGTCAAAAAAGAACTCCTGTAGCTGCCGAACAAGGCCTAGACATCCATTGTTTAGAATGATCACTTTGATATTTAAGTTATGATCTGCTAAGGTGGCAAGCTCCTGTATGTTCATTAGAATAGAACCATCACCACTGATGCAAATGACCTTTTTAGTCGGATTTGCCAAGGCGGCACCAATGGCAGTGGGTAATCCAAATCCCATTGTACCTAAACCACCTGATGTCAGTAAAGTACGAGGTTTTTCAAAGGGATAGGTCTGGGCAACCCACATTTGGTGCTGTCCAACATCTGTTGTGATGATGGTATCAGAATCTACTATATTACTAATTTCCTTTATAAAATTTACCGGATGATAAAAATCATTATCTTCAGGAGTATACAAGGGGTTTGCCTTTTTGATGGCTGCTACTTCCTCAATCCATTTGCTTCGAGGATCCAAATGAATTAATGGGATCAGCGCCTGTAGTACAAGACCAATATCTGCTGCCATTGAAAAATGAGTGGCTTTGTTTTTATCCAACTCGGCAGGATCAATGTCTACATGGATGATGGAAGCATCAGGACAAAACTTAGCAATATTGCCTGTTGCTCGGTCATCAAAGCGCACACCAAAGGCGATCAATAAATCTGTTTCATTTAAAATGAGGTTTGTATAGGGAGCCCCATGCATCCCAAGCATTCCTAAATAAAGACTGTCCTTTGAGGGAAAACATCCTAATCCCATTAATGTGGAGGCCACAGGTATGTGATTTTTCTTAGCCAATTGATGTAAAAGCTCATGGGAATTAGACTGGAGGATTCCTCCTCCGATATAAAACAAAGGCCTTTTTGAACTGTTGATCATGTTAGCTATTTTTTCAATTTCGTCTAAACTGATTTTGGTTTCATTTGGGATGCTAGTTTTCTTGCCATTGTCATGCAAAGGACTTTCATCAGTGAGGATAGGCCAATTCTCAAGCTCTATTTCCGCCATCTGAACATCCTTAGGGATATCCACAATAACAGGACCAGGCCTTCCTGATGATGCAATCTTAAAGGCCTCTGGAATAATATGAAATAATTCCTGGGCTGATCGTACGAAAAAGTTGTGCTTGGTTATGGGAATGGCTAAACCACATGTATCTACTTCTTGAAAAGCATCAGTACCTACAAATGAAGAAGGAACTTGTCCTGTGATTGCAACAATTGGAACTGAGTCCAATTTTGCATCGGCAATGGCTGTTAACAGGTTTGTGACACCTGGACCTGAGGTAGCAAAACAAACTGCGGTTTTGCCAGTGGTTCTGGCCATCCCTTGGGAGATGAAGCCGGCACCCTGCTCATGTCTTGCAAGGATGTGTTGTATCTGAGTACTTTTAGCAAGGGCATTGTACATGGGAAGATTGCCTCCACCAGGAATGCCAGTAATGATATTGATTCCTTGCTCCTCCAATAATCTAATGATAATTTCAGCACCACTATACTTCATCATTTTCTTTTTCCTCCTTCAAATTTATATTCATAAAAATCGTAAAATAAAAAACCCCCATCCTATTATTAATAGGACGAAGGTTAAACTCCGCGGTACCACCTAATTTTATACAAAGTATACAGCTCAATGATAGTACAGGAATCACTCCGATACTATTTCCCCTGTAACGGTGGGAATCCGTTGAAGTCTACTTTTTTGCAATTTCGGTCCAAAGCTCAAAGGCTACCTTCCATATATTCCTCAGGGAAAATTTTCACCATCATTTCCTCTCTAGGCTTTCGAAATACATGTACTCCTCCTCGTCGAAGCTTTTCTCATATTAAATTATTTGTTATATTCACAATATTCTAATACTTTATCGTGCTTTTGTCAATGGTTATTTTCAAGTTTTTTTATTTGTTTTTATTTTTTGATTTTAGATATTACGTTTTTGTTACATACAAACCGCTTTAATTAGCTAAAGGGAGGCCGTAAATATCAAATAAATGAATTGGGGTTAGACAAATTATGCAGAAAAACTCCAGGGAAATTGCTCAAGACCTGTTAAAAAGTTCAATGGATCTGGGACGACGTATTTACGAAAGTGTGGTATCAGGTTATATGTCAAGCACAATAGGTCCATTTAAAAAGGAAAGCAGTCCAATTTTCTGAATTGGACTGCTTTATTCGTGAATGAGTCAAGAATCATACTTGCAATAATGGCATTAAAGGATGACAAAAAGTGTCATGCAGGATGTATTTTAGTAAAAATCAATTCACACAAAGGGGAGAAAACAAGACTATATAGGACCATAACAGATTATTATGAAATTAATTACAAGAGAAAACGTTTTCGCGGGTGAGAGTAGGATATATAGGCTTAAATGGGATTTCCCAAAGGTTTTGGAACGTGTTACACTACAGATGAGTTAATGGACTAGTCCATTGTGCCAATTGATAAAAAGAGGTGGAATCCTATCGATGAAAATAGATAAGCAAAGTGGTGTACCTATTTACATACAAATCAAAAACACCATCATGGATGACATCAAAGACGGTACCCTAAAGATAGGTGATAAGCTTCCAACTGAAAGAGAATTATCTCAAAAAATGAATGTCAGTAGAAACACAATTTCTTCGGCATATAAGCTGCTAGAGCGGGAAGGTGTTTTGGTTTCCTATCAAGGTAGGGGCACATTTGTTGGGGAAGAAGAACAAACATGGAAACAGCACAATATTAAGGATAAAGTTTTTAGAATGATTGATTTAGCATTGGAAGAAGCCATTGAGACAGGCTTTGATACAAAGGAATTTATCAGTATTGTGAAGGAAAGAGTCAAGGAAAAAGAAGCAGTCATTAAAAACATGAATGCCCTATTTGTAGAATGTAATATCGAACAGGCAAGATATTTTGCTAAAGAGTTAAGTAAAATTACAGATATCAATGTCTTACCAATGACCATCGCTGAACTTCAAAGTAGAAATCAAACAAATGAACAGTTATTGAAGGAAGCCCAAATCATTATTACGACATTTAACCATATTAATCAAGTGAAAAATTTGATTGTGGACCAACAGAAGGAGGTATGTGGCGTTGCCATCAATCCAAGTCTGGAAACAATCGTCAAGATTGCAAAATACCCCAAGAAAACAAAGTTTGGTCAAATCTGTCTTTCAAAGGAATTTCAATTTAAGGTTCAATATGCATTAGAATCGGCTGGATTAGATAATCTTGAGATGATGTGTTCAGTCAGTCAAGAGGAAGAAGAAGTGTTAAAAGTGATTGATGCATCGGATGTGATCATTGTGTCACCGGGAAGAAAAGAAAGCATAAGACAGCTTGTAAAAGGCAAGAAAGATGTTATTGGCTTTGATTATTTTTTAGATCAGTACTCGGTTAAAGCAATTATATCGAAGGTTATCGAAATTAAAAGACACTTATAAAAGGGAGCGATTAATGATGAAAACAAATATTGTACTTGGTGTTATTGGAGCAGATTGTCACGCGGTAGGAAATAAGGTGCTTGATTATGCATTTACACAGGGTGGCTTTGAGGTAATCAATATTGGGGTCCTCAGTGCACAGGAGGATTTTATCAACGCAGCAATTGAAACAAATGCAGCAGCGATTCTTGTCTCTTCTCTTTATGGACACGGAGAAATGGATTGTCGAGGATTAAGAGAAAAGTGTGAAGAAGCAGGGCTAAAGGATATTCTTTTATATGCTGGTGGAAACCTTGTGGTAGGAAAGCAGGACTTTGATTCTGTAAAGGAAAGATTTGAAAAAATGGGATTTGACCGAGTGTATGCCCCAGGAACTTCACCAGACGCAGGAATAGCGGATTTGAAGACGGATCTAGCAGAAGCAGAAGAAATGGCACACTACAAGCAAGACTTTAAAAAGGTTTCATAAAAGAGAACCAACGATTGAAATACTGAGATCATACCTGAGGAATTTATAGTAGGGGGACAAAATAAATGGAACTGAAGAATAAAAAGTTGAGTGAAGAAAGTTTTTTCCAAGAACGCAAAGAGGTGCTGACCCATTGGGTTACTGGTAAAGACGTTGATTTACAAGAGGCAGTGGATTATTTAAAACAGATCCCTAAGCATAAGAACTTTGCGCTGAAAATGAGGAAGGCTAAGGCAGATGGTATCACCTTAGCACAACCAAGGGCAGGGGTAGCCTTAGTTGATGAGCATATTAAATTATTACAATACCTTCAAAATGAAGGTGGTGCAGATTTACTGCCTAATACAATTGATAGTTATACAAGACAAAATAGATATCAAGAGGGTCAAGCAGCCATCGATGAAAGCATGAGAGAAAACCGCTCTATGCTCAATGGGTTTCCTGTTGTCAATCATGGGGTACACAATTGTAGAAAAGTCCTAGACGCAGTTGAGCTACCACTACAGGCAAGACATGGTACGCCAGATGCAAGATTACTAACAGAGATTATTCATGCAGGTGGATGGACGTCAAACGAAGGTGGCGGTATCTCTTATAATATTCCCTATGCAAAAAGCATTAGTCTAGAGAAAACCATACGTCATTGGCAATATTGTGACCGGGTGACAGGATTATATGAAGAGATGGGTGTTGAAATAAATAGAGAGCCATTTGGACCCCTAACAGGAACCCTTGTTCCACCTAGTATGTCTAATGCAGTGGCCATTATTGAAGGATTGTTAGCGGCTGAGCAGGGTGTCAAAAACCTAACATTAGGCTATGGACAATGCGGAAACTTAACCCAGGATGTGGCTGCCATTAGAGCACTGGAAGAACAAGCAACGGAATACTTTAAGGAATATGGATACGAGATCGATCTGACAACGGTACTGCATCAATGGATGGGTGGATTTCCGGCAGATGAAGCAAAATCATTCGGTGTGATTTCATGGGGAGCAGCCACAGCAGCATTGGCAGGCGCCACAAAGGTAATTGTCAAGACACCACATGAGGCCATGGGGATACCAACAATGGAAGCTAATGCACAGGGAATCAGATCCACAAAGCAGACATTAAACCTACTTAAGGGACAGCGACTTTCAATTTCAAAGGATCTTGGAATGGAAAAGGAACTGATAAAAGCAGAGACAAAGTGTATTTTAGACAAGGTATTTGAACTGGGAAATGGAGACCTAGCGGTAGGGGCTGTTAAGGCCTTCGAAACAGGTGTCATGGATATTCCCTTTGCTCCAAGTAATTACAATGCAGGTAAGATTCTACCAGCCAGAGACAATAATGGCGCAGTGAGATATTTAGAGTTTGGAAATATTCCAATGAACAAGGAAATAAAGGATTTCAATAATCAACTATTAGCTGAAAGAGCCAAACTAGAAGGACGAGAAGTGAGCTTCCAAATGGTTGTAGATGATATATATGCTGTAGGAAAAGGGACCCTTGTGGGGAGACCGGAAATCAAGTAAAATTTAATGTAAGGAACTCATTACCTCCCATCTAAAAAAATGGGAGGTAAAAACGATTAGCAGATACCAATAACAATCGAAATTAAAACTGGAGGAATTATTAAAATGAAAATTATAGATATTGTATGCTCATCAGGAAGAACTGGATTTTACTTTGACGATCAGCGAGCCATCAAGCAAGGGGCCCAACAGGATGGATTCACCTATATAGGGGAGGCAGTGACAGAGGGGTTTTCAAGTGTTAGACAGGCGGGAGAATCTATCTCTATCATGTTTATTTTAGAGGATGGTCAAACAGCATATGGTGATTGTGCAGCGGTGCAATACTCTGGTGCCGGAGGACGGGATCCATTATTTTTAGCAGATGACTTTATACCAATTATAGAGCAGCACATCGCACCAAGATTAATTGGAAGAGATGTAACAGGATTTAAAGCGCTTGCAGAGGAATTTGACGGGATGATGGTAAAGGGTGAGCGACTTCACACAGCCATTAGATATGGCATTACCCAAGCGATTTTAGATGCAGCAGCTAAGGTTAAAAGGATGACCATGGCAGAGGTAATCAAAGAAGAGTATCAAACAAATGTAGCATTAAAAAGAATCCCTATTTTTACCCAGTGTGGGGATGATCGATATAACAATGTAGATAAAATGATTATTAAGGGGGCCGATGTTCTGCCTCATGCCTTAATCAATAATGTGGACACGAAGCTGGGTCGAGACGGTGGTAAGCTCAAGGAATATATAGGCTGGTTAAAGAATCGAATCGAGACCCTAAGAGCCAGTGAACAAGAAGACTTCATCATGCATATCGATGTATATGGAACAATCGGTATCGCCTTTGATAACGATGTTGAAAAAATGAGCAGTTATCTTGGAGAGCTTGAAAAAGCAGCTGCTCCATTTAAATTAAGAATAGAAGGTCCTATGGATGTTGAGAATAGAGAAGAGCAAGTAAAGGCCCTAAAGGCGTTACGGGTGACATTGAAGGAAAAAGGTATCGCTGTTGAATTAGTTGCAGACGAATGGTGTAACACCTGGGAAGACATTAAGTTATTTGTGGATGAAGAAGCTGCAGATATGGTTCAAATCAAGACTCCGGATCTTGGTGGCATTAATAATATTGTAGAGGCCCTTTTATACTGTAAGGAAAAGGGTGTGGGAGCCTACTCCGGTGGTACCTGCAATGAAACAGACAGATCTGCTCAGGTATGTACAAATATCGCCATTGCTTGTGGTGCTGATCAATGCCTTGCAAAGCCAGGAATGGGTGTAGATGAAGGCTTTATGATTGTGAATAACGAAATGAATAGAGTCCTTGCCTTAGCAAAGAGACGGGAGCTCTTATTATCAGAAACCGTACAAGAAATGACGAGGAGTGCGATGTAATGAGAGAATTACATGTTTCAAAGATTATTGAAACAGTTAAAAAACTCTGTATCGATGCAAATTATTATCTTGGACAAGACATAAGAGATCGATTTAAAGAAGCAAAGGAACGAGAAGATTTTCCTATGGCTGAAAACATTCTTGATATACTCATTGAGAATGCAGATATTGCTCAAAATGAACAGAGGCCCATGTGTCAGGATACAGGAATGGCCGTAGTCTTTATTGAAATAGGACAAGAGGTACATGTCATTGGTGGGAGTCTAGAAGAGGCAATCAATGAAGGGGTACGTCAGGGCTATACTGAGGGATATTTAAGAAAATCTGTGGTAGGGGATCCAATTGAAAGGATCAACACAAAGGACAATACACCGGCTGTGATTCACTATGAGATTATTCCTGGGGATGGCTTTAAAGTCACGGTTGCACCCAAGGGATTTGGAAGTGAGAATATGAGTCAGCTGAAGATGTTAAAACCGGCTGATGGGGTTGAAGGCATTAAGGAGTTTGTCCTACAGGTAGTGAAGGAGGCGGGGCCTAACCCTTGCCCCCCTATTGTTGTGGGGATCGGGATTGGTGGTACATTTGATAAAGCAGCCTTTCTTGCAAAAAAGGCCCTTTTGAGGTCTACAAGTGAAAGAAATCCGAAGTCACTTTATGAAAGATTAGAAGAAGAATTATTAGTTGCAATAAATGATTTAGGAATCGGACCCCAGGGCTTTGGGGGCAGAACCACAGCACTTGCGGTGAATATCGAGACCTATGGTACCCATATAGCAGGATTACCCGTTGCGGTGAACATCAACTGCCATGCAACGAGACATAGTGAAGCCCATATATAGGAGGTAAGATCAAATGAGTAAAAAAATAACCATGCCTCTGACAGCAGAAAAGGTCAAGAGTTTAAAGGCAGGAGACAGCGTCTTATTGACTGGTATGATCTATACAGCTCGAGATGCTGCCCATAAAAGATTGGTGGATCTTCTAGAAGCAGGTGAGGACCTGCCCATTGAACTTCAAGATCAAGTGATTTATTATGTGGGACCCACCCCAGCAAAAGAAGGACAGCCCATCGGTTCAGCAGGACCCACAACCAGTTATCGAATGGATTCCTACACCCCTGCACTTTTGGAACAGGGTTTAAAGGGAATGATTGGAAAGGGACTTCGGGGGGAATCAGTGATAACGGCAATAAAGCAACAGGGAGCGGTATACTTTGCAGCCATCGGTGGCGCATCAGCCCTCATGGCTAAATGTGTTAAATCAGCTGAAATCATAGCATATGAAGACTTAGGGGCAGAGGCTATCAGAAAGCTTTATGTGGAGGATCTTCCATTGATCGTTGTGATTGATGCGAAAGGAAACAACTATTATGAAATTGGCCAGGAAGAATATTTAAAAACACTAAGGTAGGTGTAGGTTATGAATATTAAAACCGCAGCAAAGGCTGGAACCATGGAATCAAACGATATCTATATTATGGTTCAGCCAAAGGATGACGGGGGCATTATCATTGATCTTGAAAGTATTGTCATGGATCAGTTTGGCAAGCAAATTAGACAGGTGATAGAACAGACATTAATGGAATTAGAGATTAAAAATATCCATATGATTGCTAAAGACAGAGGTGCCCTAGATTATACCATAAAAGCAAGAGTTGAAACAGCAGTCAAAAGAGGAATGTAAGGGGTGATTTAATGGAAAGGCTCAGAAGAACAATGCTATTTATGCCAGGAAATAATCCCAGTATGCTACAAAATGCAGGCATTCTTGGGGCAGATAGTATTATTTTAGATCTTGAGGATGCAGTTAGTATTTCTGAAAAAGATGCGGCTAGAATACTGGTTAGAAGTGCCATTAAAACCATCGATTTTTATGATTCTGAGGTTGTGGTGAGAATTAATCCCCTTTCCTCTGGTTTTGGATTAGGTGATGTGGCGGAAATAGCTAAGGTGAAACCTGATGCATTGATGGTCACAAAGGCAACGAGAGCAGATGTCAAGACCGTCTGTGAAATGCTTACGAAAATTGAAGCAGAAGAAGGATTTGAAAAGAACAGCATCAAGCTTTTTCCTTTAGTTGAAAGTGCCTATGGAATTGAAACCATACATGAGATTATTACCTCCTCTGAACGGGTAATCGGAATTTTGTTGGGTGGAGAGGATCTGACGGCTGATCTTGGAATCCAGCGAACACCAGAAGGCGAAGAAATCTCTTATGCAAGAGCCAAAGTTGTTTCTGCCTGCAGAGCACATAAAATTGATGCCATCGACACGCCCTTTGCGGATTTAAATGACTGTCAGGGGTTCGAGAGGGATATTGCTAAATGCAAATCATTAGGGATGACGGGGAAGGCTGCCATCAACCCTAGACAAGTAGATACAATCCATGAGATTTTTGCTCCTACTCAGGAGGAAATCAGATATGCCCAAGGAGTCATTGAGGCAATGGAAGAAGCACAGCGAGAGGGTAAGGGTGTGTTTTCTATGGACGGTAAAATGATTGATGCACCGATTATCGCTAGAGCAGAAAATGTGATTCAAAAAGCAAAGCGTACAGGTTTGATGTAAAGGAGTGGTCAATTTGAAAAATATACTTGGTAGAGAAATGCCAGAATATATTCAAGGATATGGAACAGTGAGGCCGTTTAAAGGTGCCTTGGCAAGTCTAGGAGTGGTGCAGAAAAAGGCTGTTAAGCTGGAGAGCGCCGTACCTGGAGAAAAAAAGGTCGTAGCATCCATTCATGAGGTCATTGAAAAATGTGAAATCAAAGATGGTATGACGGTTTCATTTCATCATCATTTGCGAAATGGGGACCACGTGCTTAATATGGTATTAGCGGAACTGAAAAAGATCGGTGTCAAGGATATAAAAGTGGCGGCCAGTTCCATATTCCCAATGCATGCTCCCTTAGTTGAGCATATGAAAAGTGGCATGGTAACAGGGCTTTATGCAAATTATATGTCAGGACCTGTGGCAGAGGCGGTTTCAAGGGGCCTATTGAAGTATCCTGCGGTGATGCATACCCATGGAGGAAGAGCACGGGCCATTGAATCGGGAGATCTCTTGATTGATATTGCCTTTATTGCAGCACCCACCTGTGACACCTATGGGAATATCAATGGTGTAGAGGGAAAATCTGCATGTGGTACATTAGGATATGCGGTTCCTGATGCCATGTATGCTGAAAAAGTTGTGGCCATAACCGATAACTTAGTAGCCTATCCAGCCTGTCCAATGGAAATCACCCAAGAGCATATTGATTATGTGGTGCAGGTAGACAGCATTGGAGACCCAAAGGGGATTGTATCCGGTACAACAAAAATTACCAATGACCCTGTGGGGTTGAAAATAGCAAAGATGACCTCTCAGGTTATTGAAGCATCAGGACTTTTAGAGGATGGCTTTTCATTTCAAACTGGAGCGGGAGGCACATCCCTAGCGGTGGCATCCTATGTGAAAAAATTAATGCAGCAAAAAGAGATAAGAGGAAGCTTTGCAGCTGGTGGGATTACAGGCTATATGGTAGATATGTTTAAGGAAGGACTATTTGAATCCCTCTTAGATGTGCAATGTTTTGATCTAAGGGCAGTGGAGTCCTATCGACAAAATCAAAGACATCAAAATATGTCAGCTTCCATGTACGGCAATCCCCATAATAAAGGCGCTGTTGTGAATAATCTTGATGTAATGATTTTAGGAGCAACGGAGATCGATACAGGATTTAATGCCAATGTGACAACGGGATCTAGTGGCATGATCATGGGTGGATCAGGTGGACACAGTGACACAGCTGCAGGAGCGAAGCTAGCCATTGTTGTGACACAGCTAGTCAAGGGAAGACTTCCCATTGTTGTGGATCATGTGACAACTGTTACCACACCTGGAGAAACCATTGATGTATTGGTGACTGAGAGAGGCATCGCTGTCAATCCCAATCGTCTAGACTTAATGAAAAAACTAGAAAAAACAAATCTACCCATTTTGTCTATCGAGGCATTGAAGGAAATGGCTGAAGCAATGACAGGGGTGCCAGAAAAAATTGAATTAGATGATCAGCTGGTGGCTGTGATTGAATATCGAGACGGTACAGTGATTGACACTGTGAAGAAGATAAAAAACTAAAGAGATAGACAATTAGATTCGGAAGCATTTAAAACCGTGACGCAACTTATGAATACATTTTAAGGAGTTTTTTACAATGAAGGAAAAAATAGTGTCTAGTGAATTCAATGTCTGTGAATATATCAGTGAATTAGCCCTAAAATCAATGCTCTTTGAAGTATCGGCGACACCTAAGCCGGGTCTTGTGGACCGCCATAATTCAGGTGCCCATCAAGACATGGATTTTTATCTGTTTTTGGAGAGCAGTGGTTCCTTAGTCCATACATTTCACCAATGTGCTTTGGCTGGATTTAACTTTGGTAAAAGAAATAGCCAAGAGTTATTAGAGATGATTAGACCCATAGGCATTGCAGGAGAAAATAAAATGTTTGCTGCAACTAAAGGGGTAAATACCCATAAAGGACTGATTTTTTCCTTAGGCATTATTTCAGCTGCTGCGGGAGTGCAGTATAGAGAGAGACAAAGTCAACAAATGAATATAGATGAGATTTGTCATAAAATAAAGGCGATGACAGAAGGCATTTCAAAGAAAGAGCTAGAGGACATAAAGCACCATAGGACAGACTTAACCTATGGGGAAAGGCTCTTTAAAAATCATGGAGTCAAAGGCATTAGAGGAGAAGTGGAGTCAGGATTTAATACGGTACGCACTTACTCCCTGCCCATATTACGAGAGCTTATGAAGGGTAACCAGAAGACAAATGATATTCTAGTACAGGTACTATTTCATTTAATGGAAGTCACCGAGGATAGCAATGTGCTAGGAAGACATGATCTAACCACTCTGAAAGAAGTAAAGACAATAGCCAAAGACATACTTTCCGTGGGTGGCATGTTCACAGAGGAAGGTCGAAAGAAAATTGTAGAAACAGATAAACAATTCATTGAGGGAAATATCAGTCCAGGAGGATCAGCAGATCTCCTAGCAGTGACATTGATGCTGTATTTTTTAGAGAAACCTTAGGAGAGATAAGAATAGATAAAATATGAGTAAAAATACATGGAAGATGTATAAAAATACATTGAGTATAAATAAAAATTCATTCTTGAGGTGAATAAGGAATGGAGTCCTATGATTGTCCTATGGTAAAGACCGCATTTGATGTGGTCTTTATTTTTGTGGAGTGAAAAATCAAACAGGTCTATTATAGATAAGTAATACAACAACACTTATGGATATGATAGAAAAGTGGTGTTGACAAATAGATAGAAAAGTTATAAAATTGTAAAAATATTAAACAATAGCGAATACCACAAGGTCCCGTCCTGCTCAGGGTGGGTGCTTTTTTGTATTGATAATTCAAAGCTATAAAGGGGGAAGTAAAATGAGTAAGGTCATTGTTTCTAAATTTGGTGGAAGTTCATTAGCTGATAGCAAGCAATTTAATAAGGTAAAAGAGATTGTATTATCCAATAAAAATAGAAGGTATATTGTTCCTTCTGCACCAGGAAAGCGCCATGAAAAAGATTATAAGATGACGGACCTTTTGTATCTGTGTCAGCAACATGTGGAGCAAGGGGTGCCCTTTGATGAGGTATATAAAATTATTGAAAAAAGGTATATAGACATTTGCTTAGAGCTAGGGCTTACTTTGGATATGAAGACCATACTTAATGAGATTAAGGATAACATTACCGCCGGTGCCTCAGCTGATTATGCTGCAAGTCGTGGAGAATATTTAAATGGCTTGATTTTAGCAAGTCTATTAAAGTATGAATTTATTGATGCATCGGAATTAATTATTTTTAGTGAAAATGGACAATTTGATTCAGAAGCCACACAAAAAAGAGTGAATCAGACACTGAAATCCATTGAAAAAGCGGTGATACCAGGCTTTTATGGGGCAATGGAGAGTGGTCAAATCAAGACATTTTCTAGGGGTGGATCAGATGTAACTGGTGCTATTATTGCTAGGGGAGTAGGAGCTCATTTATATGAAAATTGGACGGATGTTTCTGGATTTTGTATGGCAGATCCCCGTATTGTAGAGAATCCCCAGTATATCAAAAAGATTACCTATAGGGAGCTGCGAGAACTTTCCTATATGGGGGCATCGGTTTTGCATGAAGAAGCAATTTTTCCTGTTAAAAGAGAAAGCATACCCATTCGAATCAAAAATACCAATGCACCAGAGGATGTTGGGACATTGATTGTTGATGATCTGTCTCCGGTTAATTATACAAGAACAATTACTGGTATTGCAGGAAAAAAGGATTTTACTGTCATTGCTATAGAAAAAATGCTTATGAACGCAGAGAAGGGATTTATCCACAAGCTACTGACTATCCTAGAAGCTAATGGAATTTCTGCTGAACATATGCCGTCAAGTATTGATTCTATTTCATTGGTCATTTCTGATAAGGGGCTTAAAAATAATATCCAGAAAGTGATCAATGAAATCAGGGTGCAAACGAATCCAGATTCAATTGTTGCGTATCCAAATATGGCTTTGATTGCTGTTGTAGGAAGAGGAATGATTAAAACAAAAGGTATTTCTGCAAAAGTATTTGGTGCCCTGGCAAAGGAAGGGATCAATGTACGGATGATTACCCAAGGGTCAAGTGAGCTTAATATCATTGTAGGAATTGAGAATAGTGATTTTGAAAGAGGCATTTCAGTCTTATATAAGGTTTTTCAAAAGAAAGAAGCATAGCTAGTATTTTTAGCTTCACTACTGTAGCCAGCATAAAAAAGTAGACACAGCATGATAAAAGCTGAATCTACTTAATAGACCAATCTATTATAGTGACTACCGGAAGCACACCATGACTTTTAGATCAGAAAAGCTTCCGGCTAATTGATGTCTCTCTTCGTAAGGGAGGAAAAATAACGCTTGTTTTGTACGACGGCAGAATCCTCAGGTTTATATTCTGCGGCTTTATTATTATAGTAAATGGCTTCTTTTATTTTTCCTAATTTGTAAAAGCAGAGGCATAGCTGCAGGTTTGGAATATAACCCCAATAATCATGGAGCATAAACCCCCAGGTGTGCTGGGGTTTTTGCACTTGGGTCGCTAATTGATGCCATAAAATAGCTTTGTGATAATTAGCGTCTTCCATGGCAGTAGAGCCTAAAAGACAGCAAATTTCAGCCCGTGGTTCATCGTAACTAAAGCTTCGGAGTAAAGTTTGAAGCATATTTTCTTTTTGATTTTTATATTGATAACAGAGTGATAGGTGATAACAAGCACATATTTTATCCTCGATCCAACCTGTTTCAGAATCTAGAAAGCGATTGAAATATATGATTGCATCATCATACCTCTCATGATAGTATAACTCTCTTGCGTAATAATAATGACCTCTAGTACTTAGGGGACCTTCTCTTGAAAGAACTTTTTCATATATGGATAAGTTTCTATCTGGACTGGAATTGTATTCTTTTTGATGGGTGATACAAATGTCGGAATTGATGATTTTTCCATCAATTGCTAAATACTCATGTACTGGTTCATGCCATTGATAATTGTTTGCTCGTTTTGTTAATCGCTCTCTAAAATAAGACAGTGTGGTGTGACCCTGTTCATCAAAACCTACATTATATTTCATCATAACAACATCTATTGATGGATCTAAATCCTGTTTTAATTGTCTAAGCATCATCCGATCTGTCTCCAGGACGACATCATCTGCGTCTAACCACAGAATGTAATCCATAGTTGCCTTAGAATATGCGTAATTCCTGGCAATTGAAAAATTATCAATCCATTTAAAATTAAATACTTTGTTGGTGTATCTTTGAACAACTGCTTTTGTATGATCAGTAGATCCTGTATCTACTATAATGATTTCATCAACAATATCTTTAATTGACTCAAGACATCTAGTAATTACTTTTTCTTCGTTTTTGACAATCATACATAGACTAATGGTAATCACATAACCACCTCAAAAAAATTTATAGTCTTGATATACAATTTTAAATTATAGATAAATTACAGCAGGGTATTGGACATCACCCTGCTGTAATGTTAAGATGCAAAACCACTTGTCGTTCCTTCTTATATCGGTTGATATCCTTTTCTCTTGGCTTACTTTATCTAACTATCTATCTTTTGAATGAGGATAGATGCATTGGTAGTGACCTGTGTGCCCCCTGCAAATGTTTCTAAAATAACAGGGACTTCACTGGTGTGATTTCGAACTGTTAACACGTCACCAGCGGAAGCACTAATGATGACCCAACCCGGGTTAGGGGATGTGCCAGCTTCAACACCATAGGTGGCGCCAGGAACAGGAAGGCCATTTTGGAATAGTGTAAATTGACTTGGTTCTAAGGTTGAAGCATAGAACC
Source organism: Alkaliphilus metalliredigens QYMF (assembly GCF_000016985.1). Taxonomy (NCBI): domain Bacteria; kingdom Bacillati; phylum Bacillota; class Clostridia; order Peptostreptococcales; family Natronincolaceae; genus Alkaliphilus; species Alkaliphilus metalliredigens. The sequence goes on along the minus strand of NC_009633.1, from coordinate 3,472,931 downwards.
ATACTGAATAATCACCAGCAGTACCAAGAATAATTGCAGCAGTTCCTGGTACATGGGTAATATTTCCGCTTACCACACCATTATTACTAAATGTGACATCTGCTTCTACTGGAACTGTTTGAGCGACTACATTATAGATATAGGCATATGCAGATAGTCCTTGAGGTCCAGTAGGTCCGATAGGTCCAACAGGTCCAGTAGGTCCAATAGGCCCTTGAGGTCCAGTAGGTCCAAGAGGTCCGATAGGTCCAAGAGGTCCGATAGGCCCAGTAGGCCCAGTAGGTCCGATAGGTCCGATAGGTCCGATAGGTCCGATAGGTCCGATAGGTCCAGTAGGTCCAACAGGTCCGATAGGTCCAGTAGGTCCGATAGGTCCGATAGGTCCAGTAGGTCCAACAGGTCCGATAGGTCCAGTAGGTCCAATAGGTCCGATAGGTCCGATAGGTCCAGTAGGTCCAACAGGTCCGATAGGTCCGATAGGTCCGATAGGTCCGATAGGTCCGATAGGTCCAGTAGCCCCAGTGGCCCCAGTAGGTCCAACAGGTCCAATAGGCCCTTGAGGTCCAGTAGGTCCTTCGGGTCCAGTGGCACCGGGTATACCTTGAGGTCCAACAGGTCCTTGAGGTCCAGTAGTACCAGGAACACCTTGAGGTCCTTGCGGTCCAGCAGGTCCTTGTGGTCCAGTGGTACCAGGAACACCTTGAGGTCCTTGAGGTCCAGTAGCGCCAACAGGTCCTTGAGGTCCAGTGGCACCAGGAACACCTTGAGGTCCTTGAGGTCCAATAGGCCCTTGTGCACCGATCGGTCCTTGTGGCCCTATTGGTCCCTGAGATCCAATTGGTCCAGGAACACCTTGAGGTCCTTGAGGCCCAGTAGCACCAGGGATACCTTGCGGTCCTTGAGGTCCAATAGGCCCTTGAGGTCCGACAGCACCAGGGATACCCTGAGGTCCTTGGGGTCCTTCAGGTCCAATAGGTCCAATGGGCCCTTGGGGTCCAACTGCACCAGGGATACCTTGAGGTCCTTGAGGCCCAGTAGGTCCTGGAGGTCCTGGAGGCCCTGGAGGACAAGGCGGACAAGGTTTAGGTGGACAAGGTTTAGGTGTATATCCTGTATGATGTGCCTGCTGTTCTGTGTCTGGAGAGGGTAATACACCTAATTTATGTGAATAGAATTGACGTGATCGACTACTACTCATATACATACGCTACCTCCTTAAGTGAATATTGATTGTAACTACGCTATGACTAAAGATGACTAATGATATGATTTTTTTTCACTGAGCCATAGGATTCGTTGAGAATTTGGAGTCATGAAGAATTTCTTGATTTATTAAATGGTGCTCCTTACTGCGTCTTGAATCTCCTTTTTCTCAATAGTAATTTATGCAGTAGGGGAATGAATGGTTACATATAATTTGTCTATGTTATGTTATGGTATCGTTTTACAGCGCACTTAAATATAAGAGAAGCCGTACTGTGATCACAGTACGGCTTCTCTTATAAATTGCTCTAATAGACTTTTAAAATGTTGTATCCCGCTTTATTTAGTTCGGTGGTAATTTGATTGATATGTTGATGACCGTTGGTTTCAACAGTGACCTCAAGTTCCACCTCCATGAAACGATCAAGATTTTTAAACTGATTGTGATCTAACTTGATGACATTTCCATTAAGCCGAGTTAGGATTTCTGAAACCTTTAAAAGCTCTCCTGGTTTATCAGGAAGTGCTACGGTAAAGCAGAAAGTACGTCCTCGTGATACAAGTCCACGATTAACCTGAGAGGATATTGTGAGTACATCTATATTGCCACCACTGACGATACAGACGACTTTTTTATAGGTCTCCTGGATTTTTTTAAGCCCTGCCAGAGACAAGACGCCAGAATTTTCTCCCACCAATTTATGTTTTTCTAAAAGAAGTATAAAGGCCTCCATAATATCTAAATCTGAAACGGTGATGATCTCGTCTACAAGATCTTGAATGATTGGAAAGGTTAAATCACCAGGTTTTTGAACTGCCACACCATCGGCAATGGTATGAACCGAATCTAGGTGGGTCAGTTTATTGCAGTCTACAGAAACCTTCATTGCCTTAGCACCCTCGGGCTCCACACCAATGATTTTGATGTTAGGATTGATTGCTTTTGCAGCAGCGGCGATACCACTTATCAAACCGCCACCACCAATAGGAACTAATAGACAATCTGCATCCGGTAGCTCTTCAAGTATTTCTAGGGCTAAGGTTCCTTGGCCCTCTATGACATCAAGATCATCAAAGGGATGAATAAATGTATAGCCGTATTTCTTTTGTAACTGACAGGCCTTTGCGTAGGCTTCATCATAACAATCTCCCCAGAGGACGACGTTGGCACCATAACTTTTTGTCGCCTCAACTTTCACAAGGGGGGCTGTGTTGGGCATTACGATTGTTGCTTCAACACCAAGCTCTTTTGCTGCATAGGCAACTCCCTGTGCATGATTTCCTGCAGATGAAGCGATTAATCCATCTTGCTTTTGCTTTAATGTGAGCTTGGCAATCTTATTGTAGGCGCCACGAATTTTAAAAGAACCAGTGATTTGTAAATTTTCAGGCTTAATATACACCTCATTACAAAACTCCTGACTGAAAACAGGACTGTATATTAATTTGGTTTCCTTCAAAACACCTGACAGGCGTTTTTTTGCCTCCTGAAAATCAAGAGAGGCTGTGAGTGGTTGGAGCTGGGGTAATGGATTTTGATTAAGATATGACATGTTATTTCCTCCTCGTTTTATATGGTTAAGATAGGTTAAAATTCGTCTGGTGCTATCGCACCGACTCATGGCGCACTCAATTTTCAACTCCTCTTTGTTGAAAATTACAAGTGCTTAAAAATACAAAAAAGCCCGCCCTTGAAAGAATAATCTTTCAAGGGCGAGCATTACCCGCGGTACCACCTTGATTGTACTCAAAGTAAATTGAGTACCTCTATTTCAGTTCCAACAAACCTAAGTCTATAACGAGACTAGTCGGTATCTTTTAATAGCCAAAGAAGATTACTTCTTTAGAATGTTCAAAGATACAGCTCAGGAGTGATTGGTTATTTATCAACAGTATCGGCTTTCAGCAAATCACCGACTCTCTGGGACTGTTTTTATAAATACGGATCTCCTTCATTGCTTATATGAATTATGTAATTGTTGAAAATCATATCAGGATTTTATTTGTTTGTCAACATATAATTTGAAAATTCTAAATAAATAATAACAAATAGTAATGAGTAAAAATATAATTAACAGAAAATAAAAATAATTAAAAAAACATATTGACGGCAGAGAAATTTCCTGTTAGTATAGAATACAATATAAAAAATAAATCAAAGCAAAATAAAAAACGATAAACAAAATGTTATGAGGGAGAATGGTTTTTTACCAAAACAGTTTCAGAGAGCTGGTGGTCGCTGTGAACCAGTACTGTGGTAGAATACAAATCACTCCTGAGCAGTTACCTTGAAAGTAGCCCAAGGGTACTAGTAAGGGTAAACGGGACGTCCCGTTACAGACAAAGGGTTTGATAGAACCTGACAGAGTGGTCTTTTTTTATAGAGACAATTAGGGTGGTAACGCGTGGAGATAATCCTCGTCCCTGCAAAGGCAGTATTATGCAGAGGCGGGGTTTTTTATTTACCCATAAATAAGAAAATAACAAAAAAGAAGGAGTGAATGGTATGGAACGGCATGTGGTATCAATTTTAGTAGAAAAGCATGATGGTGTATTAAATAGAGTGGCAGGGTTATTTAGTAAGAGAGGATATCACATTGATAGCTTTTCCTTTGGAGAAACTGAAAATCCTGAGCTCTCTAGAATGACCGTTGTATTTACTGGGGATCACCAGTTTTTTGATCAAATTACGAAGCAACTCAGCAAGCTGGTTGATGTGAGACAAATTGAGGAACTAAAGCATGAGGAATCTGATTATAGAGAAATGGTATTGATTAAAATAAAGGCTGAAGAGAAAGACAGAACATCAATTCTTGAACAATTAGAGGCTTATAAAGGGAAAATCATTAGTGTCGCCACAGAATATCTAACAGTAGAAATGACAGGAGATCAACAGAAGGTGGATACTTTTATTGATTTAATGACAAAGCATGGAATCAAAGAGATGGCTCGTACAGGGGTGATGGCCCTAGGTCATGTGAATTAGATTTTAATATTCTAACATTTAAAATTGTTTAGAATTTTAATATAATAATAAATTAACCAATAGGAGGAAGATGAAAATGGCAAAGTTATATTATGAAAAGGACTGTAATTTAGAGGTATTGAAAGGGAAAAAAGTAGCAATCATAGGATATGGAAGTCAAGGTCATGCCCATGCTTTAAATCTAAAAAACTCTGGTGTTGATGTTGTGGTTGGATTGTATGAAGGTAGTAAATCATGGGAACGAGCAGAGGCAGAAGGTTTGAAGGTGGCTGTGGCATCTGATGCAGCGGCGGAGGCAGATGTAGTTGTCATCCTAGTGAACGATGAAAAACAGGTACAGGTTTATGAAGAAAGTATTAAGCCAAATTTGACTGCTGGAAAATATTTAATGTTCGCCCATGGATTCAATATTCATTATGGACAGATTGTTCCATCTGAAGATGTTAATGTTTTTATGGTAGCACCTAAAGGACCGGGTCATACGGTTAGAAGTCAATACCAAGAAGGAAAAGGCGTTCCTTGCTTAGTTTCAGTTTACCAGGATGCAACTGGAAACACCATGGATGTGGCATTAGCCTATGCAGCAGGAATCGGTGGCGCAAGGGCAGGCGTATTGAAAACAACATTTAAAGAAGAAACTGAAACTGATTTGTTTGGTGAGCAAGCGGTACTCTGTGGTGGGGTTACTGAACTGATGAAGGTTGGATTTGAAGTATTGGTTGAAGCGGGCTATGAGCCTGAAAGTGCATACTTCGAGTGCGTTCATGAAATGAAGCTGATCATTGATATGGTGGTAGAGGGTGGTTTGGGCAATATGCGACAATCCATTAGTGACACAGCAGAATATGGAGACTACTCTGTTGGAAAGCGAATCATTACTGATGAAACAAAGAAGGAAATGAAGAAGGTACTTCACGAAGTTCAGGATGGCACATTTGCAAGGAACTGGATTTTAGAGAATAAGGCCAATCGACCAGCCTTCACTGCAAGAAGAAGAATGGAGCAAAGTCACCAAGTTGAAGTAGTCGGTAAAGAATTGAGAGATATGATGAGCTGGAGTAAGCAATCCAAAAAATAGATGACATCATTTTAGGCAGCGAAGGAGTGAAGGATATGAAAACCAATGGAGCAAGGGAAGGCATTGAACGTGCACCCCATCGATCCTTATTTAAAGCAATGGGATACACAGATGAAGAAATAAGAGCACCTCTCATTGGTGTGATTAACTCACAAAATGAAATTATACCAGGACATATATATTTAGACAAGATTGCAGATGCTGTTAAGGCTGGGGTAAGATTAAGGGGAGGAACCCCGGCTGAAGTGTCGACGATTGGTGTCTGTGATGGGATTGCCATGGGCCATGTGGGGATGAAGTATTCCTTGGCCTCTCGGGAATTAATTGCTGACTCAATTGAAACAGTGGCAATTGCCCATGGATTTGATGCCTTAGTCATGATTCCCAATTGTGATAAGGTGGTACCGGGAATGCTGATGGCTGCGGCTAGGGTCAATATTCCAACAGTGGTTATCAGTGGAGGGCCAATGATGGCAGGAAAGGTACAGGGCAAGTCCGTTAGCCTTTCCAATGTCTTTGAAGCTGTTGGAGCTGTCAAAGCAGGGAAAATGACAGAGGATGAGCTCTATGAATATGAGGAAAAGGCTTGTCCCAGCTGTGGCTCCTGTGCAGGGATGTATACTGCCAATAGTATGAATTGCTTAACCGAGGCATTAGGAATGGGGCTACCTGGAAATGGAACCATACCAGCAGTCTACGCTGAGCGGATCAGATTAGCTAAAAAAGCAGGGATGGAAGTGATGGCACTTTTAGAGAAAAATATTCGCCCTCAAGATATTATGACGGAGAAAGCATTTGAAAATGCATTAACTGTGGACATGGCACTGGGGTGTAGCACCAACAGTATGCTACATCTACCAGCTATTGCACATGAGGCTGGGGTGGTGTTAAATCTTGAAGCAGCCAATTTAATCAGTGAAAGAACACCTAACCTATGTAAATTAGCTCCTGCGGGACAGCATCACATAGAAGACCTATACTTTGCAGGAGGGGTTCAGGCAGTCATAAAGGAGCTTGCTAAAAAAGACTTAATCCAGCTGGACTTATTAACTGTAACAGGAAAAACCGTGGCAGAAAATATTTCACAAGCACAAAACCTTAATGATGAAGTCATCAGAACTGTTGAGAATCCATATAATGAAACCGGAGGTATTGCAGTATTAAAGGGGAATTTAGCACCGGATGGTTGTGTGGTAAAACGTTCGGCTGTTGCAAAAGAAATGCTGACCCATAAAGGTCCTGCCAGGGTATTTGAGTCTGAAGAAGAGGTAATTGCAGGAATTTTAGGAGGAGAAATTAAGCCTGGTGATGTAGTAGTGATCCGTTATGAAGGTCCTAAAGGGGGACCAGGGATGAGAGAAATGCTTGCACCGACATCAACATTAGCAGGAATGGGATTAGACAAAAGTGTTGCACTGATTACTGATGGGCGATTTAGTGGTGCTACCAGAGGGGCTTCCATTGGTCATGTGTCACCAGAAGCGGCAGAGGGTGGTCCTATTGGCTTGGTAGAGGAGGGAGATTTCATTTCCTTCGATATTACAAAGGGAAAGATTGAACTATTGGTCAGTGAAGAAGAGCTGACAAAACGAAAACAACGGTGGCAGACCCCAGAGCCGAAGATTAAAAAGGGTTATTTAGCTAGATATGCAAGATTAGTGACTTCAGCCAGTACCGGGGCTATATTGAGATAACATAAGGAGGCGGGTAATATGCAACGAACAGGTGGTGAAATCATAGCAGAATGTTTGATAGAGCAAGGTGTTGACACTGTATTTGGTTATCCAGGAGGTGCAATACTCAATATCTACGATGCCCTATATAAATATCAGGATCAGATCAATCATTATTTGACGGCCCATGAACAGGGAGCAGCCCATGCAGCTGATGGTTATGCCAGAGCCACTGGAAAAGTGGGGGTATGCCTTGCTACATCAGGACCTGGAGCTACTAATTTGGTAACAGGCATTGCCACAGCCTATATGGATTCCGTTCCTATGGTGGCCATCACCGCCAATGTACCCTTGGCCTTACTGGGGAGAGATAGCTTTCAGGAAGTCGATATTGTTGGTATTACCATGCCCATTACAAAGCATAATTATATTGTTAAGGATATCAATGAATTAGCGTCTACCCTTAGAAAGGCTTTTTATATTGCCCAGGAAGGAAGGCCAGGACCGGTATTGGTGGATGTGCCTAAGGATATCACAGCGCAAGTGGCTGAGTATATCTATGAGGCTCCCCGACCAATCGAGACCGTGTCAGCACCTATACCAGAGGAAGATTTATTAAGTGCAATTCAAATGATTAAGACAGCTAAAAGACCCCTCATCTATATGGGGGGTGGCGTTGTCCGCTCTGGAGCTGCGGAAGCATTTAAAGACTTTGTTGATAAAGTGCAAGCTCCGGTGGCTTCTACCATGATGGGCTTAGGGGGATTTCCCTCTACCCATGAGCTTTTCACAGGTCTATTGGGAATGCATGGCACCAAGGCCTCAAACATGGCTGCCACAGAATGCGATTTGATTATTGCAGTTGGGGCTCGATTCAGTGATAGGGCCATTGGAAAGGTGGAAGGCTTTGCTCCAGGGGCAAAAATATTACAGATTGATATTGATCCTGCTGAGGTCAATAAAAATATTCGAACTCATTATTCAATTATTGGAACCATTACGGAGGTATTAAAAGATTTAAACCCTCGGCTAGAAAAACAAGAGAGAAAAGAATGGACTGAGAAAATTAAGGCTTGGCAAAGGGATTATCCCCTGACCTATGAAAAAAACACAACCCTAAAACCTCAATTTGTCATTGAAAAAGTGAAAGAATTGGCAGCGGAGGATGCGGTTATTACTACGGAGGTTGGGCAAAACCAAATTTGGACAGCACTATTTTACAAGTTTACACAACCACGCTCCTTTATTACCTCTGGGGGACTGGGAACAATGGGCTTTGGCTTGGGAGCCTGTATTGGTGCGCAGATCGGATTGCCTGAGCGACAATTATTTAATATAGCTGGAGACGGTTGCTTTTATATGAATTGCAATGAGCTAGCCACTGCAGTACACTATAATTTACCCATTAGAGTCATTGTGCTTAACAATCATGTACTAGGCATGGTAAGGCAATGGCAGGGAATGTTTTATGGAAAACGGTTTTCTAATACAACTTTAGATCGAAAAACAGATATTGTTAAACTTGCAGAGGCCTATGGGGCCACAGGATTTAATATTACCAAAAATGAAGAGGTAGAGGATGTCTTGAAAAAAGCCATGGCAATCAAGGGACCAGTGGTCATCAACTGTGAAATTGATCGAGATGAACTGGTATTACCCATGGTTCCACCGGGGGCTGATATCAAGGATTTGATTATGGAGTAAAGGATTGTCTTTAGTTACTTTATTTGAGATGTCTTAATCCATAAATAAAGAAGAGAAACCTGGTTTGATGTAGGTTTCTCGTTCTTTTATTTTGGTGCTTTTATTGTGAGTTGACTGTATGGTAGAAATTAAGCTGAATTAATTTTTAAAACTGTGGATAGGCGCTGGAATTCTACCTCCTCGATTAATAAAATCTGCGCTTGAAAACTTGCTGACAGCCATGATTGGAGCCCTTCCTAATAATCCTCCAAATACAGCTTCGTCCCCAAGGACTTTACCATGTACAGGGATGATTCTAACGGCGGTGGTCTTATTATTGACCACACCAATGGCAGCCTCATCAGCTATAATTCCAGAGATAGTCGATGCAGGGGTATCTCCAGGAATTGCAATCATATCTAGACCAACAGAGCATACGCATGTCATGGCTTCTAATTTTTCTAGGTTTAATGAACCTGCTTTTATTGCATTGATCATTCCCTCATCTTCACTTACTGGAATGAAAGCACCGCTTAAACCACCCACATGTGAGGATGCCATGACACCACCTTTTTTTACGGCATCATTGAGGAGGGCTAGAGCAGCAGTTGTTCCATGGCAGCCACAACTTTCAAGACCCATTTCCTCTAAAATTCGTGCCACACTATCACCAACTGCAGGAGTAGGAGCTAGGGACAGATCTACTATTCCAAAGGGTACGCCAAGTCTAGTGGAAGCTTCATTGGCTACAAGTTGACCAATACGTGTGATTTTGAAAGCTGTCTTTTTAATTGCTTCAGCTATCACATCGAAGCTTTCTCCTTTTAAATTTTCAATGGATGATTTGATAACCCCAGGACCACTTACGCCAACATTGATAACACATTCGCCTTCACCGACACCGTGAAAAGCACCAGCCATGAAAGGGTTATCTTCTACGGCATTGGCAAAAACCACAAGTTTTGCACATCCTAAGCTATCTTGATCCCTTGTTAAATAAGCTGTTCTCTTGATAATTTCTCCCATATCTCTAACCGCATCCATATTAATGCCGGATTTTGTACAACCAATATTGACAGATGAGCAAACTCTTTCTGTAGTAGCCAATGCTTCGGGAATTGAGTCAATTAGTATTTTATCTCCCTTGGTATACCCTTTTTGTACAAGGGCTGAAAAACCACCAATGAAGTTGATACCAACAGCTTTTGCTGCTTGATCCAAGGTTTTAGCAAATTCCACATAATCATGATCACCACAAGATTGTGCAATATGAGCAATTGGCGTGATGGATATCCTTTTATTAATAATTGGAATGCCATATTCTGTTTCAATCATATCTCCAACATTGACTAAATTTTCAGCAAGTCTTGTGATTTTATCATAGATTTTAGTTCTAGACTTTTTACCATCGCTACTACAACAATCTAAAAGTGATATCCCCATTGTAATTGTTCTAATATCAAGCTTTTCTTTTTCAATCATATTAATTGTTTCCATTATGTTCTGTGAATTGATCATATTGTTCATCTCCTTGTGTATTAAATAACATGCATTGAATTAAATATAGCTTCTTGTTGAATTCTAACTGACACACCTATTGTATGAGCGGAATCTTGTAGCTTTTCTTTTAATTCTTTGAATTCAATGTTCATTTCTTGTAAATCTACAAGCATTACCATTGTAAAGGTATCTTGCAAAAGTGTTTGGTTTATATCTAAAATATTAACGCTACTTTTTTGAAGTACAGAAGAAATGCCATAAATAATGCCTATTTTGTCCTTTCCGATAACGGTTATAAATGCTTTCATTTTAATAACCTCCCCTTCCTTTGATTAAGTATAAGTGGTGGATCACATTGCAAAAAATACAAAGAGACTAAACTGAATAATTTAGTCTCTGGAGAATAAAGATTTTATGTTTTAATAGTAAACCGCCACTGGAGCTGCAAAAAAAGCAACATAAATAATGACTTATTCATTAAAACAAAAATCCCCTGTCCTTTTACCTGAGAGTTTGACCAAAATACATGGCTTTCCCCTTCGGTGCTCCTATGAGTCTCTCCAGAGGCTCGTCCAATAACGGTTTAATATCTTATCCCATTATCTTCATCCAATTCTATGAAATTATTTAAATATGATTCTAACACAAGATGATGGTATAAAGCAATTAAAAATTTAATAAATCTCATTTTAAATGAGCAGAAGAGCATTAAATAAAGAAAAAAAGGTGTCACCACAAGAATATTAGGTTATGAAATAGGAAAAATGAAATCTGTCATCTAGGAAAAAAAAGATGCTGATGATTTTTAGATTGAAAATATAGATGAGCTTATATGAATTATAATTCATGCAAACAGTATAAATATACACTTTAGTTGGACTTGATCGAATGGCAACGTTTTCATTGAATTAGCTGGAGTTTAATCTAATTTATATTAAAAAATCACAAAAAAATCACAAAAAAATATTGAATGCAATGAATAATTATGATAGAATATTACTTAAACCAAATTGAAAGAAAATTTAGAAAAATGAATTAGTTAATATAATTTAATTCAATTACTAGTCTTTATATGAAGATAAGAGAGTGAGTGAGTGAATTAATACTATCTACTAAGGAGGAAAACATAAATGAAAAGATTTGAATTACCTGAAAAACAAGGATTGTATGATCCTAGTATGGAAAAAGATAGCTGTGGACTTGGGTTTATTGCACATATAAAAGGGCATCAAAACCATGAAATTTTAAAACAAGGACTACAAATATTAAAGAGTCTCAAGCATAGAGGTGCAGTAGGAGCAGATGCCACCACTGGTGACGGATCGGGTATTTTGATTCAGATTCCCCAGGATTTTTTTAAGGAAGAGGTTGAAGCATTGAATATAGACTTACCTGATCCTGGAGACTATGCTGTGGGTATGATTTTTTTACCTAGAGATCCAAATGCCAGACTCTTTTGCGAAGGCGTGATTGAAAGAGTCATCAGAGAGGAAAAGCAAAACCTGTTGGGCTGGAGGGAAGTACCCATAGATGAGGCTGGATGTGGTGAATCTGCAAAGGCAACTAGACCTGTGGTGGCACAGTTTTTCCTTGCTCGAAAAGGGCAAAGCAAAGCCCTGTTTGAACAGAAGCTCTTAGTTGTACGAAAACGAGCGCAACAAGAGGTGAGGAGTGCCCAGAAGCCCTATACAGATCATTTTTATGTATGCTCTCTTTGTAGTAAAACCATCATATATAAAGGACAAATACTAGGGTATAAGCTTGAGGAATTTTATGTAGATTTATTAGATGAAAGGGTAATAACTGCCATTGCACTTGTTCATGAAAGATATAGTACCAACACATTTCCCTCATGGAAACTGGCACAGCCATTTCGCTACCTTGCCCAAAATGGAGAGATTAACACCATAAGAGGGAATATAAACTGGATGAATGCAAGGGAGGGTGTCATGCATTCTGAAAGTTTTGGAGATGATTTCAAGAAGATATTACCAATCATCGAGCCTGGTGGTAGTGACTCGGCATCAATCGATAATGTATTAGAGCTATTGGTGAAGAATGATCACGCAATCGAAGATGCAATGATGATGCTCATCCCTGAAGCATGGCAAAAAGGCATTAAAATGCCACAGGAAAAAAGAGACTTCTATGAGTACCATGCAAGGGTAATGGAACCCTGGGATGGTCCTGCAACCATAACCTTTACTGATGGCGTCAATGTAGGGGTAACGGTAGATCGAAATGGATTGAGACCGGCTCGTTATCTAACAACAAAGGATGATCTGATTATTATGGCATCCGAAATAGGGGTGGTAGATGTCCCGGTGGAAATGGTGTTGAAAAAGGGATGCCTAAAACCGGGAAAAATATTACTAGTAAATACAAAGGAAGGACGAATTGTTTCAAACGATGAAATTAAATCAACGGCCATGAATAAACACCCCTTTGGAGAATGGGTATCACGAAATCGCATGACTCTTAAGGATATAGAGCAACCCTATGAACCAAAGAAAATGAATTATGAAACCCTGCATAAAAACCACTTGGTCTTTGGATTTACAGAGGAAGAACTAAAAAAAGTCATTGCTCATATGGCTGAGCATGGGAAAGAGCCCATTGGTTCAATGGGTGTGGATACACCTTTGGCTATTTTGTCAGAGAAGCCTCAATTATTATTTAACTACTTCAAACAAAAATTTGCCCAGGTAACCAATCCACCGATTGATCCGATACGTGAAGAATCGGTTATGTCCCTCATTCAGTTTATTGGAAAATATGGGAGGCTATTAGACAAAATTGAGACAGATACCGATAATAAATATATTAAGCTGGCACATCCTATTTTAACAAATTCCCAGATAGAGAATATACGTGGACTTAATACTGAAGATTTTAGAGCCATTACCATACCAACTGTTTTTCAAGCAGATCATGAGGATAATGGATTAAAGGAAGCATTAGATTATTTATGTAAGCGTGCAGAGGAAAATGTTAAACTCGGATATAATATTATTGTTTTAAGTGATCGAAATATAGATATGTACAATGCACCTATTCCTAGTTTATTAGCCCTGGGAGCGGTACATCATCATTTAGTTAGAAAGAAGCTTAGAACCTCTGTTGATATTATGATAGAAGCAGGTGATGCACGGGATGCAATGCATATGGCACTGTTGCTAGGATTTGGTGCCAAGGCTGTGAACCCATACATGGCATTTGAAACCATTGCATATATGGTGGAAAATAAGAAAAGTGTGAAGGGTGTTAAAAATACTGAAGAAGCCTTTGGTCACTATATTGAAGCAATTTGCTCAGGACTTTTAAAGATCATTTCAAAGATGGGTATTTCAACACTACAAAGCTACAGTGGGGCTCAGATATTTGAAGCAATTGGAATCAAACAAGATGTGATTGATCAATACTTTACTGATACACCGGCAGTGCTTTCTGGTATCGGATTAGGTGGTATCGTAAAGGAAGTGTTGATAAGACAAGAGAGTGCTTATCAGCAACTTCAGCAACTAGATGTCGGGGGAGAAATCCAGTGGAACCCGAAGGGGGAATATCATACATTTAGTCCAAAGGTCGTCAGTAATCTGAGAAAAGCATGTGTAGAAAATAATAGAGAGACCTATAACCTATACGCAGATCAAGTTAATGGGCAAGATGTAAACATAACCACACTTCGAGGGCTATTGAAATTCAAGGAAAGAAAAAGTGTGTCAATAGAAGAGGTCGAGTCAGTAGAAGAGATTCTAAAACGATTTAGAATCTCTGGGATGTCTTTTGGTTCATTAAGTACGGAAGCCCATGAGACCTTGGCTATTGGCGCCAATCGAGTAGGAGTAACAAGCAATTGTGGCGAAGGAGGAGAGGATCCAAGTAGATACAAACTGGGATTTGATGGAGAAAATATGACAAGTGAAGTGAAACAGGTTGCTTCGGGTAGATTTGGTGTCACAGCAAATTATCTAGCCCATTGTCATGAAATAGAGATAAAAATGGCACAAGGAGCGAAACCAGGTGAAGGAGGTCATTTGCCCGGGGATAAGGTGACCCCAGAAATTGCAAAGGTACGCCACTCGGCACCAGGAATTGACTTGATTTCTCCACCACCCCATCATGATATTTACTCAATTGAAGATCTTGCACAATTGATTTTTGACTTGAAAAACGTCAATCCACAAGCGACAGTTGGAGTGAAATTAGTTGCTCAAACTGGAGTTGGAACCGTTGCGGCAGGGGTTGCGAAGGCTTTTGCAGATTTCGTGTTGATTAGTGGACATGATGGAGGTAGTGGGGCATCACCAATCAGCTCTATGAAGTATGTCGGACTGCCTTGGGAATTAGGCATTGCTGAAGCCCAGCAGACATTGTTGTTAAACAACCTAAGAAGTAGAATCACACTACAGGTAGATGGCAAGATGAAAACAGGACGAGATGTGGTGATTGCCACTTTATTGGGAGCTGAAGAATATGGTTTTGCTACGACACCCTTGATTGCTCTAGGATGCAAAATGTGTAGACAGTGTCATTTAAACAAATGTCCTGTAGGCATTGCCACCCAAGAAATAGATTTGCGGGAAGGTTTTATAGGTGAACCTGATCATTTAATTAATTATTTAACATTTGTGGCAATGGAAATTCGTGAAATTATGGCGGAAATAGGATTTAAAACCATAGATGAAATGGTTGGAAGGGTAGATGTGTTAGAACAAAAACAAACTGATCAAAAGAAATTGAAGAACCTTGATTTATCTTCTATTTTATATAGACCAGAGCTACCTTCCCGTATTGTGGGTAAACGAGTGATCAGTCAAAAACATAAAATTATAAATGTCTTAGATAAAAAGCTAATCGAGGACGCAAAAGATTCCTTGGAAAATGGAGAGAGAACCCAGCATGTCTTAGAAATAAGAAATACAGATCGAGCCTTTGGTACAATGATTAGCGGTGAAATTGCCAAGGCCTATGGAGATGCTGGACTTCCTGATGATACCATCAGCGTTCGTCTGGAGGGTTCAGCTGGACAAAGTTTTGGTGCTTTTGCAGCCAAGGGTTTAACCCTGACACTTGAGGGCGATGCAAATGACTATTTAGGGAAAGGACTCTCCGGGGGGAAAATTATTGTTGTCCCTCCTCGAAAAGCAACATTTGATCCTAGTAAAAATATCATTGCAGGGAATACACTGCTTTATGGAGCCACCTCTGGTGAAGTCTATATTGCGGGTGGTGCTGCACAACGGTTTGGTGTTCGAAACAGTGGTGCAGTGGCAGTGGTAGAAGGGATTGGGGACCATGGATGTGAGTATATGACTGGAGGAGTTGTCCTTGTTCTTGGTCCAATCGGCAAAAACTTCGGAGCTGGTATGAGTGGGGGGATTGCATATATTCTGGATGAAAAGAATAAATACAGTGATAATTACAATCGAGAAATGGTTGATGTTGAGCCATTGATAAACGCACAGGATATTCAAAGAGTCAAAGATTTAATCAACCTGCATCTTCAATATACAGGCAGTGTACAGGCTAAGAGGATACTAGATAATTGGAATTTCTATGTGAGTAAGTTTATACGGGTATGCTCTCCGCTTTATCAGAAGCAGTTGGAGAATATCGGTTAGGGAGTAAATAATCATAAGAAAAATAAACATATGTAGCACACAGGATTGAGAGCTCATAGGACTGGTAAATCACAGGATTATGAGCTTTTCCTGATGTCTAGGAAATTATGTTTTTAAATTTCATGTGAATATTGAAAGATATTATCTCGCAATAGATCACTAGGTTCGTAAAGATGAATGATGCAATTTTCTCAAATGTGGTTTGCCAAAAAGCAGAATCCGGGGTATAATTTTGTTTATGACTATTGAAACTGAGAAAGGAATAGGTACAAATCTATGAATGTATTTTTATTTATACTAACTAATAATATTACGCCCATCCTTGTGTTAATTACACTTGGCTATCTGATGAACAAAAAGTTTGATTTGAATATACAAACATTAACAAAATTCAATTTTTACATTTTTGTCCCGGCCTTTACTTTTGTAAATTTGTATACGACAAAAATCCCTGTTGAAATGATCAAAGTGGTGGTTACTGCTGTTTTGATTATGGGTATCAATATGTCAGTTGCTTCATTGACCTCAAAAATACGTGGCTATGATGAAGGACTAAAAAATGCATTTACCAATTCGGCAATATTCTTTAATGCAGGCAATATAGGTATTCCTTTGATCACATTGGTATTTAGTAGTGTCCCCTTTGTCATAAACGGTCAAACACCTTATTTAGAGCTGGCATTGACTGCACAGATTATGATGTTAGTTGTGCAAAATATCACTGCCAACACCATTGGCTTTTTAAATGCTGGCCGTGCCAATACCGATTGGAAAAAATCCCTGGGGAAGGTTTTAGGAATGCCAACCATTTATGCAGTACCTTTGGCATTGATTTTAAAAACAATACCCTATGATATGACACAGGTAGCTATTTGGCCTGCCCTAGATTATGCTAGAAATGCTTTGGTACCAACATCGCTGCTTACATTAGGAGTGCAGCTTTCAAGGACAGCCTTTGAGTTCAAAAACAAAGAGGTATATTTGTCTGTGATCATCAGACTCTTGGGAGGACCTATTTTGGCCCTGATTTTTATTTATTTGTTTGGCATGAATGGCATCATTGCTCAGGTTGTTATGATTTCATCAGCCCTACCCACGGCGGTGAACACGGCATTAATTGCGGTTGAATATGATAATTATCCTGATTTTGCTTCCCAGGCAGTGATGACATCTACATTGTTTAGTTCCGTGAGTCTTGTATTTGTGATTTACATGGCAAGAATGATCTTCCCAATGGCATAAGTATATTAAAACTTCAGTTAAAATTGAAGCCCCCACTGGTTTATTAACATCCAGTAGGGGCTTCTTCAATAAGGATTATTTTAACTTAATACAACAAGAAGTCCCCTATCCTCTATAGGTGGGGGATGAATTGTTGTCCCTTGAGAAACGACCTAATATATGGTATAATATACATAATCAGTCATATACCATATAAAGAAGGTGTACTCATGGAATTAGATAATAATAATCACTCGGTATTCTTGATGTACTATCATCTTGTTTTGGTGGTAAAGTACAGACGCAGGGTAATTGATCACCCTATTTCTGAAGAACTCAAAGCCATATTTGTCAAAATTGCGTCAAATTATAATATTACCTTACAGGAATGGAACCGAGACATAGATCATATACATATTTTGTTCAAGGCACATCCTAATTCACAACTATCAAAATTCATCAATGCATATAAAAGTGCAAGTTCAAGACTAGTGAAAAAAGAGTTTCCTGCCATAAGAGAAAAGTTATGGAAGGAATATTTTTGGGCCAGGAGTTTTTGCCTACTGACCACTGGGGGCGTATCGGTAGAGGTGATAAAAGCATATATCGAAAGCCAAGGTGAAAAGTCATGAATAAAGCCTATAAATATCGAATCATTCCAAACAGAGAGCAAGAAGAACTCATCAAAAAGACCTTCGGATGTGTTCGATTTGTCTACAATCAAATGCTTTCAAATCGAAAAGAAATATATGAAGAGTATAAACATGACAAGCTAGCATTGAAACAAGAAAAATATCTAACCCCTGCCAACTATAAGGGTGAATTTCCATGGCTAAAGGAAGTAGATAGCCTGGCACTTGCCAACGCTCAGCTCAATCTAAATACAGCTTATGGTAATTTCTTTAGAGATCACTCAATTGGATTCCCAAAATTCAAGAGCAAACATAGAGATAAAAAAAGCTATACCACCAATAATCAAAAAGGAACCATTAGACTGATGGATAACAGTCATATTCGGGTGCCTAAATTAAAGGACATAAAAATAAAGATGCACAGACAATTACCTGAAAATTCAGTGATTAAGTCTGCTACCATTAGTCAAACAGCTATAGGCAAATATTATATATCCATACTTGTGGAGTTTGATATACAAACAGATTTAGTCATGGCAACTAAGGAAACAACCCTAGGGTTAGACTACTCTTCGAAAGAACTATATGTAGATAATGAAGGAGACAGAGGCAACTATCCTAGATATTATCGCCAAGCGGAAGAAAAACTTCAAAAAGAACAAAGAAAGCTATCTAAACGTAAAAAAGGTAGCCAAAATAGAGAAAAGCAACGTCAAAAAGTAGCTAAACTTCATGAAAAAGTAGCAAATCAAAGAAAAGACTTCTTACACAAGAAATCAAGGCAGATAGCCAATGCCTATGATGTAGTGGTGATAGAAGATCTAAATATGCGAAGCATGGCACAGGGACTGAAGCTTGCTAAGTCAACTAATGATAATGGATTTGGTATGCTAAAAACATTTTTAGAGTACAAGCTCAAGGAACAGGGAAAACAACTTGTGGTCATTGACAAATGGTATCCCTCTAGTAAGCTTTGTCGATTCTGCAATCGGGTCAATAAAGAATTGACTCTTTCGGAGCGTGTTTGGACTTGTTTCTGTGGAGAAGTAATCGAGAGAGATATAAACGCTGCAATCAATATAAGGAATGAAGGATGTAGAATAATAGGCGTAGCCTAGAATAGATGAAGAAACCGTTGGGCAGACGGGGTTAGCTTGGTAATTATATCAGCATGAGCTGATATGTCCCAAGAAGCCCCCACCTCTAAGTGTTAGCGTAGGTGGTGGGAGTATGTCACGTAAAAGACACTATAAAACTTGTTTTACTTGACGATAGGCATATTCAATTGCTGAATCCAGATTTCCTTTGTTTTTGCCGCCCCCTTGGGCCGATAGATCACTGCCACCGCCCTTGCCATCAACTAAAGTGATTGCATCCCGTAAAAGGGTTTTCATACTAATGGTTGTTAATTCCTCTGAGCGCATAAATAGGAGCTGGGCTTTGTCCTCTGACTTAATGCCGAATAAGACAATTACTCTGGGGAATGAGACTAGTTTTGAAGCCAACGAATTGATTTGCTTCATTTCAGCGTTGTTGAATATTGATTTAATAATTTTGTTATCTCCAACACTTTCAGCCGATGTGAATATGTCCTTGACTTCATAATCCGTAACCTGTGCCTGCAAGGATCTGCGATCAGCATTGGATTGACGGAGCTCTTCTAGGAGTTGATTTGTTCTCTCTAATAATGTGTTTTCGTTACAAGATAAAAACTGCGCTGTTTTTTTGATTGTTTCATGCTTAAAAGCATAGTCCCTAATGGCCCTTGAACCGCATAAAAATTCAATCCGAGTACCACCCTTATATTTTTCCCATTTGGTGATTTTCATGAGCTGGACTTCAAGTGTTGAATGGGGATGTGTCCCACAGCAGGGGGTGGCATCGATTCCTTCAATTTGAACGATTCGGATTTGACCTGTTGTTTGAGGGGGCATTTTTCTCAGTGGGAGCTTCTTTAACTCAGTGTAGGTGGGGAATAAACCTTGTACCTTTCTTGAATCAAGAATCGATTGATTCACAGCTTTTTCTGCCTCAAGGATACCTGTTTCATTCATTGCTTTATCGATGTCAATGGTACAATAGTGCTCACTGAGATGAAAGCCAACCGTAACACCGTTAAATAGCTCAAATATAGATGCCGATAAGAGATGCTGGCCAAGATGCTGTTGCATGTGGTCATATCTTCGATTCCAGTCAATTGAACATGTAACCCTTTTAAGCTTATTGGGCTTTTTTTCTAATACATGATAAATGGTCTCCTGGGTTTCATCCTCATATACAAAGATGACAGGAATTGAATCAATTGTACCGGTATCACTAGGTTGTCCACCACCCTCTGGGTAGAAATAGGTCTCATCAAGGACCACATGATACTGACCTTCTTTTTCAACTGTATTTATGATTGAGGTGGTAAATTCCTTTTCATATAGGTTTTCATAATATTTCTTTTGCAAAATCAAGTCACTCCTTCATAATTCATTATTCATTATTCATATTCTACACCATATTATCATTTGAGTAAAATACATTGAATTTGAGACTGAGCTGAATATAAAATATTTGAAATTTTCAAAAAAGTCATTGCAAAAATATAAGTTTTGTATTATACTACTATTTATATTTAAAAAACCAATATATTGGAGTAGGCAATGGCGTCTACAATCGAAGGGATTACTATCCTTTTGGTTGTCGGCGCTTTTTTTATTTTCACAAGAAGTCATGTACAGCTGGCAGGACTTCAAAGTAAAAAAGGGTAGTTATACTTTAAATTAACGAGATGTTGACATGGTAAGTAAGAAGATTTTTAGTAACAAAAAAAATGAAAAAGATAAGAGGGGGAGATGAGTATGGATTATTCAATTGCAATCAATACGGTATGGGTTTTAGTGGCAACGGCCTTGGTGTTTTTTATGCAAGCAGGCTTCGCTATGGTAGAAACAGGGTTTACAAGATCGAAGAATGCTGGGAACATTATTATGAAAAATTTGATGGACTTTTCAATAGGCTCCTTTGTCTTTTGGTTAATAGGCTTCGGTATCATGTTTGGTAGAGGTACTGGAGGGTTCATGGGTGAAATCAATTTACTTTCTAGTGGTTCCTTTGAGCATTTAGGATTAGATATTCCTAAAGAAGCTTTCTTGATTTTTCAGACAGTGTTTTGTGCCACTGCTGCAACCATTGTTTCAGGAGCCATGGCAGAGAGAACAAAATTTATTTCTTATTTTATATATAGTATTGTGATCGGTGCGGTGATCTATCCCATAGCAGGTCATTGGATATGGGGTGGTGGCTGGTTAGAAGAATTAGGATTTCATGATTTCGCAGGCTCTACTGTTGTTCACTCCCTAGGCGGATGGGCAGCACTTATGGGAGCTATGATTATAGGACCACGTATTGGAAAGTATACAAAGGATGGAAAGTCAAAAGCAATCAAAGGACACAGTTTAACTTTAGGTGCATTAGGTGTATTTATTCTATGGTTTGGATGGTTTGGATTTAATGGAGGTTCGACATTATCCGGTGTAGATTATAATGATATTGCACACATATTTATTACAACAAACTTATCCGCTGCTGTTGGAGCTATAGCAGCAATGATCGTATCTTGGAGACGGTACAAAAAACCAGATGTGAGTATTACATTAAATGGCGCATTAGCTGGGCTAGTAGCCATTACAGCGGGAACAGATATTGTTAGCCCTGTTGGAGCTGTTGTAATAGGAGCAATAGGTGGCGTTGTTGTTGTATTTGCAATTGAGTTCATCGATAATGTATTAAAAATAGATGACCCAGTTGGTGCAGTCAGCGTACATGGAGTCTGTGGTGCCGTTGGAACCATTGCAGTAGGTATATTTGCAACAGATGGAGGCCTGCTTTATGGAGGGGGAGTAGAACTATTAGGGGTTCAAATCCTCGGTGTGATTGCTGTCGCCCTATGGACTATGGGAACGACCTTTATATTGTTTAAAGCAATCGAATTGACTGTTGGATTAAGAGTAACGAAAGAAGAGGAAATCGAAGGATTAGATAAATGTGAGCATGGTACTGAAAGCTACGCAGATTTTCAGCCAAGACCTGTTTATTTAGCCACTGAGAAAAACTGAAGAGATAATGTAGACAATCTGATGAAATGATAGGGCTTATGTATAGATTCATAAAAAGGAGAGGATATAATGGCAGATAAGATCACTAAAGTAGAGATTATCACTAGACCCAGTAAGTTTGATGAATTAAAAGAAGCGTTAAATGACATTGGGGTAACGGGCATGACATTAACAAGAGTCCAAGGATGTGGGGTTCAAAAAGGTAGAAAGGAAAACTATAGAGGCATTACCTATATACCTGAATTAATAGAAAAGATAAAAATAGAAACCGTCATTTGTGAGGTTCCTGTAGATTTAGTTGTAGAAACAGCTAAAAAAGTTCTTTATACAGGTGAAGTTGGAGATGGGAAGATATTTATTACTGAAATCTCTAATGTTATACGAATCCGAAATGGGGATGAGGGAAAAGTTGCCCTTGATAATGAAAAGTAAGGAAAAAATTAATAATAATGATAAATAATAAAGTTTTTTGAATATTTTAATATTTATTGCTAAATACTATTGACAAAGCAATTAAATGGGTATACAATATTCAAAAAACAGGATAAAAAAATGATTTAAAAACGATGATAAGAAGAGTAAGTATGGAAACGGAGTCAAAGCGAGTTGGTGACAGTGAGAGACCAATACGAAGCCCATATTGAAAAACATCTTTGAGTTGCTAACCGAAATCAGTTGAAAGTAGGCTTAGACGGGTCCAATCCGTTATTAGTTGGGCAGCATCGAATAATATTTTATTCCGTGCTGATTGAGTGAACGATAATATCGTTAATCAGGGTGGTACCGCGAAATATAGTCTTTCGTCCCTTCATAGGGGATGAAAGACTTTTTTTATTGCATAAAAAAGCTTGTTGAAAAAGTACACAAGTTTTAGAAGGCGTTTTAGTAATACATCGAAAATAAATTTTCAGGAGAGGAGAAATGGTGATGAAAAGAATACGAATACAAGAACTTGGAGAACAAATTCAATCGGAGGTTTTATTAAAGGGATGGGTTCATAAAATCAAAAACTTTAGTCAATTTGCTTTTGTTTTATTAAGAGATAAAACAGGGATCGTACAGTTAGTTTTAGATGATGAAGAAATGATTAAGGGATTAAAGCTGGAAATGGCTGTG
This sequence comes from Alkaliphilus metalliredigens QYMF, assembly GCF_000016985.1. Classification (NCBI taxonomy): domain Bacteria; kingdom Bacillati; phylum Bacillota; class Clostridia; order Peptostreptococcales; family Natronincolaceae; genus Alkaliphilus; species Alkaliphilus metalliredigens. Next base: position 3,450,112 of record NC_009633.1, on the reverse strand, counting down.
GAGGTAGAGGGGAAGGTTGTTGTCAATAAAACAACACCTGAAGGTGTTGAAATACAGGTGAAAAACATGAGAACTGTGGGAAAAACCTATTATGATCTGTTGCCATTTAGCATCAACCAACGACAAATGAATGCAGCCTTAGAGACCCAGCTTGATCATCGAAGCATTAGCCTTAGAAGACCCAATAAAAGAGCCGTATTTAAAGTTCAAGAAGAAATTGTGGAGAGTTTTAGAAATTATTTGCGAGGACTAGGTTTTTCGGAGATCCATACACCTAAGATTGTTGCTTCCGGTACTGAGGGTGGATCAGAAGTATTCACAGTAAACTATTTTGATAGAAGGGCTTTTTTAGCCCAAAGTCCTCAATTTTATAAGCAAATGATGGTGGGTGCTGGATTTGAAGCTGTATTTGAAATTGGTCATGCCTATCGGGCAGAGCTCCATAACACCTGGAGACATTTAAATGAGTATGTCAGTCTAGATATAGAAATTGGCTTTATAGAGAATGAAGAGGAATTGATGGATTTAGAAGAGGGATTTATTAAATACTTATTTAAGCATTTACAAGAAACTTGTTCAAGAGAACTAAAAATGCTTGGAAAAGATTTAGCAGATATTAATGAAATTCCTAGAATTCCTTTATCTGAAGTGCAACAAATATTACTTGATGGATATGATAAAAAGTCACCGGTTGGGAACATAGACGCTGAAGGTGAGATTTTACTCTCACAATACATTAAAGAAAAATACAAGAGTGATTTTGTATTTATCACAAAATATCCCGCAGCTAAGAGACCAATGTACACCATGCCCGATGACAAAGGAGAGGGCATGACAAAAAGCTTTGATTTAATTTATAAAGGACTAGAGATCACCACAGGAGGACAAAGAATTCATGACTATCAAATGTTAAAGGAAAACATCATTAAGTTTGGGTCCAATCCTGAAGACTTCGATTTTTACTTAGAAACCTTTAAATATGGGATGCCTCCCCATGGTGGATTTGCCATTGGACTTGAGAGGTTGACGATGAAAATTCTGGACTTAGAAAACATTAGGGAAGCCACATTGTTTCCCAGAGATTTAAATAGAATTACACCTTAGAAGGAGGCGAAAATCATGAAGGTAAATATTGAAACAATTAATTATATTGCAAAGCTAGCAAAACTAAAATTTACAGAAGAAGAGGCCATAGACTTTGCCAATGAGTTTGAAGGGATACTAAGTCATTTTGAGAGCATTGATAATGAAGACTTAACTGAGATAGATTTCAGTTCCCAAGCCTATACACAATCTGTTCTTAGGGAAGATATCTCAAAGAATTTTGAAAATAAAAAAGCATTATTAAAAAATGCCAAAGGAATGAAAGATAATTATATTGTCATTCCAAAGGTAATCGAATAGCAATTTTATAATATGTCAAGATATACGAGGAGTGATGAGATGAAAATCGAAGAAATGACAATAATGGATATTCGAAAAGGTTATGTACAAAAACAGTTTACAGTGAAGGATGTTGTTCAAGGATATATTGATCGGATTAAAGAACTTGATGGCAAAATCAATGCTTTTATTACATTATGTGAGGAAAGTGCTTTAATGGAGGCCGCTGTATTGGATGAAAAATTAAGTAGGGGTGAGGAAATTGGATTGTTGGGGGGGATTCCTGTGGCAATCAAGGATAATATGTGTACCCAGGGGATTAAAACCAGCTGTGCTTCCGAAATGCTAGCAGATTTTATCCCACCCTATGATGCAACCATTGTGAAAAAACTAAGGGCTGCGGGAGCGATTATTATTGGTAAAACAAATATGGATGAGTTTGCTATGGGTTCCTCTACAGAAAATTCAGCATTTAAGGTCACAAAAAATCCTTGGGACCTAACTAAAGTACCAGGAGGCTCATCGGGTGGGTCAGCTGCAGCCTTAGCTGCGGGGTTTGCACCATTAACCATTGGTTCGGATACTGGAGGGTCTATTAGACAGCCAGCTGCATTTTGTGGCACTGTGGGATTGAAGCCTACCTATGGATTGGTCTCACGGTTTGGGTTGATTGCATTTGCATCTTCTCTAGATCAGATTGGGCCCTTTACAAAAACCGTCAAGGACTGTGCACTAAGTCTTCAAGTGATGCAAGGGAATGATCCTCTAGACTCAACCAGTATCCAGCAAGAACCCATGGATGATTATGTAAAGGATTTGGACAAAGGAGTGAAAGGGTTAAAAGTAGGCATACCAAAGGAATTTTTCCAAGAGGGATTAAACATTGAAATTTCAGATTCAATCAAAGAAGCAATCAAAGTATTAGAGCAATTAGGAGCAGTGGTAGAAGAATTTTCCCTACCTGTGACAGATTCAGGACTATCGGCCTACTATATTATTTCTTCTGCAGAAGCCAGTTCTAATCTAGCGAGATACGATGGCGTGCGTTATGGACATAGAGCAGCAGTCTATGAGGGGATTGAAGAAATGATGTTAAATTCTAGAAGTGAGGGATTTGGTAAAGAGGTTAAAAGACGAATTATGCTAGGAACCTATGTCCTTTCATCTGGGTACTATGATGCTTACTATAAAAAGGCTATGGACTTTAGAAAGAAAACAAGGAATGTTTTTAAAAAAGCCTTTGAAAGCTATGATGTCATATTAACCCCAACATCTCCGGTGTTACCCTTTACAATTGGTGAAAAGACCGGGGATCCACTGGAAATGTATTTAGCAGACATTTATACAGTTAATGTGAATATTGCAGGGGTGCCAGCCATCTCCATTCCATGTGGATTTAGCAAAGAAAAACTACCAATAGGTCTACAGTTGATAGGGGACCACTATAGTGAAAAGAAATTATTACAAGCAGCCTATGGCCTAGAGCAAGAACTGGGGATTTTTAAAGAGATGCCACAACAAAGGGAGGTAAAATAATCATGTTTGAGACGATTATAGGACTTGAAATACATGTAGAACTCAATACAAAATCCAAAATATTTTGTGCTTGTTCCACTGAATTTGGTGCACCTCCCAATGGCAACACATGTCCAATTTGTACGGGTCTACCGGGAACATTACCTGTACTCAATGAGGAAGCTGTTAAGCTTGCAATCAGAGCAGGAAAGGCATTGAATTGTGAGATTAACACCATCAATAAGTTTGATAGGAAAAATTATTTCTACCCAGACCTTCCAAAGGCCTATCAAGTTTCTCAGTTTGACCTACCTATATGTGAAAAGGGCTTCATAGACATCGATGTAGCGGGACAGCAGAAAAGGATTAATCTCACAAGAATTCACTTAGAGGAAGATGCTGGGAAGCTCATTCACATGGAGGATCAACCCCTTACCCTGGTGGATTACAATAGAACAGGGGTACCATTAATTGAAATTGTGACAGAACCTGATATGAGATCCGCCCAGGAGGCAACGACCTTTCTGAAAGCATTAAAGGCCATATTAGAGTACGCAGAAATCTCTGATTGCAAAATGGAACAAGGATCATTGAGATGTGATGCCAACATATCCATTCGAAAAATCGGTCAAGTGAAATTGAATACTAGGGTAGAGATTAAAAATATAAACTCCTTCAAGGAGATTTTAAAAGCGATCCAAAAAGAAGAAAAGAGGCAACGAGAGCTCTATAGTTTTGGAGAGGAATACAAAATAAAGCAAGAGACAAGAAAGTGGGATAGTGCTAAAGGCAAGACCGTGCCCATGAGATCCAAGGAAGATGCCCATGATTATCGATATTTTCCTGAACCCGACTTACTTCCTGTTGTCATTAAGGAGGAGCAAATCCAAGCCATTAGCAAAGGGCTTCCTGAGCTACCAGAGAAAAAAAGAGAAAGATTTTTAAAAGTGTATGAACTAAGCGAAAAGGAAATAGACATATTGATTGCTCAAAAACCACTGGCAGAATACTTTGAAGAGGTTGTGGATTTAGGTACAAATCCTAAGGAAGCGGCTAATTGGATAATTGGTGAGTTGTTAAGAGCATTGAAGGAAAGAGAAGAGGAAGCCATACCAATTAAAAGTGAATATCTCGCTGGTTTAATAGACATCATTGATGAAGGTAAAATCAGTCGTTCCATAGGTAAAGAAGTATTTGAGGAATTGATCAATACTGATAAAAGTCCTGAAGAAATAATACAAGAAAGAGGACTCAGTCAAATTAGTGGAACCGATGAACTTCACAAAATCATTACAGATATACTTTCTAAAAATCCCCAGGCCATTGAAGATTATAAAAGTGGTAAGGCCCAGGCCTTTGGTTTTCTAATGGGGCAAACGATGAAGGCTTCTAAAGGCAAGGCCAATCCTCAATCCACAAAGAAGATTTTGGAAGAGAGATTAGGGCAATTATGATAGAAGATGACTTGTTGGCAGAAAATTAAAAATATTTCAAAAAAACGGTTGAAAAATCCTGGGATTTAGTATATTATTGTATACAATAATATACTAAATCAATGGGCAATGGCGTCCACGATTAAAGGATTAATAGATCCTTTCGTTGTGAACGCCTTTTTTGTTGTAAGAAATGATCATTTCTTATACCCCAATTGGTGCAGTTAAATTAATCTATCACTATGAAAAGGGGAGGAATTTACAATGAATCATAAGGAAGCGCTTTTGAAAAAAGCCAAGGAACTAGAGGTGGAGTTTATCCACTTACAATTCACTGATATTTTAGGTGTCATGAAAAACGTGTCTATTACGATTGAACAACTGGAAAAGGCTCTAGACAATGAAATTATGTTTGATGGTTCTTCTATTGATGGTTTTGTAAGAATTGAAGAATCGGATATGTATTTAGCACCTGATTTATCAACTTTTATTGTGCTGCCATGGACCGATAGTCCACGAGAGGCAAGGTTAATATGTAACGTCTATAAAACCGATGGAACGCCATTTCATGGATGTCCAAGAAATGCATTAAAGAAGGTAGTGAAGGAAGCATTAGATATGGGATATACAATTAATATTGGTCCGGAATGCGAGTTTTTCTTATTCCATACAGATGAGAAGGGTGAACCCTCTCTTCAAACCCACGATAATGCGGGATACTTTGATTTAGCCCCTGTGGACCTAGGTGGTAATGCTCGAAAGGATATGACAATGACCTTAAAGCAAATGGGATTTGAAATCGAAGCCTCTCATCATGAAGTGGCCCCTGGACAGCACGAAATTGATTTCAAGTATGCCGATGCCCTAGTAACAGCAGATAGAATTATGACCTTCAAAATGGTTGTACGAATTATCGCCCAAAGACATGGGCTGCATGCCACATTTATGCCAAAACCCAAGTTTGGAATCAATGGTTCTGGAATGCATATCAATATGTCCTTGGAAACAATGGATGGCAAAAACGCTTTTTATGATGACAAGGATAAATTGAAACTGTCAAAGGTAGCATATCACTTCCTAGCTGGGGTATTGAAGCAGGCAAAAGGGTTTGCCGCTGTAACAAACCCCACTGTCAATTCATATAAAAGGCTTATCCCAGGATATGAAGCGCCAGTGTTGATTGCATGGTCAGCCAGTAACAGAAGTCCCTTGGTGAGGATACCAGCTAAGAGAGGGAATTCTACAAGGATTGAATTAAGAAATCCAGATCCATCGGCAAATCCATATTTAGCATTAGCTGCTGTTTTAAAGTCCGGGATAGATGGCATTAAAAATGAAATTGATCCTCCCAAGCCAGTGGATAGCAATGTTTATGACATGGATGAACTTGAAATGAAAGAGAAAGGAATAGAAGGGTTACCAGCAAACCTATATGAAGCAGTTAAAATGCTTTCTACAAATGAGGTGGTTAAAGAGGCCCTTGGACAGCATATATTTAAGAAACTTACTGGAGCAGCACTATATGAATGGAATGAATACTCAAAGGATGTTTCCCAATGGGAGATAAATCGATATTTGAGAAAGTACTAGTAGTGATATAGATCAGTAATGTTGAGTTGTTTATCCATAAATAAGGAAAAGATGCACATCGAGTTTTGAAATATAAGGATGTTTTTCTATATGGGGTGGTGTGATGAGTGACAGTCGGATCTTAGTTGTAGATAGTGGTGAAACTTCTAGGAAGCAAATTTCCAATTTACTAAGTAAGCGGGGGTACAAAATATTCCAAGCAACTGATGGCGCCGGAGCCATCCGGATCGCTAGAAGTATTTTTCCTGATTTGGTCCTGATAGACACAAATTTGTGGGGAATGCATGCCTATGAAGTGGCTAGTATAATCGAAGCGGGTAGACTGTCCACAGTCATATTTATGACAAATCGTGTTGATGAGGTCCTTTATAATAAGTTGAAGGAAATGAATTTATATACCTATATTATCAAGCCAATTCAGCCTGAACAATTATATCGCGTAATCGAATTTGCCATTATAAACGCCAATAAGATGAATTCCTTAACAAAGAAAATACAAAAACTAGAAGATGCTTTAGAAGGGAGAAAGAAGGTTGATCGAGCAAAGGGAATTTTAATGGAGAAGCTAGGCATTATGGAAAATGAATCCTATCAGTTATTGAGAAAGCAAAGTATGGACCAATGTATATCAATTCATCAGATGGCTGAACAAATTATCAATCAGTATTGCAAATAAATCATAGGAAAAAGTCTCGTATAGTTGAGACTTTTTCCTGTTTTTATGTAAAATGTACATGTATTCATGAAAATGCACAAAGGAAGTGAATGATCACAGATAAAACAGGTATATTATAAATAAACAGTTCATTGTGAGGAGAGATTTCATGAAAGAAAAAACATATTACAAACCAAGTGAAAAAGAGCTAAAAGAAAAATTAACTGACATACAGTATCGCGTCACACAGGAAGGGGCAACGGAGAGGCCCTTCAAAAATGAGTATTGGGATCATCAGGAAGACGGTTTATATGTGGATATCAGTAGTGGTGAACCGCTATTTACATCCCAGGATAAGTTTGACTCCAGCTGCGGATGGCCTAGCTTTACCAAGACTGTGGAAGAAGAACGTATCGTTGAAAAGAAAGATAGGGGCCATAATATGATTAGAACAGAAGTGAAAAGTAAAGCGGGGGATTCACATCTAGGACATGTATTTCCCGATGGACCAAAGGAGGCTGGAGGACTAAGATACTGTATCAATAGTGCTTCCTTGAGATTTATACCTGTTTCAGAGCTTGAAAATGAAGGCTATGGGGAATATGTCAAGTTATTTGAAAAATAATAATAGTGACACTGAATCTTTTCTAAATGATTAATGGATAAAAAAACGCTAAATTCAGCTTAAATGCAGAATTTAGCGTTTTTTTTAGTCAATAAGAAGTTTATGTATGTAATAATAAAATATTTATACATATATATTTATAAAAATCCTGAAAAAGGTATTGAATTATCACGGGAAATGGTGTATTATTTATAAAAAGAAATGAATATTTATTCATCGGTAGAAATACTTATATACAGATAAACATAAACACTAACATAAATAAGGGGTGAAGGAAATGATTAAAGCGGGTATTTTAGGATCAACAGGATATGCTGGGGCAGAGTTAGTCAGGCTGCTGACGGGACATCCGGAGGTGGAAATTCAGTTCCTTGATTCCAGGAGCTACCATGGAAAAGCCTATGAAGAGGTTTATCCAAGCCTGAAAAACATCGTGAAGGGGAAATGTGCTTCAATTGACCTGGAAAATGATTTTGAGGGTATTGATATTTTATTTTGTGCTTTGCCCCATGGGTTAAGTCAAGAAGCGGTCAAACGCATGATGGCAAAGGGGAAAAGAGTCATCGACTTATCGGCAGACTTTAGAATAACGGATCCCAAGGTATATGAAGCCTGGTATGACGTCAGGCATCAGGCTCTGGGGGAATTAGGAAAGGCTGTCTATGGACTGAGTGAAATTTATCCTAAAGAGATTCAAGAAGCACAGCTAGTGGCCAATCCCGGGTGCTATCCAACCAGTATCGCACTGGCGTTATATCCTTTGTTAAAGGAAAATGTTATTTCTACAGAGTCCATCATTATTGATGCAAAGTCGGGTGTATCTGGTGCTGGTAGGAATTTAAACGATGGAACATTATTTTCTCAATGTAATGAGAATATCAAGGCCTATAGCATCGGGACACATAGGCACATACCGGAAATAGAGCAGGAGCTGAGTTTAGCAGCAGGAAAAGAGATGATAATTCAATTCACGCCCCATTTAGTGCCAATGAACAGGGGAATATTGAGTACCATATATACGACCAATATAAAAAATGTAAAAGAAAACGACATAGAAGCGATATATGCACATTATTACGAAGAAAAAAGATTTGTCAGGCTTTTAAAAGAAGGTAAATTACCTCAAACTAAAGCTGTCAGTGGGTCAAATTATTGTGATATTGGTTTTAAAGTAGACCCACGTACCAATGGATTAATTGTAGTCAGTGCCATTGATAACCTTGTAAAGGGAGCCGCGGGTCAGGCGGTACAAAATATGAATATGATGCTTGGCCTGAAAGAATATATAGGACTAGAGCAAATGCCAATTTGGCCGTAAATGGAAAAATTCGAGGAGGAATGACAAAATGAAAAATTTTGATATATATGAAGGTAATGTGACATCGCCAAAGGGATTTCAAGCCAGCGGGGTACATGTGGGAATTAAGAAAAAAAGAAAAGATATTGCTTTAATTGTCAGTGATGTCTTAGCTGAAGCAGCAGCTGTATTTACTACTAACAAAGCATGTGCGGCTCCTGTTAAGGTCTCCCAGGAAAATATAAAGGATGGTAAAATTCAAGGATTTGTGATTAATAGTGGCAATGCTAATGCCTGTACTGGGGATCAAGGAATGAAGGATGCATCTCAAATGGTAGACACAACAGCAGAAGCTTTGGGCATAGCAAAGGAAAATATCATTGTTGCATCAACCGGCATTATTGGCGTTGTAATGCCAATGAATCTGATCGTAAAAGGAATCAAAATGGCTGCCACAGCATTAAATTACGATGGGGGACTAGATGCAGGTGAAGGCATTATGACCACGGACACAACTGTGAAACAGCTTGCTGTTAGTTTGAAGATAGATGACCAGATAATCACAATAGGGGGAATTGCAAAGGGATCTGGCATGATTCATCCAAACATGGCAACCATGCTATCCTTTGTCACAACCGATGCTAAGGTAGAAGGAGCCTTTTTACAAAAGCTCCTGAAAGAGGTAGTGGATGATACTTATAATATGATTACCGTAGATGGCGACACCAGTACCAATGACATGGTGGCGGTGATGGCCAATGGTCTTGCGGAGAATAATGAGATTAATGAAAATCATCCAGAAGTGGAAAAGTTTATTGAAGCCTTTAAATATCTTAACGAATACTTAGCAAAATCTATTGTTGCCGATGGAGAAGGGGCTACGAAATTTATAGAAGTAGAAGTTGTGAATAGTCAAACAAAGGATGATGCGAAGTTAGCAGTGAAAAGCGTCTTAAGCTCTAGTCTGGTGAAGACGGCATTTTTTGGAGAAGATGGGAACTGGGGAAGAATTGTCTGTAGCGTCGGGTATTCAGGTGCAAATTTAGAAATGGAAAAGGTAGATGTATTTCTTTCAAGTCCAGAGATTCAATATCAAATTGTTGAAAATGGCCAGGGAACAAATGTTGAAGGAGAATTACTAGCTAAATTTTTAAAACGAAAGGAAGTCAAGGTTTTAATCGATCTTAAAATAGGAACTGAAAAAGCCAAGGGATGGGGCTGTGACCTATCCTATGAATATGTCAAGATCAATGGCGCTTATCGAACATAGGGGGAGAGGACAATGAATTTATCACCAAATCAAAAGGCAGATGTATTAATTGAAAGTCTCCCTTATATAAAAAAATTCTACAATGAGATTGTTGTGATCAAATATGGTGGCAGTGCAATGGTGAATGATGAGCTAAAGGAAAGCATTATTAAGGATATCGTGCTAATGAAATACGTAGGGATGCATCCTGTGGTCGTTCATGGTGGTGGACCTGAAATTACAAACATGCTGAAAGTATTTGATAAAGAAAGTAAATTTGTGGATGGACTTCGTGTCACTGACCAAGCCACAATGGAGATAACGGAAATGGTGTTGTTAGGAAAGGTTTGTCAAGAAATTGTGACACGGATCAATCAAAATGGCGTTCGGTCTATTGGGATCTGTGGCAAGGATGGAAGCATGATCAAAACTGTCCCAAAGGACCCTGAGCTGGGATTGGTTGGGGGAATCACAAGTATTGATACGGACTTAATCAAAACAATTATCGAAAAAGGTTACATTCCAGTCATTTCACCAATTGGGTGTGGCCCGGCAGGTGAAAGTCATAATATTAATGCCGATGAAGTGGCAGGAAAGCTAGCGGCTGCCCTAGGGGCAAAAAAGCTGATGTTAATTACCGATGTAGCGGGTGTGCTTCGAGATCAACATGATGAAGCATCATTGATTTCTGATATTAAAACCAATGAAATAGAAGAATATATTGAGACCGGTGTGATCAAAGGAGGAATGATTCCAAAGATCAGTTGCTGCTTTGATGCTGTGGCAAATGGTGTAGAAAGAGCACATATCATTGATGGAAGAAAGTCTCATTCAATGCTATTAGAGATATTTACTGACCAAGGTGTCGGAACAATGATTACACATGGAGGAGATCAAAATGGAAATTCAAAAAATAATAAACAATGGAAATCAATATTTAATGAGCACCTATGGGAGAACGCCTATAGCCTTCCTGGACGGTAAAGGAAGTACTTTGACTGATACAGAGGGAAACGAGTATTTAGATATGGTAGCAGGCTTGGCGGTTAATAGTTTAGGACACAGCCACCCGGCTGTGGTAGAGGCCATTAAAAATCAAGCTGAAAAATTATTGCATACCTCTAATTTATACTGGATAGAGGGCCAGGTAGCTCTTGCCCAGAAGTTAGTCCAAAATTCATTTGGAGATAAGGTTTTCTTTTGTAATAGTGGTGCTGAAGCCAATGAGGCCGCCATCAAACTGGCTAGAAAATATGCCTATAAAAAATATGGTAGTCATAAAAATGAAATTATTGCCATGACAGGATCCTTTCATGGAAGAACATTAGGGACATTAAGTATAACCAATAATCCAAAATACCAGGAGGGGTACGGACCCCTACCTGAGGGTTTCAAATTCAGTGAGTTTAATAACCTAGAGGCATTAAAAGGAGTCATTACAGAAAACACCTGTGGCATTATTATTGAACCCATTCAGGGTGAAGGCGGTGTCACGCCTGTGGAAGCCACGTTCTTAAAGGCTGTGAAGGAAATTTGTGTTAAAAATGATATTTTGCTTATCTTTGATGAGATACAATGCGGTTTAGGGAGAACGGGAAAATTATTTGCATATGAGAACTATGAAATTGAACCAGACATCATGACACTGGCCAAGGCATTAGCCGGTGGGGTTCCAATAGGTGCAGTCATTGCCACGGATGAAGTCGCAAAGGCATGGTGTCCTGGAGACCACGGCACCACATTTGGAGGAAATCCTTTAGTCTGTGCAGTAGGATTAGCAGTTATTGATACAATTTTACAGGAAAAACTTTCTGATCAAGCAAAACAAATAGGAATGTATTTTGCAGAAAAACTTCAGGGTTTTGTCAATCAGTATTCCTGGGTGAAAAAAGTAAAGGGAATGGGGCTCATCCTAGGATTAGAGCTAGAAATAGAAGGAACTCCCATTGTGGCAGAAGCCTTTAAGCAAGGAGTCCTTATTAACTGTACCGCAGGAAAGATATTGAGATTTCTCCCACCTTTGATTATTACAGAAAAAGAGGTTGACCAGACCATTAACACATTAGCTAAGATATTTAAGGAGATGGAGGGAGTATAATGAAGGCATATTTATTACTTGAGGATGGAACGATATTTGAAGGCAGTGCCTTTGGCAGCCATGAAGAAAAAATAGGAGAGGTTGTTTTCAACACCTCCATGACTGGATATCAGGAAATATTTACGGATTATTCATATGCTGGTCAGACTCTTGTGATGACCTATCCCATGATTGGAAATTATGGGATTAACAAAGAGGATGTGGAGTCTGCAAAGCCAATGATCAGAGGATTGGTCGTCAGGGAGTTTTGTAAGGGACCTAGCAACTGGAAGAGCGAAATGACCATAGAGGATTATTTGATCAAAAATAACATCATGGGGATTGAGGGAATTGATACCCGTATGCTTGTGAAGCATCTACGAGATCATGGTACCATGAAGGGGATTATCACCAAGTCATTAGATGACAAAATGGAGCTCATTGCTAAGCTTAAAGGAGAGGCAGCATTAGCTAAAAGCTTCACTGCCCAGGTTTCCACTCCAAAACCCTATGTGATTCCAGGAAAAGGACCCAAGATTGCACTGATGGACTTTGGTGTGAAGCTCAACATTATTAGAATTTTGCAGTCCTATGGTTGTGAAATTACGATACTACCCTATGATACTTCCGCAGACACAATACTAAAGATGAATGTGGATGGGATCTTTTTATCTAATGGACCTGGTGACCCCCAAAGTCTTCAGGTTGCAGTGAAAAACATCAAAAAATTAATGCAATGCAAACCAATTTTCGGGATTTGCATGGGACATCAATTGTTGGCACTGGCCTCTGGGGCACAGACCTATAAATTAAAATATGGTCATCGAGGGGCGAATCACCCGGTGAAGGATTTGATGACAAACAAAGTATATATGACATCTCAAAACCATGGATATAGTGTGGATGAAGAGACCATAGACGAACAACAATTTACTGTGACTCATAAAAACCTGAATGACGGGACGGTTGAGGGTCTGAGACATAAATATTTACCTGTTTTTAGTGTTCAGTATCATCCAGAAGCAGCACCGGGACCCCAGGAATCGAGATATTTATTTGATCAATTTTTAAATTTAATGTGTTCAGAACGAGAAGCAGTGTAAAATAACACTTGGCAATAAACAAAGAGGAAAGAGAGGGACGCATCATGCCGAAACACAAGCACATTAAAAAGGTATTAGTCATCGGATCTGGACCAATCATCATAGGCCAGGCAGCGGAGTTTGATTATGCAGGGACCCAGGCGTGTAAATCTCTGAGAGAAGAAGGGGTAGAGGTTGTCTTGGTCAATAGTAATCCGGCGACCATTATGACTGATGAAAATATAGCGGATCATGTATATATTGAGCCTTTAAATACAAGAGCCATAGAGCTCATTATTAAAGCGGAGAGACCCCAGGGAATTTTACCTACATTGGGTGGACAGACGGGTCTTAACCTAGCGGTAGCCCTCTACGAAGAAGGTATATTGCAAAAATATGGCGTTGAGCTCCTGGGGACTTCTGTAGACACTGTGAAAAGAGCAGAGGATAGACAATTATTCAAGGAGACAATGGAGAAACTAGGGCATACAGTTCCTAAAAGTGCCATAGTGGCAAAGGTAGAGGAAGCCATGGCATTTGGAGAAGAAGTGGGATATCCCCTAATCGTACGTCCTGCATATACATTAGGAGGGACTGGCGGTGGTATCGCATTAAACCAGGAGGAACTTCGCGGAATTGTGGTAAGAGGCCTACGTTTAAGTATGATCAATCAAGTGTTAATTGAACAAAGTGTTGCAAATTGGAAGGAAATCGAATATGAAGTCATGAGAGATCGAAATGATAACTGTATTACTATCTGTAATATGGAAAACTTTGATCCAGTGGGTATTCATACGGGAGACAGCATTGTTGTGGCACCCTCCCAGACCCTAAGAGATGAAGAATATCAAATGCTAAGAAGTGCATCCATTGATATTATTCGAGAACTAAAGGTTGAGGGAGGCTGTAATATCCAGTTTGCCCTGCATCCTGAAAGTTTAGATTATGTTGTCATCGAAGTCAACCCAAGGGTAAGTCGTTCCAGTGCATTGGCTTCAAAGGCTACGGGCTACGCCATTGCTAAGGTAGCGGCTAAAATAGCCATAGGATTAACCCTAGATGAGATCAAAAATCCTGTAACAGGAAAAACAACTGCATGCTTTGAACCCGCCCTAGACTACGTGGCTGTGAAGATTCCTAGATGGCCCTTTGATAAGTTCACCACAGGGGATCGGAAGCTAGGGACACAAATGAAGGCAACGGGAGAAGTCATGGCAATGGAAAGAACATTCGGAGCGGCTCTTTTAAAGGCCATCCGGAGCCTAGATGGAAAAGTATATCAGATGTTCCTTGATGGCATCGCAGATTTAGATGAAAGTGTGTTTAAGGAACGACTTTCATATCCAAATGACCAGAGATTATTTGCAATATTTGAAGCTCTGAGAAATGGATATTCAGTAGAGGACGTTCACAAAATCACCGCCATTGATCTTTGGTTCTTAAGAAGGATGAAAGATATTATCCTGCTAGAGATAAAGCTAAAGCAACGTGGATTCAATCTTGAAACAATCAAAGAATGTAAAAAAGCTGGATTTAGCGATGCGCATATTGGCAAAGTATTAGGGCATCCTGAAAAAATCCTTAGAAAATATAGAGATGATCATGAAATTAAACCAGTTTACAAGCTGGTGGATACCTGTGCAGGAGAATTTGAATCCACCACACCTTACTTTTATTCCACCTACGAACAGGAATGTGAAGTCAATAAGGAAAAGAAGAGAAAGGCAATTATACTGGGGTCAGGTCCCATTCGAATTGGTCAAGGAATTGAGTTTGATTATTGCTGTGTTCATGGGGCATGGTCATTGAAGGAACAAGGGATTGAAACAATTATTATCAATAACAACCCAGAAACCGTCAGTACGGATTTTGATACATCTGATAAACTATATTTTGAGCCACTAACTCCAGAGGATGTCATCAATATTGCTAAAATGGAGGATGTGGAAGGGGTTGTTGTACAATATGGTGGGCAAACTGCCATCAATTTGACTAAGCCACTTCATGAAGCAGGCATTAAGATTTTAGGAACCCCACCATCAGGAATTGACCTAGCGGAGGATCGCGAAAAGTTCAGTAAGCTATTGGTTGAGCTGAATATTCCACAATCCAAGGGGGTTATGGTCAGTGATATCAAAGAGGTAGAAGAAGCTGCAAAGGTTCTTGGGTTCCCATTAGTGGTCAGACCCTCCTATGTAATCGGTGGACAGTCAATGGAAATCGTAAGGGATGAGGAAGAGCTACTTTATTATGCAAATCATTTAACTGACTTTAACAAATACAATGCAATCCTAATGGATCAATATATTTTGGGAAAAGAAGTTGAAGTAGATGGCATTAGCGATGGCAAAGAGATTTTGATCCCTGCTATTATGGAGCATATTGAAAGAGCAGGAGTTCATTCTGGAGACAGTATGAGTGTCTATCCTGTTCAAAGCTTAAGTGAAAAAGTAGTAAAGGATATTGTTGATTACACCCAGAAAATTGCCATGGCCTTAGGAGTAGTTGGATTAATTAACATTCAATATGTGGTCAAGGATGAACAAGTAATGGTGATTGAAGCCAATCCAAGGGCATCACGTACTGTGCCTATTGTTTCTAAAGTGACTCGAATTCCAATGGTGGCTCTTGCAACGGAAGTGATGATGGGGAAAGCCTTAAAGGATCTGGGATATGGGACTGGAGTCGCAGCTCATCCTCCGTATATCGTGGTGAAAGCCCCTGTATTCTGTTTGGAAAAGCTAGGAGATGTCGATACGATGCTAGACCCAGAAATGAAATCCACAGGAGAGGTAATGGGCATCGGTTTAAATTACCAAGAGGCTTTACTAAAAGCCTTTGAGGGAGCAGGTTTTCACATTCCATCAAAGGGAAGGGTGCTGTTTTCCATAGCAGACCGTGATAAGACGGAAGCCATTGCCCTGGCAAGGGAACTAGAGGAACAAGGATTTGAAATCATTGCCACTTCAAGTACTGGCAAACACCTAGTAAAGCATGGGGTGCATATTAAAGAGGTGTTGGGCTCAAATGATGAAATATTAGAAGCCTTTAAGAGTGGATCCGTTGCAATGGTAATTAATACACCAACAAAAGGGAAGAAGATAGAGAGACAGGGTTTTCAAATCAGAAGACAATCCATTGATTATAGCATTTCTTGTTTTACATCATTAGATACTGCCTATCAATTTTTAGATGTCATTAAATTTGCAAAAACATACACATATCAAGTCATCAAGCTTTTTGAACCCCAAGCTATTGACAAGATTTCTCCTAAATTAAGTAATATTGTATAATAAGGTCTCCACAAAAAACGAGCAAGTGACTCAATTGAGTCACTTGCTCGTTTTTATGCGCAAGTGAAAAATAAAGATAGGATTCAAATAACTATATGGTTAAACAGCTCTATTGAGGTTTACTAATAAATACCTGTGTAAACAGTAAACCATATCGATCACTAGGAACGATACCGATGCCCAGGTGGGTAAAATCTGGACTTAGAATGTTTCTTCTATGTCCTGCAGAATTCATCAATGAAGTATGAGCCTGTTCCACTGAAGCGTTACCAGCTAGGTTTTCACCTGCATGTAAGTATTTCACACCAAAGCTTTCCAGCATATCAAAGGGACTGCCATAGGTAGGAGAGTTATGACTGAAATAGTTTTGATCTTCCATGTCCTGAGATTTAATTCGAGCTACTCTGGTTATTTCTAAGTCAACTCTTAAGGTAGAAAGACCATTTCGTTCTCTCTCACTATTAACAAGGTCGAACATTTGTTGTTCTTCCGCAGATAGAGCTCGAATTCCAGTGGTTTGGGGCTCCGGGTCTACCTGCTGTCCTGTTTGCGGTTGTTGTCTTTCATTTGGTGGTAGCGTAGGTTTCTCTTCCAGTCTTGGGGCTTCTTCAGGAGCCTCTTCTCCAGGCTGTGTCGCATCCTCATCAACCTGTCTCTGGGGAAGTTCTTCCTGCTGTTGATACATTGGTTGCTGTGTTTCATTGGGGGTAGTGGGGTGGTCCTCACGACGATCAGCACCTTCCCTTACTATAGGCATTGCATCAGCAGTTTCAATTCCACCCACTTGATTATTATCTAGTTGGACAATATACCAGTCCTGTGATTGATTTAGAACCCTAATCTCACTATCTTTTTCTAAAGTAGCAAGACTATCGAAGTCTCTTCCTAGTCCTGATTTAACATCTGCTGAATCAGCCGTCACTCGAGCAAATTCAACATCAGCTATATGAAAAATAGCGGAAAGGTTAGTCTCTCTAGGCTGATTATCTTGGGCTAAATGGTCCTGAGGTCCTCCGCAGGCAGTGGTAAGTAGAAGGGAAAAAGTTAATAAAAGCAAAGCTTTATTTCGCATATCATACCTCCGTTAATCAAATTTTATCTAAATGAGTCTCTTATATTATTTGCAAAAATAATGGTTATATGTCTTTAAATTAAATAAAGAATTTATTGAATATTTTAACTAAAGGGTATTTACAAGTTAATTCTTTTGTGATATCATAACTATAATTTAATAGAAACTTATCAAGAATTAGGGGAGAGAGTTGACTTGATGATCCTATACCAACCTACTAGAAAAAGTAAGGTGGTCCTGTTAACACACGATAAGGGGGTATAGTAAACCAATAATACGGTGAATATAATCTTCTTAACGATATGTTAAGAAGATTTTTCTATTTTGAAGAAATTGCATATTAAAAGTTTGAGTTGCTGTGGTAGCATCAGACGAATTGTATCTGGATTTACAAAAAAGTAAAAGCGAAATTGAATATCTTATCTAGAGAGGTGGAGGGACTGGCCCGATGAAACCCAGCAACAGCTAGCTTGAGGCATTAATCAAGCTTGAAATGTGCTAATTCCTGCAGCCCTTGGCTGAAAGATAAGGAGAGTATTTTCATCAATACCATTAAGGTATTTTGAAAAAGCCGCTTCTTATTAATTTAAGAGAAGTGGCTTTTCCTATAAGCACTTGAATCTTTAAGTGGGCCATGAGTCGATGCGAGAGCACCAGACGAATTTTTAACAAAACAAAACAAGGAGGAATTATAATGACAAAAAAATTATCTTTCGAAACATTACAAGTTCATGGGGGGCAAGTGGTTGATGGTACCACTAAATCTAGGGCAGTCCCAATTTATCAAACCACATCCTACGTGTTTGATGATGCACAGGATGCAGCAGATCTTTTTGCACTCAAGAAGGAAGGGAATATTTATACAAGGATAGGAAACCCAACAACAGATGTATTAGAAAAAAGAATCGCGGCATTAGAGGGTGGGGTAGCGGCTGTGGCTACGGCCTCAGGAATGAGTGCCATTACCTATGCTATCTTGAATGTCGCTAAGCCAGGAGATGAAATTGTGGCGGCGGCCACACTTTATGGAGGCACCTACACACTATTTTCAAATACATTTAAAAGGTTAAATATTAAAGTGGTCTTAGTGGATCCAGATGATTTTGAAGCAGTGGATCAAGCCATTAATGAAAATACCAAGGCTGTGTTCATTGAAACCATTGGAAATCCAGAAATTAATGTCATTGATATTGAAAAGATAGCTGAAATAGCCCATGACCATGGCATCCCATTAATCGTAGATAACACCTTTGCTTCACCGTATTTATGCAGGCCCATTGAGTTCGGAGCGGACATTGTGGTTCACTCCACAACTAAGTTTATCGGGGGACATGGAACTTCAATTGGAGGGGTTGTGGTAGATTCAGGAAAATTTCCTTGGAATAATGGAAAATTTGAAGAGTTAGTTGAACCGGATGAAAGCTACCATGGATTATCCTACTGGGATACATTTGGTGGCGCTGCATATATTGCTAGACTACGCACTATCTTATTAAGAGATATTGGGGCGGCCATCTCTCCTTTTAATTCATTTTTATTGATTTTAGGGTTAGAGACTTTATCACTACGAGTAGAAAGACATGTGTCAAATGCATTGGAAGTGGCAACCTACCTTGAGAAACACCCCCAGGTGGCATGGGTCAATTATCCAGGGCTTCAATCCAATAAATACTATGAACTTGGGCAAAAATATTTACCATTAGGATCTGGCTCAATTTTCACATTTGGTCTAAAGAGTGGCTATGAAGGTGGAAAAAAGTTAATCAATGAGCTTACTATTTTCTCTAATGTAGCCAATGTTGGAGATGCAAAATCACTGGTAATTCATCCAGCCTCCACCACTCATCAACAATTAAGCCAAGAGCAGCAACTATCAGCGGGAGTATTACCTGAACTTGTGAGAATCTCTGTAGGAATTGAAAATGTAGCAGATCTAATTGCAGATATTGAAGACGTGTTAGGAAAATTGTAAGGGGGGAAATCTTATGAAAATAACTAAATTATTTAATGATAAAAGACCAGTCATCTCTTTTGAAATTTTTCCACCTAAGAAAGAGCTTCCTATTAGTAGCATCTATGGAGCCTTAGACGGACTGGCTGATTTAAATCCAGACTTTATCAGTGTAACCTATGGTGCTGGAGGGACAGGTAGTAATAAGACAATAGAAATTGCATCAATAATCAAAAACAAATATGAAATCGAAGCATTAGCTCACTTAACTTGTATTACTTCTAACAAGGAAGTCATTCAACAGAATATTAAAGCCCTTCAAGAGAACAACCTAGAGAATGTGTTAGCTCTCCGAGGGGATGTTCCTTCGGATTTTATCCGACGAGAAGAAAATCAATATCAATATGGGGTGGACTTAATCAAGGAATTAAAGGGATATGGAGACTTTGATATAGGAGCTGCTGTATATCCAGAAGGACACATTGAATGTGACGATGTTGAAAAAGACCTGCAATACTTGAAGGAAAAGGAAGCGGCAGGGGCGAATTTCTTAGTAAGCCAATTGTTTTTTGATAATGAGATATTTTATGGATTTCTAGAAAAACTAAAGGCATATAAAATAGAAAGCAAAGTATTAGCTGGGGTAATGCCCATTTTAAGTAAAAAACAAGTGGAAAAGATGATATTTATGTGTGGGGCATCCCTTCCAGCTAAAGTGATTCGATTGGTATCAAAATATGAGCATCAGCCAGAGCTATTACGACAGGCAGGAATCGAGTATGCCGCTGAGCAGGTAGCGGATTTGATTGCAAATGAAGTAGATGGAATTCATATTTATACAATGAATCAACCAGACATAGCAAAGGGAATTTTGAAAAGACAGAAAAAAACTGTAACAGGTCATATTGACAAGTTTTAATTCACTTATAAGGAGTCATAAAAATGGAAATGAGCAGATCTGAAGTCTTACGCTATCTAGGACATAAGCAACAAAAGATAGATGCAGGGTTAAATCAATTAATTGATAGCTGTATGAAGGAAATGACTGAGATTGCTAAACCCCGTTATGTGTATGAGTTCTTTGAGATAACAGAGGTGCAAGAGGCGGCCATTGTATTGAATGAGTCCCTTACATTAAAGGGAAAGTCTATTACGAACCATCTGAAGGATTGTTCTAAATGTGTGCTTTTAGCAGGGACCCTAGGAATCAATGTAGATCGACAAATCAAACAATATCAGTTGGTGGATATGACCCGAGCCCTTGTGTTAGATGCCTGTGCAACAGCTGCAATTGAGGTTTTATGTGATGAAGCAGAAGAAGAAATTAAGAAACTTAATTTAGTTAAGGGATATCATACGACTTTTCGGTTTAGTCCAGGATATGGAGATCTACCTATTGAACTACAACCTGAGGTATTAAATCAGTTAAATGCCTTTGCAAAAATAGGGCTCACCAGCACTGAACAGTGTATTTTAGTGCCAAGGAAGTCAGTGACTGCTTGCATCGGGCTAGGAACACAGCTTGAAAATAATAAGAAGAAGAGCTGTAGAGACTGTGATGCTTATGAACATTGTGGCTCTAGACGGGAGGAGGATCCTTGTGAATTTTCTAAGGGATTGTAAAGAAGGCATGTTGATTTTTGATGGCGCCATGGGAACAATGCTTCAAAAATCAGGTCTCAAGGTAGGTGCCTTGCCAGAGATTTATAATATAGAACATCCAGAGCTTATTCAACAAATCCATGAAAGATTTGTGAGAGCAGGAGCTCAAGTTGTAACGACCAATACATTTCAAGCCAATGAATTAAAGCTCAAGGACAGCATTTATTCTCTTGAAGAAATCATAGAAGGGGGAATCAAGGTGGCTAAGGCATCGGGAGCTCCCTATGTTGCCTTAGATATAGGACCATTGGGGCAGATGATGAAGCCATTAGGGGAGATTAGCTTTGATAGGGCTTATGATATTTTCAAAAGACAGGTGCAAGCTGGGGTAAAGGCAGGGGCCGACTGCATTTTGATCGAAACAATATCAGATCTGTATGAAGCCAAGGCAGCCATATTAGCCGCTAAGGAAAATAGTGATCTGCCTGTACTGTGTACCATGACATTTCAAGAAGATGGAAGAACATTTACTGGAACGGATCCAATGACTGCTACCCTGGTACTGCAGAGTCTGGGAGTAGATGCCCTAGGGGTCAATTGCTCTCTTGGACCCAAGGAGATGCTACCCATACTTTCTGACATCCTTAAGTATGCCAAGGTGCCGGTGATGGTTCAATCCAATGCAGGCCTACCTCGACTGGAGGGAGATGATACGATTTTTCCCGCAAGTCCTGAGGAGTTTGCTTTGTATGGAAGAGAAATGGCCGAACTAGGAGTTGGGATTTTAGGAGGCTGCTGCGGCACCACACCTGAACATATTCAAGCACTAAAAAAAGCTGTTTTTCAAATTAATTCTCCTGAAAGAAAAGTTGAACGCGTCACCTGTGCTTGTTCTCCAACTAAAACAGTGATACTAGATGGAAGAACCACCGTCATTGGAGAACGGATTAATCCCACTGGGAAAAAAAGGTTAAAAGAAGCCCTACGAAACAACCAGCTAGAAGTGTTGGTGGCTGAAGCCATTGACCAAAGCAATGCAGGAGCCCAAGTATTAGATGTCAATGTGGGATTACCAGAAATAGATGAGGTAGCTGTCTTAAAAGAAGTCATCATGGGAATACAGGAGGTTGTTGATACACCTCTTCAAATAGATAGTGTGAATGTGGAGGCCATGGAGGCAGCCGCTAGAATTTATAATGGTAAACCGATTATTAATTCAGTGAACGGCAAAGAGGCAGTCATGGCTGCTGTGTTTCCCATTGCCAAAAAATATGGGGCTACTCTGATTGGATTGACACTAGATGACAAGGGCATCCCTGAAACCGCCGAAGAAAGAATTCAAATTGCAAAGACCATCATGGAAAGAGCAAAGGCCTATGGGATTCCAAAGGAGGATTTAATCATAGATTGTTTAGTGATGACCGCCTCAGCCCAACAATCGGTTGTGAAGGAAACCATCAAGGCAGTGAGTTTGGTGAAGAGTGAACTGGGATTGAAAACCAGTCTAGGAGTCAGTAATGTTTCCTTTGGATTACCAAATCGAGAGCTTTTAAATAGAACGTTTTTGGCCACTGCTTTAGCAGCAGGTTTAGATGCGCCGATTATGGATCCGCTGTCTAAGGAAATGATGGACACCATCGAAGCCTTTAGAGTGTTAAATAATGAGGATCAAGAAGCCATGGCATTTATCCGACGCTTTAAAAATAATACGAAATCAATAGAAGCGCCAGTACAAAGTAGTAAAGATCTTAAGACCATGATTATAGAGGGTAGAAAGACAGAGGTAGCAGCAGCGGTAGACCTGCTTTTACAAAATGAATCTCCCTTTGAAATCATTGAAACCTATTTTATTCCTGCCCTTGATCAAGTGGGGAAGGAATATGAAGTAGGGGATCTCTTTTTACCCCAGTTACTGCGGGCGGCGGAGACGGTTAAAGCAGGTTTGGCAGTGATTAAGGCATCCTCCTTTGAAAAAATGCCAGAGCTAGATCGGGGAAGTATTTTACTGGCTACGGTCAAAGGAGATATTCATGATATTGGCAAGAACATCGTTAAAATGCTAATGGAGAACTATGGATTTCAGATTATTGATTTAGGTAGGGATGTGGATCCCCAATTAATTGTTGAGACCATCAAAAAAAATAATATTAGATTAGTGGGCTTAAGTGCTTTAATGACCACCACTGTGAAGAACATGCAGTTAACCATCAAAATGATTAAAGAGGAAGCACCCCATTGTAAAGTAATGGTTGGGGGCGCTGTATTGAATGAGGAGTATGCTCAGATGATTGGGGCAGATTACTATACAGTAGATGGGCAGGCGGGAATCCGTATTGCCAAAGCATTTTTCAAAGGGTCACTTATTTAAAATGATTTGCCCTTTTACTGTGGATATGATATAAAGAGATAAATAAATGGACAGTAAAGAGGGAGCAAAATGAATCTATTAAGTGCAGAAAATATATCAAAAAGTTACAGTGAAAAAGAGTTATTGAACAATATTAATTTAGGGATTAATGAAGGAGATAAAATTGGTGTCATTGGCATTAATGGGACGGGGAAAAGTACACTGTTGAAAATGATTGCTGGTGCTGAAAAACCCGATGAGGGACGTGTCATTAAGGTAAATAACATTCAAATAGAGTACCTTTCTCAAAATCCTTATTTTGATCCAGAGGCCACGGTGCTAGTTCAAATTTTCAAGGGAAACTCACCTATTATGGCGTTAATTCGTGACTATCAAAAAGCCCTTCAGGATCCTAATACATCCAGTGAAAGAATCATTAAGCTTAGTAATGATATGGATGTCATGGACGCATGGAGCTTAGAAAGTGAAGCCAAGTCTATCTTAACAAAGCTAGGGGTTTTAGATTTTAATGCAAAGGTAGGCACATTATCCGGGGGACAACGAAAACGAATTGCCTTAGCTGCAGCGTTGATCAACCCTTCTGATCTACTGATATTAGATGAGCCCACCAACCATTTAGACAATGACACCATTGATTGGCTAGAGCAGCTTTTAAATACAAGAAAGGGCTCTTTGCTGATGATTACCCATGATCGATACTTTTTAGATCGGGTGGTTAATAAAATTGTTGAAGTGGATCGGGGTGGCCTTTATTCATATGAAGGTAATTATAGTAGCTTTTTAGGGAAAAAGATTGAACGTCAAGAAATGGAAAGTGTTCATGATAAAAAAAGACAGAGCCTATTAAAAAAAGAGCTGGCCTGGATGAGAAAAGGGGCTAAGGCTAGAACCACAAAACAAAAAGCAAGAATTGGTCGTTATGAAGATTTAAAGGAGCATGGGACAGATATAGCCGAGGATAAGATTGAAATTTCAGTTGGTTCCAGCCGTCTTGGTAAGAAAGTAATTGAGTTAGCCCATGTCAATAAATCCTATGATAAAGATAAGTTGATCGAAGATTTTAGCTATATTGTGTTAAGAGATGATCGTGTGGGTATTGTGGGACCTAATGGAGCAGGAAAGTCTACCCTATTGAATATCATTGCAGGAGAGCTTGCGCCAGATAGTGGTAGTAGAGAAGTTGGTGAGACTGTAAAAATCGGAATGTTTTCCCAAGAGACCCAGCATATGAATGATGAGTTAAGAGTCATTGAATACATTAAAGAAGTGGCAGAATACTTAACCACATCAGATGGTAGCAAAATTACAGCTTCACAGATGCTAGAGCGGTTTTTGTTTCCATCTGCAGCACAATGGACACCCATTGGCAAACTTTCTGGTGGTGAAAAGAGGAGACTCTATTTATTGAAGGTGTTAATGGATGCGCCTAATGTCCTGTTTTTGGATGAGCCCACCAATGACTTAGATATTGAAACCCTCACCATTTTAGAAGATTATCTTGACGAATTTCCAGGGGCTGTTTTGACGGTTTCCCATGATCGATACTTTCTGGATCGGATAGCTGAAAGGATTTTTGCCTTTGAAGCCAATGGACAGGTTGTGGAATACACAGGTAATTTTTCTGATTATAAAGAGAAAACCAGTATTCGAAAAGGATTCAGTGGTGATGTAAAGGGGAGTCACAATGTGGAAAAGGCTCCTTCTACAAAGGAAGAACAAACAACAGATGAGTTCAGTCATCATAAGAAAAAAGAGAAACCATTAAAATTCTCCTTTAAAGAACAAAAGGAATATGAAGAAATCGATGATGTCATTGCTAGGATAGAGGGACAAATTGAAGAAACTGAAAAACAAATCGGAGAGACAGCAGCAGATTATACACTTTTGCAGCAGTTGGTAGTTGAAAAGCAAGGTCTGGAGACACAGCTACAGGAAAAGATGGAAAGATGGGTGTTTCTCAACGATTTAGCTGATAAAATAGAAGCGGAGAAAAAGAATAAATAAAAGCAAGCCACTATTTTAAAAGAATAGTGGCTTGCTTTTTATTTAGGTGCGATAGCATCAGACGAATTAAATTTAAGCACTTGAAATCTTAAATAACGCTCGTTTAAGATTTAAGTGCGCTATGAGTCGGCGCGATAGCGCCAGACGAATTTTATGCTTTGGTTTCTAAATATTCATCATAGGTCATTTTCTTATCAATCACGCCTGTATCCGTGATTTCAATAATCCGATTGGCAACGGTTTGAATGAACTGATGGTCATGGGATGCAAAGAGAATATTACTTGCATAATCCCTAAGTCCATTGTTTAAGGCCGTAATTGCTTCTAGGTCTAAGTGATTCGTTGGCTGATCTAGAACCAAGACATTGGCACTGCTGAGCATCATTCTTGATAGCATACATCTTACCCGCTCTCCACCGGAAAGAACATTTGCTTGTTTTAGGGCTTCTTCGCCGGAGAAAAGCATTCTTCCTAGGAAGCCACGTAGGTAGCTTTCAGACTTTTCTTCAGAATACTGACGAAGCCAGTCTACTAAGTCCAGATCAACACCAGTAAAAAATTCAGCGTTATCCTTAGGGAAATTAGCAGTGGTAATGGTGACTCCCCATTTAAAGGTTCCACTGTCTGGTTCCATCTCACCGGTTAGAATTTTAAACAATACTGTGTTTTCAAATTCATTTGCACCAACAAAGGCAATTTTGTCTCCCTTGTTTACTGTAAAACTCACATTGTTTAAAACCTTTTTACCATCTATGGTCTTCGAAAGACCATCCACGATTAAGATGTCATTTCCAACTTCTCTTAAAGGAGTGAACCCAACAAAGGGATATCTTCTAGTAGAAGGTTCAATATCATCAATGGTAATCTTCTCTAAAAGTTTTTTACGGGAGGTAGCTTGCTTGGATTTAGAAGCATTGGCACTGAAACGTGCAATAAATGCTTGTAAATCTTTCACCTTTTCTTCTTTTTTCTTATTTTGATCCTTCATTAACCGAAGGGCCAATTGGCTAGACTCATACCAGAAGTCATAGTTCCCAACAAACAACTTGATTTTACCAAAGTCAACATCCACCATATGAGTACAAACGTTATTTAAGAAGTAACGATCATGGGAGACCACGATGACGGTACCAGAAAAGTTAATTAAAAACTCCTCTAACCATTTGACTGATTTAATATCTAAATGGTTGGTTGGCTCATCTAAAATCAAAATGCCTGGCTTTCCAAATAGAGCTTGGGCAATCAATACTTTAACCTTCTCAGCACCAATTAAATCTACCATCTGTTTGTCATGTAACTCTGTGCCAATGCCAAGTCCTTGAAGTAGTGATGAAGCTTCTGCTTCTGCTTCCCATCCATCTAACTCTGCAAATTCTCCTTCAAGCTCAGAAGCACGAATACCATCTTCATCACTGAAGTTTTCCTTGGCATAAAGGGCGTCCTTTTCTTGCATAATTTCAAAAAGTCTTGGGTTTCCCATCACAACGGTTTCCAAAACTTGATTTTGATCATATTGATAATGGTTCTGCTTTAAAACTGACATCCGAATGTCAGGTGGGATGCTGATGTCTCCAGTATTTGGCTCCAGTTCCCCAGATAAAATATTTAAAAAAGTACTCTTTCCAGCACCATTAGCGCCGATCACACCGTAGCAATTACCAGGAGTGAATTTCAAACTAACATCTTCGAACAGTTTACGTTCGCCGTATCTTAAGCTTACATTTGTTACAGTAATCAAATCATATCATCCTCTACATAAGTTTTAATCGTTATCGGACTATTATATCATATACCAAGAGACATTGCATTATATAGAAATAAAAATTAAGATCCATAGTTATTAAAAGAGTTTAACCATAATTTCATGTTAGTATTTGCTAAAAAAATAGAGGGAATTGATACCATATGTAGAAATAAGAGGTAAACTTATTGGATTCAGGGACGTCACAAACAAAGTTATTGACAGGTATAGGATTAAAACCAGATTTGTGCAGAAGGAGTTGTGGAAAAGACAGATCAATTTATTAATTGAAGGGTGTAGAAGAAAATATATCAACTATACTATAGCTTTTGAAAGTAAGAGGCTCTAACAAAATAGCTATCAATGGTTATACAGGAATAGGGAGTATTAGCGAAATAGGTTCAGGAACACCTTAATTCTGGGAGTATTACCAAAGTGTTAGGAATATGAGAGTTAGCCAAAATAACCTATCAAAAGGAAAACAGTGGGAAACCCACTGTTAGCTAATGAAAATTAATATGGATTTCTTTTCCTAGAGCATGAGCAACTTTACTTAAAAATTCAATGCTAGGATTATATTCTCCACCTTCTAAACGTGATATAGCAGATTGTTTTGTTCCAACTTTTTCAGCTAATTCCTTTTGGCTTAAACCTTGTGCTAAACGCAATTGAATAATTTCCTTTTTTATAGCATAAAGGACTTTTAAATCATCATATTCTCTTTTAACTTCAGGGGATTGAAATAGTTTATGTTTAACTTCTTCATGATTCATTTTTACTCACTTCCTTTCAAGTAGTGATTTCTTCTTTTAACTGCGATACTTAGTTCTTTCTTAGGTGTTTTAGTAGTGGTTTTTCTTATTGCATGAAGCAAAACAAATTTTCCTTCAACAAAATGGAAATAGAATATCCTAAATATATTACTACTATGCTTTATTCTTAGTTCCCATAAAGCATCTATACCTTGAATTTTTTTGATATGAGGCATCCCAAGTGATAATCCGAATTCAGATAATAAATCAATTTCTCTTAATATTTTGGCTTGTTCTTTAGGTGATTGAGAAGAAATAAATTCAAAGACGGGATATTTATTTTTTTCACTGTAGTAATGTATTTCATACAAATTAACCACCTCGATTTATAAGCTCATTATATCACATATATGTTATAATTACAAATATAGAAATATTAT
The DNA here is from genome assembly GCF_000016985.1 of Alkaliphilus metalliredigens QYMF. Taxonomy (NCBI): domain Bacteria; kingdom Bacillati; phylum Bacillota; class Clostridia; order Peptostreptococcales; family Natronincolaceae; genus Alkaliphilus; species Alkaliphilus metalliredigens. The sequence continues at coordinate 3,421,983 of NC_009633.1, read as the reverse complement.
TTTAGAAGGTGTATCTCAGTTACATTCGGCTAACAGAGGCTTATCAACATCGGTAAAAGGGGTTTTGCAGGAAAGTCCGACATCGCTAAGCCTCGAAACGTTATACGACAGGGAATGGAGAGGGTATTTATAATGAAGAAATTAAGTGTTTTTAAAATTTACTTAAATCAAAAAAAAGAAAGTAATTTTTATGAAAGTTCAAAACTGATGTATGAGAGAAAGCTTGAAGTATTTGAAGAGTTTACATATGTTTATTTTTCGATAAGTGAGAAAAACTATAAAGATTTATTTAGGGGTTTTAGTAAAGAAAATATAGTTAAAAGTATGGAATTTTATTTGAAAAATTATAACGTAAACACCAAGACTACACTAAATGGATATCTTACTGTACTTACAGATTTTTTTCATTACATAGCAGATAACATGAAGGTTGTAAATGAAAATTTTGAAAATCGAGATAAACTAAATAAGTTAAAAGAAGAATTAAATAAGTTAGCAAAAAAATATAATCTAGAAAAGTCACAGCAAAAATCTCCATTGACGAGAGAAGCTTTTGTTTTATTATGTGCCAAATGCGATGAATATATTGAAAACTATAATATAAAAAATATAAATAAAAATGGATACGATGGTGAATTTTCATTATACTTATCTGGTATTATTACAAAATTACTTATTGTGACAGCTATCAAAAACAGTGTGATAGATAGTTTGAAAGTTAATGAAAATTATAAATATGGAATGATTAAAGTAAATGGTTATTGGGTGAGATTACCAGACAAGTTAAGTGCACAATTGGATAATTATGTAAAAAATGTTAGGCCAAGCTGTAATACTAATGAGTTAAATGATCTATTTGTAAACCGTAAAGGTGTGAGATTATGTGGTAATAATAATGCATACTTCGCCATTTTAAAAAAATTATTCGGTACTATGCAAAGTGCATCAGTAGCTAAGTTTCGGATTATAGAGATGATAAGAAGTGGAGTTGCACCTAATATTATTACAGCATATACTGGGTATGCTTTGGAAACTTATTTGCATTGTTTAGATATACTTTCATCGATTGATAAAGAGCAACTTGATGAAGAATATACCAAAAAGATAAATTCAGATAATATGATGTGGGATTATTACTATAAATTGTGATGGAAACCCCATCGTATAACAGAGGCTTAGCAGATATCGGTAAGAGAGTTTCTAGGGAAAGTCCGACATCGCTAAGCCACAGGACGTTCTCCGAAACCATACGCTGAGACCGCGGTGTCCTGCCGCGGGTTGAGAGAGTTGAATTAAATAGCTATGTTAAATTCCTTTTTTAGATAGTGTGTAGTTAAGATCATTTACATAATAGGGGGTATTTCATTTATGAAAGTAAGACAAGAGCAACCTGCTGATTATACTGAAGTTTACAAACTTGTTAAAAAGTCATTTGCAACATCTCCTCATGCTGACGGAACAGAACAGGATTATTTGAATGAATTAAGAAAAAAGGATACATTTATTCCAGAACTTTCATTGGTTGCAGAGAATGAGGACGGCAAACTGGTTGGACAAATTGTTTTATATAAAACAACGATTACTTCATTTGAAAAAAAAATTACCGAACTGGTACTGTCTCCAATATGCGTGTATCCTGATTATTTCAATCGTGGAATCGCACGTTCTATGATGGAAAAGGCTTTTCAAATTGCAAAAAAAATGGGCTATAAAGCTGTATTTCTATGTGGTGATCCAACTTTTTATCAGAAAGTTGGATTTAGGCCCTCTTATGAGTATAATGTTTTTCATATTGATGACAAATCAAAAAATGCTGAATATTGTATGGTTCGTGAATTGTTTGACGGAGCGTTAAATAATATAAGTGGAATAGTAGATATCGTATAGAATGGTATGTTACAAGAATATTGAGGTATTATGTCAAGTTGCAATAATTATATAATGTGCAGTATAGGGCAAGTTCTTTGTTAAAGGGGGCGACGTCCTGTCGCCCTCTGAGTTACGGGGCGTGTAGCTACGGAGAACAAAACATTTGCATAAAGGTGCCGGCAGCACGTTTCAAAGGAAAGGTCAGAGCACCACATCCCTTCACCGGGAGCGAAGCTCCGCCAGGGAGAAGGGTCAAGCGGGTCCGGTTCAGGGACGTTGCAAATGCCGGACCGTTAGATGAAATCTTTATGAAGTATTAAGCATAAAATTTGCTTTAAAAAATTAAAACATAGAATTCAAAAATAAAAAATTTAAGGAGTTTTCATAAAAATGACAGACAATAATAATTTAGTTTTTCCTAAATTAGAAACCGATAGATTAATATTAAAGGAAATGCTGATTGAAGACGCTGCATCAATTTTTCATATATTTGCCGATGAAGAAATCATGAAGGATTATGGACGATTTCCAATGAAGTCTATTGAAGAAGCTGAAAGTTTAATCGCAATGTTTGATGAAAACTCTAAAAATGGTAAGGGAATAAGATGGGGCATTTTGCTTAAAGAAGAAAATAAAATTATAGGGACTTGTGGTTATCATAACTGGAATAAAAGGCACTCAAGAGCAGAGATAGGCTATGAATTATCTAAGGATGCTTGGAGAAAAGGGTATATTAAAGAAGCTGTAAAAGCAATTATAGATTATGGTTATGAAATTATGGATTTAAATAGGATTGAAGCAGTAGTATACCCTGAAAATGAAGCTTCAATAAGGAGCTTAATAAATCATGGATTCATGAAAGAAGGATTACTAGAAGAGTATGCATTTTTTCGAAATGTTTATCAAGATCTAATAATGTTTTCTTTATTAAAGAAAAATTGGTTAAAGAAATAATAGTTCTAAAACTTACAGTGAGTAGGACTTCATCTAACATGATCATTCCCACTATGGGTCTGATGGGAACGGTCAGGGGAGCATGACAGACCACACTCACTTATAGGGTAAAGTTCTGGGGCGTGGTGAGTGTCGGGAATGACAGAAACGTTAGATAACATTTTGCTCAAAGAAAAACCCCTCGAATACAAGAAGCTATACTGATTTAGTATTCTCTAGTAACCAAGAAGTTAGTTGTTCCTTAGACAAATTTCCTGTTGATAACTGCATTATAGTTTTATATGTTTCTTTTTCGGTAGCAACTATTTCGTAACCGTTCCTTTGAAGAAAAATATCCATTGCTACTAATGATATCCTTTTATTGCCATCAATGAATGGGTGGTTATTGCATAAATGAAAACCATAAGTAGCAGCCATTTTAAATATTGTATCATGTAAGTATGTTCCACCAAAGGTTGCTTTAGGTTGTTCAAGTGCAGATTCAAGTAATTTTATGTCTCTTATACCTGAACTACCACCATAAAGTTGAATGAGTTGATCATGGGAATATAGAATTATATCTTTTGGAATAAATACTATATTACTCACTTTGATAGTGCCTTCAACGTATTCTTATATTTTTTATTGGTTTTATCAAAGCTATTAACCCATTTGTCAAATTCAGGATCATAGGGAGTTAAAGCAAAACCATCATTTTGCTCGATAATATTAAGTTCAACTCCTTCGTTTAAATTATATTTATCCATGAGTTCTTTAGGGATTGTAAAACCATAACTATTTCCAACTTTTCTCAGTCTAGTTGTTTTCATAATCTATCACCTCATATATATTATAACATTTGTAATACTTTATATGCAATAAAAATAAAATTCCCAATAATTTTATGTTTAGCTTGTAATGAGGGTAGATAACAAAACGATCATCTAACATGTCCATTCCCACAAGGGTGCAAGAAGCACGGTCAAGAAGAGCGTCTCTGCATGCACCGTCAGGTAGCGAGGTCAGCACCACACCTTCTCACTGGGTGCGAGCACCGCTAAAGGGGGATTCCTTTGAGGTCCAGTTCGAAGGTGTCGGGAATGGCAGAAACGTTGAACAAAATGCTTCGCATAGAAAAAAACATAAAAACCTTTAGAAAAACTGATTCAGGAGGGTGAGACCATGGGTGCAATTCAAGAAATCTTTCAAGAATACTATAAAGAATATGAAAAGACCCATACACTGCCTAAACATGCAAGAGATGCAGCTAATAAGATTAAAAAATGCAGGACAGCAGCATTAGGAGGTCATGTACAAGCATGTCCAGAAGAACATTATCAAAGAATATGGTATAATTCCTGCAAACATAGAGCATGTACACAGTGTTCAGGAATACAAATAGAAGAGTGGTTAGAGAAACAAAGAGTTAGATTATTAGACATAGATCATTTTCATGTGGTATTTACCATACCTCACCAACTAAACGAGCTATGGCTATTAAACACAGAAATAATGAGCAAAATATTCTTTGAAAGTGTAAAAAAAAGCCTGTTTGGATTGCTAAAGAATCCATCATTTCTAGGTGCATCACCAGGAATGATAGCAACCTTACAAACATGGGGACAAACCCTATATCTACATCCACACATCCATTGTCTAATAACAGGAGGAGGATTAACAGATACAGAAGAATGGAAAAACAGTAACAAAGACTATTTAGTACCATGCAAAACGCTAATGGAAATATTTAGAGGTAAATACATAGATGAATTACATAAATTAGCCCACAAAAACAAGATAAAAAGACCAGAAGGAATGAAGTATTTAGAAATTCATGATCTACTAAAAAAACTAAGAACTAAGAACTGGAATGTAAGGATCATGGAGAGGTATACCCATGGAGAAGGAGTAATAACCTATCTAGGACGTTATATAAGAGGAGGCTGCATATCAAACAAGAGAATAATAAGCATCAAAAATGGTGAAGTAATATTTAAACATCAAGATAACAAAGAAACCGATGAAAAGAATAAAGCAAAGAAAAAAACAATGAAGCTTAAAGCAGAAGAATTCATCCAAAGATTTTTATTACATATCCCAAAACCAGGAACCAAAGTAGTAAGATACTATGGTATATATGCCAGCAGCAAAGAAAAAAGCCTAAATAAATGCCGTGAGCTATTGGGAGTAGAAAAAGTAAAAACTATAAAAAAGATAACATGGCAAGAATACTGCGAGAAAAAAGGAGAAAAGCATCCAGAAGAATGCCCAATATGTGGTACAAAACTGATACGTAAAGAAAGCATTATGTCATACTACAAACCATCAGATAGATTAGAAACAATAAAAGTTGAAAAAGCATCCTAAGAAAGAAAACAATTCCATTTGTTCGGTGGAATTGTTTAAGATGCCATAAAAGATAAAGAGAAGAAAAATAAATAAATCTAATAGAAAAACAAACAAAATGAGAGAGTTGTTAAGCCCAAATATTGAGAGGATAACAAAAAAGTCATCAATTTAAAAAGAGAACTGAGAGAGTAAAGTCCATAGAGTAAGGAAAGTGGTACTTGCACTTCGCTCAACATAGGATTTGCAATATTCGCACAGTTGTCTTGTTAAATAGAGATTTTTTTGTCTAAGCAAACATCGCAAATCCTAAAAACGTTAGTGGAAATGACCTTAGGCACATGTTAGTAGTAATTGATTATTATTCTGATTCTATGAGAAGCAAAATATCAAATCTATTTGGGGTACACTTTAATGGGAATACTTATATTATTTTCACAAAAAAACATGAAGTTGGGAGGTCAACATGAAAAAAGAACTTAGAGGGTTTAAAATGGGAGAATGTGTTAAAGTGAAAAATGGGATACTTGACCCTGATAATGATGAGTATTGTATTGCAAATTGGCAAGGTAGGATTATAGAGGAGTTCGTGGGGGACGATGATACGCCAATTTATTTAATTAAATGGGATAGCATAACATTAAAACAAATTCCAGCTTCCTTCATAGAAGAAAGTATTCGTGAAGATCTTGAGTGGGGCGAAATGTATTTAGGTATTAATGATATCGAACATGCTAGCGGTAGGGATACAGAGGGTAATGTAGATGATGCCGTTAGAGAAATTAATGCTAAATATCCAGCACGTATGTTCACAACTCCTAGTGTCTTAAGAAATGAGCCCTTAAGAAATGAACTTGACGAACAAGAGAAAGGGATCGGGAGCATTTTGGTAGGAGTTAACATGGAGAATGAATTGGAAGTAGAAGAAAAGTGGGAGGAATATCTAAACGAACATTTGGATTTCCCTTTTGATGCAATAATTAACAACACAGATGAAGACGCTGGAGCTTTTGATATTGGAGATATGGTTAGTGTTAAAAGGATTGATGGAATATTTGATATTTACGGTATTATAGTAGAGGTTCGAAAAGGTCGTAGAAAGTATCATTTTCCGTTATGTGAATTGGAAGTAAGCGAGAAGAATTCAGCAAATTATACTATAATTGATGATTATAACTTCTGGTTCTCCAATAGATAAAGATTTAAGAATGCAATAGCAGTAATTTGTTGCTGAGCGGCGAGGTCACTTCCACTAACAATGCATTTGCATAAAGGTGCTGGTAGCAAGTGTCAAGAGAAAGGTCAGAGCACCACACCTTCTCACTGGGAGCGAAGCTCCGCTATAGGGTATTCCTTTAAGGTCCAGTTCGAAGGCGTCGCAAATCCTGGACCGTTAGTGCGCCAAGCAAAGCTTGGCATCTCTTGCAGGGTGTAAGTCCCTGTCAGGTAAGGTCTAACCAACCACCTGTATCGAGTGTTGCGCCGATGCTGGCGACGGCAAAGGTGAAGCGTACACATAAGTAGAGAACCAAAATACCTAGTATTTTGTGTGAATCACTTAGTTGTTTTATCTAGAGAATCATATAGGCCATAGGGGAGACCGTAATCCCTGAAGCATATTCAGCCCCGTAAAATGCAGTTCTAGAAATAGACACAAATGCAGATGACGACGTGTTTAACGTCACGGAAGTCAATACAAAAGAATCGCTAATGGTGAGATTCTTGAGGGTCTGTCGGGGTCCTAGAACATGGCATGTATGAAGAGAAATGTCAGGAACTTGGGAGGATCTGTAGGTTCCAGCCATAAGCTGGTAGACCCATCCAACCGAAAAATAGGACGGTCAATGACACTACAGGGTTCGGATCAACTCATAGTGTGCGACTTGAAAGTTGCAATTAGAATTGTACATGAGTACTACCACATCCATCCCGTGGTATTCCTACCGATAAATGCCTAGTAAGTAATGAATGGTGTAAAGCAATCGGGACAATGCGAAAACAATAGTAGTCACAACTATTCTATTGCTAGGAAAAGATGTGCATGGTTAACAAATGTGAATTGCCGTAAGAATCGTCAGCGATAAAAGGTGAAATGTGAATGATACACCTTAACCAAAATGGTACGAGGGCAGGGACACAGTAATTACTATGGTACTGTGTTGGGAAGGACAGAGAACCTCCGGTTTATAGGCAGAATCTAAACACATCATAATTATTCTAATTGCGGAACAAGGTAAACCTTATGTGCTCCTGAAAAGGTAGGCAAATCGTAAGAGATGTACAATGCCCAGAAGGTAGAGGATACTGGAAAAAGCGAAAGTCTTAGTGTAATGCTGAGGATAGGGATTCAAAATTTGTCCCACTTGAAAAAGGGCAGACTTCCAGTGCGTATCGATTACATGAAAGATAAGGAATCTATGAATGCATCAGGTTCAACGACACGAAAGTGAGGACAATGTAGACGTATGAAAATGAAATGGAGTCAAATAGACTGGAATCAAGCAGAAGAATACGTTAATAGACTACAAATCAGGATTGTAAAGGCAACATTGGAGAACAAATGGAGATTGATTAAAAGACTACAGTATTTATTGACTCACTCATTCTACGCAAAAGCAATAGCTATAAAAAGAGTGGTGACAAACAAAGGTAAGAATACACCAGGAATTGATGGTGTGTTATGGAAAAACGATGGAGATAAGACAACAGCAATACAAAAACTTGAGGTAAGTTCGTACCATGCAAACCCTCTTAAAAGAATATATATTGAGAAGTTTGGTAAGAAAGAAAAACGACCTCTCGGTATACCCACGGTGAATTCATACTGCACACCTCCCAAGACTGTTTTTGGTTTTGAAAAGGTTCTTCAGAGACCCTGTGTCATTTTTGACAAGTGTCCCGACTTTTGAACCCATTCTCTCAATTCTTTTTCTTTTTGTTTATCTAATTGAATATTCCAAGGCCAACCTGGAGCGAATTTTTTTGCCTCTAAAATACCATGTTTAATCCAGTAATAGACGACACCAGGTGCGACATTGAATTGTTCGGCTACATCTTTTACAGATAACCCTTGCTGTTGCATAGAAAGCCTTTTTATCTTGTGTGAATATCGAATCCACTTGATGGAATCGACTGTAAACAATTTTCCTTCTGGTGTATGGTGGCCGGATTCGTTGAAGTAATCTGCAATTCGACTGTCAGTCATTGTATCAGATAATTTTCGGACCAGTTCTACCGTTTCTGGCGTGTGTTTGCGAGCCATTGATTTCGGCAGAGGTTTTGTAGCATTAATTTCTTCATGAGATTGATTTCTCCATCGTAGACCCAGCCGAATATCAGATTGTCTTGCTTCTGCAAATATAGTGATATCTTCAAGGAGCATCCGCAATATACGTTTTCGATCTTTAGCTGTAGTAGTAGCTGCATACCAAATACGAGGCAATTCTTTTGCCAAAGAAAGAATTTGAGCTTTATCTTCTTCAGTAGGTTGCCAACTTTGACGAGATTTGTATTGTGCATATTGCTCTTGAATTTGCGCTAACTCTGTAAGTTTTTCGTTCCATCGAGCTTCGAGGCTGCGTGCAACTAAACGATTTTCAGGCTCTACTTGCTGGTACTGGCGTTCTGCACGGTTAGCTTCATACTTTGCACGTTCCAAAGACAAAGACCATCCTTTATCGGCATCATCTTCTCCTTTTAACAGTTTATCCGTGACTTTAAGGGCAAGGTCCAATTCTGCTGGTTGAATGATTTGCATAAGCCTGGTTGTGACAACTTGATCGATTATTGTAGCTGGAACTGTGGTGCATGTAGCTCGAAGACCATGCTCCCACCTTCCTTTACATTCATATACAGGATAAATACCACCATTGCCCGTATAGCGAACAGTCATGCGCCGGCCACATTTCCCACACAGCACCACACCCTGAAGTAGAGCAGTACCTTCTCGAGCTGGACCACTTCGCTCAAGATTGGTACGATTATTCTGCAGCTGTTTGAGATTTTTTTCGTAGTTTTCCCATGTAATATAGGCCGGATGATGATCAGGGATAAGGACTTCCCATTGTTCCATAGGTAGACGAATGGTATGGTGGATAAATAACCCCTGAGGATCTACACTCTTCTGATCATGATAGCGCCCATATACATAAGCTCCAGCATAGCTTGGATTATACAAAATTCCGAGAACTCGGCTGTGGGTAAGAGTTCCCCAAACAAGTTTCCCAGCCCATGCGCCTCCATAAGCTCGTTTAGGAAAACGAAGCGTGTTTTTAGCAAAAAACTTGACGACACCATAAGCACTGCCACTGGCTTGAAAAGCGTGGAAGACATTGCGCACAGCAATTTGGACCTCTTCGTCAGGATCTAGAGCTGTTTGACCATCAATATCGTAGACATAACCTACAGGTAGCGGAAAACGCAGTGTACCCTTTTTAGCTTTATTCTTCTTCCCACCGAGCATGCGGGAACGAAGAAAATGCAGTTCAGCTTCACTCATTGTCCCTTTGAATCCAAGAATGAGACGGTCGTTAAAATCGCTAAGATCATAGATGCCGTCTTCATCCACTACAATTGTGTTGAATAGCGCACAGAGTTCCAAAAGCCTCAGGAGATCTGCACAAGAGCGTGCTAGTCGGGAAATCTCGAGACCAAAAATGGCTCCAACTTGACCCAAAGAGACTTGTGCGACGAGTTGCTGAAATCCCTGTCGAAGGGATCGCCCCGAACCTGAAATTCCAAGGTCTTCGTCGATGATCTGAATTTGTTCCTGGGTCCACCCAAGGTTTAAAGCTTTCTCCTGAAGTGCATATTGGCGTTGGGTGCTCTCTTGATTGTAACGAACTTGGGTCAAAGTTGATTGTCGGATATAAACAATCGCCATTCGATTCAAGTGTTCTGCTCTCACTTTCGATGTTGATATCATTATGTTCTTGTTCCTCCTTATGCATTGCAGCCAGACAAGAACGAACTAAATTTGCAACAATAGTAACAAGTTCGTCTGCCCTACAAACATCATTCCCTACTAAAGCTATTAATGTTGAACTAGACATCATAAGCATCCTTTCTACAAATCACAGTATTTATTGAGGACAACGAGTGTAGTATTTGTGACGTACCTCTTTGAACTCTAAGGTGGAAGTATTTTCAATTCATTAATAGCATTAGTAGCCATAGTAAGATTTATTCCTCTTGCTTAGATTTGTCAAAAAGATTTACGGATACTTCTAAGCTTTGAAGAAGTTGAGCTAATTCTTTTAGGGTGAATGCATCAAAATGAGTCATGTGAGAATCCAGCTTGTGTATTTGCCGATCCGTCCAAGACTCAGGGATACATATGACACCAGAATCCGTACGCAAAGAATATCTTTGCAAACCGTTGAATTTTTTTACTTCAAGGATGTCATAATTTTGTCCACATAAAGGATGAAATGGATGAGTAATTGTAAGACTTCCTAAAAGGGGATTGAGTTTTTGTGTAATTCGTGCTGACCCTGCCAACGATAGCCGATAGAGTTGCTCAAATGGTAGTAAAAATGTATGTTGAGCCATTAGTTGAACCATTGTTCCATGAAGATTCATATGGATACCGACCACAAAAGTCTGCAATAGATGCAATAGGTCAAGCAAGAAAAAGATGTTGGAAATATGATTTTGTTATAGAATTTGATATCCGAGGATTGTTTGACAATATAGACCATGAGTTATTGATGAAAGTGGTTAAAAAGCATGTTAAAGAAAAGTGGATTCAGTTATATATTGTAAGATGGTTAAAAACACCGTTTGCTTTAAAAGACCGAACAATGGTTACAAGAACAACTGGAACACCGCAAGGTGGGGTCATCAGTCCATTGCTAGCAAATATGTTTATGCATTATGCATTCGACAAGTGGATGGATAGAGGCTTTCCATATGCTCCGTTCGAACGTTACGCAGATGATGCAATAATACACTGTAGAACAGAGCAAGAGGCTGAGGAAATCCTAAAGGTTTTGGACGAAAGAATGAAATCTTGTAAGCTGGAACTGCATCCACAAAAGACTAGAATAGTATATTGTAAAGACAAAGATAGGAAAAGCGAATATCCAAATGTAGAATTCGATTTTCTAGGATACACATTTAAAGGGACATTCATTAAAAACAGAACAGGGCAAATGGGAATTAATTTTATTGCTTCTGCTAGCAAGAAAGCAAACAAATTGTTTCGGGCTAAGATAAAAGCATTAAAAATTCACAAGAAAACTGGCTGTAAAATTGATATGATAGCTCAATGGATTAATCCTATTGTAAGAGGATGGATAAATTACTTTGGAAAGTATAATGCATCAGCTATTAAGTATACTTTAGATTGTGTTGAAAGAAGAATTGTCAAGTGGGCAATGTGCAAATTCAAAAACTTTCGTGGACACAGAAGAAGGGCTGAAAAATGGTTGGATGAAATTAGAAAAAGAGAACCTAGTTTATTTGCACATTGGAATTGTCGTAATTGAAATGTTGTAATGAGTTGAATGATAAGAGCCGGATGAGGGGAGACTTTCAAGTCCGGTTCTGTGAGAAGCTAGGGGTGAAACTCCCTTGGTTTACTCGACTGTGGGGTGCGTCAGGCAACTGGCGCGTCTACCGTGACGCAGACATTAATCATATGGGGGTTATAGAATGAGGATTTACAAAAAAATGGTTTCTGTAATTATTTCAGTTATATTTACTGCAACACTTCTAAGTGGGTGCGGGATTTCATTCGATATAGGCTTTGAAAATATGGTGATTGAAACAAAGACAATTGTGCAAGAAGACTACGATATTTCAATAGATGTAAAAGAAATCGAAATATCGTTAGATTATTTTATAGAAAACCTAAACATAATAGAGGAGCAGACAGAAAGTGAAGTGCTAGATGCATTTGAAAATAATAGTAATTTAGTAATGAAGTATATTTATCTTGCAAAGGAAACAGGTCAATTTTATTTACATCCTTTTGTAGAGATGCCAGAAGATTATGATGTTCGAGCACGGCCCTGGTATATTCAAGCGATGAAAGAAGAAATATATATTTCAGAAATTTATGAAGATGTTGCCACTGGAGAACAAATTATAACTATTGCAAAAAAAATAGTTATTGATAGCAAGCTATATGGAGTTATAGGTATAGATGTAGTTGTTGACAAGAATTAACTTGAAAAGAATTATACTTACTAGGAATTAGAGCACTTTAACGATCTGCTAACAATACATTTGCATAAAGGTGCTGGAAGCACGTTTCAAGGGACGGGTCAGGCACCACACCTTCTCACTGGGAGCGAAGCTCCGCTATGGGGTATTCCTTTAGGGTCCAGTTCGAAGGCGTCGCAAATGCGAGACGTTATCGGAAATAGTGATATCGGGGTTGTTTTTTTTGATCTATTATGAAAGATAAGGCTAATACATAATAACAGGATAAGGCGAATTAAATACTGATTAATAAAGGAGTTTGATTAATGAGAACGGAAAAAGAGATGATGGACAGAATCCTAAATACTGCAAAGGAAGATGAGCGCATTCGTGCCGTGGTCATGAATGGTTCACGAGTAGGTAATCCTTCAAGTAAAGATTGTTTCCAGGATTATGATATAGTTTATTTTGTAAATGACTTTGAATATTTTGCATGCAATCATTCATGGATTGATATTTTTGGAGAAAGAATTATGCTAGAAATGCCTTCTTATAAGGACTACGAAGTCTCTGACTATAACGGCAGGTTTAACTATCAAATACTTTTTAAAGATGGTAATAGAATAGATTTAACCTTCGCTTCAATTGAAAATATTGATACTGTTATTGAAAATGATAGAGTTGGCATTACTTTACTTGATAAAGATGGATTATTACAAAGCATAGTATTCTCAGGGGTTGAAGTATATTTTGTATCTAAACCAACGAAAAGAGCTTTTGAAAACTCATGTAATTCTTTTTGGTGGATTCTTCAAAATGTAGCAAAAGGAATTAAAAGAAGAGAACTTCCTTATGCAATCAAAATGCTTAATATAGCTAGAAACGATTTAGATACTGTTGCATCTTGGTATATTGGGATGAAACATGATTTTAAAGTTTTAACTGGTAAAATGGGTAAATACCTTGAAAGATATCTTGATGAAAACCTATGGAATTTATATAAGGATACCTTTCCAACTGGAAACTATGAAGACATTTGGAAGTCTTTGTTTTGTGCATGTAAATTATATAGATTATTAGCTACAGAGATTGCAGACCAATTTTCCTATTGTTATCCTTACGATGATGATAAATTGATGTCAGAATATCTACAACATGTAAAAAACTTACCTGACAACCCAGATGAGACCCATTATCAAAATATATATAATCTTTAATTCACATTCTTCATAAAAGATGTCACTACTTCCTATAACAAGCCATTCCTACTAGGGTCTGGTGGGAGCGGTCAGGGGAGTACGTTAGACCAGACTCACTCCTAGGGTAGGGCTATAGGGAACAGTGAGTGTCGGGAATGGCAGGAACGTTAGATAAAATTCAATAATCTCACAGGTATGAAAAAACTCATTCCTAAGAATGAGTTACTATAAAAGATTTAAGAATTCATCAAGTTGTATATCAGCTTGCTCTAAAATACTTTTTAAGGTCCCTTTTGCAATTTCATCATGCATAGGTATAATCACTACTCTTGTAGGAATGCCTAACTTCTTATATTTTGCATGGCTTCCTTTTTGAGAAACTTTCTGAAAATCAATTTTTTCTAAAGCTTTAATAATTTTATTAGGTGATAATACGGGATATTTAGAACTCATTATAGCCTAATCTCCATGGTAGTCAAGAAAGTAGGAACATTAATATTTTCTGGTGTAGTGTCTTCATAATACAGTTCAAGGGCTTCTCGCAAATTACTAATTGATTCTTCGATAGTTTTACCTTGTGAAGCAACACCATTTTCAATACATTTAGCAATATACCAGTTATCTTCTTTTTGAACGAGGACAGTAACTTTAATATTCATAATAAGGCACCTCACTTTAAAGGTTTAGTTATTAGTATTATATCATAGTGGTTTTAGAAATAAATATATTTTAATGTTAGGGTCAATTTATTGAACATCATCTAACAATGCATTTGCATAAAGGTGCTGGAAGCACGTGACAAGGGAAAGGTCAGTGCACCACATCCCTTCACCGGGAGCGGAGCTACACCAAAGGGGGAGATCACTGCGGGTCCGGTTCAGGAGCGTTGCAAATGTGAGACCGTTAACAGGTATAGGATTAAAACCAGATTTGTGCGGAAGGAGTTGTGGAAAAGACAAATCAATTTATTAATTGAAGGGTGTAGAAGAAAATATATCAACTATACTATAGCACTTGAAGTAAGAAGCTTTAACAAAATAGCTATCAATTGTGATACAGAAATAGGGAATATTATCCCTATGTGTTAGGAATATAAGAGTTATCTGAAATCGTACGCAAAGGCCGCGCGTCCATGCGGGGATTACGATTTTGGTGGCCGGTACACACTTGTGGGAAATTGGCAGTATAAAAATTTGCTTTTATGAAATGGAGATAAAATCCTCATGGAAAATTACTGGTGGATATTTATTATCGCAATTTTCATGGCAATTTTTTCTGATAAGATTGATAAAAAGATTCCGAAAGGAAACTTTATGTTTTTAGGTACGCTCATAGGGGCAATGGTAGGTGTGGTTATTGTTATCATATCAAATGACATAGTTAAATTTGCTCTCAGTTTATCAATCTGTCCTCTTATCGGTATGTTTATTGGAATGTTAATCAAGAGAAAATAGTATGTCTGTTATGAGCATAATCTATAGCTTAAATGACACATCATTCATATATAGCTCACAGAATGATACGGAGGCTCAGGGGGCCGCGTCCTTGGCGTCCTGCCACGGATTATGTAAGAGGAGTTTAAGAGCTTTGTTAATTCACACTTGTAGAAAAATATAAACTAACTCACCTATATTGTTTAAAATTTGAAACTATATCCTTAAGGAGGTCTGATTATGACTTTATTTAAGCGGTGGTTTGTCTTTATATTTTATTATGCCTTGGCTTTTCTTATTGCTAATCTTACAATTGGTATTTTGTCTTTGATTTTAAAGATGCTTTTAGTAACCGTTCAGGGTCCTACAATGGTTACCCGAGTCTCAAACATTGTGACTCACTATATATCTTTTTCTATAGCCTCTTTCTTTCTTTTCGGAAGGTATGGTAAAAAGCAGCAACCAGTTAAATATAGGGAAATAGTGTTGTTTTACAGTTTAATTATATTGCTTCATTTCATTATCGTCTTTTATGGAAAATGGAATACTGTATGGTCTGTTACAACGGGCACAATACAGTTGGCTCGAATTATGTATTCAGGTGGAGAACATATTGCGTCACTCACATATATTCCCAGAGTATACTATTACCATGCTCTGACCATTAGAGATATTTGTTTTGTTATCTTCTCATTAATGGGGATATTTACAGGAAACAAGATAAAGAAACTAAACTAAATTATATTCAATCATTTATTTCGCATACTTCATAAAAGATGTCACTACTTCCTATAACAAACCATTTAAGCTATGATTTTCTCTTGATTGGAAGCTCGCATCATTGATACTATATATTCTTAAAAGCGTTGTACATAGGTCTCTATGGGTTTTTCAAAACGGATTTGAAGGGGTGGGGTCTATGAAAAGTAATGAAGAACAAATAAGAAAAAGAGGATATATCGAAGAAGATGAGCTGAACTGTTATAGGCCTTTTACAAAGGTGCAATTATTAAAACTATTGCAATCTGATATAGCTTCAGATAGAACAATTGCTGCAAAGCTATTAGTAGAATATAAGGATATAGAAGTTGTAAAAGTTCTAATAGCTAAGTTAGTTACTGAAAAAAAACTATATACAAAAATAGCACTATCGGAATCCATAGGAAGTCACGGTGAAAAAGCAAGTAAATTATTAATTGAATATTTAGGCAAGGTAGGAAATAACCAGCATACATCATTACCCAGTAAGCCATTTAACAAGAATAATTATCCTTTGCCAAGAGATATAATTGCAAGGACCTTGTGTAAGATAGGAAAACCAGCGATAAGACCACTTAGAAGCTGTTTGTATGATGGCGACTATTTGCAAGTATTAGAAGCAATAGATGCAATTGGATTTATCTCTTATTATGATGATGATATAACATCCTTAGATGATATCATTGGACTTCTACATAAATATCAAGAAGATGACTTAATGACATGGAAACTGCTAAGGACGTTGCAAGCGTTCAAAGGAGAAAAGGTACTTGGTCTGTTAAAACCATATACTACGTCAAGTGTTGAACAATTTAGATGGGAATCAGCTAGAAGTATAGACCAGATTAACAGGAGATAAAACTATATTACTGGATTGAGGTTAGAGGCATTTTTGTGATGTCCATGGCCTTACACGGTTTACTATAGGTTTGGCTTCCGTTATGCTAATGTGAAAACCGATAAATTTTATGCTCCTGTGGTATCTATTTTCAAAGAGGAGTGGTAGGTCGTAAAGGAAAGTAAAGATAGTGGGTACAAATAGATCAGATGACATGAAGTGTATTGATGGGGGAAATGTATATGGAGATTAAAAAAAAATTTTTGAAAGCAGACATCCTGGTAATTGCATTTAGTATTGCAATTATAAATATAGGATTGGTATCATTCATTCAAGACAAACTTAATGAAGGCATTTTTGAGAAAATACTTGCGGATATCATCATTATTGTAATAGTAGGTTTTATAGGCAAACATTTTGCATCAAAAGTTGGATTTCCTTTATGGTGGTATAGAAATATGAGTGTATCATTTAAGAAACAATTCTTCGTTCTCATTATGCTAGGTTTGGTTATAATCATACCCAATACGCTAATATATTATTTCAACCAGAATTATGTATCAACTGTATCTTGGCTTAACTTCTCAAATTTTAAAGAAATAGTTTTGCTCTCCTTAAGGGCTGGATTATATGAAGAAATACTTTTTAGGCTATTTGTTTTTACATTAGTTACATGTTTAGTCACCAAGGTAATTAAATCAAAACAAAAATCTATCATAATGGGAATAATTATATCTTCTTTTATATTTGGATTAATACATGGAGGCGTTAATATACAAGCAAGTATTTTTGGAGGAACACTTGCCTATATTTATTATAAAAATGGTCTTGTACCAGCGATAATCATACATTTTTTAGCTGATGCCATACCTTGGACTTTGCTATATATATTAGATTAGTAATTTTAATGATTTTGTATAACTCAAGTATTGATTGCAATTATATTCAAGGGTTAATTGATAACAACATCGAATAAGGAATACACTTGAACAAATTGTAGAAAAAATTAATTTAGTTGATATTGACAAAACTGAATGCATGGCACATGCCGGTTTTAGAGTAGGGGAACAATATATAGGAAAATTAATGTCAAATCAGGCATTGAAGCGATTAAGAAAATGATGACAAGGAAAATTCTAATGGCGTAGTTTTTAAAGAAAAACGAATAAAAAACTTGAAAAAAGCACATATAAAGAATAGACTGTTTTATTGTGGCTAAACCAGTAGAATTTTACCACATTTGTTTAATATATTTCATGAAATAGAAATAAAAACCAATCAATGAGGTATTATGTAGTATAATGGAATGTATGAATCAATTATACATATGGAAAATATGTAAAAAAGAAAGGTAATGATTATGAAAAATAAATTTGCAAAGCTAGGAATTAGTGAAGAGATAGAAAATGTATTGAATAAAAGTGACATTACAGAACCGACACCAGTGCAGCTACAGGCGATCCCACCTCTGTTAGCACAGAGAGACGTGATGGCGCAAGCCCAAACCGGAACAGGGAAGACATTAGCCTTTATTCTACCAATTTTAGAGCGAGTCAATGTGGAAAAGCCAACGATACAGGCCCTCATTATTACACCGACACGGGAGTTGGCAATTCAAATAACAGCAGAAACCAAAAAGCTAGCCGAAGTAAAGGGTATTAATATTTTAGCGGCCTATGGTGGACAAGATGTAGAACAACAACTGAGAAAGCTAAAGGGAAGCATCCATATCATTATTGGAACCCCAGGAAGACTATTAGATCACTTGAGACGTAAAACCATTAACCTCGGAAAGCTTTCCATGTTGGTCTTAGATGAAGCAGATCAAATGCTACATATGGGATTCTTAAGAGATGTTGAAGATATTATGACCCATATACCAAAGCGAAGACAAAATATGTTTTTCTCAGCCACAATGCCAAACCAAGTACGTACCTTAGCAGAACAGTATATGAAGGATCCAGTACAAATACAGGTTCAAAGTAAGCGAGTGACCCTAGATGAAATCCGTCAAGTGGTCATTGAAACAACAGATCGAGGCAAGCAGGACCTGCTTTGTCAGCTTTTCGATGAATACAATCCTTTTATGGCGATTATTTTCTGTCGTACGAAACGGCGGGCCATTGCACTGAATGAGGCTTTGATCAATCTAGGATACAACTCAGATGAATTACATGGAGATCTGACACAAGCTAAACGTGAAAAGGTAATGAAGGCCTTTAAAAAATCAAAAATACAGTATTTAGTAGCGACGGATGTTGCAGCCAGAGGATTAGATATAGAGGGTGTTACCCATATTTTCAACTATGATATTCCCCAGGATGGTGAAAGCTATATTCACCGAATCGGTCGAACAGGTCGAGCTGGAGAAACCGGGATGGCGATTACATTTATGACATCTAGGGATCGTGATGAACTGAAAATTATTGAAAAAGTAATTAAGATGGACTTAGATGTACAAAAAAGTAAGTCTGGAAAAATAGATCTGGATGAAGAAGAGCAAGATACTAAGAAATCTCCCAAGGGTCGAGGTAATGACAAGTCTAAGGACTTTAAAAAGGGTAAATATGGAGATAAGAAAGGCAAACCTGGAGATAAGAAGGGGAGACCTGGAGATAAAAGGGATAGACCTACTGACAAGAAGGGCCGTCCAGGAGATAAAAGAGATCGACCTAGTGACAACAAAGGCAGACCAGGAGATAAAAGAGATCGACCTAGCGATAACAAAGGCAGACCTGGAGATAACAAAGGTAGACCAGGGGATAACAAAGGTAGACCTGGAGATAACAAAGGTAGACCTGGAGATAATAAAGGTAGACCTGGAGATAATAAAGGTAGACCTGGAGATAATAAAGGTAGACCTGGAGATAATAAAGGTAGACCTGGAGATAATAAAGGTAGACCTGGAGATAATAAAGGTAGACCTGGAGATAACAAAGAAAGCGGATATAAAGGAAATAAAAATACTAGAGGCAATCAATCCTCAAGTAACAATAAGCGTTCAAGATAATCAATCTAAATGTAAAACCGTGCTGATACAAAAGTACGGTTTTGTTTTTAGAAGTAAAGCCTCGTTAGAAAGGTGTTTTGGTAAGAAAATTGTGATATAATTACGGATGAAATAATGATAAATATTGCAATGTTTTTTTGCTGAAAGGAAAGAATCATGGTAAATAAAAGGAGACTTTTTAATATTATATTTCTTGTTATAGTAGGATGTCTTATTATGACATGGGTAGATGCCATACTTTCGCCTAACTATGCGATCAAATCCGCTATTAAGTTGATTATATTTTTAATGTTACCTCTTGGTTATTCTTTAATTGACAGGGATGTTTCTCTTGGTCGTATTTTCATATTTCATAGAAAAAGTGTTCTCTTTTCTGTCCTACTGGGAATAGGGGTATACTTGTTTATTATTGGTGCTTATTTTATTATAGGTCCCTACTTTGATTTTACAAATATTACCATAACCTTAGAAAACAATATCGGAGTAAACAAAAATAATTTTATTTTTGTAGCTCTTTACATTTCCTTTATTAATTCATTATTGGAAGAATTTTTCTTCCGTGGTTTTGCCTTTTTAACCTTAAAAAGGACAACATCCAGAAGAGTTGCCTATCTTTTTAGCGCCAGTGCTTTTTCATTCTACCATATTGCAATTATGACAAGCTGGTTTACACCATTACTGTTTATATTACTCATTATCAGCCTATTCTTAGCTGGTCTATTGTTCAATTGGCTCAATGAAAAAAGTGGCACTATTTATACTTCTTGGCTGGTTCATATGTGTGCTAATTTTGCGATTAATACCATTGGTTTTATGCTATTTGGGATATTGTAACTTGAAGATATACAAAAACTTTAACTTAATACTATGTTAGAATCAGTTTTAATATGACCGTTATGTTCTGCTAAATAAAGTAATGATAAAATATTGATACCAACAACGATTAGTTAGAAAGGATTGTTAATATGAAAAAGAAATTAGTATTAGCTGAAAAACCTTCTGTTGGAAGGGATTTAGCTCGGGTTTTAAACTGTAATCAAAAAGGAAATGGCTATTTAGAAGGAAAGGAATACATCGTTACATGGGCTTTAGGGCATTTAGTGACATTGGCTGACCCAGAGACCTATAGTCAGAAGTATAAATCATGGAAGCTTGAAGATTTACCAATGCTCCCAGATGAGATGAAGCTAGTTGTGATTCAAAAAACGGGAAAACAATTTAATGCAGTGAAGAGTCAAATGGTTCGAAAGGATGTAGGGGAAATTATTATTGCTACTGATGCTGGACGAGAAGGAGAGCTAGTAGCCCGATGGATTATTGAAAAAGTCGGAGTGAAGAAAACCATTAAACGCCTTTGGATCTCCTCTGTAACAGATAAGGCCATCAAGGATGGATTCAATAAGCTGAAAAATGGCAGAGAGTATGACAATCTTTATGCTTCAGCTGTTGCGAGATCCGAAGCCGATTGGATCGTCGGCCTCAATGCCACAAGGGCCTTGACGACGAAATATAATTCACAGCTCTCCTGTGGTAGAGTTCAAACCCCAACATTGACAATCATCGCCAAAAGAGAAGAAGAAATTCAACGCTTTCAGCCTAAAACCTTCTATGGAGCACAGGTCGTAGCCGGTGACCTAAAACTGACCTGGCAGGATCAACAAACCAATAGTATGAGGGTTTTTGATGAAACTAAAATTGATCAAGTCATTCAATCTATACAAAATCAAGAGGTAAAGGTCGTAGACATTAGCAAACGTCATAAAAAAAGCTATGCACCAAGGCTATACGATCTAACGGAGCTTCAAAGAGATGCCAATAAAATTTTTGGCTATTCTGCAAAGGAAACCCTCTCCATTATGCAGAAGCTTTATGAAACCCACAAGGCCTTAACCTATCCGAGAACTGACTCAAGATATATTACGGCGGATATTGTGGGAACATTGAAGGATCGATTGCAGGCCTGTGGCGTCGGCCCCTATAAGGCATTTGCCGCCAAGGTGATGCAAAGCTCCATTAAAGCAAACAAATCCTTTGTTGATGATGCACAGGTTTCTGACCATCATGCGATTATTCCAACAGAGCAATCAATTTATCTTGGTGCCTTAAGTGACCAGGAACGAAAAATATATGATCTTGTTGTCAAGCGCTTTTTAGCTGTTTTATATCCACCATTTGAATATGAGGAAAGAACAATTAATGCCAAGTTAGGTAAAGAGCATTTTATTGCCAAGGGAAAGATGGTCATTCATCAAGGCTGGAAGGCTATTTATGGACATCAGACCGAAGTCTCAGAAGATGAGGACATAGCGGATCAAATCCTGCCTAATTTAAACCGGGGAGATACTTTGAAGGTGAATGCCATATCTAAAACCACAGGAAAAACAAAGCCACCGGCCTTATTTACTGAAGGAACACTGCTAACGGCCATGGAGAATCCAAGCAAGTTTATGTCTAATGAAGACAAAACACTGATTAAAACCATTGGAGAAACAGGTGGATTAGGTACAGTGGCCACCAGAGCCGATATTATTGAGAAACTTTTCAGTAGCTTTTCAATTGAAAAGCGAGGAAAGGATATTCACATCACTTCAAAGGGAAAACAACTGCTACAATTAGTTCCTGAGGATCTAAAATCCCCTGGATTAACCGCAGAATGGGAGCAGAATCTAAGTGCCATTGCCAAGGGAAAGTTGAACAAAAACACATTCGTCAATCGAATGAAGGAGTATACAAAAACCATTGTAAAGGAAATCAAAAACAGTGAGGCTGCCTTTAGACATGACAACCTAACAGCAAACAAATGTCCAGACTGTGGAAAGTATATGCTAGAGGTCAATGGCAAGAAGGGCAAAATGCTGGTTTGTCAGGACCGAGAATGTGGTCATCGAAAAATAGTTGCACAAAAAAGCAATGCCAGATGCCCAGACTGTAAGAAAAAGCTGGAGCTCAGAGGCGAAGGCGAGGCACAAATATTTGTTTGTAGCTGTGGACATCGAGAAAAACTCTCTACTTTTAAAGAACGAAGGAAAAAAGACCAAGACAAAGCTTCAAAGGGAGAAGTCAATCAGTATTTGAAGCAACAGAAAAAGGAAGAACCTATTAATACAGCCTTAGCGGATGCATTGGCTAAGTTGAAATTAGACTAAATATAAAAACCTTCGTTAATACAACGGAGGTTTTTTTCTTGAAAAGGAGAAAGGGTGGTTAATTCCGCCACCATTACACAACCCAGGTGGACATGAGTAATACAACAATTGCTTTGTTAGTCAAGTATTCAAGGCTTAGATTTAAATAAAGGAGAGAAAAATCTTTGCTGGACTGCTAATTCATCGGAGTAAGTATTTATACTTTTACCTCCAGAGGGAACATTTTAGCATAAGCATATGTGATGCTTATAATTATATTATTTGGAGTATCATTTTATTTATACTGAAATCTTTGAAGATAAGACTAACAAAATTATAAATCGTATAACCCTAAAATAATCATGGCATGATAAAAGGACAGGATTAATAACTCATAGAGGAGGTATAAACGAAATGCAACAAAATCAACAAGCTCAACAAGCAGCTGAACTAGCACAGCAAACGATTCAGAGAGCATTGAACTCAATTCAACAAGCCACACAAGCAGCTAATCCTCAAGCTGTTCAACAGGCACAGCAGCAACTCCAACAAGCTACGCAACAGGTAAATCAAGCTCAAAATAGTGCTCAACCTGCTCAAAAACAACAGTTTCAGCTAGTTCAACAACAACTGCAACAAGCCATTCAACAACTAGAACAAGCGCTACAGCTACAAAATCAATCATAACACAGTAGGCACCTAAATTATTTTTAATAGGTGCCTTACTTGTAATTGTTTTTAAAGTTATTGTTTTGCTAGAATGCTTTAGCCTGTAGAGTTATTCGAGAGTACTGATTTTACAGCATCTTCAATTTCTTTATATCCAGTACACCGACAAATATTTGACTCTAAGCAATCTTTAATTTGAGTATCATCTGCTTGAGGATATTTTGTAATGAGTGAATTAGAATTCATAATAAAGCCAGGGGTGCAGTAACCACACTGGAAGGCAAACTTTTCAATAAAGGCTGTTTTAATTGATGTATTCTGCACCCCTTCTACTGTAATAACTTTTTTACCAACGGCCTCTATAGCAAGCATTAAGCATGACTTCATCGCTTCACCATCCACATCAATGGTACATGCTCCACAATCACCATTTAAACAACCGGGTTTGGCTCCTGTTAAACCTAATTGTCCTCTTAATACATGCAATAAAGTATCAGCATGACGTACATAGACAGAACGCTCTTCACCGTTTACATTTAAAGTAATTTCAGATTTATACATTTTCTTTTCCCCCTATCGTATCTAGAATATCTAATAATGTATTCTTCAATACAAACATTCTATAATCTTCAGATCCATGAACATCATTCAATATAGGTGTTGGGATATATTGCATTGCGTCTTCGATTCTTGCTTCATAAGATAATTCTTGATTATTCAGACTTTGTTCAATATTTTCATTACGAAAAGGATAGGAACATAAGCTACTAAAGGCGAATTTAATATGCTCATTTTTTTTCAGAGCCGCAACTGTTATTAAGGGATAGCCAACATCCCAGTGTTTTCTTTTTTTGATACATAGGGAAGGCAACTTAATCTCTTGTTCATCTGTAATGACTTGAACTAGTAGTTCACCTCTTTGTAATTTTAGCGTTTCATCAAAGATTTCATTGACTAACACTTGTTTAAACCCAGTAGGACTAGCGATTAGAACTTGACTGTCTGTTAATAAAAGAGGCAAAATTGTTTCTCTATATATGATGTTTGCACACATATTTCCGCCAAGGGTTATTTTATTTCTAGCGGTATGGTCAGCAATTTCTACTATTGCCTTACTTAGGAAGGGGAAGTACTGCATCTCTCGAACCATAGTGAGTGTTTGTGCTGCTCCAAAAGTAATTTTACCTGCCTCTTTGCTTAATGCGAGGCATTCAGGAATTCCTTTAATATCAATGACAGCACCTGTTTTAACTCTATTGACTCTTCCTAAAGTAATGACTTCTGTACCTCCAGAAAAATACATAGGCTCCTTTCCTTGTTGATCTAAGGATTGAAACAGTGATGTTGCTTCTTCAATAGATGATGGCTTATAATACTCGAAATCATATGTAATCAATTTTCATTCACTCCTCTTTTTTCCAGCCAAATCGACTCAGGTGTAAGAGGTAGCCTATTTAACTCTACCCCTGAAGCTATTGATAAGGCATTTGCCAATGCTGCTGGCATACCTATTAGTCCATGCTCTCCAAGTCCACGGGCTCCGTAGGCACTATCAATATGGGGTGTTTCAATAAAATGAACAATATATTCTGGATGATCGCCATACCTAAAGGGAGTATAGGTACGAAGACGAGGGTTAAGCACGTTTCCATTTTCACTAAATACAAAGGTTTCGCTACTCCCCAAATTTAACCCCATTTCCATTGCCCCCATGACTTGTCCTTCTGCTAACTTCATGTTTAATACCTTACCTACATCAATAACAGCGTAGGCCTTAAGTATCTTATAAGTATAATCCCTGGTATCAAACTCAATTTCAACCCCTTGAGCACCGACGGTGTACTCAGGGCCAGGACGCCCGATGCCAGTCTCGTGATCAAGATGTGTTAAGTGCCTTAGCGTATATTGACCTCGTCCGATCACTTGCCCACCAATTGAATATCCATGGGGATACTTATATCCAAGACAAATATCTTCTACTTTTATAAAAATATCAGGTTCATCTTTTACATAAACCATTTCATTACCAACTTCAAGGTCGTCTGGTGAACACATTAACACCCGAGAGGCAGTATCCTTTAGTTGTACAATTGCATCATCAGCTGCCTTCAGTAGTGCCCTGCCAGCCATCAGAGTGCTTCTACTAGCCACAGTTTTCCAATGTTCAGGTATGATTTGGGTATCTACTTCCATTTTGACATGTATTTTATTGATATCCATACTTAGTTTTTCTGCCAGTAATTGGGCAAGTACTGTTTTAGTTCCCATGCCCATCTCCACGACTCCAGACTCAATATTTATGCTACCATCTCCATTGAAAGTTAAAATGATACCAGAACTAGCGTCACTATCAATTGTTGAAGTCTTCCAAATACAACTAACTCCTTTTGTACGAACTTTTCGTTCATCTATTTCAATTACTTGGCCCTCGTTCCACTGCATTAGTTGTTTCAAGGTTGAAATGCAGTTAGGCAAATTACCAACTGTACTTTCGTTAAGACGTATCTGCGTTGGGGTGGTGTGTCCTGGTAAAATTGTATTTTTCATTCGAAGTTCTATGGGGTCCATCTTAAGTTCTTTAGCTAGCATGTCCATTGCTCTTTCAAAAACAAATAAGAGCTCGGAATGGCCAAACCCCCTATAGGCCGTTGCATATGGATGGTTTGTATAAACGCATAGAGAATCACACTTCAAATGATCAATGTGATAAGGACCTGTACAAGTAACGGCTGCGGCTCTACTGATTGTTGCGCCTTTGTCGGAATATGCACCTGTATCAAAGGCGTATAGAATTTCCGCTGCAGTTAATTGCCCATCCTTTGTTGCTCCCAATTTAATGTGGGCATCTAGGCCGATATGTACTGGAGATGTAATCATATCTTCTTCTCGGGAGTTTAGTAGCTTTACGGGCCTGCCGCCAACGGCAGCCGAGGCCATATATGCTATCAGTTCTAACTGAATAGGAACCTTGCCACCGTATGCCCCGCCAACGAAGGGGGTAGTGACTATGACTTTTCCTTCCTCAATCTGAAAGTAGTCCTGCATTAGTTTTTTTATCATATATGGAGATTGAGTAGCAGATGTAAAGACCACATAACCATCGGGACGAATTTCTGCTATAACACATCTTGTTTCCATAGCTATATGATCGGATTGGGAAAAGGAAAAATCAGTTTCGATAGTTACATCACTGTTTTTCCAACCTTCTTCTATACATCCCTTTCGAATTTTAGTACGATCTGCAATGTTGGTATTGGCCTCAGGATAAACATGTTCTATTTTCTCATATACAGCTAAATTTTCATGTACTAATGTAGCATCTGGAAGAAGAGCATCCTGTGGGGAATTAACAACTGGCAATGGTTCATATGTAATTTTCATCAGTTCTGCGGCTTTTTTTGCCTGAAGGGCAGTATCGGCTACTACAGCAGCTACTGGTTCCCCATGATATCGAACTTTATCATAAGCAATAGGAGGTCGATCTTTAATCTCTTCTCCTGTAAGTGGAAAGGGTTGACCGACAATAATTGTCCGTACACCTGATACTTCTAGTGCCTTTGAGGAGTCGATGGTTACTATTTTGGCATGTGCATGGGGACTTATCACTAGCTTTATATGTAACATATCATTAGTTGAATAATCGTCTGTGTACTTGGCCGCACCTGTTACTTTTTCAAGGGATTCTTTCCGAAAAATACTTTTTCCAATACTCAAACTCATAAAACTCAACCACCTTTGTAAAATATTGATGTATATTCCAGCATATACCTCTTATTATTGGTTTAGACAACTTTATTTATTCTTGGGAAAGCTCAAAAACTAATATACCGCTTAAGTCATAATTTTTGTATAAAAATTTTTTATTTAACTAATTATATTAATATGTGTTCCAAGAGTAGCATGATAATAGCTTTCTATGCCATTATTTCTAAGGTCTTGAATAGACACTATGATGAAAATAATTAGTTAGGAGTTTTAAAATGCCAAACAACAATGACGTTATTTCAGCTGAAATGTTAACCATTATTATAACAGCAACTTTGATTGGAGCATTAACCCGGATTGCATTAATTAAAATAGATCATAGGCAGTATCCAAACTATCCAAATGGCTATTTGATCCATACAGTGACAGGAGGTCTTGCTGCTGCAATAGGGGCATTTGTTGTACCAGCATTAGTAGCGAAAGAATTTACAGCTGTTACTTTTTTAGCCTTGGGGATACAACATTTTCGTGAAGTTAGAAAAACAGAAAGAGAGAGTCTTTTAGATCTTGAGGGGGAAGAGTATGCAAGTCGTGGTGATGCTTACATTGACGGGATAGCTAAAATTTTTGAATCTCGGAACTACATAGCATTACTGGTTGCCTTTACTACGGCATTGACCATTCAGTTACTTCAAAGCTTTACGGATGTGTCCTGGTGGATTGAGGTTATATGTGGTTCTATAGTAGGACTTATTTTGTTTTACATACTTAAATTATTTACAAGACGACAAAACATAAAAGATATTGCTACTGTAACTAAGGGCAAAATCCAAATTAAGGGTTCGGATTTATATGTAGATGATCTATTTGTGTCTCATTTAATGGGTAGAGAGGAAGCTAAGGAATGGTTTTTAGAAGATGGGTTAGCTGCTATTATCCATCCGAAATACGAGCACTTCCAAATCCCTCTTCTAAACAAAGGACAACGGCAGGCTGTTCTATTTGAAGTAACACGTAGAATGGGGCAGAGGAAGATATACAGTCTTCAGGATATAAATAGTGGTAAACTTATTATTGCATTAGTTCCTGTTATTAAAAATTTCGACCTATTAGAAGAAACAATCTTACTAACTCCTTTGCTAGAAACGGTGAAAAAAAATCCCGAATTATTGGACATGGAAAATAAAAAAGGAGGGGAAGCTAATGGGAAAAGGTGAAGGATCAATCAAAGGTATTCTGGCATATATTACAACTGATAAAAACCGATATTTAGGTGGTGAGCCCCTAGCATTATTAGTCAAAGACAAAGAAGAGTTAGTTAAAATATCTGATACAATTGCAGAAACTTTCTTAGCAGATATCGTAGAATTAAGTAATGGAGATTATATGATCATAAAAAAATAATGAATGTTCTAACCTGTCAAAAGGTACTTTTTATAGGACTAATTACTACTATTGCACTTTTCTTAAAGGAACATCAACAAAACTATATGGACCTATTAAACTATGCTAATCAAATGAATACAGGACAAAATGCCAACAACTGGATAAGCACTAATCAAGGAGGGCAGATAAACTAATGAATACAGAGCAGGTCATAACTTCAAAGTCAGGTGTAATGAAAATTGGAAAGACTGTTTCAAATGAATTACCACAGGTGAAAGATCCCAGCATCAATATACGAGATATGTTAAATGACGTACTGCTAATGGAAAAGCATAATCTAGTAAGCTATCAAATTGGAATTAATGAAATCATTAACGATGATTTAAGGCAAATAGTAATCAATAATAGGGACCAACTACAACAAATACATACAAAGCATTTTAGTGAACTATTTAACTTAGGCGAATATCAAGCGAATGTTGCAACACAAACTGAAGTTGCGGATTTGATTGATATTTTTACAGGCTATCAGACACAACTTCCATTTCAACAGTAGAATATAGGTTCAAAGTCTGCTTACTGAAGAATGCACCTCAAATTATTAAACACAATCTAATAATTTGAAGGTGCATTGTATTACTTACTAGACCTCTGGATCATAAAAAATCTTTACTGCTTCTTCTCCACTCATGAAGACTATATTTTGATCCAATAAAGAAGTTTCAAAGAGGTCAGTTTGATTTTGTTCAGCTTTCTTCTTAATAAATAAATATCCATCCCTCAATAAAGTCCGAGTGCTGTCGAGGCCGTTGATGTGGGAACTTGATTATTGTAGAATATACTGATATATGGATGATAAAATAAACTGATGAAGTAAACGGCTCACTCAATTTTTAACGCCTCTTTGTCAAAAATTTCAAGTGCTTAAATATCAAGAAGGCAAGTATCCACCAGGATACTTGCCTTCTTTGCTTTGTGGCTACTCAACAATTTGAAGATCTTTACTAAATTGATTCAGTACCTCGCATCCACTCTTTGTTACCAATACTAAGTCTTCAATTCGTACCCCAAATTCTCCTGGCAGATAAATACCGGGCTCGATTGAAAAAATCATTCCTGGCGCCACTGTATCTGTATTGATAGCTGAAACATCACCATAATCATGAACCTCTAAGCCAATGGAATGACCTGTTCGATGGGTAAAGTACTCACCATATCCCTTTGACTCAATATAGTCCCTTGCTGCTGAATCGATATCACAGAATTTGACCCCAGGCTTCACCGCAGAAATGGCTCTTCGATTTGCCTCTTTAACTATGTGATAAACTTCCTTTGCCTTAGGTGAAACAGCCCGATAAAATACGGTTCTTGTCATGTCAGAACAATATGAATCCATTCGACAGCCAATATCAATAATGATGCTATCACCTTTCTTTAATTGTGAATGATCTGGACTATGGTGAGGGTCGGCCCCATTGGCCCCATAGGCAATAATTGGACTAAAGGAAGGTCCCTCGGTCTCAAGCTCCTCATATATATTATTGACAAGCTGTGTCATTTTCTTTTCAGTTGTATGTTCAGAAATCAAATTAATGATACCGGTCATGGTGAAGTCATTAGTCTTTGAAGCCTCTCGCATCAAACGTATTTCATGTTTATCCTTTGTCATTCGAATGGTGTCGATGAGGGAAGAGCCATTGACAAAGGTACTTTCCTTTTTATATTTCATTAAATCTAATAAAAACATTGCAGGCCAACTTTTATCAACACCAATGGTTGTATGAGGTTGAATGTATTGAGCAAGTAGCTGGATTGGATCATCTGTATCCTTAAACCAAACCTTATCAATGCCAAGCTCCTCATGAACCGGGAAGAGTTCATTAATAAAAATCAGATGTTGGTTGGATACATTTAGATAAAGGGCAAGCATTCTTTCACCTGGATGAATCCACTTACCAGTTAAATAAAAAATAGCATTTGGATCAGATAAAATAAGTTGGGGGATAGACGCATCCCTCATGTTTTTTAATAGCTTATCAAGTCTATTTTGATGCATGGGTTCAACTCCTTTAGAATGGGGTTTTGATATGAAATATTTCTATGTTGAATGAGGATTATCCTTTATTTTTATGAAAAAGAAATAAAGAAAATGTAAAAATAATTAAAGGGATTTTGTGAAATTAATCTAATATAAATAGTAAAGATTTAACATATCATGACACAAGCACCAGGGCATGCTAGGGGTCCATTTAACCACAAAACAGGAGGAGATGCTGATGAGTAATTTGTATTACTGTGTGGATTGCAGAAGAGTGGCCAATGTAAATGAGGGATGTGCCTACTGTAAATCTGATAACATCAAAGGTCTTGCTAGAAAAGCGCCGGTAAATGTGATTGGAACCAAGGTGAAGGGCAATGTATTGGGTGTAAGCAATGATATGGTTAATTTACTTTGTGCGGTTGCAGGAGGAAATACCAAAGACATTAGACAGTATGAAGTAAAACAGTTAAGAAAAATTTTATAGTGAATTAAAGAAGTCTAGAAAAAAGGAATATAAAAGAACGTACAAAAAGGCCTAGGATCTCGATCCTAGGCCTTTAAAAATATCATAAATGACTAGACAAGCTTTGTGGTCCAGGTTTCACAATTCCAAATATCCGTTGCAATATCTCTATAAAAATCAGGATCATGTGAGATTAAAAGAATGCTTCCTTTGTATTCCTTTAAAGCACGCTTTAAGTCTTCTTTGGCATCAACATCAAGATGGTTGGTAGGCTCATCTAAAATCAGTAAATTGCTTTCTTGGTTGACGAGCTTACAAAGACGAACCTTGGCTTGCTCTCCTCCACTTAAAACCACAATCTTGCTTTCAATATGCTGTGTGGTTAAACCACATTTAGCTAAGGCAGCACGGATCTGCTGTTGGGTGTATGAAGGGAAGTCCTGCCATACTTCTTCGATACAGGTTTTATAATTGGCTTCCTTGATCTCCTGTTCAAAATAACCAACTTCAAGATAATCCCCTAGCTCCACAGAGCCAGAAACTGCATGGATTTGTCCTAGAATGCTTCGTAGTAATGTTGTTTTACCTAATCCATTGGCACCTACTAATGCAATACGCTGTCCTCGTTCCATCCGCAAATTCAATGGTTTAGAAAGGGGCTCCTCATATCCGATGACAAGATCATTTGTTTCAAAGATCAACTTTCCAGGAGATTTAGAACATTTGAAGTTAAATTCAGGCTTAGGTTTTTCCTTGGCTAACTCAAGTACATCCATCTTATCTAACTTCTTTTGTCGAGACATGGCCATGTTTCGGGTGGCGACCCGTGCCTTGTTTCTGGCGACGAAATCCTTAAGTTCAGTGATTTCTTGCTGTTGCTTTCGGTAGGCGGCTTCGGACTGCTGTTTTTTAGCTTCATGGACCAAACCAAAGCTAGCATAGTCACCAACGTAACGATTGAGTTCTTGGTTTTCCATATGGTAGATCAAGTTTATCACACTATTAAGGAAGGGAATGTCATGGGAAATCAAAATAAAGGCATTCTCATATTCCTGGAGATAGCGCTTT
Source organism: Alkaliphilus metalliredigens QYMF (assembly GCF_000016985.1). Taxonomy (NCBI): domain Bacteria; kingdom Bacillati; phylum Bacillota; class Clostridia; order Peptostreptococcales; family Natronincolaceae; genus Alkaliphilus; species Alkaliphilus metalliredigens. The sequence goes on along the minus strand of NC_009633.1, from coordinate 3,389,993 downwards.
AACCATTCAATATGCTGTTCATCTAAATAGTTACTAGGCTCATCTAATAATAAGATATCAGGCTTTTCCAATAAAAGTTTAGCCAATAAAACCTTTGTTCTTTGTCCACCACTCAAATCATGAACATCCTTTTCTAATCCAACTTCATCTAAACCCACGCCGCGGGCAATCTCTTCAACCTTTGCGTCAATAATATAAAAGTCATTATTGGTCAAGGTATCCTGAATGCTTCCCATATCCTCTAACAAATGTTCTAATTCCTCTGGAGAGGCATCGGCCATTTTGTCACAGATTTCATTCATCTCTGTTTCAACATCAAAAAGATATTGAAAGGCTCCCTTGAGGGCATCGCGGATGGTCATTCCTTTTTCAAGAGAAGTATTTTGGTCTAGGTATCCAACGCGGACTTTTTTAGCCCATTCAACCTGACCTTCATCGGGTTCTAGTTTTCCAGTAATAATATTCATAAAAGTAGATTTACCTTCACCATTGGCTCCAATTAATCCGATGTGTTCACCCTTTAAAAGTCTAAAGGAAACATTATTAAAGATGGCACGATCACCAAAGCCATGGGTTAGGTTTTTTACTGTTAAAATACTCATGTTATCTTCCTTTCTAATTATATCCTCGAAGTAAATTTGGCTAGAATTCAGGGGAATCGAAATTTCCCCTAAGTAAGTCTCATAAGACACTAATCAATTATATATGAGATGGAGATAGTTTTAAAGTGAAATTTATATGTAAGTAGGGTTATTTCTTTTGGAACAAAGACAAAATAGTATAAAAATGCTATAATAATGTCGGAAAAGGGAAGGTGATATAGATGAGTGAAATTGCAGGGGAAGGCTGTGAGCAACTAATTCCCATGGGTGAGCGTAAATTACTTGAAGAGATTGAACGGAGTCTCATTACAAAATATCGTAAAAATATTTGGTCTAAATTTACCAAGGCCATTAAAGAATATAATTTAATTGAAGAAGGTGATAAAATCGCCATTGCCATTTCAGGCGGAAAGGATAGTTTGCTGATGGCAAAGCTTTTTCAAGAACTTCACCGTCATGGAACCGCAAACTTTCAGATGGAATTCATTGTGATGGATCCAGGCTATCATGAGAGTATCAAAGCATTACTCGTTGATAATTGCAAGCATTTGGAAATACCCGTGCATATTTTTGAAGCTAGGATCTTTGAAGTAGCTGAAAAAATGGCAAAGGAGTACCCTTGCTTTATGTGTGCCAAGATGAGAAGGGGAGCCCTATATCAAAAGGCCCAGGAGCTAGGGTGCAATAAGCTGGCCCTTGGACACCATTATAATGATGTGATAGAAACCACAATGTTAAACTTACTTTATACAGGAAATTTTAAAACCATGCTCCCGAAACTAAAGTCCACGAATTTTGAAGGGATGGAGATTATCCGTCCTCTTTATTTGATAGAGGAAGAAGCAATTATTGACTTTACTGAGAGTAGTGGCATTTGGCCTCTTAATTGTGCCTGTATGGTGGCAGCAAAAAAGATCGGTAACAAACGTCATCAGGTGAAGGATCTTATTAAAACATTGAAGACTAGTATTTCCGATGCGGATAAATCAATTTTTAGAGCCACACATAATGTGAATATGGATTGTATTCTAGGATGGCAAAAAGATGGAGAAAAGCATTCTTATTTAGATTTTTATGAAGAGTAAACTCTTCTCAGTAGGATAAAATAGTAGATTTGAAAATTAAAATGATAATAAACAGGGGAGGATGCAATTGCATCCTCCCCTGTTTATTATCAATAAATTATTTTACCTTTACAATCCATCCTTCAGGTGCTTTTACATCACCGAATTGGATGCCACATAAAGTATCATAAAGCTTCTTTGTTACAGGTCCTACTTCAGTTTCACTATGGAAAACATGAAGGTTGTCTTTGTGAGAAATGCCACCAATTGGTGTGATTACAGCAGCAGTACCACAAGCTCCTGCTTCCTTAAATTCACCTAGGTTGTCCACTAAGGCATCTCTTTCTTCTACTTCCAGGCCTAAATACTCCTTAGCAACATGCATTAAAGAGTATTTAGTGATACTTGGAAGGATGGAAGGTGAGATTGGTGTGACGAATTTGTCGTCGGTTGTAATACCAAAGAAGTTTGCAGCGCCAACTTCCTCAATTTTTGTATGTGTAGCAGGATCAAGGTAAATACAATCAGCAAAACCCTTTTTGACTGCAACTTGATGAGGAAAAAGACTTCCTGCATAGTTTCCCCCTACTTTAGCAGCTCCTGTACCATAAGGTGCAGCGCGGTCAAACTCAGAGGTCATAAAGTTAACAGGGGCCACTCCACCTTTGAAATAAGCGCCTACAGGAACGCAAAACACAGAGAAAATATACTCGGGAGCGGGTCTAACACCAAGGTTGTCTCCAACTCCGATCACAAAGGGTCTTAAGTAAAGAGTTGCACCAGTACCATATGGTGGTACAAAAGCTTCATTAGCTTTGACAACTTGAATACAAGCATCAATAAACTTTTCTTCTGAAACCTCAGGCATAAGCACACGACTACAGCTGTTTTTCATTCTTTTCGCGTTTTGGTCTGGTCTGAATAACTGGATTTCGCCATCCTTAGTACGATAGGCCTTTAATCCTTCAAAACACTGTTGCCCATAGTGTAGAGCAGTTGAAGATTCACTGATGGATAGGTTATTGTCCTCTACTAATGCGCCATCATCCCACTGTCCATCTTTCCATTTTGATACATAACGGAAGTCAGTCTTCATGTAGCTAAAACCTAATGTACTCCAATCGATATTTACTGCTTTACTCATAAAATCCCTCCTAATTAAATTAAATGCAATGCACTTAAATAACGCTTGCAAATGATGTGTAATCCTTTGCCTAACCAATACAATAATAGTATAGCATAACAAGCTGAATTACATAACAGGATCTTATAAATTCAGTATTTTCAATTAATATTTTGCTTAAATCAAATAGAAAATCAATAGCTGTCAATACTAATACATGAGGAAAGAACGAAGGGATGGGTCTATTTATCTATAGTAGAGAAAATGAAAGGCGTGATTAAATGGATGGAAAAGCGGGAGAAAAAAGAGCATTAACTGGGAATGAAGCCATTGCAAGAGGGTTTTATGAGGCAGGAGGGGTGGTTGCTTCCAGTTATCCTGGCTCACCAACAGTGGAGATTCTTGAAAAGACCAAAGTATATGAAGAAATTTACGGAGAGTTTTCCACTAATGAAAAAGTCGCATTAGAAGTGGGCATTGGAGGATCTTTTTCAGGAGCTAGGGCCATGGTTTCAATGAAGCATGTAGGGGTCAATATTGCAGCGGACCCATTGATGACATTTACCTTAACCCCTACCAATGGCGGTTTTTTACTGGTCACTGGAGATGACCCTGGATTGGCTAGCTCTCAGAATGAGCAGGATAATCGTGTTTTAGGTAAGTTTGCTCATTTGGGAATTTTAGATCCCTCCGATAGTCAAGAAGCAAAGGATTATACAAAAAAAGCATTGGAAATTAGTGAGCACTTTGAAATACCCATGCTTTTAAGGATTACAAGTCGTCTTTGTCACAGCCGTAGTGTGGTTGTATTAGAGGATCGGCAAGAAGTGAAGTCCAAGGGGATTAATCGAAGTAAAGAAAAGTTTTGCATGATTCCGCCTGGTTCCCGAAGAGCACAAATGTTCATGAAGGAACGATTGCAAAAACTCGAGGAGTACGCCTATGATACTGAATTAAACACTTTAGAAGAAAAGCAGGGAAGTGACACATTACTCATCACCTCTGGGCTTGTTTATTACAATTTAAAAGAAGTAGAACCGGAGGCCAGCATTTGGAAACTAGGTCTGGTTTATCCCATCTCTAAAAAGCGAGCTAAGGAAATCACCAGTCAATATAAGCGAATCATTGTCATTGAAGAAATGATGCCTTTTATTGAAAACGAATTGAAGTTGATGGGCATTGAATGTGAAGGAAAAAAATACTTTGAGTATACAGGTGAATTGGATGTACCGGATATTGAAGAAGGACTCTATCAAGCTGGTTTATTAAAAAACAAACCAGAAGGTTCTAAACGATTTGTAGAAACTGTGTCAAGACCTCCTTTATTTTGCACAGGCTGTCCCCATAGACCAACCTTCGATATACTGAAAAAATCTAAAGCGAAGGTGGTAGTAGGGGATATTGGTTGTTACTCCTTGGCAGCGCTGTTTCCCTTTGAACAATCGAATTCCATCATCAGTATGGGAGCCAGTATTGGGATGACAAAGGGAATTCGTAAGGCAATGTCATTGACAAAGGAAGAGGAACCACTGGTGACGGTGATTGGAGATGGCACATTTTTCCACTCGGGATTACCGACCTTTGTGAATTTATTGCATCAAAAGAAGGATAATGAAAATATGACATTCATTGTATTAGACAACCGAACTACTGCCATGACTGGAGGACAGCATAATGGAAGCTCTGGGCTCTACAATGAAAGAGATGACATGAGAGTGGGCATTAAAACATTATTAGAGACCATGGGATTTGATCGTATTAAAGAAATCAATCAATATGACTATAAAGCGGCAGAGAAGCTTTTTAAAGAGGAGATTGCCTACGAAGGATTGTCCATCATTGTGGTTAATGGTCCCTGTGCACTACGATATAACCTTGAAAAACCATATTTCTATGTGGATCCTAAAATATGTATTAGTTGTCGGGCTTGTATTCGAACAAACTGTCCACCCCTTAGAATGATTGAATATGAAGGAATTGAAAAGCTTAAATCATCTATTGATAAAGATATGTGTGTTGGATGTAGTGTCTGTGCCCAGGTTTGCCCTGTCAATGCCATTAAGTCATCAAAGGCTTCAGAGAAGGAGGGTGAATAAATTGATAAAAAATATTATGTTTGCAGGAGTCGGTGGACAAGGGCTGATCCTGATGACTCGAATCATCTCCCAAGCAGCCATGAAGGATGATTTTGATATTAAAAGCAATGATGTTGTGGGACTATCACAAAGGGGGGGGATGGTCTGGGGAAATGTTCGAATTGGTAAAAAGATATTTTCACCTAATATTCGACCAGGAGAGGGAGATATACTGGTGGCGATGGAGCCCCTGGAGGCCTTGAGATGGAGCGCTAAGCTAAGGGATGATGGGCTGATCATTATGAACTCAAAGCGGTTTTATCCCACCATTGTTCAGCAGGAAAAGGAAGAATACCCTGAGGTTGCCATTGAAGATCTAAAAGCCAACATGAATGTAATTGAAATCAATGCCTTTGAAGAAGCAAAAAATCTAGGGAAAAAACAAGTGGCTAATGTCATGCTCTTAGGTATCCTGGCAAAGCACTTGGAAATTAAAGTGGAGACATGGAAGGAAACCATTAAGGATAATGTACCAGAAAAAGCCATTGATTTAAATATGCAGGCATTTGACTTAGGGTATGTATATCAGGGGTAAAAAACGTGAAAAAACTGCATAATAAAAGGTGAAAAGACTGCATAATATAACGTGAGCTGTATAAAAATCATAGGACTAGAATAACAAGTGTGGGCAAATGCAAACACTTGTTAATTTTTTATACAATGTTTTTTAAATACATATAAAATGTATAAGACGTATAAATATTTAGATATAATTGACAAAATTTATAAGTTGGGATAAGATTATAGACAATAATTTGTAAAAATATTCAGATATTCAAAAAATTCTTATTTAAGGGGGATTGTTATGAAAAAGAAATTAGTGTTAAGTTTAATGATGGCTGTTTTATTGCTACTGACAGCTTGTGGAGGTGGCGGTGGCGAAACAGTCGCTGAGGGCGATGATGAACATGGTGAGTTAGTGCCATCCATTACAATTTTAAGTTCACTACCAGAAGCGAATATGGTGAACTATGAAATGGCCAATGAGGTTGTGGAAGAATTAAGAGCGCTTGGTGTTGAAATTCAAGCGGAACCAACAGATTTTGCAGTATTGATCGATACCATTTATGGTGATGAAAGTGACTACGATGCATACACCATTGGATGGTCAGGTAGAGTAGAAAGATTAGACCCAGATATGTTTATCCACTCTATTAATCATTCTAATAACGCAGACGCAGGTGGAAATAACACAGAAAAGTATAGGAATCCTGCATTTGACGTTCTAGCTGACGCACAAAGACAAGAAATGGACATTACAAAAAGACGTGAGCTGGTATTCCAAGCACAGGAAATATTAGCACAGGATGTACCTAGAATTACTTTATATTCACGTGCTAATGTCCAGGTTTACAATACAGAGAAGTTCCAAACAGTTGAGAATATTCCTGGAGAAGGTCTTTTCAACGAATGGACTCCTATGATTATTGAGCCATTAACAAATGAAACAATCTTAAAAGTTGCAAGTAATATCAACCTAGATACATTAAACCCAATGGGTGCAAGAAGTGTATATGAGTGGAGAAACCTACGTTTAATCTACGATAAGTTAGTAAGACTAAGCCCTGAGATCGAACCAGTTCCAGCGGCAGCATCAGGATGGGATATCGTTGATGATAACACAATCGATGTGCATCTAAGGGAAGGAATGGCCTTCCATGATGGCGAGCCAGTGAAGGTAGAGGATGTTAAATTTAGCTACGAAGCTTTCATTAATAACAACGTAGAATATTTTATGTCTTTCTTAGAGCCAATTGAAAGTATTGAAATCATTGATGAAACCACAGTTAGATTTAATTTAGTCACACCATATGCACCATTTATTACAACCACATTAACACAAATTCCAATTCTTCCTCAACATATTTGGGAGCAAATGGATGACCAAAGAAATGATCCAAATTCACATCCAATAGGAAGTGGACCATTTATATTTGAGAACTTTAGACCAGGTGAAGAACTAGTTGCAACAACAAATAAAGATTTCTATGAGCCTGCTAAAATTGATGGCTATATATTCAATATCTTTGCTTCACCAGAAGGTGTATTAACAGCATTAGAGCTTGGCGATATCGATATGGTATCCTATGACTTAGTACCAGCTCATATTGAACAAGTAGCTAACAATGAAGGTGGAAAATACGATCATTTAGAATTAACCGAAGTAAAAGATATTGGATTCTTCTACTTAGGAATGAATGCTGATCGAGCTCCATTTGGTAATAAGGATTTCAGAATTGCAACAGCACATTTAGTTGATTATGACTTAGCAGTAGATGTTCATCTAAATGGTTACGGTGGACGTGGAGGTGGCGGCCTGGTCATCAACGATGCCAATGACTTCTGGCATAATCCTGCAGTACCAATCTATGATGAGTATAACCCTGAAAGAGCTAGAGAGATTTTAGCAGAAGCAGGATTTACTTGGGATAGTAATGGTAGATTGCGTATGCCAAAGCAATAAACCAAAAATAATTTAATAACACTAGATCATACTACTCAAACATAAAAGTCGAGATTGCTTCGACTTTTATGCTTGAGATTTTAACAGGAAAGGATGGTGTCTAATGTTAAAATATATAGCAAGACGAGTGGGAATCATGACTGTAATGATACTTTTGATTGCAACAATGATTTTTTTCTTATTTAGGGCAATGCCTGGAGATGCAACGGCATATATTGTGGATCCCTCAATGCCTCCGGAAGCCAGGGAAATTGCGAGAGAACGATATGGATTTAATGACAGTAAGTGGGTGCAATATACAATTTTCATGAAGGACTTAGTTAGATTAGATTTTGGTAATTCATATTTTTATGGAAGACCAGTGATGAGTCTAATCGGGGAAAGATTACCAGCAACACTTATTTTAATGCTTACAGCCATGATATTTTCGTATATTATCGGAATTTTCGGCGGGGCCTGGATGGCTTGGAAAAGAGGGAGTAAGCTAGAGTCCGCGGGAATCACCTTTTCTTTAATTTTTCGTTCGGCCCCTACATTTTGGGTGGGTCTGATGATGATTTTACTTTTCGCTGCAAAGCTTCGCTGGGTCCCAGCCCAAGGGATGAGAACCTCAGGATACACTGGGGACACATTTGCGGAGATATTTTTAAACCTAGACTTTCTGAGACATTTAATTTTACCATCCTTAGTAGCGGGACTGTATTTCATTGCAACGCCGTTATTGATTATGAGAAATAGTATGTTAGAGGTTTTATCAGAGGATTATATCGAAATGGCCAAGGCCAAAGGACTGAAAGAAAGAACGATTTTATATAAGCATGCTGCACGTAATGCTTTGTTACCAGTGGTGACTGCAGGGGCATTATTTATCGGGTCTGCCATAGGTGGACAGGTTTTAATCGAGTATGTTTTCAGTTGGCCAGGTTTAGGTAGAGAAATTGTTCAAGCCGTGACAAGACGTGACTATCCCTTGGCACAGGGAGCCTTTATTATTATCTCTGCTATGTTGATGATGATGAACCTGGTGGCAGATATCTTATATGCTGTACTAGATCCAAGGATTTCATACAAATAATAGAAAATGTAAAAAGAGAGGTGAGGAAGTATGGGTAAAGCCATCGATGTAACACCGGAGAAAAAACCTGCAATGATAGAACCCAAGAAGAATAGTCAAGGAATTGGTAGCTTGTTTCTCAAAAATCTAAAAAAAGACAAACTAGCGCTTTTCGGTGCCATTTTGTTAGTCTGTTTTATTATGATTGGTATTTTTTCGGATTCTATTGCGCCCCATGAACCGAGGCTACGTCATTATAATGAAGAAGGCCAAATTAGAAGATTAGAACCACCATCGGCAGCCCACTGGCTTGGAACAACAGATGTTGGTAGAGATATATATAGTCAAGTAATACTAGGAACAAGGACTGCCTTGACCGTAGGCATATTAGCCGCTCTTCTGGTTACATTTGTAGGGGCAACGGTTGGAATTATAGCGGGTTATTTTGGGGGAATTGTTGATGCAATATTAATGCGGATTGTAGACTTTTTCTATGCCATTCCTTTTATCCCCTTTGTCATTGTACTAGCCGCAGTTTTAAAACCAAGTATGTGGAATGTTATTTTAGCCGTCTCCATGCTATCCTGGAGAACAGTGGCCAGATTAGTTCGTTCACAGGTGTTGTCTATTGCCAAAAGACCTTTTATTAAGGCAGCAAAGGTTACCGGTGCTGGACATACAAGAATTATGTTTAAATATATCTTGCCGAATGTCATTCCTCTTATTCTATTGGAAATGGCCTTTATGGTAAACTTTGCCATCATGGCAGAAGCAAGTATTGCCTTTTTAGGATTTGGTGATCCAAACAAAGCAAGCTGGGGTCAGATACTTCATATTAACTTTTTAACAGGGAATTCAAGAAATGCTTGGTGGTGGACTGCTCCCCCAGGGATAGCAATTGTACTACTATTGGTTTCTATTTTCTTTGTGGCGAGAGCACTGGAGGAAATTGTTGATCCTAGACTACGGAGGCGATAAAGATGAATTTGTTAGAAGTGAAAAACTTAGATATTGAGTATGTCACAGAAGAAGGAACCCTGAAAGCCATCGATAACGTTTCTTTTTCTTTAAAGGAAGGCGAAAGTATCGGTTTAGTTGGTGAAAGTGGTTGTGGTAAAACGACTTTAGCCAAATCCATCATGAGATTATTGCCTGATAATGGTAGTATTAGTGCTGGAGAGATTATTTTTAAAGGTGAAGATATCGTTAAAAAGAGCAAGGAAGAAATTAGAAAGCTACGATTGAATGAGATTGCCATGATTTCTCAAAGTGCAATGAATGCATTAAATCCTGTGTATACTGTGGGAGACCAGATCATAGAAGGAATTCGTGCCCATAGCAATGCCACAAAGGCAGAGGCGTACAAAAGAGCAGAAGAAGTATTTAAAATTATAGGACTTGAGGGGAAACGATTAAAAAGCTATCCCCACCAAATGAGTGGTGGAATGAAGCAAAGAGCAATTATAGCCATGGCCTTAACCCTAAATCCTAGTTTGATTATAGCAGATGAACCGACAACGGCTTTAGATGTTGTGGTTCAAGATAAAATTTTATTTCAGATAGTTGATATCCAGAAAAAAATGAACAGTTCTATGGTGTTTATTACCCATGATATTTCTGTTGTTTCAGAAATCTGCGAAACAATTATTGTTATGTATGGGGGCAAAGTGATGGAGAAAGTGAGTACCAAGGTGTTTTTTAAGACCCCATATCATCCTTATTCCCTTGGACTGCAAAATGCGTTTCCAAGTATTAAAGACATTGGGGAAGAGTTAATTTCTATTCCTGGGGCACCTCCTAACCTAATGGAAAAACAATTTGGCTGTAGATTTCAACAGCGTTGTCCCTTTAGAACAGAGCTTTGCCAAAATGAGATTCCTGAACTGATAGAGGTTGGAGAAGAGCACTTAATTGCTTGTCATTATCCTGAAAGAGTAGAGGAATTCAGGGAAAAGGCCAAGAAAAATGAAACATGGCAAACTGTTCGTAATCGACTCATCGAGGAAATGAAAGGTGGGGAATAATGAATAAAGAACCTTTAATTAAAGTCAAAAATCTAAAAAAATATTATCCAATTAACAAAGGGATAAAGGATATTTTTAGTAAAGATAAAAGCTATGTGAAAGCAATTGATGATATCTCCTTTGAGATACATCAGGGAGAAATTTTAGGATTAGCAGGAGAGAGTGGATCTGGAAAAACCACAACTGGAGAAATTTTAGTTAGGCTACAGGAAACAACCGAAGGAGAAATTATCTTTGATGGTCATGATTTTATGACGAAATCCAAGGTAGAGGATAAGCGTTTCCGTAAGGAAGTGCAGATGATCTTTCAGGATCCATATGAAACCCTGAACCCTAGGTTTACCATACTAGAAACAATTGCAGAGCCCCTTAAAATTCATGGAATGAAGGGGAAGGACCTGATTTATGAAAGGGTCATCGAGGCCCTTGAAATTGCAGAGCTAAAGCCAGCAGAGCACTATGTTCATCGTTATCCCCATGAGCTTAGTGGGGGACAAAGACAAAGGGTGGCCATTGCCAGGGGGATTGTCATGAATCCTAAGTTTTTAGTGGCAGATGAGCCAGTGTCAATGCTAGATGTGTCCATACGTGCTGATATATTAAACCTATTAAAGCGATTAAGAAAGGATATGGGATTAACAATGCTATACGTATCCCATGATTTATCCACCATTAAATATTTATGTGACAGAATTGCTATTATGTATTTGGGAAAAATAGTAGAGATTGGCAATGCCAATGAAGTCATAGACAATCCACAGCATCCTTACACGAAGGTACTGTTGTCAGCAGTTCCAGTGGCGGATCCTGACCATAAAAAAGTAAGGATTGAGATTGATGACGAAGCACCAGATCAAATTAATTTACCTGAGGGATGTCGATTTACTCCCCGTTGCCCCTATGCCACTGAGGCATGTAATAAATGCGATCATACACTAATTGAAAGAAGAGATAAGCAATATAGTGCCTGTATTTATGCAGAAGACGAATTAAAATTAAAACCAACAGCTGTTTAGTGACTATTGATTTTTATTGTTTTCAAGCCCCAGGACCTTAACGTAACAGATACGTTACGATGGCTGGGGTTTCTTATGCCCCCAATGTAAAGGCATTTTGATAAAAATCTTGCATTATCCATGGGATTCATGTAGAATAACCTTTAACACCAATTATAAAAACTAAATATTCATCTCGTATAACATTGGAAATAAGGTCCAAAAGTTTCTACCAGACTACCGTAAACAGTCTGACTACGAGGGTTAAATAAGCAATAGGGTAATGGAAAGAAAAGCATAAAGTGCTTATTCTGTCAGGCCTATTGGCGTATGAAATTCAACTTATAAACCTCGTAGTGTAAAAACTACGTGGTTTTTTAATGTATAGATGCCATTGCGATCGTATAGATGAGGAGGCTAAAAATGGAACTTTTAAAAGAACAAATTAGAGAAGTAGCTAGGGTAGAGAAGGGAAATGTACTAAAAGTAGATAGTTTTTTAAACCATCAATTGGACATCCCTTTGCTCAATGAAATTGGGAAGGAATTAAAAAAACGATTCCAGGGAGAAAAGGTGGACAAAATTTTAACAGCAGAGGTTTCTGGTATTGCCATAGCAGCCATAGCAGCACAATACTTTAATGTTCCTGTAGTATTTGCAAAAAAAACACAGTCTAAAAATCTAGATCAAGATACCTATGAAGGAGAGGTTTATTCCTATACAAAGGGACAAGCCTATAAAATACGTGTTTCTAAAAGATATTTACATGAGAAAGAAAATATTTTAATCATTGATGATTTTCTTGCCAACGGAGAAGCACTGCAAGGATTAAGAGAAATCGTAGTTCAAGCAAATGCAAACTTAGTAGGTGCGGGGATTGTGATCGAAAAGGGTTTTCAAGGAGGCGGAAAGCGGTTAAGGGCTGAAAACATGCGGATTGAATCCTTGGCGATCATCGATGAGATGAATGAGAGCACACTTGTTTTTAGGGATGATAAGGCTGATCTGAAAGCTGATCCAAAAGCTAGCTAGAACAACCAAAATAATCCTCTAACACCTTTAAATCCCCTTGGTTCTTACTAGATCGACAATCCTCGCAGGATATGGTATGATCAAAATAATGAACCGATAAGGGGGCTTGTCATGTCGACTAAAAAGATTATTGGAATGGTGATGGTACTGATGATAGGAGTCATGATTTATTTTACTTTTACTACAGGCTGGGGCATGGACTTAATTGCAGGACAATTTGAAGAACCTAATATAGCAGAAAATGACGGATCCTCAGAAGATGGAGCACTAATTGATGGGGACATATCTGATTTAGATACAGAGGATGAGGAAATTGGTGACGTAGATCCAGGAGAAGCTGAACAACCTGAAGAAACCCAAGAAGAGAGCTGGAGAAGGGAATTGCAAGAGTTGTTAGCTTTTGAGAAGACAACGGATGTTAATAGTGCAGGTGAGCAAATTGTGATGAATTATAATAGTATTTATACATTAGTAAACAAAGAACGGATGCTACCTGCGGATTACGAGCCCAGGGATTTAGTGGTTCCGGCTGTGCCCTTTCCTTTTACAGAAGATCATCCCAAAAAGTATTTGAGGAAAGAAGCAGCAGAAGCCTTGGAAGTTTTATTTGAGGACTCGAAAAATGAGGGTTTGAAGTTATTTGCAACTTCAGGTTATCGTTCCTATGCCACACAAAAGAGTATTTTTCAGCAAAGAGCTGCTGAAAAAGGAAAAGAAGAGGCAAACAGAACGAGTGCTAGACCTGGTCAAAGTGAACATCAAACAGGACTGGCTATGGATGTGACAAATGCAGAGGTTGATTTTCGATTGACCGAAGCCTTTGGTGAAACGCAAGAAGGTCTATGGTTAATGGATCAAGCACACCATTATGGATTTTCGATTCGATATCCAAAGGAAAAGGAACATATTACAGGATACAGCTATGAACCTTGGCATTTGAGGTATGTAGGAAAAAACTTAGCAACTCATTTATATGAAAATCGTTTAACATTAGAAGAATATTTTGAAATAGAGCATGGATATTAGTGAATGAAAGATAGTGATACTGGGACAAAAATGTCTTGGTATCGCTATCTTTTTATTTGTAGAAAGTTAGCAAAGCCCAAATCATGTGGTCATAAAACAATCACGTTATTTTTGTTTATTTAATTATTGATTTGTTTTCATTAGTAAGACAGAGATGTCCATTAATCATCACATTAAAAAGTATCGCGTCCTCAAAAATTCTTAAATCATAGCCTGTGATATCTTGAATTTTACTTAATCTATATATCAAGGTATTTCTATGTACGAATAAGTCTCTTGCAGTATCACTAATATTAAGATTATTTTTAAAGAATATAAAGGCTGTATTTAACAGTTCATTATTTGAAAATAAGCTTTTAATGTTACAATCAAATTGTTTCATTATTTCTTCTAAATCATTTGCTTGAATTTTGCTGATCATTAAAGGAATCGTCAGACTTTTAAATGAGTAGGTTTTATGGCTAGGTAAAAACACCTTGCCAATTTCAATGAAGTTTTCTGCAGTTTTGTAGGAAAAGTGCCAATCATAAACATCATCAACAATGACACCGATACCAATTTTTACCTCGTATAACAATTCGGATGAAATTGTTTCGGATAAGAATGTTGGAAAATCATTATTTTTATCAGTGATTCTCTTAATAACAGCAAAGTATTTACTTTTTATCCTTATAATTTCATCGGAAAGCAAAGCTGATAATATTTCTTCTACTGTTCCCATAAGATTTTCAGTGGCTTCAATCACAATAATTTGCACCTGTCCTTGTGTAACAATGTGATGTTTTTCACAAACGTTTTTTATCGAGTCATCGGATATTGTATTTAATAAAATACTCTTAATAAAGTCATTTCTAGAGATGTTTTTAATATCAGTACCTAAAAAAATTCCAATCATTTTAGCAAATTTCTGAGTGTCTTCATTAATTCCTTTTATTGATAAGATACACTTATCTTCCTCATAGGAATTGTAGGAGCAGTAGATATATTCCTGTTTTTCGATTAAGAAGCCATCGTTTAATTCGAAGGATATAATCTGGTTATCATAATTACCAATTTTATTGGTATCGGTACTGTGAAAAATATAGCCATTTTCATCTAGAAGATTAATTTCTGTATCAATGATATCTTTTAAACTGTGAATAATAGATTTTATTCTTTGAATATGCATTGGGATAGACCTCCCTTAATATAAGCAGAAAATAGAGTATTCATTATGATTAGCCTTTATTAAAATACTGATTTTTCAGTTTCCTTATCAAAGATATGACATTTATTCATATCTAACGCAACCTCGATATTGTCGCCAACCTGTGTAGCTAAATTAGGTGTTACGATACATATTAAATCAATCTCATTAACTTTAAGATGTAGGTTAGTTTCTGTACCCAATAGTTCTTTAACTTCTATCTTAGCATTGAGTATACAGTTTTCAGAAGGGAAGGGGGCTTGTGATTTGGCATAAATATGATTCGGTCGAATGCCTAAAACGATCTCCTTGTCTAAATAGTTTTGAGATTTAAGAACCTTGGCTTTATCAGAAGGAAATAATACTTTGTTATCATCAAACTTAGCAAAAATAAGAGTTCCTTCTTCTATGAGTCTACAGTTGATAAAATTCATTTGTGGAGAGCCCATAAATCCTGCTACGAAAATATTTGCGGGATTTTCAAAGATCGTTTGCGGATCCGCCACCTGTTGCACGATACCATCCTTCATGACAACAATACGAGTACCCATCGTCAGAGCTTCTGTTTGATCGTGGGTAACATAAATAAAGGTTGTTTGGAGATTTTTATGAAGTTTGCTTAACTCAGCTCTCATTTGTACTCGAAGTTTTGCATCAAGGTTAGAGAGTGGCTCGTCCATTAAGAATATTTTTGGCTCTCTGACGATGGCTCTCCCTAGGGCGACTCTTTGTCTTTGGCCTCCGGAAAGCTCCTTCGGTTTTCGATGTAACAAACTTTCGATGTTTAATATTTTAGCAGCATTATCAATCTTTTCCTTAATATCCTCCTTTGCCTTCTTTCGAAGCTGTAAACCGAAGGCCATATTATCAAAAACCGTCATATGAGGGTACAATGCATAATTTTGAAATACCATGGCAATATCTCTATCCTTAGGAACAACATCATTAACCAGCTTGTCGTCTATGTAAAGTTCTCCAGAAGAAATTTCTTCAAGACCTGCAATCATTCTTAGGCTAGTTGATTTACCACAGCCTGAAGGGCCTACTAAAATAATGAACTCCTTATCTTCAATTTCTAGACTTAAATCCTGCACTGCATGAAAACCATTAGGATACAACTTATTAATGTTTTTAAGGGTTAGTCCTGCCATATAATAATTCCTCCTCTTTAATTATACTATAATTGCATTATACTATGGATATGAAAAAACATATATTGACAAATCATATAAAAATTGGGCAGATGTTTTGTGCAAAAAAGATAGTAAGCCTTATCATTTGGAAGGATATAACTAGTAGAAAAAAGATTTCAATGGAAACGCTAATCAAATAAAATTATGGTAAATATAGAATTAAATACCAAGAAAATGGTTGACGGGTTTTAAAGACAGAAGTTATAATTAACCCAAGCATTGAGTAAAGAGTCATAATAGATTGTATAGCATATTAGGCCAAGTATATCTCTAAATTACTCTTGTTTTCTTATGATATCTAACTAATTCTTTATATTAATAATTCTGTATATTCAAACAATAATGAGTTTTATTATAGAAATGCTCCTGACTCTCCTAATTGTCTTATTTCTTTTCAACATACTTCTCAGTCTGCTAAAGCTTGAGCTTTATCATGATATCTTCATCAAAGAAAGGTTGATTTATTTTGATTTCTAGGTTCAATAAGTTCAGCAAGTTTAATACATTACGGAATCAGATATTAGTGGTATTTTTGTTCGTTATCATACTAGTATTGTTTTTTGTTAGTATTAGTACCTTCAATATCGTGTCAAGTCTATTGAAAAGTAATGCAGAAATACAAATACAAGAAACAACTATACAAGTCAGTGAAAGAGTAGATACCCTCTATCGTCAAATTGATATAATTTCGAGACAGGTAATAACAGATTCCTATGTGCAGCAATTGTTATTAGATGAGGTTGAGGGCAAAACGGCTAGCTTTGATCAACGACAAGCTCTTATGCAAGTGGTAAATCGTTATCAAGCTTACTCGGACGGAATTCATTCCTTTGAACTATATTTGAGAGATTATAAAAGAATTTTTCCATTAAATGGGATGGTATTACCTAGCCGAGTTGATGAAAAATGGATAGAACAAGCAAAGGATGCAAAAGGAAAACTCGTCTGGATTGGTAGGGATCCAAAGGATCCAAATTTGTATTTAGGCATTAGGCAAGTCAGTTTAATAGATCGTTGGTTTTCTAATGGCGGCTATTTATTAACGCGCATAGATGAAAATTATTTTCGTTTGAAAGATGAATCTAAAACAGGAAAAGATAATGAGTATATGGTTATTGTCGATCAAAAGAATTCTCCTGTTTTTTCTAACTATTATGGTGATATTGAAGAAATTGTTATGGAAAATCAAAAAAATGTCAACATAAATGAAGCAAATTACATTGTGGTGAAGAAGAAATCAGCTTTAACCGGATGGACAGCAGTGATCTTAACCCCAGTGAACACTCTAATGAATGGTCTTTCTGTTCTTCGTGCTGCCATTATATTTTCAGGTATCGCAGGTTTTTCCATTTTTTTCTTTTTTTCTTTTATCCTTTCAATTATGATTACGCGACCTATTTTAAATCTAATTAGAACGATGCAGATTGCTAAGCTAGGAGGACTAAAGCCGATTGCAGAGAGTGCATCTACTGTCGAACTTGTAGAGTTAAACAAAACCTATAATCAATTGGTTGAAAATACAAATCATTTAATGGAGGTTGTGTATGAAAAAGAACTGTGTCTTAGGCAAGCAGAGCTAAAAGCTTTACAAGCGCAAATTAACCCGCATTTTCTATATAACACATTAGAAGCACTGTATTGGTCTCTAGAGGAAAAAGGAGAAGAACTAGCAGAGGTTGTGGTTGCGATGTCTGACTTGTTCCGCTATACAATAAGTGGTCCTAAAGTAGAGCAAGAGTGGGTATTGGTAAAAGAGGAGCTCGAACATGTGGAACGATATCTGCAGGTTATGAAAATGAGATTCGGAGATCGATTAACATGGTATGTTTCATCACCATCTGATTGTAACGTGAAAATTCCAAAGTTACTGATACAACCACTTGTAGAGAATGCGATATTGCATGGTGTAGGAAACAAGAACGGGCAAGGTACTGTATCGGTCATTGTGGAGGATTTTAAATTGCACTCTAGGTTAGTAATTAAAGTAATTGATGATGGACCCGGAATAGAGGTAGATGCTCTTTATTCCATTATGCAGTCATTAAAATTTGGAAGGGTAGCATCAATTAAAGAAAAGGGAATGGCGATTGCTAACGTTCATAAAAGACTTAAGCTTTATTATAAGGATGACGAAGGGAGTGGGCTTTCCATCGAAAGTAAAGTAAACCAAGGAACTTGTGTAACTTTTGAAATCCCTTATTAAAGGAGGAATTTTATGATGCATTCTAAGACTATTTTGATCGTTGATGATGAACCAAGGACGAGGCAAGGTTTGAAGAAAACAATTGGAATATGGTCGGAAGGGAAATATGAAATTATATGTGCAGCAAGTGCAAAGGAAGCAATTGATGTTCTAGAGCAGCAAAGGGTTCATCTCTTAATAACGGATATTTGTATGCCTGAAACTTCTGGATTAAAGATGCTAGAACAGTTAAATATGAAAAAACACAAATTAGTTGTGATCATTCTATCAGGGTTTTCGGAATTTGATTACGCACAGCAAGCTATTCGATTAGGTGTCGTTAACTATTTACTCAAGCCAATAAATAAGCATAAGTTAATTGAATCTGTAGAAAAGGCAATGGAGGTAGAGGCAAACCAGGAGAGAGTGGGAAAGATAGAAAAATTGGTTGATGGAAAGTTATTGAACATTAGAAGTGAAAATTATCGAATTCAATCTCCTATAAAAGAAGCACTTCGTTTCGTAGATGAAAATGGTAGAGGTCAATTAAGCTTAAGAGATGTAGCTAATCACGTGCATTTGAATTCTAGCTATTTAAGCGTGCTATTTAAAGAACAGACAAATTTAACATTTAGTGAATATATGACCCGTCGTAGGTTGGAGAATGCCAAGAACCTATTGATGTCAACGGATTTAACGATAGATGAAATCGCCCATGAGGTTGGTTACCAGACTGCGAAATATTTTATCAAACTATTTAAAGAATTTGAAGGCGTCACACCTAGTCGTTTTAGAAAATCAAATAATGATAATCCAATCCAATAATAATGGTATTTTCCCTAATCACTGTTACCTTGTGTCCTGTAAAATAGGGTGCTAGACTAATAATTGTAAGATAGATTTTCAAAAGGTGAAGGGGGATTTTGAAATGACAAAGAAAACGTATTCATTGATTTTTTTATGTACTATGTTTTTTCTGCTTGTAGTAACGGGGTGCTCTAGCTCTGAGGATACTAGCAGTGGGAGTGAGCAAGGCAGTGACTCAATTGAAAACGTAACCATTAACTTCATGCATCTGTGGCCAGCGGGGAGTTCAAGACAGCAAAATATGATTGTTAATGAAATCATTGAAGAATATCAAACTGCAAATCCGCATGTAAAAATTGTGCAAGAAGTGTTAGAAAATGAGCAGTACAAAACCAAGTTACAAGTTATCTCAGCTTCAAATGAGCTACCTGATGTGGGTATGACCTGGCCAGCTGGGTTCATGGAGCCCTATGTAAAAGGAAATCGTTTCACACCATTAGATGATCTTTTAAAGGGTGGGCTTAAAGAATCCTTTGTTGCAGGTACTACA
This sequence comes from Alkaliphilus metalliredigens QYMF, assembly GCF_000016985.1. Lineage (NCBI taxonomy): Bacteria > Bacillati > Bacillota > Clostridia > Peptostreptococcales > Natronincolaceae > Alkaliphilus > Alkaliphilus metalliredigens. The sequence continues at coordinate 3,370,556 of NC_009633.1, read as the reverse complement.
GAAGCCTACGCAGTCGATGGGAAAACATATGCGTTTCCACTTGAATTAAATATTGTACCTCTTTATTATAATAAATCAATTTTTGCCGAATATAATCTGGAAGTTCCTGAAACATACGAAGACTTTAAACACGTTGTGAAAACCCTTGTAGATAATAATGTTGTACCAATTGCACTTGGCAACAAAGACCGCTGGACCGGTTCATTGTGGTACATGTACCTTGCAGACCGTCTTGGTGGACCAGAAATACTAACCAATGCAATTAATCGTAGTGGGACCTTTGAAGATGAGAGTTTAGTTAAGGCTGCTGAAGAGGTTCAAACTTTAGTTGATATGAACGCTTTTGTTAGAGGATTCAATGGATTATCTAATGATGAAGGGAAATCTGAATTTCTAAATGAAAAAGCAGCAATGTACTTAATGGGTTCTTGGGAATTGCCTAATTTTACAACTAACGAGGAAATACCACAAGAATTTAGAGATAATGTTGGCTACTTTAAGTTCCCAACAGTTGAAGGTGGTAAAGGAGATATTGATAGTTGGGTTGGAGGACCTGGTGTAGGCTTATTCGTTGCCGAAAACTCATCAGTAAAAGAAGAGTCGAAAAAATTCGTGAAATTCTTTGTTGAAAGTTGGGGAGAGCAAGCTGTTGTGAGAGCTGGTGTCACCCCTGCAACAGCTGTGGATACCACAGCATTAGAATTGCCACAATTATATATTGATGTTTTAAATGATTTAGGCAGAGCAAGTAATATGACCCTTTTTGCAGATGTACAAATGAGTGCCGCTGTAGCGGAAACACATTTAAACATGATTCAATCCCTTTTTGGAAACCAGGTTACACCAGAAGATTATGCTAAAAGGCATGAGGAAGCCCTTGCAGTAGAAGGAAATTGATAGTGGAATAAGAGGATATTTAAATCAGCGGAAGCCTTAGCAATATACGAGGATAAATAGTAAGAAGAAAGGGCATATCTTGAAATTTGGATATGTCCTTTCTTAAAAGATAAGTTTATGTACGTTAAATGTAAACTTTCTAATGTTCACTAAGAAGGGAGACAAAATGTAATGGATAAAGTCATGTCCGATAAAAAGATTATTGCACTGTACGTACTTCCAGCACTAGTCGTAATTATGACTTTAGTGTATAGCCCCATTGTAATGACTGGTTATTATGGATTGATGAAATGGGATGGTATAGGAAAGATGGAGTTCATTGGTTTAGCAAATTACACTAGACTACTATCGGATTCTATGTTTTGGCAAAGTGCATATCATTCATTTTTACTTGCTGTATTTTCTGTCATTAGTTTGGGTGGATATTTATTAATTTCACTGATTCTGGCAGGAAAAATTAAAGGAGCAAATTTGTTAAGAAAAATTTATTTAATTCCGATGCTACTTTCTTCAGTAGCGATTGCTCAACTTTGGCTAAGAATTTATCATCCTACCAACGGTGTAATTAATAGTGTTCTTACTTCTCTAGGAACTGAAAATATTCCATTGTGGTTAGCAGATCCAGATATTGTTTTATACTCAATATTTATCGCTATCATATGGCAGTATGCAGGTTTTTACATTTTGATCTATTACGCAGCACTAAAGAATATTCCCGAATCATTAATAGAAGCTGCTAGGATTGATGGTGCAACACCATGGCAGATTGCTTACAAAATTAAAATACCGTTAATTGCTAATGTTATTAAGGTAACAATCGTTCTAGCTGTAGTAGGATCACTTAAATACTTTGATTTAATTTATGTAATGACAAATGGAGGTCCTAACGGAGCCAGTGAAGTGATGGCATCGTATATGTATAAACAAGCATTCCGCACATATGATTTCGGGTATGGAAGTGCAATTGGCTTCTTTTTATTATTGATTTGCTTGGTTGTCACTTGGGTAATCCGAAAATTAACTGCTTCGGAGGAAGAAATACAATACTAGGAGGGAGAACGATGAAGAGTGTAATAGAAAATAGAAAGACAACGCTAACTGCTAATAAACCAACACTAAGATCTTCTAAACATTCGTTATGGCAGCGTTTAACTAAAGGGATGCTATATGCAGTATTGATTTTGTTGGCAATAATTCAAATTTTTCCTTTAGTTTGGTTACTATTTTTTTCATTAAAAAATAATCAGGAAGTTTTTAATACACCACCATTATCTTTTCCAACGAGTCCTAAGTGGGAAAATTATGTAAAGGTTTGGACTGAGGGAAATATTGGCACTTACTTTTTCAACAGTGTATGGATTACGGTAGTTGCGGTTGTCATAACAGTTTTGTTGGCAAGTTTTGTGACATTCGCCATTACACGTATGAAATGGAAGTATAAAAATTTTGTTCTAGGATTATTTATGGTAGGGTTAATGATCCCTGTACATTCGACATTAATTCCATTGTTTAGCTTTTTTGTAAAAGTGAATTTAATGGATAATCCATTGTCAATTATTTTAACTTATATTGCTTTCAATCTTCCCCTTACGATTATGATATTGCTTGGATTTTATTATGCTTTACCACGTGAGATCGAAGAAGCGGCAATTATGGATGGATGTTCCATCCATCGGATGTTTTTCAAAATAATATTACCAATGACTGCGCCTGTCATGGCAACCACTGCTATTATTAACATGATCTATAATTGGAATGAATTTGTTTTTGTGAATACATTTATTAGTTCAGATAAATATAAAACATTAACAGTTGGGATTCAGAATTTTATAGGACAATATTCAACTGACTGGGGAGCAATTGGAGCCACGCTTATGATTAGCATATTACCAATTTTATTGGCATTTTTTGTTTTAAGTAATCGTATTGTTGAAGGTATAACATCTGGGTCGGTAAAAGGATAAAGGATAAAGAATAAGAAGTTATCAAGTTGTTATTATTTTAGGGAAGTGGTTTATAGCAACAACAATATGATTATACGAGGAGGATATAAATGATAACGATTCATAATCCAATTTTGACAGGATTTAATCCTGATCCAAGCATTTGTCGAGTAGGGGAAGATTATTATATTGGAGTTTCTACTTTTGAATGGTTTCCCGGTGTTGGAATTTATCACTCTAAGGATTTGAAAAACTGGTATTTGGCTGCAAGGCCTTTAAATAGAATAAGTCAATTGAATATGGTAGGGAATCCTGATTCTGGTGGAATTTGGGCACCTCAGCTTTCTCACAGTGATGGAAAATATTGGTTGATTTATACCGATGTAAAGGTTGTAGATGGACAATGGAAAGATTGCCATAATTATCTTGTTAACTGTGAATCTATCGATGGAGAATGGTCTGATCCCATTTATTTAAACAGTTCAGGCTTTGATCCATCGCTATTTCATGATGAAGACGGGAAAAAGTACTTAGTGAACATGCTTTGGGATCACCGTGTTGGCAATCACAATTTTTATGGTATCGTACTTCAAGAATATAGCGTTGAAAAACAGAAGCTCGTTGGGAAAAAGGATATTATTTTTAAAGGAACTGATTTAAAGCTTACAGAAGCGCCTCATTTATATAAAATGAATGGCTACTATTACCTCTTAACGGCAGAAGGTGGCACTAAATATGATCATGCGGCTACCATTGCTCGATCTAAAGATTTGAGGGGACCCTATGAGGTACATCCTAAAAACCCCCTGCTAACTTCATGGGCCTATCCCCGCAACCCACTTCAGAAGTCTGGGCATGCGTCTATTGTAACCACTCATACAGATGAGTGGTTTTTAGTCCATTTAACTGGGAGACCATTACCAAAGGCAGATCAGCCTTTACTGGATCATCGTGGATACTGTCCACTTGGAAGAGAAACTGCAATTCAAAGAATGGAATGGGAAAATGATTGGCCTTATGTAGTAGGTGGTAACCAGCCATCCCTTGAAATTAAAGGACCAAATATGGAAGAAGTGAAATGGGAGAAAGGCCATGAGGAGAAAGATGATTTTGATACTGAAATTTTAAATCATCATTTTCAAACATTGCGTATCCCATTAGGCGAGAATATCCTTTCTTTAAAACATAATCCTGGACATTTAAGATTATATGGAAGAGAATCGCTGACATCAAAGTTCACACAAGCTTTTGTAGCAAGACGTTGGCAGCATTTTAACTTTACTGCCGAGACAAAGGTTGCTTTTAATCCAGAGTCTTTTCAGCAATCGGCAGGATTAGTAAATTATTATAATACACAAAACTGGACATCAATTCAAATTTCATGGCAAGAAGACAAGGGAAGAATCCTTGAACTGATGACCTGTGATAACTTTACATTTGCTCAACCGCTTCGAGCAAATGAGATTGTGATACCAGACCATGTTGACTATGTGCACCTTCGTGTTGAGGTAAAAACAAGTACATATGAATACGGATATTCCTTTGATGGTCATAACTGGATCACAATTCCTGTTGAATTTTACTCCTACAAGCTTTCAGATGATTATATTCAAGGAGGTGGGTTCTTTACTGGGGCATTTGTGGGTATGCAGTGTCAAGATACTTCAGGGGCAAATCAATATGCTGACTTTGATTACTTCATCTATAAAGAAGGAAAAGAAGTAATGGAAAGATAAGTTTGACAAACATAAGTTAATTGAGGAAGTTCTTGAAAAATACCAAGAAACAGCGTAGATTTTTTTAGAGTATATTCTATAAAACAAAGTATCAATATGGAGTAACTCAAAAATTAATAACTAAAATTTTAATATAAAGAGATTTGAGATAGAATTAAAAGAGGTGTAAAAAATGCAAATAGACTTGATGTCTAGCAAATTTTATCGAATATGTGAGTGGATTTGGCGTTTAGCTTACGTAAATCTCTTATGGATATTTTCAACACTTGCAGGGCTAGTTATATTTGGCATGCTACCGGCAACGGTAGCAATGTTTGCTGTTTTGCGTAAATGGGTGATGAAAGAGCCGGATATTATTGTTTTTCAAACGTTTATAAACACTTATAGAAAAGAATTTATAAAAGCAAATGGATTAGGCTTTATTTTTGTTGTGGTAGGATATATGATTTATTTTAACTATTTATTCTTAGGGACAATAGCTGGACTGATGCACATGGTTTTATTGAGTGGACTATTTTGCACGGTATTGGTTTATTTGAACACTCTATTTTATATTTTTCCCGTTTATGTGCATTATGATCTTAAGCTATTTCAATATATGAAAGTAGCTTGTATCATTGGAATCATTAATCCTTTGACAACGATTAGTTTAGTGCTGAGTATCGTTTTACTGTATTATCTCTTTTATCTAATTCCAGGATTAGTTCCTTTCTTTAGTTCTAGTATGACTGGTTTACTCATAATGTGGTGTACATCCATGACATTCCAGGAATCGAAATAGAAGTAAGCGCAGTTAGTTTTGATTCTTCATGAAATAAAGCATGGATATTAGTGTATAAAAGATAGTGACACTGGGACAAATAAGTCTGGTATCGCTATCTCATTTTTTTTATAAATATTTAGACAGTACCTTGCATAAAAAGTTACTGTCAAGAATCATTTACTCTTAGGACCAATCCTGCCAATGTTTTTCAGTGGAATCATTAATATAATGAGTAGTTCTATCATTACTGGTTTTGCAGGCATAGGAATGACATGTCTAGGATTCTTTTATTAATTGGGCCCAGGTAGATCACTTTGCATTTAATATGACTTCTGGTAAAATTAAAAGGGAGGGAATCATAGGATAAAAGATTACACTAGGAACAACCTCAGGCAAGGTGAAATGAACATTGCCAAAGGCCGCATCCTTTAACACCGATGTTAAAACAACATCAGGAAAAATAGAGATTGGCTTTCCTGTTACAGTTCAAGGAGATATAGATAAAAATAATGTAAAAGGCATTGTTGGTGATGGGAATGATCATCAGGTGAACATTAATACCGTGTCAGGGAGTGTATCGATAGAGACACATAAATAATTTGTTAGAGGATGGATTTAGAAGAGTAGGGAGTTTTTAGTAATAGGGACCTCGCAATTTGAATATTAGATAGAGAAAGGGAGAATTGAAATGGGTAAAAGACTTTATCGCTCACATTACGATCAAAAAATTGCTGGTGTTTGTGGTGGGATTGCTGAATATTTTGATTTAGATTCAACATTAGTTCGTTTAGGCTGGGTACTTTTCACCTTCTTTGGTGGAGCAGGAGTTATTGCATATATTATTGCTGCAATCGTTATGCCGGAGAGAGGATATAGCGGATATGATTCCCAAGGGCCAACGGTTGGACCCAAGACAAGCGGAAATTATCAGGAGTCACAGGATGATTATGAAAGACAAGAAGATAGACAATATGAAGAAAGTAGCAAAAAAAAGCATCCTTATTATGATAGAGAGGAAGGCAAAGATAACACATCTGTTTTCCTAGGTATCCTTTTAATTGTAGTAGGAGGGTTATACTTTTTGAATAACTTTATGCCCTTTCGCTGGTTAAACTTTAGATTTCTTTGGCCTGTATTCATTATTGTTGCAGGCTTTGCAGTGATATTTAAAGCAAATGATTAACAGGATAGAGAAGAAATGGTTTCATGTCAACTAAGGTAATGAGCATTCTTTATGTAAATAGCAAGCCCTGGAAGATAGAACTGTAAAAAGTCTATCTTCTGGGGCTTTATTTTAAAAAGATAAAGTTAGGAAAGAAGGTAGACAAGAAAGAATAATTCGTTTATACTACTTTAGTGCGGTAAAGCATTAGAACGATAAACAGACAACTAAAGGAGGGATTCATATGTTTACAAATCCAGTGGTATTATCCGTCATTATTATGACAGTATTATGTTTATTGAAGCTCAACGTGATTCTTTCACTAATCATCGCTGCATTGGCAGGTGGGTTACTAGCGAGTATTCCTGTTAGTGAAGTGATGAAAATTTTAGTGGGAGGCATGGGTGGTAATGCAGAAACTGCATTAAGCTATGTGTTATTGGGAGCATTGGCTGCTGCAATCCACACAACTGGAGTAGCGGAAATATTAGCAAAAAATATTGCCAAGTGGATTAAAGGTAAAGCAATGATTTTAGCTTTGATTATTGCAATCGTAAGTTCGTTTTCACAAAATTTAATTCCGGTACATATTGCCTTTGTACCTATTTTAATTCCACCCTTACTTTCTCTGATGGACAGACTAAGGGTAGATCGAAGAGGAATTGCCTGCGCCCTTACCTTTGGCCTAAAGGCACCCTATGTGGCACTACCTTTTGGGTATGGACTGATTTTTCATAATATTATTAGAGATCAAATGAACGCTAATGGGATGGAGATTACAACAGGCATGGTTTGGCGAGTGATGTGGCTTCCCGGTGTTGCCATGATCGTAGGGCTATTGGTAGCTGTATTATTTTCTTATCGAAAGCCTAGAGAATATGAAATCGATCGTGAGCTAGTGGCCATTGAAACCGCAGCTGCACAGGAAGGATCAATAGAAAAACTAACGACAAAGCATTATGCCGCCCTAGTCGGTGCGGTAGCAGCATTGGTGATTCAGATTCAGGTTGACTCATTACCCCTAGGGGCAATGGTTGGAATTGCAATTATGTTAACTTTTAAGGCCATCCAGTGGAAGGAAATTGATAAATTGGTTAATAGTGGTATTGGAATGATGGGCTTTATTGCCTTTGTAATGTTGGTGGCATCGGGGTATGGCGCTGTCATCAGAGAAACTGGGGGAGTGGAAACCTTAGTAGATAGTGTTTCTGGTCTTTTAGGTGGGAACCAGTTAATTGGAGCAACAGTGATGATTTTAATTGGATTGATTATTACAATGGGTATCGGGACCTCCTTTGGGACAATACCTATCATTGCAGCTATTTATGTACCACTGGCTGCCTCCATTGGATTTAGCCCCATGGCAACCATTTTATTAATTGGGACTGCAGCGGCCCTTGGAGATGCAGGTTCACCTGCTTCAGACAGTACATTAGGACCTACAGCGGGATTAAATGCAGACGGAAAGCATGATCACATATGGGATACCTGCGTACCGACTTTCCTACACTATAATATTCCATTGATTATATTTGGTATTGTAGGTGCCGTTATTTTCTAAGATGTTTTTTAGTATTAATTCAACGACGGAAAAAGAAGAGTTAAGGCCCTTCGGTAGTAAGGTTGCTAGTTTAAAATCTCTACCGAAGGGCATTTCACCATCGAAGGGCCATTAGGGTAATTTAACATTGCCGAGGAAATATGAGGTCAAATCCTTGATTAATCATGTACACTTCCTGAAGGTTAAACCCAAGTAAAAAGGTAAATACCAGTTAAATAAGCTAATGGCAATAAAAAAGTGTGAAATTATTATTTTTTTCTTTACATTATCAGAGATTTAGGGTATAATTAATTTTGTCGGATTTTAAAAATAATTTATATGCTGATGTGGCTCAGGGGTAGAGCACTTCCTTGGTAAGGAAGAGGTCGGCGGTTCAATTCCGCTCATCAGCTCCATTAAAAGATTGAAAAATGCACTCTCTGGGAAGAACCGGAGGGTGCATTTCTCCGTTTCATGAAAAATAGTGCCACTTTCGTGCACTTAGATTTTTTTCTGTAATTAGATGTAATTTTTAATAAATAAAGAAGACTGCAGGGTTGCAGTCTTCTCAAGTTACTGTAGCCAGTAATTATGGTTTTTTTAAAATATCAAATAAATTTTTCAACTTCTTTGAGACCATCATCAGTCAGAAGCCAATAATCATTTTTTTATAAAACATATAGGGAGGATATTTTGTTTATCAGCTGATTTTCATGTTCCCTGAGTATTTTTCTCGTAAAATGAATATGAGAAATTGATTTTGCCTCTCTTTAAAATAGTTAAACAGTAGACGTTATTCACTATCTTATTTACGGTGTAGAAGATGGACTGAGCGACATCGATAGTTTAGAACAAGAAAATGGAGGTGTATCCTCATAGAATCGTGGATTGTTTAATGCGATGCTTGAATACACTAATAACACACTGGTGATTATAAGTGTAATTTCATTAGGAGTAGGGATTATCTACCTTGTAATGGGAGAAATGGAGAAGTAATTTTATTCTTTCACTTTTGATACGCCATCATTTAAAGCCGTACTTGATAGATTATGTGTAGTAATAAGAGTTAAGGGTTAGAAGGAGTTGAGTGAATATGACTGACAAAAATAATAATAATAAAAAACAAGATAATAATGATAGGAACTCATATGTGGGTTTTGGAGTTGCCTTCGGATTGCTCGGAGGCGCTACACTTTCATCTATTGTTGGAATGTTTTTTGATTTTCCAACAATGAACATAGGCACTGCTGTCATTATGGTTGTAAGGTTTACGATGTATGGACACTAGAGGATGGCATCAAAGGACCATAGATCTGCAAGGGAAGGGATTTTCTTCTCTTGCTTTTTTAATACTGCAGAAAACTGAGGGCATTGAAAACAGTCTTCCCACCCTGAAGATAGATAATAAGTAAGGGAAGTCTGTGGAAAGAGTAGAGATGTTAGGCAAAGACAAGATCCTGAAGCTGGACCACGATAGGGATATGGGCTCCTCTAGAATAGAGTCCTTTTTCTCTTTTAATCTTTCTTTCTAAGGAAGTTCTTTCGTTGATTTCCTTAGACTCTAGTTCACATATGGAATATATACAAACGTGCATATGAATCAAAAATATGTTGGTAAATTATAGGACTGATATCTTATGTGTTTGATATTTATGTAAAATAGGGGCGAATTGCCAATGAACCTTTAGTATTACGCGAAGAACTTCTCATTACTCAAAAGCAATTTGACAGTTTTCAGGCACACAGGAAAGATTGCATTTGCTAGCTTAAGACAAAAAGGGGAACTTAGTACCAATTGAAAATAAAGATGATTAGACAAGCTTTCATTATGTTAAAGCTAATCCTAATATGTAGCCTTAACACAATATTAACATCAGTTCACAAATATTAATACAAACTTTATAAGTATAGCTGTAAACTACTATCAAAAGGAGGAGAGTTCTTTGGCATTTATTGTAGTTTTAATTGCTATACTTATTTTACTGTTTGGGTATTATTTGATGGATCAAGTCGATACGTTTGTAGAAAGCCATGCTCAGTATGCAAATGAGAATCTCTCTGATGAATATACAAATAGTAGAGAGATGAAAGAAAAAGTCATTTTGATTTATGGAGACAATGAGCTAAGTAATCGAGTAAAAGCTTATTGTGACTTACAGAATGAAATGTGGGAATTCATAACTGATATCAATGATATAAATACCGAGTCAAATTATAAATGTTTGTTAGCACTGTCCTACAACGATGTGGATAATTTAATGATTAGCTCTGTTGCATTTAAGATTTACTCTATTCCTAGTGTAATCGTATTATGTAATAATCAGAGCCACTTAAAGATATATAATGAATTTAACTTTGACGAGGTACTACTCTATAGCGATAACATAGACAGACTTTTTAGTGCAATAAAGGGGTGGGTAGAAGATGCAGTCAAAGATCAAGCCAAGATTTGATTTAACCTATGCAAAACTAAGTGCCATAGGTTTCTTAATAATCATACTAGTAGGTGCTATACTCTTGTCACTGCCGATAGCATCTAGGAGTGGGGACGGGACACCATTTCTGAATGCACTTTTCACAGCCACATCTGCAACTGGCGTTACTGGACTAGTTGTTTATGATACCTATAGCCATTTTTCTATATTCGGGCAGAGTGTTATATTGGTACTCATCCAAATTGGTGGTTTAGGATTTATGATTATAGCAACGATGTTTTTACTGTTACTACGAAAGAAAATTGGAATTAGAGAGAGAAGCTTTCTTCAAGAATCTGTCAACACCATTCATATAGGTGGGGTTGTACGTTTAGTAAAGCATATATTAGTTGGGACACTTATTTTTGAAGCCATTGGTGCCATCATACTTGCCATTAAGTTTAGCCGTGAAATGGGTATCAAGCCAGGAATATTTAACGGGATATTCCATTCAGTGTCTGCATTTAATAATGCGGGCTTTGACTTAATGGGAAGGTATGAGGCCTATTCATCATTAACAAGGTATAGTGGTGATGCAGTAATTAACATCACCATCATGACTTTAGTCGTAGTTGGTGGGATTGGATTTATCGTATGGGAAGATATTTATAAAAATAAGTATAAATTCAAAAAGTATCAGCTACACTCTAAAATTGTATTATTCACAACAGCTTTACTCATATTTGGTTCTGCTATTGCATTTTACGTATTTGAAAGGAATAACCTCTTAGTAGACACAGGTGTAAAAGAAAGTGTTTTATCCTCGTTGTTCCAAGCCATTACGCCACGTACAGCTGGGTTTAATACCATTGATACAGCAGCACTTTCAGAAGGCTCTAAACTGCTAACGATGATGTTAATGATCATTGGTGGTAGTTCAGGCTCAACAGCTGGAGGAATTAAAACCACAACTTTTATCATTACAATTCTTTCTGTAATTTCTCTGGTTAGACACTCAGAAGACTTGAATATATTTGGCCGCAGGTTAGAGGACAGTGTATTAAAGCGGGCATACAGTATTATTACCATGTATATAATAGGTGCCTGTGTAGGAATGTTACTCATCAGTCTGATTCAACCTGGATTAGCATTGAGTGATATTACATTTGAAGTGCTATCAGCAACAGGAACAGTGGGATTGTCTACGGGCATAACTAGAGACTTAAATGTATTATCAAGATTGATTATTACTGTACTGATGTTTTGTGGTAGAATTGGAAGTCTTGCAGTATTGATGGCAGTTGTTGAAAGCAAAAACAGTGTGCTTGTAAAAAATCCTTTAGAGAAAATCGTTATTGGCTAATTATATAAGGAAAGGATAATGCTATATGAATATAAAAAAGAAATCTGTATTAATAATAGGAATGGGGAGATTTGGGAGATATTTAGCCACTAAATTTGCAGAACTAGGCAATGAAGTGATGGTTGTAGATCAATTAGAAGAAAGAATAAGTGATTTATTACCCATCGTGACAAGTGCTCAAATTGGTGATTGTACAAATATTGAAGTGTTGCGTTCATTTGGCGTTTCGAACTTCGATATTTGCTTTGTTTGTATGGGATCTAACTTTCAATCTTCTATGGAAATAACTTATCAGTTAAAGGAGTTAGGAGCACCTTATGTAATTGCAAAGACCAATAGGGAAATGCATGAAAAATTTCTTTTACGCAATGGGGCAGATGAAGTGGTCTACCCCGAGAAGGAAAGTGCAAATAAGGCAGCGGTAAGATTGAGTGCTGGTAATGTGTTTGATTATGTTGAATTAACACCTGAGTACTGTATTTTTGAAATACCACCTTTAAATTCATGGATTGGTAAAACCATTGCTCAGGTAGCTGTTAGAGTTAAATATAAGATTAATGTACTTGCTACCAAGTATAATGATCGAGTATTTCCTTTACCAGGTGCAGACCATGTATTTAAAAAAGAAGAACATTTAATTGTTGCAGGTAATAGAGTAGACATAATGAACCTATTAAAGAAATTCTAGCTAAAGGACTGTGATACAATGGATTAGTGGAGGTGATCTTATTAACAAGAAAAAACAAATTCACATAATCTATATGATAAAACTTGCCTTAATTATAGCTATATCCACCATTTTATCACTATTTTTAGGTAGTGTTGGTATCGGAAAAGAAAGTATTATTATGGTGTTTTTAGTTGGAGCATTGATTGTAACTGTCACCACAAAGGGGTATTTTTACGGCATATTTGCAGCTATCGGAAGTGTGCTCATATTCAACTACTACTTTACAGTACCAATCCATACATTGATCACTTATGACAGTAATGATGTCATACTAATGGTATCATTTTTATGTGTATCTCTGGTATCGGGAACAATGACTAAACGATTTCAAAAACAATTGCAAATTTCTCAACAAAACGAGCATACTGCAAGGCTTCTATATCGAATCACAGAAAGTTTTGTAAATATTACTGGTCAAAAGAATATTATCATGAAGGGCATCAATTATATTTATGAAAATACCGGCTACAACAGTAGGGTATTACTATCAGAACCCGGTGAAGTCTATGTTGATGAAAGCAAAGAATTCACAACTGATAAAATGATGGAAATTCCAATAAGAGGTCTAACCAAGCAGCTTGGTGTCATGCAGGTTGCCTACTCGAAAGAAAGATTTACCTTTGAACATGAACTTCTTATTAAGACCGTTGGGACTCAAATGGGACTGTCACTTGATAGAGAGCTTATTTATAATGAACGTGAAAATATTCGTATCGCCATGGAACGAGAAAAAATGCACAGTAACTTACTTAGAGCTATATCCCATGATCTTAGAACGCCATTAACAGGTATTGTTGGTGCCAGTGGTGTTATACTTGAAAACTTAAATCAGTTAGAGAAATCTAGTATTGAAAGCCTTGTTTCTGATATTAATGAAGAAGCCATTTGGTTAAATAGTCTTGTAGAAAACATTTTAAACATGACTCGTATTTACGAAGGGAAGCTGGTCATAGAAAAAAAATATGAGGTTGTTGATGACGTGGTTTCTGAGGCAATTAATCATGCCAATAGCTTTGCCAAGACAAGAAGCATATTTGTATCCATGCCTGATGAAATTGTGACAGTATTAATTGATGGAAAACTAATTGTTCAAGTGCTGATCAATTTATTAGACAATGCCATTAAGCATACGGAGGATCATTGTAGTATATTTGTGAATGTGTATATAGAAGATGATATGGCAGTTTTTGAAGTGGCAGATAACGGAGATGGGATTGATGAAAGTATTCATAACTCATTGTTTGATAGCTTCGTAACAATTTCTAGTAAAATTATAGATAATAAAAGAGGAATGGGACTAGGGTTATCTATATGCAAAGCCATCGTAGAGGCCCACGGAGGAACTATAACTGGGGGGAAATCCACTGAAGGGGGCGCATTATTTAGCTTCAGACTACCACTGACAGGAGGAGAATAATGGAAGATAACTTAAAATTATTAATTATTGAAGATGATAAGTATATATTAAACTTCATCTCTCTTTCCTTAAAAACAAGTGGTTATGCCTTTGAAACCGCCAGAACGGGTCTTGAGGGGATGTCACTATTTTATAGTCATCATCCGGATATCATATTACTTGATTTGGGGCTGCCAGATATAGATGGGATCGACGTGATTAAATCAATTCGTATGATTTCACAGGTACCGATCTTAATTGTATCTGCTAGAGGCCAGGAGAATGAGAAGATTGCTGCCCTAGATGAAGGGGCAGATGATTATATCACAAAGCCCTTTCATATGGGAGAGTTAATGGCACGTATTCGTGTTGTGCAGCGAAAGCTAAAAAAGGCAATGCAGCCTGAGAACATTGAGATATTTCAGATGGATTACTTAACTATTGACTATGAAAAGAGGATCGTTTTAGTTGACAATAATGAGGTTCATGTAACGCCCATTGAATATAAACTACTGCTACTTTTGGTGGCCAATAAAGGTAAGGTCCTCACCCACAATTATATTTTAAAGGAAATATGGGGATACGGTGAGACTGGTGATTCAAAGTCAATTCGTGTTTTCATGGCAAACCTTCGAAGAAAGATCGAGAAGGATAAAGCATCCCCTCGTTTTATTTTGACAGAGGTTGGAGTTGGTTACCGCTTTGCAAATGATTAGATGAAAATAGATAAAATAATTCTAATGGGGAGCAGAAAGCATATGAAGAAAAAAGAGAATGTCAACAAAAATGCTTTCATAGAAGAAGTTAATGAACTGGTTTCAATGGGGATAATGGCAACTTTTCTAGGCTATCTATTTAACATTTTTGGAACATATATAGTTGATATAACTAAATCGATTGATAGTTTTCTTTTGAACATAGGAGTTGTATTGATTAGTTATTATCTTTTTCTATCAGTATATTATAAAGTCATGCAAGGTTATAAAGTAAAATCATGTGACAATGTGAAGTCCACTGACCTATTGGACATGGTTGGTTATGTGTTTTTTATTATTCCATTACTTGTACATGCTTTGATATTTGGTGTTAAGGGATACCATGGTGGCATAATCATCTTAATTATATACCAGTTACTTTCGCTTGTTTATTCCAATTTACTAAAAAGTAGTGAAAAATGAAGCTTAACATTAAGCAAATTAGAAAGGATACCAGTATGAAGGATTTTCTTGTGATAGGTTGCGGTCGGTTTGGCAAAAGTATTGCGATCTCTTTATCAAATAGAGGAAGTAACGTAACAATTATTGATATTAATGAAAAGATAATACAGCAATTATGCGATAAGGTTAGGCATGCAGTAATCGGAGATGCCACTAACTCAAATAATTTAGAAATATTAGAAATCGAAAAATATGATGCGATCATTGTAGCCACTGGAACTGATGTGGAGGCTTCGGTAGTGATTACTGAAACCTTACAGGACTTAGGAGCTAAATACATTATTGTTAGAGCCCTACACAATGCACATGCAAGGTTGTTGGAGCTTACAGGAGCTGATCGAATTGTTTTTCCACAAAGAGATATGGGTGTTAGGCTAGCCCATAATCTCAATTCAAATACCTTAGTAGATTACCTTGAGCTATCACCTGAATATAGCATTATGGAAGTTGAAGTGTTGTCTAAATCGGTAGGGAAAACACTGATAGATCTGAATTTTAGGTCTAAATATCAAGTAAATATAATGGCGATCAAAAGTGAAGAAAAAATAAATTTAACGCTTTCAGGTAATGATGTGATCAAAAAAATGATATCTTAGTGGTGATTGGTCACAAAAATGATCTGAAGAAGCTAAAAAACTAAACAAATGATTTAAAGAAATGGCTAGTGGGCTAGTATCCGCCAAAGTCAATGGACTAAACCTTTTATACTATCTGAAGTATCTCTTTGAAGAGTTGCTCTAGACCTTTCTTTTAAGTGGCATCTATAATAATAATAGGTAGTTAGGTTTACAATGTATGGACACCAGAGGATGACATCACAGGACCATAGATCTGCAAGGGAAGTGATTTTCTTCTCTTGCTTTTTTAATACTGTAGAAAATTAAGGGTGTTGAAAACAGTCTTCTCACCCTGAAGATAGACCCTAGGTAAAACTACCTCTATGTAACGTTAGTTGAGGGATGGGACCACAGATAAGTCCTGGTTGGCACAGTCTACCGGTACCTTCATTAAATCTAAGAGAGGTAGGAGGTAGTCTGTGCCAGTAAGGGCTTAATAGAATAGCTGAAAATAAGGGCTGAAAAGAATGACCCGGTGACTGGAACGGTTTACGAAATATGACTTGAATGGTTTCTAATGACTGGATAGATTCCATTGATAGGCAGTCTGTAGAGAAGGAAATTTATTAAACAGACATACTTTAGAACAAATGGAAGCTAAACATAATAAGTTCTTCAAATGTCCTGGAAAAACGATATGCAAGAACGGAGCTAGATAAGCGAAGATTAGGAGAACTGATTGACATCATCTCCACAATTAAATTACATACAAAGGATGAGAAGGATCTACTCGGTCGTGTCTATGAATATTTTCTCGGTAAATTTGCTGCGGTAGAAGGTAAGGGCGGAGGCGAATTTTACACCCCCTCATCTGTTGTTAAAACCCTAGTTCAAATGATCGAGCCCTTCAAAGGTCGCATCTATGATCCTTGCTGTGGTTCCGGGGGAATGTTTGTCCAAAGTGAAAAGTTCGTAGAAGAAAACCAAGGAAAACTGACAGACCTTTCTATTTATGGAGAAGAACTGAATTCAACCACATGGAAGCTGTGTAAAATGAACTTAGCCATCCGTGGACTTGATGGTAATATTGGGCCAGAACATGCAGACACCTTCCATAATGACCTTCACAAAAACATCAAGGCGGATTATATTCTAGCTAATCCACCCTTTAATATCAGTGATTGGGGCGGTGAACACTTAACCGAAGATGTAAGATGGACCTATGGCACGCCACCAGCAGGAAATGCCAACTATGCATGGCTTCAGCACATGGTCTATCACCTCTCACCAAATGGTGTGGCAGGAATTGTTCTTGCCAATGGTTCCCTAAGCTCCAATACCTCTAATGAAGGACAAATTAGAAAAAGTTTACTAGAAGAGGATTTAGTCGATTGTATCGTAGCTATGCCTGATAAGCTTTTCTTTCCACAGGTATTCCTGTATCTCTTTGGATATTAAATCGAAATAAAAAGGGAGATATAAAGCATAGAAGTAGAGCAGAAGAAGTGCTATTTATTGATGCTAGACACCTTGGCACCATGGTGGATAGAAGACATAGAGAACTCTTAAATGAAGATGTTGAAAAAATTACGGAAGTCTATCATCAGTGGCGAAACTTGGATAGTGGGGAATCGAGTACTTTGAATGGAGAATTACAGAATGAAGAGCATATGTTACTTGTGGCTGAAGACAAGGAAACCTATGATGGCTACAAGGATATAAAAGGCTTTTGTAAATCCGCTACAATAGAAGAAATTAGAGCGCATGAATATGTCCTTACCCCTGGACGATATGTGGGGATAGAAGATGTTGAAGGTGATGGAATCCCCTTTGAAGAAAAGATGAATAACATGACCAGTGAATTAGCAGAACTCTTTGCCAAGTCTCGCCACCTAGAGGAGGAAATTAGAAAGAATCTTGGGGGGATTGGGTATGGGATATAGCTTGGAAGAGGTAGCAACGTTTCAAAAAGGATTTGCTTTTAAGTCAAAAGATTTTATTGATAAAGGAACAAAATTAGTTAAAGTATCGAACCTAACTGATGATTCAGTAAATGCGAACGAGTGTGTTAATATAGATGAAGGCCAGGCTCAAAATTACAATAAATACTCATTGGTAAAAGATGATATTATTATTACAACTGTTGGGTCATGGCCTACTAATCCAACTTCAGTAGTAGGAAAAGTAGTTAAGGTACCCGATGAATTGAATAATAGTTTACTAAACCAAAATGCTGTACGTTTAAGGGGTAATGAAAAAGTTGTTCAAAACTATTTGTATTATTTACTTAAAAGTAATGATTTTAAAGAATACATTATTGGAACAGCCCAAGGGAGTGCAAATCAGGCTAGTATTACGCAAAAAGATATCAAAAGTTTTAAATATGAAATACCTAACAAACCATTACAAAAATCCATCGCCCACATCCTCACCACCCTAGACGAAAAAATCGAAGTCAACAACCAAATCAACAAAAACCTTGAAACCATGGTACAGGCCATCTTCAAACAATGGTTTGTAACTTTGAATTTCCTAATGAAGAGGGAGAACCTTACAAATCTAGCGGTGGAGAAATGGTTGGAAGTGAGCTTGGGATGATTCCTAAGGGATGGGAAGTTGGCTGCATTAGTGATATTGCAATAAATAAAAAATAGCGGTTAAAGCCGATAATATTTGTAAAAGTGAAAACTATATTGGATTAGAACACATTCCACGCAAAAAATTAGCACTTGATTCATGGGAAATAGCATCAGAAATTGGAAGTAATAAATATAGATTTAATACTGGTGATATATTATTTGGGAAGTTACGGCCTTATTTTCATAAAGTTAGTGTGGCTCCTGTTGATGGAGTATGCTCTACAGATATTTTAGTAGTAGAAACAAAGATAGAAAAGTATTACTCGTATTTAGTTATGAAATTATTTTCTAAAGAAATAGTTGACTTTGCTACATCGGTATCTACGGGAACTAGAATGCCAAGGACTAATTGGAATGATATTAGTGGCTATGTAATTGTACTACCTATTGACCCAATTCTCGATCAATTTTCTAAAATTGTTTTACCAATATTAAAAAGTTTTGAAAAATCTATTAAGGAGAACACGTCTCTCTTGAATATTCGTGATACCCTACTACCCAAACTCATGTCAGGAGAAATCAGAGCACCCCTTGAGTCAGAAGGTGATGCATCATGAAGTTTGGATTTAGGATACCTAGCCTAAAGAAACGAATCTCCGCTAGAACAAGTCTTAAAAGGCAAGTGGTCCATCGGGCAGGAATCAAGATGCCTAAGGGATATGGATGGGTAAGGGACCCGAAGAAATATGCCTATAACAAAGTGTATAACAAAACATTCTTTGATGTGTTTAAACTACTAAAGAAGCTGTTTAAATAGCTTTTTTAGTAAGGAGGGATTATGTGAAAAAAGAAAACTCAGAAATATTAATGTTTCAAACTGAAGATGGAAAAACGAAAATTGAAGTCTCCATGAATGAAGAGACAGTATGGCTAACCCAAGCTCAGATGTGCGAATTATTTCAAAAAGGGAAATCCACTATTAGTGAACATATATCAAATATATTTAGAGAAGGTGAACTGCATCAAGAATCAGTTGTTCGGGAATTCCGAACAACTGCTATAGATGACAAGGAATATAAAGTAAAGTATTACAATCTTGATGTTATCATCTCAGTAGGGTATCGAGTGAAATCTCATCGAGGAACGCAATTTAGAATATGGGCTACACAAAGATTAAGGGAGTATTTAATAAAAGGGTTCACCATGAATGATGAACTTTTGAAGAATGCCGGCGGAGGAAATTACTTCGATGAGTTACTGGAAAGAATTCGGGATATTCGTTCATCTGAAAAAGTTTTCTGGAGAAAGGTATTGGATATTTATGCCTCCAGCATTGATTATGAACCAAAGGCTGAAACTTCAGTGTTGTTTTTTAAAACGATACAAAATAAAATGCATTGGGCAGCCCATGGACATACAGCAACTGAAGTTATTTATCAAAGGGTAGATGCAGAAAAACCATTTATGGGAATGACTAATTATAAGGGAAATCAACCTACTAAAGCTGAGGTAATAACAGCTAAAAACTACTTGAATGAAGATGAGATTAATATTTTGAACCGTATCGTCACGGCTTATTTAGAATTTGCAGAGTTACAAGCTTTAAGAAAGAGGCCGATGTATATGGAAAATTGGATTGAAAAATTGGATGACTTTCTTAAAATGACAGATAATGAAATTTTAGAACATGCAGGGAAAGTAAGTTATGAACAAGCTAGAGAAAAAGCTCAATTAGAATATGAAAAATATAAAGAAAAAACAAAGGATAGATTATCTACAGTGGAGAAACACTTTTTAGATACTATTGAACATACAGAAAAGCAGATAAAGAAGTTGAAAAAGAAATAAACAAAAGGGAAGGGGATTCTTTGAGTTTACATGAAACCTTCACGGAGGATTTGCTAGAGGAAGCAGCCATAGAGATACTAGGGGAACTTGGCTATGAATATCGTTTGAGACCTGACATTGCCCATGATGGAGAGGCCCCAGAGCGTAACGATTATAAAGAAGTGATCTTAGAATATAGGGTAAGGGAAGCCCTATTTAGAATCAACAAAGACATTCCAAGGGAAGCCTTGGAGGATGCCTTTAGACAGGTGATTACTTTTAGCAATCCTTCCTTGGTGGAGAACAACAGATATTTTCATAGGCTTCTGACGGAGGGAATTGAAGTAAGCTTTAAGGAGAAGGATCTCATTAGAACAAAGAGAGCCTTTTTAATTGATTTTAAAAACAAAGATAAAAATCACTTTTTAGTGGTAAACCAACTCACCATACAGGGGATTGAAAACAGAAGACCAGACCTCATTTTATTTATTAACGGACTCCCCCTGGTGGTGGTAGAGCTCAAATCTGCCTCCGATGAAAACGTAGGGATTGAAAGTGCCTATAACCAAATTCAAACCTATAAAAAAGATATCGAGGGCTTATTTAACTACAATGCCCTATGCATTCTTTCTGATGGCATTAATGCTAAAACAGGAACATTTTCTTCTAATCTTGAGTGGTATATGAACTGGAGAAGTGAAGATGGTGTCAATATCGCTCCCCTAACCATGCCTCAATATGAAACCCTATTTAAAGGGATGCTGGCAAAGGAAAGAATATTAGATATTATCTCTAACTCAACTTTCCCACCCCTAAACGGGGCTTAAAGTACTGTGAAATCAAACGTTTCTACGAAATTAATATGTGTATAGACACTAAAAGGCACCTCAATCTAATAAAATGTAACTACCAAGAAAACATTTTAAAAATCCAGATAAGAGAGGTGCATACCACAATAATTGATCATTATGACTCATGTAAAAAGACTAAAAATGCTTTACTACACTCTTTGAAAACATGAAAAATTGCTCAACTGCTTAGAAAATCTGGGATTTGCAAAACTCAAGGCTCATCAGTTTTTAAGGTTTTCCGTTTTTTGATTCTTTTAGTCTTTCAAGGCAAGAACCTTTCTCGTGGCGACGATTTTTATCGTTTGTTGATTTAAGGTGGGAAAGTTGAGTTATTAAAAGTTCCAATATGATGGATAAAATATATAGATAATATCTATTGGTTATTAGATATACCTTAGTGTATCATGTACATGGTAAGGAAAATATTTTATGGGGGAATGAAAAGATGAAAAACAAATCACTAAAATTAATTCCTATTCTACTGATATTATCATTAGTATTAGTAGCATGTGGACAAGCACAAGAGACAGGAACAAATGAAAATCCAATGCAATATATGGGAGTAGAAGAATTAAAAACATCTATAGAATCAGGATCAGATGATTACATTATTCTAGATGTAAGAAAAGTAGAAGATTATAACACAAGCCATATAGCTGGTGCTTATACTTCAGATCAAGACGCTGCCAATAAAGGTGGAGATGATGCAACAGGGATAGCAAATTTAAAAAACACACTTCAAGAGGCAACAGGAAGTGAAGTTGGTAATGCTGAAGATAAATATGCCTTAGTTTGTTATTCTGGTAAATCATATGCACAGAAAGCAACAGATCTAATGATAGAGATGGGAATTTCAAAAGATCAAATCTATACAGTAGAAGGCGGTATGACAGCTTGGGAAGAAGGCGGAGACGACTATAAAGAGCTTTTAGAGTAATTGATATAAATAACGATCTTTTATTAGCACTATCATACAAAACAGTTACCTATCTCTATAGCTGGGTAGCTGTTTTTACTTTTAGAACGTCTCTAACCCTCGAAAATAGAGTAGTAGCTGGAATGTTTTTGTGATTGAACTTAAACAAATTAAGAGTGTATATCAATAATCTATACATAGACCATATGCTATAAAAAATTCGAATGTTACTTTAATTGACCTAAAGGATAGTAAAGCCTATACTTTTATTGGGTGTTAAATTAACTACAAACTGGATAGGGGAAAATCATGAAAAAAAATAACTGTTCTTCAGAAACAGTAAAAAAAATGCAATTTATTTCTGAGCAGTGTATAGGAAGAACTAGTGATGATGGGAAGGATATCTGTAAACTGTGTATGAAGCAATGTAAAATGCTAAATGAATTCACCAGTGCTCCAAAGGAATTATTTGATCGTTTTTTGGAAGCTGATCATATAGACCCTATAATCCCTTACTCCTGTAATATGTGCAGTGACTGTACTTTAGTGTGTCCTAAGGACTTAGATTTAAAAGAAGCCTTTTTGCATATGAGAAAAGACATCGTAGAGGAGAACAAAGGCAAATCACCGCTGAAAGGACATAAAGGTATAGAAATGCATCAAACATTAAGTTTCGCTAAAATGTTTAATACTACTAAAGAAAGCAAAGTAAATAAGAGGCCTAAGGAAGAGAAACAAGTTAAGCGGGTCTTTATGCCGGGCTGTAGCTTGCCTTCCTATAAACCAGAGTTGGTTGAATCTATATTAGTGCATTTACAAGATAAACTGTCTGGTATGTCATCTGTTTTAAAGTGCTGTGGTAAACCAACCTACTTATTGGGGCAGGAAGAACTGTTTCATGAAAGGTATGGGAGCCTACAGGCTGAGTTTGATGAAATAGAAGCAGATGAAGTGATTGTTGCCTGTCAAAATTGCTATAATATGGTGGGTGAATATAGCCCTAATCAAAGGGTGGTTTCCCTTTGGAGTCTTTTGCCGGAGATTGGACTGCCGGAAGGAGCACTAGGTGTGGGCAAGGAAAGTGACCTGACCTTTGCAATTCATGATTCCTGTCCAACACGCTCTGTCCCAGAGATTCATACTGGGGTTCGCTGGATCATGGACCAACTAGGATATGAAGTGGAAGAACTAGAAAAATCCAAAGAAAACACTACCTGCTGTGGAATGGGAGGAATGGTAGGGGCTGCAAACTTTCCTCTGGCTCAGCAGGTAATGACAGAGCGTGCCTCCCAAGCATCATCTCAACACATGGTAGTTTACTGTGCTTCTTGCCGGGATGCCATGCTGATTGGAGGAAAAAAGGCTCTCCATCTTTGGGATCTAGTATTTGGAGAGACCTATACCAGTAGCAGTTCCTTTGACATCAAACCCCATAGACCTTTCACCAACTGGAAGAATCGATATAAATCTAAAAAATGTATTGAAAAAACCTATGAGGGAGCACCTGGGGGACATTCCAAATGAGAGATTGATTAAAGATAGTATATTAAGAGGATGAAAGTAACTCCAAGGAAAGTAGGCAGTAAAATTAAAAGTAGGAGGGCTTGTATGAGTAATAGTAAAAGTAGCAGAGGTCAAAAAGTAATCGTGTTAGGTATTCTGTTGATTGGATTGATAGGTTACTTTACAATTCCAAGATTCAATGCTTTAATGAATCAGATTTTCCAAATGTTTGCTTCAGGAGACTTTGAAGTGGTGAGAGCGTTTGTTAGTTCTTATGGGCCTTTTGCCATGCTGATCTCTACTCTGTTGATGATTCTAGCGGTGGTTTTTCCGCCACTACCGGCATTCATGATCACCTTTGCCAATGCAAATTTATTTGGTTGGTGGCAGGGGGCTCTACTATCTTGGGTGAGTGCCATGGCAGGGGCTGCCGCAGCATTCTACTTAGCTAGGCTGTTTGGTCGAGAATTTGTGGAAAAACTGACAACCAAGACTGGTCTTAGTCAGGTGGATGAATTCTTTGATGCCTACGGAAAACAAAGTATTTTAATCGCTCGCCTGCTTCCATTTCTTTCTTTTGGTGTTGTAAGTTACGCTGGGGGTCTGACACCACTCACATTTGGTACGTACTTTATGGCAACTGGAATCGGGCAGACACCTGCAACGCTGATCTATTCATATGTAGGTGGGATGCTGACCGGTGGTGCCAGAATGTTTGTGACAGGGTTACTGATTATCTTTGCGATATCAATATTGGCCAGCATCATTCATGGTATTTATCGAAATAGACAAAGTAAAAATAGAGACACTGTTTCTGTTGAAACAGGTGCTGTTATTAATGATTGCAGTAGTACTAAAGGAACAATTAACCCCAAAGAAAGTGGAAGAAAAATTTAGATAATTACTGTTATGTAATAGAACTAAAATGATATGATACGAGGAGTAAAAAGATGATAGATACTAAATGTCGTGCTAAATTTCAGCCAATATTTAATATGATGGCAAAGCAACTAGTTATGCTTAATATAACACCTAAGTCAATTACTTGGCTAGCTTTTGGAGTAGGAACTCTGGCAAGTTTCTTTGCGGCAGGAGGTTGGATGATTTCTAGTATTCTATCCCTTTGGTTATCAGGTTTACTAGATGTATTGGATGGTACCGTGGCGAGACTTACAGGAAAGACTTCAAAGGGTGGTGCCTATATGGATTTAATTTTAGATAGAATGGTAGAAGCTATCTATATACTAGGCTTTACCTATAGATTTCCACAAGCTAATTATGCCTATTTTCTTTTTTATATTGTGGTAATTTTCAATTTCACTACTTTTATCGTTGCAGGTGCTCTATTTGAAAACAACGGGGTTAAGAGTATGCATTACGATATCGGTATTGCAGAGAGAACAGAAACTTTTATCGTATTTACTTTAATGGCACTACTGCCATCCTATATTTTTCCAATTTTAATGACCTTCAATGCGATTATTTTAATGACTGGCATCATTCGCTTTAGAGTAGTACTGAAGTATTGTAAATCAATGGAGTGAGTATAGATCCCTTAGCAGAACCACAATTAAGCACATGGGGGATGTCTTAAAACATGGAAGTAATAAAGACGTGTTAAGAAAGAGGGAGGGTTCGAAATGATAAAGGGGAAAAAGACTATTATGAGAAAAATAATTTTATTTTTATTGATAGCTGGACTTATTTTTAACTTAGCAGGATGTAGTCAGGAGGCTGTTGTGGCCGGTGGAAATGAAGATCTACTAGAAAAAAGCTGGAAAAGTATTCTAGAGGAAGCTGAAGGAACTGAAATAAGCTTCTATGGTTGGGGTGGCAGTCAAATGACTAATGACTGGTTAGACAATTTCTTAGTTCCTCGATTAAAGGAAGAGTATAACATTACCTTAAATAGAGTGCCTATGGATATAGACCAAGTTTTAAATAAGCTACTGGGTGAAAAACAAATGAATGTTACCGGTACAGCAGATGTCATTTGGATCAATGGGGAGAATTTCTCCACAGCTAGAAGTAATGATTTGTTGTATGGTCCCTTTACTCATAAATTACCTAACTTCAACCAATATATCGATGCTGAATCGGTAGAAGTAAAATATGACTTTGGGTTTCCGGTAGAGGGCTATGAAGCACCCTATGGAAAGGCACAATTTGTTTTAGTTTATGATGAAGCAAGGGTAGAACAAGTACCAAAAGGACATGAGGAATTAATGGAGTTAGTGAAAAACAATCCAGGAAAATTCACTTATCCAGCACCACCGGATTTTACAGGTAGTGCCTTTATTAGAAATATCATTTATGATATTGTAGGGTATGAACAATTTATCACCATGGAAGCAGACAAAGAAGTCATCGCTAAGGCAATTCAACCTGCCATGGATTATTTAAAGGAACTAAAGCCTTATCTATGGAGAAATGGTGAAACTTATCCTGCTACGATCGCACAGTTAGATAACATGTACGCAGATCATGAGGTTTTTATGAGCATGAATTACAACCCCAATGAAGCAGCTGCAAGAATTAAGACAGGGGAATTTCCACGGACAACCAATACATTTGTATTTGAAAAGGGTACCATAGGAAATACTCACTTTTTAGCAATTCCTGATAATGCACCTAATAAGGCTGGGGCACTGGCGGTGATTGACTTTATATTAAGTGTAGAAGCCCAAGCTTCTAAATATAATCCAGATAACTGGGGAGATCTTCCGGTTTTAGACAATACTCGATTAAGTGATTCAGAAAGAGTGATTTTTGATGATATTCAAATCGGTGAAGGCGCTTTGCCACAGCATATTCTACTAGATCATAGAGTTCCTGAAATGCCCGCAAATTTTGTTCCGATTATTGAAGAAATATGGATGGAAAACATCCTGTAAAGGGTGAGGGAAGTTGAAGAAAACAATCAAGCCGTATATCATGTTACTGCCAGCTATGACGATTTTTTTTGGGATATTTGTAGCTGGGTTAAGCATGACATTTTTACAGAGCTTAGGATACTTTCCTGCAATTGGCTTGCGGGAATTTACTTTAAATCATTATAAGGAAGTATTAACAGATCATGGCTTTTTAACTTCTTTGAGATTTAGTCTTTGGATTGCATTTGTATCCTCTAGTATTTCAGTGGTTTTAGGCGTTCTACTGGCGTATTCCATTGTAAATAGTAAGCATAAAAAAGGATTGGAAGAGATAGTCTATAAGCTTCCTGTTATTGTTCCCCACGTGGTGGCAGCTCTATTGGTGTATAATATTCTAGGGCAAAGTGGTATTCTAGCAAGAATGGCTTACGCATTGGGGGTTATTAGCCAACAGTCAGAATTTCCAGCCTTATTATTTGATAAAAACGGTATTGGCATCATATTGGCTTACGTATGGAAGGGAACGCCATTTATTGCTATGGTGGTCTATACTGTATTAAGTAATATGAACAATAAGCTTTCAGAGGTAGCTTTAAATCTTGGAGCCACCAATAAGCAAGTGTTCTGGCATGTGTTAATCCCCCTAACCATGCCTTCAATTTTTTCTTCCTTTATTATTATTTTTGCCTTTTCATTTGGAGCCTATGAGGTACCCTTTTTAATAGGACCTACAGCGCCTAGAGCATTACCAGTACAAGCCTATGCTGAGTATATGAATCCTGATTGGAGTCACAGACCTTATACAATGACCATTAATATGGTGCTAACGTTTATTTCTTTTTTATGTATATGGGTTTATTACAAGATCTTTAAGCTGCTAAATAAATATAATGGGTGAATATAAAATGAACAAGAGAAACAGGACATTATCTAGTTTTATTATGCATATTATGATTCTTTTACTGATTCTGCCGCTACTGGTTTTGGTGGCCTGGAGTTTTTCAAAGAGTTGGCCTTGGCCAAATCTATTCCCTCGGGAATTTGGCCTGCGGGGGATTTTACATGTCTTGGATCCCTCCAGCAGAGCACTGAAAAGCCTTCTTCTTAGTATTCGGCTTTCTTTGGTTGTGACGATTGTTACCTTAATCATAAGTATTCCAGCGGCTAAGGCATTGGGTGTATACAATTTTAAAGGGAAACAGTTTATAAAAATGTTGGTGTTAGCCCCTATTATTGTTCCTCCGGTGGCAGTGGGTATGGGTATTCATTTGACCTTTATTAGATTAGGATTGGCAAATCGTTTTACAGGGGTGGTGTTGGTACACCTCATACCTTGTTTACCCTATGGCATTAGAATACTGACGGATGTCTTTGAAATCATAGGGGAATCAATGGAACAGCAAGCAAGGGTACTGGGGGCTAATTCTATTCAAACCTTTACAAACATTACATTGCCTCTCATTGCCCCGGGTCTCATTTCTGCTGGCAGCCTTGTTTTTATTGTTTCCTTTAGTCAATATTTCTTAACTTTTTTAATCGGTGGGGGCAGGATTATAACCTTTCCTATGATGATGTTCCCTTATATTCAAAGTGGGGATCGGATGATGGCTTCAGCCTATAGTATGGTATTTATTTTAGCTACTTTAGTTGTGTTAATTATGATGGAAAAGGCCATCAAGTCCTATTACAGTGCCAAAAACTATTTTTATCTATAGAGAAGTACCTTGTGAGAACAAAGGAGAATAAAGGATGTCACAAATTCAATTACAGCAAATTTATAAAAGCTTTCAAGATAAAAAAATATTAAATGATATGAACCTATCCATTGAAGAAGGAGAAATGATTTCACTGCTGGGTCCTTCAGGTTGTGGAAAAACAACAACACTAAAAATTATTGCAGGGCTAATGGAACCAGATCAAGGAGATATATTGATTAACAATCAGTCGGTTTTGAACATACCAGTTGAAAAAAGAGGCGCAGTCATTGTATTTCAGGACTATTTACTGTTCCCTCATTTAACTGTGGAGGGGAATATTGAGTTTGGGCTAAAAATGGCAAAGGTAGATAAGAAAATTAGAAAAGAAAAAGTGAAGGAAATGCTGAGCTTAATGGAGCTTGATGGGCAGCAACATAAATATCCAAATGAACTATCTGGTGGACAGAGACAAAGAGTTGCCCTTGCCAGGGCCTTGGCAGTGGAACCAAAGGTATTGTTGCTGGATGAGCCATTTTCTAATTTAGATTTACGATTAAGAGAAACAATGCGGGAATTTGTTTGTTCAATACAAAGAAAACTAAAGATTACCACTATTTTAGTAACCCATGATAAGGACGAAGCTTTAATGACCTCTGATAAAATTGCCATTATGCTAGAGGGAGAAATTAAGCAATATGGAACACCCTTGGAACTATATAAAAAACCAATTTCTGAAGAAGTGGCAAACTTCTTTGGTGAAACCAACTATATAATAGGTAAAGTAGAGGATGGAATTTTCAAAAGTCCCTTAGGGAATTTTAGAACAACCCTTCAAAACACAGTAAAATTAAAAGCCATGATTAGACCGGAAGAAATAGAGGTTGTACCTGAGTACCAAGAAGCGAATACAAAAGGGATCATCACCCGAAGTCGTTACGCGGGAGACAGAATGCACTATCGGATTTCCTTAAAGGGGATGGAGATTAAATCCATTAGTACAGCAAAAGAAATTTTTGATGTTGGTGAAGAGGTTTCCTTGAGGATCGATTCTAAAAGCATGATTTTTTATGAAATTTAAAATAGTAAATAAGGTTTTTGACCTCAATGATTTCCATTATTATCTCTGTTATTAATGAAGAGAATCAATAGTAAGAAAAGTGTTTTGTAAAAAGCAAGTGGCATGTCATTAATAATACAGAAGTTAACCCCCATTAAAAAGAGTAATGATATGGATTAAGAGTATTAATAAATTCAATTAGACAGCTTATGAAGATTGATGATAAAATAACAAATTCATATTAAACATTACCTAGGAGGGAAAAAATGCATAAAATATCTAAATTGATGGTATGTGTACTTATAATAACTAGTTTGGCTTTGTACAGGATGTAGCAGTGACATATCGGTTGATAATAATTCTGATGTGGGGACAGATGAAGTGAATAAAGAAGAGGTGGCAGTGATTCAAGCTATAACCACAGAGGAGTTGCAGGAGAAATTAGAAGACAATGATTGGATAGTTGTAGATACTAGGATAAACGATGCTTATATTGGGTGGGCATTAGAAGGAGTAGCCAGAGGCGGACATATTAGAGGTGCAGTTGATTTTTCAGCAAACTGGATTAGAATGGAAGTAGAAGGTCAAGATAACCTATTGCAGGACGTTCTAAAGACAAAAGGAATTACATCTGATAACAATGTAGTACTTTATGATGCTAATGGTGAAGATGTTTCAATAGTGGCAGAATATCTTGTACAGCAAGGTATAGAGAATATATATCGTTATGATGTTAAAGAATGGGCCATGGATGTGGAACTACCTATGGAAAGTTATCCTAACCATCATCTTGTGGTGCCAGCTTCATGGATTAGTGAATTAATTGAAAATGGAAACAATGGAAAATCGTATAAAATATTTGAAGTTAGTTGGGGTGACGTTTCAGAAGATTATTTGAATGGACATATACCAGGTTCAGTGCATATTAATACAGATGATATAGAAGAATGCTCTATATGGAATCGTCTGTCAGATTCAGAATTAGAAGAGTTCGCTAAAAACTATGGGATAACGGTTGACGCTACAGTAGTACTTTATGGAAGTGACTCTACACCAGTCTTTAGAGTAGCCACTATATTAAAATATATGGGAATGGAAGATGTAAGGGTATTAAATGGAGGTTTTGTTGCTTGGGAAAATGGCGGATATTAAATAGAAACAGAAGAAAGAGAAAAGCAGCCTGTGGAAGCATTTGGAGCAACAGTACCAGTAAATAAAAACTACATTATAGATTTACCTGAAGCAAAGGAAATACTCGCTGATCAAGAGCGTAGTAAATTAGTGGATATTAGAAGTTGGGAAGAATATATCGGAACTACTTCAGGGTATAGCTATATAGAAGGAAAGGGTAGACCTGCAGGAGCAGCTTGGGGTCATGATCTAAATAATTATAGAAATATTGACAACACAATGAAAAATGCAGCAGAGATTAAATCAATGTGGAATGAGTGGGGAATATCACCAGACCAAAGATTGTCATTTTTCTGTGGTACCGGATGGAGAGCAGCAGAGGTCCTTATTTATGCAGAAGTAATGGGCCTAGAAAATATATCTCTTTTCGATGGAGGATGGAATGAATGGCAGGATGATGCAAGTAACCCAATTGAGTTAGGAGAGTCAAATTAAAGAAATATGATTAATGAATAGACAATAGATATTGTCAGGATGTTAGTAAACCCACTAGTTTTGATAATCTAGTGGGTTTTGTCTAGTTAATAGAAGTTGATATTATCATTTTGCTATATTTATAAAATGAGCATGAATAAATAGTCTTTATATGGAATATGAGTTGAACAACTATTTTCATATTCTAGAAAGGATGGTAAATACAATGAAAAAAACTTTGCAAGCATAGTAATGTAAGCGTCAATTAGAACCCACATGTCAATCATCATAAAATCATGAGATAATACTTCAAAAGGAGGTCTCTCATGAATAGGGAAGAAAAAACAACTATGTGGCTTGAACGTATTGAATCATATAAATCCCGCCAGGGATCCGCTACAGACTGGTGCGAAGAAAATAATATCAGTCTTTCCACTCTAAGATACTGGATGACAAAGTTTAGTAGAGAAAACAAGCAATCTTCTAATTTAAATAAATGGTTGCCAATTGAAGTTACAAGTTTACCTAAAAATTCTCAGCACGAATCAAACTCCAGTGGGGTTCGTATCCATATTGGACTGGCGTCCATTGAAATCTCTTCAGACTTTGACCCGAAAACCCTAGAAACTGTTGTTGGGATCCTATCTGAAAAATGCTAGGAAAAAGTACTGCCCACAAAGTCTACCTTTCACTTGATCCAACGGACCTTCGTAATCAATCGATGGCCTGGCTCTCATCGTACAGGAAAGCTTTAAACTCGATCCCTTCTCTAGGAGTCTATTTGTCTTTTGTAATCGCAATCAGGATAAAATTAAAATCCTAGAGTGGGATCACAATGGATTTTGGCTCCACTACAAGCGTCTTGAAAAAGGTCGGTTTAAGTGGCCAGATGGCACCAAGGGTAAATCAATTGCCATAGATGAACGGGAACTTAGATGGTTATTAGATGGATTAAATATTCATCAACAAAGTGCTCATAAAGAAGTCTTAGAGCGAGTAATAATATAATCTTAAAAGTATTGAAAATCCGTATTTTTTTTCGTTTTACCTCTTTTTTTGTCCTAACAAAAATGGTATAATAGATGTATGAAAACCATTGAAAATCCAACAATAAAACAACTTAATAATGAAGATAAATCCTTAGAATTATTAGAGAATAAGTGTGTCCTTCAAGAACAACAGATCCAAGAGCTCACTGCAAAAGTGACATGGTATGAGGAGCAAATTCGAAAAGGTGCTCAGAATAAATATGGTGCTTCCAGCGAGAAAACTCCAAAGGATCAGCTTTCCTTTTTTAATGAAGCAGAGAAAGCCATGCGTCCTAATCTTGAAGAACCCGTTCTTGAGGAAATCACTTACAAAAGAAGTAAATCTAAAGGCTTAAATAAGGATACCATGGCAGATCTTCCGGTAGAAGTAATCGAGTACACACTTCCAGAAGATGAGCAATTTTGCCCTGAATGTGAAAATCCACTGCACACCATAGCAAGGAAATTCGTAAGGAGTTAACGGTTATTCCAGCTCAAGTGAAGGTAGTTGAGCATGTTCGTCATGTATATGCCTGTAGATGTTGCCAAAGGGATAATGAAAAAACACCAATTATCACAGCCAAAGCACCTAATGCTGTTTTACCAGGGAGTTTTGTGTCACCTTCCCTTATGGCCTTTGTAATGAATCGGAAGTATGCAGAAGCCATTCCACTTTATAGACAAGAGCAACAGTTCATAAACTTCCGTATTGATATCTCAAGGCAAAACCTTGCCAATTGGATGATACACGGAGCCAACAAGTGGCTCAAACCAATCTATGATTCTTTGCATAAGAGACTTGTTGAAGAATCATTTTTACACATAGATGAGACCACACTGCAGGTGCTTAGCGAAGATGGAAAGGATGCAAAGAGTAAATCCTACATGTGGCTTTATGCTACTGGGAAATACAGCCTTCTTATTTTCCTCTATGAATATCAGCCATCAAGGTCCGGGAAGCATCCTAAGGCTTTTCTTGAAGACTTCAAAGGAGTTATTCAGACCGATGGATATCCAGGATATAACCAGGTTGAGGATGTCTCCATCATGGGTTGCTTTGCCCATGCAAGAAGGGGCTTTGTGGATGCATTGAAATCTTTACCCAAAGATGCAAATACCACCTCTACCCTGGCAAAAGAAGGTCGTGATTACTGCAATAAGCTTTTTCATATTGAACGCTCATTTTCAGAGTTAACATCTGAAGAGCGATACATAGCACGCCTAGAACAAAGCAAACCCGTTCTTGAGGCTTTCTTGGTGTGGCTAAATGAAAAGAAACCAAAAGTTCTTCCTAAAAGCGGACTTGGTAAAGTCATAAATTACTGTCTCAATCAATGGTCAAAGCTCGAAACATTTCTTGAAAACGGTGAGATTGAATTAAGTAATAATCGAGCAGAAAGAGCAATAAAACCATTTGTTATCGGAAGAAAAAATTGGTTGTTCAATAAATCACCCCATGGTGCAGCTGCAAGCGCCATTATTTATAGTATCGTTGAAACAGCTAAAGCCAATCACCTAAGTCCATTTCATTATCTTGAATACCTATTTGAAAAATTACCGAACATAGATATTAGCGATCCAAATCAAATAGATGAACTTCTTCCTTGGTCAGATTCAATCCCTGACTCCTGTAAGGTGCCATCTAAAAATTGATTATTGCGTCCATATCTTTGTCAAGGTGTGGGCGTTTTGACGCTTACGAAAGAATGTATTGAAGAGCCTGTAGGGAATCCTTTATATGTAGAATAAATTGGACCGGGATCTATATCTAAAATCATATAGACCAGTAACAGACCTTCATGAAGACATGGCAGCAGAGCAAAAGGCCAGATCTGTTTATGAGCATTTAATTAACTTAACAGACGCCCCAGGCTTAAAGGATACTTTAAGATTCCTAAGGGAAAGGGAGTAGTACATTTACAACGCTTTGGTGAAGCATTAAGGATTGTGCAGGAATATCAGCAGGATTTTTGTTCTTTAATAGGATTAGAGTGTCGAAAGCCTATATATAAAAATGAACTATATGCACCTGATAATTTAATACAAACACCATTATTTATGTAAATTTGATATAATTAGATTAATATAACTAATTGAATGCTTTGTATAGTGTTCATGCTATAGAAGAAATAAGAAATATATATTATTACATTTTGGAAGTATATAAGATATCAGGGTTAAGTGAAGCTGCACATTAAAACGTATGGAAGACAGCAATGTATAGAGCTTTATATTAAATCTAATGGTGTTGGATTATTTAGAATTAAAATATAATATGTAGCGTTAACTTGATAGAAATGTAAGGTGAAGAGTAAAAATATTCCGTGCCATTTTTTGAAAAAAGTACCCTAAAGTTAGCAATTGGCACAAAAAAGCAAAAATGATAAACATTGAAATTAAAGTGGTTAGACATACTTACCCATAGTTGAAAATAGTAAGAGCCACAACTTCGAATCTGAAGGTCGGGGGTTCGAATCCCTCAAGGCGCGCCAAACAAAAGCCTGTAATCGTAATGATTACAGGCTTTTATCTTCTTTAGACAAAAGGTTATAGGCCAAGTGACTACTGACGATAGGTAATTATATTAAAAAATTTCAATGAAAGTAGGGAAAGTAAAATTATACCATTAACCATACAAATCCTACGCGGTGAGTGAAAAAGCATAGAAGTTTATTAGTATTTGACTATTTTGTCGATATATGTCGTGTGAAGTTTAGGGAAATTTAGTGAATTAATAAAGGAAATGATATGTTTAAATATAATTTATATGATAGAGAGATAATCTGTTTAGGTACATATAACAAAACAAACATATTAAATCAATGGGATGTTATTGAATATTGATTATGAGAAAGGATTTGAATAACCGTGAAAATTAATCTGAACGAGCTTTTATTATCATTTTCATTATTATTAGACATAGCTGAGAATAGACCATTTCAACATTCCAAAAGAGTCGCTTATATCGCTATGCAAATAATTCTTAAACTAAAGAAAACAGAGTTCTTGAGTTTAACCTTTCAAGCAGCAATACTACATGATATTGGAATGACTCATTCAATTCTACTAAATGGAAGAGAAATATTTTATAAGGAAGAAACCGTCTCAGTCACTTCTCATTCTAAAACGGGATACGAAATTGTAAAAGCACTACCAATTGAAGATGAAATTGCAGAGATCATAAAATATCACCATGAAAGATGGGATGGTTCGGGAGTAGAAAAATATAAAGAGGATGAGATTCCATTTTTAGCACAAGTGGTCGCATTAGCAGATTATGTTGAGTTGAATTATGATCGAAGGCAGGATAACCTTCACTATCGAAACGAATTCAGAAGTATGTTAGAAAAAGAAAAAGGTGTAAGATTTAATCCTGAACTGACTGATGTATTATTGACGTTACTTCAGCAGGAAAAATTATGGTTAGACCTGGGAGTTTATGATATTCATTCTTTATTATTACCCTTGATACCAACTCAAGCCATTAAAATTGGTATAGATGAATTAGAACAAATCTCTAAAGCCTTCGCAGTGATTATTGATAAGAAGAGTGCATTTACTCACCACCACTCAGAAATGATCTCAGATAGAGCTTATAAAATGGCTAAGGCATTGGGCTATGATGAATTGAAGTGTAGAAAAATGAGGATTTCTGGATACTTACATGATGTTGGTAAACTCATCATTTCTAACGAGATATTAGATAAGCCAGAAAAGCTTACCAATGAAGAAATGATGGTTATAAAAAAACACCCTTATTACTCGAAGTTCATATTAAAACAAATAAAGGGGTTCGAAGAAATTGCTGAATGGGGACCTAACCACCATGAAAACCTGCTAGGAACAGGTTATCCAGAAGGTCTTTCGGGAGAAATGTTTACGGAAGAAGCTCAGGTCATGGCTATTTGTGATATCTATCAGGCATTAATTGAAGATAGGATTTATCGAGCTGGTATGTCCAGGGAAAGAGCACTAGAAATCTTAAGTCAGCTAGTAGATAAGGGTTATTATAAGAGGTATATTCTTGAACATTTCATCGAAATAAATCATGTATAAGCAGGGAGGAACCTCATTGGAAAAAGAAGAATTATTTCAATGCTTGGAAAGTTGTAGGATGCTACCTATGCCATCAAAGGAAATAAGTGAAATTTTAAATATACTTAATAATCCCTTGGAATTAGATATTGATGACCTGGTTGAGAAAGTCAATAAAGTAGATAAACTTAATGATTTAATGATTCAAAACTTAAACACAGGATATTTTAGAACCAATAAAGAAATCTCCACAATCAAAGAAGCGATTATTTACCTTGGTATGCAAACAGTACAAAATCTTTTGATATTTTTTATTACTATTCAACTTTTTTCAAGTGTGTCAGAAAAAGAAGCCGTGAAAAGGTCATTTAGTATGAAACATTATTTTAAACATGTATTAGGAACATCCTTAGCCAGTAGTATGTTAGCATCTGAACTGAAAATTGGTGATAAATACAAACTCTTTTCGTACGGATTGATACATGATATTGGTATTGCTGTACTGGACACATGTGTTCCTGAAATACTAGATGATGTAACACTAAAGCTTCAGACGGGAGTACATCAGATCATTGCAGAAAGATCGTTTTTAGGGGGGTGACCCATTCAGAGGTAGGCGCCTGGCTTTGTGAAAAGTGGAATATACGTGCAGATATTGTTGATATTGTGGCATTTCATCATACTCCCTTTTTATCGAAGACAATGACAGATGAGTTGAAACTGATACATTTGGCAGATGTGATTAGCACAATTTACTATGAAAAGCTTTTGGGTGTAAACATTAATCATAACTTAAATACACGACTAATGGAATCATTAGGGGTAACCAGAGAGATGATGGATAAGATCGGTAATCAGTTGCCGGATGAAGTTGAGAAAGCAAATTATCACTTTGTATTAGATGTATAAATGATGATTGCTAATTAAATACCTAAATAGAGTCAATCTCATTTAAGTTCCGAAGTGAGTTGACTCTTTTAGACAAGAGTATTTAGACAAGAGTTAGACAAGAGGAGTTAGACAAGAGGGACGGTTCTTGTTGACGTATAGATGAAATGGGAAATACATGATGAACAAGATGAGAGAATACAAAATGTGATTGCTGATATTGCAGATGATGATATGGAACTATATCAAACATAGAGCAAATATCTTATAGGAAAATTGGAATTCCCGTTTGAAGCAGAAGTCAATGAATATCAAGAACCTAGTTGTTTTATCCAGCAAGGTGATAAATTAAAGGTGATAAAAGTGGAAAGTGAAGAAGATTTATACTGGATCATAGTGGAAGTTAGATTTGACAGATTTAAAAGCTATTTTCCTTTATGTGATTTAAAAGCGTTATATTTAGATGATGATGGTAAAGTAGCTTTATATGATTATAGGGTGTGGTTTGCCAATAGATAGAATATTTATATACTATAAAGGGCATCTGCTTAGGTAGGTGCTTTTATACTTAATTACCTCACTTTATCTTAGTAATACAAAGGAATATTCAGTGCTACAGAGACAAAGTAATGTCCTTTAAGATATTGACCTTGTGTCTTTCTTGTATGGTCAAAGTACTTAGCATAACAATCAAATTTATTGCCATATTTTGATTGAAGAGTATCATCGAGTGTTATAAATAAGGTACTCCTTCTTAATTCTTCTGGTATCAAGACTAAGGCGATAGGAACTGTGGTGGTGGTTAGAGCTCTATTGGAAATTTTCAATAAGATAAAAAGTAATATACTGAATTCAGCACCTTGTTGGTGTGTTTCTTGACAAAAAAAGCCTTGAAACTGAAACTATCAAGGCTTTTGTAATAAGGTGGGTTTATGCTAGTGTAAAGAAGGTCTAGTTCATTTGATTAGGATCGGTTGGCTGATTAGGGTCATCAAAGCTTGGTGGAACAGGGTTTGGAGATTCAAAATGTCTATCTGGTGAGGATAGATCAAAATAAAGTTTTGAATCAGAGGTCACTCCGAAATCTCTATTAGAGCCCGTATCAGAAATTCTATTGAAGGCCTCCCTAAACATTGCATTATGGGCTTCTTCTCTGTTTAATAGAAAATCAATTGTTTCCCTTACATACTTATCGTCAATTTGACGATAAAGATATTCATATACTACCTTCGCTCTTTGTTCAGCTGCAATATTAGATAATAAATCTGCTGCTAAGTCACCAGTTACATTCACATAGTCAGCTGTAAATGGAGCACCTGAAGCATTAACTAAATCGGGAGCTAGTCCTGTTAACACTTGATTTTGTATCTCCCCTAAAGATACATTTTCTACATTTAGATCATGTCCATTAAGTAAACTAATTGTTTGAGCCACCATCTCCATATGACTTAGCTCCTCTGACCCTATATCTAGGAATAAGTCTCTAATGGCAGGATCCTTAATACGGAAACTTTGGGATAGATACTGTAGTGCCGCTTTTAGTTCTCCATTAGCCCCTCCAAGTTGTTCTTGAAGTAGTGCAGCGTATTGGGGATTGGGCCCTTCCACCTTCACTTCTCGAAGCAATTTTTTATCATGTTTAAACATATGTAACACCTCCTAAAATAGTATCCTTATAAATTGAATTTTTTATACTAAAACTATAAAATGCTTGTTTTACTCAATCCCATACTTTCCATCTGTTTCTTGCTTAACATTTCTTTTCGATACATATATATTTCACCAACACCTCAAAGCTAATCAATCCCATGGTGTAACATAAGGCAGTAAAGCGCTTAAAAGAGAGCTTCTCTAGCAGCCTACATGCCAAGGGGACATTTTCTTAGGCTTTCAATATGGTTGGACACTTCAATGGTTTGATTTCCTTAATGATTCTATGACATTTCTAATATTATGCGTAGTCTTAACCCTAGGATATTTTCCATTGACACAGTTAGGCCATCGATTAGGTGTATTAAGGCGAATTTGATCCCTTTTATTTATGTTCTTCATAGAATAATTAGGTATAATGATAGAATACATTATATGTCCACGTTAGATACGGGATGGGGGGAATAAATATGAGCTTTACAATAATCCCAGGGGAGATGCGTACAGGATGAGAAGATCTATTTTATTGATCACACCAGAGAATAACGAAATTAATCGCTTTAGAAAGAAACAAATCAATAATTTTATTCAAATAACCATGCCATATTTAGCGGCCTTTATCGATGAGTCAAAATATGAAATTACCTTAATAGATGAGTATAATCAGAGGGTTCCCTATGATGACTATTTTAGCCTGGTGGCATTAACAGTTAATACATCAAATGCTACCCATTGCTATGAAATTGCTAGGAGATTTAAAGAAAAGGGTTCAAAGGTTGTAATGGGGGGACCCCATGCCACACTATTACCTGATGAGGCTAAGGAGCATTGTGATTACATTATAATTGGAGAGGCTGAGGAAACATGGCCAAAATTTTTAAATGATTTTTATGATAACACCCCCTTAGAGCGTTACTTCTGCATTGATGTGCCATCTCTAGACAATTTACCTATCCCAAGAAGGGATTTAATAGGCAAGAGATATTTTACAAAGGGTGCAGTCTTTGCTACAAGGGGATGTCCTTATCAATGTAGCTATTGTAACTTAAAACAGATCTACTTTGATGAATTCAGGATGCGACCGATACAAGAGGTGATCGAAGATATAAGAAGCATTAAGAGTAAGTACTTTGTATTTTGGGATGATAACTTTTTTGGAGACATAAAGTA
Source organism: Alkaliphilus metalliredigens QYMF (assembly GCF_000016985.1). Classification (NCBI taxonomy): domain Bacteria; kingdom Bacillati; phylum Bacillota; class Clostridia; order Peptostreptococcales; family Natronincolaceae; genus Alkaliphilus; species Alkaliphilus metalliredigens. The sequence continues at coordinate 3,331,159 of NC_009633.1, read as the reverse complement.
TGCAAAAATCCTGATGAAGGAACTAAAAAAACTTAATAAAAAGTGGGCTGCCCAGGTTACTCTGGAGAGATGTCAGGATGAAGAACTACTTCAATTGGCAAGGGAGTCTGGGTGTATGTATTTATTTATTGGGTTGGAATCCTTTTCCGAGGAAAGTCTGCAGGGGGTAAATAAAGGAATGAATGATGTAGTGAAATACAAACAAATCATTGATTTAATACATACTTATGGCATATCAGTACAGGCAGGGATTATCTTTGGATTTGATTATGATAAAAAAGATACCTTTAAAAAAACACTGGAGGCTTGCAATGACTTAGGGATAGATGGTGTGACTGTAAGCATATTAACTCCTTTACCTCAAACACCTCTATACCAGCAATTTAAAACAGAAGGAAGGCTATTATCTCAAGACTGGAGGTATTACAATGGAAAAACCACGGTAGCTTATCAACCTAAAAACATGACAGCCAAGGAACTATATGAGGGTTATATGTGGTTTAGAAAGGAATTTTACTCATTTAGATCCATTTTGAAAAGAATGAGAAGGTCTAGAACAAATATAATTCATAATTTAATTGTTAATTTAGGATACAAATTTAGTATTAGGGAAAATGATTTTGGAAAAATTAATGAAGATATCAAGGTAGAACATTATTAACACTAGATATTTTCAACATAAATTTCAAGAACGTATAAATCCAATGACAATAAAATGTTAGGAGAAATAAAAATGGATAACACCGAAAAAATTAGAAAAAAATACGATAGAGTTTCGAAGGTATATGACATACTTGAACAGCCCATGGAAGTTATGTCTCTAAAAAAATCGAGGGTAGAAGTTACTAAGGATTTGAAAGGCAAGGTTTTAGAAGTTGGAGTGGGAACAGGTAAAAACATACCCTATTACCCCAATGATATAAGCATAATAGCAATTGATTTTAGTGATAAAATGCTTGCCAAAGCAAGAGAAAAAGCAAAGAAGCTTAATAAAAAGGTAGAATTAATCCAGATGGATGTGCAGAATATGAACTTTGCTGACAATACATTTGATATGGTATTTACCACTTGTGTGTTCTGCTCTGTACCTGACCCTATAGAAGGATTAAAAGAGATCAGAAGGGTATGTAAACCTGATGGAAAAATAATCATGATTGAACACGTGCGAAGTGAACAAAAGGTATTAGGGTTATTGATGGATATATTCAATCCATTAATAGTAAATCTATATGGGGCAAATATTAACAGGAACACTGTAGAAAATGTTGAGAAAGCAGGTTTTAACAGTGTTCAAGCCACGAACTTGACCGGTGATATTGTTAAAAAGATAATAATTAAGAATCAAAAATAAAACACTATTTCTCTTAAGGAAGCTAATGACAAGACATTAGAAAAATAATTTACAGGGGAGTAGGTAGGGAGAAGTACTTTAATTTCTAAGTGCTATTCCCTATTTTTTTGTGCAAGGAAATCTTGAAAATTCGTAATCAAATCACAAGCTCTCAAAAGATCTCTGTGGGAGTATGTTATCTCCAACAGTAGAAGTAGGAAAAGCCACAAAATGCAATTGTATCATTAGCTTTTCTTAGAATTTGAATCGTAATTCTGTAAAAGGCAATCACTGTAGTAAGGGGTTATCCATTGTGTAGAGGGAAATATTTATAAAAAACCGTATTAATATATATTTGGCATAGTAATTGCATCTATATTAGAGAAACTAACTTTAATCAATAAACCAATGTCACCAACAATGCTAGGAGGCGATAATATGAAAAAGTGGTTTCAGAAATTACTGAAATCCATAGAAGATGCCAATAAGAAGAATTTTGGAGAAGGAAAAATGGATTGTTGTGATTTAAATCAAGATGAAAAACAAAAGACTCAAAACAAAAAGAATGGAGGAAATTAGATGAATCATAATCATGGTGGTAAGAAACATGGGATGTTAATGATGTTATGCTGTTTGATTCCACTGGTGGCTATCGTACTGCTACCTAGATTGGGATTTGAATTAGGACCCATAGGAAGATTTGCACCCTATGCTCTATTTTTAATCTGCCCGATCATGCACATAGGAATGATAGTATTTATGTTTAAAGGAAAAAAGGATGATGGTCAGGGTGTGACAAATCCCAAGGAGCAAAACCAATAAGTAAGGGAGAGTCTCAGGACTCTCCTTTAATCATTTAACATAAAGTGAACGTGGATATGGAATTTGCCTGTTTAATTTTGAAGAGGACTTAATAAAGGAGAGGTGGATGTAGATGAGGAGTAAAAAGATGATTATGGCAATTAGTGTTGCAATGATAGGAGCCATGGTATTAGCTGTGGTCGGATTTGATCTAATAGGACTTCCTCAAAGCACAGTGTCAGAGGAGCAACTAGAGAATAAAGAAATCGAGGGAAATGATGCAGTTGGAGATCAAGAGGATACGAATAATGAAATCATATATGAAGAGGAATACGAAGCAGTAGATGATTTTGATGAAGAATTGTATAAAACAGATATGCAAGGTAGCGTATCCGTGGGAGTCACTTTTCTAAATCCAATAGAAGAAGACAATGATTATTTTAACTTTGGTGTATCATTAAATACCCATTCTGTTGAACTAGATGGATATGATTTAAGTCAAATGACTGCCTTATACCTAGGAGATGGAATCGAAATAACAGAAGGAATCCAATGGACCATGGTAGAAGGTGGAGGGCATCATATTTCAGGTATGTTAAAGATTGAGAGAAAAGAAGGAGAAACAAAATTGGATTACACCGACAAGGAATCGATTCGTTTGGAGATAAAAGATCTAGATGGCGTGGCGTCTAGAGTGTTTGAATGGGAACAGGAGTTATTCTAATACTGATCAGGTGAGGAGCGATAAACAATGAAAAATAACGGTGGGAAAATCAAAGGATTCATTATCCTCATAGGAGTCATCATTCTTATTGGAGGGTATGTTTTATTTCAAGATTCTAGTGAGAGTGGAGTGGTCAATTATTATGCTTATGTTGCAAATACAGAGGATGGAACGATATCTGTGATTGATACGGCCATTGATGAAGTGATTGAAGTCATTAAGGTAGATGAAAAAATCTCTGATGGATTAGCGGTGAATCCTGTCAATGGAGAAATTTATTCAGCAAATTACACTGGAGGTATTTTAATCATTATAGACAGTGAAACGGCTGAAATCACAAGAAAAGTTGATTTAAATAGAAATCTTCACGGGGTTGATATCTCTCCCGACGGCAAGTATTTATACCTTACAAGCGGCGCGTTAGAAGAAGGGGAAGAATTCAATTATATTATGATTTATGATACCCAAAAGCAAGAGGTAGTAAAGGAAATTCAATCTAATTCTAAGAGTCCTTCTCATATTAGCTTTAGCCAGGATGGTAAGTATGCCTTTGTATCTAATGTAATGTCCAATGACATGTCTATTTTAGATACTGAAAAGCAGGAAATCATAAAAACCATCCCCGTTGGGAAGGTACCAAATGAAGGAAAGCCATCCATGGATGGAAAAATGCTTTATGTTGCCAGTTTAATGGATCATGTATTATCTGTTGTAGATATAGAAAAAGGGGAGGAAGTAAATCGAATTCCTGCCGGTAGAGGGACTCATGGGGTTGCTGTAGCAGAAGATGACCAATATGTATGGACTGCAAATCGCAATTCGGAGGATGTCACAGTGATTGAATTGTCTACAAATGAAGTCATCAAAACAATAAAGACAGGTGATATGCCAAACCATGTATTCCAAGTGCCGAATTCCAACAAGATGTATGTATCAAACTTAGAATCAGCAGATATTGCTGTGGTAGATATGGAGACCTATGAAATCATTAAAAAGATAGATGTAGGAAGTAAGCCCCATGAGATTGGATTTTTAGCAAAATAACGGCATATGATACACATTAAATACGACAAGTAATGACTCATGTTAATCATTCTATTAAGGCTAGTAGTCCTTACTTGTCTAAAATAATGCACAATAAAGGGGAGACACAAAACCAATGAAATCAAAACATATATGGATCTATAGTGTGATGGGGGTATTGCTAACCATCGTTATACTACTAACCAGTGTTGAAATTGTCGCTTTTAATTCACAACACTATAGAAGCTCGTTTGAAAAATATAATATAACAGAAGTGACTGGAATGGATATGGACAACCTAGAGTATGCGATGGCAGATTTATTGTCTTATGTAAGGGATGAAAAAGATGTACTAGATACCAGTGCAATTGTAAATGGTGAGTTAAGAGAAGTATTTGGAGAAAGAGAAAGAATGCATATGGTTGATGTGAAGGAGCTGTTTATTAAAGGAAGGGTCGCAAGGAATTTGAGTTTCATCCTTTTGGTTGGATTATCTTTTATATTATTGATTAAGGATACCAAGTGGAAGATGCGATTATTGAAAACCTTAGTCTATACGGCTATAGGCAATATTGCTTTATTAGGGGTATTCTTATTATTACTATATATGGATTTTAATAAGTATTTTACTTATTTTCATCTAATATTTTTTGATAATGACCTTTGGATATTAGATCCACAAAAAGAAATATTAATTCAAATGGTTCCCGAGGGATTTTTCTATGACACATCTGTTAAAATTATAGGGTTATTTATAGGAACGATTACTGCAATAGGTGTTGTAGCAGGGTCATATATACGATTTACAAAATTCAAATCTAGTTAAAAGTCATGCCCAGTCTGGATAATCTGATAGGTACGTATTTAAAAATATAGGATTAATTATAGTATTGATGAGAAGAGGTTGACTATTATACCCCAAGGGGGTATAATGAGATATACAAGGCTATACATTGATAAGGCACAAAAAGCTTATGGATTATTTATAAAACGTTCAAGGAGGGTATATATATGGGAGATATAATTGTTGTTACACTGGTGGCTGGAATGATATTTTTTATGATAAAAAGAGGTGGCTGCTGTGGCGGGCATGGTAATGGAGAGCATGATCAAAGTAAAGAGAATCAAAGCTGCTGTCGTGTAGATAATAAAGACATAAAAGATGAAAAGTAAACCAGAGGGGAGTTTTAAAAATGACACAATCAAATAATATTGAAAAAGCAGTATGGAAAATCCAAGACATGTCTTGTAGTAGTTGTGCCCTTAATATAGAAAAGAAGTTAAAAACAACAAAAGGCGTCATTAGTACAAATGTGAATTTTGCTGGTGAGAAGGCACAGGTAGCGTTTGACAAAGAAAACATTAACATAGAAGAATTAACAAAAATTATAGAAGACTTAGGATATGGGGCCATAGTAGAAACCACAGACAAAGAAACCGAAAAAGTGACCTTAAAGGTGAGTGGAATGACTTGTACATCTTGTTCCAATACAGTAGAAAAAGGCTTGAATAAAATGGATGGGATTACATCAGCAAATGTAAACTTTGCCGCTGAAAAAGTAACCATTGAATATGAACCAAAAAAAATTAGACTGATAGAGATGCAGAAAAAGGTATCTGAATTAGGATATGAATTGAATCTTCAAGAAGAAGAAGATGACGGTATCGATGAAGATGAAATCAAAATCAGAAAAACTGCAAAAACCATGAAGATATCCATTGCGCTGTCAAGTGTCATCATGGGTCTCATGATTATTCATATGTTTGTGACCCCTATCCCAGGATATTTACCTATCGTAGCCCTGTTGGGACTACCGATCATATTCGGTACAGGTAGACATGTCCATGTTGGAAGCTGGAAAGCACTTAAAAATAAAAGTCCCAATATGGATGTTTTAGTGACACTGGGTTCCTTACCCCCTTATTTAATTGGTTTGATGGGCCTTTTCTTTCCATTACAATCATTTATTGAAATGGCTACAACGATTATGACTTTTCACTTAATTGGAAAATATTTAGAGGTTCGGGCAAAAGGTAGAGCTTCTCAAGCAATTAAAAAGCTGCTTCAAATGGGAGCGAAAACAGCAAAAATTATTGTTGATGGAGAAGAAATTGAAGTGCCAACGAAGGACTTACAAGTAGGGGACATCATGGTGATCCGTCCTGGAGAAAAGATTCCTACTGATGGGGTTGTGGTTGACGGTAACAGTTTAGTGGATGAGTCTATGGCCACAGGAGAGTCAATGCCTGTAAAAAGAGAAAAAGGCCATGAGGTCATTGGTGCAACCATCAATAAACAAGGATTATTGAAAGTACAAGTAACGAAAATAGGGAAAGATACCTTCCTATCTCAAGTTGTTAAAATGATGGAGGAATGCCAAGGCTCTAAAGTACCAATACAAGAATTTGCAGATCGTATCACAGGGTACTTTGTACCAGCAATCATTGTGATCACAATTGGTACCTTTATTTCCTTTAATATTTTTCCTGAGTTTCACTTAGGTATCATCAGATGGGGAGCAACCTTTTTACCATGGGTAAATCCTGAATTGACACCTCTGACACTATCCTTCATTACAGCTACTGCTGTTTTGGTTATCTCTTGCCCATGCGCATTAGGGTTGGGAACACCAACAGCATTAATGGTAGGTAGTGGAATGGGAGCAGAGAAGGGAATCTTGATTCGAAATGGTGAAGCAATACAAACATTTAAGGATGTAAAAGCCATTGCCTTTGATAAAACTGGAACCATTACAAAGGGTAAACCAGAAGTAACAGACATTGTACTTGTAAAGGGAGTAGAAGAAAAAGACTTTTTATATTACGCTGGGACCATAGAAAATGGATCTGAGCATCCCCTAGCCCATGCGATTGTAGAAAAGGCAAAAAATGAAAAAATTAAGATAGGAGAAGTAATTGATTTTAATGCAATTGTGGGTATGGGCGTAATAGGAAATATAGATGGAGAACAAATCCTTGTGGGAAATAGAAAATTAATGAAAGAAAACAAGATCTCCTATGAAGCCTATGAACAAGAATTAATTAGATTAGAAGAAGAAGCAAAAACTGCTATGCTACTTGCTAAAGGAAATCAATTATTAGGTGTTGTTGCTGTAGCAGACCCGATAAAGGAAGATTCCGCACAAGCGATAGCAGTATTAGAAAGTATGGGTATTAAGACAGTTATGATCACAGGAGATAATAAGAGAACAGCAGCTGCAATTGGTAAAAAAGTAGGAATTAGCCAAGTCATTGCAGAGGTATTACCAGATGGGAAGGTAGCAGAAGTTGTACGATTACAGGAACAATATGGTACCGTTGCTATGGTAGGAGACGGTATTAATGATGCACCTGCATTAAAACAATCCAATGTAGGAATTGCCATTGGAACAGGAACGGACATTGCCATCGAAGCTGCCGATGTGACATTAGTAAGAGGCGAGCTAAGTGGTATTATATCTTCAATCAAATTGTCTAGAGCTATCTTTAGAAAAATTAAAGAAAATTATTTCTGGGCATGGATCTATAATATATTATTTATCCCAGTAGCGATGTTTGGCTTGTTACATCCAATGATTGGAGCCGCAGCTATGGCCGTCAGTTCATTAAATGTAGTGTATAACTCATTGAGACTGAAAAAAGTGGATATTGAGCCTAGTTTTAAGGAAGCATAGTCATTTTAATCTTGTGTTCGAGAGAATATCATCATTTTAATAAAACATGAAAGCAAACATGAAATTCTCTCTTCATATAAAAATAAAGAAGAAAGGTAGGTGAAAATCTGGCTTAAATAACAAGTACTGTTATCACATACCATAAGCCAGGTGATATTAATGAAAAAGAAAATTACGATTGAAGGTATGAGTTGTGGACATTGTGTTGGACACGTTAATGAAGCCCTGAAAGAAATTTCTGGTGTAAATTCAGTGGAGGTCAACTTAACAGAAAAACATGCTGTGGTAGATCTTGCTCATGAAGTGGGTAATGATAAGTTGAAGGCAGCAGTAGATGGAGCTGGATACCAAGCCATAGAAGTTGTAGAAATATAATATTTTATCCCTCTTTTGATACTATGAATAGAGGTTATATTGAATCATAAAAAGATAGTCGTTTTGCCCTTTAAAAGCAAAGCGACTATCTTTTTTTATCACTAATTTGTTTCCAATATTGCAGTCCTGTCATTCTTATTTTGTACATTGGATAACCACATTTTTTATAATGCTTAAATTAGTACTACAGTTTTCTGATGTTAAACAAATTAGATACTATATACCAAGTTGAAGAGAAGGGCATATGAATAATCCAGTAAAAAACACCTCTTAATCCGTATTCGATTACAAGCTGATACTTGGCGTAATGACTTCGTGCATTTTCAAACCACACTTCCCGAGTAACACCTTCATTATCGCTATATGTCATGAAGGGCTGTTGTACTTCATCATCGTACAGAATAGGGGCATTGTATCTTCTCCCCAAATCCCATACACGAGGAAGTGTAACTGTAGTGGCTAATCCTTCAGGAGTCTGAAGCAATAGGGCATCCCTTTCTTCAATTACTTCACCAATGTGATAAGGTAAACCACAATTAAGACTTTTATTATGTGATATTGATAAGCCTCCTCTATTCTCTTAACAGTTTCTTTTTATGCTGATACTCTTCATCGGATATTTCTCCCTTAGCATATCTTTGGTTTAAAATATCAAGGGCATCATTTCCACCATTTTGGCTCATATAATTTTTATGGTTATTCTGTGATGGTTTGACCAATAAATATATAACCAGTCCTACTAATATAAAGGGAATAAGCATACCAAACCAGCCCATAATTCCATATCCATAACCCATCATACATATCATTCCTTTCTATTACTTTTAGTTTGCAACTAACTGCTTAACTTTATGATTGCATTATTCATTTTCCTTATTATAGCGCTAGAATGTGAAGGGATTATGAAGTATTTAATTTTGATTAAAATTATAGTGAGAACGAAAGTTGGATAATCAAAAATTTCATAATATCGTGTCAAATAGGTAGTGAATTATATGAATTTAACTTGGTATAATACTTGCATTAATTTAGGTGTATGGGTAGAATGAAATTTTAAACGGGTTAATTTGGGAAGAAGAGAGCAATATAGCACAAGACATGGGATGGAAATCAAGGTAAGAGGGAAACTCTACGAATATTAATATTAATAAGTGTTGCAAATACTACAACTCTTGTAGTATTTGCCGTATAAGATTTGTCAGAGAACAATTTTCTGTAAAGGAGGAACATCATGGGTCTAACATACCTTTTAATTGCCTTTATTCAACCAATACTATTATTCACACCGGAAATGGTTACTATTACAGGTGGCAGCTTAGCTTTAGGGCCTTTTAAAGGTTTTATAATAGGTTATCTCGGGATATTAAGTGGTATTATCACTATGTATTTTATGGGAAGATATGCTCAACAAATAATAGTAAAGAGAGTAGGTAAAGAAGAATTATTTGATAAATATACTAGACTAGTTGAGAAAAATGGAGAGGTTATTATTGGGTTATTATTCATTTTGCCAGTACTACCAGATAATATCATATGTGCTGGAGCAGGAGCTAGTAAGGTCTCATTTAAAAGATTTGTATTTATAGCAGCGGTGGCCAAGCTAATAACTACATTTGTATATGCCTACTCTATGGAACTAGTTAATATTCTCCCCATAACAGAGCTACAGCTATTTGTGGGACAGCTGGTGATAGTAATTACCGTAGTTTTGATAAACCACTTAGTTAAGAGGAGAAAGCTAAAAGTAGCTAGCAAACTATTGATCAAATCGACTTAATTTGGTTTCAGTATAGGTAGAAAGAAATAAAACTCTTTTAAAAGAATTTCAAAGTAAATGTTGAGAATGCTACAATTGCTGTAGTATTTACTATACATTAAATTTATATAGTATCAAATGAGAATAGATATCCACAGATTTCAATCTTTTAATGCTCTTGTGCTGTTTAATAAATAACTATAAAAATTAGGAGTGGTATGTATGGATGATACAAATAAAACTGATATTAGGAATGCTGTTCGTGAAAGCTATGGTAAGATAGCTGATGACAAGATAAATGATGCTGGGTGTTGTAGCGATAGTATTAAAATTAAAAATTCTGCAAAAGAAATATCAAATAAAATAGGGTATTCTGATGAAGAAATATCAAATGTACCAGAAGATGCTAACATGGGGTTAGGTTGTGGAAATCCTCAGCTAATTGCAGAGATAAAAGAAGGTGAAATAGTAATTGACCTTGGAAGTGGAGGAGGATTTGATTGTTTCTTAGCATCAGAAAAGGTGGGTCCAAAGGGGTCTATAATTGGGGTAGATATGACTCCTGAAATGGTAAGTAAATCAAGGACTTTATCTAGGAAACATAGGTATATGAATGTAGATTTCAGATTAGGTGAAATTGAAAATCTTCCAGTAGCTGATAATACAGCAGATGTAATCATCTCAAACTGTGTAATAAACTTGTCTCCTAAGAAACAGAGGGTATACAATGAGGCCTATAGGGTATTGAAAAAAGGTGGTAGATTTGCTATTTCTGATGTAGTCCTAATTAAAGAGCTGACAGAAGAAATGAAGCAAGATGAAAAACTTCATTGTGGCTGAGTCACTGGGGCTTCTTCAGTTGAAGAACTAAAAATATATTTAGAGAGAGCTGGATTTAGTAATATCAATATTGAAACTAAAGAGGTATCTAAGGAATATGCTGAGAAATGGGCACATAATTTAAGGGTTGGAGAATACATTATGTCTGCCTCCATAAAGGCGACTAAATTGTAATATTACTATGTAACTGACAAATAGAACTAAATTTCAAAGGAGATAAGCTATGGAATTTCAAATTGAGTCGGAAGCTAAAGCGTATATAGTAGAAAAAAATCAAGCGATTATGATTATGTTATCAAGTATTAGTGGTTGCTGTGGAGGTGCCGCACCAATGGCTAAGGAAGTAAATATTGGCCTTTCAAAGTTGTTTTATTTTAAAAAATTAAATGAAACAAAAATTACATCAATATTTAATTCAATATATTACTTTTTGTCCTATTCAAAATTTCCAATAGAAGCTCTAACTACTACCACAGTTTCAATAGCCTTAGCTTTAATGCCAGAAGAATTAAGAAAGGGTAGGTAGCTTAATCAAATTTGTAAACTAGTGGAAAAGATAATAATTTGAATTTGTAAAAATTGGGTTGGTGCTTTACTAAAGCATCAGCCCTTTATTTAGTACTTGAAATTTTAAACAACGCCCGTTTTAAATTTAAGTACGCCATGAGTCGATGCGATAGCATCAGACGAATTTTATTTTTGGACATTATGGAATATGTGCTACAGTATTTAGCGCAATGTAACCATTTGAATTACATGGCAATATTCTAGGATTGCAAACTGTAAACATATGACTAAAAGCTGGCATGAAAATTGCTTTAATATAAGAATGAGCTCTAAGTAAAATTTCAATAGATGGAAGGATTTTTAAGCTGTGTAGGCTGTACAAGTTGAGATGAATGGGATAACAAACAATATGATAATGAAAATAGAAAGGAAATGATAGTCAGGGTCAAATTAATGGTGAATATTAATGTTGAATATGCTACAACTCTTGTAGTATTTACTATATTATAAGGTTTTTAAAGAATAAAGATAGTGGAAGGAGGGATTAAGATGGGATGCTGTGGAGGCGGGCACAATCATAAACCACAAAATAATACAAATCATAAAGGTCATGAAATTCATGAAAAGCATGAAGTTGAACAGTCAACTACTGGCTCAAATATGATGCTGATTTTTATGATCATTGCAATTGTAGGAGTTGCATGGTATTTTATTCGATAACAAGATGCTGAATATTGAAGCAAGCGGTTAACGAAGTTAAGATTTAATAATTTAAAGAAGTTGGGTGGGTACTTTAAACTATTTAATCATTAAATAGTTTAAAAGGTACCTAACTTCTTTGAATTTGTTTTATTTACTGAATGCGTAGATGGAGGGATACTATGAAATTTCAAATTACAGCGGAGGCTGAGGAGTATATGTTGCAAAAGAATGAATCCATTATGATTATGTTATCAATTATGGGAGGTTGCTGTGGTGGTGCTGCCCCGATACCGAAAGTTGAATTGGGAACGCCAAAAGATTTAACTAGCTTTGAAAAAACTGAAGTTGGAAAAACCATAATTTACTTTGATAAGGGTATTGAGAAAGTTAAAGAAATAAAGATTGATCTTTCAAAGTTGTTTTATTTTAAGAAATTGACTATCGAATTTATTGAATAACTCATTGATGAACGCCCAGGCACGAGGGATGGAGAGAAGGAAGGCATAATATATGCAATAAGCTAATTGAAAAGGAATAGGGTGGGATAGGGATGATAAATACATTAAGGAATGAAAAACGGAGTAGAGAAGAAATCGATACACTAAGGAAAGAGCTGGGCAACAATCTGGAAAAAGAAGCGCTTTTAAGTAGAAACAACCTAGCGTTAAGTCAACAGTTGGACAAAATAATAGTTGGTTATTTAAGAGAATACTGTAATGAATAGCAATAACTCATTTATACAGTGTGATCATGAATATTTAGGCAATGTTATAAATTAAAAATGTTGAGTTTCAATAAATAACATAAACGATACGGTTTTACCCATGAATAGCTCCAACAACACATCCCAATGAAAAATCCTACAATCCATCACTTATATAGCATGAAATCTTATACTAGGTTGTGGGATATTCTACAATGTAAATAAAAAACAACTGATTTTTTTACGAAAGGAGAAAATATTATGAGAAAAACAATTTTAAGTATTTTTTTGACCATTATGTTTGTATCCATGAGTAGCATAAATGGATTTGCCCTTGAACAAGAGAACTTGAGGTTCTCAGATATTCCGGAGTCAGCTTGGTTTGCGAGTTATGTATCAAAGCTTATAGACAGGGGCAGTATCAGCGGATATGAAGATGGAACATTTAGACCAGATAGAATAATTACAAAGGCAGAATTTATAACTCTTGTATTAAATACGTTAAGCAATAAACAAGAAGTTGCTATAGATGGGAATTGGGCTATGAATTACATAACAGAAGCAGAGTCTTTAGGGATTGTAGATAAAGGTGAATTTAAAAATGCTGACTTAAACCAGGTGCTTAGTCGTTTTGAGGCAACTAAAATATTAATGAGTGCTATAGATGAAGCATACCCTCAGGATATTAACCAATATATTGGGCGCATAAAAGATTATGATACGATTCCTAAGATATATGCAGAGTATGTTTTAAAAGCCTATGAGAAAGGCTTGATTTCTGGATATCCTGATGGAGAATTTAAAGGTAATGAAGTTTTAACGAGGGCTGAAGCGTCTATAATGGTGATCAAAATGATTGATAAAGAGGAGAGGAGTACTTTAAGAGAAGTGATAAAGGATTCAAATGAGACGATAAGCATACAGGAAGTACAAGAAGAGGAGAAACGAAAAAATATTATTAGTACTGCTTTAAAATTCACAGGAGTGCCCTATCAGTGGGGAGGGACTTCTCCTTCAGGATTTGATTCTTCAGGATTTATTTGGTATGTTTTTCGAGAAAATGGGATTGACATACCTCGAGTTTCTTCGGATATATATAATTCTGGTAAACCAATTGCAAGAGAAGAACTACAACCTGGTGATTTAGTATTTTTTGAAGGGTATATGTCTGGACCTTCCCATGGAAGTATTTATATCGGAGATGATCAATTTATTCATTCTCCCTCTACAGGAAAGGCAATTGCCATAGACAGTTTGAGTGATCCATATTATTGGGGACCTAGACAGTATGGGGCGCTGAAAATCCTCTAATAATTAGATACTTAAAAAAGAGGAAGTGGAAAATATCAAAGATAATTTTGGCATCAAAATTGCAACATTATTTAAATCGGAAGGAGGAAGATCGGATTTATTACAATTTTGTTTAACTAATGGATTATAGGGCATAGAAAATGTGTGAGATACAAAAGTTGAAAATATAGAGGATAAGTCTGAATCAGAACTGGTAGACACAAGGAGGGAATATATGCATTTTTTAGATCAGTATGCCTATGGTTTATGGGGATCGGTTTTATTTAATATCGTTATGTTTGGGGGATTTGTCTATTTAGCCTTTAGACCTCAAACGAAGAGAGATTGGAGAACATTAGGTGCCTTCACTTCATTTATGGTGGCATTATTCGCTGAGATGTTTGGATTTCCTCTTACAATTTATATATTAACATCTGTTTTGGGAAATCGGTATCCAGTGTTAGACCCTTTTACTCACCTGAACGGGCATTTATGGGTGGCCTTTGCTGGAGGCTCGCAGAGTGTGTATGCTATATTGCATCCCCTGAGCAATATTTTCATCTTTGCGGGGCTAATGATTATCGTTGTAGGATGGCGGGGAATACATGGTGGTAATGGAGAACTGGTGACGGGTGGTATTTATCGCCTGGTAAGGCATCCCCAATATAGTGGCTTTATGGTGATGATCTTGGGATTTCTGATTCAATGGCCTACCATTATCACTTTAGTGATGGCACCGAGTTTATTAATTATGTACAGTAGGTTAGCAAAGAAAGAAGAAAAAGTAATGATCACTGAGTTTGGAGAAGCATATTTACAATATAGAGAAAGGGTACCAGCCTTTATTCCTAAAATGAGAACCAAGGTAAGTGAAGAACAGATATGATCTTAAATACCAGCCTTTACAGAAAATGTAAAGACTGGTATTTTGCGTTGAGAATAGACTCTTTATCAGAAAGAGAAACTATGGGAAAACGTGTTTAGAGGTGATTGAAAATGACCAGTTACATCATTATGCTTTTTTGTGCTATTGGAATCATTATCGGTTTTTTATTGTTCTTTTATTATTTACGACGGGTAATAAAAAGAGATAAAATTAAATAATATGCTTGTGAGTGAAAGATTGACTAATACCTTAATATTTACTTGAAGTAGGGGCTAACCACAGTAAGGTAATTTTTTTGCGGAATAAAAAACACAAAATCCATAAAACAAATGTCCCATTACACTATAAATAAAAACAATTATTGTATAATAAAATATAAATCTTCATGAGTTCTTCATAAGTGACGGTTATAATAAGGGTATATTAAGTCGAGAGGAGAATGACAATGAAGAAAAGGATAATAGTTATAACAAGTATTGCAGCAATTACAGTTGCTTCTATAGGAGGAATGGCCTTTGCTCAAAGTAATAACGAGTTTGTAGCAGAAAATAGACCAGTGGCAATTACAGAACAAACAACTACGAACCAAGGAGCTATAGACCAGGGAATTGCAGAACAAAAAAATGTAGAGCAAGGAGATACAGGTATAAGGAGTAATACCAGCTGTCATGGTGATGATAATATGATCGAAATCATGAAAGAAAATGGTTTTGAGGATATGGCGGTGTATATGGAAGAAGGTAATTTTGAAGCAATGAATGAACGCATGAACAATTTATCAGAAGAAGACTACGATAATATGCTTCAGCTGATGAATGAAAATGGATACGGAAATATGGCTCAAATGATGGAGTCTATTGGTAGAGAAGGTATGCTTGAAATGCATCAATCCATGAATAACGGAAAAAATCATCATGCTGGAGGCATGGGACGTATGATGGGAAACTTTTAATCATTAAATAATATACTTTTAGCTGATGTCCAATATTGAAAAATATTGGACATCGTAGTATTGTTGGAGAAAACCACTCATGTTGAGGTGACGATATGGAAGCGAATAAGAAAAGGGTACTCATAATAGAAGACGAAAAAAACATTGCAGATGTCATTAAAGCATATTTACAAAATGAAAAATATGAGGCTATTGTGACACATAACGGTAAAGAGGCTATTAGCATTTTTCAACAGCAGTCATTTGATTTTGTCATATTAGATTTAATGCTACCGGATCTGTCTGGTGAAGAAATTTGCAAACGGATCAGACTACAGTCTCAGGTTCCAATATTAATGTTAACTGCAAAGGTAGAAGAAAGTGATCGGATTTATGGACTAGACATAGGTGCTGATGATTATATGACAAAGCCCTTTAGTCCCAAAGAACTTGTGGCCAGGGTGAGGGCAATAATGAGAAGAACCAATAACGAAGGCCTTAAGGCTCATCTCATTGAGCTAAATGGAGGGGATTTAAAGGTTGATCTAAGGGACATGGAGACCTGGAAAAAAGATGAACTAGTGGAATTAACTGCAACGGAATTTAAATTACTTTCTATTTTCATTCAAAATAGTGGCAAGGTATTTAGTCGTGATGAATTGGTTGTAAAGGTATTAGGCTATGATTATGTCGGCTATGATCGGACAATTGATGTTCATATTAAGAATTTAAGACATAAAATTGAGTGTGAATATTATAAATACATTGTAACTGTCTATGGTGTTGGATATCGGTTTGTGAAGGTGTCATCATGATCAACAAACTAAGGACACGACTGACACTATTAATATTAGGAGGAACAATCTTCTCCATTTTGTTAGTCAGTATTATCACAAACTTTACATTATTTAATCGATTTGACCAGTATAGAAAAAGCGAGCAAGAAAACCAATTAGAGGAAGTCATCCAGTTAATCACGGAATCGTATCGTTTAAATGAAGGTTGGACACAAAATGCATTAGATAACATCTTAGTTTCACCTTATTTAAATCAATTCGATCTGCTTATTAAAGATGAAGACGGGAAGGTTATATTGAATCATGCCATGGGAGCAGGTATGATGATGAATCATAACCTAATGATGAAAAGAATGCGTGGACGAACGCAATCACCTATGGTGAATAATGGACTGACAGATGAAGATTATCAGGTTCAAACATATCCATTGATAGTAGATAATAGAGGTATAGGGAGTGTAGACATTGGCTATGTAGGACCCTTTACGGTATCTGAACGGGATATTGAATTTACCCGCGGCATGAATAAATCAATTATGTATGCAGCCATTATTTCTATATTAGTAGCACTAGTCTTAGGACTTTATTCAGCCAAGAGCTTTCTTAAACCAATTTTATTGATTACAGAAGGTGCAAATAATTTAAGGAATGGAAAATTAGATAAAAAGGTGGAAATTAATAATCAGATTGTGGAACTCCAGCAGCTTTCCCAGTCGATTAATCACTTGGCGACATCATTAGAGGAACAGAAGACATTACGAAAGCGATTGACCTCAGACATTTCCCATGAGCTGAGAACGCCTTTGACCATATTGCAAAGCCATATTGAAGCGATTAGTGATGGCATTTGGGAACCCACAGAGGAGAAGTTAAGTATATGTAAAAATGAAGTCAACCGATTGATTAAGCTAGTAGCTGAATTACAGGATTTAACGGATATCGAAAAACATCAAATTTATTTGCAATTGGAGAATTCCCAGATATCTAAGGTCATTGATGAAGTGCTTGATGGATTTGAATATCAATTTAAACAAAAGCAGATTACCCTTGAACGAGAGATTCAAGGTGGGATCAATATTGATATAGATCAAGATAAAATGAAACAGATCGTGATCAACCTCTTATCTAATGCATTGAAATTTACAGATCATGATGGCACGGTTTCTGTATCATTGAAAGAAGAAAAAGATGGCGTACGCCTAACCGTAATAGACAATGGAATTGGGATAGAGAATGAAGATATTCCCTATGTATTTGAACGATTTTATCGAAGTGATTTATCAAGAAATAGAAGTACTGGTGGGGCTGGAATTGGATTAACCATTACTAAATCACTGGTAGAGGCTCATCAAGGCATGATATTTGTTGAAAGTGAAAAAGAGAAGGGGACAAAGTTTACAGTCATTTTGCCTCGATAAAATGTGTATGATACTAGCAAGACTGCTTCATGGAGCAAAATGAACTTCCCTATTGTCATTAGGAGGTTAATTTTGCTTTTTTTATTGAATAGACACTAATTTTGTCGATTTTGGTATCAAACTTGCAATAATACTTTATAAAGCCTTATAAAATGAAGGACAGTATAAAAAACGAAATTATTTCATAAAATCAGCGTATTAATTGATACGATTACTGTATCTTATGCTACAGTAGTAGGAGAAAGGAAATGATGAACAATGCCAACACTCATCTGTGTTATATTATCTATTTTGATATATTTTGTTATGGTGGAACATATAAAAGGAAATAATGAAAAGCTAGAGGAGTCAGTTACCTGTAGTAAATGTAACCATGAAGCGCATAATTCTTTTGAATTTTGTCCTGAGTGTAACGAAAAGCTAAAGGAGGCATGCCATGCATGTCAAAAGGAAATCCATAGAAATTGGCGGTACTGTCCCTACTGTGGGGATGTAAAAGGGGTTGAGGAGTAAGTGAAGGAAAACAGAAGGTCTTTATGGATGATTATTCTCTTGATGATCTGGATTACAGGATTTCATTATTTAACCCAATCAAGGGACTGGGAGTTACATGATTTTTTTAGAAGGTTATATTATTTACCCATCATTATTGGTGCTTTTAAGTTTCGATTAAAGGGCGGGTTGATCTTTTCTGTTCTTGCGGTTCTCATCTATTCTCCTCATCTTATCATCTATTTTGGAGAGGTTAATATAGGTGTGATCAATCAGTTTTTAGAAGCCTTAATGTTCGTCATCGTTGGATTGATTACTGGATACTTAGTAGAAGCGGATTATCAAGCGCGCAAATCATTGGAACAACAAATTGTCAAAGTGGTAAATCTAGAAAATTATACTCATAATGTGTTAGATAGCATCGATAGTGGGGTCATAGCCTTTGATTATAGGGGAGATTTCAAGTCTATTAATCGAAGGGCGGAGGTCATTTTTAGTAATAAAGAAGAAGTAAATCAATTCATTGGAGAAAAAAATCTTCTCAATGACATTAATAGAGTCATTCAGCAAAAGATCAAATTTGTTGAAAAAGAAATTGATTATTGTACTAATGAAGATCAGGGGCTACATCTAAAGGCAACCATTTTTCCAATAGAAAACATTTCAAGGGTAATTGAAGGAGCTGTTTTGGTGGTACAGGATGTGACAATGGTGAAAAGGCTAGAAGGGCAAGTCAGGCGAGGGGAACGATTAGCTGCTGTTGGAGAGTTGGCTTCCGGGATTGCCCATGAAATTCGAAACCCACTGGGGATCATTAAAACCATTAGTCAGACCATTAATAAAGAGGTAGAAGATGAGGAAATAAAGGAAGGCTTAGAAATTATTGAGCATGAAATTGAACGGGCAAATAAAGTGGTTCAAGGACTGTTAGACTTTTCGAAACCCAATAAAGTAAAAATTGAAAAAATCAATCTGAACAGGCTATTAGACGAGCTTGTCATGATTACACGTAAATTTGCTGAGCAACAGGACGTAGCTATTGAACTTTCAAATATGAATGATGCTTATGAAATTGAGGGCGATTCTGATAAATTAAAGCAAGCTCTGATCAATATCATATTAAATGGAATTCAAGCCATGGAGCAAGGTGGAAGACTAGAAATTTCCTTGAAAAAGACAGAAAAAGAAGAGTCTGTGATCACTTTTAAAGATGAAGGAAGAGGAATTGAAAAGAGAATAGTCGATCAAATTTTTAATCCTTTCTTTACAACAAAGGAAAAGGGTACGGGCTTAGGCCTCTCCATTACCCATAGAATTATTGAAGAACATCAAGGGAGCATTGAAGTAACCAGTGAAATCAACAGGGGGACAGAAATTGGAATTAGACTGCCATTACTCAATCAGGAGGGGAATTTTAATGAATAAAATATTGATCGTAGATGATGAGAAAAATATGAGATGGGCCATGAAGAAAGCACTCAAGACCGAAGACTATCAAGTGTTTGAGGCAGCCAATGGACAGGAAGGTGTTGAAAAGTTCCAAGAGCTTCAACCTGATTTAGTACTGTTAGACCTTAAAATGCCTGTCATGGATGGTTTAGAGGCTTTGCAGAAAATGAAAGGAATAGATGAGCATATACCTGTAATTATGATTACTGCCCATGGGACAACGGAGTCCGCAGTTGAAGCAATGAAATTAGGGGCAATCGATTATATTTCAAAACCCTTTGATATAGAGGAATTAAAGATTGTGATCCATAAAGCCTTACAGGTGAAGGGGTTACAGGATAAAGTAGACTATTTAAAGGAAGAACTTCAAAGCCAAACTGGAAAAACCATCATAGGAAAAAGTGAAAAGATGGAGGCAATATTAAATATTGTTGACCGAGTGGCTCAAACAAATGCCACAATACTAATCCTAGGTGAGAGTGGAACGGGAAAAGAGGTCATTGCCAATGCAATTCATTATAACAGTGGCCGAAGAGAGGGTCCTTATATTAAAGTGAATTGTGGGGCGATTCCAGAGAATCTTATTGAAAGTGAACTCTTTGGGTATGAAAAAGGTGCTTTTACTGGAGCCACAAACCGTAAAATAGGTAAATTTGAACGAGCAAAAAACGGAACGATTTTTTTAGATGAAATAGGAGATCTCAACCTAAACATGCAGGTCAAATTACTTCGGGTGCTACAAGAGAAGGAATTTGAGCGAGTTGGGGGAAATGAAAACATACAAGCAGATGTAAGGGTCATTGCTGCCACCAACCGAGATTTATATAAAATGGTGGAAGAGGAGCGCTTTCGAGAAGATCTTTTCTATCGACTTAATGTTATTCCAATTGAGCTACCAGCCCTCAGGGAACGTCAGGAGGACATTCCTTTATTAATTGAGTACTTTATTGACAAATATAGCAGTGAAATTGGAAGAAAAAATATGACCATAGATGATGAGGCAAAGGAAAAGCTCATTTCATACCAATGGCGTGGGAATATTAGAGAGCTGGAGAATGTCATTGAACGAATGTTGATTTTATCCGCCGGAAATGTCATTAGTAAGGAAAATTTACCTCCTGAAATTTTAAGAGAAAAAATTCCAACAAAAGATTTTGCTCTTCCAGATGAAGGCCTTTCAATAGATGATCTGGAAAAGGACCTCATCAAACAAGCCCTAGAAAGAACAAACCACAATCAAACAAAGGCAGCACAATTATTAGGCATGAGCCGACACACATTACTTTATCGGATAGAAAAGTATAATCTGAAAAAGTGAACTTGATTCAGCCGGCGAGGTATCACAGAATTAGGCGAAAAGACCACTACACATAATCAAAAAGATAGCAGCTCTTTATAAAGAGCTACTATCTTTTTTGTATAAAAAGAAAGTCTACATCTCAATTCTTAAACTTGGCATCAATATTGCATATATAAGTTGTAATGAATTTTGTAATGGACATCGTAGTGAGAGGAGAATGAAAATGGTACAGTTATTTAGCATAGGAGGATTTAATATTCACCTATTTGGGATTACAATTGCAATTGGAATGATAGCGGGAATGTCAGTGATGTTAAGAGAGGGGAAACGCAAGGGACTCAATCAAGATAAGATAATGGATCTAGGTTTATACACAATTATTGCCGGGGTAATCGGGGCTCGACTCAACTATATACTAGCCTTTAATTTTTCCTATTATTTAGAGCATCCTAGGGCAATCTTTATGCTTCAAGAGGGCGGTCTTTCAATACAAGGCGCTTTAATCGGTGGAGCTCTATTTGCTTTTTGGTATATGAAAAAGCATAAGATCCCTATGTGGCAGACAGCCGATGCATTTGCACCGGCAATTATTCTAGGGCAAGCAATCGGTAGAGTCGGTTGTGACGTATTTGGAATTCCTATGTCAAGAGCATGGTTTTGGGGTGTGGAAGTAGGGGCACAATTATTACATCCAGCTCAAATCTATGAAGCAATTTTAAATTATATTTTATTCCTTGTACTCTGGAATAAACGGAAAAGCATTAAGTACGATGGACAGATTTTCATGATGTATCTAATTGGTTTTTCAATTAACCGCTTTGTGATTGAGTTCTTTAGAACAAATCCAATGGTTGCAGGGCCAATATCAATTGCACATGTCTACAGTGTTTTAATCATTATGGCAACATTGGTAGTGATGAACTGGCTAAAGAAAAAGCAACAAAAGACACAATCAACTGTGGAAAATCCTACAGTGCATGATGGAAAAATAGAATGGACTGCTAATTTCATTATTGGGGCGGCTATGATTGTTTCAGTGATGTTTTACTATTGGATTCATTCTCTTTAAGAGTTGAGAAATTTATCTGGGATAGCCTATGTAAATGTAAGGAGGCGCTTAACAAATGAAGAATATTGTACGGATTCTACTGACAATTTTGCTGTTAGTGACAATGGGTGGGGCCTTTGTATTTGCTGCAGAATTGGATGAAGAGCCAATTATTGAAAGAGCAAAAATTTTAGAGGTAGAAGAAGTAGAGGAAGGTTATAAAGAAGAAGTGGATTTTTTCGATAGTACAATTGTGAAGTTAGAAATATTATCTGGAGACTATAAGGGACAAGAGTTTGAAATTCTTCATAGTTTGTCTGGTAATTTAGCCTATGATATTGATGTCAGTCCTGGTGATCGTGTATTAATTACGATTGAAGAACTTGATGGAGAAGTAGCAGTATACATTTCCGAATATGCAAGGGATACCTATATTTATATTGTATTGGCTATCTTTGTAGTGTTATTACTTTTACTTGGAGGTTTCAAAGGGCTGAAAACAATTATCACTTTAATACTAACCATTGGACTAATTATGAAAGTATTACTTCCGGGGTTACTGGCAGGATATAGTCCAATATTATTGAGCATTGGCATATCAATAGTGGTAACAATATTTACGATTTTAGTTGTTGGAGGAAATAATAAAAAAAGCTATGCTGCTATTATAGGGGTGCTGGGAGGCGTCTTTGTGGCTGGGCTCATCGCTTATTTCGTAGGAACAAAGGTCAGATTAACAGGCTTATCCTCTCAAGAGGCCATGATGCTAATGTATATTCCACAGGGAATTGAATTTGATTATAGTGGGCTATTATTTGCTGGGATTATTATGGGAGCCTTGGGAGCAGTAATGGATGTAGGAATGACGATTGCATCTTCAATGGAAGAAATTAGATTGGCTAATCCAAATATGACAACGCAAAAACTGATTGTGGCAGGGATGAATGTAGGAAAAGATGTTATGGGAACCATGGCTAATACGTTGATATTGGCTTATACAGGTAGCATGATCCCACTACTACTATTGTTTACGGCCTATGAAGATCCCTTTACACGAATCATCAATCTAGATTTAATTGCAACAGAAGTGATTAGAGCTTTAGCTGGAAGTATCGGATTGATTCTATGCATCCCATTGACGGCCTTAGTGGCGGGATTATTAAGAGAGAAGTTTGGTGATGATAAAGTAAAAGAAGAAGCAAAATAGTGTGAGATTTCCTACACTATTTTGTTTTAAATCATGTGGACATTAAAGAGCAATGTTAATTGGAGGAGATACTGTGAAAAATGAAGTAATCAAGTGTCCTAATTGTCACGACACTACCATCGGAAAAATATCCAAGGCTACTTATTTTTGTAGCAATTGTTGTTCGGAAATTGTTTATAGAAAAGATGAAGTCTATGTATATAAGCATAATGAAGATGGAAGGATGATTGATAATTTAAAACTCAGAGGATTTGAATATTGAAATTTTAACAGTGAATTTTAAAAGGAGTGAAACATATGGAAAAAATTGGTGTAGTTAAGGAGGTAGGAGAAGGTATTGCAACCATAGAGATTCAAAGAGTAAGCGCCTGTGGAGAGAGTTGTGCTTCCTGTAAAGGAGGATGTACGCCTACCGCAACCTATGTAAAAGCTACCAATGAAGTAGGAGCTCAAGTGGGGCAGTATGTAAAGCTGAACATGGAAAACAAAAAAGTGTTAAAGGCTGCCTTTTTAGTCTATATGGTACCTTTAATTGGCATGATTTTCGGTATTGGACTGGGAATTTGGATTGGAGAGCTTCTATCCTACGAAGGCATGGAGGAATTAATTGGAATCGGAGTGGGTTTTATATTTTTAATACTAGCTTATTTTGGAATTAATCGAATTGATAAAAGGATTAGAGATAAAAATGAGATGCGCATTGAAATTACAAGTGTTATTTATTAATGAATGATTTTCGAAGTGAAAAAGATAAAGGAAAATTTCTTATGTGAGAATAAGAATTATCCTTTATCTTTATTTACAGGACATTTAAGAAATAGTGGGGGGAAGGGGTCTAACCTTGGAGAACTCTACTGGGCAAGAGATTAAGTAATTGATTGCAAATATTGTGAAAAAGAAGGAGTATTATGTAGGAAATGATTGTAGCATGTAATGATTTGTGATATTATGTTATATAAATATAGGCAAATAGTCCTGATTAAATTGAGTATACATACTTAAAAGTAGTAATGGTACTTGAAAATATATAATTGTATATTAGTAAAGGCAAAACCATTGAAAGATGGTGACGCAAAGCCACGAGTCTAAGTCGTTATACGATATGATAGTCGGGTTGCCAATTGAGTTTATATTTGATAAAAAGTCGGCAACCACAGGTTTGCCGATTTTATTTTTTGTAATGATAGAGTAGTAATGGTGACTATATAACGTAAGGCTTTTCATCAAATATGAAAAGGGGGATAACAAATGGCTACATTAGGGATGGGGATACTAGAAAAAATAAAGGGTAGTGGCAACTTAAAGGAGTTAAAGCAGGGATATCACCAATGGGTTGTGGATTTTCCAATAGCCTCTGCTGTTTGTGATGTCAAGGGCTTGATTATAGAAGCAAATGAGTCCTTCTGTCATCTATTAGAAGACATAGCGCCTAATGTGCAAGGTAAAACTATATTTGAATTCTTAAAACCAGAGGAAACCGATGTAGAATTCACATATGTAGAAGAATTACATAAAGGAGAGTCAATAACCATTAAGTCAGACTTATTCACCCAAACCAAGGGAATAAGGAATATAGAGATGACCATCTTACCGGTTCTGAGAAAACAAACATTAATTGGAATGCATATAGTCATTTTAGATCTCACAAAAGGAATGAAACTAGAAAAGAGCTTAAATCAGTTAAGGGAAAACGTCTTCTATGGACAAAAACTTTTAAGTATTGGGAGTTGGACCTATGATTTTCAAAGTGAAGAGCTTTTCGGATCTCAAGAAGTCTATGATATTTTTCAACGCACAACAGAAGAATTTGATAATAAAATAGAGAGCGTCTATACATTTATACACCCTGAAGATCAGCAGGTGGTAAGAAAATCAATGGAGAAAGCCCTAAGGGGAAATGACCATGATCAGGAATATCGGATTATGGTCCCAGGTGGAAAAGAAAAATATATCCACTCAAGGGCTGAAGTTTTATTTGATGACATGAATAGGCCCATTAAAATGATAGGCACTATACAGGACATTACAGGTCGAAAATTGATAGAAAATGATTTGAAAAGAATTGGTAAAGACTTAAATCATGCACAAAAAGTTGCTGGAGTAGGAAGCTATCGTTATGATTTAGGAAACGAGGAACTCTCTTGGTCAGAGGAGGTTTATCGGATATTTGGCGTTGACCCCCAAAAATTTACGAAGCGGTTCGAAAATATTATAACCTTGATTCATCCTGAAGACCAAGACACGGTTCAAAATTCAACAGCAGGATGCTTAAAGGGGAAGGCCTATGAAATTGAATATCGCATTATTGGTCTGGACGGATCAGAAAAATGTGTCATTAGTAAGGGGGAGCCTATATTTGATGATGACCAGGTCGTAATTGGGATATTAGGAACGATACAAGATATCACAGAGAATAAGTTATTGAAGACTCAATTGGAAAAAAGTTATAAGAATCTTGCAGAGGCCCAACGGTTGGCAAAAATGGGAAGTTGGGAAATGGATGTAATTAGGAATAAGAACACTTGGTCGGAAGAGTACTACCACATTTATGGGATTACAAATAAGGAGTATGATGGAAGCTATGAAGCATTTTTAAATTTTGTGCATCCAGAGGATCGGGAATTAATCGAAGATATCTTGGCGCATCCACCTCAGGTACAACCATTTGATATGGAATTTCGCATTATTAGACCTGATGGTTCTGTAAGACATATCTATCAGGTAGTAGAAATGACATTTGATCTAGAAGGTCATCTCACATATAGAAGAGGAATCATCCAAGATATTACTGAAAGGAAAGCACTTGTAAAGAAAATGCAAGGGATACAAGAAAATATAAATCATATTCAAAAACGATTTCAAGTGTTAATACGGGACTCCAGTGATGTTTTTGAAATCGTCAGCCCCGATGGAACCATTGAATACATTAGTCCAGCTGTAGAAAAAATCCTTGGCTATCAACCTAAAGAGATGGAAGGCCGAAATCTAATGGAATTTGCTTGGGAAATAGAAAAACCTAAACTTGAAAAGATGTTCAAGGTAGCTCTAAGTGAACCAAATAAGAATATCAAAAGAGAGATTAGTGCAGAAACTAAGCTTGGAAAAAGAATTTATGTGGAACTGACTATGAACAATCAATTGGAGGAACCCTCCATAAAAGGCATCGTATTAAATTGGAGAGATGTGACTGAACGGGTAGAAGCTCAAAAGAAAATGAACCATATTGCCACACACGATCAAATGACTCAGCTTCCCAACCGTTTACACTTTGAAAAGAAAATAGAATATCAATGCCAAGAGGCCAAGGAAAAAGGGACTACCTTTGCTGTGATGATGTTGGATATAGATGATTTTAAATACATTAACGATGCCCTAGGAATGGGTTTTGGAGATCAGCTGATTACTCAGGCTGCTAGGCGACTGAAGGACTTTTTAGGAGAGACAAGATGCATTTGTCGTTACTCTGGGGACCAGTTCGGTATTCTTATTTATAATTTAAAGGATATAGAGGCATATAAAAACATTGCAATGAAGATCATTGATTTATTTTCTAGCTCCTTTAAGATCGACCCATATGAAATTTATATTACAATGAGTGTAGGAGTGGCAATTTATCCTGATGATGGACAAGAGACTCAGTCCCTTATAAAACATGGGAATATTGCATTATTTCGGGCCAAGGAAGCTGGTAAGAACAGATACGAAATGTATTCTCCTAAGATGGATGTAAAAAATTATAAAGCCTTTACTCTGAAAAATGACCTTAGAAGGGCTATAAAAAATAATGAATTTAAGGTGTATTATCAACCTCAAGTCAACTTACAAACCAGTGAAATCATAGGTGCAGAAGCATTAATTAGATGGGAACATCCCACTTGGGGGCTGGTCTCTCCTAAGGAGTTTATATCTTTGGCAGAAGAAACTGGTTTTATCATTACCCTAGGAAACTGGATATTGAGGCAGGTGTGTGAGACCTATCAAAAGTGGTTGAAGGATGGCTTGCCAGCTATAAAGGTGTCAGTTAATTATTCTGGGATTCAATTTTTCCAAAAAGATATTGTGGAAAACATAAAAAATACAATTCATGAGTTTCAGCTGGATCCTCATTTTCTAGTTATGGAAATTACAGAAACTGTGTTAATGAATCAATCCCAGCAAGTTAGCGCAGATATCCAGAGTCTACAAGAACTTGGAATTAAGGTGGCAATTGATGATTTTGGAGCAGGTTTTTCCTCTTTGACATATTTAAATTCATTTAATGTAGATATTTTAAAAATAGATCGTTTTTTTATCAAGGGTATCCCCCTAGATGAAACCAGTAATAGAATTATTGAAGCTGTCATTAACTTAGCTAAAGACTTAAGAATACGTTTGGTGGCGGAAGGAGTAGAAACCTGGGATCAATTGAGTTATTTACGAAAGTTAAACTGTACTGTTGGACAAGGCTTTTTATACAGTAGGCCAGTTCCACAAGAAGACTTTGAAAAATTATTAGCTAAGAAGAAGTGTAGACCGATCCGGGCTAACAATGCCACATTCATACCCAATGAGGAAAGACGACGGTATTTTAGAGTAAACTTACCTCAGCTACTAGAAGCCAATATGACGATCTTAGAGATTAAGGGCAAAAAAGCCAACGTTGGAAATACAAAGGCTGTGATAAAAAACATAGGACCTGGAGGTTTATGTTTTATTTCTAATATTAGGCTGCCTATCAAGAGAGATATTATACTACAGTTTGAAACAGAGCTTTTAGGAAAAGAAGTTAAGGTGTATGGATGTCTTGTATGGACAGAAGAGATAAGTGAATCTTTAAATGAATATGGTATCGAGTTTACCTTTGATGAAAATGATCGTGTCGCTTTAACGGGAATACTAAATCAAATTCAGGTTAAAATGAAAAAAAATCCTGGATTTTGTGAGGGCCGGTTTATTACAAGATCTGCTATGTCGTATTTTCAGAGTGAAAGAAACTAAGAGGAAGAGGTTTATACTCTGTTAGTTTGTTAGGATTAAAGTCATAACATTGAAGATCAAAAGAATCTTTTGAAAAGCCTTCCGACAAAATTTGAAACCATTGATGGAGGATATCGATGGTTTCAAAAATACACAGGTCAGCAGAGTTAGAAATGATGAGATAGAGAGACGAAGAACAAAAAAAGCAAAGGATCAGGAAGGTAAGATCATTTTCAAGATCAGGTGGAAGGGAAAAGCTATAACTCAAGAAGCTATAAAAATAGATAAGGTATATAAATATACTAGCATATTGTAGACACAGAGAGTTGCTTTAACCGGCAACCCTCTGTGTCCTTTGTTTTTATTCCCGCCACTCACCCTAAAGACTAAAGGCCTCTGGGGTCCACAACCATTTGTCTCCATTCATTCATCTAGAAGGACACTTTTGTTTCACAAAATAAGTCATGCCTCCTTCATTTATTCCAACAAAAGATTGTAACTCACGGGTCTTGGCTATCGCTCCTTCCACAAACTGTTTGATTGAGGGGGGCCGGGGGAAAACAGACTGTTCCGATTACGGGGCATTCTTCCAGGTCTTTCATCCCCCAACTGACGTTCCACTTTCTTTAAACGAACATTATCTATAGTAAAATATCAGTAGGATAAATGGTTTAATATACCCCTAATCTACTGGTGTTTTTGATCATGCTGGAATTATTAAAAGGACTTTATTTTATTAGTATTGATAGTATAATATAAACCCTACGGGCAAGTGAATAACAATAAAAGAAAAGGAGATAAGCTGTGAAGGTACAACAAGTAATAATAGAAAATACTAAAGTAAGATACATATTAATTGATGATAAAGGTGAACCAGTTATACCGGCAATAAAGTATCTCAAGTATATTGATAATACTGGTAGAAGCATCAATACTCAAAAGACCTATTGCTACGCATTGAAACTCTATTTCTATTTTCTAAAGGAGCAAAATAAGATTTATAGTGAAGTTACTTTAAATGATTTAGGAACTTTCGTAGGATAGCTAAGAAACCCTTACGAGAGTCATCGCATTACTCCACTCAATGTAGTGCCGGCTAAAAGAACTGAACGAACAATTAATCTTATCATTACTGCCTCTATATTATTAATGCCTTCATTTATTAAGAGGGTAGCAGCAGAATAATAACAATCCAAAGGTAGGTCATGTTATTTGGAATCATATCTAGCATCTCTATTTGAAAGCAAAGAGTTTTAGTGGACGACTTTCGTGAGGAAAATTGAAAGACATGTATTAAAAGTTGTTTTAAAAGAGCATAAGAAAAATTCAAAAGTGAATAGTATGATTACAAAGGAATTGTAGTTTAAAGTTGCGAGTAAGTTATAAATTTCATAAAAGTAGGAAACATTTCTTCTTGACAAAGAAATGGATTGACTTTATAATGAACAAGAAATGAAAACAAAATAACTTGTTAGGAGAGGCTCCTAAATGAACACAGGCTATTGCCCAAAAATGTCGAGAGACGCCAATGGGTAGAACAGGCATGATCGGATTAAGGTCTGCTTAAGATAGCTGATTCAATTACTTGAATCTACGTCATTTAGTGCTAAAACCAGTACGAGGAGTTAATAGAGCAATATTCATAGACGTAACCCTTTTTTTAATGATGATTGATTTCGTTGATTAAATGGAAACTTTTTTGAATGCTTAGGTATGAGAAGTATACATACCTTTGTTTAAATGTGACTATAACGACTCCTGGGAGTCGTTTTTTTATTGCTTTAAATTGAGGAGGTGAGTTTAAATGGAAGTTGATAGTGATGTCCCCTGGTGGGGTAGGCGATGTATAAAGAAATGTAAAAAGTTAAAAACTAGAATGAAATCGGAGGGATTATCATGGAAATATTCAAAAATACCATTTGGACTCATCTGGAAAATAGAGAGATGGAGTCATTAAAAAAACTACTCAGTGATGCTGAAGTCATTGAGATATTAAATGTGATTAGGGAGTTGTCTTCTGAAGAGCAAGCCATTGTTTACCGTTTATTATCCAAGGACAAAGCATTAGAGATTTTTGAACAACTTGATACACATTTACAACAAAAATTATTAGCATCCTTTACAGAAGAACGGGTGATTGAGATCATTTCTGAATTAGCTCCAGATGATCGTGTTAGATTACTGGATGAATTACCTGCTAAGGTAACAAAAAAGCTAGTGGATTCCCTGTCACCAGAGGAGCGGAAAGAAACAGCACTGCTAATGGGGTATGAAGAAGAAACAGCAGGTAGAATCATGACAACAGAATATGTACGATTAAAAAGAAGCTACACCGCTGGAGAGGCACTAGAGAAGGTACGAGCCAATGCAAAAGAAAAGGAAACCATCTATACAATTTACATCACCGATGACAGTAGAAAACTGGAAGGTGTACTTTCCTTGAGAGAGCTTGTGATGGCGTCACCGGAGGATATACTTGAAAATATTATGCACCAAAAAGTGATTAAAGCATCAACTAGTACAGACCAGGAAGAAGTGGCACGAACATTACAAGAACTAGACCTACTGGCATTACCGGTGGTGGATAATGAAAATAGATTAGTCGGGATCATTACAATTGATGATGCCATGGATATTTTGGAAGAAGAAACAACAGAGGATATCTTTGATAAAGCAGGTTTAGCAGATTTTAATAGATTAGAATCTGACAGAAGTGCACGATTGGTTACCGGATCAGTCTTTCAAATTTGGAAGGTACGACTGCCATTTTTATTAATCACCATGTTCGGTGGATTAATGGCGGGAGTGGTGATTGGTGCATTTGAAGAGTCCCTAGAGGCCATCGCAGCTGTAGCTATTTTTATCCCAGTCATTATGGATATGGGAGGAAATGCTGGAACACAATCTTCTACCATCTTTGCTCGCGGCGTAATTCTAGGACATATTAACACAAGGAAGTTCTTAGACCATTTAAGAAAAGAAACACTGGTGGGATTAAGTATGGGAGCATTGATAGGGGTTGCCACAGGAATTATTGCATCAGTATGGCAAGGGATTCCTGAATTAGGAATCGCAGTAGGACTAGCATTAGCCATTACAATGACATTAGCAACAGCCTTGGGGTTCTTGATTCCTTTTATGCTATTAAAGCTGGGGGTTGATCAAGCTGCAGGAGCGGATCCAATCATTACAACCATTAAGGATATTTCAGGATTATTAATTTATTTTGTGTTAGTGAATCAGTTCCTAGGATATCTTTTATAGGAAGCTAATTAAACGACTCCTTTGGGGTCGTTTTTTCATATAGAAAACTTTGAAGGGAGTGATAAAACACTCTGTGTTATTAAAATATCTTTCACAGGATAGAGTGATGAAATTAAGCAAAAAGGAGCATGTTATAAAGGAAGATGAAATGAAAGCACAGTCTAAATGATAGATATTGAGGTGAATAGAATGCTGAAGGATTTTAATAAAAGCATGAAGTTGTATGTTAATCATCTTAGAAATATGGAAGCTATAGCTAGGGATCTTGATTATAGTCTTGGGGTGAAGAAATGTGGAGATCTATTGAATCGGGTAGAGGAATTGGAATTTCATGTGGCGGTGATGGGTCAATTTAAAAGAGGAAAAACTACCATATTAAATTATTTTATAGGAAAAGAAATACTTCCTACAGGAGTAGTACCTATAACAGCTATTACTACCAAAATAAAGTATGGTAATAAGCCACAAGCTAAGATTATTTTCCAAGGAGATTTGGAGAAAAGTGTAGATATAAATTCTATTGGGGAGTATATCTCAGAGCAAAAGAATCCTGAAAACAAAAAGAAGGTAAAACAGGTTGAGGTATACTTACCTGCTGAAGTGCTGGAAAATGGTTTAGTATTAATCGACACCCCAGGAATAGGTTCTACTTATAAACATAATACAGAAGCAGCATATAACTATTTATCAGAAGCCAATGCTGTAATCTTAGTGATGTCTGCTGATACACCAGTGGGAGAAGCAGAGATCGGGTTATTATCACAAGTAAAAAAGTATATAGATAAGATTTTCTTCCTCCAAAATAAAGTGGACTATTTATCCCAAGCAGAAGTAGAAGAGAGTCTCCATTTTTCTAAAGAAGTTATTGCAGAGACAATTGGGATAGAGCCAAGGATTTATCCAGTTTCAGCAAAACTAGCCCTTGAAGGGAAAGTGCAAGGGGATTTTGATAAAATCAATAGAAGTGGTATTAATAAGTTTGAAGATACATTGTATAGGTTTCTACTAAAAGATAAAGAAACATATTTAATGAAAAGCTATGGAAATAAACTCATAGAAATAGTTAGTGCTTTATATCAGCATTTGGATTTTAAGACAAATATATTAATCAGCGATATCGAAGTGATAGAGGAAAAAGTCAATGCATTTAAAAATAGGTTGCAGGAGACAATGTCTATGAAAAAAGAAGTCCAAGTGATGGTGGAGATTGAATTAGAAGAAATAATAAAAAGTTTTGAGAAAAACTTGGAGGAATTTAAGGTACAGCAAACTAAAAATATAATAAATAAGATTAGCCAAGCAGCTAAAGGCAATAAACACATCCATTCAAAAGAATTATCACAGTTACTAAATCAACGGTTAGAACTTGAAATAGAAAAGGCATATAACGACTGGAATAGCCAACAGGAGGTTGTAATTAGACAATCCTACGAAGAAATAACGTCTAGACTTAGGGATAAGTTAAATGAAGTTATAGTTGAAATCAATAATATAACCTATGATTTATTTAAAACAAAAATTGTACAACCAGTTGATGAGTTTCATTTGATTGATAGGGATACCTTCTATTTTAAGTTTGGCTCATCCAGTGCTCCTTTCCTTACTCCAAAATTGAAGGATTTTATGTTTGTCCTTCCTAGGAGCATTAGAAATAGAAAAATCATATCAGATACATTAAATAGAGTGGATAATGAGATAGAGAAGAATGGTAACAATTTAAAATGGGACTATACATGTAAGATTAAGGACAGTAAGTATATTTTTGAGAGAACTTTTCAAGAATATATTAACTCTACTGTTGATGATCTGATGACTATTATTGATAAAACAAAGGAATTGAAGACAAAGGAAGATAGTCATATACAGAAGGAAATTGAATTCTATCAGGACAGAAAAGTAGAATTAAGAAAAATAGAAGGGGAAATAGAGGCGTTAGAAGTGATGGTTTGAGGGAAAAGGTCGGTGGTTCAATTCCGCTCGCCAGCTCTATTAAAAGATTGAAAAATACACTCTATGGGAAGAATCGGAGGGTGTATTTTTTATGTTTCATCAAAAATAGTGCCACTTTTATTTTTTCTATAATTAGATGTAACTTTAATAAAATAAATTTTACAAACACTCGGAAATAAATGTCATAAATACTAGAAATTTATCGCAAAAACATATGTAATTCATGTAATGAGTCTACGGTCCTAGGATTTCAAGAGAGATATCTTGAAAATTTAACTTATGAGGAGAAATAAGGTTGTTATTACAGCAGTATGTTAAACAATAAAATTCACCTATTGAGAAAGTTTAGTTTTATCACATGATTAGTTATGTAATCCCACTAAGAAACTATATTATAAACATGGTAATTGAGATAATTTAATTAATGTGAGTAATGAAATATTTAATGAAACTCGTGAATTCAGTTCTGCTTCGAAATATTTCTGGAACAAGGCACATGGGCCTTTAAAAGAGCTTCAATGCAGAAGAAGTTGTGGTTCAACTTCTTTACCCTGCTAAACAATGTAACGAAGCTATGGTTACTGAGATAAATCAATATTGATAAGGGCAAACTTATTGAAAAATAAGGACGCAAAGCTATGGATATAAGGGAAAACATCATTCCTATGATTGCCAGGTTGCCGAAATACAAACTCGAAAGCATGAAAACCAATATGCTTTGTGAGTATTTATGTATTGAGACACCTGGCCTCCCTTTAGAGATCGGGTACTTTTTAATGAAAAAATATAATTGAGTCTAGTGAAGATAAGGTCTTTAAATTATGATGCACTCCATTGGTAAATTTAATGGTATAAGCAATGCAGTGGAGAGAATGGGCCTAGGTCCAGGTATTTTTGAAAGTTTAAAAGAATCAGTGGATGCAACTAATGATGAAATGCTGAGGATTGAAACTTAAGATCCATGGTCAGATGAGAAAAAAGTACTCAGCACTATAAGTTGTCCATCATATCCACAATGTACAGCAATCGTGAAAATACAACAAATAATGACAGAAAAGAAGGGATTTTAAATATTAGGTAGAAAGTATTAGCATAGAGGAATTATAAAAGGAGAAGAGGAAAACATGTTTAAAATATTAGGTAGAAAGAATCGGGAGAAGGATTCAATTATCGTTGAAAAGGACAATAGGATCAAAGAGTTGTTAGATCAAATGACACAAATTATAGTTGAAATTAACCAAATAGTCAGCTCCACAAAGGAATCAACAAATGAGATGGATAGCACAGCTCGAAATCAATCTGTAGCTATGGATGAGTTAGTGAGCACAATAAAAGAATTTATAAAAGGGACAGAAGAAATTACAACTAACATTATGAAACTTTCTGAAATTATAGAGAGGACATCACAAAAAAGCGAAAATGGTAGAAGTAAAACAACAAATATGGTTGAAACATCACAGCAAGGTAAAGGTTCGATGAAAAAGATCGATGAAAATGTTGGTCTTGTTATGAATTCAATGGAATCACTATCGGATACAATACTAGAAGTTGGAAAGTCAGCTTCGGAAATCAAAGATGTTATTTTGGTGATAGAAAATATTGCGAACCAAACAAACATGCTTGCATTAAATGCAGCTATTGAAGCTGCGAGAGCAGGGGAACATGGTAAAGGTTTTGCGGTGGTAGCGGAAGAAGTAAGAAAACTAGCCGAAGATGTTAAAAGAGCCACCCAGAATGTTGAAAACTTAGTATTAAGTGTTGAAGATACAGCTAAGAGAGCAGTCGAGGAAACAGCATCAAATAAACAAAACATGCATTTAGTTCAATCGTCAGTACAAGAAACTGATGAAGTATTTGAAAAGATGATTACATCGATAAATGAAGTTGAAGACCAGTTTAATGATATTGTAAATGAAATCCAATCAGTCAATGAATTTGCACAGAGTATTGCTAGTGTTACAGAGGAACAACTGGCAGGAACAGAAGAAATATTAGCCTCTTCGGAAAATATTGATGAAATGGCTATAAAAACCTTAAACAACAGTAAAGCCGTATCAGACAATACTGAGCACTTATTTAAGCAATCAACTGCAGCATCTAAGCATATTGTAAGTCAACTGAAAGATATAGCAGGAACCAGTGGCGAGCATGGTTACATTTTTTATAGACACAATATTGAAGGTGTTTTTGAATATGTAACAAAATCAGTAGAGGATGTGCTTGGGTATACTGTGGATGAATTTATGGATAATTTTGAGAAATTCATTACGGATAGCCCTATCAATGAAGAAGGAATGGTACACACTGAACTTTCTATAAAGGGTGTTCAGCAACCCAAATATAAACTTGAGCTGTTAAGAAAGAATCAGTTAAGGTGTATTGCAGAAATAACAGAATTTCCTGTATTTAATGCAAAGGGAGATGTGATAGCAATAGAGGGACTAGTACAGGTAAAAGAGTAGCGGATGCAATGAAAAGGCTTGGGACACTACACTTTTCTCGAAAAGTATGGCAAATATATATAAGGATTGATAAGATAATCACAAGCAAGATAACAAATAGATGATGAAAATGTATTTGATGAAAACAAGAATGTTAATTTAAAAGAGCATGGATCAATATCAGTTTCTAACTGAATGATTCATGCTCTTTTATTTGTAATACACTATAAGATCAATGAATAACCGCTACTACGATATCTGAACATGGAATTTACCAGGGGATTCATATCCATTCATTTGGGCTTGGGGGAGATATTAATGGTATTGCTCTAGGGTTAAACATTCACCATATCTTAATACACATCGTATACTTTATAGTGTTTAGCTTGAATTTATTCTTAGTATGCAGAAAGCTGTACACTACTTATGTGATCAAAAATGTCCATGTGTGAGCGGTAGATAATATTTAGGAGAATTGTTAAACATAATTTGGACTACAAATGTAGGTAGAGACTATTTTGGAAATGAAATCATGGGAACTATAGATGAAATCCCATCTGTGTAAGCATTTCTTTGTCTTTATCGATATTATTACCAGATGTAGTTAATAAGTCACCAGTTATGGTCGCATTGGCACCTGCATGGAATGCCCGCCTTCCGGAATCCTCCATAAGACTTCTACCAGCAGCTAATCGAATATTAGCTGTTGGATTAATAAAGCGGAACATCGCTACAGTTCTTAGTATTTCATCCTCCGTTAAGGGTTCAAGATCTTCATATGTAGTTCCTTTAATTGGCATTAAAGTATTGATGGGAATGGATTGTATCTTTAGTTCTGCTAAGCTAACAGCCATATCCAAACGATCTTCAAATGTTTCACCCAT
The DNA here is from genome assembly GCF_000016985.1 of Alkaliphilus metalliredigens QYMF. Classification (NCBI taxonomy): domain Bacteria; kingdom Bacillati; phylum Bacillota; class Clostridia; order Peptostreptococcales; family Natronincolaceae; genus Alkaliphilus; species Alkaliphilus metalliredigens. Next base: position 3,294,411 of record NC_009633.1, on the reverse strand, counting down.
TCCAATAATTCCACCAGAGCAGACCTTGAAACCTAATCTTTGTGCAAGTTTAATTGCATTTATTTTATCTTTATATGTGTGGGTTGTGCAAATATTAGGAAAATTTCTTTTTGAAGTTTCTATATTTTCGTGATACATCGATACGCCACTTTCTTTTAAAGCAATAAAAGCTTCTTCTGATAATAGACCATGTGAAGCACACAAATCAATATCACATTCTTCCTTCATTCTTTTGTAAGCATCACAAGCAACTTGTAAGTCTTTTCCTTTTAATTCACGGCCGGCGGTTACAATAGAATAGCGGTGTACGCCTTTATTAGCATGTTTTTTACAATCCTCTACAATCAAATTTGTATCTAAAAAACTATATTCTTCGATTCCCGTATGGTGGTGGCTACTTTGGGCACAGAATTTACAATTTTCACTGCATTTGCCACTTTTTCCATTAATAATAGAACATAAATTAACAGCATCACCACATAATACTTTACGAATATTGTCAGCACCTTGACAAAGTTCTTCTAAATTTGCAGTAGCGAAAAAACGTAAATCTTCTTCACGTTTCAGTCTTCTTCCTTCGATTATTTCTTTTGGTAGTTTTTTGATGTCCATAGTATCCTCTTCTTTCTCTTGAAATATTAAGTGATTAAGATTTTGTATAAATTATAGATATCCAGCTCTTTTTACCTGTTTTTTTACAGTAGTCCCTACGGATATTGCAATTACAATCTTTGCAATATCCCCGATGATGTATGGAATTACACCTGCAAACAAAGCTTCTTTAAAAGTCAAGTTGGCCTGGTAAGCTAACCAGCCTGTACCCAAGGCGTAAGTTACAATTGTTCCAATCGCCATGCCTAATGCGTGCATGTAGATTTTACCTGGGAATCTATCAACAAAGAAGCCAGCAATCAACGCTATAAAGATAAATCCAATCAGGTATCCACCAGTTGGACCTAACAACCTAGCAGGACCTGATGTGAAACTTGAAAAAACCGGTATACCTACAAATCCAATCATAAGGTAAACTAAGTAGCTGATAGTTCCTTTTTTCCATCCAAGCATAATAACGGAAAAATAGATAGCAAGGTTAGTGAAGGAAATTGGGACTGGTGACATGGGAATTGTAATGGAAAGTGGTCCCAAAATACAAGTAACTGCAGTCATAAGACTGATTAAAGTAAGATTAGTTGTTTTTTGATTTTTCATAATGTAGTCCTTTCTTATATATATATATGAGTTATTCTTTTCCATGTAATTATACTTCGTGTAAACAACGCTGTCAACCAGTTTGATATTTTGGTTAACCATTAAATATCGCGGGGGACAATGGGGACGGTTCTTAGGGGACAATGGGGACGGTTCTCGTTGACATACAGATGATGATATGGAACTATATGAAGCATGGAGCAAATATCTTATAGGAGAATTGAAATTTCCGTTTGAAGCAGGAGTCAGTGAATATTTATCTATTATAGAGTCAAGAAATCAGATTAGGAATATGATGGAATCAGGTAGTTTATTTAAGTCAGCTAAATTAAATTGGGAGATGATCGGTATGACTGAGGCGGATTTCAAAGAATATTTAAAAAACCAGGGACGAAGTATAGGTAAATATTATTCATGTGGTAAGGCATTAGGTCTAAATGCCATCAATGATATAATCAAGTGGGCTAAAGGGGTAGAAAAGGTTTTTGATTTGCATTTAGATACGATTGTAGAGGACTCTGGGGAAACCCAAAAGCTGATTAGAAAAATTCATCTTAGCAATGAGATTACAGATAAGCAGAAAAGGAACTTTTCCGATGCCGTAAAAGCATATTTTGGATTTGTAAATGGGTATGAACTGCCGGCAGAGTCAAAAAGTGAAAGCCTAGTATTTCAAATGGATTAATGATGTGTATGATAATAGATACAACTAAGTAATTTCATCAAAATTTTAAAAAATACAACATCTAAGATGATCTAGAGGTTGTATTTTTTTGTTTTAAAATATTCTTTGACAATTTATGAGAGATGGCATATAATACTAACATACCCCCGGCGTAAGGGGTGGGGGAACAACCGGGTTTGAGGAGGAGATAAAATGAAAAAAAAGTATATGAAGACAAATCGTGCTTTTACACCGATTCGCAAGTATGGGTGGTTATTTACGGTGTTAGTGGCTGTTGGTGGTATATGGCAGCCTAAACTAGGGTTATTAGTGATATTCATTATGGCCGCTTTAACAGCAACAGCCTTTTTTAGTGGTCGTTTTTGGTGTGGTAACTTGTGTCCCCATGGGAGCTTATTTGATGTCATCATGCTACCTGTGAGTCAGAATAAAAAAATACCAGGATTTTTAAAGTCTAAAACAATGATTAGTGCATTTTTTATATTTTTTATGTTTAACTTTATGAGAAGAATAGCGGTAGTAGTACCTCTTTGGGGAACCACTAGCTTTTTAGATAGATTAGGATTTGTTTTTTCAATGACTTATTTAATGGTCTTAATCCTGGGTGGGATTTTAGCAATCACAGTTAATCCAAGGACTTGGTGTCAGTTTTGCCCTATGGGAACATTACAAAAGCTTTCATATCAATTAGGAAAGGCCTTAGGGATAGCTAAAAAAACAGAAAAAAAAGTGACGATTTCAAATAAAGATAAATGTATAAGCTGTGGTAAATGTGAAAAGGTCTGTCCCTTCCAGTTGGCGCCATATTTAGATTTCTCGGATAAAAACCAATTTGATCATGTGGATTGCATTAAGTGTGGTGTCTGTACAGAAAACTGTCCAGTGAACATCTTATCTCTTAACACAGAAGAAGAGGCAATTCAATTAAAGGAAATGATTCCCATGAAAGATGATATAATAGTTAAATAGACAGATAAGAAAGGAAGTGTATAGTATTTATTGATTAAGAGGTTTTAATTGTTGAGTCACTTTGATAGTAATATGTGAATTGGAGGGAGAAAGTTATGTTTACCATTGTATTGTATATCTTAGCTGCAGTTTTACTGCTGGTATCCTTTGTAAAGGATCGTAGAAAAACAAAAATGGCTTTGAAAAAAGCATGGAAATCCTTTGAAAATATTTTGCCACAATTTATCGCAATCTTGATTATCGTGGGCATTATGCTGGCTATAATTAGTCCAGAAATGATTTCTAGGTTAATTGGAAACCAGTCAGGCTGGATAGGCATGCTGGTCGCCGCAACGATTGGTGCCATTACCTTAATACCGGGATTTGTTGCATTTCCATTGGCTGCGGCATTACTAAATGGAGGGGCAGGATTTATGCAAATTGCTGTCTTTATTTCTACATTGATGATGGTGGGGGTTGTAACAATCCCAGTGGAAATTAGTTATTTTGGTAAAAAGGCAACTCTTTTAAGAAATGCAATGGCTTTCTTATTTTCATTTGTCGTGGCAATTGTGATTGGGGTGGTGCTAAAATGATAAAATTAATGATAAGATACCGTGTTGCCTTAGCATTAATCGGGATTAACCTGCTGCTTCTGATTATTTCTCCAGCAATAGGGAGAACATCTATTGAGATGACCGGGAATAATGCCATGGAGATGCTGGCTGTGATTCCACCAATTTTTATTTTGCTAGGACTTTTAGATGTATGGATCAAGAGAGAGACCATGATTAAACTCATGGGTGAAAAGTCTGGACTTGTAGGTATATTGATAGCCTTTTTAATGGGATCCGCAGCAGCAGGACCTCTATACGCTGCATTCCCAGTAGCAGGACTTTTGCTTAAAAAGGGAAGTAAGCTATCAAATGTCTTTATTTTTATTGGGGCATGGTCAACTACTAAAATCCCATTACTGTTATTTGAAGCCTCTGCAATGGGGTGGAAATTCATGCTCACAAGATTCATGATTAACATAGTGGGAATTGGAATGATAGCCTTTGCTATAGAAAAACTTTTAGGAAGTGAAGATAAAAAAGAGATTTATGAAAAAGCCACAGAAATGAATTAAAGTAAAAGTATGTTGCAGGTAAAAAATAAATTAAAGTGAAAATGGTTATGCGAGCTTTGGTATCAAGCTACGCATAACCATTTTGATTGATAAAAGTAATGCTGTGGTAATATAAAATGATAGGGAGATGATTGTATTGTATAAGTGGATTGTTGTTATATTAATCGTAGTGATGAGTTTTATATTCTACAATAACAATAGGAAAGAAGAGGGGTATCAAAAAATGAATCCAGTAGACGCTAGGCTCCAACTTGAGGAGGATTCGAATATTCTCCTGATAGATGTAAGAACACAAGAAGAATATATGCAGAAGCACATTGAAGGAAGCAAACTCATCCCGCTAAATGTACTAGAGAGTAAAATAAAGAAGGCAGTCCCAAATAAAGAGAAAAAAATAATTTTGTACTGTCAAACCGGCAGTCGCAGTGCGGCCGCTGCCAATATGCTACTAAACATGGGATACAAAAATGTACATGATCTAGGTGGAATCAATAAATGGCCTTATGAAACAAAAGGTAGCTTGTAAAAAACACGGATTTTTTTGAAGTGATGATTAATTATTTTTTTATCTTTACAAAGAACACACGTTCTTGTATAATGAAAACAGAACATACATTCGGAAAAGGTGGGGCGACATGAAGTCAAGGGTATCTGTAGGAACAGTAAAGGAACTAAGGGTGTATCTTAATCAGTGGAAAGTAACTACAACCAAGAGGTGATAGTATGAGGATTGTCAATCAACCCATTCAAATGATTGCTTGGTTCAAGGAAGATGGGACAGCTCATCCGATGAAATTTAGATACCAATCTACCGATGACATGTGGGAAAATGTAAAGGTAGAACGGATTTTGCTACAGGAAAAGAGTCGCTTTGTAGGCATTGGTATATCGATGTCAAAGCAATGTAAGGGGTGAAGAGCGTCTTTATGAACTTCGTTATGAAATCAACAATCAAAAGTGGACTTTACATAAGATATAGATAAAAGTAAGATGAAGAGGTGGTTAAATGATTGATTATGTGCTAAAGTGCGCCCATGAAAACCAAAAAAACATTACAATTATCTATCAAAAAGGATTGGAAATCACCCAACGAAATGTAAGGATTTTGCAGATAACAGAGGAAAAAATCCAATGCTATTGTTTTGAGAAGAAAGCCATTAGAAATTTCAAAAAGGATCACATCTTAGCAGCTTTGATGCTTGAGGGTATCCAAGGAAAGAATAGTGACAATAGTAACAAGAAGTATAGGTAGATTTGAAAATCAGGGTATAGCTCCTCGGGTAAGCGGAGTTATCCCCTGATTTTATATGTAATATGACAGAGGACGTAGGTTTGTTCTATTGAGTCTAGACCATAATGCTGACTATGCTATAATGGGATAAACTTAATTATTCAGAGATAGAGGTGATCATGTGTATACAGGAAATCAATATATTTTGTTGTTCTTTGTGTATGGGTTGGCTTTTTTTTCAATGGGCATCGCTGCTTTTCTTCAAAATACATCTGAGGAAAGTAGTTTTCCTCTTTTGAAATGCATACATTATTTAGGGTTTTTTGGAATCATTCATGGGATTACAGAATGGATTATTATGCTTAGAATCACAAATATGGTTCCGCAATATCAATTGAATCTGTTACTCTTAGGCACTTTTACAAATGCATTATCCTTTGCATTTTTATGGATGTTCGGTGCGAAGCTACTCCAAAAAGAAGGGAAGGTGAAGCTGTTAATTGAGGGATTACCTTGGTTACTCTTTGGCCTCTGGTTAATGGCTGTTATTGCATCCTATATGAGATATCAAACAACATCTCTTCATTGGATTTTTATAGAGGATACCATGAGTCGATACTTTATCGGTTTCCCTGGGGCATTGATTTCTGCATTGGCACTTTATAAAAATGCTAAACATATGGAACAATTAAATATCGTGACTGCTTCTTTACAGCTAAAGGGAATGGCCATTGCATTTGGTGTATATGGGGTGCTGGCAGGGGTCGTTGTTAAAAATAAGCAAATTTTCCCATCTAACATCATCAACAGAGAAAACTTTTTCAATTTATTTGGTTTTCCTGTGGAGCTGGGACGTGGGATATCAGCAATTATTATTACCATACTATTTGTAAGCGTCATTAAGGTGTTTCAATGGGAGATCAATAAAAAAATAAAGAGATTAACCAAGCATCAAATTGTAAGTGATGAAAGAAAAAAAATGGGACAAGAGCTGCATGATGTAATCATTCAAAATCTTTTTGCAACAGGACTACAGGTGGAAAATATTATTGAGATGGAACCCAATTCGAAGTTCATTAAAGATTTGCATTATATCAAAAACAATTTGAATGTGACCATTACACATGTACGTCAATTCATTGAGCAGGTGGCAAGTGCTAAAATTCAAATTGAAGATTTAAAGCTTAGATTGACTGGCTTAGTTGATAACTTTCAACGGGTTTGTAATATACCAATTGAACTGCAGTATAAGATCACCGAAGTAACACTTGGTTCTTTATCCCAGGAGAAAGCCACTCAAATATACTATATTGTTCAGGAGGCTTTATCTAATGCCATTAAACACTCGGAGGCAAATCGAATAACAATTGATATTAAAACCACATTAAACACCGTCGGAGCAACAATAAAGGACGACGGAAAGGGCTTTGGTTTACAGCAAATCCCTAAAGGTGGCCATTATGGTCTGGTTTCAATGAAAGAACGGGCTGCTAATGTGAATGGACTGTTAGATATCAAAAGCAATGAAAAGGGAACGCGAGTAACAATTACTATTCCATGGGAGGAGTCAGAGGATGCAGAAGAAGATTAGAATACTACTGGTTGATGATCATGAAATATACTGAAATTTTAGATACGGATGGTAATGTAATTCCAGGATTATACGGAGCTGGTCGCGTATATGGTAATGATACAATGGGTAATGTTGTATTCGGTAAAATTGCAGGTAAAAACGCTGCAGGTAAGTAATCAATAATTAAGTTCCCTCTTAATTAATATAAATGCGACATCTAGAGCTCTCTAGATGTCGCATTTTCTGTTAGAAAGCCTAAGCCTAGGCGCACATATGATGCAATTAGGCATTGTCTTTATAATAATCATTTCCTATTCTTCATTTAAGATTCAAAAAATTCTATAGGTCTGAATCATTTAAAGAAAGTACTTTTAATGCGGTTGTATCATCGGTAATCAGCACGTTAATAAACCCACCTCGTAATGCTCCTAAGATGGCCTCTGCCTTGTAAGTACCCGAGGCAACGCCAATGGTGTATTTTGCTTGTCGAAAGGTATTTAGATCTAGTCCAATGACTTTTTCGTTGATGTCAACGTCGATGGACATGCCGTTAATATCATATAAACGGGCATAGATACACCCAACAGCTTTATGGGAAATCAAATCATGGTGTTTATTTTTAGTCAAATAATTTGTCCATAGGGTTGAAGAAAAGACTGCATCAACGGTACCGACGCCAGTCAAAACAACATCGGCTTTACTGGCCAAAAAGAGTGTGTCGTTGATGACTGGCTCCTGTAATAATGCTTTTCTAGCATAGTCATTATCGATGTATAGTGGTGCATACAGCTGTTTGTACTTTCCTCCATAAATTGTAGCTAGGCTTTGAATCAGTTCAGGAGAATCAACCGATGGGTTATCCATTGCAGCTGCACCTAAGACTTGAACGGCTGTGATGGGAATTTTTTTCTGGGGTTTTATATGTTTAATTACATTAAAGATTGTTTTACCCCACAGAACCCCTATAACAGAATGATCTGTTATGATGCTTTCTAAATAAGTAGCTCCTAACTTACCTAAAGTTGGAATTGTTTCGTCATAAGGAATCACATGAGTATCTAATACAATGGCAGCTTTTAAGTTGAACTGCTCTGTTAATAAGGCTTCGATTTCCTGAAGTCTTTCATTCGGACGGTTAATAATAATTTCAACTACATTTTGTGTGCGGGCTTCTTGTAGTAGCTTGGACACTTTAAAGCGAGTTGTTGACAGTGAGGCAGCAATTTCCACCTGGGTCATATTGAGCTCATAATACATATGAGCCAGCTTCGCAAGGAAAGCTTTTTTTTCTGTTTCATTCAGTTTTTCATATTGATCCATTTTAACTACCCTCTTATCATCGGATTATTAACTATAAGTGTAAAATTATCTTTAATTATAGCGGATTCATGATGAATTTTCAAGTTTCTAGATTGATTAGAAATTTAATGATAGGATACTGTGGGCAATTTCATACATATGTGAATACCGATAACATATGTATGACTAAATTTAGATAGTTTATTGTTTAACAATGATTTTGCGACCCGAAAACATAGAATAGTTAAATAAATATGAACATATGATAAATGCAATAACAAATGTTTTGACAAAACAAAAATGATTTGTTATTCTTAAATGGAAAATTGAAAACATATGAGAGGTGGACATGTCCACTTAAAGTAATTTGATAAAGATATTTTCATAATTATAAAATCCTAGGAGGTGTAGTTGAATTGTTCCAAGGGGAACAGTTCAATGAATAACATGAGTATTGATATGAAAGAGGCATCACTCAATTTACATCGAAAAAGAAAAGGAAAAGTAGCGATGCGGGGAACGACGCCAATGAAAAATGGCACAGATCTAGCAATGGCTTATACACCAGGGGTGGCGGAGCCCTGTTTGGAGATATTTAAAGATAAAAACACTGTATATGACTATACAATGAAGGGAAAGACTGTTGCGATATTGACAAATGGCACAGCGGTATTAGGACTTGGTAACATTGGACCAGAAGCAGGACTTCCAGTTATTGAAGGGAAGGCACTGTTATTGAAAAAATTTGGTCAGGTAGATGCCATGCCAATATGTTTAGACTCAACAGATTCTGATGCAATTATTAAAACGATTCAAATGATTGCCCCAGGTTTCGGCGGAATTCACTTAGAAGACATTAAAGCACCGGAATGTTTCTATATTGAGGAAAAACTAAGAGAATTACTAGACATCCCTGTGTATCATGATGATCAGCATGGAACAGCAATTGCAGTATTGGCTGGTTTGTATAATGCTTTAAAGGTTACTGGTAAAAGCATCGAGGATGCTAAAATTGTGATCAATGGTGCTGGGGCTTCGGGAATTGCAACAGCAAAATTATTAATTAGTGCCGGGGTAAAACATATTGTACTCTGCGATTTAGAAGGAACTCTCCTAGAAGGTGATACCGGTTTGAATGAGGCGCAACAAAGCATTGCACAGGTTACAAATCGTCAATTGGAAAAGGGATCATTACGTGACATTATTAAAAATAAAGATGTATTTATCGGCGTTTCAGCTGGTAATGTTGTGGATGAAGCCATGGTAAGAAGTATGAATGCAGATAGTATTATTTTTGCTCTGGCAAATCCATTGCCTGAAGTTCACCCTACGGTGGCAAAGGCAGGGGGGGCTCGGATCATTGCAACGGGTAGGTCGGATTTCCCTAATCAAATCAATAATGTGTTAGTATTTCCAGGAATGTTTAAAGGTGTATTAAAGGTAAGGGCAAAGGATATTTGTAGTGAAATGAAAATAGCTGCAGCTAAGGCTATCGCAGATTTGGTGAGAGAAGAAGAATTAAAAGAAGACTATATCGTGCCAAATGTATTCGATAAGCGAGTCAGTATTGGTGTGGCTAAAGCGGTGATGAAGGCTGCTAGAGAAGTTGGAATAGCAAGAGTATAATATATTGTTTGATCCCCTACAAGATAGTTGATAGGGGATTTTTATTTAAGTACTTGAAGTAAATAATAATTAATAGAATAAAGACTAAATATTTGGTAAAATGATAGGGGAGTAAATATTTTGTTGGTTTATGGCGATTGACATATTAAAATTAGAATGGGGTGACCTATGAAAGAAAAGATAAAACAGTTGTATCGTGAAGTGAATTCTAGGATTGTTAAACTGGTATTGGTAGCTATTATTGTTATGGGGACCCTATTTGGGCTATCATTAGGAAGCTATCAACACTATCGGGAGACTGTTATTAAATCTCAGCAAGAGAATATATTAAACCTAGTGACCACAGTATCAGCTCAGTTGGAAATATTCTTTAACGAGAAGGATGATTACCTAAAGGAGATCATAACTGAAACTCAATTTAAAAATCAATTTATTGAATTGACTGAAGGTAAAACAGATAATATTACCTTAGTAGATCTTTTGTATCGAACCCAAGGAAAGGCTTTTACAGCTTTGGAGTTGATTGACGTAACGGGAGGCATCATCAAAGTATACACTGATGAGGAGACCTATCAATATAGGCAGGGACAAGATCTTCAACAAGCGTTGATGAATAGAGAAGATGTATATTTTGTTGATAGTGAAATTGAACAAACAATCAACATAATACACCCCATTAAAATAGAAGGAGAGCTACATGGATTTATTAGAATGAAATTAGATAGCAAGTATATTTATGATGTGTATATAGTTGATTACAGACTTCAGGAAACAGGGTACATGTCAGTTAAGGATAATTTGGGGAGGTTATTACTGCACCCATCTAATGAAAGTATAGGTGGAGATGTAGTAGAGGTTAGGCAACAACAATATCCTAATTATGATTGGACTGAACTGGAAAGTATTGTAAAAAAACAAATGGAACAAGAGACTGGAGTAGGGCTCTATCATTCGATTTGGCCAGGGGATAATACCCGAGTTCAAAAAATTAATGGATATACTCCCAGTAGAATAGGGGATACGTTCTTAATTATCAATTTCTCAATAGATTATGATGAGACAATTGTCGGTATCGAAAAAATTAGGGATATCACAATTGTTATTTCTATCATGCTTATTCTTGTTTGTATTGTCATTATTATCTATATTTATAAGGTAGAGGTGAACCGAAGCAACCTAGAGATTGAAGCAAGGTATTTTAATCAACTGAGGGAAAAAAATGCACTTTTGATGCATCAATCACGGTTTGCTGCTATGGGAGAAATGTTAGCTACCATAGCACATCAGCTAAAACAACCATTAAATACATTGAAGCTTTCTCTATATAACATAGAGGACTATCATACACTGGAGGAAGATGATCCAGCTTATTTACAGGATCTTGTGGGTTCCACTCATTGTTCTATTGAACGAATGGCTAAAACCATAGATGATTTCAAATTCTTTTTTAAGCCCCAAGATAAAAATGTAGCCTTTAACTTATATGAAGCAATTCAATTTGCTATAGATCTTAATTTAGCCACAATCAACTACCTAGAAATAAAGACCGATATTCAAGGGGATAAAGCCCTAAAAATTAAAGGCGAAAGCAATATATTCTCACAAGTGATTTTGAATCTTGTAAATAATGCTATTGATGCAATGAAAGATAATAAAGGGATTCGAGAGATAAAGATCGTAATCCATGAAGGAGAAAAGGACGTGCAAGTAACCATTGAAGATAATGGGGGTGGGATGCCAAAGGAGATAGTAGATAGAATTTTCCAACCCTATGTGTCAACTAAAGGAGATCAGGGAACTGGATTGGGACTTTATATTTCAAAGACCATATTAAAAGAAAAGTTCAAGGGAGATATATCTATAATCAATATAAAGAATGGGGTAAAGGCAAAGATCACTTTGTACAAGGAGGAAAAGAATCGTGTCTGATAATAACCTATTGAAAAACTTAAAAGTACTTTATGTGGAAGATGAAGAAGAGGTAATGAAGCAGATGGAATTTTTTCTAAAAAAAAGGGTGGGAAAGTTGATTACTGCACAAAATGGAATGGAAGGGTTGGCGGCCTTTAAGGAAAATTTACCGGACTTAATCATTTCAGATTTGAAAATGCCTATCATGGATGGAATTGCCATGACGAGGAAAATAAGAGAAGTTAGTGATGTTCCTGTGGTCATTACAACAGCTTTTTCCGAGCAAGATATGATACTGAAGGCCATTGATATTGGAATTGAAAAGTACATTATTAAACCGATTGATGCAAGAGAACTGACAGAGGTAATGAAAAAAATTGCTGTTAAAATTCTTCGAAATAAAGGGGTACTATTAGAAGTTAGAAGTAGGATGATGTCTAAAGAGGAAAAACTTACCATAGAAGACAATCTCAAAAATTCATTTGGAAAGTTCATCAAAGAGAAGACTGGAAAAGGGCCTAAAAACGTAAAAGTGTTTATGCACGGTAATAAATTAGAAGTGGAAATGGTAGAGGTCTTAACGAAATTTGAAAAAACAATGTTGGAAGTAGAAAAAAACAGAGCATTAATCCGATACTACCGAGAAACCTTTTATCAAGACTTTGAAGAAGAAATGAAAACGATGATTAACACGTTTTTGCCCTGTGAAAGTCAATTAAATGATATCAAGATCGATGTAGTAGAAGATAAAAGTAATCTTATTTTTTTAATTTGTTAAAATACTTTGTTAAAAATACTTTACAAAATTCACAATTTGCTATATATTTATTATAGAGCTAAGTTTGAAAAGGTTTTCAAGAGAAAGGCTTTTCAAAATAGTTAAGCAGCAGAGTAGCAAGCCACAATATGATATGAATAAATGTTGAGTACGTTTGAGAAAGTCTATAGACTTAGCTTAAATAAGCCAACACAGAAATCTTTATTTCTGTGCTGGCTTTTTTTGTTGTCTAAAGCGCTATAAAATACGAAGAAGAGGAGATGAAAAAGTAGAGTTTAAAAGAAAATGATGAAAAACACAGGTGTATTTTAAGAATGTGAACGACTATGTAAAATTAAGACTTGATTAGGATTAAAAAAAATTTTAAAAGGGGTGCAAACAATGAGTGATGTAAAAGTTTCTAAAGAAATTAAAGAAGTTAAAGAAACTAAAGGATTGAAGATGTTTGGTATGCCGCTTCATGTGTATGCAATATTTGCAGTTGTCATGGTTGCTGGTCTTGCTACGGAGACCATATCTACTGATTTGGCTGGTGGATTTGCAATATTATTTTTCCTAGGAATTACCTTTGGTGAAATTGGGGATCGGATTCCTGTATGGAAGGAATATATCGGTGGAGGCGCAATATTAGCGTTTCTTGGTGCAGCATACTTAGTATACCAAGGAATATTGCCTGAGAGATATGTTGATTCAACAACGAATTTTATGGCTAGTACAGGTTTCTTGACATTATTTATTACTGTTTTAATCACAGGATCCATCTTATCAGTAAATAGAAAGCTATTAATCAAGTCCTTTGCAGGGTATATTCCAGCTATATTAGGTGGCGTAGCTGGTGCTATGTTATTAGGAGGAATTGGTGGTTTATTTATCGGTGTTCCTTTTAAAGATGTTGTGATGAGATATGTGCTACCTGTTATGGGTGGAGGAAACGGTGGCGGTGCCATACCCTTAAGTGAAATATGGCATCAAGTAACTGGAGAGTCACAGGAAGGGTACTATTCATTTGCCATAGCCATTCTTACCATTGCAAACATTGTTGCAATCTTTAGTGGAGCACTATTGAATAAGCTTGGAGAACAGAGACCTTCTTTAACAGGAAATGGTTCAGACTTAATCAGAAATGAAAGTGCATATATAGATACTGCAGAAAAACAAGAGAAAAAAATAACAAATAGAGAAATTGCAGCTGGATTAGTATTAGCCACAATGTTCTTTGCATTAGGAAGACTTTTCTCGGGTTATTTACTTCCGACAATAGGTGGTGTGGTAATCCATCAATATGCATACATGGTTGTATTTGTAGCAATTTTTAATGCCATGGGAATGATACCGGAAGAACTAAAAATGGGTGCCAAAAAACTGCAAACATTTTTTACGGGTCAGTTTATATGGGTGATCATGGCTGGTGTAGGGATCGCCTATACAGACTTAGGAGAGCTCTTTGCAGCGATTACACTAGGAAATGTGTTTATCGCAACGCTTATTGTATTCGGAGCAATTATTGGTAGTGGATTTATTGGATATCTTGTAGGATTTTACCCAATAGACACAGCGGTAACAGCAGGATTATGTATGGCAAATAGAGGTGGTTCTGGTGACTTAGCAGTATTAGGTGCTGCAAAGAGAATGGACTTAATATCCTATGGACAAATAGCGTCAAGGCTTGGCGGCGGGATGGTATTGATTATAGCCAGTGTACTTTTCAGTATATTTGTTTAAGTAATTAATTGGAAAATATTTTTAGAGGCTAAGATAATAGAGCCAAAGTTTACTAGACCTTGGCTCTATTATTTAGTAAACTGTTTTCGAAGGAGGGTTACAAACAATGAAACCAAGTGGAATAGGCCAAACCGGCAGCTTAGAGTCCAATGATTTAATGGTAATTGTAGATTTAAATCAAAGTGAAGATTTGACAATAGAAATAGAAAGCATCGTTAAAGAAAAGTTTGGGGAACAAATAAAGGCTGTTGTTGAACAAACATTACAGGAAAATAATATAAAAAATGGATATATCAAAGTAGCGGATCGGGGTGCTTTAGATTTTGCAATCAGAGCACGATTAAAAACAGCAATTAAAAGGGCAGAGGGGAGGGCGTAGAAAGTGAAAAGATTAAGAAGAACCATGCTTTTTGTACCAGCAAGCAATCCAAATATGATGGTGAATGCATCGGTTTTTAAACCAGATTGTATTATATTTGACTTAGAGGATGCTATCTCTTTAAGAGAGAAAGATAGTGCCAGAGATTTACTTGTAGAGGCGCTAAAAACCATAGACTATGGTGACTGTGAGATATTTGCTAGAGTGAATCCTCTCTACACACCCTTTGGAGAAGAAGATGTGAGGACATTGGTGGCAGCAGGCCTAAGAAACGTAAGATTACCTATGTCTGAAACGGCACAAGATATTGAACAACTAGATAAACTATTAACTGACATTGAGAAAGAACTAGGCTTAGAAGATGGGACTGTCAAGATATTAGGAGCTATAGAAACCGCAAAAGGCGTTATAAATGCAGAAAAGATTGCCATTGCTAGCTCAAGAGTAATAGGGATTTCCTTTGGGGCAGAAGATTTTACAAGAACCATCGGTGCGGAACGTAGCAAGGGTGGAGAAGAATTGTTTGTAGCTAGATCGAAAATAGTACTGGCCGCTGCGGCTGCTGGTATTGATGCCATAGATACAGTGTTTGCTGATGTGGAAGATGATGATGGATTTAAGAAAGAAGTAGAGTCGGCTAAGCAATTGGGCTTTGCAGGAAAATCGATTATTCATCCAGGGCAAATAAGAACAGTGCATAATGAATTTACTCCTTCTAAGGAGGATGCCCAAAAGGCATTAAGGGTCATTAAGGCCATAGAAGAAGCAGAAAGTAAAGGTCTAGGAGTCATATCATTAGATGGAAAAATGGTGGATGCACCGGTTGTGGCAAGGGCTGAAAAAATCGTGTGTTTAGCTAGAGGCGCAGGAATACTATAGGAGGTGGCGAAAGTGTGTAATATGGTAAAAAATGCACTAGGTAGAGAAGTACCAAAGCATATAGATGGAATAGGAGAACTTAAGGCATTTCAAGGAGCTTTTGCTTACGATCCAAAAGGGCAAAAATTAGCTCCCAAAATAACAAAAACATTTCATGGAAATGATAAAATAGTAGACAATATAAAAAAGAGTTTAGAATTATGTGGCATTGAGGATGGTATGACAATATCCTTTCATCATCACTTTCGAAATGGTGATTATTTAGTCAATATGGTAATCGATGAAATTGCTAAAATGGGTATTAAGGATATCACGGTATTTGCTAGTTCCCTGCAGTCTGTTCATAAGCCATTAATTAATCATATTAAAAATGGTGTGGTGACTGGCATTGAAACCAGTGGACTTAGAGGTGAATTAGGAGAAGCCATTACGAGGGATAAAATACTAGATAAGCCTGTGATTATTCGTTCCCATGGGGGGAGACCTAGGGCCATCGAATCAGGTGAAAGTAAAATTGATATTGCTTTTATCGCAGCTCCCGCAGCGGATCTCTATGGAAATGTCAATGGTGTAGAAGGTCCAACTGCATGTGGTTCCATGGGTTATGCCATGGCAGATGCAGAATATGCTAATAAAGTCGTTGTCGTAACTGACTTCATGGTGCCATACCCTGCAAATCCCATAAGCATACCACAAACCTTAGTAGATTATGTTGTAAAAGTAGATAAAATAGGAGATCCCAAAGGAATTGTATCTGGAGCAACCAGAGTGACTAAAAATCCACTAGAGCTATTAATTGCTGAGAGGGCATTTGAAGCTGTGGTTGCATCGGGCTTAGTAAAGGAAGGATTCTCTTTTCAAGCAGGAACCGGTGGACCATCTCTAGCCGTTGCTCAATTTCTAAGAGAAAAAATGAAGACAGAAGGAATTAAAGGTAGCTTTGTCTCTGGTGGAATCACAGGACATTCAGTTGATATGTTGAAAGAAGGACTATTTAAGACATTATTAGATGTGCAGTGTTTTGATTTAAAAGCTGTAGAATCCATTAAATCCAATCCAAATCATATAGAGATGTCAGCTTCATTCTATGCAAATCCTCATAACAAAGGTTGTGCAGCAAACCAACTGGATATTATGATTGTAAGTGCCACAGAGATAGATGTAGATTTTAATGTTAATGTGATTACGGATTCAAATGGTATTATCATGGGTGCATCTGGAGGACATTGCGATACAGCCGCAGGATCTAAGCTCTCTATTGTAATCGCACCACTGTTAAGAGGTAGACTGCCTATTGTAGTAGATGAGGTGACAACAGTGGTCACACCAGGTGAGACCATTGATGCTGTCGTTACTGAAAGAGGAATAGCCGTCAATCCTAGAAGAAAGGATTTAGAAGCGTTATTTAAGGCTGCTAAATTGAATGTCATGAGCATACAGGAATTAAAAAACATAGCAGAAGGATTGACTGGTAAACCGGGAAAGATCCAAACTACAGATGAAATTGTGGCTTTAGTTGAATATAGAGATGGTACCATCATTGACACCATTAGGAGAGTTAAATAATGAAACAGGATTTACTAGAAAAGGTGCTAGAGGCTAAGGAAGAAAGAGCAACTTATCAAAAGCAGTTGATAGATAACTATCAGCTGCCTTTGGTTTCCTTAACATTGAATTTACCAGGAGGATATTTTCAATATACTGGTTGGGAGAATGTTATGGAGAAGGCAGTAATAGCCATTGATAAGGCATTTGACAATGATGTGATGTTTAAAGATACAAGAGTCGGTAAGTGGGGTCCCGAAGGGTTTTGGGTTATAGACCAATTACTTGAAAATGTAAAGATAGGAACCATTCGGATAGAAGACATTCATCCCTTAGGTAGATTATTTGATATTGATGTGATCAATAAACAAGGAAGTTCCATATCTAGAAGGGACTTTCATATAAAAGCAAGAAAATGTATGATCTGCAATCATGATGCCCTAGACTGTTATGTTGGTAAAAAACATACAGGAGAAGAGCTGAAGCTAAAGATAGACGAAATGATTGATAAGGGACTGGAAAAGGGATGGTAGAAAATCAATTCGTTTTAACAAGATATTAATTTTATATTTTTTTAGTAAACACTTCTGTAATTTTCCACTATTGCATTTATAATTTGTAAAATTAATAAACTTTAAAAAAGAAGAAATTTGTAAAAAGGTGTCGTAATAGTTATGTAAGATTAAGAAAAAACAATGCATACCAACATACCTAAGGAGGCTGCATATGAGACGAAAAATATACTCGTATAGCATAGATTTTCTACTTTATTCTATGCCATTATATATTCTTTTAACAATGATAGATATGAGTAAGATTGGGGGGATATTATATTATATTTCATACTTTTTTGTTATTTCACTATTAAGGTCTAAATTAGAAATGAAAGTGAATTTTAATGAACAAGAGATGACAAAGGTACTTAGGGAAATTGCTGCAGGAAACCTAGCTATTGCCACAGAAATTTCTAAGAAAACAAAACAGAAAATCTATAATGATCTTTTAAAGGTAGAAAAACTAACAGAAATTTTCATACATAATAAGTTTAATATTAGCATAATGCATGAAAAAGGCAAAGAATTTATATCTAAAAGTAATGGTATTGTTAGATTTTTTGTTACAGATGAAAGTGGACAACAAATATATAATTCAGCACAAAGCATGGAAAATAAAAGCAAATTACTCTTCAATGGAGACAGAGACTACTTTACAAAGGCTAAAGAAACGAATGAAACGCAAACATCTGATTTCTCATTTTCAAAACGTGAAAATAGGTTGGCTATCATTGTAGCAGTGCCGTATGAAAAAAATGGAGTTTTTAGAGGTGTTATAGCTGCAACACTTGACCTGGAAAAGATAAGTAATGAAGAAGAAAAAATTACAAATATGCTGTTAGGGACAGTATCCATATTAAATAAATTAATAAAAAAAGTAGCTGAAGCTGCTAAGAAACTGATACAATCTATACAGGAAATAGCTCGGTTAAACCGAAGCATTCATAATGGTAACAAAGAGATCGTTAAAGAAATTGAAGATATGGCAAATCGTGTTGCAGATAATAATGATGCGATTCAAACTGGGAGTACTAAAATAGCAGATGTTGTAATTGAATTAAACAATATAGTAAAGATAACTGATAAAATTCAAAACAACACGATAGAATCATCCAATACAATCGAATTAGGACAGTATAAATTAAATGAATTATTTGATAAAATGAAGGAAAGTAAAGGTGCGCTTGCAGAAGTGAACAAAGTAGTGACTGACTTAGACAAGAAAACTGACGAAATAAACGGCATTGTTTCTGTTATAAGACAGATAGCTGATGAGACCAATTTATTAGCGCTCAATGCATCTATTGAAGCAGCTAGAGCAGGGGTTCACGGTAAAGGTTTTGCTGTGGTAGCGGAACAAATAAAAAAGCTAGCAGAACAATCTAATAAAGAAGTAAGTGATATAGATCAGACTTTGAGTTTAATAAAAGAAACATTAAGTGATGTATCGAAAAAAGTAGAGGTAGCAAATGCGATATCACAATTACAGGAAAAATCATTCGAAGAGAATAAGAGTATATTCAATACAATAATAAGTGCTTCAGAAGCAAATCAACAAGATGTGAAGGAAATTTTTGTTACTGTTAATGGCACAAACGATTTTATTAAGAATATTGAAAAAGTAATGACCCAAGCAACTGCTGCATCACAGGAAAATACAGCCACGGTTCAAGAGGTAACAAGTAATATTGAAGAGCAGTTCCAATATTCATCAAGGTTAGAGGATGTCATAAACGACATAGAAAATATGGCCAATAATTTAAAACATAGTATTAGCAGTTTCAAATATTAGCAATAATTGTATCTTGTTATCATTCAGGAAGAACTCTTCGAAAGGTTCTTTGCAAATAACTAATGTGAAGTCAAAGATAGATGAAATGATTGAAATGGGACTGAAGAATGGATGTCAGAAAATAGTTATATTAAATGAGAACTAACAAAGCTATGAATTTTAGCAAATTGTTATATCGAAAAGATGTAGAGAGGATGAAGTAAGATGGCTAAAGTAAAGATTACCGAAACAGTTTTAAGGGATGCGCATCAATCATTAATTGCTACTCGGATGAAGATAGAAGAAATGTTGCCTGTATTAGAAAAACTAGATCAAGCAGGGTACCATTCTCTAGAGGTATGGGGAGGAGCTACATTTGATTCGTGTCTACGATTTTTAAATGAGGATCCCTGGGAACGGCTAAGAACCATTAGAAAACATGTGAAAAACACAAAGCTACAAATGCTTTTACGAGGTCAAAATCTGTTGGGATACAAGCATTATGCTGATGATGTTGTAGTAGCCTTTATCAAAAAAGCAGTGGAAAATGGAATCGATATAGTCAGGATATTTGATGCTTTAAACGATGTAAGAAATCTTGAGACGGCCTTAAAAGCCACCAAAGAGGCAGGAGCTCATGCTCAAATTGCCATCTCCTATACTACCAGTCCTGTACACAATACAAAATATTATATTCAGCTAGCTAAAGAAATGGAAAAAATGGGTGCAGATTCAATTTGTATTAAAGATATGGCTGGTATTCTAAAACCCTATGATGCCTATGAACTTGTTAAAGGATTAAAAGCGGTGATCAAGGTCCCAATACAGCTGCATACCCATTATACTAGTGGAGTTGCTTCTATGACTTACATTAAAGCAATAGAAGCTGGGGTGGACGTGGTGGATTGTGCTATTTCTCCCATGGCATCGGGGACATCCCAACCGCCTACGGAGCCATTAGTGGCTACTTTACAAGGAACTGAATATGACACTGGAATGGATCTTGGAGATTTAGACCAAATTGCTGCACACTTTGCCCCACTTCGAAATGAATATATTAAAAGTGGACTGCTAGATCCTAAGCTATTGGGTGTAGATATCAATACTTTAGTTTATCAGGTACCTGGTGGGATGTTATCAAACCTTGTCTCTCAACTCAAACTGCAAAATGCAGAGGATAAGTATGAGGAAGTGCTAAAGGAAATACCAAAAGTTAGAGCTGAGCTAGGATATCCACCTTTAGTGACTCCCTTAAGCCAGATGGTTGGTACCCAGGCCGTATTTAATGTAATCATGGGAGAACGCTATAAAATAGTACCAAAAGAAATAAAAGCCTACGTTAGAGGAGAATATGGGCGACCTGCAGTGGCGATTTCTGAAGAAATACAAAGAAAGATTATTGGGAATGAAGAAGTGATGACCAAAAGGCCAGCTGACAGTATTCCCCCGCAGCTAGAAGGATTTCGTAATGAAATGAAAGAGTTTTTAGAGCAAGAAGAGGATGTATTATCCTATGCCTTGTTTCCACAGGTTGCACAGGAATACTTTAAATATAGAAGGGCACAAAAGTATAAAATCGAGACGATTTGTGTAGATATGGAACAAAAAACCCATCCAGTATAAAACTACATAAATTAAAATTTATGACAAGCTTAACATAGAAAATGATCTATAGGATGAAGTAAGAACGAGAAAATCATGATTAATGAAGCAGTATAGGAGGGAGAATTATGACCATGAGCAAACTGGAAGGTCTTCGCCAACAAAAATCAAAAATCCAAGAAGGTGGCGGAGAAAAGCGTATCGCGGCCCAGCATGAAAAAGGAAAGTTAACAGCTAGAGAAAGAGTTAATTTACTGTTTGATGAAGGATCATTTGTTGAAATAGATGGTTTTGTCAAGCACAGATGCGTGAACTTTGGCATGGAAACGGTCGATGCACCGGGTGAAGGTGTCATCACTGGATATGGAACTGTAGAGGGGAAATTGGTTTATACTTACGCCCAGGATTTCACTGTTGTGGGTGGATCCCTAGGAGAAATGCATGCCAAAAAGATTTGTAAGGTACAGGATATGGCAGTGAAAATGGGGGCACCAATCGTTGGGATGAACGATTCCGGTGGTGCCAGGATTCAAGAAGGAGTCGACGCCCTCTCTGGATATGCACATATTTTTTACCGTAATACAATTGCCTCGGGAGTGATTCCTCAAATCACTGCCATTATGGGACCTTGTGCAGGAGGCGCTGTGTATTCACCGGCATTAACAGACTTTATTTTTATGGTGGATCAAAGCAGTCAAATGTTTATTACAGGACCCCAGGTCATTAAGACCGTAACAGGAGAAGAAGTCACCTCCGAGGAGCTAGGGGGAGGCATGACCCATAACCGCATCAGTGGTGTTGCCCATGGCGTAGCCAATAATGATGAAGAATGTATTCTAGAAATTCGTAGATTATTGAGCTTCCTACCCTCTAACAATATGGAGGGGGCACCGGTATTTGAAACAGAGGACGATATTAATCGAATCATTCCAGAATTAGATGACATGATTCCAGATAGCCCTAATAAGCCCTATGACATGAAGACGATTATTGAGATGCTAGCAGATGATGGAGACTTTTTTGAAGTACAACCATACTTTGCAATGAATATTGTCACTGGTTTTATTCGTATTAATGGTCAATCTGTTGGGGTCATTGCAAATCAACCAAAGGTATTGGCAGGCTGTTTAGACATTAATGCCTCAGATAAAGCCGCACGATTTGTTAGAACCTGTGACTGCTTTAATATTCCAGTTTTAAATATTGTAGACGTACCAGGTTTTTTGCCTGGAAAAGGCCAGGAGCATGGTGGGATTATTCGTCATGGTGCCAAAATGCTTTATGCCTACAGTGAAGCCACGGTACCAAAGATTACATTGATTGTACGAAAGGCCTATGGGGGGGCATACATTGCCATGTGCTGTAAAGAATTAGGTGCGGACTTAGTACTGGCATGGCCTACAGCTGAAATTGCTGTCATGGGAGCCGAGGGAGCTGCAAATATTATCTTCCGTAATGAAATTAAAGACGCAGAGGACCCACAAGCCCTTAGGGCGGAAAAGATAGCAAACTACAAACAGGAATTTGCAACCCCCTATAAAGCTGCGGAGAGAGGGTATGTTGATGATGTCATTGAACCCTCATCCACTAGACCAAGATTAGTCAGTGCCTTAAATATGTTAGCCAGTAAAAGAGATTCAAGACCATCTAAAAAGCATGGTAACTTGCCAGTCTAATACATGAAACTGAATTCAAAAGAGGTGATTAGTCAATGACTTTGTTAGAAAAAATGAAAGTATCCATCGATCAAATGACCATGGCGGAAAAATTAGGTGGCAGTTTACAGGCCACGGTAATGGGGGTTTCAATTGTATTTGTGGCTCTGATGTTTCTATTTTTAGCCATTACCATAATGGAAAAAATGCTTTATGGTGCAGAACAAAAGAAAACAAAAAAGGAAGTGCCTGTACCGGTTGAAGCAACAATAGAGGAGGCTGAGGAAGAGGACACAACCTCTGACACAGAGCTAGTGGCCGTAATAACAGCAGCTATCGCAGCGAGTTTACATACATCTACTCACAATATTGTGGTGAGAAACATTGTGCGGACCTCTGAAAACACACCGGCTTGGGCTCGGGCTGGACGTGGGGAGCAAGTTCAAAGTCGTCTATAATATCATAAGGAGGAAATCAACCATGAAAAAGTTTAATATTACTGTAAACGGCGCGTCATATGAGGTAGAAGTTGAAGAAATTAAGGATGGATCTGTGGCATCTGCACCGAAGGCACCAACTGCAGCACCAGTGGCAAAGCCTGCAGCACCAAAGGCAGCAGCCAAGACTGAAGCCAAATCAGGGCCAGTGGCAGGAGCCACTAAGGTGGAATCACCAATGCCAGGAAACATATGGAAAATTCAAGTTAAAGAAGGACAAGAAGTAAAGAATGGTCAAGTACTTATAATCTTAGAAGCGATGAAAATGGAAAATGAAATTGTCGCTCCTTGTGATGGAACAGTGGCTGCCATTCATGTTTCAGAGGGTGCATCCGTCAATGGAGGAGATGCGTTAGTTTCTTTAAAATAATACAACTTCATAAAATGGATTGAAAGGAGATGCACAAATGCTTGATGTGGTCATGAAATTTTGGGAAACCACTGGTTACGCCAATATCACATGGCAAGCCCTAGTTATGATGGGTGTTGCTTGTGTTTTATTATATCTTGCCATTGGAAAAGGGTTTGAACCACTGCTACTTGTACCCATTGCCTTTGGAATGCTACTGACGAATCTGCCGCAATCCGGGGTGATGGAGCTAGGGCATACGGTCCTCAGGGCTTTGACTCCAGGAACTGTGGGAGAAACAGTTCAAATGCTGGCAGAGCCAACAGCAGAAATGCTAAGAGAAGGAATTCCGGCTCAGATTTATACAGAAACACCGGGAGGATTGCTGCAATACTTTTATAGAGGTAATCAATTGGGGATTTTTCCACCTCTGATCTTTTTAGGGGTAGGGGCTATGACAGACTTCGGACCGTTAATTGCCAATCCTAAGAGTTTGTTTTTAGGTGCTGCAGCTCAATTAGGGATCTTCTTTACCTTTACTGGAGCCATTTTGATGGGCTTTACAGCACAGGAATCCTCTGCCATAGGGATCATCGGAGGGGCAGATGGACCCACGGCAATTCTTATTACAGCCATTATGGCCAGTCATTTACTAGGACCCATTGCTGTGGCAGCTTATTCCTATATGGCCCTTGTGCCAATTATTCAGCCACCGATTATGAAGGCGCTGACAACTAAGGAAGAGCGTATGATCAGGATGAAGCAGTTAAGAAATGTAAGTAAAAAGGAAAAAATTATTTTTCCAATCCTAGTGACAATTCTAGTGTCTCTACTGTTGCCAGCGGCAACGCCTTTAATAGGAATGCTGATGTTTGGTAACTTACTGAAGGAAAGCTTAGTAACGGACCGACTTTCTAAAACCGCACAAAACGAGTTGATTAACATTGTAACCATTTTACTAGGGTTAAGTGTGGGTGCCAGTGCAAGAGCAGAGGAATTTTTACAGATAACGACAATCCAGATCATTGTATTGGGAATGGTGGCCTTTGCAGTTGGATCTGCAACCGGTGTGATCCTAGCTAAATTTATGAATAAGCTAATGGGTGGAAATGCCATTAATCCATTAATTGGATCAGCAGGGGTATCGGCTGTACCAATGGCTGCCAGGGTATCACAAACAATGGGACAAAAAGAAGATCCAACAAACTTTTTATTAATGCATGCCATGGGACCCAATGTGGCAGGTGTGATTGGATCAGCAGTAGCAGCAGGGGTTTTACTATCTTTGTTTAACTAAAAAGCAATACAAATGAATTGATGATAAAGGTAAGGAGAGGTGTGTTCAACGCACCTCTCCTTTTTATATGTTGGAGGATTCAGTAATTATAAAATCAATAAATTTTACGGTTAAATTTCTTTTAGGATTTCTTTTTTATATAAAATAGGACAAACTTATCTATAAATTAAGAAGGTGATTTTTCATTACCAAACTTTGTCTTAACTAAGTCAATGAATAACTTAGACGCTTTAGAAACATACATGTTTTTACTTGTAGCAATGCATGTAGTCCAATAAGCACCATATTTTTGATCTATATAAAAATACGATGGTTGGTATTTTTCTCCAAAAATTTTACTGTATTCGTAAGGTATAAAAGTTGATCCTATCCCAGTACTAGCTAATCTTCTAGCTGTTTCGAAGTTCTTTAAGGTCAAAACTATATTTGGGATAATATCAGCTTTTTGAAATATCATCGTTGCAACTTGACCAATCCTTTTACCGGAATGGAGAACGATAAATGGTTCATCTTTAAATAATTTTAAATCTATAGATGGAAAAGAAAGACCATCTATATTTTTAGCATGTCTTGATAGGGGATGATTCTTTTCTGTCGCTAATAGAAAAGGATCATCATCTATAGGATCAAACAATAATGAAGATTGACGTTTGGTGACAGGCATATGCATGATAGCAAAGTCTATTTCACCGTTTATTAAGGTGTTTTCTAATTCCGTAGAATTTTTCTCTTGAATAAGGACCTGTATATTAGGACAAAGCTTTTTAAAATCAGGAAGGACGGTAGGTAGAAGGTGTGTAGCCAGGAAATTTGTAATTCCAATCGTGATTCTACCGCTCTTTAAATCGTTTATATAGCTAATTTCCATCTCAAAATCATTATATATCTTTAATATTTGAGTAGCAGCTAGATAATATTTTTCTCCAGCATAAGTTAATAGCATACCTTGATTAGTACGTTTAAATAAGTGTAAACCTAAGTCTTCTTCAATTTTTTGAATTGATTGGCTAAGGGAAGGCTGTGCTATAAATAATTTTTTTGCTGCTTTTGAGATGCTTTTTGTATCAGCAATCGCTTTTATATATAGTAATTCACGTTGATTCATAAATAACCTCCTTGCCCATAGGCAAAGCCTATGGATGATATAACTATAATAGTATTAGCCTATATTTCAGAATAATTATATAATTAAATTAATGAATTGACAATACAATACTAGAAAATATAGGAGGGTGATCTTATCTTGATTAATTTGTACGAAAACGGAGGATATCTTATAAATGGAAATGAAATCATTTTCAATACACCAGATGTAAAAGAAGTAATAAGAAATAAAACAGGAAAAGAATTAAATGAAAAGGCCGCTAAACAAGGCTCTATTACCTGTCAAATATTAAATAGCCATAATATTGGAACAGGAGATGAACTTAGATTAAAATTTGACTCTTTAACATCTCATGATATTACTTATGTTGGTATCATACAAACGGCTAAAGCCAGTGGGATGGAAAAATTCCCCATACCTTATGTGCTAACTAATTGTCATAATACCCTATGTGCAGTAGGGGGCACGATCAATGAAGATGATCACAAGTTTGCATTATCTGCTGCACAAAAATACGGGGGAGTCTATGTACCTCCAAACCTAGCAGTCATTCATTCTTATAACAGAGAGATGATGGCGAAATGTGGAAATATGATTTTGGGATCTGACAGTCATACTAGATATGGGGCACTTGGAACAATGGCAGTAGGAGAAGGTGGCGGAGAACTTGCCAAACAACTTGTAGGAAAAACGTATGATTTTAAAAAACCGAAGGTTGTTGCTGTTTATTTAAAAGGAGAGCCTATACTAGGGGTTGGACCACAGGATGTTGCCTTATCTATAATTGGAAATGTATATAAAAATAATTTTACAAAAGATCTAGTAATGGAATTCGTGGGAGATGGGATCGAAAAATTGCCTATTGAGTATCGAAATGGAATCGATGTAATGACTACTGAGACAGCTTGTTGGAGTTCTATTTGGCAAACTGATGAGAAGGTAAGGGAATACTACAAAATTCATGGTCGGGAAAAGGATTACAGTGAACTAAAGCCAGCAGATATTACTTTCTATGATCGGATTATTGAAATCGATTTATCGAAGATTAGACCCTCTATAGCAATGCCATTTCATCCAAGCAATGTTTATACGATAAAAGAACTAAAAGAAAATGCCAAAGACATCTTCCATAAAGTAGAAGAAGAGAGTAAAGCACTATTTGAGTCCAATACTGTGGAAATAAATTTGTCTAGTAAGATCATCAATGGGGATATATATGTTGATCAAGGAATCGTTGCAGGATGTGCAGGGGGAACATTTGACAATATTGTTGCAGTAAGTGATATCCTAAGAGATTTTGTAAGAGATAAAACTGTAGGAAATAGAAGTTTTTCTATGAGTGTATACCCAGGAAGTCAACCTACCTATGCTGAACTGGTGAAAAATGGTTCGGTTTATGATTTGATGAAAGCTGGTGCCATAGTTAGATCAGCGTTTTGTGGACCATGCTTTGGAGCAGGAGATACACCTGCAAATGGGGAGTTTTCTATCCGACATACCACGAGAAATTTTGCTAATAGAGAAGGCTCAAAACCAAATGAAGGACAAATCTCTATGGTGGGTCTTATGGATGCTAGATCCATTGCAGCAACTGCCATAAATGGAGGAAGATTAACCGGAGCAGATGAAATAGATATAGAATATAGCAATAAAAAATACTATTTTGATAAAACCATTTATGATAATAGAGTCTACGATGATGTAGAAGAAGCAGATGATTCTGTGGAACTGGTATCTGGACCTAATATAAAAGACTGGCCAGAGATGCCTAGTTTAACAGAGGATATTCTTTTAAAAGTTGTAACGCATATAACGGATCCAGTAACCACAACAGATGAACTGATTCCATCAGGGGAAACTTCATCCTATAGATCTAACCCTCTGAGACTAGCAGAATTCACCTTAAGTAGAAAAGATCCAAACTACGTTTCGAATTCTAAACAAGTATTATCCTATGAAGTAGCTAGAGAAGAAGGAAAATCTGTAGATATTGAATTTGAAGCTTTGAAAAATCTTTATAAAAAGATCAAATCCATAAAAGGTTTTGAAAATAAAGAAGCAAAGGATATTGCCATCGGAAGTACGATATATGCCAATAAACCCGGAGATGGCTCAGCTAGAGAGCAAGCAGCATCTTGCCAAAAGGTAGTAGGAGGTTGGGCAAATATTGCAAAAGAATATGCTACAAAACGATATCGGTCCAATTTGATCAACTGGGGTATCTTGCCATTTTTAACGGAAGATGAAAATGCTGTAAGTAAGGGAGATTTTGTTTTAATACCTGGTATAAGATCAGCTATCATTAACAAGACAGATGAAATAAAGGCATATGTAATTGGTGAAGAAATAAAAGAAACCGTTTTAAGACTTGGACAATTGACCGATGATGAAAGAGAGATATTAATTGAAGGCTGTTTAATAAATTACTATAGGAGATAAGATCAAATATCTCCTATAGTAAATAATAATAAAAGATCTAGTTTCAACTAAAAAACTTGAGGGGGAATAAAATGTTATCAATACTTGGATTTTTAATGGTTATTAGTATTATTGTGATTTTACTAAAAGGAAAAATGAGTCCAATCGTTGTACTTATCTTAGTTCCATTGGTTGCAGCACTTATAGCAGGTTTTGGAATTGAAGAAATAGGTGAAATGGTTAAAGGGGGAATTGGGACTGTACAAAATAATTCCATATTATTTATATTTTCCATTATCTTTTTTGGATTAATGTCGGATGTGGGTGTGTTTGATGGAATGGTGTCTGCACTTGTAAAAAGAGCTGGAAATAATGTTGTTTTAATAACAGTAGCTACCGGTGTAATCGCTACAATAGCACATTTAGATGGTGCAACTGCAACTACTGTTTTAGTTACTGTACCAGCTATGTATCCTATTTACAAAAAAATGAATATACGACCACAGGTACTGATATTAATACTTGCTAGTGCAATGGGGGTTATGAATTTATTGCCTTGGGGAGGTCCGGTAGCTAGATCTGCAGTTGTACTGGGCATGGATGCAAATGATCTATGGTTAAGGCTTATTCCGCTCCAAGTACTGGGTGTCATATTTACACTAGGTCTTGCAGCAATACTGGGTATAATTGAA
Source organism: Alkaliphilus metalliredigens QYMF (assembly GCF_000016985.1). Lineage (NCBI taxonomy): Bacteria > Bacillati > Bacillota > Clostridia > Peptostreptococcales > Natronincolaceae > Alkaliphilus > Alkaliphilus metalliredigens. The sequence goes on along the minus strand of NC_009633.1, from coordinate 3,265,557 downwards.
AAGAAAAAGGGTGCTGGAATCAGTATAGAAGAAGCGACAGCAATAGAAATAGGTCAAGAAGATGATATAAAAGGACAAGACCTTAAACGACCTAAGTTATTATGGTTTAATCTACTGCTTACGGTTGCTGTTATTGGAACATTGGTTTGGGATGTCATGCCTGCTTACTTGGTATTTATGATAGGACTATGTCTTGGTTTAGTTATAAACTTCCCGTCATTAAAAGCCCAAGATGCGAGAATTAAAGCCCATGCACCTGCAGCCCTTGTTATAGCTGCTACAATGCTAGCAGCAGGTGTTATGGTGGGGATAATGGATGGAACGGGTATGCTTGAAGCTATGGCAGGTTCAATGCTATCTATTGTTCCAGATTTTCTAGGAAGATATGTACATTTAGTATTTGGTGTTATTGCACTTCCTCTGGGTATGATGATCGGTACCGATGCATATTTTTATGGACTGATGCCATTGGTACTCGAAGTTGGATCACAATTTGGAGTTGAGCCATTTAATACTGCAACAACGATGCTAGTGGGGAAAAATATAAGTCTTTTGGTTAGTCCCATAGTACCTGCAACTTTTTTAGCATTAGGGTTAGTAGATCTAGACTTAAAAGATCATATGAAATTTAGTTTTAAGTGGTTATACGGCATGAGTATATTAATGTTGATCGCATCAATATTAATAGGGTTAGTGCATATATAAAAAAATAAAAGGTGCGACTTCTAAACATATGAAGTCGCACCTTTGTTTTTTTACTCTCTTGTATCGTCCTGTGTCTTTAAAGCACTAGGTCGTTTGGTTTTCAATGGTACTGGAATTCGAATAAATAAATCTAATAAAGCTTTACCGTTAAAGGGAATCAATGGCCATAAATAAGGGACGCCTAATGATTTGGATGTAGCAAGTAAAATAATCCATAGCAAGATGCTCCCCAGAAAACCATAAATACCAAATAACGCACCACCGATGAGGAATACCAGTCTAAACATTCGATTGGCTAAACTCAGTTCGTAGCTAGGCGTGGCAAAGGTACTCATGGCCGCAATGGCTAAATAAAGAACTACCTCTTCGGCAAAGAGACCAACATTAATGGCAACTTCACCAATTAAAATGGCAGCGACCAAACCTAAGGCTGTAGCCAAGGCACTGGGGGTATGTATGGCTGCCATCCTTAGGATTTCGATCCCAATTTCCGCCAAGAAAAACTGCCAAAACAAAGGAACCTGACCTGTTGTCTCAGGGCCAATAAACTTTAATGACTCAGGAAGAAGATGAGGGTTTTCGGCCAAAACATACCATAAGGGTAACAAAAATAAAGATGCAAAAACCGCTGTAAAACGAACCCAGCGTAAAAACATACCCACAATTGGTTTTTGACGATATTCCTCCGCATGTTGGAGGTGATGCCAAAAGGTTGCAGGACAAATCATCACACTGGGTGAGCCATCCACAAGCATGAGGATATGCCCTTCCCTGAGGTGTACACCACATGTATCCGCACGCTCAGTATATCGAACCATGGGATAGGGGTTATAGTGACGGCCAAATATAAACTCTTCCAAGGACTTTTCCTCCATGGGTAATCCATCAATTGAGATATCTTCGATTTTTTGCTTTAATTGCGCCACTAAATCCAAGTCTACGACGCTATCTAAGTATGCGATGACGATATCTGTTTTTGAACGGGTACCCACTTGTAATGGTTCCATGATTAAAGAACGATCTCTCACACGACGGCGAATTAACGCCACATTAAAGACCAAGGTTTCGACAAAACCGTCTCGAGGTCCCCGGACAACGCGTTCAATGTCTGGCTCTTCAGGAGAACGGCTAGGATACTCTCTGATATCGATTAAAATCCCTTCGTTACATCCTTCAATAATTAATACTGCTTGTCCAGATAAGATCTGGGTAATGCTCTCTTCTAGGTCATCAATTTTCTCCACCTCGATGTGGGGAATAAATCGTTTCACTAATTTGTCTACGGCATCTTTATAGATATCATTGGGAGCGAGATGTTCTAATTCCCTCATAATCATAACCATCACGTTTTCATTAGCAAACCCATCCACGAAAAAAAGACCAAACTTACGATTGGCATACTCTAACTGTCGATGGATAATGTCGAAGTTTTCATCTACTCGCAATTCCTTCAATAAATAATTAATATTATGACTAAAATTTTTTGAAAGAGGGACTTTATTATCTCCTTTGCCCATTTTCCCACTCCTTTCATCACAATAGGATTATTATGTCTTGAAATTAGCGGAGATATGTATAAGGGAAATATGAATTTACAGATGGATAACACAATTCATTACTGATGCTACTTTTGAATTTTATAGTTGTAAAATTTTTCTATATTTAATGTAAAACCCATAGATATTTTCAATAAGTAAAAGACTCTCAAATGATTGTGACACAGAGGAAGTCCTGTTACACTGAAAAAGAATAAACCTAGGGGGAATGAAAATGAGACCAGCAATGATGGAAGAAGTAGAGGCTTTACGGGGTGTCAATTCAGTTAAAATTAAAGAGGCAAGTGAAGCGGGGAAGAAGGTAGTGGGTATGTACTGTGTTTTTTCGCCACAGGAGATTGCCCTAGCTGCTGATGCAATTAGTGTGACACTTTGTGGAACAAAACAAGAACCCATTGAAGATGCAGAAAAAGAACTGCCAAGAAATCTTTGTCCACTGATTAAATCAAGCTATGGATTTGCCATTACAGATAAATGCCCTTATTTCTATTTTTCCGATGTATTATTAGCGGAAACCACCTGTGATGGAAAGAAGAAAATGTATGAGTTGATGGGTAAGATTAAGCCAATGCATATTATGAATTTACCACAAACGGCTGAAGGAGAGGAATCATTGGCCCTTTGGAAAAATGAAATGGTTCGGTTTAAAGACTTTTTAGAAAAGCAGTTTAATGTAGAAATTACAGAAGAAAAACTAAAGGATGCCATTAAGCTAATGAACCGTGAAAGACAGGCAATGAAGCGTCTACACCAACTAAATGCCCATAAACCTGCACCGCTATCAGGAATGGATATGATGTTAGCGCAATGGTTAAAGGGGTTTAACGTAGATAAAGAGGCTGGAATTGAATTAATAGAAAGACTAATCCATGATGTTGAGGATCAAATGAGTAAGGGACAATACGCCTTCAGTGAGGGGGCACCGAGAATTTTATTGACAGGGTGTCCAATTGGAAGTGGCTCGGAAAAGGTACTGAAGTTGATCGAAGAAGCAGGGGCCAGTGTTGTTGCATTAGAAAACTGTACAGGATATAAAGGTCTAGATACCATGGTAGATGAACATAAAGAACCAATGCTTGCTTTAGCAGAAAAGTATTTATCTACTCCTTGCTCTTGTATGAATAACAACAATGGTAGATTGGATTTAATTAAAAGAATGGCAGCGGAGTATCAAGTGGATGCTGTGGTAGATCTAACGTGGCAAGCCTGTCATACATACAATATTGAATCCTTCACTGTGAAAAAATATGTCAAAGAAGAATTAGGACTTGCCTTTACTCAAATCGAAACAGATTATTCGGATTCAGATGTAGGACAATTAAAGGTAAGGATAGAAGCCTTCTTAGAAACATTGGGGGTTACGGTCACTGGTTAAGGAGTGGAACTTCGATGTCGTACTAAGACTCCCTTTAGATTAAGTCTCATTTGAGAAGGACGTGATAAATTGATTAGTATTGGAATTGATGTGGGATCCGTGGCGGCAAAAGCTGTGGCCTTTAATGGAGAGAAAATCATGGCAACAGCAATCATTCCAACTGGATGGAGTCCTAAGGAGTCAGGAAACCGGCTATTAGAGGAAATTTTGAACAAAAGCCAACTTACGCTAGATGAAGTTCATGCCATTGTTGGAACTGGCTATGGCCGTGTTTCGTTGGATTTTATTAATAAAAAGGTAACTGAAATTACTTGTCATGGGAGAGGGGCACATTTTATTAACCCTGAAATTAGAACCGTGATTGATATTGGGGGACAGGATAGCAAGGTCATTCGACTAAATGAAAGCGGATTGGTAATGGATTTTCTAATGAATGATAAATGTGCAGCTGGAACAGGGCGTTTTTTGCAGGTCATGGCCAATACCATGGAAATGGATGTGAGTCAACTCTCTGAAACAGCAGGAGATGCAAAGCCTGAGAACATTAATAGTATGTGTACTGTTTTTGCTGAATCAGAGGTCATTAGTTTGATGGCTGAAGGTGCTTCAAAGGAAAGTATTGCTGCAGGATTATTACAATCTGTATGTAATAAAACCTATTCCTTAGTGAGTCGAGTAGGTGCAGAAGATCAGGTGTTTTTTTCAGGAGGTGTTTCTCAAAACCCATTACTTAAAAAATACTTAAGTGACAAGCTGGGAGTAGAAATTCAAGTATCTGATCTTTCCCAATTTATTGGGGCTATTGGGGCTGCGATTATTGCTTATGAGTTATAAGCCATTAATAAATGTCGATAACGACATATTATGTATTTTCTAAAAAGTAAAATATTTGAATATAAACATCCAGAAAGAGTAGTGATAAATTAAAATATCACTACTTTTTTTATATAATAGGTAAGTTCTACTTTCCTAATTATATAAAAAACAGGGGTTGAAAGGGGAAGTATTCCCCTTCCGTAGTCAGAAGGGTGCTCAGACGACTTTGTCGTCGTCGAAGGGAAACTAGGTTTCCCTAGCGAAAGCGTCGGAGACGCTTTTTTTATGTAGATGATAGTTGATAAAAGTAGACTGAAGGACACGAAATCTTTGCCACAAAACTGTCACATTTTGTTAGTATAATAGATATGGGGAAAGCTAGAACGGTATAAAAATAATGTGAAGATCAAAAGAGGTGAAGGTTATGGTAGGAAGTCGGATTCTTTTAGTAGAGGATGAAAAAAACTTAAGAAAATTGGTGGCAACTTATTTAAAAAAGGAAATGGTCAGCGTAATTGAAGCAGCTGATGGTAAAGAGGCCTTGGTATTATGGGAAGAGGAGCAGTACGACCTGATTATTGTGGATATTATGCTTCCGGAGTATGATGGTTGGACAATTTGTAAAAGAATACGGGAAAAGAGTAATGTGCCTATATTAATATTAACAGCGCGAAGTGAAGAACATGATAAACTCTTTGGGTTTGATTTAGGGGTGGATGATTATATGACAAAACCTTTTAGTGTAAAGGAACTGGTGGCTAGAGTGAAGGCTTTATTAAAGCGAAGTAATCGCCAGTTATCAACAGAAACTTTGATAGTACAAGGATTGAAGGTAGATAAAAAAGGGCACCAAGTCTTTTTACAAGGTGAACGTCTTATGTTAACTCCTAAGGAATATGATCTGCTTTTAATTTTCCTCCATAATCAAAACCAAGCGCTATCTAGAGAAGTAATTTTAGATGGAGTTTGGGGATATGATTATTATGGTGATTTGAGAACAGTGGATACTCATGTGAAGCGGTTAAGACATAAATTGAAGGAAATGGGAGAGCAGATTAAAACTGTCCGAGGGCTAGGGTATCGGTTTGAGGTGACAAAGTGAAAAAGCAATCCATTTTTATAAAATTACTTTTGCTTTTTCTACTATTTACATTAATTGTTAATGGTATTTTTTGGTTATTACAAAGTCAGTTATTGAGCCACTATTATATTTATCAGAAAGTACAGGGTATGGAGGCGTACGGAACAAAAATTGACAGACAAATTCAAGAAGACGGTACGAGTGAAGAAATGGTAATTTACATTAGAAATGTTGTCGAGGAGATTAATGGTCGAGTGCTGATTATTGATGAGCAGGATCAAATTATTTATCAAGAGGGGCTCATCAGAATAGGTCGAGCTAATTTCATTCCTAGCGAACATTTAAACCAGGCTAGAAGAGGGCAAACCCAATACTATAAAATTTCTGGACACAGTAGTCAAATTGAGTTATTGGCTGTTTTGGTTCCAATAGATAATAAAATATATTTCTTTCAAACACCACTACAGCCTATTGAAGAAGCAGTCGCTATTAGTCAGCAGTTTACGCTATATCTACTACTGGTAGCCTTAATTGTGGCAGTCATTTTATCGTGGTTTTTTTCAAAAACCATTACGAAGCCTTTAGTTGGTTTGAATGAAGTTGCCAAAGAAATGAGTCAGTTAAACTTTCAAGTAAGGTGGAATGGAAATAGAGGAGATGAAATTGGTCAGCTAGGAGAAACCTTAAACTTCTTAACAGAAAAACTAAAAACAACAATTGAAGCACTACAAAAAGAATTACAAAATGAAAAAAATTTAGAAAAAATGCGTAAGGAATTCGTTGCCCGTGTTTCTCATGAATTGCAGACACCCATTTCATTGATAAAAGGTTACACTGAAGCACTAGAAGATGGAATGGCAACAAATGAGAAGGAGAGGGAAGAATACTTTACAATTATTGAGGATGAAATAAATAAAATGAGTAACTTGGTAAGAGATCTGTTGGACCTGGGACAACTTGAATCGGGAAACTTCAAGGTAAATGTTGAACAACTTGATATTGGCGTGATGGTTCAACGAAGTCTCTGGAAGTTTGAATTATTTAAAAAGGAAAAAAACTTGAGATTTCAAGTAGATACATCAATGGAGTCATGTGAAGTCCTAGGAGATGAATATCGGATTGAACAGGTACTCACCAATCTTCTTCAAAATGCGGTTAATCACACTGAATCAGGAGGATTAATCAGTGTTTCGATACAAGAAGAAAAAGAGAATATTAAAATAAGTGTGTATAATGAAGGCAATCCAATTAGCGAAGAAGAAAGAATGTCAATATGGGAAAGTTTTTATAAGGGCAGTGAAGAAAAAAAAGGAACAGGATTAGGATTAGCTATTGTGAAGAATGTACTTGAACTCCATGGAAGTCAATATGGTGTAGAAAATCATGAAGAGGGTATAATGTTTTTCTTTACATTAAAAAAAGTTTCTTATAGTTGTCACTAAGTTGTCACTTTAAAAGCCTATACTATCTATGAAAGCAGTAGGTAAGAAAAAAATTCTAAAGGAGTGTGTCAAAATGAAAAAGAAACTAGTGATATCAATTGCAGCATTAAGTTTAGTAGGTGCCATCGCAGCACCTGCCTTTGCAAATGAAGTGCCACAAGAAAACCAGCAACTTAGGTTCAGAACAAATAGAGAGGTAAACATTGAAGCAGTTGCTGAAAAATTGGGGATGTCTGTAGAAGAATTCCAGGCTCAAAAGGGAGCTAGATTTGGAGGACGATTTAAAGAAATGCAAGGAGGAAGATTCGAGGAAAGACTAGAAGGAATTTCCGAAAAATTGGATATTCCATTAGAAGACCTATTGGCACAAAAAGAAGCAGGGGTGCATGTTAGAGAAATGTTAGAAGAACGAGGAGTTGATTTAGAGGACGTCAGAAAAGTAGGTTTAGAAGAACGAATGAAAGCGATCCAGGCTAAGGTGGAATCTGGGGAGATTACTGAAGAACAGATGGAAATGATCAAAGAAAAAATGGAATCTAGTAGACTTTTATTAGATGGTAAGGGACCTCACCGAGGAAATGAAAGAAGAATGAAACTTAACTTCTAGAGTAGACAAATTAAAAATAGTAAGACTCGCGTATTTAATACTATAGAATAATATGTTGGAAAAGTAAGTGTTGAGAGGAGAAGGTATTTTGATGCCTTCTCTTTTCTATGTTCAAAGTGTGTTGATGTTCTATTGTTTCGTAGATCATAGATTTGATTATGAAATAATACAACTATGCAATAGATTTTACGAAAGACTTTTTTGTATAGAGAAAGAGGAATTTAATTTCTTTCATCGAAATAAATTAAGTAGAAACCAAAGGAGGATGAAGCAATGAATTATGAAGAAATACGGGATAATGCAAGAAAAAAAATAGAAAAACGTTGTAAGGTTTGTAAAGAATGCAATGGAATCGTCTGTAGAGGAGAAGTACCAGGAGCCGGAGGTAAGGGGTCCGGAGCAGGATTTATTCGGAATTGGGAGAAATTAAATGACGTCAAAATCAATTTAGATACAATTGTAATGGAAAAGGAAATCGATCCGTCTATTGAGTTATTTGGGCGAAAATTTAAGTACCCTGTATTTGCTGCTCCTGTTGGTGCAGTTGCCCTCAATTATAGTGACGAGTTAGATGATTTTACCTACTCTCAAGCGATTATAGAGGGATGCAATCATGCAGGAATCCTTGGATTTACTGGGGATGGGGTGAAGGATGAGTTTTATGATTTACCTCTTCAAGTAATCGGAGAACATGGAGGCAATGGAATTCCTACAATTAAACCTTGGAAAACCGATGAAATCATTTCGAAGATAAAGAAAGCTGAAGTAGTAGGTGTGACTGCTATTGCCATGGATATAGATGCGGCAGGACTTGTTACCTTAGCGCTTCTAGGAAAACCAGTGGCAACAAAATCTGTAGAAGATTTAAAGAAAATTATTAGTTCAACAAGTATTCCTGTGATTTTAAAGGGAATCATGACAGTTGAAGGAGCTAAAAAGGCCATGGAGGCAGGTGCCTATGGGATTGTGGTCTCAAATCATGGAGGGAGAGTCCTGGATCATACACCGGCCACAATCGAAGTGTTACCAGAAATTGTAGCGGTAGTCAAAGGAAAAATGAAGATATTTATTGATGGTGGTATTCGAACTGGAGTAGATGTTTTTAAAGCCTTAGCCCTTGGAGCAGACGCTGTACTCATTGGCAGACCCTATATCGTAGCAGCATATGGTGGCGGTGCAGAGGGAGTTGGGATTTATACTGAAAAAATAGGAAAAGAGTTAAAAGAAACAATGATTATGACAGGATGTCATGAATTAAAGGATATTAATAGAGGCTGTGTTTACTAAAAAAAGGTGATAACAACAATTTAATGATTTATTAGAAAATGTACAAAGGGAAGTGGATGACCACTTCCCTTTGTACATTTAAGCACTTGAAATTCCAAATAACACTAATAGAACAAACAATCAATGAATTCATCTAGAGCGATACTGCCTAAGTAATCATTAAGATCAAAGTCCTGTAATTGCTGACGAATGGTATCTTCATCATATTTTGATTCTTTTATTAGGTCTATCAGATCTGTGACGTCTTTTTTACTTAGAAAGTCACCATACAGCTTGCATTCTTGTATCAAGCCATTGTGGACATTTAAACGAATATCCAGTAAGCCTCCAGCATACCGTTTAGATTTTTTCATATTAAAGTTTGGAGAACGACCATAGTTCCACTCCCAAGCGGCATAGCGCTCCTCCATCGTTTCATGAATTTTCTTTTTATCTCTATCTGTCAACTCATACTCATTTGAGGTGCTTCCAGAATCCTCTAAAATATAGCTGACTAAAATGTCTTTGAATTCTTGAACTGGGACAACATTCTCTAAATAGGAAGCGATGTTAGTGACTCTACTGCGAACGGACTTAATCCCTTTAGATGAAAATTTATCAGTCTTGACATTTAAGGCATCTTGAAGCACACTTAATTCGGAGTCATACAGTAAGGTTCCGTGATGGAGTAAGCGGTCCTTATAATAATACTGGGCATTTCCAGAGAATTTTTTATCATCTATGGTAATGTCATTGCGACCGGAAAATTCTGCTTGGACACCTAATCGATTAAGGGCTTTGATAACGGGTTCTGTAAATTTTTTATAATTACTGACGAGATTTCTACCACTTTTGACAATAAAGGTAAAGTTTAAGTTACCCCAATCATGATAAACAGCGCCACCACCAGAAAGTCTACGAACCACATTGATTTTATTTTTCTTCACATATTCAGCATTAATTTCTTCAACTGTATTTTGGTTGCGACCCACAATAATAGAGGGTTCGTTTTGCCATAAAATGACATACTCTTCATTGGGATCTAAATATTTCAAAGCATATTCTTCAAGGGCTAAGTTAAAACGTGGATCTGTGCTATCATTACGAATACTAATCATTTAATTCGCTCCTTTACATGATATTCTTTTTAGCTTTCTATATGAATACCCAGATTTAGGCGGATTAAAAGAAAAATATATTTTAGCAGAAAATACAATTCAATTGGTAGGAATTTTAATTAAACTTGGTTTCTAGCCAATTAGTAACCGGCAGTAGCTTTCTAATCCCTATCTCCAGGGGACTGGTTTCAAAAAAATCATATTTATCTACTGCAGCAACAAGTAAAATCATTGCAACGACAGCAATATAAAGAGATAAGACCTCTGATTTGTTTTTTTTCAATCTAGCAAAATCAATAGAAAGTATAACGGTAATTAATAGGACTAAGATAATATTCATTATATTTTCCCCCTATTTAAATTGAGGGCAGAGTGAATTACATTGCTTTCTACCTTCACTGTGATATCAGCATGAGAAAACACTTCATTCCAGTCATCTTTTATTTCCTTAAACTCTTTAGGATATTTTCTATGAAAATCCTTACTTAGATTAAAGTAGTCAACCTCGTATTTTTCTTGGGCAGTAGAGATGGATCTATTAAGCTTGTTTTCCAAAACCCGACATAATTCATCTTGGACATGATAGATGTCTAAATCATGAGCCCGACCCTTTATGGGGACTCTCTCTGCCACATTGCCCGTAAGCTTTAGTTCAATGTGAAAGTTTACCTTTTCATTTTCATAACTTGGTGTAATCTTGGTTGTTGATTCTAATACCTCTATCACGATATTATCACCGGTAGCAGCACTTTCAAATACAATTAAGGCGTTTTTAAAATTATTGGTAATCAAGTTAAAGCCTTGTCCTTCTTCATAGTCTAGATATCCCCTAAGTTTATCATCTTCAAAAATAGCAATTTGAGTTAGTTTTAGTTGCGGTAGCTCTTTTTTTGATGGAGGGGGTAGTATTTCCACTAGTGTGGTTACATAGTTGGTGCTAGGATTGTTGACTGCTTCAACGGTTTCATGAAGATCCGATATATATATTTTAGAATTGGCTCCATAATTGTCTGCTATTGTTGACAAGACAACGGCAGGAATGACGCCTAGGTGATTTTGCGTATCTAAAATATCTTCAGGAGGTATTTTGCTAATAAGGATCTTTGTTTCTAGTCTGGTTTCCATATCCTGCACAAGAAAACCAATCACATCTTCTAGTCCCTCTATGGCGATTGAGTCGTGTATGATAAGGGTTGTAATATGAGCGATATAAAGACGCCTACCAGCTACCATAGATAAATTTCTTAAGGCGTCAAAAAACGTAAGACCTTCGGACTTTATAATTGTGTAGAGATGTCTGGAATCAGTGACATCTGCCACAAGTGCATCGGGATTGGCAACCTGAACCACCACTGAATAGAGACCTGCCTCAGTTTTGGAAATGCCTAAACCCATTACAAATCCAAGCTCGTCTATTTCCCTACGACTCCAGCAGGAGGTAGTCAATAGGGTAGATAGTAACAGGATCAGTATCAGACTGCTTTTTTTCATGAATCTCTTCTCCCTTCGGTGCTTTATGGTTTGGGTTTTAGATTTTTTGCCTTTTTATTGACATTTCCATTAACAATATAAGGGGATCTTTTGGTAATCGCCCATTGGGGAAATCTAAATACCCAATCCTTCATATCCTGAAAGCTTAAAGGAGCAAAGGGAACCATAAAGGGGACACCGAAGGACCTTAAGGAGACGAGGTTAAGAGCTACTAGTAAGGCTCCTGTCATGATGCCATAAATCCCCAGGGTTGCTGCTAGCGCCATCATAAAAAACCTTGTCAATCGTAAGCTTAAGGAAAAGTTAGTGTAGGGTATGGTAAAAGAAAAAATGGCAGTGGTAGCAACAACAATAACGACTGCAGAAGAAACCAATCCAGCTTCAACGGCAGCTTGACCAATGATTAAGGCCCCAACAATACTCACTGCTTGACCGACATGGGTTGGAAGTCTGGTGCCAGCCTGTCTCAGAGCTTCAAAAGCAATCTCCATAATCAACGTCTCCACAAAGGTAGGGAAAGGCACCCCTGCCCTAGCACCAGCTATGGTGAGGGCAAGGCTTGTGGGAAGCACCTCCTGATGAAAGGTGCTAACAGCGATATAAATAGAGGGTAAAAATGTCATCATAAAGGCACCTAGATATCCTATAAATCTAGTGAAGCTTGCAAAGTAAGGATTCTGGTAATAGTCATCAGAATTAATAAAAAAATCTGTAACGATGGCAGGGACGGTGATTGCAAAGGGGGTTCCGTCACATAATATAGTTATCCTGCCTTCCAGTAACATTGCTTGTACCCTATCGGGTCTTTCAGTATAAAAGGTGGTTTGAAAGAGGTTGGTGGGGGCATCGTCGATATATTCCTCAATGCTTGCAGAGCCAACAATGCCATCAACATCTATCCGCTTAAGTCTTTTGAATACTTCTTTGACAATAGAAGGATTAACAATATGCTTTATGTAAGCGACTCTTATTTCCGATCTTGACTCTCTACCTATGGTAAGCTCTTTGATAACAAGGTTTGGTGATTTAATTCTTTTTCTAATCATTGAAACATTAGCAGCTATATCCTCCACAAAGCCCTGTTGAGGACCCTTAACGACTTTCTCTGTTTGGGGTTCAGCATATTCCCTAGCAGCACCCTGGGAGATCGTAATTGATATGACATTTGCATAATTTTGGATCAATATAATACCATTTCCTGATAAAAGTTCATCTACTGCTTCATTGACATCTTGTAAAAAACAAATGTTGCTATTAGGTAATGTGCTTTCTATTAAGTCATCTATATGGGAGCTTAAATAAGTTCTTTCTTCAACAGTTCTTTCTCCAAGGCCTTGAGTTAAGGGAGTTAATACCGAAGACTCTAATATGCTGTCATCTACTAAGGTTTCGATAAATACGACCACTGCCCTTATACTGGGGAGGGTAGGGATCTGAAGATATCTAAATTTGATATCATCACTATCTCCTAAGTAGGACTCAATGATTTGAATATTTTTATCTAAATGATGAGAAAATTTTACTGACTGAGTCGTTTCATGACTCTTAGTATCTTTATTTGTACTTGTACCTGTCTTGCTATTATTTTTAGTAATTTTATGAATTGATTCTTTAATGATTTGTAGTGTAGACTTTCTCATCAGCATCCCTCCCTTAGTAACAATTATATTTTGTGCATTAATGGGATAAAATATAACAAAATACAGAGAAAGTGGTGGGTTAGTTTATGTTAGGGATAGAAAATGAGAATAAAATAAAGATATCCTTTAGGCAGCTTCTATGGTTAACCGTAGCGCAACTGGGAGGCGCATCCATTCTTTATCTTCCAGGTATGATTGAGGCAGGTAGGGATGTTTGGATTTCCAATATAATCGCATCCATAGTCGCCTATATCGTTATTTTTATTCACTACCTGCCTCTATCACTGTGTCCTGGCTTAAGTATGACCAATGCCCTAAATAAGTATTGGGGTAAGCTCCTGGGGGGCTTGATGAATCTTTATTATGCTTTGTTCTTTTTTATTCTTTGTTGTCTGGTTGTTTCTGATGTTTTTTATTTTGGAAAAATAACCATGCCAGAGACCCCTGGTTATATTTTTATCATTTTTTTTATAGTCCCTGCTGTCTATGGGGTCAAGCTTGGCCTAGAGGTCTTTGTAAGGTTGTTAGAGTTTCTACTACCCATCCTGATAATTGTCTATTGTATTTTATTTCTTCTGGTTCTATCTAAACTGGATTTTGGAAAAGTTTTACCCATTATGTCCCAGGGTATAAAGCCTGTATTGGCAGGAGCCATTCCTAATATGAATTTTCCCTATGCTCAAATACTACCAGTGATTTTTTATTATAGATATACGAAAACAAAGGCTCGGGGGAAAAGCCAGTTCTTGAAATATACATTTATAGCAATTTTCTTGGCCACAGTACTACTAACATTTAGAGCATTGGCTTCTGTGGCTTCTTTTGAGGAAGAAACCTTAAAAACCCTTAATTTTCCTCCCTTTAGCACAATAAGAATTATCGAGGTTGGAGATATTATTGAAAGGCTAGACCCATTGTTTTTGGCAGTCTTTTATGTGACGACTTACTTTAAATTCATTATTACGTATTATGTCATTTGTGAAATCATTTCCGATTATTTTCAGTTAGGAGAGCCCAAGGATTTTGCTTGGCCTGTTGCGATTTTAATTGGGGTATCCATGCCATTTCTCATCCCTAGATTTGATGTAATTCTAGCATGGGTGGTACCTTATTTCTTTGTGTCGCTACCATTGTTTGCACCCATACCCTTGTTATTGTTTATAACAATTAAATTGAAAGATAAAAAACATAGAAAGCATAAAACAGTAAATTAGCCAAGGCTAACATCTAAGAACATCATGATGACAAAGCCAATCATCAACCTATAGGTAGCTAGAAAATGAATATAAATATAAATAAGGGGGCGTTTTAAGTGGAGAAAGTCAAAGTAGCCATATGTCAAATGCTAATTACAGAAAAAAAGTCTAAAAACCTACAAAAGGCAGAGGAACTGATTCGTGAAGCTTCAGGAGAAGGTGCTAAGCTCATTGTATTACCTGAAATGTTCAATTGTCCCTATGATAATGCATATTTTTCTCGCTTTGCAGAGGAATACCCAGGGGAAAGCACACAGTTATTGAGTCAATTAGCTAAAGAACTAGGGGTCATAATCATTGGGGGTTCTATTCCTGAGCAGGAAGGAGACCGAATTTACAATACTTGTTTTATATTTGGCGAAGCAGGAGAGCTAATAGGGCGTCATCGGAAGGTACATCTTTTTGATATAGATGTGAAAAATGGCATTCGTTTTAAAGAGTCCGACACCCTGACTGCAGGAGAGGAAATGACGGTAGTTGAAACGGTACTGGGAAAAATAGGTGTGGCTATTTGCTATGATATGCGTTTCCCAGAACTGATTAGAATGATGGCATTAGAGGGAGCGCAGGTGGTTATTGTTCCTGCAGCCTTTAATATGACCACGGGGCCTGCCCATTGGGAGGCGACGATCAAGGTGCGGGCATTAGACAACCAAATATACTTTATTGCTGCTTCACCAGCCCGTAACTTGGAGGCATCATATCATGCATATGGACATTCTATGTTGATGAATCCATGGGGAGATGTGGTGAACAAGGCAGATGAAACCGAACAAATTCTCTATGGAGACCTAGACTTTGATTATCTTAATAGGGTGAGAGAGCAGCTACCATTATTAAAGCATAGACGTAGTGAACTATACCGTTTATAAGGAAAGTGAAATCAGATAAATCGTAAGGACAAGTGGTTCCCAGGAGACTGATTTTTAGGATATTAAGTCACGAGGAAGCCTTTGGCAAAAGTTTCTAAATGAGAGCAAGCTTTTGATTTCAAGGGGGTAGGGATACCTCCTTTTTCATTGTCAAATGTTACATCATCTCCCCTTCATTTATTTGTGTTAGAATTTTTAAGGTAGAATAGAAAGGTGGGAGTTTGATGGATATTAAGGATAAGCTAAAAAACATAAGCAAATTAAGAAAACAAAGTATGCTAATTATTTTTGCAGTACTTACGTTAGCAATTTTAACAACAAGTATTTTAGCCCAAAATCTTCAGTCTGAGGAACTGCAAAAGATCAGTCTGGACTCTGAAAGCATAGGGGAAGAGGCAGCTATAGCTAAGGAAAAAGAGCTGGATCTGGATCTAGATCTAGACCTGGAGCTAGAAGAAGGAGCTTCGACTGAACAAGGTGAAAAAGTATCGTTATTAGAAGAAAATACAATGAGCAGTAGCGCTACATACGCTACTGTAGAGACGACAACAGAGGAAGCTTTGAGTGCGCCATCTACAAGTACGCAACAGACAAAAGAGCAAAGTGAGCAGCAGTCACAAGCCACAAAAGTAGAGCCAATTACTGCTGACACCTACCAGATTCAAAATGGTGATTCATTATTCTTGATTTCCCAAAGAGCGGGGGTATCTGTAGACCATTTGAAAAACCTAAACAGACTTAACTCGGATCAAATTAATGTGGGACAGACCCTACAAATCAAAGGACAAGCACCTGCTAGTTCCATCCCATCAAATACAACGGTTTCAAGAGGTGCCGACAGAGAAGATGACATGTATTGGTTGAGCCGAATTATCCATGCAGAGGCCCAAGGTGAATCTTATCAAGGTAAGGTAGCAGTTGGAAATGTCATCATGAATCGCGTTGGAGATGGCAACTTCCCTAATTCAATTTATGGTGTTGTTTTTGATCGTCAACATGGCTATACGCAATTCTCCCCTGTACTTGATGGGAGTATTCATAATAAACCACATCAAGACAGTGTAAGGGCCGCCCGAGAAGTACTGGACGGTGCTCGTCCAGTTGGAGATGCGCTATACTTCTTAAATCCAAGAAAAGCAACAAACTTCTGGATTGTACAAAATAGAAAACATATGATGACCATTGGACTACATGATTTTTATCATTAAGAATAAACTTTGAAAAAAAGAGAAACCGTAACTGGTTTCTTTTTTTTGCCATAATAGATCTTTGGAAGTATGAGATGTTCACATGATTTTACAATATTTCAGCTTGCTGGAAGGAGTTGGCTTGACATGGCAAAATGTCTATGATACACTATGTACAATCAAATAAAGGAAATAAGACAATAAAATAAAGATTAATAAGTAGAGGTGCATTGAAGAAAAGTACGCAGTAGGTGTTAAGAGGAAGAGGACTCAATACTACTGGGGAAAGGCTGACGTGCCGAAGTCGTTGAAAGAACTCTAGATTAACGGCTGGGGGGACTGGTGAAAAACTGGCTCACTGTCATAGATTGTATCTATGGAGTGCTATTTGTTGATGGATAATATAAAGAGCATAAAAAGGATAGGATATAGTGGTTACTAGGTACTATGCTTCCTCTATATGATAGTTATTAATATTACCATAACAACTCCTAAGAACAATGATCTTAGGGGTTTTTTTGTGTATATTGAAGGCTGTGATATTTCATTATTTTCCTATTTTCTTTATATGATTGTTTCATTAGGGTATGACATAAAACATATGCCCTGAATAGTATAGAAGTATATATCTTATTGACTGTATTCATGGTAAATAAGTATTAATAACTTCAGGGTAAATAAGTAATAATAACTGTAGAAGTATGGACTCGAAAGGAGAATGAAAATGAAGTTAAATATTGGTGTAGTAGGTGCAACAGGAGCAGTAGGTAGAAAAATGCTTGAAATCTTAGAGGAACGACAAATTCCTGTAGGTAAGCTGAGGGCATTTGCATCAGCCAGATCTGCCGGAGAAAAGATTCTTTTTAAGGATCAAGAGATCACAGTAGAGCTTCTAACTGAAGAAGTGATGAAAGAATCCTATGATTATCTGTTGTTTTCAGCTGGAGGAGATGTTTCTGAAAAATTTGCTCCAATCGCTGCAGAGGCAGGTAATGTAGTGATAGATAACTCATCCCAATGGCGAATGACCAAAGGTGTTCCTTTGATTGTGCCAGAAGTAAATGCACATGTATTGAAGGGATATCGGGGAATTATTGCGAATCCAAATTGTTCCACCATTCAGATGATTGTTGCATTAGCACCTTTACATCGCAGGTACCGCATGAAGAGAATCGTTGTCTCTACATATCAAGCGGTATCAGGAAGTGGTCAAAAAGCCATAGAGGAATTAACACAACAAATGGCCGATGGAAATCATCCCAACGAAGTATATACAAGAAAAATTGCAAGAAATTGTATTCCTCACATAGATGTTTTCAATGAGAATGGATTTACCAAGGAAGAACTAAAAATGGTTTATGAAACTCAAAAAATACTAGAGGATAAAACCATTGAAGTAAATGCAACCACAGTTAGAATTCCAGTCTTTTATGGGCATAGCGAGTCTCTATACATGGAATTTGACGAAACACCTAGTGTAGAAGAGGTTAAAGAAATTTTAAGTAAAGCACCGGGCGTTGTGGTGGTAGATAATCCAAGTGAAAACCAATACCCAACACCACTAGAGGCAGAAAACACTGATGATACCTATGTAGGCAGAATACGGATGGATTTATTTAATCCAAAGGCTTTATCCATGTGGGTTGTGGCAGATAACTTAAGAAAAGGTGCAGCTACCAATGCAGTGCAAGTGATTGAAGCAATGGAAGGCTTAAAATAAAAGGAGGAATTTCATATGTTTAATGGTACAGGTGTTGCAATCGTCACGCCATTTAAAAATGGTGAAGTTGATATTGATGCACTTCGAAAATTGATAGATTTTCATTTAGAGAATCATACTCAGGCATTGATCGTATTAGGAACAACAGGAGAAGCATCAACCCAAAGTATAGAAGAAAGAAAGCTTGTGATCAAAACAGCAGTTGCCAATGCAAAGGGGAAAATACCAATTATTATCGGTACGGGGTCCAATAACACAGCAACTGCAGTAAAATATACTGAGCAGGCAGAGGAATTAGGGGCCGATGGCATTTTATTAACCACACCATACTATAATAAATGTACACAAAAAGGCTTGATTGCTCACTTGACAACTGTGGCAAATGCAACAACATTACCAGTGATTTTATATAATGTGCCTTCTAGAACTGGGGTCAACATTCCTGCCGAGGTTGTGGCAAAAATGGCTGAGTTAGATAATGTTGTGGGAATGAAGGAAGCCAGTGGTGATATGGGGCAAATATTAGATATCAAACGCTTAACACCACCGGGCTTTAAAATTTATTCCGGTAATGATGACCAGGTGATTCCGATTTATGCTTGTGGAGGTCATGGGGTAATTTCTGTAGCAGGAAACATCATGCCAAGGGTAATGCAATCTATATGTGCGGCCTTTATGGAAGGAAAAGTTGAAGAGGCTATTTCCTTACAATTAAAATATAAAAAATGCATTGACTTGCTCTTCTCTGAAGTCAATCCAATTCCTGTGAAAGCAGCACTGAATGAGATGGGATATATTGAAGATGAATTACGTCTGCCCCTTACTTCAATGGAAGCGGTCAATCGTGAGAAGCTAGTTGAAGAAATGAAAAAGCTTCAAATCATCTAGAGAGGAGGTTGAATATGAAATTACTGATTTGGGGACTGAGTGGTACCATGGGAAATCTAATTAGTGTTGCAGCACAGAAGGATTCCCATTGGTCAAATATAGCAGGGGTGGATGCTAAAAATCCCACAAGCAATTTAAAACACACACCAGAAGTGATTATTGACTTTTCACATCCATCGGCTCTGGAGGGTGTATTGGACTATGCCATGGCGCATGGGGTTCCTTTAGTCATCGGAACCACTGGATTTGAAAAAGAGCATCTAGAGGCCATTGATCAGGCAGCGAAGCACATTCCTGTATTACAGGCCACCAATATGTCTTTAGGAATGAATATTCTTTTTTCCTTGGTGGAGCAGGTGGCAGGAATGCTAAAGAATAAAGCGGATATTGAGGTGATTGAATCACATCATAACCGTAAAATGGATGCCCCTTCGGGTAGTGCAGTAACCATTGTGGAATGTATTGAAAAGGGATTAGGTGAAGCCCGTAAGCATCAGCATGGACGAGAAGGTCAATGCCCTAGAGAAAAAGGCGAGATTGGTGTGCATGCCATTCGTGGAGGCAATATTGTTGGATTTCATGAGGCGAACTTTATTAATGAATTGGAGACTGTTAAAGTCAGCCACGAAGCCCATGATCGGTCGGTATTTGCCCAAGGGGCATTAGAGGCTGCTAAGTTCGTTGTCAATCAGCCTACAGGGCTGTACCATATGAAAGACGTACTAGGCCTTACGTAAATGGTGAGTGAAAGATAAAATGAGACTTAATGTAGAGAGAGTCTTAGCAATAAACTAAAGATAAACTACAAGTAAGGTAAATTACAGAGGAGGAATATCATAAAATGGATGCAAGAGAAATTATTAAATACATACAAGAGAGTGAAAAGAAAACACCAGTTAAGGTATATATTAAAGGGAATTTGAGCGAGATTAATTGGGAGCAAGAAGGGATAAAAAGCTTCATTACAGGCAACACTGGGGTGATCTTTGGGGAGTGGAAGATTGTTTCTAAGTTAATGGAGGCAAACCAAAAGAATATTGAAGATTTTGTATTGGAAAATGATCGTGCAAATTCTGCGATCCCTTTATTAGACTTAAAGGGTATTCACGCAAGAATTGAACCCGGTGCCATTATTCGAGAAAAGGTTGAAATTGGTAATAATGCTGTGATTATGATGGGTGCAAGCATTAACATTGGAGCGGTCATTGGAGAAGGTACCATGATTGACATGAATGTTGTGGTAGGTGGACGTGGAACAATTGGTAAAAATTGTCACATAGGAGCAGGAGCTGTGATCGCTGGTGTCATTGAACCCCCTTCAGCAACTCCGGTTATTATCGAAGATGATGTTGTGATTGGAGCTAACGCAGTTGTACTTGAGGGAATTCGAGTTGGAAAGGGATCTGTTGTGGCCGCCGGTGCGGTTGTAGTTCAAGATGTACCACCTAATGTGGTAGTAGCAGGAACGCCAGCTAGGGTCATAAAGGAAATAGATGAAAAGACAAAATCAAAAACAGAAATCGTGAAAGAGCTACGTAGCTTGATAGAGGAGTAATGTGAGATGAATATTGTTGTGCAAAAATATGGGGGATCTTCTATAGGCTCCACTGAAAAAATAAAAAAAGTTGCAGATAAGATTATTAGAACAAAAAAAGCTGGAAAAGATGTGGTGGTTATTGTATCGGCCATGGGTAAAAATACCGATGAACTGGTTAATTTAGCAAAGTCAATATCAGGAAAACCAGATCCAAGAGAGATGGATGTGCTATTAACCACTGGAGAACAGGTATCTATCTCTCTCCTTTCCATGGCTTTAATTGAAAAAGGCTATAAAGCAATTTCATTTACAGGTTCACAATTAAACATTCAAACAACATCGAGCCATCAAAAAGCAAGAATAATGGATATTGATGTAACAAAGGTAACTGAAGCCTTAAAGGAAGGTAAAATTGTGGTTGTGGCAGGGTTTCAAGGGGTGACGGAGGACAACGATTTTACAACATTAGGGCGAGGTGGTAGTGATACCTCTGCGGTTGCTCTAGCGGCTAAACTAGAAGGAACCTGTGAAATTTACACTGATGTCGATGGGATTTATGCCATGGACCCTAGACGATTGAAAAATGCAAAAAAGATCCCTAGAATCAGCTATGATGAAATGATGGAAATGGCAAGTAATGGAGCGGGAGTGATGCACTATAGAGCGGTGGAATTAGCGCATAAATATGATATTCCTCTCTATGTTGCTTCTACCTTTTCAGATGAACCGGGGACCATAATTGATAATGGAGGAGGGAAAACAATGGAAGAAGCAGTTGTGACTGGAATGGCATCTAGCCTAGAAGATATACAGATTACGGTACTAAATCTTCCCTCTCCAACCAAAAGTCTATATCGACTTTTTGGACAACTAGGAGAGAAGGGAATTAATGTAGATATGATCTCTCAGATGCTAACTGAGGACAATCTAATGCATGTGAGCTTTACTGCACCAAAGGACGATTTGTGGCTGGTGGAAAAAGTGTTGAGAGAGTGGCAGCAACAGGATCCAACGATTCAATGGGAGATAAATGAAGACATTGCAAAAATTTCAGCTGTTGGATTGGGAATGCGTTCTCATGCTGGAGTGGCAGCGAAGGTATTTGAGCTGATGTCTGATAATAATATAGAAGTGAAAATGGTCACAACTTCAGAAATTAGAATCACATGGGTTGTTGTCAGGGAAAAAGAGCAACAGGTAATTGATTTAATTGGGCATCATTTTGGATTGGAGATGAGTTTGTGAAGAGAGATTGGATGAAGCTAGACCAAGCATATTTACTACCCACCTATGGGCGAATGCCTGTGGTGGTTGCAGATGCCAGAGGAGCAACAATAACAGATGTAGAAGGTAAATGCTACCTAGATTTGTTTGCGGGCTTAGCGGTTAATGTATTGGGTCATGGACATCCAGCTTTAATGGAGGAGCTAGAAGAACAAAGTAAACGCTTTTTACACATTTCTAACTTTTTTTACAATATACCTGCCATTGAATTAGCAGAAAAAATGATCGAGAGAACATTTCCAGGCAAAATATTTTTTACTAATTCTGGAGCTGAGAGTACCGAGGCAATGATTAAATATATCCACAAATATAGTAAGGGAAATAATGGAAAGGGTGTTGTTGTATTTGAAAACAGCTTTCATGGGAGAACACTGGGAGCCTTGAAACTGACACGTATGAATAATGTGCAGCAAGATTTTCCAACCATTAAATTTCCTGTCCATGAAATTCCAACAGAGGATATACAAGCTTTAGAAAGCTGCTTTAAAACACATCAACCTGCAGCATTTCTATTTGAACCTATTTCAGGTTCTGGGGGTGTTCATGTGATTTCTACTGAGTTTATGGAAAGAGCTCAGGCATTATGTGAAGCACATGGTGTTCTGTTTTGCGTAGATGAAATTCAAACGGGAATAGGGAGAACTGGAAGACTTTTTGCCTATGAGTATAGTGATGTGAAGCCGGATCTATTACTATTTGCTAAGGGAGTTGGTGGCGGACTTCCATTAGGTGGCATCATAGTGGCTGAAAAAATAAGTCATTATTTCAAGCCTGGAGACCATGGAACAACCTTTGCACCCAACCCACTGAGTTCAAGCTTAGGGAGAAGAACGTTAGAAGTGATAGATAATGTCTTTTTACAGCAAGTGAGGGAAAAAGGTGAATACATGATAAAAAAGCTAGAAGCACTAAAAGTGACTTTTCCCCATAGCATTGGTGACATTAGGGGAAGGGGTTTGATGATTGGAGTTGAGATCCTCAAGGGATCCCAAACCTTGAAGCAAAACTTCCTGGAACGAGAAATGCTGGTCAATATGACTAGTGGTAATATATTACGATTAATCCCACCCTTGGTCATAGAAAAAGAAGAAATAGACCGATTTATCAGCGTGTTTGAAGAAATAATGACAAGATAAATATAGGAGTCGTCACCTTCGGGTGCGACTCTTCTTTGTTAGATTCTTCGTTTGATTAAAAAATAATGGGGTAATATAATAGAGTAGAATAAAACTTGAAAAGCAAGATAAACATAGAGTAAAGAGTAAGACTGATGTAGAATAATAAGATTTGAAATGAGGAGGGATTTATGTGGCAAATTTTATTTGGGGAGCAACTAAGATCAATGAATTGAAAGCCGGAGATGTCTATAATCCTAAGGACAAGCTCTTGACAACAGAGGATGTGCAATGCTTAAAAATCCTAGATAAAATTATGAAAAATTGCAATATGCTTCCTGAAAAAAGATTAAAAGAAGCATTTTTGGAGATTATTAAACAAGAGGATTATCAACTTCTTTATTACGATGGTCATACGAGAGATTCCACGGCGTATATCAATCATATCATTAAAAAGAATACCGATGAGAAACCAGACACACTGGAGTTTAATCTCTTTATATTTAAATTAACCTATTGGCTGACTGAATATTTCATACATCACAGTGCATAGATTATTATCTTTACAAAGGATTCTCTTGCTTGCATAATCCATTACGGATGCACAGAGGCTGAACTCATGGAAGAAAAGGGGTCATGTACATGAAGCAATATATACCGAATATTACAGGGAACCTAAGGAGTTATATGATTAAAGTACCAGAGGTCATTCGAGAGGCTTCAGGGGTGGTTGTATTTGGACGGAAGATTAAATCCTTAGCCTTTACCACTGATATATCAATTATTGAAAACATTAATGCCGATGCGATTTGGGCAGTCTACCCCTTTACACCTCAACCAACCATTAATCACGCCATTATGACATCCTCAGATGTGCCTGTGTTTTGTGGTGTCGGTGGTGGGGTGACAAGTGGGCAAAGGTCATCAAACTTAGCGTTACACGCGGAGTTCCAAGGGGCAATTGGTGTGGTGCTTAATGCACCTACTCCTAATGATACAGTGAAGCTGATGAAGGAATTGATAGACATTCCCGTTACAGTTACAGTGGTTTCTTCGAATTTAAAAAAGCTTGAAGAACGCTTGGCTGCTGGAGTGGATATTTTAAATGTAGCAGCGGGTAAAGACACAGCAAAGATAGTGGCAGAAATCCGAAAGCATTTTGAACAAGTACCCATTTTTGCAACAGGTGGGGCCGATGAAGAAAATATCAAAAGAACCATTGATGCTGGTGCCAACGCAATTATCTATAATCCACCCTCTACATTAGAAATTTTCAGAAGCAGAATGGAGATTTATCGTAGGGAATACTAAATAAAATGAATGTAACCAAAATAAAAGCAGCCAAGGGCTGCTTTTGTTTTGTGTCTAGATTGATTAATCAAACTTATCGTAGTAGATTTTGTTGTCAGCGAAGGCTCTCTCAACTAGGGTCTTGACAGTTGAATCGATCATGGGAGCACTACCACAAAGGTAGGCTTCACGCCCTTCTTTTTTCTCTAAGAATTTCATCATGGCATCGGTTACCCGACCTTCTTCACCTTTCCACTGAGACTCTTCTGGTGCTCGTGAAAGAGTAGGAACAAACTTGAAACGAGGAAGCTCTTTTTCAAACATTGTCATCTCATCTAATAGAAATAGGTCTTCAGGAGTCTTTGCACCGAAGAAGAAGATCGTATTACGATCAATTTTTTTGTTAAGCATTTCAAATAAAATACTTCTAATAGGTGCCATTCCAGTTCCAACAGCAACGAGGATGGCATCCTCTTCACAATCTTGTAAATAGAAATCGCCAAAGGGTCCATTAAAAAGGATCTCATCTCCTTCAGATAAATGTTTATGAACATAAGTCGTCAATAAACCGTCTGGCACATAACCGATAATTAAATCGATATAACCCTTGTTATTTGGAGAAGAAGCAATGGAATAAGCACGGAAGACTTCATCAGGGCTACCAGGATAGGGTGGCGCCAATAGCTGTACGTATTGTCCAGCCTTAAACTCAATTTCCTGACCATCGGTAATCTTCAATCGCAATAACTTAATGGTTGAGGTAAGGTCTTCGGTTTTCTCAACAATGGCTTCAAATTGTTTAACATTTAATAGATCTTCAGCAATTTGAATCTCCATATCTGCCTTTACCTTGACCTGACAAGACAAACGGACATTGTTTTTCATGTCATCCTCTGTTAGGTAGGAAAGCTCTGTAGGAAGGACAGGCCCGCCCCCTTCGTTAATGGCACATTTACAATAACCACAGCTTCCCTTACCACCACAGGCTGAAGGAAGGTAGATTTCATTTTCAATTAAGGAAGATAATAACGTATTGCCACCTTCAACGATGAATTCTTTATCTTTGTTAATCCGAATTTTTCTTTCGCCATAATCTGCAATATAAGTGTTAGCTAAAGTAAGCAGGAGGGCAAGGGTAGTTGTAATTCCAGTTATGATTAAAATGGTGGTCAAAATGGTGTTCATGTATTCACCTCCGTTACTATTGTATTTGAACGATGCCTGAGAATCCAATAAAGGCTAGAGCCATTAATCCAGTAATGAACAAGGTGATTCCTGCTCCTTCAAGGCCTTTAGGGATCGGTGCTTTTTTAATTTTCTGACGTATACCTGACATCGCTAATATAGCAAGTAACCACCCTAATCCAGACCCGAATCCGAAGGCAACGGACTGAATGAAGGTATAATCACGAATGACCATAAAGAGGGAAACTCCTAAAATGGCACAATTAACAGTAATTAGTGGTAGAAAGATCCCTAAGGAATAATACAGGTTAGGGAGGTAGCGCTCTACGACCATTTCAACTAATTGTACAAAGGCGGCAATTGTAATGATAAACACAATAAACCTTAAATACTCTAAGCCAAAGGGAACAAGTACATGATGATAGACCAAGTAGTTAATAATTGTTGTTCCAGTCAGTACAAAGGTAACCGCCTGGCCTAATCCCAGGGAAGTCTTAATCTCCTTAGAGACTGCGATAAAAGAGCACATTCCTAAGAAATTAGCTAGGATCATATTGCTTGTAAAAATTGATGCAAATAAGATGACAAATGGGTTCACATTTTCCATTAGTTAGCACCTCCAGCTACAGAAGTTTCCTTCTCTTCAGAAGGAACGAGAGAGTTCATTACCCAAATTAAAATACCAAGCATGAAGAAGGCTCCAGGAGGCATAATCATAAAGATCCATCTTGGCCACCAAGCACCCATGACAGTAATGCCAAATATACTTCCGAATCCCAGTAATTCTCTAAAGAAAGCAATTAATAGTAATACAAATGTGTATCCTAAGCCTGAGGCAATGCCATCGAGAAAGGCTAAGCTAGGGGGATTATTCTGTGCATAGGATTCACAACGTCCCATTATGATACAGTTTGTAATGATCAATCCAACATAGGGACCAAGGGCATCACTCATGCTAGGGTAATAGGCCTTGAGCACGATGTCAACAATAATAACATAGGCAGAGATGATCAAGGTTTGTACCATCATCCGAATATGTCTTGGGGTATGTTTTCTAAGGACGGATACTGTAAAACTAGACAAGGCAGTCACGAAAATAAGGCCAATTCCCATTACCAGGGAGTTGATCATTAAATTTGTAACGGCCAGGGCAGAACAAATTCCTAATATTTGTCTAAAAACGGGATTGTCATTTAGGATTCCCAGTTGAAAAATACGTTTTGTTTTTTTTGACATCTTATAATCCCTCCCTTGTTTCTGCTAGAAACGCTTGAAGGCTTGCATTTAAGATTCTTCTAACAGCATTTGAAGTCCCTGTTGCTCCTGAGATTGCATCTACCTGTCCTTCAGGGTCAGGGCGATAGGCGATAAAATTTTCAATGGCATCTGGGTCGATGCCAATACTTCTAAACTGCTCTTTAAATTCTAGTTCGTCAATTCTGCCACCAAGACCAGGTGTTTCATTGTGGGATAAAAATTCAACCCCAATAATTTCAGTGAAGTCTGGAGTTAAAGCAACAAATCCTGTTAACTGACCCCATACTGCATCACCGACGATGGGTATCACATAGCCTACTAATTCATCACCTTGGTAGCCAGCATACAATGTTTCACCCTGATGTTCAATGATTTCAATATGGGTGCTGTAAAAATTACTGACTTCAACAGCATCATCGGGGATAGAGAAATCTAACACATATAATAAAGAGCGTTGTTCGCTGAGCTTTTCATTTAACTGAATTCTATCTCGGGTGACCTCATTAATGGTTGCTAATACACCAGTATAAACAACGGTTAAGATAATCATAAACAGAATCGGTTTAAACGTGAATTTCTTCATGCTGTCACCTTCTTTCTTTTAGAAGACTTCAGATGTTTAATTCCTTCATCTAGAATAGGGGAGAAGGTATTCATGATTAACACAGCAAACATAGCACCACCCACAAAGATACCAAAGATACGAATGACACTGGCAATAATACCAATTAAAAGACCATAAATCCATTTGGCCTCTGTTTGTTTTGGAGCAGTAATGGGGTCTGTTGTCATGAATACTGTCATAAATAAAAATCCACCAGATAATAAACCGTGGAGTGGACTTGGAACACTGGAAACATTAGCTAAGAGTAAAATGGAATGAATACCAACAAATCCAATAACCGGTGCAAGCATTAATTTCCAATCAGCGGTTTTAGTAAATAGTAAATAAGCTGCTGCCACTAAGATTAAGAAAGCACTGGCTTCGCCTAAGGAACCGGAGGTATTGCCAATAAAGAGATTTCTAAGTGGAAGCATTTCTCCCCCTTGGCGAAGGATGCCTAGAGGAGTAGATTGAGTTATGGTATCTAATGCTGGAGAAAGGTATCTTGCAAAGCCTCCAGGGAAACCAGAGGACACTGTGCTCCACTGAACAGTCATTGGTTCAGGGAAGGTAACATACAAGAAGGTTCTTGCAGCTAAGGCAGGATTAAATACATTGTGTCCGAATCCTCCAAAAATCTCTTTTGCAAAAACGATACCAAAAATGATACCAATAATACCGACCCAAAAGGGGGTAGAGGCGGGAAGGGTCAAAGTTAGTAATATACTTGTAACTAAGACAGCTTCTGAAACTTTTTTATTTGATTTTCTTTTAAATAGGTATTCAGTAAATATACCAAAAACAGAAATAACAGCCATAAGCACTAGTGTTCGCCAACCATAGAAATAGATAGATCCTAGGGTGACTGGAATTAAACTATACAGTACTTTGCGCATCATTTTTTGTTTCATAAAAATAGAACGATATAACTCCGTCATATATGTCGACCTCCTTCATTGTGTTGATATGATTTTACATTACTTTCATGTAATTTTACAAGTCTACTTTTTTTTTACCCCCAGAGAAAAAAATGAAACATATAACCTTTTTCTTAATATAGAATTTATAAGAATAAGTGATGTATTATTCCAGTTAAAATTTAGTTTGAATTTTTAGGCTTGAAAAGTGAAAATCATTTGGCAAAAAAATGTTTACAGGGGATATAATTTGTGTTAAAATGAATCTTGCTTGGGGAATTAGCTCAGCTGGCTAGAGTACTTGCTTGACATGCAAGGGGTCGATGGTTCGAGTCCATTATTTCCCACCAAAAACAAAATGGTAATTTGCGCGAATGTTGGACACTAACAATCAAAACAATGAAACGATAAGAAAAGCCCAGTTTAAATAACTGGGCTTTTCTTATCGTAATATAATTTTCTATCGTTTTGTACTTTCAAAATAATTACCAAAACTGAGGTAATCATTTACAAAATAAATCAGGAATACATGAACACAATAGCAAATTATAGATATTTTGTTGCCTTTATTTGTGCAAAATTATAGTGAATTATAAAAGGACTAATGAATATATTGTTTAAATCTATAAAATTAAGGCTTTAGTACGCTATAATGGTAGGTAAGGTAAATCATATATTATTTATAGAATCATTGGGTAATATGGAAAAGAAGGAGGAATTGTGAACTCGTTTCAGTAAACTATAACATCGGGGAATCAGGTAGGGTCTTAGCTAAATTCTTTAACAGAAATTCAATAAAAGGATGTGAAACTATTTGAATATATTTACTGAAAAACTGAAAGAAGTTATATTTTCAATTCTACCTATTACAATCATTGTATTGATATTAAGCGTTACGCTTACACCTCTTGAAGCGCCACTGATCATTAGATTTCTTATTGGTGCATTCTTAATTATCTTGGGGTTATCCTTTTTTTTAATAGGAGTGGACATTGGTGTGACTCCTCTTGGTAGCGTAATGGGATCTACTCTTGCTAAAACAAACAAACTATGGATCGTTATTGCTGCTGGATTTATCCTTGGTTTTTTTATTTCAATTGCTGAACCTGGGTTAATCGTACTTGCCAATCAAGTTGGTTTGGTCACATCAGGTCAAATATCTAGCATAAGCATTCTGATAGTCGTCTCCATTGGTATGGCAATAATGCTTGCATTAGGCTTTGCTAGAATCGTTTTTAATGTACCGTTATATAAAGTCTTAACGATATTATATGGACTCACTTTTATTTTAGCATTATTTGCTTCATCAGAGTTTTTAGCAATATCCTTTGATGCTTCAGGTGCAACCACTGGGGTACTGGCAGTGCCATTTATTCTCGCTCTAGCAATAGGTGTTTCTAAGCTAAAAAAAGATAGTAAGGCATCTGAAAAAGATAGTTTTGGTTTAGTTGCCATAACATCTGTTGGTGCAATCATGTCAGTTATCATCATGAGTATTCTTTCGAAAACCAATGAATTTTCTGGGAATATTGAATCCAATACACCTGAATTAACCACAATCATGGGACCCTTTATACAAATAATACCAGCTATATTAAGAGAAAGTTTCTTTGCTCTTTCACCGCTTCTAATCATTCTTTTGGTGCTACAAAAAATATCCTTTAAGTTGAGTAAAAAAGCTTTTGCAAAGATGTTAAAAGGTTTCGTTTATACATTTGTAGGACTCTTAATATTTTTAGTCGGTGTCAATGCTGGATTCATGGATGTAGGAAGTGTTATCGGATATAGTCTTGCCTCTTTAGATAACAAATTTTATCTTATCATTATGGGATTTATTCTTGGGATTGTAACAATATTAGCTGAACCTGCAGTTTATATATTAACAAATCAAATAGAAGATGTGACAAGTGGGTATGTTAAAAGAAAAGCTGTACTCATTGCCCTTTCCATAGGAGTAGGACTTGCGGTGGCCCTATCGATGCTAAGAATAATCGTACCAGGAATTCAACTATGGTATTATCTTTTACCCGGATACCTAATTTCAATTGTCATGACCTATTTTGTGCCAAAGTTATTTGTAGGGATTGCATTTGATGCAGGTGGCGTTGCCACAGGCCCTATGACAGCAACCTTCATCTTAGCTTTTACACAAGGAGCTGCAGAAGCAATTGAAGGCGCAAGTATTTTAATAGATGGATTTGGTATGATTGCCACTGTAGCCTTAACTCCAATCATTACTTTGCAAATCTTAGGTTTTATTTTTAATCTAAAGTCTAAAAAAGGAGGTATTCTAAAGAATGAATAGTAGTACTAATTACATAGTGCATGAATTGTTATGTTTAATAGTAAGTCGAGGATTGGGAAGTAAAGTCATAAAATGTGCAAAGCAAAATGGAATAACAGGGGGCACAATTTTTTTAGGTAAAGGAACGATCAGAAATCCGATTCTAGAATTTCTGGATTTAGCTGAAGCTAGAAAAGAAATTGTTTTAATGGTAGCTGAACAAACCATAGCTTATGCTGGCCTAGAGGCACTTAATAAGAAATTTAATTTTAATAAACCAAATCATGGCATCGCATTTAGTACTTCGGTCCTGAACATATTCGGAGCTAAAAACTTAACAAGTAATGATACTAAAGAAAGCAGAGGTGTGGAAAATCCAATGTATAATATTATTTTTGTAATTGTTGATAGAGGTAATGCAGAATCTGTGGTAGAAGCTGCAAAGAAGGCCGGTTCTAGAGGAGCGACGATTGTTAATGCACGAGGTTCGGGCATACATGAAACCAGTAAGCTATTTGCTATGGAAATAGAACCAGAAAAGGAAATTGTCTTGATCATATCTGAGAATCATCTAACAGAATCAATTTCATCTTCTATTAGAGATGAACTTCAAATTGATGAACCTGGTAACGGTATTATTTTCATTCAAGATGTGAACAAAACTTATGGGTTGTATTAGTATTTCTCTATACGAAGAACCGCTGATTGAGATGCGCAATGCTCTCGAACAGCGGTTTTGATTTTTTGAGTACTTGACATTTTTGTGTTATTTTTTAAGCTGGGTTTTTAATTGAACGATACAGTCTGATAGTGAAGCATAGCCTCCTACAACATCTTCTGCTAGGGCCCTACAGGAGGGAGAACCACACGCACCACAATCAATGTTAGGAAGACTAGATAAAACTTTTTGAATCGCTTCCATCTTTTTAATGGCATGGCACATATCCTCATCTAATTGCAGGATTTCTAAGGATTGGATGGGCTCTGTAAGGGCAAAGGTCTCAGGGGAAATGTTGACATAATTAGGCGAATTAGCATAATGTTTTTCAGCTAATCTGCGGATCCGATTACGGGCAACAAAGGGATTGATTACTGTCAAGCATCCGCCGACACATCCACCGGTACAAGCATGACACTCAAGAAAGATAACATCATCGATCTTTTTAAATTCTACTTCATCTAAAACATTGACTACATTTTGAATCCCATCAACAGCTAAATACTCTTTAATTCCTAAGGATTGAGATTCACCACCGGTCCGAGCCCATCCGATGCCTTTACCAGAAGGATAAAAGGAGCTCTTCTCTTGTGGATTTGAGATGTCATTTTTTCCGATGATTTTACTGACCTCTAAAAAGATGGTTTTGATTGAAAAAGTGCCATCCACATAAGAATTTTGAGTTCCTACAGGATTTTGGAAACTGTAGGTGCGAGCTGTACAAGGAGTGATATAAAAAACCCCAATTTCTTCCTCTGAGAGCTGTCGTTTTTCTATTGCCTGGGTCTTAGCCATATAAGCTGCGATCTCTACTGGTGAGTTGATTGGCAAAATGTTCTGAATTAAGCTGGGATAACGCATTTGAATAAGTCGTATGATAGTAGGGCAGGAAGAAGAAATAATTGGAAGTTGTTGTGGTGCGTTAATGCAGTCTCTAGTAAAGTCAGAAACAAGATCCGCACCTTGAGAAGTCTCAAATATAGAATGAAAACCACAATCCTTTATACTTGAGAGAATTTGATCTATGGAAAGGTGTTCATCAAATTGACTGTAAAGAACTGGGTCCACTAAGGCAATTCGGTAGGGATATTTTAAAATTGAATTGAGCTCATTTGTAATGCTACTTCGGGCATGGTGAGTGCACACCTGTGTGCACTGTCCGCAATGGATACACTTTGTATTAATAATGAGAGACTTACCATCTCTTACACGACTTGCTTCTGATGGACAGTTTTTAACACAGCGAGTGCATCCGACACATTTGGAAAGGTCCAAAGAAATACCATGGATTGTAGGGTGCATAACAACTCCTCCTAGAAGCAAATTATGAATGGTTGTGCATGATATAGATAGTATTAGTTATTATTATTATACAATAAATATAATAAAATAGAAGGCTTAATCAATATAAAAATAACAATATTTATATAATTCGCTTTGTATTAATATATATGTTGAATTATTAGAGTTATTGAAGTGAAAATATATGAATAAAAAGATTTTAATATGGAAATCATTTAAAAAGTATTGTAAATATTGCGGTTCTAAGGTAAAATTTACCTGAAGTATTATTCACAATTGTATCAAACAATAAAAGACAGGAGGAACAAAATGAAAAAATTAGGATTACTGCCCAAACTCATTATTGGTATTATTTTAGGTATTATTATTGGAACTACAGGGATTGAATGGTTAACGAGATTACTGGTGACCTTCAGTGGTATTTTTGGAAACTTCTTAGGATACATTATCCCGCTTCTAATCATTGGATTTGTGGCACCAGGAATTGCAGAATTAGGAAGTAAAGCAGGAAAGTTACTAGGTATTACAGCGGGGATCGCTTATCTCTCTACCGTTGTTGCAGGTATTTTAGCATATTTTGTGGCGACACTTATTT
Organism: Alkaliphilus metalliredigens QYMF; assembly: GCF_000016985.1. NCBI lineage: Bacteria > Bacillati > Bacillota > Clostridia > Peptostreptococcales > Natronincolaceae > Alkaliphilus > Alkaliphilus metalliredigens. The sequence goes on along the minus strand of NC_009633.1, from coordinate 3,232,449 downwards.
TACCTGGCATTATCAGTGGAGGAGAAATTGCAGAGAGTGGAATAACAGTTTCAGCCTTCTTTGAAATTCAAATGCCAGCGATCATGGGCGTTATGACAGCATTAGTGACTGCCTTCTTATTTGGCTTAGGAATGGCAGCAATTAAAGGTAAGGCAATGTTGTCGTTTATGCAAGATTTCCAACAAATTATCCAAAAGGTAATTGAAACGATTATCATTCCTTTATTACCAATTCACATTGCGGGAATTTTTGCAAGAATGGCTTTTACAGGAGAAGCAACTCAAACATTAGCGGTATTTGGTAGAGTGTTTATTGTTGTAATTGCAGTACATATAGGATTTATTATTCTTCAATATTTAATTGCAGGTTCGGTAACAGGAATCAATCCATTTAAGGCTATTAAAAATATGCTGCCTGCTTACTTTACTGCGATTGGAACACAATCATCGGCAGCAACAATTCCTGTGACTGTAAAAAGTGCACAAAAAAATGGTGTTACTGACGAAGTAGCTGAATTTGCAGTGCCTTTATGCGCTACAATCCATTTGGCAGGAAGTACGATCACCCTAACAATTTGTGCTATCGCTGTAATGGCTTTAGCTGGGAATGCATTGACCTTTGGCCAGGTATTTCCTTTCATATTAATGCTAGGGGTAACAATGGTAGCAGCTCCAGGGGTACCTGGAGGCGCAATTATGGCAGCTCTGGGGCTTTTAGAAACCATGCTTGGATTTACTGATGCAAACCTTGCGTTGATGATGGCGCTATATATTGCTCAAGATAGCTTTGGAACTGCTGCAAATGTAACTGGTGATGGTGCCATTGCATTAGTTGTTAATAAATTTGCTCGGGCTAAGGCTTAATATAGCCACAAAATTAAATAGAAGAAAGGTCAAACTTGACCTTTCTTTTTTTTTGTAAACAAGACAGACACTGACTCATATTAATAGTGGTAAGATGAGAGATTGTATGTTTGATATCATTTGGTTATAATAAGAGTGAAGATGAAGAGGGGGATGAAAATGAAAGCTGACATAATGAATAAGCTTCGAGAGTCTAATGTTGAAGCCATGTTTCAAATCAATTTAGAAGAGCAAATGTGGGTATGGGTAAATGAAGAAATTTTTCTTGATATTGTCCTCAATCTTGTATCTGATGATGTTCCAGAAGAAGAAATTTTACTAGACTTAAAGAAAATTGATGAAAAAGACTTTATCGATATCATTGAGAGAAAACTTAAAGAGAACAATTGGATTTTTGTAGATCAAATTATTTTTGAAAGAATTGAAGATGGATTCAAGGCCTCTAAGGATATTAAAACCTATGTTTTTGCCGATAGAAAATATTACATGAAAAAAATGCTTAATATGGCAGACTCCTTATCGTGGATACTTAAGGCTATGGCCATAGACACATATCAGCATTTGAGAGTCAGTTCCATAGGCCTTCAAGCAATTTATGATGAACATTTCTATGATAATACAATGTTAATTGAAGAGATATTATTAAAGGGAAGTGCTGAATTCGAGCAAGGATTATGGAAAGTAGACCCAAATCATGGCATGCTGGCATTCTATAAAGAAGGTAAAAACCGTAGGCAATGGACTGAAGGCAGTGTCAATTTTACTTATGGTGAGTTAAATAAATAAACCAGAAGAAGTGCTTCTGGTTTTTAAACGAAGGGTTGGGCATCGATCTCTCCTTGGGAATGGATGGCCCCTTTTAGGATGACCATTTCGTTATCGTAGTCTTTCTTAATTTTAAAATCATAGATTTGTGTACACTGATCACACTGAACAGTTTGTCTGAAGTCTTGTTGTTCTCGATTAAAAAATAAATAAGGAGTATAGCCTTCTTTATCATTCCATTTGATGGCACCGTCATCTCTAATTTGGTAATGATAAACATAAGTGACTTGATCCTTTAAAATTAAATTTCCATTGGGACATGATTTGCACTTCATTTGATCAATTCCTCTCCTAATGATTGAATTTACATTTAGTATTGGAAAATTATTTTATATTTATTCGATGTGTAATATAATTAAATAATAGAGTAATGCATCAAGGAAGGGGATTGCAATGGAAGTCACACTCTACGACTTAAAGAAGATTATGTTTAACTTGGAAAAAGAAAATCAAAATATGAAAAAAGAAGGATTATTAGAGGAGTTAATTGAGACTGCTGAAAAAATGAAAAAACAATTAACCCAGGAAAAAGAGAAACAGAAACAGCATCAGAGTAAAACAAGGAATATCAAGATGGAAAAAATCTCTCAAGAGGAGTTTTTATATCGGCCTATTCTAGTTAGAGACTATTATGAAGGAGATTATTTGGAACGCTTCGGTGAGATCAGAACCTCGGATTTAAAGAATATTAATTTGCTTTCAATACATAATGAGTTTTGGAAGGCTCATGAAGTTCAGAAGGGGAACGTATTTGCATCTATGCCAAAAGAATTGATGTCAACGGTACAAAGTAATAAGCTAGAGTATTTAGGTTGGCTCCCTGTAGAGGTAGACGTTTACGAAATACTCCATAGTGAGAGTAATAAAAAAGAGTTAATGCAATTTATCGAATCCGAATTCTCTCATTATATTTTGATCAAAGAAATCTACGGAAATATCTTAATGCTACTACACTATAAAACGAGACTTAATTCTGAGGGGTAACTATACCACCCCTCTTTTTTAATTCTACAAAAAAGGACAAAAATAGCCCTGAATTGTCGGAATAGTTAAATAAAACCCATGGTTAATTATGGTATACTTATATTCTACATGTCAATAATCAAAAAGTTATTCGAGTTCTAAGGGTTTTAGAAGCATTCAAAAAATCAATTTGAAATTTTTAAAATTTATGACCAGTTCCTGTAAAGGAGATGATGTGGATTGAAATGGAGCAGAAGAAATGTTGAGAACATATTTCTTATAGCAATTTTAACAACCTTTATGGGACAAATTTACATAAATCCTACATCTAATGTCTTTAGACTTTCTATGGCGGTGATAGTGCTTTCGATTATGCTAATTTATTTTAAACAAATACCAGTAATAGTCACCTGTAATATGATAGCTCTATTGGTACCGTTTTTTAGAGCCTTGGTACATTTTCTCTCCTACCAGGAGACTACTTTTTTACAAAATGTCCTATATTACTTTCCAGTGGTGACTTTTTATATCCTTTATGGAGTGTTCTTTGAATTACTAGAAATACGTAAAAAGCTAAATACACCAATCCTATTAATTTTATCACTTTGGTTTTGTGATAGCATGTCTAATGTGGCAGAGGTTACAGTTAGGAGGCTGTTTACAGATTTTGATTTTAGCCATGCCATTCTGAATATAATTATTGTAGGGCTTGTAAGATCCATAATAACCTATATCTTTTACAATGGGTCTCTGTATTATAAGGATAGATATGATCGGGCTCAGAAGGAAAGCAAGTATAGGGAAATGGTGCTTTTTATTTCAAGGCTGAAGACGGAGCTTTTCTTTCTTAGGAAATCTGTTTTTGATATTGAGGATTCAATGGAAAAGAGCTATCAACTCTATAGAGATATTGAGGACGTAGCTCTTAAGGAGCGGATACTTACAATTTCTAAAAATATACATGAGATAAAGAAGGACTACTATAGGGTAACCGATGGTATGGAAAAAGTACTATCCGAGGAGGATAGAAAAACCAGTATATGCTTGAGGGAAATATTTGATATAATTAGTGAAAATAGTAACAAAATAATCTTAGCTAGGAAATTAGATGTTATCTTTAAATTTTAGGTAATTGCGAAACTAAATTTGAAAAGTAATTAGAAGGGCAGAAAATTGAGTGCTGATTAAATTTTCTAAAGAGACAAGGCGTACCGGTTAACTATGCAATAAGTGGTTTTAAACTTCTGATATATTTGTGTTGATGTATTTTGTCAGCAAGGATAACTGTAACAAGCTGCGTTATACCAGCAATAATCAGGTCGGCATGCAATGTTTTAGCATTCTGTGTTCTTCGGTTAGCAATACAAAAGCTATCTTTGAAATGGTTAATGGTTTGCTCAACGACACCTCGGGCTTTATAGGTTTTATCCCAATCATCGGTACCACGAATGGCGCCTGGATATGCCCGTAAGTCTTTTTCAGGATACACATAAATCATTCTACCACAAGGTGATGAAGTACAGGGATTATCGCAATTATGCCGGCGTCGGTACTTGCCGTCTTCACATTTAGTCCAAGACATTTTCGGACAGACAAACTTGAAAGTAGGAATACCACAGCGAAGATGAGAAGTATTGCCTTCAGGCTTCATAGGTAGTTTTGGATCATGAGGACAACAGGGAATCCCATCTTCAGTAAGAGTGTATTCAGAGCTGCTAAGGGAAGAACGAGGATTTAAGGGAATATAAGCTTTATTGAACTTTAAATCCGAAAAAATTCCTTTGTAGATAGAAATGGTATCAAAAGCAGCATCTCCGATAAAGATATTAGGTTGAATGAGTGGATGTTTATTAAAAAAGTCAGATAACACTGGTAAAAGAGCTTTTGCATCACCAAGGGACTTATCCTCATCAGGAGAATCCGACTTTTTGTCAACAACGATGTTAGGATGAGCATTCATAAAATCTTGGTCATAAAAAGTAATATCACGAATAATACCAAGACCATTGGTGATCATCCCAAATTTATAGACATAACAAAAATGACCATTGATGTAAAGTTGCTTGATCTCTGGATTAGCAGCTGCATGAGAAGGCATGGAACCATAGGCTGCTTTATATGGATCATAGGAATCATCAAGGTTATGAGTCTTTTTAAAAGCTTTAAGTTGTTTAATAATTTTATTAGCGTATTTAGGATTGTTTTCAGTAACAAAAGCTTCAATGCCAGAAGTATCAAAGATAGTCATAGAAGCCTTATGAGGATCAATAGCCTGGCAAATAGGTTCAGTGACATCCACAAGATATTCAAAAAATGATTGTAAGTCTGGCAGAAAATCTTGTTTGAATCTAGTAAATCTAGAAGCATCAGGAACATTGGTGAAACCACAAAAATTTCTAAGTTCCTTAGAAAACTGAAGAAAAGTCAGCAACAATGTATCGTTTGGAATGGAGAAAATCCGCTGCAGAAGCAAAGCCCAAACCATTGATGTAAGATGATGTTTTCTAGGTCTGCCAGTAGATGCATAGTAATTACGATGAAAAGAAAGAGGGATTAACTCATCAAGATTAAGGTTTTCTTTTAAAAGAGAAAGAAAGTGATGCTTATCATTTTCAAAATAATTGGCACAATCGGAATAAATTTCAGCCAAAGAAAGCTGTTTGTGTGGTAAAATAGCCATATATAACTCCTTTCAGGTTGGGTGAATTTGTTTCTGTCAATTCAATTTTACCACAATCTGGTGAGGAGTTATATTTTTTTATGCTTAAAAAAGTCCCGCAATAGTGCGGGTTGCGGCGTTTGGCAAACGCCTATCTTTAAATTTAAGTGTAAGGATAACTTTAGGACCATAGATTTTTACCCGCTGATTTCTGTGTTGAATAATTTGATAATTAACTCTATAGATGCCATAGAGGGCAGTGGTCATATTTTAGTGGATCAACAAAGAGAAGGAGACAGTTATTTATTTAGAGTAGTGGATAGTGGAGCTGGGATCGAGAGTGACGATATGGAGGTGCTTTTTGAACCAGGGTTTTCAACGAAGTATGATCCTATTACAGGCAGAATGTCTACAGGAATAGGCCTGTCTCATGTAAAGCAGATTGTTGATAAACATTTTGTAGGAAGCATATCAGCAGAAAGCTCCAAGGAGAATCAATGGACCTGTTTTAAGGTTCTGATTCCTAAGGAAAATATTGAAATAAAGAGGTGATAATTTGGATACAAGTTTCTACATCGTAGATGATGATAAAGTGATTCAGAAGATACTAAAGGGGATTATTTTAAATCAAAATCTCGGAAGTTTAATAGGAACCTCAGATAATGGTAGAACTGCTATAGAGGAAATCAAAGAACTAAAGCCAGATATCGTGCTGGTTGACTTACTTATGCCCCAAATAGATGGAATTGGTGTTGTTTCAGCCCTTAGAGATACGGGCTGCAATAGTCTTTTTATTATGATCTCCCAGGTAGACTCAAAGGAGATGATATCAGGAGCCTACAAAGAGGGTATAGCGTTTTATATAAATAAACCAATCAATGTTGTTGAGGTAGTTTTTGTGATAAAAAGTGTTAAAGAAAAGTACAAAATGACTAGAATGATTCAATCCTTTGAAAGTGCCATAAAAAGCATGAAAGTACTTGGTGTAGAGACTCTGGAAAAGAAGGATGAGGTCTATGATGAAAGAGCAGAGATCCGAAAGCTTCTGGCACAAATTGGTATACTAGGAGAGGCTGGCTGCCAGGATATCATAGAAATAGTAATGTGGATGCGTGAAAAGGGTTCCCTAGATAATAGTATACAATCACAGTTCAAGCTTTCACATGCCTATAGCTATCTTAAGGAAAACTATGAATCAAAGCAAGGGACACCAACAAATATAGGATCAATAGAGCAGAGAATAAGAAGGGCTATAAAAAGTGCGCTAAAAAACCTTGCTAACCTAGGGATAGAGGATTACTACAATGATTCATTTGTCAATTACTCCTCTGCACTATTTGATTTTGCTGAGGTAAGAAGAGAAATGGATTTTGAAAGAGGGAAATGCAATTATGGTGGAAAGATAAGCGTGAAAAAATTTATCGAGGGCATTTTTATTCTTTTAATAGATCGGTAAAATATCAGACAATTCAAAATTATCTAAGTATTATTCTGTATGTTTTAGTATTTATTTGTAGGACATGTACTAATCTTAATATAATGTACTTGGTATGCATAGTTTATAATGAAGATCATTTTAGTATCTTAGTTTACATCAATAGCCCAAAATATCCAAATGGATGTTGATGTAAAATGAGTTACAAGAAAAAAACAGATGGGAGAGGATAAAATTTAATAATGGCGTTGAGTCTATGTTTACTTCTAAATAAAAAAGGAGGAATTATTGGTGAAAAAGAAAATGAGTTTAACAACAAAAATATTCATTGGTCTTATTGCTGGTATTGTTGCTGGTCTTGCTTTAGCAGGCGCGCCTGACTTCGTTGATAACTTTATTGCACCTATTGGTAGCGTTTTTATTAATATGATTGGCATGGTTATTGTACCTTTAGTATTTTCTTCGTTAATTGTAGGAGCCGCCAGCATAGGGGATGCTAAGACATTAGGTAGAATCGGTGGGAAAACACTGGCTTACTATTTGTTCACCACTGCCTTTGCAGTTAGTATAGGATTATTACTGGGAAAACTTATTAATCCTGGTGCTGGACTTAGTATTCCAACAGACGCAGCAGCAGCCGCCGCATCGGAGGCACCGAAACTTGTTGATACCATCGTAAATATGATCCCACGTAATCCACTTCAGGGACTTGTTTCTGGTAGTATGTTACAAATTATAGTATTTGCGCTATTCCTTGGTGTCGGATTTACAGCAGTTCCTGGCGATAAGGGAAAGCCTTTTATAAACTTTTTTGATAGCTTAGCTGAAATTATGTATAAAATTACTGCAATGATTATGAACTTCGCCCCCTATGGTGTATTTGGATTGATTACACCAGTTGTAGCTAAAAATGGACCGGCTGTATTACTGCCCTTGATTAAGGTTGTAATAGCAGTATATCTCGGTTGTATTATTCATGCTGTTTTGGTATATTCCTCAGCGGTTTCCGTTGTTGGAAAGATAAGCCCTATGAAATTTTTCAAGGCAATTGCTCCAGCTGCGATTACTGCCTTTAGTACCACCAGTAGCGCAGGTACACTACCTGTAACCATGAAGTCATGTAAGGAAGGTCTAGGAGTTTCAGATAAGATTGCCAGTTTTGTGTTGCCATTAGGTGCAACCATAAATATGGATGGTACTGCTCTTTATCAAGGGGTATGTGCTTTATTCGTAGCACAGGTTTATGGGGTAGCACTGACGGGAGGACAAATTGGTACCATTATTTTAACAGCAACCTTGGCTTCAATTGGTACCGCAGGTGTACCAGGAGCGGGTCTCATTATGCTATCCTTAGTGTTGACTTCAGTAGGGTTGCCACTAGAGGGTGTGGCATTGATTGCTGGTATAGATAGAGTTCTTGACATGGCCAGAACAACAGTGAATATTGTAGGAGATGCTTCATGTGCTGTTGTAATTGCTGCAACTGAGAATGAATTAGATGTGCCAAGGGAAGAAGTAACTGTATAGAAATTTCTTAAACAGGTCTGAGTCCTGTGAGATGCTTTAAACAATTCTTCCCAGCTTTTTATGTAGGATTTTCTCCACAGCAAGTCAATAATGAAACAATCAAAAATGAAGGTCGCAATTTAGCGACCTTCATTTCTTTTTTGAGTTTTTATGGTTAAACTGTTCTTCAATCCATCGTTACTAAAGAAATTTTTCAATTACTTTTTTCCAAAACTCTGAGTTTTTAAGTCTAAGCATCTTAACTTTTAATTCAGAGAGCTCTAAAACAACTTCTATAATAGCATCATGATGATGCTCTACACCGTCACTTACGATTACAATTGAGTTTTCGAAACGATATTCTGGACTCACTTTAATGACAGCGTCAGCAGGTAGAATGACACTTGAAGTAAAGGAGCGATAGGCATTGGTGTTGATAGGAGCCAATGGCGTCACTTGAAGTACATCGATTCGTGGATCCACAATACTACCGCCACTTGAGTAATTGTAGGCTGTACTACCAGTGGAAGTGGAAATTAAAATACCGTCGCCACTAAAACGTTGGATCAAATGATTGTCAACGTAAATATCTAGGTGGATGGTTCTGGATTTATCACCTTTAATGACGATCTCATTAAGACCCATTGCTTCTATACAACTATTTCTTGTACAAATGATGGCTTCAATGGGATTAATCTCATCGATAGTGTACTCTTGAGCCACATATTGGTCTAAAAATTCGTCGATTTGATCAGGATCAACTTCTGTGAAAAAGCCTAGATGACCGGTATTAATCCCGATAATAGGAATGTCAGGAAATCCATAATCATGGAGTACTTTTAAGAAAGAGCCATCTCCCCCAATGCATATTGTCAGTTCAGCAGTATAATCAAAGGTATCACTGACATGGTAATTTAAGGAAATTAACCTCTTTTTTAAGTAAGTTGCTGTATCCACAGAAAATTTAGAGTCATTATAAATAATATTGATAATTTTATTAAGTGCCATAAACATTCTCCTTATATAATGAGTCTTAGCAATACAATGATAATAAACGATACGTTCTTATCTATATGTATTTCACCATTAGGTGGTTTTTAAACATTTAATCAACACATAATAAAAGTAATTTAAATTATGCACTGAATAGCCCACTTATGTATAATTCTAAATACATTAAGAAAATCCTTCCTGATATCGAAAGATATCGAAAAAAGAAGGTTGAAGCGCTTTGTGTTTTATAATACAATTACCAATGCAGATCAAAATGAGACGAGGTGAATCCATGCTAGTGCCAAATGAACAAAATGAGCGTATGATAACATATGAAGTGGAGGCAGAAGATGATCAGCAACCGCTTAAGGAGACACTAAAAAATAGGTTAGATCTATCCAGTCGTTTATTGACAAAGCTCAAGAAGAGTAAACGAATTTTAATAAATGGACAATATGCTAAATATCATGAATTGCTTAGTGAGGGAGATTGGATCAAGATTGATATGACTGAGGAAGCCAGTCAGTTTGAACCGCAAGAAATACCCTTCAATGTAGTTTATGAAGATATCGATGTCATTGTGATAAATAAGGAACCAGGAATTGTTTCTCATCCGACGAAAAGTCATCCAAAGGATACAATTGCTAATGCAGCCCAAAATTATTTGGAGAAAAAGGGTGTCGCCTGTAGAATACGCTTTGTCAATCGATTAGATATGGATACTTCTGGATTACTAGTCATAGCGAAAAATCCTTACACACATCATATTATGTCTCAACAGATGAAAGCCAACGAAATAACTAAAAAATACGTTGCGTTTGTTAAAGGGGTTGTGGTGGCAAATGAAGGGGAGATTGATGGGGCAATTTATCGGTCAAGCGACGAGACGATAAAGAGAGTAGTAGATGATCGTGGACAGCAGTCCTTAACAAAATTTACTGTCTTGGAAAGATATGCGGATGCAACTATGTTGGAGGTATCGCTATTGACTGGTAGAACCCATCAAATTAGAGTGCATATGGAATCTATAGGACATCCCATGCTAGGAGACCATTTATATGGCTATGTGGATACAGAGCTTATTAGACGACAGGCCTTACATGCAAGTTATTTAAGTTTCTTACAACCACGGTATAAGGAAAAAATAGAGGTGAGGGCATCATTACCAAAGGATTTAAATGAGCTAAGAAATAAGTTGAAGGATGAACTACTAAGATAGGCAAAAAAGCAAAAAAAAATGGTGGAGCATAGCGGACTCGAACCGCTGACCTCCACACTGCCAGTGTGGCGTTCTCCCAACTGAACTAATGCCCCGACTATAGTAAATATACTATGTTTCATCTGAAAAGTCAATATAAAAAATATTATCTATCTTTTCAAAAATATACTGAAATTGAGACTGTATTAGTCGAATTACTGAGAAAAAAGCAATTAAAAATATGAAAATAATACTAATTCGATAGAAGGAATAATTTAACAGGTATAGAATAGTATATGATAGGGAAACAATCAGAGAGGAACCTCAATTAGAAAGCAATTTGTGGAGAACTTCAGGGAGTATGCATAGAAAAACATAATCCTAAAGGCAGGGGGGAACGCAGTGGAAACTGATATGGTGGTAGATAAACAACAAATAGAAAAAATTGAAGAGGATCTGGCTTTTTTATCTAGTGAGTTAATCGCCCTATTAAAGGACCATAAAGAGAGAGGGCTCATTGATGAAGTGCGATTTGAAAAAGAAATTAAAGTCAAAGAAATGTATTTAAACTATTTTAATAACAAAAAAAGATGATTAGTTTTTTAATGGAAGGCACGGGGGTGAACGCGCCGTCCTCAAAAAAGTCTATGGTGAGACCATTGGAATTACAGAGAATATTGAGGACTACAAGATACTAGGGAGCTAGTATCTTTTCTATGTGTGTATATTGCACTATAAAGAAAGATGAAAGTTTGATATTATAGGATAGATGACATAAGAAAAGGAGTTTTTAAATGAGAGAGACAAGTAGTGTTATATTACATTCTATAATTGTTCATGTATTAGATAAAACAGCAGAGGAACCCCTTCTGACAGATTTTCAGCAAGAGATAACGGAGGAGATCCACGAATTAATAGAAAAACATATTGTGCGTTCCCTAAAGGATGATGACAATCGTATTGCTAAGTTTATTACGGGACCAAATATTGTGAGGGACAGCTGCGACCAAATACTTTATCATGAGAGTAGCTTTGTTGAAAGTAGTAAAATCATTGCTCAGCATCTGTTTCGGGCTATGAAAGTCAATGCAAACACATCTTCTTGTGATCTAGTTATTTGCTCGTATTCTGTAGATTCACAAAAATATGTGGGGATTTTAAAAATGGATTATCGCAAGTCCTATGTTCATGATATTGAATATGTGGATGATAGATTTAAGGTTTCGATTATTTCCCATGAGACTGGTTTGCCAGGAATGGCGCAACGTTTACAGAAATGCGCATTTATTAAAAGATATGAGGCTAACGATGAATACGATTTAGTTCTTTTGGACAAACAACAGGCCAAGGGAAGCGAACAAGATGTGGCCCATTTTTTTGCTCAGGATTTTTTAAACTGTAATATCCTTGTGGATAGTAAAGATAAAACAAAAATGTTTAGGAGTATGACCGAAAAATTTGTAAGAAATGAATTGAGACAAGATGTAGCACATGCTGCTACAGCCAGGGATGTATTAGCTACACATTTAAACAAAGAAGAAGAAATTAATGTGAGACAGTTTGCAGAAGCGATGTCAGATGATAATGAAGAGATGAAAAATAATTATATAGAGCATTTAAACAATGAAGGATTTCAAGTAACGGGATTTGAAGTCAACAAGGAGTGGGTAGAGAAAAAGCTTAAAAGAAAGGCCATCAAGACTGATACGGGTTTTGATATTCGAAATGAACGAGATATCTTTAATGATCCACATAAATTTTCTGTTCAACGAAATGGAGACGGAACCATTAATATTGTGCTTAAAAACATACGAAACTTCGTAGAAAAATAGAACATGAATCGTGATTTTAGATATTGTTAATGAGATTGCATTCCTTGAATCAAAATATAAGGTGTGAAAATCTAAGTATGACAGCGTATGAATAAGCATTACCCCTATAATCTGTATCAATAGAATATAGAGGCCATGAAACAAACTTTTGCTTTGATGTCGAATGTGTTAACATAATATATCTGGTTAAATGAAACACCCCTTACATACCAAGTTTTTTAACTAACTTTTGAAAGGGGGTTTTTTTATGTTAAAACTAACTAAAAAACAATTGATTATAGTACTTGGTATTGCTATTGTTGTTGTGAGTGCAATTGGTTATGCCGTTTATACTCAATATTTTAATGAGGATAAACTGGAGATTAGTTATACTGCTTTCTTAGAAAGTACAGAGGCAGGAGAAATTAGAACCGTCAATCTATCGGAAGGTCCTAAATTGACAGGAGTCTTTGAGGATGGAAAACAGTTTATAACAGACCATCCAAGAACTGACAGTTTGAAAGAAAATTTGTTATTACATGGAATACAGGTCAGAGAAACAACAGACCAATATTCTGTTGTTCAAGTAATTACATTTGTTGTTTTGATAGGTGGATTTATTGGGGTCGCCATCTTTTTATCTAAGAAAAATGCGACACAAACCTCTAAGGAATACGACAAGATGTCTGATGTTGAGTTTTCTACTCAAAAAGACTCATCGATTCGATTTGCAGATATTGCAGGGAATCAAGAGGCGAAGGAAAATGCCATGGAGCTTGTAGACTTCTTGAAGAATCCAGAGAAGTATAGCCGTTATGGTGCAAAAATGCCTAAAGGGGTTATCTTATATGGATCTCCAGGAACGGGAAAAACGCTATTAGCAAGGGCTCTGGCCAGTGAGGCGGGAGTTGAATTTTTAGCTGTTTCCGGTTCGGATTTTGTACAGGTATATGCAGGATTAGGTGCTGGTAGAATCCGTAACTTATTTAAAAAGGCAAAAGACAAAGGAAAATGTGTCATTTTCATTGATGAAATTGACGCCATTGGAAAGAAAAGAGATCGTGGAGGTTTAGGTGGTAGCGATGAATCCGACAGGACACTAAATGCATTATTAACTGAGATGTCTGGATTTAAAGGTAGCGAAGGAATCATCGTAATGGCGGCAACTAACCGTCTGGATATACTTGATGATGCACTACTAAGACCTGGACGATTTGATCGTCAAATTGAGATAGGACTACCTGATCTGAAAGCAAGACAGGATATTCTACAATTATATACTCAAAATAGACCTATAGATCCAAAGGTGTGCTTACGAGGAATTGCACAACAAACTGTTTATTTCAGTGGTGCCAAACTTGAAAATTTAATGAATGAAGCAGCTATTTATGCAGCAAGAGAAGAAGCAGACTTTATTACGGAAGGACATATAGATAAGGCTTTTTACACAGTGGTAGCTGGAGAAGAGAAGAAGGATCGAAGTAATATTCAGCCAATTGATAGAAAGATTACTGCATATCACGAAGCAGGTCACGCTGTTGCCACAAAGCTATTGTGTCCCCAAAATAAAGTGACAAAGGTAACGATTATACCAAGCACCAAAGGAGCTGGTGGATTTAGTATGAATATTCCTCCAGATCAAATGTATCATACTAAAAATAGTATGGTAAATAGTATTAAAGTTGCTTTATCAGGAAGAATCATAGAAGAAATTGTTTTTGGACCAGATTTTGTCACAACAGGAGCCAGTAATGACATTCAAAAGGCAACAGAAATTCTAGGTGCAATGATCAAACAATTTGGGATGAATGATGAAGTAGGTATGATTAATTATGATGTTTTATTTGGTCGACAAGGTGCTTGTGACCAACGAGTAATGGAACTAACAAAGTTAAATATGAAGCGTTTATACGATGAAACAAAGGTGCTCCTAGAGAAGAGCCTTAACATTGTTGAGGCTGTGGCGGAGGACCTATTAATAAAGGAAACATTAAAAGAAGATGAAATCAATGAGATTTTCAGTGGATTTCAATCTATGTAATGAATGAACTCGAAGATAAAATTTTGATCCTATAAGTAAAAAAAGTCTTATAATGCAGGGATTCCGTGGAAGCTAGAAAGCAAGGAATGTTTTGAAGGAAAATCAGCCTTAAAAGGCAAAAAGTTCATTTTATATTTTCTTTGTTTTGGTGTATAATAAGTTAAAGACATTCTGAGATGTACGTTTTGAATCGTAAAATTCAACCGACAGTAAACATCCGGGAGACTAAGTTTTTACTTGGACTACATGCCACCGTCGAGTGGACTTAGGAAGAGTAAGGCAAGTCACCCACCTAGAGTGAGGTGCGGGTGTGAATTTTGCATCTGACGGCATCTTGGATTAAAAACCTCCTATTTATAGGAGGTTTTTGTTGTCTTAATAAAAATTGAATTTTCTGACCAAATGTGGTACGATAATAATGAATTTAATAGAATGTTACGAATTTCCGAGTGAGATTATCTAAGGCGATGCTACGATGACTTACCTCTGGGTAAATGAAGAAATTCTCTTGCCTCCCGAACTTGAAAAGGAAATTTGCTTTACATAAGAATTCTAACTAACGAATTCATATTTGTGTTAAAGCTAATCCTTTTGGATTAGCTTTTTTGTATTTAAGTGGGATATGAGTCGACGCCATAGCGTCAGACGAATTTGACGGGGGGGATATTCAAATGATTGAGTTATTAGATACTGTAACACTAGAAGAGGCAAAACAGATTGTCATTGAAAATTTCAAAGAAACATCCTTGGATAGTGAAAAGGTACCGTTATTTAAAGGGGGGGGGAGGGTCCTTGCTACGGACATCACAGCACCTATCGATGTGCCGGGATTTGACCGCTCTACTGTTGATGGGTATGCTGTTGTGGCTAGAGATACCTTTGGGGCCAGTGAATCTTTACCGAGCTTTCTAGACATGATTGGAGAGGTCGAAATGGGTCAAGGGACCTCATTGCATTTACAAAGAGGGCAAAGTTGCTATGTGCCTACTGGGGGAATGATTCCTGAAGGCTGTGATGCAGTTGTCATGGTAGAGTATACAGAGGCTTTAGATGAGAAAACAGTGGGCATTCAAAGTTCTGTTGCACCTAGAGAAAATCTACTGAAAAAGGGAGATGATCTGTCGAAGGGCGAACTAATCTTTAAAAAGGGACATCGTCTTCGGCCTCAGGATATAGGGGTGCTCTCTGGTATTGGATTTACGGAAATTGATGTTTATCAACCGATTAGAGTGAGTGTCATCTCTACTGGGGATGAAATTATTGGACCAGAAGAAGAATTGAAATTGGGGCAAATAAAGGATATGAATACTTATAGCTTAGGAATAGCGGCTATGGAAGATGGTTGCGAAATTGTGGCCACTGCCGTTGTTAAAGATGAGATAGAAACATTAAAGAATAAAGTTCAAGAATTGATGCAAAAAAGTGATGTGATCTTAATTTCTGGAGGGAGCTCTATGGGGACTAAGGATGTGACAAAAGATGTGATTGATGCCTTGGGAAATCCCGGTGTGTTATTCCATGGAATCGCAGTGAAGCCTGGTAAACCCACAATTGGGGGAAAGATATCAGATAAAGCGATTTTTGGCTTGCCAGGGCAACCTGTATCGGCCATGGTGGTCTATCAAACCTTAGTGCGACCATTCATCCACTTCCTTTATGGCTTAAAAGTGCATATGCCTTATATTGAAGGATCGGTTGCAGTCAACATTCCCTCGGCTCCAGGGAGAGAGCATTATGTCATGGTAGTCATACAGGAGGAAAATGGGGAGAAAAGAGTGTATCCTGTCCATGGAAAATCTGGCATGCTGACCACAATGACAAAGGCCCATGGATACATCTGCCTTGCTTTAAATCAGGAAGGTGTGAGCCTAGGTGATGCTGTTAAGGTGTATTTATTTTAGCTATTATCAAAAGATGTAATTTACTAAAGCAATTGGGGGGGCAATTGAATGGAAAAGAAAGAAAGAAGTTTATATTTGACTAGTATTCCTTTGGAAGAGGTCCGAGGGATGTATTTAAAAGCCATTGAAGAGCACGGAGGAATCCCTGAAAAAAAAGAGGAGATTTCTGTAGAAGAGAGTTTAAATCGGATTACAACAGATCCTATTTTTGCTAAAAAGTCTTCTCCAAACTATAACGCTGCTGCCATGGATGGCGTGGCGATCATCTGCAGTAGAACCTACGGTGTCTCTGAAAAAGAGCCGATACGGTTAATATCCCCGAGGGATTTTATATATATCAATACCGGCGGTGTGATTCAAGAACCCTATGATGGGGTCATCATGATTGAAGATATTGTGGAAATAGATCAGAATACAATTGAAATTCATGAAGCAGCTAAGCCTTGGCAGCATATACGTCCCATCGGGGAGGATATTATTGAAGGAGAATTGATTATACCAGCCAATCATAAAATTAGACCTATGGATATGGGGGCATTGATGGCTGGACACATGCAGGTCTTGTCGGTTTATCCTAAACCCAGTGTGGGAATCATTCCAACTGGATCAGAAATTGTTTCTGTAAATGATGAACTAATGGTAGGGAAAATCATTGAATCCAATGGGACGATGTTTAAGGCTTTTGTTGAAGAGGGTCATGGAGTGGCTAACTTGTATGGAATTACTCCTGATGATCCTGATATCTTGAAAGAGAGTATTAAAAAGGCATTAAAAGAAAACGATTGTGTTTTAATCAATGCAGGTTCATCAGCGGGCTCAAAGGATTATACTGTTAATGTATTGAGGGAGATGGGAGTGGTCATTGCCCATGGTGTTGCTATTAAGCCTGGAAAGCCTGTGATTTTAGCCATTGTAGACAATAAACCGGTTATAGGAATTCCAGGATATCCGGTGTCGGCATATTTTGTATTTGAGTTTTTTGTCAAGCCACTTCTAGATGTCTATCATCGCCAGATTCCACAACAAAAATCCATGACAAAGGCTATTTTATCTAGACGTGTTGTTTCTTCATTAAAGCATGAAGAGTTTATACGAATGAAGTTGGGGCTTGTGGGACAGAAAATGATTGCCACACCATTAGATAGAGGTGCCGGCGCGACTATGTCCTTAGTCAAGGCTGACGGCATCTTAATCGTGCCCCAAAGAAGAGAAGGGTATGAGGCGGGGAGTGAGGTGGATATTCAACTACTAAAACCCATAGAGGAAATTAAGCAGACCATTGTATCCATTGGAAGTCACGATGTTGTCATGGATTTATTAGCTAACCAATTACATCAAACACAACCAGATTTATTTTTATCCTCAGCCCATGTGGGAAGCTTGGGTGGTATCATGGCCCTAAAGAAAAAAGAATGCCATATGGCCCCAATACATTTGTTAGATGAACAAAGTGGGGAGTATAATGAAGCCTACGTGAAGCGATATATTGGCTCTCATGAGATGATGATAATTAAATTTGTTAAGCGAAGTCAGGGACTTATGGTGTCTAAGGGGAATCCTAAAAATATAAATCGGATAAAGGATTTGGTTCGTAAGGACATCCGCTTTGTTAATCGGCAGAGGGGAGCAGGAACCCGTATTCTATTAGAGTACTTCTTGAAAGAGGAAGAAGTTGATCCTGAGGGCATTGTTGGTTATGATCGAGAATTGACGACTCATATGGCTGTGGCCATGGCTGTAGCCAGTGGCAGTGCCGATACTGGACTTGGAGTTTATTCTGCAGCTAAAGCTATGGGATTGGACTTTATCCCAATTGCCTGGGAGGACTATGACCTCTGCTTACCCGCAGAGATGCTTGGAGATCAAAGGATACAAAGTTTAATCGAAACCATAAAAAAAGAAACGTTTTTAGCTCAAGTCAACGCTTTAGGTGGATATGATACCAGTGAAATTGGAAACGTAGTCAAAATATAGTTGAGGAGGAATCATTATGGCAAAGGTAGTGGCGATTAATATCAGTAAAGAAAAGGGAATTCCAAAAGAACAAATTGAAAAGGGGACCTTCGTCGAAAATTTTGGTTTGGAAGGGGATGCCCATGCTGGTGATTGGCATCGACAAATAAGCTTATTGGGTCAGGAAAGCATTGATAAGATTAAGGCCCTGGGTATGGAAGAATTAGAAGCTGGGAATTTTGCTGAAAATATTACAACAGAAGGGATCACCCTATACGAGCTTCCCATTGGTACCAGGCTTAAGATAGGGGTGACCATTCAAGAGGTGACTCAAATAGGGAAGGAATGCCATCAACGCTGTGCTATTTTCCACACAGTGGGGGATTGTGTCATGCCACGAGAAGGGATTTTTACAAGGGTGATACAGGGTGGACTTGTTTTACCAGGGGATACAATCGAAATAATAGAAGAAGATAGATAACCTATAAAAAGAGCGTCTTCGACGCTTTTTTTGATTGTGCTGATTTTTAGGAAGGAAATCGTCAATAATAGTTGAAACAGGTAAAATGAAGCAAAGGGTGAAGGAGTGAAAAGATGGATAAAAAGGAGATTGCCAATATATTGGAGGAAATTGGGATGCTTTTAGAGCTGAAGGGAGAGAACCCCTTTAAGGTCAGAGCATATTATAATGGAGCTCGAGCGCTGGAATTGTTAGAAGAAGACATTGAAGAGCTAGTCAACAGCGGGGAAATTCACAAGGTAAAGGGAATCGGAAAAGCTTTAGCTGAAAAGATCACTGAGCTAGTTCAAGAGGGGCACTTAGCATACTATGAAGCCTTGAAAGATGAAACGCCTGAAGGACTCTTTGAAATTTTAAAAGTCCCTGGTATTGGCCCGAAAAAAGTAAAGGAGCTTTATGAAAAACGATCCATCACAACATTAGGAGAGCTAGAATACGCTTGCTTGGAAAATAGATTAATTGATTTAAAGGGATTTGGAGAAAAGACGCAAAATAAAATTTTATCTGGCATAGATCACATAAAAAAACACCGGGGGCAACATTTGGTGTCCACTGCACTAACACTAGGGAATCAGCTGCTTAGAGAACTCCAGCAACATTCTAGAATGATAAAGGTCAGTTTAGCCGGGAGCATTCGTAGACGAAAGGAAATTGTAAAGGACATTGATATCATTGGTTGCTGTTTGGAACAGGATCGTGAAGATATTATGGCATTTTTTACTTCCTTGACAGGTGTGACAGACGTGATTGCCCAGGGAAAAACAAAAAGCAGTGTGTCATTAGATATGGGAATCAATGTGGATTTAAGAGTGGTAGATGAAAGCGAATATGCCAGTGCGCTGCATCACTTTACAGGAAGTAAAGATCACAATACGGCCCTCCGTCATCGTGCTAAGACTATGGGGCTAAAAGTCAATGAGTACGGTGTGTTTAAAGGGGAAGAGAGATTACCAATTCAGGATGAAAAAGCGCTATTTGATGTGTTGAAGCTTTCATATATTCCGCCGGAACTCAGGGAGGGGATGGGAGAAATCGAAGCAGCTGAGGCTGGAAGGATACCCAATTTAGTTGAAAGAAAAGAGATTAAGGGTGTCTTTCATGTGCATAGTCACTATAGTGATGGGGTTAATTCTATTGAAGAGATTGTACAAGCAGCGATAAAAGAAGGATTCCAATACATAGGCATATCAGATCACAGTCAAACTGCCTTTTATGCCAAGGGACTAAAGGTAGAGCAGGTACAAAAACAACATCAAGAAATCGAAGTCCTCAGAGAGGAATATCCTGAAATTACCATATTGAAAGGGATTGAATCAGATATTCTCCCCGATGGATCCTTAGATTATGAAGATGAAGTATTGGCTTCCTTTGATTATGTGATTGGTTCAGTTCACTCTCAATTTAATATGGAAGAAGAGATAATGACCAAGCGAATTATCAAAGCCATAGAAAACAAGTACCTGAGGATATTGGGGCATCCAACGGGGCGATTGCTTTTATCAAGGAAGTCCTATCCTGTTAATCTAGAAAAAATCATTGAAGCCTGTGCCGTAAATGATGTGGCCATCGAGATTAATAGCAACCCACACCGTTTGGATTTGGATTGGAGAATGTGTCGCTACGCCAAAGAGCAAGGGGTGAAGTTAGTGATTGAGCCTGATGCCCACAGAACAAGTGGAATAGATGATGTTCAGTATGGGGTTGGTATTGCTAGAAAGGGCTGGCTAGAGCCTAAGGACATCATCAATACCAAACCTGTGGAGGTTGTGTTGGATTACTTTAAAAGAGGATCACACTCCTAGGATAAAAGGATAAGATGTTGCTTATCCTCTAAATATGTTCATTAACGTTCGAATTTCTAGTGTTTTGGTAACCAATAGGGCTAGTGCATAGCTTAGGATTCCTAGGGTGGAAGCCAATAGGGTGCTCCAGGTATTGGAATGCATGAAGCCATAAACAAAGTGATAACTGTAATTCATTGTCATAATCATAAAAAGTGCACAAATACCAGGCTTGATAACGGATTGAATCAAAGGCACCTTGAGTTTGATAATCCGATGAAGAGAAATCGTATTTAACACAAAGATAATGAAAGTAGAAAGTAAAAAGCCAATAAAGAATCCATTAATCCCATACTTAGGATTTGGAACCAATATATAGGTGCAATAGAGCTGAATGCTCATACCAAGCATATAATTGATGGTGGTGACCACCTGCTTGCCTAATCCATGCAGGATACCAGAGATGGTATGCTGCATGCACAAAAAGAGGGTACCATAGCTGATGATGGATAAATAACGCCCGACCTCCTCGTGATTATAGATGAGCTCAGCTAAATGGTTACCAAATATAGCATAGACAACCATGGTTGGAATGGCAACCAACAGGGTCATTCTTATGGCTAAATTGGATTTATAGGTGACGTCATCTACATTATTGAGGGCCATTTGCTCAGATACATTGGGAATCAAATTAATGACCAATGCACTGGTGACGGTAAAGGGTAAAAAAAGTAAGGGCATAGCCATTCCGGATATTTTTCCGAATGTTTCAACAGCTTCTATGGAAGAATAACCTGCCA
This sequence comes from Alkaliphilus metalliredigens QYMF, assembly GCF_000016985.1. Classification (NCBI taxonomy): domain Bacteria; kingdom Bacillati; phylum Bacillota; class Clostridia; order Peptostreptococcales; family Natronincolaceae; genus Alkaliphilus; species Alkaliphilus metalliredigens. Next base: position 3,211,200 of record NC_009633.1, on the reverse strand, counting down.
CAATCAGTCGTTGGGGAATTAATACGGCATTAACTGTTTGCATCAATGTAGAAATCAAGCGGCTTAAGGTTAGGGGTACGGCAATAAAAAGAAGCGATTTTGATATTGCTGGCATGGACTCTGTAGGTCCCATGATGACCCTAGGGACATTTTTAAATTTTTTAATTTGAAATCGTAGAATTAAATACAATAATCCAAAAAATTCTCCAATTGAGATGCCAATAATTGCAATGATCGCTGACATAATTGGACTAGAAGGCCTTTGGTAATATAGATATCCCAGCACAAAGATAATTCGTGTGAGCTGTTCTATGATTTGAGCTGTCGCCGCAGGCTGCATGTCCTTAAGACCGTAGAAAAATCCTCTAATGATGCTGGAAAAACTAATGAGTGAAATAGAGGGTATGCAAAAGAGAATCAAATAATAGAGTCGGGGGTTTTTAAGGACCTCTGTGGTAATCCATTCAATTCTCAGGGAAACGAAAATGGATAAAAATAAGGATAAGGTACCCCCAATGGCTAGGGCAATGGTTAAGATTTTATAAATGCCAGTGTGATTTCTTAAGGAATTCTCCTTTGCAACCATTTTAGAAACGGCTACTGGGATTCCTGCTGTTGGAATTGCAATTAATACCATCAAGAATGGAAAAACCATTTGATAAAGTCCGATGGCTTCAGCTCCAATCAAACGTGAAAGAATAATTCGATAGACGAAGCCCATTGAACGAACAATGAAGTTTACGATGGTTAATAGAATAATTCCGAATAAAAAAGAGGACTTTTTCAAAGGATCACCTCCAATACTTGGTTTAGGTTGTAAAGATGAAATAATGTTCATTTCAGGTGTTTCACAAAAGGGTGGATGTTATCAATCTACGCCATACTCAATAAATATTCTGAGAAAGGACGTTTTATTACATTTAATACAAGGAGAGAATCAAAAGCAATTATCATGTTACTTAAATTTGTTGTGAATAAGCCAGCCCAATGGGTACTATATTAAAATGAGAAGCAAATTAAACTTAATTCATAGGTAGATGACCAAAAGTTTGTACTTTAACTTTTTGAGTCAGTCCTTAGTTTGTTTATCGAAGAAAAAGAAATATAAGGGGAGAAGGAGGCATAAACAATGATTCATAAAATAGAGGGAATTATGACCTATGATGAATTTGTAAAGTATGTAGGAGACAAGCTGGAGGGTTCTACAGAACGCTTTGTCGTTGCACGAATCGATATCGATAATTTTGATGCGGTTAATCGGTATTACGGAGAGATGATAGGTGACGAAGTAATCGAAAAGATGGCATATGTGCTGAAACAAAACTTAAAGGCAACTGATATGCTTTGCTGGGTTCAAAAAGATGACTTTAATATTCTTTTAGATCATATTGATATCAGAACAGCTGCTGTTATTGTAGAAGAAATCAGGGAGCACATTGAAAGGAAACCCTTTCAACTGAAGGATGGTAAACGAGAAATACGCCTGAAGATGAGTGCGGGAATCGCAGCTTTTCCAAAACACGGACAAAATAAAGAAGTGTTGATTGAGAGGGCCTTTAGCGCTTTGAAGCAAGCAAAGCAAGAAGGAAAAAATCGTGTGGTGATTGCAGAAAGCGAAGAAATGGAGCAACGGGCGGTGTACTACATGAAAAGTCAATTAAAATCCCTAAATAAGCTTTCCCAAAGGACTGAAAAGACAGAAGCATTGCTTCTAAGGGAAGCCTTAGATAATCTAATTACCAAATACCAAGGTAATAAGTCCTAGAGAGTACGTTAATGATCATTAGCTAATATTACCAAGACAGATCCTTGTGATCTGTTTTTTTTTGGGGGATTGAATAAAAGCCTATGACAAACAATACTAAAAGAAAGTAGATGAATAGATAATTCTGAGACAATCCCTAGAATTAGAAAGGCCAGTGGGTAAAGGAGGAAGGAAGATGGCATTAGTATGTCCTATTTGCAATGGGTTGGCCAGTTATGTGGTGAAGTGTGATACTTGTCACCAAGGAATGGAGGCTCGAGGTGCTATCCAAGATTATTTTGATGATTATAGCCCTTATCTAAGCCAAGAAATTACCAAGAAAAATGATGGGGTGGACTCTGACCAATGTGTTCACTTATTCTATTGTCCTCACTGCCAGAATGATACACCAGTGGTGATTAACGTACTTCAAATGTAAGTAAGTTTCTCATGTTATTTTTGTTTCAAAAACCCAGCACCCTTGCGTAGTATATACGCTTCGGTGGCTGGGTTTTTTTGGTTTTTCAATCTAAAGACTTTTGAATAGTCTGTACACTGTGTTGTTATTTTATAAGAGATGATCAATTCTATGAAAGCTTGGTTTCATTTTATCAAAGCTTGAAATGTACTTAAATCCGATGGACTCTAAAGCCTTCAGTGCATTGGGGAAATCAAATGCAATTTGATTCTGTGTATGAGAATCAGAGCCAAGGGTGATAATCTCTCCTCCTAATTCTCGATAAACTTTTAAAATATCAAGGGAGGGATGATAATCTCCTAGCTGGTAGCGAATCCCCGATGTGTTTAATTCAATTCCCCGTCCTTTTTCAATGACTAATTTCAAAATAGCCCTTGTCACTTCCTCAAATGCTTCGAAGGGTAATAGGATATCATAATGACCGTAACGCTTAATCACATCTAAATGGCCTAAAACACTATATTGCTCATAGTGATGAAGCATGTCATATAGACTTTGAAAGTAATTTAAATACGCTTTACTCTGGTCCTTGTCATCAAAATAATTTCCCTCATAAAGGTCGTGTTTTTCAACACTATGGATGGAAGCAATTATAAAATCAAGATCAAGGTTTGAGACATCTTTTTCATATTTATCTAAAATATGGGGCTGTAATCCAAATTCTACACCTTTTTTGATAACAATTTGACCACTGTATTTTTGCTGCAGTTTGTTTATGTGCTCTAAATAAGATGGCCAATCAAAGGAAATGTCATTGCCCTGTCCATCATAATCATAATCCAGATGATCCGTAAAGCAAATTTCTGTTAAACCCTTTGAAATCGAAGTTTTGATAGCATCCTCCATGGCCATAGAGGCATCGGGAGAAAAGTGACTGTGCATGTGATAATCAAACATAAGTATCGCCTCCAAACGTAAAGTAGTTTCCATGATTCTCCATCTATTTTAACTTCTATTTAGAGAAATGTCAAAACCGCCATATTTAAAGCTTGTCTCTATGGAGGGGCATACTCATACAACGGGGACCACCTCGTCCTCGAGATAATTCATAGGATTCAAATTCTAATACCTCTACACCACTCCTTCGTAGTGCTTCATTAGTGACGTAGTTTCGATCATAGCAAATGACTTTACCTGGTGCAATGGCTAGGGTATTGCTGCCATCGTTCCATTGCTCACGCCCTGCGGCAATTAAGTCTCCGTCACCACATCTAATGAGGTTCACAGCAGGCAGGTTTAGGTATTTTTTTAAGGTGGAAGAAAGCTTGCCAGGCTCATAGCTCATGGTGAGGTCCTCTTTTTTTCCCTTGGATAAACTATAAACATCCAGTGGACTTTCAATTCCAGGATAAATCGTAAACTGATCGTGATCCACCATTGTAAATACAGTATCTAAGTGCATATAAGCTCTTGTTTTAGGAATGTCAAATGCTAATACGGTTTCGAAGCTTTCATCAGATTTAAATAAATTACGGGCAACTCTTTCAATAGCCACGGCATCTGTGCGATCACTTAAACCAATAGCCACTACCTTATCTGATAGAACCAACTGATCACCACCTTCGATAGGATGGCTTTTGTCTCGATTGTACCATCTGGGGATATTTTGAAATCGGGGGTGATGGTCAAATAAGTACTTGGGGAAAAGTGTCTCTCTATTTCTTGTGATACTGTCCATTACATTTAAAGTAACCCCGCTTCCAATTGTAGCAAAGGGATCTCTTTGGAAATAAAGATTGGGAATAGGATCAAGGTAAAAGGGATACGGGTTCTTAACCATATCACCAAGGGATTTGGGTTTGATGTCTGACAGGTCATCGGTTCGAACCCCTGAAATGCATTTTCGAATCATTTCCTGAGGTGTCATGGCTGAAAAAAAGTTTCGTAAAGCTTCCCTTAACCCTTCGGTACCCACCCGGGCTTCTTCCATAAAGTCTTCTAAAAATCCTTGGCGTACCTGAGAATCTGCTAAAACCTCTGCCATAAGATCTGTTAAGTAGAGAACTTCTACGCTTTCATTTTCTAAGATTTCTGCAAATTGTGCATGTTCCTTTCTGGCTTGCTTTAAGTATGCAATTTCGTCAAAAAGAAGTCGACGAAGGTAATCGGGAACAATGTTTTCTATTTCTGCCCCTGGACAATGGAGTAATACACTGTTTAATTGTCCAATTTCATTGTAAACATGGATGGGCTGTTGAGAACTCATTTTATCAGTCCTTTCTAATCATAATAAGTAGATTGTCTGCATCTTTCTTAGTTTGACGAATATTTCAACTTATTATGCCTAAAGTGGGATTGTTTAAAATTCAAAGTTTTGGAAATACAATAAAATGATTTTAAAATAATTTTAAATTGCAATTGACAGATAACTGCACATAGTTTATAATAAAGTTACATATAATATAAAAAAGAAGAGGAGGGTGTTTTATGAGTAACGAGCAAAGAATCGATAATAATTTGGAAGAAATGAGACAATGCAACGTACTGACCTGTTTACACTGTGTATTAAGTTCTTGCACCCTGGAAGAATGTGACATGTACGAAAAGCATTTACCGCAGGAAAACTAAATGACTTATGCAATTAACTAGATGAAAAATATAAAAACTTCTACCATTAGGTAGAAGTTTTATGCATGGGTGAAAAAACAGTTAAAAACAATATATGCAAGATTGCAATCATCAATATTCTTTATTGAAGTGAATTGTGCATTAAAGCGATGCAAAAGAGGGGCTAAATGAATAATAAATTTTATAATACACCAGATACACCGTTGAATAGCAAATCAGGCAAAACGTAAAAAAGTGTTAAAAGTCAAAAAAGCAAGAAAAATAGCAAAATAAAGAAGGATGATGAAAGTCATCCTGCAAAAACCATAAAACAGACTCGGCTACAATGAAGAGGGAACTTGAAAATCCTTTTCATTGTAGCCGAGTTTTATTAAGAAGGCAATAAGCTTTCTTTATATTGCAACTGATAGAGCTTGTAATAGATTCCTTGCTTTTGCAATAAGGACTGATGATCTCCCATTTCACGAATATGACCCTTGTGGAGAACGATTATTTTATTGCAGTTTTGGATGGTAGATAAGCGATGGGCGATAGCGATGGTTGTTCTGTTTTTGATTAACTTTGTCACTGCATCCTGAATTAACTCCTCGGTTTCTGTATCGATATTTGATGTTGCTTCATCTAATATTAAAATTGATGGATCAAAGGCCAGTGCCCTGGCAAAGGCTAATAATTGTCTCTGACCAGAAGAAAGTGTAGAGCCTCGTTCTGTAACGGGTTCATCATATTTTCCAGGAAGCCTTTCGATGAAATGATGGGCATTTACGTATTGGGCAACTGCTTCGATTTCCTCTTGAGAAATGGAACGGTTATTTAGGGCAATGTTATCCCTGATGGTCCCTGAAAACATAAATGCATCCTGCAATACAATACCAATATTTTTTCTTAATTGATCTAGTGGAATATCCTGAATATCAATTCCATCAACTAAAATTTGCCCTTTTTGAATGTCATAGAAGCGGTTAATGAGATTCATGATAGAGGATTTTCCTGCACCTGTTGCCCCTACGAAGGCAACGGATTCCCCAGGGCGAATGATAAAACTAATGTCTTTTAGAACCCAATCCTCATCATGATAAGCAAACCAAACATTTTTGAATTCAATTTCACCCTGTAATCCTTTGATCTCCACGGGATGCTCAGCATTGGTAACTTCAGGCTCAGTGTCTAGTAAAGCGAAAATTCGCTCTGAAGAGGCCATGGCTGATTGAAGAATATTATATTTTTCCGTTAAATCATTAATGGGTTGGAAAAATTGCTTTAAATAATTAATAAAGGCAAACAAAACCCCAAACTCCATGATTCCGCCAACCACTTGGGCACCACCGTACCAAATGATCAGAGCCATTCCAAGGGAACGAATGATTTCCATGGAGGGCCTGAAAATAGCAAAAATAAAGATTTGTTTTTTATTAGCAATTAAATGCTCTTCGTTGATCTTATCAAATTCATCAAATTGCTGTTGTTCTCGCTTGAAGATATGGACTGTTTTCATTCCTGTAATATTCTCGTTTAAACTAGAGTTGATCCCAGCGATCTTGACCCTCACTTCACGATAGACCTCTCGTACTTTAGAACGAAATAAGTTAGCTGATAATAGGATGATGGGCACCACCGTAAAGGAAATCAGTGCTAATCTAACATTCATTCGGAGCATAATAATGACAATACCGGTCAATAAAAAGATATCTTTAAATAAATTCACTAAGACGTTAGTATACATTTCATGAAGTGTTTCTGTATCGTTTGTCACCCTTGTGACTAACCGACCCACGGGGTTCTTGTCAAAGAAACCTAAGGACATGCTCTGTAGATGACTGAAGAGCTGCTGACGGATTTCATAGATAATCTTATTGCTGGCATAATTGAGGATGTAAACTTGAATGAAGTTCAGTAAAAACCCCAATGTAATAATCGCCAAAAAAATGATGCTCAATTGACGTATTGCAATAAAATCACTATTTCTAAAGAGACTGATTTCCTCCCTAGATAATCGCTGGGCTGGATATGTCTGATTTTCTTCTACATGAAGAATATATTCGTCATCAACAGAGTCAATTCTATGAGATTTTCCCTGTAATGAAACATAATTTTCTACTAAGTAGGTATTTTGTTCATAACGGACCAAGTGTGCTGTTTCTTGACCCTGCTCTAAGTGTGCTGAGTCATCTATCCTTAGATAATACTTACCTTCATGTAATACCGCCTGGTTATCATCTGGAGATTCATTGAAAACCAAGACAGGGGTATTATATACATTGATGTGGTCATCAATGACAATTTTAATTAAATAAGGTCGTGCTAAATCAACTCCAGCAATAAAAACTAATAATAGCACGGAAATCATTAGCAAAGCCCAATAGGGTTTGGCATATTTCAATAGGCGAGCCATCAAACGACTATCATAGGCTTTACCCAAATTATCTTCTTGATGATTTTGACTCATGCATACACCTCCAGTTATTATTCTTCTGCTAGTTTTTCCTCTAGTAGTTGCTTCTGGTATAACTCATAATAGAGACCCTTCTTCTTTACTAATTGGTCATGGGTTCCTTGTTCCACTAGTTTACCTTCATCTAAAACAATGATTTCATCACAATCTTTGATGGTTGAAATCCGATGGGCAATCACTAAACTGGTTTTTTCTTTCATTTCTTCAGCTAGACCAGCTAAAATCTTTTCTTCTGTATCAGTGTCCACGGCTGAAAGTGAGTCATCTAAAATAAGAATTTTAGGATCCTTTATCAGGGCCCTAGCCATAGAAATACGTTGTTTTTGGCCTCCTGATAAGGTGACACCTCGTTCACCGACAAATGTTTCATATTGCTTAGGAAAATCCATAATATTATTGTGGACCTGAGCAATTTTAGCTACATGGACTACTTTTTCTTGTAGATAGCTATCTTTGCCAAAGGCAATGTTTTCAGAAATGGAGGTGGAAAATAGAAAGCTATCTTGATCAACATACCCAATGGTATCCCGTAGGGATTTTAAAGTAATATCAGCAAGGGGGCGGTTATCGATCAAAATTTTTCCTTCATCAATATCGTATAGACGAAGTAGTAAACTAGCGATGGTGGTTTTGCCACTACCGGTTCGACCGATAATTCCAATTTTCTTGCCTGAATCTATGGTTAAAGAAAAATCCCTTAAAGCATACTCATCACTTTTAGGATATTTGAAGGACACACGATCAAACACAATTTTACCTTGAACGAATTCTAAGGGCTGAGCCTGGGGCTGGTCTGTGATCTCGGGTTTTGAATTGAGAATTTTGTTGATGCGCTCCATGGAAGCGGCTCCTCTTTGGAGGATATTGATCACCCATCCCATAGCCATCATGGGCCAGATCAGAAGGCCTAAGTATGTATTAAAAGCAATAAAATCTCCTAAAGAGATATCACCATAGATGACTAGCCTACCCCCATAAAAAATAACAATTAAGAAGCTCAATGATGAGATAAACTGAACAAAGGGATGAAACAGACCAAAGAGCTTAACGAGGTTCATATTACGATCAAAATGTAGCTGATTTTTTTCTTGAAATTTATGGATTTCCGCATCCTCTTGAACAAAGGATTTCACAACACGAATCCCAGCTAGATTTTCCTGCACAGTATCCGTCATAAAGGAGAAGGCCTCTTGAACTGACTTAAAGCGATGATTGATTACCTTACCCATTTTAGCGATGGTAATGGCTAAAAAAGGAAGAGGCAGAAGGGCAAAAACTGTTAGACGCACATCTGTCGTCAGGGCCATCATACTAATGGCAATGACTGTCATAAATACAGCATCAGTAACCATCACAATTCCTGGACCTAGGGCCATTCGTACTGCATTGATATCATTGGTGGCATGGGCCATTAAATCTCCAGTTTTATGGTGATTGTAATAATTAGAGGATAATGACTGTAGGTGTGAAAAGAGCATGTTCCTTAACTCATATTCTAGTTTTCTGGAAGTTCCCATAATATAAATCCGCCAAAGAAATCTAAAGAAAGCAATTCCCACACCAATGAGAACTAAGTAAAGTGAATACATGAAGAGGTCACCAATAGCTAATTGGTTTGCAGAAAGACGGTCTGTGAAATGACGTAATACTTCTGGAATTAAAAGCTGAAGACCATCTACGAATAAAAGCCACAAAATTCCCAAGATATAGTACCACTTATTTTTGATAATAAATGGTTTTAAAGCCCTAAAAGTTGACATATCATTCACCTCGATAAAATTTAGATTACCTAACTTTTTAATGTATGCAAAACAATTCCTCTGTCATTTTTGTTCTGTACTGAGGTATAATCGAAAACACCTCGGAAATAATAGTGGAATGAAATGCTATTGATATGACTACCCATTTATAAGTAAGTCTACTATCAATTATATAAATAATCTATAAGATTCATTATATAACAAAAATATATGTTGTATACTCATTTATCAATGAAGATATCAACATTAATGCTAAAGAAATGGGGGAGAACAGATGGAACAGACACGAAAGCAAGAAAATACAAAAAGATTACAGATTAACGCAATTGAGCAATGCATTGGCTGTTACTCATGTATGTTAGCCTGTTCGACTTCGGTTTATGAAGATTTTTTTATAGGGAAAAGTGCCTTGACGGTTAAAACAAGTGGAGGCTATCAGGGACGAGTTGTGGTGAACATTTGTCATGGCTGTATGATTCCCTCCTGTGCACAGGCCTGTACTGAAGGGGCCTTGGAGTTCAGAGAAGGTGGAGGCGTACATTTTAATGAAGAAAAGTGTACAGGCTGCAGAAAATGTCAATTGAATTGTGTTGCCCAAGCAATAAAATTTGATTATGAGACAAAAAAACCAATCATCTGTCGGCAATGTGGCATATGTGCTAGAAGATGTCCACATCAAGTCATTTCCATGGAGGCAAGGATATGAGAGAAGAGGGAATCCGTCTTTTGTACATTGACTTAAGTAGTAGAACCAGTCAATTATTGATTAGGAAGGATCTAATGGATTATATAGGGGGTGTTTCTTTGGGAACCCAGCTTCTCAAGGAATATTGCAAACTACGGGGAGAACCATTGGCATCTGAGCAGCCAATTATCGTGACAAAAGGACCCATGAATACCATATTTCCAGTTGTCACCAAGGCCTGTACCATGTTCAAGTCTCCCTTGACAGGAGAACTAGGGGAGAGCTATGGCGGGTTAAGATTAGCTATGGCCATGGGGGGAGCAGGGATAGATGCCATTGTCATGGTAGGAAGCTCCCAAACACCCATTTATATTCATATAGATGGGGAAAAGGTACACTTTAAAGAAGCATCAGCCCTTTGGGGTTTGAAAATAGATGAAACAACCCGACTGCTACATGAGCAGAAGGGAATGTGGGGGATTCGATCCATCATGGTAATCGGTCCAGGGGGGGAGCGGGGTGTGAAATATGCCTCTGTTACCGTAGATAGCTTTAGGCATTTTGGAAGATTGGGACTGGGATGCGTTATGGGAAGTAAGGGTCTAAAAGCCATTGTTGTAGAAGGAAAAAAAGGACATCCCATTGAACATAAAGAAAAATATCGAGCTGTGTACCAAGAAATCTATCACAAGGTAACGGAAACGGATTTAATGGAAAAATATCATGGAATAGGAACTTCGATTAATATTAATGTGTTGAATGATATGAAAGCACTACCCTTTAACAATCTTCAAAGGAATCAGTCGGTTCACGCCAATGAAATTAGTGGAGAGCGCTTTGCAAAGGAGCGGTTAATCAAAAAAATTGCCTGTAGTGGGTGCCCCATTGGATGCATCCATATTGCACTTTTGCGGAAACAATTTGGAGAACCTCATGAATATGGAAGTAGTACAATTTCCTATGATCATGAATTAATCTATGCACTGGGGACTATGTTGGGAATACTGGATCTAGATGGTGTGTTAACATTGATTCAGTCAGTTGAGGAAGCTGGTCTCGATGCCATTACAACGGGAGTGCTTCTTGCTTGGATGACTGAAGCCTATGATAAAAAACGATTAAGTGCTGAAGAGACCATTGTGGTCCCACATTTTGGAGAAGTAAGGATCTATGAAAAAATGATTAGCTACTTAGTCACGCAACCCAATATTTTTTATGAATCAGCAAAAGAAGGAACTGATTTTTTGTCTAAATTATACGGTGGAAGAGAATATGCCATGGTTTTAGGAAAAAATGAAGTGGCAGGATATCATACGGGGTATGGCAATATCGTTGGTCAGGCTGTGGGTGCTAGACATTCCCATCTGGATAATGCAGGATATGCAGTTGATCAAGAAATGGATGATTCCCAGATAAAGCAAATGGTTGAAAAGCTAATAGAAGAAGAAATTGATAGAAATCTACTCAACAGTCTTGTTATCTGTTTGTTTGCCAGAAAGATATATGATTATCCAACGATTGTCCAAGCATTAGAGAGTATTGGTTATCAATATAATGAAGAACAGCTTAAAGAGATGGCCATTAAAACATTCTTAGAGAAAAATGAATTAAAGAAGCAAATGGGATTTTCATTAGATCAGATTGAAATTCCAGAACGTTTTTTTGAGACGGAAGCTGCGGGGAAAAAATTGAAGCGTGAAAAGGCAGAAGAGATGCTGATGATTTATCAACATGAGGTAGAGAAACTGCATAATTCTTATTATAATTAGCAAACTAACAGTGAGGAGGTGTTGAGAATGAACATGAATACTAGAGACATAATCACAAAGAAGCTTTTAGATGCACAGGAGATGGTGAGAGATTTTGAAATGTTTTCAAAGCATGTTGAAGACCAAGAGGTATTGGAAGCCTTTAAATCCTTTGCAGAAGAGAGTGGCATGCAAGCACATAAGCTTCAGGCCTTAGCAGACAAATATAGACAAGAATAAAGGCAGGCACCACAACCATACTTGAGATTGATGGAAAACCCTCATCTTCTTTATTGCTCCAGGAGCCTAGCACCCTTGCGTAAGATTTACGTCGCGGTTGCTGGGCATTCTTGCGTATAGAATAACGACTTCAGGGAGTGTTGCTATATTTTTATCAAGGGTGTATCAAGCTGTTTGTTTTATGATATAATACAATTGTATCGAAACAAAAATATAAGGGGAATGTATATGGAGTTCTATGGAGAAATAAAATTAGATAAGGAAGATTCTCAACACCTTTACATTCAGCTATATAAGGCATTGAAAACACTTATTTTAAAGGATAATATAAAGGGAGATCAACGACTTCCGCCTATTCGTAAGCTAGCTAAAGCATTAAGTATCAATGTGGTTACGGTAGTTAATGCCTATGACATTCTTGAAAAAGAAGGATTTGTATATAAAAAAATAGGAAGTGGCACCTATGTTTCCCCGCAAATCTTAGGGTCAAAGGAAAAAATGATAGGGGTCCCAGAGGAAGAGGGGTTTTCATTAATTGATCAAGGGTATATACAGGTAGGGGAAAATATGATCAATTTTGCAAGTGCCACACCTATGCCAGAACTCTTTCCTGTTGCAGACTTCAAGGCAGTTTTGAATGAAGTACTAGATCGTGATAAAGGGTATGCATTCGGATATCAAGAAAGCCAAGGATATTACCCCTTGCGTGAAATATTAAAAAAATACATACAATCCTATGGAATTGATACGGAAATTGATAATATACAAGTAATTTCTGGAGCCCAGCAAGGAATTGATCTGATTGCTAAAGGGATATTGAACTACGGTGATACGGTTATTGTAGAAAGTCCTTCCTATACTGGTGCCATTGCAGCATTTCGCTCTAGGGGAGCTAAAATTGTTGATATCGCCTTGGAGGAAGATGGGATTCTATTAGAAGAGCTAGAAAAGAAAATAATTATCCATAGACCCAAATTAATTTATATCATGCCCAACTTTCAAAACCCAACGGGTATCTCCTATAGTGGAGAGAAGAAACAGAAAATACTTGAGATTTGCAGGAAGTATCAAGTGGTGGTAGTAGAGGATGATTACTTAAGTGAGCTGAACTTTTATTCTATGAATAATCAAACATTAAAAGCCATAGATGTACATCAGCAGGTGATTTATATTAAAAGTTTTTCTAAAATATTTATGCCTGGATTGCGATTAGGCTTTCTTGTGATCCCATCACGGTTCTATGATCAACTGATTGTAGCCAAGCATTCATCGGATATCTCAACACCAGGGCTGTTGCAGAGAGCTTTCGCCCTCTATCTTGAGAAGGGCATATGGCAAGGGCATTTATCCTACATGGAAGAGCAATACAAGGAACGCTTTGATTGTATGGTTCAAAGTCTAAAGAGAGAGATGCCCAAGGAAGTACAGTGTTTACTCCCTAAAGGGGGGGTCAACTTCTGGTTGACACTACCCCAAGGCATTTCTCCTAAGAAATTATATGAAGAAGCATTAAAGGAAAATATTGTATTTGCACCTGGGCATCTGTTTTTTCTAGGAAAAGAAGATTTTGGACAATTAAGATTAAGCATTGCTGCGGTATCTAAGGATGAGATTGAGGTGGGTATTGAAAAATTGGGTAAAATAATCTCAAAGCTATTAATAAAGGAAAGTAAAAAGAAAGAATCCTTTGAACACTATAAACCGATTTTATAAGGCCGAGGAGCTAATCAGGGGGGAAACAATGAAAAAAATTAAGATCATTTACAATCCTAAAGCAGGAAGACAAATGGTTCAAAAAAATATACCTAGGTTGGTGGAGGTTTTAGTAAAACAATATCATGAGGAAGTTGATTCTGTTGCCACACAAGGACCAGGTCATGCCGAGGAGCTAGCCTACCAAAGCTGTCAAGAAGGATGGGACCTTATTGTTGCGGTTGGTGGTGATGGGACTGTCAATGAAGTGGTCAATGGTATGATGAGCTGTGAAAAGCAATGTCCCTTAGCCATTTATCCCGCTGGGACGGTTAATGACTTTGGCAGTCACCTACAAATCTCTAAAAAACCAGAAGACTTTGCACGTATGATTGTAGCGGGACATCGTCTCAATGTTGACGTAGGAAAAGCAGGAGAGCGCTATTTTATTAATGTGATTGCAGGAGGATTATTACCCAATGTGGCCCATAATGTTTCTACTGAAGCCAAGACAGTATTTGGGAAGCTTGCTTATTATATGGAGGGAATCAAGGAATTTCCAAAACAATTGTTTGAGACTTTAGACATTCAGTTTCAGATTGGAGAGGAAATATATGAAAAGGAAGTATTATTCTTTTTCATGACAAATAGCCCTAATGTGGGAGGGTTTAAACATGTGGCCCACAATGCTAGACTTAATGATGGAAAGTTTGACCTTTTAATTGTAGAAAGAGGTCAAGTTTTAGATGTGACAAAGCTTTTTTTTAACGCCATAACTGGGAGACCAAAAGAGCAACCTATCTTAAAATACATTCAAGTTGAAAAGATAAGGATACACAGCAAGGAGCCCTTACACATTGACATTGATGGGGAAGAGGGAGAGCTACTGCCCATGACATTCAAAGTAAACAAAGAAGCGTTGACAATCCTTGTACCTGAAGGCGTACATTATTAAAGTCAACTAAAGTAAGATGATACGATGGAAAAAGCCTAGGACCACTATCCTAGGCTTTCTGTTTTTCCTGACTTTTACTTTGGGTTTCAATCATTTTACAATTTCCATGAAATTGTGCATTTTCATCCACAATAAATGATTTAACTTCGATATCGCCACAAAGTATACCAGTAGCAGTGATTCTTAACTGCTCTGAGGTATGAACATTCCCTTCTACCTTTCCAGCTAATAAAACGTTACTACCATTAACATTACCTGTGATCAGACTGGTTTCACCAAGGAAAATATCGCCTTTGACATTGATTTCACCATCGATCTTACCATCGATACGAACGGTGCCTTCTGCATGAAAGGTTCCCACAAATGAAGTATTTTTGCCGATGAGTGTATCAAATTTTTCATATTGAACTTCCTGCTTTTTACTAAACATAGAGTGCCTCCTTATGGCGTAATTTAATAAAGTACTTATTTAATTATGGAAAGTGGGTTTACGGGCGTCCCATTGTAGCGGATCTCAAAGTGGAGATGGGGGCCAGTACTACGTCCAGTGCTTCCCATTTTAGCAATTAATTCCTCTTTTTCTACTGAATCTCCCTGGGACACCAGATTTTCTCTATTATGTGCGTAGACTGATGTATAACCATATCCGTGGTTGATAATAATCATATTACCATAGCCACCATTGTATCCTGAATAAGTAACGATACCACTACCGGAGGCAAGGATACTTGTATTTGATTGGTTAGCAATGTCGATTCCTTGATGAAATTCCCTTCGACTTCCAAAGGGACTGTTTCGATATCCAAAGGAAGAGGAAATTCTACCTGTAGCAGGCATGAGATTAGGAACTGCGTCGATATACTGTAACTGCTCTTCTACGTTGTCGATTAAGCTGTGCATACTCTCCTTTTGACTTTCAATCAATTGTTCTAAATGCTCCAGTTCATCGGAGGTGTAGCTTGTAAAGGAAGTTCGTAGGTCGGATCTGGAAACCATAAAAGAAACTTCAGGCTCACTGGTGACATGATCTGTTTCAAGTCCAACCATATCTAAAACCTTATTTTGAAGATCATCTAGACCGGAAAGCCTTTCTTGGATTTGAAAGGATTGTTCTTGTAAGAGGGCCATTTCTGAAGCTTGGACAAAATTGATCTCCTCTAAAGAATGGATTTCGTTTTTAAAACTGGCAGCTTCCAGATTGTTTTGTCTAATGACACTGGAAAATAAAACAGTACAGATTAACAGAATGATGAAACTTGAGAAAATCAATGGTGGGACCCAAAGGGATAAGGCGTATTGCTTGACCTCTTTTGTTGCATCCGGGATGACTATTAATGTGATTTTTTTCTTTTTTGGGCGCGCGAAATGTTTAAATTCTCCAAACAACATGATCTCATCCTTTCGTTAATAAGTCTGACCTAAAAAGATTCTATAAAAAAATCTAAAAACCTGCTTTTCACCTAAAATTTTCTAGAAAAAGTTGTGAACATACGGAGAAATGGAGAAAGAGTTGATTGAGAGAGGCTACTCATTTTTTAAAATTGCGTATCTGTGGTAATATAGAGCTATAGAGAAGATGGAAAATACAAATTTCGATTAATCCATGTAGGAGGTAATGATGAATAAAAAAGAACATGATGAGCGAATCATAGAAATAGAAAAAGAACTAAGATACTTATGTACTGTTATTAAGCAAAAGGGGCGTGAAATTCTAACGGATTTTCAAATTACGCCTCCTCAATTTCAAGCGTTACAATATTTAATCAGTGAGGATAGTCTGACAATTGGAGAACTAAGCAATAAAATGTTCTTAGCCTGCAGTACAATTACTGATTTAGTAGACCGGATGGAAAAAAATGACCTAGTTAAACGGGCACGTGATGAAAAGGATAGAAGAGTTGTGCGTATTGTAGTTCTAGATAATGGACATGAAATCATTAACCAAGTGCTTCATGCCAGAAGAAATTATTTAGAAGAAGTGTTGCTAGATGTTTCCTCAGAACAACGAGATTCTGTTTTACAAGGAATTTCTTTGATCTATCAAAAATCTCTAGATAATATGGAAGAAAAGTAAATCCTTTAGCGTGGCAGATTCTAAACTGAATAATATACCTCCCAAAGTTCAATAATAAAACGAGAATCAAACTAAAAATGAATTAAATTTTGGGAGGTGTATTTTGTGAAAAGAAAAGTGGCTATAGAAAATTCATTAGGCGATGTGAAAACATATTTGCAGGAACAAGGATTTCAAGTGGAGGAGCTCCGTGAAAATGCGAACTTAGATAGCTATGATGCTGTGATCGTAACAGGACAAGATAGTAATATGCTAGGCATGGAGAACGCTGTAACCAAGGCTCCTGTCATTACTGCTAGGGGACAATCAGCAGAACAAATCTATGATCGAATAAAAAGAAGCTTCGAATAACAAACTAAATATAATTAAATACAAAAACAAAAATCTAAGCATATCTGCTTGGATTTTTGTTTTTACATTTCACCCATTAAATCAATAATCAACATGGGCATCGTACATAATACCTATTAGCACGGCAAAGCTTTAATCAGATAAACTACTAAAATAATTTGAAGACTTATAAAAAAATTGAAATTAAGAAGGAAAATCGTCTGTTAAGCTAGAATATTTAAAATATATCAAAAATATTTCAATTATGCATTTAGCAAATAAAGTTTGGAGGGATTATCGTGAAAAAAGTGAGTATAAATGGAAATGATTTGACCCTAGAAGAAATGATTATGGTTGCTAGAGAATATTGCTCCATTACAATTGAGCCTGAAGCCATGGTACGAGTAGCCAATACACGGAAAGTAGTGGAACGTTATGTGGAGGAGGAACGGGTTGTCTACGGGATTACAACTGGATTTGGTAAGTTTAGTGATGTGGCTATTTCAAAGGATCAAACTGAAATGCTACAACGAAACTTAATCATTAGTCACGCCTGCGGTGTGGGAGAGCCTTTGAAAGAAGAGGTGGTTAGAGGCGTACTGTTACTAAGAGCCAACGCCTTAGCCAAGGGATACTCAGGTGTTCGTCCAAATACATTGGAGACATTAATAAACATGTTAAATAAAGGCGTGCATCCTATTATACCAGAAAAAGGGTCATTAGGATCTAGCGGAGATTTAGCGCCCCTTGCCCATATGGTTTTAGTGATGATGGGAGAAGGAGAAGCAACATATAAAGGAAATAAAATGTCGGGTAAGGAAGCAATGGAGAAAGCGGGAATTCCTCCGGTTGTATTAAGTGCAAAGGAAGGGTTGGCATTGATCAATGGAACCCAAGTCATGACGGCTATTGGTGCACTGTTAATCTATGATTGTCAAAAACTAATCAAGTTAGCTGACATTGCAGGAGCATTGACATTGGAAGCCCAAAGGGGAATTATTGATGCATTTGATCATAAGGTACATCGGGTTAGACCCCATCAAGGGCAGCAACAAACTGCTCAAAACATCGTGAATCTTGTGGCAGGAAGTACTTTGATAACACGTCAAGGAGAAGTGCGGGTACAGGATGCTTATACCTTAAGATGTATTCCTCAGATTCATGGTGCCAGTCGAGATGCCATTATGTATGCTGTGGACAAAGTTAATATTGAAATTAACGGAGCCACTGACAATCCATTGATTTTTCCAGAGGAAGATGAGGTGATCTCTGGAGGCAATTTCCATGGACAGCCTATGGCCTTAACCTTTGACTTTTTAGGAATTGCTATTGCTGAGCTAGCCAATGTATCTGAAAGACGTATCGAACGACTCGTGAACCCACAGCTAAGTGGACTCCCGGCCTTTTTAACGGCTAAAGGAGGGCTAAATTCAGGATTTATGATTACACAATATGCGGCTGCTTCCTTAGTTTCTGAGAATAAAATATTGGCACATCCTGCAAGTGTTGATTCAATTCCATCATCTGCTAATCAGGAAGATCATGTTTCTATGGGAACAATTGCAGCACGGAAAGCACGTTCAATCTATGAAAATACTGTTAATGTCTTAGGTGTAGAGCTCATGGCTGCCAGTCAAGCTGTTGAATTCTACGACGGATATGAATTAGGAATAGGAACACGTAGGGCATATGACACCATCAGAAAAAGCGTAGCACATTTAGACGAGGATCGTGTGATGTATGTAGATATGAATCGTTGTGCGGAACTGGTTTTTAACCATAAAATTGTTGATGAAGTGGAAAAAGTGGTATCAATACTGTAGATACGTGAACTCATTTTAGTAAGCTGAAACATCGAAAAGTCAGGTGGGGATTGGATACCCCCGAGATGAAATTTTGCTAAAGAGAGGCAGATTTTATATATGAGGAGGGGAAAATGTATGATGGTAGATGTGTTGATTAAAGACATCTCTCAGATGGTTACAATGAAAGGAAGCAATGGACCACGAAGGGGTAAGGATATGCGAGAGGTTCACTTGATAGAGGACGGCTGGATTGCAATTAAAGGCGATAAAATTGTTGCGGTTGGAAGTGGTCTAATGGAGGAGAACTTGAAAATTGGGAAGAATACAATGGTCATAGATGGGAAAGGAAAAACCGTGACCCCTGGTTTGGTTGATCCCCATACGCATTTAGTACATGGTGGTTCTCGGGAAAATGAATTGGCATTAAAGTTAAATGGGGTCCCTTATTTGGATATTCTTGCCCAAGGGGGAGGGATTTTAAGCACAGTTAAAGCAACGAGAAAAGCCACAGTAGAGGAATTAATGCAACAGGGAAAAAGAAGCCTAGATCAGATGCTGTCCTTCGGGGTCACAACTGTAGAGGTGAAAAGCGGCTATGGACTGAACACTGAAACCGAATTAAAACAATTAGAAGTCATTAGGCAGCTCAATAAGGAGCATCCTTGTGATTTGGTACCTACATTCATGGGAGCACATGCCATCCCAATGGAATATAAGGAAGATCCAGATGTATTTGTGGATATTGTCATTGATGAAATGCTTCCGGCTGTTGTGGAAAGAGGCCTGGCAGAGTTCTGTGATGTTTTTTGTGAAAAGGGTGTATTTACTGTGGCACAATCAAGACGGGTGCTAGAGGCAGCAAGGGAGGCTGGATTAAAGTTGAGAATCCATGTCGACGAAATTGAAGCACTAGGTGGTGCAGAGTTGGCTGCTGAAATGGGTGCAATAACTGCAGAGCATTTAATGGTGACTAGTGAAGAGGACATGAAGAAAATGGCAAAGGCAGGGGTGATCGCTGCATTGCTTCCTGGAACCTCCTTTAACCTAATGGTAGGGAAATATGCACAGGCTAGAAAAATGATTGACTATGGCGTTCCCATTACGCTTTCAACAGACTATAACCCTGGAAGCTGTCCAACAGAGAACATTCAGTTTATAATGACTCTTGGGTGCCTGGCCATGAAAATGACACCAGAGGAAGTGTTCACTGCGGTAACAATTAATGGGGCTGCTGCGGTGGATCGTCAGGGTGACATTGGTAGTCTAGAGGTTGGGAAAAAAGCTGATGTTGTTATCTTTAATGCACCGAATATTAACTATATTCCATACCACTTTGGGATTAACCATGTGGATAAAGTGCTGAAAAATGGCAAACTGGTAGTAGATAAAGGCAGGGTCATATAGGAAAACATAAAAAGTGCTACAGTCAATTCTGTAGCACTTTTTTTAGTGTGCCTTATTCTTCCTCGACTTCCACTTCTTCTAAATAGTTTAAAACACGATCTAGCTTTTCTAGCTGCTCTGCATTGAGGAAGGGCTTGATTGATTTTATGATTTCTTCTTGATTTGGAACAATTTGCCTCAGCTTACCTAGTTCCTGCATGATTTCCTCTTCAGATTTATCGCCATACTGATTAAAGAGTTCCACTGCTTTTTGATAATCTTCTTCGGAAGCCATCTCTTTTACTTCTTGTAGCTTTTTATAGTCCCCGGACCTGGCTGCTTTTAAAAGATCATTGAGTTTTTTAGAATTCATTATTTTCCCTCCTGTAATAGATTGAAATTTTATATAAATTAACCATATGACAAATACCGTCCTTATAAAGTATGCAAGGGAGGGCAAATATGATACTAAAATAAGTGATAAAGAAAAAGAATTTTAAAGTCTTAATAAATTCAAGGTAATTGAATATACATTAAGTATAAAAGGATAGAGGGGGAATCCGATGAGTGAATATCAGAGACAAAACAATGAGTCTCAGAAAATAGATCAAAGTCAGCAGCCATGGACTTGGTTTTTATTTTTGATGTCTGGTCTCTTTTTATTTAAAAGGGGCACGGGTAAATTGGAGATGGGAGAAGTTGACGTCAGTACTTTGGAGAAAAAGGCAAGGTTATTAAATCGCATTAAAGGATATATGGTACCTGAGGAACAGTCGATTGTGCATCGGGCAGAAATTATTTTGCAGGTTATTGCCAATGTGAAAAGACTATCAGAGAGCCCTCAACATCAAAACGCAGGTGTACAATATCATTCCTTAAGTTTTGAAGATAGGAAAAGAAATATGTTGATGGATTTAAGTGAGTTTATTGAAGAAGATAAGAGAAGAGCAGTACATAAAGCCGTAGATTTAGATTTGAAGCTTAGAGCAACCTCAGATAAACTGTCACAAATGAAACAGGGTGGCGGAAGCGGCAATGTGATTGGAGAAATACAAGGCTATGTTGAGGCATTTGAACATCTATTAGAGGGTGATGTGAAAGTCCGAACAACGGAACTAAGAAAGATGATGAGTATGCTTAAATTAATTACATCCATTGAGAGCAAGGGAAAGATTGATGAAACTGATTTAATTGAAATGATCAGTCCTTTGGTTGAACCAGAGCAACGAGACTCATTAATGCAAATGATGCAAATTATTAAGGCCGTAGGAAATATTCAAGGCCAAAGCAAAGAAGAAGAGGCAATGCCTAGCAATGTGGAATCCGAAGGAGGTTTAGATAAAGAAGAGGACTAGAGAGGAAATTTAAAATACCCCTTTAGCAAAGGGTATTTTTATGGTACACTAAGGAGTAGATAAAGAACTGAAGAGAGTAAGGAGTGTTATGAAAATGGTATCAGCGGAAAAAATAGCTCGTATTAATGTGTTGGCTAAGATTTCTAAAGAGAGAGATTTGACAGTAGCTGAGCAAGAGGAACGAGCACTTTTAAGAAAAGAATATATTAATTCTTTTAGAAAATCCTTTAAGCAAAAGTTGGATTGTATTGAAATCGTTGATTAGTAGAAAGAAGCAATGCCTCTTTCTACTTTTTTTGTTTTTTTGTCTTAATTTGTAGAATTAGACAGGAAAACAAAGGAATATATAGAATAAGATATAGAGAGAAGAATCCGTAGATAACGAGGAGGAGTTTATGTGGCAGAAAATCAATATGTTATTTTTAAATTAGACACAGAAGAATATGGTGTCGATATTATGTACGTTAAAGAAATTGGTGAATACAAAGAAAGTTCAAAGGTACCTCATGCTCCAAAATTTGTAGAGGGAATTATTAATTATCGTGGTAGTGTCACACCTATTATTAATTTAAGAAAGAAATTTGACTTACCTGCCCATGAGGTAACAAGTGACACAAGAATTGTCATCATTAATTTAGAAGAGAGACAGGTCGGCTTTTTAGTAGATGATGCATCTCAAGTATTAACCATTGATGAAAAGGATATTGATCCAACACCAGAGTTGCTCTCAAGTATTGAGCATAAATTTATCAGTGGTATTGGTAAATTAGAAGAACGAATGATTATTTTACTAGACTTAAAGCAAGTTTTAAATGAAGAAGAAAAAGAAACAGTCAAGTCACTATAGCGAAAGCTTGCATATACCTCTACAATATATGGTATATTGTAGAGGTAAATCAAAAAAAGGCACTATATGTAGAGTGGTTTTTGATTTGTCCTCCATAAAGAACTAAATTTTTCGGCCCCCTTCGTTTATAATCTAGATAGACACTTTTATCAATGGATTACTGGAGAAAACATACCATCATCAACTTATGATTGATGTTTTACTTCATCTAACAAAGGAGGAGACCAATGAAAAAGGGGATAATATTTTTTTTGCTTATTATTTTATTATTTGTTAATGATTACGAAATTTTTGCATTCTTAGACCCAAATGGAGGGGCAATTGAAAACATTCAAGAGGAATTTGAGTTTGTTTTTCAGAAACGAACAGAAATTTGGAATGGGATCATCCATGGACAGTATGGTACAAAGCAAGAATTTGAAAGAGACTTAAAGAATCTAATGGTTGATCCACTACTGACAATGGACTTAAATATTTTTGAACAAATATTAAGAGAACCCACTTCATACGAAGCAATTCGATATATGGAGATTAAAGAATTTACAGTCACTCAGCTTAAGGCACATAATATGGTTGGCGAAGTGACGATTTTTTGGGAAGTAGAAAGCTATGAAGATGTTTATGTTGAAGAAGTAACCTATGAGATCCAGATGAGAAGAAAAAATCAACAATGGTATCTAGCTGATTATGAAATTAAGTAAGTGAAATGGGACAATAAGATAAATAAGAGAGCCCCTGGGGCTCTCTTATTTATTTGTCAAGGTAAATTTGTTCTGTGGTGCTTGTAAATCCTCTGTTTTGATGTATTACTAAATTACTGAGATTTATGTTTAATTACGTATTATAATAAGATATGGGTAAATCCTACTATAATGCTTGATATTTTTAAATATTATCTATAAATAAAGGAAACATGTCTCATTATGGCGAATTATGTAGGTGTTGTGAATGGAGTGTGATAAGATGTCAAACGATCAGTTTAGTCCAAAAAAAATAAACGAAATATTACAAAAAACAGTGGATACCATTGAAGATGGGAAATCTGAGGTCTTTGAGATTGCAGAAAACGCCAGAAAACAATGCCATGATTTACAGCAGGAATTAAAAGAAATGAAGGAAAAGGCTAGCCACTTAATAAAAGAAGTGGATCACCTAGAATTATTAGAACGACAAAGTAGAAGAAAACTGGTTTTAGTAAGTAAAGAATTCTCTAAGTATGCAGAGGAGGATATAAAAGAAGCCTATGAAAAGGCAAATGCCATCCAAATTCATTTGATTTTAAAAAGACAAGAAGAAAAGGATCTGATTAAAAGACGTTCAGATTTAGAAATGAGACTGAAAAGTGCCTACGAAGGATTACAAAGGGCAGAAAACCTTGCCTTTAAAATTGGTATTGCACTTGACTTTTTAAGTGGCAACCTTCAGGATATATCCCATACATTAGAAGATATGCAAGAAAAGCAATTTTTAGGGCGAAGAATTATTCGAGTGCAAGAAGAGGAGCGACATCGAGTGGCTAGAGAAATCCATGATGGGCCAGCTCAATCTTTGGCCAATGTTGTGATTAAGGCAGAGATATGCGAAAAACTAATGGATATTGACCTAGAAAAAAGTAGAGAAGAAATTCAAAATTTAAAAAAGATACTACGAGATGGTATTAAGGATATCAGAAAAATTATTTATAATCTAAGACCCATGTCCTTAGATGATATTGGACTGATTCCGACCTTGAAGCGATATGTTGAAACCTTTGAAGAAGAGACTCAGATTAATATGATATTAAACATATTGTCTGAAGATCCGATTAAAGACTCCATTAAAAATCTATCGATTTTCCGTATTATTCAGGAGGCTTTAAATAACGTTAGAAAACATGCAAGAGCAACTAACATTAATATAAAAATTGAAATTACCCAAACTGATATCCGATTACATGTTCAAGATAATGGCATTGGATTTGATACCGAAAATATTAAAGTACCACAAAATTATGAGGGTGGATTTGGTTTGTTGAATATGAAGGAGCGTGTTGGGCTCTTAGATGGAAAAATTAATATTAAAAGCAAAATAAATCAAGGGACAAAGTTAATGATTTATATTTCGAATGAAGTAGAGGAGGGGTTCTAATGAAAAAAATTAAAATATTACTTGTTGATGATCATTCTTTGATGAGACAAGGACTAAAGCAAATAATAGAACTAGAAAAGGATATGGAAGTAATTGGTCAAGCTGGTGATGGGGAAGAAGCACTGGAAAAAGTAAAGCAAGTCTGTCCAGATGTGATCCTATTAGATATTAATATGCCAAAACTAAATGGGATCCAGGTCCTAAGAAGGTTAAAAGATATGGATAAAACAACTAAAGTGATTATGCTTACATTTCATGAGGATCGTGAATACTTATTTGAAACCATTAATTTAGGTGCAAATGGTTATGTACTTAAGGATGCAGAAAGTGATAGCCTAATTAAGGCCATTCGCGATGTGGCAATGGGTGAGTCTTATATTCATCCAAGCCTGGCCTCACAGTTAGTCAAAGAATTTAATAGAAGAGACGATCATCATGATAAAGAGCCTAGAGAAGGGAAATTAACAAAACGAGAATATGAAGTACTTACATTGATTGCAGAAGGACAGAACAATAAAGAGATTGCCAGTAATTTATTTATTAGTGAAAAAACTGTTAAAAATCATGTGTCTAACATATTCAAGAAGATTCATGTCAATGATCGAACACAAGCGGCAATCTACGCTTATAAGCATAATATAAAGAAAATATAGTGGACAAGTATGATTTATACCCTTCTTGACAATAAAAGAGAGTAAAGGCTTCATGAAAGCAATCTATAAGTATTCCAACACACTATATTCAAGGAGTGATCTTTATGGCGGAAAGAATATCAGGTAAAAAACGACAAGAGCAGTTGACTAAAATGTCTTATAATGCTTGGGAACAATTGGCGGATGGCGAGCTAGAGCGGGTTTTTGAGTTTGGTGAAATCTATAAAAAGTTTATGGATCAGGGGAAGACGGAAAGAGAATGTGTAGATGAAATCATTGCCCAGGCGAGAGAGCGGGGGTTTGTTTCATTAGATGAAGTGATGGGCAGAGGAATTGTTAAGCCTGGAGATAGAATTTATGCAGAAAACAAAGGCAAGGCCGTTGCTTTATTTGTGATTGGAAATGAAGGACTAGAAAAGGGTATGAGGATTATCGGGAGCCATTTGGATGCCCCAAGGCTAGACTTAAAGGCAGTTCCCCTTTATGAAGAGGGGGGTCTAGCACTTTTAAAAACACACTACTACGGAGGCGTGAAAAAATATCACTGGGTAGCGACACCATTGGCATTACATGGTGTCTTGATTAAGAAAAATGGCGAAAAGCTTTCAATTGTGATTGGAGAAGATGACCAAGACCCGGTCTTTTATATTTCAGATCTGCTTCCACATTTGGCCAAGGATCAAATGGCTAAAAAAATGGGGGAAGGTATTACTGGAGAAGAACTTAATGTGATTATTGGTAATATTCCCTATCAAGGGGATGACATTGACGAGAAAGTAAAATTAAATATACTGGATCTATTAAATGAAAAGTATGGAATAGACGAGGAGGACTTTACAGTGGCTGAGATTGAAATTGTACCAGCCGGAAAGTCTAGAGATGTAGGACTGGATAGAAGCATGATTGCAGCCCATGGACATGATGATCGTGTTTGCTCCTTTGCTGCATGCCAGGCTGTTCTTGAAATCTCAAATCCGAAGGATACAATTGTTGGGCTCTTTGTTGATAAAGAAGAGGTGGGGAGCATGGGTAATACAGGAATGGAATCCATGTTCTTTGAAAATGTTGTGGCAGAGCTACTGAATTTAGAAGGAACAACCAGTTATCTAGGTTTGCGTAGATCTATGAGCAATTCTAAGGTGCTATCAGGTGACGTGACAGCTGGCTTTGACCCTAACTTTCCTGATGTATTAGACAAACGCAATGCATCCTTTATTGGTAAAGGTGTGACCCTGACAAAATACACTGGTGTAAAGGGAAAATCAGGCTCTAATGATGCCAATGCTGAATTTTTATCAGAAGTGAGATCGATATTTAATAGCAGTGATGTCACCTGGCAGGTTGGAGAGCTAGGAAAGGTTGACCAAGGTGGTGGTGGTACCATCGCATATATATTAGCTAATTATGGAGCAGAGGTTGTAGATTGTGGCACACCGATGTTAAGTATGCATGCACCGATTGAATTAATCAGCAAGGTAGATCTTTATATGACTTACAAAGCATACAAGGCCTTTTATCAGGGAATCACACGAATCTAATTAAACGCTTATAAATTCATAAATAATTAGAAGAGTACAACAAATTTTGTAGAAATAATTGTAATAAGAGATAGGGAGGTAATTTATTATGAAGATTGTTACGGACAGTTCCTGTGACATACCACGGGAACTCATTGAAAAATATAATATTGATGTTGTACCCTTACAAATAGAAATTGACGATAAAAATTATTCTGACGGCGTTGACATTACTCATCAACAATTTTATGAAAAAATGAAAACATCTTTGGGACTACCCAAAACGTCCCAGCCCTCTCCCCAAAGCTTTGTGGATGTATATCAGGATAATATAAAAAAATATGGACAGATACTGAGTATCCATCTTTCCTCTAAATTAAGCGGTACATGTCATAGCGCAATGATGGCTAAGGAAATGGTTGGGGAGGAAGAGGGACGAATCGAAACTTTTGATACCCTAAGTGGATCATTTGGAGTGGGTGCACAGGTGTTAGAAGCATGTCATCTTGTAGAGCAAGGATTGGACATGGATACCATAATAGAACGTTTGAATGAGTATCGTGAACAAACACGAGTCGTTGTTTATCTAGAGACATTAGAAAATGCTGTAAAGGGTGGTAGAGTAAGCAAGCCCAAGGAGTTTGTGGCCAACCTGCTGAACTTAAAACCAATTGTACATGTTGAAGAGGGTTACGTTAGAGTTCTTAAAAACATACGAGGGAAGAAAAAAGGGATGAAGTTTTTATTAGAAGAGATAGAAAAGAAGAATATTGACTATAAAGATCGGGTAATCGGGATTACGCATTGCGATTGTCTTGAAGATGCCCTGATTTTGAAGGAAGAAATCATTAAAAAGTTCAATCCCGCTGAAGTATTAGTTACCACCATGGGACCTGTAATCGGGACCCATGCAGGAATTGGAGGCATTCTAATCTGCTTCTAAAGGTAAATGGATAAGTGAAGTATACCATGGATTAAATAAAGAACATTCATGGCTATATAAAATGAAAATAGAATTTTAAAAATAAAAAAAGTGCTTCTCATGTGAGCACTTTTTTCATTTTAAGTCTTATTATAATATTGACAAACAAATTTTTGGAATTCTATCTCCAGTGGAGAAGGAGAGCGATGCTTGTGATAAACAAAGTAAAAATTCCGATGAAGTTTGAGCTCAGGAATAGCCCGGGCTCGTAATAGCCCGTGGGCTACTTCATCTTTCACTGCCTTTTTAGATAAAAAAGAGAGACCTAATCCTCTTCTAATACACTGCTTAATCGCCTCTGTATTCTCGATATATGCCACGATTTTTAAATCACTTGTGTCAAGTTTAAATTGATTTAAGCCTTGCTCTAGTAAGGCCCTTGTGCCGGATCCTTTTTCTCTAAAAATAAAATTTTCCTCTAGGAGCTTTTTAAGATCAAGAGGTATCGAAGGATCGCCATAGGGATGGTCATAAGGCATTGCCAAGACAACCTCATCTGTCAAAAGTTCAATATAGTGTAGCTGGTTATTGGGTAGTTTAGCCCCAACCATACCAAAATCAATTTCGCCCTTTAATATTCCCTCCACCACTTGTGCAGAGTCATAATGACGGACACTAAAAGTCACATCTGGATAGGAATCATGAAAAACAGAGATAAGCTCTGGAATGATATATTGTTCTGGAATTGTACTAGATGCCAGTTCAATGTTGCCAACAATTTTTCCTTTGAATTCGCCTAGTTTGAATTTCGCTATGTCTCGAATATTAATCATATTCAAAGCGTAATCAAATAGGATGATGCCGGCCTTGGTTAAGGAAATTTTCTTATTAGAGCGGTCTATTAAAATCGTATTTAACTCTGTTTCAAGGTTAGCAATATGGCTGCTAATTGTGGGTTGGGTTAAATAAAGACTATCAGCTGCTTTGGAAAAACTTTTGAATTTTGAAATGGCGATAAAAGATTCTAATTGTCTGAAGTCCATGCTAATCCCCCCGAAATGTTATCATTAAGTCTCATTTTATATCCCAATATTACCATGATAGGGAGATATATTCAATCTCTTTTATGGCGACTGTAGCAGGGATTAACATGTATTAAGACATCTTGGACATCATCTACCTCATTCATGATACTCAATTTAGCCCTGGCAGCTGCCCCATGGCCTTCCTCCACAGTAATATATGGGTTAACACAAATTTTAATATCGATCAGATACTTAGAGCCATATTGTCTCACCTTGATATCATGAACATCTTCAACACCTTCAGCTGCTAAAGCAGCTGTTTCGATCATGTCTAATATTTCCTTAGGTGGTGCTGTATCCATTAGTGTTTTAATCGAATCAACATAGATTGAAACACCGGTTTTAAGAATCAGAAAAGCTACGAAAATGGCAGCCAGGGGATCCATAATTGGATAGCCGAGAATAGAACCGACAATACCAATTGATGCAGCAATGGAAGAAAAGGCATCGGAGCGAGCATGCCAGGCATCGGCAATAATGGCAGAGCTCTTAATACGCTTGCCTATTCGAATGTTATATTGATAAATGCCTTCCTTAGCAATGACAGAAAACAAGGCAATATAAAGGGCAAGCATTTCTGGAGGGGAGAGTTCAGGACTGCGTAAGACTTGTAACCCCTCATATCCTAAACCCATGGCAGTTAAAATTAAAATGATAGCTAATATTTTTGATGTTATGGTTTCGGCCCGGTAATGACCGTATGGATGAGATTCGTCCGCCGGTTGATGGGCAATTTTAATCCCTTGCATCACAACAAGAGTACCAATTAAATCTGAAGCAGAGTGAAATCCATCAGCTACTAAAGCTGCACTGCCTGCTGCTAAACCAACCATGATCTTTAAACCTGTCAGGACAATATTAACAATTAAACTAATAATAGAAGCCTTTTGAGCTTCTCGATAGCGTTCGCGATCGTTCATGAGACACCTTCCTTTTCTTGGGGGTCATTGCTCTTATATATTATTTGAATACATTTTACTTCATATGTAAATACTTTTACAAACTCACAAATTAGGAGGCTTATTAGTATGGCACAAATAGTCGATATTAATGAATATCGGTCTATCAAACAAAAACAATTTTTTGTTCGATTATACCAGTTCTTTAATGAAAACTTAGATTATCAGCTAGATCATACCCTGGTTGATTTTGATGAAGCCTTTATTGAGCTCTGCCAACGCTACCGAATGGATGCAGCTCATGTGGACTTCTTTAGAATACCCATTATTACCTTTATTACAACCGTATTGATTTACAACAGTGATTTAAAAGATTTTTTTCCACAAAGTGTTCAGCTTCAAAATGTAGAAAATAGACTATTGTTTAAGAATACCCTCATTGAAATTCTTAAAACCTTAGAGCCAGAATACTGTGGAGAAAACAAAGCAAAGTATTTTGAAGCCGAAATGGAAATTACCATTGAAAGAGGGTTTGAAAATCTACTCAGGATCATTCCTCAAAAAATTGAGTTTATATAATCTCACAAGTATTTCCATTCAAGTTATAATTATAGCATAAAACCCACTCACTAGTGAGTGGATTTTATGGTTAAAAAAATAATGTCTTTGTGTGCGTACGTTTGGTGCCGCGGAAGCGGGAACATTAATAGAATACCAAAAAATGATTAACAAAGTTGACAAAAAGGAATGAAAATAATACCATTTATGTATAGTAAATAGTGATGGATTATTTGAGGACGGAACAGGCAGCCGTCACGCTACCTATGGTGGTCTTAAAAGAGATGTGGGAGGGTCACCCCACCAAGTAATCTATCGAACGTGAACCCTTCTCTTAATGGAGAAGGGTTTTATAATGTGAAAAAATTTCTGTTACTTCTATTGGGATGTCTTATGCACGTTCTAATAAGTATCAAGATATGGTTAAAGGTTTTGGAGAAAGGGTGGTACTTCCCTTTATTAATCATCAATGATAATATTGAAGTACTTCAAGAAGAACTAAAAAGAGAGAATCCTAGAAAGGGATTTGTTAGAACAGCTATTAATGGGTTACAAGGTGTATCTCCCAAAATAGCAGGAGCGGTTGAATTAACAGCAGCAGTCACAAATATTATCCAATTCGCTATAATGGTTTTATAATGATACCAATAAACCATACTACATAAAAGATGAAATTATAGAAAAAAATAGCTACACGGGCAATCGATGTAACTCTACAAACAATGGTTGTATGTCTGCAAGGGAAGTGATTTTCTTCTCTTGCTTTTTTAATACTCAATAAAACTGAGGACATTGAAAACAGTCTTACCACCCTGAAGATAGACAATAAGTAAGGGAAGTCTGTGGAAAGAGTAGAGGTGCTGGACAAGACAAGACCCTAAAGCTAGACCACGATAGGGATGTGGTCAGCCTACTAAAAAAACAACTGAAAAGGGCTGTCCATCATATCCACAATGTAAGTAGGGCAGGGAGCTGCCCAACCAATTGAACCACGGAGATAGACCTGTGCTAGATATTTATAGACCCGTAAGACAGACACCCCCCAACTATTCACTAAGTGTTAGTGAATAGTTGGGGGGTGAAAGATTTAAATATCGAGCCAATATGATTAAATTAATTTCAAAGTAGAATATGAACTCAAGTTCATTATAATCGCAAGATCTTAAGTGATTTCTCGAAAAGCTTACTATTTTGATTTATGCTGGTTTAAATTAAAATAATAAGAGGTTTTTATCAAATCATGTAGAAATAAAACATAAGAAAATTTACAGATAAGTAAATAACTTATAAGTAATAAAAACAAGAAAAAAGGTTGAATATATTACCTATAAGTTATATAATGTCATTAAGAAGGAGATACTAGATAATGAGTATAGATAAAATATCTAATATTATATATCCTGAATTATTTAAGACGAAATATATTTATGTTTATAATACATTAAATGAAGAATTACGAGAGTTGATAGAGGAAAGTGGATATAAGAAAGATTTTATTAAAAAATATAGAAGAAGTCTTAGGATGCTAGAGGATTTAAGAGAAAACTGTACTAAACATAAAACATTTGAAAAGCTTACTGATGCAAAGGATATATTTTCCATGAGGTTAATTGGACAAAAAAACATAAGAATACTATTTACCTTCGTACAGTTGAACAATCGTGACATAGCAGTATTATTATATGCATTTCAGGAAAAGGATAATAAAAACAATAGTAAAACTAGCTATAATAATGCTATAGGCATAGTAGAAGAAAGAATATCATGTTTAAAGAGATAGACACGAAGTTTTTAAAAGGAGGAATAAGAATGGATATTAATAGAAAGTTGTTAGAAAATCCTTGGACATTAATTGAAGAAATGGCCGATGAAGAAACTAAAGAAGAGTTTGAATTAGATGACATCTTGGTAGATATCTCGTTAAAGATTATTAATTATAGAATAGATCAAGAAATTACTCAAAAACAGTTAGCTGAGAAGCTAAAAG
Organism: Alkaliphilus metalliredigens QYMF; assembly: GCF_000016985.1. Taxonomy (NCBI): domain Bacteria; kingdom Bacillati; phylum Bacillota; class Clostridia; order Peptostreptococcales; family Natronincolaceae; genus Alkaliphilus; species Alkaliphilus metalliredigens. Next base: position 3,179,336 of record NC_009633.1, on the reverse strand, counting down.
TATCACAAGCTATGATTTCTAAATTAGAAAGTGGCGAATATAATCCGACTATTGGACAATTGTGGAAGATTTCAAAAAAGTTAGGATGGACATTTGAAGTGCTAATGAAGGAAAGAGTGGAAGCTCAAGTATGGAATACAGACAATGCTAAAATAGAATCTGGTAATGAAGAAATGAGCGATGAAGGTATTATTGATCAAATTGCGGAGGGTGCATAATGGATTCTAAAAAGGTACTAGCAGATTTTCAGTTAGCTGGGAATAGGGTATCTAATTTTTCAATAGAAACAAAGTCGTTAGATACTAGAAGTAATACAGTTGACCTGAATTATGATATTGATTATAACATACTAGAAATTATTGAAGATGAAGAAAGATATGTTGGATTACTTGAATTTATAATTATAGTGAAAGCTAAAATTAAGAATTCAATATTATTTAAGATTAATCTTAAGATGGAAGGTATTTTTATAGGTAATCCTAAAAAATTAACTCTAGAACACTTTGAAGATATGCTAGAGTTAAATGGAATTGCTACATTATCTCACTTAAGTCGATCTTATATAATATCTGTATCTTCTTTGTCTGGGTTAAATCCCCCTGTTAAATTGCCAATGATAAATGTTCATAAGCTACGGGAGCTAAAAGATAAGAAAAATGAAAAATAAGGGCCTCATAGAAAAGAAAGATATCAAGCTTAATTATTGATATCTTTCTTTTCAAAATAATTTACAATGTCTTAAATAGCTATTGAGAGTCCGCAAGATATGCATGAATTAGAGATTACACTTATTAACTATGAATTCTAAATTACTCTTGAAGAGAGCGATATAGTGTAGAAATACAAGTAGATGTGGGGGGATATATGTGCCGTATCCAAAGGGTGGCAGGGCTGATAAGTATGGAAATAGATATGAGAATGCCTGGGTAATTCATCAACTATTAAAAGTTATTAATGAAGAGATAGATAGATAGTGTAATTATAGAACCAATCGGAAATGATGAAGAAGGAGTAGACATTTGGATAAATGCGAAAGATGGATACAGAGAAGCCCAACAGTGTAAAGGAAGAAATGCCAGTAAAGAATATTGGGATATGTCTTCTTTAAAATCTAGAGGGATTATTAAGAAGAGCAAAATACAGCTAGAAAGAAACTGTAATCATAAATTTTCATTAGTTTCTCCTATTTCCTGTACCATGTTACAAGACTTAATTAAAATGGCTAAAAATACGAGTGAAAACCCAGATGATTTTTTAAAATATCAAATTCAAAGAGATTCTGGGAAAGAATTAAGAGACTTTTTTTATAGCTATTGTGAAGAACTAGAGCTAGATTATGAAAACTCTGATGATTTAATTAAGATTATAGATTTTTTACAGAGAACAGATTATCATCAATTTCCGGACTCTAAAGAACAAAAAGAACAGATACTTGATAAAATTCATTTTCTTCTTATTGGCAACAAAAGAGAAATATACAACCTGAATTCCCAAAAAATTATAACGTGGTGATTGATGCAACTCCCTAAGATGTATATAGGCCTTCTTGCTTTTTGGTAACCTCACCAACACGCAATGCATTTCCGGGATTTTCGAATGCCTCGATGACATCCAGTTCATCCAGTAATTCTTGCATGGTATAGCTCTGGTACAATTCTTTTTCTGACATTTTCTTCTTTATGTGCGAAAGGTAAATAAGTGCTACAAATTGTACGAATAGCTTTCCTTCAAGCGAACTTTCAGAAGACACTGCTGTACGGCGCAGGTTAAGTCTCTCCTTAAGATTACCGAAGGCTTTCTCAACCAAGTCTTTGTTCCGATAGGTTTCCAACGCTATGATTGGGTCTTTAATCTCATTACTGATCAAAGCAAAAAAACCATAGTCTTTTTCTGCCTTACTAATAATGTCCTGTTTAGCGGTTACTGTGGTTCCTCGTACCGGTGTTGTCGCTATCTCAAAATATTTGGCATACTGCTTTTCATGCTCTGAGTTTCGCTTGCCAGATATGAGTTCCGACTCCAATATATCAAGCATGGCATTAAAACGATTTTCATGTTCGAGAGCTTTCTCTCCATTAAAATAGATGTGTAAGTACATCCGCCGCGTGTCTTTAATAACATCTCCTTTATAGGGTCGTTCTTGTGAATAATCCCATGCTGTCGTTGTTGTATGACTATAGAGTTGATAGGTTGCGTTGTAATTGGCACGTGTCCGGATGTTGTCCCTTACCTTGTTCAGCTCTTGCTGCACAAATTTGAGTGATACTTTTGTAGCCATTAAAAACTTTACATGATTTTGATAGAGTGCATTGATGTTCTTCTCGCTATAGAAGCCTCTGTCCATAACGAGTTTTACCTTGCCTAAACCTAGAAGGTCGATATCAGCAAGTAGATTCTTAACGGTCTTGACATCGCTAATGTTACCTGCAAGTTTTCGGTAATAGAACGGCAATCCGGATTCTTGACCAAATAACAAAGCCAGGTTAATCTGCCGCAGTGGGTCATGCTCTTTGTTAACACCATATTTGACCTGCTTAAGCGATTCTGAGTAGGATGAAATACTTGTTGTATCGTAAGCCCAGTATTCGTTCTCCATGCGCCGCTTGCCCTGCAAATGAAAAAAGCGTTCTTTAGCTTCTTCAGTAATGGAATGAAAAATGTCGCTGCTTCTTTGCGAAGGGATACAATTACCAAAAGGATGGCGATGTGTTTTATCCCACTTGGGGAAACGGCTCAGAGAATTGCGGTCTTCTAATATCAAAAAATAGGCTATGGACAAAATTTGCTTATAGATCTCCGGGAAGCAGCGTTTCAAATCGGCTGTAATGCCAAGGGATTCACCAATAGCATCGAATAGATAGGTGGCTCCATAGTAGCTATGTTTAACCGTTGTTGAAGGTACTGGCCCTTGTTTTGCTTGTTGAGGTACGACAGGATTCATCAATCTCTTTGAAGGAATAAAATTACCGTTCTCATCCAATTTGCCAACACACACACGCTTACTACGAGACTGCTTTTTTTCTTTATCCCAATAGTTGGTTGAATCATACACATAAGTAGTGCCATTCGTTTTGTTTGGTACATATACTAGACCCATTGAGTTTGCCCCCATTCCACGTTATAATTCACGCGGGAATACAGGCTATAGAGGAATTTTCACGAAACTTTAATTCAGCAGTTTCAAAAGAGCCTGAGAAATTTATTCTATTAGTCCTGGATATAGGAGATGAAATTAATGAAGTATACATTGATTCTCTGTTTAGTGGATTAGCATACAGCGAAAAGCTTCCTGAAGTTCCATTTGAATTGATAGAGATAATATTGTTAAAATATCCAGGTGATAATAAGTCATATAGAGCTAGATATATATGCGATATTATTGAGAAAAGAAAAGACGATAAGTGGTCTGAAGCTATTATGAGTGTTTTGAAAGATATAGCGCTCAATCATAAAGATCCAGAAGAGGGAAAGGTTGATGTTTCGTCTTCCGTGGATAAAGAAATGAAAACATTTGATATGCTGTCTAGCAATTCATTAAATTGTGTTAGAGGAAAGGCTGCATCAGCAATTGCTGCTTTATTATGGGACAGGTCTGAATTATATGTACAATTTAAAGATGTCGTAGACAATCTTATAAATGACATTAATCCAGCAGTTAAAATGGCGACTATTGAATGTTTGTGTCCAATATATAATATCGATAGGGACTGGGCATCCCCAAAAGTCATTTGCCTATTGAAAGAAGATTATAGAATTTCTGGGCATCCAGAGTCAAAACAATTTCTATTTCTCTTATACTCCAACTATAAACAGGATGTGTTAGATGTAATTAGGAGATGTTATTACTCAGATGATGAGGAATTGATAACTATAGGTGCACATTGCTTATCAAAAATGTACATCCTATATGATGAGTTTTCTCAAGAAGTTGAAGATGTTAAGAATATGGATGAAGATCAAGCTAAATCAATAATAGAAATGGCCATTTTATACTTTAGTAAAGATCAGTATTCAAAAAAAGTAAAAAGTTTACTAAGATGCTTTTTTTCAAGCGATCAAGATTTAGAGTTTCCATTTGTAAGATTGTTTTATGATAATCGTATTGATTTGGATAGAGATATAGAATTTCTTCTGGAAATGGTGCAGTCCAAATTGAGTAAAAGAATTATACATGCATTTATTAGTTATTTAGAAGAAAATGCAATGTCGGTAATAGATTTTAGTGATGTTATTATTCAGATGAGCAATAATATTTTACAGAGGCCTTTAGATGATGAAGATCATCATTATATGGGTATAGATGATGAAATTTCAAAATTAATTTCAGCTTTATATGATGAGAGTTTAAATTATGAGGATGATAATATTACTCAACAATGCTTAGATATCTGGGACTTAATGTTTGAAAAGAGAATTGGCTCAATACATCGACTGAGTAGACAAATTTTAGAGAGATAATTGATTTCTAAATAATTTAATAACGCCAATAAGGCAAATAGAATTATTATGTTACATGAACTAAAATAAATGGGTGGCACTGCCACCCGCTTACCACCCATCCAAAAGTTATAGGAAACTATAGAAAAGAATAGAAAGCTATTATACAATCTTTAGTTCCCCATATTTTAATGTTTTAAGAGTATTGAATAATATAATATGATATACATATGGATGATAAAATAAACCGATGAAATAAATGTATTATTTTGAAATAGCTATATACAAAAAAAATAGACCATTCAATGGTCTATTTTTTGTCGATAAGCACTCTTTGTGTACGTACATTTGGTGCCGCGGAAGGGAATCGAACCCCCACGATGTTACCATCGGCAGATTTTGAGTCTGCTGCGTCTGCCAGTTCCGCCACCGCGGCAGGAATATTTAGGCTACGAGAGTTATAATATCATATTTGAAAATGAAAGTCAACCTAAAAGAGTTTGAAAAATATACAAGTCCTTTCTTACGTATAAATTTGATATAATGAATGCGTTGTATCTTGGAAAATTGAAGGGGTGAAGTAGATGGACCCACTATCACATGGGTTAATGGGGTTGGCTGCATTTAGCTTGAAGTATAGTCCTAGTTTGAGCAATCCAGCATGTCTAGGAGCAGTCATTGGGGCAATCGCACCAGATTTTGATATTATGACAAGGATTAAAGGCGATTATGTTTATTTAAAGCATCATCGTGTGGAAAGTCACTCGATTCCCGGAATATTATTTTCCACCTTGGTAATTACTGCAGGACTTTCACTATTTTTTAGTGAATTCTATTTCTATCAAGTATTTTTTTGGACCTTACTGGGCTCCTTATCCCATATTGTGTTGGATATTTTCAATTCTTATGGGGCTTCGATACTTTATCCCCTCACACGGAAAAAATACTCTCTAAATCTATTGATGATTTATGATCCAGTGCTGACGATATTAAATTTCTACATTATCATGTTCAGACCAAGGAGCATAGGAGAATATGGAGGCTTAGGAAGTATTATGTTGGTCTACCTTCTTTATAAGAGCTGGGATCGAAAACAAGCCAAACAAATCATCTCTCAGCATTATGAAGCAGGATATAGGATCAAAAGCGTTGATGTTATGCCAGGAGAATGGCACCCACTAAAATGGCATTATATTATCAACACCAGCTCCCATCATATTGTAGGGGATGTCAATCCATCAACAGGTAAAATCGATACGCCTAAAAAACTTAGAAAAATTCAAAATGCAATTATTAATAAGGCTCTTGAGGATGAATTAGCAGATTACTTCAAAGGGTTTACGCCTTTCTTTCATATAGACTTGATTGAGGAAAGCAGAGATGTGATCGTTAGAATGGTGGATTTAAGATATCGTGTAAAAGAAGAGTTTAAACATCATGTTAGCTTTTACTACGATGAGCATCATGAACTCATGAGAAGTATTTTTCATCCCTTTAAGCTAGAAAACACAATAGAGATTTATTCAAAGAAATCAGTGGATGCTCACTGATTTTTTTCGGGTATAGTAAGTAGATGTGCTAATATGAAAGTAAGAGAAAAAAATAGATTGAAATGGAACTAAAATGGAACTGAAATGATATTTTTTCGTCTAATTAATTAGGAGAGTGTGGGAGAAGGGAGTGAAAACTTTGAATCAACAGGAGGCAACTTTAATAGAAAAGAGTAAGGACGGAGATTCTGAAAGCTTTGAAAAGCTGATTTTGCAACATCAAAAAAAGGCATTTAACATTGCATATCGTATGCTGGGGAACTTAGAGGATGCCAATGATGTCACCCAGGAGGCGCTACTGAAGGCCTATAGGGCCATCAATCGATTCCAGGAGAAGAGTAGCTTTTCAACATGGCTTTACACCATAGTCACCAATACATGCGTTGATTTCATTCGGAAAAACAGAAAAACCAAAGTCGTTTACTTAGATCGGGAATATGAAGGAGAAGAGGGACAATACAAGAGAGAAGTATATGATGATGAAAATGGTCCTGAGGAGTTGCTAGAGAAAAAAGAAGTACAACGACTCATACATGACGCGATTAATTTATTAAATTATGAACAAAGAAAGGTTATTATTTTAAGAGATATAGAGGGCTTTTCTTACCGAGAGATTGCAGAAATTTTAGATTGTGCTGAAGGAACCATTAAATCAAGAATTAATCGAGCACGGAGTAACCTAAAAAATCTCATTACTGAAAAAATACGTGGAAAGGAGGGGTACCATGAACTGTAAAGACTTTCACTTATATGCATCTGGCTATATTGATGAGACATTAACAACTGAAGAAAAAAGCAACTTTGAACTGCATTTAGAGAATTGTAGTCAATGTAATGTTGTTTTTGAGAACTTAAAGATAGTAGTAGAAAGCATTAACGAGATTGAAGAAATCGATTTACCAGAAAATTTTACTGAAACCTTTAGGGACAGATTAAAGGAAGAAAAAGTGCCAAAGGTTAGTCGACAGTTAAAGTTAAGGACTAAGAATCAGAAAATCATAATGGGCTTAGCGGCAGCATTGGCAGTTGCGGTAGTCTCAATCACTGCACTCAATCAAAATCCCCTTTCCTTTCAACAAAAGAGCACTCGCTCCTCAGAAGATATGGCGTATGGGGCCATGGATAATCGTAGTTCGGGTAATGATATAAACTTAACCTCTGGTCAGGAGAATGCGATAGCCCCTAGTGACGGAATTGCTACTGAATCTGCCCAGGAGGAAGTCATGAGAGATGAGGTCTCTGATGCAACTGACCAACAAATAGGGCAACGAATGCGGATTCAACGAGGACACCTAACCATCGAAGTAGAAAAGATGGAAGTTGTTTATGAAATGGTTTTAGCAAAGGTGAGGGCAACCCAGGGATATGTAGAGAATACCAACACCCATTATTATTCAACTGGACCTAGGGACGAAGATATGAAACAGCAGACCTACATGACACTTAGAATTCCTAGTGTAACCTTTGACTCAGTTTTCGAAGAATTAAAGACCATGGGAGCGGTCAAAGAACAGGGATTCAATGAAGAGGACATTACGGATAGATACAGAAATGTTGAAGCAGAAGCAGAGAACCTACAGGTTCAAGAGACACAATTAAGAAAACTCTTTGAGAAGGCTGAGAAAATAGAGGATTTAATGAGGATTGAAAATGAGTTAGCAAGAATAAGACTGCAAATTAATCAGTTGAGGAGTCAGTTAAAAAGCTATGACCAACGTGTTAATTTCGCAACCATTGATTTGACACTCACAGAGATTGACTCCCAAAGAATAAACATTCAATCCATAGATGAAGGACTTTGGTCTCAAATGAGTAATCGATTAGTGAGATCAACAAACCAATTAATACGCTTTATTGAAGTAACCCTTGTGGGACTAATGGGGTTACTGCCCCCCTTACTCTTCATAAGTCTAATTGGTGGACCAGTTGCAATGGTATTACTGAAAAAAAGAAAGAATAGAAATCAGTAATGTGCTCATTTTGAGTATTTGAAGAAGGATGAAAAGTGAACAAAAGAAAGACTGTTGGAAAGTCTAAAAGCGCTCATTTTGAGCGCTTTACTTATTTAAATAGGTGTTAATCCAAGGTGAAATGGTTTATACTAATAAGAAAGCAATTATTTTACCACAAAGGAAAGACATGTTAAAATATTGATACACTAATATTGAAATAGAAGGGAAGATCAACCATGAACTTAAAACGTATGGTGATTATCGATGGGAACAGTCTCATTAACCGCGCTTTTTATGCACTACCACCTTTGACCAATAAAGAAGGCCAACATACCAATGCCATTTATGGCTTCATGACAATGCTGCTGAAGGTAATGGACGACTACGATCCACAGTATATTAGTGTGGCTTTTGACCGTAAAGCACCCACCTTTAGACATAAGAGCTTCGAAGGGTACAAGGCAGGCCGAAAAAAAATGCCTCCGGAATTAGCAGAGCAGCTAGAACCTCTAAAGGAAGTACTAGATGCATTTCATATTTACCGCGTTGAGATTGATGGATTTGAAGCCGACGACTTAATTGGTACCCTATCGAAATATGCCGAGGAACAAGACATTGAGTGTTTAATTGTAACGGGTGATAAGGATGCGCTGCAGCTGGCTTCAGAAAAGGTGAAAATCCTTTTTACAAAAAAAGGGATTTCTAGCCTGGAGATATATGATCCCCAAAAGATTATGGAGCAATATGAAGTGACTCCTGAACAATTTATTGATCTAAAGGGACTGATGGGGGATAATTCTGATAACATTCCTGGAATTCCTGGTGTGGGGGAGAAAACGGCCATTAAATTGCTGAAGCAGTTTGGCACCGTAGAGAATTTAATTCAAAATGCGGGAGAAATTTCAGCGCAAAAACTTCGGGAGAAGGTAGAGAATAACACAGAGCAAGCCATGATGAGTAAACGCTTAGCAACGATTATGACCAATGTACCTGTGGAAATTGAGCTAGAAAAACTAAAAAAGATCGCAATTGATGAAGAAAAGGTATTAGCTCTCTTTAAAAAATTCGAGTTTAATACTTTGATTGGCAGAGTCATCGCTCGCAAAGAAGAGGTTGACGGTGAAGTAGTTGTTAAACAAGAAAAAATGACCAATGAGATTGCCCAAATTACCAATATAGATGAGCTTAAAAAGGCCTTCGATGAAGTAAGAGCTGGCAAGCAGATGATACTCCAAACAAAAACAGAAGAAGAAAACATTGTACTAGATCATATCCTAGCCATTACCTTTAGTGTTAATGGTGAAAAACTATATTACATAGATGTACGGGACTTTTCAGATAAAGAGGCTCTATTGATACAAATTAAAGAGGTATTAGAGGATGAGGAGATCCATAAAATTGGACACGACATTAAGCATGAAATTCGTCACTTTTATGTGCATGACATCGAAATGAAAAATGTCACATTTGATACCATGATAGGAGAATACTTGATTGATCCTGCTAAATCTAGCTATGCCCTAAAGGATTTAGCAGCCCAGTATATCGGGCAAGAGGTGATGTCAGAGGAAGAACTTAGAGGAAAGGGTAAAAATCTAATATCCATTGGAGAAGCCCCTAAGGAAGACTTAATGAAATATCTGTGCCAGAGAGTCAGCGTTATTGGTAAAATCTATCCTGAAATTAAAGCCAAGATGCAAGAACTTGAATTAGAGAAACTGTACTACGAAGTGGAATTACCCTTGGTAGAGGTGTTAGCTGCCATGGAATATAAGGGAATCAAAGTGGACCGAAGTATGTTAGAAATATTAGAAATAGAGTTTGGTGAACAAATCGATTTATTGACGAAGGCAATCCATGAACTGGCAGAAACGAATTTTAATATTAATTCTCCTAAGCAATTAGGCGAAGTGCTATTTGAAAAGTTGGAACTACCCCCAATAAAAAAGACAAAAACCGGTTATTCTACTAATGCAGAAGTGTTGGAAAAGTTACAAGATCAACATGATATTATTCCTAAGATTTTAGAATATCGTCAAGTCACAAAACTAAAGAGTACCTATGTCGATGGATTACTAAATATTATTAATCCTGAGACAGGGCGTATTCATTCCAACTTCAATCAAACGGTTACAACAACAGGGCGAATCTCTAGTACAGAGCCTAATTTACAAAATATTCCTATCAAGCTAGAAATGGGTAGAAGACTCAGAAAGGTGTTTGTGGCTAATGAAAATCATCAGTTTATTGATGCAGACTACTCACAGGTTGAATTGAGAGTCTTAGCCCATATTTGTGAAGATGAGAATCTACTGGATGCCTTTCTTAAAAATCAGGATATCCATACAAGAACTGCAGCTGAAATTTTTGATGTACCCATGGAGGAAGTTACTGACTCCATGAGGAGCAGTGCCAAGGCCGTTAATTTTGGGATTGTCTATGGTATCAGTGATTATGGACTATCTCAAAATCTAAATATTACCAGAGTGAAAGCTAAAAAGTATATTGACAACTATTTGGATAAATATCCTTCGGTGAAAAGGTATATGGACGAGATTGTAGAGCAGGCTCACCAGCAGGGCTATGTTGTTACATTATTTAATAGAAGAAGATATCTTCCAGAGTTGAAATCCAGAAATTTCAACATTAGATCCTTTGGTGAGCGAATGGCCATGAATACACCGATTCAAGGAAGTGCGGCTGATATTATTAAAATTGCCATGGTCAATGTGTATCGTAGGCTAAAGGAGCAGGGATTAACATCAAAATTAATTTTACAGGTACATGATGAATTAATTGTAGAGGCGCCAGACAATGAAGTAGAGGTAGCCATTAAAATAGTAAGAGAATCTATGGAAGAAGCAATGAATCTAAAGGTACAGCTGAAAGTAGATTTAGCCTATGCCAATAATTGGTATGATGCGAAGTAAGGGGTTAAATGAGCATGAAAAAAATCATCGGATTAACCGGTGGGATTGCCACTGGAAAAAGTACGGTTTCACAAATATTGAAAAATTTAGGAGCAATTATTATCGATGCAGACACTGTTGCCCGTCAAGTGGCTGAAAAGGGTGAACCGGTGCTTCAAGAAATTCAAAGGGTCTTTGGAACAGAAATGATTCTAAAGGACGGAACCCTAGACCGCAAAAAACTGGGGGCACTGGTGTTTAATAATCACCAAGCGATGCAGCAATTAAATGAAATGATACACCCTAAAATTATAGAAGAGATTAAAAAAGCATTAAATTGGTATAAAAATAATAGGAAAAATTATGTTATAATCATTGATGCAGCATTACTCATTGAGCTTCGGCTAACAGAGATGGTAGACGAGGTGTGGGTCGTTGCGGTTTCAAAGGAAATACAAAAAAAACGTTTAATGAAGAGAAATGACTTAACTGAAGGAGCTGCTATCAATCGTATTGAAATGCAGATGTCAATAGAAGAAAAAATGACTCATGCTGATCAAGTGATAGACAACTCTGGAAATCAAGATGACTTAAAAAAACAAGTTAAAGTGTTATGGGATCAAATGAAATGATTTAATGCGGAGGGGTTACGATTGATTTTTATTGCTACAAGAAAATTACGTGTATTGTTAGTTATTCTACTAATTTGTATCATGGCAGTGGTTTCTGTACTCAGTATCAACTGGATTCTTCGGATTGCCTACCCCTTTCATTATCAAGAATTAATAGAGAAGCATGCAGACCACTATGGTGTGGATCCCCATTTGGTTGTGTCCATCATGCGCAATGAAAGTCGATTTAATCCTGAAGCAATTTCACGAGCAGATGCCAAGGGTTTAATGCAAATTGCCCCTATTACCGGGCAGTGGGCTTCAGAAAGGTTGGAAATCGAAAACTACACAGAGGAGATGCTTTTTGAACCAGATTTGAATATTCAAATGGGTACATGGTATTTAAATATTTTACACAAAGAATTTGATGATAAACTAGAATTAATTGTGGCGGCATATAATGCTGGTAATGGAAATGTGACTAAGTGGCTAGGGAACCCTGAGTATAGTCCAGATGGAGAGACACTAGAATACATTCCCTTTGGAGAAACAAGGTTTTACTCAAAAAAAGTGCTGAGAGATTACAAAATCTATAAAAGAATCTATCGGTAGGGCCTAAGACTTTATAAAGGTTTTATCCATGAGAAAAGGATCAAAGTATTCTACCTTTTTCTTGAAATTTAGATTTATAGTTCAAAGAATCACTGAAATCGTTTATAATAAAATAATGAGGAAAAAAACTTCTAAAATGCAGATTTTGAGGGGGACATAAAATGTTTAAAGCTAAAAATATTGTAATCATACTTATCCTTTTGACAATGCTGCTGATGACAGCATGTGGGCAAGACAACATAGAGGCTAATCAAAACACCGAAGAAGAAGTGGAAGAAATTCATGAACCCGTTGCGGGAGGAACCCTTCGAGTCGGTTTAACTCAATTTGACACATTAAATCCACTATTGAATCAAAACAGGAGTTTATTTCAATTTTATCATTTAGTCTATGAAAGTTTAGTTACCTTTGGTGAAGATATGGACATGGAACCATTATTGGCAGAGAGATGGCAGGTCGCTGCAGATGGACAAAGTATAGATTTTCAATTAAGAGATGATGTTTATTGGCATGATGGTGAGCCTTTTTCTGGAGAAGATGTGATTTTCACTATCAATTTAATCAAGGGAAATCCACAAGGGATTCAGGGTTCATCAATTTATCGAATGAGTGTACAGCAAATTTCAGATGCAAGAATGGTTGATGATCATACCCTTCGTGTGACATTTACTAGACCTTTTACCAATGGATTAGAAGTAATGAGCTTCCCTATTTTACCGGCACATCTTTTTGAAGGAAATGACATTGAGAAATTCAACGGAGAAGGATTTCCTGTGGTTGGAACAGGTGCATATCAATTCGAAGAATACCAAACAAGACGTCATATGAATTTAGAGAGAAATGAAAATTACTGGGGTGCAAGACCCTATATTGAAAAAATTGAAGGTAAGATTGCCCCTGATGTAGAGTCTAAGCTATCATTATTTGACAGTAGAGAGATTGATATTATTCAACCAAATACGGTTGATTGGACAAAGTATAGTGATGATCGAGATGCACGTGTTTTTGAGTTTGTAAGTCAAAATTATGAATTTGTTGGTTTTAATTTTAACAACTCACTTTTACAAGACATAGCAGTGAGAAGAGCTGTTTTATATAGTGTAGATAGGCATAAATTAATAAAAGAACTATACTTAGGACATGGCACCGTAGTGGATGCACCAGTAGCACCGCATTCATGGCTGCATGATGATAATAACCTGCGCTATGGATTCGATATCGACACAGCAAACCTGAACTTAGAGGAAGCGGGATATGTTCTGTCTGAAGAAGGTGTGAGGACCAATGAGAGTGGAACACCGCTGAGCTTTAATTTGATTATCAATGAAGATAATGTTTTAAGAGAGAGAAGCGCTGAATTTATTCAAGAATCCTTAGAAGAAATTGGAATGACTATAACCATTGAAAAGTTAGAATGGGAAGAATTTAATGAGAGAGTAGAATCAGGACAATTTGATTTAATGATAGGCGGCTGGGAGTTATCCTATGTACCGGATTTATCCTTTGCCTTCCATTCAACACAAAGAGATCGCGCAAATTATATTAATTATCATAATGAAGAAATGGATGACTTATTAGAAGCTTACTTTGCTACTTCCAATCGGGATGCTAAGGCAGAAGCCTTTAGTAAAGTGGAAGCACACATCGTTGATGAAGTACCCTATGCCAGTCTCTTCTATAGAAATGGTGCATTAATTGCTTACGATGGTGTGAAAGGAAATATTCATCCTTCTAACTATAATGTTTATCGCAACATTGCTGAATGGTTCATTGTTGAAGAAGAATAATGTGAAGTAGCAAAAGAGGCATGGCTAATCCATGCCTCTTTTATAATTAGATTGTTGACATTCATTATCAAACATAATATACTATACAAGTGATTGGAAACAACATATATTATGCGGATATGGCGGAATTGGTATACGCGTAGGCTTGAGGGGTCTATGAGCGAATGCTCGTGCAGGTTCGAGTCCTGTTATCCGCACCAAAAATGAGCTACCTAGAGATAGGTAGTTTTTTTTATGCAGTTAGGAAAGTTCTACTTTTCTATTAAACAAATTTATTAATTCCAAGCTATGTAGAATTATGTAATATTTGAAGGTTTAAGAGAGGTTTTGTGGAAAGTATTGTAATATCCAATACTGAAGTCGGTAGCAAGGGCTAATATTAATGATTGTCAGAAAAAAAGAAGAAAAAGGCACCATGACATACCGTTGTCCGTTTATCTTTTACCACTATAGTATAATAAAATTAAAGTGAAGGAGAGTCATCGGAATGCTTAGCAAAACATCTCGACAACTTGCTATATTTCATATCTTTTTATGTAGCACAGTTATAGAAGTGGCTGACATCAAACATTTTATAAAAACGAGTCCTAAAACAATATTACGCGATATAAAAGAACTAAAGAATGCAGGACTTATTGATGTTAAGTTTTCAAGAAAAGAAAAAGGATATATACATAAAGATAATGGCAATCACTGTCCTTTTTCAGTACCCGTCTTTTCTGATAATAAAGCAAAAAACATGCACCTTGAAAAATTAATACGGTTAGCAACCATTATGATAGGTTTAAGATATCATACGGAAAAACCCTATTATGAGGATGATTCTGAAAATCAAGAAACCTGTAGTAGTTGGTATAAAAATAAATTTCCCAATGTAAGCTCAAGAACAAGACAAAGAGATTTTGAAGAGCTTAAGAAGATAGAGTATTGTGTTGAGTATGATCTTTATGATAAATATTACTTAGTTAGTTTTCCAATGGGGTTAGATGACTTTCGTATATAGATATGAATAGCGTCATTAACCCCATTTTTGGTCCTTTTTGAGAATTATTAGGCTAGTAACTGAGGGGAGAGGTATTTATGTCAAACACCATTGGAATCATTAACAGAGACTATGATAGCGCGGCAAAGAATGAGTTTAAGGAGCTTATAAAAGTTATCCTAGATTTATCTGATAAAGCAGATAGACAAGGTCTCCTAAGCTTAGATGAAGAATATCCATCCCTAAATTCTTATTTCTTTAGGAAATCCATTGAATTAATTGTTGAAGGATTCCATCCTGAAGTCGTAAGAAATATACTCCAAAATTACATTGATGCCAAGGAGTGCTCTGAAGGTGAACTGCTTGAAAAAAGAATAACAATGGAAGGGGCTCTACTTATCCAAAGTGGCGCAAGACGTAAAATACTATTTGAAAAAATACTTTCAATATTTGGGGAAGAATTTTTTCAAGACTTTGAATATAGCTTTTTTGAGGAAGAACAGTCATTAAAGTACAATGAAGAAGATACAAATGCTATCTCTGAAGAATCAATAACTTTTGAGGATAGGATACTAAGCATTGTTCTTAACGATGATATGAATAAATTGGTAAAAAGAGCAGGATATTTTAATATGGCTTTAGCATTAAAGGTGAGTAGTGGAAAGTTAAATGTACATGTACGAAATATATTAAACGCAAATGACATGGTAGAAGAATTGAATGGTGAAGTAATAAGAATAGGACCAATGTTACTTAAGGATGGTCTCGCTGCTCAAGAATTTGTTTTAAGGCTAATATAGGCAAAGGCATTGATAGACATTGAAAGAGTCTCATGGAAATCCATCTTTATGCAATTGAACTATTACTAGTGTTGACTCGCACCATTTAAAGAACCTCTTTAAGTGGAGGAAGTGAATATTTTGACCAGTTTTCAGATTTGTTAATTACAATATATGAGTCTTCGTGGAAGCTAAACTATGATAAAGGAGGTTTTTATTTTGAGTGAAAAGGAAAGAAAATTTAAGCGGGGATTTGAGGGATTCGATTTAAGTATGTTTATAGGGGAAGAAATCTATCAATACATAAAAAAAGATATTGACCATGGTGAAATTTTTCCAGCACTTAGGGATAATAGGATAGACTTTTATTATGAGGGGGGGTGCATTTTTCAATATAAAAATAATAGGTTTTCATATAATCCAGCTTACCTCAAATATAATGAAGAAAAGTATAAACCACAAAATTCTAAGAACTCTATCTTTAAAAACCATAATTTTGATTTAAAAACATTTTATGAAGATTTGAAACAAGGTGTAAAAAATAGATTCACAACTAAAAATAATAAAGAAACAGAAAGACAATTTTTAAGCAGATTATATAAATCTACACATAGCTGTAAAGAATCTAATACAGTAGTGCTTGATATAGAGATAAGATTCAATAAAGTCGATGGGAAAAAGTGTGATTTAATGCTATATAATAATCAGAAGAAAAAGTTAATGCTTGTTGAAGCAAAAGTCGTAGGTAATAAATATCTTGTATCTAAAACCACTCCAAAAGTTATTGATCAAGTAAGAGAGTATTCAAGTTGGATAAATGAAGGTGCGGAAACTTTCACAAAACAATATTCATATTATATTGAATTTATGAACAGTGTGTTTGACAAAAATTTAAATAATGATATTAAGGATATATGTAAATCAGCTAAACTTATTATTTTTGAAACAGAGAAAAAAACAATAATAGATAAACATAAACAAAAATTACAAGTAGGTCTTGGCAAGGGAAATGTATGGTTTGTGAGCAAAGATAAGAGCCAAGAAAACATAGATATAGATACCATATGGAAAATGCTTGATAAATAGATACTACAACAAGATATCGACTGCTATAAAAATCTGGAGGTGACACAAATATGCAAAAATGTATTATTCACCATACTGGAGTTGATAACACTGCCCATGGAGTCCTGAAGGATCAGAAGGTGTATCTTTTAGGAAAAGATAATAATCTGTATTTTCCAGAAGAAATGTTTATGGCGCGTGAAGAGTGTGAAGGCGGATTAATTCAATTTGAGATAGAAGGAAAATGGGGATTTGCAGACATATTCACAGGAAAAATAGCAATAGAACCCACTTGGGATTATGCAGGTCCGTTTTATCGTGGGTATGCACATGTTGTATTAGGAGTTCAGTTAGCTAGTGAAGGCTATTCCGATGAAAAGCAGGGTGGTCAGCATGGTTATATAGATTCAGATGGAAAAATCATTATTCCTTTGGAGTATGATGATGCTGAGGAAATACCATATCGTAAATACTTTATGGTTGCTAAAAATAAAAGATGGGGATTGATTGATATCGAAAATGAATCAATAATTCCTTTTCTGTGGGATTATTTGCAGACAAACTATAAACACAATTTAATTTTTTGTGGTATAAAAGAAAAGAGTGAACTTCATGTAGGGGACGTGGACAAATTATGCTCAGCTATAATACAGACACAACTGGAGCCTACCTGTGAGTACATATTGAAGTGGGGTGTGTATGATGAGAATTTCAATTTGATTGTACATCCTGAACTGGATACAGAACCCATTAGGCCCCAGATTAAATCTAGCCCTAGAAGTAAAAGTTTTAGTTACTATGATGAACACTATATTTTAAAAAGGGAGGAAGGGTATGGTGTGCTATGTAATGACGGGAGATTGATAGCCAACATAGAGCTTTCTAAAAAACAAGCAACTCTAATGATTAATTCTATTTGTCAGTGGAGTTTTCAGGGGAACTTGTATATATGAAAAACACTCATCAAGTAGTAAAAGGAGAGATTTGTGTGAATCTGATCATTCATAGAGGGGCTAAACAAATTGGGGGGAGTTGCACTGAGGTATTTACAGAAAGAACTAGAATCATTCTGGATATTGGACAGGAGTTACCCAATATAGATGATGAAAAACTAAAAAAACCATCCTCTTTTCCTAGAGTGAAAGGGTTGTATAGAGAAGATGATAAAAAAATAGATGCAATATTAATATCCCATGGACATGGAGATCATATTGGACTGCTTGAATATGTTGACACTGATATACCCATATTTATAGGGGAGAAAGCACTGGAAATCTTTAATGTAACCGCTCAATTTACCGGTGGCAAGTCCATTGCCAATCCTGTAAATTATTTTAAAAGTGGTCAGGAGATGACTATTGGAGACTTCTCTATAACTCCCTATCTAGTAGACCACTCTGGTTTTGATGCCTATGGATTTGTTATAAAAGCCGATGGAAAATGTATTGTTTATACCGGTGATTTCCGAGATCACGGAAGAAAGAAAAAGGCCACGGATTGCTTTAGAAGCAATATACCTAAGGGTGTAGATGCACTTTTAATTGAAGGTACAATGATGAGTAGAATTTCTGAAAAAATCGAAACAGAAGAACAAATTGAACAGAAAGCCTTTGAATTTATGAGTTCTCCCAATAGGCCGGTTTTTGTTCTACAGTCTTCAACCAATATTGATAGATTGGTTGGAATGTATCGGGCTGCACAGATAAGTGGACGCATATTTGTAATGGATATTTTCACAGCACATATTGTATCGCAACTTAATAATACAATTCCTAAACCAGGTAAATTTAAAGATGTGAGAGTATTTTATCCCTATCACCTGACTAAAAGGATGTTTGAAGAACTCAAAGAGGAAAAACTGATGAAACAATTCAACAGAAATTGGATTTCAAGAGAAGAGCTTGGCAAAAGAAGTGATTACTGTATGCTCATTAGGAACACCATGCTATCTGATCTTGAGCATATTAAGAATTTACAAGGCGCAGGTTTCATTTTTTCCATGTGGCGTGGTTATAAAAAACAGAGAAGAACAGATCGACTATTGGATTATGCAAAAAATAACAATATGGATATTATTGATTTACATACCAGTGGACATGCTCACATAGACTCTTTAAAAAAGGTTATTCGTAGTAGCGGTGCTAAAAAAATTATACCCATTCATACAGAAAGATCAGATCTATTTGCTGAGGCCTTTGAAAAGGTATATCTTGCTGAGGATGGAGAAACAATCTTGATTTAGCTCCTCAAAAAAGTGGAGTCTAAAGCGTAAATTTGAAAGGGGATGCGACAATGTTTAAAACATCAAATGATATAGATAATCTTCTGAAAAACATGAAAGCTATCGTGAAGGATGCTTAAACCTAATTGCTTCAGAAAACTATGCAAGTGAAAAGGTACGGAGCTATTTGAGTGGAGATTTTGGCAATCGATATGGCTGCTATAGCACAATGAATCCTGAGGACCGAGAGTATACAGGAAATCAATATATTCATGAATTTGAAATGGCAACCCACGAACTTGTGAAGGATATTTTTAAAGCAAAATATGTGGACTTAAGACCTATTGGAGGACATATGGCAGGTATGTCAGTGGTTCTTGGAATGCTTGAACCGGGGGATCTCGTTATCGAAGTAAGTCTAAGTGATTGGGGACATGGATTAGTGGGTCCCATGTGTCAGGTGAGACAGTTTGCTGAAATCATCAAAGTAGAATATATGGCTTTTGATGAAAACAGGGTTGTAGATGCTGAGAAACTAAAAAAGCAAGCCCTGGCGCTTAAGCCAAAAATGATTATATTTGGTGGATCAGGAACGCTATTTTTTGAACCAATTAAGGAATTAAGAGAAATTGCAGATCAAGAAGGTATTATATTAGCCTACGATGCATCCCATGTGACGGGATTAATTGCATCGGGCATGTTTCCTAATCCATTGGAAGAAGGGGCAGATATTATGTTTGGTAGTACCCATAAATCTTTTCCGGGACCTCAGGGTGGATTTGTGGTATCTAATCGTGAGGACCTGATTAAAAAAGTAGGGAATACATTAGCACCTTCATTAGTCACCAGCCACCATTTAAATCGATTGCCTGCCTTAGCAGCTTCAATACTGGAAATGAAGGAGTTTGGAGAAGAATACGGTAAGCAAGTGGTGAATAATTCAAAGGCATTAGCAAAGGCATTAAATGAAAGTGGGTTTAATGTTTTAGGAAAGGCTAAGGGCTATACAGATAGCCATTTATTACTAGTAGATGTAGGCGCCTATGTGGATGTAGCTCCTGGTAAAGAATTAGAAAAAGCAAGAATTTTGTGCTCAGATGATTTCTCGGGAAATAGTCCTGAAATAAGGGTAGGCACACCTGAGGCTACAAGAAGGGGCATGAAGGAAGAAGAAATGAAGCAAATTGCTGAATTCTTTAAAAGGGCATTAATTGATAAGGAAGACCCTGAAGCATTAGCAAAGGATGTAGAAACCTTTAGCAGACAATTTATTGGATGTGTATATTCGTTTTAGGTAGACGGAGCTAAATAACAAAACCTCATGAGTCAAGTAAACTAAATGCGCATACGCCTATAGATAAGCAACTCAATATTGCTATCTATAGGTGAAACTAGATATCATCAATCAAAGGGTTAGCTCAAACTGGGCTAACCTTTTATGATACTTTGAGAATATAGGAGCGTTAAATATGCTCAGCTTTATACAAGGTTTGCAAAAAACATGAGTCTAGAATATATCCTTAATAAAAAGAAGGGTATTTGGTGGTGTATCTTTAAAGGGGAAGGGTATAAAATATAGAAAGTATTTTATGAACTAAATTAATTCCTATTTTATAGCAGGAGGGTTAATATGTTTGGCTTATTGACAAGTAGCTTAAAGGACTTTAGGAAAACATATAAACGATATATCGCATTTGAATTGATCTACAAGTTAATGGCAAGTTTTATCTTTGTGCCACTCATTGCTTATGTATTTAATCGAATTTTAATCTCCATGGGTTCGGGACCCTTATTGAATAATGAAGTCTTTAGAATCGCTTTAAATTATAAAGGAGTCACTGGGCTGATTATCATTGCAATGTTATCCGTTGTTCTGATATTCATTGAATTTGGTGTATTAGTTGTCATCTCACAAAAAAAGTATTTTTATAAGGATATTTCCATTTCGGATTCACTCATCACAACAATCAAAACACTTCCTAAAATATTTGGATTTGGGACATTACACCTGATGCTCTTTTTACTATTCCTTATTCCTCTGATAGATCTGCCTTTGTCCTCAACTTTAATAGAAAGCTATGAACTACCCATGTTTTTGAGAGAAAAAATATGGGGGTCCTCTCTTTTTTCTGTATTGTATGTCACGGGGCTACTTTGGGCTGTCTATCTCTTCATGAGATGGATATTTGCGCTTCACTTTATTGTTCTTGAGGGTAAATCTACTAAGGATGCCATTACCAGTAGTTTAGAGCTTACAAAAAACAACCGAATAAAGATTTTACTAAAGCTCATCTTGTTAAATGTTGCCTTTTTTACCCTGGTAGTGAGTATTTTTTCAATTGTAGGAATGATTTCAACACCAGCAAGAGTCAGTATTAGAGGATATTCATTGGAAAATTATTTTATTACATTTTCCAGCTTGGCTACGTATATCTTTACTTTGATATTAACACCAATTAACGTCATATTTCTCACAAGATTATACTATCAATCTCATGTGATGCAAGGATTGGAATTGAAGGATAATCTGAAAATCCATCACAATAAAAGGTTACAAAAACTAGAAAACCTGGTGGGCGGGCTATTTAGAAGACGAAGAAATTTTGTATTTTTGATATTAGTAATCAATTTAATTGTAATGCTTTATCTGAATTTTGCAGTCAGCGAAAATCTTATTTATATAGGCAGAAGCGTATCCATTGCAGGGCATCGGGGAGACCTTCATGTTGCACCGGAAAATTCTCTAAGTAGCGTGAGGGCTGCCATGGAAAAGGAAGTAGATTATATTGAAATTGATGTCCAAACAACAAAGGATGGGATAGTGATTTTAAACCATGATAGAGATTTAAGAAGGGTTGCAGGGGTAGATAGTCTGGTTTCGGACTTAACCTATGAGGAACTATCTGAGCTTGATATTGGAATCGGCTTTTCTCATGAGTTTATAGGGGAGAGAATACCTACATTAGAAGCAGTTATAGAGGAGGTAAAGGGAAAGTCGAAACTCATTATTGAGATCAAACCCTATGGGCCTAGTGAAGAATTAGCAAGGAAGGTAGTGGAAGTATTAGAGGCACAGGATGCAGACCAGGATCATTATATTCAGTCCTTTAGCTATGAGATCCTACGGGAAGTTAGGATACTGAATCCTGAGATCAAAGTCGGACAGGTGATGTTTTTTGCCGCAGGGGATTTATCTACCCTAGATTTAGATTTCTATGCAATAGAACAAAGTATGCTATCTAAAGGATTTATTGGAAATGCCCGAAGGGATGAGAGAGAGGTATGGGTATGGACTGTGAATCTAGATGAAGATATTAAAGAAGTGTTAAGATATGATATCGATGGAATCATCACCGATTATCCTGAAAGAGTCCAAGAGATCATTGGAATTCGATTTTGACAAAAAATGAAGGTTAAGCACGAAATGATGTATAACATCCCTTGACTTTTGAAAGACTCTAAGTGTATAATTTAACATATAATTTAACTTAATAGACTGAGCATTTACAATAGGCGAAGATGAGGAAAGTAGTGAAAATATGACTGTTCACAGAGACATAATCAAAGTGGTGAGAGATTATGACAGCAATTTTACGAAGATCACCTTGGAGCTGAAGACTTGAAAAGATAACTAGGGTCTTCCGGAGGCATACGTTACATGTATATAAGTGACAATACAGAGTAAATCTTCATGAAATTTTGAACTTACTGTGTGTTGTAATGAGGGTGGTACCGCGATTATTCGTCCCTGAGTCTTTTGACTTAGGGATTTTTTGTTGTTTTATTGCTATTTATATGATATCAAGAGAGGATGGTTATAATGAAAGGATTTAAAACGTTACCCAATGGGCCTGTAGCAGAGCGGGAGAAGGCTATGACAAGTCAATGGAATGCAAATAATATTTTAGAAAAAAGTATTGAAAACCGGCAAGGAAAGGAATCCTTTGTTTTCTATGAAGGACCACCAACAGCAAATGGGAAGCCTGGTATTCATCACGTAATCGCCAGAACACTAAAGGATTCTGTTTGTCGATACCATGCAATGAAAGGATATCAAGTAAAGCGTAAGGCTGGATGGGATACCCATGGACTTCCAGTAGAAATTGAAGTCGAAAAACAATTAAAGCTTTCGAGCAAAGCAGACATTGAAGGCTATGGAATCGCAGAATTTAACGACCGATGTCGGGAGTCTGTTTTCACATATGAAAAACAGTGGAGAGACATGACGGAAAGAATGGGTTATACCATCGATTTAGATAATCCATATATTACCCTAGAAAATAATTACATTGAATCTGTTTGGTGGATTTTAGATAAGTTCTTTAAAGAAGACATGATTTACGAAGGACATAAAATTTTACCCTATTGTCCACGTTGTGGAACGGGATTAGCTTCCCATGAAGTTTCTCAAGGATACAAGGAAATTAAGTCCAACACAGTGGTTGTCCCAATGAAGCGAAAGGGTGCCGATGAGTACTTCTTGGCATGGACCACAACACCATGGACTTTGGCTGCCAATGTGGCATTAGCTGTACACCCAAATGTGACCTATATTAAAGCGCGATTTGAAGATAAGGTTTACTATGTGGCAGAAGCCCTGGCAGGTAAAGTGTTGGCAGGGGAATATGAAGTAATGGAAAAAATGAAGGGTACTGATTTAGAGCATATGGAGTATGAGCAATTAATGCCCTTTGTTAAAACAGATAAAAAAGCTTTCTTCGTGACATTGGCTGATTTTGTTACCACTGTTGATGGTACAGGATTGGTACACATTGCCCCTGCCTTCGGAGAAGATGACTATCAAGTAGGAAGAAAATACGATTTACCAGTGTTACAGCCTGTGGATGAAGCTGGTAAATACATTGGTACACCATGGGAAGGTCGCTTTGTCATGGAATGTGATGTAGACATTATTAAGTGGCTTCATGGAGAAGAAAAGCTTTTTAGCAAAGAAAAGATCACCCATAACTATCCACATTGCTGGCGTTGTTCAACAGAATTATTGTATTATGGAAAGCCAAGCTGGTACATTGAAATGACTAAACTAAAGGATGAATTGATCGCAAATAATAACAGTGTGAACTGGTACCCAGATTATGTAGGAGAAAAACGATTTGGAAATTGGCTGGATAACCTAAATGATTGGGCCATTTCTAGAAATCGTTATTGGGGAACACCATTAAATATTTGGCGTTGTGACTGCGAACACACCACCTCCATCGGATCGAGAAAAGAGTTAGTGGAAAGAGCCATTGAAGACATTGATGAGTCAGTTGAGCTTCATCGACCACATGTGGATGACATTCATTTGAAGTGTGACAAGTGTGGAGGGACCATGACAAGGGTACCTGAAGTTATTGACTGCTGGTTTGATAGTGGCGCCATGCCATTTGCACAGCATCATTATCCCTTTGAAAATAAAGAAAACTTTGACGAATTATTCCCAGCAGATTTTATCTGTGAAGGAATTGATCAAACCCGTGGATGGTTCTACTCTTTACTGGCCATTTCAACATTTGTCATGGGTAAGTCACCCTACAAGAATGTACTGGTCAATGATTTGATCTTAGACAAAGAAGGAAGCAAGATGTCTAAGTCAAAGGGAAATACAGTAGATCCCTTTCAGCTATTTGATCAATATGGAGCCGATGCCCTGAGATGGTATTTATTACATGTATCACCAGCTTGGACGCCAACACGTTTCGATGTTGACGGATTAAAGGAAATCCAAAGTAAGTTCTTTACCACATTAGAAAATGTTTATACATTCTTCACACTTTATGCCAATAACGATGGCATTGATCCAAATGACTTTTTTATTGAATATGACCAAAGACCAGAACTAGACCAATGGGTTTTATCTAAGTATAACAGTGTCATCAGTGATGTGGAGCAAAACCTTGCAGTCTATGACTTAACAAAGGCCGTCAGAAAGATTCAGGAATTTGTTAATGAAGATTTATCAAACTGGTACATCCGTCGAGCAAGACGCCGATTCTGGGCATCAGAGTTAGATCAGGATAAAAAAGCTGTTTATAATACAACCTATGAAATTTTAGTAGGGGTCTGCAAGCTAGTGGCACCATTCGCTCCATTTATTGCAGATGAACTTCATCAAAAGCTAACTGGAGAAGAATCAGTGCATTTAGCAGATTATCCAGTTGTTGATAAAGCACGAATGGATAAAAGGGTAGAAGAGAAGATGGACTTAGTCCGTGACCTAGTGGGTCTAGGAAGAGCCGGTCGTGCCCAAACAAAGATCAAGGTTCGTCAACCATTACAAAAAATATTAGTAGATGGAAAATATGAATCACTAATTTTAGATTTAGTGCCATTGATGAAGGAAGAGTTGAATATAAAAGAAGTTGTTTTTGAGAAGGATTTACAAGAATATATGAACTTTAACTTGAAGCCCAACTTTAAAGTAGCCGGTCCCGTGCTAGGTGGTAAAATTAAAAGCTTTGGTAAGGCATTGGGACAGCTAGATGCCAACGAAGTAGCACCAAAACTTGAGGCAGGGGAAAAAGTGGAGATTCTCTTAGATGGAGAGGCTTTCGAACTGACAAAGGAATTGGTTATGATTAACATTTCTGCTAAGGAAGGTTTTACCGTGGAAATGGAAAACAACTATTTTGTCATATTAGACACAACCCTTACACAGGAATTAATTGATGAAGGTTTTGCTAGGGAATTCATCTCTAAAGTACAGCAAATGAGAAAGAACAACGATTATGAAGTGATGGATCATATTACAATTTACTTCAATGGAGATGAGGTAGTCAGTAATGCTGTCAAAATTCATGGGGATTATATTATGAAGGAAACCTTGGCAGTGAGCATTGAAGTGGTTAGTGAAGATGGATTAGAAATACAAAACTTAAATGATCACCCAACAGGGATTAAAGTAGAAAAAGTTTCTTAAGGATCGGAAAATAGAATGAAAAACAAGAAGGTCATCTGCTTTGCAGGTGACTTTTTTCTATACAGAAAATAAAGTAGGAATAATTTCCCATGTTTTAAGATAAACTGATTTGAGCGGAGGTGGTCAATTGAAGGTCCTTTCATTATCTGTCATATTTTTTATCATGACAATCAATCCAGTCCTGAGTATGGATGGAGAGGTAGTTAATAACAATGCATCAGAAATAAAGGTGCAAAAAGAAGAAACAACTGAAATAAACAAAGTAGAAACACTGAAGACCCTAGGATATTTTCATGAGGACACAAAGCAACAGGATATTAACAAAAGAAATGCCATCATACGTTTCCAAAGTGAACATAACCTAACAGTAGATGGCATTTATGGTCCTCAATCCGAGACAGTGTTATCAGCCCTAGTAAATGGAAGTGAACGACGCTACTTAGATGTAATCGATCAACCTCCAACGAAGGGAAAATGGATGACCATCAATAAAACAAAACGAATCCTCACGCTTTATGAAGGAGATAAGGTAATGAAAAAATACCCTGTTGCACAAGGAAAAGAGCCGGGTTTAACACCCGAAGGAAAGTTCACTATCGTTAATAAACTAGTCAACCCTGGATGGGGAGGTGCAGGAATTGCACAACCGGTGAAAGGGGGCTCTCCCAACAATCCATTAGGATATCGATGGATGGGGATTAATCATGGAGGCGGAGGATCCTATGGAATCCATGGAAATAATAACCCCAGATCAATTGGTACAAATGCATCCTTAGGCTGTGTCAGAATGATTAACTCAGATGTAGCGGAATTATTTGATATTATTTCACTGAAAACGCCGGTTTGGATTGGAACACATGAGAAGCTAAAGGAATGGGGTGTCGATCAAAAGAGCTACCTAGGATATATAGAGGAGATCAGACTAGCTGAGGAGAAAGCAACAAAGGAAAAACAAGCAATAAAACAGGCAGAAATAGAGAAAGCAAAGCAAGAAGAAGCAATGAAACAAGCTGAGATCGAAAAAGTCCTTCAGGAAAAAGAAGAGTCTAACAAACAAATAGAAGAACCCGAAAATATCCCCACCATAAAAGAGTATTTAGAGTATATTAATGGCATCCAGCATTAGTATAGAATGAGACTTGATTTATAAGAAGTCTCAGCAATACATGGAAGATAATAATAAATTGAAATAAAAAGACAAAGGCGGGATAAATCTCACCTTTGTCCTTTGCGTTTAATGTATCGGTGTTAATTGGTCTTCCTTAATCACCACCTGTTGGTGTCTGAGTATTTGCTTTGTTCGATCTCCAGTTTCTAAGGCGTCTAAGTAGACGATTTCCTCAGGGACGATTTTAATCACATTCAGATCTTTGATACGTTGATCCATTAAATGAGGATTAGGAACAAATTTCATTGCTTCTTGTTGAAGACTTTTCTCATGTAAGCTTGTAGTTGCCTTTCCAAAAACCTGAATTCCCTTGATTTTTCGGTGGTCTAAATAGTCTGTATTCACAAGTAGGCATACATTTGGGTTATCCTTGATCGCATTGAACTTGTCGCCACCGGCTGATAAAATATACAGGTCCAGTTCTTCTCCAAGGAAGTATTGAACAGGGCTGGTGCGGGGTACATTATTCATACAAGTTCCAAGTGCACCATCCTTATTTTCCTTTAAAAACCCAATAATATGATCCCTAAGCTCTAAGGGTGCCATTTTATGATCCATATATCATTCACTCCTTATCATTTCATTTAGATGAAATTGAATATACTCTTCTATATTATTTAGTTTTTAGTTAAGAAGTATTCAAAACATCATGTAAAGTATGATAAAATTTGATATAATAATTTATCAATAGAGTACATACTAGATGAACTAAGAGAACCGAGGAGGTAATGTTAATGGGAGTCATTTTCTCTTTATTGGCAGGATTAATGATTACATTGCAATCAATTTTTAATGCACGCTTAGGTGAAAAGCTAAGCTTTTGGCATACAAATGCTTTTGTCCATGGAAGTGGTCTGATCGTGGCTTTTATTATTTTATTATTCAATGAAAAACTTAATTTCACACCGATTAAAGCAGTCAATCCACATTATTTGTTAGGTGGAGCTATGGGCGTTGTGATTATTTTCAGTGTGATGAAGGGAATCACTGACCTAGGTGCCAGCTATGCGGTGACAATACTCATTGTGACCCAAATTATTGCCACTGCAGTCATCAATTATTTTGGAGTCTTTGGTGAACCAATTATTGTTTTTACAGGAATCAAAGTATTTGGGTTGCTACTGATTGTGAGTGGGCTATTGGTTTATCAGTTAGCGTAAGAGCTCCCTGGATTGTTAAATATAAATGACTACTATACACCACTTATTTCATTATTTGATCATATGATTGAACAAGGTTTTGTCAAAAAAGAGTATAAGGATTTAATCATCATTGATGGTAATTCTAAAAACTTAATTGAAGGACTAGTGAGTCATAAGGGTGAGTAAATACATAAAACCAAATATAATTCATCGGTACATTCGCCTTCATCATAGTTATACATTAAAAAGATGGATGCTGACCGCATCCATCTTTTTACTTACAGTAAGAGGGACAGTTTACTTTAGTGCTGCAACAACTGATAATTCCACTAAAATATCTTCCCGAGCCATTTTAGCTTCTACACAAGCTCTTGCAGGCTCAAATCCATTTTCAACCCACGCATCCCAAACTTCATTCATATCTTGAAACATAGAGATCTCCTTTAAATAAATGGTTACTGTGAGAATATGATGCTTATCAGAACCATATTGATTGAGTAATGCTTCTACCTTTTCAAGTACAACTTTAGTTTGTCCTTTGATATCTTTATCAGAATCACCACAAGTTTGTCCGCATAAATAAATCGTTTCATTATGAACGACTGCTCGACTCATTCTACCGGTTCCTTCATATCTTTTAATTTCCATATTAAATCTAATCCCCCACTCATCATGATATTTATTAGTAGATTCAATTATACTAAAGTTGAAAGTTTATTTCAATTTATTATATTGATGTCATTTCATCTAAAGGTATTACTGTAATATTAAGGCTTGTAAAAAGTGCCATCTTCTTTTGTTTATTCTGTATGTAATTACCTATTCATCGCCCAATTCATCCCGAAGAATCAGTAATGCTTCCATCATTTTAGGAAATCCACCGCTAGGAGCCACAAGCATGATGGAATGTTCTATTTCCTCTCTAGTACAACCAAATCGAATGGCTTTCTTTATATGGGTCCTTAGGGCGTATTCATATTGACTTGAAGCGGATATGGCAACCTTAATGAGCCATCTGGTCTTATCATCTAGGGGGCCACCCTTTTCATGAAGCTTACTTCCATAATTCTCATAGGCTTCATAAATTTCTTTATGTTTACTAATGAAATAGTGTAAATTTCTTTCCATCACATCCATTACAATCACTCCTTTGGTTATTTTACTTATGTATACCCTATTGACTGCATATTAATTCACATCCTATGGCGACTTTTTCTCATATCCAAGGAATACCACTGATCTTTAGAGGCAGTATACTTCTTTAAAAGTGTATTTTTTTATTAAGGCTATTGAAATAACAAAAATCAAATGATATGATATGTGCAATGTGTGTATAGCATACGGAAGGTTCCTTTCGAGGACTAAAGGAGAGGGATGAAAAAATGACAGATAAAAAAAAGCAGGAATATGGCAATGAAAGCATTTCCTCATTAACGGAGATTGAAAAGGTTAGGCTAAGGCCACAAGTTATTTTTGGTTCAGATGGAATCACAGGCAGTCGCCATACAGTAGATGAAACCGTAGCCAATTCTGTGGATGAAGCAAAGGAAGGCTTTGGAAAATTAATTAAAGTAAAGCGCTTTAAGGATCGCTCTATTAGCGTACAAGATTTTGCCCGTGGTATTCCAGTAGAATTCAATTCCAAAGAAAATAAATATAACTGGGAGCTTGTTTTTTGTACCCTTTATGCAGGGGGGAAATACAATACAAATAGTGGAGAAAGCTACGAATACAGTAAGGGACTTAATGGACTTGGGACCACCGCTACCCAGTTCGCCTCTGAATATATGGATGTTTTAGTTCGTCGGGACGGATATGAATACACACTCCGCTTTGAAAAGGGAGAAAACATCGGAGGTCTACAAAAGAAAAAATGTGATTATGAGTCCACAGGGACCACAATTACATGGAAGCCTGATTTAGATGTTTTTACGGACATAAACATTCCCCTTGAGTTCTACCAAGAATTATTGAAGAGACAGGCTATTGTTAATAAAGGAATTACCTTTGAATTATACGATGAAGCCTCTGAGGAAAACTTTACGTATTACTATGAAAAAGGAATTGTAGATTATATAGAGGAAATCAATGGGGGAAAAGAATTATCCTCTGTTCAGTATATTGAACTTGAAACAAAAGGTAGAGACAGGGCAGACAAACCTGAATACAAAGTAAAGGCAGAAGTGGCATTTGCTTTTAATAATCACGCATCACATATAGAGTATTATCATAATTCTAGTTATCTTGAATATGGAGGGGCCCCAGACAAAGCCGTAAAAAGTGCCTTTTTATCAGCAATTGAACAATATCTCAAAAACAACAATCTCTACAAAAAAGATGAAAAGCGAGCTATTTTTGCAGACATAGAGGATAGCTTAGTCTTGATTAGCAATTCATATTCAACCTTGACCAGTTTTGAGAACCAAACCAAACGGGCCATCAGTAATGTGTTTATCCAAAGCGCCCTAACGGATTTTCTAAAGGAAAAGCTTCAAATTTACTTTATCGAAAACAAAGTGGAAGCCGATAAAATTGCCAATCAAATCATTATTAATAAAAGAAGTAGGGAAAGTGCTGAAAAAACAAGGATTAATGTGAAGAAGAAACTGGAAAGTCCCTCGAATTTTGCTAATAAAGTAGCAAAATTTGTAGACTGTAAAACGAAGGATAAAAGCAAAAGAGAGCTCTATATTGTTGAGGGTGACTCTGCTATGGGATCCACAAAACAAGGTAGGGATTCTGAATTTCAAGCCATCATGCCCGTAAGAGGTAAGATCCTCAATTGCCTTAAGGCAAAGTTAGATAACATATTTAATGATTCTGTTATTGTGGATCTACTAAAGGTGCTGAGTTGTGGAATTGAAATTAAGTCAAAAAATAATACGGATCTCTATACCTTCGAACTGGATAAATTAAATTGGGACAAGGTCATTATCTGTACCGATGCCGATGTAGATGGGTATCAAATTAGAACGCTTATCTTGGCTATGTTATATCGCTTAGTGCCAACACTACTTCGAGAAGGTAAGGTTTATATTGCAGAAACACCGTTATTTGAAATCATCTCCACTACCTTGCCCAAGCTAACCGATAAACAAAAGGACGGCATTACTTTTGTGGAAAATAAAGGTGACAAAAACTACTCCATCTTCGTATATTCCGATCAACAAAGAGACTTTGTGGTATCTAAGTTAAAAGGGAAATATGCTATTCAACGTTCCAAGGGATTAGGGGAGAATGAACCTGAAATGATGTGGCAGACCACTATGAATCCCCAAACAAGAAAATTAATTCAAGTCACCATGAGTGATGCGCAAAAGGCAGATGATGTATTTGATTTATTACTTGGAAACAACCTTGAAGGTAGAAAAGTGCATATTGCAGAAAATGGGCATAAATATTTAGAACAAATTGATGTTTCGTAAGGAAAGAAGGTAGGAAATATGGACAAGAGTATCAATGAAATAGAGGTTCAAGAAATAGAAGATACCTTAGAATCTAATTATATGCCCTATGCAATGAGTGTGATTGTATCCAGGGCATTGCCTGAAATAGATGGATTTAAACCCTCCCACAGAAAGCTATTATACACCATGTCTCAGATGGGTCTATTGACAAAGGGAAGAAGTAAATCTGCTAACATTGTGGGGACGACTATGAAATTAAATCCCCATGGGGATCAAGCAATCTATGAGACCATGGTAAAAATGACAAGAGGTCATCAGGGATTGCTTCATGCCTACGTGGATTCAAAGGGAAACTTTGGAAAGGTTTATTCAAGAGATATGAGGGAGGCCTCCGCAAGATATACCGAAGCTAAGCTAGAAAAATTTACCCAGGAAATCTTTTCAAACATAGATAAAAATGTGGTTGATTTTGTAGATAACTATGACAGTACCACCAAGGAACCCACACTATTACCCACCACATTCCCAAATATTCTCGTTAAATATAACAAAGGGATTGCTGTAGGAATGGCGGAGCATATTCCAAGCTTTAATCTAAAGGAAGTATGTGAAGCCACCATTGCCTATTTAAAGGACAAGGAGATTGATCTTTTAGAGTATCTAAAGGCTCCTGATTTTTCCACAGGTGGGGAATTGATATTTAATGAAGTCACTATGAAGCAAGTTTATCATACAGGAAGAGGAACATTTAAGGTTCGGGGAAAGTACCGCTATGTTAAGGCGGATAATGCCATTGAAATTTATGAAATCCCCTATACCACCAGTATTGAGGCCATCATTGAAAGTATTATAGAACTCGTGAAAAAAGGTAAAATCAAAGAAATAACCGACATACGAGATGAAACAGATAAGAACGGATTGAAAATTACCATTGACCTAAAAAGAGGCGTCAACCCTGATGATTTAATGGTTAAATTTTTCAAATGGACTAAATTAGAGGATAGCTTTGGATGTAACTTTAATATTCTCATTAATGGACATCCAAAGGTGATGGGCGTAAAGGAAATTTTAGATCATTGGATTGCTTTCAGGTTGAGTTGTCTAAAAAGGCAAGTTCAATTTGAAATCGATAAATTAGAAGAAAAACTGAATCTACTTAAGGGTCTTGAAAAAATTCAACTCAATATCCATGAAGTAGTGGACGTAATACAAAACACCAAAAAAGATAAGGATGTTATTGCTAATTTAATGGAGCAATTTGATCTTAATCTGGCACAGGCAGAATATATCGCAGAAATTAAACTGCGCTCTCTAAATCAAGAACTCATTTTAAAAAAGATTAAAGAGATTTCAGCCATTGAAAAGGAATTAAAAAGATTAGGGATGGTCTTAGCAAGGGAAAGTAAGCAAAATGAAATTATTGTTAATGACTTAAAAAGAATCAGTGAAGCCTACGGAATCCCTCGTAAAACTGATATTATTAATGAAAATGAAGTAGAGGTATTGTCGGAAGAAATTTTGATTGAGAATTATAATATGAAATTATTTTTAACAAATGAAGGGTATATCAAAAAAATCTCATTAGCTTCCCTAAGAAGCAGTGGAGACCATAAATTAAAGGACAATGATTATATTGTTCAAGAAATTGACGGAACCAATAGAGGAGAAGTACTACTTTTCTCAAATAAGGAAACGGTGTATAAAATAAAGGCCTACGAATTAGAAGATAGCAAGGCCAGTAATTTAGGACAATATTTAAATAATGTATTGGGATTAAGTAGTGACGAGATCATCCTCCACATTGTTTGTACCGAAGATTACCAAGGACATATGTTATTCTTCTTTGAGAATGGCAAGGGAGCAAAAATTCCCATTACAAGCTATGAAACCAAGACTAACAGAAAACAATTGGCTAATGCCTATAGTGGTGACTCCCCTCTTGTTTATATCAGTTCGATAGAAGAGGATCTAGAGATGATGGCCACTAGCAACCTTAATAAGACTTTAATATTTAATACGGAGGAAATGAGTCCGATTAATTCACGAAATTCTAAGGGAGTACAGGTATTTAAATGCAAAAAGGGTATTTCGCTTAAAAAGATAAAACCTATGGATGAAGTATCTCCCGATGAAATGCTCAATCAAAAAGTGCTAGATGAAAATCCTAGGGTTAAATTCTTCCTAACAAAGGGAGGATATATTAAAAAAATTCCTCTGACCACCCTAGTGGAAGATGAGGAACAGAGGTTAAAGAAGGATGATTACATTATTCAAGAAGTTGAAGGTGCTGAGGAGGGTGAATTACTACTCTTTTCAAACAAGCAAATCCTTTACAAAACAAAGGCTAGAGAGCTAGAAGAGGATGAAGATAAAGTTGCCAGTATAGGACAACGCATAAGGAGTATACTAGCCTTAGATGCCGATGAAGATATCATATACATTACCTATACAGATAATTATAAAGGCCACATGCTATTTTTCTTTGAAAATGGTAAAGGGGCGAAAATTCCTCTTGAAAGTTATGAAACCAAAACCAACAGAAAACAATTGGCAAATGCCTATAATGGCGAGTCGCCTCTTGTGTATATAAGTAACATACAAGAGGATATAGAATTAGTGGCCACTAGTAACATTAATAAGATTTTAATTTTTAACACTGCACAGATTAATCCCAAGAGTTCTCGTGATTCTAAGGGTGTGCAGATATTAAAATCTAAGGAGGGTAGTTACCTCCAAGAAATAAAGGCTCTTGATGAATTTGATTACGAGGATTTTCAGTACTATAGAGGGAATATCCCAGCTGTTGGAACATTTCATAAAATAAGTTGAAGTTGTTGAGGGATTGTCAGACGCAGGATTAATGAACCAGAGAAGAGTAAGGGGGCGGTATCAAAGATACCGTCCCTTTACGCCTATAAAATAAGACCTTTTTAAAAAGCTTCTGACAAGCACAAAATAAGTTTATAAAAATAATATGATAATATACTTTTGTTTAAATAGACGGAATAGGAGGGATCTTTTGTGACGAAAAAAGGAAATATTAGACGGCTTTTTCCAGGGGGAAATACTTCTCTAGGATTTTACTCGCACTTTGATCATATTATTGATGTGAAAAACGCCAATCACGTATTTTTCGTAAAAGGTGGCCCAGGAGTAGGAAAATCACATATGATGAAAAAGATCGGGTATGAAATGGTGGATAGAGGATATGACATAGAGTTTCACCACTGTGCTGCTGACCCGGACTCTGTTGATGCGGTTGTCATTCCTGAGTTAAAAATTGCCATGTTAGATGGAACCGCACCCCATGTCGAGGATCCCAAATATCCTGGCGCAGTAGATGAAGTTATTAACTTAGGAGACTATTGGGATGAAGCAGCCATGAAGGTGAATCGAAAAGGAATTATTGAAAATACCATGGCGAACAGTCATATTTATAAAAGAGTCTATAAGTATTTACCAGCAGCTAAATTAATCCACGATGATATAGAATGGATCTATGGATATGCAATGGATTTTGTTAAGGTAAATCAGGCAACTAAAGCACTCATAAAAGAAATTTTTGATGGCATCGAGGATCAAGAGCGAATCGGGAAGAAAAGGCATTTACTTGGAAGTGCCATCACTTTAGAGGGGCATGTTGATTATGTAGAGACCTATGTGGGCCCAATGGATAAAGTTCTTTATATAAAAGGAGCACCAGGGACGGGAAAATCAACACTGCTTGAAAAAATAGCAGAAATGGCAGTGGAAAAAGGATATGATATCGAAATTCATCATGAGCCATTAGTACCGGATAAGATTGAAACATTATTGATCCCAGGACTAGATATTGCCATTACAACTCACGAGAAGTATAAGCAATACTTGGCACTCAATTTAAACCAATTTTTAGACCAAAAGAAAATAGAACAATACAGGGAAGAATTAGATTATAGTGAAAGACTTTTTAAGCAATTGATTAATGATGCAATGAAGAATCTTCAAAAAACAAAAAAAGCACATGATGTAATGGAATCCTATTATGTGCCAAATGTAAACTTTGATGGTGTCAATGAACTCAGAGCAAAAATTCTTGATAAAATACTTTCATACGCTAAGTAAATGTCTGATGATATATAATCCTTCCCGAAGTAGATCTACTTACTAATGGGATCCATTTTTTATTCAAACTCAGGTATGTTATAATTAAGTATCTTATATAAAGGGGTGGTTGAACTGAATAGCAATAAACTAGCAAATATCATATCTGGCATTGTGATACTCAGCGTAGTCGGCATATGGTTCGTTTTGGGGTTTTATACTTTAGGGTCAGGAGAAGAGGCAGTTGTAACTAGATTTGGCGAGCATGATAGAACAGTCACGAAGGCGGGGATAAATTGGAGGCCTTTATTGATCGACAATGTTTATAAAGTTAATGTAAACGAGCTACATCGTTTAGAGTTTGGATTTAGAACTAGGTCGGAGGGGAGTTCCAGTACAAATACAGAATATTCCTCTGTAGAAAAGGAATCGCTTATGTTAACAGGAGATGGAAATTTAATCAATGTGGAAGCTATTTTGCAGTATAGAATCATTGATTCTGCTAGTTACACATTTGAAGTAGATAATCAAAGCGAAACCGTGAGGATTGCAGGGGAGTCTGCCATAAGACGAACAGTTGC
The DNA here is from genome assembly GCF_000016985.1 of Alkaliphilus metalliredigens QYMF. Taxonomy (NCBI): domain Bacteria; kingdom Bacillati; phylum Bacillota; class Clostridia; order Peptostreptococcales; family Natronincolaceae; genus Alkaliphilus; species Alkaliphilus metalliredigens. The sequence continues at coordinate 3,143,128 of NC_009633.1, read as the reverse complement.
CAATCATAATTTAGATTCAGTTATGACAGAAAATAGACTTTTGGTAGAGCAAGAGATTCGGGAAGAACTTCAGGAAATTGTGAATCTCTATAAATTAGGTATGATGGTCGAGGATGTAAGGCTTCAGGATGTAAATCCTCCTGATGGAGAAGTTGGGGAAGCTTTTCATGATGTCATTAGAGCAAGAGATGATAAAAGAAGTGCCATAAATGAAGCTGAAGGTTATCGAAATGAAATCATTCCTGTAGCTAGAGGGGAAGCAGCACAGGAGATTAACAGAGCACTAGCCTATAAAGAGGATAGGATTGCTAGAGCTAGGGGAGATGCCTCTGAATTTAATCAAATTCTTGAAAGATACCAGTCGGGTAAGGAAGTAACAAGAACGCGAATGTATCTAGAAACCTTAGAAGAAGTGCTTCCAGGCATAGATAAATATATAATGGATGGGAAAGACAATACAATGGTTTTACCCTTCTCTAATATTCTTGGAAACAGTCAGGGGGAGATGTAAATGGAGCCGCAAGAGCAACGTTCTACCACAGAAAAAATTAAGGAGTTAGGATCTTTAGGATCGCGAGTGGCTATGATAGTCGTAGCACTAGTCATTATTGTAGGTGGGTTCAACCTATTTACTTATACAGTTTCGGAGTCAGAGCTAGGGATTTTAACGCAGTTTACCGAAGTGAAGAAAATAATTGTTAGTGAAAAGACCCCTGAGCTTGTTGAGAGAACCATGGAAAATAATCAACTTGGACAAGTGGAAATTATAGAGGGTAAGGGTTTGTTTTTCAAACTCCCATGGCAAAGAGCGGAAACATATACCGATAAACTTTTGACATTTGACTCTAATGCTAGGGAAGTCATCACAAGAGACAAAAATAAAATAATATTAGACAATTTTGCTCAATGGAAAATTGTAAACCCTGCGTTATTCAAAATCAGTGTTAGGACCGAAGGGGCGGCCCATACAAGATTAGACGACCTGCTTTATTCTGCAATTAATGAGGAAATAGGAAGAGCCACTACTGACACCGTAATCTCCGATAGAGAATATGCTAGACAATTGTCCGAGAGAGTTGCAGAGTCCGTAAACAGATCTGTTGCTGGACTAGGAATTAAGGTGATGGATGTCAGAATTAAAAGAACAGATTTACCTGAAGCAAACTCTGCCAACATATATAATAGAATGAAAACTGAAAGAGAAAGAATCGCTAGGCAATTTCGTTCAGAAGGGGCAGAAGAAGCCCTAATGATTACTTCTGAAGCAGACATGGAAGCCACAATTTTAAACGCAGAAGCATATGAGGAAGCACAAACCATTAGAGGTGAAGGAGACGCCGAGGCCATACGAATTTATGCTGAGGCACATAATAAAGACCCTGAATTCTATGAGTTCTATAGAACACTACAAGCATATACAAAAACCATTGATGGACAAACAAAGATGGTGATCGATTCCAATTCACCATTTGCTAAATACTTACTGAACCCATAAGAAAAACCACCTTTGGGTGGTTTTTCTTATACATATTTCAAGTGCTCATATTTAAATTGAAAACAAGGAGGCACAAAGGATGATGACTAGAGAAGATGCTTATGAATTGTTAACAAAGTACAATAAAAATGAGGCTCTGATAACTCATGCCCTTGCTGTAGAGGCGACTATGCGTTACTTTGCTAGAAAAAATAACGAAGATGAGGAATACTGGGGAAGTGTTGGACTGATACACGATATTGATTATGAGCTCTACCCTGATGAACATTGTCATAAGAGTAAGGAGATCCTGGAAAAAGAAGGTGTTGACGAAGATATCATTCATGCTGTCATATCCCATGGATGGAATATATGTATGGATGTAGAGCCGATTCGTAAAATGGAAAAGGTACTATACACAATTGATGAGCTGACGGGACTGATAACAGCGGGTGTATTAATGCGACCTAATAAAAGTATATTGGATCTTGAGGTTAAGTCGGTTAAGAAAAAATTTAAGTCAAAAGGTTTTGCCGCTGGTGTTAATCGTGAAGTCATTCTTGCTGGTTGTGAAATGATAGATATGGACTTAGATACAGTCATTCTTTGGACCATTGAAGGAATGCAGGAAGTAGCTGCTGAACTTGGACTTGCAGGTAGCCCTACATAACAAGAAGATTATTATCATCTGAGAAAAGCGTCATTATTGATAGGCACCCCTTATAATAGACAGTTAAAATAATATAACTATTTATTATGAGGGGAGTTTTATTATTAGAATCGAATTGTTTTATCCCAACAGATAATCTCTCCTTTCTTTCTTGCCCTAATATAGTAAAATAAGCTTCTGAAAAAAAGGAATATAAAAAGCTGGGAATAGGTAAAGTACGATATGAACCCAATGAACATATTAATAGGGGAGGCGGTTTTTTCAACAACCTGTGCGCTAAGTAACTGGGAGGTATAAACCAGATAAGAAACATACCAAGTAAGTAAAAGGGGCATCTGTATAGTGGTACTGGAATATCCTAAAATACCTGCTATAAACCAACCATGTGAAATCATTAAAAATATGAGGAAGACCACATAAACTAAAATCTGTTGGAGACTATGAACCAGCATCCTTCTTTTATAGTACTCAAATGAGGTGAACATTTTTTCTAATAAATATAGGTTCCCTTGTAACCACCTTGTTCTTTGCTTGATCAGGACCTTTAATTCTTCAGGCTCTTGCTCCCAGGTGATGGCTTCGGGGACAATGGGTAGTCGTTGTCCTATATTAGTAATTCGTAGGGTAAGCTCTGCATCTTCTGCTAGGGCATAAACATCATATTCACCGACTAAATCTAGGGTAGAGCGTTTTACCAACATATTTGTTCCTGTCAAGGAACCGGTTTTAAACAAAAACCACCTTCCTGATTGCATTAACAATTGAAATACTTGAAACTCCAAAGAGATCATTCGTGTCAAAATATTTTTGTCTGCATTAACTGTTCTGACGTAACCCACTGCCCCTGCGGCGTTTTGTGTGTTTTCCGCAGCTTCTACTAATAATTTTAAAGAAAGGGGCTCCGGTTGATTATCTGCATCATAGACAACGAAGTATTTAGACTTAGAAATACTGAGGCCATAATTTAAAACCCTTGATTTCCCCTTGGGTTGACCATCGGGAACCCTGATATGATGTATATTAGTGTATGTATTAGCAAAGGCTTCTGCAATATCTCCTGTGTCATCCTGAGATTGATCGTTCAAAAGATAGATCTGTATTGTGCCCGGATAATCTAACTTCACCATGGCTTCTAAGGTTTTTTTGATTACTTTCGCTTCATTATGGGCTGGTATCAAAATATCTACACTGGGATAATCTTTTAAAGGATTAGATGATTGATCTTTAGCTCGATAATATAAACCAAATACTGTTAGTATAGAGTAGTATATGATAATTATTGAAAAGACTAAAAAATTCATAAGAAGTAGTGTTCTCATATGGTAATCACCTGCCCTTGGGAATGTCCTATGGCTTCTATTTTAATAACAAAGTCACTTTCCTTTAAATTCATTCTTGAGGTGACCGTAGAGAAATAACGATTTAAAGAAATTTCCATTCCTGGTTCATCGGTATTTTGAAGCAATAGAACAAATGAATGATCATTCCATTTGCCTACTAGGTCATATTCACTTCTAAAGACTGTCACTGCCAAATTTGTTAAGGTATCAAAGGCTGACTTTTGGGTATAGGGATTAATTTTTTCTAAAGAAAAGTATATTTGATATCCTTGTTCATGGCGACGGGCCATGGCTTTTTTAATTAACTTACTTCGTTTTTCAAACTCCTGCTTTGTTAACAATCCCGAATCTCCCACATAATTTAACAATTCATTAATTCTTTTACTTAAAAAAGCATTATTCTCCTGGAGTTGGCGAGAAAAATAGGCTGAACTATATGAAATTGCCGCATTTGAAGTTAGAATAAAGTGATATAAAATTGCCCTCCATTGAAGTGAAGCCTCCCACTCCCTTATAAAACCAATAAAGAGAAAAGTAACCCCAGTAACCATCGTATATGTGATTAATAAAATAAAACTCTTACTTTGAGATAAAAATGTGAATGAAATGATTAAAACAATATATTGACCTATAAAATAAGGTGCATAATCTGATGGTAAGAAATATGAAATCGTAATAAAAAAAAGAATAAGTTGTCCTATTTGAGCAAAAGTTAACCACTGCTGTCTCTTCATTTTTATTGCTCCTTTAGTAAATTAAAAAGTTGGATTGATAGTTGATTTAAAGTCTATAAAAGCTTATGATTTAAATAAGCTTATATATAGCTTATAATATGATAGATAGGCATTACTTTCTATAGGTAATATGTGGGCCATCAAATACATAGGATTTAGAACATTCTGTTTCGAGTAAAATAGCAGGAATATTGGGTAGTAAAATAGAAGAATATGACTAAAACACCAAAGGAGTGAAATCATGGCAGAAATTAAATATGAAATTCAAGAGAACATTGGAACCTTAGGGGACTCTAGCAAAGGCTGGACAAAGGAATTAAATTTAATCAGTTGGAATGGCAGGGATCCTAAATATGACATAAGGGATTGGGCTCCAGAGCATTCCAAGATGGGTAAGGGAATTACTTTAAGTCACGAGGAATTAAAAAAACTGAAAGCAATTTTAAATGAGATGGAGTTATAATCGATGTAGGTGAAAGGATGTGTAAAAATGAAGAAAGTCATCGTTTTTACCAGTAAAACATGACCCCACTGTCGGACTGCAAAAGAGTTTCTTTTGAGTAGAGGGATTATGTTTGAGGAAAAGGATGTCAATGAGGATCCAATGGCCGGGGCGGAGTTTTCGCGGAGAAAATTACAAGGTGTACCAGCCTTTTTAATTGGAGATGAAGTGGTTGTTGGGCTAGATAAGCAAAGAATTGAAGCATTATTAGATTATATAGTGAGCAACTGTGAAAAATGTAATGTGAGAATGAGAATTCCTAAAAATAAAGGAAGGATCAGAGTCACATGCCCTCATTGTAGTAGTCAGTTTATTAAATCAACCTAATGATATACATAATAAAAATCATGAGTCAATATCAGTTCTTAATACTGAAGGACTCATGATTTTATTAAATAAAATGAATCGAGAGAAAAAGAATCATATCACTAAATCAGTCTGTAAGGTGATTGAATTATACAGCATAGCGTAAGCAAGGATGGGGTAGCCAAGACATATAAGATCAAAACAACATCAAGTTAGCTAAGCTAGTGCATGAAGAGGAGTGATGGGTCATATGATTATGTTGAATACTGAGGGATTGATCATTAAAGACCATTTTACAGGGGATTTAGAGACCTCTAAACATAAGCTACAGCAAGCAATTGATGAAATGAAGAATCCTCTTTTATCTAATTAGGTAAAAGAGGATTCTTTTAAAGTGAATCGCTGATTTTATTAATAAATTTGAAAGGCCACATTAACTATACAAGTCCGTGTATTGTTAATTTCTCCATAAAACGATGGGCTAAATCATTTGTCGTTTGTTGCTCTGTAAAAATAGGACCATTTCCTACTTTTCTTAGAAACGCCTTCTTATCGGGAAAGCCAAAGCCATATTCATATAATACCGGTGAGCCTGTTACTGGCCAAAATTTGGAGGCACCATCTGTATTTCTTTTAAAGTACTCAGGATGGGTTGCAGTAATCTCATTTAGTATAGCCACAGGATTATCATAAAACATATTTGTACTAAGGGCATTGGCCAGCTCAATAATCAGTTGCCAGTTTTCATAAGCGTGGTCAGGCTGGATTACTTGATGGCACTGCTGTATTTTTCTTTCGCTATTGGTGTAAGTACCCCTCGACTCTAATGGGGCAGCACCAGGGAATACCACATCAGCCATTTGTGCAGTTTCAGTTAAAAAGACATCCTGTACCATGAAAAAATCAAGACCACTTAAATCTGTATCCTTCACATCTTCTCCAAATAGAAGTAAACCTTTGATACTTTTATTTTCTATTTGTGCTTTGATTGTATCAATCTCTGTTTTGATACCAATATCCCGTAGCCCTTGACTGTTATTTTGAGGCTTTAGTTGAATAATACCACTGTGTGGTCTGCCAATGTGTCCTGAAATAACACTGATGTTGGCAATACATCTAGCTGCATCCTCGGTAATACTATTTTGTCCAAAGACAATGATTGCTTTCTTTGAATTTTTGTAAATCGAGGCGACCTCCATGGCAGTTTCACCTGGGGTGATGGCTTCAAGCTCTTGTTTCACCTCGTCAAAGCCATGGGTGTTATTTGGGTGACATCCTAGGTCAATCAGTGATTTTTGAATTTCCTTTAAAAAGTGAATGTCATCCTTACTATCCACTGTCAGGTCTGCCCACTGGTCTAAGAGGGATGGAAATGGATTGATAAGGATTATTTTGGCCCCAGCCTTTGCAGCTTCTTTGATTTTAAGACCAATGATTGTATGATCCTTCATGAAATCCGTTCCAACCACGACAATGGTTTCCGTAGAGAGTAATTCGTCAAAGGTATTACTGGAGGCATCATAACCAAGTACATTCATAATACCACCTGATTTACTGTTAAAAGAGCTAATATTATTGGTTTTTAAAACTTTTTCACCAAATTGTGTTGCTAAGAAAATCTCTTCATTGGTATACCGATCCGACAGACATAAGGCTAATGATTTGCTACCGTATAGTAAGGCCAAGCTCTGGGCTTTTTTTGCGGTATATAATAGTGCTTCTTCCCATGAAACTTCTTTGAAAGCACCATCTTCTTTGATCAGTGGACTCGTTAATCTTTCAGGGCTTTGTGAAATATTGAAACCGAATCGCCCTTTAACACAAAGTAGGCCATCCTCTGAGGAATTTGTATTAACAGGAAGTGATTTCACCAATAGAGAGTCCACCGTATTTAGATTGGTTTTACACCCTACACTACAATAGGAACAAACGGTCTCGGTTTTTTTGGGCCTAAGCGGAACTGATTTATGGATCATAAGCCTTTCCTGTAGTGCGCCAGTAGGGCAAACCGTGACACATTGTCCACAGGAAATACAGTCAGTTTCCTTTAAAGGTAAGTCTAACCCAGGCATGATAATTGTATCAAAGCCTCGATCCACCAGACCCAATGCTCCTACCCCTATAACCTCCTGACATGTTCTAACACATAGACCACAGAGGATACATTTATCTGCATCTCGAATGATGAATGGATGGCCATCATCAGATTGACGATGGTGGATTTCTCCTGTAAAGCTTTTAGGAGAGGCCTCATATTCATTGGCATAGGTTACAAGCTTACATTCAAAATAATCATGACAACCACACTCAAGACACCTCTCTGCATCTGCTCTAGCAGCTTCTACACTATATCCAATTACAACCTCTTCAAAGGAATCACTTCTATGTGTAGGGCTTAAGTGAGGCATCGGAGGCCTCTTTATTCTATCCTGCTGTATAAAATCCTCTTTTGTTTTTTCTTGTTCTACATAGATCGGTTTTTTATAGGGTATGCCTTCTCCCTGGAGATAAGCATGAATAACGCCTGTGGCTTTCTTTGCATCCCCAACAGACTTGATAGCCACACGATCACTGGTGGTGACGGCATCTCCTCCTGCAAAAACCCCAGGGATATTGGTCTGATAAGAGTTGGGATCAATTTCAATCATACCTCTTTTTGTAAGGGCAATTTCATTTAATCCTGTCGTATCTACCCCTTGACCAATAGAGATAATGACAGAATCCACCTCAAGAATTTCCTCTTCCCCCTCAATCGGTATCGGCTGTCTACGTCCAGAGCTGTCCGGCTCCCCTAGTTGCATTTTTTGAAGTCGTACACCAGCTACTCTACCGTTTTTTTCTAAGATTTCAATGGGGCTTACTAGAAACTTAAATGCAATGCCTTCTTCTTCTGCTTCTGAAATCTCAATCCTTTCTGCTGGCATTTCTTCCTTTGTTCTTCGATATAGGGCAGTTACTTCCTTTGCACCTAGTCTAATACTGGTTCTACAGGCATCCATGGCGGTATTACCACCACCAATTACAGCAATACGATCTCCAGTTCTGATGGGTTCATTCATGGAGAACTTTGCTAAGAAGTTAATTCCCCCAATCACACCCTCTAAATCCTCACCAGGACAGTTCATACCAGGACTAATCCATGCACCGATAGAGATATAGACAGCATCAAAGTCTGCTTGAATATGATCAAAGGCAACATCTTTTCCTACTTTAATACCAGTCAGCATTTTAACGCCCATTTTCTTAATGACATTAATCTCTTCATTCAAAACCTCTTTGGGTAATCTATATTGTGGGATACCATAACGTAGCATACCACCCATTTGAGGCATAGCCTCATAAATGACGACATTATGTCCCTTTTGAGCAAGATAATATGCTGCAGTTAGTCCCCCAGGGCCTCCTCCGATTACTGCCACACGTTTTCCTGTTGAAGGTTGGATTGCCGGCATAAATACATCGTTATTCTTTAGATCAATATCTGCCACAAATCGCTTCAACCAAGCAATAGAGACAGGCTCATCTAATAAACCTCTTCTACAAGCAGTTTCACAAGGATGGGGGCAAACTCTTCCAATACTAGCAGGTAAAGGTAATTGTTCCTTGATAAGCTTTAAGGCCTCTTCATGTTTGCCATTAGCGATCAGTCCTACATAGCCTTGACAGTCTGTATTTCCTGGACAAGCCGTAATACAGGGAGGACGACAGTCACCTGAATGGTCCGAAAGTAACAGCTCTAATGCTAGCTTTCTAGACTTTTTTACTCTTTCTGTTTTGGTTCGGACAAGCATACCACTTTGGATTTTAGTGGCACAGGCTCGTAGCAGTTTTGGTGATCCGACTATTTCTACCACACAAAGACCACATGAGCCATAGGTTTCTAATTTTTTATCATGACAAAGGGTAGGTATATCAATATTATTTTGAATAGCAGCCTCTAAAATGGTCATATCATTTTGTGCTACTATTTCCCTGCCATTTATATTCATTCTTATATCCATCATAAGCATTCCTCTCAAAGTAAAATTTTAAACCACTGTGACAGCGTTAACAGGGCATGCATCAAGGCATACACCACATTGGATACATTTCTCAGTCTGAATCCTGTGTGCGCCATGATTTTCCCTTATAATAGCGTCTAAACGACACTTTCTAAGACATAAGCCACAATTAATGCACTTTTCTTCTAGTATATTATGGGTAAGTAGTGCTTTGCATTGCTTTGCAGGACAGGTTTTGTCTATAATATGCTTTTCATATTCTTCTCGGAAGTACTTAATGGTACTTAAAACTGGATTTGGTGCTGTTTGGCCCAAGCCACAGAGGGAGCCTTCTTTAATACCAGAACCAAGTTCCTCTAGTAGCTCTATATCCCCTGTTTGTCCATGGCCCTCTGTAATACGGGTAAGGATCTCTAGCATGCGCTTTGTTCCCAAGCGACAATGGATACATTTTCCACAGGACTCCTTACAGGTGAAGTCCAAGAAGAACTTCGCCATATCCACCATGCAGGTGGTGTCATCCATGACGACCATTCCTCCAGATCCCATGATTGCTCCGGTTTTGGTGACGGACTCATAATCTACTATGGTATCTAGCAAGGCATTGGGTACGCAGCCGCCGGAGGGACCACCTAATTGTAAAGCTTTAAAATCTCTATCATTAAGGATACCGCCACCTATATCAAAAATAATTTCCTGTAGAGAGGTTCCCATGGGAACCTCCACTAAACCACCATCTCGTATCTTTCCTGTAAGTGCAAAGACCTTGGTGCCTTGACTATTATTGACTCCAATATCAGCAAATGCTTTTCCACCCTGGTTAATAATCCAAGGAATGTTGGCGAAAGTTTCAACATTGTTAATATTAGTAGGCTTTTGCCATAGTCCTTTTTCAGCAGGAAAGGGAGGTTTGAGTCGGGGCATACCCCGCTCCCCTTCAAGGGAAGCGATTAAGGCTGTTTCCTCTCCGCACACAAATGCACCTGCTCCTGCTTTGACCTTGATATCAAATTGGAATTGACTATTGAAAATATGATCACCTAATAAATTCAACTCCTTAGCCTGTAAAATCGCCTTTTGAAGTCGTTCAATAGCCAGCGGATATTCTGCCCGTACATAAACAACCCCATATTGAGCACCAATTGCATAGGCAGCAATCATCATACCCTCGATAATAGCGTGGGGATCCCCCTCCAATATACTTCTATCCATAAAGGCACCTGGATCTCCCTCATCAGCATTACAAACAATGTATTTGGGATATTCATTGCTCTGCATAGCGGCATTCCATTTAAACCATGTTGGAAAGCCAGCGCCACCTCTTCCTCTTATGTTGGAAACCTTAATTTCTTCAATGACTTCTGCTGGTGTCATTTCTCCTATGCATTTTTTGATGGCCTCATAGCCATTTTGGTCAATATAGTGATGGATATTTTGAGGGTCAATCAAACCACAATTTTTTAACGCAATTCTCTTTTGCTTACGTAATTTATTCCACTCTGCAGGGTTGATAAGATGATTTTGAGAAGGTTGACCTTCTAATATACCTTCTACGATTTCAGCTACGATATTGGGAGTCACCTTTGTATAGGTATATTTTTCACCATCATCACTTAGAAACTCAATAATGGGCTCTAAATAGCACATGCCAATACACCCTACAGACCCTACGGGACTGTTTGAACCGTAGACTTTCAATTGATTTTCGATTTCCTTATAAACCTTCTGGGCTCCTGCAGCAATACCGCAGCTACCAAGTCCAACAATAACTTTCATTCTCTACACCACCTGTCTATTTGCTTGGTTTTTTAGTTCTGTAATGATTTTGATGACCTGCTCTGGCACCAGACTACCATAGGTTTCTTCATTAATCATCATAACAGGTGATAGGCTACAGCATCCAAGGCAAGCAACATTATTTAATGTAAACAATCCATCCTCCGTTGTTTCACCATCCCTGATTTTCAACTCATTATATAAAGTTTCCTCTATTTTTTTTGAACCATTTACATGACATGCAGTTCCCTGGCATAGTAATATTAAATAATTTCCAACGGGTTTTAGACGAAATTGTTTGTAAAATGTAGCTACACCGTAGATTTTAGCAGGTGATATATCTGTTTTCTCAGCAATCACGGCTAATATATCCTTTGGTAAGTAATTGAAAACCTCTTGAATTTCTTGTAATATAGGGATAATACTTCCTGGGTTGTGACGATGTCTTTCAATAATTTCATCAATTTTATCTCCATTTTCCTTACAGCATAACATAGAGATACCTCCTTTTCTTGTATTGTTCAAAAAATTGACATCTAACAAACTAATAATACTAGTCAATCATAACATAAAATGAAACTTGACTGGGAGTTAAATCTTACTTTTATTAAGTTAAGTCGGCGTATCTGTGAATCAAGAATATCAGCACAAAGGGACTCCGTTTTGTGCACTAGGGATGGGCCATGAGGAGGCAAATAAAAGGGGCATAAAAGAGAGGAATCAGGAACTGAAAAATTCATACCACATAAATAGCAACCATCACAGCATAGGTGAGGGGTAGCGGATAAACATAGTTTTTGTAAAGTTTATTGATCTTTACTTGGAAGTATTCTAATGTAAGGACCTGGCACAAGTGTATATGTAGAGACTAAATGTTAAATAGAGTATAAATTATGGTATAATAGACTGGTTATTGATATTTTATAATGGATTTAATTTAAGAGTGATGTAAAAGTACAATTGGGAGCAATATGATGAAGGAAATATGTTAAGTAAAAGGTAATGTTCAATCATTGGACACTGTGGCATCGTGGCCCCAAAGCCTGTGAGTCCATATGAAATTCAATTTACATCTAAAATAACTGTACATAATTTGAACAAAAATCAAAGTAAAATGACTAACTCCACAAGAATCGAGCAACTGGTATTCAATCTTATGAATTATATTTTAAAAATAATAAATATTGACTAATTTTGTATAAAGGTAGAGAAACAGAGTATACTAGGTGAAAAATGCATATCACTGGAGATAGAAAGTGATAAAAAAATAACAACACAAACACAAAATGCAGACTAAATCGAAGGATTTCAAAAAAAATATGTACATTGTTAAAAATATGGCATGAGTTTTGCACATATATAATCTTGTAGAGTGATCATAAAAAAGGAGGAGCCATTATGAAAGGAAAAACAATAAATGAAATTAAAATAGGGGATAAGGCATCTATAGCTAGGACCATATCCGAATCTGATGTTTATCTTTATGCTGGGCTTACGGGAGACTTGAACCCTGCACACATGAATGAAGAAGTGGCTAAAAGCTCTGTATTTAAAGGAAGAATCGCTCATGGAATGCTTACAGCAGGACTGATCTCCGCAGTACTTGGTATGTATTTACCGGGACCTGGAACCATTTATATAGGACAAGAACTGAAATTTACTGCGCCTGTAAGGTTTGGAGATACGATTACAGCTGAAGTTGAGGTTGTTGAAATCATTAAAGAGAAAATGTTAAAACTTAAAACAGTTTGTACCAACCAAAGCGGTATTGTGGTGCTAGAAGGATATGCCACTGTTATGCCACCTAGATAAATCAAAAAAATTGCAATTGGTTGTTAAATAAATAATTAACGAAGGAGGATATAACATGGAATTTGGATTTTCAAAAGAGCATAAGATGCTTAAACAAATGTACCGGGAATTTGCTGAAAACGAAGTGAAGCCCTTAGCGGCAGAGATAGATGAAGAGGAGCGTTTCCCTGTGGAGACTGTCGAAAAGATGGTTAAGGCAGGATTTATGGGTATCCCATTCCCTAAAAAATATGGTGGAGAAGGTGGAGACAATATTGGATATGCAATAGCTGTCGAGGAACTTTCAAGAGCTTGTGGAACAACTGGGGTCATTTTATCTGCCCATGTTTCTTTAGGCGCTCATCCGATTTTTGAGTTTGGAACAGAGGAACAAAAACAAAAATATCTGATTCCCCTTGCAAAGGGAGAAAAACTAGGAGCCTTCGGTCTAACAGAGCCCAATGCAGGAACTGATGCTTCTGCACAGACAACAACTGCAGTATTGGATGGGGACCATTATATACTCAACGGCTCAAAAATATTCATTACAAATGCAGGCTATGCTCATACCTATATCATTATGGCAATGACAGATAAATCAGTAGGAACAAAAGGAATATCAGCTTTTATCGTTGATGTTGATACAGAGGGCTTTACAATAGGACCTAAGGAAAAGAAGTTAGGAATCAGAGGATCGTCTACCTGCGAGCTTATCTTCGATGACTGTAGAATACCAAAAGAAAACATAATTGGAAAAGAAGGCTTTGGATTTAAAATCGCTATGAAAACCCTTGATGGGGGAAGAATTGGTATTGCTGCACAAGCCTTAGGAATTGCCCAAGGCGCCTTAGATGAAACAGTGAACTATGTTAAAGAGCGAAGACAATTTGGAAGACCAATATCAGCTTTTCAAAACACACAATTTCAACTAGCTGACATGTCATCAAAGATTGAGGCGGCTAGACTGTTAGTTTATAAAGCAGCCTATAATAAAGATATGGGACTTCCATATGCCAATGAAGCCGCAATGGCGAAGCTATTTGCTTCGGAAGCAGCAATGGAAGTAACCACTAAAGCAGTTCAGCTCCATGGTGGATACGGATATATCAGAGACTATCCAGTTGAGAGAATGATGAGAGATGCAAAGATTACAGAGATATATGAAGGTACTTCAGAAGTGCAAAAAATGGTAATTGCAGCAAACTTACTGAAATAGAAGGAGGTTACACGATGAAGATAGTTGTTTGTATAAAACAAGTTCCGGATACAACGGAAGTGAAATTAGATCCTAAAACAGGAACCCTTATTCGTGAAGGGGTGCCATCAATCATCAACCCCGATGATAAAAGCGGTCTTGAAGCAGCACTAAGATTAAAAGATGAGCATGGAGCTGACGTAACTGTGATTACCATGGGTCCACCTCAAGCAGATGCAGCCTTAAGAGAAGCCATCGCCATGGGAGCAGACCGCGCTATTCTTTTAACTGATAGAGCCTTTGCTGGCGCTGACACTTGGGCCACCTCTTCAGCTCTGGCAGGTGCCCTGAAGAAAATGGAGTACGATGTCATCATAGCAGGAAGACAAGCAATTGATGGAGATACCGCTCAGGTTGGACCTCAGATTGCAGAGCATTTAAATATCCCATCTATCACATATGTAGATGGTCTAGAAATTGGAGATAAATTCATTATCGTTAAGAGGGCATTTGAAGATGGCTATCACAAAATAAAAGTCCAGACTCCTTGCTTGATTACAACATTAAAAGAGATGAATGAATCCAGATATATGAGAGTTTCAGGTATATATGATGCGTTTCAAGAAGGTAAAGTGGAAAAATGGTCAGTGAATGATATCGTTGTTGATCATGCCAACTTAGGACTTAGTGGATCGCCTACTAAGGTTAAAAAGTCCTTCACTAAAGGGGCTAAAACTGCAGGAAAAATATTCAATGTAGAGCCTAAAGAAGCAGCTAAGATAATCGTAGACAAATTAAAGGAAAAGTATATTATTTCATAAATTTTGATACATGATTGGAGGGAGATTCGTGAGCTTAGTAGATTACAAAGGTGTTTTAGTATATATCGAACAGAGAGATAAAGAAATCCAAAAGGTTTCTCTTGAGTTATTAGGTAAGGGAAAAGAGATTGCAGATAAGCTTGGAGAAGGATTGAGCGCAGTAATCATGGGAAATGATATTACGGGATTAGCTCAGGAACTAATATACCATGGGGCTGAGAAGGTCATTGTTGTTGATGATAAAATCCTTGAAAACTTTGCCACAGAACCATATACAAAGGCCCTAACTGCAGTAATTAATCAGGAAAAGCCTGAGGTTGTATTAGTAGGTGCCACATCCATCGGGAGAGATTTAGCTCCTCGGGTTTCCGCAAGAATCCACACAGGATTGACAGCGGATTGTACAGTGTTAGATGTAGAAGAAGAAACAAGACATTTGCTTATGACAAGACCTGCCTTCGGTGGAAATATCATGGCAACGATCATATGCCCTGACCATAGACCTCAGATGTCTACTGTTAGACCTGGCGTTATGGTGAAGCTAGATAGAGACACAAGTAAAGAAGGAGAAATTGTCTTATTAGATGCAGGATTAGTTGCATCTGACTTAAATATAGAAATCCTTGAAATTGTGAAAGAAGATAAAAAGAAAGTAAATATAGAAGATGCTACAATACTGATCTCAGCCGGTAGGGGTATGGGTTCAAAAGAGAATATGGAACCTTTATACAGACTTTCGGAAGAACTTAAGGCGGAGGTATCGGGGTCTCGTGCAGTCATAGACAATGGATGGCTAGACAAAGAGAGACAAGTTGGACAAACAGGAAAAACCGTAAGACCAGATCTATATATTGCTTGTGGTATTTCAGGAGCAATTCAGCATGTTGCAGGTATGGAAGAATCAGAACTGATCATTGCTATCAATAAAAGCCATGATGCACCAATATTTGATGTGGCTGATCTTGGTATTGTTGGTGATGCTTCTAAGATATTAGCCCTTGTGACAGAGGAAATCCGAAAATCTAAAAATTAATGATTAGGATGACAAATCTTCACTGAAGGACTGATTTGAAAAGAGCTTCCTCTAGCTCTACAGATTTCAGATGGTCTCCTAGATTAAATTAAACACACAAAAAGGAACTGCATTCAGTTCCTTTTTTGTGTATGGATAACAGTAAAATGGATTGACTTAAAGTATGTATAAGATGTTACCCCCGACATTTAGTATTGAATTCAGTTTATTTAATGTGATAAGATACTATATATAATAAGGAAATAGAAGCAACGGAGAGAAATACTTGCTTTGAAAAGATACGATCGTGTAGAGGGGAGCGAAATATCATGTTAGAAAACCATACGGAACACCTTATTCGCGAAGTGCTAAGTGAGAACAAACAAATGTATCCTTCCTGCAACTGGGCAAAATGGGAAGATGATGTTATCCAAACTGTTCTAAATAAAATGCCACCAAAATATTTTCTTTCTACATCGGATGACGCAGAGCGATTGGCTTATAAATATGATAAGCGCCTGAGAATGGATGCCCTGATCAAGATAACAGAAGCGGTGTCGGAGATATGTGTAGAAGAGTAGGCAAATGTATTATCAAGGGATTTGGAGAGGATTTTATACATGAACAGAACAAAGCTTTTGGTTGTAGATGATGAAAAAAATATTGTGGAACTGATTCGAATGAATTTAACAAGAAGTGGTTTTGAAATCATTCCCTGCTATAATGGTCTGGATGCCATCGAAATAACATTAACTCAGAATCCGGATTTAATATTGTTGGATCTCATGCTACCAGATATAGATGGACTTGAGGTGTGTAGGAGAATTAGATTAGATGAAAGAATACATCAAACTCCAATCATTATGTTGACAGCTAAAAGTGAAGAGACTGATAAAGTGATAGGCTTAGGTTTAGGTGCCGACGATTATATTACCAAACCCTTTGGCTTAAGGGAATTGGAAGCTCGAGTTCGAACGGTGCTAAGAAGGGTGATGGATTCGAAGTCTACTACCGCTGAAACTGCTACTGACACCAATATCATTCAAGTTCAAGATATTACAATAGATGTTAATCGACACATTGTAAAAAAACAAGATGAGATAATCGAGTTTACCTTAAGTGAATTTAAAATATTAAAAAAGCTAGCAGAAAGTCTAGAGCATGTTTTATCAAGAAGTTTACTGCTAGAGGAAGTAACTGGAGAAAAAAGTACACCAGATTTGAGGATTGTTGACGTTCATATTAGAAATATTAGAAAAAAATTATCGGATCATAATGATTCACCTAAGTATATAGAAACAATTCGAGGCGTTGGGTATAAAATGAAGTAGGTGAACTAATGAAGAGAAAACTGCTAATTAGTTATATTAGCCTTTTGTTGGTGGGTACATTGATCACTGGAGTATTATCCTTTAGCTTTATTAGAAATAGCTACATTAAAAACAAAGAAGAAAAATTGATTAGTAACGCTAACTTAATTATTGACTCTCTAATGCTTGAACAAGAACTACAGGCTAAAAGGAACTATTTTTGGTTAGTTCAAAACTTTGCTGGACAAATAGAGGCAAGGGTGACCTTTATAGATGATAAAGGACAGGTACTAGCAGATTCCATAGATAATAGTATTATGTTTGTGAATCAGAGAAATAAACCGGAATTTATTCTTGCGGAAAAAGGGGAAGTAAGATCGGTACAGAGAATAGATGAGACTACGGGCAAAAATAGCATTTATTTGACCATGGCTATGATAGATATAGATGGAAGGAAAATGATCATTAGATTATCTGATGATATTGAGGACATACTAGAGCTTAACATGACATTTTTAAGATATATTAGTATCTCCATTATGGTTGGATTGGTAGTGGCCATGGGGATCGGATATTGGCAGATCGGAAGCATAATAAAACCAATCAAGGAGTTAAAAGCAGCCTCTAAGCTTATATCCAAAGGGGATTTTAAGAAGAGAATTAAGGTGAAAACCAATGATGAATTACAAGATTTGGGAGACTCCTTTAATAAAATGGCTATGAAACTTGAAAAAATGATTAGTGCAATTAAAGATCAAAACATTAAAATGGATTCGATGTTAACGGGCATGACCGATGGTGTGATTGCATTAGATTTAAATAAGAAGATCCTCCTTATCAATCATGAGTCTAGAGAGCTGTTGAATGTGGAGCAAGATGTAGTCATAGGTAGTCCTATGGATAAAGCAATTCAAAATAACGAAATGTATGAGATGATTGAAAATACATTTATCCATAAAAAGTCCTATGAGGAAGAAATGAAACTCATGGATGAAAATAAAAGAATAGTCAAAGTAAAGTCTTCTTTAATGAAAAACAAAAATGATAATGATGATGTGATAGGTGTTTTCTTATTAATACAAGATGTCACTGAAATTAGAAAATTAGAAGCCTTAAAAAGTGAATTCGCGGCGAATGTTTCCCATGAGCTGAGGACGCCATTAACTTTGATTAGCGGATTTGTAGAGACACTACAGTCTTGGGAGAGCTTAGACGAAAAAGACAGGAAAATGGCTCTAAATATTATTGAACTAGAAACTGAACGATTAAAAAGATTAATAAACGATATATTAAGACTGTCGGAAATAGAGAATATTCAACGCTTAGCTAAGTATGAAGTCTTAGATATCGAAGGGTTAATCAATGAGGTTCAATATATGATGAGTGGTATTGCAGCTAAAAAAAATATTCAACTAAAAACCCACATAGAAAAGAATGTCCACACCCTTTTTGGAAATAGCGATTGGTTTAAACAGATGCTGGTCAATCTAATCGAAAATGCGATTAAATATACCCCAACCGGGGGACAAATAAAAGTTTCGGCAAAGAATGAGCAGAATGAAATCAGTATTATGGTTATGGATAATGGTATCGGTATACCTAAAGAAGATTGTGAACGTATATTTGAAAGATTCTATCGAGTGGATAAGGCCAGAAGCAGAGACGTGGGGGGAACTGGACTAGGACTGACTATTGTGAAGCATATTGTGACGGAGTTTGGAGGGACAATAGAGGTTTCTAGCAAACTGAATCAAGGTAGTCATTTTAAGGTTCGATTGCCAAGTAAATAAATACTGAAGAGTCCATGTGTAATTTTTTTCATAATTATACATGGACTCTTTCTATGTAAAATGAAATAATTTACGCTATAATTGTCAGAAAACGATTGCACACTATAGAAACCAATGTTATAATCTAGTTATCTTAACACAATCTTAACACAATTCCAACACTATATTAACGTTATATTAACCTTATATTAACGTTATACTAACAATATAATGGTACAATCGTTTTATTCCAAAGAAGCAATGGACATAGGAGGAGCCTCTTATGAATAAGAAAGTAATCATAGGTACGGGGGTATTGGTAACACTGGCGCTTCTTTTTGGAGGCTATGAAAATATTTCTAAGCACAGAAAGGATCAGTTCATATCTAAGTATCCAGACCAATCTATACAAATGCTCGTTGCTTATAAAGAAGGTGGCGGAACCGATGTTGGGGCTCGAATTTTGGCGGCAGCAGCTGAAAGCTATTTAGGTCAGCCTATTGTTGTTAAAAACATTCAAGGTGGGGATGGTGAATTAGGCTTTAAGCAATTGACCATGGCTAATGCCAATGGGTACACCGTGGGATTTATCAATTTACCTACATTTTTAAGCCTAAGCATGGAGCGAGATACAGTCTATTCTAAAGAATCGATCATACCGATTATGAATTATGTATATGATCCTGCAGTCATTGTAGTAAGTAAGCATAGTCAATGGAAAACAATAGAGGAATTGATCCAATACAGTAAAGCAAATCCTTTAGACATGACCATCTCAAATAATGGTAGAGGGGCTTCAAACCACATTGCTGCTGCACAATTGGCCTATGAAGCAAACATAGACGTAACTCACGTACCCTTTGGAGGAACAGCAGATATGCTAAGGGCCTTGCGATATGGACATGTAAAAGCAACCGTGGCTAAGGTGAGCGAAGTCGCTAGTCATATTGAAAGTGGTGAGTTGAGAATGCTGGCTACCTTTACCGAAAATCGCTTAGAAGGATTTTTTGATGTACCGACACTACAGGAAAAGGGCTATCCTATTTCCTTCGGTTCAGCTAGGGCCTTGGCTGTACCAAAGGGCACCCCAGAAGAAATCGTTGATATATTGCATATGGCATTTAAAAAGGCAATGGAGAATGAGGAACACATAACCCAGGCAAAGGAAGCCAATCTTCCGATTAAATACATGTCTCCATTAGAACTACAGAGGTATATTGAGCAGAGTGAAGAAAGCTTAAGTAACATTATACCTAAGATTGGATTGTAGGCGATTACACATTAACTGGTTATTAAATATCTATCGCCATTAAATATAGGTGAAGGTATATTAATAAGTAAGAAGCCAAGTAAATTGGTAAAAAAAGTAAGGGGGAGAACAATGAAAAAATCACTAATGATTATCTTATCCGTATTGTTGATATTGACTGTAGCTGGATGTGCCCAAGACAGTGGCGCACCTGCCGGAGAGTATCCTACAAAACCCGTAGACGTTATTGTAGCTTATGCAGCCGGTGGAGGTACTGATGTAGGAGCAAGACTTTTAACTTCTGTAGCTGAAAAAGACTTTGCTCAGCCGTTGGTTATCCAAAATATCGAAGGTGCTGGGGGCGAAATTGGTTACACTGAGCTAGCCAAAGCGGATCCAGATGGATACACAATTGGTTTCATCAATCTACCTACCTACGTTAGCTTACCTATGGATAGAGAAACACAATATGCCGTAGATGATCTAATACCAATTGGAAACCATGTATATGATCCTGGTGTGCTAGTGGTGCAAGCAAGCAGTCAATGGGAAACATTAGAGGACTTCATTGAGGATGCTAAGGCGGATCCTGGAAGCATATCTGTGTCTAACAACGGTGCTGGTGCTTCAAACCACATTGGTGCAGCTCACTTTGAATATGAAGCAGGAATTGAATTGATTCATGCACCATTTGATGGAACAAGCAACATGCTAGCAGCCCTTAGAGGCTCACATGTGGATGCGTCAGTAGCGAAAATTAGTGAAGTCGCTGATCTTGTTAATGGAGGAGAGTTAAGAATATTAGCTTCTTTTACAGAACAAAGATTAGATGAATTCTCTGAGGTACCAACTTTGACAGAAAAAGGATTTGAAATTTTATTTGGTTCAGCAAGAGCATTAATGGCACCAAAGGACACTCCGGATGAAATTATGGAAACGCTACAAGAGCTATTCAAAAATGCCATTCAGAGTGAAGAACATTTAAATAAGGCAAATGAAGCAAACCTACCTATTATGTATATGGGACCTGAAGAATTACAAAGATATATCGAAAATGAAGCTGTCTATTTACAAGAAGTTAAGCCTATGATTGGATTCTAATAGGGCTTTACTAGAGAAGTAATGGGATGGATTTAGGTCTATCCCATTAGTTCAATACTAATATAACTGATTGCAATGCAATTATTGTAGAAATATGGAGGTATTCATATGAAAACGATGGATCAAAAACTAGGGTGGGTACTGCTGGTATTTACAGCTATATTCTACTATTTAACCAGTCAATTACCTAAGGATGCTGCCTTTTATCCGCTTTTTATAACAATCATGTTGGCAGGTTTGTCCATAGTGTTTTTAATCAATGCCTATAGAAATAGTGCGGTTGAGGAAAAACCAATGTTTCAAGGTGTAGAAATTAAGCAGTTGGCATTTATCACTGCCACTTCTTGTGGTTACGTAGCACTGATTAATGTATTAGGATATTTTGTGGCAACATTCTTATACTTTATCGTTGTGTTATTTGGATTAAAGGTAGAAAAAACAAAGCTATTAATGATTAGCGTAGGTTTTTGTGGATTCATATTCGTTTTGTTCAAAATACTATTAAAGGTTCGACTACCTCAGGGACTTATCATTTAATTTAGGAAGAGGTGTATTCAGTGAGTGATATATTATTTGGTTTGGGTAATGCGCTGAACTGGATTAATTTAATAGCAGCATTACTAAGTGTTTCTGCTGGTATATTAGTAGGGGCTTTACCGGGATTATCTGCAGCAATGGGGGTGGCATTACTAATACCAGTAACATTTGGTATGCCAGCTGATACAGCGCTGATTGCTTTGGCAGGAGTTTATTGTGGTGCCATTTATGGAGGATCGATCTCGGCGATT
This sequence comes from Alkaliphilus metalliredigens QYMF, assembly GCF_000016985.1. Classification (NCBI taxonomy): domain Bacteria; kingdom Bacillati; phylum Bacillota; class Clostridia; order Peptostreptococcales; family Natronincolaceae; genus Alkaliphilus; species Alkaliphilus metalliredigens. Next base: position 3,121,289 of record NC_009633.1, on the reverse strand, counting down.
TTACTACACACTCCAGGAACTTCTTCAGCAGCAGCTACTGCCATTGATGGATACCAGCTCACCCTTAAAGGGCAAGCTGGAAAAGCACTAGGGACAGCGACGATTGCTTCTTTTATTGGAGGAATTTTGAGTACCATCGCCCTGTATTTATTATCTCCACCATTGGCTAAACTAGCACTAAGCTTTGGTCCATCTGAGTACTTTTGGTTATCGATATTTGGATTAACCATCATCGCTGGGGTGAGTTCCAAATCCATTATAAAGGGGTTACTATCCGGAGTCATCGGGTTAGCGATTTCCACTGTTGGAATGGACCCTATTACAGGTGTCGCACGGTTTACCTTTGGAGTACGATATCTACTGGATGGTGTTCCCTTTACCGCAATGTTAATTGGGTTATTTTCAATGTCACAGGTGTTGATCATGGCAGAAGAAAAGATTAAGGATAAAAGAAAAGCTAAGGATTTAGAAGATCGGGTTATGCTCAGCTGGGCAGAAATTAAACGAATTATGCCTACATGTTTACGTTCAACAGTAATCGGTACCGTGACAGGGATTTTACCTGGTGCTGGTGGAACCATTGCAGCCTATATGGGCTACAATGAAGCAAAACGTTTTTCAAAGAATAAGGAAGAGTTTGGACATGGAAGTATTGAAGGGATTGCAGGGGCAGAAGCAGCTAACAATGCGGTAACTGGAGGATCATTAATTCCAACCCTGACCTTGGGAATTCCAGGGAATAGTGTAACCGCTATTTTACTAGGTGGATTGATTATTCAAGGAATGAGATCGGGTCCTGAATTGTTTACTTCCCATGCTAAGATTACCTATACATTCTTTGCTGGTTTTGCAATTGTAAATATATTTATGTTGATCGTAGGGCTATTAGCAGGAAAACACTTTGCAAAGGTTGCATCCGTGAAAGACAGTATATTAATTCCAATTGTCTTTGGGTTAAGTGTGATCGGATCCTACTCTATTTATAATCGAATATTTGATGTGTGGGTTATGCTGATTTTCGGTATTATTGGCTACTTTGTCAAAAAACTGGATCTAAATCCAGCAGCCATGGTACTGGCATTGATACTAGGCCCTATCGGGGAATCTGGCCTAAGAAGAACCTTGATATTAAGCCGAGGGAGCTATGGTGCATTTTTCTCTAGTACAGTGAGTTGGGTACTAATCGTCATGAGTTTGGTTTCATTGTTTTCACCTATGTTGATGGAAAAGTTGGCTGAAGGAAAAGCAGCCAAGCCAAAGGCTGAAAAAAGTAAATAACGAAATCGTATCAGTAAGTTGAAATAGAGGGAGTGTAAAGGAAAACACTTCCTCTGATGATGAAATCCCACCTGCACGTATGCATAGAGGTGGGATTTTTATACTCTAGGAAGACTGTATAAAAGGAGGTGGGACATTTGATAAGTACATGGGAAACGATTCTCAGATTGGTTCTTTCTGCTATAACAGGAGGACTGGTTGGGATGGAAAGAGAAGCAAGCAATCGACCTGCTGGTCTCAGAACCCACGTCTTAGTCACCTTAGGATCCACCCTCATTATGTTAATTTCAATGTATGGATTTGACGGATTAGGGGTTGGCGGACAGGGTGGAGATCCTGCTCGTCTGGCAGCTCAAGTCGTGAGTGGAATTGGATTTTTAGGTGCCGGGACAATTTTGCGTACAGGAAGTAATATCAGAGGACTGACTACTGCAGCCAGCATATGGGTGTGTGGTGGGATTGGACTGGCCATAGGAAATGGATACTATGTAGGCGGCATAACAACTGCAGTTATTGTACTATTTACATTGAAAAGCCTAGGTGCAATCGAAAAAAAACTCTTCAAAAAGAAATATAGATCATTGATTTTACAGTGTATAGAAAGACCAGGATTGATAGGAGATATAGGTCATGTTTTAGGAAGAAATCACATCGCTATTCGAGACATTAAAGTCATTGCAGAAGATGAAGAAGAAGATGATGAAAATGAAGAAGGGTATAGGATTGAAGTGCGATTTATGGTAAAACTCCCATCTAAATTTACCAAGGATAGCTTTTTTAATGAAATATGCCAGATAAAGGGTGTTGAACAGGCAATGTGGGAATCTGATATGCTTAGAAAAGAATATCATACAAATTTAAACATATAAAATCCTATGATTCAGATGAATTTCTGATGCCAATAATTAAAGAAGGTGAAAGAAGGTATTGACGGTCAATTGACTGTCAATACCTTTTTAAAATTCAACGGTGTTATTTAACTTTAATATACACATCAACATTGTAGTTAGGCAGAAGGAATGAATCGAGATTGTCTATGGAAATCCTAACTGGGATGACGGTTTCTCCATTACTAGGGAACGCCATTTGAGAAATATAAAAGACGGTGCCTTCATACTCCCGTGTCCGATCGGCAATGGGTACGATTCTAACAGATGCCCCTTGGTGTACGTCTCGAATAAATTCCTCCACCACATTGGCTTCCACAATTAAATTCTCTAGATTGATAATACTGAAGGCTTTTCTTTCGGTGTCTGTCATATGTCCTGAAGCGTATGTAATATCATGAACTGCAGCGGATTCAAATTCGGAAACAATTTGATTTCCTATCATATATGATTTGTTAAGCCTATCATTTAAAGCTGATAGATTGTTTTCAATCTGGCGGATGCGCTCTCTTTGAATCCCAACTTGGTCACTTTCGGTATCCTGTTTGAGGCGGAACTGTTCTAGCTCTCTATCATGTCTACTAGCGCTCAACTGCAGTTCGTATTCACTGGAGTCAACATTTTTCTTGGCTTCATCCACGCTTCTTTTGAATTGATCAAGAGATTCCTGAGAGATGGCTCCTGCTTCATATAGTTTTTCTTTGGAGTGCAGGTCCTCAAGGGCTTGCCCATACAACTTCTTTGAAAAGTCTAAGTCATTTATGAGCTTGTCAATCTCTGGTTCTCTGTTTTCTAAGGTAAGTCCCTGAAGGCCTTTATTTAGCCGCTGGTGTTCTAATTTTGCAATATTCAAGTCATTCTTCTTATCGGTTATTTGTGACTGATACTCGGATAGGTCTAAGGTTAAAATGGGGGTATGGAAACCTATATGCTGACCGTCTTTGACGAGGACCTCCTGAACCACAGCTGGAAAATCAATGATTATATCTTTTGATTCCTCTGCTTTAATTAATCCAAATGCCTCTATTATTTTTAATTCATGAGATAAATCAACTTCTTCCACATTAGATATTTCTTCATCTTTACTGCAGGCTACCATTAGAAATCCTAAAAAGACAATGGATATTACTAAGGTCATTTTTTTGATTGTTTTCACTACTCCCACACCTTCCCATCTTTTACATTGATAATTCGATTACTATATTTTGCAGTTTCTAAGGAGTGACTCACCTGTACAATGGTCTTTCCTTTTTCTTCGTTGATCCGCTGTAATAATTTCATTACTTCCTCAGTGGTTTTGCTATCTAGATTTCCCGTGGGCTCATCAGCTAAAATGATATCGGGTTCATTGATCAGTGCCCGGGCGATGGCCACACGCTGCTGTTGTCCACCTGATAGCTCCCGAGGGGTATGGGTTTTTCGGTCAGATAATTCTACAATATCAAGAATTTCATCTAGCTTTTCCCGATAGTTCTTGGTCTTTTTACCATCTAACAAAATGGGGAGCATGATATTTTCTTCTACTGTTAGATTGGGAACTAGATTGTAAAACTGAAAAACAAATCCCACTTCTCTACGCCTCATAACACTTTGTTTTTGATCGGATAAGGTGGAAATATCCTGACCATTGATGATGATTTTTCCTGTGGTAGGCTTATCCAAGCCTCCCATGAGATACAATAATGTGCTTTTACCAGAGCCTGAAGGACCCATGATTGTAATGAATTCACCTTTAGTTATAGACAGATTAATGTCTTTTAAAACCTCAACTGAAATGGTTCCTAAGATAAAACTTTTATATAATTCGACTGATTGAATCATTGTTTGCATAAATCCACCTCGATTACTCGTATTTAATGGCGTCAATAATATTCAGCTTAGATGTTTTAGATGCAGGACTGATTGAAGCCAATACTGCGATGATAATACCGCCCATAAGGGAATTGATAAAGAAACTCCATGAATAGTGTAGCGCTAAGGGCACACCAATTGCTTGCATCAAATGGGGCACAGGAGATAACATCAGGGTACCTCCAATGATTCCCATGATCCCCCCAATACAGCCACCGGTAAGGGCTTCTATCATAATCATTTTGAGGGTCTGCTTTCTACTAAGGCCCACGGAACGGAGGATTGCAATAGAACGCTTTCGCTCTATAAAGCTAATCATATAGTTATTGAAAATACCAAAGATACCAATGAGCATAGCAATGACAGAAAAGGCCTGTAGTATGATCATAAACTGATTATTAGAGTCGTAATTACGTTGCTCCATGTTGGCAATGGTGTCGCCCCACACCCCTCGTCTCATAAACCTATCTTGAATGGACGCCATGACCTCATCAGGATCTTTTGAGGTTCTAATATAAAAACGATTATAGTTGGATTGCTCCATATCCATTTTATAATATTTTTGGGAAATTATCATGTTACTTCCATTTTGCATAATAGAATCATAAAAACCAATGATACGATAGGTTTTATTACCACTTGTCATTTCAAGGGTAAGGGGGTCGCCGATCTCCAAATCTAGGTGTTCCTTGGCCATGTTAGCCACCATAATATTTCTTGCTTCATCTAAATTTCTGAAGGTTTCGTCAGGATTTGCATCTCCATCCAAACGAAAAGTCACATAATCCCTGTATTTGGTAATATCTACTCCTTGGAGGTATTCAACTCTATAGGAGGTATCTACCACGTTGATACCTTCCCAGGATTCAAAGGCGCCGTAGGTTCCTGAGACACCCTCTATACTACGAAGGACTTGCTCTGCATTTCTATCAGCATCATTCAAACCAACCATAATCTCAAACTTCCAGTCATTGTAAGCACTGATGACTTCGATGCCAACACTGTGGCTAATGGTATTGATCATGAGAAGCGTTGAGATCCCGATGGCTAGGAGAGAGATGTTATTTAATATGTTCTTATTACCATTTAAGTTCTTCACAGCCAAGATACCTTCGTTTCCAAAGATAAAACCGTAAAGTCTTTCAAAAACCTTTAAGAAAACTTTTGTAATGAAAGGTACAAACATAATCACTGCCATTGTTGAAACCAGGAGACTAAACACATTGATAGCCAATGCCAAGGATTTAGGGGCAACCCTAGGCAATAGGATGGCAAGGGTGAACAATAGAACTGCAGTAATTGTTTTCCATGTTTTTTTACCTGATTTTCCTTGGGTTGTATTCAATACCAGATCCTTTATAGGAATTTTTGATGCTTTGCTAATGGGAATCCATGAACTGATCAAAGCCACACCGATGGCTAGTAGAAAGGCAATTAACATATGGCTAAAACTAAATTCTATTGCCACATTCATTTGTCCACTATAGGGATCCGATGCCATCATTCTGGTGATCAGATATAGGATGCCAATCCCTACAAAGTTGCCCAATACACCACCTAAGAGACCGTAGGTCAAACTCTCACCGATTAAGACAGTATCGGTCATCCGCTTGGTGGCGCCAATGCTTCGGAAGGTGCCAATCACCGGGAGACGCTCTACGGCAATCACTTTAAAGGTAGAATAAATAATAAAGATACTAATGAACAGTACCATTGTCGTCATCATAAATAAAGGAACAACGATGAACTGTAAATAGTTCTCTAGTTCTTCAGCAGAAAACGGCTCCCGTACAGTATATCTTGGGTAAAGTATGCTGAGTGACTCTTGGACAGATTGAATTTCGGCTTCATCATCAAGAACGACATAAGCTGTTTGAACCCGCCCCCTGATATCAAATAAGGAAGCAAGGGAATCCCTAGGCATCACAGCCATCATAGTATCTGATTGAGGTGTATGTTGAAAAATACCCGTGGGTCTTGATATTCCCCATACAGTCAACATTCGATTGTGACCATTGATTTCGATGTCAATGCGATCACCAACAGCAAAACCATGTTTTTCAGCAAATAGGGTACTAAGAATGATATGATTTCCTTGAAAATCTCGACCAACAGCATGTTGAGTGAAATCAATGGGATTAAGCTGTTCAAGCTCATCCATTTCAAAGCCTCTGATTCGCAGGTTTTCTGCCTTTTTTCTTACTGCTTGAGCCTCAGCCTCGGGCAATTTATAGCTACCAGAAGCAGATACATCTCCTGTTAAAAGGGTGACGCCACCTACTGGTTCTGGTCTCAGTTTGAAGGAACTAGAAGGAGAATGTCGATTGGCATGGATGATGAGATCTGCTTTTCCTGTTTGCATTTTAAATTGTGTCTCATACATACTTTTCATGGTACCTGACATCCCGCTGGATGCAAAAAAAAGTGCTGCCGAAAGTGTAACAGAAAATACAATAATAAAGGTTCTGAATTTTTTCTCGAAGATGCTCTTAAGAATGTACTTCACAATAATGCCCACAGCTACACCACCATATTCTTAGAATCTACAAAATCTACAAAAAATAAGTAAAAAAAGGTAACCAAACACTGGTTTATCCTGTTGCATATTACCTATATATTCATTTTTATTTTACTCTGATCCTGCTGAAATGTCTACCAGAATAGTGAATTTATGGGTATTTTTATTGATGAATATTTATACGTAGTATAACAAAAATACAAAATACAAAATATAAAATACAATATTGTATAAATAAGAGAAGGGTTTATACTTTGTGTGTAGAATGCTTTGGGTATAGACAATTATTATTATTTAAAAGGGGGACCATGATCATGAAAATATTTGATGGACACTCAGACATTTTACTAAATGTGGTAGATAGGAGCATTGCTGGAGAACAAGAAGTACTCAGAACACATCATATAGATAAGTTGAAAAAGGGAGGGGTTTTTGCTTCGGTATTTGCTTTGTGGGTTGAACCAGAAGCTGGGGATCGCTTTCAATTAAGAGCATTGGAAATGCTGAAGTACTCCGCTAAAGAGTTACACGATGCAAAAGATTTGGTGCATATTGTAAAGAAATACGATGATTTTGAAGTGGCTGAAAGAGAAAATAAGCTGGCAGTTCTTCTGGGCATGGAGGGCTTAGCCAGTCTAGGTGAGGAAATTGACTTTTTATATCTCCTATACCAATATGGGATTAGATATGCAGGGCTCACATGGAATGAAGAAAATGCCCTGGCAACAGGAATTGATGGAGATGACCAACGTGGAATTACGGAAAAAGGCATTGAAGTCATTAAAAAAATGGAGGATTTGGGAATTCTATTAGATGTATCCCACTTAAATGAAAAGAGTTTTTGGGATGTGGTTAAAGTGGCTCAAAAGCCCTTTATTGCATCTCACTCCAATGCCTATGAACTATGTGGCCATCCAAGAAATCTACAGGATGAACAGTTGAAGGCCATTGCCCAATCCGGTGGTGTCGTTGGATTAAATAGCTGGAACAAGGGAGTGGATCCTGAAAATCCATCCATTGAAAAACTAGCAGATCATGTTGAATACATTGTGAATATTGTGGGGATTGAACACATAGCCTTTGGCTTTGATTTTTGTGAATTCTTAGAGGACGAAACGTTACAGGAAGATGAGCCTAAAAAAGAAACAAAGGGATTTGAAGATACCACCTGTGTACCTAAGCTAATCAAGGTGCTCAAAGAGAGAGGATACACTGAGGCCATGCTACGGAAGATAGCCTATGAAAACCTGATGCGGGTTTTCAAAGAAACCATTTAAAATGGGATTTAAATTTCAAGGATTGTTACTCCTAGGAACTTTAACTTAAAAAAATACATTACGACTCCTATGAAATTGAGGAGTCGTATTTTTGTGCATGAATTTGTATTGGGGGGGTTAACTACTACTCTTTGCAGTTTGTCCTTTAAAGGCATAGATTGTAAAGCAGATAAAGGGAATCACCACAAAATTGATTAAAGAGATATAAGAAAAATAATTTAATAGATGTCGGAGGGAAAACAGGTCATTGGCTGCAAAAAAAGCTGCCACACCCACTAAAACAGTAATGATATAGGGCAGATACTTACTTTCAAGCTTCATCTCCTTTAAAAGCTTTAATAGCGCATAAAAGGCAAGGACATATTTTAAATACCAACCCCCTATAATTTGAAGCATAACGAAAAGCTCTCCAAATTCCAGAAAACGAAAATGGGTCACTAGCTGGGTTTGTAGTAGGTTTGGATAGCTCATCTGATTCACCACGTGAATATCAAAGGTCTGAATGAGACCTGTCAATGAAACAATTTGCATTTGAATGACAATGAGAAGTCCAATGACAGCGTGCTTTAAGAGCTTATTCTTCTTTTTGACTTCAGATAAATAGGGAAATACAATGGCAATATGACCATAAAGCCCTAAAATTTGCAAGATTGATAGAACAAATCCTAGGCTGATGCCACGCTCGAAAACAGGGAACAAATAGCTAAATGTTTTGTACTTCACTGTGAGAATGGCTAAATTAATGCCTGAAATCATCACAAGAACAATGCCGATGACAACGACGATGATAATGGATGCAAGTCCCTTCTTTACGGTATAAAGGGTGGGGACGATGAAAAAGATGATGAAGTACCATACTGGGGTATCAATTAACATATGATTGTGCATGGAGTTGGCCTCCACAGCGGCTCCTTCCACTAATGTTAAAAACAGTGTCCCGATGAATAAAAGCATAAAGAACTTCCCCAGGGGATTGCCTAGGGCTGAGGTATAGATATTAGGTAAATGATAGTTATTTTTTTTATTACATATTTGTATAACAAAGACTAAATATAAGAAAATAAGAAGAGAAGCAATGATCATGGCGATCCAGCTCTCTCGCATTCCATTGATGGTATAAATAGTAGGGTAGGTTTTTAAAGAAACAACCGAGGTGGCTAGAATAAAAAAAGCCACATGTTTAGAATTTAATTGATCCATTTAAGATGCCCTCCTGTTTGTAGACTTACGATTAATTATTAGGTTATTTTTGCCAAGTTGGTAGATACTATACTTAACCATGATGAAAAAATGAATTCGAGGTGAGGGACCATCAGCAAGAAACATATAGCTAAGACAAAATATGAAAAAAATATAGCATATATTGAGGAAAAATTAAGTCATAACTATGACTTGGTATATCGACAAATCCAAACAAGCGAAGGATGTATTACTGCTGTCTATGTGAGTAATTTATGTGATATTAGCTATATTAGTGAATACATCATTACTCCCTTGATTCAAGTTAAAAAGATGACTTGTGATGTTGAGAAGATCGAAAGTGAAATTTTATCCGCTTGCATGGTGGAGCGCATTGATTCGCTGGAAATCATGCTTATCCGTATATTATCGGGATATGTCATTTTATTATTTAGCTTTAATGATACCATTGTTTGCTGTGATGCCAGTACATATGATGCCAGGGCCATTGAAGAGCCCCCAACAGAAGTCGTCATTAAGGGGCCTCGGGAAGGATTCACAGAAAATATTAGCCAAAACGTCTCATTAATGCGTAAGAAAATAAGGAATGTGGATTTGAAGTTTGAAAAATTACTATTGGGAGAACAAAGCAATACCACAGTTATTTTAGTTTATATTGAAAATAAAACACCAAAACAACTGATCGAGTTTGTGAGAAGTCAGCTTGAAAGTATTGATGTAGAAGCCGTATTAGATCCCAATTACATAGAAGAGAAGCTGAAAGCGAAAAATACTGCATTTGACACAATTGGATATACGGAAAAGCCTGATGTGGCAGTGAATAAGGTGATGGAGGGAAGGGTGGCAATATTGGCAGATAGTAGCCCTTTTGTCGCTACGGCGCCTCATTTTTTCATAGAAGAGTTGAATATGGCCGATGACTATTACTTAAACAAATATCCTCAAAACTATTTTAGGCTCATTAGATGGGCAGCGTTACTCATCGCCCTATTACTGCCGTCACTTTATTTAGCCTTAACAACCTATCACTTTGCTTTAATTCCCTCGGTTTTTGTATTTCGATTGGGTGTAATGAGGGCAGGGGTACCTTTTCCCACGGTTGTGGAAATCTTAGTTATGATGTTCTTTTTTCAAGTATTAAGAGAAGCAGGTATCAGGCTGCCCCAAGCAATTGGTCCTGCCATTAGTATTGTGGGGGCACTGATCCTAGGAGATGCAGCGATTAGATCTGGATTAGCCTCGGAAATTACAGTATTAGTGGTGGCCCTATCGTCAATATCCTTGTTTCTAATTCCCAAGCTATATGGAGCCATTACAATATGGTCTAATATAATGCTCCTATTTTCAGCATTTCTAGGACTGCCAGGTTTTTTCACCGGATTTATTGTATGCTGCTCTCATATTGCCAGCTTAGAAAGCTGTGGTTATCCGTATCTTTATCCCCTTGGGACCCTGAGTAGGTTCAGCTTTAAAGATCATTTTATTCGTGATGACCTCCATGATATATCTGGAAATATTCTGAAGGAGGATGAGCAAGGATGAAAAAACTGATGATCATCATAGTATTAATGAGTACCCTGCTAATGGGAGGTTGCTATAGCTATAACGATATAAATCGAATGCTGTTTCCAACTGCAATCATTGTTGATGTAGATGAGGAAGGAAACCCAATTTTATATCTTGAAGTGTTTCATGCCTTTAGAAGTAACCAAGACAATACAGAATCAGGGCAAAGAATACTGTTACGTCAAGAGGGTGCCACCATTACTGATGTTGCTCAAAAGCTCGAGGAAGTGGCAGCCCATCAATATAGCTATACACAAAACAAAGCATGGATTTTTACGGAGCGAGCGGCCCATTATGGCATAGGAGATTTTCTGGATTATATGCATAGGCATCAGGATGCACTTTTGAGACCCTATGTGGCTGTGTACTTTGGTGATCCAGTGGCATTACTGAATCTAGAGCTTAAACAAAATGAATATCTAGGATTATTCTTATTTGATTTATTTGATAGGCCCTTAAGAAGACTCACAGTAGATCATAAAAAGCTCTATGAAGTCTTAAATCAAAGGAGAATGGGGGGAAACGTGATGGTCATGACAGCCCTTCAATTGGAAAAGCATCTAGAGGACGATAAAGTTTCGAAATATGGTGCTGCGGTGTTCCGTGACGATAAAATGGTCTCTAAAATTGGCCTTACAGAAATGCAGTCCTATTCATTTCTAGTGGATGAGGCCAGGGCAGGGAGATTGAATATTCCTCATCCCCAGTACGAGGATAAACTCTTAACCCTTGGCATTTTGAAGAGTAAAACAGTGACGGAGTTAACCTATGATGGAGAAAAAGTTTATCTTAAAAAGCAAATGAACATAAGAACAACAATTACAGGAGCTGAGCAAAGTCTAATCTTAGATGAGAAAATCATTGATGAAATTAAAAAGAATACAGCTGAAAAAATGAAGAAGGAAACTCATGAATTGTTTGATCGATATCAAGAAATGGGCGTGGACATTTTTAGGATTCAAGAATCCTTCGATAGAAGATATCCTAGAGCGGATGTGAAAAACGTCATTACAATTACCGAGTTAGAAGTCGAAGTGAATCAACACAATGAAGGCAGTATGAATACCTACGATTTTAGGTAGGTAATGAATAATAAAGTGGAGGATTGCAAAAAAAATGTGGATAGATATAGAAATAGCGGGTAAAAAGATAAGCAATCAATAAAAACGGAAATAATGCATCATTTCATGTAGATTCTTAGTTAAAAGTGGAAATAATAAAAATAATTTACATAATCTATATACATTATGTACCAAAAGAGATATAATATTGTGATGCAAGAATAATAAACGCTGGGAGAGATAAAATGAAATCAATGCATTTTGAAGATCTAGATATTAAGAAAGACATTTTAAAAGCACTTAAAGAACTAGGGTTTGAAGTACCAACTCCGATCCAAGTACAGGCGATTCCACATCTAAAGATGGGAAAAGATATTATTGGTCAAGCGCAAACTGGAACAGGAAAAACAGCAGCCTTTGGTATACCAATGATTGAACGGGTAAACCCTAAAAATAAAGCAGTACAAATACTGATCATGGCACCAACTCGAGAACTATCAGTTCAAGTGGCTGATGAGATCCAAAAGTTTTCTAATCATGTGATAGGCGTAAAAACACTGGCTATTTATGGTGGACAACCTATCAGCACACAGATTAAGGCGTTAAAAAGAGGCGTTCAAATTATTGTTGGAACACCTGGAAGAATATTAGATCATATTAATCGAAAAACACTAAAGCTTGGAGAAGTCATTGGTGTTGTATTAGATGAAGCAGATCAAATGTTGGACATGGGATTCCAAGAAGATATGGAAGCCATCTTAAAGGAAACACCAACTGAAAGACAGACTGCAATGTTTTCTGCAACGATTTCAAGAGAAATCGAAAGAATTGCTCAAAAATATATGAAGCAGCCTGAGAAAATTATGGTGGCCCAAAAAGCATTAACAGTACCACAAATTAGCCAATACTACTTTGAAGTAAAACCACATGAAAAGGTAGAGGCTTTATGTCGTATTTTAGATATGGATAAAACCGATTTAGGAATTATCTTCTGTAGAACCAAAAGAAGCGTTGATGAATTGACAGAAAAGCTTCAAAACAGAGGGTACTCTGCGGCTGCCATCCATGGAGACTTAAAGCAAACACAAAGAGATCGTGTTATGAAAAAGTTTAGAAATCGAACAATCGATTTACTTGTTGCCACTGATGTTGCGGCCAGGGGAATTGATGTTAACGATGTAGAGATGGTTATGAACTACGATATTCCAGAGGATTTTGAGTACTATGTACATCGAATCGGAAGAACCGGTAGAGCAGGAAAAGAAGGTGTGGCTTATACCCTGGCAACTGGAAAGCAAATGAGAACACTGAAAGCCCTAGAATCTTATATCAAAGGGAAAATTGTTCGACGAAAGATTCCAACTGTCAATGATGTGGTAGAAAAGCAAAAAGATTCTATTGCTGACCAAATTCATGCTGTTATTGAAAAAGGTGGATTGACTGAGTATACAAACTTTGTAGAGAAACTTTCAGACGACCACAACTCAATGGATATTGCAGCAGCACTCTTTAAGATGCTGACGGAAAAAAGTGACACAGAATTATTTAAAGTGGCTGAGAACATTTCTGACACAGAAAAAGAGTACAAAGCCGATATGGTTCGCTTATTTATTAATATTGGTAAAAGTCATGGTGTGAAGCCTAAGGACATATTAGGTGCTGTAGCTGGAGAAGCAGGCATCAGTGGTGATGTTGTAGGAATCATCGACATGTATGATAAGTTTACATTTGTGGAAGTACCTGGGCAGTTTGAAGAACAAGTACTTGATGCAATGGACAAAAACCGTATTAAAGGTAAGAAGATTAATATGGAAAGAGCCAATGATAAAAGATAAATAAAACAAAACCCCTGCAGGGAAGGATAGAAAAGTAACGCTACCTGCCTTAGGGGTTTTTTTAATGAAGAAAAATAATGAATTTCACCAGTATGAATTGGTGTAAGCAATAGTACTACTGGTCTAAATCTTCCTCAGTGACCTTTTCGTGGGCTTTAGAATGGGCGATACGAGCGCAGGCAGCAGCAGCGATGCCTGCAATTAAATCGTCTAAAAAGGTATTGACTTGTCCTTTTGCATGGGCATCAACCCTACCGATAATTCCAGGCTTCACTTTATCTAAGTACCCAAAGTTAGTAAAACCAATGGACCCGTAAATATTGGTAATACTGAGGGACATAATTTCATCAATGCCATATAGTGAATCATCATTTTTAATCATAGACAAAAGAGGCTCTTCAATGAGATTTTGTTCAGCCAGTTTATCCACTGCGATTCCTGTCAAAATTGCATTTTGAACCTCGCGCTTCTCTAGTACCTTTTCTACATTATTGATGGCATCTTCTAAAGTAAGGGAAACATACTTTATTTGGAGGTCATAAACCAACTCTCCAATATCCCTTAAGGTAACACCCCGTTCATTAAGTAAATCAATGACAATTTTTTTCATGTAATACACTCCTTCCAAAGCAATGATATCCATAATATACCCCAAAAATCCTGTGTGTAAGCAATTAAAATCCATAAACAATATTGCACAAATCCAATGAGGTATGTGGTAAAATTGAGACAAGTGAAAAAAAGAAAAGCACAAAGGTGGTGTCATAAATGAAAAAGCAGATATTTATGAATGGTAAAGTGATGACCATGAATCAGGAGCAAAAAGAATGTGAAGCCTTTATAGTAGAGGGTGAGCACATTATTAAAACAGGAAGCAATGAGGAAATCCTTGCTTTTCAAAAAGATAAGATAAAGATTGTTGACTTGAGGGGAAAACGTGTGATTCCTGGATTAAATGATAGTCACATGCATCTACTGGGATATGCTTTATCAAACAAGAAAGTAGACTTAACCCATTGTCGTTCCTTAGAGGAAATAGCCCAGGCAATTAATCGATATATTGAAAATGAAGATGACCAATATTTTGGAGAGTGGATTATAGGACATGGATGGAATCATGAAAATTTCCAAGTGCCTCAATTGCCCACAGCGGTATTTTTGGATGAAATTAGCCAAGAGCGCCCGATTCTTTTATCCCGGGCATGCTACCATATTGGTGTGATGAATCATAAGGCTTTGGAAATGGTGGGATTCAGCCAGGAGACTGAAAATCCAGAAGGGGGCCACATCGATAGGCTTCCCAACAGTGAAAAACCAATGGGAATCGTAAGAGAAAGTGCCCTATATCATGCCCATGACTTTATTCCTGGACCGGAAGATGTGATGCAAATACAGGATTTGATTCTTGATGCCTGCCAGGATGCGGTAAAAGTGGGACTGACATCAATTCAAAGTGATGACTTTGGCGCTGTTAAAAGTCCAAATACAGTGTTGGAAGCCTATGGGAATTTAGAAAAAAGTGGTGCACTTAAGGTTAGAATGAATCTACAAATGCTACTACCGACCCTGGATAAATTACAGCGTTTTATTAAGACAACTGGGATACACAGTCAAATGGGAAGTGAAAGGCTTAAGTATGGACCAATTAAGATTTTAGCCGACGGATCCCTAGGTTCAAGAACCGCTGCATTAGAGAGGCCTTATTCTGATGATGAGGAGACCCAAGGGGTACTGGTCTATGGAGATGCACAGCTGGAGGAAATCCTTCGCTATGGAAAAAGCCAAGGGATGCAACTGGCAATCCATGGAATAGGAGATCGTACCATGAATCAAATTTTAGGCATTGTTGAAGGGATTTTTCAAAAGGATGAAATCAATCACCGTTCTAGAATCATTCATTGTCAAATCACGGATCATGCAATCATTGATAAAATGGCTAAGCTTCATGTAATTGCAGATATTCAACCTGGGTTTATGCCCACGGATATGAAAATAGTCGAAAGACGTGTAGGTAGAGACCGAGTCAAGGAAAGCTATAATTGGAAGACCATGCTAGAGGGCGGGGTTCCCGTTGCGGGAAGCTCTGATTCTCCCGTGGAGCCATTTAATCCGTTTTTAGGTATTTATAGTGCGGTTACCCGACGAAACTTTGACGGGGAGCCTAAAGCTGGATGGTATCCGGAGCAAAGACTAACAGTGGAAGAAGCCATTGGAATCTATACCCTAGGAAGCAGTTATGCAACATTTGAGGAAAATAGTAAAGGAAAAATTCAAGAGGGGTATCTAGCAGACTTTATCGTATTAGATCGAGATATTCAAACTATTCCTCCTCAGGAAATAAAGGGTGTAACTGTTGAGGCAACCTATATAGGTGGAGAATGTGTATACAGTCATGAAGAAACTCGTCAGAAGTAGCGACGGTTTTTTTGAAGATGAATAGGGAGAATTTCTAATCAGCTTAAATTAATTGTCGAATATATGGGTATAGGTAGTAATGCCCTAAAATATAGAGGCATGAAGGACGTAAGAAGGAGGACATAAATGTTAAAAATAAGCAATTTGTCAAAAACCTATGTAAAAACAAAACATGAAGCTTTAAAAGATATTAATTTACACATAACAAAGGGAGAATTCACAGCACTATTAGGTCAAAATGGAGCGGGGAAAACCAGTTTAATTAATATTCTTGGGGGAAATGTAAAAAAAACCCATGGTGAAGTGGAAATAGGAGGTTATGATTTAGAACGAAATGAATTAGAAACAAAAAAAATGATTGGTATTGTCCCCCAGGAAATCTCCTATGATTTTGCCTTTACAGTAGATGAAATTTTAAAAAAACAGTCAGGCTACTTCGGATTAAAAAATAACAATGAATATATTGATTCTCTACTGGAGTCCTTGGGGTTAAAGGATAAGAAAAAGGCTTATGGAAGAGAACTTTCTGGAGGAATGAAAAGAAGATTGTTGATCGTAAAAGCCCTTGTTCATAAACCACAAATTCTTATTTTAGATGAGCCAACCGCCGGTGTCGATATAGAATTAAGACAGACCATGTATGAATTTTTACAGAGCTTACACAAAAACGGAATGACAATCGTACTGACCACTCATTATATTGAGGAGGCAGAAAAATTATGCAAAAGAGTGATTGTCATAAAGGATGGGGCTATAATTGCCGATGAACCAAAAGATAAGCTATTAAAAGACTTTTCCAATGAAATAGAAGTTGAAATTTTATTCGATTCAAAATTAAATATAACTGATTTTGATTTTTTAAGGGAATACAGTCCCAAAATTAAAGAGGAAAGTAATGTTGTACTGAAGATTTTTAAAAATGATTTAACAAAGGTATTAGAAATGATAATGGCAAAAGAAATGAATTTTATAGATTTAAATATAAAAAAACAGAAGCTGGAAGATGTATATTTACATTTAATCAGGCGTTAGGAGAATCCTATGAAAAAAAGTTTGATATTCTACAATAAAACTGGGTTCATGACTTTACTACAAAGAGAAATCCATAGATTCATGAAGGTTTTTGTGCAGACCATTTTTGCTCCTTTACTCTCAAATGTACTATATTTAGGAATATTTGGGGGAATGCTGCAAACGAGAGAGGTTGGAATTGATGGGGTAAATTATCTTCATTTCCTTGTACCTGGTTTAGTCACCATGGGAGCCATTCTGGCTTCCTTCCAAAATCCGGCATTTTCTATTATTGTACAAAAGTTTCAGAGCACCATACAGGACTTGAATAGTTATCCCATTTCCGATACAGAAAAATCCTTGGCGTTTATCCTTGGAGGTACATTTAGAGGTTTGTTGGTAGGCACATTGACTTATGTAGCCACAGCTTTTTTTGTTGGATTTACAATACAGCAACCTGTGTTCTTCTTTATATCTCTTGCCATAACATCATTTATTTTTGCGTCCATTGGATTAATATCAGGTCTTTTGTTAGATAGTTTTGAGAAAATGAATTTCGTGTTGGCGTTGATTATTACACCACTGACCTACGTAGGTGGTGTATTCTTTGAAATAACAAAATTACCTGGGGTTTTATCAAACATTAGATTCATAAACCCTATATATCCACTTGTGAATATTACTAGATACACCTACATCGGCGCTCATGAGGGAAACCTATTTCTGCAAGCGGTGACCGCCGGCATGTTTCTCATTGGATTTTTCTTAACTGCAGTTTATATATTTAAAAAAGGCTTAGGAATTAAAATAGATTGATTCTAAAATCCCGATAAAAGAAGATGAGGTGCCATAGGGGAGGGGGAAACCCCTCCCTACTCTAGTGATGGAAGGAACATCTTGCTGAACTTACTTTTAGGAAGATAGAGAATCTCTCCCTTGTGACTCATGACTTTAAAATAAGCATTACTGATACCCAGTAGCTGCTCTCGACTGTTCTCCATATCCTCCAGGAAGGCGATATCGGAGAGGAAGACTTCTTGGGTAAATTCACCTAGGATAAAGGTGTTATAATCAGCACTCCAATAGTAAGAACGTGTAAAGGAATCACTGTCCTCTAACTGAAATTGATCCTTTGGGGGAAAATCCTGAGAATGTGTTGTATACTTTTTTAATGTAGTGGAAATATTGATCCGTAAGGTATCAATTGTGACATAATCGATAATGGTTTCTTCAATGGCTCGATACCATAAATCATCAGGGGCAGCGGGATCAAGCCACTCCTGCTTATAAATTTCATCATAATATAATGTTTTTTGCCAGACATTTTTAAACTCATGGGAGTCATGAAGGTAAACATGGATGAATTTTTCTTGAAAAAATGATCCGAATTGCTCCTCTAAGAGCTGTTCCACCACCATCATATGAAGGCCATCACTAGGATTCTCTATAAACTGAATATCCGTAACTGGTGCTAGGTTAGTGATGGCGCTGTGGAGGGTGTAGCCATTATTAGAAGCACTATAGATGGCAACGATGCCCCTATCCTTGGATAGAGTAAGGGCAATAATCACTTGCTCTATTTCTTGGGGGAGTACGGCTGCAGTATAGATGTCTATTTGGATATAATCCTTAAATTCTATCCACTTATCATACTGTAGGTCTATGAGCACTTGCTCAATAATTTTGATTTGATTTAAACGTTTCACCTCAGGGTCATCGCCATAATATAGATCTAACCATTCCTGTGAAATATCATTTGGGGTAATTGTATTGGAATGGAAGGTAGGGATAGAAGCAGGGGGCGTAATGAAGAACCCAAAAGTCCAAGAAGCAACAACAATGATACTCAGAATCAAAATCGCAATAAATATTTTTCCCATAGAATCACCTCATATCATGTATATGCAGTAAAGGGCAGTAAAAAAACCCTAAGGTAAACTTAGGGTTTCCAAATTTTTAATGAGCTTCCTTGGTTAATAGGTTGAGTCAACCAATACAGTATCCCATTCATATTGATCTGCGATGTCATTTGGCTCCAGTGTTAGGCCAAAGGGATCTACAGTAGCTGATAAGCTTGTACGAACAATGATATCGGCAATATTTTCCCAATCATTTCTAGTTAAACCGTTTAGATCATAGCCTTTGGAGAATTCAACACCGTGGGTTACTTCAAAAGGTTCTTCTAAGTCAATGTGTTCCTTGATATAGGTAAGAAAAGTGTATTCCTCTAGTGTGAGACGACTCACATTCACAAAATAAATGTATTCATCATGATAAGTGTATCGTACATTTTCTAAAATAACATCTTTATCTTTTAATGCAAGACCCTTTATACCATCATTGATTTCAGTAAACCAAAGGGGACGGGCAGCATCCTGGGAGAATTGCTTTTTTTTCTTTTTCTGCTTAACATATTCGTCTAATGAGATGACTTTTGACAAAGTACCCCTCCTTATAAAATGAGACCTAATTCAGATGAAATTGTGACATTCACTGAACTTTAGTGGGATTTATTTCGAAAATATAGTGATTATGCTCCTGTTTAAGAAAATAGGGATTTCAGCAATACATCGAATATAAACAATTTCAACATGTATTATCATACATGTTATTTGGCCTTTTTACAAGATTATAATACAATAAAAAATAAAAATTTCAGATAGCCTTGGCGTTGACAGGATATTTGCCCTATAATATGATAGCTAAAGAAGTAATAGGAGAAGGAGGAAATAAAATGATAGAATATGAATATCTGACAGATCAGATAGTTGTAGATATGTATGAAGAAATAGAGGAATCCAAAATAAAAATAGTTGAGAATCGATTTTTAGGAACGGTAGTAGAGAACCGGGATCAGTTTGTTGATTGGTTGGTTTATGATTATCAGTGGGGAGCTGGGGGGGCCTATGCCCGTGGTTATTTGACCTCTCATAGAGAAAAACTAACCGAAGAAGAACAAAAATATATCCAAAATGGATTGACCTCGTTTTTAGGGCTTTATGAAGTGACCCAAATGAATGATGATGAAGTGACTCTAAAAAATATCTTCACTTATGAAGACTTTAATATGGATAAGAAATGGTTCCAAGAAAATGTAGCGTTATACGCCTTGGTTGTTGCTAGAGTAGTGCACGGAGAAGGAAAACCACAGTTTTTGAATAACCGTGTTTTTGCATTACCTTATCAATATAAAAATATATTAGTAGGAGAAATTTTAGAGGTATTTGAATTAGCCAAGAAGTCTAAGCCGTACCTAACCTATGATTTATTCCTAAAAAGCTATCTTCCTGAAGTGATTGGAAAGGTAGATAAAATGGCTAACTATGGAGAAACCAAGGAAGGCCTCGACCTGTATCAAAGTATCTACATCATATTGGATGTCAAGCTGGTTCAAAAACTGTTTAGAGAAAGCTCCTTTGTTCAATTGGAAGATGACGATAGTGCTGAGCAAAT
The DNA here is from genome assembly GCF_000016985.1 of Alkaliphilus metalliredigens QYMF. Lineage (NCBI taxonomy): Bacteria > Bacillati > Bacillota > Clostridia > Peptostreptococcales > Natronincolaceae > Alkaliphilus > Alkaliphilus metalliredigens. The sequence continues at coordinate 3,100,937 of NC_009633.1, read as the reverse complement.
CTTTTCAATTGTAGGAGAAGGAGAGGCACTGGCAGAGATCATTGTAAAGGGAAATCACATGGAAGTCGAATGTAATAGTGAAGAGGCTAGAAATCATATTAAAAGTCTATTAGAAGACTTGGCTAAGCCCCATCTTCAACATGTTAAAGACGAAATACTGTCTATAGATGATTTGTTGTAATCACAGGTTAAAAGAGCTTAATTAACCTAAGTTCGTTGGTCTAGTAGCATGCCAGCAGGGACACTGGGATCTGAAGTGCTATTATAGGAAGTCGCATGAGGAATACTTTGAACTTTAATATTTTTGAAAATAGTAAAAAGTGTTTTGATCAGACCGTTCTTATGATCAAACAAAAATAAAATATAGTCACTATTAAAGCTCAGGTTGTTCTGGAGAATAGATGGATTAAAGGAAAGCATATGATCGGATAAAATTGTGACCCCAATACGTGAGAGGGCCAGTTGGTGATCTGTTAATACGCCAACAATCAACGGGCTATAAGAGATGCCAAGCTTAGGTTCAAAGGCTAACAAGCTTTCATAAGCACCATTATATTTTTCCACTAAATCATGAACGAGCTGAGTTAATTCATCAAATTCAGGCAGTTCTTCATGGGCTTCAGCCTCTGAGAAACGTTTTAAAATATCTTCAAGGGCTTGCTGCTGGTCGTAGAACTTTCTATATTGATTGGCTAGGTCTTTAAAACGCTCATAAAACACACCTGTGTAAAGTAAAAAATTATCACTGGTAGTGGAAGTTTCGTTATGTGCCGGCTTAATGGGGGTGATGCGATCAATGGTAGATGCCCGGCTGGTGGTTGTTAGACGATCTACATACATGTTATGAATTCTATCTTTATTAACAGAAGAAACCCGGGATTTTGACATTTTACTACCTCCTTGCTTAACTTAGTTGTCTTACTCATCATATCGGCTAAAAGTAAAAAAAAAATGAATTTTTTTAAAAATGATAGAAGGAATACATCGACATTTGTCGAAAATAGAATAGTAAGATACCAACACACATCTTGATTAATCTATCATAGTAATGCCCTATTATGATAGAGGCAGATGGAGTCTAACGACTTCATCTGTTTTTTTAGTCTTTTTGAAGGGAAATTGTGTTTTTTCCTGGGTATTTGTTATAATGAGACCAGAAGTGGAAGGGAAGGATCCAAATGAAAAACTTTATAAAGGTCTGTAACCAGATGATTGATGAAATACAATTGATTCACCCCTTAGATGCAAATCAGATTATTCTTTGGATATACTTTAATATATACCTTTATGACGATGCTTCAATCACTCAAAGAGATGAGAGTAGGTCTATGTTTCTAGAGGCCCTAGGAGGGATATCAGAGTTTTCCTGCTATGAGGCTGTTTATGAGGCAATTCCACAGTTGTTGTATGACAAGCTACAATCCAGTATTTTAGAGAACTATATCCATGAAAAAATGGATGGAAATAATGAAAAGAAAGGGCTGTCCTTGAAAGCGCTAGAAATTATATATGAGGAGTCTGTGAAGGAGCCCATCAGAGAAGATACGGGAACCTATTATACACCTGAAGTCATTGTCCAGCATATGGTCTTAGAAGCGATCTGTGCTTACTTAAAAAAGGAGCACCCCCAGCTGAAGCTGGACCAGATCCTAAGGGAAATGATCATTAATGAAAGTTGTCCTTTGGCTGATGAAGAAGCGCAAGTTTTATTAGACAGCTTAGACCAAATCAAAGTCATTGACATTGCCTGTGGCGGTGGTGTTTTTTTGAGACAAGCCCTAGAGACTCTCTATCAATTAAAAAGCATATTATATAAGAGACGACAAGAGAAAAGAGATGCCTATACTTTAAAGAAGCAAATTTTACAAAAACAAATTTATGGTGTGGAAATTCAACAGGATACGGTGACCCTCTGCCGATTATTACTGCTTATGGAATTGGGTAAGTCTCATTGTGGTTCATCACAAAAGCTGACTACCTTGCAAATCACCGAAGGGGATGCACTTCGTTTAGACCTGCCAGAGGCGAGTTTTGATATTGTCATTGGCAATCCACCTTATTTAGGAGAAAGGGGAAACAAAGCACTTTTTCACGAAATGAAGCTGTTTGATTTTGGTAAAAAATATTATGAACGGAATATGGATTATTTTTACTTTTTCATTTATAAGGGCTATGAGCTCTTAAAGCCCGGTGGGTTCTTAAGCTTTATTACAACCAATTACTTTGTCACAGCAGATGGGGCAATGAAGCTGAGGGAATTTCTAAGGGGGCACTTTACCTTCAAATATATCGTCAACTATAATGAACTTTCACTGTTTCATTCAGCTAAAGGACAGCATAATATGAATTTTTTAGTGAAGAAGGAATCAAAAACCCATGAATCTATGGTATTAATCAGCTTTAACCAACGGAAAATAGAGGAAGCATCTATGAGGGATGCTCTTTTATATAAAAAGAAAATAGAAGGTGTATCTCAGCTGAGTTTAGCTGACCAAGAGGAAATATATGATCAAAGAGGACAGATTTTAATTCAGAGTACAGGAGAAGCCCTTCATATCCTAAAGGAAATTGAAAACAAGGCCAATTATTCCCTTGGGGATCTTTGTCATGTCAACCAAGGGATCGTCAGTGGGGCCGATCGATTGACAAAGCCATGGGCCCATAAACTAGGTATCGAGGAACAGGCTGGCGGGGGGATTTTTGTTTTAACACAGGAGGAAATTGAAGCCCTTCGGCTTGAAGAAGAAGTGAAAAGTAAATACATTCAACCCTTTTATAAAAATAGTCATGTGAAACCATACAGACCTTTGTTCCATCAATTCCTCTCTATTCTTTACATAACGGATGATAATTTAGCTGAAATAGAAAAGTATCCAAAGCTTTGCCAGCATTTAATGGGGTATCGTCCCCTCCTCCAAAGACGACGAGAAGTGGAGAAGGGATTAAGAAGGTGGTATGCATTACAATGGCCAAGAAGTCCACAAATATTTCAAGGGGAAAAAATCATCGCACCCCAGAGAGCCACCATGAATACCTTTGCCTATGTGGATGGGCCTTATCATGCCAGTGCAGACATTTATTACATTACATCTAAGGATGAAAGCTGTTCTTTATTTTATTTATTGGGAATATTAAACTCCAGCTTGATGTTCTATTGGTTGTTTTATCGTGGCAAAAGAAAGGGAGAGATGCTAGAGCTGTACGCAACCCCCTTAAAGAGTCTACCCATTTACTATGGTAGCAAGGAAGATGTTCGTGCCATTGAAAGAATGACAAAATCAATCTATCTTCAAAAAGATCAAGGAAATGATACTGGGGATATTGAGGCAGCCCTTGATGATCTTATCTTTGAATTATATGGATGTAGCATAGTTGAAAAACAGTTGATTATAAACTGGATGGATCGAAGGAGGAAAAAAGCATGATTTCAGTTGCATCTTATCCCATAACCCATTACTTAGAAAACCTAGCCTATTTAGAGAAAGTTGAGATTCCTGAGGAAGTAGCTCGAAAAACAAAGCTATTTTCAAAAGGCACACTGACAGCATACACAGCACCAAGCATAAAAAGCTTTGTCAATCTAGAAGTCAGGGGATGGTCTCTTTATCATTATGACTTTGGAATCGTATATCCAGAGAAGTCAAAGCGTTACCCCCTCTTCTTTTATCAAGTGATCATGGCCCCTAGGAGGGCTGTTGCCTTGGTATATTATGCTTTCCCTAAGGATGAGGAAGTCCTGGATAAAGAAGCATTAGAACCGTTATTTAAGCGTGATCAGGAGTATGCAGAAGAGCTCTTGGGAGCCTTCAAGCCCCAAAAATTTTTAATTGGTGATGTGATGGAAAATCATTTCAATGGGATCGTTCGAATGTCAGAAATTGACCATACCTATGAACAAATTACAGCATTATTTGCTCTATGGTATGAGGGCTTGCTCAAGCAAGAGGAAGTACCTGCATCTGAAGTAGAAGGGTACCAACAGTGGATAGCAGGGTTTAAAGAGACATTCTACCGTGAGGACTATGGTTTTACATCGACAAAAAGGTATTTAGGTCAAAAGTGGACCCGAGACGTCTTTGAAAATTATTTATTTGAAAAATAGGGTTCCTGATGAGACCAAATCTGCTGACCATCGCTCTGGATCACAATGGTCCCCTGTTGGTCAGTACGGTAATAAGAAATGGCCCTTTCCTGCAATCGCTGGAGCACCTCAGTGTGGGGGTGCCCATACAAATTGTTTCGTCCCGCCGATATGGCTACGATATCGGGGTTGACTATATCCAGGAAACCAGAGGTACTAGATGTATTGCTGCCATGATGAGGTGCCTTCAAAAACTGAGAGGCCAGAAAGCTTTTTTTATATTCTCGAATGAGGTCGGATTCCGCTTCTTTCTCAATATCCCCAGTAAAAAGAAAACTCATCTTACCATAGTCTAGTTTCATGACGATACTCCACAAATTTAGATTATCACCATAATCCTTAAGGGGTCCAATAAAATGTAGGGTAATACTGTCCTCTAAGGTTATGGAAAAAGCATCCTTCACTGGCTGGATAGGAAGCTGGTGTTGCTGAGCTTTCAAAAGAAAATTTTCATAGGTTTGACTTGTATGTGTTACAGGAGGAAGATACAACTTATTAATTTCAAAAGAGTCCATGACAGCTGATAATCCTCCAATATGATCCGCATGGGGATGGGTGGCAATTAATACATCTATTTTTTTTACCTTTTTTCGTTTTAAATAGGAAACAACCCGCTGGCCTTGAGTAGGGTCGCCACCATCAATGAGGATGGATTGCTGACTAGGAGTGGTGATCAGGATACTGTCACCCTGGCCAACATCGATGACATGAATTGTTAAGAGGTCATTTGGTTTCGGAATGACCCATGTGATGAGCATGTAAAGAAATAATAAAACTAAGGTCAGTATTGCAATACGTTTACATTGTTTTTCCAATTCAGTCACCCCTTGGTAAACTCCCTACGTTTCTATGATTTTCCTATAGTTCTATCATATAGAAAATTTTCCAAAAAGAAAAGCTTAATATAGACGGACAAGCTACACATGATTGGCCTATGTTTCAGATTACTAAAAGAAGTTCACTAACAAATCAAGTATCGTATCATAAAATAAGGTATAATAAAAAAGACATAAAATACCTTAATTAAGAAAGTGTGCTTCTGAAGGAGGCGTGAACATGAAATTAAATTTATTCTTTCCAACTAAAACTGAAAGAGTTAACTTTATTAAAAAACAATTTGAAGTAGATAAAGTGACAATTGCCAAACAAACCATTGTGTCGCCAACTGTCTCTGGCATAAAAAACATGAAGTTCAAAAGCAGCTACAAGACCATTCCAGGTTATTGGATTGAGTTTGAATTTCAGGACACATCAAATGGCCATATGCTCTATACCCAACTGAACAGTCAGGTAGATGAAAAACAACGAAACAATCGTGTGTTCTATCCCAAGGAACCCCTAAGGATACAGTTACTAGAAAAAGGATGGTTGGAAAAGTATCAGTTTATGAAAAAAGGTGCCATAGAAGACCAATGGAGATTGTTTTATCAAGAAATCAAGGCCCATATCAAATATGAGCGGTATGAAGTTGCTTATAGTGGATTGATTATTTTGCTAAAATATAATCCTTTTTTCTTGAAAAAATACAATAGACATGGCTTATTGGAAGGGCTGGCATATTCATTTGAAGAACAGGGAAATATGGGCAAGGCCATTAAATGTCTGAAAATGCAAAACATTTTGCGGCCCCATGATGTGGAGCCTTATTTGAATATGAGTAGTTTTTACATTATAAATGGCATGGAAGAAGAAGCAATTGAGAGTTGTCAAAAGGGCTTGGATAAACATCCAGATAATGAGTATTTGATTAGTAATCTGGTCATTGCTCTGAGTAATGTAGAAAGCTACGAATATGCCATTGATTTCTTGAGAAAGAAGCTTGAGAAGCAATCGGACAATACTTTTATATGGAAGCTTATGGGGGATGTATTGTATGAACTTGAGAATTATAAGGGAGCCATCGAAAGCTATAAAAGAGCATTAAAGGGAAAAGAAAAGCTGATTGAGGAATTTGAAATGGAAGTTTACAATGGAATCGCTGCTTGTTTTTATGAGCAGAAAGAATATAAGGAAGCGATTAAATACTTTAAAAAAGTGTTAACCTACCAAGAGGATGGATATGCACTTTTCACATTATCACAAATCTATTTATTTGAAGAAGCGGATTACAAAAAGGCCCTGTACTATACAAATCAGATGGTGGGCAAGGCGCCTGAAAATGGCTATGGACAATTTCAGTTGGGAATGATTTATTTAGAAACTGAAAGCTTAGAAAAGGCCAGATGGCACTTATACAAAGCGCGAAGAATGCTTCCACATTATAAACCTGTTCATGAAATGATAGATAGATTAAATAGGCTCCAAAGCAAATCTTCCTCCTAACTAAACAGAGAAAATTTTAAAAAAGGAGTGATTGATAATGAAACTAACGGTATTAGGCTGCTATGGTCCTTATCCTAAGGCCGGTGGTGCCTGTTCAGGGTACTTACTAGAGGATAAAGAGATTAAAATACTAGTCGATTGTGGGAATGGTGTCTTATCTAGGTTTTTTCAACACTGCCACGACATAAATGAATTAGACGCTATATTCATCAGTCATCTTCATCCGGATCATATGAGTGATTTAATGGTGATGAAATATGCCATTGGCATCGGTCAAATGCAAGGTAAGGTAAAACAATCCATTCCAATCTATTTACCATCTAGTCCTAAGGAGGATTATGATCGGATTCAATATAACGATGCCTTTGTACGACATATGATTGCAGAGGACACAGAGGTTAACATTAAAGGAATAAAGATTAATTTCAAGAAAACCAATCATCCCGTTGAATGCTACGGGATGTCCTTTGAAAAGAATGGCAAACGATTGGTTTACTCTGGAGACACAAAATATTTTCCGGAATTAGAAGTATTTGCCAAAAATTGTGATTTATTCTTATGTGAGGGGGGAATCTTAGAAAAAGACATAACTGAAAACACCCCCCATTTATCAGCAAAGCAGGCAGCAGAAATTGCATTAAATGCGAATTTAAAAAGAGTGGTATTAACACATTTTTGGCCTGAGACGAGACCCTACAACCTATATGCTGAAGCCAGGGAGGTATTTCCCAATATCTTAGAGCTTGCAGAAGAAGGAAAGGCTTACTTTATTTAAAAAATCATTGTTGTATGAACTGTTTACTCAAAGGGAAATAATAAGGATAGATAAAACCACAATAATGAAATAGTAGAAAGGTGGATGTCCATTGTTATCTGCAATATTTGAGCGAAGAGTTAAAATGGAAGAAGGTTATAAACTACATTTAGAAATACCGGAGAAAGAATACTTAAATGTTTACGAGGACGTCAATGAAAAAGCAGCATCGGAAATTTTGCAGCAATTTTTAGCATATCATCAGGATGACGGCAGAGTCGAAGAAATAAAGATTAAACATGATCGTAACAACCATACGGTGAATATTCATACCCACTTAAATTATTTAGGAAATGATCACACTGCTCAAGTGGGGATTCCCAATCATCTTAGGTATTATGAGTCTAAAAGAGAACATTAAGTAAATAAGGAAGCCTCATGTGGGCTTTCTTTTTTATCGGAAATTAAGAGGAGATCATGATCTTTTGTAGAAACTGATATCAGGATATATAATTAACGGAGGAGAGAGTGATGAAAAGACGCTTCTCTTATATACTGATATGTGTTGTGATAGGAATTGTGGTCGGATACGTAACTGGATATCATCTTAGTTTAAAAGGCGTAGGCCTCCTTTTTATTCTTTTGTTTTTGTATAATGTATTATTTGATCGGAATGAGACCATGGTTGTAGGGGTTCTATTTGTGCTCCTGGGAAGCTTTGTATACGGAAATGTGATGCTTTCAACTACAATTTTTAAGAACGCTGAAGTGGTCCCAGAGGTAATCGGTAGCATTACCCAACAACTTCGAAGCCAAAGGGGATTTGTAGAATATGAATTCAATCTTGAATATGTGATGGGTGGAGAAGGGCAGGTTGCAATTAATGAAAAAGCCCTTCTGCGGTTGACTCAGCCCATGGGACAAGCTTCTTATTACCAACCTGGAGATTGGATTAAACTAAGTCATATAAAGGTTAAAAATACCCTTGATGGTGAAAGCCTCCAGGGCTACGACTTTTATTTAAAGGGTAGGGGATATCAAAGTATAATTGAAACCAATGGCAATCAAACGATGAAATTACAAAGTCAGGACTGGAACTTAAGACAAACAAGTGATAAAATGAAAAAATCGGTGGAATATTATTTTGACGATTTATTAGCTGAAAAAAATAGTCGGTTAATAAAAAGTATTATTTTTGGAAACCAAGGCTACTTATCTAGAGAGGAACTAGACTTGTTTTCTAAGGCTGGTACAGCCCATATCATTGCTGTATCAGGACTACATGTGGGACTATTTGTGCTTCTCATCCAAGAGACCCTAAGGATTTTGGGTATGGGTAGAAATCAAACACTTTTAATTACCGCAATAATCATTTTGTTTTATGGATATCTGGTGAATTTTCCAGTATCCATTATTAGAGCTTCATCTATGTATTATCTTTATCTTTTAGCTTATTTTTTACGACGGAGATATGATAGTATCAATATGCTCTGTCTTGTGGCAGTGATCCTACTAATCATCAACCCACTACAGCTATTTTCTATTTCTTTTCAGCTATCATTTGTGGCAACCTTAAGTATTTTACTACTTTACAAACCAATATGTGATAGACTAGGGAGTCTGCCTAAAAAAGTGAAACAATTAATGGCCATTACCTTGGCGGCACAAATCGGAACAATCCCCATTATCGCATACCACTTTCAACAAGTATCTGTGGTCTCGTTATTAACAAACATAGCCATTGTACCTATATTAGCACCACTTCTAATTGTGGCACTCTGTGGCTTTGCAATTAGTTTTATTTCATTTGGTTTATCTCAACTGATTGCCTACTCGGTAAATGGGCTACTAAGCTATATTTTTTGGATAATGGAGGGGGCAAATCAAATCCCCTTCAGTAGTTTATCTACTGGAGCAATTGACATCTTCGTCATCCTTTGCTATTATCTAATCTTGACAGCAATTAGATTAAACCTGAGAAGGAAGGAAATATCATGAGTTATAAAGAAATCGTCGCTAGTATTAATAAAAATCAAATAGAAAACCTCTATCTACTCTACGGAGAAGAATCCTATTTAATGGAGAACATTGCCCAGAAGCTTAAAAAGAAGGTAGTCTCCTCAGGATTTGAAGAATTGAACTTCAGTTATTTTGAAGGGAAAGACATTACGGTGGAGAAACTCATTGATGCCTGTGAGACACTTCCTTTTATGGCAGAAGAAAAATTGGTACTGATTAAAAACTTCGATGCCTTTCAAGGAAAGCGAAAGTCTATTTCTGAGGTAGAGGAAGAAGAATTAATTCATTACATAGCTAAGTTACCAAGGACAACCTGCCTTGTCTTTTATGGGACAACCAGTGTAGATAGCCGAAAAAAGATTGTTAAGGCGGTCAAGAAGCATGGGAAGCACTATGAGTTTCAAAAACTTAAGGAGTTGGAACTTGAAAAATGGATTTCGAAAAAGTTAAAACAGGCTACAAAAACAATTGAGAGACGAGAGCTTTCTTTGTTAACTGCAAATTTAGATTATCTAGGAAGAAATACAAACCAAAGTTTGTATGATGTTGATAATGAAATCAATAAGCTGGTGGCTTTTATGGGAAAAGAAGAGCGAGTCATCCATACCCATATTGAAGCAATCATGACCAACAACCTTCAAAATGATATTTTCAAGCTGTTGGATGCAATTGGCAATCGGAATGGTCGTGAAGCCCTACGTAGGTTACACCAAATGGTGACAGAGGGAGAACCTATTATGAGGGTACTCTTTACCATGAGTAATCAGATCAAAAATATTTTATCTATTAAATTATTAGTTGAGGACGGCTACTCATCAAAGATGGCAGCAGATAAAATTAGCGTTCATCCCTATGTGGCTTCAAAATGTGAACAGCAAAGTAGAGGCTTTAGAATTGAAGCCTTGATTCGAATTATGCAAATGTCCTTGGAAATAGATAAGATGATTAAAACAGGTAGAATAGATGAGCGGATCGGGATTGAATTACTGGTTGTAGAAATGTGCAAGACTGAGTAGGTTAATATCAAATATCAAAAAAGCACAAAAGCGTACAATTTGTACGCTTCTTTTATGTGTAATCACTAAAACATGAGACACGGTCGCAGTGATAAAATTAAATTGCTTTGTTTAATCTGATTGCTAATCTAGAGATTTTTCTAGACGCGCTTGACTTATGAACAGTTCCCTTAGCAGCAGCTTGACTAAGCTTCTTTTCTACGAAAGTTAACTTTACCTTTGCTTCTTCTAAGTTACCAGCCTCTACAGCTTCTTCAAATCGTTTAATAGCAGTCTTTAATTGAGATTTGATCATTCTGTTTCTTGCAGTTTTCTTAGCGATTACTTTAATTCTCTTTTGTGCAGATTTAATATTTGCCAATGCATTTCACCCCCTTGCGTGGTCATTAACAGTGTAATTCTATCAGAAATAAATATAAAATGCAATAAAAAAGTTATATTTCATTTATTGACATCAAACAGTAAAACTATTCAGAAATTTTAATCCATTAATCATTTTAGAAATATATCTATAATTATGGCGAAATCAACAAATAATAGATGAAAATAGAGTAAAGAGGTGATTGGCATGTTTCAAGTTCGTACAGATTTAGCTTTAGAGGTAAGAGAATTATACCAAGAGGAAAAGCAACAAGAGATTCCAGGTGTTAAGGTAGACCAGGAAGAAGATACTGATGTATTGGTGACTCGTGTTGATGTAATGGATCAACAGGGTGCTGAAATTATGGGGAAGAAACAAGGGATGTATATCACCTTAGAAAGTCCTGGTCTGAGAAAAGCTGATGCAGATTTAAAAGATCATATCAGTCAAGTACTGGCTAAGGAGCTAAAGGCACTGTTGCCTGAACGAAAAAATCTCAAAGCCTTAGTGGTAGGACTGGGCAATTGGAATGTCACGCCAGATGCGCTAGGTCCTAAGGCGGTTGCTAAGATTCATGTGACAAGACATCTATTTAAAATGTATCAAAAGGAAAGCGATGATCATATGATAGAGGTGAGTGCCATTTCCCCTGGGGTGATGGGGACAACGGGGCTTGAAACTGGAGAAATTATTAAGGGAATCGTGGAGCATAGCAGACCTGATGTTGTGGTGGTGGTTGATGCCCTTGCCTCGAGGAAAATGGAACGTGTAAATGCAACGATCCAAATTTCAACAACTGGAATTAGTCCTGGATCAGGTGTGGGAAATAAACGCATGGCATTAGATGAAGAAAGTCTTGGGGTTCCTGTAATCGCAGTAGGAGTACCCACCGTAGTTGATGCAGCTACCCTAACCAATGACACCATTCAACTGGTGATTAAGGCTTTTTCAAAGCAAGCTCAGGCGGGCTCTGAATTTTATAGCATGCTGGAGAAGCTCAAGGAAGAAGAGAAATATGGATTGATTCGTGAAGTGTTGGAGCCTTATAATGCCAATGTCATGGTGACGCCAAAGGAAATTGATGATATCATTTTAGACCTTTCTCAGATTATTGCCAATGGGATCAATATTGCCCTACATCCGGGAATAGACCTAAAAGATGTCAATCGATACATTCATTAAACCCTGAAGATAAAATTAGATAACTTAAAATTAATGTTATAAAAGGGCCCTGCCTTTCATATGTATGGCTATATGAGGGATTTAATCTCCTCTGCCAAGGACATAAACAAAGGTGGGGCATTTAATGAAAAAAAACATAGTAAACCAGTACTATAATCTAATTGTTCTTGTCTTACTGGTGGCCATTTTGCTTACAACGGGGAATCTTATTTTAAACAGAGAGGTCTTAGCGGACTCCCAGGGTGTATATGAAAAAAATCAATTCTTTCTTAGATCAATTCAACAGGTTTTTCCTGCGCCGATAGAGGAATTGGAAATCAGTGTAAAAAGACAAGTGGAAAGATTTTATTCATCTTTTTTTAATGGCTTGTTTCAAGTGGATTTTAAAGATCCATTGACTTTTGTACAAGCTCAAATTCCAGTTGTGGCCTTGCATCGGGAAACAGTTATGGCTGGATCTATTCCTGTTGAAAAAATAGATCCTAAAGAGGTTGAGACTAAACCTGAAGAGGGTTCCCTAGGTGGGGATTTATATTTTGCAGATTACTATGAAGAAGACGATGTAATACAAGAGGATCATCTCCAAGAAACATCGGCTCAGCCTGAAATGGATGAGGACGATAAGGGGGAGAGACAAGAGGGTGTGTACTTAATTGATCAGCACAACATTATAGATAGTCTAGCGGGAGATTTAGAAGGTGCCTTAGCAGGACTCACAAGACCAGAGAAAATTAAATTTCAAGCAGGTAAGCCCGATATATTGATTTATCACGTCCATGGGACGGAGTCCTACAAACCAATATCTGAGGGGAACTATCATTCATTGCAGAGGGAATACACTGTCATCAAGGTTGCTGAAATCATGACTGAAGAGTTGGAAAAGAGAGGCTATCATGTGATTCATGATACAACATATCACGACTACCCCTCCTATAGTGGCTCTTATACACGGGGCCTCGCCACTGCACGGGGAATTTTAAAGGAGAACCCCTCGATTCAAGTGGTCTTAGATATCCATCGTGATGGCTATGATCACATTGAAACCAATCCAAATCGCCAACAACTCATTGCAAATAATCAGACAACTATTAATAATGAAACCACTACAAAGTTTCAGTTTGTCATTGGACCAGCCGCTGAAAATCGCCAGCGAGTTGAACGATTTGCTCACTTTGTCAATGCGGTCAGTGATCAAAAATACCCAGGACTTGCGAAACCGGTTTTAGTTAAACCCTATGGACAGTTTAATCAATTTTTAGTAGATCACTATGCCCTACTTGAGGTGGGAAGCAATGCCAATCATATTGATGAAGCAAAACGTACAGCTGTTTACTTAGCAGAGGTAATGGCAGACACTTTGGACTTATTGAAGGAATAAGCAGAGGGTTTAAAGGGAGTGTAAATTGTCAACACTCCAAATGGTGATGTAGATGAGCAGGATGGAGAAAAAGAAAAATGACAAGAAAAGAAGACACCAGCTCAAGGGATACATTTTTTTGCAAATCATATTGCTTGTGCTAGGGCTTATATTTACTGACTATGCCCTAAGAGATATGACTGGATTTGCAGAGGGAAGACTGATTGGGTATGAGCAAAGGTCAGCCCATTATGTGATTGCATTATTTGGTAGTGAAGTCAGCATTGAGAAAGAATACGTTGGTGAAAAAGTGGAATATGTACAAAGCTTTATAGATGAGGGAATTCAATATATGAGGCAAAGGATGAATAACAATGGAGATTGAAGGGTTTAAAAAAATGTCGGGTGGGTTTCCGACATTTTTTTTGAATATAAAAATCAATCTCTACCCACTATAAAGATATTATGATATAATTGATGAGATTATGGTAAATTGAAGGAGGAATATATATGCCAAGTGATAGACAACGGAAAATACGGAATTTCTCCATTATTGCACATATTGATCATGGGAAATCTACCTTGGCTGACCGTTTGATTGAACGTACTGGTCTCATTTCACAAAGGGAAATGCAGGCACAAGTATTAGACAATATGGAGTTAGAGAGAGAACGTGGCATTACTATTAAGCTACAGTCGATTCGTCTGATTTACAAAGCAAAAGATGGACAAGACTACTATTTAAACTTGATAGACACCCCGGGACACGTAGACTTTACATATGAGGTATCAAGGAGCTTAGCAGCCTGCGAAGGTGCCATTTTAGTTGTAGATGCAGCCCAAGGAATCGAAGCACAAACCATGGCAAATGTTTATTTAGCCCTAGAGCAAAATTTAGAAATCATACCCGTCATTAATAAAATAGATCTGCCTAGCGCTAGACCCGACGAAATTAAGCGAGAAATAGAAGATATTATTGGTCTTGATGCCAGCGAAGCTCCATTGATTTCTGCAAAGGATGGTCTCAATATTGATGACGTCCTAGAGGCTATTGTCAAAAACATACCGCCACCAACGGAAGATGAAGAGGCTCCACTGAAGGCCCTAGTATTTGATTCTTATTATGATAACTATAAGGGTGTGGTTGCCTATACTCGGGTAGTAGAAGGCACTGTCAAAAAGGGTATGAAAATCAGAATGATGGCCACTAAGAAAGAGTTTGAAGTCACCGAGGTGGGTGTGTACTCACCGGGCCCTATTCAACTAGACCAGTTAAGTGCAGGAGATGTTGGATATATCGCTGCCAGCATTAAGGATGTACGCTATTGTCGTGTGGGAGATACCATTACAGATGCCCTGAATCCAACGGAACATTCACTGCCGGGCTATCGGAAGGTGACACCCATGGTATACTGTGGTGTTTACCCTGCAGAGGGAGAAAAATATGAAGACGTACGTGATGCATTAGATAGACTTCAGGTGAATGATGCAGCCTTAGTCTTTGAAGCAGAAACATCTGCAGCCCTAGGATTTGGTTTCCGTTGTGGCTTTTTAGGACTGCTTCATATGGAAATTATTCAGGAACGATTAGAGCGAGAGTTTAATCTAGATCTTGTGACAACCGCCCCCAGTGTAATTTATCGTGTGACAAAGACCAATGGAGAGGTTGTGATGATTCAAAATCCTGCTAATCTACCAGTGACACAAGAAATTTCAGTGATAGAAGAACCCATTGTAAAGGCAACCATTATGGTGCCTAGTGAATATGCAGGAATCGTGATTGAGCTTTGTCAGGACCGTCGTGGCGAGATGAAGGGAATGGATTATATTGAAGAGACAAGGGTAAATCTTCACTATGAGCTCCCTTTAAATGAAGTGATTTATGATTTCTTTGATGCATTGAAGTCCAAGACTAAGGGATATGGATCCTTAGATTATGAAATGAAGGGGTACAAACCCTCAACCCTTGTTAAATTGGATATTTTAATTAATAGTGAACAGGTGGATGCATTATCCTTTATTGTGCATGAGTCTAAAGCCTATGCCCGTGGTAAGGGAATGTGTGAAAAGCTCAAGGATGAAATACCAAGACATCAATTCCCTGTGCCACTACAAGCCTCAATTGGAACGAAAATAATTGCTAGAGAAACCATCAGAGCCCTAAGAAAAGACGTTTTAGCCAAATGTTACGGTGGAGACATTAGTCGTAAGAAAAAACTACTAGAAAAGCAAAAAAAGGGTAAAAAACGAATGAGACAGGTCGGCAGTGTCGAAGTGCCTCAAAAAGCCTTTATGTCGGTGTTGAAGCTAGACACCTAGATTATTTACTTTAAATCACACAAACTAGTAACCGATGGCTTTGGCTATGTTACTAGTTTTGTTTACGGTAGGGGCGGGGTTGTCCCGTCCGAATTTAATGAAAATGAATATAAAAGAAGGTGAAACTATGAAAGAAATAGGACTTTACATCCATATTCCCTTTTGTGAAAAGAAGTGTTATTACTGTGATTTCACTTCCTTTAGTGGGGAAAAACATTTGATTGGGCCCTATGTAGAAGCATTAAAGCAGGAAGTGTTGTTATATAAAGAAGCCTTAACAGGATATGAAATCAAAACCATTTTCTTTGGTGGTGGAACGCCTTCAATACTATCTGGAGAAGCCATGGCAGAATTGATGGAATGGATTAGGCGACATGTTGAGATTGATACTAAGGCAGAGATTTCCATGGAAGCCAACCCTGGACTTTTATCTAAGGACAAATTACATAGGTATTATGATAGTGGGATTAATCGCTTAAGTATCGGACTGCAAGCCTGTCAGGATCACCTGCTAAAATCCCTAGGCAGAATCCACACCTATGGGGACTTCATTCAAAATCTAGCAGATGCCCGTGGGGTGGGATTTTCTAATATCAATGTAGATATGATGTTTGCCTTGCCTAATCAAAGCATGAATGAATGGAAAGCTTCTTTAACGGAAATAATTGATTTAGGGGTACCACATCTTTCGACCTATGGTCTGATTATTGAAGAGGGGACGTCTTTCAATCAATGGGTGGAGGATAAAAAGATCAAAACCCTAGATGAGGAACTAGAACTAGCTATGTTCCATGAAACAATCAGGATATTAAAATCAAAGGGCTATACTCATTATGAAATTTCGAATTTTTCTAAACCAGAATATGAATGTCGGCATAATCAAATTTATTGGCGTAATCGTCCTTATTTAGGCCTGGGAGTGGGGGCACATTCATATTTTGAAAAAATGCGTTTTTCCAATACATCTCATATTGGTATCTATATTAATAAGATTAATATAGGGGAAAAACCCTTGGACACCCAGGAGCTAATCACTCGAAATGATGAAATCAGCGAAACGATGTTTTTGGGACTGAGGCTCCTAGAGGGTGTTTCCATCAATGACTTTACCGAGCGCTTTCAATCCTCTGTTTTTGATGTCTATGGAGACGTGATCAATAAGTTAATTTCCCAGGGACTTTTAACGATAAAGGGTGATCGCATTCGGTTGAGCCAAAGAGGCGTGGATTTATCTAATATCGTTTTTGCAGAAATGCTGCTAGAATAAGAGGCAATATTAGCGATGATATCCATTATAAATGTGGATCCTATGCTCAAAGATAAAATTGTGGTAAAATCTCAACAAAGCTATTGACAAATGACAAATGAAATGATACTTTATAGTCAGAATAGTTAGCACTCGACTTGATAGAGTGCTAATAATCTGGGGTGGTATGATGCAACTAAATGAAAGAAAACTAAAAATATTACAGGCGATCATACAAGACTATATTTATACAGCAGAGCCTGTGGGCTCTAGAAGCCTATCGAAAAAGTATGATCTTCAAGTCAGCCCAGCGACCATACGGAATGAAATGGCTGATTTAGAGGATATGGGGTACCTGATCCAGCCGTATACATCTGCTGGTAGGATTCCATCCGATAAAGGCTATCGTTTGTATGTGGATCATTTGCTCCAGCTAGAAAAAAACATGGTGATTCAACGAGATCAGATTAGAAGTGATCTTCTTAATCGTTTTGGGGAAATCGAGCAGCTATTACAATATAGCTCCAAGATTTTATCTCAACTGACTAATTATACAACCATTGCTTTGGCGCCTCAAATCAAGGAAGTTAGGTTGAAGCATATTCAATTGATACCAATGGATGAGCATCATCTTCTGGGAATTATCATAACCGATACAGGACTCATTAAAAAGACGGTATTACAAGTGCCGGAAGGGTTAGATGCTGAGGCAATTAGTAAGATTTCAGAGGTCATCAACGGAAGGCTTCAGGGAGTTGCCATTAAAGGGATTCCAGGAGAATTCACTGAGGAATTTACACATGAATTAGAACAATTAAGCCATGGTTTTGATTCAGTGATTCCTAAGATGTTCCAAACATTAGAAGAGCTAGATAAAATTGAACTTTTCTTGCATGGTACCACAAATATATTTAACTTTCCTGAATTTAATGATATTTTTAAGGCCAAATCATTTTTATCAATGCTTGAGGAAAAAGAGCTAATTAGTCAACTGATTCTATCCTCTAGTCATAAGGGAATGAATGCCACCATTGGAAGTGAAAATATTTATAAAGAAGCTAAAGAATACAGCTTAGTGACAGCAACCTATAAGATTGATGAAGACGTCATTGGATTTGTTAGTATTATTGGCCCAACAAGAATGGATTATTCCAATGTGATGAGTACCATGGGCCAGGTCAATAAATATATTAATGAAGTGCTAAAAGGTAAATACAAGTAATGAGGGGTGCGAAGTGCGCAAGCATTTTGCACTGTCTCTTTGTTTTATCTTCGAGGTAAGCTAAGACTTCATAATAATTAAGTCTCGGTTTATACATAGGAGCACCCTAAAATAAAAATAGAAATGACAAAAGGTAGGTGGATTTTTTGAATCATGAAGAGAAAGAAATGAAGGATCAGGATA
The DNA here is from genome assembly GCF_000016985.1 of Alkaliphilus metalliredigens QYMF. Taxonomy (NCBI): domain Bacteria; kingdom Bacillati; phylum Bacillota; class Clostridia; order Peptostreptococcales; family Natronincolaceae; genus Alkaliphilus; species Alkaliphilus metalliredigens. The sequence continues at coordinate 3,082,815 of NC_009633.1, read as the reverse complement.
CAACCGCCTCCGCTGAAACCGAAGTGAGGGAAACTGCCGAAAGTGATTTAGAGGCTGTCCTTGATGAAATGAAGGAAGAAACAGAAAATGCACAAGAGGAATCAGTGGAAAGTGTTGCAGGATTAAAGACAAAGCTAGAGGCAAAGCAAAAAGAAAGTGAAGATTATTTAAATCGCTTACAAAGGTTACAAGCAGATTTTGCAAACCATAAAAAGCGTGTTGAAAAGGAAAAGAATGATATTTATTTATACGCCAATGAAAAACTTGCATTAAGTCTATTAGATAGTGTGAACAACCTTGAAAAGGCCTTGGCGTGCGATGTAGATGGGGAGCAAAACAAGGGCTTATGTGATGGGATGGAGCTGGTACTTAAGCAGCTTAAAGATTCCCTTGAGAAACATGGTGTTGTTGAAATTGAAGCCCTGGGTAAGCCATTTGATATGAATTTACATCATGCAATTATGAAGGAAGAGTCAGATGCTCCGACCGATGAAATCATTGAGGTTTTCCAAAAGGGATATATGATCCATAGCAAGGTCTTAAGGCCTGCCATGGTGAAAGTAGCTCAGTGAATAATAAAATAAATATAAAAATATGATAGATTTTAAAGGAGGAAGTAAACATGGGTAAAGTTATAGGAATCGATTTAGGAACCACCAACTCATGTGTGGCAGTTTTAGAAGGCGGAGAACCAGTGGTTATTCCAAATTCTGAAGGGAACCGAACCACACCATCAGTTGTTGCATTTGGTAAGGATGGAGAAAGAATTGTAGGGGAGCCTGCAAAAAGACAAGCAGTTGTGAACCCAGAAAAAACAATTATCTCAATTAAAACACATATGGGGTCAGATCATAAAGTAGCCATTGACGATAAAAATTATACGCCAGAGGATATTTCTGCAATGATTTTACAAAAAATCAAAGCCGATGCAGAGGCCTATTTAGGAGAAGCGGTGACAGATGCTGTTATCACGGTTCCGGCTTATTTTACAGATAGCCAAAGACAAGCAACAAAGGATGCAGGTAAAATTGCTGGATTAAATGTAAGAAGAATTATCAACGAGCCAACAGCAGCTTCATTAGCCTATGGACTAGACAAAACTGATGAGCACCAAAAAATTCTTGTCTATGACCTTGGTGGTGGTACGTTTGACGTATCAATCCTTGAACTAGGAGATGGTGTTTTCGAGGTACTAGCCACAAATGGAAACAACAATCTTGGTGGAGATGACTTTGACCAAGCCCTAATGGATTACATTGCTGAAGCATTTAAGAAGCAAGAGGGTATTGATTTAAGAAAAGATAAAATGTCTCTACAAAGATTAAAAGAAGCATCTGAAAAAGCCAAGCAAGAATTGTCTAGTACAATGACATCAAGCATTAACCTGCCTTTCATTACAGCAACCAATGAAGGACCTAAGCATTTAAATATGGATATAACAAGATCTAAGTTTGATGAAATTACTTCTCACTTAGTTGAAAAAACCATGGGACCTATGAGAAGTGCATTAAAGGATGCTGGATTATCAGCTTCAGATATTAACAAAATTATCTTAGTTGGAGGATCAACTCGTATTCCTGCAGTACAACAGGCAGTTAAGAAGATCACAAACCAAGATCCCCATAAGGGTGTGAATCCAGATGAGTGTGTGGCGGTAGGAGCAGCAATCCAAGCAGGAGTCTTAACAGGTGAAGTGAAGGATGTATTACTACTAGATGTGACACCACTATCCTTAGGAATTGAAACCCTAGGTGGCGTATTTACAAGATTAATTGAAAGAAATACAACGATTCCATCAAAGAAAAGCCAAACATTCTCAACCGCTGCAGACAATCAACCGGCAGTAGACATTCATGTGCTACAAGGTGAGCGTGAAATGGCAGCAGGCAACGTAAGCCTAGGAAGATTCGAATTATCTGGAATACCACCAGCACATAGAGGTATACCGCAAATTGAGGTAACCTTTGATATTGATGCCAATGGGATTGTCAATGTTTCGGCCAAGGATTTAGGAACTGGTAAAGAGCAAAAAATTACAATAACAGCTTCTACAAAGCTTTCCGATGAAGAAATAGAGAAGAAAATCAAGGAAGCTGAAGAGCATGCTGAAGAAGATAAGATGCAAAAAGAAAAGATTGAAGTGCGTAACCAGGCAGACTCCTTAGTTTACCAAATCGAAAAAACCTTAAAGGAATCAGAGGGTAAAATCGATAAGGAAGAAGAAGGAAAAGTGACTGCTGAATTAGAAAAGTTGAAAAAAGCCGTGGAATCTGATATTGTAGAGGATATGAAAAAAGCAATTGAAGATGTGAATACTGTATTCCATGCAATTTCACAAAAGTTATATGAGCAAGCAGCCCAAGCACAAGAAGCTGAAGGACAAGAACAAGCTGGAGACGACAATATTGTGGATGCTGAATATGAAGAAGTTAAAGATGAAGAAACCCAAGGTGAAGACGAAAAATAATGAATAATAGAGGACGCCCAAGGGTGTCCTCGAATTTAGTCATTAGCAATATATGAGGAAAAAGGTGGTGAGCAGGTGAGTAAAAGAGATTATTACGAAATATTGGGAGTTAGTAAGGATGTAGATGAACAAGAGCTTAAGCGTGCTTATCGTAAGCAAGCAATGAAATATCATCCCGATCGAAACCCCGATGACCCAGAGGCAGAAAGTAAATTTAAAGAAGCAAACGAAGCCTATGAAATATTGAGTTCACCGGAGAAAAAGGCCCGATATGATCAATATGGCCACGCTGGTGTCAATGGAAATGGTGGCGGACCTCAAGGCTTTGGCGGCGGAGGTGGCTTTGAAGATATTTTCGGAGATATTTTTGATATGTTTGGTGGCGGAGGTGGATTCTCATCCGGTAGAAGAAGAAGTGGTCCCCAAAGAGGTTCAGACATTCAATATGAAATGTCTATTACCTTTGAAGAAGCGGCATTTGGAGCAGAGAAGACCGTTGAGTTTTATAAGCAAGATAATTGTGGTACCTGTCATGGATCTGGTGCAAAGCCTGGAACAGATGCCAAGTCATGTAGTCATTGTAATGGAACAGGAGAAGTGCGTTATGCCCAAAGAACACCCCTAGGTCAAATTGTTAATGTTCGACCTTGCGAACACTGTCATGGGGAAGGTAAAATAGTAGAAGAACCATGTACAGCATGTAGTGGGAAAGGGAAAGTTAAAAAGCATAAAAAGATAAAGGTGAAAGTCCCTGCCGGCGTTGACACTGGTTCTGCCATTCCATTAAGGGGAGAAGGCGAACCAGGAACCAAGGGAGGTCCTTATGGAGACCTTTATGTTGTTCTCAGAGTATTGCCTCATAGACTGTTTGTTAGAGATGGGTATGATGTGATCTGTGAAATGCCGATTACATTTGTGCAAGCAACCCTAGGTGATGAACTTGAAGTACCAACCTTAGAAGGTAAAGTAAAGTACAAGATTGCAGAAGGTACTCAAAGTGGTACTGTGTTTAGATTGAAAAACAAAGGGATTGTTCATCCTAAGGGATATGGTAAGGGCGATCAGTATGTAAAGGTAATTATTGAGGTACCGAAGAAACTATCAGACAAACAAAAAGAAATGCTCAAGCAGTTTGCAGCAGCAAGTGGTGAAGATATCCACGAGCAAAGAAGGTCCTTTTTTGAAAAAGTAAAGGATGCTTTTAGTAGCTAAAATCACTCTACTAGCTAGAGTGATTTTCTTTATGTGATGTGGGTTAGCATAATGAAAATCTTAATGGAATTTCTATATTCTTGAGCTTGTGGTATTGGTATATTTATTATGGATAGGGTATAATAGGATAAAATAAGATTCAATGAAGAGGGCGTCGTATCAATAAACCGAAGATGTATTCTTCGGATATTATTTAGGAGTGTGATAGAGTGAAATGGATTGAAGTATCAATCAAAACAACTTCAGAAGCAGTTGAAGCCGTTGCCAATATTCTCTACGATGGTGGTGTAGCAGGGGTGTCCATTGAGGATGAGAACGATTTTAGCTTACTGGAACAAAGTAACGAAGCCTGGGACTATGTAGACGAAGCCCTATTGGACAGAGAGCTTGAAGGTGCATTGGTCAAGGGATACTTACCAGAGGCAGCAGATTTGGCCTATAAGTTGGAGTTGATTCGTCAATCAGTTGCATTACTGCCTAAATATGGATTGAACATTGGGTTAGGAGAGGTGACAACCCTTGAAGTGAATGAAGAGGACTGGAGTCACTCTTGGAAAAAGTACTATAAACCAACCCATATTGGCAAGAATATTGTTGTGAAGCCCACCTGGGAGGAATATGAAAGAAAAGAAGGGGAAATGATCATTGAGATGGACCCTGGTATGGCCTTTGGAACTGGAACTCATGAAACCACAATGATGTGTGCCCAAGAGCTAGAAAAAATCGTAGGAGCTAAGTATACGGTTTTCGATATTGGTTGTGGAAGCGGCATCTTATCCATTGTGGCAGCAAAGCTAGGGGCTGAAAAAGTCATTGCTGTTGATTTAGATGGGACAGCTATCAGGGTAACCCAGGAAAATGTGGATGCAAATGATGTGTCTGATATTGTTGAAGTGAGACATGGTAATTTAATGGATGTGGTTACCAGTCGGGCTGATGTGATTGTAGCCAATATTATTGCAGACATCATTATCCTACTAAGCAAGGATGTAAAAAACTTCCTGAAAAAAGAAGGAATTTTTATTGCATCTGGAATTATTTTAGATAAAGTTGAAGTCGTTAAGGCACAACTTATTGCTAATAACTTAGAAATAGTTAAGGTAGAAACAATGGGAGAATGGGCAGTCATTATCTCTAAATTAAAGGGTGGGGTAGATGAATAGGTTTTTTGTTGTGCCCTCACAAGTCAATCAACAGGCTAGGACCATCAGCATTGTAGGTGATGATGTGAAACATATTGGAAAAGTATTGCGCCTGGTGGTGGGAGATCTCGTTGAAGTATGTGATGGGCAAGCCTTAGAGTACATTGGACGGATTGATGAAATCAGTAAGGAGCAAGTCACCTTGTCAATTGAAAAGCAAGAAAATATTTTTACTGAACCACCAATTCAAGTTCGACTGTATCAAGGAATTCCAAAAGCAACGAAGATGGAGCTTATTATACAGAAGACTACTGAAATGGGGATCAGTGATATCATTCCTGTGATGACTGACCGAACTATTGTACAATTTAACAATGAAAAAGATAGAGAAAAAAAAGTTGAAAGATGGCAAAAAATTGCTGATGAAGCTTCAAAGCAATCCAAAAGAGGAAAAATTCCACGGATACATATCCCCATGACATATACCAAAGCATTGGAAGCTTGTAACGAAAATGACTTGAATGTTTTGGCCTATGAAAAAGAGAAGACCATGGGGCTGAAGGCATTGATCGCATCTCTTGTTGAAATCACGGAGGTCAAATCCATTGGGATTTGGATCGGACCAGAGGGCGGCTTTACTGGAAAAGAAATTGAAAAAGCACTCTCACATGATGTCCGATCAATTACATTAGGACCGAGAATATTAAGAACAGAAACAGCAGGTTTTGCTGTGCTCAGCATGTTAATGTATGAGTTGGGAGATTTAGGAGGGGCATAGTTGAAAAGAGTTGCATTCCATACACTAGGCTGTAAAGTCAATCAATATGAAACCCAAGCGATGACTGAGCTATTTGAGGGATCAGGATATCACTTGGTGAAAGATACAGAGATTGCAGATGTATATGTGATCAACACCTGTACCGTTACCAATGTAGGTGATAAGAAATCCAGACAATTTATTCGACGGGCAAAACGAAACAATCCTGATGGGATCATTGTGGTTGTGGGTTGCTATGCCCAGACAGCTCCTGAGAAAGTTTTGGATATTGAAGGTGTTAACATTGTCATTGGTACTAATGAGAGAAACAAGATTGTTGAAATTGTTGAAGGTTGTTCAGCTGATAGTAAGGTGAATGTCGTGGATGATATTATGAAAATTAAAAAGTTCGAGGAAATGACTGTTCAAGAAATGCATGGAAAGACACGGGCATTTTTGAAGATCCAAGAGGGTTGCAATCAATATTGTGCCTATTGTATCATTCCCTATGCCAGAGGACCCATCCGTAGCAGGGGAAAAATAGAGATCATACAGGAAGTCCAAACCTTAGTGAATAATGGCTTTAAAGAAGTGGTGTTGACAGGGATTCATGTGGCTTCCTATGGAAAGGATTTAGGAGACCATGAGGGCCTCTTAGACGTATTAAAGCGAGTCAATGCCATTGAGGGACTTGAAAGAATACGGTTAAGCTCTCTAGAGCCAACTTTGTTTTCTGATGCGTTTTTAAGTGCCCTTTCAAAGCTTGAAAAAATTTGTGATCACTTCCACCTTTCATTGCAAAGTGGTAGCGACAAAACACTAAAAAAAATGAATCGAAAATATACAAGCCAAATGTATCGCGAGACAGTGAAACGGATTCGACATTATTATCCATTAGTTGCACTGACCACTGATATTATTGTGGGCTTTCCTGGGGAAACCGATGTGGACTTTCAAACCAGCTATGATTTTGTAGAAGAGATGGCCTTTAGTGAAATTCATGTCTTTAAATATTCCCCACGGGAGGGAACACCAGCGGCTCAATTTGATGACCAAATCGATGGCATTACAAAACATGAACGTAGTGAAAAGCTCATTGAACTAGGTGATAGACTGAAAAAGGAATATCAACTACAATTCATTGACCAAAGGATGGAAGTCCTATTAGAAGGGCAATCTGGCCAGGATCAAAATCTATTAGAAGGTTTCACAACCAATCACCTGAAGGTTTTACTTGCATCAAAACAGGGAAAAGAGGGAATGCTCCAAGATGTCCAAATAGACAAGATTATGGATTCCGGTTTATTAGGCCATCTTCTCTAATAATGGATAGATGCTCTCTATGGAAAGATTATTGCATTAAAAAAAGGAATTCCCTGGTTTTTGTTGAATAAAAGAAGAATAGTATTGGGTAAGGAGGTGGATAGAGTTGGAGTGTCTATTTTGTAAAATTGTCGACCAAGAAATTCCCGCAACAATCATTTATGAGAATGAAGATGTCATGGCATTTAAGGATATTAATCCTGAAGCGCCGGTTCATTTGCTTGTGATTCCTAAAAAACACATCCCTTCTTTTGCGCACTTAACCCAAGAGGACAATGAAGTGCTGATGCCTAAAATATTTGTGGCCATTCAACACTTGGCAAGGGAGTTTGAACTAGAGGAAGAAGGCTTCCGTGTTGTAAACAATTGTGGCACAAATGGAGGACAAACTGTTGGACATATTCATTTTCATCTAATGGGTGGAAGAAGGATGGTATGGCCTCCAGGCTAAAATTTTCATTGCACATCTTTTGTTTTTAATGTATAATAACAAAGTATTGGAATAATCCCACTTGCAATATAGCCGTCTGTTGCTATAGTTTAAGCACAGCGGGGGGTGCTAGCGGAGGGAGGGAGAAGTAAAATGTCAGAAATCAAAATTAAAGATAATGAATCTCTAGATAATGCGCTTCGTAGATTCAAGAAGCAATGCGCCAAGTCAGGAGTAATGGCTGAAGTGAGAAAAAGAGAGCATTATGAGAAGCCAAGTGTAAAGCGTAAGAAGAAAGCTGAGGCTGCTCGTAAGAAAAAATTCTAAGTGATTTTCAAGTGATTAATTAAGAAATGAAGACGAGGTGAAAAATATGTCCCTCAAAGCACAGTTAGCTAACGACTTAAAAGAAGCTATGAAAAATAAAGATACACTTCGAAAAAGTGTCATTACGATGATTCGTTCTGATATTAAACAAGTAGAAGTGGATCAAAGAATTGAGTTGAACGACGAAGACATCATTGAGATTTTATCAAAACAAGCTAAGCAACGTCGTGATGCTGCGGTAGAATTCCGTAAAGGCAATCGACAAGACTTAGTTGAAGAAGTTCAACAAGAATTAGAAGTCATTATGAGCTACTTACCAGAACAACTAACGCCAGAAGAAGTGGCTCAGGTTGTAGATGAAACAATTTCTGAAGTAGGAGCAGCATCCATAAAAGAAATGGGTAAAATAATGGCAGCCGTCATGCCAAAGCTAAAAGGCAAGGCTGATGGAAAAATAGTTAATCAAATCGTTAGAGAACGATTACAATCATAAAGAAAATGACCCAGGAGATATATCTCCTGGGTCATTTTCATGAGTCCATACAATAGCGTCAGAGGAAATATATACATAAAAATACCAATATAATTGACAGAGACTCCTATGATATAACCTGACTTCAGAACATAAATTCAGAACAAATGATGAGTAAATGTTTAAATTTGAACATTTCTCATTATTTTTTTGTTTATTTACGCCCACGACTTGTCGTGGTGAATAATATGATGTATAATGTAGTTAGAGGGATTTTATGGAGGGATTGTGCATGTATATTAGTAAATCTAAAAGACCAAATGGTAAGTATTTCATATCAATTGCTAAGGGGATTAGAGATCCTGAAACTAAGAAATCAAAAAAAATTCAGATTAAAGGTTTTGGTACTCATGATTTGGATTCTAAATCAGGTAAGAAAGCTCTTGTGCAAGCTGAAGCTGAGCTAAAAGAAATGATTAGACTAGATGAAGCTTCTCGAGGATTTGAAAACTTTGAAGATTTTATTGTATCCATGTCAAAAGATAAGCTTTCTCTTAAGCATAAAAATATTGGCTATCTACCATACTTAGAAATCTTTAACCAATTGAAATTACAAAGTTTCTTTTCTAAGATGGTCAAAGACTCTAAACTTGATTATTCTTTTAGCGATATGATGTTCTATCAAGTACTTGGTAGATTATTCAATCCTTCTAGTAAGCTTGAAGTAGCTACTAGAAAGGATGATTTCCTGTATGATTTTAATTTTGTAAATAACGATAATATTTATTCCTCTTTGGATGTTTTTTCTGGATTTAATAAACATAAATCTAAAGCGTTACAAGATGGCATTCAAGTCATAAACGATATGGAGATTCTCTTAGATACCGTTGATTCAGAGGCTAAAAAAATATTAGAAACTAACATAAACAATACCTCTCACGAATTAGAAGAACTAATAACGTCTTATGATAGTAATTTTGAAATGAATGAAAACAAACTTTTCAAACATCTCAATAAACATATGGAAAAGATTGTTCCAGAAAGAAATATATCTTTAGCCTTTTATGACTGCACAACCTATTACTTTGAGTCTTTTGATGAAGACGGTTTTAGAGAAAGAGGCATGAGTAAGGATAATAAAAGAAATGAAACACAAGTGGTTATGGGTTTATTAATAGACACAAATGGCATCCCTATTTCCTATAGGCTTTTCAAAGGCAACAAACATGAATTACATACCATGGAAGAGGTCATTGACGATATATTAAATAATTACACCATAAAAGAAATTATTATCGTTGCTGACAGAGGCTTAAATTCAAGGGCTAACTTAGAAATGATCCGTGGCAAAGGGCTTAACTACATTGTAGGTTCTAAGGGCAGTGCAGTGCCTAAAGATCTAAAAGAGAAGAAATTCAATTCATCTTGGAACATCACTTCTAAAGCCGAGGCTAAATATAAAAGCGGCTATATCACCAGTAAAAGAAAAGTGAGTCACAATGATGAAACCTATGATGAATTAATCATAAAAAAATATTCAGATGTCTACAAAGAACGGGAGATGTTTAAACAAGATAAAATGCTTGAAAGAGCGAAAAAAAATATAAAAGATTTTACAATTAATTCAACAACTAAATCTAAAAGCAAGTATTACAAAGCTGTTGATAATCCTAAAGAGAAAATAAACATTGAGATCGATGAAGAAAAAATTAAACAAGAACAAGAGAATTTCGGATATTTTTACATCGTTACCAATAAAGTAGAGATGAATCCAGCAGATATAATGGTGGCTTATAAATCCCTGTATAAAATTGAAGAGTCCTTCAGAATATTAAAAACAAATTTAAAAGCAAGACCTGTGTATCACTTTAAAGAACGAAGAATCCGGTCACATTTTTTAATTTGTTATTTGGCCTTAGTCATCCAGAGAGTATTAGAGTATAAATTAGAAGAGAAAAACGTTGAAATATCTACCCATGAAATAATCAATGGTCTAGAAGGGTTTGTTATAGATGAGATTGATTACAAAGTAGACAAATTATATATGATCTCAGACAAATTATTTAAGAGCAAAATAAACCAAGACATATTTAAAATTGAAAAGAATGTTCTACTGAGTAATGAAATCTCCAATATAATTAAAAAGATGTAGTGAGTGCAAAACAAAAATAAAAAGTACTGAAACCTCTGTAAACAGATGGCTTCAGCACTTTTTATTATGAATGATGTTCCGAAGTCAGGGGTCATTTTCATGAGTCCATACAATAGCGTCAGAGGAAATATATACATAAAAATACCAATATAATTGACAGAGACTCCTATGATATAATGTAATTATCAGAAAATTATACCAGTGAATCAAAGGAGTGTGACATCATGGGCAAAATCAAAAAAATAGCAATAATTATCGTATTTATGATTACATTCCTTTTTACGATTCAAGTACTATCACAGGAAAACATACAATTAACTCATTATATAAAGGACGGGAGCACAGAGTATCTAGAAGTCGTCGCTTCTAAAAACACTTCAAAGATCATCATTGAGGCATTTGATGAAGGGGAACAATTAATTCAATATCTTTTACTAGATCATCCAGTTAAAAAAGCGAAAAAAGATGGCACTGAAGGTCATTTTTTTTATATAACAAAATCAATGGCACCACTTAAGCAATTCCATACCCTTCGTATTCAACCTAGAAGAGAACAACAAATTGATATGAAGGTATCGGAAATTCCATTTACGGAAATAGTAAAAATGGAAGGCAAAGAGGCAGAAAGTAGGGAAGCCATTTCAATGAATTCACTAGATGATGAGAGGGAAAAGCGATTGAGAATCATGTCCTATAATATTCACATAGGAAGAGATCTATTTGGGAGATACAGCTTAGATCAAATTGCAGAAGTGATTAAGGAAAGCAGAGCAGAGGTTATTGGACTACAGGAAGTGGACCAACATTTTATTCGTACAAAATTTCAGGATCAAATTAAGTACCTAAGTGAAGAGCTGGGGATGAATTATGCCTATGGACCCAATTTAAATATTGTCGGCGCTAAGTATGGCAATGCAGTTTTAAGTGTACATCCAATTGAAGACTATGAAAATGTAATGATCCCCAGCGGCAGGGAGTCAAGGGGATTACTAAAGACAACAATTGATGTCGAGGGGCAATTAGTAGATTTTTTCGTTACACATCTGGGATTGAATCAAAAGGAACGAATGGGTCAAGTGAAAGTCATTGAGCAACAAATAGACATGGCTCAAAATCCAGTTATTTTAGTAGGGGATTTTAATGCAAGACCCCATAGCCAAGAGATCCAAAAGCTTTCTAGGGGCTTGCTGGACGTTGGAAAAAGAATGGGGTATAATGATACACCTACATTTGACCTACCGGTTTTGTCGGGAAGAATTGACTATATCTTTGTTGACCAACAAATGGAAATACTAACCTATCGGGTTATTAAAAGTAGAGCATCAGATCACTATCCAGTTACCACGAAGGTGGTACTACCTTGAAGGTACAATATCATTTTGTATACTGTTGAAAAACACTTAAATTCTAAAAAATATGTAACCCAATGACTTAGGCATCTTTGTAATGCTGGAGTACTTGGGTTTTTGATGTGATACATCCTTGAAATTCCCTGTGCTAGGATTCAGTGAGGGCCAAAACTTCCGTTGAATTTAACTTCATTTCATTTAATGGGGTTTAAATTTTAAAAAGGGGGAATATATTAAGTATAGAGCATATCTCTACCATGGGGAATATGTTATAATATTTGAAAGGGGGTGGTAATATGAGGAAAAGAGAAAGGTTCTTAATTGCGATACTGCTTATTTTTGCGGGACTGATCATGCATACAACAGCAGCTCCCCAGGAAAAAATAGTCTATGTGATCCCTATCCATGGAGAGATCGGTCCTGCTGTGTATCAATATATGCTGGATAACCTAAAAGTTGCAGAGCAAGATCCCAATACGGTGGCGGTTGTTTTTGAAATCGACACATACGGGGGGAGAGTTGATTCTGCTGAAAGAATGAGCTATTATATCCGTAACAGCTCTGTACCAACAATTTCTTTTGTCAATACAAAGGCGGAATCAGCAGGTGTCCTATTGACAATATCAGCTGATCAAGTGGCCATGGCACAGGGAAGTACAATTGGATCTGCTGAGCCAATTCCCAATACGGAAAAGAGTCTGTCCTACTGGGTCAGCGAGCTAAGAACAGTTGCCCAGCAAAAAGGAAGAGATGATCAACTGGTGGCGGCCATGGCAGATGAAAGCATTGCGATTGAAAACGTCATCGAATCAGGAAGGTTACTGAATCTAACAAATCAAGAAGCATTGAAGCTTGGGCTTGCTGATTTAGTGGCAGCAGATACCCTAGCAGTATTAGAAGGCTTAAATGTAGAGTACACACAAATAATCAATACACCTATGTCAGCTAGAGTTAGGACTGCACAGCTAGCGACTAGCTCTGTCGTCACACCTATTTTATTAACATTAGGATTTGTGGGATTAGCAACGGAGGTACTTACCCCTGGGTTTGGCCTAGGTGGAACTGTCAGTTTTATTGCCTTTGCAACTTACTTTGGTGGAAGTATTTTAGCAGGAAATGCCGGATTAGGTGTCATTATTATTTTTATGACTGGAATTGCCCTGTTAAGCATTGAAGCATTTGCACCGGGCTTCGGATTTCCGGGGATAGGAGGACTTATAGCTGTGATTACAAGTATTGTCCTAGCGGCCAATAGTGTGACCAGCGCAGCAGTCTCCCTAACCATAGCCTTTGTCTTAACCATTGTTGCCATTGTTTTTATACTGAAATATGCACCTCGAAGCAAGCATTTCGATCGCATTGTTCTCAGGACGGCCTTGACAAAAGAAGCGGGATATACCTCATTTAAGCAGGGAAGTGACGCTTTAGTAGGAAAAGAAGGCGTGGCAATCTCTTATCTGAGACCCTCGGGAACTGTTGAAGTTGAAGGAGAGCGATTGGATGTTGTATCTGAAGGTGGCTTTATCGAGTCAGGATCTATGATTAGAGTCGTTCAGGTAGAGGGCAGAAGAATTGTTGTAAGAAAAGTTGAATAGAGGAGGGATTTTATGACAGAATTTATTCCATTTATCATTTTGATTGGTGTCGCGTTTGTTATTTTGTCGATTATATTGAGCTTTGTTCCGGTAGGATTATGGATTACTGCACAGTTCTCCGGAGTAAAGGTTGGCATTTTCACCTTGGTTGGAATGCGTTTTAGAAGAGTTCAGCCAATCAGAATTATTAATCCATTGATTAAAGCCACTAAGGCGGGTATCGATATAAACATTGATAAACTAGAGGCCCATTATTTAGCAGGCGGAGATGTTAACACCTTGGTGGATGCATTGATTGCAGCACAAAGAGCAGAGATCAATCTACCATTTGAACGAGCCGCTGCCATTGACTTAGCAGGTCGTCAAGTGCTAGAGGCGGTCCAAGTCAGTGTTAACCCAAAGGTAATTGAAACGCCTAAGATTGCAGCTGTTGCCAAGGATGGGATTGAAGTTATGGCAAGAGCAAGGGTAACAGTAAGAGCAAACATTGAACGACTTGTTGGTGGAGCTGGTGAAGAAACCATCATTGCAAGAGTTGGTGAAGGAATTGTAACCACAGTAGGTTCTGCTACGACCCATAAGCATGTGCTTGAAAACCCGGATATGATATCAAAAACAGTATTAAGCAAAGGGTTAGATGCAGGAACAGCCTATGAAATTTTATCCATTGATATTGCTGACATTGATATCGGTAGAAATATCGGTGCCCAGCTACAAACAGACCAAGCTGATGCTGACAAGCGTATCGCTCAGGCTAAGGCCGAAGAAAGAAGAGCAATGGCTGTTGCTAAGGAGCAGGAAATGAAGGCTGCTGTTCAAGAAATGAGAGCCAAGGTAGTAGAAGCTGAAGCAGAAGTACCAAAGGCCTTAGCTACTGCCCTAAGAGAAGGAAAAATGGGTGTTATGGATTACTATAACATGAAGAACATCATGGCTGACACTGATATGCGTGATTCTATTTCAAAGGTAGCACCAAACGAAAAGAAGTATGAAGAAGAGTAACAAAAACGATTACAAGGATAAAAGTTAAACTGTAAAGGCCACTCCTAGCATATAAGGAAGTGATAAAATGAGTTTTGAAGCCATATTAGGTTTTATTGCAATAGCTGTCATTAGCTCCTTCTTTAATAAATCAAAGGAAGCGAAGACGAGAAGAACAGGCCCTTCTCAAGGGCAAAGCAGACCTAACACAAGACCAGCACAATCAAAACCTCAGCCAGCTACGAGACAAGGGCAGAGGCGACCATCCACAGGGCCTACAGGTGGTTTGGGAGATTTGTTTAGAGATTTTCAAAAGGACTTGAATGAAGTTTTCGGAGAAGCCACAAGGACTGGTGGGACTGCTAGGAAATCACAGCAGTACAGTCAAATGGAGGAAGAATCTCCAGAAAAACAACCAGAAATTGTTGAAAAGAGTAAAATCCTCAAAACCGAAAGAACCGTTAAAACAAAAAAGAGTGATACAAGGAAAGATGTGATCCAAGCAGGTGAAATTAGTGCACAGGACCTTATTTCCATTGACCAAAAATCAATTTTACAAGGTGTGATTATGTCTGAGGTATTAGGAAAACCAAAGGCAAAACAACGATAGAACAATGATGGAAAAGAGGTAGAAGCCCAGGGCTTCTACCTTTTTTTTGCGTAAAAAGGTCTAGTTAAAGGGCTTTTAGCATAAAAATTGTATAGACAGGGGGTGAACCAAGTGAACAAGAGTCAGGAAATTAAGAAGAGTTTATCGGAAATTCTAGAATTACCACAAGACATTATGTTAGACCTACCTAAAATCACATTGGTTGGCAACCTGCAAATTTATATTGAAAATCATAAGGGAATTATCGAGTATACTACCAGTCGAATTAGAATTAATACAAAAAGTGGTACATTAAGGATAATCGGTAAGAACTTATCAATTAAGAATATTGTGGTAGAAGAAATCGTGATTGTCGGTGAAATCCAAGCGGTGGAATTCATTGATTAAGGAGTGAGATGGGTGTTAATACTTAATCTATGGAATTATTTTAGGGGTTATGTTATTATAAAAGTAGAAGGATTATCATTGGAAAAGTTTATCAATTTGTGTATTGTCCGGGAGATTTATTTATGGGACATTAAACGCACTAACTATACAACAGTAGAGATGAAAGTAGGCATAAAAGCCTTTAAAGAATTAAGAAAAATTGTAAGAAGGACAGGATGTCGTGTTTCTATTATAGAAAAAAGTGGCTACCCATTTGTTGCTCATCAACTTAAAAAGAGGAAAATGCTTTTATTGGGAGCATTTTTTTCTTTACTATTACTTATTTTTACTGCTTCTTTCATTTTTACCATCGAATTAATCGGAAACGATAAAATTCAAGAAGAAGAAATTCTTGAAGCTTTAAATGAATCAGGATTGAAAATAGGCAGCAATCGCTATTTGATAGACCGAAATGAAATAGAAGAGGAATTGATGATCAGATTCAGTGATTTGGCATGGGTGGGGATCGAGATTAGAGGTATCCAAGCTAGGGTAGAAATAGTAGAGAAGACAACACCCCCAGTAAGAGTCGAAAGAGATACTCCCAGTCATGTAGTTGCAAGAAAAAATGCAGTTATTGAACGAATTGTGGCTAAAAATGGTGATGCTGTAGTGAAACAGGGTGATATTGTCTCTGAGGGAGATCTTTTAATTACAGGGGTAATAGAGAGAGAGCAGATGGAAAATCCAATGATTGTCCATGCATATGGAGAAGTCTACGGAAAAACCTACTATGAGACAACAAAAGCAATGGAACTCATTAAAATAAACAAGGAAAAGACAGGGGAAACATTTACGCGAAGGATGTTTAAAATAGGGGATCTACAATTATCATTAGATCATGGAGAAATTCCCTATGAAGTCTATATTATAGAAAAGACAACAAAAAAGCTTCTTAAATGGAGGAATCAAAGCTTTCCTGTCGAAATGATTGTAGATACCTATTATGAGGCTATTGAAGTTGATGAAATGGTGGAATTAGAGACGGCGAAGAAAAAGCTTCATGAAGCCGCAATAGCCGAATTACTTGAGGAGATCCCCTTAGAGGCTGAAGTGCTCAATACCATGGTAGACTTCAAAACAAGTGAGAACACACTTTATGGAAAAATCACCATAGAGGCCTTAGAGGAAATAAGCGCTCAAAGTATAATTGAAATTGAAGCAAGGCTAAATAACGAGGAAAGACTAGATACTGAGGAGGATTAATCATTGGAAAGTCAACGACAGAAAAGCATACCAGTTGAGGACGGAGAGTTCGTCAAACAGTTATTTGGAAAATTTGATGAAAATGTCAAGCTAATTAAAAAATTGTTGAATATTGATTTGGTTTCTCGGGCTGGAGAGTTGGTAATATTAGGAACAAAGGAAGAAATTCAATTAGGCGAACAACTGCTTGTAGAATTGTATGAGCTTTACCAAAGTGATCAAGATTTAGGTAGCCAAAATGTACTCTATACAATCAATGCAATCTCAGGAGGAGAAAGAGACCAAACCAAGGAATATGCTGGGGATGTTGTTTTTGTTACTGATAGAGGAAAGCCCATTAAGCCCAAAACATTAGGACAAAAAAAATACCTAGATATGATCAGCAAAAAAGATTTGACATTTGGGATTGGACCGGCAGGAACTGGAAAAACATATCTGGCTGTGGCCATGGCTGTCAAGGCCTTCAGAAATGAGGAGGTCAATCGCATTATCTTGACAAGACCTGCTGTGGAAGCTGGCGAAAGTCTCGGCTTTCTGCCTGGAGATTTAAAGGACAAGGTAGACCCTTATCTACGCCCCCTATACGATGCACTGTTTGATATTTTAGGAGTTGAAAAATTTGAAAAATATATGGAACGTGGATTGATTGAAGTGGCGCCACTAGCCTATATGAGAGGAAGAACCTTAGATCATTCCTTCATTATTTTAGACGAGGCTCAGAACACAACAAAGGAACAAATGAAAATGTTCTTAACCCGAGTTGGACTGGGTTCAAAGGCAGTGGTGACTGGAGATGTGACCCAGGTTGATTTACCTAAGGGGAAATTGTCTGGACTCAAACATGTCACAGAGGTACTGAAGGAAATCGATGAAATCGGTTTTTCCTTTTTAACTGGAAAAGATGTTGTCAGACATAGACTTGTACAACGAATCATCGAGGCTTATGAGGTAGCAGATCTAAAGGAAAGCACAGACTATGAAAATAAAGAGTATAAACAAAAAATTAAAAAAGACAACTAGTGCACATGGACCCTAGGAAACATTGGGAGGAAAGCGTATGGGTAGGTATAAAGACTTTAAAGACAAGTTCTTAAATCGTGTTAGTGGAAGCTTTATTGGAGGAAAAAGAGTACAGCATACATTGCTGGCAGTCTTTTTCTTCTTAGTGATTTTTGCAATCCTAGCAACAAGCTTGAGTCCAGAGAAATATGATCTATCTGAAGGTCAGCGTGTCCCTACGGATATTAGATCTCCTAAGGATGTTGAAGACCGCCAAGCAACCGAGCGCTTAGAGGCTCGGGCTGAAGAGCTGGTGGAGCCCCGATATCGGATGGACCCTATGGTTCATGTGGAATCAAAGAAAGAAATTGAAAATTTTTTCTTAATGGTTAGGGAAGCGAAAGCCTTTAAAGAAGTGGAAGAAGTAGAAGTAGAAGTAGAAGTAGAAGTAGAAGAGACCGAAGAAAGTAACGAAAATAGTGAAGGCATTGAGCTAAACCAAGAAGAAGTATGGACCCATGCAGAAAAAATTGATTATTTGAAAGCAAATACTGAGCTGGGAATAGAAAGAGCGTTACTAGAGGTAGCCCTCAATGCCCCTTTAGTAGAACTGCGGGATCTAGAAGGCTATATTTCTGAGATGATTGCTCAGAATATGAACGTTGGCATTAAACCTGAGGACCTTCAAAGAGAAAAGACCAACATGGCTAATTATATTTTAGGGTTAAGTCGCTTTGATGATGGATTAAAAGAGCTAGGTATCCTCTTAGCCCAGGGAGCCCTACGTCCCAATCAGTTTGCAGATGAAGAGGTGACGCGACAGAAAATTGATGAGGCAGTGGCTGAGGTTGAGAAAGTCATGATCCGTAAAGGTGATCACATTGTTCGTGAGGGTGATATACTTAATGGGGATCAACTGGAAATATTAAGAGAATTGGGACTGTTAAAAGAAGAAAGTCGAGTGGATTTCATTTTATATAGTGGGATTGCTTTGGTGACCCTTGTGCTAGAACTGATCATTATTGCCTATATATATGTTTTCAATAAAGAACTTCTGGGAAAAACAGGAAGGTTAATGATGATTGGAATCATTGTGGTATTAACCCTCATACTGGCTAAAGCGATTCATGTGATTTCAATTTATCTAATCCCTGTAGCTGCCAGTGCAATGCTGTTGTCCATTTTAATTGACTCACGATTGGCCCTCTTGGTTAATGTATGTCTAACCATCCTGATCAGTATGATAACAGGAAATGACATTCCCTTTATGGCCATGGCCTTAGTTGGCGGAACCGTAGGGGCCTTTAGTGTGATCAATAGTCAACAAAGGGCAAATGTTTTTCTAGCTGGAATCATTGTCAGTATTGCCAATATGGTGACCATCATGGGAATTGGATTTATTAATAGTAATGAATTGATTAAAGTAATGAATTCTAGTTTTTATGGAGGACTCAATGGAATCGGAGTGGCTGTTCTTGCCATTGGTTCATTACCATTATGGGAATCCTTATTTGGTATTTTAACACCACTGAAGCTATTAGAACTATCAAATCCAAATCATCCTTTACTAAAAAGACTATTATTAGAAACCCCTGGAACCTACCATCATAGTATTATTGTAGGTAACCTAAGTGAATCAGCTGCAGATGCTATTGGAGGCAATGCGCTACTGGCAAGGGTAGGCACTTTTTACCATGATATTGGAAAATTGAAACGCCCATACTTTTTCAAGGAAAATCAATTGACATTACAAAATCCCCATGACAAATTAAACCCTGCTGTGAGTAGTATGATTATTACAGATCATGTGAAGGATGGGATGGAACTGGCTAAGAAATATAACCTACCCCAAGAGATTCGAGACTTTATCGAGCAACATCATGGAGACACGCTGGTGGCATACTTTTATCATAAAGCAAAGGAACGAGAAGGAAATGACAAGGTAGATGAAATGGATTATCGCTATCCAGGACCTAAGCCCCAAAGTAAAGAGACAGCGATTTTAATGCTGGCAGACTCTGTGGAGGCAGCAGTTAGAAGTCTGTCATCCCCAACCCGTGAGAAGGTGTCCACTTTAGTAGAAAAAATCATTAATGATAAAATAGGTGATAGACAGTTAGAAGAGTGCAACATTACGTTAAAGGAAATAGAAATCGTTAAAGAAACTTTTACAAAGATAATTCTAGGAATATTCCATGAAAGAATTGAATATCCTGAGTTAGATCCGAATCAAAGGAAAGGAAAAGATGCCAGTGAGCCTAGTCATTGATAACCGACAAAAGCAAGTTGAGATTGAACAAAAACTAATTATGTTATTAGAGAAAGCAGTCATCACTTCCCTAGCATATGAAGGATGGGACCCAGATTATGAAGTGAGTCTTTCTTTTGTAAGTAATAAAGAAATACAAAATTTAAATCGTACCTATCGTGGAAAGGACTATGCCACCGATGTGCTGTCCTTTCCATTGGTGGATGATACTGATGGATTCCCTATGGGAGAAGAAAAACTATTGGGAGATGTTGTGATTTCAGTTGAAAAGGCAGTAGAGCAAGCTAAAGAATACCAGCACTCATTTGAAAGAGAGATGGGCTTTTTAATGGTCCACAGCTTATTTCACTTGATGGGCTACGATCACTTAGAAGAAACAGAGGCCCAAGAGATGAGAAAAAGAGAAGAAATCGTACTCACTGAGATGGGTTTGGTGAGAGAGTAAAAGAGGTTGTTAATCATGAAAATGAGAAAGCTATTGGAAAGCTTTAACTATGCCTTTGAGGGAATCATTTACGCCTTGAAGACACAGCGAAATATGAAGATTCACTTTGTTGTCAGTATTGTGATTTTGATCATGAGTTTATTCTTTGAATTGACCAGAATAGAGATTCTTATATTATTGATGACCATTTCCCTGGTAATAATTGCTGAAATGATTAATACATCAATCGAATCCACCATCGATCTGATCACAGATCAATACCATATTTTTGCTAAAATCGCTAAAAATGTGGCGGCAGGAGCGGTTTTGATCGCTGCCATTAACTCGATTATTGTAGCATACTTGCTTTTTTTTCACCGACTGAATCCCTATACATCTATCGTACTGGAGCAGGTTAGACAGTCTCCTTTACATGTGACCTTTATCACTTTGATTATCGTGATCTTCGTAACCATTGCGCTGAAGGCATACTTTGGAAGGGGAACTCCGCTACAAGGAGGAATGCCTAGTGGGCATGGTGCCATTAGTTTTGCTTTGGCCACCTCCATTACATTCATTTCAGAGAATATGTTTATTGGGACACTATCGATCCTGATGGCACTCCTTGTGTGTCAAAGTAGAATAGAGGGAAAAATTCATACATTTTTTGAAGTAATCATGGGGGCAATTCTGGGAATACTGATAACAGTCATCATTTTTCAAGTATTTGGCTAAAGGGAGAGGAATCTCCCTTTACTAGACTGATAAAATGTTGTTAAGATGAAGGGATATCCTATAAAAAGGATCCGTGGAACAACACAATATGATGAAGGTGTGATGAATATGTGGAAGTATTTACGACGGTTGTTTTTCACGGGGCTACTGATACTCTTCCCCTTAGCAGCAACCATGACTTTATTGGTTTGGATTTTCAATCGAATTGACCTTATTTTCAGAAGACCCATCGAAGATCTGTTGGGGTTTACCATATACGGTCTGGGATTCTTTTTAACCCTGGCCTTAATCGTTGCCACTGGGGCCGTTGCTACCAATTATTTAGGAATCAAGCTCATCAGCTTCACGGAGGGGGAATTGAAGAAAATTCCACTGGTGGGAGCCCTGTATTTTTCATTGAAACAGCTAACAGAAACGGTTTATGGCAGTAAGCATACGGCCTTTAGACAGGCGGCATTGGTGCAATATCCTTCACCAGGAATTTTGACCATTGGCTTCATCACCGCAGAGGGAATGGAAAAGACCTTTGCGGTTTCGGAGGAAAACTTAGTCAGCTTGTTTATACCAACAACACCTAACCCCACCTCGGGAATGCTTGTAATGATTCCCAAAAAAGAATTGATTCTATTGGATATTACTGTTGAAGAAGCCATTAAATTGGTGGTGTCTGGGGGCATCATGAAACCAACGAAGGTGGATGAAGTGCATAAGAGAGAGGATGAATGAATGTGAGGACTTTGAAGAAACGGGTGTTGTTAGTCACCCTAGCCATCCTAATGATATTTAGCGTTGGATGTAGTAGACAGGCTGAAGAGGAAGAGGTAGAAGAACCAATCATTGTAGAAGAACCTGAAGAAGAAGTGGTAGTGGTCATGGAAGGTGTTCCTTCACCATTAAGTGGTCTTTATGTGCCAGAGGAAACAATTGATCGTAGACCTATGGCCATTGTATTTGATAATCACAGTGGCGCAAGACCCCAGGCGGGGTTAATACAAGCGGAAATCGCCTATGAGTTTTTGGCTGAAGGTAATGCCACTCGTTATCTAGGCATTTTTCTATCGGAGGAACCGGAGGTAATTGGCCCCATTCGCAGTGCACGACCCTATTTTATACAAAAGGTACTGGAATTTGATGGGTATTTTGTTCATGTAGGGGGAAGTCCCCAAGCCTTTCATGATATTGTGGTCCAGAAAGTAGCAGACATTGATGCCACCAGTCGAGGAAGTAATGTATTTTGGCGTAAAAGTCATAAAAAGGCACCCCACAACATGTATAGTAGCTATGAGGCACTACTCAATGCCACAAAAAGTAGTGGATTTAGAACTGAATCAACCCTAGAAGGCTTTCAATTCAATGAAGAAGCAAAAGCACCTGCTGGAGAAAAAGCCAGTGAGCTTCACATTAATTATAACCGAGCCTATGAGCCTTCTTTTAAATATGATTATGACGAAGAGAGATATCACCGTTTTTACAATGAAGCACCCCATGTGGATGAGACTACTGGAGAACAGCTAAAGGCTGTTAACATTATCGTACAGCATGTACCTGCTAAGGTCGTTGACTCGGACCTAAGGCTGGAAATGCAAACCATCGGTAGTGGATCTGGACTATACCTTTCAATGGGTCAAGTAATGGAGATTACATGGGAAAAGAAAAGTTATAGTGGGATAACTCAATACTATGACTCAGAAGGAAATAGACTTTTACTTAATCCTGGGCAAACCTGGGTACAGGTTGTGCATAGATTAGATATCGTATCCATTAAAGAATAAGGCCAAGTGAATCAAGTCAGGAGGAAGAGTGATGACTGAGAAGGAATTAATGAAAAAAGCAATTGAAGCAAGAGAAAAAGCCTATGTCCCTTATTCAAAATTTCCAGTGGGGGCAGCGCTACTAACAAAGTCCGGTAAGGTTCATACCGGATGCAATATTGAATGTGCATCTTATGGAGCCACCAACTGTGCTGAGAGAACAGCCATTTTCAAATCGGTCTCAGAGGGGGATCTGGACATTGATATGATTGCGGTAGTTGGTGATGAAAATGCATATACCTACCCATGTGGCATTTGCCGGCAGGTGATCGTAGAATATGGAAAAAATATCAAGCTGATAATCGGAAAATCTGAGGAAGAATATAAGGTATATACCATTGAGAATTTATTACCCCATTCTTTTACACCCGATGACTTAGAAAAGAACAACTAGGAGGAATACAATTGTCTTATAAATCAGGATTTGTAACAATTATCGGTAGACCCAATGTAGGGAAATCTACTTTAATGAATCAAATTATTGGAGAAAAAATTGCGATTATGTCTGATAAGCCTCAGACAACACGAAACAAAATTCAAAGTGTTTATAGCCAGGAGGATTTTCAAATTGTCTTTTTAGATACACCGGGAATCCATAAACCTAAACATAAATTAGGTGAGTATATGGTGAAGGTAGCAAGAGATACCCTTAAGGAAGTAGATGTGGTTTTATTCCTAGTGGATGAAGGGCAAAAAATTGGTCCTGGGGATCGATTTATTATGGAACAATTAAAGGACATTAAGACACCTATGTTTTTGATTATCAACAAAATTGATAAAATGAATCAAGAAATACTCAATGAAGTATGTGGTCTATTTGAAGAGACAGGGCTATTTCAAAGAATTATCCCTATTTCTGCCCTTGAAGGTGCTAACATTGATACATTAATTAAGCAAATCGTCAGCTTTCTACCAGAGGGACCTCAATACTTCCCATCGGATATGATTACAGATCAGCCAGAACGTTTGCTTGTAGCAGAAATTGTTCGTGAGAAACTTTTACATTATCTAGATCAGGAGATTCCCCATGGGATTGCCGTTGAAACATCTATGATGAAACAACGGCCGAACCAAGATATCGTTGATATCCAAGCAACAATTTACTGTGAGAAAAAGTCACATAAGGGTATTATCATTGGTAAAGGAGGACGAAAACTTAAGGGTGTTGGAAAAAGCGCTCGCCAAGATATTGAAAAATTATTAGGCTCAAAGGTATTCCTAGAGCTATGGGTAAAAGTCAATGAGGATTGGCGAAACCAAAGTCGTATACTGAAAAGCTTAGGATATGAGTAAAATAGAACGTAATTGTAATACAATGTAAAAAATTTCAATGCATACAAGTCCCCCTAAAGCAAAAACTAATCATGACTTAATCATAACTAAAAGGGAAAGGGGACTTGATTTATATGCATGAAATGTTTTATAAAATTTTTAATAAAACAGGAAATATTGAAGCATACCTATATTGGAGATTTAGCCAGGATTTACAAAGAGAAAATGAAGGTGACCATGAGATGAGCGAGGTGGAATCCTTCCAATCACAAAATGAATCCAAGGTACTATAGCTCCGTCATCCATAGGCTAAATGCTATGTATTTGCCTGAACAGGAGAATTGATTAAATGTTAATCAAAACGGAAGGCTTTGTTTTAAGAAACAGAAAATATGGAGAAACTGACAGTATGTTAGTGATATTTACGAAGAAGGTTGGTAAAATCAATGCCATTGCAAAGGGAGCCAGACGGACAAAAAGTGCTCTTCTGGCAGGGGTACAGCCTTTTTCTTATAGTGACTTTGTACTTTTCAAAGGAAGAAGCTTATATACAGTTAACCAAACAGAGCCCAAGGAGATTTTTTATAACCTAAGGGAGGATGTCAAAAGATTATCCTACGCAGCTTATTTACTAGAACTAGTGGAAAGTGTTACGGAAGAAGGACAGACAAACAATCGTTTATTCAACCTATTAGGAAGAACTCTCCACTTAATGAAGAAGGAAGAGATTGAGCTAGAGACCATACTGAGGGCCTTCGAACTGAAGTTAATGGAGTACAGTGGTTTAAAGCCTCACTTAACTAGCTGTGTCAGCTGTGGCCAAACTTCATCTAATTCTTGGCGATTTAGCTCTAAGGAAGGTGGATTAATTTGTCATCAATGTCACGGTATTGACTCCTTTTCAATCAAAATAAACGTGTTAACTGTGAAACTAGCTAATTACTTACTGGCTAAGGATATGGAAGAAATACAGAAGTTGAAGGTAAATCCTTACTTGCATGAATCCTTAAATAAGGTTTTAAAGCAATATATTATGGTGCATTTAGATAGAGTCAATTTTAACAGTTTAGAAATAGCTAAGAAAATTTAAGCGAGGATGGTGTCTAGAAAATGGATATTAATCTAGAAAAAATTGATATCATAAGGGAAAGAACGGGGGTATCCTATAAAGAGGCTAAGGAAGCTCTCGTAAGCGCTGATGGAGATATTGTTGAAGCGTTAATTCAATTAGAAGAGAAAAATGCAAAGTCATGGACCGATAACTTATCAAAATCAGTAGGTAATACAGGCAATGAGATGATGGAAAAGATTAAATACATGATCAAAAAAGGTAATGTAACAAAGATTATTGTCAAGAGAGATGGAGATGTATTACTTAATGTCCCTGTGACTGCAGGAGCCGTTGGTGTGATGCTGGCGCCACTACTTGCTGTTGTTGGGGCTTCAGCAGCTCTCTTGACAAAGACAACTATTGAAATTGTTAAAGATAATGGTGAAGTGGTAGACATCAATGAGATTGCAGATGATACCATGACGGAATTTAAAAATCGATTTTCAGGATCTGAGGTCGATGATATGGTGGACGACATCATAGATGACATAGATGAAACACTGGATGATTTAAATGATGGTGCCGATTACTAACTGTCCAAAGGAACATAAATTATTTTGCCGTAAAAATAAGTGAAGTGATCCGGTAATTAAACGGTTGACAAAAACGTAAAACTTTGGTAAATTTAGAATTAAAATAATATGTCATCGCAATGAGGAAGAAGAGTAATTAATGAGATTATGGGTGAAGCGAGTCAGGGATGGTGAAAGCCTGATCTAATCCATTAATGAAGGGAACTTCTGAGCGAAGAACTGAAAGTGGGTATGGCAAGCTGTACCAACTAGGGTGGAACCGCGGAAGAAAGTCTTTCGTCCCTAACCGGGATGAGGGGCTTTTTTTGATGTATAGGAAATGATGGTCTTTAATTTCCTATACATTGGGGAGTGTACTTAACTAAATAATGAAGTAAGATTCACTTGAAAAATTGAATGGGAGGCGTGCAAATGACAACAGCAAAGTCAATGGAGAAGATTGTTGCCCTAGCTAAGTCTAGGGGGTTTATTTTTCCAGGCTCAGAAATATATGGAGGCTTGGCAAATACCTGGGATTATGGCCCACTGGGTGTGGAACTAAAGAATAATGTGAAAAAAGCTTGGTGGAAAAAATTTATCCAGCAAAGTCCATACAATGTGGGATTGGATTCAGCTATACTGATGAACCCAACGACCTGGGAGGCTTCAGGGCACATAGGGGGCTTCAGTGATCCCCTGATGGATTGCAAAAAATGTAGGGCAAGATTTAGAGCAGATAAGCTCATAGAGGATCATTTTGCTAAAGACGGGGAAGATACCATTGTTGATGGGTGGAGTAATGAGCAAATGGCTAGCTTTATTGATGAAAAGGCCATTGTTTGTCCTGAGTGTGATGCTAAGGAGTTCACTGACATCAGACAATTCAATCTTATGTTTAAAACCCATCAAGGGGTGAATGAGGATACCAGTACAGAAATATTCCTAAGACCAGAAACAGCCCAGGGTATTTTTGTGAACTTCAAAAATGTACAAAGAACAGCTAGAAAGAAAATACCCTTTGGGATTGGACAAATAGGTAAATCCTTTAGAAATGAAATTACACCTGGAAACTATACATTTAGAACAAGAGAATTTGAGCAAATGGAGTTAGAATTCTTCTGTAAGCCTGGAGACGACTTGGAATGGTTTGATTACTGGTCAAACTTCTGTAAGAAATGGCTACTAGATTTAAGTATGAAAGAAACAAGTATTCGATTAAGGGCCCATACAGAAGAGGAGCTTTCTCATTATAGTAACGCCACAACGGATATTGAGTTCAAATTTCCCTTTGGTTGGGGAGAACTATGGGGTATTGCTGACAGAACTGATTTTGACTTAAAACAACATACGGAGCACTCTGGAGTCCAATTAATCTATCAGGATCCTGTCACTAACGAGAAGTATGTACCATATTGTATTGAACCTTCATTAGGGGCAGACCGTGTGACCCTAGCCTTCCTAGTGGATGCCTACGAAGAAGAGCAAATCGACGAAAAGGATAGTCGTATTGTACTAAAGCTACACCCAGCCCTAGCACCTTTTAAAGCTGCGGTATTGCCATTGACCAAGAAGTTGAAAGAACAGTCGTTAGAACTATTTGAAAAACTAAGTGACAAATTTATGATAGACTACGATGATGCAGGTAGTATTGGTAAAAGATATCGTAGACATGACGAAATCGGAACTCCTTACTGCATTACCTATGATTTTGATACACTAGAGGACAATTGTGTAACTGTCAGAGATAGAGATACAATGGAACAACAACGAGTTGCAATTGATGAATTAGAAGTTTTTTTAGAAGAGAAAATTAAATTTTAGTTGGGTATAATAAAAACAGTTGGGGGATATTAGTCTCAACTGTTTTTTTACGTCCAGCCATGGAGATTTTAGGAAAAAATAATGTGTGAATTCTAGATTTATACAAAAAAGTACTAGGAATATCCTTGAATTCATTATATAATATATCATAATGGTAAATAGTATAACACAAAAGAGGTGAGCACCATAGAATTCTCAAAAAGGCAGAAGAAAATCATGGAAATTGTTCAGCAAAGTGAGCCCATAACCAGTGAGAAAATTGCATCAATGCTAGAGGTGACCCGGGCAACACTGAGGCCTGATTTAGCAATCCTAACCATGTCAGGGATTTTAGATGCCCGGCCAAAGGTAGGTTATTTCTATTCAGGAAAGTCACAATTTAATCTTTTCTCAGAAGAGGTAAAACGGATCAAGGTTGAAACAATGATGTCACTTCCCATAGTGGTCACAGAGGAGACCTCTGTATACGATGCAATTGTCACATTGTTTTTAGAAGATGTGGGGACTATTTTTGTGGCTTCTAAGGGATACTTAAGTGGGGTGATTTCAAGAAAGGACTTTTTAAAGAGTGCCATTGGTGGAACAGATATGAATAAGGTTCCTGTTGGCATGGTCATGACACGAAGACCCAATATTCTCACCATTGGGCTTAAGGATAGCGTCTTAGATGCTGCCATCAAGATTTTAGATCATGAGGTAGACAGCCTACCCGTCGTGGAAAGAGAGATAGTGGAAGGCAAGGAACAATTGAAAATAATAGGTCGCATATCCAAAAGTAATGTCACGAAGCTATTCGTAGAGCTATGCAAAGCTTAGGAGGGAAAATATGAATAATGAAAATTTAGTCATTTATATCCTGTCAGATTCGATCGGTGAAACAGCAGAACAGGTAGCAAAGGCTGCAATAAGTCAATTTGATACGGAAGATTATGAGATCAGACGGTTTCCATTTATCACTGAGAAGCATCACATTGATGAAATGCTTCAAGAGGCCAAAAAAGAGAATTCTGTTATTGTCTTTACCATGGTAGTTGAGGAGCTTCGCAATTACATTATGGAGGAAGCAGAAAAAATGCAAATCCGAAGTATAGACATCATGAGCCCTGTATTACATGCCATGGGAGGGGCCTTAACCACGACACCGAAGCGTGAGCCGGGTCTGATCCGAAGATTAGATGAAAAGTATTTTAGGAAGGTTGAAGCCATTGAATTTGCAGTAAAGTACGACGATGGTAAAGACTCTAGAGGACTGGCTAAGGCAGATATTGTGTTAGTAGGAATTTCTAGAACCTCTAAAACACCATTGAGTATGTATTTAGCCCACAGAAATATGAAGGTGGCCAATGTGCCTCTTGTGCCTGAAGTGACACCACCTAAGGAGCTTTATGAAGTTCCTAGTCAGAAAATCATTGGGTTAACCACAAATCCCATAAAGCTCATTGAAATCAGACAAGAAAGACTAAAGGCTTTAGGATTAAAAAATGAAGCCAGTTATGCTAGCATGGAGCGAATTCTAGAGGAGCTTGAATATGCTGAAGGAATCATGAAGCGAATCGGTTGTCCTGTGATTGATGTATCCACTAAGGCAGTGGAGGAAAGTGCAGGAATCATTTTAGAAATTTTTAGAGACAGAGGATATAATATGCCCAATGGGCGTTAAAAAAATCATGGAGGTGCATTAATGATGAAATATGTATATAGCTTCAATGAAGGAGACCAGTCCATGAAGGGACTGTTAGGTGGAAAGGGAGCAAATCTCGCTGAAATGACTCGCATTGGATTACCAGTTCCTCCAGGATTTACTGTCACAACAGAGACCTGTAATGAATACTACACAAAAGGTGAAAAGCTTTGGCCAGAGCTAGAAACCGAAATTTTTCAACAGTTGGCCTACATAGAAGAAGTCACAGGGAAAAAATTTGGAGATCATCATCGACCACTACTTGTATCCGTACGTTCAGGAGCGGTGGTATCCATGCCTGGAATGATGGATACGATTCTAAACCTTGGGCTTAACGATGCTTCCGTGATTGGTATGGCAGCGGCAACAAAAAATGAAAGATTTGCCTATGATAGCTATAGGAGATTTATACAAATGTTTGGTGATGTGGTATTAGGAATTGAAAAATATAAGTTTGATACGCTATTAGAAAAGCGCAAATTAGATAAAGGGATTGAGCAAGATACAGACCTGACAACTGAAGATCTACAGTATTTAGTAGAAGCCTTTCAAAAAATTGTTCTGAGGGAATCAAAAATGAGCTTTCCTCAAGATGTGAGGGTCCAACTCCTGATGTCTGTAGAAGCGGTATTTAAATCATGGAATAACCCAAGGGCTAATGTCTATCGTAAATTAAATGACATTCCTAAGAGTCTTGGGACAGCAGTTAACATTCAATCAATGGTATTTGGTAATATGGGCGAAACCTCTGGAACCGGTGTGGCCTTTACACGGAACCCATCTACAGGAGAGAAGCTTTTATATGGGGAATTCTTAATGAACGCCCAAGGAGAAGATGTGGTGGCAGGAATTCGAACCCCAAGGGTCATTCAAGAGCTAGGGGACAAAATGCCAGAAGTCTATCAAGAATTTGTAGACGTGGCAGATTTACTAGAAGCCCACTATAAGGACATGCAGGACATTGAGTTTACAATTGAAAACAGTAAGCTTTACCTATTACAGACAAGAAACGGTAAACGAACTGCCGCTGCCGCTATTAACATTGCTGTAGAGATGGTGGGTGAGGGTGTTTTGACAAAGAAAGAAGCAATCATGAGAGTGAAACCAAGTCAATTAGATCAATTACTCCACCCTACATTTGATGAAAAGGCATTAAATGTAGCAACGTTGATTACAAAGGGTCTTCCTGCTTCTTCAGGAGCTGCCACGGGACAGGTTTATTTTAATGGAGAAGATGTTGTCAGGATAAATAGTGCTGGTGGAAAAGCGATTCTAGTTCGTCAAGAGACCTCTCCTGAGGACATTGAAGGAATGGTGGCATCACAGGGTATTTTAACTGCAAGGGGAGGGATGACATCCCACGCTGCAGTTGTGGCAAGAGGAATGGGTAAGTGCTGTATTGCCGGAGCTGGAGAGGTTCGTATAGATGAGGGACAAAAATATTTTAAAGTGGGAAATCAACGCTATGAAGAAGGCCAATGGATTTCTTTAGATGGAAACATAGGAAATGTTTATGAAGGGAAGGTTCCAACAAAGGAACCAAAGCTTATTGGAAATTTTGGTGTACTGATGGAGTGGGCTGACCAGTTCAGACAGTTAAAGATTCGAGCCAATGCAGATACCCCACGAGACACACGACAGGCCATTAAGTTTGGAGCAGAAGGAATAGGACTATGCCGTACGGAGCACATGTTTTTTGAAGGAACAAGAATCAATACAGTGAGAAAAATGATTGTTGCCAACAATATAAAAGACCGTCAAAGGGCATTAGACCAATTATTGCCTATGCAAAAAGCGGATTTCATTGAAATATTTAAGGAAATGGGAGATCGCCCGGTTACTGTTCGTTTGTTAGATCCACCACTGCATGAGTTCCTACCCCATGGAGATGAGGACATCAAGGAGCTGGCCCAGGCATTAGAAATGACATATCAAAGTCTAAAGGAAGTTGTATCGGATTTGAAGGAATTCAATCCTATGCTAGGACATCGTGGTTGCCGTTTAGCTGTCACCTATCCTGAAATTTATGAAATGCAGGTCAAGGCAATTATTGAGGCCGCAATAGAGGTTAAGGAGCAGCATGGCTACAACATTGTACCAGAGATTATGATTCCTTTGATCGGAGAGATCAAGGAGCTACAATACATTAAAAACGTTATTATCAAAGTGATTGATGGGGTAATTGAAGAGAAAAATGCTGATTTGAAATATTTAATCGGTACTATGATTGAAGTACCAAGGGCAGCAATCACTGCAGATGAAATCGCAGAGGAAGCAGAATTCTTCTCCTTTGGAACCAATGATTTAACCCAGATGACCTATGGTTTTTCAAGAGATGATGCAGGGCGATTTATTAGTGAATATAGAGAAAAGAATATTCTAGACCATGATCCATTCCAGAGAATCGATCGTCGGGGTGTGGGACGATTAATGGAAATCGCAGTGGAGCTTGGACGAAAGGTAAAACCAGAACTGAAAATTGGAATCTGTGGAGAGCATGGTGGGGATCCTGATTCTATTGATCTTTGTCAGGAACTGGGGCTGGATTATGTTTCTTGTTCCCCTTATCGGGTGCCCATTGCACGATTAGCTGCTGCACAAAGTGTGATTAAAAACAAAGACCAATCAAAAGAATAGAGCAAGTAGTACAAGACAACTCAATAATTCAGATATTGACGCCATTTAATTAATATATGATCACAAGTGTCCTTGTTATAGTAAATTATGATATATATAACAAGATATATCTAGACTTAATAACGGTGAACCTTCGAAAGATGATGGCGCTTTTCTGCTTAAATGTTTGCCCATACTGCTCATGTTGAGACAGTTGGTTTGATAGAGAAGAAGTAGGTTGGATTCGAAGGGTTGTAAGGTTTTTAAGTGAATATAGAAGTGTAGTATACGTTCCCTCAGACTAAGGTTTGGGGGAACTTTGCTTTGGGGGGGAACTTCCACGCAAAACTAAAGGAATACTATGGAGCAGTATTTTTACTAACTTAATATCTTATTGTGGAAAAACTTTTACCTTATATTGACAAATAGACTACTATGCAGTACAATATAGTTAGACTATTATGCGGTGCAAGGTAGTTGGAAGGTAGGTGAAAGGTATGGTAGATCGTTCTCAATTAATGCGTGGGACGTTAGAAGGGTGTATAGTTAAGATCATAAGTGAAGAAGAAACATATGGTTATGAAATAGTATCCTGGCTTAGAGATTATGGATTTGAAGACGTAGGAGAAGGTTCAACTTATCCTATTCTAGTACGACTTGAGAAAAAGAAAATAATATCTTCTACTTACAAAGAGTCCCCCCTTGGACCAAAGAGGAAATATTATTTTTTGACTGACATGGGAAAGGAATTTTTAAGAGAGTTTGAAACTACATGGAATGATGTAAAGAATACCGTAGATAGAATAATGAAGGGAGAATGAGGATATGTTTGAAAATGAAGTAACTCTACTAAAAACAGAAAATGAAACACAATCAAAAAACCTGAGAGAAGATGACCAGCGAGTTATTAAGGGTATCATGAAAAGTATGAGTATGTTTAAGGTTAATTCATATGATGCACAAGTGATTCAAAGGGATTTGATAGGAATGGCACACGAACTGAAATTGAGGGATTCCAGCTTACAAGAGGCCATAGGGGATGATGTGAAAGGGTTTACTCATGAAATCATTAAGAATAGCGGAGGCCCATGCAAGAGGGAGATTGTACTTAACTTTTTTCTTAAGCTATCGGGATACTTTTTTGCTTGGTTTACAGTATTTGCTATTGGAGCCTATGGGAGCCTGTCATGGGAGGCAAATCCAATTATATATCTTTTCTTTCTTGGAGCGGTGTTAATAACATTTATAACAGAGGGGATTATAGCGCCACTATTTAGTACTGAAAAGGGACTCAAAAAAAATTTACAATCATTAATCTCAACGTTGTTATTTGTTGTACTAACTTTCATCATTTTCTTATTGAATGACAAGCAATATACCACAGAAGTAAAAGGTGGAATCATTATTGTAGCATCGGGGCTAGTATACTTAATCACAAGGTATTCAAATTCAATCAATATTCGTAGGTTAGCCAAAGGTAAAAAGAATTTTATTAATGACTTAAAATAGTTGCCAATGGAATAAGGGCTTCCTAGTGTATAATAGACTTTAGGAAGCCTCTGTTTTATTTAGCGAAGTAATATCGTCATTCTATCACAACACACGTCGAGTGTGTTGTGTTGATAGAGAAGGAATAGGTTGTAATCAGAGGGCTAGAGAAATCTAGTCCTTTTTTATTGTGTATTTGTATGGAATTATACGGATTAAAGAGTCTCTATTGATTTAAACGGTTCCTATGGCTAATGTAAAATTTTTAATTAGTACTATGTTGTGATTACTAGCATAATAGAATATAATCATATTATCCCCCCATGGGGGATATGGGGAGGCGATTGTAATAGTACAGATAAAGTTAAAAAAGAAACAGCTCAAGGAATATGCTAGTATTAAAACAATAATGCTACTAGCCATTCCTGCAATGATTGAAAACATACTACAAGTATTTATAGGAGTAGTAGATACATATTTTGTTGGTAGAATTGGAACAGAAGCTATTGCAGGTGTTGGAATTACAAATTTAACTATGAATGTATATATTGCATTCTTTTCGGCACTGGGGATAGGAACCACAGCTGTTGTATCTAGGTATATTGGGGCAGAAGAAAATGAAAAAGCCGACCATGCAGTTAAGCAGTCAATAATAATGGCTTTAGTTATTGGATTAATGTTTGGTATTATTAATCTAATATTCTCAAAGAAAATTTTGCTACTATTGGGAGCTGGGGAGGGGGTAATTGAATATGCTTTGCCATACTTTCTATCGGTTGCTGTTCCCTCGGTTTTTCTATGTGTAAATATGGTTTTGGCTAGTGCTCTAAGAGGTACTGGGGATACAAAAACACCAATGCAAGTTGCAATTATATCAAATATTATCAATGCAATCCTTGACTATATATTAATTTTTGGAATATTTAGTTTTAGTGGTCTTGGAATTTTAGGAGCAGGATTGGCAACAACATTTTCTAGACTAATAAGTGTCATTCTATTACTGAAAAAAATTAATAGCAAAGATACTAAAATTAATATTTTTATATTTGGACAATGGAAAATTGACTTTATAATGTTAAGTACTATCACAAAGATTAGTATACCTGCTGCAGTGGAAAGGTTAATCATGAGATCAGGTCAGCTTATCTATGGAGGTATGATTATAAAAATTGGAACAGAAGCCTATGCAGCCCATAATATAGCTGGAACAATAGAAACATTTTCTTATTTACCAGGCATGGGCTTTGGTGTGGCAGCGGCTACCTTAGTAGGTCAGCACCTAGGTAAAAAGAAAGAAGACGAAGCTCAGAGCTTAGGTTTAATTGCATATCTATTATCTACAGGATTTATGGTTATTGTGGGCATTATTTTTTATATCTTTGCACCAGTTCTTGCAGGATTATTTACAAAAGATGAAAATATTATTAATCAGGTAGTTCAAGTATTAAGGATAATTGCTTTGTTTCAACCTTTTTTATGTATTACACTAGTTATAACATCAGCGCTTCAGGGAGCAGGAGATACGAGATTTCCCATGTATTCATCACTAATAGGTATTTTGGGAATTCGGGTATTAGGAGTATATATATTATGCATGCGATTAGGATTTGGCTTAGTAGGTGTATGGATTGCCTATGCAATAGATATAACTGTTAGAGGAGTCATTCTAATGATAAGATACTTAAAGGGGAAATGGAAAGAGGTAAGGATATCATAGCTCTCACAAAGGAGGATTTATAATATGAAAAAACATAAGCACCCTAATCAAAAACAAATAATTAATAGAATGTCTAGAATAATTGGTCACTCACAAGCGATAAAAAGAATGTTAGAGGAAGAAAAAGAGTGCAGTGAAATATTAATACAGATTGCAGCTGTTAAATCTGCTTTGAATAACATGGGGAAGTTAATCTTAAAAGATCATATCAATCACTGTATTGTTGAAGCTATTGAGAATGAAGATGATAAAGCTTTAGAAGAATTAGATGAAGCTATAGACAAGTTTATTAAGTAGGTAGATTATATTTATTTGTTTTTGAAAAATAGAAAAACATACTTAATTGATAAAGAGCTATTTGGGGATAAATTAATATAACTAAGCCATTAAAAAATGAAAAAGGAGAGAACAAGACGATGACAAGCTGGCTGAAATCAGATAGGAATTATGAAGGCAATAGGAGCAAAAAACAAAGACCAATCGAAGTAGAGCTTTAAATAGTATGAAGAAGGCTTGAGAAAAAAGTTTTATTGCATAGTCTATAATAAGATAAGAGTATTATTTCTTAGTATTTAAGAGATAATACTCTGTTTTTTTGATATAGAATATGTTTATAAAGCTGTAAATATAAGCAAAAAAAGCTATTATTGAAACGCTTATGGAGCACCAACTTAAGAAATAATCTGGTGTTTTTTTATTTTCTTACTTTATATTATTGACAATGAAAATATAATTTGCTAGAATGAACATGATAATAATAATCAATATCAACTATAAATATTTTGAGGAGGAAAAGAGACTATGAAAAAAATATCAATTATATTTGGTAGTACAACAGGAAACACGGAGAGAGTAGCGGAAATAATTAAAGATAATATGGCTGAGTGTGAAGTTACCGTAACTGATGTATGTAATGCAAAGGATGAAATGATCAAATCAGCTGACACTGTACTATTTGGAGCATCTACTTGGGGTTATGGTGAAATACAAGATGATTTCTTAGAATATTATAATTCAATGAAAAGTGAACTATTAAGTGCTAAGGATGTTGCTGTATTTGGTTGTGGTGATAGTGTAGGTTTTTCAGACGTGTACTGTAGAGCGGTGGATTTAATAATAGAAAAAGCATCAGAATGCGGTGCTAATGTGATTGGAGAAGGCTTGAAGGTTGATGGGGATGTTGATGACAATGTCTCTAAAATAGAAGCATTCGCTAAGGAATTAGTCTAAAGTGTAATTACAAATAACTAAAAGAATAATACCAATTTTATCGGAAATATCGAAACTAGATTTTATTAAATTACATATAAATGGCATAAATTATCGCGGCAAAATTTATGTTATGGAGATGATTTATTTGGCAAGAATGAGACAACCAAGATTTAAAACGTGTAGAAGATTAGGAATAAATGTTTGTGGTCACCCTAAAGCAATGAAGAGGGCAGATAACGGGCAAGTAAGAGATAAAAGAAAGCTATCTTCCTATGGAATTCAACTATTAGAGAAACAAAGATTAAGGGCATATTATGAAGTAATGGAGAAGCAGTTTAAAATTTATGTAAAGGCCGCCATAAAAGATAGTGAAACTACAGGGAATTCTTTAATCAAAAAACTTGAATGTAGATTAGATAATCTAGTATATAGGACTGGATTTGGAAGTTCAATTAGACAAGCGAGGCAAATGGTAGTTCATGGACATATTTTAGTTAATGGAAAGAAAGTAGATAGACCTTCATTTGCTGTCTCAGTAGGCGACGATATCTCACTTAGAGAGAAGTCTCGTAAAAACAAAATATTTATAGATAATTTTCTTCGCAATGTAGATTTTTCGTATCCCTATATAGCAAAAAATGAAGCTGGTTTTTCGGGTCAACTGATAAGAATGCCAGAGCGCCATGAAGCCCCAATAGAGGTAAATGATCACTTAGTTGTTGAGTTCTACTCAAAAACTATATAGATTTTTTAATTATTATTGGATATTAAAATTCCAAAGTGATTCATGCATGAATGTAATAGCTATTTCAGACTATTTATGATGTTTATAGATAGTCTGAAATAATTCTTCTTTCTAAATAAACAATATACTTGACATTACACTGAGAATCAAAAACTAAAGGGGAGTATTTATGAATAGAGTATATAATAAAGATAATTTTTATTTCTGGGAGAATCTAGTTAGAAATACAGATAATATTTTGTTTGGAGGTAATGATAAGAGAATTATTACTTCGGAATCTGTAATTATATACATTGGAATACTAGATATTGAAAAAGATATTTTAAGATCAGGATGGAGCTGTCATGACGATGTAGATACAGCACTTGGTTTTTTACAGCATGTCTTTATACCGACATCTTTCTATACTTGGATAGATAGAAAAAGTGAAGGTTTATTTATACCCTTATCACCCTTTGATGTTTTAAAACATGAAGTGTTTAATGATATTAATGAATTAGATGATAGAGCATATATAGATGCAACAAGAATGGAAAGGTCATATTATTTCTTAAATAGTATTTGGGAAAATCAAAGAGAAGTAAAGAATGAGAAAATTAAAAATTTTTGCCAATATTTTAATAGTGAGTGGAATAAAGAACCTGAGAGGAAATTGTTCATAAGAATGTTTCGGGAACCTTTAGAGATATATAATTACATTTTCGAAGGGGGATTTGGAGAAGTCATTGAAGAAGAAATTAGAATGTCTATGGAAGATTTTAAATTTATATGTGAGCATGCATGTGATGAACCATTAATAAATAAAAACTTAATCAAGATTTTGAATAGGAATATACCCGTATGGTTTTGATATATTGAAATTATAGAATTGTAGCACTAATGTGCTATTTTTTATTATTACTTGAAGCATATCATTGTTGAAAGTTTTGGGAGAGAATAGGAGTGGTTGAAGAAGGTATCTCGTAAACAGCTAATTCTTCTAGTTGATCAAGTGATTTTGCAATGGCATATTTACACTCTAAAATATATCAGGCATACGTGTAATGACGTCCATATCAAGGCTGAGAGCCTTCTGTAAAAATCCATTTGATCGGAGAGATCAAGGAGCTACAATATATTAAAGATGTTATTATTAAAGTGATTGATGGGGTAATTGAAGAGAAAAATGCTGATTTGAAATATTTAATAGGTACCATGATTGAAGTACCAAGGGCAGCAATCACTGCCGATGAAATCGCAGTGGAGCTTGGACGAAAGGTAAAGCCAGAACTGAAAATTGGGATCTGTGGAGAGCATGGTGGGGATCCTAATTCTATTGATCTTTGTCAGGAACTGGGGCTGGATTATGTGTCTTGTTCCCCTTATCGGGTGCCCATCGCACGATTAGCCGCTGCACAAAGCATCATTAAAAACAAAGACCAATCAAAAAAATAAAAGGAGATAAAAAAATTCGATATAGATTTCATAGGCGTTAACCTAAGCAATATTTTGGAAATTAATTTCGAGAAAAAAGTATTCCTGTAGTATTTCAAACGTTGTTTTTCTCTGACGCTTATCATGCAAACTTTTTTTACTCATTTTCTTGAAAAGTCTTTCAAGAAAATGAATATTTGGTATTGTTAATTGAAGCTTTAGGGCTATCTCATTAGCATGAATTGCAAAAATACTTACAAATCGCAACATACTTAAACTTCTTGTGAAATGTTGATTTGCTGGTATATATAGAACATTGTATAAAGAAAACATGGCAACTACTGCTATTAAGCGCCCATATATCAAACACTCTAGCTGGTATTTACCACAAGAGCCTATTTTATCAATATTTAAATAGCTTTTTAATGATTTAAATACGAGTTCAATTTGCCATCTTGCTCTATATAAATCACAAGCAGCTTCAGGAGATAACTTATCTTTTGTAACATTTGTAACAATAATATTCCATGCCAGCAATTCAGTTTCTTTCGCACTAAGTTGTTTGCCTTGGGCTTTAGCCTGTTGGTTAGCCTTGCGTCTACGTTGATTCACCACTTTTTCTGGCAGGCGAATGGCTACAAAACGACATTTAAGTTGTTTTTTATGGGCTATTCCCAGAAAAACTTCTGTATCAACCACAGTACCCTTTAGTAAATCAGTCAAATCCACCTTAGTTAGTTGTCCTGACTTTTCTACGTAAACAATAGAGTTTTTCTTGATTCTAGTGAGATAGTAACTACCTTTTGTTGATAGTTTTTCAAAAAATGCTTTGCTAAAATATCCTAGGTCTGTTATTAGCAATTCACCTGGATTAACCATGGCAAGTAACTTATCGTTATAGGTAGTATCAGCGCCAGGAGCCTTTGTTATTTCAAGGCTTGAAAATCTAGCAGGAATCAAACTATAAATGCCTTGGACTTTTAAAGAAGATTTAGCATTGCGTCCACCTAATCCGGGGTACAGAGCCACCAGCTTATCCGGCAAAGTAATTTTGGTACTATCACATATCTTTACATCCTTAAACTGCTCAAGAATAGCGGCAGTTTTTACAGGGATTACACTATTCATAGATTTTTGCATCATATGTTTAAATGTTTCCTGTAAAAATAAAGAAGATTTTTTCAGTCTTTTATACACTGCTTCTTTGGAGATTGTTAAGCCTGGTTGAAATGCTTGGCATTTAGATGCAATTTGGTTTAATGAGGGGTTTGCTATATTTAGCAACCCGAATGTGAAAACCTTAAGAATTGTATCAGGCAACATGCCCTTTTGACGCTTCAATAAACCTGTGCCTATGGCAATTTCCATAATTTTATTGTTATCAAACAACCGAATAAATTGTATAATAAGTGATGAAGATATCTTCATGGGAATCTCTCCTTTGTGATGTGATGGTCACTTTGAGATTCCCATTTTTCATGCTTTTTTTCAAATGTAATTTTTACCTTGGAATAACATGGGTTAAGTTAACGCCTATGATATAGATTTATATTTTAAAATGTTTAAGAATATTATGCTATTTGATAGAGGTAAAATTATAGTGTCTTTGCTTGATGGGACAGAAATTGAGTGTACAATAAATGTTATGAGCCGGTAAGGGTGAAAGTTTGCCTTGGCCGTTTTTTGCTATTGAACGCAAATAGATATAAGAAAAAAATAGAGATAGAAGTATCTAAAATTGCACTATTCAATATCTCCGGTGGAATTTAGGTTATCCTTTATTGAACCACAACTCTTGTAGGAGACAAGAGCTGATGGTGGCTTTTTTAAAAGCCGGGTTATCGTGCCGGGCTTCAACATATATTTCCAAAAATTGTTTGATGGAGGTGCTCCGTGGGTAAATAGACATAAAACTAGTGAGGGAGGTTTTTATAAATGACATGTAATTGGATTATGGCGATTAAAGTGAACCATCGAAATAAGAAGGCAGTTCTATTCCAGGAGATTCTCACCAAGCACGGATGTCTTATCAAATTTAGACTGGTATCCACGAAACCGGCAACTTATGTGCTGAAGAAGGCCTCATCCTGTTGCAGCTCAGTGGTGAAGAAGAGGCTGCCAAAGCTCTTAAGGCAGAGCTCGAAGCGGTGGATGGCTTGACTGTTCGCACCATGTCTCTAAACGATCTGTAGTTTTTAACCAATGCCCGTCACACCAAAAGCACACGGACATTTCAGAAGCGTAGGCAGAAGCGTAGGGACGGGGTTGTTGCTTTGTGCGATTGGCAGAAAACGACTGCTGAGCGTGGTGTTGATAGAGAAGAAATAGTTTCAAATCAGTGCTTTAGAAGGTTTTAAGTGAAAATTGAAAAATGATTTATGTTCCCTTAGACTAGTGTTTAGGGTTTTTTTCTGTTAAAGGGGGGAATAAATTTTGCAGAATAAATAATTGTACACAAATCAACTTCTTTTAGGGAAAGTACTATAGGGGTAGGGTCAGTTCAAAAGATAAACCATTTATGAATTCTACTTCTCATCATGTTGCCGGGCATTTTAGGAGTTGTTTTATATTCTGTTTAACAGAATATAAAGGAGTAGGAAACAAAATAAATCCCTTAAGATAACTGCATACTGCTGTTTCTTAAGGGATTTATTTTGTTTATTATATTACTTTATATTTATTTCATTTTTCCAGCAATAACTTCACCAGCAAGTTTACCGGATGTAACTGCCCAAGAAAGCATAGCGGTTGGCATAGATTCTTGTCCATGAACACCACCGACACATTCACCAGCTGCATATAATCCTGGAATAATGCCACCTTCTGTATTTTCAACTTCAAAATTTTCTGTTATACGAACGCCACCAAGTGTAGTAGCAAAACGAAGTTTTTGCTCAATAATGTAATATGTTCCATCAGTTGCAAGTGGGGACAGCTCTTTACGCCCAAAATCTTTGTCCTCGCCTGATGCAACCATCTCATTCCAACGACCAATCGTTTCCTTTAAAGAGTCGCCATCAATCTCTGCAGAAACTGCCACCTCTTCTATATTATCTCCTCGACGGAAAACAGGTGTTCCTTCAGGTGTATTAAACCATTCTTCTTGTTCGTCTAATGTAAAACGTCCTGCAGGACTGGAGTTTTCATCTCCGTGAGCAAGAACACTCCATTTATCCCAAGCTTCTTGATCCATAACAAGATAAATGATATCATCTGTTTGTTCCTTTGTCGCATCTTTTATAGAAACGAAGTCTGCATTCTCATCAATAATACGTTTTCCTTCTTTATTCACATAAATTGCACCTGTTTGCTGTGTTGTAAGCATGCTATGAACTGTTGAAACACGTCCGAATCCAGACGCTACTTCAATTCCTTGGGGATACATCTTAACATAATCCATGAACTGTAGTTGTGCACCCATATCCTTAGCCATGTTGATTCCTTCACCAGTAGAAGGTGAGGCCCCATAGAATAAAACCTCTGATAAAGAATCTGAAAGCATATTCGGATTATTTCCAAAGCCTCCTGTTGCAAGAATTGTTTTTGGTGCCTTAATATTGATAGTGTTGCCATCAACATCTTTCGCAACTGCACCTACTACAGTATCTCCATCCATTGTAAAGCTGATGCCTTCTGTTTCCATTAAAATTTCTCCACCAGCATCTACAAATTTATCAGCTAAAACTCTTAGCATTACCCCGCTTCCACCTTCTACACTGTAAGAACGTTGAACAGAGTGTTCCGGAAAATTAGAGAACTGATTCTTAATCGGTACATCCATTTCTGTAATTAACCAATCAAGAGTTGGACCCATTTCCTCTGACCAAATCCATGTTAGCCTTGCATCATTTGTAAAACCTCCACCCTTCATAAGATCCATAAATATCTTCTCAGGTGTATCATCTGTCAATCCTAAGGACCTTTGGAATTCAGAATCCCCTCCTGCAAGACCACCTGCAACAGCTGATGCTCCTGCAAAAGAAGCTAATTTTTCTATTACTATTACATTTTCAACACCATTCTCTATTGCTGCATTTGCTGCTGTTAAACCTGCAGCACCCCCACCAATAATTAACAAATCAGCTTCTCTATCTATTATGTATCCTGTAGCTTTGTCTTCTTTTATGACCTCTACAACCTTTAATGCCTCTACATCTCCGTCAGCAAGCTCTACAGCTGCTGACACTGCCTCTAAGATTCCCTCGGAGGTTTTTGTCGCTCCTGTAACAGCATCTACCTTTAATGTCTGTCCTTCCACAACATTTGTGGGTATTCTTTCAATAGCAGGATCAGATATCCCATCTGTCTCTCCATGCTCTAACACCGAAACACTTTCAATGGCATCATCACTGAAGCTTACTTCAACTTTAATTATTCCGTTATATCCCTGTCCTTCTCCAATATAGGTGCCTGCTGTATAACTAGCCACCACTGTTTCCGCTGGCTGTGTACATCCAGTAAGAACAGATAAAATCATACTTAAACATAAAATAACGCTTACCAGATATTTCATTTTTCTCTTGTTCATGATATTATACCTCCACCCCTTGTTAATTTATATACCAGAATACATACTGCAGTATGTATTCTGGTATATAAATTATACTCTCACGCCATATTGTTTGTCAAGTATCAAACAATATTTTGCTAGATTGTTTCTTTTTTATTTGTATCAATAAAATAAACTTCTTGATTTAACATTTTACAACTTATACAATGTATATATAA
The DNA here is from genome assembly GCF_000016985.1 of Alkaliphilus metalliredigens QYMF. NCBI lineage: Bacteria > Bacillati > Bacillota > Clostridia > Peptostreptococcales > Natronincolaceae > Alkaliphilus > Alkaliphilus metalliredigens. The sequence continues at coordinate 3,039,812 of NC_009633.1, read as the reverse complement.
TTTGCAATATACATTAAAGCTATTATGAAAGGATTATGTGTATGTCTATTAAACCTACCACAAGAGAAATCAAATCACATCATACAAGACAAGCTCTCATAGAATCCGCAATGGATCTATTGTTCAAATATGGCGTAAAAAAGGTAACAATTGATGATATTTGTAGCGATTGTGGATTAAGTAAAGGAGCATTCTATCACAATTTTCCTACAAAGGATCATATCGTCGTGCTTTCTGTAAATGCTGGTTTGGATAAATATATTGACCAATATTTTGCACGGGATAGCAGTAAATCTGTAGCTGAACAATTAATTGATCTAAATATGTGTGTATTTAAGTATTTTAAACATATCGGTAAGGAAATGACGAGAGCATCCTACGAAGGTCAAATTCGTTCTAAGGTGGAGGTCCGTATTCCAGGCCGTACCTATGTAGATACTCTTACTTCATTGGTTCAACAGAGTTTTGAAAAGAATTCTTTTTCTACTAATTTAAATGAAGATGAAACTTATATGCTTTGTATCGCTACATTTACCGGAATGCTTATGAAATGGTGTACGCAAGATGATGCTATGGATAAAATATTAGATTGGTCTAAAATGATCCAGGAGCAATTTAATATACTAGTCGGAAATAAAACAAATTAGAAAAGACCCTTTATCAATGAATGATAAGGGGTCTTACTTTCTAATTCCTTATTTTGTTTTTACATACTCTGCAGATTCTGTTCCAGCATATAGACCAGAAGGAAGCGCGGGGACGGGGTTGCTGCTTTGCGAAGTGAATTATAGTAAGATAAGCAGGGGTGAAAATTATGCCAAGAACAACTAGAAAGAAGAGTCAAACTAGAACATATCATATAATATTGAGGGGAATAAACCGGCAGAGCATATTTGGGGATGATGAATTAAGGCAGATAATAAAAAAATCAATTTAAGGTAGAAGCATGGACGTTACAAAAAGAATCAAAAGAAAAGAAGAAAATGATGTTAAGGAAAGCCTTAGAGATAGAATGAGTATCAACAAGGCATTTAGCAAGAGTTACTAGGGTATCGGCGAATACTATTTGGAAATTATAATATGTTACACAGAACCAAAGCAATAACCCCGTCCCCGTGCTTCCCCGCGCTTCCCCGTTCTTCTGTTTTAGACCATGATCCATTCCAGAGAATTGATCGTCGGGGTGTGGGGCGATTAATGGAAATCGCAGTGGAGCTTGGACGAAAGGTAAAGCCAGAACTGAAAATTGGAATCTGTGGAGAGCATGGTGGGGACCCAAGTTCTATTGAACTTAATTTCATCAGTGATTTTAAGTGCAATACCCTATTTTATTTAAATTTCGATTTTATTTAATTAATATTCTGCTCAGAGGTAACCTTGATATAGTATCCATAATCATCCTATTATGAATCTCATTATATGAGTAACTTTAAGATTCTGCTCGGTCTTCCAGATTTACCAACTATTTTTTTTCCAACTACCTCAATATATCCAGCTCGTTCAAGCCTCTCAATGATTCTGTTCATACTTCTAAGGGAATTTCCAAATTCCTCAGACAGTTCTAAGCTAGTGAAGGTAGACTTTTTATATATATCCATAATACATTTTAACTGATAGATATTGTTTATACTGACACCACTTTTTTCTGAGATATCCTTGAAGGGGAGATCCAGTGGTGAAATGTTGTTGTTGACTTTATCGAAGGGCGTAATCCTTTCCATACTATTTCTATCGTATACGACAAAGCATTGATTTCCACCCATCTTTAGGGCCTTGTTCTTTCCAATGACTGCATTGGCCTTAGCTTCCCTTGCCGTGATCCCAAAACCAATTCCAACACTAACAGTGTTGTCGGTTTTATTTTTTATAGCGTTTAGAATAGAAAGCTCCCTCAGATTTTTAGTCTCGAATTCAACTATTTGCTTCGTTGTGAAAAGCAAGTAGTTTTTTTCAGTTTCAATGACTGCTGCTTGAATACGTTGTGTAAATTTATACACCTCTTCTGTTACTCTTGATTTTTGAAGCATAATGCTGTACTCATTTTCAGATATTAGGTCATACTCATTATTCAAATCAATTTCTATGGATATAACGACAATCTGGCTAACGCTCATACTTTCAAGTCTAATCTTTTCCAACAGATCATATAGCTTGTTCTTTATTGCATTTTGATTTGGAGTTAAGAGAAGACTTGGCACCTGATGGTCTTGAAGTAGCATATAAACAGAGGAAATCCCTGTAATGCTTATTAGGCGGGGCTGTGCTAAATAGTTGTTTTTGTGAAACGTAAATAAATCATCTATAAGGGTTTCGTTAAAAACATCAAGCTTTGATACATAGGCAGAATATTGTCCGGAGCTTAGGCCTGAGTCTTCATATATGGCTCTTACAGTATCTTCAGAATAAGAGTCAATGCTAATTTGAGTGATGTCCATATTATGCTTAAGGTTAGCTTCCAGCAAAATGCGCTGTAATTGACTCTCATCGTTTTCGATATAGACCCAAGGCTTTTGTGAATGCATGCTGTGATTCATAATGTCAAAAAGAATTTTTCCAGTAAAGATAATACCGTCAAAATCATTAATATGCTCTTTTAGATAATTGACGGTTGTTTGAATATGGATCATCTCATGGGCCTTAATAGGATAGCCATCAATATTGGGAAAACTCTTATCAATCACCTGCTGAATTCGATCGATGTTGTCAGTATGGCCTACTATGCCAATTCTTTTCATGCTATCACCCTGTATAATGAGGTATAGGTCCTCATTATAACTTTTCCTTTCTGAGTATTTTAAACAGTAATGCTTTGGAGGGAGATTGATCACCCTATAGTCATTTTAAGATATACAATAATTAAAGTCAAATTAAAGACACTATAAAGCTTTGTATATATGTGTTAAGCTTTAATCAATAAATCTCAAGGGGGAATTAAAGTGATTAAATATGTTGCAGAACCTTTTAAAATTAAAATGGTTGAGCCACTGAGAATTACAACAAGGTCAGAAAGGGAAGAGAAGCTAAAGGAAGCTAATTACAACCTTTTCGGCATTGAATCTGATGACGTGTACATTGATTTATTAACGGATAGCGGTACTGGTGCAATGAGTGATGCCCAGTGGGGAGGTATGATGACTGGTGATGAGTCTTATGCTGGGGCAAGAGGCTATAAGAGGCTTCAAAATACAGTCAAAGATATATTCAAGTATAAGTACTGCCAACCTGTACACCAGGGTAGAGCAGCGGAGCAGGTTTTACTTCCAAGCCTACTTAAAAAGGGTCAAAAATGCATATCAAATATGCACTTCGATACGACCAGAGGACATGTAGGCCTTCTTGGCGCAAGGGCAGTTGACATTGTGGTGCCTGAAGCAAGGGATACTCAAACATATGTGGCATTTAAAGGCAACATGGATGTTGAAAGATTAGAGGCTTATATCAACGAGGTTGGCGCAGAAGAGGTTGGACTTATCATTATGACGATCACCAACAACTCTGCAGGTGGTCAACCTGTTTCTATGGCAAACATTAGAGCGACAAAAGAAATTGCAGATAAATACGGCATTACTATGATAATCGATGCTGCCAGATATGCAGAAAATGCGTATTTCATTAAGCAAAGAGAAGAAGGTTATGCAGATGTTGAAATTATAGATATTGTTCGAGAAATGTTCAGCTATGCTGATGCTTTTACAATGAGTGCTAAAAAGGATGCTATCGTTAACATGGGTGGTCTTATCGGTATTAGAGACTCTGAAGATTTATTTACGAAGGTAAAGGGTCTGACAATTCCATATGAAGGCTTTGTAACCTATGGTGGTCTGGCAGGAAGAGATATAGAAGCTCTTTGTATAGGCCTGTATGAAGGCTTAGACAAGAACTTTCTACGATACAGAATTGGTCAGGTTGAATACATTGGTGCAAAGCTTAAGGAAGCAGGAATCCCCTTCCAATACCCTGTAGGTGGTCATGCGGTATTCCTAGATGCTAAAGGTTTATTGCCACATATTCCATACTTCCAGTTCCCAGGTCATGCTTTGGCTTGCGAGCTATACCTTGAAGCAGGTATTAGATCCTGCGATATCGGATCTTATCTTCTAGATCTAGACCCAGAGACCGGAGAGCAGCAGGAAGCAGAAATGGAGTTTACAAGACTGGCTATTCCAAGAAGAGTGTATACTCAAGCTCACTTTGATGTAGTCATTGAGGCTCTAATTAACATTAAGAAAAAAGCAAGTGAAATCAAGGGTTATGAGATATTGTGGCAACCACCTGTACTGAGACACTTCACAGCAAAACTAAGACCCATTGAATAAGTAATACTAGAGCTTAGATATCTAGAATTAAAATATAAAAAACCCTGATTTGATATGATCGAGTTTAAAAGACAAGATCATACAGATGAGGGTTTTTCTTTATTGGGTTTATCATAAATTATATTTTCATTCAGCAAAAGCTGTATATAAAATCGATGCTATTACGAAGAAGCTAAACATAAGGAAATAACCAGAAGTACGCAAACTAATAAATATTATTGCAATTGACGTCGAGCATATAGCTGGCAATGAAGCCATTAAATATGTAAACGTTAAAAGATAATGATGAATAATAATTATTCAAATTGTTTCATAATATGAGAAAATAGTGACATGACATATGCTGCAATTTTATTATCACCTGTAGCTGCTATATGTTGGCGGAAAAATGTTATCTTATTTTGTGTTAGATTATGGGTAGGTGAACTGTGAAGGTTGTGCCAAATCCTAACTCACTATTAACGCCAATACTTCCCTGATGCTGTTGTATAATTTCTTGTGCAATGGAAAGTCCTAAGCCGGTCGATTGGTGCTTTTCTTTATTACTTATACGATAATATCTGTCAAATATCTTATCTATATCCTGTGGAGATATTCCAATACCTGTATCTGTAAAGGATATAATGGCAGTATTTTCTTCCTTTTTTAAAGATACAGATACTTTGCCATTTGGTTTTGTATAGTATATTGCATTTAGGAGAAGATTTTGAAATGCCTGTTTAAGACGATACTCATCTCCCCAAGTAATGCAATCACATTTCAACTCTGTTTCTATATAAATGTATTTATTTTCTCCCTCTATACTACACGCACTAATAACATTTTTAATTAGGTCTGTGATAGGGACCCGATCTGTATCGAGGATCACTTGCTTATCCTCAAGTTTGGCCATTAAAAATAAATCTTCAACTAGATATTTGGTAAAATCTAATCTTTCCCTTATTATTGGTAATTCCGTATCGAGTAGTTCTGGTTGTTTAGTAATTTTTTGAGTACAGCCTTGCATAACAAATAATGGAGTACGTAAATCATGAAAGATATTCATCATAAGACTATGTCGCCGTGTCATCTGTTCTTGCAAAGCCTGGTTACCTTCCAAAACCTTTTCATCCAGATTATGGTTCATTTGCTCTAATTCCTTAGCAAGGATTTCAGCTTCAGCAAATTTTTCAGCGAAAATTTGATTTATTAATAACATACAGCAAAAGGCAAAGGGAATATTAAAAAGCTTTGAGAATTGCAAGGCACGCAAAGGATAGCTTATACTTAAAGATGACAGAGAAGATAAGGGTATAACCATACGTAATCCTAGGCTTAAGGCATGGCTTGCAATCAATAGCCATGCTCCTTTTCGTCTGTCAGCGCAGGCATAAATGAGAACTCCAATGGAAAATAAGAACAAGCTATAAACATAAATTTCACTGTGCAATTTAGGAAAAATACTTTCCATAATGGACCATAACACCAAAATAGCAATAACTCCCCTTATACTTAGAAGAATGTTAAAACGTCCAGGAAGCTTAATATCAAACATTTTAAAGCATATAACAATATCCAGAATTACGCACCAAGCAAAAGCATAGTATCGTAAGAAATTTATACCTGCACCAACAAATAGTGGAAGAGCACTCCATAAAGTCAATGCACCGGTATATATAGCAAACCATAATAGGTATTTTTCTGTTTTTTTGTGGAGATAAAGGGAGAGTCCATATATAGACATTAAAAAGGTTGTTCCAAGGCTGAAAGCAAATACCATATTGAAGGTTGAAAGTGCAGTTTCAGCACTAGATGTAGTAGTTACATATATAGGAGTATTATAAGGATTTATACTTGTGTTAAAGACAACTCTGATTTTGTTATCTATAAACCAATCGGAGTTAAGTAATAGTCTTGAAAAGAATGAAGATTCCTTTAAAACAGTACCATTGATTAAAACGTCCGATGGCAATTTTCCATAGATAAGTTCCAATTGTTGATTTTCATTTTTTCTAACTAGGTCAAAGTAATAGGTATTCGTTTTTGAATCCCAGTGATAATTTGCAAGTGAATATATGCTGTTTTCTCTCTTATCAGATAATGTGTCACCGTTTTTTAAAGCACCAAAACTATTATTTATTGTTACGCCTATAAAGAAAGTTAAACTGGATATTATTAGAAATACAAGTATTGCTTTAAAATAATCTCTTTTCATATACATTCCCCTTTTTATTTCCTTAGTCATAATTATATATCTATTACGTCTGTCAAGATAGTCTGAATATCTGATTATGGTATAATTAAAAATGCGGAGAATTGCTACCCTTATCGTCGAATTTACGAAGAAATAGCCAGGGGGATGAAAGGAATGTTGAAAGTGCCTCAACAAAAGTATATCAAATATTTAATGTAAAGATTTAAGCATATCTGAACTTAAAGAGTACCTATGCATTTTCCAGTTGCAAAACACTGAATATCCTTGTGGAAATAGTAAAAATTGAGGTAATATTGATTTAAGGGGTGAAATTATATGATAAAGGTTCTTTTAGTTGAAGATGATACGTTAGTAGCAAAGATAATCCTCTACTACCTTGAACAAGCTGAGACATATGAAGTTATTTGGGCCAAAACAGGTAGCGAAGCCTATGCAAATGCAAGAGATAAATTTGATGTGATACTCCTTGATATTTTGCTGCCAGATGTTAATGGTCTTGACCTTTGTTCTAGGTTGACAGAGTGGCATGATTGTCCTATTATTTTTATTTCATGTCTTGACTGCAGTGATACAATTGTTCAAGCTTTAGAGAGGGGAGGCGACGATTTTATAGTAAAGCCTTTTGATAATAAAATTTTGGAGGCACGAATAAAAGCAAATCTGCGAAGAGCGAATAAATCACCCAATAAAGCTAATAATATTTTAGCTTGTACCGGTTTTAAATTAGATGCAAATCGTCATATTGTTGTAAAGAACGAAGGTGAATTAAAACTCTCTTCTACTGAATTTAAGATATTGTCATTTTTAATGCAGAATCCAGGGCAATATTATACCCCTAAAGAATTATATTATAAAATCTGGGGAGCAAAAAGCTATGGGGATCCACGAACTGTGATCGTTCATATACATAATATTAGAAATAAAATTGAAGAAGATGTGAACAATCCTAGATTTTTAAAAATGGAGTGGGGACAAGGATATTACTTTGACCCTAAGGGAAAAGCTAATTGAGTTAAATATGAAATAAAATATCATACATATTCAGGGGGAGAGAAAATTTAACTTCCCTATTATGAGGAAACTACAAATTAAAAAGATATTAATTTAAACAGAATAAATGTTAAGATTTCTTAATCCCTAAAAATGCTGATTGCGCATGATAAGGGATTTTTTTATGCATTAGACGGTATAGTTGCTTATTAATGGTAATATTTTCTTTTTGAAGTCAAAAATCACTATAAAATCTTAATAACTATTTAATCAATAAGTTGCTTTAAGTATGTTAAAATTTAATCGAAGTCAAGAAAAAAAGGAAAGGAAGTGCTTCGATGTGAAATCTTCAATCAATCTGGGATTAATGAGGTTTTTATTGACGCATATCTCGTGTGTAAAAAGTAACATTGTATGAAATCGAGGTTTAGTTTATGGCCTAGTTTGTGAAAAAAAATATCTTGGTTAATCATAAACGACAAGAATAAATAAAGCCCTCGAAGTTTTCAAGAGATTACTAATTTAAGATCGGAGGAGAAAAAATGAAAAAACTTATTTCATTACTTGTTTGTATTTGCATGATTACTTTTATATTTGTGGGGTGTACCACGGAGGAGCCAGTTGTACTGATTAACGACAGCTTTGAAGGTACTGCTGCTGGTATGCAAGGACCAATGACTGTAAGGATTACTGTTGAAGACAGTAAAATCACAGATATTGAGTTTACAGAGAACTCTGAAACTGAAAGTGTTGTAAGAGTAGCCCTTGAACGTATACCAAATCAGATAATTGAAAACCAAAGTTTATCTGTAGATATTGTAACAGGCGCAACTTTGACTAGTTTTGCTATTATTAATGCAGTTACTAATGCTGCTAGAGAAGCTGGCCTAGATGTTGATGCTCTAAAGGAAAATAAGGTAGTTGTTACACCAAAGGATCCTGAAACATGGGATACAGATGTCCTTGTAATGGGTGGGGGAGGCGCTGGTCTTACTGCAGCAATTAGTGCAGCAGAGCAAGGAGCTAGCGTTACCCTTATTGAGAAGGCGTCTGTATTAGGTGGAAATACACTGTTGGCAGGTGCAGCATACAATGCAGTTGATCTTGAGGCACAGAATAACATGATATTAAGTAGAGCTCAAAAAGATACATTAGATAGTTATCTTGCCCTTAGTCCACTTGATCCAAAGCTGAAATTCGACACTTTTCCTGAATGGGAAGAAGTATTGACAGAGCTCAAGGCTGATATAAATGCATTCTATTCAAATAATATTGGAAAAACCGCCGGAGCGGACATGCCTGGTTTTGACTCTAGTGCATTACACATGTGGCATATGTATACAGGAGGACTTCGTGAGTTATTAAATGGTAGTTGGATTGCCCCAGAAGTTCACCTTGCGAGACAGTTAGCTATTAATTCTTTAGATGCTTTTCAATGGATGGGAGAAGTTGGTCTTGAAGCATCTTACGGTGCTGATGCTAAGTATGGGGATGCTCCTGGAACTGGTACAGTACTTGGTGCTATGTGGCCAAGAACTCATACTTTCATGACAGGTACTCTACGTATCCCTCAACTTGAAAAAGTTGCAAAGGATAAAGGCGTTATAATATATACTGATACTACAGGCACTGAACTTTTAGTGGATGCATCAGGCAAGGTAGTAGGTGCAAAAGCTGTCCAGGTAGATGGCACACAAATCACAATTAATACAACTAATGGAGTTGTTCTTGCAACAGGTGGATATAGCGCAGACGCGACTATGGTTAAGGACTATGATAGTTATTGGGGAGATGACCTTTCAAGTAGAACACTATCAACTAATATGGGCACTAACCAGGGCGATGGAATTGTAATGGCTCTAGAAATCGGTGCCGGTGTAACTGGCATGGAAGTTGCTCAAATGATGCCTTCTTCATCGCCTGTTAAAGGTACTATGACCGACGGTATTTGGGCTGATGCAGCAGAGCAGATCTGGATTGACGGAGAGGGCAATCGATTTGTAAATGAATATGCTGAACGTGATGTTCTTGCTAAAGCTTCACTAGCTCTTGAAGATGGTATTTTCTATATTATCTATTCAGGCAGAGGAGATATTGGAAACCCTGATGAGCAATTAAAAGGAACTGAATATAATGCACGTGTAGCAGCCATGGTTGAAGGTGGTCATGTATGGTATGGTAAAAATATCGCTGAATTAGCAGAAGCTACTAAAACTTCTGCAGCAGGTGTTGCACCTGGATTTACTGAAGAACAATTACGTAAGACAATAGAAAAATATAACAGCTATGTAGCAAATCAAAAAGATGATGACTTTCATAAGGAAAATATTGCAGGAGCCATTGATCTTGAGTATATAGAATCTAATGACGATGTTGGAATTGCCATAAGTCCAAGAAAATCATCATTGCATCATACAATGGGTGGTACTGTTATTGATGTCGAAGGTCATGTTTTAAATGGAGATGGAAAAATTATTCCTGGTTTATGGGCAGCGGGAGAAGTTACAGGTGGAATTCACGGTGGTAACAGACTTGGTGGGAATGCAATTACTGACATATTTGTTTTCGGACGCATTGCAGGAATAAATGCAGGAGCGGGAAAATAAAAATTGAATTTTTCTTATCGTTGATTAACTGAAGAATCATAAAAAATGCTGTGCGAACCGTCCCTTAGTTTAAGGGGCGGTTATATTATTTCAACACCAGTCTACAAGTTTGATTAAGGCGTCTGATTTTCTTGTTTTATGGAATTGTTTTGGAAGCACCACATTACTTGTAAAGTGCTATAACAATGTGTAACCTTGTCACATCTGTCATACAATCGTATAATTGTATGATAGGAAAGGATGTGCTCGTATGCCTGTAAATTCATTTGAAAACTATCCCATGGCTTGGAAACCAGTCTTAGATAAAACTGTTAAGCCATTATATTTAGCATTAGCAAATCAACTGGAACAGGATATTATAAATGGAAGGATACTTCCAGGAACTAAATTGCCACCCTATAGAGAATTGGCTGATTTCTTAGACATAAATGTAAGTACTGTTTCAAAGGCTTTTAAGGTGTGTATCTTAAAAGGGATATTAAGCACAACAGTGGGAAGTGGTACATTTGTTTCCTTTGATGCCTTATCCAATACATATCTACTTACTGATGGCAGACCAAAAAATATGATCGAAATGGGAGCTACTATTCCAGAGCCAGCCTCTTATGAACCCCTGATGCTACAATTAAAAAACATAGTGAGTGAATCTGACCTTATCAAATGCTTCGGCTATAGTAGACCCGGAGATGTGCTTTGGCAGAAAGACGCGGCGGTAAAACTGATAAGCAAGGGTGGTTATACTACAGATATTGAAACTATATTGTTTGCCAGCGGTGGTCAAAATGCCATCACAGCTACACTTATTGGTTTATGCCAGCAGGGAGATAGGATTGGCACTGACCCCCATACCTATTCTGGTCTAAAAACAGCCGCCAGTATGCTTGGTGTTCAATTAGTACCTATTAAAAATAAAGGGCTAGAAATGGACGAGGATGCACTAATTTATGCCTGTAAAAATGAAAATCTAAAGGGTATTTATCTGATACCAGACTACCAAAATCCAACCAGCCACACCATGTCCATTGAAGGCAGAAGAGCATTAGCTAAAATTGCGAAAGAGTACAATGTTTTTATCATAGAGGATGCTACTTACAGTCTGATGCATGAAAAGCCAGTACAGGCTGTGGCATCATTTGCACCAGAACACACAATCTATATAGCCAGTATGTCGAAAGCCATTGCTCCTGGTCTACGCTTGGCTTATGTATCAGTGCCAAAGCAGTATAAAGAACCTCTGTCCAATGCACTTTATAATATGAATATATCTGTTTCTCCACTGATGGCAGAATTAGCTGCTCGTATGATTGTGTCAAATGAAATTGATACCATTATTGATAATCACCGAAAGAACACAATTGAAAGAAATCAATTGGTTAATGATTATTTGTCTGAATTTGATTGCCGTGGTGAAGATACCTGTATTTTTCGTTGGCTAAAATTATCAAACCAAACATCAGGAGCTCATTTTGAAACCTTGGCCTTAGAGCACGGTGTTCAAGTATATGCAGCAGAACGATTTGTGGTTGGAAACAGTGATCCTGAAAAAGCAGTTCGTCTATCTATTTGTGCACCTGAAACCATAGAAGAGTTAGAAAAAGGTTTAGAAATCTTAAAACAACTATTGCGTTCCCTTAAATAAGAAGAAAAGTGTACGCCATACAATTATATAATTGTATGGCGTATTTACATGTGCTAGCATAGATTATAAGATAAATCTTTGTATGCAAAGGAGGTCGGTGCAGATAATGAAAACATTTCGTTTTGCTATTAAGCAAATAATACCTTTGTTATTTTCATATACTTTTGTCGGTATTGCATTTGGAATTCTAATACATGAGGCAGGCTATTCAGTTCTTTGGGCTTTTTTATCAGGCGTTTTCATTTATGCAGGCGCTATGCAGATTGTTATGGTTTCCCTCATAATCTCTGACGTACCGCTGCTTATGATTGCAATGATGACATTCTTCATCAATGCAAGACACATTTTCTACGGTATAGGATTTGTGGCTAAATTCCGCAAGATGGGCTGGAAGTACCCTTATATGGTTTTAACACTAACCGATGAAACCTATTCAGTTTTTTGTTCTATCGAATATCCAGAGAATATAGATGAGCAAAAAGCAGATTTCTATATTGCTCTAATATGCCATATGCTGTGGGTTTTAAGTTGTACAATGGGAGCTTTAATTGGTGAAATCCTACCCTTTGATATGACGGGAATTGAGTTTTCTGCTACCGCATTTTTTGTTGTAGTTTGTGTCAATCAATGGCATCAATTTGAATCCCACATCCCGGCTATCACAGGTTTTGCCAGTGCCATTGGATTCTATATTCTATTAGGAGCAGACTACTTTTTACTTCCTGCATTATCGGTGAGTTTAATTACACTGACCATTATGAAGGAACGTATAGACATGCAGACGGGAGGAGTGAAGTATGACAATTGATTTTGGCTCTTCTGCTGCAGTCCTTATTGTAGTTGCCTCAATAACAGGGCTCACTCGTGCTGTACCGTATCTTTTGTTTGGTGGAAAGAAAGAACTTCCCAGAATTGTTCACTACCTTGGTACTGTATTGCCTGGATCTATCATGATTATTCTAGTGATATACTGTCTAAGAAACATTGACTTGGCCGCTTTCCCCTTTGGTATGGTGGAATTACTTTCAATTGGCATTGTGATAGTTGCTCAAGTCACAAAAAAGAATACTTTTCTCAGTATCTTTCTCGGGACAGCCTGTTATATGATTTTAATTCGTATAGTGTTCTAATATGATCTAAATTTTATTGAAGAAGGTGAAGATATTTTACTGTGAATAATTACAAGAAGTGTTCCATAAAAGTAAAAAATAATGGTTGGTCTATTTTGTTAGCTACAGCACAAAGTATCATTAAAAGAAATCAGAAACATACGTAGAACCAACTAAAAGAATACTGAAAGCCTAGAAATACTTAAAATGGAGGGAAATCCCTCCATTTTTCAGTTGTTTCATTAATACAAGGGGCTTAAGTGTATAAAACAAAATATAAATGTTAAGAGTATCTAATAGAAAAAACCTTTAACTTGCAGGATTTTGGCGTTTTATAGCGTATATAATGATAAAGCATATAATAGTAGAAGAAAATTTCATAAACAAGCTAAAGAAGCATATTTATTTAATACAGGGTAGTGATTGATCAGATCATGAAGAAAGGTTGGTTTTTCTAGTGAGGAGTCCTAAAGAGGTAACAGAAGCACTTGAGGTGAGTTATCTTGCTCCAGTAGCTCAAAAGAGTAAGGAGTCAAAGGGAAGAAGAATACCAGAAACGGAATGTGATATACGGACAATCTATCAAAGAGATCGAGATCGGATTATTCACTCTAAATCCTTTAGAAAACTAAAGGGAAAAACCCAGGTATTTATTGTGAAAAATGATCTCATGAGAACACGCTTGACCCATACATTAGAAGTCAGTCAAATTGCAAGGACCATCGGTCGCGCCCTTAGGATCAATGAGGATTTAATTGAGGCCATAGCCATGGGCCATGATTTAGGACATACATGCTTCGGGCATTGCGGAGAAGAAGTACTTCATCAGCTCACGGGACATTTTAAGCATAATGAGCAGAGTCTTAGAGTGGTAGATCAGTTAGAGCGAAATGGGAAAGGGCTGAATCTAACCCTGGAGGTAAGGGATGGGATTTTAAATCATACAGGACCCAATGCGCCCATCACATTAGAAGGAAAGCTGGTAAAAATAGTGGACCGCTTAACTTATTTATGTCATGACATTCAAGATAGTATAGATGCAGGCATCTTATCAATAGACGAACTTCCTAAGGATACCTGCAGGATATTGGGAACAAGACATAGTGATCGAATCAACACATTTGTAGTTGATATGATCAACGAAACACAAAAAAAACTCCAGGAGGGTGGGGAAGTTAGGGTATATCAAAGCGACCTGGTGAAACAAGCCATGATAGAGTTGAGAACATTTATGTTCGAAAGAATCTACCGAGGAGAAATTTCTTTAATCGAAAAAAAGAAGGCAAAACTTATTGTAGAACTTTTATACCAACACTTCTCAGAAAATCCTGAAAAACTCCCAGAGGAATATCGCAATCTAATTAAAAAAGAAGGATTAATGAGAGCCGTAGCAGATTATATCGCTGGGTGCACTGACTTCTACGCAATCCAGTTATTTGAAAAGATTTTCTTACCTAAATCAAGATAAGTTTTTTAAAAAATAAGGAGGAATCGGAGAGATTCATGTCGAATAAACATCTCTAGACCTAAAATAAAGGAATTGAAACCCTTATGAAAGTAATCATTGACGGGGATGCATGTCCCGTAAAAAACATTTTATTTAACATATGTGAGCACCATGATCTGGAGCTGATTTTAGTTCACAGCATTGCCCATATGTCAAAGGGAGAACAAAAAATCGAGACCATCATCGTAGACAATGAAGCTGAGGCAGCAGATATTATGATCATGAATCGAACAAAGGCAGGTGACTTGGTAATAACAGCGGATACAGGACTAGCAGCCCTTGTGCTAGGAAAAAGGGCATTTGTTCTCAGTCCCTGGGGTCATTTTTATACCAATGACAATATTGGCAGTTTGCTAGATCGGAGATACCTTAATCGAAAAATGATGCTTCAAGGAGGACGTGTTAAGGGTCCTAAAAAGCGAAATAAAGAAGATGATCATCGCTTTCAACAGGCTTTAGAATCATTTTTAGAAAAACATTTACGCAATTCCTCCAAACAAGAAGGAGTTTAAAGATAAAAACAGAATAATGTGTAGTAGAGAAAGTAATACAATCTAATTTGATGTCAGGTGAGCATATATGGAAAAGGGTTTTCCAGAGGAATTGATCGATGAAATCAAGGCTCAAAATGAAATTACAGATGTGATTTCTCAATATATATCCTTAAAAAGAATAGGTAGCTCCAATAAAGCATTATGTCCATTTCATAATGAAAAAACGCCCTCCTTTAATGTTAGTACCGAAAAACAGTTCTATAAGTGTTTCGGCTGTGGTGAAGGAGGCGATGTCATTCAGTTTATTATGAAAATGGAGAATCTAGACTTTATGGAGGCAATTAAAATGCTGGCCCAAAGGGCAAATATTGAAATTCCAGAAAAAGATCAGTCTTTGGAAGTAGCTGAGGAAATGAAGCTTCGCAACCTTTTCTGGGAGATCAATAAAAAAGCTGCCAAGTATTATTATCACTGTCTGACCAAGGAAAAAAGTATTGCCTTGGGATACTTATCCGAAAGAGGATTGATTAGTAAGACAATCAATACCTTTGGGTTAGGATTTGCTCCCAATGAATGGCAGGGATTAATACAACATCTTACTCAAGAAGGCTATGATTTAAAAGATATTGAAAAGTGTGGATTGATTATTCCCAAAAAAGAGCAAAGTGGTTATTATGACCGCTTTAGAAATCGGATCATCTTTCCAATTTTTGATATAAGAGGTAATGTTGTTGGCTTTGGAGGTAGGGTACTAGATGACTCGTTACCTAAGTATTTGAACTCTCCAGAGACGAAGCTCTTTAATAAAAGTAGAATTTTATATGGCTTAAACATTGCTAGAAAGTATATGACAACCAGACAATTGATTTTAGTTGAGGGATATATGGATGTGATTCCCTTATATCAGCAAGGATTTAAAAATGTCGTGGCGGCCCTAGGCACATCTCTTACAAAGGAGCATGCACAAGTACTCAAACGATACTGCGACGATGTAATACTCTGTTTTGACGGTGATGAGGCGGGTATAAAAGCTACCCTAAGGAGTATAGAAATCCTTAAAAATGGTGATTTTAACATTAAAGTCATGATGATGCCAAAGGGTGTTGATCCAGACACCTATATTCAATCTAAGGGAAAAGAAGGATTTCAAAGGGCAATTAATGCTGCTCTCAATGTAGTTGATTATCAAATTATGTTGGCGAAGGAAAAGTACCCACAGGATAAAGTGGAAGGACGCGTTAACCTAGCCAGAGACATTGCCAAAATTATTAAGCAAATTAAAAGTCCAATAGAAAAAGAAGCGTACATTCAGAAAGTCTCCCAGGAAACGGGGATCAATCAAGATGCCATTGCATTAGAAGTGTATGGACATCAGAAAAAACAAAAACCGAATTCTGAGACGAAAAAGTATAGTTCAAACTACAATAGAAATAATAACAGTAAATATAAATACATAGAAGCATTACCACCTGTAGAACAAAAAGGACATACGATTATTGAAAAGCAGTTGATTAAATTCATGCTTTTAAATATAAATGCCATACCCCATTTGATGGAGAAGGTAGAGGCAGAAGATTTTACCATAGGAAAGCATCAGCTTATTGTGGAATACATCTATGAAAATCATCAAAACTTACAAGGGACCCAGCAGCTCGTAGAGCACTATCCCGATCTAAAAGAAACAATGACTGATTTACTTCACATAGAAATTCAGCATATTGATATGAATAAGGCCATTGATCAATATCTGAGAAACTTAAAAAGATATAAGCTGTTATACGAGATCAGGCAGCTACAGCAGAGGGAAAAGGACATTTTAAACAACTCAAATCTAAATAAGGAAGAGGTTGAAAAGGAATTGTTGGAAATAGGTATAGAAATTATGAAGAAAAAACTGGAGTTACAAAGGATACAGGCTTAAAGAAGGGAGGGAAACCACTTGAGTAAGACAAATAATATGAAAAAAGAATCAATCAAGAAGCTGATCGAAAAAGGCAAAAAAAGAGGAATCATTACTTATGCCGAGATTGTACATGCCCTAGAAGATATAGAGTTAGACAAGGAGCAAATCGAGGAAATCTATGAGCACTTTGCAACCCTAGGCATTGACATTGTAGGAGATAAAGAAGCAGATGATGTCGATGATGTGGATGAGGCTGAGTTAGAGGATGAGGAAGAAGTCACTGTAGCAGAAAATATAGAGGCTGACATCAACATGCTAAAAGGTGTTATCATCGATGATCCGGTTCGGATGTATCTAAAGGAAATCGGAAAAGTACCATTGCTAACAGGACCAGAGGAAATTGATTTAGCCACACGCATGGAGGCAGGGGATGAACTTGCCAAGAAGAAATTAGTGGAAGCCAATCTAAGACTGGTTGTCAGCATTGCTAAAAGATACGTTGGAAGAGGGATGCTTTTCTTAGATTTAATTCAAGAGGGAAATCTTGGTTTAATTAAGGCTGTAGAAAAATTTGATTATCGTAAAGGATATAAATTTAGTACCTATGCGACTTGGTGGATTCGACAAGCCATTACACGGGCAATTGCAGATCAAGCACGGACCATTAGAATTCCAGTACACATGGTTGAGACCATTAACAAGTTAATCCGTGTCTCTAGACAACTACTTCAGGAGTTTGGTCGAGAACCTAAACCAGAGGAAATTGCTAAGGAGATGGACCTTCCAGAGGAAAAAGTAAGGGAAATTTTAAAAATTGCCCAAGAGCCTGTATCATTAGAAACACCTATTGGAGAAGAAGAAGACAGTCATTTAGGTGACTTTATCCCTGATGACGATGCACCAGCACCCGCTGAAGCGGCGGCCTTTTCCCTGCTAAAGGAACAGCTTATTGAGGTATTAGATACATTAACCCCTAGAGAGCAAAAAGTACTACGTCTTCGCTTTGGTTTAGATGATGGGAGAGCAAGAACACTTGAAGAAGTGGGCAAGAAGTTCGATGTCACCCGTGAGCGAATTCGTCAAATAGAAGCAAAGGCATTGCGAAAGCTAAGACATCCTAGTCGAAGTAAAAAGCTAAAAGATTATTTAGAGTAAGATAAAAACGATAGATTCGCAAACAGCGAGTCTATCGTTTTCTTAAAACCAGGACAACAATCATTTGTGAAACGTGATTAGAATGTCCAATACTGTCTTCGGGTTGCATATTCGATTTTTTTCTTTTTTTCTTCATCACTTTCCTGAAGCTCAGATTGATTTTGGAGAAGGTTCATATATTCAGCAGAAGCACGTTCCCATTCTATTGTTCGCCTTCCTGTATAGATGTTAGATAATTCTGCTACAGGAACAACCTCGGGGCGTTTTTTATCTTTGGACATTTGAAATCCCTCCCTTATGTATAGTGTGTAGATCCTGAGGGATATTTATAAAAGTAATTGATGGAGAATTAGTGAAAAAATTACATTTTAAATAAGTAATCAGCTTCATAAGGTTAAAGAGTGTCACCTGTACACATCAATAATAAGATAAAAGGGGTTAACCTATGACCATCAAATTACCATCTAGATTAAAAAAAATTGCCCAGCTTGTACCGAAGGGAAGTCGACTAGCGGATATCGGTACAGATCATGGCTATATTCCCATTTATTTATTGCAAAATGAAATGACTCCCTTTGTCATCGCAGGGGATGTTAACGAGAAACCCTTAGAAAGTGCGAAGGAAAATATTAAACAGTATGGCTATGAAGCAGTGGCGGAAACCAGATTGGGTAGTGGCCTGGAGGTCTTGAAGCCTGGTGAAGTAGACACTGTGATTATTGCTGGCATGGGAGGATTGTTAATATCTGATATTTTACAAAATGACCCTGAGGTGGCCAGTAGTATTCATACATTTATTTTACAGCCAATGCAGACGCCAGAGGTCCTACGAAGATATTTAGTGAAGCATGGATTTCAAATTAAGCAGGATATTCTGGTTCAGGAGGATCACCGAATTTATGAAATTATCCTAACAGAAAAGGGGCATCAAGTTGTAGCAGATGACATTCAATATGAAATTGGATTTTTCATTGAATCGAATCCCCCAGAGGTTGCTATGGCCTTTATTGAGAAAAAGAGTAAGCAGGTAGAAAGAATCATAGAAAGCCTTGAAAAGAGCACCCTGGAGGAACATGTGGAAAAGGTCCAGGCTTCTCAAGAGAAACTAATTAAATTAAGGGAGGTGCATGCATGTCTCAAAAAGTAAAAGAGATAGTAGGATTAGTAGAAGGACTGGCCCCTCAGCATTATGCCATGAAATGGGATCATGTTGGCCTTCAGGTAGGGGATCCTGAGGCAGTGGTGAATAAGGTACTGGTTTGTTTAGACCTAACACAGGCGGTATTAAAAGAAGCCATTGAAAAAGAGGTCCAGCTCATCATCACCCATCACCCTTTTCTGTTTACACCCCTAAAAAAAGTAATAAAGACAGATATAAAAGGAAGTATGGTGTTTAAAGCTATCCAAAATGGCATTAGTATTTACTCAGTACATACTAATATTGATGTGGCAAGGGATGGGCTTAATGATAGCATAGCCAAGAGGATCGGATTACAGGAAATTACAATACTTCAAGAAACCTATTATGAAAAGCTCCTTAAACTAGTGGTCTTTGTACCCAAGACCCATGAAGAACAGTTGGCCCAAGCCATAGGAATTGCTGGAGCAGGACATATCGGTAATTATAGCCACTGTAGCTTTCGAACAGAGGGAATGGGTGCATTTATGCCACTAGAGGGTACCAATCCGTATATAGGACAACAGGACGTCCTTGAAAGGGTAGAAGAGGTACGTTTAGAGACCATCCTTAGGGGAAGTCAGCTCAAAACAGTTTTGAAAAATATGATGGTGGCACACCCATATGAGGAAGTGGCTTATGATCTTTATCCTCTAGAAAACAAGGGGGAGGCAGTGGGTCTTGGACGCATGGGAAGACTTGAAAAACCAATAACACTATCTGAGTTTATCCAAAAGCTAAAAGGTTTATTTGAGATCTCAAGCATCAGAGTAGTGGGAAACCTTAGGGATTCAATCGAAAGGGTGTGCGTGCTCAACGGTAGCGGCGCAGATTTCATAGACCATGCCATTAGAGCAGGATGTGACTGCATGATAACAGGGGATGTCAAATACCATGACGCCCAGGATGCCCTAGAGCAAGGCTTTAGCGTCATTGACCTAGGTCACTTTGAAAGTGAAAAGCATTTTGGAAGCCTGGTGGCCACTTATTTAGAAGAAAGACTGGCTGAAGCAGGCAGTGAAGTAGAGGTGTTGACATCCACCATTGATATCAATCCCTTTCAGATATTATAAAAAATGGATTAAAAATATAAGAAAACAGGTGATGAAATGAGTATAGAAGAAGCAATCATATATACCGACGGTGGTTCAAGGGGAAACCCAGGAGAAGCAGGGATTGGGATTACCATTCAAGATCAAGAGGGCAATGAAGTGAGAGCAATCAGTCAATACATAGGAGACCAAACCAATAATGTATCAGAATATAAAGCCCTCAGTCGTGCCTTGGAAATCGCCCTGGATATGGGGATTAAACGCGTGACCTGCTATTTAGATAGTGAGCTGGTCGTAAAGCAGGTTAAAGGACAATATAAAGTAAAGAATGAACGAATGATCCCAATGTATAATATGGTGATGCCCTTGGTCAAGAAGTTTGAAAGCTTTGCCATTGAGCATGTGAGAAGAGAGCAGAACAAACGGGCTGATGAATTAGCCAACATTGCCATGGATCGTAAATAATTATCCAAAATAACTACCAATTATTACATTTTGACAAATGGCTGTTTTAATGATAGGATATGTATCTAGCTTAACAAAAGAATATTGCGAGTAAGTCAGATGATCGCGGCCACAGACTTGTTCTGTGGACGAGGAAAGTCCGAGCTCCGTAGGGCAAGGGTGCTGGGTAATTCCCAGTGGAGGTGACTCTAAGGATAGTGCAACAGAGATATACCGCCAGAACCCCTACTCAGTAGCAATACTGGGTATGTGGTGAGACAGCCTTAGGGCTGTCTGGTAAGGCTGGAAAGGTGCGGTAAGAGCGCACCAGCAGTTAGGCGACTAACTGGCTATGTAAACCCCATCCGGAGCAAGACCAAGTAGGGACTAGAAAACGCGGCTGCCCGTCGCGTCCCGTGGTAGGTCGCTTGAGCTAACTGGTAACAGTTAGCCTAGACAGATGATCGTCAAATACAGAACTCGGCTTATAGACTTACTCGCTTAACTAAAATCAACACTTTGTGTTGGTTTTTTTGCGTTTTTGCAAGATGATCCATAAACCGAGTACTCATTTTATCTACTAAATTTCCCGATACTAATATTTGATTATTAAGTGATTTACTCAGATTAATAATAGATACAGGAGGTATTTCATGATGAGCATGACTGCTTAAGATTTCTTGAAATATTAGAAATATATAAAGTGAAGAATATCTTATAACAGTAATCAGATATATACATCAAAATCCTGTAAAAGCTGGACTTGTAAGTAAGTCAGTAGATTGGAAATGGAGTAGTTGTTCAAGGTACTATGGAAAGAAAACATATCTCCGAGGACTTAGAACTTTTTTTATTTGATGGTTTTGTTAGATTTACTGTTTTATAGAAGGAATTGGTAAATTTATGTAGAAAGGTTTGAAAGATAGTAGACGGGGATGTGGATTTAATGTGTGTACTGACGTGTTCTATTATAAAAATATTCAATATACCAGAATAGATCTGATCTCACTTCAGCTAAGTTTTTGTAAACTCGATGTTGGATTCTTTCAGATTTCAGAGCACTAAAAAAGGTTTCTGCACAGGCATTATCCCAGCAGTTTCCCTTGCGGCTCATGCTGCAGGCTATATGGTATGATTTAAGCTTTGTTTGATATTCCTTGCTGCAATACTGGCTGCCGCGATCTGAATGATGGTATATGTCTTTTACAATGAGTGACTGTTAAATACAAATAAATAATACAGATAATGAGAGTGTCGTTAGTCATCTTGTTGTTAAATGTAGTTCGCTTAAAGTTATGTAGAAGTCTGGCCTTATAAAAATAGCAAGAACAAAGAGGACAAGGAGAAAAGCTTCAAGGGAAGTGGAAGATTTCTTTGCTGAAAGTATTTATAAATATACTGCAGGTGAAATCAAGCTATTAGCCTATTTTTGTAGAATGGTTAGCGGTATAGTAAAACTTTCTGTTCATGGAGATGTAAAGTGGGTAACTGTCAATGAATTGGGTGGATTTGATTTTGCCCCTGCGGATATATCATTGATAAAACGGTTAAAGGAGGAACTCTATTGACTAATACAAGTGAATGCGCTATTTGTGGCCTTGAAATGAAAGATATATTAATCGCTAGCCATTGTAAACCGTGGAAACATTGTAATGATATGGAGCGACTGGATGTATATAATGGAATACTACTATGCCCTACCCATGATGCACTATTTGATAAAGGATTGATTTCCTTTCATGATGATGGTAGGATAATAATTTCCAATAGAATAAAAGAAAGGGAAAATAGAGTACTAAATATCAGTAAAGAAATAAGACTTAATTTTAAGAAAGAGCAAATACCCTACATAAAATGGCATAGAGAAAATGAAGCTCAGTAAAGGAGTTAAATATAAATGAACTGTTGCTATAAAGGATTTATCAATGAATTTTTAGCCCTACATAAAAACCAATGGTTAGATGAAATGATAACGAATTATAAGTTGCTTTGTGGTGAAGACCCAAGTGAAAGCCAAATAAATGCATGGATCGATTGCCATAGTAAGTTAGTTGAGAGTTTGATGAAGTATAAAGATAAAAAATACTATTTAATCTTTGAATATGAATTGCCACATGAAGGAGGAAGAAGGCCTGATTTAATCTTATTAACGCAAAACAGCGTTAGGGTAGTAGAATTTAAAGAAAAAGAGGGTATTTCAAGAGCAGATTTAGATCAAGTTTCTGCCTATTCAAGGGATATAAAAAACTATCATCAATTTTCTTATAACAAGCATGTAACGGCGGTATTGATTCCTACAAAATCAGTAGAAAAGTTAAAAGAATTTGATCAAGTATATGCGTGTTCACCGGATAAGCTGGGAGAAGTAATTGACTCCTTAGATGCAGAAGAAATTAGCTATGAGCCCAAAGAATGGCTGAATTCTCCATATGAACCATTGCCAACATTAGTACAAGCAGCCAAAACAATATTTAAGAAAGAGCCTCTCCCCTATATTAGAAGAGCAAATAGCGCAGGAATACCAGAAGCAGTTGAGGAACTTAAGAATATATCTAAAACAGCAAGGGAAAAGGAAGAGCGGGTTTTGATATTAGCAACAGGTGTTCCAGGAGCAGGTAAAACGTTGTTAGGACTCAAATTTGTTTATGAATGTTTTAAAGATGATAGTAAAAAACAATCAATATTTTTATCAGGCAATGGACCGCTAGTTGATGTCTTGCAGCATGCTTTAGATAGTAAGGTTTTTGTTCAACCCTTGAGGCACTACGTAAAACACTATGGTATACAAAAAAGAGAGGTTCCTAAAGAACATATTATAGTTTTTGATGAGGCACAACGGGCATGGGATCTTGAACACGTGAGGAAAAAGCATAATATTGATTTATCTGAGCCAGACTTAATGATTAGGATTACAGATAGGATTCCAAGCTGGGCTGCACTACTAGGATTAATAGGTGAAGGTCAAGAAATACATAATGGAGAAGAAGCTGGGATCAAACAGTGGAAAGAAGCCGTTAAAAAAAGTAAAATGAAGTGGAAGGTGATTTGTCCAAGTAAGATAGCTCATATCTTCGAGGATGTGGTAGAGGTAGTAGCCATAGATAAATTAGATTTAAATACGACATTAAGATCTCATCTTTCAGAGGATGTGACAACTTGGGCTAATAAGCTTTTAAGAGGAAGTATTTTAGAGGCAAAGGAACTGTCATTAAAAATCAATTTAGAAGGATTTAACATGTATGTGACAAGGGATTTGGATAAGGCCAAGAGGTACTGTCAAAAAAGATATGAGGGAAATAAAGAGAAGCGGTATGGATTATTAGCATCTTCAAAGGCAAAAATATTGCCCGAGTATCAGGTTGATAATTCATATGACACAACAAAACAACTAGAAGTAGGACCCTGGTATAATTACGGGTTAGATAATGAGCTATCATGTTGTAAAATGAATAAGGTTGCTACAGAGTTTGCCTGTCAAGGGCTAGAGTTGGACATGCCAATTGTTTGTTGGGGAGAAGACATGCTCTGGCAAGGAACAAGCTGGAAGAAGTTTGAGCAAGGAGGGGCTAAAGCCAAAGATCCTAATCAACTACGATTGAATAGCTATAGGGTGTTATTAACAAGAGGCAGAGATGGTTTTATTGTTTTTGTTCCAGATACATCAGTGTTAGACGATACATATGAAGTGCTTTTAGAAAGTGGAGTTAGTAAATTATAAAGATTGATGATGAAAATTACAAACAAGAGATTCTTCAAATACGTGAAGAAGTTAAACAGGCTATTATAGAGTTTAAAGCAATAGGTGAATACTTTAAAAATAAAGGATTTACATTTGATAATAATACAGCTTCCACTTGGTTGGATAGCAGCAATACTAAAATGAGAAGGTAAACTCCCCTTGGCATTACTAGCTGAATAGCTCAAGAACTTTATTGCATATAGGTTTTGGTAAATGACATAATACAAGTTAATGAAGAAAAAACCTTTGGCTTAATCTATACCATGAAAAATGTTGCTAAAAAATATAGTGATATAGGTGAGCTTTACTATACATTTTTAGGAAGCGAAAATGATACCCCTATAGATTTTTTTGCTGTCAATATAACCCTACCAGAGGAAGATATAGACAATAAGGTGAAAATCTTTGCTCATGGGCCCTTAAATGGAGAAATACATAAGCTATCGGATCACACCATTTATTTAAAAGTAGAAGATGTGCCTAAGGACACCTTTGTAGAAGCTAGGATCCTTTTTCCTCGGTCCTTTATACCCACTTCTCAAAACAGTGTAGATGAAGATGCTTACTCAAATATTATGGAGGAAGAAGCGAGGCTAGAGCAAAAAATAGAAGAAGACCTACTTAAAAGAGAAGCAAGAGGCGTGCTATTTGGGAATATCGCAGTTATATTGGCCATTATTGAAATCATTCTATTTACTTTTCTAATGATGAAGTATCGTAGATTAAAGGATATCCATGAAGAAAGAAAGTATTTGGAAGTACCAGAAGACTGTACTCCAGCTATCACCACCTATATTACAAGTACAGCTATTTCTACCAATACGATTATGGCGACGATACTTGATCTTTACAGGAGAGGATATGTAAGGGTAGATGATGGAGAGGAGTATGAGGAGAAAAAAGAAGTGTTAAAGCACTTTACTATAACAAGGGTAAAAGAAGAAGATGAGGGTCTTCTAAGTCATGAAAAGCACTTTATTGCTTGGTTAATCGAGGATATGGGGGATGGGGCCACTGTAACAACTAAGGATATAGAAAGCTATAGCAAAAATAATCAATCTATGTTTGTAAAGCAGTATACTAAATGGGGTAAGTTGCTAGAAGAAGATGCTATCAATAAGGGCTACTTTGATGAAGGTAGTAAAAAATATGGTTTGCCATTGTTAATCTTATTTCCCATAACCTTAATCTTAGCTATCGTTGCCTTGGTATATGAAAACCTTCTAGGATTAATGTTAGTGGCAACGTCATTTTTAATCCTAATCCAAGGAATTGGATTGTTGCTTAGGAAATCTGATTATGGTTATGTAGAATATAAAAGATGGATAGCATTTAAAAGACATATGAAAAACTTAAAAAAACGTAATCTAGTAGATGACTTAGGTAACTATCCAAAAGATATTGCTTTGGTTTACGGTTTAGCACTAGGCATTGATAATGATATCCTAAATGAATTTAATATTGAAACGGGTCATAGAGAAGGCTCGGTTTCCTATGGATACGGATGGATGTATTGGTATTTCATTTTAAATAATAATAAAAACAATGCATTCCAGAAAAGCATTGCTTTACCAGATAATTTAGGTGGTTAGTAAATGGGGTCCTGATTCCATACATTTACTTATTTAAAAAAGAACACATACTAAAAAAATCTAAAGGCAATAAACGGTGTTAAGATTGCTAGCAAGCACGTGTACGTAACAGACAAGAGCCTGTCTGAAAGCTGTTGGTACTAACGGCACTATCCAAATAAAAGGAGGTGCTTCCCTTATCTTTTGGTCTATTTTGGCACAATCAATTAGTAAGTGCATATTTAAGAAAATAATTGTGTGATATAATTTAACGAGTAGGAATGAAAGTGTCAATTTTGTCAAAACAATATCTTGGGAAAGAGGCTAGAGGGGTGTTAGAATGAATTCAGCAATTACCATCATAGGGTTACCTTTGAAGACGGCTTTGATCGTAGGTGGGTTATTTATTTTGTCTGCACTAGCGCCATCTATTCTAGCTGTTTTATTAAGGTACAAGCAGGTGTGGAGGGATGAATAAATCAATCATGTACTTACTTTATTTCACCATATATACAATTATCTTGCTCTTATTTGGAAAAGGTGGATTTAAGAGAACAAAGAACGCTAGAGATTTTTTTGTTGCGGTGAATAGCTTAGGTTTGGCCGCCAGTATTTTTACATTTAGTGCCACTTGGTTTAGTGCGGCTTCCATGCAAGGGCTTACAGGGTCTATGTACGCCTATGGCTACAATATCGTTTTATATGCTGTAGTTCCATGGTTTCTAGGGGCGACTTGTCTTGTTCTTTTAGCTACGCGACTTAAAAAATATGATATCATTACTGTGCCGGAGTACTTTTATATGCGCTATAACAGCAAAGGACTTCAGGCTATGGGCGGACTTGTTATTGTTATTACCTATATACTATACATTATTATTCAAATTCGTGGTTTTGGTATTGTTATTTCAGAACTGCTGGATATTAATTATACCTTTGCCATTGTTCTTGTGTATCTTTTTGTCATTTATACAACCTTTGGGGGTTTGTTTTCTGTTGTGCGAAC
This sequence comes from Alkaliphilus metalliredigens QYMF, assembly GCF_000016985.1. Taxonomy (NCBI): domain Bacteria; kingdom Bacillati; phylum Bacillota; class Clostridia; order Peptostreptococcales; family Natronincolaceae; genus Alkaliphilus; species Alkaliphilus metalliredigens. The sequence continues at coordinate 3,012,913 of NC_009633.1, read as the reverse complement.
AGATGGATTGAATTTTATCCTAATCATTGTAGGTACCTTGCTGGCAGTAGTGTTAATCCTACGAAATGTTGGAAGTGTTACTTTGATGCATGAGGGGGCAGCACTGATTAATACGCGACCATTTCCAGCCTTTCCACATGTGACGGAAAAAGGCGCATTGCTAGATACTTTTTCAAAGGGTGCGTATACGCCGCTTTTGACTTTCACTTCATTTTTTGGCTGGGGGCTAGGGCTTGCAGCAAACCCTCAGTATGCCATACGCATTAGTTCTGCTAAAAACACCAAAACAGCCGTTAAAATGGTTTGTTTTTCTGTTTTAATTCTGGCTTTCTTGTATTTAGGGCTTTTCATCATTGGAATTGGGGGCAGGGTTTTAGTGCCAACCATACATTCCATTGCTTCAGTAGATGAGGTCTTTCCTTATTTAATTAATAATGTGATTTACTCGCCTTTTAGTGGTTTGATTTTAATTAGTATCATGGCCGCAGCTATTTCTACGGCAAATTCTCAACTCTTAGTTGCTGCCAGTGGCTTTAGCTATGATATTTACAGAAATTTGATTAATCCTGAAATCGATGATGATCAATTGCTTACGATGAATCGGATCTTTATATTTGTTGCAGGTACCATCTCACTGATATTATCATTAAATCCGCCAGACAGCTTGTTGATTTATGGCGGACATATATGGGGTGCTTTTTCTGTGAGCTTTTTGCTACCTCTTTATGGGGGTATCTTCTGGAATAAAGCGACGAAGGAGGGTGCTATCGCCTCTTTTATTGGTGGCTTGATTATACTCATAGGCTTTATTCTTAAGAATCGAATCATTATATCTAAAGCAGACGAAATGGTTCACCCTGCATTTCCAGGGTTTATAGGGGCAGTTATCATTTTTTACTTTGTGAGTCACTATTCTTACAAGACACTAAAAAACGTAGAAGACCCAGTGATGTTAGAGAAATGAGAGGTGACTTCTTATGAGACTAGATATAGAAAACAAAATTCTAATTCCCTTTATGGCTTTACTCATCCTATCTATAGCAACACTGGGTTTTGTATCTTATTGGAATGGCTACCAATTGCTGCTGAACAATGAAATTCAAAACATTAGTAAACATTTGAAAGAGATGGCACTCCATATAGATGATATACAGGCACAAGCAGATTTAAATGAAATGGAGCTTCAAGCGGCTCAGCTTTCTTTAATTCAGTATTATGATGAAGTTGGTAGGGATGGTGTGTTTATAAAAAATGAGGATGGACTTCTTGTAAATCATTTTAAGGATGAAGCAGAATGGCTAGACTCATTTTATCCTATAGCTAGAGAAAACAAGAAAGGCACTTTTCAATTGGAAAAGGACGTATTTGTATATCAATCCTACGAACCATGGGGTTGGGTATTAGGGTACGGTTTAAGTAAACGGATGTTTTCACAGGAGGTCTTAGAAGCTCAGAAGTATGTTATCTTACTGGCTATTGTCTCTTTGATTTTTTCTATGCAGGCTTCTATTTTTATTGCTTATAATATTTCTAAACCCATTAAACTGTTGGCTGAACTGTGCGATAAAATTGGACAAGGGAATTTAAAAGAAAAAATCAATATTCGTCGAAAGGATGAAATAGGGATGCTGGCCACTGCCTTCAATGACATGGTTGTCAAGCTCCAAATCAATAAAACGAAGCTTTTAGAGATGACCCGCCTCAATGAGGATATTTTAAGGAATATTTCAACGGGGATTATGACCACAGATCAGAAAGGTCACATGGTTTCTATGAATACAGCTGCTACAGAGCTCCTTAACCTTAGTGACCATGAGATTTTAGAGCAAAAGAAACTTAAGGAAGTGTTGCATCAACAGATTCTAGCCACCTTAGATGCAGGGAAAAGTATTAATGAGATTCAAGTTTTTCATAAAGAAACGGGTGAAGCTAAGCTGTATATCGATGTGATAACTTCATTACTTAGGAGTGAGACTGGGGAAATCAGTGGTGCCATTTGCAGCTTTAGAGATATTACGGAGCGGAAGCTGGTAGAAAACAGTATGGAAACCCTAGATCGCTTGACTTCAATGGGCCAATTAGCAGCAGGTATGGCCCATGAAATTCGCAATCCCCTTGCAGGTATGAAAACCAGTATACAGGTACTCAAAAAACGACTGAGTCCTGAGGATGATTCGTCAAATCACAAATTATTTAATGGGGTACTCTATGAAATAGATAGAATCAATCAACTCATTACGGATTTACTTAACTTTGCTAGACCTAAGACACCCCGTTATGAAATAATAAGTATCATGGGAGTATTGCAGCGTGCCTTGGATTTGACCAGTAAAGGCAAAACCGAAGTAACTGTTGAAATCAATTTTTTAAAACACAATGAAAACCTACTAATCTTTGCAGACAAGGATCAGATAGAGCAGATTTTTATTAATATTATTAAAAATGCCTTAAAGGCAATGAGAAATCAAGGAGCTCTTAAAATTAATCTGTCTACCCAGTGGGATTATGGCAAAGAATTTTCAATAATAGAATTCCAAGATGATGGCTGTGGCATTGCTGCCCAAAATATTGAAAAGATATTTGACCCTTTTTTTACAACAGATTCTCAGGGAACGGGCTTGGGATTGTCTGTGGTTTATGAGCTGGTGAAGGAAAATCGAGGCAGTATTGAAGTGAGTAGTCGTGTTGACCTGGGAACTAAATTCAAATTAACATTTCCCCTGCACTTACAGGAAGTATATTTTAGTGAAAAATAATATGAAGAAGTGTTGTTCCATGAATAATAACAACTAACTGGAATAACCAGTGCACTAGAGGAGGAAACTTAATATGAGAAAGAAAATAGTCATTATTGATGATGAAGAAACCATTCGTCTCTCTCTTAAAGAAGCTTTAATGGATTTGGGGTATGAAGCAGAGACTGCTGGAGATAGCTGGGAAGGACTGAAGAGAATCGCATTATTTAAGCCCCAGGCTGTGTTTTTAGATATGCGTCTGCCTGATGGTAATGGACTTCAGCTCATTCAAAGAATTAAAGAAATGGATAAAGATTTAGAAGTGGTCCTCATGACGGCTTATGGTGATATTAAGACGGCAGTTACTGCTATAAAAAATGGGGCCTTTGACTACATTAATAAGCCCTTTGAGCTAGATGAGGTTCAAATTATTCTGACCCGTATATTTGATAAGTTGAAGCTACAGAAAAAAATATATCTCCTAGAAAAGGAAAAGTTATCAAACGATGAAACAATTATAGGAAGTCATTCAAGTATGAAGGATGTCTTTAGTAAAGTAGCCATTTTATCAGAAAATGAAGATGTCACCGTTTTGATCCGAGGTGAAACGGGAACGGGAAAAGAAGTTGTAGCTTCAGCAATTCATCACAATAGTCCACGTAAAGAAGCCTCTATGTTGAAAATAAATTGTGGGGCGATTCCAACGCAACTCATGGAAAGTGAGTTATTTGGTTATGAAAAAAGTGCATTTACAGGTGCTACAGCTAGGAAAAAAGGCCTTTTGGAAATTGCAGATGGTGGTACGGTGTTCTTAGACGAGATTGGAGAATTATCTATGGACATGCAAACAAAGCTCCTTCGGTTTTTAGAGGAAAGAAAATTTAAAAGGGTGGGTGGCCTTGAGGACATTGAGGTAAATATCAGAGTCATTGCGGCTACAAATAAAGATTTAGAGGAAGCCATCGAAAAAAAGGAATTTAGAGAAGACTTATATTACCGACTCAATGTTGTTCCTATGGATTTACCGCCTCTGCGACAACGAGGAGAGGACATTCTACTTTTAGCACAACATTATCTGGCTCAGTATAATCAAAAATTCAATAAAAAAATCATGGATTTTACTGAGGAAGCAAAAGAAAAGCTGTTGAAGTATCACTGGAAAGGCAATATACGAGAATTAAAAAACGTCCTTGAAAGGACGATTATTTTGAACGATGATTCTTATATTCGATTAGAGCATCTTCCTATTGAAATTGTAGGGAGTGAAGAAAAGACAGTAGCAACTAACATACAGCCTATGATTAAGATAGGAGAAGACATCCCAAAAGATTTTTCCTTAGAAAATTACTTGCAGGAAATTGAAAAAAGCTACATTCAAACTGCTTTGAGACTTTGCAAGGGAAACCATTCAAAGGCAGCTTACATACTAGGGATTAGTCGATTTGCTTTAAAAAGAAAGCAAGAAAAATACACTAAATCCTAAAAGAGTGATATCGCAACAAAAGAGCGATATCGCTCTTTTGCTTGTGCGAAATTGCTCATAATCTAATTTAATTGAGATGGAATTCTGCGAAAATACTGATAATTCCAAAAAAATATTTTGGCATCATTCTTGCGTATATAAGAGAAACTATATATTTGCTACTTCAATCTATTATTGGATAACATAGGGGAGTATTATCAAATTTCAAATAAAATGAGGAGGTGGAGACAATGTATCAAGTGGATTTAAACAGTGATATTGGTGAGAGCTTTGGAGCCTACGAACTTGGAATGGATGGTGAAGTGGTAAAGTATATTACTTCGGCAAATATTGCTTGTGGTTGGCATGCAGGCGACCCAATGGTCATGGAAAAAACAGTTCAGGCGGCAATCAGAAATAAGGTAGCTATTGGTGCACATCCAGGGTTTCCAGATTTAATGGGTTTTGGTAGGCGAAATATGGTAGTGACTCAGGAAGAAGCCAAGGCCTATGTAAAGTACCAAATAGGCGCATTGTGGGCATTTACTAAAGCTGCAGGCGTTGCAATACAGCATGTGAAGCCTCATGGCGCTTTATACAATATGGCAGCGAAGGATGAGGGATTAGCCAAGGCCATTGCTGAAGCTGTCTATGAAATTGATCCGAATATTATTCTTGTAGGCCTTGCAAATAGCAAAATGACAGAGGTAGGAGAAAAATTAGGTCTTAAGGTTGCCCATGAAGTTTTTGCAGATCGGGCATACAATTCGGACGGAACCTTAGTTTCCAGAAATACAAAGGGTGCAGTCATTCATGATTCTGATTTAGCTGTTGCAAGGGTTGTACGAATGATTAAGAAAGGCAAGGTAGAGGCCATTAATGGAGAGGATGTAAGCATTAAGGCACATTCTATCTGCGTTCATGGAGATAATGAGCATGCACTGGAGTTCGTAAATAAAATTAGGGAGACCTTAGGGAAAGAAGAGATTCAAGTGATTTCTATGGATGCCTTATTAAAGTAGCATACCATAATTAAAAGGAGGCAATAAAATGACCGTTGAGAAAGTGAAAGAAAAAAACTGGGGTGTATTACTAGGTGCTGCCTTTATTATGGCTACATCAGCTATTGGACCTGGTTTCTTAACACAAAGCGCAACATTTACTCAGGATTATATGGCAAGCTTTGGATTTGTTGTTCTTGTATCTATCCTATTAAATCTTGTTGTGCAGATAAATGTATGGCGTATTATATGTGTATCTGGTATGCGTGGTCAAGATATCGCAAACAAAATCTTGCCTGGAATGGGATATTTTTTAGCGGCATTGGTTGCTCTAGGTGGTTTGGCATTTAATATTGGTAATATTGGCGGTGCTGCATTGGGATTAAATGTTCTCACGGGATTAGACATTAAGTATGGTGCGCTTATTGCAGGTACTTTTGGAGTTCTTATATTTGTTTCTAGGAATGCAGGTCCAGTGATTGATAGAGTTACCAAGGTATTGGGTGGTATTATGATTGCTATGGTTGCTTATGTTGCAATGACAACAAATCCACCTGTAGCAGAGGCGATGGTTAAAAGTGTTGCACCAGATAACATTAAAGTTCTTATATTTCCTATTATAACCCTTTTAGGTGGTACAGTTGGTGGATACATTACCTTTGCAGGAGCCCATCGTTTAGTTGATGCAGGTGTTACGGGAGAAGAAAATTTAGGTCAGATTACGAAAAGTTCTATGATGGGCATTGGGATTGCTTCAATTATGCGTATTTTATTTTTCTTAGCTATTTTAGGTGTTGTTGCTAAAGGTGTGGAGCTTGATCCATCTAACCCAGCAGCTTCAGCATTTCTTCATGGGGCAGGACAAGTAGGTTATAAATTCTTTGGATTTGTATTGCTTGCGGCAGGACTTACTTCTGTTATTGGTGCAGCGTACACCTCTGTATCCTTTTTAAAAACATTAAACACCACCATTGTTAAGCATGAAAAATACTTTATTATTGGGTTTATTACTGTATCTACGATCATCATGAGTTTTATAGGAAGACCAGCTCGACTATTAGTTCTAGCAGGGTCACTCAATGGTTTGATTTTACCTATTACTTTAGGAATTGTTCTTTTAGCTTCGAGACGAAAAGACATTATTGGGGATTACAAGCATCCTACATGGTTGATTGTGGCTGGTATCATTACGGTTATTTTATCCTCCTATGCAGGCTTGACTTCCTTACAGAATATTAAAAACCTATTTTAAGAGAGCTTGCGCATTTAAAGATGCTGTGAATATATCTTTTGAAAGATCATTGAGTTCGTAGGTAAAGTAAAGTAAAATAAAGTAAAAAGGGGGATTTGTATGAATACTAAATCTGTGAAGGATATTTGGAAGGCCATTGAATTTGGAGAATGGAGAAAACCCACATCTGGTCTAGCACCTGGGTATACTCAAGCCAATGTGGTGATTTTACCTAAGAAAGATGCTTTTGATTTTTTATTGTTTTGTTATCGAAATGAAAAACCCTGTCCAATTGTGGATATTTGCGAACCGGGACAAGTCGCACCACCTGTGGCAGGTCCTGATGCAGATATTCGAGTTCATGTACCTAAATATCGAATTTATCGTCACGGAGAATTAGACAAGGAAGTCGATGATATAAAATCTTATTTTACAGAGGATATGGTAACATTTTTGATTGGATGTAGCTTTACCTTTGAAAAAGAGCTATTGGAAAAGGGCGTCCCAGTAAGACATATGGAAGAGGGAAAGAATGTACCGATGTATGTAACCAATAGACAATGTCAATCGGCAGGTATATTCTCTGGTCCTTTGGTGGTAAGTATGCGACCAATACCAGCCCATTTAGTAGACAAGGCAGTAGAAATTACAGCGCCTTTTAGAAAAGCCCATGGTGCACCTGTCCATATTGGAGATCCAGCTGAATTAGGGATTAAAGATATCAATAAGGTAGACTTTGGGGAGCCACCAAATATTAAAGAAGGAGAAATACCAGTATTTTGGGCTTGTGGTGTGACGCCTCAAATGGCATTAAAAAATGCTCGACCTGAGCTGGTCATCACTCATTCACCAGGCTATATGTTTATAACTAGTATAACAGATGAAGAAATAGCTAGACTTTAGAAATAGACAGGGGATATAAAAAGAAGTGCTCAATGAGCAACTCAAAGGAGATTGAAAGCAGGAGGAATCCTATATGTATGATAAAACAAAGTATTTAATTGCAGGGGATCGGGCCATTGTTATGGAATTTGGCAACAGTATCTCGGAAGAAATTAATAGCAAGATTAGAGCCATGACCATAGCCATTGAAACGAAAAAGGTAGAGGGTATTTCTGAAGTTGTCCCTACTTATCGTTCTCTGATGATTCATTATAATCCCGTACAGGTTGATTACAATACACTAATGAAGGGGCTTCAAACTTTAGAGGGAGAGCTTGAAAGCATCCAATTGCCAGCACCGATAGTTATGGAAATACCTACTATTTATGGTGGTGATTATGGTCCTGATATTGAAACAGTGGCTGAACACAATGGCTTGACAGTTGAGGAAGTGATTAAAATTCATACCTCAGGAGAATATTTAATTTATATGCTGGGTTTTACCCCAGGGTTCCCTTATCTAGGGGGAATGGATACAAAAATTGCAACACCAAGGCTTGCCACGCCTAGAACTAAAATAAAGGGCGGCTCTGTGGGCATTGCAGGCAGTCAAACAGGGATTTATTCTATTGATAGTCCCGGTGGATGGCAGTTGATTGGTTGGACACCTGTTAAGCTCTATGATGCAGAGGCAGAAAAACCGATTTTGTTTAAGGCAGGAAATTACATTAAATTCAAGCAAATAGATGAAGCAGCGTATAAAGCCATTGAAGGAAAAATCCAAAGTGGAACCTATGAATGTCCATCCTATCCTAAAGGAGAAGGGGGGCAAAGTCGTGGGTAATATTAAAATTTTTAAACCAGGTATGCTCACTCTGGTACAGGATAGCGGAAGACAGGGATATCAACAGTATGGAGTGCCTGTCTCCGGTGTTATGGATAGCTTTTCTCATAGAGTTGCCAATATTCTAGTGGGAAATCATGAGACGGAAAGCGTATTAGAGGCCACTTTACTAGGGCCTGGTATTGAGTTTCTAGATGAAACAGTCATTGCAATAACAGGGGGAGACTTAGCACCTAATATCAATGGTGCAGCGGTTCCCCTGGGGCAGAGTATTACTGTTAAAGCTGGAGAAAAATTAGATTTCAAAGGTATCAAAACAGGCTGTCGTTGCTATATTGCTTTTGCAGGCGGCATTAATGTGCCTGAGATTATGGGAAGTAAATCCACTTATAATCGAGGAAGCATAGGGGGGTATGAAGGTCGTGCATTGAAGGCGGGAGATATTTTAAATCTAGGTGAACCTTTGAAGCCATTATCCTCATTAGAAGGTAGAACCATTCAACAGGATTTGTATACCTACACAAATAAGATAGAGTTAAGAGTCGTAGCAGGACCTCAAGAGGAAGCCTTTTCGCCAGAGGGGATCGAAACCTTCTATAGCTTTGAATATGCGGTAACCAATGAATGTGACCGTATGGGATACAGACTGTCTGGGGATGTGATAAAGCATAAAGAAGGTGGCGACATTATTTCTGATGGTATCGCTATGGGTGCCATTCAAGTGCCGGGTCATGGTATGCCTATTATAATGATGGCAGATCGCCAGACCACAGGAGGGTATACTAAAATAGCCAATGTCATAAGTGCTGATCTTCCTAAAATGGGTCAGGCAAAACCGGGGGATAAGATAACCTTTAAAAAAGTTACGATAGAAGAAGCTCAGAGGATATATAAAGATATGGAAGATAAAATCGCTGAGTATAAGAAAACCTTTGAAGAACAAGAGTTGTATAAGAAAAAACTTTTTCAATTTAAAATGGGTGGAAAACTTTATGGGCTCATACTTGAAGAAATTAAAGAGTAGTACAATAAAGGCACTTTTAGTCGATACTGACTGAATAGTGCCTTTTGAAAATTACAAGGGGGTATTAAATTGGCTAAACTTCTAGGGAAAAAGATAATGATATGCTTTTGTAACTATAACCTCTTTTTTAAAAGCACTTTACCCTGAAGATGTAGAGATATTTGCTTATGATATGGAAAATACACTGTGTTTGAGTATGCAGATTCATATAATAAAATATTTTGGGGATAAAATGATAGGATATTTTTATTATGTATAAATTAGACTTGACATGGATAAAGTGTGTTTTCTATTGATCTGATGGCTACAGTTTTGTTCTGGTTGATTTCTCTATGCTTTCTTGAGCTAAAGAGAGTAACCGCATCCAAAGTATTAAGGAAAATCAAGGAAGAAGGCCTGTATGTTATTGGAATGGTTAAAGATGTAAAGCAAAAATACACCTTTGAAAATAAGGAATATTCCTTGAAAGAAGTAAGAAAGCTTTTATCCAAAAGGAGCCCATCTAACATTTTAGGATCTATTATTGTTACAACAAAGAACGGTTCGCCAGTCAAGCTTGTTTACGTTAAAAATGGCAATAAACAGAATGAATGGCTAGCAATTCTTTGTATTGACTTATCTATATCTAATGAAGAAATCGTTAGAATATATGGTAATCGCTGGACTATTCAGGTGTTTTTCAAATCAATAAAATCATTTTTGAAACTTGGAAATTAGATGACCGAGCAGCTTCCCCAGTGAGACAATATTCTGCTACCATCAGTATCAATGGTAGAGTTGTTCAACGTGGTCCAGTTCCATTGGAGCATGGTAGACCCTTTGTAAATTGGGGTGCATTGATATTTGATATACCAGATATTAGACTAATAAACAGAATAGTCATCACAAATACCTCTACTGGCTTACCAGATGATTGGATTGGGCTAGATTGGATGGAAATGAGATTTTCCCGTAGATAACCATAGATAAATTCCCTACATGTAGTATATATAGGGAGTTCACTGTTTTTTTATGATATTAATAAAGAAATCTTTATATTGAGGAGTGATGATAAATTAAACTGGTGATCCCCCAATGGCCACAGATTGATTAACCAAAGCAAATTTTCTGCCATTCCATTTTAAGGTTGTTAAAACATATCCCAGAGCATCGGCAGCAAATCTGCCAGAAATTCTTTGATATGCCAGTAGTTCATATACACCATCAGAGTCAAAAACCACGGGATAGAGGCCACTTAGTGGATTTACAAATCCTTCTATTGGGGATTTAAGCTTACCCTCGGCATCGTATATTTCATTTAGGTAATCCTGATCTCTAGTGGAAATATCAATTACATATCGAATACCCTCGGTGACATTGATTACTTCTACCTTGTAATAATCCTTGTAGATAACCTGATATTTATAAGCTTCGTTAAACACATTGTAATCAAATAGTAATTTAGGTGTATTACATACATAAGAATAGATGTAGTAAAACATAATTCCGCCACTTCCTCCTGATGCAATACTAATCAATATATCTTTGATTCCATCTCCAGTAAAGTCTCCTAAAAACAGGGTGGGGTTATATCCAGCATTAGATTTAAGAGGAACATAACTCATCATTCCTGTTCTTCCATCCTGAATCACTAGAGTGATTTTTTGTATAAATGGACTATCTATGGTCTTCACACCTGTAAGATAGACATGATCTGGTATCCCGTCACCGTTTACATCTCCCCATGCTGAAGAGACGATCATAGCATTCTTTTGACTGAAGTTAACATACGGACTATGCAACATAAATATTCCTCCAAACCAATTTAGTTTTTAACTCATTATATGCTACTGGTAATGAACTGTGCTGAACTTTATTGATTTTAGATTTATTTAAGTTAGTCAGCTAGTGACTTCAATGAAATATTATTTTGTTCCTTCGGTAACTATGTGGTCAGAAGGAAGGTGTAATTGATGAAAAGAGCTGTAACTGTTTCTACGGAGAAACATATATCTTATACAGATTCCAATGCAGATCCTATCCAAAGTATTTTCTAATAAAGTTACTGGCAGATAACCATTTTTTGAAATAATGGAAAACAATTGTATAGATTGTAGAATTTTGTGGTAAAAACATATATAATTTATGTTATAGGACTATAGTTTTATAGGACTATAGTTCTAGTACTCAGAGGAAAATATCTTGAAAATTCAAAAGGAGATTGATCAAGCATTGATTGCCACGAGAAAAAGTAATCCAGGGGGATAAATTAATGGAGGTTTATGTAGGACGTCAACCTATATTTGATAGAAAGATGAATGTATTAGGATATGAACTATTATATCGTAGAAGTATCAACAATTTTTATGAAGGGACTGACGATAGTCAATCGACTGCAGCACTAATCAATAATGCATTTTTTGCTATGGAGCTTTATGAATTGACTAGTGGAACAAGGGCATTTATAAATTTTTCTAAAGAGATGATCTTAGGGGAGATCCCTTTATTATTACCTAAAGAAAAGATTGTTGTAGAGATATTAGAGAGGGCGGAAACTAGTGACAAGTTAATCAATGCATGTAAAAAGCTAAGGGAAAAAGGCTATATAATTGCTCTAGATGATTTTGTTTTTAATGAAATCGACCTGCCCCTTATAGAAATTGCTCATATTATTAAAGTAGAATTTAATAATGTAGATTATTCAAGGCAACATCAATTAATAAAGCAGTACAAGAATAGCGTTAAATTTTTAGCAGAAAAAGTAGAAACTAGAGAAGAATACGAATTAGCTTTAAATATGGGCTATGATTATTTCCAAGGATATTTTTTTGGTAAACCTATGGTTATGAAAGGTAGAGAAATAGATGGTCTAAATACAACTCTAATGAGGGTATTAAGTGAATTAAATCAGCAGGAACCAGAATATCAAAAAATCACAGAAATTATTGAGACAGATCTAGGTCTTTCATATAAAATGTTAAAGGGAGCTAATTCTATCTTTTTTGAATCAAAAAAACAAACATATTTTATCAAACATACATTAATCAGACTAGGTCTAGTTGAAGTCAAAAAATGGGTTTATCTAATGATGTTAAAGGATATTCAGGTTGTAGAAAATAAAGAGTTAATCAGAAATTGTCTAATAAGAGGAAAATTAATGGAGTTATTATCATCTGAGAAAGGTACGAAGAATAAACCTATAGAATATTTTTTGACAGGAATGTTTTCATCTATCGATGTTCTTCTTAATCGCAGTATGAATGAAATAGTAGAAGAACTACCCTTATCCATTGATGTTAAGGAGGCTTTATTGGGAGGAAACAACGAAATTAGACAATCCTTGCATATAGTACTTAATTGTGAGATGTTAAATTGGAGTATTACAGATATAAAAAGAGTCTTTCCTAACATAACCCAGAAAAAGTTTATGAGCATGTATATAGAAGCATTGAAATGGGTCTTACGATTAGATTATTGATGGATGATCTAGGTCCATCATTTAAAATAATAACCATTTGTATTTCAACAACAAGGAAGGTTTTCACAAACCTTCCCTTGTTTATATTTTCTCTGAACTCAACATATAGTGTTATGACTGTTATTAGGAAAAAGCATGTTACTCAAGTGTTTATCATCCCTATATAAACATTGATTCACAAGATGATTTTTTCTGAGCTTCTCGTATCAGTTTTTGGAAAATCAATCGAGAATTTTCATCATCTGGTAATAAATCTTCTGGATGAAATTGAAGTCCTATAAAGAAATTCTTATTAAGTGCTTCTATTCCTTCTATGATACCATCTTTGGAGTGTATAGATGCTTTGAATCCATAAGGAACAATATCTACAGCTTGTATGTGATAACTGTTGGTACTCCAATTTTCCTTTCCTATTATTTTATAGATGTAACTATCCTTTTCTACCATGGTCTCATGCCATATTTGATTTCCTGGAATATCTTGTTTATGTCCTTTTATGTTATCTTCGAATAATGTGCCTCCGAATACCTCAGCGATCATTTGATGTCCTCTGCAAATTCCTAACACTGGGATATCTCTTTCCCATGCTCCAAACATAAGTTTTTTTTCAAAATAATATCTTTTGGGTTGTTGGGACTGTAGAGTAGGATGATCATGAGGTAGAAACTTTTTCACATCGCCTCCTCCTGAAAAAACAATTCCATCTAATTTTCTTAGTATTCCTTCTACATCTTGATCTATATTATTTTCTGCCAGTTCTGGGGGGATTAATAAAGGAATACCTCCATTCTCGTAAATGGCTTTAATGTATGGTTTTCCTGCATAATAGTAACCACTTTCCTCGGATTTAGCCCATGTTTCTTCACTCCAGGCACAGGTTATGCCAATAACAGGTCTCATAATATCACTCCTCGTATGTAAATGCCAAGAACCATCTATGTTTATGGCACATATTATAATACCATTTTTTTAATGTGATAGATACAGCTGTGTTGGCAGCCTGGGAGTAATGGGAAATTAATTATTATTGTGTGTCCATATTTACATTTAAAAAGGATAAGCAGGGAATAAAGAGAACTATATTATAAAACAAACTATGGTATGATTAGGATTTGGTGGACCAATGGCTCATATTGCCGTGATGGATAAAAATAAGACATTCTATGTTTCAAAAGGGTAATAATTCGATATAATAGAATCATAGTTTTTCTAAGAAGAAGGTGTTTTTTATGAAAAGAGTTCCCATAAAACTACAAACAAAAATTACTGTGTTAGTGATTGTCATTGTGACGATTTCTATCTATACAACGATGTATTTTGCCACAAGGCAGATGGTTTCCAATATTCAAAGAGAAATGGATACCAATATAATGAACGTAGCCCAGGTGTTAGCCAATAGCGCCATTGTGATTGAGGGGATACGAACTGGAGATTACGAGGAAAGTGCCATACAACCCTTTGTTGAAAAAATATTGGCAACAACTGAACAAGTGGAAGTGATTGTGGTAGCCGATATGGAAGGGCTAAGATATGGTCACAATCTCCGTGAAAGGTTAGGACAAAGATTTGTGGGAGGAGATGAGTTGCGGGTACTTGAGCATGGTGACTCTTATCTTTCGGAAGCCACAGGAACATTAGGGAGGCAAATAAGAGCATTTGTACCTGTTTATGATCTTGATACCCATGAACAATTGGGATTTGTAATGACGGCAAACCTCACCCAAACAATTCGTGGCATCAGAAGGCAAAGAGTGATTACCATTATGCTTGTTTCTTCTATCGGACTATTTTTAGGCATTATTGGAGCCGTTTTATTGGCAAGGAATATTAAAAAAATTCTACTGGGACTGGAACCAGAGGAAATATCAAAGCTATATCTGGAAAAGCAGGGGATGTTAGATGCGATCCATGAGGGTATCATTGCAATTGATGAAAATCTACAGATTACATTGATAAATGATTCAGCTACAAAGCTTCTAGGAACACAAAATACAGATGTGATTGGTAAGAATGTATTGGATGTTTTTCCCACCAGTAGGTTACCTGAAGTCCTGCGTACTGGTATTGCTGAATATAATCGGGAACAGGTGATTAATAATACATTTATCATCACAAATCGCGTGCCCATCACAGACGGAGAAAAAATTGTAGGGGCGATATCTACATTTAGAGATAAGACCCTGATTACCCGGTTAGCCGAGGAGGTTACTGGTGTTAGATTAGTTGTTGACGCTTTACGGGCCAATACCCATGAATTTATGAATAAGCTTCATGTGATATTGGGACTAATGGAAATAGGGGAATTACAAGAGGCCAAAAGATTTATAGTGAATGTAAGAGAAAATCAGCAACAGATTATTAGCCTAGTGACAGAAAAAATAAAGGATCCTGCTATTATCGGCCTCTTGCTAGGAAAGGTTAGTCGCGCTAAGGAATTAGGCATCACCATGAATATTTCTGAGGATAGTTGTCTAGAAAAAAGAAAAGACATCATTAATAGTAACACCTTGATTACAATCATAGGAAATTTAATTGAAAACGCAATGGACGCTGTAAGTAATAGTCGGGAAGAGGACAAAACAATCGATATCAGTATAAGAGAGTCCCTGGAAAACATAAGGATTGAGGTTAAGGATGTAGGTGTGGGAATAGAAGAAAAAGATAGACCCTATATTTTTGATCGAGGCTTTTCAACAAAGGAAGGAAGTCGTGGAATAGGCTTAGCCCTTATAAAGGAAATGGTTGAAAATCTAGGGGGAAACATTACAGTTATAGATCATGTGGAAAAAGGAACAAAGTTTAGTATTATTCTTCCAAAGGGGGAGGAACTATGATAAATGTATTAATTGTTGAAGATGATCCAATGGTATTACAGTTAAATAAAAGATATGTTGAAAGTATTAATGGTTTTAAAGTGGTGGCCACAGCCACAGATGGGGAAAAAGCACTAGAGCTTCTGAAAACCAATCCAATAGAGTTAATCATCTTGGATGTCTATATGCCTAAACTAGATGGGATTGGTTTTTTAAAGGAGATGAGAAAACGATTCTTTAAAGCAGATGTTATTTTAGTGACAGCCTCTAAGGAAGCGGAAAGCATTGACGATGTGTTCAAGCTTGGGGCAGTAGATTATCTCATTAAGCCCTTTGAATATGAAAGACTCAAGAGTTCCTTAGAAAATTATCGTGGACGATATGAGCTGTTAAAGGGTAAAAATGTAATCCAACAGGAGGATCTAGATAGGATCACAAAGCAAAATAATAAAAGCCCAGAAAATAGACTCCAAAAAGGGCTTCATAAGCGCACACTTGAAAGAATCAGATGCTTTATGGAGCTAAATAAAGAGGCCTATTTTACAAGCGAAGAGGTAGCTGAAAAGATGAAGGTTTCAAGGGTAACCGTAAGAAAATACCTGGAATATCTAGTGGAAATTGATGAATTGCAACTAGAGATTGAATATGGTTCCATAGGGAGACCACGACATTTATATAAATATATAATCAGAAATGAACGCTGTTAAAAAAGTGTCAAATAATTTTTAATTTACTAAACATTTAGAATACTTTCTAAATGTTTATTTTTTTGCCGTTTCCCTGTATTCTTATTACAAATACAAAAGATTCAAAATATAAGGATAAGGATGATGTTTACATGAATTTACAAGAAGAGAGTTTAAAGCTTCATGAAGAAAAGGTAGGTAAAATCGAAGTCACATCAAAGGTTTCGGTAAAAAACCGTCATGACTTAAGTGTAGCTTATACCCCAGGAGTTGCGGAGCCCTGTAAAAGAATTAATGAGCATAAGGATAACGTTTACAAGTATACCTCTAAGGGGAATTTAGTGGCGGTTGTGACAGATGGGACCGCTGTACTGGGTCTGGGAGATATTGGACCTGAAGCAGCAATGCCAGTCATGGAGGGAAAGGCGATTTTGTTTAAAGAGTTTGCAAACGTGGATGCTTTTCCTATTTGTCTAGACACTAAGGATGTAGAAGAAATCGTAAGGACAGTAAAGCTAATGGCACCCACATTTGGAGGCATTAACCTAGAGGATATCGCAGCCCCTAGATGCTTTGAAATCGAAAAAAGACTTAAAGAAGAGCTGGACATTCCTGTATTTCATGATGACCAGCATGGAACTGCCATCGTAGTTGTGGCTGGATTAATTAATGCACTTAAGGTAGCAAACAAAAAGATGGAAGATGCCACCATTGTTGTGAATGGTGCGGGATCTGCCGGTGTAGCCATCACAAATATGCTGCTCAATATGAACCCAAAGGACATACTACTCTGTGATAGAGCAGGGATTTTATATCCAGGCGCACCTGAGAACAATAGTAGTAAGGAAGAAATGGCTAAAATAACAAATAAGAGTGTTCGAAAGGGTGATTTGAAAACCGCAATGACAAATGCTGATGTGTTTATAGGAGTATCAGCTGGCAATGTCGTTACGGAAGAAATGGTTAAAAGTATGAACAAAGACGCGATTATTTTTGCCATGGCAAACCCGATACCAGAGATTATGCCTGATGTAGCCACAAAAGCAGGTGCCAAGGTTGTTGGTTCAGGACGCTCAGACTTTCCAAATCAAGTAAATAATGTACTTGCTTTTCCAGGAATATTTAGAGGGGCATTGGATGTCAGAGCAACAGATATAAACGAAGAGATGAAGCTGGCAGCTGCCTATGGGATTGCCAGTATTATCGAGGAAAAAGACCTTACGGCTGAATACGTGATTCCAGATGCATTTGACCAAAGAGTTGTAGAAAAGGTTGCGGCTGCAGTAGCAAAAGCAGCTATAGAAAGTGGCGTTGCAAAAAAGTAAATTAAGGGGGAAAAGAAATGACCGGTAAAAATCAAGAAAAGCTTCAAACATCCAATGGAATACTTGACTACGAGATCATCGGATTTAAATTACCACTGTTCTTATTAATGGCAGGAGTCATGTTGCTAGCGATGCTAACAGATGCATTACCAGGAGGGATGATCGGTGGCTTTGCTTCTATGATTATTTTAGGGGCCATCTTCAATGAAATCGGAAACAATACACCAATTGTAAAGAGTTATTTAGGTGGAGGCGCCATCGTCATTATATTTGGTAGTTCAGCATTGGTATACTATAATATACTTCCTGAAAATACTGTAACCATTATGGATACATTTATGAGGGGTGGCGGATGGTTAAACTTTTATATCGCAGCTCTGATCACAGGAAGTATTTTAGGAATGAATAGAAAGCTTCTGATTAAAGCAGCAGCAAGATATTTACCAGCAATCATAGGTGGCGTTGTTGTAGCCATGGCCTTAACTGGAGTAGCTGGAGCTCTAATCGGCTTTGGAGCTAAAGATGCCATGTTATTTATTGCCTTACCTATCATGGGTGGGGGAATGGGTGCCGGTGCGGTTCCACTGTCTCAAATATTCGCTGGACCTATGAATTTGGAGCCAGAAAATGTTCTCTCTATTATGGTTCCCGCATTAGCAATGGGAAATGCCTTAGCTATTGTGGCAGCTGGCCTGCTAAACAAGCTTGGTAAAATAAGACCGGAGCTAACAGGAAATGGAGAACTACTAATTGATAAACAGAAAGATGAAGAGGATATAAAAGAAGTAGAAACACCTATAAACTACAAGCTAATGGGAATGGGCCTATTGATGGCCACTGTATTTTTTACTTGGGGGAACATACTAGGTAAATTTATACCAGCGGTTCATCCTTATGCATTGATGATTATATCTGTTGCAATCGTAAAAGCTTTCGGATTGATGCCTAGAAAATATGAAATAGGTGCAAGTCAATGGTTCCAGTTTATTATGACCTATACCACAGGAGCACTTTTAGTAGGAATTGGTGTTTCTTATACAAACCTAGGACAGATTATTGCAGCATTTACCATACAGTATCTTGTATTAGTTGCAGTAGCAGTATTTGGTGCCATAATCGGCTCAGGATTTGTGGGCAGATTAGTTGGATTTTACCCTATAGAAGCAGCCATAACTGCAGGATTATGTATGGCTAACATGGGTGGTACTGGAGACGTTGCAGTACTTTCAGCATCAGATAGAATGGAACTTATGCCATTTGCTCAGATTTCATCTCGGATTGGTGGGGCATTTATGCTAATCCTGGCGGGTATATTGATTAATTTATTCCTATGATAGAAAATCCTGTAGAGGACAGTAATCTAACAAATTTATAGCTTTAATAAAAACAAAGTAGTAGATAAAAGTAGTCATATATGACTACTTTTATCTATATGTTAATATCTAAAAAAGGAGGAATTGAAATGCATGCAATTGAAAAAGTATTGGCTAGGGCTTCTGGAAAAAGGGAAGTGAAGCCAGGAGAAATTATACAGGCAAAGATTGATTTGGCTGAAGTAAATGATTTATATCTACAAACGATTAAATCTTTTTATGAAATGAAGGGGACCAAGGTGTGGGACCCTGATAAAATCACATTTATATTAGACCATTATGCACCTGCTCCTAGCATCCAAGCTGCATCAAATCAAAAAGAGATGCGGGAGTTTTGTAAGGAACAGGGGATAAAGCATTTATTTGATGTGAATGAAGGGGTTTGTCATCAAGTGATGGTTGAGGAAGGATTGGTTTGGCCCGGCATGATATTAGTGGCCACGGACTCCCATACCACAACCCATGGCGCCTTTGGTGCTTTAGGAACCGGGGTAGGGGCTACGGATCTAGCAACGATTATGCTCACAGGAGAGCTATGGTTTAAGGTTCCGGAAGTCATTAAAATCGAGATTAATGGAAAATTAAAATCTGGGGTAATGGCAAAGGATGTTATCCTGCATATATTAAGCAAGCTGGGAACTGATGCAGCTGTTTACAAAGCCATAGAATATACTGGAGAGACTGTAGCGGAAATGAGTATAGCCGAGAGAATGGTAATATGCAATATGGCTGTTGAGATGGGAGCTAAAACCAGCTACATCCAACCCGATGAAAAGATCATAGCCTATGTGAAGGAAAGAACAGGTAAGACATTTGAAATCCTCAAAACCGATGATGATTATGAATATGCAGCGTCATACACCTTTAATGTAGAAGATTTGAAGCCCCAGGTTGCCCTACCCCATAGTGTTGATAATGGTGTAGATATAGATAAAATAAAAGAAGTAAAAGTAGATCAGGTTTTTATCGGAACCTGTACTGGTGGAAGATTAGAGGATATTGAAGTAGCCGCTAGGATCATCAAAAACAATAAAATTCATAGGGATACAAGATTGCTTGTAATACCTGCTTCAAAGGAAGTGTTAGAAAAAGCCATTGAAAAAGGGTATATGACCACCCTCATTAAGGCAGGAGCCACATTTACAAGCCCTGGTTGTGGGCCATGCTTAGGGACGCATCAAGGCCTATTGGCACCAGGAGAAGTCTGTGCCACGACATCTAGCCGTAATTTCCCCGGTAGAATGGGAAGTACAGAGGCGGATATTTATCTTGTTTCACCGGCTACAGCCGCTGCCATCGCCATCACTGGAAAAATAACGGATCCTAGAGGTTATATTGAAATGAGCGGAAAAGGGGGAGAGGCATAATGAAGGATTTGATTAAAGGCAAAGCCATTGTAGTAGGAAAAAACATTGACACAGATCAAATCTACCCAGGACGATATTTAGAACTTGTGGACCCCAATGACATTGCAAAGCATGCCATGGAGGGTGTGGATCCTAACTTTTATAAAAGATTTAACCCAGGAGATATCATTGTGGCAGATAAAAACTTTGGATGTGGTTCCAGTAGAGAACATGCGGTGATTACACTGAAAACAGCTGGTGTAGCCGCAGTGATCGCCCCTTCCTTTGCAAGAATATTTTATAGAAATGCCATTAATCTTGGTTTGCCTCTGATTACTTGCGCCAATATAACTGAATTTGTCAAAGAAGGAGAAGAATTAGAGGTTACATTAAGTACAGGCACCATAAAAAATAATACGGTTACTACAGAAATACAAGGAGATGAGCTACCTCCCTTTGTTTTAGAAATGATTTCCTACGGTGGGATTAAACAATATTATATTCATAAGCATGAAGAAAAGTAGAGTCTCCCCTACGGGGAGTTCTATTTTTCTAGGGTAAAACCAGGTTCATCAGGAAAGACCATATTCTGATTCATGTGTGAAAAAAAAAGGATTGAGGTGATCTATTTGGTGTTTTTTAGTATTGTATTTCCAGTATTTATGATTATAGGCCTAGGATATGTATTTGGGAGAAACAGTGAGATTGATATGAAAGCCCCCTCAAGATTAGCTATATATATATTTAATCCGGCGCTTTATTTCAATTCTATGATTACCGCAAGGGTAGAAAACGATGAATTTATTAAGGTGATTATTTATGCTGCACTTTTATTTATCAGTTGTACCGCAATTGTTTACATGGTGAATCATTTCTTATTAAAATATCCACAGAACATGAGAAGCCCTTTGCTATTAAGTACGGTTTTCCCCAACACTGGAAATTATGGATTGCCTATCGTCCTATTTGCCTTTGGAAATATTGGATTTGAACGAGCTGTGGTTTTTACGGTTTTTCAATCCTTTTTAATAAATTCTGCCGGTGTATATTTTGCCTCTAACAGTGAAAACAACATAAAGGATTCTTTAAAGAATATGCTGAAAATGCCAGGATTTATTGCCTTGATTGTTGCCATTTTAATGAAAAACTTTAATCTATTGCCTCCTGATTTTATGATGAAGCCTATTGAGTTGCTGGGTCAAGCGGCGATACCAACCCTATTAATTATTTTAGGGATACAGCTGAGTAAGGCAAAAATAGTATTTGATTGGAAGTTCATTACGACCTCTGTTATTTTACGGCTATTTATATACCCATTGATGGCATTCATATTGATACCGTTATTCTTTGATCTTCAGAGTGTCACTGGAAAGGTGCTGTTAGTTTTAGCAGCCACACCCTCGGCTGTATCAACAACTTTGTTTGCCATACAATTCAACGCAAAGCCTCAATTGGTTTCAACAATTACATTAATTACGACATTATTAAGTGTTGGCACCATATCAGTATTGTTGACCATCATTTTATAAATGAGATTTAATTCAGAGAAAGTTTTTACTCTCAGAATGATTCACTAATGTCGTATTTTTAGATGAAGTTGTACATGATTTAATTTTATGCTGACTTTTAGGAAAATATAAATGAAAAGGAAGGGGCGATAATGATGACTAGATTATTAGCTTATGTTAGATACTGTATCTATTTCATACCATTTATTATCTTTTTTGTAATTAATCTGTTCCAATCCATGGATTCAAATATGATATACGCTTTTTTTTTAACGTACATATTTTTGCTCTTTATATTTGACTTCTATTCAAGTAAAAATAAAGAGAAAAAGACAGTAAAAATAATACAAATAATTGAAGAAATGGCAAAGGGGAACTTATCTTCTAAACTTTCTATTGGGGCTGGTACCAAAAGAAACTTAAATAGAATTGAAGGGTATTTAACACAACTGAGTAATAGTTATTGTAACAGTAACTACGACATGAAAATGATTAATAAAAATCAAAGTACAATGTTGTTAAAGTACAAAGAAATCGCTTTGTTCTTTATTACTGATGTAACGGGTCAACAAATTTATAATTCCTTAGGAAAAAATTTAGCTAATAATGGTGAACGCAAGTATTTTCAAGAAGCAAAAAAAACTGGTAAATCTCAAATTTCTGATATTGTGATTTCAAAGATAACAGACAAGTTATCACTTGTAGTCGCCATACCCTATTTTCATAAAGGAGAGTTTAAGGGTATTTTTGGTGCGACTATCGATATGCAAGTAGTGAGTACACCAGAGGAAAAGTTAGGCAATGCCTTATTAGGTACTATGGAAAATCTAAAGGGATTAATTCATGAAGTTCAAAACTCTGCAGATCAAGTATCGGATTCTTCGGAAGAATTGTCAGCAGTTACACAACAATCGGCAGAAGCATCTGAAAGTGTGGCTAGTTCCTCTACTGAAGTAGTTAAAAGTGCTGAGGAACAGTTAAATGAAGTGTTAAGTGTGACAGCAGCTCAACAACAAATTGCGGCTAGTATAGAAGAAATTCTTAAAAATGCAGAAGAAATTAAACTTTTAGGTAAAAAATCAAATGAAAGTGCTTTATTGGGTAAAAGAGAAACCCAAAATGCAATGATGAGTATGGATAAGTTAGAAAAAAGTAGTAATAAAATGAATGTTTCTTTAAATCAAATTAATATGAGTTCGGCTAAAATGGATGAGATTGTTAAAACAATACAAAATATCGCTGACCAAACAAATTTGTTGGCCTTAAATGCAGCAATTGAGGCAGCCAGAGCAGGGGAAGCAGGTAAAGGTTTTGCTGTTGTAGCTGATGAGATAAGAAAACTAGCTGAAAACTCTAAAGAATCAACAATGGAAATTAAGAATTTGATTGAGGAAATACAAAGCAAACTTGCTGAAATCAATTATGTTATAAAGGAAAACAACGTTATTGTTGGAGAAGGTTCAAAAAATGTTAATAATGCTGGCAATTCATTAAATGATATCGTTGATTTCATTACTACTGTAAATCTTCAAGTTTCAACGATTACAGAAGCGATTAATGAAGTAGCTGAAGGAAGCCATGATGTATCGTTATCCACAAGTAAAATTGAGCAGAAAAGTAAAGATGTATCAGAGGAGATTCATAGTGTATCAGCGGCAACGGAAGAGCAGACTGCTTCTATGGAGGAAATTGCTTCTTCCATTCAAACATTAACTCAATTGGCGCAAGGTCTACAAATAACAATCAATCGATTTAGCATATAAGCAACATTGAGTTGCTTATCTATCATGAAAACTTCAAGTTTGGTATGATATACGTAAGGGTAATGTATTAAATAATAAGGGAGGGATTTTATGATGAAGATAGGGTTTATTGGATTAGGAGTGATGGGAAAACCCATGGCAAAGAATTTACTAAAGGCGGGATATCGGGTAACCATATTTGCCAACCGGAAGGAGGTTCAGCAAGAATTAGCAGAGGCAGGGGCTGAGGTAGGGAGTTCAGCAAAGGATGTAGCGCAAAAAACAGAGGTAATCATCACAATGCTACCTAACTCCCCTGATGTAAAGCAAGTCATACTTGGAAAAGATGGGGTCCTAGAAGGTGCTAGAGAAGGAATGATTATTATTGATATGAGTTCCATTGCCCCCTTGGCATCCCAAGAAATTGCTAAAAAGCTTAAAGAAAAGGGAGTAGAAATGCTTGATGCCCCTGTCAGTGGAGGAGAAGCGAAAGCCATTGATGGAACCCTTGCAATCATGCTGGGTGGACCTGAGGCAGTTTTTGAAAGAGTAAAGGATATTTTAGCTGTGATGGGCTCCTCTGTTGTGAGGGTCGGGGAGATCGGCAGTGGAAACGTTACGAAACTTGCTAATCAAATCATTGTGGCATTGAATATCGCTGCCATGTCAGAAGCGATGGTGCTTGCAACAAAAGCAGGTGTTGATCCTGAAAATGTCTTTCAGGCCATCGGAGGCGGATCAGCAGGCAGTTCTGTGTTAGATAAAAAGTTTCCACGGATTAAAGCCGGTGATTTTAAGCCGGGTTTTAGATTAGAATTGCATATCAAAGATCTTCTAAATGCCTTGGATACAGGTGATGAAATTGATGTACCCTTGCCTTTAACAAATCAAATATTCGAGATAATGCAAACACTGAAGGAAGAAGGCAAATCCAAAGAGGACCATACTGGAATTATTAAGTACTATGAGAAAATAGCAGGTGTTGAAGTTAGAGGGTAAAGAATAATATCACATTTATTGCTAGATCAATCTGGGAGATCTATGGTAAGATTAATGGAAGAGATAAAATCCCCCTAGGGTTTTAAGAGTTATGCAGTAGCAGATGCACAAAATATGATAGGCAGACATTTGATGCTAAAACAGGAAGAACAAATCATTGCAGTTGTTGACAATAGGACGGGACATTTATCGATGTAATCAAAAAAATAAAGGGGTAATTTTATGTATGAAGCAAAATTTCAAAAAATAAACTTACAAACAGCGGAAAAAGTAGAGGTTGAAGCATTTTTAGCACACTTTGATCTCACATTAGATAAAGATGTAGAATATACACTTGTTGCCAGGATTCAAGATAGGATTGTTGGAACATGTTCTTTTGCAGGAAATGTAATTAAATCATTTGCATTAAAAGAAGCACTACAAGGAGAAGGAATTGCATCAAAATTAATCACTCATATTACAAATGAAATGTTTGATAGAGGAATATACCAAACATTCATTTTTACAAAACCTTCCAATAGACACTTGTTTGAAGGCTTCGGTTATCATGAAATATATGCTACCAATGATGTTATTTTACTTGAGTCTGGTTTAGTTAATATAGAGAAATATATCAAAAATATGTTTAATAAATCTCAATTAGGAAATGAAGAGAAAGCTGCTATCGTCATGAATTGCAACCCATTTACCCTAGGTCATCAAAATTTGATAGAAATAGCTTCTAAGGAAAATAAATCTGTTGTTGTCTTTATTGTAGAAGAAGATCGCTCTTTATTTCCTTTTAATGTGAGATATAATCTAGTTAAAGAGGGAACAAAACATCTTAGAAATGTCCACGTATTACCAGGAGGAAACTATATTATATCTGCAAACACATTTCCATCATATTTTATCAAGGAAGATGAAAAGAAAGACAAAGCTTTTAAAGAATTAGATGCAGGTATTTTTGGTAAATATATAGCCCCTGCTTTTAACATTAAGAGTAGATATGTGGGGACAGAGCCATTTTGTGCGACTACAGATGGATACAACAAAGCTTTACTAGAGGTATTACCTAATTTTGGAGTGGCGTTAAAAATACTTAAGCGTTTTGATATTGATGAACGGGCCATAAGTGCTTCCGCGGTAAGGGCTCTTATTAAGAATGATGACTGGGGGCAAATAGAAAAATTGGTACCTGAAACGACCTTGACATTTTTGAGATCCCCCCAGGCTGAAAAAATCATTGATATAATAAAAACAAGTGAGACAAGGCATTGATTGATAAAGAATTGAATTGAGAGACTTCTTAGGATTTCCTCCAGAGGCATACTCTGGGAAGGTGGATTTTCCTTACTTTGATGAAGCCCACTACATCGCCTTACTGAAATCAACACTTTGTGTTGGTTTTTTTTATTACAATCTTCAAAATCCTTTGAATAGGTCTGTGGTTTGAATTTTAGAATGTGCTATACCGCGTAAAGTGAGAGAAATGAAATTAAATGACGAAAGTACACCCTTTACAAATTCGGTAATATTGTTTATACTTAAAATTATAATCAGGCTATATGGGGAGGCGTGGACGTGACAGCAACAGAAGAAGATGAGTTTAAAAAATCAAACGATCTAAGTGAATGGATGGCGACAAAAATACTGTTGAAAAATCCCTTCACAGTTATGGAGTTAAAATTATTTACATGTGTTTTATCGATGATACGCAAGGATGATGATTTAAAAGAGTATGAGATATCGATTTCACAGTTTATGAAAATGCCTGGAACCACAAGTAAAAACGTCTACGATCAGATACAGCAGGCAGGAGAAAGACTCATGCAAAAAATCGTCACAATTCAAAGAGGTGACAGACGGATCCGTGTTGCATTGATGTCATCTGTGGAAACAAAAATGGGTGGTGGAACTGTAAAAGTATCTTTTGATCCAAAGATAAAGCCAGAGTTGATCACGCTACAGGAAAAATATACAGAGTACACACTTGGGAATATTATGGCTCTTAGATCAACCCATACAATCAGACTCTATGAGTTATTCAAACAATGTTTACCAGATGGCGAGAGAACCCTAACAGTTGACGAAATAAAAAGTCATCTAACAATTGCCCCTGATTCTTACAAAAGAACAAACGATTTAAAGGAAAAGGTTGTTGACAAATCCCTGGAAGAGATAGGAGAGTTGACAGACATAGTGGTCAATATAAAACACGCAAATCGAGAGGGAAGAAAAATAATCGGGTGGACCTTTGTCATCGGATCCAATAAAAATGCGGATAATAGTTTCTCATAAATAGATCCGTAAGGAGTCAAAAGGAAATGTCTATTGGATTTTACTTAAATATATAAAGTTCCAAATTTTGATAGAGGGAGGAATAGGGATGAATGTTACGGTTATGGGTGCAGGTAATTCGGGTCTTGCAATGGCTACACACCTAAGCAAAGAAGGCAATCATGTGACACTATGGAATCGTTCAAAAGAAACCATCGGAAAATTACTGGAGACACATGTGATTTACTGTAAAGGTGTCATAGATGGTGAAGTTAAAATCCATTTAGTGACCGATGACATTGGAAAGGCTGTTGAAAATCCAGATGTCATTTTAATCACGACCCCAGCTAATTCACATAAGGAAATGGCTGAACAAATTGCTATGCACATCAAAAAAGAAACTTTGATTGTATTAAATCCTGGAAGAACATTTGGCGCATTAGAGTTTCAAGAAAACTATGAGAAGTATAACCAGACCTTTAAGCAAACCATCGCTGAGACACAAACCATTATCTATACTTGTAGAAAAACAAAGGAAGACGCAGTGAACATCATTGCACTGAAGTCAGATGTATTGATTTCGACTTTTGATGCAAAGGAGAACGAAAAAATTATTTTAAGACTACCAGAGTGTCTTCAAAAATACTTTATTCCAGCAAGATCTATGATTGAAACCTCTATTGGAAATGTAGGTATGATCCTACACTGTGCCCCATTACTATTAAATACTGGTTGGACAGAAAATGAAAGCAATATATATAAATACTATTATGATGGCATCACACCATCTGTGGGAAGACTAATTGAAAAGATAGATCAAGAAAGGGTATTGGTTTCAAAAGAGTTAGGATTAGAAGTTGAAACCACCCAGGAATGGATGAAAAGAACGTACCACGTACAAGGACAAAGTCTATATGAGTGCATTCAAAACAATGAGATATATAAGTCAATTCTTGCCCCTGGCTCAATAAATCACAGATATATTTTTGAAGATGTCCCTTGTGGCCTTGTGCCATTAGAGGCGACGGGGAAGAAATTAGGGCTAGAAATGAAAAATACAAGCCTTATTATTGACTTAGCATCTAGTCTAACCGATGTTAATTTTAGGAAGACGGGTAGGAATCTCAGTTCCCGTTTGGATGTTAGTCAGAATAATGATTTTAGGGACTTGTTTCAGAGGAGGAATGAATAATGTTTGCACTAGATACAGATATATTTGCTTTTGTAAAACCGTCTCTCGATGCCCATACACTAGGTATCAATTCAGCCGCTGAGCTTTTGCGTGACTGTGGTTATGAAGTCATTATTGGGGATGAAGTCATTGCAAAAGCCATGAATGATTTTAAATATGAAGTGAATCAAAAAATTGTGTTAGATTGGATTAAATGCAATAAAATTAGTCGAATAGGCCTGAGCTATAGATTAGATCAAGATGAAGCGGTTAATATGGTAGGACATTTTATGAATGAGCTTCAAAGCAGTAACTTTTTATCCTATCAAGGGGGCCCAATTAAAGCTGTATTTTTTGGGGGTCTTCCTAAAGCATCGGAAATCATTGATAAAGAACAAAAAGGATTTGTCAAAACCTTTAAAGGTGGAGAATCAGTTCGTCAATCACTAGCAAAAATGGATGTTCCAGAAGAACGAATTCCAAAGGACATTATGGAAGGCAGTTTATATGATGATCTGCGCATGGAGTTTGGTAAAGATGTTATCAACGCCCAGGCCTATGATGGTTTTATGCCCGTGGATAAATCCGGTTATGTGGACTATGGGACAAAGAATGACTCGGTGATGAAAAGAATTGACAACAATATGAAAACGGCGTCCACCCCTCTTATGAGAGCACATGTAGGACCTTATTCCTCATCTGTTGATAGACTTGATTCTGTGAAAGAATTTATATCTTGGGCGAAATATTTGGCTGATACAAAATACTTGGACATTTTATCAATCGGAAGCTCACAATTAACCCAATCAAATTTTGGTGAAGACTGGGAAGACAAGGCAAATGGAGGTGGGGTTCCCGTAAACTCACCAGAAGAATATAGAATGATTGTAGAAGCAGCTAAACCTCTTTTGGTAAGAACCTATGCAGGAACAAAAAACATACCCCAATTGGCTGAGATGCATGAAAAAAATCTGAATATATGTTGGCACGCTTTGTCCTTGTGGTGGTTTAATAAGGTAGATGAGAGAGGTCCCTATGATTTATATACAAATTTAAATCAACATATCGAGACACTTAAATACATTGCAAAAACAGGTAAACCATTTGAACCAAATGTACCACATCATTTTGCTTTTAGGGGAGCAGATGATGTCACTTATATCGTTTCAGCATATCTATCTGCAAAGCTTGCAAAAAAAATGGGGGTAAAAACACTTATCCTGCAAAATATGCTAAACACACCTAGATTCACATGGGGAATTCAAGATCTAGCTAAATCCAGGGCCATGCTTGCCTTAGTTAAGGGACTAGAAGACCAGAACTTTAGAGTTGTATTGCAACCTAGGGCTGGGTTAGACTATTTCAAGCCTGATCTAAATGAAGCTAAAATGCAATTAGCAGCCGTAGCAGCCTTGATGGATGATATCGATCCTCATAATGAAACAAGCCCGCCTATGATTCATGTGGTAAGTTACTCAGAAGCATCCCATTTAGCAACACCAGACATTATTAATGAAAGTATTAAGATTACCCAATATTCACTACAGAAATACCGGGAATTAAGAAGACAAGGGAAAGTAGAAGACATGAGTAAAAATATAGATATTCAAGGACGAGTATTAGAACTTTTAGATTCTGCAAAAACAATGATATCCGGTATTGAAAAACACATCAAAAATCCATATTCGCCAGAGGGCTTTTATAAAATCTTTGCTGCTGGATTTCTGCCAGCCCCTTATTTATGGGGAGAGGTTGAAGAGTTTAAACATGTGAGAGCTTGGAAGACAAAGCCTATAAAGGGTGGCGTTAAAATTGTAGACGAAGCTAATAATCCAGTAAAAGCGGATAAAGTGGTTGATTATGCAAGCAAAAATGTAAAAGAAGTAGAATATATAGTCAAGCAGAAAATGTTGGCTGAGCATAAATACTAGTTTTAGAAACGAAGTAACTCCCAAGGGAGAATTGTGTAATGTTTAAAAAATGAGGAGAGATTTTGATGTATAACAAAGTAGGGTTAATATTCGACGGTCCAAACACGGAAACCAACAATATAGAGGCTATATATGCTGACCAACAAAAGAAAGATACCATGGAGCAAATTTTTAGAATTCTAAGCAAAAAACATAATACAGTGAAGATTCAGGTTGATGAAAAAATATCTGAAAATTTAGTCAAAAGTGATGTTGATATTGTTTTTAATCTAAGTACAGGGGTGAGAGGTGAAAGCCGACAATCACAAATACCTGCTCTCTTAGAAATGCTTGGCATCCCCTATGTGGGCTCCGGTATTTTGGCCCATAGTCTGGCATTAAATAAAGCCATGGCAAAGAAAATTTTTCAATACCATGGTGTTCCCACACCGGCTTTTCAAGTTTTCCAAACCGGAGAAGAAAAGTTAGACTCCAATTTAAAGTTTCCATTGATCGCCAAACCTGCCTGCGAGGGGTCGGGATTTGGTATTCATGTAGATAGTGTGGTGTACGATGAGCAGGGTTTAATGAAAAAGGTATCGGAATTGTTGCGGCAATATGAACCTCCAGTTTTGGTGGAAGAGTTTATCGAAGGCAGAGAATTCACTGTGGGTGTAATCGGTAATGGAGAAAGTAAAAGGATTTTACCCATTATGGAGATTGATTTTGAAGATATACCAGAAGAACATGGTAAATTTTATACATTTGAAGTGAAAAACAACTTTGGTGATCAGACAAAATATCATTGTCCGGCATCCATCAGTATGGCATTGGAAAAATCAATCATGGAGAATGTTTCAAAGGCATTTGATGTACTAGGGTGTAAGGATATTGCTAGGGTAGATGTTCTTGTTAAAAATGAGCGCCCATATATTCTTGAAATTAACAGTTTGCCAGGGCTAAAACACTTGCATAGTGATCTGCCTAAAATGGCGGTGGTGGCAGGATTGTCCTATAAGGAACTGATCATGGAAATACTGGAAGTAGCTGTTGAACGACAAATCGACAGCGTGGCTAAATTCAAGGCCAAAATTATCAACTTTTAGTTGAAATCCCACTATCTTAGTAGATGAAAATGACTGGACTCCCTTTGAATGGGGGTCACTTTTATATAAAAATATAGATTGTGTGTTTCAACTGAATCTCCATAGGATAAAGGGTATAAATAAGAAATGGTGCCAATATTTACAAAATTCATGAAATATACTATGATAATAGCATATATAATCAAAAGTAAAAATTGGAGGCAAAAATAATGAAAATTGTTGTACTTGATGGATACACACTAAATCCAGGCGATTTAAGCTGGGAAGGATTAGAGAAAATGGGTGATTTAACGGTATATGACCGTACATCCTATGACTTAAGTGGACAGGATAAAATTATTGAAAGAGTGGGAGATGCAGAAGTTGTATTTACCAATAAGACTCCCATAACAAAGGAAGCACTTAATGAAATGCCTAATTTAAAATTTATAGGACTCCTGGCCACGGGGTACAATGTTGTGGATGTAGAGGCAGCCAAGGAAAAGGGTGTCATAGTAACAAATGTACCAACCTATGGGACAACAGCAGTTTCACAAATGACATTTGCACTATTATTAGAGCTGTGCCATCATGCCGGGGATCATAGTGATGAGGTTAAAAAAGGAAGTTGGACCAATAACCCTGATTGGTCCTTCTGGAACTACCCCTTGGTTGAACTGGCAGATAAAACAATGGGCATTATTGGTTATGGAAGAATTGGTCAAGCGGTAGGAAAAATTGCACAAGCATTTGGTATGAATGTCGTAGCCTATAGCAGAAGTCAAAATAAAGCATTGGAAAGTGATACCTTTAAATATGTAGGATTAGATGAATTACTAGCTGAGTCAGATGTGATTAGCTTACATTGTCCATTGTTTGAAAGTACACAGGGGATCATTAATAAAGATACCATTGCAAAAATGAAGAAGAAAGTAAGGATAATCAATACCTCTAGGGGACCTTTAGTTGTTGAAGAAGACTTAGCCGAGGCATTAAATAGTGGTAGGATAGCTGGAGCTGCTGTAGATGTGGTGTCATCAGAACCTATTAAGGCTAATAACCCGCTGTTACAAGCTAAAAACATTATTATCACACCCCATATATCATGGGCGCCAAGGGAGTCGAGAATTCGCTTGATGGATGTTGCAATCAGTAACTTAGAAAAGTTCATGGAGGACAATCCTGTTAATGTCGTTAATCCATAGAGGTAAGATTAGAAAATTTACTACAGGACAAAAGGGCGAATTTGTTGTCATAAATGCATTCCATGGTCCTAGTTTTTCATACTTTGTTTTCAAATCTTACTTAATAGTATATACTGTATCAAGTAGCCTTACATTGGTGAGATACGAGTACATGGTAGCGTCACAAAATAACACCTTATCAAACAAAGGTGTTTCATACCATGTGACGGAATGAGTGACAACTGCAGTGCCCTAGATATTTTGAACCACCAGAAACTGCCCTGAATGGTTCTCTAGGGGAAATTAAGGAGGAGAATTTTAGTTAAAGAATGATACTGACCCAATGAAAAAAGTAATTGAAGAAAAAAGTGAATGCACAATAAGATACCACTGATAAAAAACTTAATTAAACAAGACAATATAACGAAGCGCTTTTAAAAACAAAAAAACGTATCGGATTCTTAAATAAATAAATGGATATAATAATTTTATAGAAAAAAGATGTATTGATGCGTTCTTTATTTGAGCTATTTGTTTCTATCTCTAAATAAACACTAGATAGTTTGTCAATCACAATATTTAATTAAAATAAAGACTAAAAGGAGAAATACTATTGTTATTTGAAAATTTAAATATCATTAAGCCCATTCAGAGGGCTTTAACAACTGAAGGATACACAGAAGCTACGCCTATACAAGAGAAAGCTATTCCCTCTCTACTTAAAGGAATGGATTTATTAGGATGTGCACAAACAGGTACTGGAAAGACAGCAGCATTTGCCATACCAATTTTACAAGGTCTTTCATCTGAACAAAGAAACTTAAAAGGAAGCAGACAAATACAAGCATTGATACTAGCCCCAACAAGAGAGCTTGCGATTCAAATTGCGGATAGCTTTGAAACTTATGGGAAACATTTAGGTCTGAGAACACTGGTGATCTATGGTGGTGTATCCCAGCATCCACAAACAAAATCCCTGAATAGAGGAATTGACATTCTGGTGGCAACTCCAGGTAGACTACTTGACTTAATCAATCAGAAATTTGTTCGCTTAAATAGTATAAAATATTTTGTGCTTGATGAAGCAGATATGATGCTTGATATGGGAATGATTCACGATGTAAGAAGAATTATTAAATATATTCCTGCTGTGAGACAAACTATGTTTTTTTCCGCTACCATGCCTGCAGAAATTGCAAAACTGGCAGATCAGATATTAAAAGAACCAGTAAAAGTAGAAATAACGCCTGTATCTTCTACGGTTGATATCATAGAACAAGCAGTGTATTATGTGAATAAAAGTAATAAGGTACAATTGTTGATTCATTTATTAAAAAGTAAAGCCATCGTTTCTGCATTAGTGTTTTCAAGAACAAAACATGGAGCCGATAAAATAGTGAAATCTCTAGAAAAGGCTGGACTTCAAGCCCAAGCGATTCATGGAAATAAATCTCAAAATGCAAGACAGTTGGCTTTAAATAACTTTAAAGAACGAAAAACAAGGATATTGGTTGCAACAGACATTGCAGCTCGAGGCATTGATGTAGAAGAATTGTCCCATGTAATTAATTTTGATCTACCAGAAGTTCCTGAAACCTATGTTCATAGAATCGGACGTACTGGCCGAGCTGGTCTTGGGGGAATCGCAATTTCCTTTTGTGCTCAAGAAGAAAAGAACTTACTAAAGGAAATTCAAAAACTAATCTCGAAATCAGTACCTGTGGTGGAGGATCATCCCTTCCCATTAGTAGAAACTCTTAACGAATCAAAAGAAGTATTCACTCGAAAGTCTTCGGCTCCCAAAACCACTCCAGCCAATAATAGGAGAAATAAAGAAGCCAGTTTTGCAAAAAAAAGTGCGGCTAAAAATAGTAAATCTCGTTATTATACAAAAAACAAAAGAAAAGACAATTGATAATGAAACAGGATACATCTTGCAGATTTACACTGAACTCATTTTGCCACCCATTTTTATAACGGGGTGGCAATTTTTTTGACTAAATTTACGTTAGTGTCTAGCCTCTGTAAAGGTAATGTTTCAATAATGACAGAGTGAATAATAGCCAAATGATTAGAGAAAGATATACATATGCAAATAATACAAGATAAGGTTGGGGATGCATATGTATAGGAAGATCACTCTAGTAATGATAGGGATTATAATGGTTACAGTCTCAAGCTGTGCATATCGTAGAGATGTGCCTCCGGAAGAGGAGCCCGATTCAAGGCAACAGCCAACACCTTCCGTTGAACAGCCTAGGGAAGATAAGCTAGCAAAGTCTGAGCAGGAAGCTGTGGAGGAGAATATTAACGGATTCGAAATTGAAGATGATCTGAGGATTACTGAAGCCACAGATCGGGAGGAAAAAAATAGAATATCCTGTCTTAGTCAGCAACAGAAAATAGCATTATTAAAAAATATCGGATCCAAGGAGATGAATACTGTACTGGAGCAATATGAAGCTAGTCTACCTGAAGGGCTCAATGATTCAATCCAGTATTTTGAGTATGATATGGATTATGATTATTTTCTGATTACAAACGAAGGTGGCGCTGAAATTCTGGAAAATCCTGTTCCTGATGCCACAGTAGTTGCTCGGGTAGAAAATCTGGATAAGGTGTCTCTGCTTCAACGGCTTGAAGGTGAAGTGTTTGAAGATTCAACTATATGGTATCGAGTGGCATTCGAAAATGGAAACGAAATAAAAGAGGGCTATCTTCACTCCACAGAAGGGACTCCTAGGAACTTCCGATTTGACAGAATGCAAGATGCGATCAATGAACTAAGGGAGCAGGTAGCCCAGGGAGCGTTACATTTCATCAGTAACTACAAATATGAAAACGGTGTACCACCTCAAGAGGGAGACGCTGCAGTTGATGAGTATGGGTATCGGGTTTATCATAGTGCGCCTGCATATGAACAGGCTGATACAGATAGTGAATTTCGGTATATACCAGATGGGATATTGGTGCGAATACTAGATGAGACTGATGAGTTGTATCATGTAAATGTCCCGACTTTTAACGGAGACTTTTACGTGCCTAAGCAGTACATTGATCCAGAGGTTACACTGAGCCAACTGAATCATGTGATTGTAGTAGACAGAGATCAGCAGAACCAAGCTTCTTTTGAGCTTAATGAAAATGAGCTTAACCTTGTTTCATATACCCTGGCCACTACGGGGATTGCAGGAGATTTCTCCTTTGTAACGACACTTGGTAGTTATAAAAGCATTCAGAAAAGAGAGCGCTTTGAGTATCTGGAAAGTGGCACACAAGATATTGCAGGTTATGCGCCCTTTGCCATAAGATTTACCGGTGGGGCTTATATTCACGGCGTTCCAGTGGCATATGAAGAACAGGACGGTGAACAGGTTGATCCTGGACTAATCGAATCACTTCACACAATTGGTACATTTCCTCGCTCCAATATGTGTGTACGGAATTTTACCAGTCATGCAGAATTCCTCTATAACTGGATGGATAGCGTTAATGGTGCTGTTATCGTAATAGAATAAATTTAACTGGGAAAGGGAAGATGAGGTAGGGTCAGACAAAGTAAGACTAAAGAACGTAATCGTATATAAGAAAAATAGAATAATATACTTGTATTTACAAATTTATGAAAGAAAGTATTTGTAAAATTTGAAATCGTGTATTATAATCCTGTCTTTGACACTTGATGAATATAAAAAGCCTGTAAAACTTTGGGAATAAAGGGTTTTCAAGCTTTAATGATTGTCAAAAAAGTGAGTAATATTTTTACTTTTTCGTATCTTTAAAATTTTTTTCATCTATTCAACTGTCAAAGACCCAGGCTTATCTCTGAGAAAATGTACGCGGATAGAACAAAATCTCTAAATTCTCTTTTGAGGGTTTAGAGATTTTTTAAGGTTAAAATTAGTATAATAATGTAAGGACGGGTTATGTGAATCAAAAATTAGTTATATAATATGAAGTAAAGGAGAGTGGTAATGAAGAACCATCAAAATTCAAAACTATTCTGAGATATAAAGTGAAGGCATATTAGATAAAAAATGTTATGGAGGAAATAAAAATGATTAGAGAATTTAGAAGAGAAGACAAAGATATATTTGTTTCAATGGTTAAGGATTTTTACAACTCTGAGGCAGTGCTTAAAAAGATTTCTACTGAAAATATAATGAATACTATTAATGAGATAAATGAATGTTCACCCTATATTAAATGTTACTTAGTAGAAGAACGAGAAGAAACGGCTGGATATGTACTCATTAGTTTGACGTATTCTAACGAGGCAAGTGGCTTGGTTGTTTTTATTGAAGAAATATACATCAGAGAGAAGTTTAGAGGATTGGGGCTGGGAGGTGAAGTTTTAGACTTCATAAAAAAAGAATTTTCACCCAGAGCAAAACGATTTAGACTTGAATTAACAAAAAACAATAAGTCGGCAGAAGAATTGTATTTACGAAAAGGATTCACTATACTAGAATATAAACAAATGATTCAGGATATGTAGTGTATTGCTTACAAACTTATGGAAAAATCCCGCCACATATTGTGTCTCCCCTCAATCAGTATATTGGAGAGGAGCTTTTCTTTTTTATCAAGTGCCTGCTCATTTTATGGTTAATACAAACAAATTGAGCAATAATTCAATCAAATATTGATAATGAAGGAAGACTATTGGTGGAGATTGATTATAAATTTAGAGAAAATGATTGATATGGCAGGAAATCAGTAATGATATATAGAATATTTAATTATTAACAAGGATGGATTATTTATTGGGATCAGGGCTGTTAACGTTTATAGGGCAAGATTTTGGGGTATCAATGTTAGTAAGATTATGATTATAAAAGGTAGGACATAATAACGCACGAGCTGAAAGTAATTGCAAAAAATGTCTTTAATAAAGTGTACTATTATAGGCATAGCTTTAATAGACTATGATGTTGAGGAAAAAAGAAATAATCAGATCAGCACGTTATTTTTGTAGAACGATGAAATCAATTCTAATGTTAATGAAGATAGAATAAACGTTTCTAAGGATAAAGGGATGATGATGAATGGGGAAAAAAATGATTTCTCAGCAGGATGTATATTTATTCCATGAAGGAACTAATTATTATGGTTACAAGAGTTTAGGAGCACATGTGACAGTGGAAGGCGGACAAAAAGGAACACGGTTTACCGCATGGGTACCGAATGCCAAGGAAGTCAGAGTAGCAGGAGATTTTAACCATTGGCAGGGACAGCAGCATCCCATGGAAAAAATTCCGGATTCTAAACTTTGGTCTGTTTTCATAGGAGGGATACAAGAAGGTACACTCTATAAATATGAGATTTTAGGTGACAATGGAGCGTTCTATTTGAAAATTGATCCCTATGGGTTTTTATCGGAGCCTCGACCCAACACAGCTTCTATTGTATGTGAACTAGAAGACTATCCATGGCAGGATCAGAAATGGCAGCAAAACAAAGTAGTAGAAAACTCTTTACATAGGCCTGTTATGATTTATGAGGTTCATTTAGGCTCATGGAGAAGAAAGGCAGATGATAGTTTTTGTAACTACAGGGAAATAGCCCATGAACTAGGGGATTATGCAGTGGAAATGGGGTATACCCATGTGGAAGTGATGCCGATTATGGAACATCCCCTAGATGATTCATGGGGATATCAAATTACAGGCTATTATGCTGTCACAAGTAGATATGGAAACCCCAAGGACTTTATGTATTTTGTTGATTATCTTCACCAAAAGGGAATTGGGGTCATTTTAGATTGGGTGCCAGGCCATTTCTGTGCCGATGCCCATGGCCTCCGCCAATTTGATGGGGGAAATGTTTATGAATACCAGGATGCCAATCGAGCCATTAACAAAGAGTGGGGAACTGTCAACTTTGACTTAGGAAAACCTGAGGTCAAGAGCTTTCTCATATCCAACGCCTGCTTCTGGATGGAGATGTATCATATTGATGGGTTGCGGGTGGATGCAGTTGCCAACATGCTCTATCTAGATTACGGAAGAGAACATGGGGATTGGACGGCTAATCAATATGGCGGTAATGAAAACCTAGAGGCAGTAGACTTTTTGAAACAGTTAAATAAGGCAGTTTTTCAGTACTTTCCCAATCACTTTATGATAGCAGAGGAATCTACTCAGTGGCCAATGGTAACCGCACCTATCCATGTAGGTGGATTAGGGTTTAATTATAAATGGAATATGGGATGGATGAACGACACGTTAAAGTATATGGAGTTAGATCCCATCCATAGGAAATGGTCCCATAACCTGTTAACATTTTCCCTAATGTACACCTATACAGAAAATTTCATTTTACCCTTATCCCATGATGAAGTGGTCCATGAAAAAAAATCACTACTGGAGAAAATGTCCGGTAACTATTGGGAAAAGTTCGCTAATCTACGATGTTATTATGGTTATCTCATGGCACATCCAGGGAAGAAATTACTTTTCATGGGGGGCGAATTTGGACAGTTTATTGAATGGAATCATAACAAAGCCCTAGATTGGATGTTATTGGACCATGAAATGCACAGAAAGTTGCATCAGTACATGAAGGACCTTATCCACTTTTACAAGGAAGAAGCGTCCCTATGGCAAAATGACTATCAAGTGGAAGGATTTCAGTGGATTGATCCCAATGATTATCAGCAGAGTATGATTACATTTATGCGAAGAAGGGCAGATGATTTTACAATTATTATTTGTAATTTCACTACGATACCACGGGAGCAATATCGAGTTGGCGTCCCCTTCAAAGGTAATTATAAAGAAGTGTTTAATAGTGATTCCACTGAATATGGTGGATCGGGAGTAAAAAACCCTAGGGTAATGAAAGCTGAAAAAGTAAAATGGCATAACCAGTCATATTCTATTGAAACATCTATACCCCCTCTAGGGGTGCTTTATATAAGACAAGAAAAAGACGAAGAGTAGGAGGGATATTTTGAAAAAAGAATGTATTGCCATGATTCTAGCAGGGGGACAAGGAACGAGATTAGGAATGCTCACCAAAAATATAGCCAAACCAGCGTTACCCTTTGGAGGGAAATATAGAATTATTGATTTTACCCTTAGTAATTGTTCTAATTCAGGGATTGACACAGTAGGGGTATTGACCCAGTATGAACCCTTAGTATTAAACTCCTACATCGGCATTGGTAGCCACTGGGATTTAGACAAAAAAAGTGGAGGGGTAATGGTGCTTCCACCCTATGTGAAAGAGAATGGGGGCAACTGGTATAGGGGAACAGCTGATGCCGTTTACCAAAACCTTGACTTTGTTG
Source organism: Alkaliphilus metalliredigens QYMF (assembly GCF_000016985.1). NCBI lineage: Bacteria > Bacillati > Bacillota > Clostridia > Peptostreptococcales > Natronincolaceae > Alkaliphilus > Alkaliphilus metalliredigens. Next base: position 2,973,582 of record NC_009633.1, on the reverse strand, counting down.
AACACTATGAGCCTGAGTATTTACTGGTGTTGTCTGGGGACCATATTTACAAAATGGATTATTCTGCCATGCTCAAGCATCATAAAGAAAAACAAGCCGATGCCACCATTGCCGTTATCCGGGTTCCTTCAGAAGAAACCTATCGATTTGGTATTATGAATACCGATGAAGAAGAACGGATTATTGAATTTCAAGAGAAGCCAGAGAATGCGAAAAGTGATTTAGCTTCTATGGGTGTCTATATATTTAATTGGAAGAAACTAAAAAAACATCTGATAGAGGAAGATCAGAACCCGGATTCTAGTCTTGACTTCGGTAAAAATATTATCCCAAAAATGCTAAATGAAGGGGAAAAACTATTTGCTTATGGATTTCAAGGATACTGGAAGGACGTTGGAACAGTTGAAAGCTATTGGGAAGCCAATATGGATTTAATAGAAGATGATGCCAGCTTAGATTTACACGAAAGAAATTGGATTATTTATTCGGTTAATCCTAGTCAACCACCGCAATATATAGGACCGTCAGCAAAGGTGACGGAGTCTCTATTAAATGAAGGCTGTCAAATATTTGGTGAGGTTAGCCATTCTGTTATTTTTCCAGGTGTATACATAGGAAAAGGTGCAGTGGTAAAAGATTCAGTGATTATGGCAAATGCCATCATTGGGGATCACGCTAAAATTGAGAAGTCCATCATAGCAGAAAAGGCTATTATTCAAAAGAAAGAAATAATTGGAGATAACAAAAAGAACGATATCACTGTTGTAGCCACTTAGACTGTGGAAATAGGATGTATAAAAGGAGCTGAAAAATATGAAGGATGTCATGGGAATTGTCAATGATATTAAGATAAAGCGTGATTTAAGAGATCTTGTTTCACATCGTTCCACAGCAGCTGTTCCCTTTGGAGGCCGGTATCGTGTAGTTGATTTTGTTTTATCTAACATGGCCAACGGAGGAATCAAAAACGTCGGAATCTTTACACAAAGCAACAATCGCTCCTTACTAGATCATGTGGATTCAGGTAAGGCATGGGATTTATTTAATAAAAGAGGTGGGTTGTTTATTTTACCACCTACATTTAGCTATGAGCGTTTTGGCAATCGCTTAGGAGATATTGACCACTTTTATAATCATATGGATTATTTAGAGAGAAGTACGCAACAGTATGTGCTAATTAGTAATAGTAATAGCATTTATAATATGGATTACTCAAAAATTAAAGAGGCTTATGAAAAAAGTGGAGCAGATATCGTTATCCTATACCAAAGAAAAAAAGAGTGGGATAGCTCTATTAAATATGTATCTATGATTATGGATGAGAAGAGTAAAATTGTAGATATGTCTGTCAATAAGTTGATTGGTAACAATTCCTTTAAGGATATGGGCGTTGCCTTCATGAAAAAAGAGCTTTTTATGGAAATCATAAGGGAATGTCATTCAAAGGGTTTAAATGATTTCGTAAAAGATGGATTAATTAAAAATACAAAAAAATACAATATGTATGGAATGCCCTATGATGGATATGTAGCCAATATTGATTCTATTAACAATTACTATAAGCACAATATGAACCTATTAAAGCCTGAGATATGGAAACAATTATTTTTTAAAGAGGGGCTAATCAATACAAAGGTCAAGGATGAAGCACCTTCAAAATACAACAAAACCGCCAAAGTAAGCAATTCATTAGTGGCCAATGGCTGTATTATTGAAGGAGAAGTCATCAATAGTATTCTTTTTAGAGGTGTCAAAGTCGGGAAAAATGTCACTGTAAAAAATAGTATTTTAATGCAGAAAAACGTCATTCATGAGGGATGCCAGCTAGAGCATGTTATTTTAGATAAGGATGTAGTTGTTACAGAGGGTAAAGTCTTGAAGGGTGATGAAGGATATCCTTTTGTGGTGAGTAAGAAAACGGTTCTATAAGGAGGAAAACAAATGAGAGTAATGTTTGCTGCATCAGAAGCAACGCCCTTTTCTAAATCGGGGGGGCTGGGTGATGTCATCGGTTCTTTGCCCTTTTATTTAAAGAAGCTAGGGGTCGATGTAAGTGTAATTTTGCCCAAATATCAAGAAATTCCACAAGATTTAAAAATGAAAATGAAGTGGATCAAGAGTATGACAGTACCTGTTGGATGGCGTAATCAATTTTGTGGAATCGAAATATTATCCTATAAAGACATTCACTTCTATTTTGTTGATAATCAATACTACTTTAATCGAGAGGGTTTTTATGGACACAATGATGATGGAGAGCGATTTGCCTTTTTTAGCAGAAGTGTCCTAGAGATTTTACCTCATATAGACTGCAAGCCCGATATTATTCATTGTCATGATTGGCAAACCGCCATGATTAGTTATTTGCTAAAAACACAGTATCAACATCATGGTTTTTATAAAAACATTAAAACGGTTTTTACCATACACAACTTAAAATACCAAGGAGTCTTTCCACAGGAAGTGCTTGGAGATCTATTTAATGGCTCTCAGCAACATTTTAATGAGGGTGGCGTGGAGTATCATGGAAATGTAAATTATATGAAGGGTGGACTAAACTTTTCTGATTATATTACAACCGTGAGTCCTACCTATGCACAGGAGATACAGGATCCATTTTTCGGTGAGGGTCTAGAGGGAGTATTATCCCGTAAAAAGAAGCAATTGCAAGGAGTTACAAATGGAATTGATGATAGTGTTTATAATCCCCAAACAGATATACACCTTTTCAAAAATTTTAGCTCTGAAAATCTGAGAAATAAGAAAGACAATAAATTGGGGCTACAAGAAAGGTTGAATTTAGCTGTTGATGCAAAAATACCCATGATCGGAATGGTGACCCGATTGGTGGAACAAAAAGGATTAGATTTAGTCGCCAATCAGTTAGAGAAGCTAATGGAGGAAGAGATACAACTGGTGGTACTGGGTACAGGAGACCATCAATATGAAGAAATATTTCGACAGGCTGCAATCAAGTATCCTGAAAGGATTTCTACTAATCTGTTTTTTGATGAAGTTTTGGCTCAACAAATTTATGGAGGCAGTGATTTTTTCTTAATGCCTTCACTGTTTGAACCATGTGGATTAGGACAATTGATTGCCCTACGATATGGAACCGTCCCCATTGTGCGGGAAACTGGAGGATTAAAGGATACAATTCAATACTATGATGAGGTCTCTAAAGAAGGAAATGGCTTTACTTTTACAAATTACAATGCTCATGACATGTTCAATACCATTAAAGAAGCAATACGCTTGTATCCAGATAAAAGGAAATTCAATAAAGTTGTGAGAAATGCCATGAATACTAAAGTTGGCTGGGAAGAATCAGCGAAGACCTATTTAAAGCTTTACCGATCTTTAGGGTAAAGGTTTTATGGGAAAAAGGAGGCTTTTTACTTGAAGGATAAAAATAATGATTCAGAAAGCACAAACAGAGAAAAAGTTGAAGCAATGAAACTAGAAATTGCTTTAAAACTAGGGACGATTTTTGGACGAAATTTAGAGGATGCCTCTAAGGAGCAGATGTACAGAGCAACGGCTTCTGTTTTAAGGGACCGAATCATGCAGCAATGGGCATATTCAAAGGAAAAGGTCAATAAAACCGATGGAAAAGAGCTTTATTATTTATCCATGGAGTTTTTGATGGGAAGATTTTTTGACAATTTTATTATGAATTTGATGCTTCAAGAGGACGTTACCACCGCCTGTAGTGAATTAGGGATAGAGCTGAAGGAGTTACAAGATATAGAGCCTGATCCTGGATTAGGCAATGGTGGATTGGGAAGATTAGCAGCCTGCTTTTTAGATTCCCTAGCAACCCTAGGCTATGTTGGACACGGTAATGGAATTCGTTTTGAGTATGGTCTGTTTAAACAAAAAATTGCAGATGGCTATCAAATTGAGTTACCAGATTCATGGCTAGAGCATGGAAACATATGGGAGGTGGCCAAGCCTGAAGAGCCAGAAATTGTAAACTTTGGTGGAGAGCTAGAAAAGAAAATGGTAGATGGACGGTTAATTGTTGAACAAAAAAATTGTTATCGGATTAAGGCGATTCCCTATGATATGCCTGTGGTAGGCTATAACTCCGGAGTCACCAATACCCTGAGATTATGGGGAGCACGATCCACAAAGCATTTGAATATGGGTCTCTTTGGAAGAGGTCAATATATGGACGCCATTGAGGAAAAGGAACTGGCAGAGGTGATCTCAAAGATACTCTATCCAGATGACAATCATGTAGAGGGTAAATCCTTAAGATTAAAGCAGCAGTACTTTTTTGTTTCCGCAAGCATACAAAGTATCATTAGAAAATACAAGAAAAATGGGAATGATGTACGAGAATTACCGGATAAAGTCGTGATACACATCAATGATACACATCCTGGTTTAGCCATACCAGAGCTAATGAGAATACTAATGGACGATGAAGGATTAGGATGGACAGAAGCGTGGAGTATCACCAGCAAAATCTTTGCCTATACCAATCATACCATTTTACCTGAAGCATTGGAAAAATGGAAGGTGGACATGTTTAAGGAGTTACTGCCAAGGGTCTATGAAATCATTCATGAAATTAATGAGCGTTTTTGCAAGGTTTTATGGGAGCGGTATCCAGAACAATGGGATAAAATCACAGAAATGGCCATCATTTCATATCACGAAATTCATATGGCCAAACTTTGTATTGTTGGATCATTCTCTTTAAATGGTGTTGCCAAGCTTCACTCGGAAATATTAAAAGAAACTGTTTTCAATGACTTTTATGATATTTATCCAGAGAAGTTTAAAAGTATTACCAATGGTGTTACCCATAGAAGATTTTTATTAAAAGCCAATCCTGGCTTATCCAAGCTCATTACCTCCTCCATAGGAGATGAATGGATTAAGGATGCTTCTAGATTAAAAGAACTAGAAAGTTTCGCTAAGGACAAGGGCTTCCAGGAAGCCTTAGCGAAAACCAGACTCATTAATAAAGAGGCATTAGCCCATGATATCATGAGTCAATTAGGCATTAAGGTTGATACCAGTAGTATTTTTGACGTTCACGTTAAAAGACTGCATGAATATAAAAGGCAACTATTAAATGTGTTACACATTATGCATCTCTATAATCGCTTGAAAGAAAACCCTGATTTAGAAATGCACCCCAGAACTTTTATTTTTTCTGGAAAGGCAGCCCCTGGCTATCATCGCGCCAAGCTCATTATTAAGCTTATCCACTCTGTTGCCGAAAAAGTCAATCACGATACCAGCATCCAAGACAAGTTGAAGGTGGTCTTTCTTGAGAACTACTGTGTTTCTTTAGCGGAGAAGATCATTCCTGCCACTGATGTCAGTGAGCAAATTTCCACTGCTGGTAAAGAGGCTTCAGGAACTGGAAACATGAAGTTCATGCTAAATGGAGCCCTGACAATCGGAACATTAGATGGCGCAAATGTTGAAATGAGTGAGTTAGTAGGAGACGATAATATATTCATTTTTGGACTTACCATCGATCAAGTAGATGAGTACTGGCGACAGGGGAATTATCATCCCTATAAGCTATACGAAGGCAACCCCAACTTAAAGCAAATTTTAGATCAATTACTAGAAGGATTTTTCAATCAAGAGGAATCCCACCTTTTCAATGAAATCTATCAGGATTTACTTTATGGGGATGGCAGTAGGGGAGACACCTACTATTTATTGAAGGATTTTCAACCCTATTGTGATGCCCATGGTTTGATTGATAAAACCTATGGAAATAAAAGCGCTTGGTGGGAAAAGTCCATTATTAACATAGCTAATGGCGGTTATTTTTCAAGTGATCGAACCATTGAGGAATATAGTGAAAAAATTTGGCATTTACCAAAACATAATTTTGAACAGAAAATGTAAGTGAAAGCAGAAAAATCATGTGGGGAATTAGGTGAAAATAATGAATGAGTTAAATGTGCTACACGATTCTCAAAAATCTTACTTTCGTAATCCCTTTGGAGCGGCAGAATGTGGCGAAAAAATTAAGCTGCGTGTAAAGATAGATACAATGAAAAATATAGAACAGGTATTTTTAAGCATCGTTGATCACAATGGAGGAAAAAGAGAGATCTCCATGTACCAAATAGAGACCGATAATGAAAGCCACGTTTTTGAAACTGAAATTAACTGTCCAGAAATCCCTGGATTATTGTGGTATCAGTTCAAGCTGATCATCCAGGGAGAAGTCATTTATTATTGCAATAATGATGAAAAGCTTGGAGGTCAGGGAATGCTGAAGTGGCATGAAGGGCATTCCTTTCAAATCACAGTGTATAAAGCTGGAGTAGAAGTGCCTTCATGGTTTAGAAGAGCTGTTATGTATCAAATTTTTCCCGATCGTTTTTATGAAGGTGAGACCGGTACAAAAAATCAGCATGTAAAAAAGAATAGCTTCTTTTATGGCTCCTGGGAAGATAAGCCAATGTATATTCGAGAGGCTGAGACCAATCGAATTCAAAGGTGGGAATTTTTTGGTGGTGATCTACAAGGGATCATCGAAAAACTAAATTATTTGGAGGAATTGGGGATTACCTCTATCTATCTGAACCCCGTTTTTGAATCCCCCAGCAATCACCGATATGATATCGGAAATTATAAAAAAATAGATCCTTTATTAGGGGATAGCAACATATTTGAAAGATTTTGCAAGGAAGCAGAGAAACGTGGAATACACATTATCTTAGATGGCGTCTTTAGTCACACCGGCAGTGACAGTCTGTACTTTAACAAAGAGGGAAACTATCAATCATTAGGAGCCTATCAATCAAAGGATTCTCCCTATGCTTCATGGTATCAGTTTGATCATTTCCCTGACCAGTATAAGAGCTGGTGGGGAATTGATACCATGCCTGATGTGGAGGAAATGGATCCTTCCTATCTAGACTACATCATAAGAGATGAGGATAGTGTGATCAAGCATTGGATGAAGCTGGGGGTAAAGGGCTGGAGATTAGATGTGGCAGACGAGCTGCCATCAGCCTTTATTAAAGTATTGAAGAAAGTCCTTAAGGAGACAGATCCCCAAGCAGTATTGATTGGAGAGGTTTGGGAGGATGCCACCAATAAAATAAGTCATGGAGAAAAAAGAGAGTTTCTGTTTGGTGAGGAATTAGATTCTGTGATGAATTATCCCCTTAGAGAAGCCTTATTAGATTTCTTTTTAACCCGTGGTGATGGGGTGACACTTCAGGCACGGTTAATGAAGCTTTATGAAAATTATCCAAAGCCCTATTTTTATAGTTTGATGAATATCATTGGAAGTCACGATGTCCCTAGGGCATTGACAGCATTAGCTTATGGGGATCATTCCTCAATAACGGATGAAAAGGAAGTGGCTGTGAAGCGACTGAAACTATTAAGCCTGTTTCAAATGACATTCCCGGGGATTCCTTGCATTTATTATGGTGATGAAGCCGGTGCAGAGGGCGGGAATGATCCCGATAATCGACGGACCTATCCATGGGGCAGTGAAAACGAAGAAATTCTGGCGTGGTATAAAAAAATAACTAGGATCAGACGGGACCATGAGGTTTTTGTAGAAGGGGATTGGTATTCTCCCTATGGAGATCGGGATGTGTATACCTTTGTGAGACAAAAGGATGGGGAACGAGCCTTTGTTCTTTTCAATAGAAGCAACGCAGAGGCCTATGATTTGCATTTGAATAACCTAGAACAATTAGGAAACGGGGTTTTTAAAAACCTATTAATTTCTGACGACATCCTCGAAGTGATAGAAGGAAAAGCCAGGGTCAGGCTAGAGCCCCTGGAGGGAAAGGTGTTTTATATAAAGAGATAGGTTTATTTTGGTATTGTTAAGAGTTATGGTTATAGCTAGTTAGCTAAAGAGATTGGTTCTAGGATTAACAAAATAACAAAGTAACAAAATATATTGATGACAAAGGCACCTATCTAAAAATAGGTGCCTTTGCCATGTCTATATTTTCACCATGAATAGGTACGAAGGCCACCACAATCCTCATAGAATCGGATCGTTTATTTTGTCAAACCTACTGTTTTCCAAAAGGATTTAGTAGGTTTATGCAGAATGATTTGACTGATAGTAGATAGATCTATGTGTTTGTGGTCTATATCATGATCAGAATCCAAACATAAATTAATCCTTTGTATATGAAAGCTGGTGAGTGGTAAAATGATCAAAATGAACCAAAATAGATTTCTCAAGTGGATAACGGTGTCCATAGCCTCTTTGGGAATGATTATTTTTGTTTTATTTCCATTTACAAGAATAAGCTCCCTCTCATATAGCGTAATGCTAAACTTTTTCTTGGTGATTTGGCTTTCTATAGTTGAGACATTAGTGAGACCCGCACTTAAATCATCCTATTTTCCTTGTCAGCCTAATCTTTATTTCAATAAGGAAGTGAATCCTAGTCGTTAAAATCTAATTAACAGCTACCATAACAACATGACATACAAATAAACACTTTCTATAAAACGAGTTTTAAAGACAAAAACATTGTAAATCCGACATTAAAATGGTATTATTTTATAAGCGTACTAAATATTTGAATAATTCAAACGATTTACCAGTTTTATTAGTAAAAGTATAGCAAAGGATTAAGAGGATATATTACTTTAAATAATTTTGTTATCCTATTTGCTTTTACTATGAAATTTGACCGATTGCTTATTTATTATGCTAATAAATAAAAAGGGCGGGTTTGTATTGAAAAAACTTAAATTTAAAATAACCATTGTATTTATTTTAATAAGTGTTATCTTATTTTCAGCTACAGGATTAGCAGTATCTTATTTATCTAAGGAATCTATAGTAGAAATTTCTGAAATGCTTAGTAATGAAATTGTAAAGTCCAATTCAGATGCAATTTCGGAATACATCGATGCTAGAATTAGTGAGTTAGAGCATATAGCAGAATACGATTATCTTAAAGAAATGAACATAGAGGAATCTAAGGAGTATCTAAAGAGAATAGCCAATGACAGTGAATACGAATCTGTAGCGCTGGTTGAACCGGATGGAAATGCATGGGCTTCAACTGATGCTACTTTAGATTTATCTCAAAGTCCTTATATGAAGGAAATATTTCAAAATGGAGCAGATAGCTTTGTTTCAGATCCTTTTCTAGCCTTATCTTCAGGCAATATTATTATTTCTATTGCTCAAGTGATAACTGATCATGATGGGAATAAAGTGGGATTACTATCTGCAGCTCTGCCATTGAGCAAAATTGCTGAAATATCCGAAGATATCAATATTGAAGAAAAGGGTTTTGGATGGATCATAAATGAAAATGGATTAATTATTGCCCATAGAGATGAAAGTGTTGCCATGATAGAAAATGTTATTGAGGCTGAAGAGGGTGTATATAGAGAGTTAACAAATGATAAAGAAAAGATGTTAAGTGATGAAGAGGGTATTATCGAGGGTATAGTAAATGGAGAAGAGGTTTACTTATTCTTTGCAACAATAGACAATACATTAAATTGGAAACTTGTTGTGGAAATACCCAGAAGTATATTGTTAAGTAGTATCGCCAATCTCAATAGAATGTTTACGATGTTAATAATGTTAGTTTTACTTATAATGGGGATAGCAGCATTTATGATATCAAATATTATAACGAAACCCATATCAGCCATTACAGAATATAGTGAGAACATATCAAGGTTAGACTTTACTAAGGATTTACCACAAGAATTGTTGCTTAGAAAAGATGAACTGGGTGCTTTATCTACATCCTTTAGCAATATTACCCATAACCTTAGGTCTTTTATACAAACCATTGCTGAAAATGCACAATATATATCGACATCTTCAAAAAAATTAACATCAACGAGTACAGAATCAGCAATAGCAGCAGAAGAGGTTGCTAGAACCATAGAAGAGATCGCAAAGGGAGCAAATAGCCAAGCTGAGGATACAGAAAGAGGAGCAGAAAACATTAATGAATTAGGGAAATTAATAGAAAAGGATCAACTATATATTAAGGACCTAAATCTATCCACCAATGAAGTAACAAAACTAAAGGATGAAGGCTTAGAAATCTTAATAGAGCTAATAGAAAAGACAAAGATGAATAACAAGTCATCCAAAGAAGTATATGAAATCATTGTAAATACCAATGAAAGTGCAGAAAAGATTGACAATGCAAGTCAAATGATCAAAAGTATTGCTGAACAGACTAATCTATTGGCACTAAATGCGGCAATAGAAGCTGCTAGAGCAGGAGAAGCCGGTAAGGGATTCGCAGTGGTAGCAGATGAAATACGAAAGCTAGCAGAACAATCTAATTCATTTACAGAGGAAATCAACGCTATCATCAAGGAATTAACAGATAAGACAGGGAATGCTGTTAATACAATGGAAGCGGTCGCAAAAATTGTGAATTCTCAGGCAGAAAGTGTAGAATTGACAAATACTAAATTTAAAGGAATTGATAGTGCAATTCAAAAAATGACGGAAATCATAATGTCAATCAATGAATCGGGACGAGTAATGGAAGGTAAAAAAGATGGAATTATAGGAATTATTGAAAACCTATCGGCCATATCTCAAGAGAATGCTGCTGGAACTGAGGAAGCTTCAGCATCCGTAGAGGAGCAGACGGCATCTATGGAAGAAATATCTAATGCCAGTGATTCATTAGCGCGATTGTCTGAAGAAATGCAAAATAACATTGCTAAATTTAAGTATTAAACGGAAATGCACTTTTAGAATTGAACTTGCCAGTTAATGGAAATACCTCTTTTGAAATAACAAATGGAATTTGTGAAAAATATAATTGCTTTGATGAAACAGTACTGAATGGTTTTTAGTATAAAAAAATAAAGCATTATCTGTTGAAGGAAAAGGTACCTAGATATAGAATAGGTGCCTTTCTCATGTCTTTATTTTCAGTCTAAGATCCATGGATTCCATTTAAATATGCTTAGGATGATAAATGATAGATAAAGTCAACATCTATAATAGATATATGACATAAAAGAGCTGCCCATGTAAATATACTGAATACTAAGAAGGAGATGGAAATTATTATAAGCAGTGTAATTATAAGGGGGAGGTCGTTAGCTTTGGAAATGAATATTATCATGGCATTTACAATTATTTTAATTTCTTTAGCAATTGGTGACATCGTATCGACAAAAACAAAGGCATTTGTACCATCTGTATTTGTGACAGCTGTACTATTTATCATCGGTTTTTGGACATTTTTCCCACAAACCATAGTAGATATATCTAGTCTTGGAATGCCCGGTGCGTTACTGGCAATGTACCTATTGATAACTCACATGGGTACTATGATGAGTGTTAAAGAGCTTGTCCGCCAATGGAAAACCATCACCATAGGGGTTGCTGGAATTATTGGTGTTGTACTTGGTGTAATGACGATTGGTAGGCTGTTTTTTGGCTGGGATGCAGCAGTCATAGCGACACCGCCATTGACAGGTGGGATTGTAGCTTCCATTATGATGTCTGAAGCTGCAGCGGCCAAAGGATTAGACGACCTATCAGTACTTGCCATATTAGTTTATGTAGCCCAAGGGTTTATTGGATATCCAATTACAGCTCTATGTCTTAAAAAAGAAGGAACGGCGCTGATCCGCAAATATAGAAGTGGTGAAATGGTATGGGAGCCAAAAGTAGAAACAGTGGAGGTACCAGAGCAAAAAAGCAAATTTAGAATCATTCCTCCTGTGCCAGAAAAGTATAATACAACTTACGTAATCTTGATGAGATTGGGATTAGTCGCCTGGGCAGCCGTAGCGTTTGCAACTGCAACAAATGAAATTATCTCTAAGTTTGTGATCTGTCTATTATTTGGCGTGATTGCAGCTGAACTGGGTATAGTAGATAGGAAGCCACTTAATTTGTCTGGATCCTTTGGATGGTTAATGACATCCTTGATGGCCTTCGTATTTGCAGGACTTGCAAGAGCCACACCGGAAATGGTTGCAAAGATGGCCGTCCCACTATTTGGTATCATCATAATAGGGGTGATCGGTATGGGCATTATTTCTATCATAGTGGGAAGGGTACTCGGGGTATCGAAGGAAATGGCCTTTGCCATTGCCTTAACGGGACTTTATGGATTCCCCCCAAACTATATTTTGACTGATGAAGCCACAAAGGCTTTAGCCAATACAAAGGAAGAAAGAGACTTCCTCATGGATCAAATGCTACCACGGATGTTGGTTGGTGGCTTTACAACTGTAACGGTGGCATCAGTTATTATTGCTGGTATATTTATAAAATTTATATAAAAAATTAAAGGAGATTAGAGGAGGTTTACTAAGGAGGAAAGAATTAGAAAAGATATTGAAGAGGAATCGAAGTCGTTTATGAAACGATATTAAACTTAGCAGAGGTGATTTAGTGGAGATTAAAGACGTTGTAAAAAAGTATAATGACTATGTAATCCAAATGAGAAGAGATTTTCATATGAATCCGGAGTCAAGCTGGGAGGAATTTCGTACATCAGGAATTGTTAAAGCTGAGTTAGATAAGCTTTCGATCCCTTATATCTCAGTAGCAGGTACAGGGGTTGTTGCGACAATTAAAGGGATCGGGGCGGGCAAGATCGTAGCTCTTAGGGCTGACATGGACGCTTTAGAGATTGAAGAAACCAATGACGTCCCCTATAAATCGAAGTTTCCCGGTAAAATGCATGCCTGTGGCCATGACGGACATACTGCCATGTTGCTTGGGGCGGCCAAAGTATTCAATGAGATGAAACATGAAATTAATGGCACCGTAAAACTTATATTTCAACCGGCTGAAGAGGTAGCTGCTGGGGCTAGGAAGATGCTTGATGAATCTAATTTTATGGATGATGTAGATGGAAGCTTTGCCATACATCTTTGGTCAGGAATAGAGGTAGGAAAGATCTCCATCGAAGCGGGACCTAGAATGGCATCAGCAGATATTTTTGAGATTATAATCAATGGAAAGTCTGGTCATGGGTCAATGCCTCATCAGGCAATAGATGCTGTTGTAGCTGCCTCTGCTGTTGTTATGGATTTACAATCAGTTGTCAGTCGGGAATTTAGTCCATTAGATTCAGTTGTATTATCAATTGGTTCCTTTCATGCTGGAACAAGATTTAATATTATTGCTAATAAAGCCATATTATCTGGTACCACAAGATGTTTTAAAAATAAGATTCGAGATATGTTACCAAGTGTCATGGAGAGAATCGTAAAAAATACAGCCGCAAGCTATCGAGCAGAAGCCACATTAAAATATACCCCGGGGACACCTCCTACAATCAACGATCCCACATGTGCCAAAATAGCTGCTGGGTCAGTTGAAAAGATTCTAGGAGAGAATGGTGTAGTAGAAATGGAAAAGACCACAGGTGGTGAGGATTTTGCATTATTCTTAAATAAGGCCCCTGGCGTCATGGCTTTTGTAGGGATGCGGAATGAAGAAAAGGATGCCTGTTATGCCCATCATCATGAAAGGTTTAACATGGATGAGGATGCATTAGAAATTGGGACTGCTTTATATGTCCAATATGCGTTAGACTTTTTGAATAACTAAAGGATCATACCATTGAAACAACATTGACAAGTATGGTTAAAATGTAGAGCACCTCACAGGCAAAAATACTTGTGGGGTGTTTTATTGATTTGAGAACTATTTTTTCATAAAGTCAATTCGGTAATCTGTGAGTTAATCTTCTGTTATAAAATAGTAGGGTTGCGTTCTTTGTTTTTTTAGATAGAAGTCAAATATTATGATATAATAGGGAATAAAGACTAGCTAAAGATAACAATGTCAAATAAAGCATCCCTGTAACTTAGGAGGTAATTATGATAAAATACATTATTTTTGATTTCGATGGAACCTTAGTTGATTCTTTAGATATTGCTATCAATGCAGTTAATAAGCTATCGGATAAATTTGGATTCAAAAAAGTAAAGAAAGAGGAATTTGATTTCCTAAGGAAATTATCTATTCCAGAAAGATGCAAACATTTAAGTGTGCCAATGTATAAGTTGCCCTTTTGGGCAGCGCACTTTTACAATGAATATAAAAGCTCTATACAGGATATTGCTCTGTTTGAGGGGATAAAAGAGGTGCTGGATGAACTGAGGAACAGAGGATATGAGCTGGCAATTATCTCATCAAATTCTGAGGACAATATCAGAGAGTTTTTGGAAAAAAATCAGATTTATAGCATTAAAGAAGTGTTTGCCTCCAAGCATATCTTTGGGAAAGATAAGGTACTGAACGCTTTTATGAAGAAAGAGAAACTAAGTAATTCCGAAATCATTTATGTAGGTGATGAGGAAAGGGATATTCTTGCTTGTAAAAAAGTTGGTGTGAAAATTATTTCAGTTTCTTGGGGATTTGATTTGCTGGAAACCATTAAGCAGAAAGAACCAGATTATATTGTGAATAGCCCAGAAGAGATATTATCTATCGTATAATGGAATAAAACAAGTGTACTTAAAACCGTTGATCCCCTAGGTCAGCGGTTTTAAGTATTTATAATAAAAACGTGATAAAAAAAACAAAGTGGCAGAGACTTCCCTACCACTTTGTTTTCTATCTTTTTTACTTTTAGTTATAAATTTCTATTGTACGACTATCAGGATTCCATTGAATCTGATAACCGTATTGCTCTAGGTCTTGGATCATCATGAAGCCTTCTAGGCCTTCAAACTCTATATCCAGTAACTCCTGGATGTCTTCTACCACTATATATGATCTGCCTTCTTCTACTTTCAAATTAATATTTCCTTCTAGGACTTCACCTTCTGTAATTTTCATGTAGTCACCCTGAAGATCTACGATGGCTTGTAATTGCGATCCCTCGGGCATATCCTGTGTAGCACCAAATCCACTAATCATCAGATTTGTCAGTTCATCTTCAGTGATAACCATGACGGATGTTGGTAACTCAATGGTAGTAGTATCAAGTTTTTGTCCGCTTGAGATCATATCTATATGCATTTTTCCCATTGGAGTAGTAAAAAACAGTTCAGCATCTTCTGTGTAGCTATTTTCATGGAATGTTGTCACTTGGTCATAATAGCTACCAAGTATAAATCCCTTTGCCATATCCTTTTGAGGTGTAATATACATCTCATACATTTCTAGCATTTCTGCTTGTTGTTCCTCTGTTAGTACCATTTCTTCTGGCACATCACCTTGCATAAATAGATTTGTTAATTGGTCCATATTAGTGATAACATATTTGATATAAACATCTAAAAGGTCTATCATTTTATCAGACTCTATTCGTAAGGAATAGGTGTCACCTTCTTGTGTCATACCTAAATCGATTCCCAAATCCATGTTTTCTAAAAATCCGATTATATCTGTTAGACTTGTTAAGTCCATGTTCATGTTATTTTCGCCACTTTGTAACATGATATATTCTGCCTCTGTTTCGAAGGGTAGTTCTGATTCAGCCAAAGATAACAAGTGAACAACAAGATCAGTATTGATGTATATATTTGATCCCTTGGTATACATTTTTACTGTAGGAATTTGATGTGTTGTTTCATCTGCTTCTTCTATTTCCACTTCCATTTCGATGTAAGAAACAAATGCCTCTAAATCTGTCTGTGAGTACATGGTAATATTGTATGTTGCTTCTAATTGACCAGGAACTGATATGATGACTTCTAAATCTGTGTCACCTTCCATAGCATCCCACTCATACACCTTTTTCATTTCTTCCCAATATGACTGTCCTGCTGTTGGTGCAAAACCAACCATAAACAGCATGGATGTGATTAACAGGGTAATAATTAAACCTTTTTTCATTTTTTTACACTCCTTTTTTAATGAATTGATTTTTTATTGAATGAAAATAAAGTACACTCATCATTCAAGATAAAATAATGAAGAATTCAATGTACTACTTCGATATTATACCATTTTAATGACTACATTTCCAATTTATAGTGTATAAGTCATACAATTGTAATATTTCCTATGGCAAACAAGGACTTTATATACGCTTCAGTAAGAAGTAAGATTATTTCATAATGATTTCTAAAGAATAAATGAGATATTAAAAGAACCCTATGAAGAAAAAATGCCTTATATCAAATACTGCGGTGGAAATTTAAAGTAATATATTTTGATATGCAGGAATACAAGAGTTGTTAGGTGAAATAAAGATATATATATAAATTTATTTTGTCATGATAAATAAGCAATTTAATTTAGCACAAAAGAAAAGACTGATGAGGAAAGGTTGGATAAAATGATAGAACAAGTATATGGAAATATTTATCGTACTGAAATTCCACTGCCTGAAAATCCACTTAAGGCTTTAAATAGCTATATCATAAAAGGAAAAGAAAAAAATATTATTGTGGACACTGGATTTAATCGTGAAGAGTGTAAAGCGGCTTTTTTTGAAAGCCTAAACAAACTAGATGTAGATATCAAAAATACAGAAGTGGTGATTACTCATCTTCATGCGGACCATTCGGGTCTGGCTTCTGAATTGTATCAACGTGGTGCTAAGATTTTGATGAGTAAAGGTGATGGCTTTGCTACAAAAGAACTAGTAGATGAGAAAAATTGGATGGAAATGAGCCTACAATTGAAATCCTTTGGCCTTGAGGTGGAAGAAGACTTTTTAGATACGCATCCAGGAAAGATTTACGCTCCATCGGGGGATTTCGAATTTACCATTCTCAAAGAAGGAGATCAACTAGCTGTGGATGATTATCGTTTTGATATAGTATCGGTGCCAGGCCATACGCCAAATATGATTAATTTGTATGAACGGAAACATGAGATTTATTTTTCCGCTGATCATGTTTTAGATCCCATTACACCCAATATTGGGTTTTGGGGATTTGAATATCCTATCATACTAAATCAATATTTTGAGAGCTTAAAAAAAATCTATGATTATAGGATTCAACTCATGCTGCCCTCCCATAGAAAAATCATAAGGGACCATAGAAAAAGAATCGATGAGCTCTTATTGCATCATGAGCATAGACTACAAGAAATTGTAAGTATCTTGACTGAAAAAGGAAGAAAAATGACTGTGGAGGATGTGGCCAAAGAGATGAGTTGGAAAATTCGTGCTAAGGATTGGAATGCTTTTCCGCCAGCTCAAAAATCCTTTGCTGCAGGAGAAGCCATGAGCCATCTAGAATATCTTGTCTATGAAAAGAGAATCATGATGAAAAAGGAGAATGGATTATTTTATTTTAGTGTTTAAAAGGAGGGTGGAATTCCATGATTTATCTATTAATAGTATCAATCGGTCTATTTGGCTGGTTAGTGATGCGAAAAATTAAGGCCCCAGCTCCTGCTTTATTAGGCCCAATGATATTTGTAGGTATTGCCAGTATCGGAGGATTTAATTTTCCTCATTTGCCCCAAGTATCAGTATCCATATTTCAATTAATTATCGGAATTTTTGTGGGAATGAGAATAACAAGGGGACAATTCCAGCTATTAAAAAGAAGAACAGTACTTTATTCTTTTATACTGATACTTATTTGGACTGTTGGGTCTTCACTTGTTGCGGCAAATGTTCTGCTGACTCTGACTGATTTGGATGTGGCTACAGCCCTTCTTGCAGGAACGCCTGGAGGCCTGACGGAGATGAGTGTGGTGGCATTTGCCTATGGAGCTGATGTTCCAACGGTTGCATTATTACAATTGCTTAGATTAACCTTTATTGTTTCTTTTATACCGTTTTTGTCATTAAGTATTAAGAAAAAGAATGGTGGGTACACAGAGAAAATAAAAGACAAAAAAGATGTAATAGAAGAAGTTGTTAAAAGAAAAGTTTCTGTAGAGATTATAGGCACTGGTCTTATTGTA
The DNA here is from genome assembly GCF_000016985.1 of Alkaliphilus metalliredigens QYMF. Lineage (NCBI taxonomy): Bacteria > Bacillati > Bacillota > Clostridia > Peptostreptococcales > Natronincolaceae > Alkaliphilus > Alkaliphilus metalliredigens. The sequence goes on along the minus strand of NC_009633.1, from coordinate 2,955,764 downwards.
GGGGTTCTACTGATGTACTTAAATTTTCCTGCAGGGGGACTAATTGGTGCAATAATCGGTGTAGGGGGCAGTAGTATTATATTAAATAAATCTGCGTATTTACCTAAATCTGTACAACTAATAGCTCAAATCGGAATCGGGATCAGTATCGGGTTGCGTTTCACCCAAGAAACCTTTCAACAATTTTCTCGATTAATAGGACCAATGATTATTTTACCTCTTTTTATGGTGTTAAGTGGGGTTTTATTAGCAATCATTATTAAGAACATAACTAAGTGGGATCTTAGCACTTGTTTATTATGTTCAGCTCCAGCAGGACTCTCGCAAATGATTATTGTGGCAGAAGAGATAGAATCTGATGTTTTTCTTGTTAGTTTATTCCAGACAACGAGACTTTTGGCAATTTATTTAATCTTACCTCAAATATTCAACTGGTATTTAAGGTAGAAGAAATGACTGAAGTAAATTGTATACCACGTCTCATATGAAGAAGGCTTTGGGATACTTGAAGTTTCCTCCCACTTCGTAAACAACAAGCTTAATATGATTTATGTGGTAAATCTACTGCTTCATAAAGTATATGTTTATAAAATTAATTTATATTTAATATATTCTTAATTCATTTTTAAATATTATAGGGTATAATGAATAGATTGAGTAAATAAATGGGGGAATTAATATTGAAAAAATATTATTTATATATAGTTCTAACAAGTCCAAGCACTGCTGTATCAAAGATCATAAAGCTTGTAAAAAATGATGAATATACCCATGCGGCCATTGCATTAGATAAAGATCTTGACCGTATGTACAGTTTCGGAAGAAAATATACCTATAATCCTTGCCTTGGAAGATTCAAGCAGGAGAATATCAATGAAGGCATCTATAAATTTCATAAAACCTTACCTGGTGTAATAATGGAGGTGGAGGTGTCAAAAGAAGAGTACAAGAAGGCTAATAGTCTAATAGACCATTTCATATCCAATAGTAATCTTTATAAATATAATTATAAGGGATTATTTCCTATTCTATTCAGCGGAAAAGAACCCTGCGATAATAGATTCTTTTGCTCAGAGTTTGTATATTACATTTTAAAGGAAAGTGGCATTGCAGATCTTCAAATAGCGAGAAATACGGTTAGACCTCAAGATTTATTAAATATAAGAAGCAAGTTCATTTATATGGGAAATTTAAAAGGAATGAGTTCGTCAAATATCAATCACAATACAAATGAAATAGAAATAAAGTCGGCAGGGACAATAAACCTGACACTTTGTCCATCAGAGTTACCTGATAGGGGAATTAATCAACCGTGGCAGAGAAAGAAGGCATGATTAAGGTTTCCATATAATCTCTGTTAAAATACGTAAACTTGACTTGAAAATGAATAAAAGGATCGGATATGAGTTAAAATTTGTTTTTTAAAGCCCCTATTAAGGGGCTTTAATTATTGGAAAGAGAACCCTTCTAGCCAGTGGCATAATTTTATTTGACAAAAAAATGAGAATATCGTGATATACCAGGATTAAAGGGGGACTAAAATACCTGTACACGATATTCTCATTAACTGTATTATGCCAACATTTTGCTAAAGTAATACATCTATAGATTCTTTTTTTAGTTAAATTTTTTGATTATTCTATTGACAACTTTAATATAATCATCAAGGTTGTTTAACCTGACATCTTTGTATTCCAAAAGATAGTTCTGTAAATGATCAACTGATTCATTTTGTACAAACCACCTATAGGAAACAATAGAAAAGGAATAGGTATCGTTGCTGTCTTTCTGCTCAGTTTGTGCTACGGACTTGCCCACAGTTTCTTTGCCAATCACCACCACATTCTCCATATTGAGCTTCATAGTGAGGGCGAGAATTTCAGAGGCAGAGGCACTTTTTTTATCTAAAAGGATAAAGACTCTTTTATAGGGCTCCAACATCTCTTCTCTGGTTATAAATGACTGTAATTGATTACTTCCTTCTAGTCGAAAGGCTTCTATATTTTCAGGCAAAAACAACTCTGCAATTCCCAATAACTCTCTAAGGTTACCGCCAGGATTTCCTCTTAAATCAATTATTAGATTTGGATGGGTGCTCTTTACAAGAGTTCTTTTGGTTTTTTCAGCAATACCTTCATTGAATTCGTGCAGTCTAATATAATAAGTATTTTCATCGATGATTTCACTTTCAATTGAAGGACTTTTAGTATTGGGTTTTTGTGTGTTGCCTGAAAAATAAGTATATTGATCTCCCACATGATTGGTCATATTCTTAATAAACAAATGAAGTCTCATTCTGGAGATGGAATTTCTGCTGAGTAGCTTTTGTTTTTTCTGATGGTAGGTCTCTTCTTCAAATAATTCCTGGTATAGATAGTTTTCTTCGAAATATCCAAGTAACTCCTGTGCCTCCCCAGGCTCTAAATCATTTCCTCTAAAGGTTTGCAAAAAAACGATGGAATTGATTAAGGGCGGTAGGACAAATACAAATAGCATAGATATAATGATTAAGAGACTTAAGAGTCGGTATACTTTCTTTGAAGACTGCTGGGGTATTTCTTCATCACCTAATTGATCCTGCTCTATGTCTTGCATGATTATCTCCGAAGGCGTTTCATCGTCCTTTTCTTCGTCCGTCATAATTGGCTCATTCCCCTCTGTCTTTTCACATGGTAGTGATATTTTATTTTTACCCATAAAAAATCTATTTACTTATTCCGTTCATATTGAATCTTAAGTCTACATGACCTTCGTGTTTATGTCTAGTTCGGGAGAATGTTGATATATTCATAAATAGAGTGAGCAGTTATCTATATGATAATTATTGGAAATAAAAAATGATAGAAGTATTGCTCTTTTCTGTAAAATTAATGATACAATAGCAGATAAATGGGTATTAATGTAAAGATATGTCGAATTTCGACTAAAAAGTTAACCTGATGGATTAATTTATGTGATAATAAAAATCAATTAAGAGGAACACATGAAGGATAAGTGTGGGGTGTATACACAAAGTCTGAAATTAAATTTCTAAATAGAATATGGGGGGGGAAGAAAATGAAAAGTATAAAAACAAAGTTAATTGTCTATTTCTGCATTCTAATCTTATTGGTGTCTGGTAGCTTTGCCTTTATCTCGTTGACAACAGCCAGTGATGCTGTTATCAACGAAGCAGAGAGTGCATTAACAGGATTAGCCCAAGAAGGAGCAAAATTAACAGAAAGTCGAATTGAAACCAGTATGCAATCATTAGAAACAATTGCTAGAAATAGAGATGTGGAAAGTATGGATTTTGAGCAACAGCAGATTGCATTACAGAAACAAATAGAAGGAACTGGATTTCTTGCCCTGGGGATCGTACATCCCGATGGCACTACATACTACCAAGATGGAGCAACAGCAGAGCTTGGTGACAGAGGTTATGTCATAAAAGCATTTAATGGAGAATCTAATGTTTCAGACATCATTACTAGTAGGGTGACTAATTCAGCAGTTTTGATGTATGCTGTCCCTATTAAAAATAATGGAAGTGTCGTAGGTGTTTTGATCGGAAGAAGAGATGGAAACGCTTTAAGCGCTATCACTGATGACATGGGCTTTGGAGAACAAGGTTATGCTTATATGATCAATGGTGAAGGAACAATCATAGCTCATCCAGATAGAGAAAGAGTAATGAATCAATGGAATCCCATAGAAGAAGCTAATGGTGATGAAGAATTAAAGCCTGTAGCAGAATATCTTAAAATAGTAATGGCAGAGAAAGCAGGGGTAACAGATTATCGATTTGAAGGAGACAATCTTTACTCAGGATTCTACAATATAGAAGGAACTGATTGGATCATCGTGATTACTGCTAATGAAGAGGAAGTCTTGGCTGCGATTCCAGGGTTACAAAGAAGTATTGCTTTGACAACATTCATTATTTTGATCATCAGTATTATTCTTTGTTATTTAATCGGTAATTCCATTGTAAAGCCAATTATTGCTACAATAGAACACTCCAAAAAAATAGCTAGTTTGGACATTACTGAAGATGTACCAGAAACATTTATGAGAAGAAAAGATGAGGTAGGTTCCTTAGCAATTGCATTTCAAACAATTACAGATAATTTGAGGGCATTTATAAAACACATAGCAGAAACGGCTGAACAGGTAGCTGCATCCTCTGAAGAACTTACCGCAACTAGTCAGCAATCAGCTACTGCTGCAGATGAGGTAGCCAAAACAATTGAGCAAATAGCTGAAAGTGCTAATGAACAAGCAAAGGATACTGAGGGTGGCGTTTTAAAAACAGATGAATTAAGTAAAATTATAGAAGCTGATTTAAAAGATATGGAGCTAATCAGTGAAGCTATGAAGCAATTAACGCTTTTAAAGGATGAAGGTGTAGAGACTGTAAAAGGATTAACAGTTAAAACAAAGAATAATGAAAAAGCAATACAAACGATCTATGAAAGTACTGTAGAGACAAATGAAAGTGCTGAAAAGATCGGTGAAGTCAGTAAGCTAATTGAAGGTATTGCAGAACAGACCAATTTATTAGCACTAAATGCAGCGATAGAAGCAGCTCGAGCCGGAGAAGCGGGAAAAGGATTTTCAGTAGTAGCTGAGGAGATTCGTAAATTAGCTGAACAATCAGCTCGTTCTGTACAAGAAATAGATGATATGTTAAAGAAACTACAGAATAATTCTCAAAATGCTGTGAAGACTATGAAGGATGTTTCATCTGTTATTAAAGAGCAGGTAGAAAGTGTAGAGATAACAGAAAGCAAGTTTGATGGCATTGCTGGACAGGTGGAGTCAGTGAAGGGAATCGTAAATAAATCCGTAGAATCCGTTGAGTCGATGAATGCGAGGAAAAACGAACTTGCGGGTATTATGCAAAGCTTAGCAGCAATTGCTGAAGAAAATGCAGCGGGTGCAGAGGAAGCCTCAGCATCAGTGGAAGAACAAACTGCATCGATGATTGAAATATCCGATGCCAGTGAAGCATTAGCACGCTTATCCGAGGAAATGCAAGGAAGCATTGGCAAATTTAAATACTAGTATAGAATCATTTAAAAGAAATCAACAGACGCAATCAAAAGACGGACCCGAGCGGGTATGGGATTGTGTCAGGGTAGTTTCTGTAGATCCAGGGTAAAGGAAATCATCGCAAGGGAAATGAATATTCCTATTACACAGGTGACGGTAAGAGGAAAAAAAGAAGAGGCTAATCTGGAGAGAGTATCCGTCGGACACATTCGAAAATATAAAAGTAATTAAATAAACCATGCAATTTAAGTGATATCGACTAATAATGATGATAAGTCCTGTCTTTAGGCTATGATAAAGAGAGGGCTTTCATCATGCAAATTTAAAGTGAAGAGGGTTTATATATTAATAAGCAATAATGTGGTATAATATGGATGTTATTTTGGATGGATTACATATTGTTTCTTTTGCTAAGGGTGGTTATGATGAAAAGAGTAACAGCAGCAATTATAATGAAAAATGATCTGGTTCTAATAGCACAACGGGGAAAAAATGAAAAATTACAAGGAATGTGGGAGTTACCAGGAGGAAAGATGGAAAAGGGAGAGACACCTCAAGGTTGTTTAAAAAGAGAAATTCAAGAGGAATTAAATATAGAGATTGAGGTAGGTGATTTTTTTGGTGAAAGTACTTATCGCTATGCCACTGGAGAAATAAAATTATTAGCATATTTCTCTAAAAAGGTGACTGGTGAAATTCAGTTATCTGTACACGATCAAGTAAAGTGGGTAAGTATGAAAGAACTTGATCAATTTGATTTTTCACCAGCGGATATACCGTTGATAAAGAGGCTTATGGAGGAGATGTAGCTTTAACCAAAGGTACAATGGAGTAGCGTTCGTAAGTTCGGATAAGAATACCCGATACAAATATTGACTCTAAAGGGGGATACCAGTTGACACCAACTAAAAATTACATTAAATCATGCCTAGCGTTACCAATGTTATTAATTCCGCTGATACTGACCTTAGCACTAACCCTAAGCTTGCAGCTGGCTTCAGGACAACTTTTACCCGATAGCATGGGAAGAGAGACTCGTAGATTGATTTATTTGCTCATGGCCTTTACGATACCACTTTTAATTGGTGGGGGCATTGGATTTATGTTTAAGAAGAGTATAAAAAATAAGATAACCTCAATGAAGGGCATCTATATTGCATCCATGGTACCTATTCTTTATACTTTGATTTTTGCTACCCTTGCAATTGTCATGGGGCCTCATGATTATAATTCTACTTGGTGGGGAATTTACTTTTTTAAAAATCCTGCCTTTTCTATTTTTCATTTAATACTCTTTTTTGGTAATTTTCAGTACTTGGCAATTGTAGCAGAGCTCATGGGGTACACAGGTTTTGCCCTGGGGATCCATTTGCATGAGTTTTTATCAAAGGCAGAATTACATCATGAGAGTTTATTTAAAACAAGGAAGGCATACGTTCTTGCACTGATTATTCCTTTGTTTTTTTCCGGACTGATTTCTAGGGAGAAGATTAGTAATGGGATCATTGAACTTCGTTACGGAGAATCCACAATAAGTAAGGATTTAAATGAATATGACCTTTATCAAATTGCGCCATTTAAAGAGGGGAATGGACTTGCAAGGCTAGACAAACCTGCTTCTTTGCAATTTAATGACTTTGATACGATGCCTCGGCTTGATGGGGCCACCGCAGCCTATCCTGTTTATGCAGCCTTTGTACAAGAAGTGTATCAAGGCCTAGGAGAACATTATGAAAAACATAAAAATAGTCATGAAAAGGACGTTTATACTGCCTTTGTATCCAGTGAAGAGGAACCATTTGACATCATCAAATGTACAAAAACAGGCACTGCATACGAACGGTTAATCAATGGGGAAACCGACATCATATTTGTGGCAGAACCTTCTCAGGGACATATTGAGTTAGCTAAAGTAAAGGGAGAAGAATTCAACTTAGTCCCCATTGGATACGAGGCATTTGTCTTCTTTACAAATGCTCGAAATCCTGTTGATAATCTAACGATAAAAGAGATACAGGAGATATATGCTGGCAAAATAACAAATTGGCGGGAAGTTGGCGGAGAAAATAGGAGCATATTGCCTTACCAAAGACCTGAAAACTCTGGTAGTCAAACCGTAATGGAAAATCAGGTCATGCAGGAGATCCAAATGCTCCCCCCTACTGAAACAACTTATGCAGGTGGGATGGGCGACATAATTACTCAAGTTGCAGGCTACAAAAATGCCAGGAATTGCATCGGATATTCCTTTATGTACTACTCATCAGAGATGATTAACAATAATCAAATTAAGCATATCTCGGTCAATGGTATTGGACCGTCTTCAGAAAATATACGGAATAAGACCTATCCCTTTACAGTTCCTGTTTATGCAGTGACATTAAAATCTAATGAAGATGAAAATGTAAAGCGGTTTGTTGAATGGGTGTTATCGGATGAGGGACAAAGCTTGGTTGAACAAACCGGATATGTAGGTAAATAAAAAACTGCCGAGCAAGGTGCGAAATGCACCTTATCCGGCAGTATTTTTTATTTAAATTAGCTTCATATAAAAAATCGATATAGAGAAATCTTAAAATACCCGTTGACATTGACGTAGCGTAAAGGTGTATCATAAGATTAACAGGAGGTGAGAGGATGGAGTACACGGTGCAAAGGCTGGCCCAAATGGCAGGTGTGAGTACGAGAACATTGAGATACTACGATGAAATTGGGATTTTAAAGCCTGCAAGAGTTAATTCATCCGGATATCGTATTTATGGGGAAAAAGAAGTAGATAGGCTACAGCAAATACGCTTTTACAGGGAGCTGGGTGTGAATTTGGAAAAGATTAAACAAATAATCACTGCACCTAACTTTGATGAATTAAAGGCATTGGGTCAGCATCAGGAGAAGCTTCTTGAAAAAAGAGCTGAACTAGACAGGTTAATTGCAAATGTAGATAAAACAATTGCAGCAAAGGAGAGGGGAATAATAATGAGTGACCATGAAAAATTTGAAGGCTTTAAGAAAAAGTTAACCGAGGAAAATGAAAAGAAATATGGTAAGGAGATCCGTGAGAAGTATGGTGATAAGAGCATTGATCAATCCAATAAGAAACTGAAAAACATGACACAAGGAGAATATGATGAAATTACCACCCTTGCAGATGCGGTGATTGAAACATTTCACACAGCACTTCAAACCGGGGACCCTGCAGGTGAATTAGCCCAAAGAGCAGCAGACTTACATCGCCAATGGATAAGCTTTTACTGGGACAGCTATACAAAAGAAGCCCATGCTGGAGTTGCCCAGATGTATGTGGATGACGAAAGGTTTAGAGCATATTATGATAAAAAACAACCTGGAACAGCAGCATTTATGAGAGACGCAATTCATATTTACGCAGGAGTGAAAAACTGAAGGGTGCTAAAAAGAAAAAATACCTAGAGTATGATATCTAGGTATTTTTTGTGAGTAGTTATTTCAAGGTATTATATAAAGCACTAAACTGGTGTAATCTTACTCTTCTTTGGGAGCCTCTTGTGTTGTTTCCTTATTTAAATTTACCTTAGCAACGATGTCTGGTACCATTTCTAAAAGCTTTTCCATACCAGCTCTTTGACTGATTGGGAGGACTTGAACTTCTTCATTTTTGATGACGATTATGGCTGTTGGTGTAGCCTTGGCACCAACGCCACCACCACCTCCAACTCCTTTATTTCCTTTTTCATCGGTTCCATCCCCTGATCCTGTACCGAGACCAAATGAGATATCTACCATGGGTATGAGGGTAACACTTCCTACGGTAATAGGCTCTCCTACAACGGTTTTAGATGTAAAGAATTTTTCAAGCTTTTCGAATAATTGACCTGCATTTTCTGAAAAGTTAGTTGACATGTTTTTTTTCCTCCTTCTCTTTAATAAATAATATTTTTAGAATCTTTCTAATGGGCTTAGATAAAGTAAGTTGCAACACAATCCATAGAAACAAAATAACAATGATTCTACCATGGACTTCTAACTCTCCTTCAAGCTTTGTTTCCCCAAAAGAGGGGGTTATCTCTAGGGGAGAGTCATTAAATAAGGGCTGTAGGGAACTTGTAATGGCCAGTATGATACCGGTATAGTAAGGATCATCAAATCCATAGACTCCCTCAAGTCTGAACTTTTTGGGTTTCAAATGATGTAGCACCCTTTTGATAGCCAAGAAAATAACATCTAATAACTCTCTGGTAACATGTTCCCATGCTAATGGGAACTTATTCTTATATTTTACTTTTTTCTTTGTTGTCTTTTTCTTCTTCGGTTTTTTTGATTCTTGTTTTTTCTTGTATGTCTTCCTTTCTTCTCCACTGGTGTGGATGGAAATAGGAAGACCAAGAAGTTTAATTCTTATCGCTTTAGGACTGTTGTTGATGATGGTGAAATCCACCTTTACTAAGTGCCAAAACCAGCCGATATGACCTTTAAACGTGACAACTAGGTCCTTTGAAGCCATTAAATGATAATCCACTGGGATAATTAGGATTAATAGTAGTATTGCCAATAAAAATAGGAGTAGATAACGAAGTATCGCTAATAAAATCATAGGCCATTCCTTAGCAAGGAACTCTTGGACCTTATCTTAAAGGATCCTGTAATGAAGTTTTCCAGCAAAGAAGATGCCTTTTTTATCGTGGACTTAGACGTCTTAGAAGCTACCTTAGCTCCTGGAATAAACCTTAGAAAGAGGGTAGCACTACTGAGTATGTTACTTTGAATGTCAACAAAATCCTTTATACCGAAGGGATGAGTATCTTCGGAAGATGGTTGGCGATTTTTAAAATCATGTAATACACGGGCTTTCACATCAAGTGCCTCGGGAGGTAAGTCAACGGAAGACATCTCCTCAAGTTCCCAAAGAAGGAGTTTCAGTTCCATTAAATCCCTTCGGCAGCCATGACATACCTTCAGATGCTCCTCTAGTATAATGGACTCCAATGGTTCAATTGTATTTTCTAGAGACTCTTGAAGTAAGCTTTTATCAAATGAACAGTTCAATTCTACACCTCCCAAACCCCTTCTTTTTTTAACTGATCTTTTAAGTGTTTTCTTCCTCGAAATAAATGGGTCTTGACAGTTCCTATGGGTATGGACAAACATTGGCTAATCTCCTGATAGCTCATGGCTTCTACATGCCTAAGAAGAATCACCGACTTTATTTCATGGGGCAATTGACTGATACTGGTCTTCAGTAGTTTTTCAGTGCTTTTATAGGATAATGCTAATTCAACGTTGTCAGCAGATGGAATGCTTAATGTGGGATCTAAAGGCAATGGGGTTGGTTTTTTAGCCCTAGCGAAATTATGACAGGTATTAATTGTAATCTTCTTAATCCAAGGAGATAGCGGATGGCCTTTTTCAAAGCGAGGGATGGATTGATAGATTTTTATGTATACCTCCTGTAATAAATCTAAGGAATCTTCTTTAGAGTGGGTATAATTGTAGCATAGTCGATAGATATAGCTTTGGTATTTCGTATATAATAGATCAAACCCCTCCATGTTTTGATCTTGGCAAAGCTTAATTAGCTTTTCATCAGAGACCTCCAAAGGTATCCCCCCCATTTTTGACCTTCACTTATTATATACACGAAATTGATGTAAAAGTTTCAAATATATGCAAAAAAAATAAAAAGACTAAGTAAATTTAAAATCTTCTTATTAGGAAGATTATTTTCCTCATTTTGTAAGGAAATATGAGATGGCATATATTGAAATATTATGTAAATTGTGATAGTATGATTGTAGAAATAAGAACAAAGTCCTACTTCCAATAGGACTTTGTATCTGAAAATTAGCAATATTTCTTAAAAATTCATTTTTAAAAATAAGTAAAGGCAAAACCATCGAAAGATGGTGACGCAAAGCCACGAATCTAAGTCGTTTGACGATAGGATAGTCGGGTTGCCTATTAAAGTTATATTTTGTCAAAATAGGTGCCCTTTAAGGCACTTATTTTTTTGAATAAAATCTATTGAATTGAGGGGAGGCACCCCATGCCAAAGTCAAAGCATAAAGTGAAAAACCACATTGTTAATAAGTACAAATTAGTATACCTGCCATTATTCATTGGGGTGTTGGCTATTTTAACTGTCAGTGTGACGAGCTATTATATCAGTAAAAATTTACTGTTAGATGAAATGAAACAAGGCGGAATCAATTTGGCTAATTTAACCACTAGAAAAATTAATAATGAGATTAGCTCTATGAAGATAATTAATGATTTACTAGAAGATGGGCTTAAACAAGCAAGAAATCCAGTCATTAACAATGAAATCCTAAAACAAGAATTTAACTACCAGGAAATTGTTGAAAGCTTAGCTAAAGAAGATAATATTGCCTATGCCCTTATTGTAGACAAGGAGTTAAAGGCCATAGCTGATTCAGATATTAGAGACATTGGCATCGTATATACCGATGATCTGGAATACCTAAGCACTTTAAAGGGAGAAACAATAGCAACTGAGTGGTATTCTGAAGACCTAAATGCTAACGTATTGGAAATAACAGTTCCGCTCTTTGATGATGGTGAAATCATAGGAATACTTGGAATCGGTCTGTCCATGAAAAATGTGTATGGTTCTATTTACTTTATATTTCTAAGCTTTAGCATGATAACGATGATTATGGTTTTGTTGTTTTTGTGGGCACAACATAGAAATGTAATTAAGCCAGTAGATCAATTAGATCAAAGTATTCGTCAAATTGATGTAGAAAAGAATGCAGGCTATCGGCTTCCATCACCGGAGAGAGACACCTTTTTAGGGTTGTTTTCTTCTATTAATGCCATGCTTGATGAGATCAATCACTATTTTTATCAGCTAAAAAAGCAGGAAGCATATATTGAGCATATTGCTTATCATGATGACCTAACAAATTTACCTAATAGAAGAATGCTTGTAGAAAAGCTAGAGCTGGAATTTACTCATAATCGTTCCGGGGCGATTATGCTATTAGACCTTGATAATTTCAAGGAAATCAATGACACATTAGGTCATGTATATGGAGATAAGGTGTTAAAAAAAGTGACTGAAGCCCTATTGCATATAAAAGGTGAAAATCTTGTTGTATCAAGACTTGGTGGAGACGAGTTTCTTATTCTTATAAAAGAAGAAGAGGATATTCTTAAAATTGAGAATTACGCAAGAAAAGTGATTGATTTATTTAGTAACAAGTTGTTGGTGGAGGATGATGAAGTTTATCTAACCTGCAGTATTGGAATTGCTCTATACCCGTCAAATAGCAATAGTGTAAGTCAGCTAATCATGAATGCTGACATGGCGATGTATGGTGTTAAGGGTTTTGGGAAAAACAATTATATGTTTTTTAATGAGGAAATGCTAACCAATTTAAATGAAAAGATTGAAGTGGAAAATAAATTAAGGATAGCATTAAAAGATGATGGGTTTAAATTATTATACCAACCACAAATTGATACCTATACAGGAGAAATTGTGGGATTTGAGGCTCTTTTAAGACTTAAAAAAAGCAATCTATCTCCAGCACAGTTTATTCCAGTAGCTGAAGAAACGGGAATGATTATAGAAATTGGTAGATGGGTAACGGAAGCAGTCATCAAGCAAGTAGCCCTATGGAAAAAGAAGGAATTATCCCTAAAGCCAATAGCAATTAATTTTTCAGCAAAGCAACTGAATGATTTAAGTTATATTGATTTTTTACAAGCTAAGCTCAAGGAAAATCATGTGGAGGCTAACTATCTTGAGATAGAAATTACAGAGGGTCTCTTTTTAGAAAAAATTGAGAAGACAATTGAATTTGTAAATCAAATTAAAGCACTAGGGGTGAAAATGGCCCTAGATGATTTTGGTACTGGGTACTCTTCTCTTAGTTATTTAACATTTTTACCAGTAGATAAAATAAAGTTGGATAAATCCTTAAGTGATAAATATCTGGAAACAAAAAATTTCAAGATGATAGGTGGAATCATTGCCCTTGCCCATAGTCTAAATCTAGATGTAGTGGCAGAAGGCATAGAAGAGGAAGCTCAATATATACAACTGAAAGCAGCAAGGAGCAACTACATCCAAGGTTATCTATTTAGCAGGCCATTGGAGGTAAAAGAGGTGGAAAAAATATATAACGATAACTTTTTACATAAGCTTTTATTTGAAGAGTATGATGAATAAAAAGCATGGAGGTGAGGATTCTACTGGTTTTTAAAAAATTAATTTTGATTGGAATGTACATCGTTCTTTTAGATTACACTTATCCTGATAAGCTTATTTTTTATACGAAAACGCGTAAGATTTATCTACAATGTATTGCTAAGGCTCCTGCTTATTCATGTGGGGACCTTGGCAATACTTTTTTGCGATAACGCAATAAGTGAGTGAAAAACGCTGCATGCCACAAGCAATGAAATTAAAAAAACTAAAACTAAACTCATTAATAATTTTTTTGATTGATTTTCACATAAACAACTCCTTTTTTAACTAGATTTTTTAGAGGATTTAATGAAATAGATGGATTGATTATTAAACATCGATTTTCAGTATTATAAGTCATGTATACCCGAATTTAAAAGAGTAAATAACTTTTAATGATTTAAGTGTAGGAAAGCAGCATTCATATTCAATTAAATCCTTTCTTATTTGAAGTGATTCACCATATATTTAGGGTATCATTGATGAAAGGGAAGTTTGTATTGATTAAGGGGGCGAAAACCCAAAATGGAGAAAATAATATGTGATTTCAGGAAAAAAAATACGGAAAAAGAAGGAAAGTTGCTGATAATTGACGAATCTATAGTAATAGCTTTACAATTCATTTATCGTAAATAGTGGTAAGGAAGAGACGACTTTCTCAAAATACAGGAAACTCAATTTACTGGTTTTACCGAACTGAGATATTGGAGAATGCGGTGGAGAATCTTATGCCCCGAAGATAAGATCTTTATAAAGCTGTATTGCATGGAGAAACAAAAAAAGGGGATGATGCGATGCTTTTTAAAAGCAAAACAAACCAACTACATAAAAATGAAGAAAATATTAATCAATATCTTGATAAAAACCATCAAATCAATCCCCATAAAGAAGCCATGTTCATTACAGGTATCTATGGAATCTTTGGATTACTGTGGATCGCCTTATCCGATAAGATACTTTATATAATGGTACAAAATATCACGATTTATAGACAAATTCAGACATATAAAGGTTGGCTATATGTCTTGGTGACCATGATACTAATTTATGTATTAGTGGAAAAGCGTTCGGTATTATTTGGAAAATCGATCATGAAAATAAAAGAAGCCTTTGAAGAATTACAGGCAACTTACGAGGAACTGGTGGCGACGGAACAAGAACTATTGTATCAAAAGGATTTGACTGAAAGTATTATTAGAGAAGCACCAGTGGTTATTGGAATTTGGGATGAAGAAGGGAAAATTAAAAGTCTGAATCCCTTTGGAGAATCCATATTTGGATATAGTCAGGATGAGCTCTATGACAAGAAATGGTGGGATCTTTTGAACACTGAAGCGGATGAAAATTTAATGGAGAATATTTTTAAAAAAGTGAAAAATAGCAAACAATTTAAGAATCATGAGCTTGAGTTCATTGCCAGTGATCAAAAGAGAGTGGATCTCCTTTGGAATAGTAGTGTATTACAGCATCAAGAACATTGTGAACCCACTGAAATTCTTTCCATCGGGGTGGATATTACCAATCGAAAGGCATTGGAAGAGGAATTGAAAAATGCAGCATTCTATGATTCACTGACTGGATTGTATAAAAGGACATTCTTAGAAGTGGAAGTAACCAGACTAATAGAAGAAGATGTATCCTTTGCCTTAATTCACTTAGATTTTAATAATTTTAAATACATTAATAATACTTTAGGTTATTCTATTGGAGATGAATTTCTAAAATATATAGCAGATAAGCTACACAACGCGGTTGAAAAACCACATATAGTTGGACGACTCATTAGTGACGAATTTGCAATATTACTGAAGGAACCAACCTCAAAGGAGCATGTGGAGCACTTACTAGGAGAGATAATACATAGCCTAGGGAAAACATGGACAAGTAATCATCATAAATTTTTTGTGTCCTTCAGTATGGGGGTTTCATTGTATCCCCAAGATGGTCTTGATCATACCATCTTATTTAGAAATGCTGACTTAGCAATGAGTAAAGCTAAAAGAGAAGGTAAGGGAAGACTGTTGTTTTATGTGGATGAAATACTAGAAAGTAATGCAGAGCATATAGAGATGACCAATCATCTTCAGCATGCCATTGAAAAAGAGGAACTGGTGCTTTACTATCAGCCACAGTATAATCTAAATACGGGAGAAATAAGTGGATTAGAGGTATTAATAAGATGGATTCATACTAAAAAAGGGTTTATTTCTCCAGCAAAATTTATTCCTCTAGCTGAAGAAACTGGTCAAATATATGAGATAGAAAAGTGGGTTATCAAAACAGCCTTAACTCAAAAAGAAAAGTTTGAAAAACAAGGATTGATAAATTTAGAGATCGCCATTAACCTCTCTAGCAAAACATTGATGAGCAACGTGAACTTTCAAGAAGTGGAAGCGATCATCAGTTCCTTTGATATAGACCATTCTAAAATAACAATTGAAATTACAGAAACTGCTATTATATCAAATGTTAAGTTTGCAATTGAAAGATTAGAGCAACTCAAGAAATTAGGTTTGAAAATTGCTTTAGATGACTTTGGAACAGGCTATTCATCATTAGTTTATTTAAATGTTTTACCCATTGATATTGTTAAATTGGATAGAAGTTTTGTGAAGAGCATCAAGGAGAACAGTAAGGAATCCTTTATCATTAAATCTATTTTATATTTAGCTAAAGATTTAAATTATAAAGTAGTGGCAGAAGGGATTGAAACAGAAGAACAGTTAGCATTCTTGAAGGAGCATTCTTGTGAAAGTGGACAAGGCTACTTAATGAGTAGACCCATACCAATCCATGAGATACAAGAAAAATTAAAGTAGACATTGAAATCTTCATGGATTAGCATTTTAAAATCTCATAAAAAAAGATAAAATAAAGTGAGTTCAAAAGTTAAAAACTGACTCTGTTTTATCTTTTAATTATATTATTTATGTCTTATAGATAACCACTTTCAGGAGTTAAAATATACTAAGGTAATCGACTCTCCAACCAAAGGTTGGCTTCTTCAAGACTTTCACATACCATCGTGTCAAAATCAATATGCTTTGTACCTAGCTTCATTTGAAGCGCAATGGCTGACGTTGCAGGATTTGAAGAATCAATAATAATGACTCCCCCAATGAATCCATTCTTCGATCCCCACTTAACATGATCTTGTATGTCTTCGGTGATCATGGAGATGTGATATGTTCTTAAATCACAACACTTTCGCCATGGCTTTCCATTAAAAAGGGGAACAACTTTGGTCACATATTCATTATGTAGCCTGAGGTAATCTTCGTGCTTCCAATAATTTCTGGGGGTTTCATACACCACGTTTCTAATTAAATCTATTTTTAAGGTATACATTCCCTTTATATCATTGATTTCCATAAGGCGCCTCCTATTTAAAAAAAATGTCGAAAAAAGGTGGATACAATTCGATTGTATAATAGTTTTTGCCATTAGAAAAGAATTATTTGGGAAAATCCTTAATATTTTTAGAGATACAAGTTGTTTTCTTGATATGTAAGGGGCGATTCCCTTTAGAATCATATGTATAAAATGAACACTCCTAGACCTAATCTGATTTACATTTGACCGTTATAAAATGGTATGATTGAATTAGATAAGAATAATATAATAGAGGATGATCAAAATGAATATTGCTGAACGAATGAAAAGGGTAACCAATAAACTAGATATGAGTTTAAAGCGGTTTCCAATTACAATGCTCTTTGGTGCATTGGCAGTGGCGGTCTCTATTTTTATTAACCACAGTTCCATTCCCTTTGGAAAGACAAGGGAAATATACAATCATATTGTGATGGCTTTGAGCCTTGGAATTCCCTTGAGTTTATGTATATATGTACTCTTTGAAGGTAGAACGAAGTCTGAAAAGCATCATCGAATCCTAGCCCATGTTGGAAGTGGACTACTACTCATACTCTACTATTTTTTCTTTTTAAAGGACATGGAAATGGTAACTGTAACGAGGTATATTGGGCATAGCATTTTTCTTTATTTGACATTCACATTTATCCCATATTTAGAGAAAAAGGAGAATTATGAACGCTATGTTGTCAAGTTATTGACTCGATTTATTGTGACATATCTGTATTCTGTCATTCTCTATTTAGGTATTGCTGCAATTTTAGGTACCATTAATTTGCTTTTTGATGCAGGAATCCCTGGAAAATTCTTTTTTGATGTTTTCCTAATTGTGGTAGGGATTTTTGCTCCTGGATTTTTTCTTGCTGATGTACCTGTTAGAAATGAAGAAATTTCACCTGAAAGCTATCCCAAGGTATTAAGTGTGTTATTACAATTTATTATCTTACCCTTATTAAGTATCTATACATTGATTCTATACATTTATTTTGGACAAATACTTTTAACCAGGGAATTACCCCAAGGGCTGATCGGTAATTTGGTTTTGTGGTATTCCATCGTAAGTACCGTTGTTTTATTTTTCATTTACCCCTTAAGAAAAAACAGTCAATGGATGAAATACTTTATCACTTGTCTTCCAAAGCTTATTATTCCTTTATTAGGCATGATGTTTGTGGCCCTATGGATTCGAATTAATGCCTATGGGATCACAGAAGGCAGGTATTTTGTCTTATTGATAGGACTGTGGGTAACTTGTATGATGATTTATTATGCCCTTAAGAGGGATGTGAAGAATATTGTACTTGCCATGACCCTGGCAATAGTGGCTTTGGCAACGGTTACAGGACCCTGGAGTGCATATTCTATCTCCCAAATCAGTCAAAATAATCGATTTCAAGAAATTTTAAAGCGCTATGACATGATTGATCAGACCTCAAATATCAAAGGGCCAGACAGAGCGTTTGTGGAAGAAGACAAGAGAGAAGTCAGTGCCATCATTTCTTACTTTGAGCGATATCACAGCTTAGGAGATATAAAATACCTTCCAAATGATTTTCAAGTCAACCAAATGGAGGAACTATTTGGATTTGAGTTATATGATCAAGGCTGGGGAGGCTATCAAAACAGAGACCATTTTAGTTATTATTTTAATGTAATGGGTCATTCCATTGATATCGGGGGCTTTGATTATTTTATAGAGTATACCACATATGGGGATCAAAACCTCCAAGAATTGAAGGATGGGTATGCCATTGTTTATGACAGGGGAGAAAAAGTACTAGAAATTCAGCATCTAGAGGAAACCATTTATTTTAAGAATATTGAAGAATTAGCCCTGGAGGTTCATCGTCAAAATACAGGGACTCGTAATCCTACAAAAGAACAGATGACCTTTGTAGATCAGAATGAAGTAATTAAAATTCAACTGGTATTCAAACAAATCAACGGTTTTGAAAATAGATCCATTGATGAAGGTAGTGTTGAAGGAATGGAGTTTTATGTTTTTATTTCAATAATGAGCTAGTTACGGAAAATCATATTATCAAGGGGGAAAGAATTTATGTTGGAAATTAAAAAGGAAAATGGTGTTTATTTTATGGATAAGAACAATGAACCCTGTCTAAGGATTAAATCTGGAAGCAATGTGATTTTTGAAACCTATGATTGCTTTGAAAATCAGATTCAAAGTGAAGATCAGTCCATTGATAGCCTCAATTGGAATCGCATTAATCCTGCTACTGGACCACTTTATGTTGAAGGGGCCCGTGAAGGAGATACCTTAAAGGTAAGGATTATTGATATTGAAGTATCCAACTATGGAATTATGGCTGCTATTCCAGGAGCAGGCCTACTGGGGGATCAAGTTTTGACTCCTGAGATAAAGAGGGTATCTATAGAAGGAGAAATGGTATGGTTTAATGAAGAGATTAGTTTGCCCCTAAACCCAATGATTGGGGTGATAGGTGTGGCCCCAAAAGGGGACCCCATTCCATGTGGGACACCTGGTGCCCATGGGGGGAATATGGATAACAAGAAAATAAAAAAAGCAACGACCCTGTACCTACCTGTTTTTGTAGAGGGAGGCCTTCTTGCAATAGGAGACCTGCATGCGGCAATGGGGGACGGAGAAATTATGGTTTCAGGAGTGGAGGTACCTGGGAGGGTCACTGTCAAGGTGGAAGTAATTAAAAATAAGCAGATTGCACATCCACTTTTAGAGGATGAAGGCTATTTTTATACAATTGCTTCCCACGAAGAATTATTAGTGGCTGTCAAACTTGCCACATCAGAGATGCAAAAACACGTGATGGAACAATTAAAGCTTTCATTTAATGAAGCTGGTATGCTACTGAGTGCAGCGGGAAATGTAGAGGTTTGCCAGGTGGTAGATCCCTTACTAACAGTGCGTTTTTCCATGTCTAAAGCCGTCCTAAAGAAAATATTCTAATTAAAAATGTAAAAAGTACCTGAGACAGGTATTTGGAACGATTAAAAGCCATCACCCTTTATAATGATGTACTCCCCTTAAGTAAGCAGATTAAATAACTAAAATCTGTTACAAGGGGAGTATTTTTATGTCTACAAGAAATTAGCGCATAGGACAAGGACTGAATCTAAGAAACATAATGACTACATATCTTAGCCACTGCATTGGCAGCTTCCATTCCAGTCTTCAAAGACCCTTGCATCCATTGGCGTATAGCGGAAACATGCTCTCCTGCAAAGTGAACTCTCCCATGATAATCTGGTTCAGCTGACACAAAGTTAAAAAGACTTTTCTGTTGGGGCTCATAGAAGGCAAAGGCACCAAGGAATAGTGGTTCGCGATTCCAGTGTACAGTTTTATAGTCTAAAACAATGGAGTCTAAGTAACCTTCAGGAAGTCCATGAACCTTCTCTACTTGACGTTTAATGTCCTCAAAGCGAGTGGGACCAGGGGTATTTCCCACTCGGATGGCCTCCTGGGTCCAGTTATAAGAAGCAAGAAGCACACCGGGCTCATAGGGACTGGTTCCGGGTCTGAATCCCCATAGGTTTTCCTCTAGATTAATTGGATAAGCGTGGTCTGAAGGGTACCAAATTGTTGCAATAGGTAAATCTGTTACAGAGCCTCCTCCTAAAATTCGTTCACTCATGTCCCCAGTTTCCCAAAAACGATGGCGACAGAGCATGATGGTTTTTTGAGCTGAGGCATAATTCACTTCAGAAATTGCCTGCATTTTTCTGCTTTTAAAAATTGGATTTAACTCTACTCTTTGTAGACTAGAAAAAGGCAGGGTGCAAATGACAAAATCAAAAGTATCTTCTCCCTTGCATTTTTTCTTTTTATTTAGATAATCTACTTGAACGGAGCCTCCTGGTATTGATTGGCTTAGTCCAGTGATATAATGTCCGCTCTTCCAGTGAACATTTCCAAGAAGGTGTGCTGGGATGTCATCATAACCATAGGGAGGAAGAGGACTTAAAATAGCTTGGTGAAGTGCCAAGGGAAGCTGAACCATCCCATCTAGGATTTCATACATGTAAAAATAAGAAGCCGCATACTCGGGTCCAAGCTCATCAAGAAAATTTAAATACAAAAATGCTTCCACAAATGGTTGGATATTACTAAGCATTTCTATGGCCCCTTCGCTAAGTCCCTTTGCCTGCATTAACTCTCGGAAATTAAGTGTATCCAAAGCAAGGATTTCGGGGCTATAGATAGGCAAGACCTCTAATAGCTCTCGGCGAATTTCAGGTGGCATTTCCTGGAGGGTTTCGTCAAAAATCAGTTCGAAAAATTCAGGCCATAGGGTCGCTCGCTCCTCTGGTGTCATATCGAAAAATGGGTAAATCTTTTGTTGTACACTTTCACCGCCATCGTCTTGGCGAAGACGTACATCTCGAACAAATATGAAAGCATTGGGTTGGAATTGTACAAAGGGCCTGGTTTTCAATCGGAGCAGATCCATATAATGCCATACAGTCTCATGACTAACGGGAATGCGCATGGGACCTAACTCACCGTATAGGCTTTTAAATTCATCAAAAAAGTGGGTGTAAACCCGACCACCAATACGCTCCTCCTCTGCTTCGAAAATCGTAATATCAAAACCAAGTTTTCTTAATTCAAAGGCCGCAGATAATCCTGCTAGGCCTCCACCTAAAATCCCAACTTTAATATGCTTACAGGAGCCTGCTGGATTGATCTTAGTAATGTCTTGGGGGGGACTGAAGAGTTCAATAATGTTCTGAAAGTCTTCGGGACGTCCAAGTTCAGTTAATGCGCTTAATAATAGTTGATATCGCTCATTGGGTGTTGGATTGTCCGGCTGTGTTAATAACATATCATGACCTCCTTTTAAAATAATTTAAGGTCGTCCATTATGGATTTATAGATGAACACTACCATCATATGAAAAAATTCTAATTATGTGCCCTGGATACATACCTGATCATTAAAATCAAAGCATTTATGTATTTTGAAAAAAGTTCTTATAGATTTCAATACAAATGGAATAATAAAGGTAATGAAGTGAAGTTTGAAGGGAGTGTTACGGTTTCATGAAAAGAGAATTAAAATTTGTAGTCAGTATAATGGTTATATTGGGATTATTGATATCGAGTTTGGGCTGTGCCAGGGAAGAAGAGCCAGGAGAACCTCTAACTCCTGAGATAGAAGATGAGAGGGTAGAAGTTCCAAATGTTGGTGAAATGATCTTATCATCTGAAGCATGGCAGGAAGAATACCCAATGATTTATGAGTCATTTATTCGTACATCAAGATATAAAGATGGCGTAATAGAGGACCCTGAGTTAGGTGGACTCATGCCACTGGATTATATACAGGAGTACCCGGAGATTGAAATATTATATGATGGGATTGGATTCGCTAAAGAATACTATGCGGCTAGAGGTCATTATTACGCACTGACGGATGTGATCAATACTGTAAGACCAAAACCTGGGGCCTCATGTCTTGCCTGTAAAACCTCTGAATATGAAAGGCTCTATGTAGAAAATGGGGACGATTTATTTAGAATGGATTTTCATGAAACAGTACAGGAGATTGAAAATGGAATCAGCTGTTACAATTGTCATCGAAATGAACCAGGTGAACGGGTACAAGTGACGTCACCACATTTTGCTGATGCAGTTGAAAGATTAGATTTAGAAATACCACCAGGAAACATGGCCTGTGCCCAATGTCATGTTGAGTATTATTTTGAACCTGAAACAGGGACTATTGTACTTCCTTGGGATAATGGCATTGGGGTAGACGAAATAGAGGCATATTTTGATGAAAGAGACTTTCATGATTGGAAGCATCCTAGGACAGGGACACCTCTCATTAAGGTACAGCATCCTGAGTTTGAGATGTATACCGATAGCCTCCATGCACGATTGGGTATCACCTGTATAGACTGCCATATGCCTACAGTAGAAGAAGATGGAGAAACATATACATCCCACTGGGCAAAAAGCCCACTGAAAACCGTGAATGAATCCTGCGGACAATGTCATGGACCAGACGGAGACGCAATCATCGCGGATACTCAGGCAATTCAAAAGGAAATCAAAGGAGAGTTAGCTGAACTCAGTAGTATGATTGTGAAGCTGATCGAAGACTTTGCTGTTCTTGTTGAAGAACGGGATCTAGATGAAGAGACACTTCATGAACTCTGGTCACTTCATCGAAAGGCCCAATATCGTTGGGATTTCGTATTTGTAGAAAACAGCACAGGTTTCCATAATGCATCTAAGGCAAGAAGAACCCTAGAAGATGGTAAGGAATATGCACAGCAAGCACTGGAACTATTGGAAGGGTTGAATAATCAGTGATGATATAAGTAACTTATGTACAGTTAAAAACATACACAGGCTATGGTTAGGGCCGTGTGCAACAATATTCACAGACTCCTTAAAAATTAAAAATGTATAAAGTATAGTAACTTTCACTATCGGCAACACTTGTCGATAGTGAAAGTTTTTTTAATCAACATAAAAAATGAAATTAGACTAAGGAGTAAAGGAAGGTATCATATGAAAGAAAATGAATTTTTACAATTTTTAAGATCTATGAAGGTGGGACTTATACTCTTGGGTGTGTTAAGTGTTATATCAGTATTTGGTTCCATGGTTCCCCAGGGACAGGAAGCGATATTTTATCATCGCAACTTTTCCCAGAAGACCGCTGAGCTCATTTTATTATTTGGATTAAATGACATCTATCACTCTTTTTATTTTATCTTTCTTTTTGCCGCATTAAGTGTGAATCTGTTTTTGTGTAGTGTGGCGCGTCTAGATCATTTAAAAAAGAAAATAAAGCAAATGCCCGATCAAGCAAAACTCTTTCATATACAAACAATGAAAAAACCAAGGGAAGGACTCATAAAGTGGATTCAAGATGAGTTCCAAAAATATGGTTTTGAAGAATTTAATACAAGGGAAAAAAGAAATGAAAAAGTTCATTACAGTACAGGAAATAACATCCGGTACATAGGCTCATGGTTAACTCATGTAGGCTTCTTGTTAATCATTATATTTTATGCCTATGGACAATATACTTATGTTTCTACAGCAGTCTATGGTGTACCAGGCACAGAACAAGGGGTTGGGGACACAGGGTACACAGCCAGGATTAATGATTTCACAATCAATTATCGGGAGGATGGGAGCGTAGAACAGTATATAACTGAATTAGAGCTATTGAATTCAGAGGGAGACCCAATAACCCAAAGTGAGGTATCGGTTAATCACCCCTTAAATCATAATGGATACAAGTTCTATCAAACAAGTACCGGTTGGGCCACAGATTTTTCCCTAAAAAAGTCTGATGAATTGATAGAGAATGAAGTGTTTTATGAAAGCACCACATTGGTATCAGAAGAGGAAGCCCTAGCCATACAGTTTACAGGATTCTATCCAGATTTTATTAATACGGATAGGGGACCCATGTCTCGATCCCATGAGTTAAATCACCCAAAGGTCCTGTATAGTATTTTTTACCGTGGCAATCGTGTGGCGATGAATATAGCGGATATTGGGGAGTCAATACAGTGGAATGAGTTCGAGTTTGAATTTAATGAACCTAGGAGGTATACTTACCTTCAGGTTAATAAAATGGGTGGTAAGCTTGGCGCTGGCATGGGTGCCATTAGCATAATGATGGGTTTAATGATGACTTTCTATATGAAAACTAAGGCATTAGTGATTGTAGAGGCGAAGGATAAACTCCAAGTGTTTAGCAGTCATGATGAGAAGTATGCAAGTTTCATTAGGAATCAATCAAAAATAGGGGAAGGAAAATCATTAGATATTTAGGAGGGGTCGTATGAATTTGGAGAATAATAGCTTTACAATGACAGTACTTTTATATACAAGTGCAATGTTCAGCTACTTTATGTTTTTTCTTTTAAGAAAAGAGAGTCTAGCTAAATATGGCAAAATACTGGTTGTAATTGGACTGCTTTTTCACACCCTTTCTTTGGGAACCCGAACAGTGGAAGCAAGTCGTTTACCATTAAGCAATCAGTATGAATTTGCGACAAGCTTTGCATGGGGAATTTCAGCTTGTTTTCTTGCCTTTGACCAGAAATACAAGTACAGATTATTAGGTACATTTGTGACGCCATTAATCCTTATGATCACTTTTTATGCAGCGGTACAATCCAAGGAGATTAGACCGTTAATGCCTGCATTACAAAGTAATTGGCTGATCGCTCATGTGAGCACCGCTATTTTAAGCTATGGCGGCTTTGCCATCGCCTGCGCGGCATCACTAATGTTCGTCATAGGAGACCGGATGAAGGAAGATCAATTTATAAAAAAGCATATGCCTAGTTCTCGTACATTAGATATGATAAGTTATCGAGCCATTGCTCTAGGATTCATGATGCTAACAATCGTGATCATAAGTGGTGCCATTTGGGCAGATCAAGCCTGGGGAAGATATTGGCAATGGGATCCTAAGGAAACCTGGTCATTTATTACGTGGGTCATTTATGCCATGTACTTACATGTAAGATTAGGGCGTGGATGGAAGGATAAGCGAGCAGCATGGTTTGCTATTTTAGGTTTTGTGTCGATATTATTCACTTATATAGGCGTTAACACAATCTTATCCGGTTACCATGCCTATGGGATTCTATGGATAAATATGCTATAATAAATCTGAATAGGAAGGTGAGTAGACATGAAGATAAACATAAACTTAAAATTGCTGATCTTTTTGATACTGGTGCCCTTATTAATTGTTGGATGTGCCCCAGAACAAGTAGAGCAAGAGGAGTTTCTAGGAGTAGAAGAGGACCTTTCAATACAGGAAGGACTAGAGGACCAAGTTGTTGTACCCTATGATCTTTCTACACCAGAGGGGCTTCAACAGCAATTGTTGGAAGCGCGAGCCATCGAAATGAGAACGATTGACAATGAAACAGTGGGAATGTTACAAGAGATGGAAGAAGTGACGGATTTTATAGAGAGAATCTTTGAAATTACCATCAGAAAAGAGTTTGATGTGGAATTCGATGAGGGAAGCGTGATTGGACCGATTAATTTTTACTTCGATACCCATGAGGACATTTTTGCCCTACTAAAGGAAAATATATTGTATATTGAAGGATACTACTTCTTAGTGACACCTAAAGAAGCTGCACAAATAAAGCAAACATTTAAAAATAGCGGAGCAACAGGACCCATTACCGGTGAGTAATGGGTCCTTAAATTGATATAGTGTTCTAATAATCTTTTAAGATTTTTAAAAAGTGATTTAAAATTTTCGCAGTAATACCCCAGATCATATAATCACCATATTCATAAAAATAAACCTCATAATCACCGGTTTTCCAGTGGTAATTTCGTCCGCTTTGAATCAGATGATAAGGGAAATCATCTTTTGGATACATTTTGTTTTCAACATGATGAATGAGTGGTGTCACTTCTAAAAGAAATCGAAGAGGGACAGTAAAAAGAGAGTGAACCTCAGAGGGGTTAAACGCAATGTCTTCAAAGGCAATGTCCTTTAAAATACCACAATAGGAATAGATGGTCATATGAAAGGGGGTAATAATAGGTTGAATTTCCCCAATAATATGGATATGATCCTTTTTAATATTTAGTTCTTCTGTGGTTTCTCGAAGAGCACCTTCCTTGGGTGCTTCATTTTTTTCGATTTTTCCACCTGGAAAGCAGATTTCTCCAGGTTGATGATTCATCTGTAAAGATCTAACCTCGAAGAGGACATGAAGTTCACCGTCCCGCTCTATAAGAGGAACCAAAACCGAAGAATGTTGTTCATAAGCCAGGTTTCTTTTTTGAAAGGCCTCAATAATGCCAGCATACTTTTTCATATATAAACTCCTAACCTTTTTAACTAATGAAATTAATCGTAAATAAGTCAATATAGTTATTATACCATTCATTTGCTCTGTATTCAAAAAAGAGAAGATTATATTTTATATAATTATGATTGTACTTCTTATTGATTATTTTATTTGAGATTAGGAAAATATTTGAAGTGGAAGACCTTTATCAAAGAAATCATTCGTAAAATCTCTAGAAAGACTACTGAATTACTTCAAAATGCTATATCGAACTCAATCAATGAAGCGGAAAGTATTTCTCTAAATTTTATAGTTTTTAAATCGGTTCAATTTTCCCTTAGAATTTAGGTGGAATTAAAGTTATATATAAAAATAAAATAAAATAAACTTAAATAGTAGCAGGAATTATTGGATAAGAAGAGAATATTTGGAATATAAACAATTTTCACTGATTACGAAAAAATCAAAAAAATCAAAAATGTCAAAAGTGAAAAATGATAGAAAAAAAGGGGGGGAGAAGAAGCAAATTCTATACAAAACAAAATTATATATTTAAAGGGGGAAAAAATTTCGAAAAAAAGTATGGTATTTTTATTGACAATGATTCTATTGATTTCCACATTTTTAGTAGGCTGTGGAGGCACAGACACACAGACCTCTAGCCAAGAAGGAAGTGCTCTAGGGGAGGGTAGCGATTTTGACAATCCTGCTACCCGTAGGGGAAATGTGCTGACTGTGGGTGGAACTGATGTAAATGGGATATTTAATCCCATTACGTATTCAACGGTTTATGATTCATATATCATTGGATTGGTTTTTGATACATTATTAGGAATGGAAACAGATGGGACACTGGTGACTGAAGGAGGGCTATTGGAGAACTACGAAATATCTGAAGATGGTTTAATTTATACATTTACCCTGAAGGAAGGATTAGTTTGGCATGATGGTCAGCCTATTACTGCTGAAGATATTGCCTTCACCTATGAGACGATTATGCAACCTGATTATAAGGGGAGACTTTTTAATAATGTACAAGATATTGTTGGAGCAAATGAAGTGAAGAAAGGCGTTGCAGAATCAGCTGAAGGAATTAACGTTATAGATGAAAGAACAATTGAAATTGTAACGACGGTGGCGAAGGCCACTACTCTTAGAAATTTGGCAGGGGAGAGAATGTTCCCTATTCCAAAGCATTATTATGACGTGGGGTCAGCAGATGCCATGGCGGAACTTGACCGTGAGCCTATTGGAAATGGACCTTTTAAAATTAAAAATTATGTGGTAGAACAGTATGTAGAATTCGAACCCAATGTAGATTATTGGCAAGGTACTCCTAAATTAGATGGGATTATTTACAAAGTTGTTGCAAATGTCAATGAACTATCTGAATTTCAAGTGGGCTCTGTAGATGCAGTTAATTTTGAAAATGCCATTGAGAACTATGAAACAATCGAAGGTCCAACTTTTAAACATGGAGAATTGTTAAATAACTGGAACAATGGATACACCTATGTGAGCTTTAACTTTAAGAACCCTATTTTTCAGGATCAAAGAGTACGACAAGCATTGGTATACGGTGTAGATAGAGCTGGATTTGTTCAATCATTTTTTGGAGATTTAGGTGGAGCAGTGGCCCATAGTCCCATTTCACCTGTTTCTTGGGCTTATCCAGAAGCGGAATTAAACCCATATGAATACAGCACTGAAAAAGCCAATGAGTTATTAGATGAAGCGGGTTGGAAAATGAAAGATGATGGATTTAGATATAAAGATGGTGAAAAACTGGCCTTTACTTGGACTTCTTATAATGATGCAGAATGGTCGGTTCAATTTACTGCCCTAGCCAAGGAAAATTGGAAACACATCGGCGTAGACTGTGAAATTGAATTAATGGATTTCAACTCTTTGTCTACCCTTGTTGGAGATCTCAATAATCACGATAAATGGGATATGTTTAATATGGCTTGGAGTTTAACGGCTGATCCTAATATGCAATCCACCTATGCTAAAGAACATACACCTCCAGGAAATAATAGAGGATATTATGCTAATGAAGAGATTGAAGCGTTGATGGAAGAAGGTGTACTAGAGCTAGAACAAGAAAAGCGTAAAGAAATTTATCAAGAATTAGCTCACAAATTCAACGAAGATTTACCTTATATCTATGTATACACTAGAATGAATCCATGGCTGATAAACAAACGAGTGAAGAATTTCCAACCAAGTGAATTTGTTGAGTGGTATGCAAATGCCCACGAGATTGAGATAATAGAAAATTAAGCTGTTTTAAGGGTTATGAGTTAGCATATGGTTTTGGATGCAAGGCCATATGCTAATTTTTCAAAAAAATTGTGAGGAGGGAAAATATGGGGAAGTATATCCTACGAAGATTATTTCAACAAATTCCAATTCTAATTGGTGTAAGTATTTTACTTTTTGCTATCTTTCAATTGGCGCCTGGCAGTCCTTTAGCTTCTTTTTATATGGATCCAAGCATGACCAGTGAACAAATGGAACAATTGGAAGAGGCCTATGGGCTTAATCGACCCGTTCACCTACAATATGTTGATTATATGAGAGGGGTAGTAGTGGGCAATTTAGGAACGTCATTTCAACTGAGGCAGCCTGTTTCTACATTGATTGGAGAACGGATGTGGACAACGTTTTATATTTCTTTTGTGTCTTTATTTATTAGTCTGATGATTGCAATTCCCATAGGTGTTATTTCGGCCACAAAGCAATACTCTATTTTCGATTATGCAGGGACTATTTTTGCTCTTATGGGAGTTTCGATACCTATCTTTTTCTTTGCCTTATTATTAATTAAGCAGTTTGGGATAGACCTGCGCTGGTTTCCAATATCAGGTATGCGGACCCCGGCGGCTGACTTCTCTTTTCCTCACAATATGTTTGATCTTTTAAAGCATAGTGTTTTGCCATTGACTGTACTTGGTCTAACCCAAGCAGGGAGATTTATGCGTTATACTAGGTCCAGTATGCTAGAAGTGATTCGTCAGGATTATATTCGAACAGCTAGAGCAAAGGGATTAAATGAAAAAGTCGTTATTTATAAGCATGCATTAAGAAATGCATTGATTCCTGTTGTAACACTATTAGGAGCTAGTTTACCTATTCTTTTCTCTGGTGCTTTACTAATTGAAATCGTATTCGTTTGGCCAGGTATGGGGAGGTTGCAATATAATTCAGTACTACATAGAGATTATCCATTGATGATGGGAATTAATCTTTTTTTAGGCGTGTTAACATTGATGGGTAATTTGGTTGCGGATATTTCCTACGCGTTTATTGATCCAAGAATTCGGTACGATTAAAGGGGGAAAAACAATGATTAGTAAAGAAGGAGAGAAAAATCTTCCTGAGATTAATAAACAAGCTAAAAGCTCAGAAGTATCGAGTCAATGGAAACTCATGTGGAAACGCTTGAAAAGAAACAAATTAGCACTGGTTGGATTGACAATTATTGTGACACTATCCTTGTTAGCAATCTTTGCACCGTGGATTACACCACATGAAAGAGATGCAATAAATTTAGCAAACAGTAATATGGCACCAAATGCTGAAAATTGGCTTGGGACAGACTCCCTGGGAAGAGATATTTTCGCACGGCTCATTTATGGAGCCAGGGTCTCCTTGACAGTGGGGTTTGTAGCTACAGGGATTCGTATGGTTATTGGTGTGGTACTTGGTGGTATTGCTGGATATTATGGAAAAGCCGTTGATGGTTTTATTATGCGGGTGGCTGATGTATTTGCCTGTTTTCCTTTTCTACCGATCGCCATTACCTTTGTGGCATTATTAGGACCTAGTATTTACAATATAATGCTGGTGATTGGATTAATTGGATGGCCCGGGATTGCGAGAATTGTGAGGGCTGAAATCCTTTCTCTGAGAGAAAGAGAATTTATGGAAGCTGCGACGGCGCTAGGAATTAGTGACTTTAGAAAAATCACGAGACATTTAATACCCAATACAATGGCATCGATTATTGTGTCAGCAACCCTAGGGATTGCAGCAGCAATTTTAACGGAATCATCTTTGAGCTTTTTAGGCTTAGGCGTTTCACCACCTCAACCGACCTGGGGAAATATGTTAACTGAGGCTCAAAATCAATATGTACTGCAAAATAGATGGTGGCAATGGATTCCACCAGGTTTACTAATCTTTTTAGTTGTCATGAGTTTGAACTTATTAGGTGACGGATTGAGAGATGCCTTGGATCCAAGGTTAAAACAATAGAATAGAGGTGAAACTATTGGACAATTTGTTAGAAGTGAAAAATTTAAAAACCTATTTTTATACTGAGGATGGTGTTGTACCTGCAGTAAATGGTGTGGATTTTACTTTGAAGCCAGGACAAACATTGGGAATTGTAGGTGAATCAGGTTGTGGCAAAAGTATTACTTCCATGTCTATCATGCGTTTGATCCCAACGCCACCTGGTAAAATTATAGATGGTGAGATTATATTTGATAACAAGGATTTATTAGCTATTTCAGAGCTAGAGATGAGACGAATTCGAGGAAATGATATTGCGATGATATTTCAAGAACCTATGACTTCATTGAATCCAGTCTATACAATTGGTAGTCAAATTATGGAAGCCGTGATGCTACATCAGAAGCTAAACAAGAATAAAGCCCAAGAAAAATGCATTGAAATGCTAGAGTTAGTGGGGATACCCCGAGCGGCTGAGGTTGTAAATGATTATCCCCATCAATTTAGTGGTGGTATGAGGCAACGTGTGATGATTGCGATGGCATTATCCTGTAATCCCAAATTACTAATTGCCGACGAACCGACGACTGCCTTAGATGTAACCATTCAAGCACAAATTTTAGAATTAATGAAGGGGCTAAAAGAAAAACTCAATACTGCGACTATGCTCATCACCCATGACCTTGGTGTGGTGGCAGAAACCGCAGATCATGTGATTGTTATGTATGCAGGTAGAGTTGTTGAAGAAGCAAATGTAATGGATATTTTCGAAGATCCTAAGCATCCATACACAATAGGACTTTTAAACTCCAAACCAAGTATAGATAAAAAATCCCAACGATTAGAAGTAATACAAGGTAGCGTGCCAAATCCTTTAGCTATGCCGGTGGGATGTGCCTTTCACCCCAGATGTTCCCAAGTAATGGATATATGCACAGAAAAAGTTCCAGACTTAGTGCATTATACCGAAGAGCGAAAAGTGCGGTGCTGGTTATTTCATAACAGTCATGGGGAGGAGAGTGAATAGATGGAAATGATAAAAAAAAATGATCGTTTTCAAGAGACGGATGATTTGATCGTAGTTAAAAACTTGAAAAAATACTTTCCTATCAGAGCGGGACTATTAAAGAAAATAGTCAGTCATGTTCAGGCAGTAGAAAATATTAATTTTACAATTAGAAAGGGGGAAACACTAGGACTGGTGGGAGAATCGGGTTGCGGTAAGTCGACTACCGGAAGAACGATTTTACGGTTACTAGAAAAGACTGAAGGGGAGGTTTACTATAAAGGTCAAGATATTTATGATTTGTCTAAGCACGAGATGATACAATTACGAAGAGAAATGCAAATTATCTTTCAAGATCCTTATAGTTCCTTGAATCCAAGAATGCCGGTTTCAGATATTGTTGGAGAAGCCCTAGAACAACATGGGATAGCGAAAGGAAAGCAGAAAATTGAACGAGTTAAAGAACTGGTGGAAACCTGTGGTCTGGCCCCTTATCATATTAGAAGGTATCCTCACGAATTTAGTGGTGGACAAAGACAACGAATAGGTATTGCAAGGGCTTTGGCATTAAATCCTGATTTCATTGTATGTGATGAGCCGGTATCGGCACTAGATGTTTCCATTCAGTCGCAGATATTAAATCTATTGATGGATCTTCAACAGGAGCGTCAATTAACATATCTATTTATCTCCCACGATCTAAGTGTGGTAAAACACATCAGCGACCGAATTGGTGTGATGTACTTAGGTAATCTAGTGGAATTAGCAGATAAGGATGATTTATATGAACAACCATTGCATCCCTATACCCAAGCCTTACTATCGGCAATACCATTAGCTGACCCTAGAAAAAAGATAAATCGAATTTTACTGAAGGGTGATATTCCCAGTCCGTCAAACCCACCTAGAGGTTGTCGATTTCATACGAGATGCCCTTATGCGATGAATGAATGTAAGATAGAGGTTCCGGAGTTTAAAGAAGCAAAAGAAAAACATTTTGTTGCATGTCATTTAGTATAAAAAAGTCTAAAACATTTCATATAGATAAATATCAACTTTCTTAAAATTTGAGGGGGGAGAAAATGCTTAAAAAGCAGCATGGGCATTATGATCACATTGAGAAACAGTATAAAAGTGAACTAGAGTCCGATGTAAGCAAAGATGAAATCCAGTTTGATTGGAGTGATACTTTAGCGTTTACTATAGCAACATTCCAAGTGATATTCCCCTATGCCCTGGCACTAGCTGGAAGCTATGCAGTTATAATGTTACTATTTTCATTGTTATTGGGAAGAAACTAGCAGAAATGCTAGTTTCTTTTGCGCTTGGGGGAAGTGTCCATTGTTTCCATATCCATAGGGAGTGGGTTATTCAAGATTGAAAATGGTAATGGTATATAGGATTGTGTGGAAATTGTTGTTCTGCTTTATTTGTACGTACATAAATTATAGGAGATGTGTGTGTGAATCAATTATAGGTTTTGAAGTTAAAATAGAAATATGTTTATTACAAAAAAGTTATAATTGATTGAGGAGAAAAAAATATATAAATATGTAAATTAAACACTTGTGTTGTAATTTCAAGAAGAAAGTGCGAATGCGATAAAAGTTCTATTCTATCAAATATTAAGATAATTTAAGGTTTAGGCTTTTACCTTGCAAATTAGAGAATAAAGGAGATATAATGCTCCTATAGTTAAATCAATTGAATGACAATTCATAAAAAACAAATTAATACATCGATTGCATAATTTATTGAATGAATATCATGTTTTACAAAATTTTATTAATTCATCTGATTGGTTTTCACTTTTGCCTCACAGGCAAAAATTAAATATAATATAAGGGGGAAACAAAATGTTCAAGAGTAAAAAAGTATTATTGCTTTTAAGCCTAATACTAGTATTCGCTCTAGTTGCTGTTGGTTGTAGTAGTCCAGAAGCACCAGCGGGTGGGGAAGAAGTAGTTGAAGGAGAAGTGACTGAAAGCAAAACTGTATTAGTTGTAGGACAAGGTGCAGATGCAGTTTCTTTAGATCCACATGCAACAAATGACCAACCATCTTCAAGAGTTTCAAAGCAAATTTATGACACACTTGTTGAGCAAGATCAAAACATGGCACTTCAACCAGGCTTAGCAACAAGCTGGGAAGAAATTGATGAGCTAACTTTTGAGTTTACACTAAAGCAAGGCGTAGTCTTCCATAATGGAGAAGCGTTCACTGCTAATGATGTTAAGTTTACATTGTTAAGAGCATTAGAGTCTACTCATATTGGGCATATTGTAGGTCAAATTGACCCAGAGGGTATTGAAATTATCGATGATCACACCATTAGAATATCTACAACAGAGCCATTTGCGCCATTATTAGCACATTTAGCACATACAGCAACTGCTATGTTAAATGAAACAGCAGTAACTGAAGCTGGTGAGGACTATGGTCAGCACCCAATCGGGACAGGACCATTTGTATTTGATAAGTGGAACACTGGTGATAGCATTGAATTATTAAGAAATGATAACTACCATGGTGAAGCACCAAAGATTGAAAAAGTAATTATGAGAAGTATTACAGAAAATGCAAACAGAACAATTGAGCTTGAAACAGGACAAATTGATATTGCTTATGATATTTCACCAAATGATGTAAACCGAGTAGAAGCACATGATGACTTAATTTTATTAAGACAACCTAACTTCTCAACAGCCTATGTAGGATTTAACGTTGCTAAAGAACCATACAATGACGTAAGAGTACGTCAAGCCATTAACTATGCTGTGGATATGGAAGCCATTGTTGAGGCAGTATACCAAGGCGTTGGTGCACCAGCTAAAGGGCCTCTAGGACCAAACGTATGGGCCTCAAATCAAAGCCTTGAGGAATACGGATTTGATCAAGAAAAAGCAAAGGAACTATTGGCAGAGGCAGGATACCCAGAAGGATTCAAAACAACACTTTGGACAAATCAAAATCAACAAAGAGAAGACATTGCAACAATCGTTGCGAACCAATTGGGACAAATTGGTATTGAAGCTGAAATATCAGTAGTTGAATGGGGAACTTATCTAGAGGACACAGCGGCTGGAAAGCATGACATGCTTATCATGGGTTGGACAACAGTAACCGGTGACCCTGACTATGGTTTATATTCATTATTCCATTCAAAATCAACCGGAACAGCAGGAAACAGATCCTTCTATGGAAATGACAGAGTAGATGAGCTGTTAGACCTTGGAAGAAGATCAGCTGATCCAGTAGAAAGAGAAGCATATTATATGGAAGCACAAGTAATCATTAGAGATGAAGCACCATGGATCTTTACATGGAGTGGTGAAGACCTAAATGGTACACAAAGCGATGTAAGAGGATTTGTACCACATCCAGCAGGACATCATAAATTACACGGTGTTTACTTCGAATAAAAGTGATTTAGTAAATCGCTTGAAAACAAAGTGAAATAGTAGATTGCATAAAACTATAGGGTCATATGTTTCATATGACCCTATATTAATGCAATGGAAGGTGTTAAATATAGGAAGGAGGACCATTGATGCATAAGTATATACTAAGAAGGTTGCTGTACTTGATACCGGTTATTTTAGGGGTTTCTTTAATTGTTTTCACAATGATGTACTTTACACCTGGTGATCCAGCGAGAATCATGCTAGGAGAGTCAGCACCAGATGAAGAGGTTGCAAGAATGCGGGAGTCATTAGGATTGGATGATCCTTATGTTGTGCAGTTTGGCAGATATGTTAAAAATGCGGTGGTGCATCAAGATATTGGAAGATCATATCGTACAGGTAGACCCGTGGCGGAAGAAGTCTTGACGAGATTCCCTGCTACACTAAAACTAGCAGCAGCAGGTGTCTTTGTGGCGGTTGTCATCGGAATTCCAATAGGGATCATATCGGCAACAAAACAATATTCACTCTTTGATAACGTTGCCATGATTTTTGCCTTGATGGGGGTCTCGATGCCAAACTTCTGGCAAGGGATGATGGGGATTTTAATTTTCTCTGTTTATCTTGGATGGTTTCCGTCCTCGGGATTCTCCACATTCAGGCATCTCATTTTACCGGCAACAACAATTGGAACAAGTTCAGCAGCAATTATTACAAGAATGACCCGCTCTAGTATGCTAGAGGTTGTTAGACAAGATTACATCAGAACTGCCAGAGCCAAGGGACAGGCTGAGTCGGTTGTTATCAATCAGCATGCGCTTAAAAATGCACTTATTCCCATTATAACTGTTATTGGATTGCAATTTGGATACTTACTTGGAGGAGCAGTTTTAACTGAATCTATTTTCTCTATCCCTGGGGTAGGAAAATTAATGGTTGATTCTATTCTTACAAGAGATTTTCCAGTTGTACAAGGAGGCGTACTATTTATCGCAGTTACCTTTAGTATGGTTAATCTAGTTGTGGATATTTTATATGCCTATGTTGATCCAAGAATTAAATCTCAGTATAAATAGAGTTGATAAGCATGAAAAGGAGGTAACCGTATGTCAAGTTCAAATTCAGCTGTAAAGGATTCACAAGCACAGGGAAGTCAACAGACTGCTCCAAAAAAGAAGAAGCGTAGCCAATGGGTAGCAGTTTGGGGACGATTAAGAAAAAATAAAGCAGCCATGGTTGGTTTGACCATTCTTACTATTTTAATTTTAACAGCACTATTTGCCGATGTGATTGCACCAGATGGCTATGATAGTCAAAATTTGACGAATCGATTTCAATCACCAAGCAGAGAACATCTATTCGGAACAGATAACTTTGGCCGTGATATATTTGATCGTATTGTTCATGGATCTAGAATTTCATTACAGGTAGGCTTTGTTGCCGTAGGAATTGCTGCCATCGTTGGTGGATCACTAGGGGCGATTGCAGGGTACTATGGTGGGAAATTAGATAATGTTGTCATGAGATTAATGGACGTGCTATTGGCAATCCCAGGAATTTTGCTGGCGATTTCAATTGTTGCATCCTTAGGACCAGGACTTACCAATGTAATGATTGCCGTTGGGATTGGTTCAATTCCAGGATATGCCAGAATTGTACGTGCTTCGGTATTGACAATTCGAGACCAGGAATTTGTAGAAGCAGCCAGAGCCATCGGAGCCAATGACTTTAGAATTATTATGAAACACATTCTTCCAAACTCTATGGCACCCATTATCGTGCAGGCAACACTAGGGGTAGCTGGGGCAATTTTATCAGCTGCAGGACTAAGCTTTATTGGATTAGGAATTCAATTGCCAACTCCTGAATGGGGTGCCATGCTATCATCGGGAAGACAATATATGAGGGATTACTGGCATATTGCAACATTCCCAGGACTAGCCATTATGTTTACGATTTTCGGTCTTAACCTACTAGGAGATGGATTAAGAGATGCACTTGATCCTAGATTAAAGAACTAATTTCACCAGTATAGGAGTGTGAAAAAGATGAGTGAAAAGAAAAAATTATTGGAAATTAAAGATTTATCCATTCAATATATAACCGAAGATGGGACTGTTCGTGCAGTAGATGATATGAATCTTGAAATAGGTAAGGGCGAGACATTGGGTTTAGTAGGCGAAACTGGAGCAGGGAAAACAACAACTGCATTAGGTATTATGCAATTGGTTCCGAATCCTCCAGGCAAGATTATAAAGGGCGAAATTATATTCGAAGGTGAAGACCTGTTAAAGAAAACAGCAACTCAATTAAGAAAGATTCGTGGGAATAAGATTTCAATGATCTTTCAAGATCCAATGACTTCTTTAAACCCAGTGATGACTGTTGGAGAGCAAATCGCAGAGGTTGTTAAGCTTCACCAAAAGGTGAATGCCAAGGAAGCAATTAAACGGGCCCAAGAGATGCTTGATACGGTAGGGATCCCAGCTGGGAGACATAAGGATTATCCACATCAATTTAGTGGTGGGATGAGACAACGTGTTGTCATTGCCATTGCATTAGCCTGTAACCCAACACTACTGATAGCTGATGAGCCAACAACAGCCCTAGATGTAACGATTCAAGCCCAAGTGCTTGATTTGATGAAAAAGCTAAAAGAAGAGTTTGAGACTTCAATGATTATGATTACCCATGATTTAGGGGTTGTGGCAGAGGTTTGTGACAAGGTTGCGATTATGTATGCTGGGAATGTGGTGGAATACACTAGTAAGGAAAACTTATATACAGTGCCAAAGCATCCTTATACCATTGGACTTTTCAACTCGATTCCGAACCCGGAAGAGGATGAAACAAGGCTAAAGCCAATTAAAGGATTGATGCCAGATCCTACTGATCTACCAACGGGCTGTCCATTCCATCCAAGATGTCCACACGCAACAAAAAAATGTGCGGAGGTTATGCCAAAATCTATTGAGGTGGCACCGGGTCACTTTGTGAAATGCTTATTATTTTCTGACGGAGGAGTCGAATAATAGAATGTAGGAGGTGACAATTATGTCAGAGAGACTAATTGAAGTACGTAATTTGAAGAAGTACTTTAATACAAAAAAGGGACTATTACATGCTGTAGATGATGTGAACTTCTTTATTAATAAAGGTGAAACCCTAGGGCTTGTTGGGGAGTCAGGTTGTGGTAAGTCAACAACAGGTAGAGTACTTCTAAGGCTATTAGAGCCAACAGCTGGTGAGGTAATCTTTGAAGGGAAAGATATCGTCCAATTTGATAAGAACCAAATGCGTGACATTCGAAAGGAAATGCAAATTGTCTTTCAGGATCCATTTGCTTCGTTAAATCCTAGGATGAGCGTTTCTGAAATTATTGGAGAACCACTAGTGGTCAATAAAATTTACAAATCTAAAGTTGATCTTAACAAAAAAGTAAATGAGCTAATGGGAACTGTTGGATTGGCAGAAAGACTTGTCAATGTATATCCCCATGAGCTTGATGGTGGAAGAAGACAACGTATCGGAATTGCAAGAGCATTAGCCCTAAATCCAAAATTTATTGTACAGGATGAGCCGGTCTCAGCACTTGACGTATCCATCCAAGCACAGATTTTAAACCTGATGGGAGATCTTCAAAAAGAATTTGGACTCACTTATATGTTTATTTCTCATGATCTAGGTGTTGTGAAACATGTAAGTGATCGTATTGCGGTGATGTATTTGGGTCAAGTGGTAGAGCTATCTGAGTATAACACAATGTTTAAAAGCCCAATACACCCATACACACAAGCGTTATTATCAGCTATTCCAGTACCTTCAATTGATGTAAAGAAAGAAAGAATCATTCTAGAGGGAGACGTTCCAAGTCCAATTAACCCTCCCGATGGCTGTCGATTCTATGGTAGATGTAGATATAGACAGGAAATATGTAAATCAAATACCCCTGAACTAAGAGATATGGGTGACCTACGGTTTGTTGCTTGTCACTTTGCCGGTGACTTGAAACCAAGGAAAGAGTAAATAAGGGTGAAAGCCCTTATTTTTTTCTTTTTTTTGAACAAAGATTTAATTATCCACAGGATTAATTAAATATATAAAATATTTGTAATAGAATTATATCATAAACGTAATAAAATGAAAATATAAAAATGATTGCTGTAGCAAAAATACAAATTAAAAAGTCTTCCATGATTTAGATTATACATTGGTAAAGAAGTGTATATTATGAATAAGTTCATAAGATCAATGAAGGAGAGGATAAAAAATGAAAATATATACGAAGACAGGAGATAAGGGTCAAACCAGCTTATATGATGGTAAGCGTGTAGACAAGGATGACATTAGGGTAGAAAGTTATGGAACCATTGATGAACTGAACTCCGCATTAGGTTTTGCTAGAACATTTGTAGAAGATGATGAAATCTCTAACTATATTTTTCAAATCCAAAGAGAGCTTTTTGATGTGGCTGGTGAATTGGCCACAGAAGATAAAGAAAAATTTCCAGAAAAAATAGAACAATCTCATACTAAATGCTTAGAAGAAATGATCGATTATTTCTTATCTAAGATGGAACTGATGGATCGATTTATCATTCCTGGAACCAATCGGGCTTCTGCAAGTTTACATGTTGCCAGAACCATATGTAGACGGGCTGAAAGAAGAATATTAACACTACAAAAAGAAGTCTATGTAAGTGTAAACTTAGTCAAATATGTGAATCGACTATCAGATGCGATCTATGCAATGGCTAGATACCTAGAGAGTGATTTAAAATATGTTGAATTTAAAAAGTAAGTGAAAAATCGAATGATATAAAAATTTATCAATATATAGTTCAGCATAAACCGTATATATGTTATAATAAACTGGTAATAATATGGAAGAGGTGAGATGATGGTTAATGATATAAAGGAAACTCTTTTTAGCCAAGAGGAGATAGCACAACGTGTAGAAGAATTAGGTAAGCAGATAACTGCAGACTATAATCATGAAGAGGGCTTAGTCGTCATTGGTGTTTTAAAAGGAGCGAGTATTTTTTTGGGAGACTTAGTTAGAAAGATTGATCGTCCACTATCAATTGATTTTATGGCAGTATCAAGCTATGGATTGTCAACGGAGAGTTCTGGTGTTGTGAGAATTCTAAAGGATTTAGATTTAGAGATCGAAGACAAGCACATATTGATTGTAGAGGATATTGTTGATACAGGATTGACGCTGAAATACTTAACAGAAAACTTAAAGTCTAGAAATACAAAAAGCATTAAGGTTTGCACATTATTGGATAAACCTGCCAGAAGAAAATGTGATTTGCCAATTGATTATATCGGATTTGACATTCCAGATGAGTTTATTGTTGGATATGGAATCGATTATGCTGAAAAATATAGAAACCTGCCCTATATTGCTACTTTGAAATCAGAAGTTTATCGTTAAAGTTTTGGGATTCTTGAATACTTTTCTAGCAAGTATAACATACTATTTGTAAGGATTACTATTCAAGGAGGCGATAAGGTGGCTGTGAATTTTGAAGAAATTAAACAACGTTTCATTCAAGCAGATATAGAAGGTAAAATTGATATTTATACAACAACATCAGGCCTAGGTGTAGATCAATTTAAAGAGCTCTTGAAACACTTTCCAATTCAACATTTAGATAAACTTGAAAGAGCAATGGGATAATCATTTTGTGAGCGTATTGAAACAGCCTCTTCTCAGTGATAATTCTTTAGCAATAGGAAAGAATAATCTCAAGAGGAGGTTGTTTGATGGGAACAAAAAGAATTGCAGTTCAGGAAGGACTACATGAAGAAGCAAAATTACTAAGAGTCAATGGATATGAGGTCACAACAGTGGATAATGCAACGGAGCCAATTGATGTGATTGTGTACTCTAATAAGAATACAAATTATTTAGCCCACAATACTACAGGGAAGCTGGGGATTGAAAGCTATAACAAGTTTGTTAAAATGATTAATGTTGAAGAAGTGGGTCGTGAGGGCTTGATTAGTGTCATTGAAGAGATACAATAAAGTAGAAGCAATAAAAGCAAAAAGCGTCCTGTGGGCGCTTTTTGCATGTTAATTTAGCGCAAGTATAAATTAGAATATATTGGCAACAGTAGAAGTATAGACAAAGAAGGAGGTATCGTAATGGAAAATATACATGCATTGTTTCAATTTATAGCCACACAGATCAGAGGTTATGGCAAAGAAAATAAAAAACAGAGGAAATTTAAGGCCTATTACATGGAGACAAAAGCTGATTCTAGAACCAATATGGCTAAGGTAATTGATTATGTTTTATGGCGCTTTGCCTTTTTCTTTATTGCATTTTTCATTGCATTTCAAATACATACCAATTTATTAATAGCTGTCATTATTGCTGCTGTGACACTCTCTTTACTTCATGCTGGTTCAACACGTATTCGAAATAAAAAGCTACAGCAGTTAACAAAAGAAAAAAGGCGCTTCATCGCAAGTCAACGGGTTTATCAAGAAATGATGAATAAAACAGGTGTGGAGATAAAATCATATATTATAAAAATATTAGAGAAATCAGGATTTACAGATTTGGAGATGATCAACAGTGACCATAGGCTAATCTTATTAAAGAGTGTATACAATAAAGAAGAAGTTATGATATCATTGAATGTATATAAAGGGGAATATTATGTTGAACTAAAAGAGATGAAGGAGTTTGTTCGCTTTTTAATTGATCATAAGGTTAAAACTGGGATCATGATTACTACCTCAGACTTTACTAGTGATTGCTATGAGCTCATGGAACAATTAAATGATCGGTATAAAATGCTTATTTTTAATAAAGAAAAGCTATTAAAATTGATTGAAAGTAATGATATGTTTCCTGATGAAAAGGAAATTGACGAAATGATCAGTAATAAAATTAGTCAGCGGGAGCGTAAGTGGGAAAAATACAAAAGTACTGCGCTTTCTCAGAAAAAAATTAAAGGATACATTTTATTAGGAATATATTTAATTATCGGTGCTTTTTATACGCCCTACAAGGTGTACTATATGGCAGTGGCAGGAATGGTAATTGGATTAGGCTGCATCGCAATCGTTGTTAATATTCTAAACAAAAAAAATCTAAGGGAAGAAGGGGCCCAAGGGCTAAGTGAACTATTGCGAGATAAGTAATAGCAGTGAGGGGGGAAATAATGGGACGAATGGACTCAAGAATGAAGGGCATTGTTGAAATATCAAAGATGGTTACAGCTACAG
Organism: Alkaliphilus metalliredigens QYMF; assembly: GCF_000016985.1. Lineage (NCBI taxonomy): Bacteria > Bacillati > Bacillota > Clostridia > Peptostreptococcales > Natronincolaceae > Alkaliphilus > Alkaliphilus metalliredigens. The sequence continues at coordinate 2,913,470 of NC_009633.1, read as the reverse complement.
ATAATTTCTTTAACATTAAAGATGCAGTAGTTGAGAAAATGTTAGAGGTGATTTATCCAGCTAAGGCATGTGTTAATTTGTTTATTAATGACTTTGAAAATGTTCATTTAGTGTGTTCCAGCACTTTAGAATACATCCCCAAGGCTTATAAAAAGAACGAAAAAGGTGAATATCATATTCCCCTGGCAAGCTACCCGCCTTATATTCATGAAGCGATTGAAAAGAAAGAAGTTATTTGGGTTAAAGATATTTATAACGATGAAAGAGCTATAAACGAAATTCCCCTAGCAATTCATGAAGGATATAGATCAAGAGCCGTGTTCCCGCTTATTTCCAATAATCAAGTAATTGGCTTTATGACCTCCTTCTTTATAGAAGAAAGCAGTTATTACAATGATGAAGACATTGACTTTATTTCATCTGTTGCTACCATGATTGGATTTTCTATTGATATCACTACAAAGAAAAGAGATGCTGATTTAATGATGAAAAAAGTTCGTGGGTCTTTGAACTTTATTAATAAGGCATCAGATGAACTATATAAAGGATTGGGGCTCAATAAGTTTCTCAAGCTGATAAACAAGCAGGTATGTAATGTGACCCTTAGTAAGAGTGCTTTTATTATGATGAAGTTTGGTGAAGGTGAAAACTTATATGAAAGTGGCTTTGGGGAGCACATCAAGCTCAAAGAAGCTGCGTTGAAGATACATAAACAGTTTCAAAAATCCAGTGCTAAGATTCTTAATGGACAATATTATAATAAGCGGGAGATGCCTGATTACATAGATCTCCATGAGATAAATACCCTTTTATATCATAGGCTCATTAAGGATGGCGAGGAAATCGGCTTTATTGTGGTCAGCAATGCGCCCTCATATAGAGCAGATGATCTTAAAATTCTTAATATATTTGCCATGCAAATTATATTTGCAATCGAGAGGTATGAGAATGCCTCTAAATTAATTGCACATAAAGTAATCGAAAAAGAATTAGAGCTAGTAGAAAAACAACAAAGAATCATGATGCCTAAAAATCATTTGAAGTTATCTGATTCAACTCAGATTTCATACTATTATCATCCTGCACGTAATATTGGTGGGGACTTTTGTGATATTTTTTTTATTAATAAGAAACGAGCTTGCATTTTTATTGCAGATGTCATGGGACATGGAATATTATCAAACTACTTTGTAGCTATGCTAAAGGGAGCTGTTAAATCCAGTGTCAAAGAAAATGTCAGTGCAGGAGAGGTCTTAACTAAACTGAATAAAACATTGTTTGAAGATTTTAATTCTATGGATGCTTTTACAACAGGAACATTGATTTTTTATGATCAAGATCGAAATCAAATCAATGCCTCTAATGCAGGGCATCACTTGCCAATTGGGATTAAAAAGGAAAATGGACGGGTAGTGGCTGAGGAGATCCTATTCGACAGCGGGATGCCTCTAGGTGTATTGGAGGATACACGCTATACGAATCAGCATTATGATGTTGGGAAATATGATCTTTTGTGTCTCTTCACTGATGGGGTAATAGAGGCAATGAATGGATTGGGAGAGGGTTTTGGTATTGAAGCCCTTAAGCATATACTGATTGCGCATTACCAAGAAGATGCAGATCAAATTAATGAAAGTGTACAAGAGGCATTAAACTTACATACTGGGAAAAAGCAACTTTTAGATGACTGGATACTCATGATTATTAAAAATAATGAGCGAACAGAGATTGAGTATGGGGTTTGATTTTTGATGTTAAAAAAAGTATAATATCATTGGGTATCTTTTTTGACAAAAAAAGTATACTCTCACATCCATGGATTGACCATAGTATACAATACGAGGGGGAATAATAATGAGTAAAAAAGTATTGCCAGTTGCACTATCAAACAGACATATTCACTTATGTCAAGAGGACATTGAAAAATTATTTGGAGTAGGTCATGAGCTAACAAAGGTTAAAGATTTATCACAGCCAGGACAGTATGCATGCGAAGAAAAAGTAGATTTAGTTGGACCTAAAAATATAATTAAGGGTGTTAGGGTATTGGGACCGGCTAGGCCAAAAACACAAGTTGAAATATCAATAGCGGATGGTTTTATTTTAGGACTTAAACCTCCAGTAAGAGATTCTGGAGATATAGCAGGTAGTCCAGAATTTAAAATAGTAGGACCAAAGGGCGAAGTGGAAATGGAAGAAGGCATAATTGCTGCGGCAAGACATATACATATGCATACCAGTGATGCAGAAGCATTTGGTGTAGTTGATAAGCAAAGAGTAAAAATTAGAACTGGTGGGGAAAGAGCCATTACATTTGAAAATGTATTGGTTAGAGCCCATGAAACATATGCACTCGAAATGCACATTGACGTAGATGAAGGAAATGCTGCTGGGCTGAAAAATGGTGAAATGGTAGAATTAATTACTGAATAATATGGAGGCAAGCTATATGAGACAGCAGTTGAGCAAATATATTGACCATACAATTTTAAAGCCCGAAACAACCAAGGCGCAAATTAAACAGGTGTGCGATGAAGCAAGGAAACACGATTTTTATTCGGTTTGCGTTAATGGGTCTAATGTGAGTTATGTAGTGGACCAATTAAAAGAAACAGACGTAAAGGTAACTGCAGTTGTGGGGTTTCCTCTTGGATCAGCTTCTAAGGAAACCAAGGCTTTTGAAACAAAGGACGCCATTACTAAGGGCGCCCATGAAATAGATATGGTCATTAATATAGGTGCTTTAAAAGATAAAAATAATATCTATGTTTTAGAAGATATTCAGTCTGTTGTGGAGGCTGCTCAAGGTCGCGCCATTGTTAAGGTAATTATTGAAACTTGCCTGTTAACAGAGGGCGAGAAGGTTTTGGCATGTGAGCTTTCTAAGCAAGCCGGGGCCCATTTTGTTAAAACATCAACAGGATTCAGTAGTGGGGGGGCAACCGTAGAAGACATACGCTTGATGCGTGAAACTGTGGGGCCTACTTTGGGGGTCAAGGCCTCTGGAGGGGTTAGAGATACAAAAACTGCTATGGCTATGATTGATGCTGGGGCCACGAGAATAGGTGCTAGTACCTCCGTAAGCATTGTAGAGGGCACAGATAACCAAAGCGTAGGATATTAATGAGTGAGCTAGGAAATAGGACGTCAATTCAACAAATAAAAACAACCTACTTAATGACCACTAAGTAGGTTGTTTTTATTTGTTGAAAATTTTTCATCTTCTTCGTTTAAACCTATACATTAAATCTAAAAAGAATAACATCTCCATCTTTAACAATATAGTCTTTTCCTTCTATACCAACATGGCCCTTCTCCTTGGCAGCAGTATGACTACCTGCTTCCATTAATTTGTCAAAGGCAACCACCTCAGCGCGAATGAAGCCTCGCTCAAAGTCCGTGTGGATTTTTCCAGCAGCTTGTGGAGCCTTCATGCCACGTGTAATTGTCCAAGCCCGAACTTCCTTAGGTCCTGCTGTTAGGTAGCTGATCAGCCCTAACAATGAATATGAGGCTTGTACAAGACGATCTAAGCCTGATTGTGTCAACCCTAAATCTTCTAAGAAACCCTGCTTTTCTTCTTCCTCTAACTCAGAAATTTCTGCTTCGATCTTAGCACAAATCACAACAACTTCGGAACCTTCCTCCATTGCAAATTCTCTAAGTGTGGTTACATGAGGATTGTCAGATCCACCATCACCAACTTCATCCTCAGATACATTAGCAACATAGATGATTGGCTTAGCTGAAAGCAATGTAAATTCCTTTAGCATTTTTTGTTGGTCTTCATTAAGATCTTGAGACCTAGCAGAAAGCCCTTGTTCTAAGACCCCTTGTAATTGATGTAGCAGTTCAAGTTCTGGTAATAGACTTTTATCAAGCTTTACTTGCTTTTCTAATTTTGGAATACGTTTTTCAACCGATTCTAGGTCTGATAATATCAACTCAAGATTAATTGTTTCGATATCTCTTAGGGGATCAACGTTGCCATCTACATGGGTAACATTAGAATCTTCGAAGCATCTGACTACATGAACAATTGATTCAACCTCACGGATATGAGATAAGAATTTATTTCCAAGACCTTCTCCCTTACTGGCACCTTTTACTAATCCAGCAATATCATAGAATTCAATTGCCGCAGGGATAACCTTTTGAGAGTTGTACATTTCTTTTAAATTTGAAAGACGATAATCTGGTACAGCGACAACACCGATATTTGGTTCTATGGTACAAAAAGGATAGTTAGCAGATTCAGCTCCTGCCTGGGTAATTGCATTAAATAAGGTGCTTTTGCCAACATTGGGTAATCCAACAATGCCTAACTTCATGAAAAACTTCCTTTCTCTATCTAAATACGCACTGGTAAAATTATACCTTATTATGAAGAGGACTGCAATACGGTTTTCGTATTCCTTTTATTATGCTTCAAAGGGAATAAAAAATTTCTTGTCAAACAATGAGAAATCAAGAAAAATATAGCTCAAATAAAAAGGAAGTCTGGTGAAAGAATATAATTAGGAGGTGATATTGTGCAATATAAAAAAATATTAATTGTTTTGTTAGCGGTTTTACTAATAGCTGTAGTTGTAACTGGCTGTAGGCCAGCCGAAAGACCTGTACCAGAGGGACCAGGAATAGAACAACCTGTTCCGCCAGACCAAAGAATACAGGAACCAGTAAGAGACCCAATGAGTCCAGGATTTGAGGACCCTGCTGCACCTGGAACTCCAGGAGCACCAGCACAAGACCCGAACGTTAGACCGGAGAATCCAGTTGGACCACAAAATGTAGCTCCAGGAGGAGGTCAATAAAAATTAGTAGGAACTCATATAAAGAATGATTATGAGAGACAATAGAATGGGGAGGTGACTTTTTGAAGAAGACAAAAATCATACTGATTTTAGTTATATTCTTAGTGGCTGTAATTATGATTACAGGCTGTCGTCCAGCTGAGAGACCTGTACCGGATCAAAGACCTGTTGAAGAAAGTGTGCCGCCAGATGGCGTGATGGGTGATCCTAATGCACCTTTACAACAACCAGAGATGAGAAATACAGATCCAAATAATCCAATGAGAAATCCAAATCGACAAGACACAGGACAAACGGCGGATGAGCAAGGAATGATGGATAGAGAATTAACTCTAAGAGCAGATAATATCGTCAATGAAGTGGTTAAATTAGATGAAGTTCAAAGTGCGACAGTTGTCATCACAGATAACATGGCCATAGTAGGCGTTAACCTTACATCGCCAACTAAAGGAGATATGAATACTGAAATAAAAAGGAAAGTTGAAGAAACTGTTAAAACAGCAGATCAAAGAATTGAGCGGGTTTCGGTTACTGCTGATCCTGATATTTTCGAGCGAATTGAGAATATAGCACGAGAAGCAGGAAGAGGAAGACCATTAAGTGGCTTTGGACGAGAAATTGAAGAGCTAATTAGAAGAATTACACCAGGTGCATAATAAAGATGGAGTCATACTCCATCTCACATTATTGATAAACCCACAAGTGAAAACTTGTGGGTTTATCAATAATGTGTATTGACTAAGCCAATTTGGTTATTTTAGAGAAAAAATGGACATATGCTTTTACAATAAAGAAAGTATATGAATGATGAACCATCACAGAGAACTATAAAATGAGTTTTGCACAAGGGGGTAAAGTAATGGTAAGTGGTATGAAAGCATTTATTGCCAGCATCATGATTATGTTGGCTTTTATTTCAATAGGCATTTGGGAAAGGTTATTATGGGTTTCATCAGGCATATATATATGGAATCAGTTGAAACACTTAAAAAAACAAAGCATAAAACAGATGCAGATTCTTTTGGGTGGAATTGTAATGGGTTATATTGTCATGATGATTTTATTGGGCATTTGGCAATATTCAATAGAAGTACAGCACTCTGTAGAAGTAAGACATCCCATGGTACACCATGTACCCTCTGAAAATGTTGGTGTTATTTTACTATTTGAAGGAGAGTCCGCTACATATGAATTACCAGTTGTATTAAGGAAAATAAGAGAAGAAGAAGGCTTGCTAAGCCAGGCTTTTTTGCCACTACATTTATTTCGGGAAAAGATTAGATATGAGAAAGTCGAAAGAGGGTCTCATGTGATTCAAAGTCAAAAGATTCAGGGAAAATTAAAAGAACAAATCAGCTCGGAACATAATCTTTATGTGTCCTATCAAAATCATCCACCCTTTTTTGAGGAAGTCGTATTTGAAGCCATTAAACTAGGGCATTCCAAATTACTCATTGTACCTGTTATCCTGTCAGAAAATGAAGGGTTTCTGCAAACAACAGATTTTGTTAGAAATTTAAATCTCATGCAAGAGGGGATACAAATTAAAACCACCTACCCATTATGGGATAGTGATTTGATGGCACAATCATTTTTACAGCAAGTTCTTAATCAAACGCAAAGCCAAAGACAAGATAATATTGGTGTTATTTTGTTAGGAGAAGAGCTGGGGCAGGGGCGAGAAGGACTTCAGTATGTCAAACAGGATTTATTATTTAGACAAAAAGTCAAGGATTTGATGATTAATGAGGGATTTCAACTAGGGAGAATTCGATTCTCGGGGTTAGACGGAAAACATATTGAGCGGGAAATGGAAAAATTGATGACATATGGAGTGAGGGAAATGGTGATTTTACAGACTGCTCATTTAGACGATGAAGGAACTTCTAGATTAGTGGTTGAAAAAGCATCTAAAAAAGCACAGGTGCCCTATACGGTGAATATAAGACATATTATTGGATTTGAGGGTAATGAATTTCTAGTCAGGGAATTACAACAGCGAATTCATCTGGTTACCCTACAAAGCTGGTGACTTAAATTTTTATTAAATCATTTATATTGGTGATTTAGCATAAAAGATGTGTGTTAAATATAAGGGATTTGGCAATAATATGGAACAATGATTGTTATGATCAAAAGAGGAGGGTGTATCATGGAATTACCGAAGAGAACGAAGATAAATGAAGGTGTGTACCTACATACTTTAAGGGTGGGTCACTTTAAAACCAATATAATTAATTTCAACATCCAAAGACCACTTACTAAGGAGGAAGTCACATACAATGCTTTGCTACCAATGATCTTAGAAAGGGGAACACAAAGTCATCCAACATCTAAGGCCATCTCGGATTCCCTAGATTATTTATATGGAGCGAGCTTTAATACAAATGTAGATAAAAAAGGAGAACGGCAGATTATTCAATTTTCACTCATGTTGGCCAATGATCAATTTGTTGAGGAGTCGGTATTTGAAAAGGGATTGGTGCTTTTAAATGAAATCATTCATGGGCCTTTCTTAGAAAATGGAGCTTTCAAAAAAGAATATGTAAATCAAGAAAAGAAAAATCTTCAGGATCGAATCTCTGGTCGTATCAATGACAAAATGAGTTACTCTTTAGAGCGTTGTGCAGAAGAAATGTGCAAGGAGGAGCCCTTTCATATTTTTCCCCAGGGTGAAATTGAGGATTTAGAGGGAATTGATGAAACAAAGCTATATAAACACTATAAAAAGGTAATGGAAACCAGCCCTATTGATATTGTTGTGGTAGGGGATATTCAACACGAAAAAATTGTTAAGATGATTAAGGATACTTTTAAGTTTAATAGAAAAACAGTGTTGGAAAATGAACGGGAGAAAGTAAACTTTGAAGTAAATAAAGTGAATGAAGTAGAAGAAAACATGGAAATTAATCAAGGGAAATTAACATTAGGTTATCGGACAAACATTCCATATGAGGAGGCAGGATATGCTGCGTTAATGGTTTATTCTAGTATATTGGGGGGAGGAGCTCATTCTAAACTGTTTTTGAAGGTCAGAGAAGAAAAGAGCTTGTGTTACTATATTTTTTCTCAGTTAGAAAAATTCAAATCATTGATGCTGATTAGTAGTGGGATTGAGGAAGCACAATATGGAGAAACGATTAAAGCTGTTGAGAATCAATTAAAGGAGATGGAATCAGGAAATATTAGTGACATGCAAATGGAGCATGGGAAAAAAGCAGTCATTACAAATCTAGAGTCATTGAGGGATAGCAGTAATGGGTTAGCCAATTTTATACTGAGTCAAAGTTTGAGTCAAACCAATGAAACCATCAATACAATGATTGAAAAAATACGTGGAGTAGCTAAGGCGGATGTGGTGGAAGTAGCCGAAAAAATTGAATTAGACACCATCTACTTTTTAAAAAAAGCATAGGAAGAGGGAGGGATTAAATTGAAATACCGAGAGATAAAAGGAGAACTAATTGGTGAAGTAATCTATAATAAAAAACTGAATAATGGACTAGAAGTATTTTATATGCCCAAATCAGGATATTCAAAAAAATATGCGATTTTCGCAACTCATTTCGGGTCCAATGACATCAAATTTAAAGGTAGCAAGAACGACGAAGTCATTATTGTTCCTGAAGGAATTGCACATTTCTTAGAGCATAAAATGTTTGAAGAGCCTGAGGGGAATGTGTTTGATCGATTTGCAGATCTAGGAGCAAGTGCCAATGCCTATACTAATTTCAATCTAACCACCTATTATTTCACTACAACAGAGTCTTTTTATGAAAATCTAAAAAATTTAATTCAATTTGTTCAATCCCCTTACTTTACAGAGGAGAGTGTGAAGAAAGAAAAGGGCATCATTGAACAAGAAATAAGAATGTATGAGGATAACCCTCAATGGCGGGTGTTTTTTAACTTATTAAAGGGAATGTATCATGAGCATCCAGTAAAAAATGATATTGCAGGAACCGTTGAAAGCATACATCAAACAACTAAGGAAAACCTATATGATTGCTATGAGACATTCTATCATCCTAGTAACATGGTGCTGTTTGTCATAGGAGATTTAGATCGAGAACAAGTTTTTGAAAAAGCTGAAGCCGTATTCAGAGACCAGCCTGAAAAAGAAAGCATTACAATTGAAAAATTATATCCTCAAGAGATAACAACAATTAAAGAGGCACTTATGGAAACCAAGCTTTCCATCTCCACACCAATATTTAATATTGGCTATAAAGACATTGATTTAGGGTTAGAAGGGATTGCGCTAATTAAAAAAGAAATTGCCACAAGAATCGCTTTGGACATAGTATTTGGAAAGGGCTCATCATTGTATGAGGAGCTATATGATAAGGGGTTAATTAACAGCGATACATTTGGGGCGGATTATATAGGTGATGTTGACTACGGCCATAGTATCATTGGTGGAGAGTCTGAGTCGCCCCAAGAGGTTTTACAAACAGTCAATAGATATGTGTTAGACCTAAAAAAGAATGGATTAAATCCAAAAGATTTTGACCGGATTCATCGCAAACAAATTGGGGAGCATTTAAGTCTTTTCAATTCCATTGAATTCATTGGGAGCTCCTTTGTGTCCTATCATTTTAAAGGAGTCAATTTGTTAAATTATGTGGAAGAGCTTCAAAATATGACTTTTGAAACGGTAGAAATGCGCTTTGTAAAACATTTTGATGAAAATCATCAAGTGATGTCCATTGTAACTTCCTAGTTTGACTTTAACTAAAAGATTCTTTATAATTAACTATATCTTGATGGAGAAACGGCAACCTATAAAGAATTGAATTGTTAATTGAAGGAGGAATCAATGTGGATCCCATAGCATTTACAGTATTTGGTATACCGGTGGCTTGGTATGGTATCATTATATCCTTGGGTATATTTTTAGGAATTGTGGTGGCCACAATTCGAGCCAAAAGAGAAGGGTTATATGATGATGTGATTATAGATTTAGCCTTAGTGGCTGTACCGGTTGCAGTTCTCATGGCAAGGCTCTACTATGTTTTATTTAGTCTAGATTACTACATGGCTAATCCAGGAAGTATTCTCCGTTTTCGAGATGGGGGTCTAGCCATACACGGAGGCATTATAGGGGGGGTCTTAATAGGATACCTATTTTGTCGATATAAGAGGATTCATTTTTGGCAGTTAGCAGATATTACTGCCCCAAGTCTTATTTTAGGTCAAGCCATTGGTAGGTGGGGAAACTATATCAATCAAGAGGCCTATGGAACTCCAACTGATCTACCTTGGGCCATTCAAATTGATGGTGTGATGGTACACCCAACTTTTCTTTACGAGTCTCTCTGGAACTTTATTGTCTTTTTTGGTCTGCTTTATTATACAAAAAAACGAAAATACAAAGGTCAAATATTTCTATTATATTTAATACTTTATTCCATCGGGAGATTCTTTATTGAAGGACTTCGAATTGATAGCTTAATGATTGGACCCCTTCGAATTGCCCAAGTCATTAGTATTGGGATCGTTATTGGGGCTATTATAGTAATGAAAATACTAGAAGGCATGAAAAAAAATGCTAACTAAGGTTAAAAAAGGTAGTATTTAGGAGAAATAGCAAGAAAATATTGAAAAAATGTAAAAAAAATGTACTTCTAATCTTTGACAAATAAGTCCAAATTGTCTAGAATAAGAATCACAAAACAAAAGACAATTGGGGTGAGCAGATGATAAAAAATGAAATTGAGTCAATGAGAAATGTGCTAAATCAGTTAATTGGAAATCAAGAGGATTATGGTAAAATTTATGACCTTAGTACGAAATTAGATTGCTTGATTGTAGATTACTACAACCAAGAAGATACCATTAATTTTAATGGATAAATAAAATGATAAGAAGACTGCCTATATTAGGCAGTTTTTTTTATGTCTTTTTATAGTCCTAGAGGCCTAAAGCAAAAAAATAAATTATTAAATTAAGAAAACAAGCAGGATTTAATCAAAATTAATAGAAAATATAGGTAAAGTGGTATGAAGTGGTATGATGTGGGATAAAAACCCTAAGGTGGGATGAGTCATGTTTATTGGGGAATATAATCATTCGATAGATAGTAAAGGCAGATTAAGTGTTCCTTCAAGGTTCCGAGAAGAACTAGGAGACCGGTTTATTTTAACCAAGGGCCTTGATAACTGTTTGTTTGTCTATTCTATGGATGAGTGGAAGGTATTAGAAGACAAATTGAAAAAGCTTCCCTTAACCAATCGAGATGCTCGTGCATTTGTCAGGTTTTTCTTTTCCGGTGCCACGGAATGTGAATTAGATAATCAGGGGAGAATAAGAATTCCCAATAATCTAAGATCCCATGCCTATCTAGAAAAAGAAGTTATCGTCATTGGCGTTGCAACACGAATTGAGATTTGGAGCTCAGACCAGTGGGGTCAGTATAATGATGATTCCAATTTAAGCTATGACGAAATTGCCAATAGAATGGAAGAGCTAGGAATATAAAGATAATTGAAAGTTGAAGGTGATAAAATGAATTTTGAACATACATCGGTTTTATTAAAAGAATGTATAGAGGCACTAGACATTAAGGAAAATGGTATCTATGTAGATGGTACTTTGGGTGGTGCAGGACATTCGCAAGAAATCCTTAAGGTATTAGGTAAAGAAGGGTTGCTAATCGGAATTGACCAGGATGAAAATGCCCTTAGTGCTGCTGGAGAGAGACTAGAAGAACATGGAACAAAGGTGAAACTAGTACATGATAATTTCCATAATCTAGATAAAATATTAGAAAACCTTGAAATTACAACTATTGATGGTGTTTTGCTGGATTTAGGGGTTTCCTCCCACCAATTAGATGAGCGGGAGCGCGGGTTCTCATATATGCAGGATGCACCATTGGATATGCGGATGGATAGAAGAAGTGGTTTTTCTGCTAGGGATATTGTGAATGACTATAGCGAAAAAGAATTGGAGCGAATTATCAAGGAGTATGGGGAAGACAGATGGGCTAGACGAATTGCCCAGTTTATTGTTCAAGAGAGAGAACTGGCCCCAATTGAGACCACTCACCAAATGGTGGAAGTGATTAAGAAGGCTGTACCAAAGGGTGCCAGAAAAGATGGACCGCATCCGGCAAAACGTACATTTCAAGCCATTCGAATCGAAGTCAATCAAGAACTAGAAATTATAGAAGCAACCATAGAAGCAGCAGCCAAACATATGAAGCCTGGAGGCCGAATTGCGATTATTAGTTTTCATTCACTTGAAGACCGAATTGTGAAAAATGTATTTAGAAGATTACAGAATCCATGTGTTTGTCCACCTCAGTTTCCAGTTTGTAAATGTGAAAAAGAGCAGATGGTAAAGATTGTGACCAGGAAACCAATTTTACCAAGTGAAGCAGAATTAGAGGTAAATCCGAGATCAAGAAGTGCAAAGTTGCGGGTTGCCGAAAGAGTGTAGCAGTTCTAAAGAGAAGAAAGGGTGAATAAATTTGGTAGTAGCACAGGAAGAATACAAACATTTGGGCCAAGAGGAAAAGCAATATCAACAGCAAGCACCTAAAACACAAAAAAAGCCGAAACCCAAGAGCCGAAAATTTGAAAAAATAATGATTGCTTCCTGCTTAGGTGTGATTTTAGCACTGAGCCTATTACTGTTGCTACGATATGTAGGTATTACCGAGGCAAGACATCGTGTCCATAATCTAGGTAATGAGTTAGAGCAATTAGAGGTTCAAAAGGAACACCTCAGGGTAGAAGTAGAACGTGCATCCAAGTCTAAGTGGATAGAGCAGGAGGCAAAGGAGCGATTGAATCTACAATATCCAACTTCTCAACAGATGAACTACATTCAGATTGATGTGACTCAGGTGGCATTGGTTAATCAAGTTATTTCAACCCATCGCCTTAGTCAACATAAACAGGACCAGTTACAGCACCGTGGGATTAAGCGGTTATTTGGAAAAATTTTTAGTTTAATTAGAACATAAGGGGGGGAACTTTGGTGTCTCAACCAAGTATTTCTAGCAAAAGAAGACTCGTCGGTATTTTTGCTGTTGTATCCTTTGTGATATTCGGATTGATTATCAGATTAGGGTGGATTCAGATCGTAAATGGCGAAAAATATAAAGAATTAGCAAACTCACAACAAACGAGGGACACACCAATACCAGCAACACGAGGAACGATTTATGATCGAAATGGAAAGGAACTTGCCATTAGTGCCAGTACCAATACCATTTGGGCCAGCCCAAGAGAAGTTCAAAAGCCTGAAGAAGCGGCCAAAATATTAGCAGAAATGCTAGACTTAGAAGAAGAAAAATTGCTAGAACAATTGTTGGATAAAACCTATGGACTAGTGCGGGTTTCTAGATGGGTGGATGATGAAATTGCGGATGCAGTTCGAGGACAACGATTGAGCGGCGTATGGATTGCTGAAGATAATAAACGTTATTATCCCTATGGAAATTTTGCATCTTATATACTAGGACACACCACCAACGATAATAATGGAATGGCGGGGATTGAACTAGAGTATGATAAGTATCTGACTGGTTTGCCAGGTAGATGGATTAAGAGCACAGATGGTGCAGGAAGGCAGTTATCTTTTGGAGTTGAGAGATATTATCCACCGGAAAACGGGTTGAATGTTGTCTTGACAATTGATGAGGTAATACAGCATTTTGCAGAAAAGGCTGTGGAAAACGCTCTTGAGATTAACAAAGCAAAAAGGGTATCAGCAACAGTGATGGATATTAAAACAGGAGAAATTTTAGCCATGGCCATTAAACCAGATTATGATCCTAATGAGCCAAGAATTCCTTTAGATCATATTTTAAAGGCAGAGTTAGAGAATATGAGTAACGAAGAACAACTAGACGCTTGGTATGCTATGTGGCGTAACCCTGTAATTAATGACACTTATGAACCAGGCTCTACCTTCAAAGTGATTACAACTTCAGCAGCTTTAGAAGAGGGAGTCGCCACCTTGGATAGTACTTTCTATTCAAGCGGGACGATCAATGTAGCAGGTACAATAATCAGGAGCTGGCGTTGGTATAATCCCTTTGGACACCAAACATTAGCCGAAGCTGTTCAAAACTCCGACAACCCAGTCTTTGTTGAATTAGGGCAACGGATGGGACCAGAGACTTTTTATCGATATATAAATGGTTTTGGTTTCGCAGATGTCACAGGGGTTGATTTACCGGGAGAACGTAAATCGATTATGTATAGTCTTGGGAATGTGGGGCCAGTAGAGCTAGCGACCATTTCTTTTGGGCAAAGTATTTCAGTGACACCTATTCAACTGTTAACAGCCACTGCGGCCATTGCCAATGACGGAAAGTTAATGAAACCAAGAATAGTGAAAGAGCTTGTAGATCTAGAGGGCAACATAGTACATCAATTTGAAGAGACTATGGTTCGGCAGGTAATCTCAGAAAAAACTTCAAAAGAGATGTTGGAAATCATGGAGTCAGTTGTGGCAGCAGGTGGGGGAGGCCCAGCATATATCCCTGGTCACAGGGTTGGTGGAAAAACAGGAACAGCTCAGAAAGCTGTAGACGGAAGATATGCTCAAGGCCTATACGTTTCCTCATTTGTTGGTGTCGTCCCTATTGATGATCCACAACTAGCTATTTTGGTTATTGTTGATGAACCAAATGGATTCAGTCACTTTGGCAGTACCACAGCAGGACCAGTGGCAAAGGAAATTTTCGAAGAATCTCTTCGCTACTTGGATATTAAACCGAAATACACAGAAAGCGAAGCTGAAATGTATGCCCAAACTGAAGTGATCGTTCCAGAGGTACGAGACATGACAGTGAAGGATGCTGCACAGATTTTAATTGACAATAAACTACAGTATAATACAGAGCCAGAATATATACAGGATGATCAGGCCATGGTGATTGATATGTTTCCAAAGCCAGGGGCACGGGTAACGGATAAATCCATTGTCTTGCTATATACCCAACCAAATGAACATATTCCTTCTACTGTGTTGGTTCCAGATTTAAGGGGTAAAACCATTCGAGAAGCCAATACAATACTCAGAACAGTTGGATTGAATTTAAAGGTAACTGGAAGTGGTAAAGCAGACAATCAATCTCCAGAGCCTGGAACTGAAGTGGATCCCGGAACGATTGTGAACGTAGTCTTTAAGCCCGGTTAAAATTCAATACTGACAAATCATAGATTACGCATTATAATGAATAGGGCAACTAAAGTTAGAGGCAATCACCTTTAATTTTATGTTGCCTTTTAAAAAGGAAAACAAAGGTTAATAATAGCAAATAGGATTGGAGGGGTTCAGATGAAATTAATGGACCTATTAGAGGAAATTGATACAATAGAGATTAAAGGTGAAGAACGTATTAATATAGAGAATATTTACTATGATTCAAGAAAAGTAACGCCAAATAGCTTGTTTATATGCATAGAGGGATTTCAAACCGACGGACACCATTTTATTGATCAAGCAATCAAAAAAGGTGCAATTGCCATTGTGGCACAAAAAGATATGACAGGTTTAGATGGTGTCACCTGGGTTCAAGTAAAGGATACCAGACAGGTTATGGCTCAGCTAGGGTCTACATTTTATGGAAGACCCAGTCAACATCTTGAATTAATTGGGGTAACGGGTACCAATGGTAAAACCAGCACCACATATATGATTAAGAAAATTCTAGAGAATCATGAAAGAAAGGTGGGGCTCATCGGGACCATTGCCAACTGGATTGGTAACACAGAAGTTGAAGCCCAACGGACAACGCCGGAATCCATAGACTTACAGCAAATCTTTAAAGAGATGGCGGATGAAAAAGTCACAGAGTGTGTCATGGAAGTATCCTCCCATGCACTAGCGTTAGAACGGGTAGCTGAAAGTGAGTTCAAGGTAGGAGTCTTTACAAATTTAACCCCAGAGCATTTGGATTTTCATGAAAATATTGACAACTATCGAGAGGCTAAGAAGAAGCTTTTTTATTTGACCACTGTTGCCAACGTCATTAATATAGATGATCCTCATGGGGCCATGATTGCAGAAGAGGTGAAGAAGCTAAAACCTAGCTTAATTACATTTGGCATAAAGAAACAGGCAACAGTGATGGCGAAAAACATAGCAACCACATTAAAGGATGTGACATTTGATTTAGTCACACCCGTAGGAGAAGCGCGGGTGACGGTCAAAATTCCAGGGATTTTTTCTGCATATAATGCACTGGCGTCTATTGCAACGAGCATTGCAATAGGTGTTCCATTTGACGTCATTGTCCAAGGAATACAATCTATTCCTGGTGTTCCGGGACGGTTTGAGTCTGTACTAGGAATTAAGGACTTTTCTGTTATAGTGGATTATGCGCATACACCTGATGCAATCGAAAATGTGATTCAGGCAGCAAAAAATGTAACGGAACATCGAGTGATTACTGTTTTTGGATGTGGTGGGGATCGAGATCGAACCAAAAGGTCTGTCATGGGTGAAATATCCGGGTCACTAAGTGACTTGTCTGTGATTACGTCTGACAACCCTCGGACAGAGGATCCTTATAAAATTTTAATGATGATTGAAGCAGGAATAAAGAAAACAAAAGGATTATATACGATTATAGAGGATAGACGTGAAGCCATTCGCTACGCCATGAAAGAGGCAAAAAAGGGGGATATTGTCTTAATTGCAGGAAAAGGTCATGAAGCGACCCAACAGATAGGAAGCAATGTGATTATCTTTGATGATTGCGGGGTAGCCAGAGAGATTGCAAAGGAGGAAGGATTGGATGATTCCGATATCCATTCATAAAATCATCACTGTATGTAAAGGTAAAATGATTCTTGAGGGAACAAAGGACCAGGTTAATGAAATCTCTACTGACACACGAAAAATGAAGGAAGAATCACTTTTTGTGCCATTAATAGGAGCGTTCTTTGATGGGCATCAATTTATTCTACAGGCCATGGAACGAGGGGCAATAGGTGCTTTGGTACAAAAAGGTCAGGAATTTCCATTAGGCAAGTTGAATGATTTTTATGTTATTGAAGTAGAAGATACATTGCAGGCACTAAAGGAAATTGGACGACATTATCGTCAGAATTCTAACATTCCATTTATAGGCGTCACAGGAAGTACAGGAAAAACAACAACTAAAGATATGATTGCTGGTATATTAGAGACTAATTTCAACGTACTGAAGAATGAAGGTAACTTAAATAATCAAATAGGACTCCCTTTAACCTTATTTAATTTAGAGCCGTGCCATGAAATCGGTGTCTTAGAAATGGGGATGAATTCCTTAGGAGAAATTTTAAGTTTAGCTAAAACGGTACAACCGCATATCGCAGTGATTACTAATGTGGGGTTTTCACATATAGAGCATTTGGGCAGTCAAGAAAATATATTAACTGCAAAAATGGAGATTACAACTAGACTACGAGAAAAAGACTACTTACTTATTAATGGAGACGATCCTTTTCTAAAGACTGTCAAGGAGGAAAGCAAGACGTATCGAATAATCACCTTTGGAATAGATCCATCTAATGACATTTATGCAGAGAATTTAGTGTGCTTAGGAGAGGTTGGCTATCGATTTGATGTCATGATTCAAAAGAAAAAGCATACATTTCAAGTAAGACAACCGGGAATTCATAATGTATATAATGGGTTAGTGGCCCTTTGGGTTGGACTACATTATCAAATGACACCCTTAGCAATACAAAAAGGATTTGATAGGCTAGAACTCTCTAAAATGAGACTGGAAATTGTTACTTATGGGGATGTCAAGGTAATTAATGATGCCTATAATGCCAGTCCTGATTCTATGAAAGCGGCTATAACAGTTTTAAACCAAAGTACAGGAATACGCAAGATTGCGATTTTAGGAGATATATTAGAGATGGGTTCATTTGCCGAAGAGGGCCATCGAAGGATAGGTAGTTTTATAGCAACCAGTCCTGTAGATTACTTAATTACAGTAGGAAAAAGTGCACAGTGGATTGCTAGAGAGGCAGTAGAACAAGGCTTTAGCCAAGCCCATATTTACCAGACACCCTCTAATGATTTAGCAATTAAAGTATTAAAAACCTTACTTTCGCCTCGAGATGTGGTACTGGTAAAGGGATCCAGGGGAATGAAAATGGAGGAAATTGTTAACTTTATACAAGAGAGGAGCTAAATGGGCACATGATGAACCATAACCAAATTATTTATACGATTATTATTGGATTTATAATCACACTAATTCTAGGACCCTTAACGATTCCCTTTTTAAGGCGATTAAAGGTAGGGCAAACCATTCGGGAAGAAGGGCCTAAAACCCATATGGCCAAGAGTGGTACACCCACAATTGGTGGTATTATTCTTATTATGTCTATTATAATTACCTCCTTAACTTCGGGGTTAATTAATGAAGAGTTGTGGATTGCCCTGGCAGCCACTGTTGCCTTTGGGATCATAGGATTCATTGACGACTTTATAAAAGTGATACTAAAACGTAATTTGGGGTTGCGGGCTTACCAGAAACTCATTTTACAAGGAACGATTGCGGTGATATTAGCGATTTATCAATCGAGGACTTCTATCATGGGAACGGAAGTGATTGTACCATTTGTAGGGGAAGGAATCACCATAGCAGGATTTACAATAACCCAAACCATAGACTTAGGAATTTTATATATACCTTTTATTGTATTTGTGGTGGTGGCCACAGTAAACAGCGTCAATTTAACTGATGGGTTAGATGGATTAGCAGCAGGGGTGACTTTAATTATTGCAGCCTTCTTTGCATTAGTGGCCATGAGCTGGGGTTATGTGAGTTTGGCAATATTTGCAGCTGCCATTACCGGGGCTTGTCTTGGGTTTTTGAAATTCAACTCCCATCCTGCCCAGGTTTTCATGGGGGATACAGGTTCCTTAGCTCTTGGGGGAGCCATTGCCACCATCGCTGTTCTCATGAATGTGGTATTGATCATTCCCATCGTCGGAGGCATTTATTTTGCAGAAGCAGTATCTGTTATACTGCAAGTAATTTCATTTAAGTTAACTGGAAAACGTATATTCAAAATGAGTCCCCTACATCATCACTATGAACTAAGTGGCTGGGCAGAAACAAAGGTGGTCATCGTTTTTTGGGTTGTAACAGTGATATTATGTCTTGTGGGCATGTTAGCCTTAAGCTAGGAAAGCGGGTGTGAAAATGGAACTGAAAAATAAAAAAGTATTAGTCATTGGTTTAGCAGTAACAGGTGTTCCTTTGGTAAGGGTGTTGAAACAGCAAGGGGCGCAAATAATTGTCAATGATATGAAAAGTGAAGTTGACTTAGCAGAAACAATTGATGCCATAGGACATGAACAAATTGAATATATATTAGGAAGACATCCTGAAGAGCTGACAACCTTGGGGGAATTAGACCTTGTGGTGCTTTCACCAGGCGTCCCCTTAGACATTCCCTTTATTCAACAGATCAAAGCCCAGGGAATAGAGATCATTGGTGAAGTAGAACTTGCTTTTCGATTATCCAGGGGAAAGATTGTAGCCATTACAGGGACAAATGGTAAAACCACCACCACGGCTTTAACTGGAGAAATTTTTAAAGGAGCTGGTAAAAATACTTATGTGGTTGGAAACATAGGTGTTCCTTTCATTGAAAAGGCTCTAGACACCACAGAAGAAGATGTCATCGTAATTGAAGTCAGTAGTTTTCAATTAGAAAGTATCAAGGAGTTTCACCCGAAGGTAGGTACATTGTTAAACTTAACCCCTGATCACTTGAATAGGCACAAAACAATAGAGAATTATAGAGAGGCTAAATTAAATCTTTTTATGAATCAATCCCTACAGGACTATGCTGTTTTAAACTATGATGATATCACTTCCCGAGAGGCTGGGAAGACCTTGGCTGCACAAAAAATTTATTTTAGTAGAAAACAAATTCTAGAAGAAGGGGTTTTTGTTGATAATCAGCTAATTACCATTCAGACAAAAGAGAAACGATATGATGTGATACATATAGATGAAATCAAGATTTTAGGACAACATAATTTAGAAAATGCCTTAGCTGCCACGGCTATGACCTTCATTCTAGGGGTATCGGCAGAAGATATTGCAAAGGGATTAAGAAATTTTCCTGGAGTTGCTCATCGATTAGAGTTTGTTGAAGAGATTGAAGGGGTCAAGTATATCAATGATTCTAAAGGGACTAATACGGATGCATCTATTAAAGCGATAGAAGCGGCACAAGCGCCTATTATTTTGCTTGCAGGAGGACAGGATAAAGGCGGAGATTTTACGGATTTTGTGAAGGCTTTTGATGGAAAGGTAAAGCACTTACTGGTTTATGGAGAAACTAGCGACAACATATACGAAACAGCCCTGCACAACAACTTTAAGGTGGTTAGTCAAGTGCGGGATTTAGAGGAAGCTGTGATAAGGGCCAAGGGAATTGCCCAAGCAGGAGATACAATTCTATTGTCTCCAGCCTGCGCCAGCTGGGATATGTACCCAAACTTTGAAGCCAGAGGTCAGCATTTCAAAAAATTAGTATCGAGTTTAAGGAGGTCTTGAAATGCCAAAAAAAAACCCCTATGATTTCACTGTCATCATCTCGGTATCAATGCTAGTGATCATTGGGATTATTATGGTTTTCAGTTCAAGTTTTTCCTATTCCCTTGTTCGAATGAATGATGGATATTATTTCCTGAAAAGAGTGCTTATATGGGCCACCATAGGGACGGGTGCCATGGTTTTTTGTGCTCGATTCAAATATTGGTATTGGGCAAAGTATGCCAATTTACTCTTTTTCGTTAGTTTAGTCTTATTAGTAGTGGTGTTGACCCCTATCGGTATCAATCGAAATGGTGCACAAAGATGGCTAGGGGCAGGACCCATTACGATTATGCCTTCGGAGGTAGCTAAGTTTGCAGCCATCATTTTTGTATCCACAAGTATTACAAGAAAAAAAGAGAAAATTAAAAGCTTTGTTTATGGAGTACTACCCTTTTTAATGATAATTGGTATTTACTTTGGATTAATTTTTGCGCAGCCGGACTTCTCTACAGCCTTTGTGGTAGCTGTGGTGATTATGGCCATGGTATTTGTCGGTGGGATGAAAATGTCTCATTTTGTTGGATTAGCTGGAACAGGGTTAGCGGGGATAGGAGGAATGATCACATATCTTGTTATAAAAGGAGAAAGCTATAAGGCAAGACGCGTCACCTCATTTTTAGATCCTTGGGCTGATCCAAGAGATACAGGGTTTCAGGCGGTACAGTCCTTACTAGCCCTAGGCTCAGGGGGATTATTTGGTAGAGGACTAGGTAGAAGCGTGCAAAAACATTTCTACTTACCAGAGCCTCAGAATGACTTTATTTTTGCAATTATTGGTGAAGAGCTAGGATTCATTGGTGGTGCAACGATTATTTTACTTTTTATGCTACTGATTTGGAGGGGAATTCGAATTGCCATCAACGCCCCGGATTTATTGAGTTGTTTAATGGCTACGGGTATTATTTCAATGATCACAGTTCAGGTGATTATTAATATTGCTGTAGCGACCTCGTCGATGCCTGTCACAGGAATGCCCCTACCCTTTATCAGCTTTGGAGGAAGTTCCTTGGTTATTTTTATGGCGGCCATTGGGGTTTTATTAAATATTTCTAGATACACAATTTTAGATAGGAGCTGAAAACCATGCGCATCATGATCAGTGGGGGAGGAACGGGCGGACACATTTACCCTGCCATTGCTATTGCCAATCAAATTACAGAAAAACATCCCCAGGCAAAAATACAATTTGTCGGAACAGCCAAAGGACTAGAAAGTGAACTGATACCAAAGGCGGGCTACGAAATCAAACATATTACAGTGAGTTATTTGAGAAGGAAAATTTCTTTTCATAATGTAAAGAGTATTGCGAAGTTGATTAAGGGATTAGTGGAGGCAAGAAGATTAATTAAGGATTTTAATCCAGATGTGGTTATCGGGACTGGAGGATTTGTTTGTGGGCCAGTACTTTATATGGCCACCAAATTAGGCTATAAGACATTAATCCATGAGCAAAATGTGTTTCCAGGGCTCACAAATAGGGTACTAGGAAACTATGTAGATCGAATTGCCCTAAGCTTTGAAGAAGCAGAGCGGTACTTCAAGAGCAAGGAAAAGCTTATTATAACAGGCAATCCAATTCGAAGAGAATTCTTAGAAATCAGTCAAGAAGAAGCCACACAAAAATATAACTCAGGAAGTAAAAAACACCTGATTCTCGTGGTGGGAGGAAGTGGAGGTGCTGCGAGAATCAATGAGACTGTGGTAAATCTACTTAAGAAGCATCCAAATAACGATTTCAAGATCCTATTGGTGACGGGACAAAGACACTTCGAAACAATCAAACTGCAGCTAGGAAAAAAACAAGATACTTTACGCTATAATGATGTGCTTCCTTATTTAACAAATATGCCGCATGCCCTTAAAGCATGTGACTTGTTGATCTGTAGTGCAGGTGCCATCACCATTGCTGAAGTTACCGCCGTAGGAAAACCAGCGATTATCATCCCTAAATCCTATACCGCAGGAAATCATCAAGAATTTAATGCCAAGGCGCTGGAAGAGAAAGGTGCAGCGATTATGATTAAGGAAGAAGTATTAAACGCCGATCGGCTTTACTTGGAAATAACGGGTCTGTTAAGTGATAAAAAGCGGCTAGAGCAAATGGCAAAGGCTAGCGCTCTTTCAGCCAAGACTCAAGCTTTAGAAATGATCTATGCCGAAGTCATTTCAATGATCAAAAGTTGAAAATAGAAAAGTGACACACCTCCAGAAATTTAGCATAGTATGGTTATATATTTGTTTTTTCAGACATATGATGATCAACCATCATTTGGATGAATATAGATAGATTTCATGCTGGAGGTGCTAAATGATGAGTCGCTTTATCATTGAAGGTGGGAAGAAGCTAGAGGGGGAGATGCGCGTAAGTGGGGCAAAAAACTCGGTTTTACCCATATTAGCAGCAACTGTATTAAATGGTTCTCTCAATGTGATTCATGATATACCAAACTTATCCGATGTAAAAGTCATGACAGGTATTTTAGAATCCGTGGGTTGTCATGTGAAAAGAGAAGGGAATACCATGATTGTCGACTCAAGTGAGTTAGATAATCATGAAATTCCTGAACACCTAGTTAGAGAAATGAGATCTTCCATTATTATCTTAGGTGCTATATTATCTCGTTGTGGTAAGATTAAGATTAGCTATCCTGGAGGATGTGAAATTGGCCCTAGGCCCATTGACTTACACTTAAAATCCTTGCGAGAAATGGGAACAAAAATTGAAGAAAAACATGGGTATCTAATCTGTGAAGCAAAACAATTAAAGGGCTGCGAGATTCAATTGGACTTTCCAAGTGTCGGAGCCACGGAAAACAGTATATTGGCAGCGGTGTTTGCAGAAGGTACGACAATTATTAGAAATGCTGCCAGAGAGCCAGAAATTTTGGATTTAGAAAACTTTTTAAATGCAATGGGTGGAAAGGTTTCAGGGGCAGGAAGTGCCACAGTTTACATTGAAGGAGTTAAGAAACTCCATAGTGTAGAACACAGGATTATTCCCGATCGTATTGTGGCAGGTACCTATCTGGCAGCCGCAGCGGCTACTAAAGGAAAAGTTACATTATCTAATGTGATACCAGAGCATATACAATCAGTCATATACAAATTAAGGGAAGCTGGATGTAACATCACGTGTTCCAATCAATCAGTTCAATTAGTGAGTCCTACTAAACTAAAAGCCATTGACTCCATAAGAACCCTACCTTATCCTGGATTTCCTACGGATATGCAATCACAGATGATGGCCTTAATGACTATGGGAGATGGCATCAGTGTTTTTGCTGAAAATATTTTTGAAAACCGTTATAAGCATGCAGAGGAATTAATTCGAATGGGAGCAAATATTAAGGTGGATGGCCGTGTAGCCATTATAAGAGGGGTTCCTAAATTAACTGGAGCCACTGTGTCGGCAAAGGACTTAAGAGGTGGGGCAGCACTCATTATTGCTGGCTTAGCTGCAGAAGGAACAACAATTATTGAAAATGCAAAACATGTGGATAGAGGGTATGATGATATTCATGAAGTATTGCAACAAGTGGGTGCACAAATTACAAAGGTATAAAAGAAAAATGAAAGCAAGCAGCTAAGTATGGGCTGCACTTTCATTGTTCGGATGAGGGACAAGCTAGACACCGAAGGTGAAGGAAGGGAGTTCAAATGCCGATTAATGAGGGTTATCGTAAAAAACGAGTAGTTCGTAGGAAGCTAAAAAGAACACTAACATCTATCTTATTTGCAATTATTATTATTTTATCAGGAATATACTATATTTTACAGTCAGACTTAATGAACTTAAAACATGTTGAAGTACAAGGTCAGAATGAAATTAATTTTGAAGAAATCATCGAGGCATCTCAATTAGTTTATAATCGAAACTTACTGAAATATAACTTGGAAACAATTGAAAAGAACATCACCGCCCATCCTTATATAAGTGAAACACAAGTGAAACGGAGCTTTCCTAACACCATGAAAATTCATGTGAAGGAGCGTGAGGAATATGCTATAATAACCTATATGGGATCGTATATCTATATAGACGAGAACACGGTAATTTTAAAGGCTATTGACAGCTATCTGGCAGACGATCTAACCATTATTACAGGGATAGAGTTGAAGAACTTCAAAGTAGGAGAAATAATCGAAACCCATAATGATGAACAGCTTGAAATTGCATTAGGACTTTTAAGGGCTGCTAGGGAAACGACAATTTATGATATGATTTCTGAAGTGAATATTAGTGAACCTAATGAGGTTAATTTAATTACATTTGATGGGATAACCGTACTATTAGGTAATGTTAGAGATCCAGGGTATAGCATGGTGGCCTTAGATGAAGTATTAGTTGAATTGTATACACGTGGAATTCGCAGCGCAACAGTAGATATGCGTTATGAGGGTCATATTTCAGTAAAGGACCAAAGGGAACAAGGAGATGAAGAGTGATGAAGGCATTTAAAGGGAAGCTTGCGGTGGGAATCCTATGTGCTATTTTAGGATTAACCATTTCAATGCAGCTTAAAACTGTTAGGGATAGAGAAGGGGAAGGGTTTTTATCTACACACAAAGCTCAAGAACTGGCTATGCAATTAAGTGAATTGCGTGGTGAGAGAACCCGTCTTAATGAAGAGTTAACAGAGCTGGAAAAAAGACTTCGTGAATATGAGATTTCTGAGGCGGATGAAAATTTGATTATTAGAAACTTGAGGAATGATTTAGATCGTTTTCAAATCATGTCAGGAAGCAAAGCACTACAGGGTCCAGGAGTGAGCATTACGATTGCAGACCCCCCAGCAGATGCTGAATATGCTGGCACTGGAGAAGTCAGCTTGATTATGTATAACTATGAAATTTTATTATCCCTAATTAATGTACTTAATGCTGCTGGAGCAGAAGCAATTTCAATTAATAATCAACGATATATTGCAACTACTGAAGTTTATTTGACATCAAATAGCGTGATGATCAACGATGTACCAACGTCACCACCTTTTATGATTACTGCAATTGGGAGTCCAGAAGATTTGGAATCATCCTTAAATATGAGATATGGAATCATATGGGAAATTCGACAGCACTATGAAAGATTGAATATAGAAGTTCGGAAGGAAAGTGAGTTGACAATTCCCAGATACAGCAGAGTTATCGATTATCAATTTGCTAAGCCCATAGAAAATCTGTAGTATGAATAGATAATGGGGGTCTACTATGAAAATGGCAAACAAAAGTTGGATTATCATTTTTACCTTTTTCCTATTTGGATTTGGTTTAACTTTTCAGTGGAAAAATGCAGATGCTGAATATGAACATGTAGATATTAGGACAATTTCTGATTTGCAAAATGCTGTTAAAACGGAACTGGAACGGACTAATAACCTAAGAGCATTAGTCGTACAAAGTGAAAACCGTTTAAATGAATATGAACAAGCTATCGCTGATGGAAAAGGGATTCAAGATATTTTAGAGGCTGAAATTGATAATATGATGTTGACATCAGGTATGATAGACTTAGAAGGACCCGGCGTGACAGTCCGTATGACTGATAGCGAGAGGGACTTGTACGAAGGAGAAGAGCCTAACGATGTGGTGATTCATGAAGCCGATGTACTGGGTATTGTCAATGATTTAAAGATCGCTGGAGCTGAAGCTATCTCAATAAATGGTCAAATACTCACTAGTAAATCAGAAATTATTTGCACAGGCCCAACCATTACAATTAATGGATATACCTATGGACAGCCATTTGTTATTAGAGCCATTGGAGATACACAAACACTAGCTGCGGCTGTAAGGGCTCCGGGTACAACTGCAATTAACTTAAGGGACATTTGGGGATTAGGTATTGAAACACAGGTTAGTGAGCGAGTCAGAATTGCAAAATTTCAAGGTAGCACTCAATTTAACTATGCGATACCAAAGGAAGGTGAATAGAAAATGATTTTAGCACTGGTTGGTTTACTGGGGGGGATTTTACTTGGACTCTACTTGCCGATTCAATACCCTGTGGCATACTCTCTGTACATTTCTGTTGCAATTCTAGCATGTATGGATTCTGTATTTGGCGCAATTAGAGCCAATATGGAGGATAAATTTAATACAGAAATATTTGTTTCTGGTTTTTTTGGTAATGCGATATTAGCAGGTTTTCTTGCCTATATAGGAGATAAGCTAGGGGTACCATTGTATTATGCAGCTATATTTGCATTTGGAGGTAGATTATTCCATAATTTTGCCATGATACGGCGATACTTATTGGAACGATTACGTTCTGGATCTAATTCAACGGAATAGTTTTTTTATTTTTCCACTTTAATATGATTGAAAAAAAGGAAATAGAGTCTTTTTGTTGAATAAGTCTATAGTACTTTTAATAGCCCTTTGACCCATAGATTATAATCTTAACCTATGATACAGTAAAAAGGATATTGATAGATGAAGAAACGATAATAAACGCGAAAAATTTATTTACATAATGAGGGGGTAATAGACTGTGTTAGAATTTGATGTTGCCATGGAACAATTTGCACAAATTAAAGTCATAGGTGTTGGTGGTGCAGGAAATAATGCTGTTAACCGAATGATTGAATCCGGCTTAAAAGGTGTAGAATTTATTGCGATTAACACAGATAAACAAGCTTTATTTACTTCTAAGGCAGAGCATAAAATCCAAATTGGAGAAAAACTGACAAGAGGATTAGGGGCAGGTGCAAATCCAGATGTTGGACAAAAGGCTGCTGAAGAAAGCAGAGAGGATATTTCTCAAATACTGCAAGGCGCAGATATGGTATTTGTGACTGCTGGAATGGGTGGTGGAACAGGAACAGGAGCTGCTCCTGTTGTTGCTGAAATAGCCAAAGAATTGGGAATTTTGACTGTAGGAGTTGTCACGAAGCCCTTTACATTTGAAGGAAAAAGAAGAATGTTACATGCGGAGCAAGGAACAGCGCAACTAAAGGAACGTGTGGACACCCTAGTGACCATTCCTAATGATCGATTGCTACAAGTGATTGAAAAGAAAACAACAATGCTAGAAGCCTTTAGAATGGCAGATGACGTCTTAAAGCAAGGAGTTCAAGGTATTTCGGATTTGATTGCAGTACCTGGACTTGTTAACCTAGACTTTGCAGATGTCAAAACCATAATGCTTGAGCAAGGTTTAGCACATATGGGAATCGGACGAGCTAGTGGAGAAAATCGTGCTGCGGAAGCAGCAAAACAAGCGATTCAAAGTCCGCTGCTAGAAACTTCCATTACGGGGGCAAAGGGAGTCCTCTTAAATATTACTGGTGGTGCAAATATGGGATTATTTGAAGTAAATGAAGCTGCTGAGTTGGTTACTGAGGCAGCCGACGAAGACGCAAATATTATCTTTGGTGCTGTGATCGACGAAGAGTTAAAGGATGAAATTCGCATTACAGTTATTGCAACAGGCTTTGAAAAAAGCTTATTATCTAAGGATCCTAGAGACGAAAAGAAAAACCCACTCTCTCAAGATGAAGAGGTGGCAGCTACAAAGGAAGACAAGTTAAAAAGTGAGCGCAATGATGATCTAGATATTCCAATTTTTTTAAGAAGAAAGAAATAGATATATAGTTAACAAAATTTACATTATCCACAAAAACTCAATAAGATAGTAAACTACAAAGATCTGTATTAAATACAGGTCTTTTGTTGTCCTGTTTCCTGTAAACATATTATGTAAACAAAAATTATCGTTCAACAAAAAATTCAGAAATACGAGGGACAAAGTACCATTTCGACTTCATAAAGTGACAAAAAAAAAGTACGAGATCCAATATAATAGACATAAAGCATTTCAAAATTGAATAATTGTATAATAATAGGATTGTGTCCCTTAAAGAGGAGGGAATGATGTGATTCTTTATGCTGAGTATGTATTTTTAGAGAATTTTGTAATGAACTTTATTATTCTTTCATTAACAGCTCGATTTGCCAAATATCAGAGTAAAAAGCTTTTATTGGTATTGGCATCGTCATTAGGCGCTTTATATGCATTTATTATTTTTTTTCCTTCTCTTCACTTCATGTTCTCCATGATGATGAAGGTAGCGTGCTCTATGTTGATTATTGTGGTAGCGTTTTCGCCTTATCGATTCAAGGATTTTTTTAGACTATTAGGGATTTTTTATTTAATTACTCTAATATTTGGAGGGGCTGGATTTGCTCTGTTTTATTTTACTAATTTTAATGGAATAGTCAGCAATGGCATTTTTTACATCACTAATGTCTCGCTTAAAAACATCTTAGTTTCCTGTGGGATTGGGTATATATTAATTCATTTTTGTTGGGGATATATACAAAAACAGATTAGTAGAGAAAAAGTTTTTACTAAGATATTGATAGAAATCAATGGAATCTCAGTAGAAGTTCAAGGATTAGTAGATACAGGAAACTCCTTAACAGATCCACTGACTAACTACCCTGTCATCATTGTTGAATATGAAGCCATTACTAACTTACTGCCGGAAGAGGTTAAAAGAATATTCAACCAGTCAACTACAATTGATTATAAACAAGTTGCCCTATTATTAGATAATCAATCATGGATGACAAGAATTAGAATGATTCCTTTTCAGGCATTGGGAACGGAAAATGGCATGTTAGTTGGTTTCAAGCCGGATCGTGTTTCGATTGAAAACAATTCAATAATGAAGGAGACTCAGGACACGATCATTGCAATTTACCATAAAAAACTCTCTAAGAACGAGGATTATCGGGCATTACTGCACCCCGATTTAGTGTAAATTGACTAATTAAAGCATTGGAGGTAGACAAGGTGAAATTATGGATAAGTAAAATTAAAATGATGTATCAGTTTTATGTCATGAAGATACTAAAAAAACTAAATATATTTAGAGAAGATACTGTCTATTATATTGGAGGCAGTGAGGCGCTGCCGCCTCCATTATCCCATGATGAAGAGCGGTTTCTGATCAATAAGCTGAAGAATGATGAAAGTACCGTTCGAACCATATTAATAGAAAGAAATTTGAGGTTAGTCGTGTATATTGCAAGAAAATTTGAAAATACAGGAATTGGTGTAGAGGATCTAATTTCCATAGGAACCATTGGCCTCATTAAAGCTGTTAATACCTTTAATCCGGACAAGAATATCAAGCTAGCAACCTATGCTTCTCGATGTATCGAAAATGAAATTTTGATGTATCTCAGAAGAAATAGCAAAGTCAAAATGGAAGTCTCATTTGATGAGCCATTGAACATTGATTGGGATGGGAATGAATTACTACTTTCGGATATTTTAGGAACTGATAATGATATTATTTATAAATTCTTAGAAGAAGAGGTAGATAAGGAATTATTGAAGTTCGCACTTAAAAAACTGTCCAAAAGGGAAAGGAAAATAATGGAACTGAGATTTGGACTACAAACAGGAAAGGAGAGAACACAAAAAGAAGTGGCTGATCTCCTGGGAATATCTCAATCTTATATTTCAAGACTGGAAAAACGAATCATAATCAGGCTAAAAAAAGAAATTAATCGTTTGATTTAAAATAATCGTCCTCGGATGATTATTTTTTTTAGATAATTCGTCAATAATTTAAATAAGAAAAGGGGTAATTCATAGCGAAGGGACTGGAGAAGAACAATGCATATTAACAAAGTGGAAATTTGCGGAGTAAACACATCAGAATTACCAGTATTGAAAAATGATTATATGAGACATCTCTTTGGTCTTATTAAACAAGGGGATAACAGTGCTAGAGAGGAGTTTATCCAGGGTAATCTGCGATTAGTTCTAAGTGTGATACAAAGATTTAATAATAGAGGGGAACATGTAGATGATTTGTTTCAAGTGGGATGTATTGGCTTGATCAAAGCCATTGATAATTTTGACTTGAGGCATAATGTTAGATTTTCTACATATGCAGTACCAATGATCATTGGAGAAATCAGAAGGTACCTAAGAGATAATAACTCCATACGGGTGAGTCGTTCTCTAAGAGACACTGCTTATAAGGCATTACAAGTTAGAGATCAGTTGACAAATCAGAAATCTAAGGAACCTTCTGTAGCTGAGATTGCAGCGAATCTAAATATACCTAGAGAAGATGTGGTGTTTGCTTTAGATGCAATACAAGATCCAGTATCATTGTTTGAACCAATTTACCATGATAGTGGAGATGCAATTTTTGTAATGGATCAGATCCGTGACGAAAAAAGTGAAGATGAAACCTGGATCGATGGTATTGCATTAAGAGAAGCCATGAGGAGGTTAAATAATCGAGAAAAGCATATTTTGAATTTACGCTTTTTTGAAGGACGAACACAAATGGAAGTGGCAGACGAAATTGGAATTTCACAAGCACAAGTTTCTAGACTTGAAAAAACTGCTTTAAAGCATATGCGTAAAAACATATAAGGGAGTTCTCTTTAGTAGTCTAAAAGAAATTTACCATAACAGTGTCATAAAGAAGACAGGAAGTCCATAAATATATAATGAGACTTAATCTAGAGGGAGTTAATGATCTACCTACTAAGAGTTTGTAAATAACAAAGTCAAGTAATTGTTTAATGCAAAGGGGGACAAACGATGATAAGAGCATCAGATTTAACGGAGAAAGAAGTAGTGAGTATCACAGATGGCAAAAAGCTCGGCTATATTTCAGACTTAGAAGTGGATATGGAAAGAGGAAGGGTCACTGCCATTATTGTACCTATTGAAGGAAGAATGATGGGGTTATTTGGAAAAGAAGAAGAGCAAGAGGTGACTTGGGGTGAAATTAAACATATTGGTGTTGATGTGATATTGGTTGAGATAAAAGGGCCAGTAGAACCAAGAGTGGAGAACGACGATGAAGGGTTTTATCCGATCAAAGCGATTAAATAAAAAGGAATAGACTTCCCATAAGGTCTATATTATAATGAAAACATATAGGTTATGACAGTGTCATAAAAAAATGGGAGGTGAGTTGATGAACTGTCCCTTTTGTTCACATTTTGAATCTAAGGTAGTTGATTCAAGACCAACTGATGAAGGACAAGCAATTAGACGAAGAAGAGAGTGTGTATCATGTCATAAGCGATTTACGACTTATGAAAAAATCGAAGAAATCCCCTTAATTGTTGTCAAAAAAAGCGGAAACCGTGAATCATTTAACCGAAACAAAGTTTTAAATGGTATGATTCGGGCCTGTGAAAAACGGCCTGTGCCATTAAATAAAATTGAAGCCATTGTAGATCATATCGAAAAGCAGTTATACAACTCTATGGAAAAGGAAATTACAACGGAATTTATTGGCACATTAGTGATAGATCAGATAAAGCAGTTAGATGAAGTGGCCTATGTGAGATTTGCTTCAGTCTATAGGGAATTTAAAGATATCAATACATTTATGGATGAGTTAAAAAAGCTTCTAAAAGAAAAACCAGAAGAAGCTTAATATATAGTTAAGCAGGGACAGCGTGAGGGCAGGAGTTAAATCTCTTGCTCTTTATTTTATCAAAAGAGATTTTATCTTCGGGTATAGGAGGGGACAATATGTCATTTGTACAAATTATCAAAGAAGGTGTTACTTATTTTGAGATTGAAGCGTTTCAACAATTTGAATGGCTAAAACATGGTTTTAGCACGAGAATTGGAGGGAAGAGTGAAGGCCCCTATGATAGTTTGAATCTAGGGCGTAAAACCAAGGACGATTATGAGACTGTTATTGAAAATACCAAGCACTTTTGTGAAGCAGTGGGTATCAACCCAAGTCAGGTACAGAGATCAAATCAAGTTCATGGAGATCAAATCAAGATTGTAGGAGAATCCTGTAAAACAGGTGACGGAACAGATGGTTTTGATGGCATGATCACCAATCAAAGAGGTGTCCCACTGATGACTTATTATGCTGATTGTGTACCCTTGTTTTTCGTGGATCCAGACCATAGAGTGGTAGCAACGACGCATGGTGGCTGGAGAGGAACACAGATGAAAATTGCTCAAAAAACCGTGAAAAAAATGATGACACACTTTGGAACAAATCCTCAAAATGTTATTGTTGCCATTGGACCATCAATTGGTCCTTGCTGTTATGAAGTGAACAAAGAGGTCATTGATGAATTTAACACAAACTTTACACAGACAGCTACCTTTGTAAAACCAATGGGAGAAGGCAAATATATGTTGGATCTGTGGCGGGCACACATTGTTGCCTTGAAGGAAATTGGTGTACAAGATAGAAATATAATAACAAGTGGTCTTTGTACTGCTTGTCGAACAGATCTATTTTACTCTCATCGAAAGGAAAAAGGTGTAACGGGGCGAATGGCGGCTCTTATCCAATTAAAGTAAAAAGGAGGCTTCTAAATGAACGGGAAGAATATATTGGTTGTAGATGATGAGGAGCATATTATTGAATTAATTAAGTTTAACTTGGAGAAAAATGGTTTTTCAGTATTGACAAGTGATAATGGAGAAGAAAGTATTGAGTTGGTGAAAAACAATGATGTGGACTTAATTGTGTTAGACTTAATGTTACCAGGAATAGATGGGATAGAGGTTTGCAAGCGAATTAGAAGAATGGACGATTATGACAAAACACCAATTATCATGCTAACGGCTATGGGTGAAGAAACTGACCGCATTTTAGGGTTAGAGCTAGGCGCTGATGATTATATGACGAAGCCCTTTAGCATACGAGAATTGGTTGCTCGCATCAAGGCAGTTTTAAGAAGAAGTGAAGAAAAACAAACAGTGAGAGCAATTAAACTGGTAGTCAAGGATTTGATGATTGACACTGAAAAGCATGAGGTTCGAATAAAGGATCAACCAATTGAGCTCACATTAAAAGAATTTGAGCTGGTTAGAATTTTAGCAGAAAACAGAGGTAAGGTACTATCAAGAAACCTGTTATTAGATGAAGTATGGGGATATGATTACTTTGGGGAAACCCGTACTGTAGATGTACATATTCGCCACCTTAGGAAGAAAATAGGTGACGACCAAAGTGGTGAATATATTGAAACCATTAGGGGCGTCGGATATAAGATGAAGTAGGTGAAGAAATGCAAAAAAAGATATTTGGGACCTTTGTGATTCTCTTGCTCATAGGGATTCTCTTAACGGGATTTCTTTCATTAAGTCTGATTCGAACTAGTCATATGAACGAGTTAGAGAGACGCCTGATTTCCAATGCCAAGCTCATTGAATCCTTTATTATGGAGAAGGAAGTGGATTTAAAACCAGCTGAATTACAACGAATTGCAGAAGAGTACGGTAGCAAAGCTGAGGTGCGGGTGACAATTATAGACCAAAGTGGAGAAGTACTGGCGGATTCATTAGCTGCTGAAGGGGTTATTGAGAACCACAGAAATCGACCAGAAGTTCAAATGGCTTATGAGGACGGACTTGGGAGAGCAATACGTCATAGTGAAACAGTTAATATAGATATGATGTACATTGCCATCCCTGTACAATTTAGTGAAGAAAACATTGGAATTGTCAGGCTAGCCATCAATTTATTAGAAATTCAACGAATCAATGAAAGGCTTTATTATTATATTGGAATCTCTATAATTATTGGCCTAATTGCGGCATCAATACTAGGATATCGTTTTATTCGAAAGATCATGGAGCCAATTAAGGAAATGACAGAAATGTCTAATGAAATTGCAAAAGGACGCTTTGACAAGCGGGTTCGTGTTGTTTCTAACGATGAAATGGGGCAACTAGGAGATCATTTTAACGATATGGCAGATCACTTAAAGCATACCATTAGTCAACTATCACAGAGTAATACAAAGTTCAAAGCCCTTTTAACAAGTATTATTAATCCGATCGTAGCAGTGGATAACAAAAGTCAGGTCATTTTATTAAACCCTGCTGCAGAAAAATTGTTTAACACTACGATGGAAGAGGCTATGGGAAAGCATATACTTGAAGTCATTAGAAATAATTTATTGGATGAACAAATTAAAGAAATATTTGAAAAAAATGAGGCAAAACAAATTGAAGTGACACTTAAGGAACCGAAGGAAAGAATTCTGAAGGTGTATACTAATCCAATTCAGCTAGAGCATGATCCAACAAGGATTATTGGTCTCGTTGCGTTAATGGAGGATGTAAGTGAGATTAGAAAGCTAGAAAAAATGCGTTCTGAGTTTGTAGCTAATGTCTCTCATGAATTAAAAACACCCTTAACGTCTATCAGTGGCTTTATTGAGACTCTAAAATCTGGAGCCATTGAGGATGAAGAAACAAAAATGCGTTTTTTAGATATTATTGACATTGAAACTGAAAGACTAGCACGCTTAATTAACGATATTTTAACCCTCTCTGAAATAGAAAACAATCATAGCCATTTAGCCGGCCAAGGAATTAAAACTAATGAAGCCCTTAAGGATGTAATTGAAATGATGACACCCATTGCCCAAAATAAAAGTATTCGTTTGGGATCGCAAGTCGAGTTAAATCTGCCCATACTAATAGGAAATCAAGACTGGTTTAAACAAATGTTCATCAATTTAATTGATAATGCCTTGAAATACACATCAGAAGGTGGGCGAGTTCAGATTTCAGCCTATAAGAAGTATAATCATGTAGTGTTCTCAGTTAAAGATTGTGGGGTTGGGATCCCCAAAAAGGATATCCCACGTCTTTTTGAACGCTTTTATCGTGTTGATAAAGCGAGAACACGTAAGGTTGGTGGTACTGGATTAGGTTTGGCCATCGTAAAGCATATTGTACTTTCTTTAAATGGAAGAATTAAAGTCAATAGCGAAGTGGGTAAAGGAACTGAATTTATTCTTATCGTACCTATTGATGAAACCTAAAGTGCATTGTCGAAAATGGAATTAAGGGAAGTTGTTCAGTAATTTGAATGACTTCCTTTTTTTTGATGAAATTTGCTTTTTCGTATAGTTTTACCTTTGTGCGGGAAATATAAAATGAGACTAAAAGTATCTAACTTTAAGGAGGAATATGGATGTCAATAGGAATGATTTTACTAGTCATCGTTGCTATACTAATTTTCATGGGATTAGCAGAGCGTGTATTAGATAGATTGAGATTAAGTGATAAAGCTGCAATCGCCATTATTATAGCAATTGTACTTTCCACAATATTTATCCCCAATATTGCTATAACTGAGAATGTATCCTTTAATGTAGGCGGATTTTTAATTCCAATGGGGTTAGTGATTTACTTATTTATTAAAGTTGAAACAGGAAAAGAACGTTTTAGAGCTATTGTTGCAGCAGTCATTGCTGGAGCTGCAATCTACCTAACACAAAGATATGTTTTGCCTGCTGAACCAGAAGCGATGCAGATCGACCCAAACTATGTGTATCCGTTGATTGGTGGGATTATTGCTTACTTGTTTGGACGCTCCAGAAGAGCCGCATTTATAGCGGGAATTTTAGGTGTTGTTCTAGCTGATGTGATTCAACTGGTCCTTAATAATATTAATAACATCCCGGCACCAACACGTTTTGGAGGAGCTGGTGGTGTGGACACCACTGTAATGGCAGGAATTATTGCAGTTTTGATTGCAGAGATAATTGGAGAAACTCGGGAAAGGCTTCAAGGAGGAACATCAAAAAAAAATATGCACTACGAAAAAGGACATTTTGTTAGTACCCTAGGAAAGGCTAACAAGGAGGATAAAAAAAAGAACGAGAATAAGAACAAAAACAAGAATTTTAAAAGAGACATAGATGACAGGGGTGATCAAGATGAGAAATAAAGGACGAATTTTACTATGTTTCATATTAATTGGGGTCTTAGTGTCAGCGAATTTTAGCTTTGTTGATGCATATCGAAAGCCTGGAGAATATTTCACTGTTTATAACTCTAATAGCGATAAAGTGTTATTCATGACAGGTATTGAGGTCACACGAGGTGATCAATATCTAAGTGGTGACAATAAAATGTACGAAGTGACAAGAGTGAACACAAGCAGTAGGATTGCCTACGCGGACTTTATAAATGACGTCCAGTTACCTAAGATTAATCTTGAAGCTCTTGAAAGAGTAAAACTGGCACTGGACGGTCCTGAAGGATTAGCAGCACTATTTTTAGCTCAAGAAGAAGAGGGAGAGGAGGGTGAAGGTGAAGGAGAACGTCCTGGAGGATGGGAAAATTTAGAGAGAAGGGTAGGAATTTATACGACCCATAGCGCTGAATCCTACGTTCCTACAGATGGCGAAGAAAGTATTGAAGAAGGTGGGGGAATTATACAAGTAGCATCAAAATTAAGCGAAGGTTTCCAGAATCAAGGTGTTGAAGCTACCCATGATGAAACAAATCATGTGCCCCATGACGCAGGAGCATACAAAAGATCAAGAAGAACAGCCATGGAATTGATGACAGAACAAGGGGTCGCCTCATTAATAGATGTACATCGAGATGCTGTTCCAGTAGAGCAATATAATACTGAAATAAATGGTAAACCAGCATCAAAGGTAAGAATGGTTATCGGACGACGTAATCAAAATTTCAAAGCCAATGAGGAATTAGCCATGCATGTTAAGGCAGTTGCTGATGAGATGCATCCAGGATTAATTAAAGACATTTTTTATGCAAAAGGAGATTACAATCAAGATTTAACGCCTAGGGCCATGTTACTGGAGATGGGAACATTTGAACAAGAAAGACAACGACCGGAAACATCTGCAGGATATTTTGCAGAAGCTGTGACAACAGCTATGTTTGGAGGCGTCGTAGAGGATGAGGATGGAGATACTGAAGACGTTGCCCCAGAGGCAGAAAGTGATGGTGGCTCAGGAGCTGGTATCATGGGTTTAATTGCAGTTGTTGGTGGCGGAGGACTAGCCTTTTTATTTTTAAGTAGTGGTGGCAAGGAATGGAAATCAAAGCTTGGAAACTTTAAAGATGAATTTCGAAATTTTCTAGGTCGAAGTAAGAATAAAAAATAGGTGATGATCAATTGGAAGAATATTATATCCTTATATTAACGGCGCTTATGATGGGAACTTTGGCAAGACTCAGTATGATGACATCTGATTATCGACAATATCCTACTTATCCACAAGGGTATCTATCGCACTTTACCCTGGGGATGATTGCAGCAGGTTTAGGTGCGGTTGCCATTCCTGCCATTGCTGAGGAGGAGTATGCAGCCATCACATTTTTAGCCTTAGCAGCACAACAGTTTAGAGATGTGAGAAATATGGAAAGACAGAGCTTAGATAATATTGAACCGACAGAATTAGTTCCTCGGGGAACCGCATACATTGAGGATATTGCAAAAGCCTTTGAAGCAAGAAATTATTTGGCTATTTTAACGGCTCTTGGAACTGGGGCAGCAATATTTATAACTGCTAAACTAGATCAAGGCTGGATTATTCAAATTATAGCCGGTGTCGTAGTAGGTGCTGCGGTAGCAGTGTTTTTAAAAAACAACTTAAAGGGAAGAGTGATTCAAGACATTGCAAAGGTAGAGGAAGCGAAAATATCCTTTGAAGGACCCCTCCTGACGATTAATGGTGTGATCGTTATGAATATAGGATTAAAGGACTCGAGAGACATTTTTCTAAAAAGCGGCGTTGCAGTTGAAATTATACCAAATGATGCCAATGGTGTTGCAGCATTATCAAATATTGGGCAACGGCAAGCTATCCAACATAATGCAGCGACCCAGCTTGGTATTCGTAAGGATGTTGATGAACCTGACTTTACACCGATTGCACGGAGAAATCCGAATAATGGAAATATCGTCATGGCTATCGTTACGATGAATCCCAGCGTTGATTGTTTAATAGAAGTAGTTAAAACAACACCAGTATTAGAATCCTCCAAGCGAAAACCATTAGATTCAAAAGTGGGAAGAAGCCTAAGAAGGTAGAAGGAGACCCTTATGGAATTTGGATTAAAAGAGTTTATCATTGCAGTCATCACAACAAATAAAGAGATGGTAAGTAGCGCTATGGTGCCAGTTTTCTATGCAAGGGATGAGGAGCATAAAGAAAGATTAGCTTTACTCATTTCAAAAACAACCACTGGTATGGTACACGACCTAGAGGACGGGACCTATATCATTGTGAAACATTAGGTAGGTAAGGTAAATGAAAGTGATTTATACTTATAGAAAAACCCCCTATGCAGCTTACATAGCTGCATCTCTTCATTTACATATGAAAATAGAAGCATCTACAATTCATGTCCAAGGGGAATGGGGGCTTCGCTATGTAGGAATGGATGAAAATTATAATGAAGTTTATATTTGTCTTAGAGGACAGCGACTAAGAATTTTTAATCATCTAGTAAAAAGTATGGCTGAAATTTATGAAGAAAAGATTAAAGTCATCGACTTGAGCCAATATGAAGGATGGCGATATCATTTTATATCAGTAGAAAAAATGATATCGCTGATCTTGCAGTCAAGGGAAGAGATAAAATGAAGATCATTTATAATTGCTATGGCGGGACCCACACATCAATCGTAACAGCATCTATTCATGTGGGCCGCCTACCAATGGATCGGATTCCTCATAGTGTGGAATTGAATGAGATTTCAGCCTATGATCGAATGGAGACTGGGGATATAGGGTATCTTACATATATGGGAAAAGATGAGTATCATAACGATGTTTATGCTGTGGGATTGGGATCCCAGCGTGTTTTTTATACAGGAATATTGCATCAACTATCCAATGAATTAACCACTTATCAAAAACAGGAATTACTAGTAATAGATACCTTAAGATTTGCCCATTTCACCGTTCATATCGGAGGTTTTTTATCCAGAAAAATACATCTTATTTCACTAGGAAGGCCATTAGTGAACTACGGAATCAAAAGGTGCTATCCATCACTGATACAATTGGTGGCAAATGTAAAGAAAAGCCTTCAATAAGCAGAAGTATTAGAAGTAAGTGCTTGACGCTAATAAAGTCAAGTGATAATATTAGTTGATGTGGATTCCTGGAAAATATGATATAATATTAGTACCAAGTACTAAAAGTAAATAAAAGTAGGTGTTTTTTTGAAGGAAGTTAAGATTAAGAATGTGATTAGTAAGGTGTATGAAGGAAGTATTGCTGAAGAAGTAGGCATTGAAGTAGATGATATTTTGATTAATATCAATGGAAACCTCATAGAAGATATTATTGAATATAAATTTTATTTGTCGGATGAATACTTGGAGATTGAAATTGAAAAACCCAATGGTGAGAGCTGGGTTTATGAAGTGGAAAAGGATTATGACGAAGACTTGGGGATGGAGTTTGAAAATCCCATCATTGATCAGGCAAAGAGCTGTAAAAACAATTGCCTTTTTTGCTTTGTGGATCAACTACCACCAAATATGCGTGAAAGTTTGTATTTTAAAGATGATGATTCGAGGCTGTCCTTTTTACATGGGAATTATATTACCTTAACGAATATGAAGGATAAAGATATTGAAAAAATTATAAAATATCGAATTAGTCCCATTAATATATCTGTACATACAACCAATGGTGAATTGAGAAAGCAAATGCTTAATAATCGTTTTGCTGGAAATATTTTAGACATTCTGAAAAAGCTGCACGATCATCACATTGAAATGAACTGTCAAATTGTTCTATGCCCTAATGTCAATGATGGAAAAGAACTAGATGATACATTGCGACATCTAGGGAATTTAAGTGAAAGCATAAAAAGTGTTGCAGTTGTGCCAGTTGGATTAACTGCGTATCGTCAGCACTTACAGGAGGTTCAACCATTTAACCGTTCCACAGCCAGTAAAACAGTAGAACAAATTGAGGGCTGGCAACGACAATTCCAAAAGTACATGGGACGTAACTTTGTTTATACATCTGATGAGTTTTATATATTAGCAGAAAAAGCATTGCCTGATTATGATAGTTATGAAGGCTTTCCACAGTTAGAAAATGGTGTTGGAATGGTGGTGAAGCTCAAAAAGGAATTTCATAATTACATAAGCAAGCTATCAGTTAAATTGAATCAACCTAAGAGCATCACAATACTAACAGGACAATCCTCCTGTGAAATCATCAAAGAGTTAGGACATCAACTAACGGAGACGGTACATGGGCTACAAGTGAATGTGGTGTGCATTAAAAATCGCTTTTTCGGGGGACATGTGTCGGTAACAGGTTTAATTACAGGAAGTGATATTCTCAGTACTTTAAAAGGGCAACCATTAGGAGATGGAGTCATGATCCCAGAATCCATGTTAAAAAGTGGGGAATTGGTCTTTTTAGATGATGTGACTGTATCAGAAATAGAAGAAGCATTAGAAGTTCCAATTCAAGTGTGTGAAGTGAATGGCAAGCAATTTGTTAAAGGATTGCTGACATTTCCAATAAAAGACAAAGGTAAGAGGTGAAGTATATGGCAAAACCAATTGTTGCAATCGTAGGAAGACCAAATGTAGGAAAGTCTACACTTTTTAATAAAATTATAGGACATAGAATTTCCATAGTAGAAGATCAACCAGGTGTGACCCGTGATCGTATTTATGCAGAAGTAGAATGGTTGGATCACTATTTTACTTTAATTGACACTGGAGGAATTGATGCAGATACAGAAGAAATCATTCCAGCTCAAATGAGGGAGCAAGCACAACTAGCTATTGAGACAGCAGATGTGACTGTTTTCATGGTGGATGGACGTGCAGGACTCACAACTTCTGATCGTGAAGTGGCTGAGATGCTAAGAAAATCTCATAAACCAGTATTATTAGCAATGAACAAAGTAGATACCAGTAACCGTTTGGATTCCTTTTATGAGTTTTATGAATTAGGAATAGGTGATCCTATTGAAATATCCTCAGCCCAAGGATTGGGCATCGGTGATTTACTAGATGAGATTGTAAAACATTTCCCTGAAAATAAAGGCGTTATTTATGATGATGACGTGATTAAGGTAGCTATTATTGGAAAACCAAATGTAGGGAAGTCCTCTATTGTTAATAGTATTTTAGGAGAAAACCGAGTCATTGTCAGTGATATCGCCGGAACCACAAGGGATGCTATCGACACCCCATTTAATGATGGGGAAGATCAATATGTTTTAATTGATACGGCAGGGCTAAGAAGAAAAAGTAAGATAAAAGAAAACATAGAAAAATATAGTGTGATCCGTTCTATTGCAGCTGTTGAACGAGCAGATGTTTGCCTATTGGTAATTGATGCAACCGAAGGGGTAACGGAGCAGGATACAAAAGTAGCTGGATTTAGTCATGAAAATGGCAAAGGAACGATCATTGTTGTGAATAAATGGGACTTAATCGAAAAAGATAATAATACTATGAACAAATTTATCAAAGAAATTAGGACTGAATTAGCCTATTTAAGCTATGCGCCAATTCTATTTATTTCAGCGTTAACGAGACAAAGAATGCCTAAGGTATTAGAAACGGTGAAGTTTATTTCTAATCAGCGTGCAATGCGTGTACCAACTGGCGGGTTAAATGAAGTCATAGGAGAAGCAACTTTACTAAATCAACCACCTTCTGATAAAGGCAAGCGATTAAAAATATTCTATGGCACTCAGGGTTCAATTAAGCCTCCTACATTTGTTCTCTTTATCAATGACAAAAAGCTAATGCACTTTTCCTATGAGCGTTATATTGAAAATCGAATTCGAGAAAACTTTGGATTCGAGGGAACGCCTATTCGTTTTATTTACAGGGAAAAATCAGGGAGGGACTAAAGTATGATAAACCTACTGGTCATCATAAGTGCATATTTTATTGGCAATTTCTCAACTTCCTTTATCGTAGGTAAGCTGACCTCAAACATCGATATTCGGCAGCATGGAAGTGGCAACGCAGGCTCAACCAATGTACTCAGAACTTTAGGGGTAAAGGCAGCTGCATTGACCTTCTTGGGAGATACACTCAAGGGGATGCTCTCTTTTTATTTAGCACAGCGGTTTGTAGGAGAGCAAGCCGCATTGATGGCGGGTATTGCAGTTGTCATAGGACATAATTGGCCAGTTTTACTGGGTTTTAAGGGAGGAAAGGGAATTGCGACTACCATCGGGGTTGCTCTGATAGCCAGTCCCTTGGCAGCGATTGCATCCATTTCTTTAGGTGTTGTCATTTTATATCGTTATAAATACGTTTCATTGTCCTCCATAACAGCCATGACTATACTGCCATTCTTTTTATTTTCTTATGGGCTGGAGTATTTTATTTTTGGATTAGTACTATCAGTGATGGCAATTTATAGACACAGGGAGAACATCAAAAGATTAAGGACAGGAACAGAGAAAAAAATTGGTAGAAAAACCAGTGTTTAATAAAAGGTGGGGTTAATATGACACATTCATCTATAACAGTCTTAGGTGCTGGAAGCTGGGGAACAGCCCTAAGTTTAATTTTAGCAAAAAAAGGTCATGAAGTTAAACTTTGGATGCGAAATCAAGAACAGTATGAAGAAATGAACCGTCAAAGAGAAAATACAAAATACTTACCAGGCACTCAACTACATGAAAACATCAAACTGTATGTAGATATTGAAAAAGCTGTTAAGGGGACGGATGTCGTATTATTAACGATTTCATCCCAGGCAGTACGGGGTGTGCTAAAGAACATTAGATCAATCATTACCAGGGAGCAAATTATTGTTAATGCTGCTAAGGGACTTGAAGCTAATACACTGCTTCGAATTTCTCAAGTGGTAGAGGAAGAATTAGGTTCACACCCCTTTGCAGTCCTCTCAGGACCTTCCCATGCGGAAGAGGTATCAAAGGATATACCGACCACTGTAGTTGTAGCAGCCTACGAA
Source organism: Alkaliphilus metalliredigens QYMF (assembly GCF_000016985.1). Classification (NCBI taxonomy): domain Bacteria; kingdom Bacillati; phylum Bacillota; class Clostridia; order Peptostreptococcales; family Natronincolaceae; genus Alkaliphilus; species Alkaliphilus metalliredigens. The sequence continues at coordinate 2,870,348 of NC_009633.1, read as the reverse complement.
AGAAGCGTTGCGGAATGTATTCAGGACTTGTTCATGTCTTCTTATTTTAGGGTATATACAAATCCTGACGTGATAGGGGTTGAGTTAGGAGGAGCCTTGAAGAATGTTATTGCATTTGGAGCAGGAATTTCTGATGGACTTGGCTACGGAGACAATGCTAAAGCAGCTTTGATGACAAGAGGAATCCGAGAAATTGCTAGATTGGGTAGCGCCATGGGTGGAAAGCTAGAGACCTTTGCGGGCCTTACGGGAATTGGAGACCTGATTGTGACCTGTACCAGTATGCATAGTCGAAATCGAAGAGCTGGAATATTAACAGGACAAGGAAAAAGCCTGGAGGAAACCTTATCTGAGATTGGAATGGTGGTAGAAGGAATTAAAACCACTAAGGCTGCCTTTGAGCTGGCAAAACAATATCAGATTGAGATGCCTATCACTGAAGAGATATATAGTATTTTATACAAAGACATTCCTCCCCGTGTGGCTGTCAGTAATTTAATGAGTCGGGACCGAACCCATGAAATAGAAGACATTGTGGACGCAGAAAAAATAAATTGGTAAATAAGCAACGCCTATAAAAGAGTCACTTTTATAGGTGTTTTTTAATACATAAAACAGAGGAGTCCTAATCAAAGTGCTAGTACTTGATGGTATTAGCAGAGTGGTTAGAGAATTATTTAATTTGAAATATAAAAAAATAGCATAAAAACCTGAGATTAAAAATATAAAGTAATAAACAGGATTAAGGGGGTCTAGTTGTCATATTCTTTGTCCTTTATCATATATTTATAATGTTATGGAAGGATAATGGATTACTTTATAATTTTGATCAAAAGGAGGGAACAGTATGGAAAGGTACGACATTTATAGAGATATAGCACAACGTACCCAGGGTGACATTTATATAGGAGTAGTTGGGCCTGTTAGAACAGGGAAGTCTACTTTTATTAAGCGGGTTATGGATTTACTGGTATTACCTAACATTGAAAATTCCTACAAAAAAGAGCGAGCAAAAGATGAACTACCTCAAAGTGGAACAGGGAAAACAATTACAACCACGGAACCTAAATTTGTCCCAAATGAGGCAGTAGAATTGACCCTAAAGGAAAATGCATCCTTTAAGCTACGAATGATTGATTGCGTGGGTTATTTAGTTGAGGGGGCCCTTGGACATGAAGAAGAGGGCAATCCAAGAATGGTGAATACCCCCTGGTTTGAAAAGCAAATTCCATTTGAGGAGGCCGCTGAAATTGGAACCAGAAAGGTAATACAGGAACATTCAACTATTGGGCTTGTGATTACAACAGATGCCTCTATTACAGAGATCGAACGTGAGAATTATATTGATGCCGAAGAAAGAGTGATTAATGAATTAAAAGAAATTAATAAGCCATTTGTTATTGTATTAAATAGTAAAAGGCCAAATCAACCAGAAACAGAGGAATTGAAGAATCAACTAGAGGAGAAGTATGAGGTACCAGTGGTCATTAAAAACTGCGCAACCATGGAAATGGATGATATTCATGAAATATTAGAGCATGTACTTTTTGAATTTCCCATTACAGAAATCAACATTAACTTACCAGGGTGGTTGGAAAGTATTGAAACCAATCATTGGTTAAAGGGTTCAATTTTAACAGCCATCAAAGAAAGTGTTAAAGATATGAGAAAATTAAGAGATGTTGGAGGAATGGTAGATAGTCTTAAGGGAATTGAAAATATTAAGAGAGCAAATCTTGAGAGCATTCAGATGGGTGAAGGAGCTGCTTTAATCGATTTAGCAACCGATGATGGACTTTTCTATAAAATCATTGAAGAAAAAACAGGCTATGGCATTGAAGGAGATCATCAATTGTTGGGAATGATTACAGAACTAGCTAAGGCAAAGAAGGCCTACGATAGAGTAGAAAAAGCACTAGATGATGTAAAAAATATTGGATATGGTCTTGTACCGCCAGCATTTGATGAGCTTGCCTTAGAAGAGCCAGAAATATTCAGACATGGAAACCAGTTTGGCGTAAAGCTCAGGGCTAATGCACCATCATTGCACTTTATTCGTGCTGACATTTCCACAGAAGTATCGCCAATCGTTGGTACAGAAAAGCAGAGTGAGGAATTGGTAAAGTACTTGCTAGAGGAATTTGAGAATGATACAGATAAAATTTGGCAGTCACATATGTTTGGGAAATCATTACATGACTTGGTAAAAGAACAGCTGCAAAATAAATTATATATGATGCCGGAGGATACCCGCATTAAGTTACAAAGAACCCTACAGAAGATCATCAACGATGGTAATGGTGGCTTGATCGCGATTATATTATAACTTGGACCAGGGTATAGGATCTCTATACCCTGGTTACTTTGAAAAAAAGTACTTTATTGAGTTGAAGCAAATAAAAGGCCTTGACATTTTTACATAAGGGACATAAAATGATACATGTGGTGGATTCAATAACAACAAAATGCACTAATGTGTTTTCTTAATTCGGAGCGTGGCGCAGCTTGGTAGCGCGCATGGCTGGGGGCCATGAGGTCGCAGGTTCGAATCCTGTCGCTCCGACCAAACTTGAAATTTCAACATTTACAGAGGTTTTAACTTTTCCCAATTGCAAATTAGTCCTCATGGCTATTAGATAAAAATCTAGTAGTCATGTGGACTTTTTTCTTATCTAAAATGGCTTGTATCTATCTTAAATAATTTTAGGAGTGATACAAAATGAAAAGAATGACACTTCAAAAAAATAATTCTACTAAAACTATTCAAGAAGGGTTTAAAGAATTTTATCGTTTCTGTAGAGTGAAAAACCTATCAGAGCCAACCTTAACTTATTATCAAGAAACCCTTGATACCTTTCAAAACTTTTATCCATTGTCCAATCAAATTTCCACTATTAACAAAACAATAACGGATGATTACGTTTTATTTCTCAAAAATAATAGTAATATGAATGATATTTCTATTAATACCAAAATTAAAGGACTGCGTACCATTCTATATTATTTTATGGAACTGGAATACATGGACAACTTTAAAATTAAATTAATGATGGCACAAAAGAAAATTAAAGAAACCTATACCGATGCAGAATTAAAATTATTATTAAAGAAGCCAAACTTGAAACAATGTGGTTTTGCAGAATATAGGGATTGGACAATTGTAAATTATTTACTTGGTACAGGTAATAGAGTAGATACAATTGTAAATGTTAGAATAAAGGATATTGATTTTGAAAGTGGCTATATTAAATTGGACAAAACCAAAAATAAACGACAACAATTAATTCCCCTGTCTAATGTATTGGCAAAAGTATTAACAGAATATCTACAATACAGAGATGGAGAGAAGGAAGATTATTTGTTTGTTTCTGTGTATGGTGCTAAATTAAATGGAAATAGCCTTGGGCATAGTATTAAGAAGTATAATCAACGTAGAGGGGTACTGAAAACATCCGTTCATTTATTCCGTCATACATTCGCTAAAAAGTGGATTTTGAATGGAGGTGATATTTTTAGATTACAAAAAATTCTTGGTCACTCAACTTTAGATATAGTAAGAGAATATGTAAATATGTTTGGTGAAGATTTGCAGAAGGATTACGATAAATTTAATGCATTAGAACAAATGACAGAAGTTAGTAAACATACAATGGTCAAACCTTCTAAAATGGGAAGTATGAGATGAAATTAAAACTGTAAAGGGGACTGCTTAGGCAGTTCTTTTTTTCGTTACGAGAGGGACACAGAATCCGTTTTAAGCAAAAAAAAAGTAAAGTCATACTATCTTACCTTTAGGATCGGTACAGGGGAAAAAATGGGGTGTTTTTAGGCAACTATTTTAAGAATGTAGTATTTGCAATGATTACGTGATTTTGAGGAGTGTTGAAATTTCAACGTTTGTAAAATTAGGTAATTGGCAGTGGGGAGGATTAAAGTTAGTAATACTTTTTTATTAATAAAAATGTTAAAAATTCAATAATAACCCCAAATACAAAAAAGGCTTGACGAAAAATACAATCAATGTTATATTTAAAACAGAACCAATTTTTGGGTATAAAAAACTAGACCTCTGGTTTCTGAGGTTAAATTCATTATATACTAGATTAGATAGTAGTGTCAAGAGAAACTTTAAAAATTGAGAGGAGAATTAATATGAAGAGTGAAAACATATATATTATGAGCATTGAAGGTGCAAGAATTTGGGAGCATATTAATAGAGAGAAAGAATTATTTACAAACTATGGAGGAATGGTACCAAAGTCGCTAGAACTCACAAAATTAATTGAAGCAGGATTAAAGTGGCAAGATAGTAAGAAATATAACAAGACGGTTACCGATGATATTATAAATGTTAATTTTAAACAAAAGGTTAAGAGTGCTGATGAAATCATAAAAATATTGAAACAGAAAAATAAAGATGAAAAAGATGAGAAGAAAAAGGAAGAAAGAGAAAAAAATATTGAGAAATTAGTAGTCAATAAAAATAGCCACATATGGAAAGAAGTTAAAACGTATGATGCGGATGATGAAGATGGATTAAGAACACTATTGTATACAAATGGGTTTACTCTAGAAATAAATAACAAGAAAATAGAATATGTTGTTTATTCTAGAACATCCGCAAAAAGCAGGATAGGCAAAGTATTATTTATCAAAAAACAATTAAAGGGAAAAATGACAAAGTGGAAAAGATTGGGAATGAACTTGGATGGCAGAGAAGATGTTGATTTTGCAGGACTTCTAGCGTACGAAAGTTTGGTAAGTAGTAGCATAAAAGATACCATAAAGATTAATCCACAAAACATTTTGATTTTATCTGATGTTAAAAGTATATTTAAGATTAATTGTAATGTAGTAGGCAAGGATGAGAATGGAAAACTAGTAAGTAAGCAACATAATGATTACGATATGGAAAATGACATATTTGATGGTGAAGGATTGTTGGATAGTAGTTATTTCACAAATGGAAAATCCATGATGCTATTAAGACAACATATGTTTAAATGCTGTGTATTTAATACTAACGTCCAAAGCTTCTTAAAAGACTATGCAGATGAAAATGGAATAGATTTTGAAACGTGGGAAATAGAAAATATGTTCAATCAAAAGATTTTTGCAAAAGATATACATTTAATTACTACTCCCAACTCGTTAAAGGCATTAAAATTTGCAAATGTAAAGGGTAGTGAGAAAAAAATGTGGAATTGTTGGAAAGAGAAAGTCGAAGCAGATAAAAACATATTTGGAATTTGCAAATCAGAAGAAAAAAGCAAACATGGCGAAGATGAATATGGAAAAATTATGCAACAAACATCCTATCAAATGTTGAATTCCATGCCTTTCAATAAAGATGATGTGGGAGAATTAGCAAAATTTGAATTAGAGCATATAGACAAATTAAAAAATGATGATGGTACATATGTAGAGTATTTAAAAGAAAATGCAAATAAAATGAATTGTAATGAAATGTTGTTTGATTTATTTAAAAGGAATAGCAACATTGCCAATACGAAATTATTTAAGGAAAAAAGAAAGAAGGATATAAATAATCGTGTAACACACGTGAAAAAAGGGAAGATACGATTAAGTGGGGATTATACAACGATTGTGGGGAATGGGTTAGAACTACTATATCATGCTATAGGCGAGCTACCTGTATTAAATGGAATCCTACAATACGATTCGTGGAAAGATAGAATGGTTCTAAAGGGAAATGAAGTATATACAACATTACATCCCTTTGGTGCTGAATACGTTGGTTTTAGAAATCCCCATACATCTCCATCGAATGTACTGGTAGTAGAAAATAAAAATAACAACTTCATAGAGAAATATTTCAATCTTAACGATAATATAATCTACACAAATGCAATTGATTTTCCGCTACAAAGAATTTTGAGTGGACAGGATCTGGATTCAGATTCCTTAGTTTTGTTTAATGAAAATGACAAGATGTTAGAAGTGGCAAAAGAATGCTATATAGGAAGTAGCAAGTATAGAGTTTGTGTAAATGCAATCGAAACAAGCAAAAACCTGTACACGATATTAAATAGAGATATGGCAAAAATAGATAATACACTTTCGAAAAGTCAACGACAGATTGGGAAAGTAGTAAATATGGGTGCGAGATACATTAGCCAATATTGGGACACGTACAACAAGGGTGGTAGTGAAGGGGATTTGCAGGAATTGCTTGAGAAGATAGATATAGCAACGGTATTAGGAGAAATAGCAATAGACCAAGTGAAGAGAATGTATGATATAGATGTAGAAGAACAAATTACGCACTTAGAAAAATGTGGATTGCTGGATAAAGAAAAACCTCTATTCTTTAAAAATATAAGCAAGAATAAATATAAGAAAAAGAAAAAGAGTGTGCATAAAAAATACGAAACCACGATGGACTATTTGCAGGAAATTATGGACAATCTTCTAAAGGCTAAAGAAAGAGATACATTACAACTTGAAAAAATGGTTATTGATGTAGATACGAGGAAGGTAAAAAATAGGCAAGTTGAAGGAATCATAAAAGCGATAATGGAAATGACAAGCAAAATAAAATATATTAAAACAACAATGTTGGATGACGATAATGAAAAAGAAAAGTATAATGCAATAGACAATGTAATAAATGAACATATGCAAAAAGTGGAAAGATATAAAATAAAGAAAGAAACTGTATGTGCAATTGTGGAGGAAGTGATTGGTGGAGATTACATATACAAAATGGAAATCCTAAACGCTTTATATAATGCAGATAAAGAAACATTCTTAGAAGCATTTAGGACAACTGGAAAAAAAGGGTAGTTTTGGTGTTTTGGTGGACAAAAACACTGTTGTACCCTTTGGAAATACTATAAAGTTATGGTTCTTATATGGAAGGGAATGTGGTGAGAAGTTGCAACCAAGTTATTAATAACTTGTCTCGGACGAAAAACTATATGTTGAGTAGTCGCATTTTCTTCTGCTTTTGATTAGTTCAGAACATACTTTTCCTTAACCTTAGTATATCAGACAATTGCAGGTATGTCAAACTTTATTTTGTGTTCCTTTTTTAAAATATTTTCGCATAGTTATCTTTATTATAACCTATAATTATAATAATATGCAAGATAAATTTAAAAATAATAAGAAGCATTTTTTAGATTACATCAAATTTGGTGTATTGTAAAAGGTGCTTTTTTAGTACCTTTTTACGCTAATAAATTAAATTCTTAATATGTCATTTAAGTTGCCGACTTCTTTCCAGTAGCCAAACTGGACACCTCCAAAATTGCTAAGTCGGCTGAACATGGGGAATTAATGCCATGTAATGTTGTCTATATATTTAGGCAACTTTCTTTTTAAATTAAGGGAGGGTCAAATTTGACACCCTTTTATATATTTTTTAGCAACTTTAAGACCTGCAACTATTGAAAGGAGATTGAGTGAGGTGAGAGAGAATGTAAGGGAAGTTTTAAAACAAAATGGTATAAAACATAAATGGCTGCACGAACAGTTAGGCATAAGCAAGTCACACTTTAGCCACTGGTTACGTGGTGAAAGAGATTTGAAACAAGATCATATTAACAAGATTAAAGAAGTATTAAAAATTAATTAGGGGCTATTGCATAGGAAACACATTACAACGTCTATATGGGCAAATGTGGGGCTTATACAGGGCAACTATAAGGAGGAATTATAAATGTTAGAACAATTAAAAGCAAAATTAAGTGAAGAAGAAATAAAAGGATTAGAAACACATATTTAATCGGAAACGGATAAAGTGAGAACGAGTTATACTAAGCAAATTAAAGATTTAGAGAAGTATAAACCAAAGGATAAAACCGATGCAGAATTAGCACTAGAACAGAAAATGGCAGACTTAGAAACTAAACAAAAAGAAATTGAAGCAAAGGAAAGACAATACAAAGTGCAAGATACACTTGCGCAAAATGAACTGCCTAAAGATTTGGCTAAATATCTAAATGTTGGGGATGATGAAATGGAAACTATTGCAAGTGAATTAGGGTCTATTCTGAATAACCATCTAATGAATAATAGTTATAAGCCAAAGGACAGAAAAAAAAATGATGGCATGACAAAGGAACAATTTAGAAAGTTAAATTATTCTGAACGTGAAAGTTTACATAGTAATAGTCCAGAGCTTTATAAAAAATTAAGCGAGTAATCAAGGCATCTATACAAAGAGGTGTAGGTGTCTTTTTACATAGATGGGATTGCCCTTCAATTTGGGGACAGTCCCTTTTTAATACAAAAAATTAATTAATAGGAGGAATTTTAATGTTAATAAAACCAGATATTTATGCAGGATTAGTAAGAGAGAAATTTGAGGGAAAGATGAAAATAGGTAATCTAGCAACTAATTTAGGAATCCTTGCTAATACCACTGTAGGGGAAACCGTAACATTTCCAAAATGGAAACTAATAGGTGATCCGACCGAAATGCAAAAAGGTGATTCTATTGATACAGAAGAATTACAACAAACTTCTAGTCAAGCTACTATTAAGCAAATTGGTAAGGGTGTAAGAGTTTACGATATTGAAAATATTACTGCACTAGGAAATGCAATTGATGAAGGGGCTACACAACAAGGTAAAGTATTTGCTAGAAAATTAGATTTAGATTTAATAGAGGAAGCATTAACTTCTCCGTTACAATCTACGGTAGCAGATGCGACTGCAATTACTTCTGATGAGATTAATCAGGGATTGCAACTTTTTGGGGACGAGGCTGACGTGGAAGAAATTGAAGGAATTGTTGCACATTCTCTATTAGTACCTAGTTTTCTATCTATGGATGGATTTGTAGATGCCCAAAAGACATTTACTGCTGATGGTTCAGGTATTCAAAGAAACGGTTTACTAGGATACTTTCGAGGAATCCAAGTATTTATTGCCGATCATAGCAAAGGTGCAGTGGGTACATACGACAATATATCTAACAAATGTAATACTTTTATTATTAAAAAGGGTGCATTGGGTTATATGCAAAAGCGTGGAATTAATATCGAATTAGATAGAGTTGCAAAGATAAAAGCGTCTGATATTTTTGGAGATTATATTTATGCCGTCAAATTACTTAATGATGCAGGTGTAGTTGTATTAAGTAAATAGTATCCAATAGGAGAGGGGATTTTTCCCTTCTCTTTTTTAAAGTTACAAAACAAGACAAAGGAGAGATCACATGTTAAGTCCAGAAAAATTAAAATTAATTAGATTAATAAAAAAGAAAACACAACACAACAACAAATTGCAGATGCTTTAGGATGTTCTACACAGTACATTACCATGATGGAAGGCAGAAAAAGACCCATTACAGATGAAAAGTATGATAAGTGGATTAAGGCATTGAACAATGTAGATGCAGAAGTTGCAGAGATTGAAGAAATTGAAAAAGAGATTAAAAAACCTAGTAAAACAAACAAAAAATAGAGAGGTAGGTGTAAGTTATAGTTTAGTACGCTATACCTCACATTATGTGAGAGAGAGAGTGAAATATGTAGAGGAAGTAAAAAACATATAACACTTTAAATGAATGAACAGCAAAAAAGATTGTTTCCAGAATGGACAGAGGACACTTCAACAAATCATACTTTATGTTTAAGTGACGATTTAGATAGTTTGCTATCATCTATATTTTTAAAGCAAGTAAAAGGATACGATATAAGCCATTTCTATACATTTAAATCAATTAGTAGAAGTGTAGAGCATGGACACGCTACAAAAGATGTAATTGGTGTAGATGTGGACTTTGCTAATGGTAAATGTTGGGGTAACCACGTTACTATGTTATCTCCTACAGATAACTGTGATAGCCAGTGTGCCAATTTAAACATTACAAATATGATTAATAAAAACAACTATACAGATAAATTTTGTGGAAGTACACTATTGCAAATATTATCTTATTACAATGTTGATATATCAAGTTGGACAGATGTAACTGGTAAAATAAAAGGGAGAGATTTTGGCAAACAAAAACGGAGAATAATTTCCAATTTACTACAATAATAATATCCCTTCTGGTAGAATTAGTTAGCTAGTGACACCAGAGGAGGAATGAAATTGAAGGAGTGGAATATGTTTGCTGAAATCCAAGGATACAAGTCCAAAGGACTGAATAAATCACAGGTAGCAAGGAGGCTGGAGATCGACTATAAAACAGTACATAAATATTGGGATATGACACCAGATGAATTTGCAAGCTTAAGACAAAGAACTGAATCTAGAGAAAGGAAGGTGGACAAATATAAGGACGAAGTCTTAGCATGGATTAGAGAACATAGGGATTTATCAAGTGCTCAAATATATGATTGGCTAGAGGAAAAATATCATGTGCTGGACTTTAAGGATAGAACTTTACGACTATATGTCAATCACTTAAGGGAAGAACATAAGCTCCCTAAAGTAGTTTCAGCAAGGCAATTTGAGGAGGTGGATGAGCTTCCTATGGGATATCAAGCACAGGTTGACCTGGGCCAAATATGGCTAGATAAACCTGACAAAACAAGAATCAAAGTATATTGCTTTGGTATGGTTTTATCCCATTCCAGACATAAATACATCTATTGGATAGACAAGCCCTTTACTACCCAGACATTCATTGAGGCCCATAATAAAGCCTTTGAATATTTTGGAGGAATGCCTAAGGAGGTTGTTTATGACCAGGACAGAGTCCTAGTGGTATCAGAAAATCATGGAGATATCATATACACAGAAGGATTTCAAAACTATATTAATTCCCTTAAGTTTAAAGTGTACCTTTGCAGGGGTTATGACCCACAGAGTAAAGGGAAAATTGAAGCCGTAGTGAAATATGCCAAGTATAATTTTGCAAAGAATAGAACATTTGTAGATATTGACTCATTTAATGATGATTCGCTGAAATGGTTAGAAAGAAGAGGTAATAAAAAAGTCCATGAAACAACAAAGAAGGTACCGGCAGAAGTGTTTGCCCTGGAAAAGGAACACTTAAAGCCAATACCCACTCTATTTGTAAACACAACTAATACAAATAGTTTAACCTATCTCGTTAGAAAAAACAATACAGTTTTTTACAAGCAAAATAGATACCAAGTCCCTACGGGAACCTATTCTCCAGGGAAAGAGGTTAAATTAATTATTAAGAAAGATACCATGGAAATTAAGAACCAAGATACAGAACAGTTAATTATTGAACATAAAATCAGTCAGGATAAAGGAAAATTAGTGAAAATAGAGCACTATGATAGGAATGAGAGTAAACACTGTACAAGTCATGAAATCTACAACAAAGTGTTAAAAAGCTTAGACCATACTGAAAAGGCTAATGAATTTGTTGATGTATTAAAAATAGAGAAGCCAAGACACTTTAAAGATCAATTTGCCCTAATAATGAATACAGTAAAAAACCAAGACAAATCAATTGTTCAAAGGGCATTAAGCTACTGTATTGAAAGGAAATTGTTTAGCGCAGGGCTCTTGAAGGATGCCATACAGTACTTAAAACTTGAAGAAAACAGACAACTAAATAAGAAGTACTTTAAAGCTGACATAACTACTCCTTCAAAATATCAGGATTTAAAGCCTCAAGTACGAGATATTAGAGAATACATGAGTGCCCTGAAGGAGGATAAAAGAAAATGGAAAAATTAGAATCAATAAAGGATCACGCTAAAAAACTCAAATTGAACTACTTAAATACCAATGCAGATTCCATCGTTGAAAATGCTGACATAAACAACATTTCATATCAGAATCTTTTACTGTCAATATTAGAAAACGAAGTCGATCTCAGAGAGAAAAAGGCCCAGGAACGCAGAGTTAAGGCTGCAGGCTTTCCGGTACTTAAGACAATAGAAGAGTTCGATCTAACCTTTCAAAGATCGATTACCCAAAGACAAATCAATAGTCTTATTGAGATGGACTGGATAGATAGAATGTATAATCTAATACTTTTAGGCCCTCCAGGGGTAGGTAAAAGCCACTTGTGTATTGCATTAGGGTACAAGGCTGTAGAGATGGGCTACAAGGTTAGCTTCACCACCATGGACAATCTGATGCACTGTTTAAAAACACAGGAGATATCAAGAAAAAGCAAAGGGAAAATCAACAATGTTTTATCTTCTAGTCTTCTGATCATCGATGAGCTAGGTTACCTCCCCATATCAAGAGAAGAAGCGAACTTGTTTTTCCAATTAATATCAGCCCTTCATGAACAAACATCGTTAATTATTACCTCCAACAAAGGGCTTGAAGATTGGACCGAGTTATTAGGGGACCCCGCTTTAACCACGGCAGTGTTAGATAGAATCACTTACAGATGTGAGCTATTTAATATGACAGGTAAGAGCTATAGATTAGAACATCGAGAATCATTGTTTTAATAGATGAAGGAGGCGATTGTGATTATGTTGTTAAGAGAGAAAGATTTAAAAAAGTATTTGTTTAGCAGAAGGATAACTATCTCTGATGGCTTAAAGCAGGAATTATTAAATGAGTATGGATCTCCTGTAGAAGATGATGAAGGTCATATTTTCGAGTATACGGAGCAAGATATTTATGAGCAAATCAGAAAAGTCATAAGAGATAAAAACTAATATTCGTTTAATAAAGTTCAGTGATTATAAGATAAATTACAAGCAGTAGTGTATGGAGAGATTTGGAAATTACTATGGAAAACTATTTGCCAAAATTTCTCCAAAAACACTTGCCAGTTACAACAGATGAAGCACAAATGATATTGATGTGTATAGATTCATCATATTTGCCATTTTATAGCGATTATTTTAAGCCCATAGGCACTAAATGGATGAATGAGGTGTTAGAGTATCCAGAACTAACAGAATTAACTAAGAAGTATTCTAAAGCCGATTTTGAAGCACTTAACAAAAAGTATAATTTAAAAGGAAAAATAAATATAGATGGTGGTTATTTGTCCACTAATATAAATCTTACCGAATTAAGTAGGGTTTTTTCTATGCCCATTAATCTGCCACCACAGAAATTTGAAGTCCTTAGAGAGTTAAAAACATATACAAAATCTAATCTGTCTAAAAAACCAAGTGGAATATTTAGTTTAGCATTGACTAGAAAAAATGAAGTTAAATATAGCAAACTAATAAAAGAGGTGAAATGATGGGGAAAAATGACAATGTACTATTCTACATATTTAGTATTCATTTAATAGCATATTTAAGAAGTATAGGAATTTATCAAGAAAAGGTTACAACAACAGAAACAGGCAAGAAAGCGTATTGGTTTAAAAATAATAGAGAATTACAACAACACATACAGGACTATAAAGGTGATTGGGAATTGCAAGAGTTTATAAAAGCGTTAAGAAAAATTAAAGGTGAAATGGTAGGTTAGATAGTGTGGTTAAATGGGACTACTCAAAACTGAAAGGAGAATGAATGATGGAATTTAAAACAATTTTTTCTATGAAAATGGCAGGTTATTTAATGCAAAGAGGATTTGTGCTACTAGACATTAGAGAAAGCGATGATGGAAGTGGTCGAAAAGTGTTTTACTTTAAACAGTCCGAAATGCTTAGTAACGCAATGAATGAGTATAGGAAATAGGGGGTAATCTAATGATAGATTTAATCAAATTAGAAAAACAAAAACAACATCTCAACGATGTAATTATAAATGGGAATAATAAAGATAAATTCAAGGTATTAGATTTGGAAGCAGGGACAGGCAAAACGCTACAGGCAGAAATATCCATTGCTAACGCTAATAGAAAATCAATATTGGTAAGGGAACGTATAAAGGATTGTATAGAGAGCCAGGACAGGATTAATAATATAGCAGGTATGGATATTGCCATTGCTATTAATTCGGAAACAGTAAATGCGAAACAGTGGGAAACATTGCAAAAGCAAATAAAGCACTATGCAGTGGTAATTATTACCCACGAAAAATACAAGTCATTGGCTATCCGTAGCAAGGATAGGCAAACTTTTATACAAGGTAGAGAAATACTTGTAATAGACGAATTTCTCAACATTACAAACGGTAATATTCTATCTATATCTAAAAAATGGATAGATGAATTTGAAACACTTCTACAACACAGATCATTGAGAAACCTATTTGCAGAATGTGTAGATGAGATTGAGGACTATCTTATAACTATTAAGAAGCCACAATCTTTTTTTAATGCCAAAATTAATGTAGATAAGAAAATAAACAAACTTAAACAATTAGCAAAAGAGAATTTAGATGTAAAAGAATTGCAGGAACAAGGACATAGTAAGAATGAGATTGTGGAAACCATAGACAATCTAAAACAATTCTATAATCAAACTTGTGTGGTCGAAGGTAAGATCATCTATTGCACTAATAGAAAATATCGGTATTGGCTACTGGATAATAATGTAATGTTAGATGCTAGTGCTACACTGAACAAGGCATATAATTTAAGCCCACTATTTGAAATTAGCCGTCAAGGTGCAGTTTTTCGCCATGAGAAGTGGTCTTTTCTTATTTCTAAAACTAATAGTACAAAGAGTGCTAAGGGTAGAGCTTTAGATTTCTATGAAGTGGTTAATAGAGTTGCAGGTAAACTAGACAATCCATTAGTTGTGGGGAATAAGGATGATTCTTCACATTTTCAATCGGATAATATTAATTGGTTTGGTAATCTAACAGGAAGTAACCAATACAGAGATTTAAAGGACTGTATTATTGCCCACAATCCCAACGTACCATTCAGAACGTATGTGTTGGAATATCTATACTATAGCAATATTAAATTAGACAACAGGACAACATGGACAGGTATTAAAAGTGGTAAAGGTGATGAAATGGTATATAGATTTAAGGACAAAAGGTTTGAGGACTATAGACAAGGTAGAAATGCCAATGAGATATATCAAGCCATTAAACGTGTGAATAGGTCAATGGAATATGAGAGTAAGATATTCATTTTTAATAACGATATGGAAGTGGTAAATAAGGTATTAAAGATGTTTAAGGGTGTAAAGGAATCGGCTATCACTGAACATGATAACGTGGTTGAGTTTGAGAAATCGAAACAAAAAGAACATCTACAAGAACATAATCAGAATCAAAAAGATAATAGTTATTCCACTAAATTTATTGATTTGATGCAGGAAATTAAACAAGGCAATCATAAGGAATTAATAGATGGTCGTAAGATTAAGAAATTAGTTATTTGTGAAAAGGTAGGATTAGATATTAATAAATTTAGACGAAGAATAGGTAATAATGCAGATGTACTTGACTATTGCAATAAAAACAATATCCTTATCAAAGGACAAAATGTGATGGTAGGATAACCACTTCTGTTTGTGAGAAAACCAAAGTATATCCTATCGGATAATTTACATACACGTTGCACGTGTTTGTGTATATTTAATATTATTAGTTATAAAGTAGCATAAAAATTTCACCCTCTATAAACGTTGAAAATTAAATGTGTACAGGAAACGACCCCCCCACTTCTTAATAGTTATATGTTATTCTTTATATTCTTTAAGGAATGGGGGGTACACTTCTATGTGTCCATTGAAATTACTATTGTTGAAGGGTGTAATAATATTTACCTACTTTTTTATAATATAGATAATTCGCTTTATTTTGCGTAGCAAATAAGCAAGGAAACGCTAGTTTACATTAGTTTACTAACAGTAGTGGTAAGAGAATTGATAGAAGGAGGGCTAGTATATGGAGAGTATAGATTTCGATGTAAAGATGGATGACATCAGTATAAACCAGAAAAAAATAAGAATTGAATCAGAAAAATTAATTCAGAAACTTCAAATTGGACAGAAAGAGGTGGTATAAATGGGTAGTCCAAAACGTGAAAAAGGAATTAGACTAAAATTAATGGAATATACAACAGAAAAAAAGTCATATTGGATATTGTGGAAGTATGGTGTGCTTTATCGGGAAAATAAAAGTTTTGAAGAATTTAGTAAAAAGTTTTTAGGTGGTATGAATGAAGAATATGCAGAACAATATTTATTGGAAGAAGATGTTCAAAAGGCAATTAAACATTTGCATAAAATTCTCCATACACAGAAGATGGTGGAATTGTATAATATATATTTTGAACGTGCTAAGGATGATACTAATGCCTTTAAAGCGTTTGCAGATTTTAGTAAAACATTCTTTGCCGAGGATAAAGAAAGTGATTTGGCTGCCTTGCTAAATGGGGTAGATATAGATGAACAATAGCAAAGGGGTTAAAAGTGGAGATAAACGGAGTAAATTAAAGATAATACTAGATAGTCCAGTTTTATATATGGAAAACTTTTTAAAGATAGCAAATAAAAATGGTAAAGTAATACCATTTAAATTAAATCCTCAACAACTTAAATTTGTAGAGGAAAAAAGTAAATATAATGTAATACTAAAAAGCCGACAATTAGGGTTCAGCACCCTTGCATGTGGGCTTTCTGTTTATACTGCATGTACTAAACCCAATACAACAAGTTTATTGCTTAGTTATTCAATAGATAGTGCTAATGGTATATTCGATAAGTTAAAACAGATTTATTATGATATGCCAGATGTATTGAAACCTGCATTACACAATAATAATAAGAAGGAATTAAAATTTGAAAACGGGTCTAAAATCGTTATTAGCACTTGTGGTAATAAAGATGTGGCTAGGGGATTAACGCTAAATGGAATAGTACATATTAGTGAGATGGCATTTATGAAAGAAACGATAGAAAAGCAACTATTGGCAATTGAACAGGCAGTGTCTACAGATGGAATTATAATAGTAGAATCCACTGCAAATGGACTTAATTTCTTTAATCAGTTTTGGGAGAAGGCAGAAAATCAAGTCAATATGTATAAACCATTCTTCTTTAGTTGGATTGAGGATAGAGTTATGTTTGTAGAGGAAATAGAACAGTTTGTAGAGGTGTGGAAGGATCGGCATGGTACATTGCCTAGTGTAGATGAATTAGAAGGCGAGGAATTAGACTTATACGAACAAGGTGCTACAATTGAACAGTTAGTTTGGAGAAGGTTAAAGATAAGTAATAGTAGTTTGGAACAATTTAAACAAGAGTTTCCATCTAACTCTACAGAGGCATTTTTGACTACTGGGAATGGAATATTTGATGTAAATTACATTGCCGAAAGATTGAGATATATAAATAAGCATATAGCAAAGCCAAAGGATTTACCTTCCAGTTTAAAAATTGGATATGGTAAGTCTTTTTTAATGTGGGAAAGACCACGTGTGGGCATGAAATATTATTGTGGTGTAGATGCAAGTGAAGGGCTAGGACAAGATTATAGTGTTGTAGAGGTGGTAGATTCAGAAGGTAATCAAGTTGCAGAGTATCGGAGTAATACCATTAAACCTTACAAATTTGCAGAGGTAGTGGATGCAATAGGCAGATATTATAACAAAGCTTATTTAGTTGTGGAGAAGGCATCTAGTGGACATAGTGTATTAGATCGTTTACGTCACGATTATAAGTATCTTAATATGCACAAGCACAAGGAATACGATGCTAGGGGTAGGAAAAAGAAAAAAATAGGATTTAACACTACTTCACAGACGAAAACAATGATTATCAATGATTTAGTTGAAGCAATTGAAACTGGTGGATTGCTAATTAATAGTAAGCATGTATTAGAAGAGATGAAGGTATTTGTGGCTGATGGTGGCAAGATGGGTGCAATGGTAGGTCGCCATGATGATTGTGTAATGGGTATAGCACTAGCATTGCATGGATTAAAGGTTGGAATGTGGTACGTGTAAATCCACTAACCAACCCAATTTTGGGTCGGTTAATTTATAACTACAGGAGGTAATAAAATGAGTTTAGGTAGATATATACAAGTAAATTTTGACAATGATTTATTTTGGTTTGCAGATGAGGTTAAGAAGGCACATCATTTAATGAGGGTGTCAAAGGTACTAGAGAATAAGAATTATATAAAGGGTATTCACAAGGTGCTAAATCGTGAAGATATGGAATATAAGGGCGAGAAATACGTTACAAGGAAGATAGTATTGCAAACTGCCAAGACCATAATGAATTTCCACAGTACATATTTATTGGGTAAGCCAGTTAGTTTGGTTGGCAGTAGTGAAGGTATGGTTAAGGAATTTAATAGGATATATAGGCAAGGGAATTTTAACAGTACAGATTTTAAGATTGTAGATAAAATTAATAAATATGGTGATGTATTTGAATACGTGTATATGGATGGTGGCAAGATTAAAAGCAAATTGATTAATTCAGAAGATGCCTATCCAGTCTATAGTGATGGCAATGAGTACATAGCATTTATAGAACATTATGTAATTGATAGTATCAGTTATTATACTGTGTTTACAGAGGACAAGGTGTTGAAGTGGAACAATGAACATGGAGAATTTAACAAAGTAGAGGAATATGCTAATGTTAGTGGATTGCCGATACATTACCACAATCTTAATGATGATGATGAAATGTTTGGGAAAAGTGAATTGGAAGATATAAAGGGTATCCTAGATGAAATGGAAGATATATTAAGTAAGTTTTCCGATAGTATATATACTAATAGCCTTAATCCTATGCCAGTTGTAAGTGGACAAAGGATAGATAGTACAATTCCAGCCGATGCAATGGGTTATGTGTTGAATTTAGAAGATGGGGCAGATTATAAGGTCACTAGTACAATGTTAGACTATAATAGTATTAAATTGCTCTATGATACCTTAAAACAATCATTACTTGAAGTGGCAGGTATGCCTAGTATTGCGATGGGTCAAGGGAATATTGCTAATGTGAGTGAAACTTCCTTAAAGATGCTATACCAGATGGCTGATGTAAAGGCTATGTTGAATGAACGGTATGTTAGAGAAGGTATGAATAAGCGTTTTGAGGTAATTAGGGATATGATTGGTAGAGGTGGTATGACGTTTGGTACAGATGATTATGTAGATGTAGAGTTTGATTATGCTAGACCAATTAATGTATCTGACTTATTGGATAATCTAGGTAAACAACATGGCATGGGTGCTATTAGTGGTAAGACAGTAATCGAGAAGTCACCACTGACAAACAACGTTGAGCAAGAAATAGGAAGATTGAGAGAGGAAACGGGAGATATTAAGAAAAAAGAGGAAGAGAACAGAGAAAAGAAGAAGGAAGAATAGGGAGAAATCAAGGAAATTTACACAAAAATTGCAAGTGTTAAACAAAAAGTATAAGTGTGTAATATAACTGTAACATATCTGTAATTTGATTGTAATAATTGGGGTACAAATGTTCGGCTGTTACTATATATAGTGGTATATCCAGAAGTGGATACACTATATATAGTGTACCTAATGGTCATATTTGGCACTCATAGCCGATTTTTCGACCATGATAATGTCCGAATATGACTATAAACAGACATTATGATCTAGGAATGTTGCAAATACACAGTTCCTAATGTAATACAATTGGATTATATTACATTGATAGTTTGCATAAAGCGTTTATTTTATAGTATAAGTATGCTAATTTGATGTATTTTACTCAATTTAGGGCAGTTGATTTATACACTCAATGTATAAGCAAGTGATACCAATGGATTCAGAGTGTGATTTTATACTATTCCCTAAATGTACGTTTAAGGCATAATTAAAGGAATAGTTAAAATACCATTTATTCTATTCAAATACCAAGAGTTACCCCTTTGTTGCAATGATGCTCCTAGCAAACCTACTTTTTTTCTGCCAAAAGAATTTTCAAATAGGACAAACTCCAGTTTTAATTAGGTAAATATGGTATAATTTAACTATAAAATATTGGAGGGATTAGTAATGTATATTAAAAGAGAAGAGGTTAATAAAGAAAATGAGGAAAAAGAAGAAGCCTATGAAGAACTTTGGAGAAAGTATATTGATATTAAGACAAAGATCAATATTCCCAATAATGCTAATAAAGTCCAATATTTAAAAGGGACACTAGATAATTTACCTAGAAATAATATTACTTGCATATGGGTCGAAGAAGATAATTTATGTTTTTTCCCTGCTAAACCACCAGAGCCAATATCAAATGACAGAGAATATTTAAGAAAACAAGTACAAAAAATCAAACAATTTAAAATTCCTATTGATAAAATAGAATATTATAAAACTAAAGGTGAAATAGTACGTGAAAATAAAATTTCTGGAGGTGGAGGTGGAGGTTATTCCATAAAAGGTGCAGTAGCAGGTGCTTTATTAGCAGGTGGAGCAGGTGCGATAATAGGTAGTCGAAAGAAAAATGAAGCGATAAAGTCTGAAATGATTGAACATGACAATAGGGAAATGCTTATGAGTTATATTGACAATACAAATAGCAGGCGTTCAGTGTATTTTGAGTATAGTGACTTTGAAACACTTAAAGAGTTATTACCAGAAAAAGAATATACAGTTGTTGATGCAATACAAAATCAAAATATTTTGAAAAAAGAAATGGATAAAAATAAATCGGCTACAGAAAAAATTAGAGCATTAAAATCATTACTTGATGATGGTATTCTTACAGAAGAAGAATATCAAGAAAAGAAAAAAGAACTATTAGCCAAAATCTAACAGAAGGGGATGATGGAATAATGAAAAGGAAAGTAATATTTTGTTTTATTTTCATCTTTATATTAGGCTTTAGTATGGGATGTGCTAAAGAGTTAGAAGAAATGGAAGTCGCAGATGACGATATTTTCACTGAAGGAACATTGCTTATGCGGGAATCGGTTGCGAATGTGGAAATAAAAGATTATAAAATTAGTATGGATAGTGAATTTTTCGTAAAATACAAAAATGCAAAACTAACAAATATACAACAAGCATATTATGATATATTAGTAAAATCAACCAAAGACTATAATAAATTTAAAGAAACAGGCGAAACTAAATATTTAAAAAGTAGCAATGAAGGAATAAACGAAATTACAAAATTACTTAAAGCGAATACTAAAAAGGAGTGATAACATAAACACTCCTTTTTTCGTGCCTTTTTAAAGGTGGTGTGAGTAATTATATACAATTGTCGAAACTTGCGATAATTAAATGTAGGATTCTACTCCTATTTGTTGAAGTAGGTAGTAAAAGGGGGTGAGATTGGTGGGAAAAATAAGTCAGATAGAATATGAAGTTTATAAAGAATTTCACAGTAAATATGAAGATGATAAAAAGAAATTAGAAGAAGACAAACTTAATAAAGAGAAAAACTTAATAAGAAGAAAAGTTGAAATGGCTATTGAGGAAGAAGTAAATCTAAGAGTTGATAAAGAAATACAAGACAAATATTATGAGTCGCTAGATGACTTTGACTCTTATAAAAAAGAATATAGAAAAAAGATACATGAACTAGATAAAAAGATACAAGTTTGCAAATCTACAATTCAATTTAATGAAGTAGAATAACTTAGAGCCATTAACGTGGCTCTTTTTTCATACCCAAAATAAGAAAGGAATTGATAATATGACAAATTTACAACGTCTTAAACTAGAATTAAACAACAAGGAATACTTCACCGACACAGAATACACTGTATTCCTAGAGGAAAATAATCTATCGCCAGAGGATACATATATAAAGGAAGGAAATCAACGTTCTCTTCTTTATACAATAGTAGATATACTAGAATCTCTATTAAATGATGTAGACTTATACAGAAGGGTACAAACGGAATTTCAAACCACAGGCCAGGCAGTACAATATTTTAGAAATAGAATACAGGACTTGAAAATTAAAATACAGGATTTATCAGATGATGCAGATGTTAGTCCATTTACATTAATGTTTACTAGGAGGGGGTAACATGAGCAATTTCAAAGCATTGAGGGATTCATTTAATCGGCATATAAAAGAGTATGGTCAAACTGTTTTGATTGATGGTGAGCCAATAAGGGCATTTTTTGGTGAGTATGATGATAAAAAGAATAGCCACGATCACAAATATATATTCGCTGATATTGGACTTGTAAAGCAAGGTAGTGTAGTTGTAGCACGTGGGCAAAGGTGGATTAGTGTAAGTCATGTAGTCAATATAAATAATGCCTATGAAAAATCCCTTGTAAGAGAAATTAAGTTTTGTTTAAAATGGCAGAATAAAGCCATACCATGTGTAATGGATGCACGTATGCAAAGTATAGATTATGGGCAAGCAATAAACCTTGCCACTGGAAATGTAGATATTACAATACCACAAAATGAGGATACAAGGGCAATAGTAGAAGATGATAATTTATTTGTGGCTAATCAGAAGTGGAAAGTTGAAGGGATAGATTATTCTAAAATAGGACTTATTACATTATATTGTGGTAAAACTGCATGGGGTGGAGAAGAAAAAGTATGGTCGGCTTGTGGTGATATTCCAGATGGTGATGTAGAGCCACTAGAACGAAGTATAAGATTTACAGTTGTAGATGATGGTGTAGGTATAGAAGATGCAAAGGTAACTATTAAAATAGAAGTGGGAACAGAACAAGTTCTTGAAGGTTACGATCCCATGGGACGCCCAATTTGGGGAACGGGCATTAAATATGAAGAAGTAGAATATTCTACAGATGCAGATGGAAAAGTTGAAATCCTTGTGACGGATTTAGAGGAATTAGAAGAAATAACTATAGATAGATATAATTATATAGTAGAGAAAGATGGATATACAATGGTAGAAGGCAATGTATTAAAAGAGGATATAGATGATGATGAAGGAATAGATATAGTTGTAGAATTGTAAAAATTAGGATTGACAAAGGCATTGAAATACCTTAAAATTGTGATTAAAGATAGTACGAGCCATGAGGACTGATTGAGAAAAGTTATAAGGAAATGTTGAAATTACAATGGTTTGAGGGGTGTCAGGTAGCGCGCATGGCTGGGGGCCATGAGGTCGCAGGTTCGAATCCTGTCGCTCCGACCAAAAAAAAATAGTAAGATGAAAAAAGACGCTAAGGACTAGCGTCTTTTTTCATCTTAGCACTTGAAATTTTGATAAAGCTTGTTAAAAATAGAAGTGCGCTATAAGTCGCTGGGTAGCATCGGATGAATTATTCATTGGATTTTGAGAAAAACTTGTGTTTTTAAAGCAATATAGTCATAAAATCTTCTGAAATGAAAAAGATAAGACGGAGTAGTCAGTACATCAAAATTCGTTGAGGAGGAATTGCCATGGAAGATTGGAAAGTAAGCTTACTACAATCAATAAGGAGTATTGAACATGCTCATGATACTGGAGACTTAAATGATGAGGAACGAAATGAATTAACAGAAGTGATAGTGAAACTACAAATGATCATGGAAGATTAATAAAACAAGGATCTGGTTATGGCTATAACCAGATCCTTGTTTTATTTATTAAGGTCATTTTAAAAATGATATGAAAAATTGCCTAAAGTCAAAAGTTTTACTTTACAAAGAACGTTTGTTCTAATATAATGAAATCAGAACATACATTCGGAAAAGGGAGTTGGAAATAATATGAAGTCAATGGTATTCGTCGGAACAGTAAAAGAATTAAGAAGATATCTCAATCAATGGAAAAAGGAAGCGGGTAAGGAAGCTTGTGCAACACTGCTGCATTGTGAAGAATAGAATCGGTTTTGGTGTTAAAGAGGGAAATTATTTAAATAATTTCCCTCTTTTTCTAAATTTTATGGATACAACCAATTGTATTACTCAAGGTTTCCTATAAAAAAATGTGCTGAATAAGCTGGTTTTGTTTCGTATTTTTCGTAAATGAAGTATACTATTGACTGAAGTAAGGGTTTGGAGACATAAGAAGGTAATTAGTTGTAAATAATGGTTCTCGATGATATACTAATGTGGGTGGAATCTGTAGAAAAATGACGAAATAACCCGACTGCAAACAGTGTATTTGAAGCTGTTTAGTCATAACTGTAAGTGACATCACAAAAAAGGAGGATATTTAATGAGTCAAAGTATTATTAACGCTACTTATGCTAGCGAGAGGAGTAAGAAAGCTACCTTAGCCGTAATCGGTAGCGCTGTAGCTATATTTTTTCCTGGTGCCTTGGTGTTTGGATTTCCTGGTCTAATGAGTCCTGTTTGGCAACAAATGTTAGGAATTGAGTCTGGTGCATTGGGATATGTTATGTTTTTCTTACTTGCATCTTTAGGTGTTTTTATGTTTTTTGTAGGAAAATGGACGATTACCATTGGTGCAAAAAACCTAATGAGAATTGGGACTGTCATGGCTAGTATAGCCGCACTTATGGTTGCTTTTGTTTCAAATATATGGATGATCTATCTATGGGCTTTCTTAGTAGGTGGCGCCTCATGCTTCATCTATTCACCGGGGATCAATAGTGTACAGCGGTGGTATCCACAAAAAAGAGGCTTGATGTCTGGTATTGTTAACCTCACCTTTGGAATATCAGCAGCAATTATGGTGCCTATTTTTAGATTTATGCTTGAGACTGTAGGGTACCAAACCCTTTGTATCATTGTTGCCGGTGCAACTTTAGTTGTGGGCTTAATCGCTTCTCAATTTACAGAAATACCTGAAAAAGTTAAAGGCTTTGAGCCTACCGAGGTGAAACAGGAGAATTCTGCAATGTCTGAGCAATTCTCATTTACTTCAAAAGAAGCCACTAAAACAAAAAGTTTTTGGCTACTATGGGCCGTTTGGGCATTGATGGGAGCTGCAGGAGTAACGATGGTGACACAATCTGTAAGTTTTGGAATGGCTAAAGGTTTTGATTTAGCTGCAGCAGCAACGATTTTAGCGGTATATAACTTAGCAAATGGTATCAGTAGAATTGTCACCGGAGCCATCTCTGATATAGTGGGTAGAAATTTAACCCTTAGTATTACCTTTGTGGGAGCAGCTATTGGCTACATTTTATTACCCCATGTCTCAGGTCTTGTAATGATTTCAATACTTGCAGGTTTGGTTGGATTTGGATATGGAACGTTATTTGCATGTTCGTCACCAATGATCGCTGACTGTTTTGGACTTAAGCACTTTGGCGCAATACTTGGTTTAGTCTTTACGGCCTATGGATTTATAGCGGGACTCATAGGGCCAACCCTTAGTGGATACTTATTGGGGATTACCAATGGCAATTATAAAATGGTCTTTTATTATTTAGCAACTCTTTGTCTGATTTCTGCAGTCTTAATTATGCTTGTGAAACCTCCTGTTAAAGAGACTCTGGCAGTGAAATCATAAGATAGTAAAGAAACATCAGTATATAATAACCCCTCTATATTGAGTTGAAATATAGAGGGGTTTCTAAGTTAACTATGTAAAATAATGTCACTCTATGATAAGATGGTGTGATAGAAGATTTACATTGTATGAATTTGGAAACCATATAAAAGTAAGATCTGTTTTCAATGGAATTTTGTAGTGAAGATATAGATAAGTAATTGTGTGTTACTTAGTGAGACTGAATTAATAATAATATGAATAAGGAGCTAAAACAATGGAATTAAAGTATAAGAAAAATATATTATGGAAAATTGCAGGTGCTGTGTGGTTTATTTTGGGCTTTGGAGCCTTCATTATGTTATACCAATTGGGAATTAACAATGTATTTAGAACAACAATAGGAGTACAGTTGCTACTCATAACGTTAATCAGCACTAGTTTAGGAAGACAATATCTTCGGATGACGTCCATCAGTTATATTACTGTTGTGGAAGTGGGGATCTCTCAATACATGGGCCTCATAAGAAAACCAAGGCTATATGAGTTTAATCAAATGAAAGAAGGACACCTCAAGGGGAAAAAATTACTTCTATCTATGAAAGATGACAAAGTGAATAAAATCGGATTAGATGTATTGGCTTCAGAAGACATTGAACGATTAACTGATGTGCTGACCAAGCACATCGCCATAATAAATGATGAAAAGAAATAACATAGTGGAAATGGTGAAGAGAGGAAGTAAATTGGTGGATGAAAAGCAGTATTTTAACTACCCAATAACAGAAGTTATTAAAAGAAGAATTTCGGTCAGAACATATGAACCACAGCCCTTATCGGTGGAAAACAAAAGAAAAATAATGGAATTTATTGATGATACCACAGGACCATTTACACCTAAGGTGCGTTTCGAGCTGATTGATGATTTAAGCGTTGCTGAAAATACTGGGAAGAAAATTGGTACCTATGGTGTAATTAGAGGAGCAAAAACCTACATACTGGTAGCCGTGGAGCGTGGTGATGGTGACTTAGAACAGGTTGGATATATACTGGAAAAAGTAATCCTTTTTGCTACATCCTTAGGACTGGGAACCTGTTGGCTGGGAGGAACTTTTAAGCGTGAAGGTTTTGAAAGACTCCTTGAACTGAAGGATCAAGAGTACATGCCGGTCATTACACCTATCGGTTATCCTCAAAATAAAAAATCTCTGATAGATAACATTGTTCGATTCGCTGCAGGGTCAAATAAGAGATTGAAATGGGAACAACTGTTTTATAAAGAGACATTAGACACGCCATTACTAAAAGAGGAAATTTCACAACAATATGCCATTGCCTTAGAAATGGTCAGAATGGCACCATCAGCGTCTAATAAACAACCGTGGCGCGTTGTTAAAGAAAAGGATCAGTTTCACTTTTATTTACAACGAAATAAGGGTTACAATAAAACCCTGGGGTTTGACATCCAACGAATTGACATCGGTATTGCCATGTGTCACTTTGAAATGACAATCAATAACCACGGGTTAACGGGTGAATGGATCAATGATGGTGGAACAAAGGCAGGAATGCAATTAGAACAGATGGAGTATATTACTTCATTTAATATTAATTCATCAATAATTGAATCATAATAAAAGTAGTAGAATGGGCTCATTGGCATCAATTCCTACTGCTAAAAAACCATTATTTTTTTGTTGTTTAAAAAAACCAGTACGCTTCGTATTCATATACGTTGCGGTCACTGGTTTTTTTGTACTTTAATTCTTATAAGTTTTTAACAGTCTGGCTTTAAGATACTAAAAGAAATCGTAGAAAATAACAATCAAATTTTTTATTGTGTAACCATAGTGAGACATCTTGTATATAATGTATCAAATAAGAAATATAGATAAATTGAAAGGGTGAAATATATGAACAATCAAGTGCCAGTATGTCCAGAGGGGACACTATATGCGATCCGACCTGGAGATTCATATTATGGTTTATCACAACGATTCAATACAACGATAGAAGCGATACGACAGGCTAATCCCGGTGTGGATCCACAAAATCTTCAGATTGGCCAAACAATTTGTATACCGGTAGCCCTAGAAGATACCATATGTCCAGGGGGATTTGTCTATGTGATTCAATCTGGAGACACATTTTTTAATATTGCACGACGATATAATATTGCAGTGGAAGCACTCATTGCAGCAAACCCCGATGTAAATCCAGATGCCCTGCAAATAGGGCAGGAAGTATGCGTACCTGCTGTAAGGCCACCAGCACCTTGCCCAGGAGTAACATATACCATTCGGGCTGGAGACACCTTTTATAGTATCGCCATACGCTACGGAGTTACTGTAGAACAGCTAAGAGCTGTAAATCCTAATGTGGATCCAGAACGGCTACAAATAGGGCAAAGAATATGTTTACCAGTAGGGGTACCGGGTCCCATTCCTTGTCCAGGAGGTATTCTTTATACGGTACAGTCTGGTGATACACTTTATCTAATTGCCAGACGTTATGGGATGACAGTGGCGCAGTTAACGATAGCGAATCCACAGCTTACAGATCCCAATCAACTCAGGGTTGGAGAAATCATCTGCATACCACGTATGATTTAATGATCAAGTCAATACTGATAAGAGCTTGAGCTATGCATTACAAGATAGCTCAAGCTCTTTTTGTGAAGTTTAGTTTTTATGGAAAAAAATTAACTAAGCTAAAGAGTGGAAGAGTTGCATAAAATAATGTATGATAGTAGAGGTAGAAAGCGTATATGACATAAAGGAAATGTAACTGTGATAAGGGGGAAAGAAAAATGAAAAAGACATGGATTATTGTTTTAGTCATCGTGGCATTAGTCATCGCAATACCTGCAATATCTATAACGGGTAGCTATAATAAACTAGTAGGAATGGATGAATCCGTCAATGCCAATTGGCAACAAGTCGAGAATTTAATGCAACGAAGATATGATTTGATCCCTAATCTAGTGGAGGTAACAAAGGGCTATGCATCCCACGAGGAACAGGTGTTTACTGAAATCGCCAACGCTAGAGCTCGTATTGGCCAAGGGAGCAATAGGGAAGATATGATTGATGCTAACCAAGAACTAACTGGAGCTTTAAGCCGATTGCTTGTCTTAACAGAAAACTACCCACAGCTTCAGGCCAGTGAGCAGTTTGTACGATTACAAGATGAATTGGCTGGAACAGAGAATCGACTAGCGGTAGCGCGTCAAGATTATAACAATTCTGTGAGAGATTATAATGATACCATAAGAAGATTTCCAACAAGCCTGTTAGCTAATAACTTTGGGTTTGACTCACAACCATACTTTGAAATGAGTTCTGAGGCAGGGGAGGCACCACAGGTAAATTTTAATTGAAAAAAGCAAATTTGTATTTAGCTCTATGAACAACATAGTTTAACTGATGTCACTTAATCCTAAGGAGGAAATGCTTTGAAGAATCAAAAAAGAACATTAATGTTAATGCTGTTCATAATTGTATTAATCAGCTCTTCCTTGACCAGTGTATATGCTTTTTCTATACCACAGACACCTACAGTGGACATATATGTCCAAGACTATGCATCTATGATTTCGAGTGATGTGAAGGAAGATATGCTTCGAATGAGTCAAGCCTTACAAGAGAAGACATCTGCAGAGCTTGTTATTGTGACGGTACCTTCAATAGAGGGGATACCAATTGAGGAGTATATACTTAACCTATTTCGCCAATGGGGGATTGGATCAACAGATCAAAATAATGGCGTACTGCTCTTAGTTGCTCAAGCGGAAGGAGAGGCGCGAATTGAAGTAGGGTATGGTCTAGAGGGAGCTATTAATGATGGTAAGGCTGGAGCCATTATGGATCAAATGATATCCTATTTCCAAAATGAAAACTATAGCCAAGGAATCTCAACTGCTTATAGTCTTCTACTTCAGGAAATAGCAGTAGAGTACAACATCGACATTAACGAAATTTTTGTAGGGGCTGAGGCTATAACCCCTACAGTTTTGGAACAACCTACTTCAATTGTAAGTCTTTTGAAAATGATTGGCTCACTGCTATTAATGACTTTACTAGGAATGCTAATATTTTCTAAGGTGCTTGGTAAGAATCTCTTTGTGTTAGCACTTCTATTTTTAGGAGATCTGGCTTCGGGAAAATATGCTGGACCTACAGGAGGTGGACCCCATCAGATGGGTGGCAACTTCGTTGGACGGTCTAGAAGAGGCCGTTATCCTAGAGGACCTAGAGGTCCCTTTGGAGGAGGTTCCTCTAGTGGAGGGTCTTCCATAGGTAGAGGTGGATTTGGGGGAGGCTCATCAGGTGGTGGTGGGGCTTCACGCAAGTGGTAAACTCAGTTTAAGTTCTTTTTAGCCCCATTGATAAGAAATCATTGGAGCCAAATTTCATGCTACCAGTGGTAGTAGTGATGGTTTTTTTGATTGATAACAAGCTACTGGGCTAAAAAATTTAGAAATGAAATCAATTATTAAGAAAGATGCACAAGTGATGCCCATCACAATGCATCTTTTTTTCTAGGGAGAATGCGATGAAATGCTTTGATTTAGCATATAATAGTTAGTATTCGGGATTAGCTACAAGAATATATGAAAAAGACCTTTAAGCATCTGTTAAAGTGGGTATCTATGTTATAATGGGAGAGTATAACAAATAATGATCAATGTAAAAGTGACCTATAATTGGAAAAATGATGAGATTAAAAAACTATATAGAAATATGGAGATGGTAATATGAAAAAGTGTTCAGTATGTCATAAAAACACCGCAATGATTTATGCTACCAAATTCGAAAATGGGAAATCTGAGATGAAGGGTATATGCATTCAATGTGCAAAAAAAATGGGGCTTCCTGTGATGGAACAGTTGATGGAGCAAACAGGGATGTCAGAAGAAGAAGTAGAAGGCTTAATGGAACAGATGAGTGATACCTTTGGAGAGCTGGATGCTGAGGATTTAGGAGATCCAAATAAACTGATGAATTTATTTAGTCAGTCCTTTTCCCAATTAAGCAATCTATATAACAAGGACGACCATCCTAATATAGAGGAAGACATTGTAGAGAACCCTGAAAAGGAGATTGAGGATAACGAAGAGATTAAGGAAGAAAAAGTTGGAAAATCAAAACTAAGAAAAAAGAAGAAAAAGAGAAAAAACTTGGACTTATATGGAACGAACCTAACAGAAAAAGCTTTTAATAATGGGGTGGATCGAATAATTGGCCGACATCGAGAAATTGATCGTGTTGTCCAAATATTAAACAGAAGAGCAAAAAACAATCCCATATTAATTGGAGAACCGGGGGTTGGTAAAACCGCTATTGCAGAAGGCTTAGCTGTGAGGATCGTTGAGAAGCAGGTTCCTGCAAAATTACTAGATGCTGAAATTTACCTTTTAGACTTAACTGCAATTGTAGCAGGTACTCAATTTAGAGGACAATTTGAAGGTAGAATGAAAGCGATAATTGAAGAAGCTCAAGAAAGTGGTAATGTGATACTGGTTATCGATGAAATTCATAACATTATGGGTGCAGGGGAAGTCCATGGTGGCGTAATGAATGCAGCAAATATTTTAAAGCCGGCTCTAGCCCGGGGAGAAGTCCAAGTCATAGGTGCCACCACAATTGAAGAGTATCGAAAACATATTGAAAAAGATGCAGCCTTAGAAAGAAGGTTTCAGTCTGTTTTGATAGAAGAGCCCAGCATAGATGAGTCAATTGAAATCTTAAAGGGGATTAAAGACTATTATGAAGACTATCATAAAGTGCTCATCAGTGATGAGGTTATTGAGTCAGCTGTGAAATTATCTGAACGATATATTACTGATCGATATTTACCAGATAAGGCCATTGATGTGATTGATGAAGCTGGATCTCGAGCAAATTTAAAAAATAAAGGACTTGTGGAGCTAGAAGCACTTAAAGAGGAATTGGTTAAAGTAGAAGAGGACATGGCCGAGGCTGCCCTTCATGATGACTATGAAAAGGCTGCTCAATTCAAAATGGAAGAGTGTAGGTTAGTAAAGCGGATCGAAATCATTGAAAAAGAATCAAAAGAAGTTCACATCACCACAGAAGATATTGCATTTGTCATTGAGGCGTGGACAAAAATACCAGTACGTAAAATTACTGAAGAAGAAGCAGAAAAACTATTGCAATTGGAAGAGAGTCTTCATAGGCGAGTCATTGGTCAACATGAAGCCATTACAAGTTTAGCCCGAACCATTAGGCGGAATCGTGCTGGCTTTAGAAAGAAGAAGAGACCTGCTTCCTTTATTTTTGTAGGACCCACTGGAGTAGGTAAAACTGAGCTTGTGAAAACCCTAGCCATAGAGTTATTTGGTAACGAAGAGGCATTGATTCGTATGGATATGTCGGAGTATATGGAAAAGCATACGGTTTCTAAGTTAATTGGAGCACCTCCTGGATATGTTGGATACGATCAAGGAGGGCAACTCACTGAAAAGGTAAAACGAAAGCCATACTCCGTTATCTTAATGGATGAAATTGAAAAAGCCCATCCAGATGTATTCAATATGCTATTACAAATATTAGAAGACGGAAGATTAACTGACAGTCAAGGTCGGACAGTTTATTTTGAAAACACAGTCTTAGTGATGACATCTAATGCAGGAACAAGTTTAAAGTCCAATGGTATCGGGTTTGGAAAACATGGATACCAAGCATTAGAGGCAAAAGTACATGAATCACTGAAGGAAAGTTTTAAACCAGAATTTCTAAATCGAATTGATGAGATAATTGTATTCACCCAGCTTTCAAAAGAAGAACTCAAGCAGATTGTGGATTTAATGCTAAAGGAAGTTGCTGAAGACCTACGGCAAAAAGACATGACAATGGAGGTCTCAGATGAGGTTAAAACATTCCTCATCGAAAAGGGGTATGATGAAAAGTATGGTGCTAGACCTCTAAGGAGAACCATACAACGAAGTATTGAAGATGAAATGGCAGAGGCTTATCTAAAAAATGAGATTGTTGAAGGGGATCATGTGAAAATTCAGTTGAAGGAAGACCAAGTTGTACTAGTCAAGTGAGCTTAATTACTAAGTTGAAACCTCAGAGAACCTAAAATGAAAATCATGATAAAAATTGAGATACGTAATTGAAACCAATATAAAAACACAAGGCTGTAAGTGATCTTACTGTCTTGTGTTTTTTATTCATTAGATCTGTAAGTCCACAAAATAATATCAGAGGAGTGGTAGCGTGCATATATGCTAGATATTTACACCTTAGTCACATTTCTGCCATAAAATATTTCTTGCATTTCATCTCGAAGCTGATCCTTGATGGAGGCACTTTCATGATCTGATAGTTCCTCTTCGGAGACACCAAAAAGATAATTATTCAACTTGAAATCTTTTAAGGTCATTTTTGTATGAAAAATGTTTTCCTGATATACATTAACATCGATGGCATGATAGAGGTTTAAAATATCCTTAGCAATATAATTCTGAATTGAATTAATATCATGATCAATAAAATATTTCTGTCCATTGATATCCCGGGTAAAACCTCTTACTCGATAATCAATTGTAACAATATCAGATTCAAAGCTATGAATCAAATAATTCAGGGCTTTAATAGGGGAAATATGTCCACAGGTGGACACATCTATATCTGCTCTAAATGTGCTGATACCATCAAGGGGGTGGGTCTCTGGATAGGTGTGAACGGTCACATGACTTTTATCTAAATGAGTAACAATAGATCCAGGAGAAGGTTTGTTACCTGGGAGTGGACCGGGACTCTCACCTGTGAGGGATTCTGGGGTTAGGGTAGGAACTGTCATTTCCTCAGCAACCAACATGGTGACACTGGCTCCTTGGGGATCGTAATCCTGTTTAGATATACTTAGAATGTTAGCGCCTGTAATATCAGCTACATTCGATAAAATTTTCGTTAAACGCTCTGCATTATATTGCTCGTCGATATAAGCAATGTAGGCCTTACTTTGCTCTGGGGCTTTAGCATAACAAATATCATAAATATTAAAGCTTAAGGTTTTAGTTAAATTGTTAAAGCCATAGAGTTGTATTTTTTCAAAAGATTTGATATCCATTATCCACTCTCCTCTTAAGTGAAAATTTGAACTTATCTATTAATATAGGCTTATCTATGAAAAATTATAAGGGAAGATAAAAAATCATAGAAATAATAAGTTTCTAGTTGAAAGGAGGGTATAATGTAAAGACAAGATAATGTTTAATAATAAACTTATAACAGGTGCTAAACTTATAACAGGTGCTACAATTATAAATCATCGTTAAGAAGTAGCATTCTAAGAGTACCCATTCTATTTGACTTGTCTTTTTAATAATTCTTTTAATCTATCAGGTCGATCTGTAATAATGCCGTCGACTCCTAAATTAATCAATCTACGCATTTCCTGCTTGTCATTAATTGTCCAATAATAAATTGCCAATTTATGACGGTGGGCTGCTTTTATAATTGCACTGCAATCAAGTCTTAAAAAATAAAATTGCCTAGGGAGAAGAATCGCTGTAGCCTTGTTTTTAAAAAGAGAATCAAGTCGTAGAAAGGCAAGAACTACAAAAACCGCAACTTCATAATTGCCCATGGCTGTTTTCACACTATTCTGGCTGATTTTTCGGAAATAATTAATGACAGAATCATGAAAACTGGCTATTAACACACGATCCCATAGATGATGTTTTTTGATGAGGTCGAATATTTGATCTGCAACTGCATAGCCTCGTTTTCCACTGTCTTTAAGGTCAAATATAAGGGGAGAAACGTAGTCATTACGTAAGACATCCTTTAACTGAGGAATGTTTACGTTACGGTTGCCATAGGGATAATGGCCTGATGGACTTTGAAATCCATAGGCAAAATTGTAAGCTAATAGTTCTCTATAAGTGAAGTCTGCAATAGGACCTGTGCCATTACTCATTCGATCTATGGATTCATCATGATGGCAAACGAGCACTTGATCTTTTGTCATACGGATATCCATTTCTAATATATCAGCTCCAAGCTCAAGGGAACCATCAAAGGAAATGATGGTGTTTTCTGGAAAAAGAGCCTGTGCACCTCGATGACCAATGTTTAAAGTAGTTTTATCTTTATTAAACATGTTTTGCCCCCTCTTTAAATATATTTCGCTGTTTCTAAAGATTATACTACTTATTTGATAAAATATACAATATTGGATGGAATTCATATGAATTTGGAAGGAGGAATAATTTGAAGGATAATCAGTATATGTTGAATAATTATAAAATGATTGCTCAAAAATTTCAAGAAGAAGGTAATATTTTTCAAACCTTAAAATTTTATGAAAAGGCCTATCAAACTCATGGAGGAGCTGAAGATATTGAGCTATTATTGAGTATGGGCTTGCTCTACGATGAATTAGAAGACTACCCTTTGGCAAAAAAAAAGTACGAAGAAGTACTTCAAATCAACCCCAAGGAAGCCAGGGGATATTATAGCCTAGCTATTTTATATGATCAGCAAAAGGACTATGACACTGCGATTTACTATTACAAAAAGGCAATTGAAATGGACCCATATTATGAAAAGGCCTATTTTTTCTTGGCTAACGTGTACGACGAACTAGAGGAAAAGGAGAAAGCAATTGAATATTATCAAAAATCCATTAGTTTAAATACTGAAGATTTTTGGGCTTATGTAAACCTAGGGTCTATCTATGAAGAATTAGATAAAAATGGACAAGCACTTATCATGATGGAGAAGGCTTTAGAAATAGACCCGACTAACTATAAGGCATTATTTAATATGGGGGTTATACTAAAGAAGCTAGAACGGGTTGAAGAATCGATACACTACTATATGAAATCGATTCAATATAATCAAGATTACCCCTATGGTTTTTTGAATCTAGCAGTACTATATAAAGAACAAAAAGAATATACAATGGCCCTTGATGTAATTAGTCAGGGAATTATATATAATAAAAATGTAGCTGTACTATTTTATAATCGTGCCTGTTTGCATGTTTATTGCCACAATAAAGAAAAAGCCTTAAGGGATTTGATTCGAGCCACAGAGCTGAGTCCAAGTTTAATCCAATATATGAAAAAAGACCATGAATTGGACTTACTTCGAGACCTTGAAGCATATCAAATGATGTTTGAAAGATGATGATGTAGCTTTTATCTTAGGTGTATTACTAAGATTTCTGATAAACTAAATTTGTTTGATTAGGCCGTAAAAAGACAAAAATAGTGAGGAATAGACAATTGATGTTGAAATTTGAATATTTCCAAGGCAATAAAACTAAGAGATAAGCTAAATAGAAATTAGCTTATCTCTTAGTTTTATTAGGAAAAATTACAAAGTTTGATTGCTTAGGGCTTTTCTCTGGAAAAACAAGGGATATAGAGCTTAGTTGTAGAATAAAAAGAGTAGCATATAAGTATTATGCATAAAATGAATCTCAGAAAATAGACGGAGGGATTATGAATTTAATAAATAATAACAAAAAAATTGGAGTTGTAACTAAATATCTTATTTTTATATTAGTATTCTTGATTTGTGTGACGGGCATTTTACTACTATGGTTGAGGAGTAGTAAGGTAACCATTTTTACTGAAAATCCTAGATATCACTTTTACTTTGTGGGCCAAAATGCA
The DNA here is from genome assembly GCF_000016985.1 of Alkaliphilus metalliredigens QYMF. NCBI lineage: Bacteria > Bacillati > Bacillota > Clostridia > Peptostreptococcales > Natronincolaceae > Alkaliphilus > Alkaliphilus metalliredigens. Next base: position 2,834,570 of record NC_009633.1, on the reverse strand, counting down.
GTAGATCCTTACTGGAAGGAAATTAGACAAGGTGCAGAACAAGCTGCAAGGGATCATAATGTTGTTGTGGAATTTAATGCCCCAAGGTTTTATAGTCCTGAAGAGGAGTTAAAGTATCTAGATATTGCAATTTTATCTGAAGTAGATGGCATTATCACACATGTTTCTAGTGGAGAGGACTTTACAACGATGATTAACAAAGCATATTATGGTGGAATCCCAGTAGTGACTGTTGAAAATGACGATAAGATAAGTAATCGGGCCGCTTTTGTAGGAACAAATGGATTCTTGCTAGGGACAGAAGCAGGAAAACTGATGGTTGAGGCTACTGGGGGAAAAGCGAATATTGCAATCATTGTTAGTAATAATTTTGAACCAGATGCAGCTAGTCAAAATATTAGAATTAATGGTTTTTTAAGTGAACTCAAAGAGTACCCTGACATGGAGGTTGTGCAAACCTATACTTCTCGGATGGGTATATTAAGTGCCGAGGAAATTACCCAATCCATTTTAAATGGGGGGAAAGACATTGATGCAATTTTTACAATGACATCTGTGGACACCCTTGGGAGCGTGCAACTCATCATAGATCAAAACAAAGTTGGAGAAATCACAATGATTGGATTTGGAGACGCAGAAAGTACCCTACGGTATATAGAAAAGGGAATTATTTATGGCACAGTGATGAGTGATCCTTACAGAATGGGATATGAAAGTGTGCAGGCACTCATTGATATAAAAGAGAAAAATAATGTGTCCAGCTTCATTGATACTGGGGTGAAAGTAATTAAAAGAGAAAATCTCCATGAGTATGAAGAAAGACTAGAATTTTTAGAATAGTTGGTGAAAATATGAACAAACAGATATTCCGATTTGTAGGAATTCGAAAGAAAATAATTGTTTACTATCTCATTATTACAATTTTATTAGGTGTGACCAGCCTGTTTGCGAATTATAACGCTAGGATCGTCTCGTCGCAAGTGGAAATGATCCTAGAGGATTATGCTTATCTAAGTGAATTGAATAATGATGTTAACATACTTATGATGGAAATTGAGAAGTATTTGACTACAAAGTCATCTGAAGCCTTATTAAACTATTATACAATTTACAATGATTTACAGCGTAAGTCAAGGGAGATTTCTAAAGAAGCGAATTTTGAATTAGATGAACTTATGCTGAAAAATATAGGCAATATGATTGATAATCTTTTATTGGAGACAGATGATGCAGTTAGGGCAAAACGAGGAAGAATAAGTAGTGAATACATCCAACATTTTACCCGGGCAAATGAAATCAATGACCATATCAAATATTATATTAGTAGCTTGGTAGATAACAAGTTAGAACAGGGAGCAAATGAATATCAGCGGATTACTAGTAATATGACCTTTATTAGCTATGCTAGTTTAATTATTATCATTGGCTCATTTATATTAAATATTTTTCTTGCCATTTTATTTTCATATCGATTGACAAGACCTATCGTAGAATTGGCCCATAATGCTGAACAGATTTCTGCTGGTAACTTTGATGTTGAGCCAGTGAAAATTGAAACAGATGACGAAGTTAAAGTACTGGCTAAGGCATTCGAGAAAATGGTGGTCAATATTAGGCAATATATATTGGAGATCAAAAGACAGGCTGCCGTTGAGACAAAGCTCAAGGAGCAAGAGATGGAAAATTTGAAAGTAAAGAGTTTATTAAAGGACGCTGAATTAAAATCTCTACAATCTCAAATTAATCCTCATTTTTTATTTAATACTCTTAATGCAGCTTCTCAATTATCTATGATGGAAGGGGCAGATAACGCATCAGAATTTATTGAGAGTATTGCTAAACTTTTTAGATACAATTTAAGGAAGCTCGAGGAACCTGTAAATATATCGGAGGAGATTAACTATGTTAGGAATTATATGCATATCCTAAAGACACGATTTGGTAGTAGGATAGCATTTTGTACAGAGATTGATGAAAGCGTTTTAGAGATAAAAATGCCTTGTATGATCATTCAACCTATTGTAGAAAATGCCTTTATTCATGGATTAGAAAATCAAGAGGAAGAAGGGAAAATTTCTTTAGTTGTAAAACATGTTGAAGGAGAAATTCAAATAAAAGTCATTGATGATGGCACAGGAATGACAGAAAAGCAAATTGAAAATCTTTTGTCCTTAGAACCTACGGGGCCCATTGTCAAGGGCCATACAACAGGGATCGGCATTCATAATGTAATTGATCGATTAAGACTTTACTATAATATTTCAGACATAGAGAATGTGATTGATATTGAGAGTGAAAAAGGGGTTGGAACAACGGTAACATTGAAGATACCATATGATGGAGGTGGAATAAATAATGGTTAAAATATTAATAGCTGACGATGAACATATTGTAATTGAATCTCTTCAATTTATTATTGAAAAATACATTGAGAATGTAGAAATAGTTGGTAGCGCAAAATCAGGAAGAGAAGCGATTGAAAAGGCATTAATCACCAGCCCAGACATTATTTTGATGGATATTCACATGCCTGGAATCAATGGAATCGAAGCCATTAAGCAAATTAAAGAAAACAATGTTGATGCAATGTTTGTAATCATTACAGCCTATGAATACTTTCAATATGCAAAGGAGGCTGTCAATTTAGGGGTGTATGAATATTTGCTGAAACCCTTAAATAAAAATAAGGTAATCAACTTAATGACTGATATGATCAAAATGATTTCTAATAAGCGCGAGGTGATGCACAGACATATTATTTTAAAGGAAAAGATCAACAAAATCATTCCACTTATGGAAGGACAGTTTGTTCACACAAATCTTTTTAGTGGAGGCAGTATTAAGGACGTCGCTTTTTATGAGGATATCTTTAATATGAGTTTAAGAAAGGGATATGTAATGACAGTGAGGATTGAAGTACAGGAAACAAAGGGCATGGAGGCGGATTTAAATTACAGTTTAGAAAAACAACGGTTTTATGACATATTTAAGATGGAGTTAAAAAACTTAACTGATAGTTTAATTGGCCCACCACTCCTAGACCGATTACTAGCGTATATTCCTGTAGATAAAAATATAAGTGATTATGAGATTAGAAATCAAGGCATCGATATTGCGAAGAACTTGGTGAAGCGAATGCGTAAACAAAGTAAACTACCTTTTACCATTGGTTTAGGCGGTAACTATGAAATCGATCACTTTTCTAAATCATGTCATGAGGCATATATTGCTGCCAGTCTGTCATCTGATGAAGCGGTGACACATTTTCAAGACATGAATCCTACTTATAATTCGAATAGTGCCTATCCAGAGAACAAGGAAAGGTTACTGATTCATAAGCTACTAATTGACGATATAGAAGGATTTTTAAAGGTTTTCGATGAAATATTTCTATGGCTTATGGATCACTATGAAGAGGATGTAGACAAAATTAAATCTAGACTTATTGAACTGTTGATTTTAATGAAGCGAAATATTCCCTATGAAATGAAGGGAAAACTTGACGATGAAAAATATTTAATTCAGCTACTGAAAATTGATAATATTAAAGAGTTAAAAAATAGCTACCTAAATTATATAAGAAGTATTATTTTCAGTATTGAAGAGATTCGAAAAAATGAATTGAATGGACTTATTACAAAGGCATTAGCCTTTATACAGAAACATTATAATGAAAACATTTGTTTGAATGATGTGGCTCAAGAGATTAATATGAGCTATCACTATTTCAGTAAATTTTTCAAAGAGTCCACAGGCAAAAATTTTGTTGATTATCTAACGGAATTAAAAATTGAAAGGTCTAAGGAGCTTTTGAAGAACCAGAGTATCAGCATCAAAGAAATATGTTATGAAATTGGTTATAGTGATCCAAATTACTTTAGCAAAGCTTTCAAAAAGATAACCGGTGTAACGCCTACGGCATACCGTGCTTGTATATCTTTATAGAAGGGAATGGAGTAAGATGAAAAGTAAGGAAATTTTAAAATTATTAACAGTGGTTATTCTATTGATTGTTTTAGTCGGTATGATAACACGAACTGTTAAAATTTTCAATGAAGGGTATATAACTGGAGGCGCAGTGGAAGGACCCGAGGAAAGAGAGCGTCAGCATGTTAGAATTGGCTTTGCTTTGGGTACTCTAAAAGAAGAGCGTTGGATTAAAGATCGTGATATTGTCATGGCTAAGATCAAAGAATATGGAGGGGAAATTATTGTCCAAAATGCCAATAATGATGACCAGGACCAATTAAAACAGGTGAAGTATTTGTTAGATCAAGACATTGATGTCCTGATTATCGTACCTAATGATTTAGAAAAAGCTTCTTTAGCTGTAGAGCAAGCAAAAAGACAGGGTGTTAAGGTCATTTCATATGACAGATTAGTCCTCAATTCAAATGTAGATCTCTATATATCCTTTGATAATGTCAGTGTAGGTGAGAAAATGGCAAATTACATCTTAAATCAAGTACCACGTGGAAATATTTTGATTATTAATGGACCTCCCACAGATCATAATACGAAGCTGATCAAAGAAGGCTATGATAGAATATTAAGTGATAAGATAGAAAAAGGTGAGATTAAAATTATAGCTGAGGAATGGGCTCCAAATTGGATGAAAGAGTATGCCTTTAATATGACCGATATGCTACTACAGGATCAAGTCCAGATCGATGGAATCATAGCAGGAAACGATGGACTAGCGGATGGGATGATCGCTGCCCTATCGGAACACAGGTTGGCAGGAGAGGTAGTTGTGGTGGGACAGGATGCAGATTTAGTAGCTTGTCAAAGGATCGTGGAAGGCTCTCAGCTCATGACAGTGTATAAGCCCATTGAAAAACTAGCAGAGGTGACAGCTCAAATGGCGATGAAGCTGGGTAGGGGAGAGAGTCTAGAAATAGAAAATCGAATTTCCGACGGAAACTATCAAATACCTTACTATGTTTTAGACCCTATTGCTGTAGATAAAACCAATATAGATGATACAATTATTAAGGATGGATTCCATCGAGCAGATGAAGTTTATCGAAGTTTAAATTAAGGATTATCCAGCTACTCAGATACAAATGAGTAGCTGGATTTTTTTATCACAAAATCTTACTAGCATATATCGGATGAGGTCTTCATTGGTTAAAAAAGTGTAGGATATCGTAAAAGATTATAGAGGCAATTTCACATGAAAAAAAGAATCAAGTAGTATAATTAGAACAAGTAGGAAAGTATAGGCAACAAAGGAAAACGTTTACCACAATGACTGATTATTGATTTTACTACGTTTTCTAAATACCAATAGGTCAAGAAAGCCGAAGTTATGGAAATCTCAAATCAATACATTTTGCAATGAGATAACTAGTAGCTAAGGGACTTATGATCTAAGTTTAGGAAAGGTAGTTAAATGAAAATAATAAAAAATCTTAAGGGGGACAAATGTATGAAGAGCAAAAAAATATTATCTTTCTTGTTAATGATGGTAATGGTAGTTACACTGCTAGCAGGATGCGGTGGACAACAGGAAACTGCAGAAGAAACTGCTGGAGAGGAAACTGTAGTCGAAGAACCAGAAGCGAAAATTAGAGTAGGACTATCATTACCAACCCAGCGTGAGGAAAGATGGGTACGAGATAAAGAAAGAATGGAAGCATATGCTGCTGAAGTAGGAATTGAACTGATTGTAAGAGTTTCCGATGCAAATATACAAGAACAAATTACACAGGTTGAAGCGCTCTTAAACCAGGGAATTGATGTTTTAATATTAGCACCCCATGATGCATCAGCAGCAGCTTCACTAGTAGAACAAGCTAATCGAGAAGGTGTACCAGTCATTTCCTACGATAGATTAATCACAAATACTGATAAACTTGATATTTACTTATCATTTGACAATGTAAAAGTAGGAGAGCTTCAAGGCAAATATATCACAGAGCAGGTTCCTGAAGGAAGATACATTATTATGTCAGGAGCACCAACTGATAATAATGCAACATTATTTAAGCAAGGCGCAATGAGCTATATTCAACCGTTGATTGATGCAGGTAAAATTGAGGTTATTGCAGAACAAGCGGTAGATAATTGGGTACCAGAAAATGCATTGAGAATCGTTGAAGCGGCATTATCTGCTAACGATAATCAAGTAGATGCTATTCTTGCACCTAATGATGGAACAGCAGGAGCGGCGATTCAAGCACTTACAGCTCAAGGGCTAGCGGGGCAAGTACCGATTACAGGGCAGGATGCAGAGGTATCAGCTGCAAAGAGAATTGTAGATGGAACACAATCTATGACAATATTTAAAGATACAAGATTACTCGGAGAAGAAGCCATCAATATTGCCATCAAATTAGCTAATGGAGAAAGCATTAGTACCAATGGTGAAGTTGACAACGGAAGATTTAATGTACCATCAGTATTACTTGAGCCACAGGTTGTGACAGCAGATAACATTAGAGAATTATTAGTAGGTGGTGGATATATAACAGAGGCAGACTTAAATTAATGTAGGAGCATAATGAATCAGATCGAGGGGAATGGCTTTGGCTAATTCCTCTCTTTTAGAAAGGTGGGCAGCAAAATGAGTGAATATATCTTGGAGATGCGCAACATAACGAAAGAATTTCCAGGTGTGAAGGCATTAGATCATGTGAATTTCAAAGTTAAAAGAGGAGAAATTCATGCCTTAGTAGGTGAAAATGGTGCAGGGAAATCAACACTGATGAAGGTATTGAGTGGCGTCTATCCTCATGGAAGCTACAGTGGTGAAATTATTGTAAATGGGGTAGAGCAGAAGTATAATCACATTAAGGAAAGTGAAGCTGCTGGAATTGGTATTATTTACCAAGAACTAACACTAGTTAAGCAAATGAATATCTGTGAAAATATATTCCTAGGTAATGAATACAAGAAGGTAGGTATCATTAATTGGAATCAAGCAATGAGAGAAACCAATCGTTTATTAAAAGAAGTGGGGTTAACAGATGGGCCAGATACAAAGATTATTCACCTTGGAATTGGAAAGCAACAGCTGGTTGAAATTGCAAAGGCTATATCGAAGAATGTTAATATTTTAATTTTAGATGAGCCAACGGCTGCATTAAATGAGGATGATAGTGAGAATTTATTAAACATCTTACGGAAATTAAAAGAAGAAGGGATCAGCTGTATTTACATTTCCCATAAGCTTAAGGAAGTCAAAGACATTGCTGATACCATTACCATATTAAGAGATGGAAAAACCATTGAAACCTTGGGAAATGATGAAACAATTAGCCAAAACCGGATTGTTACAGGAATGGTGGGAAGGGAGCTTACACAGCTTTTTCCAAGAAAGGAACATGTCCCTGGAGATGTGGTGCTAGAAGTAAAGGATTGGACTGTATATAATCCTGAGGTACCAGATAAAAAGATGATCAATAATGTAAGTTTCCAAGCTAGAAAAGGGGAAATACTAGGTGTTGCAGGGCTAATGGGCGCAGGTAGAACTGAATTAATGATGAGTTTATTTGGTGCCTATGGCGTGAAGCAATCTGGGAAGCTTCACATTGATGGAAAAGAAGTGAAAATCAAAGGGCCGAGAGATGCGATTGCAAAGGGTTTATGTTATCTATCAGAAGATCGAAAGAAAAGTGGCCTTGTTCTTGGAATGGATATTAAAGAAAACATTACCCTGGCCAGTTTAAGTAAGATCTCTAATATGGCAGGGATCAGCGCAAACGAAGAAATCAAAGTGTCTGAGCATTATGTAAAGGCGCTCAACATAAAAACACCGTCCATTGAGCAAAAAACAAGAAATCTAAGTGGGGGAAATCAACAAAAGGTGGTTATTTCTAAATGGCTTATGGCGGCTCCTAAAATACTGATACTTGATGAGCCTACCCGTGGAATCGATGTAGGGGCTAAGTATGAAATATATAATATTATGAACGAACTAGTAGAGCAGGGTGTCAGTATTATTATGGTTTCCTCTGAGCTACCAGAGGTACTGGGTATGAGCGATCGCATACTAGTCATGCATAATGGTCATTTTACTGCTGAACTAGGATGGAAAGATTTACAGCAGGAGGATATTATGCATTATGCAACCGGTGGTAGTATAGAAGAGACCCAAGAGAGAGTGGACTAAAGGAGGACGGACTGATGGTTAGTAAAGAGGAAAAACAGATAAGTGTCATGGATATTGTGAAATTATCTATTAGAAATAATATTAAGCAATATACAATGTTTATTGCCTTAATTAGTATTATGCTGATATTTTCATTATTAAGTGATGTGTTTTTAACACCAAGGAATTTATCAACTCTATTTTTACAAACAGCTCACATCGCAGTATTAGCCTGTGGTGTTGTGTTAGTGATTGTTGCGGGTCACATTGATTTATCAATTGGAGCGGTCGTAGGGTTAACGGGAGCCATTTGTGCTATCTTACAAGCCAACTATGGATTGGGAGTATTTTCAGCTATTTTACTAACACTAGGAGTGGGTGCTTTAATTGGATTATGGCAGGGCTACTGGGTAGCCTATCGAGATGTGCCGGCTTTCATTGTCACATTAGCAGGTATGATGATTTTTAATGGCTTACTGTTAGGGGTAACAAAGGGAGCAACGATTGCAACTCCTATAGAATTTAATCGTATGGGACAAGGATATTTACCAACACTATTTTTCGAAAGTACTGCAAGGGATATGATTCCCCATGACACAACAATGATCATTATGATACTTGTGATTGCAGGTTATCTATGGATTGAGCTTAGTAGAAGAAAGGAAAGAGTTAAGTATGGTTTTGCTGTATTGCCTAAATCCTTATTTATTACTAAGGTTTGTTTAGTGATCGCACTGATTTCAACTGTATTTCTCGTGATGGCCTTCTATTTAGGGCTTCCATACTCAATTCTACTTCTCATGATAGTAGGTGGTTTGTATACATTTTTAACGAATAATACAGCTTTTGGTCGACACGTATATGCCATAGGGGGTAACAAAGAAGCTGCAAAGCTCTCGGGAATTAATATCAGACAGCGAACTCTGTGGATTTTTATCTCCTCCGGTATACTAGGTGCATTAGGAGGTATTATTTTTACTGCAAGGGTAGGATCAGCTGCTGCATCAGCTGGACAGTCTATGGAGTTAGATGTCATCGCTGCGGCAATCATTGGTGGAACAAGTACATTAGGTGGAGAGGGAACTATCGTAGGTGCCATTATTGGTGCTTTGGTCATGTCAACCCTTAACAATGGAATGTTATTACTTGATGTTGGAACAACACAGCGGTATATCGTTAGGGGATTAGTCCTATTATTAGCTGTTTGGGTTGATATTGCTTCTCGAAAGAAGAATGCATAGAGTATAAGTAAATGATTACTTCTACCTTGCCCTCTTGAGTCTCTCACTCCAGGGGGCTTTAGTTATTTTCGAATTAGAAAATTTTTCTTGTATAATTAAAAAACCACCTTTAGTATAATGAAACCTATACACAGGATAAAAAAGATGAAGTGAGAGAGGAACTCAGTAATGGAAAAAAACCACACAATATTCGACAAGAACAAATCCATTATCATAATGATTTTATCAATGATAATTTTATATGCTACATACATAATAATTGATTTTGAAAAAAAAGAGGGATTGAGTGACCTAGGGCTTTGGGAAGTTAAGACTGAGGGGCTACAGCATGTTTCGGTTTTAGAACCAATAGAAACTTTTAATGTCATAGATCGGGAAGTGGTTTTTCCAAATAGTGAATTGATTAATCAAGAGAATGAATCTGAGGTCGCTAAAGAGATGACCGAAGAACGCAATGATGTTCAGCATGAAAATCAGGCTTCCAAAAGAGAACAAAATGAAGAGATAAAAGAAAAAAGACATGAAAATTTAAATCAACATGTATTAGATGTCATCAAAACCTATCATGGAGGCGGAGGAAGCTATCCTTATTTATTAAATCAGGATTATGAAAGTTATAACGGTGTCACAACGACAATTCATTATCAAGATAGGGTATTGCTAAAGGCACATCCTAGTGGAAATCGAGTCAGTCACTGTTCGGGTATTACTTTTGAGGTCTTCTTTAAGGCTATGCAAAATCGCAATAACGAACTAGCTATTGATCCTGATGACTTCAACGGTATGAATTATGATGAACTATACGATTTTGTATTAACCTGGTATGTGGCTTCAGGGTCTAAACAGACTCATAATATCGCAATAGCTGTTGAAAAATATGGCATTGGCAAGGGAATTTCAAATTTCAATGAGGTACGACCTGGAGATTTTATTGATTTTAGCCGAGAAAATAACACGGGACATACAGCAGTTTTTCTCAATTGGATTAAGGCAGATGAGCAAATTATTGGGTTGAAGTATTGGTCTAGTCAAGGATCGACTAATGGCATTAGCTATAATGAAGAATACTTTAATGTGTTAGATACTAGTGGTAAACCATATGGAAACATTATGATTGATCGTGTCTATATTGCAAGGATCCATCCAGTGAATGAATACCATAGCTTTAGGTAGTAGTGGGTACATTTAAGAAATTTAATAAGAAACAACATGAATAATGAAGAAATATAAATAAGATAATAGCCCTTCCTTATGATAAGGAAGGGCTATTAAAATTAGTATGATTGGTATTATTGAAGCCATCCATTAACAGTATCTTGATTTTCTGATACCCATTGACGTGCCGCTTCTTCAGCGCCCATTCCTTCTGAAATAGCCACCATTACGCCAGCCATGTCATCAGGAGTCCAGTGGAAGTTGCTTGCCACTGCATAAACTTCAGGCATATCATCTTCTAGTCCAACACGGGCTAATGTGTGAATGTCTTCATCTGAACCATAAATGCCTAGTGGATCTTCTAGGTATTTTAAGTCATAGCTAGCAAATTTCCAGTGAGGTGTCCAACCAGTAACGATGACTTCTTCATCATAAGAAATCGCATCATTTAATGCAGCTGCCATAGCAGCATCGCTACCCTCTAGTAACTCATAATCTAGCCCATATTCATCTATAGCAGCTTCTGTTGCTTGCATAATTCCTGCACCAGGATCAATTCCTGTGATTTGTGTACCTGCATATTCTCCGGTAGCTAAATCTTCAATGCTATCAATATCCATAAAGCTAGGGACAACTAATCCGATTCTTGTGCCGTTTAAGTTTGGACCAAGATCATCTAAACCCGCACCATATTGATTAATATAATCTCCATGAGTTGTGGGTAACCAAGCTGCAGTGGTTAGATCAAAATCGCCTTCTGCAACTCCCTGGTATAATAACGCTGCACTTACATCCATCATGTCAACATCATATCCTAAATCTTCTAAAACAACTTTTAATACGTTTGTACTGGCGATTTCAGAGTCCCATGAAACATAACCTAGTGTAACGCTTCCCATTTCTTCAGCTGCCTCACCAGGGGTCTCATCTGCAGGTTGGCATCCTACTGCTAATACTAAGACTCCAACTAATAATAAAGTTAATAAAGTTTTCATTTTCATCATTGCTCACTCCTAATTTTTTTTATTTTTTATTGCAATACTTTGGGTAATTCTATCCAATATCATGGCTAAAATAACAACGGCAATTCCAGCTTCGAAGGCTGACCCAACCTGAAGACGTTGGATGCCATGCCATACTTCTCGGCCAAGTCCTCCCGCGCCAATCATTGCCGAAATAACAACCATAGATAGGGAAAGCATAATGGTTTGATTAACCCCAGCCATAATGGTAGATAAGGCTAAGGGGAATTGAACTTTCATTAATTTTTGTGCACCTGTTGAGCCAAAGGCATCAGCAGCCTCGATTAATTCCTCGGGAACTTGACGAATTCCAAGATTGGTGAGTCTGATACAAGGTGCGATGGAAAAAATAACAGTGGCAAATATACCAGGAACTTTTCCCATTCTAAAAAAGGAGACTGCTGGAATTAAATAAACAAAGGCTGGCATTGTCTGCATCAGATCCATGATGGGCATGATAATGCGATTCATAATCTGGTTTTTAGCAATTAAAATACCGATTGGAATGCCTAGCATAATAGAGATTACTGTAGAAGTTAACACCATTGACAGTGTAGACATAGTCGGAACCCAAAGGCCGAGGTTATAGACTAAAAGCAATCCTAGGAATGAAAAAATACCGACACCTTTGCTGGCTACCCGCCAAGCTAATAATGCGATTAGTAGGATTAAAAGAAGTGGAGGAACACGAAGCAGTATATCTTCCTCAAAAAAGGTTAATGCCCAATCTAATCGTTCGGAAATTTGTCGAAAAACAAATCTAAAATTAGTAGTAAGAAAATCAATGAAAGACTCAATTACATCGCCAATTGGCAGCTTCTGTTGCCACATAGTAAGTAGATTATTACTGATCATTGAATTCATCCTCCCCTCTGGCCAGTGCTGCTAACACAGTTCCTCTAATGATAATACCCTTGAGTTTATTTTCTTCATCCACCACTGCTACGGGTATTTTTGCATCGGCAATAAGAGGGAATAGTTCCACTAGCATGGTATCCGGCGATACTGTTATAATATCAGTTTGAATTAATCCTTCAAAGTTTGTCTGATCTTTTTTGACTGCACTGGATACGTCATCAGCTGAAAGATACCCCTTCAATGTGCGTTTTTTATCTGTTAAAAAAAGACCAGAGATCTTTTCTGTTTTCATTTTACGCAGGGCTACCCTTGGACCATCCTTAGTGTCATCTAGCGTAACTGCTTTAATCATGACATCCTTAGCCGATAGGACTTTAGTCATATCAACATCTTCGACGAAACGAGCAACGTAATCGTTGGCTGGGTTCTTCAGAATATCTTCAGGGGTACCAATTTGAACAATTAAACCATCCTTCATCAGCGCAATGCGGTCACCAATTTTTAATGCTTCATCTAAATCGTGTGTAATAAAGATGATTGTTTTGTTCATCTTACTCTGAAGCTCCAGTAGTTCGTCTTGCATTTCCTTACGGATTAAAGGATCTAATGCGCTAAAAGCCTCATCCATCAGTAAAATATCGGGGTCAATTGCTAAGGCTCTGGCTAGTCCAACACGTTGTTGCATTCCGCCACTAAGCTGAGTTGGTAAATTGTCACCCCAGCCATCTAGACCCACTAACTTTAATGCATCCACAGCTTTAGATTTTCGGTCCTTCTCATTAACACCTTGAATCTCTAAGCCATACTCTACGTTTTCAAGTACTGTTTTATGGGGAAACAATGCAAATTTTTGAAATACCATGCCAAGCTTACTACGACGCACTTCTCGCAGTTCATCATTATTCATCTTGACAATGTCTTCGCCGTCCAAATAGACCTGGCCAGAGGTAGTCTCAATTAACCTGTTAAGACAACGAATTAATGTCGACTTACCACTACCAGATAAGCCCATGACTACAAAGACTTCTCCTTCGTTGACATGAAAACTTACGCCAGCTATCCCGACAGCATGCTTGGTTTTCTTTAGAATTTCGTCCTTTGAAACACCTTCATTTAATAGTTGAAGTGCCTTTTCGGGGCGATTACCGAAAATCTTGATTAGATTCTCGACTTGAATTTTTGCCATTTTCTCAGACCTCTTTTCACTTTTGAAATTTTTAATAACTTCACAACTCTAAGTACTGTCATATGGGGAAGAAAGAATTGATACAATTATTTGATTATTAATAGATGACATGGTAGATTATACGTAAATTCTGGGTTAATTGAGGGGGATAAAACAACATGGAAAAACAACATACGGTTATTCAAAGGAATCATTTAATAAAAATCATAACATGAACTCTAAAAAACCGCAAATGAAACTGTGAAAAAATGGATGGACTACATCGCTTAACCTATTGCAAATAGAGAAATATAAACTTATTATATTTCTATGGTACAATTGGAAATTCTTTGTAAGGTATATTCTAAGAATTATTTAATATAATGATTTATATAAATGAGAATGATGTCATGAGATCAAAAAAGTAAAATATAAATATCGAGAGCATGGATGGGGGAGTTTGATGGAAAATCAAGAGGAGCAACCTTACAAAACCAGTGTATTAGAAATTAAATATGAGGAAGAGTACTTGAAACAACAGGCATTATATGATATTTTTAAGTATATTATTGAGTTTTCATTTATTATAGGATGCTTGTATGGCTTAATAATGCTATTAGTTGAATTTTGAGCATTACTTAACTTTATCTTCGGTGCATTACTAATGACTCCGTCTAAATAAGTCTTATTTTATAAAGGATGTGATTCGTCATGACGCTAAATAATGTGGTTCCTGTGCTTGTGTCTCTGTTTGTTATTTGTTTTGTAGGCTACGTATTTACAGTACTAAAAGAAAAGTATTATTTAAAAAACAACGTTGTCTATATTGAAAATAAAAATATAGAGCCTAAAATTTTGGACAAAGTAGACATTCGACATTTTATGCTTGGTGCAATAGAAATTATGGCTGGTGACGAAATTAAAGTAAGCTTAGATAATTCTAATAAACTCTCTGGTACTGTACTTGGTGCAAATAAAAAGGAAAATACCATTATACTGTTGCTCAGTGGAGAAGAAGTAGAGTTTCTAAACATCAAGTTGATTAAGAAGCTGAAAGTAATTAGTCGTTATGGAAAATTTTTTAATACGTTTTAGTGTTAGACCACCTAAAACCTAAATTTGGATAAAATCATAGACTCAGAGCTCTATCTCAATTATACGATTGGAAGATAGAGTTTTTTGCGTCTCTCAACTTGTTAAAATGAGGTTCCTGGGCCAAAATAATTAAAAATAGTTAGTATGATTATGAAGGACTTTCCAAGAGAATGGAGAATTATTATATAGTGAATAATAATAGAAGGTGATGTTTTTGCAGCATAAAAAGAGAAAAAAAAGAAAAACATGGAGAAACTACTTAGGTAAAATAATCGTACTGTTCATCATCTTTTTATATTTTATATCTCGCATGGGATCATTTTCATTCATTTCAAGTAGTGAAACCTATACGATTCAGCATGGGAAAATCCAAGAAATTGTCTCGACTAATGGGTTGATTGTAAGGGCTGAGAAGCACCTTGGTACTTTGAGTGAAGGTGAAATCAAGTATTATGTCAATGACGGTGAACGGGTGGCTGCTGGACAGAGGATTGCTGAAGTAAGGTTACAAGACTTAGATGAGAAAGCACATCAAAGTCTTGAATCTGTTGATTTGAAAATTGAAAGCATGGAGAATATTGAACATGAAGCGGGGATATTTCAACGAGATATTGAAAAATTAGATGATCAAATTGAAGCTGTGATGAATAAAATTCAAGGTGATATTCAATTAAAAAGATATAATCAGCTAGAAGAATATAGAGAACAATTGCAGGGTTATATTAATAAAAAGGATTCGATTATGGGACAAGGACACTTTGAAGGCCAGGATTTAACGGAACTGACAGAACAGAGACAAAATCTTTTGAGTGAAATTAATAGAGCTGTTCAAGTGATTATTAGTGATGAGCCAGGGGTTATTGGAATGGGAAGTGATGGTTTAGAATCTGTCCTAACCTTAAAATCCATAAATGAAATATCAGTTGATAACGTTGAATTATTTGAAACAAATCATGAGGTTGAGGAGAGAGGTATCCGATTAATTACGGACCATCAGTGGAGCATAGTAACAATTTTGAGGAAGGATGAACAGCTAGGCTTCGATGAAGGTAGAACTGTAAGAGTTAAACCTCAAGGGCAGGAGAGGGAATATAGAGCCCAGGTTCGAAGTGTGATTGAAGAGGAAGAAAGTACAATTCTTATTTTGGATTTGACAGAACATATGCCTGGTTTTTATCATCATCGACGATTAGATTTTGACATTATAAAAAATAGTTATGAGGGCGCAGTTGTACCTCACGAAGCTGTCGTGGAACAGGAGGGGAAAATAGGCGTATATAGAGTGGATGTCAATGGATTTGCGCGGTTTATACCTATTGAAATGCGAACCCAAAATAGTGAGTATGCGCTGATACATGATGGGAGTTTTAGAGTTACGGAGGATAATGAGGAGCCTGTTACGGTTCGTACCGTTAATTTATATGATGAGATTATTGAAAATGCTAGAAGGGTCTCCGATGGAGACCGAATAAGATAATTGAGGAGGAAGTGGTTTGTCCATAGAAGCTAGATTAAATACAACATTGGATCGTATCAAAGAAGCTGCTGTACGTGGAGAACAAAAACATGAAGAAGTAAGATTGATTGCAGTGACAAAAACTGTGGATATTGATGTCATGCAGCAACTGATAGATCTGGGTGTCCGTGATATGGGAGAGAATAAAGTACAGGAGCTCACTCGGAAATATGAAGCTTTAGGAAACAAAGTGAAGTGGCATATGATTGGACATTTGCAACGAAATAAAGTAAAATATATTATTGATAAAGTAGATTTCATTCATTCTTTGGATTCTTACGCTTTAGCCTTAGAAATTGAAAAGCAGGCGGGGAAAATTAATCGGGTTATTGAATGTTTAATCCAAGTTAATATTTCTGGAGAAGAATCAAAATATGGACTCACACCTAAAGCAACTGAAGGGTTACTAGAAAAGATAAAAGATTTATCTCATGTTCAAATCGTGGGATTGATGACAATGGCACCTTATGTTGACAATCCAGAGGAGACGAGAATGTATTTTAGAGATTTAAAGATTTTATCCAGTACTTTAGAAAAAAAATATGGGCCTACTGCAACGATGAAGTATTTATCCATGGGTATGACTAATGATTTTCAAATTGCCATTGAAGAAGGGTCAAATCTTGTTCGAGTAGGGACAGCTATTCTGGGAGAAAGAAATTACGGGAAATAGGAGGGGTATCATGTCAGCTAAATTTATAGATAAAGTAAAATATTTTATTGGGTTAGATGCATTTGAAGATGATAATGAGGATATGCTTGAAGAAGCAGATGGCATGGATGATGAAATGATTCCAATATCAAGTACTAGTAAAAAGAATAAAATATTAAACATTCATACCACAACACAAATGAAGGTCGTGATTTTTGAGCCTAGCTCCTTTGAAGAAGCTCCTGGTATTGTGGATAACCTTAAAAATAGAAAACCAGTTATTATTAATTTAGAAAACATTGAACCTGATTTAGCAAAGAAGTTTTTTGACTTTTTAAATGGTGCAATCTATGCACTGGATGGGAACATTCAAAAGGTTGCTTCTGGAATTTTTATATTGGCACCTAATAATGTAGATATATCTGGCAATATTAAAGAAGAACTAAAAAATAAGGGTGTATTTCCCTGGCAAAAATAAAGGAGGCGATAGATTTTGTTTGCAAATGCAGTAATTGTTGAGGCATTAGATTATTTAGCTAGGATTATGAACATATTAATTCTAATACGTGTCCTTTTCACATGGATTAATCCAAATCCTCATAGTACTTTTGTGAGATTAGTAAATAGCGTTACAGAGCCTATTTTAGTACCCGTAAGACATCTGATTTACAATGTTTTTGGATACAGTGGCATGTTAGACTTTTCTCCGATTTTAGCAATATTTTTAATTAATATTATCAATTCAGCATTAGTTAGATTAGTTTTTATAATGGGTTAGATTACTTTATCTATAAAAGGTGTGTGTGATTTGTTAAATAGAGATCAATATATAGAACATATACAGGATGAGAAACTGAAGCTTGTTGCAGTGAAGCTATTGGACAAGGTAGAAATGGTCATGCGAAAACATGAAGTGAAGTATACGAACTTTTTGACGCCCTATGAAATTAAGCATATGTTGGCAATATTGAATACTTTTGAGGAAATTTGTTTTTTTGCAATCGGTGGACATGAAGATGCGGAAAGAAAAACATTAGTTATTTTTCAAGCGTACTTGGATCCTTCAGATATAGAGAGTCCTATCGCGGCTATTGAAATCCAGTCGAGCACACGATTTAATCAATTAATGCATAGGGATTTTTTAGGAGCCATCCTTGGTTTAGGGATTAAAAGAGAAAAAATAGGTGATATTTTACTACAAGATGACATTTGCCAAGTCGTGATCACTACAGAGCTAAGAGATTATGTCCTTTTAAATTTAGTAAAAGTAGGAAACATGTCAGTTAAAGTAAGAGAGATAGAACTAGAGGAAATCAAAGCACCTGATAAAGTATATAAAGAAATACGTTTGAATGTAGCTTCTCTTAGATTAGATGCCATTGTAAGCGCGGGGTTTAAACTCTCTAGATCAGAGGCTCATGTTTTGATCCAAAAACAACGTTGTAGCGTGAACTGGGAAGTCATAGACAAACCATCGAATGAGGTAAGTTGTGGTGATCTCATTTCCATAAGGGGTAAAGGTAGAATGATCGTGGAAAACATCGAGGGCACAACAAGATCTGGAAGAACTTCTATCAAGCTACATAAATTGATTTAATGAGGAGGGCAAGTATGTTAACACCTTTAGACATACAAAATAAAGAGTTTAAAAAAGGAATGCGTGGTTACAAAGAAGATCAAGTTGATGAATTTTTAGATGAACTTATGGTAGATTATGAAAAGCTATATAAAGAAAATAGTGAATTGAAGGATGAGACCGAAAAGGCTCACACACAACTAGAGCAGTACAAAAATATAGAAGAAACATTAAAAAACACTTTAGTGGTGGCACAAAGTACAGCAGAGCAAGTTAGACAAAGTGGACAAAAAAGTGCTCAAATAATGATACAAGAGGCTGAGAATAAAGGAAAAGAACTGCTTTATCAAGCCAATAAACAGGTTGATGTAGTAAGCAAAGAATATGAAGATATGAAAAGGCAAGTGCAAATATTTAAAAACCGATATAAAGCGTTACTTCAATCCCAGCTTGACATTGTTGTAGATTTATGTGAAGAACTAGAAGATAAGGAATAAATAAACGTCTCGTTCCTCTAAAAATGGACGAGACTTTTTTTAAGAACTAAAACAGTAAACATGCAAATCGAAATGTTTTGTTAGGGCGATAAGTCGATGTGGCCGCATTAGACGAATTTTTTATGAGTAGAAAAAACGGGTACAATAAGAAGGAGGCTTAATAGTGAGAATTGGAATTATAGGAGCAATGGATGAAGAAGTAGATGCTTTGAAGAATGAGATGGAAATTAAAAGAACTGAAACAATTGGAGATATGAAATTCTATATTGGCACTTTGGTTAACAAAGAAGTTGTATTAGTTAGGTGTGGAATTGGAAAGGTAAATGCCGCCATTTGTGCACAAATTTTAATTGGACAACTTGGTGCTAAAATCCTCATTAATACAGGAGTTGCTGGAGGAATCCATGAAACATTAGATGTTTTAGATGTGGTCATTTCAACTGAGGTACAACAACATGATTTTGATGTGACTGGATTTGGATATGCAATAGGAGAAATTCCTCGAATGGAACGCTCAATTTTTCTTGCAGATAAAGTATTGGTGGACAAAGCCTTCGAATCAGCCCAGCAAGTTTTGAGTAAGCAAAAAGTATTGAAGGGAAAAATAGTTTCTGGGGATATCTTTGTTGGTAGCAGTGAGCTAAAAGCAAAGTTGAAGGATGTTTTTAAGGCCTATTGTACTGAAATGGAAGGCGCTGCCATTGGGCACACATGCTATGTCAATGATATCCCATTTGTTGTTATCCGTGCAATGTCAGACAAAGCTGATGGTTCAGCCCATAATAACTTTAACGAATTTGTTCAAATTGCTGCGGATCATTCAAAAGAGATTGTAAAGGGTATGCTAAAACATTTATAAGAAGGAATGAATTATGAAATTAAAATATATTGCAAAGCAAATGGATTTGACTGCGGTCAAGTCCATTTGTTTTTTAGATAAAAGAATCTGATGAAATAAAAATGATGAATGAGGTTACAATAATCTAGAGGAATTAGAAAATGAGTAAAGTAAAAAAGATAAATTATTAGAAAAGAAAATAGATAGCTCAGGTAGAAAAATGGATAATATGAGGGTAACTGAGCTAATCGACATTATTGAAAATTATCGATTATAGTGCCAAGGAGGATTGAAATAATGGACCCGAAAAAACAGGGATACTTTAAGAGAAGATTACATGAAGAGAAGAATAATGCTTTAGAGACATTAACAAGAATGGAAGCGAATCAGGGTGATGATGAATCCATGAGAGAAAATACAGGAGAACTATCTGCCTATGATAATCATCCCGCGGATTTAGGATCAGAGATGTTTATGATGAGTATGCAAGCAAATTTAGAAAATCATGAACGCTATCGAGTGACAGAAATCGATCGCGCACTGGAAAAAATACAAGAGGGTACATATGGTGAATGCCAGCTTTGTGGACAGGGTATTCCAGATGAACGATTGGAAGTGATGCCAGAGGCTAATATTTGTATGGTCTGTGCCATGGATAAAATACCCATAGAGATCATCCAGCATAATCGTCCTGTAGAAGAGAAACTCATGTCTCCCTCCTTTAGGACCAGTCATCGTGATTACAACGAATTTACAGGATTTGATGAAGAAGATGCATATCAAGCAGTGGCAAAATTTAATGAGGTGAAGAATGATCCATCCTTTAGCACAGGAGATCATCTGGGGGTCTTTGATGAGGAGCCAGAAGGAATTGTAGGTGAATTGGATCAAATAACTGAAGAGGAGTATCTAAACCAACTATCAGATGTAGATCTAGTTAAAGAAAAGACAAAGGATGAAAAGGATAGATAGGAAAAAAGATACTTTTGTATCTTTTTTTCTTTTTATTAAGAAGGGAACTGTTGAAATTCAAGAATATTCAAAAGGAATTATCCTTTGTAGCCTATTGGAATTCATGGTTTTGTGGTATAATTATTTACGTTAGATAACAAAACAGAGTATAAAAGAGGAAGTATTTTATGATGACATTAAGAATCATATGAAATAAAACTTCCTTGAATAGTCAGAAGGGGGATGGATGATGGGTTATTTATGGATAGGGATGATCATTTTGGTGCTAGACCAAATGACAAAACTTATGGCAATCAGGCGCTTAATGGAAATTGGAAGTTTACCTATTATTTCTAATTTTTTTCATCTAACTTATGTTGAAAACCGCGGAGCAGCCTTTGGTATCTTGCAAAACCAAAAAGTTTTTTTTGTTATCATGACTTTAAGTATTGTAGTAGGCATGTTATTTTATCTGTATAAAAATAAAGACTTACCAAAACCAATGAAGCTAGGATTTAGCTTGATCATTGCAGGTGCAATTGGAAATCTAACAGATCGCTTACGTCTTGGTTATGTAGTGGATTTTTTCGATTTTCGAATTTTCCCTGTTTTTAATATTGCTGATATGTCAGTTGTATTTGGTGCAATTTTGGTATCTTATGTTATTTTAAAGAGTGATTATTTTGATTAAAGGAGATGTAGCCCTTGGAAATACAACATTTTTGTGTTTTAGAAGAAGATGAAGGTGTAAGGTTAGACATTTATATTGCTGAGCAATATGATGATTTGAGTAGAAGTTATATTCAGAAGGTCATTAAGGATAATGGTGTCACTGTGGATGGACGTCCTGAAAAAAATAGATACATTGTCAAAGTGGGCCAGGTGATTGTGGTTTCATTACCAGAGGCAAAGGAACTAGAGGTGACTGCCCAGAACATTCCTTTGGATATTGTCTATGAAGACGATGATTTACTTGTGGTAAACAAGCCTCAGGATATGGTTGTTCATCCTGCTCCAGGAAATTATGAGAATACCATGGTGAATGCACTGCTTTATCACTGTAAAGGAAAACTCTCATCAATTAACGGTATTATTCGTCCTGGAATTGTCCATCGAATCGATAAGGATACCTCTGGTTTATTGATGGTGGCAAAAAACAATCATGCTCATCAATTCTTATCGGAACAGTTGAAAGATCATAGCACCACGAGAAAATATCATGGGATTTCTGTAGGGACCATAAAAGAGGAACGAGCCACAATTAATGCACCCATTGCTAGACACCAAACAGATCGTCTGAAAATGGCTGTGTTGGCAGGGGGTAGAAATGCCGTTACCCATATCCAAGTACTCAATCGATTTGGTGATCATACATATATGGAGGCACAATTAGAAACCGGGAGAACCCATCAAATTCGAGTGCATCTTGGGTACATCGGACATCCATTGCTAGGAGATTTCGTATATGGTCATAAAAAAAGTAAGTTTAATTTAAAGGGACAGGTATTACATGCAAAAACTTTGGGATTTATACATCCTACGAAAAAGACATATATGGAATTTAATGCAGCATTACCTACTTACTTTGAAAAGTTATTGCGTGTTTTAGAGGAAAACAGATTTAAAGGTAAAAATTAATCAAGAGAGGGGAGCCGTGATAAAGGTGGGAAAAGAAGTGTTTTTATTAGACGATCAGGGGATCAAAAGAGCCTTAACGAGGATTGCTCATGAAATTATTGAAAAAAATAAAGGGGCTAAGGATATCATATTAGTGGGTATCAGAACAAGGGGAGTTCCCTTGGCAAAACGATTGGCCCAACGGATTGATCAAATAGAGGGGGAAATAGTCCCTGTTGGAATGCTAGACATTACTCTTTATCGAGATGATTTAACAAAGGATGAAAACGATCCGATTGTCCATGGATCATCCATCGATTCAGAAATTAACGATAAGATTGTTATTTTAGTAGATGATGTATTGTACACAGGGCGAACTGCACGAGCCGCCTTGGATGCATTGGTTGATCTAGGGAGGCCTAAAATGGTTCAATTGGCAGTACTAATCGATCGGGGGCATCGGGAGCTACCCATTAGAGCTGATTATGTAGGGAAAAATGTACCAACATCAAAGGAAGAGATTGTAAGAGTGAGCCTTATGGAAATTGATAAAAAGGACTCTGTCATGTTAGAAGGATCAAAAAACGTAGTATAGGAGAAGCATCTATACTACGTTTTCAGGTTAAAAGAATGAAAAATTTGATTGATTTAGCTATTTGAGCTGTTGAATCTGATTGATTACTTTTTCTGTGGCATCAACCAGCATAGTTGAATAACGATCAAAGGTGACCATACCAGGTTTAGCCCCATTGGGTTTTTTAACGTGCTTACGAGGAAGGTAAGAGACCGTGACCTTGGTGGCATTTCTTCCTTTACTATAATAGGCCGCTAATTGAGCAGCTTCTAGAATTGATTGGTCGGAATAGGAAATCCCAGCGGTCTTTAAAATTACATGAGAACCTGCTAGATCCTTTACATGGAACCACAAATCTTCCTTTGAAGAGAGTTTAAAAGTAATCTCATCATTTTGTGTATTGTTCTTACCCACTAGAATTTCAACTCCTTCAGAAGATTGATAACGTAGATAACCGGAAACTTTTTGTTGTTTATTAACCTTAACCTTGACCTTGGCTTTGGGTTTAATATAGCCTGTTTGAATTAATTCTTGTCGAATTTCTTCCACATCTGATAAACTCATTGATTGATCAATGGAGACCATGATTTGTTCTAAATAATTAATCTCTCCGTGGGTTTTCTCCAGTTGGAGGGCTACCTCTAATAATGCAGTTTTGCCCTTATTATATTTTTTATAGTGTCTTTGGGCATTTTGAGCGGGGGAAAGCCTAAGATCTAAGGGGATTGTAATCATAGCTTGATTTTCATCATAGAAGTTAACCACTTCAACAGATTTTTGACCCTTCTTCAACTGATGTAAGTTTGCTGTGATGAGATCTCCTATTATTTTATCATTTTGTGATTTTTGGGCTTTGTTATAGTCCTTTTTCAAATTTTGGATTTTATTATATAATCTATCGAGTTTGATACTCACACTTTTTCGTAATCCTTGAGAACGCTGTTTCATGCGTTCCCGTTGATCTCGGTTTGCATAATATCCTTCTAAAAGGTGACTGATTGATTCAAAGGGTTTAGAGGCATAATGGTTTAAGTGTGAAAAGGGCAGAGCTGTAAAATCGATGTATTCTTCCGTTTCTTGATTCCAATAGAGCTGTGGTGAAAAGTTTTTCATGTTAACTTGATTTACTAATGTATCAAAGGACACATAAATGCGTCTAAGAATCTCTGTTTTCAAAGTAATATAAGGTGTGCCTTCTTCTACATGGGATACATAACAAATTTCCCTAGCAATGACAGGAGAAATCCCTGTAAAGTTAATAAATAAAGACTTCTGTATTGAATGCTCAGGTTGTGAATCTAAAGCTTCCTTGAACTCTTCAAAGGTATTGATGGTTACGGGGTTCTTCTTATCCTGTGATGGTGGCAATTGATAGGGTAAACCAGGCAAAACCTGACGAAAACGGCTGATGTCTAAGGACACACGCTTGATACTATCAATAACTTTATTGTTTTCATTATTGATTAAAATGATATTACTATGACGCCCCATCATTTCAATAATTAAGGTTCTAGAACATGCCACTTTTAATTCATCGTAGGTCTCAATTGTAAATCTAATGACTCTTTCGAAGTCAGGCTGTTTTATTTGTACAATTCTACCTCCTTGAATATGCTTTCGTAGTAGCATGCAAAAGTTTGGTGCCACCGAAGGGTTTTCTTTAGGGGTACTTGTGAATTGAGCTCTTGGAAAATTGCTACTTGCAGTTAGTAATAACCTATAGTTTGTTCCCTGGCTTCTGATCAATAGGGTGATTTCATCTTTTTCGGGCTGGTATACCTTCTCTATTTTATTTATGGGTAAAATTTGTTGGAATTCTTGGGTTAATGCTGCGATTGAAAATCCATCTAAGGGCATCTTGATTCCTCCTGTTCATATTGTAATCATCATAGCATAAAAGGGTGATTGCTGTAAAATGAAAGCAAATACCTGTGAACAGATAAATAGTAAATGATTACGAAAATGCAATATTAAAAAGGATAAAATAAAAAAGAAATGAGTGAAGTAGGTAAAGTCTATACATGATATAATGGGATTAGGTTTACTTTGAAAGTGTAGATCGACGTTTCAAGTAGTTTTCTGGCGAAAGTTTTGTTATAATATATAAAGGATTAGTGCACAATGCAATTATACTGCTCTTTCCTTTGAAAATTAAAGGAAATATGAATTAGAAGGGGATTAAGAGGAGGTGTATTAATGGAAATTAAATTTAAAAAAATGCATGGAACTGGAAATGATTTTATTATGATTTACTATGAGGATTATCCCTTTGAACAACATTTCAATCAACTGGCAAAGGAAGTTTGTCATAGACATTTTGGGATTGGCGCAGATGGGTTGATGATTGTTAAAGAGTCCAGTGTTGCTGACGTCCAGATGAAGTACTTTAACAGCGATGGTTCAGAGGCTGGAATGTGTGGGAATGGGATTCGTTGTTTTGCAAAATTTGTTTATGATGAAGGCTTAGTGAAGAAAGAAATCTTTACAGTTGAAACATTATCAGGGGTAAAAGAATTACAAGTAGCAACCGTAGAAGAAAAGGTAAGCTCAGTCAGAGTAAACATGGGGAAGATGGTTTTGGATCCCAAACAAATTCCTGTTAATAGTGAAGGACTTCAATTTATTAATGAACAATTAATGATAGATGGTGAGAAATACACCATATCAACCGTACTACTAGGAGTACCACATACGATTATTTTCATGGAAACTTTGGATTTAGATCGAGTGAAAAGGGTAGGGAAAATCATTGAAAACCATCAATTGTTTCCTGAAAATACAAATGTAAACTTTGCACAAATTATAAATCAAAATACAATTCGAGTCAGAACCTGGGAAAGAGGAGCAGGTTATACATTAGCTTGTGGAACAGGTGTTAGCAGTGTTTGTGGCATTGCTAATCACTTGTCACTGGTAGGTCCTAATGTAGTGGTTGAGATAGAGGGTGGGAAACTTGATATAGAAATCGCTCCAGAGGGTGACATCTATATGGAGGGACCAGCAAAGGATATTTGTAAGGGGGTTTACCTAAACTCATTAATCAAATAGATGGAAGGATGAATAAGATGCTGAAAAGCATGACGGGTTTTGGAAGAGGAGAAGTACAAAAACAGCATAGATGTTTTAATATTGAAATTAAGACTGTGAACCATAGATACTTAGATGTTAGTATTAAAATGCCAAAGAGGTTTACATATTTAGAAGAGAAAATAAGGCAACTCCTTAAGGAAAAAGTAAAGCGGGGTAGAATTGATGCTTACATTAGCTATGAAAATATCGGAGAGAGCGATGTCAAGGTTGTCGTTGACCAGCATTTAGCCAATGAATATGTCACTGCCCTACAAAGCCTAGAGAAAATGTTGGGAATTGAAAATGACATCACCGTATCGAATGTAGCTAGCTTTTCTGATGTAATTTCATTAGATAAAGTGGAAGAGGATGAAGCGGAAATTTGGCAATGTTTGAAGGAGAGCATAATTCTCGCCATGAAACAACTGACGATCATGAGAGTGGAAGAAGGCCGCAAGCTAAATGAAGACCTTGTGAAGAGATTAAAACTAGTGGAATCCTTCAACCAAGCCGTTGAAGAACGCAGTCCTCAGGTAGTTCAAGAATATAAGCAAAGACTGACGGAAAGAATCAAAGAATTGCTTGAAGAAGAATTTACGCTAGATGATCAACGAATTGCAACGGAAGTGGCGTTGTTTGCAGATAAAAGCAATATCACTGAGGAAGTTGTTCGTTTAAATAGTCATATTCACCAATTCCGACAAGCTTTGGAAGAAGAAGAGTCCATTGGTAGAAAGCTGGACTTTATTATACAAGAGATGAATCGCGAAATCAATACAATTGGCTCTAAGGCAAATGATTTGATCATCACAAATATTGTGGTTAATTTAAAAAGTGAACTAGAAAAAATGAGAGAACAAGTACAAAATATAGAGTAGCGTGAATTGGGGAGGAAATATGATGAATATCAAATTAATCAATATTGGATTTGGCAATATTGTTTCAGCTAGTCGCATTGTGGCTATTGTAAGTCCAGAATCAGCGCCCATCAAGAGAATTATTCAAGAAGCTAGAGAACGGGGAATGCTTATCGATGCAACATATGGTAGGAGAACGCGAGCCGTTATTGTCACTGACAGTGATCATATCATCTTGTCTGCTGTACAGCCGGAGACTGTTGCACACCGTTTAAACTCAAAGGATGCCAATAAAGAAGTGGAAGCGTCAGCTGAAATAGAGTAGATTGGCTAAAAGAGGAGGAAATATGCAAAAACAAGGATTATTAATAGTGGTTTCAGGACCATCAGGAGCTGGTAAAGGAACGATCTGTAAGCGATTACTAGAAAAAAATCCAGAGATTAAGATTTCCGTTTCTGCAACCACAAGACTTCCAAGAAAAGGTGAAGCAGATGGGGTGAACTATCAATTCTTGGACAAAAGGAAGTTTCAGGAGATGCTTGAAAAAGAGGAATTTCTTGAATACGCTCAAGTATATGATAACTACTACGGTACACCTAAGGAATATGTTTTTGAAAATCTTGAAAAAGGGTATGATGTCTTATTAGAGATCGATATCGCAGGGGCATTGCAAATCAAAGAAGAATTTTCTCAGGGTGTTTTTGTATTTATACTCCCTCCCTCCTTGGAGGAATTAAAAAGTCGAATTATTTCAAGGGGAACAGAAAGCAAAGAGGATATTGAAAAGCGCTTTGGATGTGCTTTGTCAGAAATTCAGCAAGTCATTAAATATGATTATGCTGTAATTAATGATAATATAGAGCGTGCAATAGAAGATGTTGAGGCTATTATAAGGGCTGAAAGATGTCAAGTTAATCGTGTATATGAACAATTGAAAAGTAGATTTTAGAAGGAGTGATTAGATGTTAAAACCATCAATTAATGAACTGTTAACCGTTGTAGATAGTCGATATTCACTTGTTGTTGCCACCGCAAAAAGAGCGCGACAAATCATAGATGGAGCCAAGATAAAGGTGGACTCTGATTCAAATAAGCCTGTGTCTACTGCAGCAAAGGAAATTTATGAAGGTAAAGTAACATATATAAAAACTGATGAAGACGAAAGATAAGAGGGTGATCGTTTGTTAAAAGGTACAAATATTGTATTAGGTGTATCTGGAGGAATCGCAGCCTACAAGGCATGTGATATTGTGAGTAAATTAAGAAAGCTCGACGCCAATGTCAATGTTATTATGACCGTGGCAGCAATGGAATTTATTAAACCCCATACATTTCAAGCTTTAAGTCAAAATCCTGTTATCACTGAAATGTTTGAGAGTCCACGCTATTGGGAAATTGAACATATTTCCTTAGCTCAGAAAGCCGATGTTTTATTGATTGCCCCTGCCACAGCAAATATCATAGGGAAAGTAGCCAATGGGATTGCAGACGATATGCTTTCTACAACAATTATGGCATCCACAGCTAAGGTGATTTTTGCTCCGGCAATGAATACAAAAATGTACGAAAATCCAATCCTACAGGAAAATATAAATAAATTAAAAGGGTTAGGATATGAATTTATCCCTCCAGGATCAGGGCGACTTGCTTGCGGTGATCATGGGGCAGGGAAATTAGCTGATGTCGAGGCGGTTGTTAAATATATAGTAGATATTGAAAAGAAAAACCAAGATCAAGATTTAGCGGGAAAACGGGTATTGGTTACAGCGGGACCAACTTGTGAATCCATTGACCCTATTCGTTACATCACAAATCATTCTTCAGGAAAAATGGGGTATTCCATTGCTGAAGCAGCACAGAAACGAGGCGCTACAGTCGTATTGGTTTCAGGACCAACTCATATTGAGCCACCTTTAAATGTAGAAGTGATACAAATAAAGAGTGCTCTGGAAATGTATGAAGCTGTGCTCAGGCAATACGAGAATCAAGATATGGTAATCAAGGCTGCAGCAGTGGGGGATTATCGTCCTGCATTAAAGGCTGATCAAAAAATTAAAAAAAGCGATGATGAACTAGTGATTCAGATGGTCAAAAACCCAGACATTTTATTGGAATTAGGGAAGCGTAAAAAGCAACAGGTTTTAGTTGGATTTGCTGCAGAGACAATGAACATGTTATCCTATGCTAAGGGGAAACTGGAAAAGAAAAACTTAGATCTCATTGTTGCCAATAATGTGACAGAGAATGGTGCTGGATTCGGTGGAGACACAAATATCGTATATTTAATTAATCGGTCCGGTAAAACCATCAAAATAGAAAAATCAAGCAAGCTGGAAATAGCTCATCAAATTTTAAATGAGGCAAAGACTTATTTGTAAAAATAGAAAGGGCATGATGTCCTTTCTATTTTGTCGTTATTCACGGGCAAAATTGTGACCTGCGTAATTTATTAAAACGTAAAATTGATTATTTTTAGATTGATATTGATTTTTATTTAGAACAAAATTTGATATAATGTTGGTAGGAGGTGGTGGGATGGAGTCAAAGTTAGTAATAGCTCAGGTCATTGTAGACCATAAAAATCATCATATCGATAAAGCATTTGACTATGGAATCCCGGACCATCTACTGGGAAAAATTCAAAGAGGGATGCGTGTATTGGTGCCTTTTGGAAATGGAAATAAAAAATTAGAAGCCTATGTCTTAAAAATAATGGAACATTCCGGTGCCAAACAAAGATTGAAGAAAGTAATCGAACTAATAGATCAAAAACCGATTTTAAGAGAAGAGCAAATGAAACTCATTCAATGGATAAAACAAGAATATCTATGTAAGTATATTGAGGCAATTCATTGTATTGTTCCTAGGGGAATGATCCATCGGGAAGAGAAAATGGTAACGCTTATTAATGACCATTGGCGCCAGGAAATAAGTACACAGGCTACAAAGCAATTGAAGGTTTTAGAAGCTTTAGAAGCAATGGGAGGTAAAACACCCTATGACAAACTAAATAAGGCCCTAGAGCTTAAGGATATGAGTCAAATTCTTAATAATTTATCTGAAAAAGGTTTGTTGGATCTGACCTATGAGATGAAAACTAAAGTAAAAATTAAAACAGAAACTTATATGGAGTTAAAAATAGATCATCATGAGTTAGAGCGATGCTTAGAAGGGTTAAAGAATGCAAAAAAACAAAAAACGATACTGTTGTTGCTTAAGGAACAGCCAGTATGGCGGATCAAAGACTTAATGATTGCGGGGGAAGCCAGTAGAGCAACCATTAACACCCTTATTGAAAAGGGTATGGCTTCTATTTATGAGAAAGAAGTAAGACGAGATCCCCTTGCCCAGCAGGACTATGCTGCCTTCCCTAAATTTCTTCCTAATGAAGAGCAAAAAGGGGTAATTGATGAAATTACACAATTAATAAAACAGGAGCGGAGACAGAACTATTTACTGCATGGTATTACAGGTAGTGGGAAAACGGAGATCTATCTTCAATTAATCGAAGAAGTTAACCGTATGGGCAAACAAGGTATTGTCCTTGTTCCTGAAATTGTGTTGACACCCCAAACCATAGAACGTTTTAAAGGGAGATTTGGAGATGGCATTGCTGTTCTTCATAGTCATTTATCAGATGGAGAACGATTTGATGAATGGAGAAGAATTCAAAGTGGAGAAGTAAATACTGTCATTGGAGCGAGATCAGCTATTTTTGCTCCTTTACAGAATTTAGGCCTGATTATCATTGATGAGGAGCATGAGCATACATACAAGTCTGAACAAAATCCTAAATATCATGCAGTGGAGGTTGCTAAACAAAGAGGTGTGATAGAAAATGCCATTGTCATTTTAGGATCAGCTACGCCCTCTGTAGAAGATTATTCTTTAACAGAAAATGAAGAAACCATTAAGCTGATGACTTTAAACAAGCGTGCCACACAAGGTGAATTACCGCCTGTTGAAATTGTTGATATGAGAGAGGAATTAGATGAAGGTAATAAAAGTATACTAAGTAAGAGGCTGCATACAGCAATAGAGGAAAATTTAGAAAAGAGAAAACAGACGATATTATTTTTAAACCGAAGAGGATACTCAACCTTTATTTCTTGTCGACAGTGTGGGTATGTTGTTAAGTGTAAGCATTGTGATATCTCAATGACCTATCATATGGCTAGTGGGAATTTACAATGTCACTACTGTGGAGAATCTCTGGAACCCCCACGAATTTGTCCGGAGTGTAGCAGTTCCTATATTAAATATTTTGGAACAGGAACTCAGAAGATGGAGAAGATCGTACAACAGCAATTTTCCAAGGCCAATGTAGAGCGGATGGATTTGGACACAACCAGTCGGAAGGGTTCCCATGGCAGAATATTAGAACGATTTAAAAAGGGCGAAATTGATATTTTAATTGGAACTCAAATGATTGCCAAGGGATTAGACTTTCCAAATGTCACATTAGTGGGGATTGTCTCTGCGGATATGATGTTAAATTTTCCGGATTTTCGTGCCTCGGAAAAGACATTTCAATTGATTACCCAGGTTGCTGGAAGAGCGGGGCGAGGATTAGATCCTGGAGTTGTTATTTTACAAACATATGATCCAGATCACTATAGTATTTTAGCCGCTTCTAAGCATGACTATCGGACATTCTATGAGGATGAATTGATGATTAGAAAGGCCTTTGGTTATCCTCCTTTTAATAAGCTAATCAATCTTAATTTTAGTGGGGTCAGTGAAATGCAAGTAATTACTGTAACGAAAAAAATTGTAGATGGGATCAAATATATCTTAAATAAAAAGGGTTTTATAGATTTAGATGAGGTCATATTAGGACCTAACCCCTCTGTGATCGGTAAGATAAATCGAAAATATAGATATCAGGTCATATTAAAGGATCAAGGAGTTCCTTTTATATTATTAAAAAAAGTGGTAAAATATCTTTTAATTGATCAGCGTCAACGATTTATTCCTGACACGATCCATTCAAGTATTGATATTAATCCGTATTCAATGCTTTAATTAAAGACATAACAAGGAGGAAGGTTTATGGCAATTAGATTGATTAGAACAGATGATGACCCGGTATTGAGGAAAAAATCCAGGGTTGTTGACAAGATAGATAGTCGCATTCATACATTATTAGATGATATGATAGAAACCATGTACGAAGCAGATGGGGTGGGTTTAGCAGCACCTCAGGTGGGAATTCTAAAACAAGTGATTGTGATTGATGTGGGAGAGGGCGTCATTGAACTGATTAACCCTGAAATAATAAAGGAAACAGGGAGCCAATGTGATGTGGAAGGATGCCTAAGTCTACCAGGGCATTCAGGAGAAGTAGAAAGACCTGCAATAGTCAAGGTAAGAGGACTCAATCGGCAGGGTAAAATGGTTGAAATTCAAGGAACTGAACTACTAGCAAGGGCATTGTGTCACGAAATTGATCATTTGAATGGAATATTATTCACAGATAAGATAATAAAAGAATAGAGGTGAACCAATGAGAGTTATTTATATGGGTACCCCTGAATTTGCTGTAGCACCCTTACATTCATTAATTGGAAACCAATATGATGTTGTAGCAGTCTTCACCCAGCCAGATCGACCAAAGGGAAGAGGGAAAAAGCTGCAATCGACACCTGTAAAAGAGCTGGCATTGGCCCATGGTTTAATGCTTTACCAACCAATCAAGCTGAGAGAATCATCCGTTGTGGAAATAATAAAATCACTGGAGCCGGATGTGATCGTTGTTGTGGCTTATGGACAGATTTTATCTAAAGAAATTTTAGAGATTCCTACCTATGGATGTATTAATGTACATGCTTCACTACTGCCTAAGTATCGAGGTGCTGCGCCAATTCATCGAGCGATCATAGATGGGGAAAAGAAAACTGGTGTGACTACAATGTATATGGATGTTGGATTAGATACAGGTGATATGTTGTTAAAAAAAGAGGTTTTAATTGGAGCGGATGAAACCGCAGGTGAACTCCGTGATCGTCTAATGGCATTGGGAGCCGATACATTAATCAAAACATTAAACCAAGTACAGCGAGGAACCCTAGTAGGAGAAAAACAAAATGATCTGGAGTCTAGCTATGCTGCAATGCTGGATAAGGGTTTAGGACAAATCAACTGGAACCAATCAGCAGAAGCAATCAGAAATCTGATTCGAGGAACGATTCCGTGGCCTATGGCTTATACCACATATTTGGGTAACCGAGTAAAAATATGGAAGAGTCGAATTGAAGAATCTGAAGTTTCTGGGAAACCAGGTGAAATTCTTAAGGTAGAAAAATCCGGTATATTTGTCAAGACAGGACAGGGAACCTTAGTGATTGAAAGAATACAGTTTAGTGGTAAAAAGCCATTAGACGTGAGAGAATATCTAGCAGGTAATACAATTGAAAAGGGTGTCCTGTTAGGAGAAGAAGATGGAAATTAAAAAGACAATAAGTAAAAATGGTATCTATAAAAAGTTTCTATTGATCTTATCAATTATGTTGTCTTTTATTATACTTTCAATCTTAGGAATTTGGCTATTGCCAGCTGGTAGTCAGGTGTTTATCTATCAAATGGTATTAGGGATTGCTATTCTCACATTACTTTTAATTAGTGGGTTACTCATCACAACAATTTTTGCAGTTGTACAGCTGTGGCAGGACAAGGAAATTCCATCTTTTTTAAGGAAGCTTTTACAATTGGCTATGGGTGTTCTATATCCTTTTATGATTTATATCGGAAAGTGCTTAAAATTCAATAAAGACACTGTTAGAAGAGTCTATACAGATTTAAATAATAAATTGATTTTAAGCATGGAATACAAAATAAGAGGAGAAGAGATATTAATTCTAACGCCCCATTGTATTCAAAAATCCTTTTGTCCTCATAAAATTACCAATGATATTAATAATTGCAAACGTTGTGGGAAATGTAATGTAGAGGGGATTTTAGAACTGAAGGAGAAATACGGTGTGCAATTTAGCATTGTGACAGGTGGGACTTTAGCCCGCAAGAGAATTAGTGACATGAGGCCCAAAGCAATTATAGCCATCGCCTGTGAGCGAGATTTGGTCAGTGGGTTAATGGATGTGAAACAAATTCCTGTGGTTGCAGTCATTAACCAAAGACCTGAAGGTCCCTGTGTGAACACCTTAGTGGATTTGAAGGAAGTTGAAAAAGCAATACAACATTTTATAAAGGAGTGATTTGATGTTTTATCCATATGGTTTATTTGATCCCACCATGATTGTCTTAATACCGGCAATTATCTTCACCATGTATGCCCAAGGAAAGGTAAAATCAACATTTGCAAAATATTTAAGAGTGCCTGCAAGAAGAGGTTTTACAGGAGTTCAGGTGGCAAGAGCAATATTAGATAAGAATGGGCTGCAGGATGTGCCTATTGAAACTTCTCCAGGAAGTTTAACCGATCATTATGATCCAAGAAAACGTGTATTAAGGTTATCAGGAGAAGTGTACCAAGGTAACTCTATTGCATCTGTCAGTGTAGCAGCCCATGAAGTAGGTCATGCAATACAGCATGCAAATGGATATGTACCTTTATCCTTAAGAAATGTGATCTTCCCTGTGGCTAGTTTTGGATCTTCTGCCGCTTGGTTTTTTATTATTGGTGGATTGCTGATTCCTAGTATGGCAGGGCTAATGGATATCGGAATATTGTTGTTTGGCGCAGCCGTTGCGTTTCAGGTCGTTACATTGCCAGTAGAGTTTAATGCCAGTAGTCGTGCACTAACTTTATTGGATGCTCACGGGTTTATTGTTGATGAAGAAAGAAAAGGGGTTCAAAAGGTGCTTCGTGCCGCAGCCCTTACTTATGTAGCGGCTATGGCCAGTGCCATTGCCCAGATGCTTCGACTGATTTTAATTAGAAATCGAAGAAGATAGAAGATAGAAGGCGTATTTACGCCTTTTATTTTGGTTTATCTGAGTGGGATTTATGCTAATAATCTTTTAATAAAAAGGAAACACTCAAGAAAAAAGAGAATTGGGAGGAATGACTTTGAAAGCAAGAGAAAGTGCCCTAAAGGTACTATATGCCATTACAGAACAAGAGGCCTATTCCAATATTGCATTAAACCAACAGTTCAGGGCTGAGACACACACACCAGTGGATAAAGCCTTTGTCACTGAGTTGGTCTATGGTGTAGTGGAGAATTTAATATGGATTGACTATGTGATTGACCAATTTTCGACAACTAAAACCATAAAGATGAACCCCTGGACTTTAAGTTTACTACGGCTAGCCATTTACCAAATTTTCTTTTTAGATCGGGTACCGGTTTTTGCAGCGGTAAATGAAAGTGTGGATTTATCAAAAAAATATTGCAAACATACAACCGCTTTTATCAATGGGGTTTTGAGAAATATATTAAGAAAAAAAGAGATTATACGTCTTCCCGATAAGAGCAGAGACCTTTTACAATATTTATCGGTGAAATATTCCCATCCTAAATGGTTAGTTCAGCAATTTATGGCCCAATTTGATGATGAGTTCACAGAATCACTGTTAAAGGCTAATAATGAAAGACCGGATTTATATGTGCGTGTCAATACATTGAAAATTTCCATAGAAGACTGCATAACAGCCTTGAGGGAAAAAGGAATTACTGTAGAACAAAGCCCTTATATCGAAGAAGCCCTCAAGGTAAAGGGAATCCATACCATTGAAAAGTTAGACCTATATCTGAAGGGACAGATTTACATACAGGACTTTAGTTCTATGCTAGTGGCAAGAATCATGGATCCACATCCTGGAGCTTTAATTATGGATGTATGTAGTGCACCAGGGGGCAAAGCAACACACTTAGCTCAGTTAATGGGTAATCAGGGGGAAGTGGTAGCCAGGGATGTTCATGAACACAAATTAAAGCTAATCAAAGAGAATGTGAAAAGACTTGGGGTTAAAATCATTAAAACTGAGGTTTTTGATGCAAAGGAATTAGACCCAACCATGCTTCAAAGGGCTGATGGCGTATTAATAGATGCACCCTGTTCTGGGCTAGGGATTATCAGAAGGAAACCTGAGATAAAATATCGCAAGAAACAAGAAGACATCAAAGAATTACAACAATTACAAATAGAGATACTCAATCATGGGGCAGAATACGTTAAACCTGGGGGGACATTGGTGTACAGTACATGTACAATTGATCCTCGGGAAAACCATCATGTAATCAAGCAATTTTTAAAGGAAAACAATGAATTTGAGCTTGAAGACATTAATGAAAAATACAAGGCATTACTGCCAGGCCAACATAGTGAGCAAATGGTACAGCTATATCCTCATGTACATCACACAGATGGATTTTTTATTGCAAAGCTGATAAAAAAGTAGGAAAATAGAGGGAGGGAAGTCCATTGGATAAGGTAGATTTATTGAGTTTAACAATGGAAGAAATGGAATCCCTATTTTTAGAAATAGGAGAAAAAAAATTCAGAGCTAAACAAGCTTTTCAATGGGTGAATAAAGGTATCAAACAATACGAAGAGATGACTAATCTTTCAAAGAAGTTGATCAAGCAATTATCTGAAGAAACAAGAATTACCCATAATCGTATTGAAGAAAAGTTTGTCTCTAAAATCGATGGAACAGTTAAATACCTATTTCTTTTGGATGATGGTCATATCATTGAGGGTGTGTTAATGAAATACAAGCATGGATTTACTGCCTGCATCTCTACCCAAGTAGGCTGTGCCATGGGGTGTCAATTTTGTGCCTCTACCACGGGTGGATTAATTCGGAATTTGCGGGCAGGTGAGATGATTGATCAAATCTTATTGATGCAACAGGATCAGGGGGAGCGCATTTCCAATATTGTACTCATGGGTAGCGGAGAGCCATTACATAACTATGATGAAACCATTAGGTTTTTAAAAATTGTAAATGATCCTGAGGGATTAAATATAGGAAATCGCCATATTACTTTATCAACATGTGGTTTAGTGCCTGAGATCAAAAAATTAGGGGCATTACAAATTCCAATCAACCTTGCGATCTCGTTGCATGCTCCGAATGATCAATTAAGGAAACAGACAATGCCTATTGCTCAGAAATATACAATTGACCAATTAATTCAAAGTTGCTATGATTACTTAGAGAACAACAATCGAAGAATTACATTTGAATATGCATTGATTGAGGATGTTAATGATGGTGAAAAGGAAGCACATGAGTTGAGTAAGCTTTTAAAAGGGCTTTTATGTCATGTGAATTTAATACCCATTAACCCAATTGAGGAAAGAACCTATCAGAAATCCAAAGATAGTCAAGTAAAAAAGTTTCAGCAGATATTAAAAAGTAATGGTATCGAAGCCACAATTAGAAGAGAAATGGGAACGGATATACAGGGAGCCTGTGGACAATTAAGGCGAAAATATGTCGATGATCAGGAGAAAAAGGAAATTAGTGAAGTTTAGCGAAATATAACGAGGAATGGAGGGATGATCATGAATGTAGGGGCAATGAGTGATCCTGGTAAAGTAAGAGATATGAATGAAGATAATTACTGTGTCTATGATAATCATATTCAATTATATATGGTTGCTGATGGTATGGGGGGACATAATGGGGGTGAAGTAGCTAGCTTAATTGCGATTAATACAATTAAAGAACATGTGACCACATATATTGACCATGAATCAGAAGAAGCTTCAACTGTAGGTATACTCTATGAGGCTTTTAACAGAGCCAATCAGGAAATTCTGAAACGAGCAGTGGATGACATTAGTTGTGACGGGATGGGAACAACCGTAACACTTGGATTGGTTATTGGCAATACATTGTATGTTGGACATATTGGGGATAGTCGTGCGTATCTAATTGAAAATGGCGGAGTGCGACAAATCACACAGGATCACTCTTTGGTAGCGGAGCTAGTAAGAAATGGCAGTATTAGTGAAAGTGAAGCCATGAGGCACCCACAAAAAAATGTCATTACAAGGGCATTAGGAACTGACTTAAATATGAAAGTTGACATTTTTTCATTGGATTTTAACGGTGCTTCGGGATTAATCCTATGCACAGATGGATTAACTAATTTTGTAGATTTACACGAAATAGAAGAAGTCATTCTAGGATCTCAGGACCCACAAGAAAGTTGTGAGACTTTGGTGAAATTAGCTAATAAACGTGGTGGATATGATAACATTACTGTTGTTTTTGCAAAAATTAGTTTGATAGAGGCAGAAGGTAGGTGAAAAAATGATTGGTAAAACCTTAGGAAATCGATATGAAATTATAGAAAAGGTTGGAGGCGGTGGAATGGCCTTGGTTTACAAGGCAAAATGTACATTGCTTAACCGACATGTAGCCGTCAAAGTGCTACGATCAGAATTTACAAATGATAAGGATTTTATTGAAAAGTTTAAACAGGAGTCGCAAGCAGCAGCAAGTTTATCTCATCCTAATATTGTAAATATATATGATGTTGGACAAGAAGATGAAATTTATTATATTGTAATGGAATATGTAGATGGAATGACCTTAAAGCAACTCATTAATGAAAAAGGTATTTTGAATTTAAGAGAAATTATTAATTATACTAAGCAAATTGCAAATGCATTGCAGCACGCACATCAAAATCATATTATTCATCGGGATATTAAACCGCATAACATCTTAATGACAAAGGATAACCGTGCTAAAGTAACGGATTTTGGGATTGCATTAGCTGCTACCACATCTACTATCACTAATGCTGGAAGTGTCATCGGTTCGGTACATTACTTTTCACCTGAACAAGCAAGGGGTGGATATACTGATGAAAAATCAGATTTTTATGCATTAGGAATCGTTATGTATGAGATGATTACTGGTGTTGTTCCCTTTGAGGGAGACAGTCCAATTACAGTGGCACTAAAACAAATTCAAGAAAAACCCGCTGCCCCTTCAACTGTTAATCCAGATATTCCCAAAGGATTAGAAAATATTATACTTAAGCTTATTGAGAAGGAACAATCATTAAGGTATGGAAGTGCAGAATTATTAATAAATGATCTAGATAAGTTAAGTAGAGATCCTGAAACAATAATCTACCGTGATGAAGATGAGGAACAAGATTGTCCTACTCAAGTGATTCCTATGATTAAAACAGAAGAATCCTCTAGGAACAATATAAAAAATCAAACTGGTGGTAGGGTTAAAAAATCAAAGGGACCTAAAAAGTTGGTTGTGGCAGCAGCAGTCCTGGCAGCATTTATTATGGCTATTGTTGTTACTGTAGGCTTATTTTATGCTGGGGATATTTTTAGAAATGAAGACGTGAAAGTACCGGATTTTGAAGGTAAAGAAATTGGATTAGTCAGAGATGAGGTTAAAGAACTAGGATTAGAATTAACTGAGGATATGAGAAGAAGTACAGAAGTTGCGGTAGGCCATGTGATTCAGCAAAATCCATCGAAAGGAATGACGGTTAGAAAAGGATATACAGTCAAAGTAACCGTAAGCTCCGGGGCTGAAGAGGTGGAAGTTCCTGATCTATTTCATGAAGACGTTGTTGATGCCCTTCTGATTTTGGAGGAGCAAAACTTAGTTAGTGGAGATGTTTTGTATGATTTTAGTGATCTTCCTATCGGTACGATTATGATCCAGAGTCCACTGCCAGGAGCTCGAGTTAAACAAGGCTCTGCTGTGAATTATACACTCAGTAAAGGACCTGAGAAAATGACTTACACTATGCCAAAGGTAGTAGGGGAGCCTTTGGAGGTAGCAAAAGGAATCATTCGGCAAACAGGGCTACAGGTAGGCACAGAAGATGAGGACTTTAGTGAGCAGTATGAAAAAGGAATCGTTATCAGGCAAAGTGTACCTGCAGAAACAGAAGTAGAAGAAAATACAATCGTTAACCTAGTTGTCAGTAAAGGGGCAGAAGTCATTGAACCTGAGGAGGAAGATCCGGTAGATGTGGAACCGGAAGAGACAGCATCAACTAAGACCATCGAAATCAATCTAAGAAACTACACAAATATGGTGACAGTCGAAATCAGACAATTGATAAATGGAGGAGAAGAGTCGATTTATTTCAAAGAACATAATATCGCTGAAGAAGGAAGTCAACTGTATGTTCCCATAAGAGAGTCTGGGACACACCGATTCCAAGTATACATTGATGATGAAAAGCAGGGCGCTATCATTGAGATCGACTTTTAGGGAGGAATCTAATGAGTAAAGGGAAATTAATTAAAGGAATCGCTGGATTTTACTATGTGGAAGTTAATAAAGAAGTATATGAATGTAAAGGTCGAGGGATTTTAAGAAAGAAAAAGCTAACACCACTGGTTGGTGATTATGTAGAAATCACAGTGACTGATGAGGATAATAAGAAAGGTATGATAGACGATATTTTCCCACGAAAAACAGAGTTGATTCGTCCCACTGTGGCTAATGTAGATCAAGTGATTGTTGTATTTTCAGTTACACAACCAGATCCACATTTATCGCTACTAGATCATTTCTTAATTTTGGCAGAGACCCAGAATATTGATGTGGTCATATGCTTAAACAAACTTGATCTGGTACAAAGAGAAGATGTAGCAGAGTTAGTCGGGATTTATGAAAAGGTGGGATATCCAGTGATTTTAACCAGTCAAAATGATTCTATTGGATTAGAACAGCTTGAGAAAGTCTTGAGGGGGAAAACCACGGTCTTTGCCGGACCATCGGGAGTTGGGAAATCAACACTCCTCAATCGAATCCTCCCCCATGTCACTTTGCAAACCGGAGAACTAAGTAGTAAAATTGCCAGGGGAAAGCATACCACACGGCATGTAGAGCTAATTTCCTTAGAAACAGAGGGGTGGGTAGTCGACACCCCTGGCTTTAGTTCACTCAATATTGATTTTTTGAAAGAAGAAGAGCTAGCAGACTATTTTATTGATTTTGAACCCTTTGCAAAGGACTGTAGGTTCCTATCCTGCGTTCATTTGAATGAGCCCATCTGTGGGGTTAAAACAGCATTGAAAGCAGGACAGCTTGTTCAGAGTCGCTATAATAGCTACTTGCAAATGATAGGAGAAATTAAAAAAAACAGGAGGTATTAGTGATGATTCAATTAGCGCCATCTATTTTATCAGCAGATTTTGCAAACCTAGAACAAGAGATTAAAAAAGTAGAAGAAGCCGGCTGCGATATGTTACATATCGATGTGATGGATGGTCACTTTGTGCCAAACATTACATTGGGTCCTCCTATTATTAAAAGCTTGAAGAACAAAACGAAATTACCATTCGATGTACACTTAATGATTGAAAATCCAGACCAATACATCGCGCAGTTTGTTGAGGCTGGAGCAGATATTATTACAGTACACAGTGAGACCTGCATCCATTTACATCGTACAATTCAACTGATTAAAGGGTGTGGAATTAAGGCAGCTGTCGCATTGAATCCATCTACACCCCTTGTTATGATTGAGAATGTACTTGAAGAGCTAGATATGGTACTGCTGATGACAGTGAATCCAGGATTTGGAGGACAAAAACTGATTCCAAACATGCTAGAAAAGATTGCTAGGTTGAAAAGAATGATTGATGAAAGGGGATTAAAGATAGACATTCAGGTTGATGGTGGTGTGAATCTTGAAAATATTAAACAGATTGCAGAAGCAGGCGCCAATATTATTGTAGCTGGATCTGCTATATTTAATAGCACTGATATTCCTGAAACCGTGAAGAGGTTAAAGGAAAATGCCTCAAGTAACCTATAGGCTGGTGAGACGATGAAGGTTGTAATCATAACCAATGGACAAATCAATGATTTAGATTTTGTGAAGGCGGAACTACTCAAAGCAGACTATATCATATGTGCTGATGGAGCTGCAAAGTATTTGATGGATTTAGAGATCCTTCCTGATCAACTTGTTGGTGATTTGGATTCCATTGAAGAAGGTGTTCTGAACTGGGTTCAAAAGAATGAGGTGGCAATCAAGCAGTTCCCTAGAAAGAAAGATCAAACGGATACGGAATTAGCTGTTGAATTTGCCTTTCATAAGAATCCTTCTGAAATTACCATTTTAGGGGCAATGGGTTCGAGGATGGATCATAGTTTAGCCAATATGTTCCTACTGGTTAAAGTA
The DNA here is from genome assembly GCF_000016985.1 of Alkaliphilus metalliredigens QYMF. Lineage (NCBI taxonomy): Bacteria > Bacillati > Bacillota > Clostridia > Peptostreptococcales > Natronincolaceae > Alkaliphilus > Alkaliphilus metalliredigens. Next base: position 2,792,690 of record NC_009633.1, on the reverse strand, counting down.
ATTGAGCAAAGAATTCTGGGTAAAATTCTTGATGAGAATAATGAGGTGACAATTGTTAAGGATAATATCAGGGTAAACGGAAATCCAGGGGAGAATATATCTGTGATTCCTATTGGAGGGATGGTTAGAGGTGTCACGTTAACAGGCGTGACCTATCCTTTAAATGATACGGATATTCCTATGGGAAGCTCCTTAGGGATCAGTAATCAATTCAAAGAAGGAAGTGCTGGCATCTCTATTAAGGAGGGCCTGTTGTTAGTGATAAAATCTAAAGAATAATCATAAAATGTTACTAAAGGATGGGATTGACATCTTTTAGTGACATTTAATTTTTTTTTGAATAGAATAGTAATACCTGACTTCAGAACATAAATTCAGAACAAATGATGAGTAAATGTTTAAATTTGAACATTTCTCATTATTTTTTTGTTTATTTACGCCCACGACTTGTCGTGGTGAATAATATGATGTATAATGTAGTTAGAGGGATTTTATGGAGGGATTGTGCATGTATATTAGTAAATCTAAAAGACCAAATGGTAAGTATTTCATATCAATTGCTAAGGGGATTAGAGATCCTGAAACTAAGAAATCAAAAAAAATTCAGATTAAAGGTTTTGGTACTCATGATTTGGATTCTAAATCAGGTAAGAAAGCTCTTGTGCAAGCTGAAGCTGAGCTAAAAGAAATGATTAGACTAGATGAAGCTTCTCGAGGATTTGAAAACTTTGAAGATTTTATTGTATCCATGTCAAAAGATAAGCTTTCTCTTAAGCATAAAAATATTGGCTATCTACCATACTTAGAAATCTTTAACCAATTGGAATTACAAAGTTTCTTTTCTAAGATGGTCAAAGACTCTAAACTTGATTATTCTTTTAGCGATATGATGTTCTATCAAGTACTTGGTAGATTATTCAATCCTTCTAGTAAGCTTGAAGTAGCTACTAGAAAGGATGATTTCCTGTATGATTTTAATTTTGTAAATAACGATAATATTTATTCCTCTTTGGATGTTTTTTCTGGATTTAATAAACATAAATCTAAAGCGTTACAAGATGGCATTCAAGTCATAAACGATATGGAGATTCTCTTAGATACCGTTGATTCAGAGGCTAAAAAAATATTAGAAACTAACATAAACAATACCTCTCACGAATTAGAAGAACTAATAACGTCTTATGATAGTAATTTTGAAATGAATGAAAACAAACTTTTCAAACATCTCAATAAACATATGGAAAAGATTGTTCCAGAAAGAAATATATCTTTAGCCTTTTATGACTGCACAACCTATTACTTTGAGTCTTTTGATGAAGACGGTTTTAGAGAAAGAGGCATGAGTAAGGATAATAAAAGAAATGAAACACAAGTGGTTATGGGTTTATTAATAGACACAAATGGCATCCCTATTTCCTATAGGCTTTTCAAAGGCAACAAACATGAATTACATACCATGGAAGAGGTCATTGACGATATATTAAATAATTACACCATAAAAGAAATTATTATCGTTGCTGACAGAGGCTTAAATTCAAGGGCTAACTTAGAAATGATCCGTGGCAAAGGGCTTAACTACATTGTAGGTTCTAAGGGCAGTGCAGTGCCTAAAGATCTAAAAGAGAAGAAATTCAATTCATCTTGGAACATCACTTCTAAAGCCGAGGCTAAATATAAAAGCGGCTATATCACCAGTAAAAGAAAAGTGAGTCACAATGATGAAACCTATGATGAATTAATCATAAAAAAATATTCAGATGTCTACAAAGAACGGGAGATGTTTAAACAAGATAAAATGCTTGAAAGAGCGAAAAAAAATATAAAAGATTTTACAATTAATTCAACAACTAAATCTAAAAGCAAGTATTACAAAGCTGTTGATAATCCTAAAGAGAAAATAAACATTGAGATCGATGAAGAAAAAATTAAACAAGAACAAGAGAATTTCGGATATTTTTACATCGTTACCAATAAAGTAGAGATGAATCCAGCAGATATAATGGTGGCTTATAAATCCCTGTATAAAATTGAAGAGTCCTTCAGAATATTAAAAACAAATTTAAAAGCAAGACCTGTGTATCACTTTAAAGAACGAAGAATCCGGTCACATTTTTTAATTTGTTATTTGGCCTTAGTCATCCAGAGAGTATTAGAGTATAAATTAGAAGAGAAAAACGTTGAAATATCTACCCATGAAATAATCAATGGTCTAGAAGGGTTTGTTATAGATGAGATTGATTACAAAGTAGACAAATTATATATGATCTCAGACAAATTATTTAAGAGCAAAATAAACCAAGACATATTTAAAATTGAAAAGAATGTTCTACTGAGTAATGAAATCTCCAATATAATTAAAAAGATGTAGTGAGTGCAAAACAAAAATAAAAAGTACTGAAACCTCTGTAAACAGATGGCTTCAGCACTTTTTATTATGAATGATGTTCCGAAGTCAGGAATAATGAGGTGACAATTGTTAAGGATAATATCAGGGTAAACGGAAATCCAGGGGAGAATATATCTGTGATTCCTATTGGAGGGATGGTTAGAGGTGTCACGTTAACAGGCGTGACCTATCCTTTAAATGATACGGATATTCCTATGGGAAGCTCCTTAGGGATCAGTAATCAATTCAAAGAAGGAAGTGCTGGCATCTCTATTAAGGAGGGCCTGTTGTTAGTGATAAAATCTAAAGAATAATCATAAAATGTTACTAAAGGATGGGATTGACATCTTTTAGTGACATTTAATTTTTTTTTGAATAGAATAGTAATATGAAGCGTTATCAGCCGTAATAGGGCTAAAAATTGAGAAAATAAAGGTGCTCTCTGAATCATGTCTCATTTTAAGTGGGTGGTGAATTGTTTAAAAGAAGAAGAAGAAGGAGAAGAAGACGAGGAATGTCTATTGGAAAAGTGATGGGATTAGTCATTTTTTTAATGGGGGTGATAACCCTCATATATATACTCCCATTTCAATTATGGATATTCTTATTTGCCTGCAGTTGTATGATCGTAGGGTGGTTTGTTTTCAGAATTGGATGAAGAAAGTGAGAAAATAGCAAAGATTACTATAATTAAGATAATTAATTGAGATGTAAGCTAATTCGGGGGGCAGAGGTGAAAAGCACACTAAGGGCAGAAAAAAATTGGTTTATGGAGCCAAGGTGAGGGTAGAGCAAAAAGAGGTAATATAAAAAGCCTACCACAAATGGAGGGCTTGTTTATACTGCCTCTTTAACATATAAACTTTAAATGTATTTAAAGATTATAAAGCTCTTTCAACTTTACCAGAACGTAAACATCTTGTACACACTTTTAATCGTTTAGGGGTTCCCTTAACGATAGCTCTAACTTTTCTTAAGTTAGGAGTCCAAGTTCTTCTGTTATGACGGTTGGAGTGACTTACTTGATTACCGCTAACTTTTCCTTTTTGACATACGTCACAAACTCTTGCCATTCCTAACACCTCCTTTAGCTATGTTCATATACCTTAAAAACATTATAATTTTATCACAATTAGAATAATTTTGCAACGAAATTATAAAACAAATCCTATAATGCATCAATGGGCCGAGATGTAATGAAAGAAATCTTATGGAACTTTTGGTTTTTGTTGAACTATTCTTCTAATTCATATACAATATTATATATATTTAATGAAAAATAATCAACAGGTAATTAGAGAACACTAAACAATATAATGATTTGATGGAGATAACAAAATTAGTCAATAAACAAATGGACTCGTGTAGAATAAAAGGAGGTTAAGCTATGCCAGGTAAATTAAATAATGATATTGGTAGTGTTGTAATAGATGATCATGTTTTAGCTTCTATTGCAGGTTCTGCTGCAATGGAATGTTACGGATTAGTAGGAATGGCTGCTAAATCTACTGCAGGTGGATTAGTGGAGCTGTTAAAAAGAGAGCAATCGAGTAAGGGTGTAAAAGTACAGACTGACAATCATGAAATTACAATAGACCTGTTTGTCATTGTGGAGTTTGGTACCAGGATTTCAGTTGTGGCAAACAATATTATTGAAAAAGTAAAATATAACATTGAGCACTTGTCAGGCATGAAAGTGAAGAAGGTTAATATTCATGTACAAGGTGTTCGTGTTGAAAAGTAGCTTAAGGAGGGACTAGGGTTGAAAATTGAATACATAGATCAACAATTATTAAAAAAAATGATTATAGCAGGAGCACAGTCTCTAGAAGCCCATAAAGAAATTGTGAATTCGTTGAATGTATTCCCAGTTCCCGACGGAGATACAGGGACCAATATGGCACTGACAATGAAGTCAGCTGTGAAAGAAGTCAAATCCACCGAGGGGAATTCTTTAGACGATCTCGCTAATGCAGCGGCCAATGGTTCTTTGATGGGGGCACGGGGCAATTCAGGGGTGATTTTATCACAATTATTTAGAGGTTTTGCTAAAAGTGTACAAGGGAAAAATCATTTAAATACAGTGGATTTAGCAGAGGCATTAAAGTCTGGCTCAGATACGGCTTATAAGGCTGTCATGAAGCCAGTAGAAGGTACAATTTTGACAGTGGCCAGAGAGAGTGCTGAAAAAGCCATTGAAATTGCAGCTACAGAAAAAGATATGGTTGTGTTTATTGAAAAGGTCATTGAAGAAGCAGGAAACACCTTAGAGAGAACCCCAGATATGTTACAGGTATTGAAGGAAGCGGGGGTCGTGGACTCAGGAGGCAAAGGATTGCTTTATATTTATAAAGGTGCATTAGCAGCTCTAACTGGAAAAACCATCATAGTGGAAGATGAAGACATTGCACAACAAACTTATATTCATGAGGATGAAGCGCAAGGCCAACTTGAATTTGGCTATTGTACAGAATTCATTATTAAATCAAAAGAAGTAGACATTGAAGCATTTAAATCTACAATTAAAGGATATGGAGATTCTATGCTTGCGGTAGGGAATGAAAACATTGTAAAGGTACATATCCACACCAATCATCCTGGTGAAGTAATGGAACATGCATTGAAATTAGGTCAATTAAGTGATATTAAAATTGATAATATGAGATTACAGCATCGACATCAATTAATGGAACAAGATACTGATACAAACAAAGTAGATGCAAAAAGTCGCTTGAAACCCTATGGGTTTATTACTGTGGCAATGGGTGAAGGATTGAGCAAAATATTTAAGGATTTTCAGGTGGACCATGTGATTGAAGGTGGACAGACGATGAACCCCAGTACACAGGATTTTGTTGAAGCTATCGAAAATATTAATGCAGAAACTGTCTTTATCATGCCCAATAATAGTAATATTATCATGGCGGCAAATCAAGCTAAGGATCTTTCGGCTAAAAATATCCTTGTGATTCCGACTAAAACCATTCCGCAAGGAATTTCGGCATTATTGGCATTTAATAATGAGAGCACGCCAGAGGAAAACTATGAAGAGATGCTGGAAGCGATTACTCATGTGCGAACAGGACAAATTACCTACGCTGTAAGGGATACTAGCTTTAATGAAATGACAATCAATGAGGGTGACATCATTGGCATAGGTGAAAAAGAAATAAAGTCTGTTGGACAAGACATGATGACGGTTTCCTTAGAACTACTAGATAAGATAGTAGAAGATGATACGGAAATGATTACTGTTTTTTATGGTCAGGATGTGACGGAAAAAGAAGCAAATCAGATAGTACAAAGATTAGAAGCAATCTATGGAGATTTAGACATCGAGATTTACTACGGTGGACAGCCACTTTATTATTATATTTTTTCAGTGGAATAAAGAAACAGTCTTGACTGTTTCTTTTTCTAATTGAGGGACAACTACAGCTACCCCAGGATAAATTTATGAGTAGAGGTGATGAAATGAAGGATAGTTTTGAGGAAAACATACAATTTATTAAGGGTGTTGGTCCCAAAAAAGCGGCTAGACTAAAACGTTTAAATATTGAAACCGTCCAGGAAATGCTATACCATTTTCCAAGGGATTATGATGATCGTAGAAATACAAAAAAGGTAAGTCATCTAGTAGCAGGAGAAAAGGTAACTATATATGGACGTATTATAGAAGAACCGCAAATTTCTAAAATACGGAAGGGGCTCAGCCTGACGAAAGTAAAAATGAGAGATGATACAGGAAGTGTCTCGGTTATTTTTTTCAATCAGCCCTTTCTTAAAAAAAATTTGACAATGGGTACCGAAGTGATGGTCAATGGTAAGGTGAAAGTCGGATATAAGGGTCTTGAAATAACGAACCCTGTCTATGAGCGCGTGGAGTCGGCGAATTCAGAAGCACAAGTTATACCGATTTACTCAACTACAGAGGGATTAACACAAAAAGAAATTTACCGAATGCAAAAACAGCTCTTAAGCACAATTAAAGAGTTTCCAGAGTTTTTGCCTGAAGAGATTATCAAAAAAAATCGTTTGTGTGATCTCAGATTTGCCCTTTGTGGTATTCATTTTCCTAAAACAACACAAGATCTCAAGGTAGCGAAATACCGTCTGGTGTTTGATGAGTTTTTTTTGCTTAACTTAAGTCTTTTGTCTATTAAGAAGCAGTTCAAAAAACAAAAATCCAGTATTGCACTACATATAAAAGATGATGTTTATGAATTTATCCAAGGACTTCCCTTTCGATTAACAAGTGCACAAAGAAAGACTTTAGATGAAATTTTTGATGATATACAAAGGACAACGCCTATGAATCGGCTGGTACAAGGAGATGTAGGTTCAGGAAAAACAATTGTAGCAGTTTGTGCGCTACTGAACTGCGTATTAAATGGTTATCAAGGGGCTATGATGGCGCCGACAGAAATACTAGCGGAACAGCATTATGAGGCCCTCAAGGAGCTCTTAAGCCCTTTAAACATTGAAGTAGGACTGCTGGTAGGGAGTATGACTAAAAAGAATAAGGAACGCTTGCTAGAGAGAATTGCAAAGGGTGAGGTGCAAATTGTGACAGGTACCCATGCATTGATTCAAGAGGGGGTTGTATTTCATAACCTGGCTTTGGCAGTAACTGATGAGCAACATCGATTTGGGGTGAGACAAAGAGCTTCATTAATGAACAAAGGAGCTAACCCTCATATACTTGTAATGACTGCCACACCCATTCCAAGAACCCTGGCATTGATTGTATATGGAGACTTAGATATTTCAACAATAGATGAACTGCCTCCGGGAAGAAAATCAATTAAAACCTTTAGTGCTTCCAAGAAAAAAAGAGAAGATGTGTATACTTTTATTAAAAAGGAGTTAGATAATGGAAGACAGGCCTATGTCGTTTGTCCATTAGTAGAAGAATCAGAGAGTATTGAAGCGGAATCCGCCACTGAAATTGCAACGTTATTTTCCCACACGATATTCAAGTCCTACCGAGTCGGTTTATTACATGGGAAAATGCCTTCAAAAGAAAAAGAGACTGTGATGAATGCATTTAAAAGAAAAGAAATTGACATTCTTGTTTCTACAACAGTGATTGAGGTTGGTGTCAATGTGCCTAATGCAACTGTGATGATTATTGAAAACGCAGAACGATTTGGGCTGGCACAATTACACCAATTAAGGGGCCGTGTTGGAAGAGGCGACTCTCAGTCCTATTGTATTTTAATCCATAATAGTAAGAGTGACATTGCTAAGGAGCGAATGAAAATTATGGAGAAAACAACAGATGGTTTTCTGATATCGGAAAAAGATTTAGAATTGAGGGGACCAGGTGAGTTTTTTGGGATTAGGCAGCATGGTCTACCAGAATTAAAAATTGCTAACTTATTTAAACATATAAAAATACTGAAAATTGTGCAGCAACAAATAAAAGAACTCATCGAAGTGGACTTTGAAGGGTTCTTAAAGGAACATCCTGCTTTAGAAAAAAAGTTAATCAACCAATTAAGAAAAATAGACGATGAAATACCCTATAGTTAGAAGTTGTGACAAAAATTACTAGTGTAAAAATCTTCTCCTCTGTAAAAATTAATGTTAACAATGATATAGGAGGTGAAGAAAATGACGAATAATAATAATAGTGGAGGAAGAAATCGTCTGGTTGTTCCTGAAGCTCGACAAGCACTTAACTCTATGAAAACGGAAATAGCTAACGAATTAGGATTATCTAATTATGAACAAACTGATAAAGGGAATCTAACTGCTAGACAAAATGGTTATGTAGGAGGATACATGACTAAGAGACTAGTAGAACAAGCACAAAGAAATATGAGTGGAAGACAATAATTAAGTCAAATCAAATCAAAAGGGAGCAATGGAGACATTGTTCCCTTTTGATTTGATTAAATCCAAATTCAAAAACAAAAATTTTGTTAATAATTGACGAATATGCTAAAATAAATATAGGTTGGACAGGAGGAAATATATGAGAGTTATTGCAGGTAAAGCTAAAGGATATAGGCTGCAGTCACCAATAGGGTTACAAACCAGACCTACAGCTGACCGAATCAAGGAATCTCTTTTTAATATCATCCAAAATGATATTTTACATAGTACAGTGATTGACTTGTTTTCTGGGGCTGGGAGTCTAGGTATTGAAGCGCTTTCACGTGGGGCGAACCAGGCGTATTTTATTGATCAAAGTAAAAATAGTGTGCAGGCGATTAAAGAAAATTTAGTTAGGACAAAGCTGATAGACCTCGCTGAGATTATACATTCTGATGTACAGCGGGGAATGACTCAACTAAAAGAGCGAAGATATCATGCAGATATTATTTTTATGGATCCGCCATATGGTAAAGATCTTATTGTTCCAACGATAGCAGGAATTGTTCAGAATAGCTTACTTCAAGACCAAGGAATGATCATCGTAGAACACGAAAATCTAGATGAAGTACCAGCAGAGATCGGACACCTAACCCTATTCAGACAAAAGAATTACGGTAAAACAACGATCTCCTTTTATACCACAAGGGAGGAAGGAAAATGAAAGTAGGAATTTATCCAGGAAGTTTCGACCCTATCACTAATGGGCATATAGATATTATCAAAAGGGCTTCAGAAATTTACGATCGCGTAATTGTTTCCGTCATGCAAAATCCCAATAAGAATCCTATGTTTACATTAGGTGAAAGGGTGGCATTAATTGAGCAAATTATCCAGCCCTACAGCAACATTGAAGTAGATTGCTTTTCAGGGTTGTTAATTGATTATGCTAGAGAAAAGGGGGCCAAGGTAATCATTAAAGGATTAAGGGCAGTGTCTGATTTTGAATATGAGCTTCAAATGGCTTTGATGAATCGAAAGCTATGCCCTGAAGTGGAAACTGTCTTTCTTATGACAAATAGCCAATACTCTTATTTAAGTTCAAGCTTAGTTAAAGAGGTGGCCAAATTCAAAGGCGATGTAAGTGAATTTGTACCAGAAATTGTACTACAAGCTATGTCAAAAAAATCATAATAGTCATTAGACAACAATAAAACAAGGGGGATCAAATCATGAAAGTATTATCTTTACTAGAAGAGTTAGAGGACATTATTGAAAGTGGGTCATCCATTCCCTTCGCACATAAGGTTTTAATTGATAAAAATGAGGTCCTAGAATTAATAAAAGAGGTGCGCATTGTGTTACCTGATGAAGTAAAACAAGCAAAATGGATTAAAGAGGAACGTCAACGGATTTTAGTAGAAGCGCAACAAGAAGCGGATACGATGTTAGAAGAAGCAAATAATCATATTAGTACAATGGTTGAACAAGATGAAATTACTAAAGTAGCACGAGCCCAAAGTGAAGAAGTGATTGCTCAGGCCCAAATGAGTGCTAAGGAAATGAGGCTAGGTGCAAGAGAATACGCTGATGAACTATTATCTAATGTAGAAGAATCCTTAGTTCAAACAGCTAAGACAATTCAAGAAAATCGAAATGAGCTAAAAGGGATGAAGGGTTAATACCTTCGTCCTTTCTTCTTTTTTGAGGACAATATGGTTAAAATCATAGAAGTAAAAACCATAAAAAGCAATAAAATAATCAACAACATGATAAAAAATTGTATGGAAGTGATAAAATTTCTAAAGAGGTGCTCTCTGATAGTTGAAGTTTGATGGAAATTTGTAGCCGTAGTGGTGAAAGTAAAAAACAGAGTGAAAATTGGATAAAGCAAGTAGATGAATACGAAAGAAAACAATCCATGAAGTAACTTGGAAGCCATGTAAATAGTAGGACGAATATCGGTGCTAGAGATAATACTTATGACCTGAGCATGAATAGAGAATCCACTCCAAGCGATGACGAAACTTGTTGCAGCAATTTTAGTAACCAAAGGAACGCTCTGGCTTTCGGCTATTAGCTTAGAACCGATGGTAATTTCAAAAAGTCCAGTAATGAGTCCTTTGATAGCTTGCATATTCATCTGTAACGGTTTTAAAAGATAGAAAAGTCCTTGGGCTAAAAGTTGAACGAGGCCGATGATTTCTACAATATTTATGACAACAGAGAATAAAATAATGAAGCCGCCTACTACGAGCATTGTATTAAATGATTCCTTCACGGCATTGCCCATAAGGAGACCAAAGGATGGGTTATTTTTGCGACTTTCTTCAAGCTGTTGCACTGCTCTTTTAAACAGATTAGGATCTTGGGTTCTGAGGGGGGCAGGGGTAAATGTGCGCTTGTAAAAGCGAAAAAGAACACCTACAGAGATAGCTGCTAGATAGTGAGCAATACTCAGTAGTACACCTACCTCTGAAGAGTGAAACATACCTACTGAAACAGCGCCAATCATAAAAAGAGGACCTGAAGTGCTACAAAAAGAAGCCAGACGTTGCGCTTCAACTTGGGTCAAAAGCTTGTCTTGGCGAAGGTTGGTCACAACCTTGGCTCCCACAGGATAACCTGAAGTAATGCTCATGGCGAAGGCAAAAGATCCGACGCCGGGAACATTAAAGATTGGGCGCATAATTGGTTCTAACACAACTCCCATAAACTTGACAACCCCTAAACCAATTAGCAAATGAGATCCGATGAAGAATGGAAGCAATGAGGGAAGGACTATGGTAAACCATGTCATGAGACCATTGTAAGCAGCTGCCACAGATTCCTCAGGATAAATAACAATTGCACCTACAAAGCCTAAAACAATGAAAATGATAAAATAAGTATTGAAAAAATCAGTCATCCTTTTTCTCATGCTAATCCTCCCAGCTAAAATCGTGCTAATAAGTATGGTACATATATTTCATATATATTTACATACATATGAAACTATGCGCCTAGGATTAAGGGAGGAATCATTTTTATAGATCATCAGTTTGATTTTTAACAAAAGATTCATATAAAATGCTTTGCCTTAGCAAACTATGTTAATTCTTTACGATAATAAGGGCTGGTGAGGTGATCTTGTTCTCCCTTTGAAAAAGCGTTGTTCTTAACTGCTAATGCGTAAAGATTGGTAGCACGTATATCTAAATCTAGTAAATTCTTAGTAAATGAATTAGGAGGGGTATACTGATTGATTTTGGTGATGAAAGGGAAAGAGGATTTTTTTTGGGCAAGTTTAATGATTTCTCGACCTCGGTCATTAAAAGCTAAAATCCGCCCATAAAGACCAGTAGAAGCATGGGTAGCCTGATTCATTAAAGGGAATTGAATATCTAATAGAATACGCATGCAAATTCGCTGGATGCGTGTAAGGGTATAACGTTTACTCTTAACACACTGACAAAACTCATCCAGACGATTACTTTGGTTAGCGCATTGAAAAATCCGATTTTCAAGTCCCTCCCCTACATCAAGAATTTTAGCGATTTCCTGTGGCGTCATACGCCGAATCATTGATAAAATAGTCAATCCAAGATCATTAGCAAAAATAGGGCCCCCATCTTTATTAAAACATGTGGACAATATTTCATATGTTGAAGGGGGGATGGCGTGAATCATTTCATTTAAATTCCCGGTGTTAAATAAATGATTACGGATGGCAGTGGCGCTGGTAATGTTTAAGGTTAATTCAGTGGAGTGATAGGCAGCGGCTTTGCGTGTAATTGTGTAGGGTTGAATTTTGCTTTTAGTTAATGCTAAGGCCTTTAAATATTCGATGCCTAAGATGTTATTTGGGTTTTTAAGAAGGGCAATCATCTTCTCTGTAGTCATACCATAGGATGAGAGATCCTCTAATGAAAAATGATCTATTAGAGCCTTGCTTCTAGCTTTAGGAAAAGCAATACCCTCTTGTAGATATTTTTTTAACGAAATTTCAAAGGATTCTGGGGAATTGATCAATACAGTAGCTACTTGTTTTAAAGCCTCAATATGGCCTAGCTCGCTTCCAAAACACAGTGCATCAACCACGCCCATTTGGTTTAAAATCGAAACAGCTCCATGTGAAAAAAATTCAGCTGAAGCGCAGGCATATAAAGTAGGGAGCTCAAGAACTAAGTCAACACCTGCATCAACAGCCATTTGGGCACGAGCCCATTTATGGATGAGAGCCGGTTCTCCTCGTTGTAAAAAGTGACCACTCATAACTGCAACGGTGTGAGTTGACTTTGATATTTTTTTTGATTCTTGTAAATGATGGAGATGGCCATTATGGAAAGGATTGTATTCAGTAATTAAACCTAAAATTCGCATAGTACCTCCTATATCGTATTAGAATAATTAGAGTAGAAATTAGCAATACTCTTATATAAATAATGAGTTTTTAGCTTGATAGAAAACACCTGTGCTATTGAGCTAATTATTTATATAAACACGTTAACTATTATTATATTTAGAAAAACAAAAAGTATCAATGATTATTGAATCTTAAGGACAAATAACTTTAAAAAACTTGCAATTGTATACAAAATCTTATATTATTGTAGTGTTAATAATATTGGTGCGACATTTTTTTATCAAATACATATAAGTTAAAAAAGGAGGAAACAAAATGAAAATTTTAGTGATGAATTGTGGTAGTTCTTCGTTGAAGTACCAACTCATTAATATGGAGAATGAAGAGGTGCTAGCAATCGGTTTAGCAGAACGTATTGGAATTGCTGGAGCCCGTGTTAAGCATGAAGCATCTGGTAAGGAAAAAGTCACAATTGAACAGCCAATGGAAAATCATAAAACAGCGATTAAAATTGTATTAGAAGCATTAATTGATGAAAATTATGGTGCCATTAAATCAATGGATGAGATTGCAGCTGTAGGGCATCGAGTTGTCCATGGGGGAGAGCGTTTTTCTAGTTCGGTTGTTGTCACTGATGATGTAAAGAATGCCCTGGAAGAGTGTTCTGATCTAGCGCCACTACATAATCCACCAAACTTAATGGGAATTGAGGCATGTCAAGAAATACTGCCCAATGTACCAATGGTAGGGGTTTTTGATACTGCTTTCCATCAAACAATGCCAGAATCTTCTTATATGTATGCACTGCCATATGAGTTATATGAAAAACACAAAATTAGAAGATATGGCTTCCATGGAACATCACATAAATATGTGGCTATGAAAGCGGCTGAAATTCTAGAAAGACCAATAGAAGATCTTAAAATAATCGCATGTCATTTAGGCAATGGCGCCAGCATCACAGCTGTTGACGGTGGCATTTCTGTTGATACTAGCATGGGGTTCACACCACTTGAAGGATTGGTAATGGGAACAAGATGTGGGGACATGGATCCTGCTATTGTCACTTTCTTAATGGAAAAAGAAAAAATAGATCATAATCAAGTAAATGCAATTATGAATAAACAGTCTGGTGTCTACGGTCTATCCGGCGTAAGTAGTGATTTTAGAGATATTGAAGTTGCAGTTAAAGAAGGAAACAAAAGAGCTCAGCTAGCCTTAGATGTATATTATAAGAGGGTTAAAAAATATATTGGAGCCTATGCTGCTGAAATGGGTGGGGTAGATGCAGTTGTATTTACTGCTGGGTTAGGAGAAAATTCACCTGAAACACGAAAGTCTATATGTGAAGGGCTAGAATTTTTAGGAATTAAAATTGATAACACCAAGAATAATGTGCGGGGAAAAGAGACTGTGGTATCAACTGACGATACCCCCACAAAGGTACTGTTAATTCCAACTAATGAGGAATTAGCCATTGCAAGAGAAACAAAATCTTTGATCTAGTCATTTATTAAAGGTAGTGGGGATGAAATTCACTAGGAAGCAAATTGATTCTGAATTTATCTCGATTTATAGGGCTATCAAGATAAAATACTTGACAAAGCTTTTATTCGTTTGTATAATCAATTTTGTGAGAGTTTAGAGGTGATTGATTTGAAATTAGATTTGAAAAATCTAATTAAAAAAGAAAGCGATAAAGTTGACTTGAACTTTCTTTTAAATCTTGATACTATTATGTATCATGGCGAAGAATTAAAAATGATGTCGCCAATACAGGTAATGGGCAATATTTATGCTGTCAACGAACAACTATATTTGACTTGTACTTATGAAGGAAAATTAGAAGTCAATTGTGGTAGGTGCCTAGAACCTTTTATTCATGCATTCTATTCGAGGATTAATGCTGAATTAATGCTTAATGACCAGTCTACTGATGAAGAAGAAGAAGATGATGTTCTGTTTTATGAGGATAATACAATTGACCTTGAAAAGGTGGTTGTAGATCAATTAATCATAAGCTTACCCATGAAGTTAATTTGTGATAATGATTGCAAGGGTCTTTGCAGTCAGTGTGGTAAGAGTCTCAACAAAGAGATATGTCAGTGCACATTAGCTGAAGATCATGATGTAGATCCTCGGTTGACTAAGTTAAAGAAACTATTACAACAGGATTAAGGAGGTGTGTAAACATGGCAGTACCAAAGCGGAAGACAAGCAAGTCTAAAAGAGATATGAGGAGAGCTTCAAATTCTAAATTCGTTGCTCCTGGATATGTAAAGTGTCCACAATGTCATGAGACGAAATTACCTCACCGTGTGTGTCCAGATTGTGGTCATTACAATGGTAAAGAGGTTATAGCAGCTGAATAAAGTATGATTGTAAGGCTAGAAAATAGTAATGAGTGTTCATTACTATTTTTTTATTGTCAAAAATGCGAAACATCTTGTACTTACTGATATGAAATGATTGTTTTTCATAGAAAATAATGTGATAATTAATCTTTATAAATGTGAAATTACCCTTGATTTTTAAGGTATAGTAATATATACTAACTCTAGAACCAGGTACTAAAAATTAGTGCTAAAGAGGTGCTTTTTATGAATGAAGTTAAAAAATCAAATAAATCAAATAAATCAAATAAATCAACAAGACAAGCACAATTATTAGAATTATTGAAAATAGATCCTTTTGTAACTGATGAAGCGTTATCCACAAGGTTCTCTGTTAGCATCCAAACCATCAGGTTAGACCGTTTGGAATTAGGAATCCCTGAACTGAGGCAACGGGTAAAAAATGTAGCAAAGAAAAACTATGATAAAGTAAGAAGTATCGGTGGAACTGAGATTGTTGGAGAATTAGTTGATTTAACTCTTGGGGAAAGTGGAATATCTCTATTAGAAACCACAGAAGAGATGGCCTTTAGCAAAACAAAAATTGTTCGAGGGCATCACATTTTTTCACAGGCTGAATCTTTAGCTATGGCAGTCATTGATGCAGAAGTTGCCTTAACCGGCGTATCAAATATTAAATACCTGAATCCTGTCAGTGCAGGAGATAAATTAGTGGCTAAGGCTGAGGTGGTAAGAGTGAGGGGAAACAATCACTTTGTTCATGTTAAAATTCACGTAAACCAAATACCAGTCTTCAGAGGGAAATTTATTTTAGTCGCAATCAAGTAAAAGGAGAGAAGTTTTATGAAAATTGCAATAGATGCTATGGGAGGGGACCATGGCGCTAGAATAATTGTGTTAGGAGCTGTTGAGGCGGTTAAAGAATACGATGTGAATGTGATCTTAACAGGTGATGAAAAGATTTTAAAAAGTGAATTAAGTCAATATGAATATTCTAAGGATAAAATAGAAATCATTCATTGTAGTGAGCAAATTAAAAATGAAGACAAACCAGTAGCCGCTATCAGAAGAAAGAAAGATTCTTCAATGGTGGTTGCGTTAAATTTAGTGAAGGAAAAGAAAGCGGATGCCATCGTTTCAGCGGGGAATACAGGTGCATTGCTAGCTGGAGGACTTCTGATTTTAGGTAGAATTAAAGGAATTGATCGTCCTGCCTTGGCGCCAGTGTATCCTACCAGCAAGGGTGTTTCGGTACTGATTGATGGAGGCGCTAATGCAGACTGTAAGCCTAGAAATTTTCTGGAATTTGGAATTATGGGAAATATTTATGCAAACAAGGTGCTGGGAATTGAAGAGCCACAGGTTTGTACAGTAAACATTGGAATTGAAGAAGGAAAAGGCAATGACATAACCAAGGAAGCATATAAAGTATGTCAAAGGGGACCCTTCCAGTTTAAAGGAAATGTAGAAGCTCGAGACATCCCGTTAGGTTATGCTGATGTGATTTTATGTGACGGATTCACTGGAAACATTATATTGAAACTCACCGAAGGGTTAGCTACCACAATCTTTAGTGAATTGAAAAAGGCTTTTTTGAAAAATAATATAACAAAAATTGGTGCTTTATTATTAAAACCAAGTTTGAAGATTTTTAAAGCACGATTTGATTATAGTGAATATGGGGGAGCCCCTTTTTTGGGAGTTAATGGAGTTCTGATTAAAGCCCATGGGAGCTCTGATGCCAAGGCCATTAAAAATGCCATTCGACAAGGTATAAGCTTTGTGAACAACGATGTGGTTGGCGATATTGTGAGTGAAATTGAAAGTTTGGAGGCTGATTTTATTGAATAAGCTTTTATCAGTAGGGATAACAGGAATCGGAAGTTATCTACCTGAAAGAGTTGTATCTAATATTGAATTGGAAAAAACAGTAGATACTTCTGATGAATGGATTAGAACACGAACAGGTATTGGAAGTCGCCGGGTCGCTGACGACCAGACAGCAACTTCTGACTTAGCAACAAAAGCAGCGGAGAAAGCATTGGCAGATGCAAATATCAAGGCAGAAGATGTAGACTTAATTATTGTTGCGACCTGCACGCCAGATATGCCTTTTCCATCCACAGCATGTATTGTACAGAAGAATATAGGGGCCAATAAGGCCAGCGCTTTTGACGTAGTGGCTGTTTGTACAGGATTTTTGTATGCCATGACAGTTGCAGAACAGTTTATTAAAACTGGATTTTACCGTAATGCACTTGTTGTTGGTGCAGAAACCCTTACAAAAGTCTTGAATTGGGAAGATCGAAATACCTGTGTCTTATTTGGTGATGGGGCTGGGGCTGTTTTTCTACAGCCAGTGGATGAGGGCAAAGGTATCTTATCTTCATACATGGGTGCCGATGGTACAAAAGGCGATGTGCTAACAATACCAGGTGGTGGAACAAGAATGCCCATCAATAAAGATAACATTGATCAAAACTTACACTGTATCACAATGGATGGAAGTGAAGTATTCAAATTTGCAGTTAGGGTCATGGGTAAGGCTGCATTAGCAGTATTGGAAAAAAGTAATATTAGCTTAGATGAAGTTGATTACTTGGTACCTCATCAAGCAAATATTCGGATTATTGAGGCGGCAGCAAAACGATTAAACCTCCCAATGGATAAGGTTCATGTGAATTTGGATCAATACGGTAATATGTCTGCAGCATCTATCCCTGTAGCTTTAGACGAAGCTTATAGAGAAGGATGCATAAAAGAGGAAGATATTGTTGTGTTAGTCGGATTCGGGGGCGGATTAACTTGGGCCTCATCTGTATTAAAATGGACTAAAAAAGTGCTACAGGAGGGATAATATGTTTCATACTAGACTATGCGATATTTTAGATATTAAATACCCAATTATTCAAGGCGGAATGGCCTGGGTAGCGACTGCTGAGCTGGCTGCAGCAGTTTCAGAGGCCGGTGGCTTAGGAATTATTGCAGCAGGTAACGCACCAGCAGATATTGTTAAAAATGAAATTCAAAAAGCTAAAAAAATGACTAAGAAGCCCTTTGGTGTTAATGTGATGTTACTTTCACCCTTCATTGAAGAGGTCATGCAAGTTGTTTATGAAGAGAAAATAGCTGTCATCACAACTGGGGCTGGAAACCCTGGTAAGTATATGCCTAAGCTTAGGGCAATTGGCACAAAAATCATTCCTGTAGTGCCATCGGTAGCCCTAGCCAAAAGAATGGAAAAGTTAGGGGCTGATGCGGTTATCGTAGAGGGAACAGAAGCAGGAGGACATATTGGAGAATTAACAACAATGGTTCTGGTTCCCCAAGTAGCCAATGAAGTTTCTATTCCCGTGATTGCTGCGGGAGGAATTGCTGATGGACGAGGGTTCTTAGGGGCTATTTCCCTTGGGGCTGAGGGGGTACAAATTGGAACTAGATTTATTTGTGCAGAAGAAGGCACTGTACATGAAAATTATAAAGAGAAAATTATAAAAGCAGGGGATCGAGATGCCATTATTAGTGCTAGAACCACAGGTCACCCTGTCAGGGTACTAAGAAATAAATTATCTAGAGAATTTGCCCGTCTGGAAAAGGAAGGGGCTTTACCAAATGAGTTAGAAGAATTAGGACTAGGGAAGTTAAGACTTGCGGTAGTTGAAGGAGATATGGAAGAAGGTTCTATTATGGCAGGTCAAATTGCATCATTAGTAAAAGAAATAATGCCTTGCAAGGCAATCATTGAAGAAATTATGATGGATGCTAAAATGCAACTTGAGATTGTTAATAGATTGAGCAAGGAGGAATAAGAATATGGGGAAAACAGCCTTTGTATTTCCGGGACAGGGTGCACAATATGTTGGGATGGGTAAGGATTTTGTGGATGTATTTCCTGTTGCTAAACGTATATATGAAGAGGCATCAGATTATCTGAAAATGGATATGTATCGTCTTTGCTCTGATGGACCAAAGGAAGAGTTGATTAAAACAGAAAACACACAACCTGCTATTTTAACTACAAGCTTTGCAATGCTTAAGGTCATCGAAGAAGTAGGCATTCCCTGTCATATGACGGCTGGATTGAGTTTGGGTGAATATACATCCTTGGTGAAGGCAGAAGTTCTCAGTTTCAGAGATGCAGTGCAACTTGTGAAAAAAAGAGGTAAATATATGCAGGAGGCTGTTCCAGTTGGAGTGGGAACAATGGCTGCTATTTTAGGATTAGATCGTGACACACTACAAAAATGCTTGGTAAATTGTCAAGAGTATGGAATTGTAGAAACCGCAAATTATAATAGTCCTGGGCAAATTGTGATTTCAGGTGAAGTGAAAGCAGTTGAAAGAGCTGTGAAAGAAGCCATGAACTTTGGTGCGAAAAAGGCAGTTATATTGCCTGTCAGTGCGCCATTTCACTCAAGTCTACTTATACCTGCAGGTGAAAAGTTAAGGATGGATCTTGAAGGATATCATTTTTCAGATCCAGAGATACCTGTTGTGACCAATGTAAAAGCCAAAATACTTAAGAATAAAGAAGAAGTTGTCTCCTCATTGGTACAACAAGTGAGTCAATCAGTTTTATGGGAGGATTCAATTGTATTAATGCTTAATGAAGGTGTTGAGACTTTTGTTGAAATTGGACCAGGAAAAGCTTTAACTGGGTTCATAAAGAGAATTGCTAAGCAATTAGGAAAAAACGTGACGACTCATCAAATTGAAGATGTAGAAGGTTTTAATAAGGTGAGAAGTCAATATCAATAGGAGGGATTTTGTTGAAATTACAAGGGAAAGTAGCTTTTGTAACAGGTGGGTCCAGAGGAATTGGAAAGGCCATTGCATTGAAATTAGCTCGTTGCGGGTCAAATGTCGTAATTAACTTTACCAGCAATGAAGAGGCTGCTCAAGCTGTAGTCAAAGAAATTGAGGCATTAGGGGTAAGAGCCTTGGCATTGAAGGGTAATGTTGCTAGTGCAGAGGATGTTAAATTTATGCTAGAAAGTTTTGAACAACAGTTCGAAAGCATTGATATTCTGGTGAATAATGCTGGAATTACAAGGGATAATTTGCTTATTCGAATGAAAGAAAGTGACTGGGATTCTGTCATGGAAGTGAATTTAAAGGGTGTATTTTTATGTACTAAAGCTTTTGCTAGAAAGATGATAAAACAAAAAAAAGGAAAAATAATCAATATTTCATCAGTAGTAGGTGTATCAGGTAATGCTGGGCAAAGCAACTACAGTGCCTCAAAGGCTGGAGTGATTGGATTTACAAAATCCATGGCTAAGGAACTAGCAAGCAAAGGGATTAACGTCAATGCAGTTGCCCCTGGGTTCATTGAAACTGATATGACTGCAGTCTTAGGAGAAAGTGTGAAAGAAGGATTAATAGAAGGAATTCCTTTGAAAAGATATGGTCGGCCCGAGGATATTGCCAATCTAGTTGCCTTTTTAAGTAGTGAAGAGGCACACTATATAACGGGTCAAGTCATTCATGTTGATGGTGGCATGAACATATAAGTTGGAACTGTATCAATGATGAGGTTTAACAGCATTAATTAATATACAAGTAAACTAGAAATTAAAATCATTAAAAATCTGAGGAGGAATATAAAATGATATTTGAAAAAGTTGTAAAAATTATTGGAGAGCAATTAGGACTTAGCGACGTAAGTGAGGTTAAGGGAGAAACATCATTAATGGGTGACTTAGAGGCTGATTCTTTAGATGCTGTTGAAATTATCATGGAAATTGAAGATGCATTTGGCATTGAAGTACCAGACGAAGAAGCTGAAAAATTTAAAAATATCGGAGACATCGTAAAATACGTAGAAGCCAATCAATAAATAAAAAGGTCCCGATGATTATCGGGACTTTGTAAATAAAGGAGGGAAGTCATGAATAGAAGAGTTGTGGTAACTGGATTAGGATGCATTACTCCTGTGGGAGTAGGAAAAGAGCAGTTTTGGAGCTCTTTAATTAATGGGGTATCTGGAGTAAGTGAAATCACACGATTTGATGCCTCAGAATTACCAACGAAAATTGCTGCTGTTGTGAAAGACTTTGATGGCGAGGATTATATTGACAAAAAAGAACTGAGAAAAATGGATCGATTTACCCAATTTGCTGTGGCCGCCTCGCAACTAGCCATTGAGGATAGTGGATGTAATCTAGAAGAAATCGTTCAAGAACGATTTGGTGTTGTACTAGGTTCTGGTATAGGTGGTATTGAAACACTTGAAGCCCAAAAAGAAAAAATGTTGGAAAAGGGTGCTAAGAGAGTGAGCCCATTCTTTATTCCAATGATGATTTCTAATATGGGCTCAGGTTATATTTCTATGATTCTTGGTGCTAAAGGACCCAATACAACTGTTGTAACGGCCTGTGCTTCTGCAACAAATGCAATAGGGGAGGCATTCAAAATCATCCAGCGTGGAGACGCTGACATGATGATGACTGGCGGAGCTGAAGCTTCTATTACGCCCTTAGCTATGGCAGGATTCTGCTCTATGAAGGCAATGTCAACGCGGAATGAAGAGCCTGAGAAGGCCAGTCGTCCCTTTGATAAAGACCGAGATGGATTTGTTATGGGTGAAGGTAGTGGGATGTTGTTGTTAGAAGACCTTGACCATGCTCTAAAAAGAGGGGCTAAAATCTATGGAGAAGTGGTTGGTTACGGTATGAGCGCTGACGCATATCATATTACTTCACCAGCTCCAGGTGGAGAGGGTGCTGCCCGAGCTATGCAAAATGCATTAAATGATGCAAAGGCAAATCCAGAAGAGATTGATTATATTAATGCTCATGGGACAAGCACTCCATATAATGACCAATTTGAAACCATGGCTATTAAAACTGTCTTTAAAGAACATGCAAGTAAATTGTGTATTAGCTCTACAAAGTCTATGACGGGACATCTATTAGGTGCAGCAGGAGGAATTGAAGCAATGGCCTGCGTTTTAGCAATACAAGAAGGTGTGATTCCACCGACAATTAATTATACAACACCTGATCCTGAATGTGACTTGGATTATGTTCCTAATATAGCAAGAAATAGAGAAGTGAACTATGCTTTATCGAATTCATTAGGATTTGGGGGACATAATGCAACTGTGCTCTTCAAGAAATACCGTGGACAATAAAAGGTTGAACATCGTAAAGTAAAAATAATTATAGGAAGGTATTGATGCCTGCCTATAATTATTTTTGCATTTACAAAAGGAACGTAGTACAATAAAAGTGAAATTCAGATGGCGTAATTTTTCCCGAAGTTGAAAATTGGGAAGTTCGATAGGAGTCTATATAACGTAATTATAGGGTTTTACTCGGCCAATCTTTAGGGGGGTGTCTTATACCCTGGAGACCATAACCTGATAAATATAGGCAGAAAGTAAAAGAATAAATAGGTTGGAGGTAAGGCGATGAAATACCTAGGAAATAAAGGCCTACCAAGTGTAGACTTTGAGGAAATGATACAGTATCAATTTAAGGACAAGCAATTATTAAAGGAAGCCTTAACCCATAGCTCTTATGCTAACGAGTCAAAGGTAAAAAAAATCAAACACAATGAACGCTTAGAGTTTCTTGGAGACTCTGTACTCGGTATCATTATTAGTGATTACATTTTCAAAAAATATACCCATTTACCCGAAGGGGATCTAACCAAAGTCAGGGCTAATGTTGTTTGTGAACCTGCTTTGGGTAGTTGTGCCACAAAGATTAACCTAGGAGGCTTTTTAAGACTTGGACGTGGGGAAGAGGTTTCAGGAGGAAGGCAGCGTGAGTCGATTTTGGCTGACGCTTTCGAAGCTTTGATTGGCGCTTTATATCTTGATGGAGGCATGGTTATCGCTCAGACATTTGTATTGAATCATTTGATAGACAGTGTTGAACAGGCAACAAAGGGAAGCTTATTCAGAGATTACAAGACATATCTTCAGGAATTGTTACAGAGTAAACATTCGGAACGTATCACATATCAAGTTATAAAAGAGTCTGGTCCAGATCATAGTAAAATATTTGATGTAGAAGTCCTTTTAGGAGAGCAACTCTTAGGTCATGGAATGGGGAAAAGTAAAAAAGAAGCAGAACAGAGGGCAGCCAAGGAAGCTGTGGAAAAGATAAAGGATCAGTATGTCTAAAAATCGATACATCATTCCGATTTTTATTCCCCATGAGGGATGCCCAAATGATTGTAGTTTTTGTAACCAAAAGACAATAGCCGGTACTTCTAGTCAGGTGAACGTTGAAAAAATAGAAACGATAATCCAATCCTATCTAAAGCTGTATACGAATCAGCAAAAACAACGAGAAATTGCTTTTTATGGTGGTAGTTTTACAGGCTTACCAATGGAAGTACAAAAACAATACTTAACAGTGGCATTTAATTATAAGAAAAAAGGACTTATTGATGGCATTCGGTTATCAACGAGACCAGACTATATTAACGAAGAAATTTTACAACAACTAAAATTTTATGGTGTGACAATCATTGAGCTAGGAGTCCAATCCACAAACGAAGAAGTACTTAAGATGAACAAACGAGGGCATAGCAAAGATGATGTATTCAAAGCAGTGAAAAGCATTAGAAAATATGAATTTCAGCTAGGACTACAAATGATGATTGGTTTATTTGGCGATACTGAGCAGCGAATTGAACAAACTGCCAAGGACTTAATTTCATTGAGGCCTGATTTTGTTAGGATATATCCAACTTTAGTCATTCGTGATACTGCACTAGAGCGTTATTATTATGAGGGAATATTTGAACCCTTGGGCTTAGAAGAGTGTGTAGATATCTGTGAATCCTTACTAGTTGCCTTTGAAGGCAATCACATTAAGGTGATTCGACTAGGATTACAGAGCACAGAGGAGATTGCCTATGGCAAAAGTATCATCGCAGGTCCTTATCATCCTGCCCTAAGAGAATTGGTGGAATCAAAGATGTTTTCCTCTCGAATTGAAGCATTGTTACATACTAAAGAATCCGACGAGATCAAGGGATGTATACTGACTGTGTATTGTCATCCAAGAAGTGCATCAAAAGTCGCAGGACATAAGAAATGTAATAAGAGTTACTTCTTAGAAAAATATCAATTGGCAAAGTTTATTGTTAAAACCCAGGAAAATATAGATGAAAAAGAAGTTGAGATTCAAATCACAAAAGTACTTAAATAGTTTTAATAGAGATTACGCCTGCTTTATGATAAAATAATTCAGTAGCAAATGAGCGTAAAATTGAGGTGATCAATTTGTATTTAAAGAGATTAGAGATACAAGGATTTAAATCCTTCGCCAATAAAATTGAAATGAATTTTGAACAAGGGTTTACAGCGGTTGTTGGCCCTAATGGAAGTGGGAAAAGTAATATTTCTGATTCTATTAGATGGGTACTGGGAGAACAAAGCGCTAAAAGTCTAAGAGGTAGCAAGATGGAAGATATTATTTTTGCCGGTACGGCGAAAAGAAAGGCTTTAGGAATGGCAGAGGTCTCCTTGACCCTAGATAATAGTACAAAAATGTTTCCATTAGATTATAATGAGATCACAATTACACGTAGGGTTTATCGTTCGGGAGAAAGTGAATACTTTCTCAATAAATCTTCTTGTCGATTGAAAGATATTAGGGAAATGTTAATGGATACAGGGATTGGTAAAGATGGATACTCTATTATTGGACAGGGAAGAATTGATGAAATTTTAAGTAGCAAATCTGAAGATAAAAGACAGGTCTTTGAAGAAGCAGTTGGAATTGTAAAATACAAAACACGAAAAGAAGAGTCTGAGAAAAAACTCCAGAATACCACGGAAAACTTAGATAGGGTAAAAGATATCTTATCGGAATTAGAAAAGCAATTGAATCCATTGAAAAAACAAAGTGAAAGAGCTGAATCCTACAAACGATTTAAAGAAGTCCTTCTACGATTAGAAGTAAACTTATTCATTAGAGAGATTGATAAGATTGATGGTGAGCTAAAACATATTCAGGAACAAATTGAGGTATTGAATCATTCTCATATAGAGCAAAAGAAGGAGAAGGAGCAGTTTCAAAGGCAACTTCAAAATATGAAAAATCATATAGAAGAACAAGAACAGGAAATCCAAGTATGTCAAAACCAGCACCATCACATAGAAAATCAGATAGAAAAAAAAGGTGGACATGTAAATCTTATACATGAAAAAATACTCAATAATAATGAAAATATAAAACGTTTAGACTTTGAGATGGCTAAAATTAACGAAGATAAGATACAGTTGTCCATTCAGCTAGAAGAGAGATTAAAAAAGTTTGATGAGATTTGTATCCAAATAGATGAAGTCAAGAATGATTTAGAAAAAAAATCTGATTTATTAAAAGGATTAATGAATCAAAGTGAGTTAGAAGAGAAAAATATTGAAGATTCTAAGTCAATGATTATTGATATGCTAAATCAGATTTCAGAGAAAAAAAGTGAATTAAATAGCTTGAAGACTTTAAAGAAGACTATTGATGATCGAAAAGTGCAAGTTCAGCAAACGGGTCAAGCGCATCAGGAAAATGCAATAGAAAATCAAAACATGATTGTGACATTAAAAGAAAAGAAAACTAGCGTTAGTGAAAAAATCAGGTTTATCAACAAAAATATAATTGAAAAACATGAATTACTAGAAAACACACTAAGGAAAAGCAAACAGCTATCCATTGAAGTTGAAGCCGCTAAGAATTCGATTAACTATAAAACGTCTCGAAAAAATATATTGATGGAAATGGAACGAGAGCATGAGGGTTTTCACAAAAGTGTCAAGAATGCCCTTGGAATTTGCAAAAAACATAGTGAACTGGATCAGGGCATATATGGCGTTGTGGCAGATTTACTTCAAGTCCCTAAGGGGTATGAAATTGCCATAGAAGTAGCCTTAGGATCTGCCATTCAAAACATTGTTAGTAGAAACGAGTATGATGCTAAGAAATTAATTGAATACATGAAAAAGTATAACCTGGGAAGGGTTACCATACTCCCGTTAACAGCCATAAAGCAACGAAACATCACACTAGAGGAAAATCGAATCATCCAACAACATGAGGATGTTAAAGTAGCCTATGATTTAGTTGACTGTGCAAATGAATTCAAAACAATTTTTTCAAACCTTTTGTCTCGGGTTTTAATTGTAGAAAATATGGATAAAGGGATCAAGGTTGCACAAAATTTAAATCATCGTCTTAGGGTTGTCACAATAGAGGGAGACGTTTTGAACATCGGAGGGTCATTGACTGGAGGAAGTAATAGTAATAAAGGAACTAGTATTTTAAGTCGAAAACGGGAGTTAGACGATTTAAATGAATTGATTAAAAAAGAGACTGAAGTATACAAACAAAAGGAAAGTCAATTAAATTCATTAGAAGGACACATTCAAGCTATTCAGGAAGAGATTAGTAATGTGAAGGAAGAACAACAACAATATAAAATAGAAGAAGCCACTTTAAGTAACCAATTAGACCAAAGTATAAAGGAAGAACAGCAGATCAAAAATTTAATTAGTCAGGTTTCTAGAGAATTAAAGCAGTTAATTGAAACAGCTAATGAGACGGATGTTAAATCAAATATGATACAATCCGAAATTCAATGTCTAGAGATGAAGATCGAAAATATACAAGAAAAGCTAAATCAAATGCAGGAATTGATGCATGGGGAAAAGCAAAAAGTTGAAGCGATTAGCAGTGAAATCACAGAGAGAAAAGTAAAATATGCTTCCATCGAGGAACAAAAGAAATCGGTCTTACAGGAAATAGAAACAGTACAAGATGTGATTCGTGTCAGTGAAGAAGGGTTAGTTGAAAAGGACAAAGAAGTTAAAGGCTCCAGGGAAAAGTTTGCTGACTTCGAAAAAGAATTAAAGCAGGGTAAATTGTCACTACAGGAGCTCAATAAAGAATTAAAAGAGACTGAAAATCGACTTTCGATCACAAGAAAAGAAAAAATCGATTTACTGCAGCATGCATCACAACAACAAGAGGCCCTGGAAAACATTGAAAGGGTCATTTCTGAGCTTTTAGATAGTATTCACAAGCTGGACGTTAAACGAACTAGACTCGAGATGCAACAACAGAGTGTCTATAATAAATTATGGGATGATTATGAGTTAACTTATAATAAAGCCATTGAAATTAAAGAAGAAACAGGTGATTTAACAGGTTCAGTTAAGGAAATTAAAGATTTAAAAGAGAAAATTAAAGCTTTAGGAACCATCAATGCCGATGCTACTGAAGAGTACATTAAGGTGAAGGAAAGACATGATTTTCTTAACCAACAACAAATGGACTTAGATCAGGCACAGCAATCCCTGATGAAAATCATTAGTGATATGGAGCAAACAATGAAGCAGTTGTTTGTGACTCAATTCAAACACATAAAGAAGAACTTTAATGAGGTTTTTATAAGACTGTTTGGTGGAGGTAGGGCTGACTTAATATTAGAGGATCCTGATAATCCATTATCATGTGGAATCGAAATAGTGGCACAGCCACCAGGCAAGAAGCTCCAAAACTTATCATTACTATCTGGAGGAGAAAGAGCATTGACTGCCATATCACTACTGTTTGCTATTTTACTAGTGAAACCAAGTCCCTTTTGTATACTTGATGAGATTGAAGCAGCCTTAGACGATGCAAATGTACATCGTTTTGCGCATTTTTTAAAGGATCTTTCTGTTGATACACAGTTCATTGTTGTGACACACAGAAAGGGAACAATGGAAAATGCTGATGAGTTATACGGTGTTACAATGGAGAGTGAAGGCGTATCACAATTAGTATCTGTTAAACTAACTGAAGATAAGAATAATACAATTGCAAGCTAGGAGGATGTACATGTTTAAAAAGTTTTTCAATAGGCTGATAAAGCAAGAAAAGACCGAGGATAGTGCTGTAGATAAAGATGTAGAGTCAGAGGATTTAGAAAGAGATCAAGAAGAAGTAGAAGACATAATAGAAACAGAGGAAGTAGAAATAGAAGAGGAATTAAAAGTAGATAAGGAATCAGAATGTATAGACGTTAAAAATGAAGCAGAAGACCAAATTAAAAAACAACTAGATGAATCTAATAAACAAATGGAGGATGTTTCTTTAACTTTGTTAGAAAACCCAGAGCATCTTGATGAAACTGCCGAAGCAGAAATGGAAGAAGCAATTCAAGTGCAAAATAAAGAAGGTGAAGGCCCTCTCAGTTTATTTAAAAGACTAAAGGAAGGTCTATCTAAGACGAAACAAGGAATTACAGGTAAGGTAGATGAGTTGTTAAAGTCCTATAAGAAAATAGATGAAGCGCTTTTTGAAGAATTAGAGGAAATACTGATCACATCAGACATTGGTGTTAAAACAACAATGGAGATTATTGATGGATTACGGGATAAAATTAAAGAAAAAAAGGTGTCGGAGCCTGAACAAGTAAAGGAATTGCTGAAGGAAGCTTTAATTGAAATTTTACAACGATTACCTGATGCCCAAGTAAATATAGAGCCTGGTCCCGCAATTGTATTAGTGGTTGGCGTTAATGGCGTTGGGAAAACCACATCCATAGGAAAGATGGCTCATCGATTTAAGCAGGATGGTAAAAAAGTATTATTAGCTGCTGGAGATACTTTTCGTGCAGCCGCAAGTGAGCAATTAGAAATTTGGGCCCAACGAGTTGGGGTAGAGGTAGTTAAGCATCAAGAGGGATCTGATCCTGCAGCTGTGATATTTGATGCAATTCAAGCAGCTAAGGCAAGAAAGGTTGATGTATTAATTTGTGATACAGCTGGAAGGCTACACAATAAAAAGAATTTGATGAATGAATTAGGCAAAGTATTTAAAGTGGTGGATAGAGAATACGGTGAGGCCACTAAGGAAGTCTTGTTGGTTTTAGATGCAACAACGGGACAAAACGCCATTCAACAAGCAAAAACATTTAAGGAAGTAGCAAATATTACGGGATTGATCTTAACCAAGCTAGATGGAACTGCTAAAGGCGGCGTTGTCATCGGAATAAGTCAGGAATTAACCATACCCGTAAAGCTAATCGGAGTAGGAGAAAAAATGGAGGATTTACAGCAGTTCAACGCCACGGATTTTGTGAAAGCATTGTTTGGTGAAGAAGCGTAGCAGCGTTTTGAAAAAAGAGTGAAAATGTTTTGTTTAAATAGTCAATAAAAAATACTTGACACCTACTGAAATATATTATAAAATGTCTATTGTAAAGGAGTTATACTTTACAGTAGAGATAGGAAGTGTCTAGATGATTGAAAAAACAATTCAAATATCAATGCTGTATGACTTTTACAATCAACTATTGACTCAGAAACAACGGGAGATGGTCGACCTTTACCATAATCAAGACTTATCTCTTAGTGAAATTGCTGAAGAGTTTGAGATTTCTAGACAAGCTGTATATGATACAATTAAAAGAACTGAAAAGATTTTATATGACTATGAAGAAAAATTGAAGCTATTAGATTTGTTTACAAATAAAACACATGGAATTGAAAAAATATATAAACATATCGTTATACTAGAGGGTTTAATGGGAAAAAATCAACCACTAGAAAACCAGAGAGCTCAAATTGAAAATATTAAAGACCTATTGAACAAGCTTTTAAGCAATTAGACTCCCGAGGAGGGATAAAATGATTTTCGAAGGCTTAGCCGACAAGCTACAAAACACTTTGCAGAAGTTAAAGGGTAAAGGGAAATTAACTGAAAATGATGTGGCTGAAGCAATGAGAGAGGTTAAATTAGCTCTTTTGGAAGCTGATGTTAACTTTAAAGTTGTAAAAGACTTTGTAAAAATAGTGAAAGAACGAGCCACAGGATCTGAAGTGTTCGAAAGCTTGACGCCTGGACAACAAGTGATCAAAATCGTTAATGAAGAGTTAACTGAACTAATGGGAACGACCCAAAGTAAAATTACATTCTCCTCTAAACCACCCACAGTTATTATGCTGGTGGGATTACAGGGGGCAGGTAAGACAACCACATCTGGAAAACTTGCTGGTTACTTAAAGAAGCAAGGAAAGAGGCCCCTACTTGTGGCAGGAGATATTTATCGACCAGCAGCCATTAAACAGCTTGAGGTGGTAGGAAGTCAGGTGGATGTGCCAGTTTTCACTTTAGGAGATCAAATTAGCCCTGTAGACATTGCTAAGGCCGGCGTAGAACATGGTATAAAACATGGAAATGATGTTGTATTAATCGATACTGCCGGAAGACTTCACATAGATGATACTTTAATGGATGAGTTGAAGGACATTAAAACCACGGTCAAACCACAGGAAATTCTACTTGTAGTTGATTCTATGACTGGACAAGATGCTGTCAATGTTGCAGAACATTTTGACACTAAATTAGGGGTAGATGGTATTATTTTAACTAAGCTTGATGGTGATACCAGAGGTGGAGCAGCACTATCCGTAAGAGCAGTTACTCGTAAGCCAATTAAATTTGTAGGTTTAGGAGAAAAACTAAATGATCTAGAACCTTTTCATCCAGACCGAATGGCATCAAGGATTCTGGGCATGGGGGATGTACTCAGTTTAATTGAAAAAGCCCAGGTTTCATTTGATGAAAAGAAAGCTAAAGAGTTAGAAAATAAGATTAAAACACAGCAATTTACTTTTGAAGACTTTTTAGAACAACTGCAGCAGGTACAGAGCATGGGACCGATTAGTCAATTACTAGAAATGATTCCTGGTGCTGGTGGCAAACAAATGAAAAACTTAGAAGTTGATGAAAAAGAACTTGTTCATATCCAAGCCATCATTCAATCCATGACAACTGGAGAAAGAAAAACACCGACTATTATAAATGGAAGCAGAAGAAAGCGAATTGCAAAAGGCAGTGGTACATCAGTTGCACAAGTGAATAGACTCATTAAGCAATTTGACCAAACTAAAAAAATGATGAAGCAATTTACTGATATGGAAAAAACAATGAAAAAAGGTGGCAAGTTCAAAATGCCATTTTTAAAATAATATCACTATGAAATTAAATTAATTGTGTTTTAGGATATGTTAAAGGAGGTGAAAAGAATGGCTGTAAAAATCAGATTAAAAAGAATGGGTGCGAAAAAGAGACCTTTCTACAGAATAGTAGTTGCGGATGCAAGAGCACCAAGAGATGGTAGATTTATTGAAGAAATTGGATATTATAACCCTGTTTCTGAACCTAAAGAGATTAAAATAGATGGTGAAAAAGCAGAAAAATGGTTAGGTAATGGTGCACAACCAACTGACACTGTTAAATATTTATTCAAAAAGAATGGTATTATTAAATAGAACTCTTTCTATTAGGGGGTATACCAATGGGTCATTTAGTGCAGATTATAGCTAAGGCGTTAGTTGATTATCCAGAACAGGTAAGTGTTAATGAAATCGAAGGTAATCAATCCATTATTGTTGAATTAAAAGTTGCCCCAGACGATATGGGAAAAGTGATTGGTAAGCAAGGTAGAATTGCTAAGGCAATTCGAACAGTAGTAAAAGCTGCAGCAATTAAGGAAAATAAGAGAGTTGTTGTGGAAATTATTCAATAAGGATTAGGGAAACCTAATCCTTTCAGCTTACCTAAAACTAATTACCTAACAAACTAAGTATTTGAACAAAGTGAGGGCAATGAACTGGACTGTGCTTTAAAAAAGCTATATTCATCAACAATTAATAAAGTAGGTGTGGTGTGAATGAAGAAAATGCTGAAAGTAGGACAAATTGTCAATACACATGGAATCAAGGGAGAGCTTAAGGTTACTTCTTTGAGCGATTATTTAGAACGTTTTGAAGAACTGGAATGGGTATATATTCAGGGTTACGATGAAAAGTACTATATTGGGAATATCAAATACAGGCCTACAACAGTAATATTATCCTTTGAAGGTTATGATAATATTAATATAGTTGAACAATTCAAAGGGAAATACGTACTCATTGATGAAAGCCAACGTAGGGAGTTGCCTGAAGATACATTTTATAAAGCCGATCTGATTGGATTGGATGGGTATACAGTAGAAGAAGTATATTTGGGTAAACTTGTGGATATAATTCAAGCAGGTTCTAATGAGGTATATGTCTTTAGAGACAAAGAAACAAATAAGGATATCCTAATTCCAGCAGTTAAGGAGTTTATTCCAGAAATTTCCCTAGAAAAGAAACGAATTACTGTGGATCCTATTGAAGGAATGATTGAATGAAAGTCAGAATTTTGACTCTGTTCCCGGAGATGTTTAATGGTCCTTTTGGAACAAGTATTTTAAAAAAAGCTCAGGAAAAAGAGCTGATTGATATACAGTGCTTTAATATTAGGGACTTTGCTCTCAATAAGCATAAAAAAGTAGATGATTATCCCTTTGGCGGTGGCGCGGGAATGGTGATGACGCCTCAACCCATTTTTGATTGTCATCATCATGTAACACAGATGTTAAATCTAAATGAACCATGTAAAACGATTTATTTATCACCTAAGGGATCTACGTTCACACAAGAGAAAGCCATGGAGTTGGCCAAGGAAGAACAATTGATTTTTCTTTGTGGCCATTATGAGGGTATTGACCAAAGGATTATTGATGAACTTGTTACTGATGAAATCTCTATAGGAGATTATGTGTTGACGGGAGGGGAACTACCCGCTATGGTTATCGTTGATGCCATTACGCGTTTGATACCCGGTGTGCTTTCTACTGAAGCATCCTATGAGGATGAATCATTTCATTGTGGGCTACTTGAATATCCACACTATACAAGGCCAAGAGCGTTTAATGGTTTAGAGGTCCCTTCTGTACTTTTATCAGGAAATCATAAAGATATTGATATGTGGAGAAGGAAGCAATCCATTGAACTGACATTTGAAAGAAGACCAGATTTATTAAAAGGATTACAACTGAAAAAAAATGAAGCACAATGGGTAGCGGAATTAAGTAAGAAAAAAGAATAAATACATATTGCGGCAAGGTACAGACTATGATATAATTACAAAGGTATTACGGGCGGTCCTCTATACAGGAGTATAAGAACGTCTAGGAAGGAAGGAGGGACAACAATGGATATCATTAAAGGAATTGATGCAGCACAATTAAAGAAAGATATAATTGACTTTAATACTGGTGATACAATTAAAGTACATGTTAGAATTAAAGAGGGTACAAGAGAGAGAATCCAAGTCTTTGAAGGAATCGTTATTAAAAGACAGGGTGGCGGAATTGCTGAAACATTTACTGTAAGAAGAATTTCTTATGGGGTTGGGGTTGAGAGAACATTCCCAGTACATTCTCCGAAAATTGAAAAAATCGAAATCGTTAAACATGGTAAAGTGAGAAGAGCTAGAATATTCTACTTACGAGATCGAATTGGTAAAGCAGCATTCAAAATTAAGGAAAGAAAAAACTTCAAGTAGAGACAAACAAAAGGGGCTGAATTCAGCCCCTTTATTATTATTTAAGCAGTTTAAATTTTTAATGACCCTTGTTAAAAATTAAAGTGGGCTTTCGTGTCAAACTGATTAAATATTTCTAAATAATAAAGTTAACCATATAGATAGGCATTTAATACACAAGGAGTGGTGTAAATGGATTTAAAAATCAATTGGTATCCTGGACATATGAAAAAGACTAAGGAACTACTTAAGGACCAACTGAAGCTTGTGGATGTTGTGTATGAATTATTGGATGCACGAATCCCTATAAGCAGTAGGAATCCCAGTATTAATGAGATTATTGGAAATAAGCCCAGGGTCATTATTTTGAATAAATTTGACTTAGCTGATCAAGAAGTAACAAATCGTTGGGTTAAATACTTTAAAGCTCAAGGGATCGAAGCGATTCCTGTGAACTGCTTAAATTCAAAAGGTTTGAAGGAAGCAATTGAAGAAGGACAAAAAATGTTTCAAGAAAAGAAAGATTTGATGATAAAAAAAGGAAGAAAAGAAAGACCAATTCGTATTATGATGGTTGGAATTCCTAATGTAGGCAAGTCATCAATTATTAATCAATTGGCAGGAAGAAAAAGTGCTAGAACTGGTGATAAACCAGGCGTAACAAAGGCAAAGCAATGGATTCGGTTAAAGGGAAATATGGAGCTTTTAGATACTCCTGGTATACTATGGCCTAAGTTTGAAGATCAAAATGTTGCTTTGAAGTTAGCCTTTACAGGGGCCATTAAAGATGAAATTATGGACGTAGAGGATTTAGCATTTAGACTTGTGGAAAAACTAATGCTAGAAAACATGACAAATTTAATGAATCGGTATAAACTAGATAGTGAACCAGCGGGCGCCTTGGAGATGATGGATGCCATTGGTATTAAAAGGGGTGCAATTCTACCTGGAAGAGAAATAGACTATCTGAGGGTTTCAAATATCATATTAGATGAATTTAGGGCAGGAATAATAGGCCGAATTTCAATGGAAGTCCCTCCAAAACAGTGAGAAAATGAAGAAGATGAAATAGGATTAGTTCGACGAGGAGGCTTCAAATGAATAGATTAGAAATTGAAAATCAATTATGGGAAGAAGGATATGAGAGTATTGCGGGTTGTGATGAAGTGGGAAGAGGGTGTCTGTTTGGATCGGTACTGGCAGCAACTGTTATTCTACCTAAGGGGTTGTTGATAGAAGGGGTTAAGGATTCTAAAAAGCTGTCTCCCAAAAGACGAGAAGAGCTCTACGAAGTAATTAAAAAAAATGCCATTGCCATGGGTGTTGGAATCATATCAGCAGAAGTGATTGATCAAATTAATATTAGGCAAGCTTCAAGACTGGCCATGAAAAAATCTGTACTATCTCTTACAACCATTGATGGTGAAAGTAAGATTCCTGATTATATTTTAGTTGATGCAGAGAATATTGATATTGCTATTCCCCAGAGCGCTATCATAAAGGGTGATGATCGAAGTCAAGGGATCGCTGCAGCATCTATTGTAGCTAAGGTAATTAGAGATCGATTATGTATAAGATGGGATGAAGAATACCCGAATTATGGAATCGCGCAGCATAAAGGCTATGGAACAAAACTACATAGGGAAGCACTGTTGAAATATGGACCTAGTGAACTACACCGTAGGAGCTTCTTAAAGAAGATTCTAAAGTAAGCGACTATTTATGGAATGAGAGATAAAGGGGTAGAGGTAAAATGAGTAAATCTTTAGGGGAACTGGGTGAACGTATTATTGGGCAATATTTAGAAAAAAAAGGATATCGTCTCATAGAGACAAATTATCGAACAAAGCTCGGTGAGATCGATATCATAGCATATAAAGGTACTATCATTGCCTTTGTGGAGGTTAAAACACGTAGGTCCCAATCCTATGGGATGCCATGTGAAGCGGTTAATTGGCAAAAACAGCAGCGATTACATCGCGTCGCCTCTCATTATATTGCAAGAAAGGGTCTTATAAATTATGACTTTAGATTTGATGTAGCGGAAGTGATCATAGGAAAAGAAAAGAAAATACATTATATCAATAATGCCTTTTAACTAAGGAAATTGCATAATTGTTTTGATCAGAGTAAAATAAATAAAGCAATATAATACAAGTATGTCATTTTCTAAGTTAAATGATGAGATAGATAAGTTGAAGGTTTTCACTAATAAATTTTAATTTAAAGAGCAAAAAAACTAGGCTAAGCCTAGTTTTTTTGTGAGGTTTATTTTAGTTGTCATGAAAATCCACACTATTTATTAAAGGAGAGTCTGTACACGACATTCTCCAGATAGACTCAGTTATGATTCAGTGGTTAAGAACCCTCTGAACTAAGTTACATTTTACTTTAGTGTTTCTTCAATTGGAATTGTAGGGTGATTTGGATAATCAATCACTTCACCATCCCAAGTTCTAATTTTAATAGAATGAGAGCCTCTAGAAATTAGATATTGTGGAAGTATAGGAGTTTTTCCTTTTCCGCCAGGGGCATTAATGATATAGGTTGGAATTGCCATACCAGATGTGTAGCCTCTTAAGTACTCCATGATTTCGATGCCATCATCAACAGACGTGTTAAAATGACTAGTGCCAATAACATGTTTCGCATGGAATATATAGTAAGGACGAACACGACATTTTAATAGTTCGTGATTAAGTAATCTCATGACAAACTTATTATTATTAATGCCATTAAGGAGAACTGCTTGGTTACCTAATGGAATGCCCGCATTGGATAATCTATCACATGCTGCCTTGGACTCTTCTGTAATCTCCATGGGGTGATTAAAGTGGGTATTAATAAAAATAGGTGGGTACTTTTTAAGAATATTGATCAACTTATCTGTGATTCTTTGGGGCATAGTGACCAATGTACGAGAGCCCAATCTAATATAGTCTACGGATGGAATTGCATGTAATTCTCCCAATAACCAATCAAGCATACTATTAGAAAGGGTCAATGCGTCGCCACCAGTAATTAATACATCCCGGATTTCAGGATTATCACGAATATAATCAATCGATTCTTGTAAAACCTCTCGGGATGTATGGAGATCATTAGTTCCTATGTTTCTTCTTCGTTGACAATGTCTACAGTACATTGCACATTCATTGGTTACATTAATAATTAATCGATCGGGATAGCGGCGTGTAATTGATCCAGCAGGATTCGTGAACTCTTCTGCCATTGGATCTGTATCTCCTTTGGTATTGGCAATTTCGTAGCCATGGGGTATAGCCATAAGTTTAATTGGACAATACTTATTATTGTCATCAATTAGAGTGGTGTAATAAGGTGATACTGACCATCTAAATTCTTGTCCTACTTTTTTTATATCTTCAATTTCTTTATCATCTAACTTAATTATTTTTGTTAAGGTATCAACATCAGATATTCGATTGCTTAATTGCCATTGCCAATCATTCCAATTATCTTCAGTAGCACCAAAATGGGATAGGATTTTTTGCTTTTTCGCTTCGATTTCCACTTGACGAGATAATCCTTTGGGAATGAGGTCTTTTATCTCTAAGTAATCCTGTATGGTTAATTTTAGATGCTTAGCTCGATCGATTGAAATTTGACGACTGTTTGTTGTATCGGTATGATTCACATGATCTCCTCCTTGTTATTTAGTTAAAAGCAATAATACTATAAAAAAAAGTTTGGATAATCGAGGAAGTGATTGTCCTGTTTATAAACTTAGTTAGTAGTACTAGTATTTACAAAAAAAATTGCAAAGTCACATTAAATTAATACAGAAAATTTTACTAGATTTTTTGTATCGGCAAAGCACACTTAGGCGAGATCTCCTAAATTATAAAAACTTTTCCCAAACGTATGATATAAAAAGATAAACAATCACAGATATATTATAATAGGTATAAAAAGATGTGGGTAGAAAGGAAAGTATTGAAATTCTGGGAGGTTTTACGGTTATTAATATAAGATTTTATCATAATTTCATATTTATGTCAAACAAGCCTTAATTATGAATAGATAAAAATAATTTTTTCAAAATCTGAGCTTCATTGAGCTGTTCACGGCACTAAATATAATAGAAATAAGTTACTAGAGGGTTCATTTATTAAGTCGTTAAAAATTCTAAATAAACAAAAAATTACAAAAAAATAAAGGGAAAATATGTTCTGTATCGAATAGAGTATTTGAATTCTTAATGGTGATAGATGGGAAGTGAACACATGTTAGCAAAGATAAAAACATGCGGTGTTTATGGGTTACATGTCTCTGAAATTGAGGCAGAGGTGGATATTAGCAATGGATTGCCGGCAATCAACATCGTGGGATTAGGAGATATGGCTATTCGAGAGTCTAAGGAAAGGGTGAGAGCTGCCATTAAAAACAGTGGCGCATCATTTCCAATGAAGCGAATAACGATTAATCTTGCTCCTGCAGATACTAAAAAGGAAGGAACTCATTTTGATCTACCGATCGCCTTAGGTATACTAGCGGCCTCAGAACAAATAAAAATGGATATGATCTTTGATTTTTGTGTACTTGGAGAGCTTTCCCTTGATGGTAAAGTGAATAAAGTTAATGGTGTGTTACCCATGCTATTGGGGATGTTTAACAAGGGATATAGAAAGATAATCCTTCCAAAGGAAAATGTCAAAGAAGCGCGACTAGTAGAAGAAATGGAGATATATGGTGTGTCACATTTACAAGAAGTGATTCAGTGGTTGAATAATGAAGAAACAGTCGTACCGGTCACTGGCCATCACTTTGAAAATGAAAAATTCACTCAATACGACCATGATATAAGATACTTAAAGGGACAGGATAATTTAAAACGTGCCTTAGAAATAGCCGCAGCAGGGGGGCATAATTTACTGATGGTGGGACCACCGGGTGCTGGAAAAACAATGGCTGCCAGAAGTTTATCTTCAATTATGCCCCAAATGACATTTGAAGAGGCGCTTGAAGTCACAAAAATACATAGTGTCGCAGGGATCCTTGATTCTGAAAAAGGTTTGGTTAACCGTAGACCTTTTAGAAGTCCTCATCATACGATCTCAGTAACTGCGCTGACCGGTGGAGGACGAATACCTAAACCTGGGGAGGTCTCTCTATGTCATTATGGCGTACTGTTTTTGGACGAATTACCCGAATTTAGTAAAGGAGCTTTAGAGGTGCTACGTCAACCCTTAGAGGATCGTGTAATCTCGATTTCTAGAGCCCATAGTAGTTGCACTTATCCGGCTGATTTCATGCTAGTTGTTGCCATGAACCCATGCCCGTGTGGATATTATGGTTCTGAAGGACAGCAGAGTTGTACTTGTGGAGCTCATCAGATTAATCGGTATCTAAATAAAATTTCAGGTCCTTTACTTGATCGTATAGATTTAATGATTGAAGTGAGAGCAGTGTCCTATGGGGATTTAAAAGATAATGATAAGAGTGAGGAAAGCTCAAAGTGCGTTGGCAAAAGAGTTCAAATAGCAAGGGAACTACAGCAGCACCGATATAAACAAGAAAAGGTTTTATTTAATGCACAATTGAATACAATAGGGATAAACAAGTATTGTGTACTAGAAAAGGAAGCCGAAGAATTATTGAAGATGGCTTTTGATAAAATGAAACTTAGTGTTAGGAGTCATAACAGAGTGATTAAAGTTTCTCGTACCATTGCTGACTTAGACAAAAGTGAAATTATTTCTAAAAATCATTTGGCTGAAGCCCTACAATATCGAAACTTAAACCACTTTTCCCGGAGGTAAGAATATGAATCTTTCTAAAAAAGATATATTGATTTGGTTAAGTCACATCGGCGGAGTAGACCATCAAGTTTTGTCTTTCATGAAAAATTATTTTGGATCAATTGAAGAAATCTGGACTGCAGAATCTAAGCATATCTTTCATTGTCTACATAATCATAGCATAATTGCTTCGCGAATGATGAAAAATAGGAATATAGAGTTCTATGAAAAAGCCATTCGGGAAATTGAAAGAAGTCATATTCATGTCATCACTGAACTAGATACAAATTATCCTGAAAAGCTAAGACATATTTATCGACCACCGTTCGTATTGTATCAAAGAGGAAAACTTAATATGGCAAAGCCAGGTATTGCAATCGTAGGCGCACGAAAGGCAACACCCTATGGCAAGTGGGTAGCCCAAAAGTTTGCTCAAGAGTTAGCCGCTTATCATATTGGTGTCATCAGTGGACTGGCTTTAGGGGTTGATACAGCAAGTCATCAAGGTGCTTTGCAAAAGGAAGGGTACACCATAGCAGTTTTAGGATGTGGATTAGAACAATGCTATCCCGCCTCAAATCAAATGCTTTTCAATAAAATTATTGAAAGTGATGGATGCATCCTTTCTGAATATGCACCAGGCACGCCACCACTGAAGCATCATTTCCCTATGAGAAATAGAATTATAAGTGCTTTGTCCGACGGAGTTGTGATTATAGAAGCAGGGAAAAGAAGTGGCGCTATGATTACTGTAGAGTGCGGCATAGACCAAGGTAAAGAGATTTACGCTGTACCTGGAAATATTAATAGTGGGCAAAGCTACGGGCCAAATAACCTGATACAGCAAGGAGCTAAACCATTATTAGAGATATCTAATATTATTGAAGATTTAGAAAAGATATATCGGTTGGAAAGTCCTCAAACCGCAGAGCAGCTTGAACGTGATCTTAGTGAGAAGGAGATACTTGTATATAAGGTGATTGAGGAAAATCCAGTATCTATTGATGCAGTGATCAATCGTACGGGTATACATATATCAGAACTAAGTGCGTTACTAACAATTCTAGAAATAAAGGGATTCATTACTCAATTATCTGGAAATACATTTACAGTTAGCAAATAAATTGATATACTTTAAGAATTGATTTTGTCTAGCAAACTGAGTTAGTGTTGTAGGACAGT
This sequence comes from Alkaliphilus metalliredigens QYMF, assembly GCF_000016985.1. Classification (NCBI taxonomy): domain Bacteria; kingdom Bacillati; phylum Bacillota; class Clostridia; order Peptostreptococcales; family Natronincolaceae; genus Alkaliphilus; species Alkaliphilus metalliredigens. Next base: position 2,752,479 of record NC_009633.1, on the reverse strand, counting down.
GGAGGTGATCGAAATGGCAAAATCCTTAGTAATTGTTGAGTCACCAGCTAAAGCAAAAACCATTGAAAAATTTTTAGGGAAAAGAAATTATATTGTGAAGGCATCAGTTGGTCATGTAATTGATTTGCCTAAAAGTAAGCTAGGTGTTGACATAGATAAAGACTATGAACCTCAATATATTACCATAAGAGGTAAGGGACCTGTATTAAAAGAAATTAGAACGGAAGCAAAAAAAGCAAAAAGAATTTATCTCGCGACTGACCCTGACAGAGAAGGTGAGGCGATTTCTTGGCACTTGGCCAATGCATTGAATATAGACAAAAATGAAGCATGTAGAATCGAATTTAATGAAATTACAAAAAATGCCATTAAAAGTGCAATTAAAACGCCAAGAAAGATCAATCATGATTTAGTAGATGCACAACAGGCTCGAAGGGTATTAGATCGTTTGGTAGGGTACAAAATCAGTCCTCTTCTTTGGCAAAAAATTAGAAGAGGACTCAGTGCAGGACGTGTTCAATCCGTAGCGACTAAAATGATTAAAGACAGAGAAGTAGAGATTAATGCATTTCAACCTGAAGAATATTGGTCTTTAATTTTACAGGTCCAAAACATGCAAAAAGAAAAGTTTGAAGTAAAGTTTCAAAGTGATCATTTAGGGAATAAGGACATTAAGTCAGAAGATGAAATAAACATAATAATTAATAAAATTAAAGACAAGCAATTAATGATTACAGAAGTGAAGCAAGGAGAAAAGAAAAGAAATCCCAGTCTCCCTTTCACAACAAGTACATTACAGCAAGAGGCATCGAATAAATTAGGATATTCTACTAAAAAGACCATGTCACTGGCACAACAATTATATGAAGGAATTGAGCTAGGGAAAGAGGGCTCAGTTGGTTTAGTGACTTACATTCGTACTGATTCCACTCGGATTTCTGAAGAAGCATCTCAGCATGTAGCTCAATACATAACAGAAAAAATTGGTGAGCACTATCTTCAAAAAAGTACAATCGTTAAGAAAGGAAAGAAGTCAGTTCAGGATGCACATGAGGCCATTAGACCTACTGATGTAACTCGATCTCCTGATGTGATGAAACCTTATCTTAAGAAAGACCAATATAAGCTCTATAAGTTAATATGGGAACGATTCGTTGCCAGTCGAATGGAACCGGCGCTCTTTGATACATTATCAATTACATTAGATGTAGAAGGAGTCACCTTTAAAGCAAATGGGTCAAGATTAAGATTTGAAGGGTTTCTGAAGGTTTATTCTCTTGCCAGTCGTTCTGAGGATACTGATTTGCCTGTATTAAACAAGGATGAGCTGACTTCAATCGTTGAAATCGATCCTAAACAGCACTTTACCCAGCCACCACCGAGATATACGGAAGCATCTCTAGTAAGAGCAATGGAAGAACAGGGAATTGGTAGGCCTAGTACATATTCTCCTACAATTGCCACAATCTTATCAAGGGGATATGTAGAACGAGAGGGAAGGAACTTACTACCTACTGAGCTAGGCATTTTGGTGACGGGGATTTTAGAGGACTTCTTTTCACAAATTATAGATGTACATTTCAGTGCAGAACTTGAGAATCAGCTTGATGAAATAGAAGAGGGAAAAAAAGGTTGGAAATCATTAATTGAAGATTTTTATCCATCATTTGAAGAGATGTTAAAGGTTGCAGAAGAACATATTGAAGAAATTCACTTAGTTGAGGAAAGTGATGAAATATGTGACCAATGTGACGCCCCGATGGTAATCAAGCATGGCCGCTATGGTAAGTTCCTAGCCTGTTCTAGTTATCCAGACTGTACTTTCACAAAACCAATTGTTCATAAAATAGATGTGAAATGTCCAAAGTGTGAAGATGGAGAGATTGTAGAAAGAAAATCTAAAAAAGGAAGACTTTTTTATGGATGTAGTGGTTTTCCAAGCTGTCGATTTGTATCTTGGGCTAAACCAATTAATGAAAAATGCCCACAATGTAATGAAATATTGGCTCATAAAAAAACAAAAAAAAGTGAAAAAATTACGTGTACCAACAGCGAATGTAAATACGAAAGACTCATAGAGGATGAAAATGAAAAGTAATAAATTAATTTTTTAACTAAAAATAGATTGAATGGTAAATTTATATGTGGTAAGATTGATTTTGTGTTTATTAGTAAACAATGGAATATAGATGCAAGGGTTACTTTCATTATAGTGCCCTACATTTACTAAGATCCTAAGGATTCTCTAATCATAAAGATGTAATGGGGACAGATTTGTAATGAAAAGCTAACATATAAATACAAGCAACGCATACCTACAGAACATTTTGAAAAAGCTATGAACATAATTACAAAAATGTTTTTTACCAATGAATAAATTATGGGATCCTAGATATTACAAAAGAATAAAGGAGGAAACAAAATGGCAAGTGAATTACTGGAAAAAACCAGAAGGATTAATCGAATTTTACAACAGTCGGGGGATCATGCTGTTTCATTCAATGAATTATGTAGAATTTTAAGTGAAGTATTAGATGCTAATGTATATGTAGCAAGTGCTAGGGGAAAGGTGTTAGGAGTCAGTTTGACTGATGCTACTGACTGTCCCATTGTAGTAGATGAGCGTACTGGTGAAAAGAGATTTCCAGAGGAATATAATGAACAATTGTTAAAGGTTACCGAGACTGAGTTTAATATTACCCAGGATGAACTTCTGAAATTTTTTAAATACGATATAGAAAGTTATGATAAATTGGTAACAATCGTACCGATAAGCGGGAGTGGTAATCGATTAGGGACAATTGTTTTAGCGAGGTTTGAAAAGGAATTTACTGATGAAGATTTAGTAATGGTAGAGTACAGTTCAACCGTAGTTGGTTTAGAAATTTTGAGAGCTAAAACTGAACTAATAGAAGAAGAAGCAAGAAAAAAAGCTGTTGTACAGATGGCTGTTGGAACTTTATCTTACTCGGAATTAGAAGCAGTAGAGCACATCTTTAATGAACTTGATGGTATGGAAGGATTGCTTGTTGCCAGTAAAATTGCTGATCGGGTAGGAATTACACGCTCTGTCATAGTCAATGCATTAAGGAAGTTTGAAAGTGCTGGTGTTATTGAATCAAGATCCTTGGGAATGAAGGGAACGCATATCCGAATTCTAAACGATCATTTGCTAGAAGAATTAAGACGATTAAAAAGATAGTTAAAAAGATAATATATAGAAGTCTAAATTGCTTAATATAGCCATTTAGACTTTTTTACCTTTCATAAAGTTGTATATCGAATTGGAAATCGAATTATAAATATTCAGCCTCCTTTATGAACTTGTATATACTAAAATTAGCCTCTCGATAGCTTGGATTTTTTCGACTGTAAGTATTACTATACACCTAGTGAACAGAATGAAATATACTAATAGAGCCTGTCTCACAGGCACACTTACTTTGATCTGGGCATTGGCAGCGCGTTTATGCTTATAATCGTTTACGTTAGCCCAAATCGGCTTAGAATCGATGTGATTAGCATAGGCATCAGAAAGTCCTTTGGTTTTAGCCTTGTGCGATGAGGTCAAATAAAATCTTATGAAATATTGCTGTAGTAACTTTGATTTTAAAATGACTCAGACTACTGTGAACCGGCACTTCATCAATGTTGGGGGACTCTTGTAAAATTACAGCATGCTTGATTTTTCGGTTCTTTTGATTGCCTTCCTAGTTCTCGAAAAGAGGAGATCTCTGGACGAGTATAGTATAGTAATGCATCCAGAAACAAACCCTTGGGTCGATGGGAGGTCGGTCACCATTTTGTAGAGTACAGACACTTTCTCAAGAACCATCGTATCGTCTACATGATCGATATAATCTATTAGTTCCGCAGCAAAGCCGAGTGTGTTATAGTAGTAGGGTAATAGCTCAAGTTGTAAATCCATGAAAATGCACCTGGCTTATGGTATTTTTGGTGGTTTAGTCACTTCCGTTTCACCATTTTGCTCAGGTGGATTTTTATTTTCTTTCAAAATTTTGGATTTTGAACAGGCTCTAACAGTAAGATTTCCTTTAAATAAATAGGAGGTAATTGTATGGGGACGGAAAATCTGCTAAGAAATATCAAAGTTCTTTATGTTGAGGACGAGCCAATTACACGTAACCAAGTCAGCAAAATTTTAAAAAAAAGTGTTGGCAAGCTGATTACGGCAGAAAATGGAAAAGAGGGTATAGAAAAATTTTTTGAATATCAACCAGATATAATTATAACTGATTTAATTATGGGGGATATAAGTGGTATTGAAATGATGGAAAAATTAAGGGCTGAAGGCATTCGATGTCCCTTCATTATCACATCAGCTATATCTGATTCACAAACCATTTTAGAAACAGTAGAGTTGAAAATAGAAAAGTACTTAATAAAACCTATAGATGTAGGTATTTTAATTGAAAATTTAACACAAATAGCAATAGAGCTTTTAGAAAAAACAGAAGATTTATTGATAGTAAACAAGGATTTTATATTAGTGGGAGATAAAAAAAACGAACTGGAATTAGAAATTAGAAATCTATATTCAAAATATTTAAAAAAAGTGATAGGCAAAGGCGCAAAACTAATCAGTGTGTTTATCAATGGAAGAGAAGTTGAAATTCTTTTAAAGCAAACCCTCACTACTTTAGAAGAAAACTTATTGGCTACAGGACAACATTATAAACTGATTGAAATTATTAGAAAAAGTATTTATGAAAATACCCTACATGAATTTGCAAGTGAAATAAGCTGTTTAATAGATAGAAAGATAGAGATTAAAAAAATAGAGATATATCCTAAGGAAAAATTTGAACGAGTTATATTACAAATTAAATAAAAAAATTGACATGTGTTTTTTTTTATTATATAATTCAAGAAGGATTCCACCTACTCTAACGAATAAAGGTGGGGTATAGTGAGATTGAAAGTAATTATGATAAATTTAGATATCCTTCTGGCATAAGCTAAATTTATTCTTGGATTTTTTAAAAATTTAAAATGGTTCTATTATGGAATAATTATTCAAATCAAATGAAAAATTTGCAATTTGAAAAACCATAATAAGAGATGTAGATCATCTCTTATTATGGTTTTTTTTGTTTAATAACTAAACCATGTAAATTAATTAGAAAATGAGGTGCATATATGAAGGAAATAAGCAAAATACTTTTGAAAAGTGGAACCAATGAATTGGAAATAGTAGAGTTCAATATTGGTAAAAATTATTTTGGAATTAATGTCGCAAAAATAAAGGAAGTCGTGAGAAAAACAGACATTACAGAAATCCCCAATACCCACCCCTGTGTAAGTGGGGTAATAAAACATAGGAATAAGATAATAACAGTAGTCAACTTGCCCAAATATTTAAACTTGTCAATTGATCATTTAGAAGAAAATAGCTTTTTTATTATCACTTATTTTAATCAGATTACCATTGCCTTTCAAGTCAGTTCCGTTATAGGAATCAATAGGCTATCTTGGAAAGATGTAGAGAAGCCTGATGCAAATCTTTGTGGAGAACTAGAAAGTAATATTAGTGGCATTATCAAAAACAGCGAGAATGTAATTGCGATTTTAGATTTTGAAAAAATAATATTTGATATTAGTCCCAGAACTGGAATTCAAGTTTTAGATATAAAAACAATAGAACCTAGAGAACGTCGAAATAAACCTATCTTAATAGCAGAAGATTCTCAAATGCTGGCAAAAATACTAGAAGAATGTCTTAAAGAAGCAGGGTATGATGATTTAACCATAACTTCTAATGGCAAAGAAGCTTGGGATATATTACAGGAGGTAGAAAATAGGCAAGATAAAAAGCCTTATGAAATATTTTCTTGTGTTATTACGGATATTGAGATGCCACAAATGGATGGACATCATTTAATAAAATGCATAAAAGAAGATGCCATACTCAAAGACTTGCCTGTAGTGATATTTTCTTCGTTGATCAGTGAGCAAATAATGGAAAAAGGTAAAAAACTAGGTGCAAATGCGCAAATAAGTAAACCGGAAATAAAAAAATTAGTTGAGGTGATAGATAGTATGATTTTGAGCAAAGTAGAGACAAATACAAAATCAGGAGGCGAAATTATTTGAAATCATTGAAAAGTAGATTGATCATTGTGTTTACCCTATTAATTTTCATTTTAGTCAATGGACTATCGTGGGTATCTATCAATTTGGTTAGTAATAACTCAATAGAGGATGCACATGAAAATTTAAAAAACTTAATAGAAGTAGAAAGTCGATACATTGCTTCAAGAAGAGATCAAGAGTTAAATTATATAGATGCTTTAGCACAACATCCAATGATAACAGAGGAAGAAATCTCCTTTCAGGAAAAAATAGCTTTTTTTGAAAAAGAAGCCAAAAGAACAGGCTATGCTGCCTTTGCATTTGCAGATAAAAGAGGAAATAGCAGTGTTTTTAATAGTGCAAAAGAAACTACCAATATTGGAGATAGAGCTTATTTTACAGCTGCGTTTAATGGACAACCTGCTGCATCCGATATACTGATCAGTAGAGCTACAGGAGAAATGGTAATAATTTATGCAGCACCGGTTATCGTGCAGGGTGAGATAATAGGGGTGTTTTACGGTAGAAGGGAAGGTACTTTCTTAAGTGATATTGTCAATGATATAAACTATGGAGAAACTGGCTATGCTTATGTCATTAACAACGAGGGAACAATCGTAGCAGATAAAGATTTAGAACTTGTTTTAAAGCAGGACAATATGCTAGAAAACGCAAAAGAAGATGAAAGTTTCAAAGAACTAGCCAGTTTAATAGAAAATCAAATAGGTAATTGCGAAACTAAATTTGAAAAGTAATTAGAAGGGCAGAAAATTGAGTGCTGATTAAATTTTCTAAAGAGACAAGGCGTACCGGTTAACTATGCAATAAGTGGTTTTAAACTTCTGATATATTTGTGTTGATGTATTTTGTCAGCAAGGATAACTGTAACAAGCTGCGTTATACCAGCAATAATCAGGTCGGCATGCAATGTTTTAGCATTCTGTGTTCTTCGGTTAGCAATACAAAAGCTATCTTTGAAATGGTTAATGGTTTGCTCAACGACACCTCGGGCTTTATAGGTTTTATCCCAATCATCGGTACCACGAATGGCGCCTGGATATGCCCGTAAGTCTTTTTCAGGATACACATAAATCATTCTACCACAAGGTGATGAAGTACAGGGATTATCGCAATTATGCCGGCGTCGGTACTTGCCGTCTTCACATTTAGTCCAAGACATTTTCGGACAGACAAACTTGAAAGTAGGAATACCACAGCGAAGATGAGAAGTATTGCCTTCAGGCTTCATAGGTAGTTTTGGATCATGAGGACAACAGGGAATCCCATCTTCAGTAAGAGTGTATTCAGAGCTGCTAAGGGAAGAACGAGGATTTAAGGGAATATAAGCTTTATTGAACTTTAAATCCGAAAAAATTCCTTTGTAGATAGAAATGGTATCAAAAGCAGCATCTCCGATAAAGATATTAGGTTGAATGAGTGGATGTTTATTAAAAAAGTCAGATAACACTGGTAAAAGAGCTTTTGCATCACCAAGGGACTTATCCTCATCAGGAGAATCCGACTTTTTGTCAACAACGATGTTAGGATGAGCATTCATAAAATCTTGGTCATAAAAAGTAATATCACGAATAATACCAAGACCATTGGTGATCATCCCAAATTTATAGACATAACAAAAATGACCATTGATGTAAAGTTGCTTGATCTCTGGATTAGCAGCTGCATGAGAAGGCATGGAACCATAGGCTGCTTTATATGGATCATAGGAATCATCAAGGTTATGAGTCTTTTTAAAAGCTTTAAGTTGTTTAATAATTTTATTAGCGTATTTAGGATTGTTTTCAGTAACAAAAGCTTCAATGCCAGAAGTATCAAAGATAGTCATAGAAGCCTTATGAGGATCAATAGCCTGGCAAATAGGTTCAGTGACATCCACAAGATATTCAAAAAATGATTGTAAGTCTGGCAGAAAATCTTGTTTGAATCTAGTAAATCTAGAAGCATCAGGAACATTGGTGAAACCACAAAAATTTCTAAGTTCCTTAGAAAACTGAAGAAAAGTCAGCAACAATGTATCGTTTGGAATGGAGAAAATCCGCTGCAGAAGCAAAGCCCAAACCATTGATGTAAGATGATGTTTTCTAGGTCTGCCAGTAGATGCATAGTAATTACGATGAAAAGAAAGAGGGATTAACTCATCAAGATTAAGGTTTTCTTTTAAAAGAGAAAGAAAGTGATGCTTATCATTTTCAAAATAATTGGCACAATCGGAATAAATTTCAGCCAAAGAAAGCTGTTTGTGTGGTAAAATAGCCATATATAACTCCTTTCAGGTTGGGTGAATTTGTTTCTGTCAATTCAATTTTACCACAATCTGGTGAGGAGTTATATTTTTTTATGCTTAAAAAAGTCCCGCAATAGTGCGGGTTGCGGCGTTTGGCAAACGCCTATAGAAAATCAAATGCTGAAAGGAGAAATAGGTAGTGGGAGCTACACCTATGAAGGAATGGAAATGATCGTAGCCTTTGCACCTATTGAAGGGAGTCCTTGGGTTGGGGTATTAGGGATGGAAGCAAAGGAAGTTTTAAAGAAAGCACATAATTTAAGAAACCTTCTAATTATCCTTTCGTTAGCTGCAATTGTAATCGGTATGATGATAACTTATTTTATCAGTGGCAGTATCGTAAAACCCATTATAGCCTTAACATCCGCTATAGATAAACAAGCTAATCTAGATTTTAGTGTCCAACAAGGTACTGCTATATTAAAATATAGGGATAGAAAAGATGAAATCGGTAGGATTGCAAATGCCTTAAATATTATGGCAGATAATGTTAGAAGTTTTATAGGAAAGACAGCAGAAAGCACAAATCAAGTAGCTGCCTTATCAGAAGAATTTACTGCTACCTCCCAATATACAGCAACAGCTTCTGAAGAAGTAGCTAAAACAATAGAAGAAATTGCTAAAGGAATCGCAGAGCAAGCTGGTGATACGGAAGCCGCTGCTGGACATACGGAGGATATGGGGAGAGTAATCGAGGAAAATAAAAAGCATATAAAAGAACTAAATTCATCTCTAGAAGAAATAGACAATCAAAAAGACGAAGGATTTATCTTATTAAAGGAATTAGTAGAAAAAACAAACCAAAGCAATATATCTTCTAAAACAATATATGACATTATATTAAGTAATGATAAAAATGCAGAAAAAATAGATCAGGCAAGTACCATGATTCAAAGCATATCCGATCAAACAAATTTATTGGCATTAAATGCAGCAATAGAAGCAGCGAGAGCAGGAGAGGCTGGAAGGGGTTTTGCGGTTGTAGCAGAGGAAATTAGAAGGCTCGCAGAACAATCCCATGATTTTACAAAGGAAATAAAACAGGTGATTGAAGAGTTGAAATCTAAATCTCAAGGTGCAGTAAGTGGAATGAATGAAGTAAGAGGAATTATAGCTGCTCAAACTAAAAGCGTAAAAGATACAGAACAAAAATTTGAAGTGATTGCATTCTCCATTGGAAGCACAAAAAATAGCATAGCACAACTGAATTCATCGGCAGATAAAATCAATATAACCAAAGATAAATTATTGGATTTAATGGGAAACTTATCAGCAGTAGCAGAGGAAAATGCAGCAGGAACAGAGGAAACTTCTGCTTCTATGGAAGAACAAACAGTATCAATAGATGAAATCGCCAATGGGAGTGAAGAGCTGGCAAAAATAGCGGAAAAACTACAGCAATTTATTTCCCGATTTAAAATATAAGAAAGATGCTTTATGTAAAAAAATTCTAATTATAAGTAACTCAAAATTACATATTATGAAGGAGGACATAACTATGAAAAAAAATATCCAGCTTCAAAAGCGAATTAAGAAAGAGTGTAGTGAAGGTTCAAAGGCGTTTTTTGAAGTGCTTTCAAAATTTACAACAAAACTAAATGGTATTACTGTAGAGAAGGAATATCTTATAGAAGAATGTCTAGGAGAAATCGGAAGGAGGACTGATGCTTCTCGAGTGTATGTTTTCTTGTTTAGAAATGATTTAGAATATATGGATAACGCTTATGAATGGTGCGAGAAAGGTGTTAGTGCTGAAAAACACAACCTTCAAAATTTAAGAACGGAGCTATGTCTTTGGTGGATGGAAAAATTAAAGGCCAATGAAATGATTGTGATTGAAGATGTGGAAGAAATGCCAGAAGAAGCAGAAGTAGAAAAAGAAATCCTCTTAGAGCAAGGAATAAAATCTCTTATTACATTACCTATTTTTCACAAAGACCATTTAATAGGCTATATTGGTATTGACAATACTTTTCAAAATAAAAAATGGAGTATTGAATCTCAGTTTTTATTAAAATTAATTTCAGAAATTTTTTCAGAAATTTTTGAGAAACTGAAACAAGAAAAACAACTTCAATATATGAATAAAGAGCTTAGTAGTAGAGAGAAGAACTTAGATTCGTTTGAATTACGAAGTATTCAACAAGAAGAAATGAGACAATACAGTCAAAGTAACCCTTTTTCACAAGCTATAGGAGTAAATAAAATAGACATTAATGAAACCATAGAATATGTATTTAATACTTTGAATTGTGATATGAAAATTTTCGATAAGGTGGAATTGAATTTTTCAAAAGACCTGCCTTCTATCTTATGTAATAGGATAGAAATTAGTCAAGTTATTATGAACATACTTAAAAATGCCATTTATGAAATCAATAAAAAGACAGCACTTTTTTCTGAACAGAAAAAAGCTGTTTATAATAGTTTGCAAATAGCAACGTATCAAGACGAGGGCTACTTAATTTGTGAAATAGAAGATAATGGAAGAGGACTTTGTGATGAGGCAAAATGCAAGGTATTTGAGCCTTTTTTTACCACAAAAGAAATAGGAGTAGGAACGGGACTTGGACTAGCCGTAGCTTATGATATTATTACTAATAAATACAATGGAGAAATAATAGCAGAGGATAGCCAATGGCAAGGTGCTAAATTTACTATAAAATTACCTTTAACTCAATCATCGGAATCCTTGATCTAAAGAAAATAAGAAAATAAGAAGATAAAAAGAAGCAAGGCTACCTATGGTGGCTGTTGGATTGTTTTTATATTTGAAGGAAAAGATTGTTTGACATAACAGGATTACGAATTCTGGGGATATAGTCCTATTTCGACAAAAAAACCGAAAAAAAGCAGGGATAAGCTAAAACATGGCGAATATATATATGTTGTATTAACAATCTGAAAAATATCCATATAATTCTAGTGTAAGGGTCCTAAATCTTTAAAGCTACACAAAAAAGCAGAGATATCTGAAAATATAACAAATAATATAGTTTGTGCTAAAAAATACCAGAATAGTAAATGGTTCTAGTACTGAAGACCTGATTCTACATAATAATACAAAAAAAAGCAGGGATAAACAAGGATATGACAAATATAGTATAATGCTTTGAAAAATGGAATCTAATCTCACTTCTATGGGTAAGACCTACAAACAATACTGATACAAGAGATTAATTAGGGCAATAAGTACATAACTACACAATAAGCTCGTTGATTAAGGAGGGATACAATGACAAATGGGTTATATAGTAATATAAACTTATTAAATAGTGCAATGAGTGCTTCGTGGGTACGGAATGAGGCCATTTCAAATAATATTGCAAATGCAAATACACCAAATTTCAAAAAATCTACTGTGGAATTTGAAACACATTTAAAGAATGCACTTCAAGGGAATAGCGTTTCTGGTGAAAGAACCCATGTAAAGCATATTGCAATAGGTGCTGAAAGGGTAGAAGAAGTAAAGTATAAAGTGAGGAGTCACGAAGGCTACCGGACACGTAGAGATGGAAATAATGTGGATATTGATGTGGAAATGGCTGAATTGGCAAAAAATCAAGTGATTTTCAATACTTTATCAACTCAAATTAATAATGAATTTAGACGAATAAAAACAGCAATTAATGAAGGGAGAGGGTAGATATGTCTTATTTTAACGCCATTAACACAAGCGCAAGTGGCTTGACAGCAGAGAGATTTAGAATGGATACCATCTCAAAGAATATCGCCAATGCAAACACAACGCGCACGCCTAATGGTTCTCCCTACAAGCGACAAGTTGTGCTTTTTCAAAGCAAAGAGGATGCAAAGGGCTTTTCTAGTCAGCTTGAGCGCATTATGAATAATAATGAAAAGCCAGGCGGTGTTGAAGTGGTAGGCGTAAAAAATGATTCTTCACCCTATCGACAAGTATATGACCCAGGTCATCCTGATGCCAATGAAGAAGGCTATGTTCTGATGCCAAATGTGGATATTGTCGTAGAAATGGCTAATATGATTTCAGCCACAAGAGCATATGAAGCGAATACAACAGCACTTAATGCGACAAAATCCATGGCAATGAAAGCACTGGAAATTGGAAGATAGTGGGGGAAATGTAAATGCAGGTTAACAGTTTATTAAAAATACAAAATCAAAATTCCATAGAAAATTTAGGTTTATTTCAAAAAGAAAGCAATAATAGTCAGACAACATTTAATGATTTATTCAAAAATGCAATCAATGAAGCTAATATACTAGATCAAATGGCACAGAATGATTCTGTAAAGCTTGCTACTGGAGAATTAGATAATATTCATGAGGCTATGATTACCGCTCAAAAAGCTGATGTTTCATTGCAATTCATCATGCAGGTAAGAAACAAAGTATTAGATGCCTACAGAGAAATCATGAGGATGCAGATTTAATATTGCTAGAAATGAGGTGGATTGATGTCGGAAGCGGTGGAACAAATACGTAATCAGCTGAATGAATATGTTCAAGGTTTAGATAAGAACAAAAAGATTAAGATTGGCCTTTCGGCCCTTTTCATTTTAATCTCACTTACAGGAATTATATATTTTTTTTCAAGACCAGATTATGTGGTGTTATATAATAATTTGAACCCAGAAGAATCTGGGTCAGTGATGGAAACACTACAGGGTAGCAATATTCGCGCAGACTTTGGCGATACAAGTGGAACAATTCTTGTTAGAAAACAAGATGAAAAAAGAGCTCAAGTCGTTGTTGCTACACAGGGGTTGCCTACGGCACGTTTCTCCTATGAAGATGCTTTTTCGGGAAATTCGTGGATGATGACAAGTGAGGAACGAGCACAACGAATTCTAATTGCCCAGCAAAATTATTTAGCCAGTACTATGGAAGAAATCCCAGGGGTCAGTAAGGCTGTGGTAAACCTGACAATACCAGAAAGAACAGGGTTTATGATGGCTGACAATAACGCAAATGCCAAGGCTTCAGTTTGGCTTGATATATCAAGTAATGCGAACCTGGAAAGCGGTAGTATTAAAGGGATTGCCATCCTTGTGTCCAATGCAGTCCAAGGGCTTGAGCCAGAGAATGTAACGATTCACGGACCTGATGGTCGGGTGTTAAACCAAGAAGCAGGAAGCGATAGTAGCTTGCTAGGGGCAAGCGATCAAATGAACTTACAACAAGCAGTGCAAAAAGATCTAGAAAAAAGTATTACTGACTTCCTATCAAGCGTTTATGGACATGGTAATGTTGTTGTCATGGCAGGGGTGAGACTGGGCTTTGATAGCAATGTGACAGAACTAGTGGAGTTTGCACCACCTATTGAAGGTCAAGAAACTGGAATCATTCGAAGTATGCATGAATTAACCCATACTGCCATTGATGGTCCAGGAGGTGGAATTCCCGGAGTAGATCCAAATGTGGGAGACATCCCTCAAAATGTTGAAGATGATGAATATCTTTCTAGATATGACGAAGCCAGTCAAACAATTAATTATGAAATCAATGAACTGCGCCAAAAAATCGTAAGAGCACATGGACAGGTACATGACATTTCCGTAGCAGTATATGTAAATAAGAGCACATTGGCTGATGGGGACTTATCAGATCAAGAAAGAAGAGAACTGATTAATATTGTATCGGCAGCTGCAGGCTTGGATACAAGAGTTGTCCAAGTCGGTGTTCAAGAATTCAATGATTCTCTGGCGGATCAATGGCAGCTGGCTATGGATGGAAATTTGGCAGCAGGTGAAGGCGGCCAGCCATGGTGGTTAATTGGTTTGCTAGCAACATTGATATTAGGAGCAGCATACATTGTCATTAACAAAGTTAGAAAAAACCGAAGCCAAGAAGAAGAGATTCTAGTTCAAGATGTGATGATTCCAGATGAACTAGAGGAAATCAACTTAGACTTATCAGGCTCTCAAGTAAAACAGCAAATCGAAAAGTTAGTCAATAAGAAACCAGATGCAGTTGCCCAGATGTTGAAAAATTGGATCAATGAAGAATAGAGGTGAGGAGATGTCTAAGAGAGCAGGTAAAGGAGAATTAACAGGTCGGGAAAAAGCTGCGATTTTATTGATTAGTCTAGGACCAGAATATTCCGCACAAATATTCAAACATTTGACTGATGAGGAGATTGAAGAATTAACATTAGAAATCGCCAATATGCGTAGGGTTTCTCCCCTAGAAAAAGAAAAAGTACTGGCAGAATTTCACGAAGTTTGTATTGCCCAGGAATACATATCTGAGGGAGGTATCAATTACGCCAAGGATGTATTGGAAAAGGCCTTAGGCTCTCAGAAAGCAATGGATATTATTAATAAGCTAACAGCTTCATTACAAGTAAAACCCTTTGACTTTGCTAGAAAAGCCGATCCAAATCAGTTGTTAAGCTTTATACAAAATGAGCATCCACAAACAATTGCATTGATATTAGCATATCTATCCTCAACACAATCAGCACAAATACTATCGGCACTACCCCAGGCAAAGCAATCTGAAGTAGCAAGACGGATTGCAACCATGGATCGTACGTCGCCGGATATTATAAAAGAAGTAGAAATGGTTCTTGAAAGAAAACTATCTTCACTAGTTAATCAAGACTATACATCTACTGGAGGCATTCAAGCCATTGTCGACATACTAAATTCAGTAGACAGAGGAACAGAGAAAAATATAATGGATACATTGGAAATGCAAGATGCTGAATTGGCTGAAGAAATTAGGAAACGTATGTTTGTATTTGAAGATATTATTAGCTTAGATAGCACATCAATTCAAAGGTTTATTAGAGAAATTGATAATAAAGAACTGGCCATTGCACTAAAGGGAGCTACCGAAGAAGTGTCCGATGTAATCTATGGAAACATGTCTAAACGCATGGCAGAAATGATCAAAGAAGATATGGAATTCATGGGACCTGTACGATTGCGTGATGTAGAAGAAGCACAGCAGAAGATTGTAAATATCATTAGAAAACTAGAAGAAGCTGGTGAAATTATTATTGCTAGAGGTGGAGGAGATGAAATAATTGTTTAAGATTTATAAGGCCACTGATGTAATGATAGGAGAAAGACGATCGGTAGATTTTGTGAAAGATAAACAAAACAATGCAAAAAAGAAATCTTCCGAACAACAAAATTCCGACCATCAAGCTTCTCAAAACTTGGAAAATGAGATTAATAACTTAAAAATGGAGCAGGTACAGATCATTAAAGAAACCGAGGAAAAACATAAACAGATGATCGATGAAACAAACATAGAAGTAAAGCGTTTAATGACTGAAGCTGAAGAAGAGAAAAAGTCTATCTTTGAGGCAGCTGAATCAGAAGGGTTCCAGAGGGGACTCCAACTAGGGAAAGAATCGGGATATGAAGAAACCAAAATAATTATTGAAGAGGCAAAGTTGATCAAACAAGAAGTACAACAAGAGAAAACGAAAATGGTTAAAGACATAGAAAGTGAAGTAATCCATCTTGTGATTGATGCTGTAAAAAAGATAATTGATATACAAATGGAAGAAGACGATGGATTGATTATAAACATTGTGAAAAAAGGATTAGATAAATGTGCTTACACCGAGAGGTTAATTATTCGAACAAATCCTGCAGACTTTGCCCTGCTTCAAAGCGCTAAAAATAGAATTTATATGATGACTGAAGGCGTAGATGAAATTGAAGTGAAAAATGACCCTGCCCTTAAGGCTGGCAGTATTATTATTGAAACTTCATCAGGTACAATCGATTCTAGTGTTGAAACACAAATAAGGCAAATTGAGAATAAGTTTATAGAGCTTATACAAAGTGGGGAAATCAATGACAGGTAACCTATTGAAAAAATATCAAGTAGCCTTAAATGAACTAGATTTAGTGAAGTATACTGGCCGAGTGTCACAAGTGATTGGACTAACTATAGAAGCCATTGGACCAGCAGTGAAAATTGGCGAAGTGTGTAAAATATTCCCACTAAAAGGAGCTAACCCCATACTGGCTGAGGCAGTAGGTTTTAGAGAAAAAAAGGTATTGCTCATGCCCTTAGGGGAAATGGAAGGTATTGGACCAGGAAGTAAAGTGGAAGCCACAGGCAGCACACTCTCAATCAATGTAGGTGAAGCGCTTCTAGGCCGCATCTTAGACGGTTTAGGAAATCCCATTGATGGAAAGGGTCCCATAGAAGCACACACGGCTTACCCTGCCATGGGAAGTCCCGTAAACCCATTATTGAGAAAGACAATAAAAGAACCATTATCCCTAGGGGTTAAGGCAATTGATGGACTCCTAAGCTGTGGAAATGGACAACGGATTGGTATCTTTGCAGGAAGTGGAGTTGGAAAGAGCACATTATTAGGTATGATTGCACGAAATACAAGAGCAGACATTAATGTGATTGCATTGATTGGAGAAAGAGGTCGAGAAGTTAAGGAATTCATTGAAAAGGACTTGAAGGAAGAAGGCTTGAAGAGGTCGGTAGTAATCGTAGCAACATCTGACCAACCAGCGTTGATTAGAATGAAGGGAGCCTTGTTGGCCACCTCTGTTGCTGAATATTTTAGAGACCATAACAAAAATGTAATGTTATTAATGGATTCCCTGACAAGATTTTCTATGGCCCAAAGGGAAGTTGGACTTGCTATTGGGGAACCACCCGTAACCAAAGGATATACACCCTCTGTATTTGCGATTTTACCTAAACTGCTAGAACGCTCTGGAACCTCTGATAAAGGTGCTATTACAGGTCTTTATACAGTCTTAGTAGATGGTGATGACATGAATGAACCCATTGCAGACGCAGTAAGAGGAATATTAGATGGACATATCGTTCTCTCTAGAAAGATCGCTAATCGCAATCATTACCCTGCAATCGACGTACTGGCAAGTGTCAGCAGAGTCATGGATAGCATTGTAGGAAAAGAGCATATAAAATTGGCAAATGAATTAAAGGAAATACTATCTACATATAACGATGCGGAAGATTTAATTAATATAGGGGCTTATGTGAAAGGCTCTAACCCTAAAATTGATCGCGCAATAGAAAAGATTGACGCTGTTAATGAATTTTTAATCCAGACAACAGATGAAAAGATAACCTTTCAAGAATCAGTTGACATAATGAAAAAAATTCTATAGAAAAGGAAGGGGATACCTAGTGATTAATCATTTCTCTTTTCGATTTAATACAGTTTTAAAAGCTAAAAAAACCATGGAAGATAATAGAAAAAGTGAATTTGGTTTTGCAATTCAAAAACAACAAAGTGAAGAAACTAAATTGATCCACCTTCTTACAAAAAGAAACGAAATCATTAAGAAAAAAGAAGTGAAAGCTAAGAAAGTATTTAAGATTAAAGAAATGAAAGAGCTTAATTCCCAAATTAAAATGATTGATGATTTAATTGTTCAACAAAGAAAGGTACTTCGAGAAAAAGAAGAAGCTGTTAACCATACTAGAAAAGAATTAATCCAGGCCTCAAAGGCTAAAAAAACCTTTGAAATTTTGAAAGAAAAAGATTATGAGGTTTTTAAATATGAGCAGGCAAAGGATGAGGAGAGCTTAGTTGATCAACTCGTCTCATACAAAGCAGCAACTCGATAGGGGAGGTCACAATGTCAGTTAGCCTTCGGAAAGAAAAAAAAACAATATCATTTAAGGCAATCATTACTATTTTGACTGTTATTCTTATGGTACCATTACTAATGTTACTGATTCTTTATTACAGCAATCAAGCCTTTAAAAGTACGACTCATGGTGTCTTAGAAGGACTTCCTGGTTCTGCTGGGGAATACTTTCAAGCGATGCCTACAGCGGAAGAGGAAGAGGAGCTAAAAAGGGAAATTGCCAAGAGTTATATAGCAATGGAGCAAGAAAGAATTGCTGATAAGTTGCTGTTAATTCGTAATGAGGACCAACAACTATATAATGATTTGGTGATACACTTAAATAGACTCAATAGTAGAAAAATGACCACTGTACAGGAAATCATTAGAAGAAATGATATTAGAGACGACCTACTAGTAGGGCTGTTTGATGAAATGCAGCATGAAGAAAACCAAGAAATTGCAAATATTGCAGGACAGTTTACGGCTTTAGATCCGATTCAAGCCATTCGAACTATTGAAAGAAATCATCGTGATGGACAACTATTGATAGATGAGTTAAGCAAGGCTTTTGCAGTCATGAATATTGAAGATGCAGCAATAATCTTAGCCTACTTAGATGAGAGTATTAAGGAGCAAGTGATGTATCAATTGCCTATTAATCTTCGAAGAAATGTCAACGACAGAATTAATGAAATTCGTCAGCATCAGTTATATCTTATTGAACTATCCACATATTACGAGAACCAATTAAATGAAGATGCCCTAGGTGATATCGGAGACGATCAACAGTTCAGTATGGAAGACTTAGCTGCTATCTATCGGGTGATGTCTTTAGAAAAAGGGGCTCAACTGCTATCAACAATTGAAGATCGTGAGTTTAAATTAAGTCTATATGAAAGCATAAATCAGTTAGAAAAACTTATGGGGTACACGCCTAATACCGCTGAACTCCTAGCTAAAGGAACACAAGCCTACAAAGATTACGATATAAAAACCACCGAGTTGACTGATATATATCAAAGAATGAATCGATCTGAGTTAGCTGATTTGATGGAGAGAATGTGGACAAGAAACCAAGTGTTCAATCAGATCGAATTAACAACAACAGATACGATTGTATTCAACGAAAGAATGTTAGTCGTTGATGTTTTAAACAAACTAAGGACCAATGTCGTGGCAGAATTAATGGAACTCATGGAACCACAACGGGTGACGGAAATCTCCCAGGCATTAATTTCATAACTGAAAGGAGGTGAAAAAACAGATGAATATAATGAATATGATTGCAGCAAATAGTAGAATAACAGTATTTCAAAAGAATCATGCTAATTCCTTGGATAAAAGCGAACAGAACAAGGGGTTTAGAGATCATTTGGATAATAAAATGAATACGCAGGATTCAAAGCGTGACGACAAGGCAATGGGTCGAACGGATACCAGTACAAGGGAAAAAAATATTAATCAAGAATCAAGTACAGATCAAAAGTTACAAAAGTCTAATGATGAGCGCGTATCTAATGAGGATCAAAGAGATGATAAACAAAAGAGTGATCCCCACGAGGAATTGAAACACGAAGACGATGTAACTTTGGCAGCTCTAGTCAATCAGTTTATCAACTTCGAAATAATTGAAGAACTAGCTGAGAAGGATTTAGAGGAGTTTCAAACATTGCTAAGCTTAAAAGAATTAGAGTTGGCCAAGGAGGGACTGGATGTTAAGGCAGTAGTTGAAATCTTATACACTGCCATTTCAGAAATAGAGTTGCTGAGCCAAGTGGAGGGAATGGATCAACTGAAGGGGCAATTAGAAGCATTAATTAGTGAATTGAATAGCCTTGAGATGAAAGCCCTTAATGTCTACTTTGATAATCAAGTAGTGGCAACCCCTGACAAGACATTGATGGATCAGTCAAAAAAACTTGAAACTGCACAAGAAGTGGCTGACATGGATGCTCATCAAAAAATGGATGAATCAACTAAAGTAAATCCTCAAATGAATTTAAAGGAACATATTAAAGTAGAGGAAGAAGTAGATGTAAAGGAATCACCTGAGGTTTCTACCTATCAAAAAGTGCAGTTACAGGGACAGTCTGAATCTCTTCAAAATGATATTTTTACCGAAACTGATTTAGAGAATGACGTACAGAATATTGTATTAGAGCACATCACCCAAGGAAGAATGGAAAGCTTTGATCCAGAAAGAATTCAAGAAACAACTGCAAAGAGCTTAATAGATCCACAGGAATTGATTGAAAAGTTAGTTGATAAAATAAAGTTTAATGTCAATCTAGACAGAAGCGAAATGCAGTTTCAACTTCAACCAGAGAATCTGGGAAAAGTGTCAGTGAAGGTGTCATTTGATAGTGGTGAGGTCATAGCAAAGGTCTATGCGCAGTCGATACAAGTTAAAGAAATTATTGAAGCAAATCTAAATCAACTTCGGGATGCATTGACGGAACAAGGCTTAGCCATAGGGCAACTGGATGTTTCCGTGGGACAAGATTCCAGAGAAGCTTTCCAACAGTTTGAACAATGGGGTCTAGGAAAAGCCACGAAGAAAAATAAAGGGCAAAATGTGAACTATGGTGGCAACATTGATCTCGCAAAGGTGCTACCCAGGAATCCTTATTTAACTGCTTCACAATTTGATCACTTAGCCTAAGGAGATGATTATATGTCGAATATCTCAGAAATACAAAATCAATATAGATATCATGAACCCAATGAAAAGAAAAAAAATACAAGTGACTTAGATAAGGATGCTTTTCTAAAACTTTTAGTAACGCAGATGAGCAACCAAGATCCTTTGAACCCAATGGAAGATCGTGAATTCATTTCTCAAATGGCTCAATTTAGCTCTTTAGAGCAAATGCAAAACCTTAATGATGGTTTGAAGGATACAAAAGAATTATTAGCCGATCATATCACACAAATGAACAATAACTTAGTTAAGAGTCAAACCACAATTGCAGATCAGCTAGATTTAATGAATATACAAATTAATAAGGTGTTGAACCATATCAGCCCAGAAGCTCCAGAGAATGAGGACAATGAAGCAGGAGGCACAACGACAGAATAAGAAAAAGAAGACAGATGTAATAAAAAATAACTAGATGGTCATGCATAAAATAGGAGGTGGCTATGATCAATTCTATCAAAACAAATCATCATATGATCCAAAAACTCTATGATACTAAGGAAAAAGCAACTACGATCAAGTCAGTTCAAGATAAATTTGCATTTCAACAAATATTGCAGAATAAGATTGGTGAACAACAAAAAGTAAAATTCTCAAAACATGCCCTTGATCGATTGGAACAGAGAAACATCAAGCTAACTTTACAGGAAATAGATAAAATAGATAAGGCCATCAACTCTGCAGCTAATAAAGGATTAAAAGAGACACTGATTTTAATGGATAATCGCGCATTTATTGCCAGTGTACAAAACAAAACCATTATTACGGCGGCTGATGGAGATCAATTAAAGGGAAATGTCTTTACAAATATAGATGGTGCGGTGATTATCTAGGCTGGACCTTAACTGGAAGCCTATCTCTCCTAAACGATTGACGGGGAGACGCACTAAATACAAAAGGAGGAAATAGACGATGATGAGATCTATGTTTTCAGCGGTATCAGGGCTCCAAGCTCACCAATTACGAATGGATGCCATTGGTAATAATATCGCCAATGTCAATACGGTAGGATATAAGGGAACAAGAGTGACCTTCCAAGAGGTATTTAGCCAAACAATAAGAGGTGCAGGGGCTCCACAAGGCGGCAGAGGGGGGACTAACCCGCAACAAGTAGGACTAGGTGTAAACGTAGCCTCCATGAGCACATTTCACGTTAGAGGTTCTGCAGAAAGCACAGGATATAATACTGATTTAATGATTAACGGAGACGGCTTTTTCATTGTGTCATCTGATGCTAACGATCAAAATCATACATATACAAGAGCAGGAAATTTTGAATTAGATGAAGCAGGAAATCTAATTACACCCGGCGGTCAACGGGTAATGGGGAATATGTATGATGTGGAGTCTGGAAGAATGGGTACTGGATTACAAGGATTACAAATTTCAAAATCCATGACTTCTCCGCCTATGTCAACGGGAGTGCCACTTACTGATCCGCAGGATGCAACAATACCGAAGAGTGTTTTCTTTGGTGGTAATTTAAATTCTGATGTGCAACCCAATGCAACATTACCTGTATTGGATGAATTTCTTGAAGATTTAGTGGATGCAGAGGGCAAAAGCTCTGTGGCTAGAGACACTACCTTTACAGTCTACGACGAGCTAGGAGGAACCCATGACATTAGACTAGCCTTTGTTAAGACAGAGGAAAATAAATATGGTGTATATGTAGTTGAAAATGGAGTGATAACAGATAGGATTGACCATGAATTGGAATTCGAACAGGGCAAGTTATCTGATGGAACTGACTTAGTCCTTGAACTTACAGGTTTAGGAAATGGAGCAAGCGACTTTACATTCACAGTAGACTTTGGAGCTGTTACCCAAGTTTCTAATGAATCTGATGTATCTGCTGATGTGAGGGTTGGATACAAGCAAGGAAATTTAGAGGATTTTACCATTGATTCTAGCGGTGTCATCACTGGAGTTTTCAACAATGGATACAAAAGACCCATAGGACAAGTGGCCATTGCAAATTTCCGAAATCCTGCGGGCTTAGAGAAAATTGGCGAGAACATGTATCGAAATTCACCAAACTCTGGGGAACCCTTGGTAGGAACACCAGGAAGTGGGGGAAGAGGAACGCTTAATCCAGGAACTCTTGAAATGTCAAATGTTGATCTTTCAAGAGAATTTACCAATATGATTACAACCCAAAGAGGATTCCAGGCTAACTCTAGGATTATTACTACAAGTGATGAAATGCTTCAGGAAGTGGTGAATATGAAGCGATAAAAAATTAAATTTTCCTGAACTCCAGTAATGGAGTTCAGGAGATAAAAAAGGAAGGATTATATGATTAGAGTAAGTCGTCTAAATCAGAAAGAATTTGTGCTAAATGCAGAGTTGATTGAACTGATTGAGGAAACCCCAGACACACTCATTACATTGGTAAATGGCCACAAGATGATGGTATCTGAAAGTGTAGATGAAGTGGTTGGAAAAGTGATGCACTATAAACATAGAATACATAGCGGAAGTTTTGAAAAGTAATAACCTTTCATGGAATGAGGTGTAGATTTGGATATAGCAACAATTATAGGGATTATTGTGGGGTTAGGATTTGTGGTTATGGGAATTACTGCTGATGGAGATATTGCGGGATTCTTACAATTATCATCTATGTTAATTGTCTTTGGAGGAACGTTTTCCGCTACTTTAGTAGCATACCCCCTACAACAGGTATTAGATACTATTAAAATCGTTTCAAAGGCCTTTTCTAATAATAAAGTAGATCCTGGCTCCATCATTAAAAGCATTATTGAATTAGCAAATGTTGCTCGTAAGGAGGGACTTTTGGCCTTGGAGGAAGCTGCAGAAGGAATAAATGAAGATTTTCTGCAAAAAGGCGTGATGCTTATTGTAGATGGAACAGATCCAGAGCTTGTTAGAAATCTATTGGAAACAGAGTTGGCTTTTATTGAAGAAAGACATCAGGGAGGACAAGGACTATTAGAAATGATGGGAGCGCTGGCTCCCGCCTTTGGTATGGTGGGTACATTAATTGGACTTATTAATTTGTTAAGAGATTTAGATGACCCTGCTTCCATAGGACCCAACATGTCTGTCGCACTGTTGACAACCTTTTATGGGGCATTGATGGCAAACTTGATTTTTATTCCCTTAGCAAATAAGCTGAAGCTAAGAAGTAGAGAAGAAATTTTAAGAAAAGAAATTATGGTAGAAGGTTTACTTTCAATACAAGCTGGGGAAAACCCTAGAATTATTGAAGAAAAACTAAAAGCATTCTTACCGCCTAAGCTAAGACAAAGTGAAGAAGAAGAAAGTCGGGAAAGTGAGGAAGCATAATGGCTCGAAAAAAAAATGAGGAAAGAAGGATCTACTGGATCACCTGCCTGGATGGCTACTTATGCAGATATGGTTACCTTATTACTCTGTTTTTTCATCCTATTGTTTACTTTTTCTGAAATTGATGCCAAAAAATTTCAAGCCGTTATGCAATCATTTCAAGGCTCGTTAGGAGTACTGGACTCTGGCAAAACAATAGAAGATAGCGACTATATCACTGAAGCAATGCTTGAGGAATTGACCACTAATGAACAAGTGGAGTGGGAAGACTTTAGAAAACTTCAAGAGATCGTAGAAAACTATCTTGATGAAAATGGATTGGCTTCAGATATTTTAGTTTTGTTGGAGAGTAGAGGACTCATTTTACGCTTCCACGATAACATTCTTTTTGATTCTGGTAGAGCTGAACTTAAGAGTCGTCCTATGGAGATTTTGAAAGATTTGGCTGGTTTTTTAGACGGAGAGGAATTTCAAAATAAACACATTCGTGTGGAGGGGCATACAGACACGGATCCCTTGCGTGTTACATCTAAGTATGAAACCAATTGGGAACTTTCTGTTGCAAGAGCTTCTAATGTTGTCCGGTTTTTAATAGAGGACGCAGGTGTCACCCCAGAGAGATTTTCTGCGGCTGGATATGGTGAATATCGACCATTGGCAGCCAATGATACCATAGAAAATAAGGCTATAAACAGAAGAGTCGATGTTGTGATTCTGCGTTCAGAGCTTTTGGACTTTAGACCCTAAACAGAAGGAAATGAGGGAAAGGCATGGATACAAAGAAGGTAATCATTTATGCACTAATTGCATTGGTCATATCAGCTGTTGTTTTTGGAGGCGTTTTATACTTTACAATGTTTAGAACCCCCAGTGAAACCCCAGAAGAGATAAAAGTATATGAATATAATCTAGGGGGATTTACCACAAATTTAAGTACTGTTAGAAGTTATTTTAAGGGTGAAATTGTGATTGAAACAACTGAAAAAGCATTACTAGGCGTTTTTGTAGAAAAGAACGCTGAGTTACGAGATCAAATCATCAAAGTCTTTATTGGAAAAGAATCTGTGGATATTTTAGATCCAGAAGGACAACAACAGTTGAGAGAAGAATTAATTCGTGTGATTTCAAATGTAACAAAGTCTGATGAGATAACAAACTTATACTTTGTAGATTACATAATCCAGTAGGAGGTGAAGTTGTTGTCTGATGTATTATCGCAAAATGAAATTGATGATTTATTACAAGCCCTGAATTCAGGTGAAGTTGAAATTGAAGAAATGAAGGATGAAAAGATAGAGAAAAAAATTAAGAGCTATGATTTTAAAAGTCCCAAAAAACTTGCTAAAGACCAATTAAGAACATTACAAATCATTCATGATAATTTTTCCAGAATGCTAAATACGTTTCTGGCAGGTTATTTAAGAACCTACGTTCAAGCAGATGTATTAACAGTGGAGGAGCTTTCCTATTATGAATTTAGTAACTCTGTTGTGAATCCAGCAGTGTTATCCATTATAAACTTTACACCTTTAGAGGGACAAATTATAGTTGATATCTCTCCTAGTATTTCCTTTACTTTAATAGAAAGAATTCTTGGGGGAGTGGGAAAAGGGACAGAAGAAGTACGTCCTTTTACAGAAATAGAAACAACTTTAATTAAAAAGTTAATGAGGCAAGTAATCAACTTGATGGTTGATCCATGGGAAAATGTCATTGAACTACAGCCTAAACTAGATAAAATTGAAACAAACTCCCAGTTTGCTCAAATTGTGTCTCCTAATGACACTGTTGCTTTAGTAACACTTAATCTAAAGATTGGGGATGTGGAGGGAATGATGAATATCTGTATTCCACATATTGTGATTGAACCCATTTTAGATAAATTAAGTACGAAACTTTGGTTTTCAAATATTAGTAAACCAGTAACGGAAAGTGATAAAAAAGCATTACAAAAAAGAGTGGAAAAAAGCACGGTGAACATTACTGCTCAGTTAGGTGGTACATGCGTAACTGTCAAAGATTTTTTAGAATTACAGATTGGCGACGTCATCATGTTAGATAACCCAGTTAACAAAGAGCTACAGATATTAGTGGGAGACAAAATCAGATACAGGGGCCTTCCTGGAACCTCAAAAAACAAATTGGCTGTAAAGGTGACAGGAATTGACGAGAAGGGAGATGAGATATATGAGTGATATGCTTTCACAAGAAGAAATTGATGCGTTGCTTAGTGGCAACGCTAATACACCCTCAGATAATGATGGGATAGATGAAGGATTTACTGATGATGAAAAGGATGTTATTGGTGAAGTGGGCAATATTAGTATGGGAACTGCTGCCACAACATTATCCACATTACTTGGACAAAAAGTAAAAATTACAACGCCTCGAGTAAGTGTGTTGACCTTCGAAGAAATTGCACAAGAATATCCGTTGCCTTTTGTGGCGGTAGATGTGAAATATAAAGAAGGGTTAGAGGGTGTTAATTTACTCATTCTTAGAGAAAAAGATGTGAAAATTATCACTGATTTAATGATGGGTGGAGAAGGTGTGGCTTCAGAGGAACCTTTGTCAGAACTTCATTTAAGTGCCATAGGTGAAGCCATGAATCAAATGGTAGGTTCTTCCTCCACTTCTTTATCTGAAATGTTTGGTAAAAAGATTGATATAAGTCCGCCCCATGCCTTTACTCTTGATCTCACTAGCGATGTGAATGCCCCAGAATTTATAGAACATTTTCAAAGTCCAGACAAAAATTTTGTCAGAATTGCCTTTAGAATGGTTATAGGCGAATTAATTGATAGTGAGATTATGCAATTAATCCCATTAGACTTTGCAAAGGAGATCACTAGCACATTACTAAGAGGAGCACAATACACTGAAGAAATGCCTTCTGAAGAAATACCTAACGAAAGAATGCATACCGAACCGATAGCTCATGCAAATAGTGAAGAAAACCGTATCACACAAGAAAAGAGTAATCAACAACCTCATCTTAGTGATCATGATGCACCGGTTCAACAACGACAACAACCATCTTTAGAAAACAGTAAAATAAACGTACAACCTGTTCAATTTCAGTCCTTTGACCAACAATCTAACAGAGGGTTGCCTGAGAATATTGCACTGATTCAAGATGTCCCACTGAGTGTGACTGTAGAATTAGGTAGAACGGTAAAAAAAATAAGTGAAGTACTTGAGTTTGGTCCAGGTACCATTATTGAGTTGGAAAAAGTGGTTGGAGAGCCCTTAGACATCTTAGTGAATGGTCAGTATGTAGCTAAGGGAGAAGTTGTTGTCATCGATGAAAATTATGGCATTCGAATTACAGACATCGTAGCACCAGCTAAGCGATTATCGAAAATTTAATAAACAACTACTCCATTAACGACAAAAAATGATATAATATACTAAAATGAATTATTGATACTTGTAAATAATCTGAAAAGCACAGTATCTTATCTATAAATAATTTGTGATTGCAATCATAAGGAGGAAAAGAAATGTCGAATAGAGTTTTAATTGTTGATGATGCAGCATTTATGAGAATGATGGTTAAGGATGTATTAACGAAAAATGGGTATGAAGTAGTGGGTGAAGCGGAAAACGGCTTGAAGGCAGTGGAGAAGTTTAAAGAATTAGACCCCACCCTTACCATAATGGATATTACGATGCCTGAAATGGATGGGATACAAGCGGTTAAAGAAATAAAGAAAATAGATCCTAATGCGAAGGTGATAATGTGTTCGGCTATGGGACAGCAATCAATGGTTATTGAAGCAATTCAAGCAGGGGCAAAGGACTTTATTGTGAAACCTTTTCAAGCAGATCGTGTGATTCAAGCGGTTAAAAAAGCAATCGGGTAAAAAGGAGTTCATAAACTGTGGAATTTAAAACTGTATTAATAGTACTTGTTTTTACAATCATTACTGTAGTCATTGCCCATTATATGACTACTTTAATTGGCAAGAAATCAAATCAATTTTTTGTCAATAAAGAAGTTAAAGTGCTAGAACGTGCACCGATTGGCTTTCAGTCTAATATTACAATTATTCAGGTTAGGGGAAAAATATATATACTGTTATTTCAGAATAAACGTGTGGAAACCATTGATGTGATTAAAGAAGAAGATTGGGATGCCTACCAGCAAGTACAACCAGGTCAAGGGATAGAAGAACAAAACCAAGTACCTTTAATGAGGTTCAATCATCTACTAACAAAGCACCTAAAAAAGATTATACCCACAAGCAACCTGCATAAAAAGGATGGCAATGATGAAGATGAAAAATAAGATCCTAGTAAATCAAATGAATCGTTTTCGTTGGACTATGGTACT
The DNA here is from genome assembly GCF_000016985.1 of Alkaliphilus metalliredigens QYMF. Classification (NCBI taxonomy): domain Bacteria; kingdom Bacillati; phylum Bacillota; class Clostridia; order Peptostreptococcales; family Natronincolaceae; genus Alkaliphilus; species Alkaliphilus metalliredigens. Next base: position 2,724,160 of record NC_009633.1, on the reverse strand, counting down.
AATGATTAGTCTATTTATAATTGTTATGATGACGTCTTCTACACAGGCTCAGCCAAATACCTTTCCCATACCATCTATAGGAATAAATGTTGAAGAAGCTGACAATCCCCAAGAAGTAGCTGCATCCTTGCAAATTTTATTTTTATTAACCATTCTTTCTATTGCACCAGCAATACTGATTATGATGACAAGCTTTACTAGAATTGTCATCGTATTATCGTTTTTGAGGAATGCAATTGCAACACAGCAAACCCCACCAACGCAAATAATCATTGGACTGGCTTTGTTTTTAACTTTTTTCACAATGGCTCCTATTGCGACGGATATTAATACCAATGCGTTACAACCATACCTCGCTGAAGAGCTCGGTCAGGAAGAAGCACTGGAAAGGGCTATGGAGCCAATTAGAGAATTCATGTTTAGACAAACCAGGGAAAAGGATCTTGCTTTATTTATTGAAGTCTCAAATAGCGAGATGCCAACTGAAGTTGCAGACATTGCAACATCAACACTAATCCCTGCTTTTATTATTAGTGAACTAAAAACTGCTTTTCAAATGGGTTTTATTCTTTTCATTCCTTTTATCGTTATCGATATGGTCGTTGCCAGTACACTGATGGCCATGGGAATGATGATGCTACCACCAGCTATGATTTCACTACCATTTAAACTACTATTATTTATTATGGTAGATGGTTGGAATATTTTAGTTCGTGCTTTAATAATGAGTTTCAATTGATTTGAGGTGAGGGAATGTCAGAGGCAATGGTAATTGAATTAGGGCAACAAACCATGTTCACAATATTAACGATGTCAGCTCCTATGCTAGGATTTGGCTTACTTGTTGGGTTAGCGGTTAGTATTTTTCAGGCAACCACACAAATTCAAGAAGCGACATTAGCATTTATACCTAAGATCATTGCAGTTTTAGGTTCTGTTGTTATATTTGGTCCATGGTTATTATCGATTATCATAAATTTTACTTTACGATTATTTACTAACATGAATAGTTTTATACAGTAGGTGTGAATAAAAATGGATGATACAATTACACAAATATTATCAAATATTGATATCTTTATTCTTTTGATTGTGAGGATATCAGGAATATTCATCATTGCACCTATATTTAGTAGAAACAATATACCAATGATGTCAAAAATTATTTTTTCAGTCTTTTTAGCATTGATTATACTTCCATTGGTTACTATTTCTGAGGATTTTGCAGCGAATACATTTTTTGCTTTAATGGTGTATGCAATTCAAGAGTTTGCATTAGGGATAACAATCGGATTTATTGGATCTATCTATTTTTCAACCTTCTACTTAGCAGGGATGATCGTTGACACACAGATTGGCTTTGGGATGGTAAATGTATTTGATCCTCAAATGAACACCCAGCTTCCGATTATGGGGAATGTGTACAATCTATTAATTTCATTAGTATTTCTGGCTGTAAATGGCCATCACTTACTGATAAAGGCAATGTTTGATAGTTATGATGTGTTACCTATCGGATTCCAATTCCAAGTGAGTGAAGCATTAATTATGCATCTGACAATCATTTTCATGGAAATATTTATGATGGCTTTTAAGCTTAGCGCACCCATACTGGCAACAATTTTTCTTGCAAATGTGTTATTGGGAATATTAGCGAGAACAATGCCACAGATGAATGTGTTTATTGTAGGAATGCCTTTGAAAATCATAGTGGGATTAGTAACGATTATGATTGCATTACCGTTCTTAGTACCCTTCGGTAACGCACTATTTGAAAAAATGTTTACCAGTATAGATCACATAATAGAACTCCTGTTTGAGGGATGATAAAATGCAATTCAAAATTAATTTACAACTTTTCACAGAAGAAAAAACAGAAAGACCTACCCCTAAAAAAAGAAAAGATTCCCGAGAAAAGGGACAGGTACTACAAAGCAAAGAATTGAATTCTGCTTTTCTACTAATAGGGGCTTTTGTCATACTAGGTCTTTTTTCAAGCTATATAGGCATGACAATGAAATCATTCACAAGATCTATTTATGTTGAATACTTGAATACAGATTACTTGTTTTCTATACAAAATTTATATCGTTTGTTGGTATATAGTTTGTATAATCTTTTGAAGATTATTGCACCTATTTCTATTGCTTCACTACTCATTGGTCTCGCTGTGAGTTATTTACAAGTAGGATATTTATTTACTACGAAAACACTAGCCTTTAAGCTGAGTAAGCTTAATCCAATTGAAGGATTTAAAAAGATCTTTTCGTTAAAGGCCATTGTTGAGCTAGCTAAGTCTTTTATTAAAATAGGGTTAGTAGGTTATATCGTGTTTCAGTATGCCCAGGGACAATTAGAAACAATCTTCAACACTATGGCAATGGATATGGATGGTATTATTCAAGTTTTAATATATATCTTAGTGAACATAGGAATAAGGGCAGGAGTTGTCTTACTTGTTTTAGCGGGATTTGATTACTTGTACCAAAAATATGAATATGATAAAAACCTTAAGATGACAAAACAAGAAACCAAAGAGGAATATAAGCAAAGTGAAGGAAATCCTCAAATTAAATCCAAGATTAAAGAAAAACAAAGACAAATGTCCACGAAACGGATGATGCAAGAGGTACCGAAGGCAGATGTGATTATCACAAATCCTACTCACTTTGCCATTGCGATTCAATATAATCCTGATGATTTTCAAGCACCAAGAGTCATTGCAAAGGGACAGGATATCTTGGCACAAAGTATAAAAAAAGTTGGTTTAGAAAATGATGTGCCTATTGTTGAAAATAAACCATTAGCAAGGAGCTTATATGACACAGTAGAAATAGGAGCTTTTATACCAACAGAGTTATATCAAGCTGTTGCTGAAATCTTAGCATATGTATATAGAATTAATAACAAGGTTTAAGGAGGCACAAAATGAAGTTTGGTGATATTATCGTAGCAATAGCCGTTATTGCCATTGTAATCATAATTATTATTCCTATTCCATTAGCAGCAGTAGATGTGCTATTAAGCTTTAATATATCATTGGCGCTCCTGATTTTGTTAATTGCAATGTATACAAAGGAAGCTTTAGAATTTTCTATTTTTCCATCGATACTTCTTTTAACAACCTTGCTACGGCTGTCGTTGAATATCACAACAACAAGATATATTTTATCAACTGGTAATGCTGGGACTTTGATTGACACATTTGGTAACTTTGTAATTGGTGGAGATGCAATCGTTGGATTTATTGTCTTTTTAATTATTGTGATTGTCCAGTTTCTAGTCATTACAAAAGGATCTGAAAGGGTAGCTGAAGTAGCAGCAAGGTTTACATTAGATGCCATGCCAGGTAAACAAATGGCCATTGATGCAGATTTAAATGCGGGCCTGATAGATGATCATCAAGCCCGTGATCGAAGAAAAAAGATACAAAGAGAAGCTGATTTTTACGGTGCCATGGATGGAGCCAGTAAGTTTGTAAAGGGAGACGCCATCGCAGGAATAATCATTACCATGATTAACATCGTGGCAGGCTTTGCAATTGGATCTATGGGTGGCTTAAGCATGGGCGAAGCCATGAGAACATATACGCTGTTGACTGTGGGTGATGGACTTGTGAGTCAAATACCTGCCCTATTAATATCAACCGCAACTGGTATTGTGGTGACAAGAGCAGCTTCAGAAGACAATCTAGGTAGCGATGTAATTAGTCAGCTCTTTAAACAGCCTAAAATCATGTTTATTATTTCTGGATTTCTCATGACTTTTGCATTTGCAACACCGATGCCTGTTTTTCCTTTCTTTGCCTTAGGCACTTTATTTCTTTATATAGGAATGAATTTAAGGAAAAAATTCCGGGAATCAGAAATTGAAACACAGCCAGATGAAATTCAAGAGGCAGCAGATGAAAAAAGAAAGCCAGAAAATGTTATGCCATTATTGAATGTAGATCCAATCGAACTAGAATTTGGCTACGGCATTATTCCTTTGGCTGATAGCAACCAAGGGGGAGACCTGTTTGACCGATTGGTGATGATTCGTAGACAGTGTGCCATGGAACTTGGGGTGATTGTCCCAATGATTAGACTTCGTGATAACATTCAACTAGAACCCAATCAATATGTGATTAAGATAAAGGGTGTTGAGATCACATCTGGGGAAATTGTATTTGATCACTATCTAGCAATGAATCCTGGATTGGCTGAGGGAGAATTAGAAGGTATCGACACTGTGGAGCCAGCATTTGGCCTTCCAGCTAAATGGATCAATGAGGAAGAACGAGAAAATGCAGAGATGTATGGCTATACCGTTGTAGATCCACCTTCAATTATTGCGACCCATTTAACTGAAGTTATTAAAAAGCACTCTCATGAGTTACTAGGTAGACAAGAAGTGAAGAAATTGGTTGATAATGTAAAAGAAACAAACTCTGTTTTAGTTGAAGAATTAATCCCAAGTCAATTGAGTCTTGGTGAAGTACAGAAAGTGTTGGCTAATTTGCTAAAGGAAGGTGTCTCAATAAGAAACATGGTGACGATACTCGAAACCTTAGCAGATCATGCATCTATGACCCGTGATGTAGATATGTTGACAGAATATGTGAGACAAGGATTAGGACGTGCCATTACAAAACAATTCATCACAACCCAACCTGCAAAGGTGATTACATTGGAACAAAGTTTAGAACAAAAAATAATGGATTCATTGCAACAAACGGAAAGAGGTACATTTATATCAATTGATCCAGAAATTGTTCAAGTGATATTAAGAAATCTTTCAAAGCAAGTTCAAAATATGATGTCCCTAGGCGAACAACCTATTGTGATTACGGCACCAATCGTTCGATTATATTTCAAAAGATTATCTGAACAACTTACATCTGATTTAGTTGTTTTATCTTATAATGAAGTGGACCCTTCAGTAGAAATGGAATCAGTAGGGACGGTGAGTATCTAAAATGAAAGTAAAGAAGTTTACTGGAAGCAATAACCATGAAGTAATGAGTAAGGTCAAAAGTGAGTTAGGCAATAATGCTGTTATTCTACATCAAAAGAAGGTTAAGCCCACTGGAATATTTAGTATATTTAAAAAATCAGTGATTGAAGTGGTAGCAGCTATTGATGAAGGTAATACAGGTTTGAACAAAGCAAACAATGTAATAGAGCATAAGTCGTTAGCCAAGAGACCAGAGGATATTTTAAAAGAAAGAGTTAGTCAAATCGAAACAAAGGATGAAAAATCGGCGACACTATCAAGGGAAATTGATGAAATTAAAGGAATGCTTCATGTTTTCATGAAGAATATGAAGCAAGAGCATAGTGGAGAACAAGACAGGTACGCCGATGATGAAGAACTAAATCAGCTCTATCAGACATTCAATAAGCATGAAGTCGATCCTCTGTTAATCGATAAACTATTAGAGACCTATGAAGAAATAGACATAACCAATAAAACTGTCCTCAATAAAGAAGCAACCTTGAAAGAAAAATTGGTTGAGGTGTTAGAACAATACATTTTTAAAGTGAGTACGATCAACAAAGAATCACCACAAATTATATTTTTTGTTGGACCAACAGGGGTTGGGAAAACAACTACAATTGCAAAGCTAGCGGCACATCATGCTCTGAATGAGGGCCAGAGTGTTGGATTAATCAGTGCAGATACATATAGAATTGCTGCTGTAGAGCAGCTTCGAACATATAGCGACATTTTGAATATTCCTCTAGAGGTTGTCTACAAGTCCTCGGAAATAAATAAAGCTATTGATAATCTCAAGCACAAAGATCTGATATTTATAGATACAGCAGGTCGGAGTCATAAAAATAAAGAACAAATTTTAGAATTGGAAACATTATTGCAACAAATAGAGTGTAAGGAAGTATACTTTGTGATTAGTTGTACAACAAGAACCGTCGATATAAAGGAAATGATTAAAGCATATGATTTTTTAAAGGATTATAAGTTGATTTTTACAAAACTAGATGAAGCATCAACCTTTGGGACGATTATTAATACAGCTATGTTCATACAAAAACCACTTTCTTATATTACCACAGGGCAAAGTGTTCCTGATGACATTGAAATTTTGGACCTAGATAAAATTGTAGACCTCATTGTAAAGGAGGTTTCTTAATGCAAGATCAAGCCACTAAGTTGAGAGAGATGATTCATCAAAGAACCAATAGTAAAATAATAAAAAAAAATACCATGTCCTATGTAACACCAGACTTAGACATATCTAGCCACACAAACCAAACAATAGATACTAAAGTAATTGGTATTACAAGTGGAAAAGGTGGCGTTGGTAAAACAAACTTTACGATTAATTTAGCTATCAGTTTAAGTAATGAAAATAAAAAAGTAGTGATCATTGATGCAGATCTTGGATTAGCAAACATTGATATTATACTTGGTGTGATTCCAAAATATACATTATTTGATGTGATTCATCAAAACAAAAATATTAAAGAAGTCATGACTGAAGGGCCCAATGGTATCAAATTTATTTCTGGTGGATCTGGGATAATAGAATTAGTTGATATGCCCCATGACCAATTAACTGAACTAATTGAAAAATTTAACGATATTTATGGATATGCCGATTATATTCTAATTGATACTGGCGCCGGCTTGTCAAATTCCGTTTTATCATTTGTATTAGCTGTTGATGAAGCAATCATTATTACAACACCAGAACCCACAGCTTTAACCGATGCCTATGCAATGATTAAAGCGATTGCCAAAAGAGATAAAAACAAAAAAATGAAAATTGTTGTCAATCGCGTGGAGAGTACACTTGAAGGTGATATAACCTTTTCAAAACTCCAAAAGGCTAGTGAAAAATTTTTGAATATGAAGGTTGAAAAGGCAGGTTACCTGTTTGATGATAGCTCTGTTTCTAGAGCGGTAAAGTTGCAAAAACCTTTTATACTTCAATTTCCCAATACAATAGCTAGTAAAAATATTGAACGAATTGCGAAGGGATTAATTAATCAAAGACCAACACCTTCTTTAGAAGCTACAAAAGAAAAATTTATGGATAGATTAATTAAGTTATTTAGATAGGGAGGAAGGAAGGGAGATGGATATTTATAATGAGCTTCAAGTAGGAGATAAGATTGAAATTGAACTAACTGATACACAGGAAAAAAAATCACCACTATTAAGTCAAGTTGCTGAACTAAAACAAGGTAAAATATATATTAATTCACCATTAAGTGATGGACATGCCTATAGACTGCATGATAATGAAAAGTTGAAGTTTATTTTTTATAGAGAAGGAAAAGGAATATATAGCTTCCTTGGAGAAATAGTAGAGAAGAACCAAGTTCAAGGAAGTGAACTACAACTATATGAGATTAAACCCATAAGCTCTATCTCAAAGATTCAGCGTCGAGACCATTATCGATTTCCTGTTATCAAAAAATTTAAGATTGAATCATTAGATAAAGATGGACAAGTGATTTCAGGCGTTACAAAGGACCTCAGTGGTGGTGGAGTTAAAATCATAACCAGAAATAAAGTTGAGATGAATGAGGCTGTAAAATGCACGGTGTTTATAGAGGAACATCAAAATTTAGAAGCAATAGGAAAAGTAATTAGAAAAGAATTTGATCCCATTCTTAAAGAATATAAAATTGGGATCGAATTTACAGAGATTGATGCTGTGGTGAGGAAAGAAATTATCGCATTTATATTTGAACAGCAGAGACTATTGCGAAAAAGAGGATTGATATAAATGATAGATAAAAAAATTAATGTATTGGTTGTTGATGATTCTGCATTCATGAGAAAGATGATCACTGACATTCTAAATGCAGATCCCAAAATAACTGTAGTTGGATCTGCACGAAACGGAAGTGAAGTGGTTAAAAAAATTCTGGAGCTTAAACCTGATGTTGTGACATTGGATATAGAAATGCCGATTTGCGATGGAATTGAAGCTTTGAGGCTTATCATGGAAAAGTGTCCTTTACCCGTCATTATGCTTAGTAGCTTAACAAGTGAAGGTGGGGAAGCAACAATTTCCGCTTTGGAGTTAGGAGCTATAGACTTTATTCAAAAACCCACAAGTCTGTTCAAAATTAACGGAGATACACTAAAAGATGAAATGATTAGTAAAGTCAAGGAAGCGGTAAAGGCAAAAATTACGCAATCCAATTTAAAGGAAGTCAGGGCTGAAAAAACATCGTTTTTATTTTCTCAGCCAAATACGCATAAAATTAATCGGCAAAAAACTACACTGGTTGCCATTGGTGTGTCAACGGGGGGCCCTAAAGCACTACAGAGTGTGATTCCATATCTACCAGCTAATATCCAAGCGAGTTTTCTCGTTGTTCAGCATATGCCGGCTGGATTTACTAAGTCTCTGGCAAATCGATTAAATACCCTCTCACACATCAATGTAAAAGAAGCCACCCACTTAGAAGCGGTGTTACCAGGTCATGCGTATATTGCTCCTGGAGGATATCACATGGCAGTTGTAGAAGGATCGAATAAACAGTTGCAAATCCATTTAAACCAGGATGAACCTGTTTCGGGACATAGACCTTCGGTTGATGTACTTTTTAAATCTGTATCGAATTTAAACAATAAGAATTTAATAGGTGTCATCATGACTGGTATGGGCTCTGATGGGACTGAAGGGGTGGGAGAAATAAAAAACCAAGTCAATAGTTATATCATTGCCCAAGATGAAGAAACAAGTATTGTATACGGCATGCCTAAAAGTGCTGTTAAAACCGGTAAGGTAGATACAATTGTACCATTACACAAAATAGCGAATGAAATTATTACTCGAGTGGAGGTGTAGAAGATGGATATGAACCAATATTTAGAAATATTTATAGAAGAGTCTAAGGAAAACTTGCAAAACATGAATACAAATCTACTTTCCTTGGAAAATTCCTTAGAGGATATGAATCTATTGAATGAAATATTTAGAATTGCACATACACTTAAAGGTATGTCTGCTACAATGGGATATAAACACATTGCCCAATTAACACATGAAATGGAAAATGTACTACACTCTATAAGAAGCAATGAGATGAGTATGACTGCTAAAGTGGTTGATCTATTATTTGAGTGCTTTGATCGATTGGAAAAATATATTAATGAAGTAGAGTTATCAGGTTCCGAAGGAACGGACTCTCCTAAGATATTAATTGATAAATTTCATCTATTAACAGTTGGGGGTCCAGAAGTTACGATTCAAGTGCAACAATCAGAGGAGCCTATGGGTTCGGATACTTTAAATGGAACCATTAAATTGAAAGATCATACACGTAAAGCAGTGCATCTTGCGATGAAAGAAGGAATAACGCCATATTCTATTAAAGTAATACTAGATGAGAACTGTATGCTCAAGTCAGCTAGGGCTTATATTATTATTAATGCTTTAGACGGTGTTTCTGAAATCATTCAATCGGAACCATCTATTGAGGATATTGAAGATGAAAAGTTTGATTTGTCCTTTGAACTAGTTGTACTTTCCAAAGTCCCTGTTGAGGAAATTGAGAGAGAATTAAATGAAATCTCAGACATTGAGTTTTTTTCTGTCATTGATTTGAAGAATCAACTCGAAGATAATTTACATGAGGATCAAATCGTAAATTATGAAGATGGCAAAAATAAGGAAACAATTGAGGAAATGAAAGCACAACAGGCTGTTACGGTTACTGAAGCTGGAACTGAAAAAAATGAAGTAAAAGAAAAAAGAAGCAAAACTGGCAAAACCGTGAGAGTGGATATTGACAGACTTGATAATTTAATGAATCTAGTCAGTGAGCTGATCATCATTAAAACAAGACTAGAAGACATAGGTGATGATGGAAAACGTCAAAACATGAATGAAGCAACTGAACACTTAGAGCGAATTACCACTAGCCTCCACGATGCTGTTATGAAAGTAAGAATGGTTCCTATAGAGAGGGTCTTTAATCGATTTCCTAGAATGGTAAGAGATTTATCGAAGGATTTAGGAAAAGAAATCTCTCTAGTGCTGTCAGGGGAAGAAACAGAGGTAGACCGAACTGTTATTGATGAGATAGGAGACCCACTTATTCATTTAATTCGAAACTCAATTGATCATGGAATAGAGGATCCTGAGTATCGTATGGATATTGGGAAAAGTAAAAGTGGTACAGTAAAACTAATTGCATATCCCGATGGGAACAGCGTGGTTATTGAAATTACTGATGATGGACAGGGGGTTAATATTCTCAAAGTCAAAGAAAAAGCCGTTGAAAGAGGATTGGTTAATGCCGAACAGGCTGACTTAATGGACGACAAAGAGGCAGTCGAATTACTATTTACTGCTGGATTTAGTACAGCAGATAAAGTATCGGATGTTTCTGGACGTGGCGTGGGATTAGACGTGGTTAAAACAAAGATTGAATCCCTTGGAGGCGCTATTGAGGTTGATTCTCAAAAAGGGAAAGGTAGCAAATTTATTATTAGACTACCTTTAACCTTAGCGATTATTCAAGCATTGCTTGTCATTGTAGGAAACGAAAAATATGCCATTCCACTAAGTAGTATCAAAGAAATTACAACCATTAGCCAGAGTCATATTAGGAAGGTGCAAAATAATGAAATTATATTGTACAGAAATGAGACACTACCAATTCTACGGCTATCTAATTTGTTAGGTGCGAGCAATGCTGATATAGAAGAGGATGAAGCAACTGTTGTAATTGTTAAAAAGGGCGATAAAACAGTAGGCTTGGTTGTCAATGAGTTGATTGGACAACAAGAAATTGTTATCAAATCACTTGGAAAGTTTTTAGGAAATGTACAAGGTGTTGCAGGCGCAACAATTTTAGGGAATGGTACAGTGGCATTAATTATTGATACCAATTCATACTTTTAAGGAGTGAGCGAAGTGAATGATATATCAGCAAATAATCAGTATGTCATCTTCACACTAAATAAGGAGTCCTATGGGATTCCAATTCAGTATGTTGAAACAATCGAACGGGTACCTGAAATGACAAGAATTCCAAATACTCCTGTTTTTATCAAGGGTGTAATCAACCTAAGAGGGGAAGTGATACCGGTTGTTGATCTTTATCAAAGGTTTCATCTAAACCAAAGTAATCCAACAAATGAATCTAGAATTATAGTTTTGACCATAGATGAAATGACTGTAGGTATACTAGTTGGTAGTTCTTCTGAGGTCTTAAAGATTGAAAGAGAAGCAATTGACAATGCAACGCATCTCGTCAACACCTTTGAGGATGACTATGTAAACGGAATTGGTAAAGTTGGTGAGAGAATGATCATCGTACTTGACATTCCTAAAATTCTTGGCATCGCCATAGAAGCATAAGAAGTGGAGCGTGACATGTTATGTCTTTAAATATTGAAAGTTTAAACCAACTACACCTAGATGTATTAAGGGAAATTGGTAACATTGGAGCGGGAAATGCTGCGACTGCATTAGCGGGTATTCTGGACAAGCGAATTGACATGAACTTGCCTGTTGTGAAAATATTGGCCTTTGACGATGTAACTCAAATTCTTGGAGGCGAAGAGACAACTGTGGCAGGAGTATATTTTCGAGTTGAAGGAGATCTTTCTGGGAATATTATGTTTTTACTGGATTTAGACTCTTGTAAAATACTAATAAATTTATTAATTCAAAAAGATAATAGAGACAATGGACTAGATGAAATGGACCGTTCTGCTTTACAGGAAATAGGAAATATTTTATCGGGTGCTTATATATCAGCACTTTCTTCACTGACTAGGTTAGATTTAAAAATATCAATCCCCTCATTATCAATTGATATGGCGGGTGCCATTCTAAGTGTTCCTGCCATTCAATTCGGTCATATTGGAGATAAGGTACTCATGATAGAAACACAATTAAAAGAGGGAAGCGATCTAGTCAAAGGGCATTTTTTCCTAATACCCGATGAGGAATCATTTCCAATATTACTAAAAAGTTTAGGAGTCTATGAGTAAATGGATAAAATAATAATCAAAGTTGGAATGGCCGACTTAAAGGTAGTGGAGAATCCAGGAATGTTAACGACACTTGGCTTAGGATCTTGTGTGGGAATTTGCCTCTATGATAAGCAAAAGAAGGTAGCAGGGTTAGCACATATTATGTTGCCTAGTAGTGAACAAATTCGGAATAATAGCAATAAAGCAAAGTTTGCAGATACCGCTATTGAACTTCTGATACAGGAAATGATTTCAAGGGGAGCGGGTAGAAGTAAACTCATTGCTAAAATAGCTGGTGGGTCCCAGATGTTTTCCTTCGGGAACAATAACGATATGATGAAGATTGGTGAAAGAAATATAATCGCCACAAAGGATATGCTTGAGCGTCTCAAAATTCCGATAATAGCCCAGAATACAGGTGGTAATTATGGACGAACAATTGAATTTTATTCAGAGGACGGGAGATTGCGCATTAAGACAATCGGACACGGAGTTCACGAAATCTAAACCAGGAGGTTTAGTAATGGAACATCAAAGCCTATGGCAGCATTATAAGCAAAATCATGATTTACAAACTAAAAATGAATTAATTGAAAAGTATATTGCCCTAGTGAAAATTATTGCTGGAAGGCTGTATACTTCTTATGGCAGCAATGTAGACTATGATGACTTAGTTAGTTACGGGATATTTGGGCTCATTGATGCAATTGAGAAATTTGATATTAACAAGAATGTTAAGTTTGAAACCTATGCTCAAATTAGGATCAGAGGAGCAATTATTGATCAGTTAAGAAACTTAGATTGGGTCCCTAGGTCTATTCGTCAAAAATCAAAAAAAATTGAGGACGCATATGCTAAGGCAGAAAATCGCTTAGGTAGAAGTGTATTAGACTTTGAAGTTGCCCAAGAACTTGAAATGTCAATTGGTGATTTTCACCGTACACTTCAGCAAATAAACAGTTTCAATATTGTTTCGTTAGAAGAAAGACTATCAGATACACATCATAATCAAATACCTATAGGCGATGAAAATGATCTGCCCGAGCAAATAATTTGTAATAAAGAAGAACGTTTGTTATTAAGAAGTAGTATTGAGTCTTTGTCAGAAAGAGAAAAAACAGTGGTCACTTTATATTATTATGAAGGATTTACCTATAAAGAGATTGGACAGGTGTTGGATGTTTCCGAATCAAGAGTATCCCAACTTCATTCTAAGGCAATTGTAAGACTAAAAGGGGTATTGAAACTTGGATAAAATGAGATTTAATTAAGAGAGAATCTTAGCGAAACATCGAGGATAATCATACTAGGGGGGAATATCATGGATGATAAGATGATATTTGAGGGGACTACATATCAAGAAGCTGTAGATAAGGCAATCTCAAAACTAAAAGTTGAAGAAAAAGAGATGCTAATTAAGATAATTGGAGAAAAAAAATCTAGCCTATTTCGGAAATCACATGTTAAAATCAAAGTAAATTTTAAAGATGTTCAAGATGAATCTAAGGGGAAAACGGTAGTTGATTTAAAGCAGATGCGATTAAACGAAGTATCCTTTGCAATCGATTTTCGTCCAGATGGTGTATATCTTACTATGAGTGAATCCATTGCACAAACAAAGGCGGAGCAGGTCAAGAAGATATTTGAATACATCGAAAAGAAAAAAATACAAAAGGTTGATTTCAATCTTATTGAGGGAATTGTTAATGATAAACCTGGCAATGCAGTTAAAATTGCATCAGAACAATCTGAAAAAATGATTGATAGTGAAATCAAGGTTAAGGTTTCGGATGATCGACTTACAGGAAAACTGATGATTACAAAGCCATATGGTGGGAAAACCCCAAGTATGGAAGCTATCAAAGAGGCATTGAGAAAGAAAGGTATTATCAACTTTGTGGATGAAAAAGTGATTGTTGATGTGATTGCAAAAAAGAAGTTTGATGATGAGTTTATTATTTCCAATGGGAAAAAACCCGTTCATGGGATTGATGGCACATTTACCTTGAAATTTTCATCAAGCAAAGAATTCTTACCCAAGATAATGGATGATGGGACCGTAGACTTCAAAGAACTAGATCAAGTGAAGAATGTAAAAAAAGGACAACTATTAGCTGAAATTACACGACCTACAGAGGGTGAAAAAGGAGTAGACGTTCTAGGAAGAGAAATTGATGCGAAAAAAGGTAAAGAAGCAAAATTAATTAAAGGTAAAAATACAATGGAAAGCCAGGACGGACTTAGCCTCTTTGCTGATATGGATGGACAGGTCTCTATTATTGACAATAAACTATCTGTCAGTACGGTGTATGAGGTTCCAGGTGATGTAGACACAACAACTGGAAACATAAAGTTTAATGGAAAAGTCTTTGTGAAAGGTAATGTGAAATCTGGTTTTACAGTAGAGGCTGAATCTGATATAGAGGTTTTAGGGGTAGTGGAAGGTGCAACACTTATAGCAAAAGGTCATATTATTTTGCATCGTGGAGTCCAGGGAAATAACCAAGCATATCTTGAAGCCGGTGGTAGCCTTATTGCCAAATACATTGAAAATACAACAATTAAAGCTGCAGGGGATGTGGAAGCCGACTGTATCCTTCACAGTAATGTCTCAACTAAAAACAAGGTGAAACTAACCGGCCGTAAAGGTTTGATTGCTGGTGGGGATATCAGAGCAGGAGTGGATATCAGAGCGCACTCTATTGGATCTCCCATGGGAACATCAACAATAATTGAAGTAGGTGTAGATCCCGATGAAAAAGAAAATTATGAAAAGTTAAAATTAGAAGTCGAAGATGTTGAAAAAAATGTTAAAAAGTTAGATCAATCTATAAGATTATTGGGGAAAATGGCGAAGGCTTCGCAACTTCCAAAAAATAAACAACAGGTCTTAATAAAATCAGTAAGTACTTATGAACAATTAAAAGAGACACATACTTCTCTGACGAAGGATTTGAAACTTCTTGAATACAACATACAGAATCAAAATAAAGGGAAAATATCTGCACTTAATAAAATTCATCCAGGTGTTAAAATGACAATTGGTAGTGGTATAAGACAAATATATGATGAAATTTCAAACACCACCCTTTCTATTAAAGAAGGAAGTATTATAATAGGCCCATATGAAAAATAAGAGGTGATCTTATGTCTATTAAGCCAATTGATTCACAAATTTCCTTTACAAATAGTCTCCATGAATCTAAAGACAAACAAAATGATATGAATCGAAGTAAAATTTCCCATCAGTTCACTGAAAATAAACAACAAACTGAAATTAAGAATAAACAAACACAAGTGCAAAATAACGAAGAAACAAAAAGTAAACAGTTTGGCGAAAATGATAAAAATCATAGCAATCAACAATTTAATAAAAAAAGACATAAGAAACAGAGCAAGAATCATGATCAAGTTGATAAATTCGATCATAGAGGTAAAAAAATTGATTTGCGAATATAAATTTTAATTTAGATCAGAGGGAGTTTGAATTCCCTATGAATTGTAACCCAGGAGATTCCGAGGGTGTATTGACTGTTCTCTCTCCAACACAAGAAAGAAGAGTCAATACACAGATAATAAAGAGGTGTATGATGGATCCTAATTTACTTATTTTTGCCATAGGCTGTTTAATCATTGTGATCTCAGTTTTTATACTGATAAAGAATCAACAATTGGATTATACAAATGAAATTGAAGAAAGTGACTATTTACAGGAACAACTTAGGCGCATCACCATGACGACAGAAAATGATCTGCAGAATCAAATCAATGAAATTAAAGAAGAAGTCCATTTAATAAGAGAAGATATTCAACTTGTTTATTCATTAACTCAATCGGTAAAGCCTACTACTGATAGGGATAGCGAAGCTAAAGACCAAGAAGAATCCTTTAGCCAACTGTTGAATTATAAAATTTTCGCTGAAAAGAATGGTGACATTATTAACTTATTGAAGTTGGGAGAGCACCCACAAGCAATTGCAAAGAAGCAAAACAAGAGTGTTAGAGAAGTCGAAATGATTATGAAGTTAATTAAATGAGGTGAGATCGTTGGGAAGTCATTCATTACGTAGTATGTTATTGGGTGTGGGGATTGGCATGGTCTTGACGGCCTCCTTTAATTTGTTAGTAAATCATGAGGGCACTATTATTGGTGATGTACTTCAGCCTAAAGAGATAGTGGAAGAAATTGAAAACAATGTGGAAAAACAAATTGAAGAAATGAAGGACAGATTAGATACGACTCAGGAGAAACACACACAAGAAAATATACAAAACGGTGAAAAAGAGAAGAATGCATTTTGGGTAACGATTCAACCAGGTATGTCTACCAGAGAAATTGCTGAATATTTATATGAAAACGAGGTTATACTCAATAGTGATGAGTTCATAAAAAAGGTAAGCGAACTACAACTTACCAGGAGCTTAAAATATGGCAAAACAGAAATTCCTTTTGAAAGCTCTTTAGAAGAAGTACTGATGATATTAAAGGATTTGTAGAAAGACTAGGGAAATTCTAAGAATACTATTGATTCACCGCAATGTATGTGATAGAATACTAGAGGCGAGAAAAAACACATCTTGGGATTTGCTTAGAAGTGCCTAAAGGGTCCTGAGCAATGATGAACAAGGTGGAAGTAAAAACTAGAGGAGGCAAAGTAAATGGCAGTAATTTCAATGAAACAATTACTAGAAGCAGGTGTACACTTTGGACACCAGACAAGAAGATGGAATCCGAAAATGGCAGAGTATATCTTTACAGAAAGAAATGGGATCTATATCATAGATCTTCAAAAGACTGTGAAGATGGTAGAACAATGCTACAATGTCATGAAGGAAATTGCTTCAGAAGGAAGTACAATTCTTTTTGTTGGAACCAAAAAACAAGCGCAAGAGGCAATTGAAGAAGAGGCAAAAAGATGCGGTATGTACTATGTTAACCAAAGATGGTTAGGTGGTATGTTGACCAACTTTAAAACAATCAAACTACGGATCGATCGTTTACACAAGCTCGAAAAAATGGCAGAAGATGGTACGTTTGAAGTTCTTCCTAAAAAAGAAGTAATTAAGCTTCGACATGAAATGGAAAAGCTTGAAAAGTTTTTAGGTGGTATTAAAGGAATGACACAAATGCCAGATGCACTTTTCATAGTTGACCCAAGAAAAGAAAGAATTGCTATCAAAGAAGCGCAAACTTTGGGTATTCCAGTTATATCAATTGTTGATACAAACTGTGATCCAGATGAAATAGATTATATGATTCCAGGTAATGACGATGCAATTCGTGCAGTGAAGCTACTTACAGCTACTATGGCGAATGCGATAATAGAAGGTAAGCAAGTAGAACAAACTGAAGAGTAGACTTATAAATGGTAAGGGTAAAAGGGGACTCCCTTGTTCCCTTGCCATTAATATTATTGAGGAGGCGTTATTAATGAGTATTACTGCCGCAATGGTAAAAGAAATAAGAGAAAAAACTGGTGCCGGAATGATGGACTGTAAAAAAGCCCTAACTGAGGCCAGCGGAAACATGGAAAAGGCTACGGAAATTTTGAGAGAGAAAGGACTTGCAGCTGTTGCTAAAAAGGCTGGAAGAATTGCATCAGAAGGAATTGTGGAATCGTACATACATGGTGGGAGAATTGGTGTATTAGTTGAAGTGAATTCTGAAACTGATTTTGTCGCGAAAAACCAAGAATTTAAAGATTTTGTTAAGGATGTTGCAATGCATATTGCAGCCACAAATCCTCAGTATGTAAAGCGTGATGAGGTTGATCCATTGATAATTGAAAAAGAAAAAGAATTTTTAACAAAGCAAGCATTAAATGAAGGTAAACCAGAAAAAATCGTTGAAAAAATGGTTGAAGGAAGAATTGATAAATTTTTAAAGGAAATCTGTCTATTAGATCAGCCCTTTGTGAAAAATCCTGATGTAACCATAGGTGACTTATTGACTGAGAAGATTGCAAAAATTGGTGAAAATCTTTCTATTAGAAGATTTGTAAGGTTCGAAGTTGGAGAAGGTATTGAGAAAAAAGAAGAAAACTTTGCTGAAGAAGTAGCAAAGCAAATGGCAAAATAAGTAATTAAACTGTAAGGAGAACACATCGTGTTCTCCTTTACAATAATATAGTCATGAATACAACTAGACTTAATTCAGAAAGAGTCTTTATTTATACTGAATTTTAGGGGAGTTTATTTATATAATTATAAAGGATTTTACTGGATACTGTAGAAATAATAGAATGGAGGAATTTACTGTGGCAAAACCTCTGTATAAACGTGTATTACTTAAATTAAGTGGAGAAGCTTTAGCAGGAGAAAAAGGCTTTGGATTAGATACAGACACAATTAATGATATCGCTCACCAAATCAGCGAAATTACTGACATGGGGGTTCAAGTAGCAATCGTTGTTGGTGGGGGAAACTTCTGGCGAGGAAGAACTGGAGAGGGCATGGACAGGACTACCGCTGATTATATGGGAATGATGGCAACTGTGATTAATGCATTGGCGCTTCAAGATGCTCTTGAGAACATAGAAATCTTGACAAGAGTACAAACGGCAATTGAGATGCGTCAAATAGCTGAACCCTATATTCGTAGAAGGGCTGTTAGGCATCTAGAAAAAAACAGAGTTGTGATCTTCGCTGCTGGAACGGGAAATCCATATTTCTCAACTGACACAACTGCTGCATTGAGAGCCGCAGAAATTGAGGCAGAAGTCATTTTATTAGCAAAAAACGTGGATGGTGTATATGATTCAGATCCAAACATCAATCCCAATGCACAAAAATTACAAGAATTAACCTATTTGGATGTTTTGCAGCAAGGATTAAAAGTCATGGATTCCACCGCTACCTCCTTATGTATGGATAATAAGATTCCAATTAAAGTATTTGGTCTAAAGCAATCCCAAAACATAAAAAAAGTAATACTAGGTGAAAAAATCGGAACACATATATATAGTTAAGGAGTCTATAGAGTACACAGAAACGAATGACTAATGAATAAGTCATTTGCTTTTAAAGACGCAGGGTACTCAATAAAGCGATATCCACATATCTTTTATACTTAATAAAGTTATATACACATATCTTTTATATAAAAAGGAGGAGATATCATGCAATTAGAAGTACATAAAAGGCTAGAAGAGAAAATGACAAAAACATTAGGGGTATTAAAAGATGACTTTAATAGTATTCGTGCAGGTAAAGCAAACCCCTCAATGCTAGACCGAATTACTGTGGATTACTATGGATCAATCACACCTTTAAAACAGGTAGCTTCTGTGAGCGCACCAGAGCCAAGACTACTGATTATTCAACCCTATGACCCATCGGTTATTAATGGTATCGAGAAAGCATTGATGATGTCAGATTTAGGGCTGAATCCCTCAAATGATGGAAAAATAATTCGATTAAACATTCCACAACTAACAGAAGAGCGAAGAAAAGAGTTGACTAAGGTAGTAAAAAGAGTAGCAGAAGAAGGTAGAGTTGCATTGCGAAATGGACGTCGAGATGCCAATGAGCAGTTAAAGAAAATGGAAAAAGACAGTGAATTAACTGAGGATGACTTAAAGCAAGCACAAGAAGAAGTTCAGAAAATCACTGATAAGTTTAACAAACAGGTCGATGAAATGTTAGTCAAAAAAGAATTGGAAATACTGGAGGTATAATATTGAATACTCTTTCTAATGTCATTGGCTATCCTTTAGAAGAAGCCCTAATTTTATTAGATATACCAACTGATAATGTATTAATCATAGAAAGCAAGGGAAAGAATGTAAATGAGAATGGTGAACCCAGGGTGATTCAGCAGCAAAATTTACAAGATGGAAAAGTAAAGCTTGTGATATCTTACTTTTAGGCCCCCGAATCGGGGGTTTAAAAATAGTAAAACAATAGTAGGGGATGAAGTATATGAAAAAAGAGCTTTTTAGCAATGCTTTGTATGAGCAAGTGAAATCTAATGACATACCAAAGCATATAGCGATCATTATGGATGGAAATGGTAGGTGGGCTAAGAAGCGAAAAATGCCAAGAGCATTTGGTCATAGGGCTGGGGTTGAAGCTCTGAGAGATGTGATTAGAACTGCTTCTAATGTAGGTGTGGAGTACCTAACACTCTATGCTTTTTCAACAGAAAATTGGAATAGACCCCCTGAAGAAGTGTCATTATTAATGAAATTATTAATAGAATATTTACGTAAAGAAGTAAGGGAATTGCATGAAAATCATGTTAAAATAACAACCATTGGGGATATAGAAAGTCTCCCTAGTGAAGTAAGAATAGAAATTGGTAAGGCAGTTAAGATGACAAATGAAAATAAAGGCTTATCTGTTAATATTGCATTGAATTATGGTAGTCGCGATGAAATGACTCGTGCTGTTAAAAGCATAGCAAGTCAGTTATTAGCCAATGAAATTAGTCTAGAGCAGATCAGCTACGATATGATTGAGAAACATCTTGATACAAGTAATATTCCAGATCCTGATCTACTCATTAGAACAAGTGGGGAACATCGCTTAAGCAATTTTCTTCTATGGCAATTAGCTTATTCGGAGTTTTACTTTACTGAGACCTACTGGCCTGACTTTAAAGGAGAGAATTTATTACAAGCAATCAATGACTTTCAAAATAGAGAAAGAAGATTTGGTGGCATTTAAGGAGGCATCCTCATGTTAACAAGAATTATTAGTGCGTTGATCGGGATTCCACTTCTACTATTCATTGTTGTACAAGGTGGGATTTTTATCTATTTAGGAGTACTTATCATTTCCCTTATTGGACTAAAGGAATTTTACATCGCACTAGAAAAAAAGCAAATACAACCTATTAAGTGGATAGGATACATATCTTCCTTTTTACTATTAACAGATTTCTATTTATCAAGTAATGGAAGCTTTTTTCTACCTATCATAGTCTTAAGTATTTTAACTTTAAGTGTAATAGGAGTTCTCAACATAAAATATAACTTTATAGATAGTATCATAACCCTTTATGGAATGATTTATGTAGTTGGATTTTTAGGGCATATTATTTTAACCCATAACCAAGAAAATAATGTGATTATATGGTTGATATTCTTAACTGCTTGGGGTACTGATACCTTTGCTTATTTTAGTGGTTATTTATTTGGAAAAACCAAGCTCTGTCCTTTGATTAGTCCAAAGAAGACGATAGAAGGTGCCATTGGAGGAATATTAGGTAGTATGATTACCAGCGGCATTTTTGCATACTTTTTTATTCCTGAAGCCCTCATCCCCATCATTATACTTGGATTTATTGGTAGCATTTTTTCACAAATTGGTGATTTGACTGCTTCTAAAATTAAAAGGTATATAGGGATAAAAGATTTTGGCAATATTATGCCAGGCCATGGTGGCGTCTTAGATCGATTTGATAGCATTATTTTCACTGCACCAGTTGTCTATTACTTTTTGATTTTATTTATTAATTGATGAAAGATTCACTACAAATAAGCATACCTAATGGTAATGCTTATTTTACATCAGATGAATAAAATCAATCTAAAAGGGTTGCTATGAGTAAACAAAATAATCGAAACTTATGATATGATAAATAATGAAATCACTTATTGTTGAAAGAGGTGGAAACATTGCATAAAAGAATTTGCATTATGGGTTCAACAGGCTCAATTGGCAGACAGACGATTGAAGTTATAAAAGAACATCCAGAAAAATTTCAAGTGACTAGTCTTGCTGTGATGAAAAGTATAGATGAGCTTGAGGAACAAATTCATATACTGAAGCCTAAAAAAGTAGTGGTATTTGATAAAGAGAAGGCCGAAATACTAGCTAAACGTATCACTACCAAGACGAAAATACTTTGGGGAATGGATGGATTGTTAGAAATCGCAGCTGATGACGATACTGATATTGTTTTGACTTCGGTGGTTGGCAGTATAGGATTACTACCAACCCTTAAGGCGATTGAGGCGGGGAAAGACATCGCTCTGGCAAATAAGGAAACCTTAGTTGTGGCAGGAGATTTGGTGATGAAAGCTGCTGCAAAAATGGGTGTGCGAATTATTCCTGTTGATAGTGAACACTCAGCGATTTTCCAAGCACTTAATGGTGAACAAACAAGTCACTTATCTAAAATAATTTTAACTGCATCAGGAGGCCCCTTTAAGGACTGGACGAAGGATGCAATTCGTCATGCTACTGCTAAAGATGCATTAAAGCATCCTAATTGGAGCATGGGGAAAAAAATATCAATTGACTCTGCTACCTTAATGAATAAAGGATTAGAAGTGATTGAGGCAAGGTGGTTATTTGGTGTAGACTTGGATAAAATAGAAGTAGTTGTTCATCCACAAAGTATTATTCATTCAATGATAGAATTAAGAGATCATTCCATCATTGCTCAGCTTGGGGTGCCAGATATGAAGCTACCCATTCAATATGCACTATCATATCCTGATCGAATAAGAGGAAATATACCAAGACTTGATTTTAAAGAAGTGACATCTTTGACATTTATGGAACCAGACTTAGAGCGATTTCCATGCTTATCATTGGCTTATGAGGCACTAGTAGCGGGAGGAACAATGCCCTGTGTTTTGAATGGAGCTAATGAAGTTTTGGTGAGCTACTATTTAAATGGAGAAATTGGGTTTTATGATATTCCAAAATACATTGAAAAAGCAATGTCAGCCCATCGGGTACTTGAGTATAAGACAGTAGAAGAATTACTAGAAATAGATCAATGGGTACGGCGGTGGATCCAGAGTCAAATCAAATAGGAGGTGTACTTATTATGACTGCAGTAGTTGCGATTATCGTATTCGGACTTTTAATTTTCTTTCATGAGTTAGGACACTTTGGTGTCGCAAAACTTGTGGGGATTAAAGTGCATGAATTTGCAATTGGTATGGGGCCTAAATTTTTGCAATTTACCAAAGGTGAAACAAAATATTCCCTGAGGCTGTTACCATTAGGAGGATATGTACGAATGGAGGGTGAAGATGAAGCTTCATCTGATGAGAGAAGTTTTAATAATAAAACTGTAGTCCAACGAATTGCAGTATTATTTGCAGGGCCGTTGATGAATTTTATTTTGGCGATTTTCTTGTTTTTTATTATATTCTACACCATTGGTGCACCCACAACGACCATAGAACAGGTGATGGTAGAATCTCCTGCAGAAGCTGTTGGCATTCAACCAGGAGATTCAATTGTTGAAATTGATGGAAGTCATATCACTAGCTGGAGTGAAATTGTTCAAGAGATATCTGTCTCTGAAGGCAGAACCATGCAAATGACTTTGCTACGTAATGATCAAGAGATTCAAAAAACAATTACCCCCAATATTGAACCGGAGACTCAACAAATTATGATTGGGATCGTGCCAGAAATGAGAGCTTCTTTTACTGCTTCAATCCGTAATAGCTTCGATCAAACATTTATGATTATAAGAGAGATTGTATTGTTCTTACGAAACATTGTAGGAAGAGAAGCGACCTCTACAGAGATTATGGGACCAGTGGGAATTATCAGCCTGGTGGGTCAAGCAACAAGAACTGGATGGGTTGATGTTCTTTTTCTTGCCAGTTTGATTAGTATCAACTTAGGCTTGATGAATTTATTACCCATTCCAGCACTTGACGGCAGTCGAATACTCTTTTTAATTGTGGAATTTTTAAGAGGAAAACCCATCGCCCCTGAGAAAGAGGGTATGATTCACTTAGTGGGATTTGGTTTACTAATGCTATTAATGGTATTCATAACTTATCAGGATATCGTCACCATTTTCACAAGATAAAGTAAGACTTCACTGATGTGAAATTTTGGCAGAAAGCTCTTTACAGAAAGAAGAAACACGTGGTAGTCGAATGGGGATTGGTACCCTGAAGATAAAAAAGCGATAAAGACACATAACGTGTATCTATAAACCAGAGGTGATGAATTTGAGAAGGAAAACCAAAGAGATACAGTGTGGAAATGTAATGGTTGGGGGTAATCATCAGGTAAGCGTTCAATCAATGATTACCTCGGATCCAAGGAATATAAGCTCAGCTGTTGCTGAAATTCTTAGGCTTGAGGAAGCCGGTTGTGATATTGTACGGATTGCAGTTCCAACAATGGAATCGGCTAAAAATATATATGACATCAAAAAACAAACGACAATTCCAATTGTAGCAGACATTCACTTTGATTATCGTTTGGCACTTGAATCAATTAAACAAGGGATCGATGGTTTAAGGTTAAACCCTGGTAATATCGGGGATGAAGAACGGGTACGCAAAGTTGTAAATCAAGCAAAAAAGAATAGAATACCAATACGTATTGGAGTCAATGGGGGGTCACTTGAAAAGCAGCTATTAGAGAAGTATGGGCATGCAACCCCTGAAGCTCTTGTTGAAAGTGCAATGGGACATGTACGTATATTAGAAGATATGGATTTTGATGACATTGTGATTTCATTGAAGGCCAGTGATGTACAACTGACAGTGGCAGCTTATCAGCTGATTTCTAAAAAGGTACATTATCCTCTGCATCTAGGTATTACAGAAGCTGGAACTGTTAAAACTGGAACCATTAAATCGGCTATTGGTATAGGTTCTTTATTATTAATGGGCATCGGCGATACAATAAGAGTTTCACTAACTGGAGATCCAGTAGAAGAGGTCTATGTAGGAAAACAAATATTGAAATCCTTAGGATTAAAACAAGGTGAAGTGACAATTATTTCTTGTCCTACCTGTGGCAGATGTAACATTAATCTGATTAAATTAGCTGATGAAGTGGAACGTAAAATAGGTCAATTGAAGAAACCAATCAAAGTGGCTATTATGGGCTGTGCTGTAAATGGTCCAGGGGAAGCAAAGGATGCTGATATTGGCATTGCAGGAGGAATTGATTCAGCACTACTATTTAAAAAAGGAAAGGTTATCAAGAAGGTTCCTGAAAATGAAATCTTAGCTACATTATTATATGAGATAGAAAAAATGTAAAAAGTCGGGTGATAATCATGAAGGCAACCGTTATTGTTCCTGCTTACAATGAAGAAAGAAGGATAAAGGGTGTCCTTGAGCCTATTTGCAATACTTCATTGGTTAGAGAAGTGATTGTTGTTAACGATGGGTCTACAGACAAAACTGCAGAGGTTGCACGCCAATATAATGTGAGTTTAGTTGAAATGCCTAAAAATATGGGTAAAGCTGAGGCAATAAAGCAGGGATTGCGCCAGAATACCAGCGGAATCATACTTTTATTGGATGCTGATTTGATTGGTTTGAAATCTAGTCATATAGCAGACTTAATCCTGCCTCTTCAAAAAGATGATATTGATATGACGATTGGTATTTTTGAGTCAGGAAGATGGATTACAGACTTGGCACAAAAAATTGCGCCAAACCTATCGGGTCAACGAGGCTTTAAAAGAGAACTGATTGGTGAGATTGAGAGACTCGATATGGATAGGTATAATATTGAGGTTGCCATGTCACGATTAATAAAAAATAAAAAGCTAATGACTAAAAAAGTGTTATTAAAAGAGATGAGCCACGTAACAAAGGAGGAAAAACTAGGTTTATGTGGTGGATTACATTGGAGAGTAAAGATGTATAAAGATATCATTAGGTATTGGATTCATTAGGGGGAGGAGTATATGTACGCTACAAAAGAAATGAGCTTGCATGATTTTTTAACGAGGTTGAACATCAATTGTGATAAATTAAATGGTGATTTTCAAGTTCAGGATTTAAAGTTTTATAAGAAAAGTCGAAAGCTTATCTTAGGACTTAAATCTCATGAAATCATTAATTCAGAAGAATTAGATCATATCTTAAGGGAAGTCGAAGAAGCTTTGAAGATCCCCAACCCCATCAAAATTGAATATAAGTATACAGGCAATCCTCAAACTGCACAAGAATTTATTGCACAAGATTGGAATAATATTATATACTTCTTAAAAAACATGATTCCGTCTATAAAGGGGACATTAAATGAAACTTCGTATATCCTAAAGGATGGAGATTTACGGATTACAGTTTCTGATTCTTTTACTTTAAAAAAAGCAAAGGAACGAAATGTGCATATTCAAATAGAAGATCACTTAAAAAATTGGTTTGGACTTAATATCAAGTGTGTTTTAGAGTTAGATGAGAAATCAGCCTTTCATGTGGATGACTATGAGAGTCAAAAAGAAAAAGAGAGTATGCAATTTGTTCAGGAGATCAATAAGGCATCTCAAAATTCAGAAATGGTTACAAGTAATAAAGGTAAGCGTGTGACCGTAGTAGATGATGACAGTATTCTAATTGGTAGAAAGTTTTCTGGAGAGATCATTAAATTGACTGATTTGAAAAATGAATTAGGCACAGTAATTGTTGAAGGAGAAGTTTTTAATCTTGAGTGTAGAGAGCTCAAGGGGGGCAAAAAACTGCTGAGCTTGCAGATAACGGATTATAGTAATTCCATTACAGTTAAGATTTTTGAACGTAAGAAGCAAGTCAAAGATTTAGAGGAATTATTCCACAAGGGCCAATACATTAGAGTTAAGGGAGATATGACCTTTGATAAATTCATGAGGGAAAATGTGTTAATGGCAAGTGATGTGGTTAATATGCCGCAAGAAAAGGGACGTTGGGATAATGCCCCTGAAAAACGAATCGAATTTCACATGCATACAAAAATGTCTTCAATGGACGGAGTTAGCAGTACTTCAGAACTTGTAAAAAGAGCAGCTGACTGGGGACATGAGGCTATCGCAATTACTGATCATGGCGTGGTGCAAGCTTTTCCTGAAGCCATGGATGCAGGAAAAAAACATGGAATCAAAGTGATCTATGGTATGGAAGGCTATTTGATTAATGATGAAGCAAAAATCATCCCTAATGCCACTTTATATTCATTAGATGATGAATACATTGTCTTTGATATTGAAACAACAGGCCTATCAAATCGAAACGATAGGATCACAGAAATTGGTGCTGTTAAAATTAAGGATAGTCAGGTCATTGACAAATTCTCAGCCTTGGTAAACCCAGAAATGAAAATACCATCTAAAATAGTTGAACTCACTGGAATTACAGATGATATGGTGGTTGATAAGCAAACAATTGATGTCATTCTACCTGGCTTTCTTGCATTTATAGGGAGTAGCCCTGTGGTGGCGCATAATTCCGATTTTGATATGGGATTTATTAGAGAAAATGCAAATCGTATTGAAAGAACCATTGAGAATCAAGTGATAGATACGTTGAAGCTATCACGGATTTTGCTACCACAGTTGAAAAGACATAGACTTAATAGTATAGCAAAGGAGTTGAATGTATCCTTAGAAAATCATCATAGGGCTGTAGATGATGCACAGGCTACGGCTGAAATATTTGTCAAATTTATTGAACTGCTAAAGCAAAAAGAGGTTTACACCTTAGAAGAGGTTAATACAAAACTAGTCAAGGATGTAGATTATAAAAAATTAGATACATATCATATTATGATATACGCAAAAAATCAAAAGGGATTAAAAAATCTTTACCAGATTATTTCCGAGTCACATTTAGAGTACTTCTACAAGAAACCCAGGGTACCTAAAAGTATATTAACAAAGTACAGAGAAGGATTGCTAATCGGAACAGCCTGTGAAGCGGGAGAGCTCTATAAGTCAATCCTTGGCAATAAACCAGAATCTGATATTGAAAAAACTGCAAGCTACTATGATTACTTAGAAATTCAGCCTATTTCTAACAATCAATTTTTGTTGGAAAAAGGAATGGTAAACACCACAGAAGAGCTACAAAATATCAATAAAAAAATTGTTGCATTAGGAAACAAGATCAACCTTCCTGTTATTGCAACCGGAGATGTACATTTCTTAGACCCAAATGATGAAGTCTTTAGGAAAATACTCATGGCTGGTCAAGGATTTACTGATGCTGATAATCAGGCGCCTTTGTATCTTAAAACAACGGATGAAATGCTAGACGAATTTCGTTATTTAGGCTCAAAGACAGCCAAAGATGTAGTTGTGAATAACCCTAGGAAACTAAATGAAGAGATTGAAAAATTAATACCAATCCCTGATGGTACTTTTCCGCCGGAGATTGAAGGCTCAGACGAAGAATTGAGAAGAATGTGTTATGAAAAAGCAGAGCGAATATACGGAAATCCTATACCTGAAATCGTTAAAACAAGATTAGATAAGGAGTTAAATTCAATTATTAGTAACGGTTATGCAGTGATGTATATTATCGCACAAAAACTTGTGACTAAATCCTTAAGGGATGGCTATTTAGTCGGTTCAAGGGGATCGGTAGGATCCTCCTTTGCAGCGACCATGAGTGATATTACAGAAGTTAATCCTTTAGCTCCCCATTATGTTTGTCCAGAATGCCGGTACTCTGAATTTATTACAGATGGTTCCTATGGCTCTGGTGCTGACTTACCAGATAAAAAGTGTCCTGAGTGCCACGGTCAATTAATTAAAGATGGACATGAAATACCGTTTGAAGTCTTTCTTGGATTTGAAGGAGATAAAGAGCCTGATATTGACTTAAACTTTGCTGGAGAATACCAAAGTGAAGCCCATCATTATACGGAGGAATTATTTGGTAAAGGCAAGGTTTATCGAGCGGGAACAATAGGTACCATAGCGGACAAAACTGCCTATGGGTTTGTCAAGAAATATTTAGAGGAGAGAGAGCTGTATTATACCAGTGCAGAAGTAAATCGTTTAACCATGGGATGTACCGGTGTGAAGCGAACTTCTGGACAACATCCAGGAGGGGTTATGATTGTACCTGCAAATTTGGATGTCCATGAGTTTTCTCCCATTCAATATCCTGCAAATGACTCAACTTCAGGTGTCATTACAATGCATTTTGATTATCATTCAATTAGTGGTAGACTTCTAAAATTGGATATCCTAGGGCATGATGTACCAACTATCATTAAAATGCTTGAGGATCTTACAGGCATTAATGCACAGGAAATCCCCCTTGATGATGAGAAAACAATTAGCTTATTTACGACGACAAAAAACTTGGGAATTGATCCGAAGGAACTTGGCTGTGAGGTTGGCACCTTAGGGATCCCTGAATTTGGAACCAAATTCGTTCGTCAAATGCTATTGGATACAAAACCCAGTACTTTTGGTGAATTAGTTAGAATTAGTGGATTGTCCCATGGTACCGATGTGTGGCTGAATAATGCACAGGACTTGGTTCGAAATAATATTGCAGAATTAAAAGATGTGATTTCTACCCGAGATGATATTATGAATTATCTAATGCTTAAGGGACTTCCCCCTAAAAGTGCATTTAAAATAATGGAAAATGTCCGGAAAGGAAAAGGACTTAAACCAGAAGAAGAGCAACTCATGAAAGAAAATAATGTGCCAGAGTGGTATATTGATTCTTGTAAAAAAATAAAATACATGTTTCCAAAGGCACATGCTGCTGCCTACGTGATGATGTCATTTAGGATTGCTTATTGCAAAGTTCATTATCCCCAGGCATTCTATGCTACCTATTTCACAACAAAGGCGGAGGATTTTGATGCACATCTCATCGGTAAAGGGAAGGCAGTGGTAAAAAGTAAAATCGATGAACTTGAACTGATGGGGAACGACCTAACTGCCAAAGATAAGAACTTTTTAACGGTTTTAGAGGTAGCCCTTGAGCTATATTGTCGTAATATAGAATTGTTATCGGTTGATGTGTACAAATCTGATCCTGATAAGTTTACGATTATAGATGGTAAACTCCTTCCTCCTTTAAGAGCTTTACAGGGTGTCGGTCAAAATGCAGCTAGGAATATTGCTAAGGTTAGAGAAGCTGGCGAATTTTTATCTAAGGAAGATTTGAGAGAGAGAGCTAAGGTGACAAAAACTGTAATTGAGGCATTAACAAATCATGGATGCATTGCAGACCTCCCTGATACAAACCAACTTTCCCTCTTTTGACTTGCAAGCAGTATACATTTATGCTATACTAATAAGTAATAATATAGGATAAAAATGACAAGAGTGGGCAATTTCCCACTCTTTCCTATTATATTTTATACATATATAGAATAATTATAGAAAAATTGATAAAAAATAGAAATATCACTAAATTATAAAAATTAAATATAGGAGGTACGCTAGTGGGTATGAATAAAATAGAAAGCATAACTGAAGATTTGATAACTCCAATTGTAGAAGCAGAACAATTTGAGCTAGTGGATATTGAGTTTAAAAAAGAAGGACCACATAAATACTTGAGAGTATACATAGATAAACCAGGGGGAATTACTTTAGATGATTGTCAAAAAGTAAGTGAGGGATTGAGCAAAAAATTAGACGAAGCTGATCCAATCGTTGAAAACTATTTTTTAGAAGTCTCATCACCGGGCTTAGATAGACCACTAAAAAGAGAAGTGGATTTTTTGAAATTCAAAGGTGAAATGATTGAATTAAAACTATATGAAGCAATAGACGGACAAAAAACAATTGAAGGTGAATTGGTTGGTTTAATAGATGATAAAATTGTGATCAAGATATCAGAGACTGAAGAGGTAGAGATGCCCAGAGAAAAAGTCGCTATTACTAAATTAGCCATTAAATTTTAGGGGAGGTATATAAGGGATGAGTTTGGAGTTTATTGAGGCTTTAGAGCAAATAGAAAAAGACAAGGGTATCTCTAGAGATGTACTATTCGATGCTTTGGAAGCCGCATTAATATCGAGTTATAAAAGGAATTTTGGATCTGCTGTCAATGTGAGGGTGGAGATGTTAAGAGACACTGGAGATGTCCATGTGTACTCTCAAAAAAAAGTAGTTGAAGTTGTAGAAGATGACTTGCTGGAAATTAACATAGATGAAGCAAAAGAAATAGATCCGAATTATGCATTGGATGATATTGTTGAAAAACAAGTGACACCTAGAAATTTTGGACGTATCGCCGCTCAAACTGCAAAGCAAGTTGTGGTTCAGCGAATTAGAGAAGCTGAACGCGGTATTGTATATGAAGAATTTATTAATCGAGAATCGGAAATCATCACTGGAACAGTTTCAAGAGTGGCAAAAGGAAATGTATATATTAATCTAGGCAAAACAGAAGCCATATTAGGTCCCAATGAGCAAATTCCTAATGAAGTATACAACCATGCCGATCGAATCAAAACATATATTGTTGAAGTCAAGAATACAACAAAAGGACCACAAATTCATGTATCGAGAACACATCCGGGCTTAGTCAAACGCTTGTTTGAATTAGAAGTGCCTGAAATTCATGATGGCGTTGTAGAAGTTAAAAGTATTTCTAGAGAAGCTGGTTCTCGTACTAAAATCGCTGTATTTTCTATTGATGAAAATGTCGATCCTGTAGGGGCCTGTGTAGGACCTAAAGGTTCAAGGGTACAAATGATAGTAGATGAGCTAAAGGGTGAAAAAATTGACATTATTAAGTATAGTGAGGAACCTAAGGAATTCATTTCAAATTCTTTGAGCCCTGCTAAAGTTTTAAACGCTCGAGTGAACCCGGAGGACAAAACAGCTAGAGTGATTGTGCCAGATTACCAACTCTCTTTGGCAATTGGAAAAGAAGGACAAAATGCCAGACTTGCTGCTAAGCTGACTGGATGGAAGATTGATATTAAAAGTGAAAGTCAAGTAAAGACTGATTAGAGGTGGTTATATGAAAACAAAGAAGATCCCTTTAAGAAAGTGTCTTGGATGTAATGAGATGAAATCTAAAAAAGAACTCGTTCGCGTTGTAAAAAACCAAGACAATGATGTTAAAATAGATATAAAAGGTAAAGAACCAGGCAGAGGGGCTTATGTATGCGATGATAAAGAATGCTTCGCTAAGCTTAAAAAAACAAAAGGACTCAATAGAGCTTTTCGATGTGATGTTTCGGAAGAAATATATGAAGGACTAGTTAAGGAGATTGAAAGTCGTGGAAGAAAGAACTAAAAATTTGTTGGGATTAGGAATGAAATCTGGAAGTCTGATTTCTGGAGAAGAAAACTGTAAGAAAGAACTAAAAAAAGGTAAAGTATATTTAATTCTGCTGGCGAAGGATTCGTCAGACAATACAACAAAATTATTCAATGATAAATGTACATATTATCAAGTGCCGATACGAACAGTAGGGACAAAGGAAATACTGGGAAATTGTATTGGGAAAAGCTCTAGAGCTGTAGTTGGAATCAAAGATAAAAAATTTGCATCGAGATTAATGGAGTATATTGATGAAAATTCTTTATGATGCCGCTCCTAGAGCAGAAACTTAGGGGGGTGATTTATTTGTCAAAAGTAAGAGTATATCAATTGGCAAAAGAATTAGGGGTTAGCAGCAAGGAGTTAATCATAAAGCTCAAAGACTTATCTATTGAAGTCGGAAACCATATGAGTACCTTGAATGATGATGATGCAAACCTACTAATTGAGCTATTCACGGAGGATAATAAAGAAGTAAACTCAGATAGTAATCAAGAATCTAAAGTGAATACAGATGACAAACTTGATAAAATTGACAAACCTAATAAAATTGAAAATGCACCAAGTGAAGAGAATCCAAAGAAAAATAAAAAGTCGAAGAAGAAACAAAAAAACAAGAAAAAGGGGCCTACTATGAAAGACGAAAAAGGATTAATTGAAGAAAACACAGATGAACAAATCCTAGAAATAGGTGAAAGTATTATATTAAAGGACTTAACTCATATGTTAGACAAAACACCCACGGAAGTTATTACAAAATTGATTGGGTTAGGAATGATGGTGACAATCAATCAGGAGATTGATTTTGATACTGCGGCTATGGTTGCTTCAGAATATGGCGTTGAACTTAAACAAGCGGGAGTTATGGATGATAGTGATGTAGTTGATGATTTAATTATTCCAGAGGATGATGAAAAGGATCTGATGTCACGTCCACCTGTTGTAACTGTAATGGGCCATGTAGACCATGGGAAAACATCACTTTTAGATGCAATTCGAAAAACCAAGGTAACTGCTAAAGAAGCTGGTGGAATCACCCAGCATATTGGTGCATCAGAAATACAAATCAATGATAAGAAAATTGTATTCTTAGATACCCCTGGCCACGAAGCCTTTACATCCATGCGTGCTCGAGGTGCTAAAGTGACGGATATTGCTATTTTAGTTGTTGCTGCTGATGACGGTGTGATGCCTCAAACAATAGAAGCGATTAATCATGCTAAGGCTGCAGAAGTACCAATCATTGTGGCAATCAATAAAATTGATAAACCTGGTGCCAATCAAGACCGTGTTAAACAAGAACTCTCTGACCACGGAATATTAATTGAAGCCTGGGGTGGAGATGTGATTGCTGTGCCAGTTTCAGCCATAGAAGGAACCAATATTAATGAATTGCTAGAAATGATTTTATTAGTTTCTGAAGTAGAAGAATTTAAGGCGAATCCTAATCGTCAGGCGATTGGCGTTGTGATAGAAGCGAAGCTAGATAAAGGAAAAGGTACTGTTGCAACTGTCCTCATTCAAAATGGTACATTACATGTTGGAGATTCTGTTGTTGTTGGATCAACCTATGGTAGAATTAGAGCCATGACAAACCATGTAGGTGAAAAACTAAGAGAAGCGACACCTTCAACTGCTGTTGAAATAACAGGACTTTCTGATGTTCCTGAAGCTGGTAACCAATTAGTCGTGGTAGCTGACGACAAAATGGCTAGAAATACTGCTGAAAAAAGAGCACATAAAGCTAAGGTAGCCCAACAAAAAATCACCCAACGAGTCTCATTAGATGATCTATATAATCAAATGCAACAGGGAGAAATTAAAGAGTTAAATATAATTGTTAAAGCAGATGTTCAAGGGTCGGTTCAAGCAGTAAAGCAGTCTTTAGAAAAGCTATCAAATGATAAAGTATCGTTGCGGACAATTCATGGTGGTGTAGGTGCCATCACGGAATCGGACGTAATGCTGGCTGCGGCATCAAATGCGATTATTACAGGATTTAACGTAAGACCAACTTCAACTGCTACAGCCATCAGTAAGAAAGAAAAGGTTGATATCCGTACTTATAGAATTATCTATAATGCCATTGAAGATATTGAAGCAGCCATGGTGGGAATGCTTGATCCTGAGTTTAAAGAAGTAGACTTAGGAAAAGCAGAGGTAAGGGCAGCATTTAAAGTACCTGGTGCTGGTGTTGTTGCAGGTTCTTACATCACAGAAGGAAAAATACTAAGAAGTGCTAGTATCCGCTTAGTACGCGATGGCATTGTTGTGCATGAGGGCGCTATAGGATCCTTAAGACGTTTCAAGGATGATGTAAAGGAAGTCAATACTGGATATGAGTGTGGTATCGGGATTGATAAATTTAATGATGTCAAAGAAGGCGACATTATTGAAGCCTATACAATGGAAGAAATCAAAAGATAGTTAAGAAAGGATGAGTGCTTTGGCATATCCTAGAGTAAATAGATTAGCCGAGGAAATAAAAAAAATCATTAGTCATATGATTAGAAATGACCTGAGAGATCCAAGAATAGCAAAGATGACTAGTATTATTGAAGTGAATGTAACAAGAGATTTAAGATTCGCAACAATCTATATTAGTGTGTTAGGAGATCAGCAAGAAAAAGAAGAAACAATTGAAGGCTTGAAAAAATCAAGTGGATTTATAAGAAAAGAAGTTGGAAGACAAATCACAGCACGATTTACTCCAGAACTCATCTTTAAATTGGATGAATCAATTGAGCGAGGCGTCTATATGTATGATGTGATTAGTAAAGTAACTCAAAAAGATATGGATGAGAAAAAAAACAGCGATGAAAAGAGAGATAGTGATGAAAAACTTGAAGATTAATCTTTGGGATTTGGATATCACAAATAAAAAACTGGCTGTCATTTCTCATGTGAATCCAGATGCTGATAGCTTAGGGTCGATAATGGCCCTAGGCTTAGCTTTACAAAAAAATTGTCAATCCATCACGATTTGTGTGTGTGATCATATACCTAATGCTTTGTCATTTTTACCATTTATTAATACGGCCACCAATTATCATTTAACGGAGTCTACACAATATGATATTTGCTTTGTATTAGATTGTGCAGATGAAAAAAGACTTGGTGAGAGTCAAGGTATTTTAGATAAAAGTCATCAGATAATCAATATTGACCATCATGTTAGTAATGGTTTTTTTGGAGATATAAACAGTGTAAATCCTCATGCATCCTCTACCAGTGAAATAATCTATGAACTATTGATAGATAATAATATAACAATTACACCAGACATTGCCACCTGTCTATATGCTGGCATTGTTGGAGATACTGGGAATTTTTTGTATGATAATACTTCTGCTCAAACACATTACATTGCAGGCAGGTTAAAGGAATATGATGCTCAAAGTCAGCTAGTATCCTACCACCTTTATCAAAATAAATCTTTAGGTAGTGCTAAGTTTCAGGGCTACGTTTTGAGCCAATTCGAGAGTTTATGTGGTGGAAAGGTTGCAATCTTTTCAATCACCCTAGAATTACTACAGAAATTTAATGTATCTATTGATGATATTGATTATGTTTCCAGCATAATCAGGGACATTGAGGGCATCGAAGTGGCAGTGGTCTTAAAAGAAGTTGATTCTGAAGTGACAAAGGTTAGTTTTAGATCAAAATGCGATTTTGATGTCAATCAACTTGCACAAAAATTTGGTGGTGGTGGTCATATAAAGGCATCTGGTGCCACCATTTTTCATGAAATTGAGCAAGCTAAAAAAATGGTTCAAAAACAATTAGAAATAGAAATAAGGAGGTAGGCTGGTGGATGGTATTATTAACATATTAAAGCCTCCTGGTATGACTTCCCATGATGTGGTTTCGGTTGTTCGTAAAAAAGCGCAAATGAAGAAAGTGGGACATACCGGAACCTTAGATCCAAATGCAGCGGGTGTACTTCCCATTTGCCTAGGACAAGCCACTAAAGTATCAAACTATCTACTCAACAGTACTAAGATGTACAGGGCAGAGTGTACCCTAGGGGTTGAAACAGACACAGAGGATAAGTATGGAGCCATACTAAGGGAGACTTCGGTATCCTTTTCTAAGGAGCAAATTGAAGAAGCAGTGATGAGTTTTGAAGGAATCCATGAACAGATTCCGCCAATGTATAGCGCCCTAAAGGTCAAGGGTAAAAAGCTCTATGAGTTAGCCAGACAAGGGATTGAAATTGAAAGAAAGCCCAGAAGGGTTCAAATAGACTCCATTAACATTATTAAAATCGATCAAAATAAAGTTATATTTGATGTATTATGCTCTAAAGGGACTTATATTCGAACACTATGTAAGGATATAGGAGATAAATTAGGGTGTGGTGGCATGATGTCCTTTTTATTAAGAATTCAAACAGGGGATTTTAAATTAGAGAATTCAATTTCAATAGAAGAATTTAAGGATGCAATTAATATTGAGTCAATTTTGTTGGATGTGGACGTTCCATTACAACATCTACCAAAGGTGATTGTGAAACAAGAGGCCGAAAAAAAAGCTTTAAATGGTAACAAAATTGCTTTCCAGTACTTAAAAATGAGCCAAGCTCTTGCAGCAGATACAGAAGTACGGGTTTACTTGGAAAAACGATTTATAGGAATCGCTAAAGTTCAAGAAAATCAAGAACAAGAACAATATATTAAATTCTCTAGGTTGTTTATTTAAAGGAGAGCTAATCATGAAGATAATTATGAAATATAATGAAGTTGATCAAAATATAGAAAGAGGGATTGCGTTAGGGAACTTTGATGGCATACACTTGGGGCATCAAAGGCTCATTAATACGCTCATTAAAGAGTGTAAGGAACAAAGCTTAGAAGCCACAGTTTATACATTCATTAATCACCCCGCAACGGTGATTAGTGGGAGAGAAATGCCTCCTCAGATTTCAAACCTATCAATGAAAAAAAAGGTTTTTCAATCATTAGGACTCGACACACTTTTTTTAGATGAATTTAACAAAGAAATCATGTCATTAAGTCCAGAAGCCTTTGTTGAAGAGATCTTAATTAAAAAATTAAATTGCAAAATTGCAGTTGTGGGATTCGATTACCGTTTTGGATATAAGGCCCAAGGTGATGTGACACTGCTTAAGAGGCTTGGCCATCTCCATGGGTTTCAAGTTATTGAAATAAACCCAGTCACATTAGATGATGAAAAAATCAGTAGCTCTAATATTCGTGAGTTTATCGCCGATGGTAAGATGAATGAAGCAACGAAGTTTTTAGGAAGAGAATATTCAATTATCAGTGAGGTGATCCACGGTAAAGGGCGCGGAATTCATTTGGGGTATCCAACGGCTAATTTATTAGTGCATCCAAGTCATTTAGTACCTAAGGAAGGTGTATACGCCACTTTAGTAGAAATAGATGGGTCTGTTTATAAGGGAGCCACATGTGTTGGTACCAATCCTACCTTTGGCAAAAATAGCATTTCTATTGAAACTTTCATTATTGATTATGTGGGGTCTATTTATGGCAAAGAAATCGAAGTGCGCTTTGTTAAATACGTGAGAGATCAAATTAAGTTTGAGAAAACAGAGGATTTAACGAATCAAATGAAGTTAGACATTGAGACTTCAAAAATATATTTACATAAGTAAGTAGATATGATAATATATAGAATGTTATAGAGAACCTATCCTCGGTAATTTGAGTCACCGACAGTTACTTAGGATCAGGGGATTTAATAAGAGGAGGTGAAACCATGGAAAGAACTGAAAAGAAAAGCATCATTGATACGTTTAAGACTCATGAAAATGACACAGGTTCTCCTGAAGTTCAAATTGCACTATTAACTGACAGAATCAATCATTTGAATGACCACTTAAAAACGCATAAAAAAGATCATCATTCTAGAAGAGGTCTTTTGAAAATGGTTGGACAGAGAAGAAACTTGTTAAACTATCTTAAAGACAATCAAATTGAGCGATATCGAGAAGTGATAGCAAGATTAGGATTAAGAAAATAAGATTGGGAAAATAAGAAGAGCGGGTTTCCCGCTCTATTCTTAAATAAAGGGAATTACATATGTTTATGTTATCAAAGCGTTTAGCATAATGATCATAGAAACCTCACATAAGCCATTAGGGCTTTTTATTTTGCTCATTTGTGGTTTTTTTTCTTTAAATGGAAATAATATAAAACAGAGGTTACTATCTATTATAGCAACAATAGTCCCTAAAAAAGAAAGGAGGAGCTAAATGATAAAGCAATTTCAAACAGAATTAGCAGGAAAAACACTACATGTTGAGATTGGCAAGTATGCTGAACAAGCTAGCGGCTCATGTATGGTTCGATATGGAGATACAACAGTATTAGTTAATGCCACTGCATCAAAATCACCTCGAGAAGGAATTGATTTTTTCCCTTTAAGCGTTGACTATGAAGAAAAGTTATATGCAGTTGGAAAAATACCTGGAGGGTTTATTAAGAGAGAAGCCAGACCAAGTGAAAAAGCAGTTTTGACCTCAAGATTAATTGACAGACCCATTCGACCGTTGTTCCCAAAGGGCTATCGGAATGAGGTTCAAGTTATCGCCACCGTTATGTCAGTAGACAAGGATTATGCACCTGATATTGTAGCAATGATTGGATCATCTATCGCCTTATCAATTTCCGATATTCCTTTCGGTGGTCCAACAGGATCTGTTAATGTTGGCTTAGTAAATGGCGAATTTGTTCTTAATCCAACAAGTGATCAGCGAGCAATAAGTGACATAGATTTAGTGGTATCAGGAACAAAGGATGCAATTATGATGATCGAATCTGGAGCAAATGAAGTCACTGAAGATCAGATGCTGGATGCACTCATGTTTGCCCATGAAGAAATCAAAACAATTGTGGCATTCATCGAAGAAATTGTAGCTGAGGTAGGAAAGCCTAAACAAGAAGTACAACTATTCGCAATTGATGAAACATTAGACATGGAAGTAAGAGTCTTTGCTAAAGACAAAATAGTGACAGCGATGAAAACTTTTGACAAAATGGAAAGAAATGAAAGACTTGATAATGTGAAGAAGGAAATACTAGTACATTTCAGTAAGCAATATGAAAATGAATTGAAAAGTATCGTCGAGGTAATCAATAGTATTATAAAAGAACAGTTTAGATATATGATTACACATGATAAGGTGAGGCCGGATGAAAGAGCCTTAGATGAAATCCGTCCTATTACCTCTGAAGTAGGTATTTTACCGCGTACTCATGGAACTGGATTATTTACCCGGGGGCAGACACAAGTATTAACTGTGGCCACACTGGGTGCATTAGGTGAGGTTCAAATTTTAGATGGTTTAGGAGAGGAAGAATCTAAACGTTATATGCATCATTATAACTTCCCTCCCTATAGTGTTGGAGAGGCCAAATTCTTACGTGGTCCAGGAAGACGAGAAATCGGACATGGCGCCTTAGCAGAGAGAGCTTTACTGCCAATGGTTCCATCTCAAGACGACTTTCCCTATGCGATCCGTCTAGTTTCAGAGGTACTGAGTTCTAATGGTTCCAGCTCACAAGCAAGTGTTTGCGGTAGTACATTGGCCCTGTTAGATGCAGGAGTACCAATCAAGGATATGGTTGCTGGAATCGCTATGGGACTTGTAAAAGAAAACGATAAGATTGCGATCTTATCAGATATTCAAGGAATGGAAGACGCTTTAGGGGACATGGACTTCAAAGTTGCGGGTACTGATAAAGGTATTACTGCCATTCAAATGGATATTAAAATAAAAGGAATTCATAAAGATATTCTAAAAGATGCTTTAGAACAAGCTAGAGTTGGAAGATTGCATATTTTAGATAAGATGAAAAAAGCCATTGATAAACCAAGACCAGAACTTTCACCATTTGCACCTAGGGTACTGAAAATGAAAATCCATCCTGATAAAATTAGGGATGTAATTGGATCAGGTGGAAAGACCATTAATCGAATTATTGATGAAACTGGTGTTAAAATAGATATTGATAATGATGGCACAATATTCATTGCAGCTGAATCCCAAGAAGCTGTAGAAAAAGCGATTATCATAATCGAGAACATTATTAAGGACCCCGAAGTAGGTCAGAACTATACTGGTAAAGTAATCAAAATAATGAACTTTGGCGCATTCTTAGAAATATTACCAGGCAAAGAAGGATTACTTCATGTATCTAATATTGCCCATGAGAGGGTTAATAAGGTAGAAGATGTCCTTGAAGTCGGCCAAGAGATTGAAGTTAAAGTAATGGAAATTGATCAGCAAGGTAAAATAAACCTTTCCAGAAAAGCGTTATTACCTAAAGAATCAAAAGCAGAAAATACTAAAGAAGAGAAAGCATAAACCCTGTAGGTTTATGTTTTTTTTATAAGAAGGAAAAGAGTTTGAATAACTATATAATTTGAGAATAATATATTATCAAGCTTGCATTTTGTTTAGGGGGTTGATAATATGTTAATTATTATTAATAAGAATATGCTTAAACTCATTATCGCGGTTGTTTTGATTGCTTTAGTGATTGCCGTAGGAACGATTTTATATAATCGTACTGATGACAGGGCTGTCATGAATATGTATGAGGAAATGATCCCACAACCAATTGATAAAGGAGATCAAGCCAGTGATCATATCGCTTTTGCATGTAATGTTGACTGGGGAAATGAAGTGATTCCTGAAATGCTTAGGGTATTAGAAGAAAAAGATGTGAAAATCACTTTCTTTGTAACGGGAAGATGGGCTAAGTCTTTTCCTAGTGAATTTCAAGAAATAATTAAAGCGGGTCATGAAATTGGGAGCCATGGATACCACCACTCAGATTATAGTAAATTATCTTTACAAGAGAACAAAAGACAAATTCAAGATTCCGAAGAAGTGATTATGAAGTATACAAATGTAAAACCAACCTTGTTTGCCCCACCTTCCGGCGCATTTAATGAAAATACATTGAAAGCAGCTGAAGCCCTAGGGTATCAGACAATTCTATGGACTATCGACACAATTGATTGGAGAAAGGATAGTACTAAGGATGTCATTATAAGAAGAGTAGTGGAGAGAGATGATCATGGGGGCGCTATCATTTTAATGCATCCCATGCCTGAAACAGCTAAGGCACTGCCAAATCTAATTGAAAAAATGGCAGAGAAAGGCTTGAATGTCGGTAGAGTAACCGATGTATTAACAAAATAAGATTTGTAATTTAGAGTAGGTAAACGATAGTCAATATGACAAAATCGACTTAGGAGGAAATTATGTACAAAAAATATACTTTAGACAATGGGCTAAGGATTGTGACGGAGCATATACCTCATGTCAAATCAATATCCATAGGCCTGTGGATAAAAGCGGGATCTAGAAATGAAGATGAATCAAATAATGGTGTGTCACACTTTATCGAACATATGCTCTTCAAGGGAACAGAAAATAGATCTGCTAAAGACATTGCAGAGGAGATCGATGGTATTGGGGGACAAATTAATGCTTTCACCAGCAAGGAGTGTACTTGCTACTATGCTAAGGTACTAGATGAACACTATGAATTAGTACTAGATGTACTAGCAGATATGTTTTTTAAATCAAAGCTCGATTCTCTTGAGATTGATAAGGAACGTAGTGTCATTATTGAGGAGATCAGTATGTATGAAGATTCTCCTGAGGATTTAGCACACGATTTATTATCTCAAACTATTTATAGTGGCAACACATTAGGGCTACCGATATTAGGGACTCAAAAAACATTAGAAAACATTGATAAAAAATCAATGAAAGACTATATGGAAAATTACTATACCCCTGATAATACAGTGATAGCCATAGCGGGAAATTTTGAAGAAAAAAGTTTGCTTCAAGCCATTGAAAAAAGATTTGCTAATTGGGAAAGTCAACCTCATCGTTCCAAGCAAGCTAGTGAAATAAAGCTTAATTTTGAAGAAAAGGTAAAGAAGAAAGAAATTGAACAAGTACATCTGTGTTTAGGCTTCCAAGGAACTTCTTTAGATAGTAAAAATTTGTACCCACTTTTAGTCTTTAACAATATACTAGGAGGAAGTATGAGTTCACGTTTATTTCAAAACATACGTGAAGAGAAGGGACTAGCGTATTCTATTTATTCTTACCCGTCCATCTATACAGACAGTGGATTCTTAGCAATTTATGCAGGAATGAATCCACAGCAGTACTCGGTTGTATCTGAACTGATATCACAGGAGTTGAGCAACCTACGTGAGAAGGGTCTA
This sequence comes from Alkaliphilus metalliredigens QYMF, assembly GCF_000016985.1. Taxonomy (NCBI): domain Bacteria; kingdom Bacillati; phylum Bacillota; class Clostridia; order Peptostreptococcales; family Natronincolaceae; genus Alkaliphilus; species Alkaliphilus metalliredigens. Next base: position 2,682,011 of record NC_009633.1, on the reverse strand, counting down.
ACGGAAACAGAATTTCGTAAGTCTAAAGAGCAGCTGAAGGGAAACTATATATTAGGTCTTGAGAGTACAAGTGGGCGAATGAGCTCTATGGGGAAATCAGAATTGTTATTAGGGAAAATATATAGCCCCAAGGAAGTGGTTGATCGAATTAATAGAATTGAAATAAAGAATGTATTACAAGTGATTGAAGATAGTATCGGAACAAATAATATTTGCAGTGCAACCGTAAGAAAATAATAATAAGACCTAAGGGTCTTATTATTTTGACCATAGTATCATAATAAATGTTATCATAACTGATAAGTATATTTTATTAAAATTTGAAATTTAGAATAAACGATAGTTAAACAATTAAAGTACACCATGAGTTAGAAGGAAATTAAAACAAATTCTATTGAGTCATATATTCTTTCTTTTTTAATATATATAGTAAAAACGAAAAGAAAGTGGGGATCTCATGAGATTTAGTCTATTAGGAGGCAAAGAAATAGTAAATTTATGTGATGGCAGTCGTTTGGGTATTATTGCAGAGTCAGACTTATTAATTAGTGAAAAGAATGGCAAAATATCAGCATTATTAATACCAGAGCAAAAGGGATTATTCAAATTTTTATCTAATGACACATTATTAGAAATCCCATGGTCGGCAGTAAAAAAAATTGGACATGATATGATCATCATTGAACTAGAGGATAATGACAAAAGAAAATATATATAAAACTGGGCTACATTTCAAAGGCAGTATCTATTTCCAATGAAATGTAGCCATATTCATTTCCTAGACGTAATGTTAGCTTTTTCAACTAATACATTAATTTCTCTACTGAAGTGAATGATAAATTTTAAAATATATGAGAATTAATTATGAAGTCTTTTTGAGGCTGGACAAACTATCTGAATATATGCGAATAAAAAGGCAAAACTAATAACAGATTAAAATGATTATAATAATAACTAATTGAGGTGGAGAAATGATAAATAACAATAATAAAGGAGAATACATGAATTTATCTTTTAACAAAGGACAAATGAACACAACAGATGAAATTGCTAACCCAATAGAAAATAAAAATTTAAGTAATATTCAAGCTCTTGGAACTCCAAATATCCCACAAATGGATCAAAGTATTCACGTGCTCACTATTATAGGACATATTGAAGGACATATGGTTGCACCACCACAGAATAAATCAACTAAATATGAACATGTCATTCCCCAACTAATGACGGTAGAACAAAATCCAAACGTAGAAGGTATGCTGGTAATACTCAATACTGCAGGTGGAGATGTTGAAGCTGGATTGGCTCTATCAGAATTAATTAATACATTATCAAAACCAACAGTCACATTGGTTTTAGGTGGAGGGCATAGTATAGGTGTTCCTTTGGCTACAGCTGGAGATTATTCATTTATTGCTCCCTCTGCAACCATGACAATACACCCAATTCGCATGACTGGTTTAGTGATTGGCGTTCCTCAAACTTTTCAATATTTTTCAAAGATGCAGGATCGAATCATAGATTTTGTCGTTAATAACTCAAATGTAGATAAAGATATATTCATTGAATTAATGAATACAACAGATGAATTAGCCAATGATGTGGGGACTATATTAATAGGTGAAGATGCAGTAAAGCATAAATTGATCGATGAAGTAGGTGGACTTGACCGCGCTATGGCAAAACTGAGAGAATTAATTAGTTACCAGAAACAACATGCTAATCAAATCAATTAAATTAAATAGCATATCAAAATATTCACTCTATATGATTTTTGATTTAAGTATCATTTTGATCTTTAATTTGTAGGTTTTCAAAATATGTTGTACAATAATATAGAAAACAATCATTAATTAAAGCGCAGCGAAACTGCGCTTTAATTAATGTTTACTAAAATTAAGTATGATAATTGAACGATTTATATTAAAAAAATAAAGATTTAACTATTTATGAGTTAGAATATTTATAAAAATGATATAATCGTAGAGAAAGATAATTTAACCATTTAAAATTGAGGTGACTATCGTGGGTAGAAAGACAAAAAAAAAGAATGACAATTCAATACAATCTTTGAAAGCACACCTGAATCATGAGGTGTATGGTATTGTAACAACCGCTACAGGATTAATTTTACTAGTAGGCATGTATAGTAATGCTGCTGGTAAAATAGGCCATTGGATTAAGGTGTTGCTGATGGGTTTGTTTTCTAATGTAGCATTTCTGTTGCCATATATTATTATTTTTAGTGGAATTATGATTTTTATCAATAAATCTAATTGGGCACACAAGAAACAACTGCTTTTTTATAGCTTAATCCTTTTTTCTATTTTAGTTCTCAAATCACTGCAGGATATAGAACTAATATTCGATATAATGGGAAACACCGTCAATGAAGTGATCGTCCAAAGTTTTGCACAGGGGATTCAAGGGAATGCCGGTGGTTTGGTAGGTACTACCATCACATTATTTTTAGTTAGCTTTTTAGGAAGCATTGGTACATATATTTTTATTTTCACTTTATTACTTATTTGCGTCATTATTTATACTAAGATATCCTTATTAGACTTTTTAGTTAACTTAAAAAGTGCAGTAGTCAAGTGCTATGAATACATGAAGAATGCCATTATCAATTTTATTTTCATACCAGATAAGCAAAAGGATTTGGTCAAGAGTCCTATTAATGGTGAAAGTACAGCCCTTCAAGATGTGGCAGTGACAAGTGAAAATAACACGATTGAAGAAAAAATTAGAATATTAGATTTTACTTCAAAAGAAAGTGGTTTTGATTCCGATGGGAAAGAAGTGACACTTTCTAAAGATCATAATAACCCTGAGTCTGGACAAAAACAAAGGCCTCAGCCGTCACAAAATAGCGCTAATTTAGAAGTCCCGGAAATTCCAGTGGAACATATGCTCTCTCCTAAATTGGATGATTACACACTTCCACAGTTAAAACTATTAAATCAAGTTGAGCATGAGCAAAGTAAGAGTGACAGAAAAAAAATTCTTTCTAAAGCAAAGATACTAGAAGAAACGTTGAAAAATTTTGGGGTTGAGGCAAGTGTCATTCAAGTTAGCAAAGGTCCTTCTATTACAAGATATGAATTACAACCTAAGATTGGCGTTAAGGTTAGTAAGATCGTTAACCTGAGTGATGATATTGCATTAAATCTAGCAGCAGCATCTATTCGAATTGAAGCTCCTATTCCAGGCAAGGCAGCTATTGGTATTGAAATTCCAAATGATGATAAATCTATCGTTACACTAAGAGAGGTTTTAGATAGTGAGGAATATGAGAAAACAGAGTTGGATATCCCCTTTGCTTTAGGGAAAGGGATTTCTGGAAATCCTATCATCACAGACATTACAAAGATGCCCCATCTACTCATTGCAGGTGCTACTGGTTCGGGAAAGAGTGTCTGTATCAATACGCTGATTTTAAGTATCCTGTATAATGCCACTCCAGATAAGGTCAGACTACTGATGATTGACCCAAAGGTTGTGGAATTAAATCAGTATAATGGCATTCCTCACTTGTTAATCCCAGTGGTAACAGATCCTAAAAAAGCCACTAGTGCTCTAAACTGGGCCGTACAGGAAATGACAAGGCGCTATAAATTATTTGCAGAGCATGGAGCTCGAGACATTAATGGATATAATGAAAAAATCTCTGATGGCCAATTGCCCTTTATCGTTATTATTATTGATGAATTAGCAGATTTAATGATGGTTGCAGCTAATGATGTGGAGGATGCCATTTGTAGACTCGCCCAAATGGCTAGGGCAGCTGGTCTTCATCTGATTATTGCAACCCAAAGACCATCGGTTGATGTCATTACTGGTGTCATTAAAGCAAACATTCCTTCCCGTATTGCCTTTTCGGTAGCATCACAGATAGACTCTAGGACGATATTAGACATGGGTGGAGCAGAAAAATTATTAGGTAAGGGTGACATGTTATTTTACCCGTCCGGTGCAAACAAACCACTACGAGTACAAGGTGCATTTGTTTCTGAAAAGGAGGTGGAACGAGTTGTCTCTAGTATTAAAGAGCAGGTAGAGCAACCAAATTATGAGGAAGACATTATTGATAAAGTAGATCAAAATCTCATTGATAGCCTTGATGACTCAGATGATTTACTGAATGAGGCATTGAAAATTGTAATTGCTCATGAGCAGGCTTCTATTTCTATGCTCCAGCGAAAACTCAGAATCGGTTATAATCGTGCTGCACGATTAATTGACGAAATGGAAAACAAAGGTTTAGTCGGTCCCCATGAAGGAAGTAAACCAAGACAAGTTTTAGTAGACCATACATTTTTAGAGGAACAAGAAAAAGGGAAACAAGAGGTGTAACCTATTCTCATGAACAAAACAATAAATGATGACATAGAAGGTGAAAAAGTGATAAATAAAATTGATATTAATTCGGCACTAACAATTAAAAATGCAGTTTTTATTGATGTGCGTTCTCCCAAAGAGTTTGCCGAAGGGACGATTCCTGGGGCTATTAACATCCCGCTACTTGATAATAATGAAAGAATAGTAGTCGGAACCATCTATAAGCAACAAAGTCCTGAGGAAGCTAAAGTAAAGGGCCTAGAGTTTATTTCTTATAAACTAGTTGATATTTATAAAGAAGTACTTAAACTGAGTCACCAATATAGCAATGTCATTATTTTCTGTTGGCGGGGCGGACTAAGAAGTGCTTCTGTTGTGAATTTACTAACTGAACTAGGTATTAAAACACAGCAGTTAATTGGTGGGTATAAAAGCTATCGAAAGGAAGTCATGAATTTCTTTGATAATCTACCCATGGACTACTCATTTGTCGTTCTCCATGGACTCACAGGAGTCGGTAAGACGGAAATGATAGAAGCATTAGAAGAGAAAGGAATTGCGACACTAGACCTTGAAGACCTAGCTCAAAACAGTGGTTCGGTTTTTGGTAATGTTAATTACCAATATAATAAGGTGCCTCAAAAACAGTTTGAAAGTGAGCTTTACCATCGATTTTTAATGCTTAACTCCAAAAATATCATAGTAGAGAGTGAAAGCTCTCGTATAGGTGCTGTACATATTCCAAAAAACCTATATAATAGAATATTAGATGGAAAACATATTTTATTAGAAACTTCAATGGAGGGTAGGATAAATCGTCTAGTTAATGCCTATGCTTCATATGACTCTACTGAACACAAAGATATATTAAAAGAGGCAATTTCAAAGCTGGAAAAGCGTTTTGGAACACAAAAAACAAATGAATGCTTGAAGTTAATTGACAATGGAGAATATGAAAAAGTAACAAAAGAGTTGATCACTAACTATTATGATCCATTATATAATAAATCGATTGATCACCTTGAATCAAATATAAAAATTTCATTTGAAGATATCAATGATGCAATAGATGAAATCGTAAGTTATTACTCTCAATTAGAAGGGAAGATCTAAGAATGCCTTTATCAGTTTATGTTGAATCATTAGGATGCTCTAAAAATCTAATCGATGCAGAAGTCATGTTAGGTATACTCAATCAATATGGGTATAAGCTCACAAACAATGAAGTGAAAGCAGACGTTATTATCGTGAATACATGTGGCTTTATCGAAGCGGCAAAGGAAGAGTCTATCAATAAAATTATTGAATTAGGCCAATTGAAGAAAGATAAACTTAAATTATTAATTGTCGCTGGATGTTTAGGTGAGCGATATCAAAAAGATCTACTAGAAGAACTCCCTGAGGTAGATGCCATTGTTGGGACTGGTGGTTACCATGAAATTGTGAAGGTTATTCACCAAACAATGAAAGGGCAACGGATTGTTGAAATTGGAGACATTAACAGACCATACGATGAAACACTTCCACGAATTCAAACCACGGCATCTCACAGTGCATACATTAAAATTTCTGATGGATGCGATAATTACTGTACCTATTGTATTATTCCCAAACTAAGAGGAAAATACAGAAGTAGAAAAATGGAGAATATTATTCAGGAAGCCCAGACTTTAGCGAACAATGGTGTGAAGGAAATAATATTAATTGCTCAAGATACAACTCGGTACGGGATTGATTTATATGATGAGTATAGGTTAAGTGCTTTGTTAGATAAATTATCTGAAGTTGAAGGGATTCAATGGATTCGAATATTGTATTGTTACCCAGAGATGATCACTGACGAGTTAATTGCCACAATTAAAAACAATGATAAAGTATGTAAATATATTGATATCCCTATACAGCATTGCAGTACAAAGATATTAAAATTGATGAATAGAAGAACTTCAAAAGAAGAAATTGTTTCTTTAATCGAAAAACTTAAGAAAAATGTGCCTAATATAGTAATTCGAACATCAATTATCGTAGGTTTTCCTGGAGAATCTGAAGAGGATTTCAATGAATTGAAGGCTTTTATTGAAGATATAAAGTTTGATCGACTAGGTGTTTTCACTTACTCTCAGGAAGAAGGTACTCCTGCAGCTCAACTAGCTGAACAAGTTCCTAGTGAACTTAAAGAATCAAGACAGAAAATACTAATGGAACTTCAACAAAGAATTTCTTTAAATAAAAACAGACTGTATATTGGTCAATCGATTGAAGTGTTAATAGAAGAAGAAATTGCTGAAAAAACAGAATATCTTGGTAGAAGTCAAGGAGATGCTCCTGAGATTGACGGTATTGTTTATGTTAAGTCTACTGTGCCTCTTTGTGTTGGGCAAATTGTCAAGGTGAAAATTGAGAATGCTTTAGAGTATGATTTGATGGGAGAGGGTATTCATGAATCTAGCAAATAAGTTAACGATACTAAGAATTTTCTTGATACCATTATTTATGATGTTTTTACTAAGTAGGGTCCCCTATGGTGTCACCATTGCGGCGGGTATTTTCATCATTGCAGCCATTACAGATACTTTAGATGGCTATATCGCTAGGAAAAAAAATCAAATCACTACTTTTGGAAAGTTTATGGATCCTTTAGCTGACAAACTTCTAGTTTCGGCTGCATTAATTTCCTTAGTGCAAATGGGTAGATTATCCGCTTGGATTGTGGTGGTGATCATTTCTCGAGAATTTACAATCAGTGTACTTAGGGCTGTGGCAGCAGCTGAAGGGATTGTTATTTCTGCTAGCTGGTGGGGAAAAGCCAAAACCATTACACAAATACTTGCAATTATTTTTATTTTACTAGATAATTTTCCTTTTCACTACATTAACTTTCCATTTGATGTCATCATGCTTTGGGTAGCTGTTATTTTTACGATTATTTCAGGCATTGATTATCTAAGAATTAATAAGCATGTTTTAAAGCATTAGTCATGAGAATCTATAAAATTAAGTTTCATTGAGGGGTGATTGGATTCCCACTACATAGTAGCGGAATTTATATATTAATCATTTCCAAATAAAACATGAAATATCATTTGACCCTACAGGAAATGTGTTATATAATCAACAAAAGAACATTTGTTCTAAAACACGAAAGGTAGGTGATCCAGACCAAGGTCTGGAGTATTATGGAGAAAAAAAAAGCGCTTGATGTAGCTATTAGCCAAATCGAAAAGCAATTTGGAAAAGGCTCAATTATGAAATTAGGAGAAGACTCTAAATTAAGCTTAGAATGTATTTCTACTGGCTCTATTGATCTAGATGTTGCCATTGGAATAGGAGGGGTCCCACGGGGAAGAGTTGTGGAAATCTATGGTCCTGAGTCCTCAGGTAAAACAACTGTTTCACTTCATATTATCGCAGAGGCACAAAAAAATGGGGGATCAGCTGCTTTTATTGATGCTGAGCATGCCCTTGACCCCATATATGCTAGAAAACTAGGAGTAGATACAGAAAACTTAATTGTTTCTCAGCCCGATACTGGTGAACAAGCTCTAGAAATAGCTGAAGCATTAGTACGAAGTGGTGCTATTGATGTTATCGTTGTTGATTCCGTTGCTGCTCTCGTACCTAAGGCAGAGATTGAAGGTGAGATGGGCGATTCTCATATGGGATTACAAGCAAGATTAATGTCCCAAGCTTTAAGAAAGCTATCTGGATCCATCAACAAATCAAATACAACCGCAATATTCATTAACCAACTAAGAGAGAAAATTGGTGTCATGTTTGGAAATCCAGAAACCACAACGGGGGGACGTGCATTAAAGTTCTACGCTTCAGTTCGACTAGATGTTAGAAGGATCGACGTTATTAAACAGGGAAATGATATCATTGGAAATAGAACCAGAGTTAAAGTTGTTAAAAATAAAATTGCACCTCCTTTTAAACAAGCAGAATTTGATATTATGTATGGTGAAGGTATTTCCAAGACAGGTGATGTCTTAGATGTGGCAAGTAACTTAGAAATAATCAAAAAAGCTGGTGCATGGTATAGCTATGGAGATCACAGACTAGGCCAAGGTCGTGAAAATTCCAAACAGTTCTTAAAGGAAAACCCCGATATATTTTTAGAGGTTGAAAATAAAATTAGAGAACATCATAATCTTCCACTGGTGAGTAGACCTGTGGTTGTCCAATCCCCACAAAAAGAGGTAGCTGAAAAAGAAGTATAATCAAAGGAACTTCATTATGATAATGAAGTTCTTTTTTACATTTCCCATAGGTAAGAATCCAACTTGACACAAAATAGAAAAAGATATAAAATAAAGTCAATTCATGGTGTATCTAAATAAAGGAAATGTAAAAAAAGAAATTAAAAAACGTGTGTAAAATTTACTTGAAAACTTAATAAAGGAGGTGTCCACGTATTAATATCTTAGATGCTATTTTATTTCTAGCTGCAGCTGTAGTAGGATGCCTTATCGGCTATTTTATTCGCAAGAATATTGCGGAGGGAAAAATTAACAGTGCTGAAGAATTGGCAAAAAAAATTAAAGATGACGCAGATAAAAATGCAGAAACGACGAAAAAAGAAGTACTGTTAGAAGCAAAGGAAGAGATTCACAAGCTTCGCAATGAGTTTGAACGAGAAAGTAGAGAGAGGCGTAATGAACTACAACGTGTAGAAAGACGATTAATGCAAAAAGAAGAAAGTTTAGATAAAAAATCTGAAACTTTAGAACAAAAAGATGATAGACTATCACGCAAGTTAAGGGATTTAGAGACAAAAGAAGAAGAAATTAAACTATTGTATAACAAAGAAGTTCAAAAGCTTGAGGAACTTTCAGGTTTAACTTCTCAACAAGCAAGAGAACTTCTATTAAGTGATGTTGAGAAAGAAGTTAAATATGAGGCTGCCATGATGGTAAAGGATATTGAAACTAAGGCTAAAGATGATGCTGACAAAAAAGCCAGAGAAATTATTACCCTTGCCATCCAAAAATGTGCTGCTGACCATGTTGCTGAAACAACTGTCACTGTAGTACAACTTCCTAATGATGAGATGAAAGGTCGTATTATAGGAAGAGAAGGTAGAAATATTCGTACCCTTGAGACGTTAACAGGGATTGACTTAATCATTGATGATACACCGGAAGCAGTTATTTTATCAGGATTTGATCCGATCAGACGTGAAGTGGCGCGAATCGCATTAGAAAAGTTGATTGCAGATGGTCGAATTCATCCTGCAAGAATTGAAGAAATGGTTGAAAAAGCAAAAAAAGAGGTAGAAAACATTCTCAAAGAAGAAGGCGAACAAGCGACGTTTGATACTGGCGTTCACGGGTTACATCCCGAACTAATAAGATTACTTGGTCGTTTGAAATACCGGACAAGTTATGGACAAAATGTATTAAAGCATGCTATTGAGGTCTCACATTTAGCTGGACTAATGGCTACTGAATTAGGGGCAGACCCTAAGCTTGCTAAAAGAGCTGGACTACTTCATGATATTGGAAAAGCTGTTGACCACGAAGTGGAAGGTACCCATATTGAGATTGGTATGGAACTATTAAGAAAATATAAAGAAACTAAAGATGTGATTCATGCGATGTCTACTCATCATGGAGACTTTGAACCTGAAACCATTGAAGCGATCTTAGTCACTGCTGCAGATGCTATTTCTGCTGCCCGTCCAGGTGCACGACGTGAAACATTAGAGTCATATATTAAAAGACTCGAAAAACTAGAAGATATTGCTAATAATTATGATGGTGTTGAAAAGTCTTTTGCAATACAAGCTGGACGTGAAATAAGAATCATTGTTAAACCTGAAGTATATAATGATGATGAAATTTACATGTTTGCAAGAGAGATTACTAAAAAAATAGAAGCTGATCTTGAATATCCAGGACAAATTAAAGTGAATGTGATTCGGGAAACCAGAGCTATTGAATATGCTAAATAAAAAAACTGCCTAGGCAGTTTTTTTTATTTAGCAACTATTTTTCATCACATCTACTCAATATAATCAGTAATAAAACTTACAGATATTATCCTTTACCTAAATAATGTAATTTTACTAAAAGAAATAGTAGAAAACTTAATAAAGTATGCAGGTTTTTTCAATGATAGGTAGAATGTTATATAGTAAAATTTATTTATTATATCAAACAATTTACTAAGGGGGCATTAAAATCATGGAAGTACTAAGAGTATCAGCAAAATCAAACCCAAATTCTGTAGCAGGAGCATTAGCCGGTGTTTTAAGAGAACGTGGAACTGCTGAAATTCAAGCCATCGGTGCTGGCGCAATCAACCAATCCGTAAAAGCAGTTGCAATAGCAAGAGGATTTGTAGCGCCCAGTGGATTAGATTTGATTTGTATACCCGCTTTCACTGATATAGAAATAGATGGTGAAGAAAGAACTGCCATTAAATTCATAGTTGAACCTAGATAACATAAAAACAATGTATATAAAAAAGTCTGCTTGAGCAGACTTTTTGTATGTACTATTATATATTTATTGGAGATGAACAACTTTGCCTTTTAACAAGTAATATACATGTTATGGTTACATTCAGGAATCATGCTATTAGCCCGTTCCAATGATAAAAAATGTAAATTACGTATATCATCTTTAATCATCTATTTAGAATACCAAAAGGGGGAGTTACCCGATGAAATATATCGATATGCATACCCATACAACAGCTTCTGATGGGAATTTATCACCAAGTCAACTAATTGATTATGCAGTGGCTAAAGGCTTAAATGGAATCGCTATCACAGATCATGATTCCATCAATGGTTTAGAAGAAGCTCAGTTGCAAAGTAGAAAATATCATGATTTCTATTTTATCCCTGGTATAGAACTCAGTACAGTCCATCATAATGAAGAAGTTCATATACTTGGCTATGATATAAATGTAGAATCACCTCAATTATTTAATATCCTTCAAAAACTTCAGGATGCACGGACTGAGCGCGCTGGTAAAATAATTAGTAAACTTCAAAAATTGGGTTTCATCATATCCTACGAAGAGGTACTAGAGAGGATATCAACTTCAGGCGTCATTGGACGCCCTCATATAGCAAATTTATTAGTTGAAAAAAAATATATTCCTTCAGTTTCCATAGCATTTGAAAAATATTTGAATCAGGGTTGTCCTGCATATGTGTCACGATATAAGTTGACACCCTTTGAAGCGGTTGATATCATTAATAGAGCAGGGGGACAAGCGGTTATTGCACACCCTGGATTACTCAAAGACCTTCATATACTTCATGACATCTTAGAAAGCAATATTGCCGGAATTGAAGTCTATCACTCTGACCATACCACTGAGCATGTTTCTCAATTTTTAGATATGGCTCAAAAACATAATCTAGGTATAACAGGTGGCTCGGATTTCCATTGTGCTTCAAGTAACATAGGAATGCATGGAGACTTAGGTAGTGTAAAGGTTCCTTTGGAGAATGCTAAACGATTACTATCTAAAAGGGGGTAAAGACTTATGTCTCAATATAAAGGAGAGCGTTCAAGACAATTTCCTTCCAAATTAAGCACAACACAGTTTGTTAAGCTTTATATACTTCACTTGTTGAATGAACGAAGCTTCTACGGAAACGAAATTATTGATGAAATAAAAGTGCGTCTTTCTCATGTTTGGGTGCCTAGTCCAGGGATGATTTACCCACTCTTACGTGACTTAGAAAGCAATGATTACATAAGTGGTTGGTGGGAAGAACCGGATAAAAGATCAATCCGCTACTATCGAATTACAGACGAAGGAATTGAACACTACAAAGTCATTAAACGAACATACAAAGCCTCTCTTGAGGACTCGTTAAAGCTGATTCAGTACATAATGCAGGATATTTATCAAAGGTAAGTCGTACCATAAAAGATATTTGTAGAAATATATCACAAAGTTTGTTAGAATAAATGGTAGGGAAATTTGATGAAAAGTGAGTATGATTTCCTTGATTAATAGAATGTATTAATTAGATAAAATAACCACGGGGGTGTTCGAATGAAAGTTGAACTTTCTAAAAAAGGTCTATCAGTTTCTTCATCAATCACATTAGCAATTGATAGTAAGGCTAAGCAAATGAAAGCCGAAGGGATGAACGTCATTAGTTTTGGAGTAGGAGAACCAGATTTTCAAACTCCAGATTACATAAAACAAGCTGCCATTAAGGCAATAGAAGAAAAGAGTATTGGCTATACACCAGCACCTGGTATGCTGCAATTAAGACAATCCATTTGCAATAAATTAGCCAGTGACAATGAATTGGAGTACCTTCCTCAACACATTATTGTCTCCAATGGAGCCAAGCATTCTGTGTATAATATTTTTCAAGCTGTCTGCAATCCTGGAGATGAAGTTATTATTCCTGTGCCCTATTGGGTTAGTTATCCTGAACATGTTAAAATGGCCGATGCAATTCCAGTCTATATAGACTGTCCTGAAGAAAATGATTTTAAGATGAAGCCCGAAGATTTCCTGGCTGCTATCTCTTCTAAAACTAAGGCAATTATATTGAACAGTCCATCAAACCCTACAGGGGCAGTTTATTCAAAAAAAGAATTAGAGCAGATAGCAAAGATTGCAGTTGACCATAATATTCTTGTGGTTTCAGACGAAATATATGAGAAACTTATCTACGGAAATGAGAAGCATGTAAGTATTGCCAGTTTAAATAGTGAAATTAAAGACCTTACCATTGTCATAAACGGAATGTCAAAGGGATATGCAATGACTGGGTGGAGAATTGGTTATACCGCCTCTAATTCAGAAATCGCAAAGATAATGTCAAACATTCAAAGTCATGCCACCTCAAATCCTAATACAGTTGCCCAGTATGCTAGTATTGAAGCTCTTGAAAGGGATCAGTCTTCTATTGAAACCATGCGATTAGCCTTTGATGAAAGAAGAAAGTATATGATTAATCGAGTCAATGAGATACAAAATTTGTCATGTATTGCGCCAAACGGTGCTTTTTACATTATGATGAACATTTCTCAATTGATTGGAAAAGTAGTTGATGGAAAAATAATCAATGGTTCAATGGACTTTGCTGAAGTATTATTGGATCGGACACATGTTGCAGTGGTGCCTGGTATTGCCTTTGGTGTAGACCACTTAGTTCGACTATCCTACGCTAATTCTATGGAAAACATAACTGAAGGCTTAAATCGTATTGATAAATTTCTAAATGAATAAGTATATAATTGGAAGCAAATAAGATATGAGGTGTTCTCATATCTTATTTCTACATAAAAGATTATTTAAGAAGGGGAGTATTAATTTGGATACATCACTATATCAAAATCCTTTAATTGAAAGATATGCAAGTAAAGAAATCTCTTATTTGTTTTCTGCAGATTACAAATTTACCACGTGGAGAAAATTATGGATTGCATTGGCAGAATCACAACAAGAGTTGGGAGTTAATATTACAGACCAACAAATTCAAGAAATGAAACGACATATGACTACCATCAACTATGATGTTGCCAAAAAAAGAGAGAAAGAAACAAGACATGATGTCATGTCTCATGTATACGCTTTTGGAGAGCAATGTCCCCAGGCAAAGGGAATTATTCATTTAGGCGCAACCAGTGCTTTTGTTGGTGACAATACAGATGTCATTGTGATGACAGAAGCTTTAAAATTACTTAGAAAAAAAATAATCAACCTATTTCATAAATTAGCAGTCTTTAGCCAAGACTATCATGATTTACCCACATTGGGTTTTACTCATTTTCAACCTGCACAGCTTACAACAGTAGGTAAAAGAGCAACCCTATGGCTCCATGATCTATTAATGGACTTTGAGAACCTTGAATTTCAGATAGGAAGAATGAAGTTGAGAGGTGCTAAGGGGACAACAGGTACACAGGCAAGCTTTTTACATCTGTTAGATGGGGATCATGAAAAGGTGAAATCCTTGGACAAGAAAGTGGCTGAAAAGATGGGCTTTAATGATACTTACGCAGTTACAGGACAAACCTATTCTAGAAAGCTTGATTTTGAGGTGTTATCTGTATTAAGTGGCATTGCCCAAAGCTTACATAAAATGACCAATGATATCCGTTTACTTCAAAATCTTAAGGAGATTGAGGAACCCTTTGAAAAGAATCAAATAGGGTCTTCAGCAATGGCCTATAAAAGAAATCCAATGAGAAGTGAGCGTGTTGCCTCCCTATCTCGTTATGTCATCGCAGCATCACAGAATGCGGCTATGACGGCTTCTACTCAATGGTTCGAACGTACACTAGATGATTCTGCTAATAAGCGAATTACGATTCCTGAGTCCTTTTTAGCCACAGATGCCATTTTAGACATTACAACCAATATATGCGATGGATTAGTGGTCTATAAGCAAGTCATTAAACAACGAGTTGAAAGTGAACTGCCTTTTATGGCTACTGAAAATATTTTAATGGAAGCAGTGAGACGTGGAGGAGATAGACAAGAGTTACATGAAAAGATTCGAGTACACTCAATGGAAGCCGCAAAGCAAGTTAAAATTCATGGTAATAAAAATGATTTAATTCAGCGGATTTTATCTGATGATGAGTTTAACTTAAAGCAAGAAGATTTAGAGAAACTATTAGATGCAAGAAATTTTGTTGGAAGGGCACCAGAACAAGTAAAGGACTTCCTTACGGAGTTTATTCAACCTATCTTAGATCAGAACAAATCTAGTATCGGTGGTAAAGTGGACCTTCAAGTATAACCTGACTTCGGAACATCATTCATAATAAAAAGTGCTGAAGCCATCTGTTTACAGAGGTTTCAGTACTTTTTATTTTTGTTTTGCACTCACTACATCTTTTTAATTATATTGGAGATTTCATTACTCAGTAGAACATTCTTTTCAATTTTAAATATGTCTTGGTTTATTTTGCTCTTAAATAATTTGTCTGAGATCATATATAATTTGTCTACTTTGTAATCAATCTCATCTATAACAAACCCTTCTAGACCATTGATTATTTCATGGGTAGATATTTCAACGTTTTTCTCTTCTAATTTATACTCTAATACTCTCTGGATGACTAAGGCCAAATAACAAATTAAAAAATGTGACCGGATTCTTCGTTCTTTAAAGTGATACACAGGTCTTGCTTTTAAATTTGTTTTTAATATTCTGAAGGACTCTTCAATTTTATACAGGGATTTATAAGCCACCATTATATCTGCTGGATTCATCTCTACTTTATTGGTAACGATGTAAAAATATCCGAAATTCTCTTGTTCTTGTTTAATTTTTTCTTCATCGATCTCAATGTTTATTTTCTCTTTAGGATTATCAACAGCTTTGTAATACTTGCTTTTAGATTTAGTTGTTGAATTAATTGTAAAATCTTTTATATTTTTTTTCGCTCTTTCAAGCATTTTATCTTGTTTAAACATCTCCCGTTCTTTGTAGACATCTGAATATTTTTTTATGATTAATTCATCATAGGTTTCATCATTGTGACTCACTTTTCTTTTACTGGTGATATAGCCGCTTTTATATTTAGCCTCGGCTTTAGAAGTGATGTTCCAAGATGAATTGAATTTCTTCTCTTTTAGATCTTTAGGCACTGCACTGCCCTTAGAACCTACAATGTAGTTAAGCCCTTTGCCACGGATCATTTCTAAGTTAGCCCTTGAATTTAAGCCTCTGTCAGCAACGATAATAATTTCTTTTATGGTGTAATTATTTAATATATCGTCAATGACCTCTTTCATGGTATGTAATTCATGTTTGTTGCCTTTGAAAAGCCTATAGGAAATAGGGATGCCATTTGTGTCTATTAATAAACCCATAACCACTTGTGTTTCATTTCTTTTATTATCCTTACTCATGCCTCTTTCTCTAAAACCGTCTTCATCAAAAGACTCAAAGTAATAGGTTGTGCAGTCATAAAAGGCTAAAGATATATTTCTTTCTGGAACAATCTTTTCCATATGTTTATTGAGATGTTTGAAAAGTTTGTTTTCATTCATTTCAAAATTACTATCATAAGACGTTATTAGTTCTTCTAATTCGTGAGAGGTATTGTTTATGTTAGTTTCTAATATTTTTTTAGCCTCTGAATCAACGGTATCTAAGAGAATCTCCATATCGTTTATGACTTGAATGCCATCTTGTAACGCTTTAGATTTATGTTTATTAAATCCAGAAAAAACATCCAAAGAGGAATAAATATTATCGTTATTTACAAAATTAAAATCATACAGGAAATCATCCTTTCTAGTAGCTACTTCAAGCTTACTAGAAGGATTGAATAATCTACCAAGTACTTGATAGAACATCATATCGCTAAAAGAATAATCAAGTTTAGAGTCTTTGACCATCTTAGAAAAGAAACTTTGTAATTTCAATTGGTTAAAGATTTCTAAGTATGGTAGATAGCCAATATTTTTATGCTTAAGAGAAAGCTTATCTTTTGACATGGATACAATAAAATCTTCAAAGTTTTCAAATCCTCGAGAAGCTTCATCTAGTCTAATCATTTCTTTTAGCTCAGCTTCAGCTTGCACAAGAGCTTTCTTACCTGATTTAGAATCCAAATCATGAGTACCAAAACCTTTAATCTGAATTTTTTTTGATTTCTTAGTTTCAGGATCTCTAATCCCCTTAGCAATTGATATGAAATACTTACCATTTGGTCTTTTAGATTTACTAATATACATGCACAATCCCTCCATAAAATCCCTCTAACTACATTATACATCATATTATTCACCACGACAAGTCGTGGGCGTAAATAAACAAAAAAATAATGAGAAATGTTCAAATTTAAACATTTACTCATCATTTGTTCTGAATTTATGTTCTGAAGTCAGGATTTTGTTGGAAGGGCACCAGAACAAGTAAAGGACTTCCTTACGGAGTTTATTCAACCTATCTTAGATCAGAACAAATCTAGTATCGGTGGTAAAGTGGACCTTCAAGTATAATTTAAAATTAACCTGTATTAAAAAAAAAGAACTTCTATTTGATCAAATAGAAGTTCTTTTTTGCTTCATTTTTATAAGATAAGTAGCATTTCTCTAATGACCTTTGATGCAACAGCAGTGGATACCCCAGTAGGGTCATAGTCAGGTGCAAGCTCAACAATATCAGCACCCACGATATTCAAAATGGACAGTTTTTTGATAATTCGCATCATATCAGTAAAAGAAATACCTCCAGGCTCTGGTGTCCCTGTCCCTGGAAAAATTGAGGGGTCTAGCACATCTAAATCAATTGTTACATAAACAGGTTTGTTTTTCACTTGATCAATAATCTCATCCAAGGACTCATAACCAAATTTATTCATGAAAGTATGTCCTTCTGCAGACCATTTAAACTCTTCTTGGGTACCAGAACGAATTCCAAACTGATAAATTCTCTCATCTCCTAAAAAGTCCCACACCCTTCCCATTACAGTAGCATGAGATAATTTTTCACCTAAGTAATGTGCTCTTAAATCTGCATGTGCATCGAAGTGTAGTACAATTAAATCTTGATACTTTTCATGAACCGCTTGTATTGCAGGAAGTGTCACCAAATGCTCTCCACCAATCATCAATGGTTTTTTATTTGATGCAACTACCTCTTTAACAAACTCATTAATCTCCTTGAGAGCAACATCGCGATTACCAAATCCCAGTTCTATATCACCTGCGTCATGAATTAGATACTGCTCTAAATCTTTTTCTAGGTAGGGACTATAGGTTTCTAAGCCATAAGAATCGATTCTTATCCGACTAGCAGCAAACCTTGATCCAGGTCTAAATGAACTTGTGCCATCATAAGGGGCTCCAAAGAAGACGATCTTAGCCTCTTCTAATGTCTCAGTACAACCAATAAATTGATATTGATTAAACATTTCCATTTTCAATCTGCTCCTTAACATAGCTAGGTAAGGCAAAAGCCCCTACATGTAACTGCGTATTATAATATTTAGTATTGAGATTTAGTTGATTCCAAACACTACTTTTCAAGTCCTTCACTGGGTGTAATGACTTAGAAGCAAAACCGAATAACCAATAACCCGATGGGTACGTAGGGATCTGTGCTTGATAGACTTCTACGATAGGAAAAATCTTTTTCAGTTTACTATTTGCTCGAATGGCTTCTCGGGCAAATTGCTCATAAACTGGGCTTTCATTTTGATTAACCAAGATTCCTTGTTCTGTTAAAGCCTTAAAACAGTTGGTGTAGAATTCTTGAGAGAATAAACCTTCTCCAGGACCAACGGGATCAGTAGAATCAATAATGATGAGGTCATATTTATTTTCTTTATCTTTGATAAAGGCGACACCATCTTCATAGTAAAGTGAAACACGTGGATTCTCTAACTCAGATGATATCGTGGGAAAGTAATCTCGGGCAACATCACAGACCATTTTGTCGATTTCAACCATGTCAACATGTTTAATGCTTTGATAGCGCATTAACTCCCTAGCTGTACCACCATCTCCACCACCAATGATCAAAACGTTTTTAATATTAGGGTTCACCGCCATAGGAACATGTACAATCATGTCATGGTAAATGAACTCATCCTTTTCAGTTACCATCACTAATCCATCTAATGTCATTAATTTTCCGAACTCATAGGTATCTAATACATCTACTTTTTGAAATTCACTTTGTTCAGAAAACAAATGTTCCTTCACCTTAAAAGATAATCTTACGTGCTGAGTTTGTTCTTCAGTATACCAAAGTTCCATCAAAACTGCCTCCTTTGTGAATTGAATAGGTATCTCGTAATTTATTGAATGCCATACCATACGCTTATAATCTAGTCTCAATACTTAGTTTTTTTATATACTATCTCGTTAAAGCAGTAAAATATCAAGAGAGTAGTGAGTCTCTTGATATTTTTAGAATTTCAAGCTAAATTATACAAAACCTCTAGTTTTTTATTATTCTAATATAAAAATGCTAGTTTTAATTATACTGAGACTTTAAATTTAATATCTTGGTGCTTGTTATTAGAGTGCTTTCGAATACGATCAACAAGTCCTCTTGAAACTTCTTCGGTTTCAGTTTTTTCTGCTTTTAATTTTTCTTTTAAGTATTCAAAAGATAACCAAGGGTTTACTTCATCGCCACAAGTGAATAAATCAATAGAGGCATACCCATACTCAGGCCATGTATGAATGGTTAAATGAGATTCTTGAATCACCACAACACCACTTACTCCCCATGGATTAAACATGTGGAAGTTGCTTGTGACAACAGTTGCATTAGCAACTTCAGCGGCTTCTGTCATATATTTTTCAATCAATTTATGATCATTTAAAATATCTGAGTCACAGTTATAAAATTCTGCTAAAATGTGTCTTCCTAATTGTTCTACTTTCATATTTATCAAACTCCTCTCTAAAATGACGGTGGGCTTGCAACCCAAAGTATCGTTGCAGGTTTATTTGTTGAATTCTCAATGTAGTGTACCTGATTTGATTTAAAATAGAAACTCTCGCCTTTCTTAACTTTGACTTTGACTTTACCTAGGTAGAGGGTAACTATTCCCTTTAGTACATACCCAAATTCTTCACCTTTATGCGGTTCCTCAATATTGCTACTTCCTTGAGGTAGAATTTCAATTAAAATTGGTTCCATTGCATTTCTCTGTGCATTAGGAATGAGCCATGAGACTTCGTGTTGTAATTCTTCATTTTGTGATTCATAAATATCTTCCTTCGTATAAACAATTTTATCCTGTACATCTTCATTGAAAAATTTGTTTACATCAATTCCTAAAGCTTCAAGAATATCCATCAATGTGGCAATAGATGGAGAAGTGATATTTCGTTCTATTTTTGAGATGAATCCTTTTGTCAAATCACAACGTTGGGCTAATTCATCTTGAGTTAATTCATTTAATATACGTAATCTTCTAATTTTTTCCCCGATATCCAATGTATCACCTCACTGACATGAATTATACTAGAATTCTCTCTCAATATAGTATTAACTATACTTCCTAGAGGTAAACTTTTTGTTTACCTATATTAAATATAAAGGATTTTGTAAAAAAGTCAATAGATTTTTTGAAATTTCTTTTTAAAAGTCTGGGATTTTAACTAAGTGTTGAAAACTAGGTGTTTTATGTGGTCATGATTAATTTTAATCATGATGTCTAGCATCTGTAAAAGTGGAAAAAATAGTAATATAAACTACATAGAGGTGAGTTCAATTTATGAGAATTTTTATTCTTTTTTCAATTATTTTTTTACTTATATTAAACTCTAAAATCAAAATGATATTTATTTTTATAAAAGAAGACAAGGATGATGAGTTTATTTTTAAAATTTATGCATTGCGTGGGTTAATCCAATATAAAACAGATATTCCTATAATTAATATAAAAAATAATGAGAATCATGCACCTTCTTTAGAATTAAATGTTGAATCTGAAATAGGAACTAGTGAAAGTTTTTTAGGTGAAAAACATAAGGAGTTCAATATGGAAGAAATCAGAAGAATCATAGAGATTTCACTGGATCTAACAAGAAAGTACAAAAGAATACTTGAGTATATAAAAGAGAAACTCATTATTGATAGATTGTCTTGGAGTACAGAGTTAGGTTTAGGCGATGCAGCCGTTACAGCCATCTATACTGGATTAGGATGGACGCTGAAAGGAAATTTGATCAGTATAATCAAAAATCACTTGGTCTTACACTCACTAGAAACAAATGTTGTTCCTAATTTCAATATCAAAACATTTAAAACTACTTTTAGCTGTATATTAAGATTGAAATTAGGTCATATTATTATTGCAGGAATAAAGTCATTAATAGTAAAAATAAAGGATGGTGGAAAAAATGAATGAACATCCAATCGAAGCACTGATGAAAACCACGATGGAAAGCATTAAAGAAATGGTAGATGTCAATACAATTGTAGGGGATCCTGTTGAAACCCCTGACGGAACAGTGATAATTCCAATATCCAAGGTTTCCTTTGGATTTGCCTCTGGAGGAGGCGAATATATTAACGAACAAAAGAATAAAAGTGAAGATGGAGAAGAAAAATCTACTAAAGATAAATTCCCCTTTGCAGGAGGAGCGGGAGCTGGGGTTTCGGTTCAACCCGTAGCCTTTATGGTAGTAGGCAATGGACTAATGAAATTGATGTCGGTAGACCAAAATGCAAATATGATCGATAATCTAATTAATACTGCACCTCAGGTAATTAATAACATTCAATCAATGTTTAGTAAAAAAGGAAAGCCTCCACAACAATCAGAGAATGAAGTTATTACCTATGAATAAAGGACGTTATCTAACGTCCTTTTTATGTGGATTACTTCTATGATTTGAAAGTAGGTGAATAAAAGAGTATAATGTAAAGTGATAAAGTATGACTGAAGGGGGCACAGAAATGGATTTAAGAGAAGCAGTTGAAATGATATGGAATAATAGACGATATAGCACTGATGATCCCAAAACCGCAATGAGTCATTTGAATGAAGAGGTGGCAGAATCTTTGAAGGCCTTGATGAAAGGTGAGATCGATAAGGCAAAATATGAGCTACAAGATGCAATGTCTTGCTTATTTATAGCAATGAAGGTACTAGATGTTGATCCAGTAGAGGCAGTCAATAATCAAATACTACAAATGAAAAAGAAAAATGATAAAATTATGATAATTAAAAAGGATAAAGTTGAAATTTATGTTAATGGATCAGTAAAAGGTAGTTGGTCAATATGGGGACCAGAAGATATAATTGAAGCAGAAAAACTGGCTAAGGAGTTCGGATGCGATATATTACATGAATACTAAAGAATACGATAACTACTAAATATTAAAAATGAGCTCAGTTTTATGGCTCATTTTTTTATTTTATAATGAAGCTTTTATGAATATAAAGTGTAATGAAAATTTCATACATTTGTCTTGTATGATTTTGTAAGACATGAGAATAATAATTTTATAGGGTCAACTATGTCCATTAAATTGACTCATTAGTAAATATTCCTATAGATAACCTATTCTTAATGATAATAAGATCATTGATTGGTTATCATATGAACTGAGGTGATAATATAATGAAAAAAAGAATAATTGATTTAATTCTGATTCTATCTTTGTTCTCTCTTCTATATAATAACCAACTCATTTCTTATGGCTTAAGTGCAAAAAACCAAGCTCCGCACTTTCCCAGTAGTCATGCTGCTATTTTAATGGATGTTGAGACAGGAAGGGTTTTAGCGGGTCAAAATTTTCATGAAAAAATGCCAATGGCTAGTACTACGAAAATCTTGACAGGATTACTAGCTGTGGAAAACCTTCCTCTTGATAAATTAATTTCTGTTAATCCTAAAGCAGTTGGCGTAGAAGGTTCTTCCATCTATCTAGAGAGCAATGAAAGGGTCAAATCAATAGATTTAATCTATGGGTTAATGTTAAGATCTGGAAATGATGCTGCCGAAGCAATTGCATACGAGATTAGTGGTTCCATTGAAGATTTTGCCACACTCATGAATCAACGTGCAAAGGAAATAGGAGCAAATAATACGAATTTTATGAATCCCCATGGACTACATCATGATGACCATTATACAACGGCCTATGATCTGTCCTTGATTACAAGAGCTGCCCTTAAAAATGTAACATTTAAAGAAGTTGTTAAAACTGAATTTTGGCAAGCAGAGCGTGAAGGGCACAAAGATTTTGCTAACAAAAACAAACTTTTAAAGTCCTATGAAAGTGCAGATGGTGTGAAAACAGGATATACCCGTAGATCAGGTAGATGCCTCGTGGCCTCTGCTACAAACAATAATATGCAATTCATTGCAGTAACACTCAATGATTCGGATGATTTTAACACAACTCGAACATTACTTGAGTATGGTTTTGAAACTTACAGTCCTTTTAAGATTCTAGAACAAGAAGAAAAATTAATTAGCAAACAAGTTATCCATGGACTAAAGGATTCCATTAATCTATATCCAGCTACCACAGCCATCATCCCTTTAAGAGATGGGGATGAAGAAAAACTCATAAAAGTATTAGATGTCCCAGAGACCCTACAGGCTCCCCTCATTACTGGAACTGTAGTCGGAAAGCTTTCGACCTATCTTAAGGGGGAACTCATTTATACAACAGATATTATCATTAAAGAGGACATAGAATTACTCACCTTTAAAGATAAATTTTTTAGACTCTTCAGGTTAAATTAATAGGTTGATTGAAAGTGGTAGAGATACCACTTTTTTATTTGGTTTAAATATAAAATTGTAACAAAATAAGCTTATTGCAATATCTTAATACTATACTACTTTTTAATTAAGGCATGGAAATTAACGAGACTAAAAGGATGAGGATATTGGTGGGAGTCAAGAGGGAAGATTTCAA
Organism: Alkaliphilus metalliredigens QYMF; assembly: GCF_000016985.1. Classification (NCBI taxonomy): domain Bacteria; kingdom Bacillati; phylum Bacillota; class Clostridia; order Peptostreptococcales; family Natronincolaceae; genus Alkaliphilus; species Alkaliphilus metalliredigens. The sequence continues at coordinate 2,658,319 of NC_009633.1, read as the reverse complement.
TGAAGTATAGAGTAAAATTGATCATGATTCTGTCCAGTTGTTTTCTTAGGGATGCCTTAGTTAAAAATAGAAGGGGAGCGGTATAATGACAGTGAAGTATTGGGAATGCATTGATGCTGGCAGTGATTACTGTCCTTGTTATTTAGCGGAGAGTAACGATTGTATTACTTGCACTCATCTACAAAACAAAAATTATTGTGATTGTAATTGGAGAGGGGTTTGTATTTATCAAGAATTCAAATTTCTAAATGAACAACGCAAGAGTACTCGTATTCCACATGAAGTTGCAATCGTTTCAAGAGTCGATATCACACCTAATCTTAAGGTTTTTAAGTTAAAAGTAAATGATTATTTAATACGGCATCTTAAACAACCAGGTGCTTACATTTTTGTACGAAACAAAAGTAAAGATCAGTATTTCGACATACCTATCTCTATTATGAATGTTGAGTCCGCTAGTGGTTTGATCGACATTGCCATTGAGATACATGGGGTCAAAACAAAGAGTTTAAAGGATGATTCTGAATCATTATTAATCAAGGCTCCTTATTGGAATGGAATTATAGGAATACAACACTTAAAAAGTTTGGCAGGAGGACGTTGTCTTATTGTTGCAAGAGGTATTGCCCAGGCTCCTGCCGTTTTACTAATTCAACATTTACGGCAACACAACAATACAGTGGATGTCATCCTAGACACGGGTTCTATAAAACATGATTTCATATCACATTATACCGATGCTAATCTTATTTCTACAGTAGATTTATATAGTGAACAGGGAAAATCAGTCATACAACAGGCTATAGCAAAACATGAGTATCAACTGAGTTTTATAGGCGGATCAGACTACCTACAAAAGCAAATCTTAGAGGTAAGTAATTTCCATAACATTAATCTGGTTACAACAAATAATCATCATATGTGCTGTGGCGAAGGAATATGTGGCGCATGTACAATTTATGATATAGCAGGAAACGCTATTAAAACTTGTAAAAGTCAACTTGTTCATCATTAATAGAAGGGGGTATTTTTGTGTCTAAAATAGTAATTGTAGGGGGCGGTTGGGCAGGCTGCGCAGCTGCTATTACGGCTAAAAAAGCTGGTGGAGATGTCCACCTTTATGAGAGAACAGATTTATTACTTGGATTAGGTAATGTTGGCGGTATTATGCGAAATAATGGTAGATTCACAGCGGCGGAGGAAACTATTTTATTAGGAAATGATGAGTTGTTTACTATCACAGACGCTACCTCTAGACATCGGAATATTGAATTTCCTGGACATCGTCATGCTAGTTTGTATGATGTCACCATAATCGAACCCAAAGTACGAAAATTACTCCTGAATCTAGGGATCCATTTATATCTACAACATAGAATCGTCGATGTCATTAAGGATGGTAGCAAGATTATAAAAGTCAAAACATTTGATGGAGAAACCATAGAAGGGGATGTTTTTATAGAAACCACCGGTTCAACAGGTCCAATGGGGAACTGTACTAAATATGGTAACGGTTGTGCCATGTGTGTGCTACGTTGTCCCTCATTTGGTCCTAGGGTAAGTTTAAGTCAAAAAGCCGGTGTAAATGACATCCTTGGTCAGAGGGCAGATGGCTCCTATGGTGCATTCAGTGGATCTTGTAAATTGAATAAAAACTCTCTTTCAGAAGAATTACGTACAATACTAAATGAAAAGGGCGTGGCGATTATACCAGTACCTAAAAATCAGGTTAATCATGAAAAACTTAAGATGAAAGTGTGTCAACAGTATGCACTAAATGAGTATGCAGAAAACATCATATTATTAGACACAGGCCATGCAAAATTAATGGCACCTTTTTACCCATTAGAAAAACTAAGAAGTATAAAAGGATTTGAAAATGCCAAATTTGAAGATCCTTATTCTGGAGGTATCGGCAATTCTATTCGTTACTTGTCTATTGCCCCTAGAAATAATACAATGAAGGTGGCTTCATTACAAAATTTATTATGCGCTGGTGAAAAGTCAGGCTTATTCGTAGGTCATACGGAAGCCATTGTTACAGGCTCCCTAGCAGGTCATAATAGTGTTAGAGTTGCTTTGGGCATGCCTCTTCTGGAGCTACCAATAAATCTTGCCAGTGGTGATCTGATTGCCTATGCCAATGAAAGAATATTAACTGAATCAGGACTGCAAGAACGATTTACATTTGCAGGTGGGGACTACTTTAAGAGAATGAAAAAAAATAATTTGTATATCACAGAGATAGAAACCCTGAAAATTAAAATAAATCGATTAAATCTGTTGAATATTTACAATGAACGGTTAAAATAAATAGTATACGATTTACAAATCAAAAGATGAGGTGAATGATTTGAGACTTCAAAAATATATAGCAAACTGCGGTGTGGCATCTAGAAGAAAAAGTGAAACATTAATTCAGCAGGGTCTTGTAACTGTGAATGATAAAGTTGTAACAGAAATGGGATTCAAATTAGATGTTGTGGAAGATCATGTTAAGGTTAGAGGGAAACTAATCAAACCTACTGAAGAGATGATTTATATCTTATTAAATAAGCCCACAGGATTTGTCACCACAGTTTCGGATCAGTTTGACCGCAAAACAGTAACTGACCTGGTAGGGGTTTCAGAGCGGATTTTTCCAGTTGGCAGGTTAGATTATCATACCTCTGGTTTCTTACTTTTAACAAATGATGGTAATCTAACCTTTAAACTGACTCATCCTAAATTTAAAGTGAGCAAGGTATATATTGCTAAGGTTAAAGGGAAGCCTTCCTCTTCAAAATTATCTTTATTTGAAAAAGGTTTAGAAATCGAAGATTATGTGACCGCTCCGGCTAAAATTAGTATTATTAAAATACTTCCTCATGAAGTAATCGTAAAAATTACGTTGCGAGAAGGTAAAAATAGACAGGTAAGAAAAATGTGTGATGCCATTGGTCATCCAGTTGTTGAATTAAATCGAGAAAGTATGGGAGATCTTCAATTAGGAGATTTAGAAATTGGAAAATGGAGACATCTAACTCAAAAAGAAATAACCTACCTAAAGGAATTATAGGAAATTAAAGGATGGCTTTCCTTTGTATTTCTCTAATAAAAAAGATATAATAAGGATAGAATCCTTTACAAGTGAGGTAATTAAATGATCACGATAAAAGAAGTATCAAATAACAAGGAAAAAGTGCTCCTGAGTCATTTTCTACAGCATCATCACAACATGGACATTAATCAATCGATAGATCATTGTCGGTACATGATTGTAATGGATAGTGAGCATATATTGGGTTATGCTGCATTTGAAATTCAAAGCACAATACTACATATCAATGAACTATTTATTATGCCAATTGAAAGAGGACATGGTTTAGGGGATGGACTATTAAGATCTACCTTGAACCTGGCTAATCAACAGGGTGTTGAATGGGCACTTATCAATCATCATCAAGTCTATCATGCATTTTATAAGCATGTAGGACTTCAGATGTTGGAAGCAATAGAGCATATACCTGAATTTGTAAAATCCTATCATCATACGAATGATTATCACCGTGATTTGCTTATTTGCATTCCTAAATTTTTCCAAAAGAAATGTAAGTCTCATGGTAGTAATATATAGCAATCAATTCTTCAATACATTACGGGGAAGGTAATCCCATGAGCCACCCCCCCCGATTGTCATTTTGATTGAGAAGAATAGTTAGAGGAGTTTTGATGTTTTAATAGAAACATATGCCTGTACCAAAGATTGTTTACCATACCAAGACACAATGACCTATAAATAATGAGGAGGGTTAAGGATGACTAAATTAAAAATTACCGAAACAGTACTGAGAGATGCGCATCAGTCCTTATTCGCTACGAGAATGAATACAGAGGAAATGTTACCTGTTATTGAACTGCTCGACAAAGTAGGCTACCATTCTTTAGAAATGTGGGGAGGAGCAACCTTTGATTCATCCCTAAGATTTTTAAATGAGGATCCATGGGAAAGACTTAGAAAGTTAAAGAGTCGTGTTAAGAACACTAAGTTTCAAATGCTGTTAAGAGGACAAAATATTCTTGGATACAAGCATTATGCCGATGATGTCGTCACTGAATTTGTTAAAAAGTCTATTGGCAATGGAATTGATATCATCCGTATATTTGATGCTTTAAATGATGTCAGAAACCTTGAAACTGCTTTAAGGGTCACAAATAAAGAAGGTGGACATGCCCAATGCGCCATCTCTTATACCATTAGTCCTGTACATAATATCCCTTATTACGTTAAAACGGCTAAGAAAATGGAGAGCATGGGAGCCAACTCAATCTGTATTAAAGACATGTCTGGTATTTTAACTCCTTATGTTGCATATGAACTTGTCCGAGAATTAAAGAAAGCAGTAAAAGTACCAATACAAATACACACACACTATACCAGTGGTATGGCCTCTATGACCTATCTAAAGGCAATTGAAGCTGGAGTGGATGTAATCGATACTGCAATTTCACCCTTGGCCATGGGCACCTCACAGCCGCCTACTGAACCTTTGGTGGCAGCTTTGCAAGGGACAGAATATGATACCGGCTTAGACTTAAAGGTATTAAGTGAAGTAGCTGATTACTTTAAGCCTATCCGAGATAAATACTTAAAAGAAGGAATACTAGATCCTAAGGTTCTTGGAGTAGATGCCAATACCCTCATCTATCAGGTACCTGGAGGTATGTTATCTAACTTAATTTCACAGCTTAAACTACAAAATAAAGAAGATAAATATGAAGAGGTCTTAGCCGAGGTTCCTAAAGTAAGAGAAGAACTAGGTTTTCCTCCTCTTGTTACGCCAATGAGTCAAATGGTTGGAACACAAGCATTGTTCAATGTGCTTACTGGCGAAAGATATAAGATGGTACCAAAGGAAATAAAAGATTATGTTAAAGGGCTATATGGTCAACCAGCTGTGCCTATAGACGAGAAAATCATAGAAAAAATTGTTGGTAAGGACAGTATTATCACATGTCGTCCAGCGGACTTAATCGAACCTCAATTAGAAAAACTAAAAAATGAAATGAAGGAATACCTAGAGCAAGATGAAGATGTTTTATCCTACGCTTTATTTCCACAAGTAGCAATGAGCTATTTTAAAACAAGATGGGCTGAAAAGTACAAAATCGAATCAACCCTCTATAATGAAGAGGAAAAAACACATCCCATTTAAAGAGAGACTTATTTCAGTAGAAGCGTAGTCATACATTTAGGATAAAATATTTGATAATAGCTCCTAGACAATTCATCTAGGAGCTATTTAAATACAGTCTTGATGAAGAAACACCTTATTAAGCCTAGTGCTGTGATATTTTTTCACAGCTGCAAATGAGTCTTTTAAAATGATTTCATGACATTTTAGGCATATTAAATGATTGTTTTTTATTTTTTCTCGATCAATTGAAATTTCTAAGTTACCATATTTTTTCCAACTCTTCCAACCTGTTTTACAAAGAAGACTTCTAATCTGATAATCTGCATAAATCCATTTTAGTATTCGATGAAAGTGAAATGGATATTTTGTATAGGTAATCATGTTTAGAGGTAATCCAAGTGAAATTGTATATTTTTCGAATTCTTTTTCAATAATACTTTGAAGAGGATCTTGTATCTTAGTGCTTATAAAATGATATTGTTCTTCCTTGAGCCACACCTTTGCTTGATCAAACATATAGCCTCTACACATATGAATTTCTTCTTCTTTACTGACATGTAAGCTTTTGAATAACCTTTTAATGATTGTCAAAACATATTGAATATACACTTTGTTTTCAAAGTTTGTTCCTCTGTAGTACTCCAGTGGGATGATTTCATGGGCATATTCATTTGTTTCAACCCTGACTATTCCTATAAGGGTACCTCCTAAAAGACTTCCACTACCTGCATCATCTATTTGAATCAAATTATCACCTCTTATGTTTATTATTGTTTCTGGCTTAATGATTATCTTGTTTTTCATTTTATTATTTACTAGTCTTGATAAAACTATTATGATTATCATCATGGAAGGAGGAATATAATGCGTATTTTAGTAACAAATGATGATGGAATCTTTGCAGAAGGTATTTATGTCCTTGCAAAATCATTGCAGGATGTAGGCGAGGTAATTGTTGTGGCACCCAATACAGAAAGAAGTGCTGTTGGCCACGGTATTACCATGCACCATCCTTTGAGGATGGCGGGTGTGCGCTTTTTCGACACCTCAATTGAAGCCTATTCAGTTAATGGTACTCCAGCGGATTGTATTAAAATTGCCATTGAGGTTTTATTAAAAGATAGAAAGCCAACTGTCGTTGTATCTGGAATTAATAATGGCCCTAACCTAGGAACCGATGTACTTTATTCAGGCACGGTATCAGCTGCAGTAGAGGCTGCTATTTTAGATTTACCTTCAATTGCCGTTTCAATGGCAACCTCTAAAATTGATCAGTACAATCATGCTGCTGAATTTATTTGCAAGTTACTGAGTAACACACTTCATATTGAGGAACTAAGTGATACAATCATTAATGTAAATTACCCTACCATAGCTTATAGTGAAATTAAAGGTGTTAAGGTCACAAACTTAGGGATAAGAAAATATGAAAATGCTTTTATTGAAAGATTGGATCCTCGGGGAAACGCCTATTACTGGATTTCAGGTAAAGCAATGGAATTAGCACAAGATCATGAAAGTGATGTCCAGGCAATTAATGATAATTACATCTCAATTACCCCTATTCACTTTGATTTGACACACTTTAAGTCATTCAAAAAACTAAAAAATCTTAACCTTGAAAAGTAGTCCTGAAACTGGGAGTACTTTTTATATTGTGGCTTAAATGCAAATAAATGAAACTAAACTTGCATTTAACTAAAATATACAGAATTTAATGAAATATAAATTGCAAAATTCCCATAAATCTGATATGATTTACTTAGCTATATTTTTATCAATCGATGATAAAAGGGGGGTGGCTATGACGGTGAGTAACCAGAAGAATGATAAAGAGTTACACATTATTCCAGAATGGTGTAAAGGTTGTAATATATGTGTTGGATTCTGCCCTAAAAATGTCTTGGAATTAGAACATGACAAAGTGAGTATCAAAAACAAAGATTTATGTATAAAATGCGGACAATGCGAACTAAGATGTCCAGACTATGCCATTTACTTGGAGGGTTAATTATATGTATAAGAGAGTGAAATTGATGCAGGGAAATGAAGCCTGTGTTGAAGGTGCATTGGTAGCAGGCTTAAAGTTTTATGCTGGGTATCCGATTACACCATCAACAGAGATTGCTGAGCTTTGTTCACAAAAGCTCCCTCAAGTGGGAGGAAAGTTTATTCAGATGGAAGATGAAATTGCTGGTATGGCAGCTACAATTGGAGGTTCATTAGCTGGTTTGAAGTCAATGACTGCCACCAGTGGTCCTGGTTTTTCATTAAAGCAGGAAAGTATAGGTTACGCAGCACTGGCAGAAATCCCATGTGTTGTTGTCAATGTACAAAGATATGGTCCTAGTACTGGATTGCCTACTGCTCCTTCACAGGGAGATATCATGCAGGCAAAGTGGGGAACCCATGGTGATCATCCTGTGATTGCATTGTCTCCGTCCTCCGTTAGAGAAACCTATGATCTAACAATCAAGGCATTTAATTTTGCAGAAAAATATAGGACTCCAGTTTTTTTAATGTTAGATGAAATTGTTGGCCATATGAGAGAAAAGATTGAAATCCCAGATTTAGATCAAATTGAAATCATTGATCGCACTAAACCCCACAAAGATGACCCAAATTACAAGCCTTACCAAATAGAGGGTTCGGAACTTGTACCTAAAATGGCAGCATTTGGAGATGGGTTCCACTTTCATGTAACTGGTTTAATGCATGATGATTTTGGATTCCCCACCAGTGATCCTGACATTTCTGATAAACTACTGAGACGAATTATGAATAAAATCACCAATAACATAGATGACATTGTACTGTATGAAGAAGAGCAGATAGAAGATGCTGAAATTGTGCTTTTGGCCTATGGTGCAACTGCTCGCTCTGCCCGCAGTGCCATGAAAGAGGCTAGAAAATTAGGTTTGAAAGTAGGTTTATTTAAAGCACTGACGATTTGGCCATTCCCAGAAAAGCAAATTCGTCAATTAGCAAAACGTAACATTAAGTTTATCGTTCCAGAACTCAACTTAGGTCAATATGTTTTAGCGGTTGAAAGAGTTATAGCTGGACAAAGTCAGGTATTTAGTCTTGGAAAAGTAAATGGTGAAGCCATCACTCCCGATGAAATTTTGACAAAAATTAAGGAGGTACTATAATGGGAAGTCAGTTAGTTAATAGTCATTTTAGACTACAGCGATTACCTCATATATGGTGTCCTGGTTGTGGTCATGGTATTATTATGAGAGCCTTAGCTCAAGCCATTGATAATCTTAAATTGGATAAGGATAAAATCTGTCTTGTTTCTGGTATCGGCTGCTCATCTCGTGCTCCTGGCTATATGGACTATAATACACTACATACGCTACATGGCAGGGCCTTAGCCTTTGCCACAGGAGTCAAACTAGCTAATCCAGACCTAAAGGTAATTGTAATAACAGGAGACGGTGATTGTACAGCTATTGGGGGAAATCACCTCATTCATGCAAGTAGAAGAAATATTGACATTACAACGATTGTTTTTAATAATAATATTTATGGGATGACAGGTGGTCAGTATTCCCCTACAACACCAACAAATGAATTTGGTACAACTGCCCCCTTTGGTAATATCGACCAGCCCTTTGATATATGCAAACTTGTAGATGCAGCTGGCGCTACTTTCGTAGGAAGAGGGACTGCTTATCATGCAATCCAGCTAAGTAAGCTTATTGAGCAGGCCATTGACCATACTGGATTTTCACTGGTTGATGCCATTAGTACCTGTCCCACCTATTATGGACGAAAAAATAATAAGGGTTCAGCTTTTGAAATGTTGAATGCTTTAAAGGATGCGACTATTGATGTGAAGGTCGTGGATAAAGTACCTCCTGAAAAGAAAAAAGATAAGATATTGACAGGTATACTGAAAAACACAACAGAACCAGAGTATGCTGCTGAATATTTAAAAATTATCGAGAAACTTCAAAAGGGGAGATAATATGGATAGCAGATTTGAAATACGTCTTGGTGGTGCAGGGGGTCAAGGATTAATACTAGCTGGCATTATTTTGGCTGAAGCCGCTATTATGGATAATAAAAATGCGATTCAGTCTCAGTCATATGGTCCAGAAGCTAGAGGTGGTGCAAGCAAAGCAGAAGTAATTATCAGTGAAGATGAAATTGATTATCCAAAGGTTGAACAAGCAGATTTACTACTTGTACTTACTAAGCAGGCTTGCAAAAAGTACATAGGTGGTCTTCATCCTGATGGTATGCTCATTATTGATAGTACCATATGTACAGACGATTTAGTACTTCCTACTAATGTCGTTCGTGTACCTATATTGGATACAGCTAATATAAAAATAAACAAACCCATGGTGGGAAACATCGTAGCCCTCGGTGTCATTCAGCAGTTAACAGATATCGTCACGAAAGATTCTTTAGAGAAGGCAGTACTACATCGTGTTCCTAGAGGAACTGAGGAGTTAAATAAAAAAGCACTACTAGAAGGATATGAATTAGTAAAAAACAAATAATTAATTAGGATGATGACACATGGTTGAAGACAACCGAAATCTTATTATGGAAATACAAAAGCGGTTTTCGAAATTAAGTAAAGGGCAAAAACTGATAGCTCAATATATAATTGACAATTATGACAAGGCAGCTTTCATGACTGCCTCAAAATTAGGGGACAAAGTTGGTGTCAGTGAGTCTACTGTGGTCAGATTTGCCAATGCAATGGATTTCGAGGGATATCCGCAATTGCAAAGGGGTTTACAGGAGATCATTAAGACCAAATTAACAACGGTACAAAGAGTAGAAATGGCTCGAGAGTACCCTGATGAGATAGAAGCCCTTAAAAAAGTTTTGAAATCTGATATGGATAACATCCGTTCAACATTAGACAGCATTGACCATGAAGTATTTCTAGAAGTAATTGATCTTATCTTTAAAGCCGATAAAATTTACATAATCGGATTGAGAAGTTCAACTGCACTGGCTGAATACTTAGGCTTTTATTTGAATCTAGTTTTAGATAATGTGAAAATTATTAGCTATGGGATCAGTGATCTCTTTGAACAAATGCTAAGGGTGTCTGACAAAGACCTGGTGATTGCTATCAGTTTTCCAAGATACTCTAATAGAACTTTACAAACTGTAAAATATGCTAAGGAACAAGGGGTTCCAATCGTTGGTATTACAGATAGTTTATTATCTCCATTAGCTGACATAGCAGACCATTCTCTAACGGCTAAAAGTAATATGTTATCCTTTGTAGATTCTTTAGTTGCACCCCTAAGCTTAATCAATGCCATCATTGTTGCAGTTGGTATGCGGGAAAAAGAAGAGGTTACGGATTATTTTAATAAACTAGAAGAAATTTGGGAAAAATATAATATATATGATCGACAAGGTTAATATTTAGATACGACTCACCCACATCATAAATCTACGAAAGACGATCATTAGATCGTCTTTCGTTTTTGTCAATTAAGTAGTATAATTTTCTCAACGTAGCTTCTAATAAACCATACAGATTGGATTGATTAATATGAAACAACTTTTTTTATTACGCCATGGTGAGACAAATTGGAATCTAGAGGGTAGAACCCAAGGTAGGAGAGATTCCAGGCTCACTCCTGGTGGTCTTCAACAAGCTGAGTTAGCTGGTCAAAAATTAATGAATAATAAAATACAGGTTATCTATTCCAGTAATCTTAATAGAGCCAAATCTACAGCCATGATAATTAAAGAACAGTTAGGCATTCCCTGTCACTACGATCATGGATTATCGGAAATGAATTTTGGGGAATGGGAAGGACTAACAATTAAAGAAATTGAGTCTAATTACGTTGATGACTTTTCATGCTGGCGTGACACACCGCATCTAACCCTTATTCCCAAGGGAGAAAATCTGAAAAATGCTCAGAAACGCATCGTTGAGGCTATTGAGAATATAATGATTCAATCAAAGAAAGATAGACTTGTTTTAGTTAGTCATGGTGCAGTCATAAAATTGTACTTACTGCATGTATTAGGAATGCCCTTAAGCAATTTTTATCGTTTAAAGCAGAATAATTGTGCCATCAACTTAATTGAGTATAAAGAATGTGGTCCTGTACTGGTAAAGTATAATGACCTGTCTCACTTGGATATACTGTCAGTAGGTGATGAACATGAATAATTCTGTTGTTGTTATTGGTGGAGGTCCTGCAGGTATGATGGCTGCCCTAATGGCTGCACAAAAGGGCAAATCTGTGATCCTATTGGAAAAAAATATGCAAGTGGGAAAAAAGTTAGCTATCACAGGTGGTGGCCGGTGTAATGTTACAAATTACTGTGATCCTTCTGATATCATAGTTAATACCATGGTTAATGGAAAATTTCTATATAAGGCAATAAATACCTTCACTCCTTATGATTTAATTGATTTCTTATGTAGTCATGATGTAGAGACAAAAATTGAAAAAGACAATAAAGTCTTCCCCCAAAGTAATAGGTCTGCTGATGTCATTTCATTATTTGAAAATTTATTGAAAAAACACAATGTGAAAATACGCTATAACGCTACGGTTAAAAGCATTTTGACTTCAAATGGGAAGGTTCTAGGCGTTCAATTAAACAATAATGAATCCATCTATACTCAAAAGGTGATTCTCTCTACTGGTGGCATGTCCTATCCTCATACAGGAAGTACTGGTGATGGTTTCAAACTGGCTAAACAAATAGGCCATCGTATTATCAAACTACGACCAAGTCTAGTCTCCCTGGAACTAAATGAGAGTTGGGTGAAGACCCTCATGGGAATTTCTTTAGAAGATGTGATTGTTTCCTATGAGGTAGAGGGAAAGAAACGGATCTCACTTAGAGATTCCATACTGTTCACTCATTATGGGTGCTCAGGTCCTGTTATTTTAAAACTTTCGGCCTACATCGCCAGATATTTGCAAGAGGGTACATCTCCTATGTCAGTAGATTTTTTACCCAATATGACAGAACATGTATTATTAGAAAAACTTCTTTCTCGGAACGTAAAAGGACATTCAAAAACAATTAGAGGATTTCTACAAAGCTTACTACCTAAAAATTTTGTATTGGGTCTTTTAAAGACATTACAAATAAATGAGGACATACTCTTAAGTCAACTATCTAAGGTGGACAGAAATATAATTATTCAATCCCTCAAGGGAATGATATTCACTATAAAGCAAATGAGAAGTATTAATGAAGCCATTATTACATCTGGTGGGATCGATATCAAGGAAGTAGACCCAAGTACAATGGAGTCTAAATTACTTAAAGGGTTATATTTTGCAGGAGAAATACTAGATGTAGATGCCTTAACTGGAGGATTCAACCTGCAAATTGCATTCTCTACTGGTTTTTTAGCTGGGAGTTCAACTTAACAGGAGGGGTTATTAATCTGTGAACTTTAATAAAGCTGTTGAAATAATAGAAGATGTGTTGACTAGATTTACGATTCTTTTTTTCAGTATGCTCATTCTAGTCATTATATTCACAAATTATCACCACTACATTCAATCTGTTGATGGGGATTCACATGCAATATTAAGTGAGCCACTAGTATCTAGTGGTTCTATTACCATTGAATTAAGTCATTATACAACATATCCTGAACTAGAAGTTTTAGTAAATGGTGAAGTTTACGCTACTTTTAATGATGAAAACAGATTAGTTTTACAGGTTTTTGATAAGGATTTGATACAAATGAATGGTCAAATGTATGATGATTTGATTACAGTTCATATTGTGGAAGTAAGTGAAAATGTTAAATTGATTCTTTATGACGGACAAATTAACATAAATGGTGATATTCAAATACTGAGTGGGATTCAAATTTAAATATACTTGAGTATTTGAAAGAATTAATGTATAATTTTTAATATGCAAGGGGCATATGATGTTGGTTAGGGGAATTCGTAGTTCTACTACAGTTTCTGAAAGTTGTCCAATTATCATTATGCAATGGACATATGAGCTGGTGCAATAAATATAAAGAGATTACCCCATGTTTAGCTAAGAGTGTAAAATAACTTAGACCTGATTTGTGTATAAAGTAACCACCATGGATTGGTGGTTTCACTATGTCAAAGGAGGGATGAAATGACATTCAAACAAATTGCAATTGATGGACCAGCTGGTGCAGGCAAGAGTACTGTTGCAAAAAAATTAGCCGCATTGTTAGGGTATACCTACGTTGATTCAGGGGCTATGTATCGTGCACTAACATACTGGGCTTTGAAGAATGATATTAACATACATAATGTTGAGGCCATTGTTAACCTATGTACTTCTATACATATTACCTTTATTAACCAAGATATTGCAGTCAACAATCAAATCGTAAATACTGAAATTCGCAGTCCAGAAGTTAATAACAATGTCTCTCATATTGCCAAAATACCTGAAGTGAGAAAGCATTTGGTTTCTCTTCAAAAATGTATTGCTCTGTCTCAAAATGTGATTATGGATGGTAGAGATATTGGTACCCATGTTTTACCTGATGCAGACATTAAAGTATTTTTAACGGCTTCAACTCAAGAGCGTGCACAACGAAGATATATAGAGTTGGTTGAAAAGGGAATACAGACTTCCTTAATGGAGGTTGAACAAGGAATTATTCAAAGAGATCAGATGGATAGTAAGCGCCAATACGCACCCTTAACACAGGCCGATGATGCGGTTGTAATCGACTCAACTGGCAAGTCAATTGATGCCATTGTTGAGGAAGTTTTACGTATTTTTAATGGGAAGGAACGAGGGTAAATGTTATTTTATCGAATTATAAAAAGAGTGGTAAACATCCTTCTCCGTCTTTTATATAAGCTAGAACTTACTCATGTTGAGAAAATCCCCACTACTGGAAAAGCCATCATTTGTTCAAATCATTTTAACCTATGGGATCCATTGGTGATCGGCACATCCTTGCCAAGAAAAGTTCATTATATGGCTAAAGAAGAACTTTTCTCTAATCCATTAATGAGTTTGATAATAAAGAATTTAGGGGTTTTCCCCGTTAAAAGAGGTACAAGCGATATTGGAGCCATTAAGACTGCTTTGAAAATATTGAAAGAAGGCAATAGCTTAGGAATGTTTCCTGAGGGAACCCGTAGCAAAACTGGAAAAATGAAAGAAGCTATGCCTGGTATTGCAATGATTGCCATTAAATCCCGTTCTCCTGTCATCCCTATCGCTATCATAAGTAATTATAAGCTTTTTAATGAATTAAAAGTAATTGTGGGTGATCCCATGGATTTAAGTGATTATTACGATGAAAAATTAACAACAGATGAGTACCAACAAATAAGCCAGAACATATTAGATACCATACAAGAATTAATGAATTAAAATAATATGGAAATACTACAAAATAAGAAGGAATTTCAAATATTTTATCGAATCATTAATAGATTCTAATTTCATCTTACGATGCTTTCATTTCTTTAATTTAGGAGGTTTAATATGGAATTAGTAATTGCAAAACATGCAGGATTTTGTTTTGGAGTAGAAAAAGCAATTAATACTGCCTTTAAAGAAATTAAAAACAATCAGAAAAACAATTCAATTTATACATTAGGTCCTCTAATTCATAACAATCAAGTAGTGAGTAGCTTAGAAAGCCACGGTGTATATACCAAGGATAGTATCTCTGAAATCGATGATGGAAGCGTTATTATTAGATCTCATGGTGTTTCAAAGGCAACGTATGGTTTAGCAGAGGAAAAAAACCTAAACATCATTGACGCTACTTGTCCTTTTGTAAAGAAGATTCAAAACATCGTCGAAGAGTACTTTAATAAAGGCTATAAAATTGCCATCATAGGTAATCCAGAGCATCCTGAGGTAATTGGCATTAACGGATGGTGTAATAATGAAGCGTATACTGTTCAACAGATAACTGATGTCGATTTAATTCCTAAATTAGATAAAGTTTGTATTGTGGTACAAACAACAATGCCAATTGTCCAATATGAGGAATTAAGTACTCTAATCTCGACAAAATCCAATCAGGTTGAACAATTTAACACAATTTGTCATGCGACTAAAGAAAGGCAAGAGTCGGCTAAATTAGTATCACAAGAAGTTGATGCAATGATCGTAATTGGTGGTTATCATAGCTCTAACACACAAAAATTAGTAGCCATCTGTAAAGAAGAAAAGCCACTTGATACTTATCATATTGAAACAGTGGTAGATCTTGATTTAGAGGCGTTGCAAAATTATAACCGTATAGGTATAACAGCTGGTGCATCTACGCCAATATGGATTGTTGATGAAGTTGTTAAATCCTTACGTAACCTATAATAAATCATCATTTTATTAACAAAATTCTTAGGAGGTAATTATATGAGTCACGATATGGAAGAATTAATGGAAGAAATAGAAAAATCACTAATCAGACCTAAAAGAGGAGAAGTTGTTACAGGAAAGGTAATTCAAGTTTCTGATAAAGGTATTACGGTAAATATAGGATATAAGGCCGATGGAATCGTCCCTAGGGATGAAATTTCTAATGATCCTACTATCACACCTCAAGATGTGGCAAAGGCAGATGATGAAATTAGTGTTTATATAATCAAGACTGATGATGGAGAAGGAAACGTTCTATTATCTACAAAACGTGTTGAACACACAAAAGGATGGGAAGACCTAGAAAAAATCCATGATACAGAATCATTAGTTGAATCCAAGGTTGTGGAATCAGTTAAAGGTGGCGTGATTGCCATTGCTAGAGGAATTAGATGCTTTATACCCGCTAGTCAATTATCCGATCGATATGTGGATGACCTTAAAACATTTGTAGGTAAGAGCTTCAATGCCAAAGTAATTGAAATTGATAGACAAAAAAACAAGGCTGTCTTATCTAGAAAAGAAGTACTCCAACAGGAAAATAAAGAAAAGAAGGCTGATGTTTTTGCAAAGTTGGAGAAGGGTATGCAAATCCGAGGTGAAGTTAAACGTCTGACAAACTTTGGTGCTTTTGTTGATATTGGCGGAATTGATGGTTTAGTCCATATATCTGAACTATCTTGGGGAAGAGTGAAAAACCCTTCTGAAGTCGTTAGTGTTGAGGATCAAGTTGAAGTTAAAGTAATCGACTTTGATGAAACCACTGGAAAGGTTTCTTTAAGTATTAAGCAGACCCAGCCAGAACCATGGACATTAATCGCTGATAAATTTAAGGCAGGAGATATCCTAGAAGGAAAAGTTGTTAGACTTGTCGACTTTGGTGCTTTTGTAGAGTTGATGCCTGGACTAGATGGTCTTGTTCATATTTCTCAAATTAGTGAAGCTCATATTGCAAAGCCTTCAGAAGAGCTTCATGTTGGACAGAATGTCAACGTTAAAGTATTAGACATCAATATAGATGGGAAACGGATTAGCTTGAGTATGACAGCTGCACAAGAGGATTCAACAGAAAATGAACCCACAGAATATACTGATGAAGATAATAATGTAACAATAGGAGATATAATAGACATGAATGATAAAAAATAAAGAGTCTTTGACTCTTTATTTTTTAACTTACAGTATGACGCTTAAATATTAAGGGGGATTTACTATATGGAAGGATACCAGCTTTTTATAACAAAGGTTTATAAAAAAACAGGGATCGATTTATCTTCTTACAAGGAAAGACAAATGAAAAGACGAATTGAATCATTGATTACAAGAAATAATTTCCCTACATACGACTTGTACTATAATGCAATTAACCAAGACAAAAAACTGCTAGATGAATTTATCAACTATCTAACAATAAATGTGTCGGAGTTTTATCGTAATCCACAACAGTGGGAAATTCTAAATTCAGAAATCATTCCTAACTTATTAAAAACAAGGAAAAAGTTAAAGATATGGAGTTCTGCTTGTTCAACTGGTGAGGAATGTTACTCATTAGTGATGGCTTTAAGTAAGTTTTATCCACTAAAAGACATTGAAGTATTAGCCACGGATATTGACGAAGGTGCTATAACTAAGGCACAGCTAGGTGTGTATACACCTAAAAGTGTTGAAAACTTGCCTAATGAGTTTATCGAACGCTTCTTTACCTTGCAAAGTGAGCGTTTTATGATAAGTGGAGACATTAAGAATCGTGTGCGTTTTAAAAAACTCAACCTAATTGAGGATGCTTATCCTAGTGACTGTGATTTAATACTATGTAGAAATGTCATGATTTACTTTACTGAAGAAACCAAGAGTAAGATGTATCAAAAGTTCCATGACGCTTTAGGTAGCGATGGTATTTTGTTTGTGGGTAGTACTGAACAAATTATATTGCCCCATAGATACAATCTCTCACCTCTTAAAACTTTTTTCTATCAAAAAAGTAATCGATAAATAGGAGAAAATATAGGAGGCATTTCTCCTATATTTTTTTTACTTTAATATTATTTTATTTCCAATGTTTAGAAATGACAGGAAAATTGATATACTAAGTAATGTTGGTAATATATTTTTTTATTAGAAAGGAGGCCAATATATGAATTTACGCGAAGTAATCATTGAATTATCGGAAGCTTCCGGTGTATCCGGTCATGAAGAGAAAGTTTCTCAAGTTATTACCAGTATATTTGCAGACTATGTTGATGAAATCAAAAAAGATGCCTTAGGAAATTTAATTATGATTAAAAAAGGCAGAAATAGTGGCGGAAAAAAAATTATGCTAGCAGCTCATATGGATGAAATAGGCTTAATGGTCAAAGATATAGATGATAAAGGCTTTATTTCATTTACAAACATTGGTGGTGTCGATCAGCGGACGCTCCTATGTCAAGAAGTATTGATTCATGGTTCTGAGGAAACCTACGGTATTATTGGCGCAAAACCACCTCACCTCACAGATGCAAGTGAAAGAGAGAATGCTTTATCAATTGAAGACTTGGTGATTGATACTGGTTTTTCAAAGCAAGCCCTAGAGGGAAAAATCCAAATTGGCGATGTCATTACTGTTAAAAGAGCGGTTTCTACTTTGCAGAATGGATGGCTTGCAGGCAAGGCCTTAGATGACCGTGCTGGAGTTGCTGTGTTGTACCAATGTCTCCGATTACTACAAGATTCCTATCATGACATAGATGTTTATTGCGTGGCCACTGTACAGGAAGAAGTCGGTACACGGGGTGCTACGACCTCCGCTTATCAGATTAACCCTGATATTGGTATTGCCATTGATGTGGGATTTGGAAGAACACCAGAGTTAAATCGTTTTGATACAATCGAAATGGGAAAGGGACCTGCCATTACCATGGGCCCCAACATCAACCCATTAATCTTTAAACATTTAAAGACAGTGGCTCAAGAAAATTATATTGATTATCAAGTAGAAGTCGCTCCAGGTTCAACAGGAACAGATGCTTGGCCTATTCAAATTGCACGTTCAGGTGTTGCAACAGGTTTATTGTCAATTCCACTACGTTACATGCATACCTCTGTGGAGACAATTTGTTTATCCGACATAGAAAAAACAGGAAAGCTTCTATCACAATTCATTGTTTCCTTTAATACTCAGGAGGTGGAGTCATTATTATGCTATTAAAAAAATTAACTGAAGCCTTAGGAGTCTCTGGAAATGAAGGAGAAGTGCGAGAGCTAATAAAAGGTGAACTAGATGATTCTGTAGATCAGCTACGAGTTGATCGCATGGGTAATCTATTTGCAACAAAAAACACAGTTAACTCAGATTATCGAATCATCGTCACAGCCCATATGGATGAAATTGGCCTGATGGTAAAGGGTATTGAAGAGAGTGGGCTCCTGCGATTTGCACCAATTGGTGGTATTGATCCAAGAATACTGGTTTCTAAAATTGTGCTCATTGGTGACAACAAGCTCATTGGCATTATTGGAGCCAAAGCCATCCACATGCAAAAACCATCTGAGCGAAAAAAAGCGCTATCAATTGACGATTTGTACATAGATATTGGTGTGAGTTCTAAAGAAGAAGCGGAAAAATTGCTTTCTATTGGAGACTACATTGCTTTCCAAAGTGATTATGTTGAGTTTGCTAACAATAGAGTGAAATCCAAAGCCTTAGACAACCGTGTAGGCTGTGCGATACTAATTGAGTTGCTTAAAATGGATTTAAATGTTAATATAACTGGAATCTTTACAGTGCAAGAAGAAATTGGATTGAGAGGATCCGCAGTTGCAGCCAATCAAATAAAAGGAGATCTGGCAATTGTTCTTGAGGGAACTACATGTTCAGATGTAAAAGGGATTGAACCACATTTTCAAGCGACGAATTTAGATGGTGGTCCTGCCATTTCAATCATGGATCGTACTTCTATTTATAATCGCCCTCTAGTAGACTCGTTAATTGAAACCGCAAAGGAAAACAATATTCCATGGCAATATAGACGATCAAGCTTCGGTGGTAATGATGCTGGCAGCTTTCACCTTGCCCAAGAAGGAACTCCCTGCGTTTCTTTAGCTGTTCCTTGTCGTTATATTCATTCACCGGCCTCTGTATTGAGTCTAGATGATTATAGACACACATTAAATTTAACTGTAAAGTTTATTGAAAAAATAAGTAAAGGTGGCGTTATATAATGAAAGAATTTAGCACAGAATTGCTCAAAAAATTACTTTTAGTCTATGGGCCGTCAGGGAATGAAGCGCAGGTCGCTGAGTTAATCTCAGAAGAGATCAAAGACTTAGTAGATGAAATCTATACCGATAACCTAGGTAATTTGATTGCCCATAAAAAAGGGCCCGGTAAAAAAATTATGTTAGCTGGACATATGGATCAAATTGGTCTTATGACAACCCATATTGATAAAGAAGGTTTTTTACGATTTTCTAACCTCGGTGGTCTTTCTCCCGCAATCACATTATCCCAGAGAGTTATTTTCGAAAATGGTGTCATTGGAGTCATTGGTAGTGAAAAAATTGATACATTAAAAGATTTAACTTTAGATAAATTGTTTATTGATATCGGTGCCTCTTCACAGGAGGATGCGGAGACCATGGTTTCTATTGGAGACACATGCGTTTATCATAGTGAACCTATTATTGATGATAAAAAAGTGATTTCCCAGGGATTAGATGACCGAATAGGATGCTTTATCATGATAGAAGTATTAAAGCAGTTAAAGGAAATAAAACACGACCTTTACTTTGTTTTCACTGTACAGGAAGAAGTAGGTACTAGAGGGGCAAAAACAGCCGCTTTTCATATAGAACCTGACCTTGCTATCTCTTTTGATGTAACAGCTACTGGAGACACACCTAAGGCAAAGGAAATGGCAGTAAAATTAGGTGCTGGTGCCGCAATCAAGATCAAAGATAACTCGATTCTCTGCCACCCCATGATAAAGAATCATATGATTAAAACAGCAAAGAAATTTCGAATTCCATATCAATTAGAAGTGCTGGAGTTTGGTGGAACAGATTCTGGTGCAATCCATCTAACGAGAAGTGGGGTACCATCAGGCGTACTATCCGTACCATCACGATATATTCATAGTAACTGTGAAATGGCCTCTGTTTCAGATGTAGAAAATATCATTTCTTTATCTAGAGCACTTTTCGAAAATGAATGGTCTGAAGCGTAACCTAATATCTAAACCCAAGAGAAGAAGTTTAACTTCTTCTCTTTTTTTGTCTAAATATAATAAATTTAATCAGTTTTGTTTGTAATTTGACTAAATTTGTATGACGAAAGTCCTTCTAATAGACAGGAAAATCTTGTACTAGTATTGAATCTGTAGTACAAGTGGAGGTGATTAAATGAGTGAAAAAGAGAATAAAACCTACTCAATGAAGGACGTTTCCCAAATAACAAAGTTCAAACCACATGTGATCCGCTTCTATGAAAAAGAATTCGAGCTAAACATCCCTCGTGCATCAAATAACAGACGCTATTTTACCGATACAGAGCTAAGCCAATTATTAACAATCCAGAGCCTACAAGAACAAGGCTTGTCCAATAAAAAAATAAAAGAGGTCTTGCTTTCTCAAGATAATCATAATTTTAACTCTTTCTGCAATCCTGAAGTAGCTATGAGTCAGGTGAATGCTGAGCCTGATTCCCTTGCCATAGAAGAACAATTAGCCATGGACGCTAATTCTCCTTCATTTAAAGGTAAAAATAAGGTGAGTGACGACTTCCAATCATTGAAGAATGAACTTCTTGTTATGCTTAGAAGTATGGATTATCAGGAGAAAATTGAAGAATTGACAATGAAGGTTGATGAATTAACAAGTGAACTAGGACGTAAGGATCAGGATGTATTAATTTGCGAAAATGCAAAATTGAAAATGAAAATCAAGGAAAAGTCCTATGAAATTTCAGAATTAAAAGACCGTATTAAAAGAGAACAGCATAAAAACCTACCTTTTTTCACACGAATTTTTAGCTCTAAAAAGGATGAAGAGAAATTACCGACTACATAATATTTCTTCTATATAACCCATTTAAAATTCCTCGGATTATAGATTCATAATAAACAGTCTTCCTAGTACATATGAAATATATCTAGAGGTACTGTGATTTTAAAACAAGGAATAAGGGATTTTTAACAAAATAAGAAGCCTGGATAACCTCCCAGGCTTCTTATTTTGTTAGTTATATCGTTTTATTAGGATACAGCTCTAGTGCAACCTTTAATAAGTTCATTGATTTCATTAAGTCATCTTCATTCAGTACATAGGCAATTCGAACCTCATCTTTGCCAAGACCTGGGGTGGCATAGAATCCTTCTGCTGGAGCCATCATCAGCGTCTCCCCGTCTATATCAAAGTCTTTTAACATCCAAATAACAAACTTTTCGGCATCATCTACTGGTAATTTAGCCGCTACATAAAAAGCGCCTGTAGGTTTTTTGCATAAAACACCTGGCATTTTATTTAGTTCAGTGTATACAATATCTCTACGTTTTTCATACTCCTTGTTTACAGTCTTGAAGTAGCTTTCTGGCGTTTTATATAACTCGATTGCACCTACTTGCTCTAATGTCGGTACACATAGTCTTCCTTGGCATAATTTTAAAACTTCTTTAATTAATTCTTTGTTCTTACATGCAACGGAACCAATTCTAGCTCCACAAGCACTATATCTTTTAGAAACACTATCTATAATAACAACACGATCTTGAATTTCTTTTATATTACCGAAGCTAGTGTATTCTAGTCCATCATATACAAATTCTCTATAAACCTCATCTGCAAGAATAAATAGATTGTATTCCTTAGCTAGGTCTGCTAACATATGTATTTCTTCTTTTGTATAGACCACGCCAGTTGGGTTTCCTGGATTAGATAACATAATTGCCTTGGTTTTAGGATTAATGATATCCTCAATTGACTTTCTATTTGGCAAATGAAACCCTTCTTCGGCTTTACATGTAATTGGAACAACCTTTACATCAACAGCAGAAGTGAACCCATTGTAATTTGTATAAAATGGTTCAGGAACTAAAACTTCATCACCGGCATCAGCCACAGCTATCATAGCAAATAATAAGGCTTCTGAACCTCCATTAGTGATTAAAATTTCGTCATTTTCAAAATGCATATCATATTTCTTGTAATAATCAATCATTGAATCTATTAATTCAGGCATTCCTTGAGATAATGAATAGGCTAACACTTTTTCGTCAAAATTACGAATAGCTTCCATAAAAGAAGAAGGGGTTTCGATGTCTGGTTGTCCAATATTTAGATGATATACCTTTTTCCCATTAGCTTTAGCAGCTTGAGCGTAAGGAACCAACTTTCTGATGGGAGATTCTTGCATACTTGTAATTCTTTTAGATAAATTCATCATTAAATACCTCCTATTTCTTTTTTACATAAATCACAATTATATGATAACATAAATAAAACTAAAGGGACAGGAAAAGATTCCAAGTCAGATCTACTTATCAAATGTGATTGTATAATTACATTTTACAAAACTTATTTTGCATAATATAATTGTATATTATGCTATAATTGTAGAGCAAACAACCACTAAGGAGGTCCAATAAATGGGTGAACGAAAACATACAGAAATCGCTATTGCTGAATTAGAAAAACAGCATCGGATTATGGAAGAATTAAAAGTATATTATAATGGTAAGGGTAAAAAATACATTATTATTACTTATGGATGTCAAATGAACTCAGCGAGATGTATTTAATATTTACCATATCATTTTCTGTATATAAACCTATGGGAAAGGCCATTAACAAATTCAATAGATGAAATTGTTTTATCCTCATCTACTGTTATTTTCTTAACTACACATTGCATAAAATCTTGCAGCAATTTCTTATCTATCATTTTCACAATCTTGTTATAATTAATAGCTCGATCGTTATATAAATTATGGGCCAAAAGATATTGAGTGGCCTTTTTTATAAAACTTAAATCATGACCTGGAAGGTTCCTGGAGTATTCCTGGGACCTCTTTTTTATTTTGTCGTTTATAGAATTAATTCTCTTCTCAAGCTCTTGTTTTTTCACCAGGTAATTCTTTTCAGACATACTATCTTCCGAAAATAGATATAAATCTTCTAACCTTTGAAGAGCTCTTTCGATTTTCTTCTTTTCA
Organism: Alkaliphilus metalliredigens QYMF; assembly: GCF_000016985.1. Taxonomy (NCBI): domain Bacteria; kingdom Bacillati; phylum Bacillota; class Clostridia; order Peptostreptococcales; family Natronincolaceae; genus Alkaliphilus; species Alkaliphilus metalliredigens. The sequence continues at coordinate 2,634,603 of NC_009633.1, read as the reverse complement.
GATTTCAAAGATTCAAGCTCCATATCCTGTTCGATATCTTTTGGTTCCTCGATACTATCAAAAAGAATGTCGCCAGTATTTTTCAACAAAACCTCGTAAGTATGCTTTAGATCCTGGGCAATTATGCCAGCAACACCCTTAAAAGAGGATCCTTTTAATAATATTTTCTCAACTTCTTTTTCAGTTCCTTTGGATCCATAGGTGGAAATAAACTCATTTGATTTAATTAGGTTAGCTATATAATTAATTACAAATGGACCGAGTTTAACCTCGCCAATACCACCGCTGCATGTTCTGTATTGCTTTTTGTTATGGACGTAATTATAACACCGATAAACAGAAGGCCTGTATCCGTCAGACCTAGGGCGATCGGTAGATGCAATATAATTTTTATTGCATTTACTGCAGCTAATTAGACCTTTAAAAACATGGATATGATTTTCTTTTGTTCTATCGGTACCTCTTCCGTGAGCATTAGAATCCATTATTTTATTAAGCTTTTCATATTGCTCCTTAGATACAATGGCAGGATGATTATCTTCCACAACCACCCATTCTTCTTCTGGTCTTATCTTTCCATGAGGACTGTATCTGTAGTTGTATCTATAAGTACCAACATAGAAAGGGTTTCTAATCACGTCTGATATAGTTTTGGTAGTCCAGTGGCCATTTCTTTTAGTTCGAATACCATTAGCCTCTAGTCGGTGCTTAACTTCTCCGGTAGACTTTACTTCCTCATAGGTATCAAAAATAAACTTTACTATCTTGGCCTCTTCTTCGTTTACAACAGCAAATTTTAATTCTTCATCAAAGTCATACCCTAAAGGCACAGGAGCTCCATTCCATAACCCTTTTTCAGCTCTTGATAGCATAATCGAGTAAACCCTCTCGGCTGTGAGCTTTCGCTCTAACTCGGCAAATACCAGGATAATTTTTAGCATAGCCTCGCCCATAGCGGTAGAGGTATCGAACTGTTCATTTTTAGAAATAAAAGTAACATTGTATTTTTTTATTTCATCATACATCTCTGTGAAGTCACGAAGGTTCCTAGAAACACGATCAATCTTCCAAACTAAAACATGAGTGAATTCCCCAGCACGAATCCTGCTCATCATCTCCTGGAACTTTGGACGATCTGTATTCTTACCAGAATAACCAGCATCTTCAAATATTTCATATTCATCTACACCTAGCACATATTTCGAATAATTGATAAGTTCCTTTTTTTGAAAAGGAAGGGAGTCTTTGTCAATCTGGTGGTGCGTTGACACTCTAATGTATAATGCTGCTTTCTCCAATAAAATCACCTCTCAAATATAAAAATAGTGTCGCTTATACCTACATAAAGCATTGTCACTTGCGACACGACAAACTATTCGTACATAGAGTTACTCTCCCATAACATCGTACATTTCGTACTGGCCATCTTTGTATTCATAAGAATATTTAACAGTTCTATCATTGTAATCGTCATGCCAGAATATAGCACTTTCTATTATATCCTCAACACCTTCTTTGGCCAGAGTTCCCATTAGATCGTTCGAATACATTCTCAATACATCATTGCCATTTTCACGAGAGTTTTTTATATCAAAAGTCCCACGAACTAAAAGAATATACCCACCTTCGCCACTGTTCATGTCCTTATTTAAAGTTATCTCGTTAACGGTAGTATTTAAGTAGCCACCTTCATTGATGATGCCTGCAATTAAATCATACAACTCTGCTTTTTCACCCTCGTAAGGATTAATTGATTTTTCTTCCTGTGCGTTCTCAATCGCAGCAACATCATCAACTGGATCCACTTCGTCATTATTATCAGAGTTGCCTCCCAAAAAAGATATCACAATTATAACTGCAGTAATCCCTAATAAAATTTTTAATGCTTTTTTCATAATAAAACATCTCCTTTTTAATAATATTAGTATCGTTCATACCGACACAAATCCCTATACAAAATAAAAATACAATAACATTAGTGTCGTTCATACCGACACAAACTCCGACACAAAACATTAGTGTCGTTCATACCGACACAAACTCCGACACTAGAAAAAACACCCCCACACAAACTCCGACACAAATCCCACACAAAATAAAGCTACTTCTTTAGAATTTCCACTCTGTAAAACCTAGTGTTTTCAAAGGTTTCATTGAATTTGTAATAGTGGCTTAATAATATTAGTATCGTTCATACCGACACAAATCCCACACAAACTCCGAACTTATATATCTATCTATCTATTAATCTTATATATATAATGATAGATAGATAAGATAGATAAGGCGAGTAAGATTAAAAACACTTTTGAAGAAGAGCTTTATAGATCTTATCATCAACTTCGACCAAACTTTCTTTTCCATCTTTAAAACGAATAACAAGAGTGTAAGTACCTTTGCTTTTAGCAGACAAACCTCCCGCCAACATTCCTAATGGACCCAAGAGAGTTCCTCCCACTAATCCACGAGCAACGCCACTTGCAGCACTCTTTCTATGCTCGTCAGTAACGACTTCGACTTCATCAACAGTAGTATTGTCTAGCACCAATGACTTAGTAAAGCTGGTGGATATTATAACGGTCCCTAGAGCTGCTGCTAATGATTTTCCTTTGTACTCACCTGCGATAACTTTATTTTTTGCACCCATTCTTAAAACCTCCCTAAATTTTAAATTTTACATGAATAACCTCTTTCACTTACGATATTTGTTTTTCAACAAATCAATTAAGCTTCTTTCTCCAAAACTGATGACTGCTCTTCTTTGCTTTTATCCAGCTGATCTTTCATATTCAAAAGCTGGACATACTTTTCAAGTTCTTTCTTGCTTTCCTCGCTAAGATTACCAAGATTATTCATAAGTTCGTGCATTTCTGCACCAATGCAAGCATCTTGTTTCTTAATATTAGATTTACCTACTAAATAATCAATAGACACATCGAAAATATCTGACAGCAAATTTAGTGTTTGGATATTCGGCTCTAACGTGCCAGTTTCATACTTTGAAACATTTGATTTTGTTTGATTGATCTTTCGACCTAACTCTTCTTGTGTCATTCCAAGTTCTTGACGCAATTCTCTTATTCTCATAATACTTCCTCCTTTTCTAAATGATACACCCTTCTAACAGATAGTATACTCCAATATAATTATATAGTATCCATAATGGAAAACAAACAAAATATCCATAATAGAAAAAAATATTAAAATTTCTCTTGACAATATCCATAATAGAAACTATAATGAGAATCATAAGGTTGCCAAAACAGAAACCGAAGGAGGCAAGAAGATGTACGAAAAATTAAGAAATATCAGGAATGAAAAGAGTATAACTGCTCTAGAAATGGCAAATATGTTGGGGTTAAAAACACCAGCTGCCTACTACAAGAAAGAAACTGGAACAATAAAATTTTCTCTAGAAGAGGCAGAAAAGATAGCGAAGTTTTTAGGACTACCGATAGAAGAAATTTTTTTTAAAACCGAAGTATCTGAAACAGCAACAACGGAAGGATAATGATTAAAACTTGAAACAAAAGGGGGACAAGCGTGTGAGTGCAGCTATAAAAAAACAGGCTACAGACCTGGCGGAATATATGGAAAAGGAATTTGGAATTACACCACACAATATAGACGAAAAACTCAACGAACTAAAAAATAAATTTTACGAAAAGGAGTTGATCAAGGATGAAAGGTGTGAAAGGGTTCAATAAGTTAACAAAGGAGCAACAAGACATTTTGATTAGAACAAATATTAAGCACAAGGCGGGGGTTGGAACAGACTACAAAGATGGGTGGACTCCTGTCAAGGTAAGTCCCTTGGGTGAAAACCTAAAGGTAGTGTTCAAAAACGGAGAATGGCTCCACTATACACCGTCTGGGCAATGGTACTAAATAATTGGAGGGGTTAACGTGCCAAGAAGAAAAAGAAAGGCAAGAAAAGTGGACAAGCCTAGGGCGATTAAAGTAAAACCGAATGTGAGATTAATCGACATCAAGAAAATATCAGACGACATAAGCCCTGGCATATTAGTAGCAGTAGCTGATTACAAAAGAGATGCATAGAAAGGAGGTGAAAACAAAATGATCAACTTGGAGCTAGCTGAAAAGCTTTATACTCAATACGGAATAATTAGCATTTGTGAAGATGGAAAATTCGTAAGATTTGAGAGCGACACAGAAAATAATAAGGAGGACGAAGAGTGGGAGAAAAAATAAAAGGCCCAAAGCACGATGAGGTGCTAAAGGCCACAAGCAAAAATATTGATACAGCCATTATATCACAGGTGGCTGAAAATGAAAAGAGCGACCTAATAAAAAAAGTAGAGGCGATACTAGGATACGAAGTTGATCCAGAATGGTACAAAGAGGCACACGATTATGCAAAACATAAACTGACATGGCAGAGTAAATTGCGTAAAACGACTTATGATAAAAGATATTTAGCGGTAGTTACAGCTGAAATATACGAGCAGAACATATTTAAGGAGTACGTTAATTCGATATCGAGAAGGAGGCTGAGAGCATGAAATTTATTTTAGAAAAATTGAAAATTAGGAATTTTAAGGGAATCCGAGAACAGGACATCGAGTTTAACCCGATATCCACAACCATCTGTGGAGAAAATGCAACAGGAAAAACAACGGTAGTAGATGCATTCACATGGCTACTATTCGAGAAGGATAGCAAGGGAAGGTCACAATTCGAAATCAAGACGCTGGAAGATGGTGAGCAGATCCACGGATTAGACCACACGGTAGAAGGCTATTTTAAAATAGACGGAAGGCCGCTAAAGCTAAAAAAGACCTACAAGGAAGTATGGACCAAAAAAAGAGGAGAGGATCAACCGACATTCACTGGGCACGAAATAGAAAGAGTAATTAACGACATACCAGTCAAGAAATCGGAGTACGAGAAAAAAATTGGACAGCTGGTGGACGAGAAAATATTCCAGCTACTAACAGACCCACACTATTTTTCACAGCAACTAAGCTGGAAAGAGCGAAGAGGTACACTATTTTCCCTAACAGGAGGAGACATAACCAACGAGAATGTATTCTTAGCAAACCCAAGCCTAAGGGCGATAGAAGAGGACTTAGAAGATAAAACAATAGAGGAGCTAAAAAAATCTCTAAGCTACCAGAGGAGAGAACTCAACAAGCAACGAGAAAATATACCTGTAAAAATAGAAACGCTGAACGGGACCATCAAAGAAATCGATAAAACTGCCATAGAATTTAGATTAAACTTTATCAAAAGCGGAATCAAGGCAACAGAAGAACAAATGCTAGATGCAACCAAGCTAGGAGAAGAACAATTAAAAAAACAGGACGAGCTCTTCGAGATAAAAACCAGAAAAAAGGAAATAGAGCATGAACTACAGAGCGGAATAAAGGATCCGGACCAAGAAACCAAGGATGAAATAAAAGAACTGCAGATAAAACTAAGAGAGCTACAGCCAGAAATCAATAGCGAAATTAGAATCATAGAGTCGCTTGAAAAAAACATTGATAAAAATAGAAAAACTCTAGAAAAGCTAAGAACTGACTACAAAGAAGAGGCGGCCAGAGAATTAAACATAGACGACAGCATAAAAGCATGCCCGACTTGCAAAAGGTCATTTCCAGAAGATGAAATAGAAAGCAAGATAACTGAAATGGAAGAAAACTTCAAAGCTCACCAGGTGGATAGACTGAAAAAACTAAGGGAGGAAGGTCAGTCCATATCCAAAGAAGTAGAGGGGTACCAGGAAGAATTAGAGCAAGCTAAAGAAAAATTAGACCACCTGCAAAATCAAGCAGAGAGATTAAGCGTCACCATAAGAAAAAAAGAAAGCTTGCTAGGTACCAAAGAAAAAACCGACATCAACAGCCTGCTTGCAGACAACCAAGAATACCAAGAATTAATCAAAAAAATAAACGAAATAGAAAACGAAATAAAAAATAGAGATCACGATACTACGATAAAAGACCTAAGAAGAAAGAAAGAGGAAATGGAGATACAGCTTAAGGAAAAAGAAAAAGAACTGCACCAGGAAGAGATTAACCAGGAAACCAAGGAAAAAATAAAAGTCTTAATGGAAGAAGAGAAGGGGTTATCTCAACAGATAAATGAAATCGAAAAGAAAGAGGGTATAGCAGATCAATTCATCAACACCAAAGCAGAAATCATAGAGCAAAGCATCAATGAGAAATTTGAAAAGGTATCCTTCCGACTCTTCAAAAAGCAGATAAACGGAGCACTAGACGAAACATGCGATGTGCTAGTAGACGGAGTACCATTCGACAATGCCAACACAGCAGGACAAGTCAATGCGGGACTGGATGTAATCAACAGCCTATGCAGACACTACGACACCTATACACCGATTTTTATTGATAATTCAGAGTCAATCAATAACTTCATACCAAGCGACTCGCAAATTATAAAACTTAAAGTAACCAAACACAAAATACTAAGGATAGAGGCTGAAAGCTAAAAGGAGGCCAAAAAGTGATAGCCAGTATTACTAGAAAAGATATAACCGACAGCATAGAAGAGGCAAAGGCAGAGATGGAGCTGGCCAAGAACCGAATGGATCACGCTGCAACTGAAAGGGAAATCGACATAGCTATACACGCTATGATTGCAGCGGAAAAAAAGATGGACATGTTATTCAAGGTGGCCAAGGGGTGCTTGGGAAAAGCTCAATAAAAGAGAAAAGGAGAATGCGATATGTCGAATGAAATTTTAAACAAACCGGTAGTTTACGAGGTTAATGGTCAAGAGGTAAAACTGACAGGTGGGATGGTAAAAAACTATCTCACCAGAGGGAACGACACGGTATCGGAGCAGGAAATAGTAATGTTCATCAACCTGTGTAAGTACCAAAAACTAAACCCCTTCTTAAACGAGGCATACCTAGTAAAGTTTAAGGGAGCACCAGCACAACTAATCACCAGTAAAGAGGCATACATGAAGAGGGCATTCGATCACCCAAAATTCGATGGAATAAAAGCCGGGATTATAGTCCAAAGAGGAGAAGAAACCTTAGAATTAGAGGGGAGCTTTAGCCTACCAGGAGACCAACTTTTAGGAGGATGGGCAGAGGTATATGTGAAAGACAAAAAATACCCATACATTACGAAGATAAACATAGACGAATTCAATAAAGGGCAAGCAACTTGGAAAGCCATGCCCAAGACCATGATAAGAAAAACAGCACTTGTACAAGCATTAAGGGAGGCATTCCCGGACAACCTAGGAGCCATGTACACTGACGATGAGCAGGTAATCGTAAAGGAAACTAATACGGTAGAAGTAGAAGTGGCCGAAGAAATACAACAAAATGCCAATAACCAGGTAATCGACATAGAAGAAGATGAAATAACAGAAGAAAAGAACCAAAAACAACCTAGAAAAGACGAAAGCCAAAAAGCAACATCTGGATCCCAAAACAGAAACCAAGGACAGCACAATACCGGAAAGCAACAAAGTGCAAATGACTTATACGAGGATCCAGGATTTTAAATGAGACTCAAGGTGATAGCAAGTAGCAGCTCTGGAAACTGCTACTTGCTAGAAAATAAAGAGGAAACGTTAATCTTGGAATGTGGATTGACATTCAAGAAAATCCAGGAGGGCCTTGGTTATGAAACAATAAAAGTCGTGGGTTGCCTTGTAACTCACGAACATAAGGATCACAGCAAAAGTATAGAACAACTAAACAAAAACGGGATAGATGTGTACACCAGCAACGGAACAATGCAAGCACTAGGATTAAAAGAAAGCTATAGATTAAAAGCTATAAAGGCACAAGAAAAAATAAGGGTGGGGGGATTTACAATACTCCCATTCGATACACAGCACGATGCAGAGGAACCGCTAGGGTTCTTGATCCAGCATCAAGACATGGGAAAGTTATTATTTATAACAGACTCCTACTACTGTAAGTATAAATTTAAAGGACTGGACCATATAATGGTCGAGTGCAACTACAAAAAAGAAATCTTACAACAGAATATCGAAAAAGGCTTGGTCCTGGAATGTCTAAAAAACAGAATAACAAAATCTCACTTTGAACTAGAAAATGTAAAAGAATTTTTAAGAAGTAGCGACTTGAGCAATACCAAAAATATTGTACTGATACACTTAAGTAGCCAAAACAGTGACAAGAATTTATTCAAAGAAGAAATAGAGAGGTCTACAGGTAGGCCGGTTTATATAGGAAGTAAAGGACTAGAAATAGATATCAGCAAGAAAGTGTTCTAATGGGGGTTGAGGGTATGCAAGAGAGGCAGAAACTGAATGTGGAAATCGAAATAGGACAATTTTATATCTGGAAAGAGACCAATCATCTAAAAGCAAAAGAGATATTGTTGTGGCACACACTGATGCATCTAGCATGTACAGCTAGATGGGTGAAGTGGATATCAACACCAATCTCAACATTAGAATCGAAAACAGGGCTCAAAAGAGATGCAATATATGCTGCGAGAGACAAACTTGTAAAGCTAGGGAGAATAGAGGTGCTCCCTGGAAAAGGCAGCAAAGCAGCACAATACAGGATAATACCTTTCGTAGAAAACTATTGCTCGGAGGAAGTAGAAGAGCAACTAGATGATCCAGATATCAATACAGAAGATACAGATAAACAAACCCCTACCCCCCCAAATGCAAAACCTCAAAAAGAAGAATTGCCGCAGATGAACATTTATAGAAAAATGCAAACCTTAATTATGATGCCAAGTCCAATGGACATAGAAAACATAAAAACTTACCTTAATGACGGAATGGAAGATCAATTGCTCATGGAGGCCATAGACATCTCTGAAAGGGAGCTGCAAAACAAAAAACCATCCGACAAATGGAGATATGCGAAAGGCATCATGAGGAACTGGTTCAACGATGGGATCAAAACATTAACGCAATACCAGGAAAATGAAAAAAGGCGAGAGGAGATGATGAAGAGTGGAGGCGATAAGCAACATAATAGGCCTGTACAACCAGAACCAACACCACAAAATAAATCAAGCGGAATGCGAGGATTCAGAATCCCAGGAGAAACAGAGTAACCAGGACACTATATTCACATCAAAAGAAATCCAGGAAAGAGGCTACAAATATTCAAAGGATCCAGAACCACCAAAGCGATGTAAATATTGCGGAAAAGACTTATATCAGAAGGGTGTAGTAATGCCGATGATGGACAGGGTGGTAGCCTGGATAAGTCACGAGAGGTGCACATGCAATAAAGCTACGGACTACTGGGAAAGGTACGACAACAAAAAAAAGGAAATAGCGGAAAGAGAACGACTAGAAGAAGAGAGTAGAAAAAAGAGAGAAAGAATAGAAAGGCTACTAGGAAACAGCGGAATCAAAAAGAGATTTCAAAACAGAACCTTTAAAAATTATGAGATAGATCAAGGTAATAAAGATGCATATAGAAACTCAAAACTTTATGCAGAAAACTTCCAGAGATTTAAAGAAACAGGCGAAGGGATATATTTCTCTGGAGGATTTGGAACAGGAAAAACACATCTTGCGGTATCGATAGCACTAGACCTAATAAATAAAGGAACTCCAGTAATATGCATGACAGCAATAGACTTGCTGGCACAGATAAGAAAAACGTATGACAAAGATAGGAACGTCAGTGAATATCAAATACTGCAGGTTTATAAAGAGGTAGATCTCTTGGTAATAGATGATTTAGGGAAAGAATATTGCAGCGATTGGGCGGCAACGATGCTATACGACATTATAAACGACAGGTACGAAAGGTGCCTGCCGACCATAGTAACAACAAACTACGATGACGAAAAACTAGTGGACAGGCTAGCCAGGAAAAGCAATTACGAAACTGCAGGAGCTATAGTGAGCAGGCTCCACGAAATGACCATGGGAATAACCATGAACGGAAAAGACAGAAGAAAGGAGCGATCTTGATGAAAAACACACTTGGAGATTTGAATGACCATTTATTCGCTCAACTAGAAAGGTTAAGCGATGAGGATATAAAAGGCGAGGATCTAAAAGAGGAAATAACAAGAGCGAAAGCAGTTACAGATGTTGCGGCAAAGATTGTTGAAAATGCAAACTTGGTATTACAAGGGCAGAAATTCATGAAAGATGCTTATGATGCGGATAAAAACCTGCCTAAAATGCTGGAGGGGGAATGATGAAAAGGCATCCCAAAGAAGTGAAGGAATTTATCAAAAACAATGTTTCTGGAACTACTACAAAAGAATTAGTGGAACTTGTAAATGCTAAGTTTGGAACTGATTTTACAGAATCAAAAATGAAGTCTTACAAATCAAACCATAAATTAAAAAGCGGAACACCGCTCGGGTTGCCAGCCGGAAGGCCTACAAAGCTATATCCGGAGGAAATAAGGAAATTTATCAATGAGAACCATGCAGGTGTAGGACCAAAAGATATGGCGGAGCTACTAAACAAAACCTTTGGAAAAAGCTACACTCACAAGCAAATAAAGTCGCACTATGGCAATAACAGCATCAATAGCGGATTGGACGGAAAGTTTGAAAGAGGCCATAAAACCTGGAACAAAGGATTGAAGGGAGTAGTAACAGGAGGAGCTGAAACTCAGTTTAAAAAAGGCAATAAACCATACAACAGGGTACCGATAGGAACCGAGAGGATTGACTCAAAAGACGGATACATCTACGTAAAGATCCAAGATGGACACCTCAATAAGAATTGGAAATTAAAACATGTATTAATATGGGAAGAACATAATGGACCTGTACCGGACAATCATGCAGTGATATTTGGCGATGGAGACAAAAGAAATTTTGACACAAGTAACTTAGTCCTAGTATCCAGAAAACAATTATTGGTAATGAACAGAAACAATTTAATACAATCAGATGCTGACCTAACGAGAACAGGAGTCATATTAGCAGATATTTATTCTAAAATAAGCGAGAGAAAATCTAAGGTAAAAGAATAGATCAAAAAGGGGCGGAAAAGCTATGGCCAATAAAATTATAGAAAGAGCAGCTGAATTAATTAGAACTAATCCAGGATTGAAATATTATGAGGCAATGGAAAGAGCTAGGGGGGAGCACGATGAGATGGACAGAAGAACAGTACAAGGAGTTCATGAAAAAGAAAAAAGGGCTACCAATAGAACCACAAAGTCAAAGAAAAAGCAAGTACAACAATAAAAAGACGACTGTTGATGCCATAGAATTTGACAGCAAGAAAGAGGCGGATTACTACCACCAACTCAAATTACTCAAGCAAGCAGGAGAAATAAAGGACTTTGGAATACAGCAAAGGTATGAGTTGTTGCCAACTTTCAAAAAGAACGGTACTACTTTTAGGTCAATAAATTATGTGGCTGACTTTGTGATAGTGAATAATGATGGCACTACAGAAGTAGTTGATGTAAAAGGAGTGGAGACTCAAGTCTTTAAAATAAAACAAAAACTATTTGAATACATGTACCCAGAGCTGAATCTAAAAATTGTTAAGTAGGAGGGGTTGACATGGAAAAGTATTGGAAGAATGCATCTGGGTGCTACGATCCGACTTTAGCCAAGGTTATAGAAAGTGAAAATATAGCAGAAAAGGCTAATGAAAAAGCTAGAAACAAACAAGTGCATGACACGATCCAGGAGATCAAAAACATGTTAAAAGAAAGAGATTTAGAGCTGCTATGCAGGATAGAGCTGAAGGATAATCGGACCAATAAAAATTACAAGTAGGAAACTCGAAATGGATAAAGGAGGCTGTGAGAATGATTAAGAAAGTCCGACTAAAACATATATCGGAAATTATAGATAACAGAGAACCCATAGGATTATTTTATGCAGTTGGAATCAAAATAGATAGCACCAAAACAAATTGTACCATGTGCTATGTAGGGGTAGACAATTCGACAGGAGACGCATGGGCAGAAGATTTTAGAACAGAAGAAGAGTGTATAGCCTGGTTAAAACAAGAGAGGTTGATAAATAAAATAGAGGTTTATAAAAAAGCTTTAGTGACATGGGGCCAAGAGGCACAAATAACAATGGTATTTGAAGAGATGGCTGAATTGCAAAAGGAACTATGCAAGGTGCTTAGAGGGGAGAAGGTCACTGGAAACATAGCAGAAGAAATAGCGGACGTCGAGATAATGTTGGAGCAGATGAAACTTCTGTTTGAAATAGAGGGTCTGGTAAGAGATAACAAGATATATAAGCTAGAGAGGTTGGCTGAAAGATTGGAGGACCAGTGAAATGGAATTTAGCATTGCAGGATTACTACAATTAGGATTGATAATGTTTGTGCTAATGCTAGCAGTGGGGTCGGCAGGAATTATTTTATGCAGAATCGTCATGTGGATAATCTGGAGGGAGTGATAATATAGTGGTTAATTTTGTAGCGGGAATGTTATTGGGGTCGATTGTTAGTTGGGTAAGCATGGCATTCATACTCAACTATATGATGGATAGATACGGAGGTCGAAAATAAAGGGTGATTAGATGCATTGTTATAGATGTTACGGAGATATGGTGGAGGTAACTATAGTAAACAAGAAAGGTCGGGTGCATAAAGCCGTAGTTTGTGTAGACTGCGGTAGGATCTATAGCAAAGAGGGCATATTTAAAGGGCTGTACCAAAAGAAAGTAAATTAACAGGAGGTGGAGTAAGTGAAATACAAAAATGATAAATTTGAAATTACCGGTCTGCCAGAAGAAATCAACACGTTTTTACATCTTACTCAAATGAAGGATAAAGAAGATAGAATAAACACTCAACAGGAAAGAATCAGAGAACTTGCCCTTAGCAACACTCAACTAAGAGATCACGAAGAAAAACTCATTGAGAATTTAAACATAATAACAGCTGAAAAAACTACCTTATCAAGCGAACTCGAACGATACAAGCAATTAGCAATGATTAGAGAGCAAGAAATTGAAGGCTTAAAAAGAGAATTGGATACAACCAAAAGACACAATTATAAACTACACACAATTATAGAAGAATCGGATGAAATTAAAAAAGGAATGCTAGATAAATTGACAATAGCACGTGATCGTGAATTGGATTGCTTAGCTGAATTGATTTACCAGGAGAGGCATGATGGAGAAGATGATGAACAGCTTAGGAAGAGAATACTACGTGATTTAAAAATGATTAAGTAAGAAAGTAGGAAAAACAATGAGTAAAGGCTGTAAATGTCCTATATGTGGCTATGAGTTCTGGGCATGCAAATCAATCTTCCAGGAAGGGTTTGGAATGCCAGACATGGGTAGTGGGAGCTGTCCAAAGTGCAAAACATTCCATAATCTAACGGTAGATGAAGAGAACGAGCGAATGATAGTAACACCATGGGAAAAGCATATGAAAAACAAGGAGAGTGATCCAAGGTGACAAAAATGGAAGTCGAGATAAAGTCTTATCCAGCAAAAACTAAAAAACTAGTGGACATCTGGAACAACTATTCAAATGGCCCAATGCCAAAAGCTGGAATCGAATTTATAACATTCACAAACAAAAGACCCAAGAGTCCAAAAAACAATAACAGACGTATAGCTGGACTAAAAGCAGAGAGCATATCATATCTAAAAGACGATATAGAGTTGGTGAAAATGTCGGTCGAGAACTTTATATACCTAATGGCCAAGTGCGGAGTGGATGTAGATGTCAAAGAGGTAAAGGTGGATATAGAGTAGATGAAAGTGTGCAAATACGCAAAGATAAGCGGAATAAACAAGGGGATTTTTTCAAGACATAATTCTTGCGAATACTTACAAAGTGCTAAGGAAAGGCAAAGAATTAATGAATTTAAATCACTACAGAATAGAAGAATTTACATTAACGAAATTCCAATTTGCCCAAAAGACTGTCTGAGAAACAAAGCGGGTGATCCTGCTTGTTTCATAGTAAACCTAGAGGAGGCAGAGTGATGAATAAAAGAGAACAATATCTAAAGTTGTTAAGAGAAGAAGTGCCGCCAGTAAAACTAGGCAATAAAAATAAAACTGGAAAATGCGGGATGTGTGGAGTAAACGCAAATAAATTGTATCCACAAAAAGTAGGACGAGTTGATTTTATGATATGTCAGCGATGCAAATCGATCATGGACTAGGAGGAACAAAAATGAAAATTAACAGCGAACTTTTAAGAAAAAGACTAAACAACCAAGAATTAATCGATTGGATTGACGAGGATAAAAGCCCACAGCACTACAAGCAAGGCTATTTAAGTGGTCTAATCAAGGCATTAGTGGTATTGGGAGAAGTTGAATACTTTACAGAGCACGGGAAAGACAGAGATCCTATAGACTTTGAGTTTAGCGAAGATGCCATAAAAGGATTGACAGCAGTTACTGGGGCGGTAAGTGACAAAATCAAAGAGCTTGAGCTTGCAAGCCACTCGGAAAAAGACATTGTAGAACAATGCATACAACTTATGGAAGAAGTCCACGCACACATGATGGAATACATGGAGTTTATGGATGTAGAACATACAGAAGGGATACCGAGGTTTAGGTATAGTTATGTTGAAATTGTTCAAAGGCTGCTGCTTAGTAGGACTAGACATGGCGGTGGAACATCGACAAGAGAGAAATGCAGACAGCTAGGGATTGATCCTTATGGCGAAATCATAATAGGAGAAGGCGAAGAATGATGAGAAGAAATAGCCTACTACGTGAGAAAATATACGACTGCGAAACATTTGCAAAAGCATATTCAAAAGCAAAAAAGAAAAAGAGGTGCCATATGAGATACATGATTTATGTTAAAGACGAAAATCAAACAAACAACATGACGATAGAATGTCATGATGCCGAAGAAATGGCAGAGTATGCCAGCAAATGCATCAAGCAAGGGTACAGGGAAGTTAAGGCAGTCACAGAAAGAGATAGCGAATGAATAACAACGTAATTGATTATAAAGATCTTTTAAGCAACAAAGAAAAAAGAATAAGGTTAAAACATATGTATTGGTTGGTTCTTTGGTGGGAGGAAGAAAAAAGAAAAGTGAGGGTGAGTGATGAAAAAATATTTTCTTGATAGTGAGATACAAAAAATCATAGCTGAAGAAAATTATAAAAGAAAAAAAGTAAGCATACTCGGCATTATTAAAAAAACATTCGAGGAAACGTTTAAAGATCAATTAAATACAGAAAAAGATATAGAGTTGCTAGAAAATGAGATTAATTTCAGACTTAGGTCCAATACTGGAATTGATTTAAATGTGAAACTCGAAAGAGTAAAATATTCCGAAATAGTGATAAAAGATATTTTTATAAGATTTTAAGAATAGGAGAATGAGCGATGCGAATAGACAAGAATAAATTTTATGCGTTAACCTGCAAGAAGTGCATACAACACGATAGTTGTTATGGATCTAAAATGATGACTTGTGCTAGAATGAGAACTTTTAATCGAGAAGAATTTGAAAGAATGACGAAAGGAGAAAGCGATGAGAAAAATAACTAGAACATTAACCAAGACTTTATATATAGCTCATGATGGCAAAGAATTTACCGATGAAGATGATTGTATATATTATGAGCAAGAAAAAGAGCAAGAAAAGATGGAAAAAGAAGTTGAGAAAAAACTAGGAATTGAGACACAAGCAAATTTCCCTTCGATGCTTAGCTTTAGACATAAACATGAATATAAACTATTCCTTATAAAGGATGAGAAAGACCTAGATTTATTTACAAAAGTGTACGAGTATTGGTTTACAAATTTAGAAGAATATTGGGAGGTAAACAAAGAAACATTTACTTATCCTGATGTACTTTGCATATTAGATTTTCCGCAGGGAGGAGACGAACATAGGTTATATAAAATCAATCAACTCTGCAGGCAATTCAACGATTTCGTAGACGAAATTTGTGTAAAAGTTGAGCGTAAACTATAAGAGTAAAAAGAAAGAGGCGAATCTCAAAATGAATAATGTTGTTTTAATTGGCAGGTTAGTTAGAGACCCAGAGTTAAGATTTATAGCAGGCACAGGAAAAGCGGTTTGCAATTTTACTTTAGCAGTAGACAAGAACCTTGCAAGGGACAAGAAAAAAGAATTTGAAGAAAAAGGCCAGTCAACTGCAGACTTTATTAGAATTATAGTATGGGGAAAACAAGCAGAAAACTGTGCTAACTTCCTTGCTAAAGGAAGATTGGTAGCAATAAATGGTTCGATTTCAACCAGCAGCTACAAAACACAATCTGGCGAGACAAGGTATTCGACAGATATAATTGCTAGTAATGTGGAGTTTCTAGAGTGGGGAGATAGAGGGTCGGATCAAAACAAATACAAAGATGATGATTTTACGGCAATAGATGATGATGAAGAGATTACATTCTAGGAACCGCTCGAAGACATCAAAGAAAGGCAAAAGCATTTTAGGCGGAAGAGGGGGTGGGTAAAATGCATTACTTCTCCAGAATAACAAAATTAAGAGAGACGGAAAAGGGCACAGACCTTATAGTAACTATTCCGGGCGAAAAACTAGGGCGACAGATATATAAATACAAAATAGATGGCCAAGACGGTATCGATGCAGAAATAAGAATAAACGATGGTAGAACTATAACAGTGGATCAGAGAAAAAAGGTATATGCCACAGTGAGAGATATATCAGCTTTTATTGGAGATGATCCAGAGTACCTAAAGGAATACTTAAAATATGATTACTGTGCAACGACTGGAGAGGAGTATTTTTCCCTCTCCAATTGTAGTGTAACCACTGCAAGGAATTTTATAAGTCATATAATTGATTTTATTCTAAAATGGGACATACCATTAACAGACAAAGCTCTAAATAGAACAGAGGACATCGACAGGTACCTCTATGGATGTGTTAAATATAGAAAATGCTGCATAACCGGAAAACCGAATGCAGATATACATCATGTAACAGGATCACGAGTAGGAATGGGCAGGAACAGAAAGAGAATGAGTCATGAGGGGCTAAAACTTATGGCCCTTTCTAGAGATTGGCACAACAAAGTGCACCAGGAGGGAGAGGAAGACATTTTTAATTTATATAAGATATACGGAATCATAATAGATAATGAAACCCTGGTGGAACTGGGACTGACACATAAAGATATAACTTAGGAGGGGTCGTATGGAAGAAATGAATTATAGACAAGTCGAAGGAATACTTTACAACTACAAGATCATCAAAGCCTCTATCGAGAATTATAAACTAAAGCTTGAAAATTTAGAGCTAGAGTTTGACATAGATGATGGAATGAAAGGAATATCCTACGGAGAACCAACATCCAAAACCAATAAAATAAACAGGACCACAGAGAATAATGCTTTGAAAAATATAGAGAGAAAAGATAGAATCAAGAGAGACCTCGAAAGAAAGATTTCTCTTGAAACCAACAAAATAAAGATGGTAGATAATGCCTTGGACGCACTATCAGATGTCGAGAGAACAATAATAAACATGTTCTACATAGAAAACTTAGAATGGTATAAGGTGGCTGGAAAAGTATGCTATTCAGAAGGATGGTGCAAAGAGAAAAGGAAAGAAAGTATCAACAGGATATTATTCACAATCAACGGGAAAAAACAGGATAAGTCAGTTACTAGACAAAAACATGACGATTAACCTAGGAAATGCTTACCAACGGATCATTTAAAAGTGGTAATATAGTAGTATCAGAATAATATGAACTTAAAGCGAAGATGGGTGTGTCGATGGACACATCTTTTTTGTTGCAAGAAAAGGAGTGGCTTGTTGTGGACAAAAGATTAAACATTGAATATATGGATGTAGACGATCTAATACCTTACATAAACAATCCCAGGGAGAATGATAATGCGGTAGATAAGGTAGCGAGCAGCATTGAAAGTTTCGGGTTCAAGAACCCGATAATAATAGATAGTGACAACGAAATAATCGCTGGGCACACAAGGCTCAAAGCGGCCAAGAAACTAGGCATAAAAGAAGTGCCAGTAATAAAGGCCAATGATTTGACTCAGGCACAGATCAAAGCTTTTAGAATTGCCGACAACAAAACAAGTGAATTTGCAGAGTGGGACTTTGACCTGCTAGAAACAGAGTTAAGAGAATTGGAAGAGCTAGACTTTGATTTAGAACTAACAGGGTTCGAATTAGACGAACTAGATAAGGTTCTTATGACTGACCAAGAAATAAAAGAAGATGAATTTGATGTAGAAGAGGAATTAAAGGAGCCTGCTATATCAAAACAAGGGGACGTATGGCTCCTGGGGAGACACAGGTTAATTTGCGGAGACAGTACCAAGGAAGATACCTACAAGATATTGATGGATGGGAAGAAAGCGAATTTAGTAGTGACCGATCCGCCATATAATGTAGCTTATGAGGCAAAGGCAGGAACGATAAAGAATGATGACATGAAAAGTGATGACTTCTATAGTTTTCTGTTGGCGGCATTCAAGAACATGCACAGTTCTATGGAATTGGATGCATCTATATATGTATTCCACGCAGATACCGAGGGATTGAATTTTAGGAAATCATTCGTGGACGCAGGGTTTTATTTATCCGGTGTGTGCATATGGGCAAAACAAAGCATAGTCCTTGGTAGAAGTCCGTACCAATGGAAACACGAGCCCATATTATTTGGGTGGAGAAAAGACGGAAAACATAGATGGTATTCAGACAGAAAGCAAAATACTATATGGAACTTTGACAGGCCCACCAAGTCAGACCTTCACCCGACTATGAAACCGGTGGAACTATGTGCTTACCCGATACAAAACAGTAGTATGAGTAATTGCATTATATTAGACCCATTCGGGGGCAGTGGTTCGACTTTAATGGCTTGCGAGCAAACGGGTAGGATCTGTTATTCTATAGAACTTGATGAAAAATACACCGATGTAATTGTGAAAAGATACATCGAATACGCAGGCACAGACGAAGATGTTTTCCTTATCAGAAGTGGAGAAAAAACTAATTATAAAGAAATTCATACTAATAATTAAGGGCGAAAGCCCTTTTTTAAAATACAGAAAAAAGGTGATAAATATGGAGGATAGAGCAAAGAGCGTTATGCAAATAGAGAAATCTATATTTAAGGCTGCCACCGGATACGAGTATGAAGAGAGTGAAATCAAGGCAAATAAAAAAGATAACACTACAGAAGTAAAGAAGGTTAAGAAACATAAACAACCAGACGTGAGGGCGGCAATAGCTTACTTGAACTTATTTTGTGAATAGCGATGATGTATTAGAAGAGTTTAAAAGAGTTGGAGGGAGGGAGATGAGCAATGAAACGAACTGGCTAGAGATAAAAAAAGAATACCTCAAAAGAACTGTTGATGGAGAAAAAGTATCATTAGCCGAATTAGCTGATAAATACAAAATCAAACCCTCAACCTTAAGGTCTAGAAAGAACAGGGAAAAGTGGGACGATTTCCTTAAGAATGTTGCGACACAAACTGACGCAACAAGCAACACTGTTGCAACAAATGGCAACGACACTGACAGCACCCGGAATGAATGTGCTCAAAATGGCCAGAAAGACTCCCAAAACAAGACGAAGAACATTAAGAGAGTAATAGGTCAACTTGGAAATAAAAACGCTGTAGGGAACTGTAACAGGCCACCAAAGGGCAATAAGAGAGCAGAGAAACATGGCTTTTACTCGAAACACCTCCCGGATGAAACAATGGAACTGTTTGACGAACTGGAAGAGATAAACCAATTAGACCTATTATGGGATAGCATCAGATTGAAGTATGCTGCAATTATAAGAGCTCAATCAATAATGTTTGTAAAAGACCAGGACGATATAACGGAGCACCTAAAGAAACATAAGGTCATAAAAGGCATGAGCTTTACAGAAGAAAAAGAGTGGGAGTTGCAATTCGCTTGGGACAAATATGCAACATTCCTCCAGGCACAATCCAGAGCAATGGGAGAGTTAAGGAGTCTAATTAAATCCTATAACGAGCTTGTAGATAGAGGAATGGCCACTAAAGAGCAGGAGCTAAGAATACAAAAGCTGCAGGTTGAAATCGACAATATGAAGGACGAAGAAGTTGGCAAAGAAACAGAGGATTGGGTGAGGGCAATAGAGCAAATAGCAGCAAAGAGACGTGATGAAAATGGATAAAGCACTTATAGCATTATTAGACAATTACTGGGATAATCCAGTTTGGTTTGCCGAGGACATGTTAGGATTCTATCCGGACCCGTGGCAAGCTAAAGTATTAATGGACTTAGCACAACACCCGAAAGTATCCGTTAGGTCTGGCCAGGGAGTAGGGAAAACAGGATTAGAAAGCATTGCGATAACCTGGTACCTATGCACAAGGCCATTTCCGAAAGTAATCGCCACAGCACCCACAAGGCAGCAACTATATGACGTTCTATGGGCAGAGATATCTAAGTGGCTCTCAAAGTCAAAGGTAGACAAACTGCTTAGATGGACCAAGACCAAAATCTACATGAATGGATTTGAGGAAAGATGGTGGGCCACAGCTAGAACTGCAGTAAGGCCAGAAAACATGCAAGGGTTCCATGAGGACTATATGTTATTCGTGGTAGATGAGGCCTCTGGGGTCGCAGATCCAATCATGGAGGCAATACTAGGAACCTTGACAGGATATGAAAATAAGCTCTTGCTATGCGGTAACCCTACCAAAACAAGCGGGACCTTTTATGATAGCCACAACAGGGACAGAGACACTTACAAATCCCACAAAGTATCATCTATGGATAGCCCACGAACCTCTAAAGAAAATATTGAAATGCTAAAGAAGAAATACGGGGCAGATAGCGATGTGTTCCGAGTGAGGGTTTTAGGAGACTTCCCAAAAGGAGAGGCAGATAGTTTAATTTCTCTAGAGGTTACGGAGCAGGCGGCAGAAACTGTGGTAGATATATCTAATGCCTATACATTAAACATAGGAGCCGATATTGCTAGATTTGGCGATGACAAAACCATCATTGCCCCTAGGATAGGCAATAGAGTTCTAGACCTGCAGCAGTATTCAAAGAAAGACACTATGGAGACAGCCGGAAACATATTAAGGACTGTTGACAGATTAAAGACACAGCACCTGCAGATAAACAAGATAGTTATAAAAATAGATGATGATGGACTAGGCGGCGGGGTAACTGACAGGCTAAGAGAAATTAATAGGCAACAAAGTCTAGGATACATCATAGTACCTATAAAGAATGGATCTAAAGCCGATGATCCAGAGCATTATTACAATAAAGCAGCAGAAATGTGGGACAACATCCGAGAACTCCTGGACGAGAACTTGTCCAAATTCCTTCAAGGGGAACCGGGGGTCATTCAATTACCTAAGGATGATATTTTAATCAAGCAACTATCAAACAGAAAATACAAAGTGGATAGCAAGGGCAGGATTGAACTAGAGAGTAAAGACGAAATGAAAAGACGAATTGGAGAGTCGCCAGACCGGGCAGATGCAGTTATATATTCATTTGCTAGCGATGGATATACAGACTTGTCCATGTTGAAAGGAGGGAAGATATATGGGTAAGAAATTTTTTAACCCTTATCACTGGTTAAGGAGTAAAATATCTGGCGAAATGATGAGGGTTAGAGGCACGTCTTTTACCACCTATACCCTTGATAGTTCTAAAGTAGAATATCAATTGGCCAGAGAGTTGTATCAGAATAAAAACAAGAAATATGAGCTTGGCTCTGCATTTATAAAGCCAGTTATTAACTCAACTGTTGGATTCATGGGAGTACCTCACTATACCACAGAGGACGAGGATGCACAGGAGCTATTGAATGACTTCGCTCTTGAAAATACATCTAAAATGATAAGAACTCACAGCAATGCCTTAAAACTAGGGGATTGTTATGTGTGGATCACAAGAGAAAAAAGAAACAACCCTCTATACCCAGAGAAAAAAGAAAGGCTTATTTACAACATAATCCCTCCGGAGGAAGTAAAGGACATCATACTAGATCCAATCACCAGGGAACCTATAGCTTATATACTTGAAAGTAAGCAAGAATGGACCGGCTTGAGCGATGTTAAAAAGACTGCGACAATAAAACAAACCATTACAGCCGAGGAGAGGACGATAGAAATCACAGGAGACAAGCCAGAGGGCATTGAATCGGGGACTTTTCCAAACACTTGGGGGTTTATACCTATCATCCACTTTAAAAACGAACCAGACGAAACTATGAAGTTTGGGCAGAGTGATATCGAACCTATAGAACCCTATATAAAGGCATACCATGATGTAATGCTCCATGCTCTAAAAGGGTCTAAAATGCACAGCACCCCAAAGTTAAAACTAAAGCTAAAGGATGTAGCTGGTTTTCTGGCCAACAACTTCGGCATAGAGGATCCGGTGAAGTTTGCCAAAGAAGGAGGAAACATCAACCTAGATGGCCATGAAATTCTATTTTTCACTCAAGACGAGGATGCACAGTTTATTGAAGTAAAGAGTGCAACTGGTGATGCAAAGCAATTGCTAAAAATGATTTTCTATTGCATTGTGGATATTTCAGAGACACCAGAATTCATATTCGGAGTCCATACTCCAAGTGCACTGGCTAGTGTCAAAGAGCAAATGCCTATAATGGTAAATAAAATTAAGAGAAAAAGAGAACAGTTTGCGGAGCAATGGCAACTGTTAGCTAGAATGGTATTAGCGATGTCCAGCCAAGTAAGAGGCTACAAGTTTTCAGATTACACCGTGTCCTTAGGATGGGACGAAGTGGATCCGAGAGACGATAAAGCCATGGCCGAGACACTAAAGCATATAACATCAGCATTAAACGAGGCTCTAAATGCCAACATCATTTCAGAAGAGGCTGCAGTAAACTTTTTATCAGAATATATAGATACCATGGGAGAATACCTCTCTACTGATCCAGAGGTTCCAGGAGAAAGAGAAAAGATCATGAGAACCAGGAGAATAAGAAACAGGTTCCGTGACCATGAAGGCTGGGTAGATGAAGTTGCCAAAATAGACGAGGCCTTGATAGGTGATGAGGATGAGTAATAAAATAGGCACCAACATAGGAGTGGATAAGCTAATAGAAGAAAGTGGACCATACGTTTCTTGGGCACTGCAGCAAAGGAAAGAATTTATGGAGCTAAGGCTAGACCAGGAACAGGAAATAAGAGAAATCTACGAAAATATGTCTAAGAGAATATCTCTTCAAGTAGCGGAGGGTAACCTTAACACATTTGACCAGGCTAGACTAAGACGAATTCAACAAGAGATGAAAACCAGAATAGACGATTTAAATGGGCAGCTTACAATCAATTTTGATAATTACATCAAGAGAAATATCCAGGCAGGCTCCGGATATTCTAAAAAAATAACACTGAATCTTATCGACAGAGCCAGCATAACAAGAGTGTCTAAAAGCATAGTTAAAGACACTTTCTACAGAATGAATATAGATTCTGCAGAGGCCATGTGGTCCAGGAGCAGATACGGCCTTAAGCTTAGTGATCAGATATGGAACAAGAACCAAAATTACCGAAAGAGCATTAATAACATTCTAACATCCGGAGTGGCCAGTGGAGAAGATTGCTTGACTGTGGCCAGAGGCATAGAAAACTATGTTAAAAAAGGAAAAAAATCATTTGCTAAAGACTATCCTAATATGATGGCCAGAATGCCAGGTAGAATACCAGAGGATATTAGTTATGAGGCTTTAAGATTAGCCAGAACCGAAATGACATCAGCTTATGGTATGGGAACTACAAAAGCAGCCCATCTCAACCCAGCTACCAAAGGGATTAAATATATACTATCTGCAAGCCACCCAAAGTATGACATTTGCGATCCAATAACTATGGCAGATGATTACGGATTAGGGCCAGGAGGATACCCCCTAGATAAAGCTCCGCTCTATCCTTTTCACCCAAACTGCCTATGCATTATGACTACTATTAATGAGGATCCAGAAGAATTGGTAGCGAGGTTGAGAGCTTGGGAACAAAATCCATCATCGCAACCAGATTTAGAGCGATGGTACCAAGAAAACTATGCAGCGTAAGGAGGTGAAACAAGAATATGAAAGCAAGGATATTGGCAGGCGAACAAAAAGCCATGCATGGAGAGATGGACAACATTAGTGCAATCTTGGCAACAAGCATTTCCCCAGGAGATATACAATTAGCACAAAATGTAGATGTTGAGCAAATGAAACAAATGGACGAGGATCCTCTAGAGGTTGTTGTAGAAATTCCAGCAGGCAAGAGTAAGAGAGGGTGGAATTATACTCCTAAAAGCTTGCAGGACATTGTGGAATATACAAAGCAATATACGTTAAATGGGTTTTTGGGGCATCAAAGGCCAGAGGATGTATCGACAGAGTTCGTTCCACCAGCAACACACTGGATAGGGGCAGAAATGAGAGGAGATAAAGCTTATTTTAGAGGCTTGGTAGATGCGGATGCAAAAAGCCTAAAAAGGTGGATAAGAACCAAAAGAATCCAAGAAGTGAGTATATTTGGCTTTCCGGATTTAAGAAAGAATCAAACAACCGGAGAAATGGATGTAGTGGGATATGAGCCATTATCTATAGACTGGACTCCGTTACATCGCCCAGGAATGCCAACAAAGATTGTCGGCATGGAAATGAACGACATAACAGGAGAACAGCTTGACGGCACATTTGAAAAGCTTAGAGAAGACCTAAGAATTGCAGCTAAAGAGTATTTCTCCATCGGTGAACATGATTATGTTTGGGTTAGAAGTATTAGATATGACAACAACACAGCAATCATGGAATACGAGCAACAAAACCAACCCACCAAACTGTATAGCATTCCGTTCATCATAGACAACCAAGAGATTAAACTAGGGGAAAAGACAGAGGTAGTGGAGAAGAAAATATATGAACCTGCAACACCTGCAGGCGAAATGAATAAAGGAGGAAAAAAGATGGATTTCAAAGAGTTAATTAGCAACCTAAACGGTTTACTCCAAACTGGTAAAGTAACATATAACCAAGTGTTTGGAGAAATGGCCATCACACCAGATAAACTAGCTGGGGAGATGGAAGAAATCAAGGAGGCGGTAGAGGCTAAGGAAACCCTTGGCAAGGTAAAAGAGGCCCTTGGAGTAACAGGGGAGATGGATGTAATTGAAGTGGCTAAGAATAGCAAGAAGGCACTGGAAGAATCAAGTCAGAAAGACTTCACTAAAACAATCGACAAGGTTGTAGAGAAAAAAGTAACTGGCGAGATGGCTCAAGGCCTAGTAAAGAAAATGCTTAAAGTAGAAGATGGAGCCACAGAGGAAGTAATTGCAGGGGAAATCGACAAGATCCTTGCAGATGATTTAATGAAAAAAGTATTGTCGGATAAACACATTGATCAAGGCCCTGGAATCGGATCTGCTGCATCTACAACAAGCGGATTGAAATCTAAAAGGGCACAAATTTAATTAGAGGAGGAATAAACGATGGCATTTAAAGGACAACCAACACCTAGCACCATTACACCAATCAACAGAGCTAAAATAAGTGACGGAAAAGGCTTGCAGGTAACCGTACCAGAAAACACCACTGTAGTAGCCCAAACATTTGTATTATTAGATGGGTTCTTCGGAGTTGCAATGGAAAGTGCAAAAACAGAAGCAGGCGAAACTACTGCTATTGGCTTGAACATTGAGCAGGCAGAATACGAAACAGATCAAATTACTGCTGCAGATGCATTCAACAAAGGAGACCTAGTTTATTACAAGGCCTCAACTAAAAAACTTACAACTAACCCAGGAACAGAAGAAACACCAAACAGATTAGTAGGCAAAGTAACCAATAAAAAAGATGCTAGCAATGTAATTCACTTTATTTTGCTGCCACAACAAGTATAGGAGGGATATAGATGATTAAAGTATTTAGTCAAGACACACTGTTGGAACAACGTAGAAAACAAAGCATTGAGCAAAAAGTTCCTTTTGTTGTCGCCGGAGAAGTTGACTATGCAGTAAAGAAAATCGTAAACGGAGAAATGGATCTTTTGGACTTTGGTAAACCATTGGGAGAGATGATCAACTTCGGTTCTGTTTCGGAGCTTAAAGACCTACTTAGGAAAGTGGTTCTAGATGTGGAGCTTGGAAAAGAGCAAGTTCAATTACTTTACCAGCCAATCTATGACAATATAACAGATCCTAACTTCCCAGAGGTGTTAGATGCAAAATGGGCTATGCACGGAAACTGTGTGTTCCTAGAGCATATGGAAGGTGACGAGGTTAAGTTTGGTAGCATCGCTGCAGAGCATGGTCCTACAGCAAGGATTAAAACTTATACTACTGGGTTTGAATACACAAAGAAAATGATTGATTTTAACGAGACGTTCAACGTTGAGTTATTAAATAAGTCGATGGGAGAGGCATACAATGCATTATTGAACCATTTACACTTATTCCCTATTATTAACTACAGTTACAAGGCTGCAAACAAAACAGCCTTCAAGGGGGAACAAGATGATCCAGTTTGGTTAGGAATGTATAAGACGATAGCGGAGGCTGTCAAAACTTCTAGAACAGCAAAGAGACCAGGAACTGTTTTACTTGCTAATTCAGCAGATGCCATGGACATTGAAATGGCCCTTAAAGGTGGTCACCAAATTAATGGCACCGTATATCCAGCTATCTCTGGGATTAACTCTGTAGTTTACTACGATGGATGGGAAGTTACAGTAGGCAAGAAACATCATGAGTACAAAGGTGTAGATCAAGGAAAAGCATATTTAGTCAGACCGAAGAGAGGATTCAAAGAATTGGTTAAAAGGGACTACACTGTGGAGTCTGGAAACAAAGACGTCTCAAGATTAGTTGAAGAGCAAATTGTTGCTTACTGCTACAGAGGTGTGTTTGCGGCAATTGACGAGAATGTTCAAGAAATCACATTAGGATAATGCTTTTAAGGCATTATCCTTTTGTTTTAGGAGGGATTTTATGAATGACATAACTAAACTCCAACTTTATTTAAACGATAAAGAGGGGAAGATATTCTCTCCAGAGGAACTACAAATGCTGCTAGATGAGGCGGGGTGTCTATATTGTGCTGTATCGGAGGGTTGGAGCTTAATTGCTACTAGATTAAATCTGACTGATACCAAAAAGTACACAGTGGGCATAGAATCATACGAAAAAGCCGGAATAAATGACCAAATAAAGGCAGCCTTAAGCAATGCAGAATATTTCAAAGATAAGTGTACCTGTAGAACCAATGCGGGCAGTTTTATCTTAAGGACGAATGCAGAGGTGAGGTCTTAATGGTAACTGCAAACGAAAGAAAACAGGATATCATAAATACCATTGAGCAAAATCCGATGGAGATAACAATAGCTGTATCTACCAGAAAAATAGTCAATGGTGCATGGTCGATTGACGATTCTAGCAAGACTTTAACGGTGAGGATATTCCAACAGAAGAATCCGGAAGTTTCAGTAATAAGCGATACGAAAGGAACTGCAGACACCAGTAAAAAATATGGAATGTTGGCAGATCATAATGCGGACCTTACGGATTTGTCCGAAGAGAGAATAGAATTTGAATCTCCTTATGGAAAAATGGAGGTTCTGGCAATATACCCGCAGATTGTAAAAGGTGAAATTTGCGGGTACCAATGTGAATTGAAGAGGGTGAGCTAATGGTATCATCTAGGTCAACGGAATACATCAATAGAAAGCTAGCAGGAACCCATATGATCCTCCTAAATTTTGCTGGAATATTATCATCAGAGGCCAAAAGAGGTGCTACATGGAGAGATAGGACCAGTCATGCAAGGCAATCTATACATTCTGGTGTTGACGGGAGAGGAAGAGATTTAACTATATATCTTGCTCATGGAGTCAAATACGGAGCCGTCCTGGAAGAAGGGAGCCAACCCCATATTATAAGGCCTAAGAACAAAAAGGCATTATATTGGAGCGGGGCGGCTCACCCTGTGAAAATGGTCAATCATCCAGGTACACGAGCCCATCCGGTGCTTGAAAACACATTAAAAAACAACAAGAATAGGCTCATGAAGAATGTATCGGATTGGTGGGCTAATGAATAGGAGTGATTAGATGAGGGCAGGAGTGAGAAAACAGATACTAGACAATGTTACAACTCTAAAGGATTGCTATGAACCTAACGTTCCTAAACATAATACTCCTAAACCTTATGGAGTGGTGGTGCAAGGAACAGACTCATCGAGACAGGACCCTACAAGTTTCCAGAGAGCTCTAGAGGTGTGGATATATGCTGATTTAGGTTCTTTTCAGACGTTAGACAATCTCATGATTGAAACTATAGAGTCTCTGGATCTAAAAACTTTTACTGATCCAAATACAGGATTATCATACACTGCTACTTTCAACGGAACCATAGGACAAGACATGGTGGATGAAGAGTGGAAAGCCATTGTAAGAGGTTTGAATTTTTCAGTCATAGCTTTGCATGAAACAGACACCTCTAGCGATACATGGGAAAAGTCAACTGCAGAATTTATCGAAGAAGTAAGCGGAGTCAAATCATACAAAGGAGCTTGGAGAGAAGATTTCCAAGTTCCTTCTGTTTTGTGTCGAACAATAAGCAAGGCCACCGAAGAAATAAACTATTCATCCTACAGGGAGAATAGAGAGATTAGAATCCATGTTGTAAGTGATAAAAAAGACGAAAGGAATCAAATTATAGACACTATAGAGCAATCTCTAATGAGTGCTATCAAAATCCCTTTAGACATAGAGGACAGAAGATATTTAATAATAAAGTCTATTAGAGAAAACAGAGATAGTGACATGTTGGGTACCGGTCAAATTACGGTCACAATGACTAGGATAAATAGCATAGAAAGAGGAGGTACTTTTATAGAACATATCTATGGAAGGGGCAAAATTAATTAAGGAGGTATAAGATGAGCGATACCAAGAAAACAACAAAACCAACTCCAAAACCTACAGAGCACAAGTATAAAATTGAGGAACTGATATTGAATAGCGAGACTATTACAGGATACAGAACTGAAATTGCTGCGGGTGCTCTATTTAATTGCGAGGAAGAAGAAATGTCCAAAGAAAATTTTAAGACCAAGGTAAATCAATTCTTAAAAAAGAAAGTGAATCAACCTAAAAAGGAGGTTAAGTAATCATGGCGAGCGGAACATGGTCAGAAACAGATAGACCTATTAGGCCTGGGTTTTACAACAGATTTAAAGCTGCGGCACTGGCAAGAATCCAGATGGGTCGCCGAGGTATTGTAGCAATGCCTGTAAAGGCAAACTGGGGACCAGCTAAAGAGGTGGTATCCATAACATCAGAGAGATCATTGATGGATAACTTCGGTTCAGATAGTAATTACACAGCCTATAGGCTTGGTAGACTTGCTTTATTGGGTGGGCCAAGACAGTTATTACTATACAGATTAACTGATGGAAGTGAAAAGGTGGCAGAGGTGACACTGAAAAATACATCAGATGCCAATGCACTAAAGATTGAGACAAAATATCCAAGTACCAGAGAGTTTAAAGTCACGGTTAGGCCTAGTATTGTCAACGAAGAGGCGAAAGATATCGTATTGCACGAAGGAACCAGGCTTTTATATACATTCACTGGATTAACTGGAACAATGGAAGAAATCGTAGAGGTTATCAACGAAAACGAGGATAATAAATGGCTAAAAGCTACCAAGGTGGCGAATGGTCCTCTTGCAGATGTTGTAACACAAGCACTAACAGGAGGAAGTGACGGTGTTGCAGGAGTGACAAACGAGGACTACATCAATGCAATGGACAAATTTGAAGGGCATAAGTTTAATGGGTTTACTCTTGATGGAGTGACGGACCCAGCTCTGCACACGAGCGTTAGATCTTGGGTAAAAAGGAATAGAAAGAACGGCAAGAAAATAAGAGCTTTTGTAGGCGGGGAATTGACTGAAAACATTAACGATGCCAACAACAGATCTAAAGCTCATAATTACGAAGGTTTTCATAATGTTGGCTCTACGGGTGGGATTCTAGATGGGGTGGTTTACACTCCAGCAGAGGTCGCTGTGTATGTTTGTGCACTTGGTGAAGGGCAAGATATGAGAGCATCACTTTGCAACCAAGTAACAATATTCAACGATGTAACAACACACTTAAGTGATGAAGAAATTACAAGCTCTATTTTGTCTGGGACAATGGTTTTAAGGCATGACGATGGTGCGGTAGTGATTGAAGATGACGTTAACACCCTTAAGAGATATGGCGAGGACCAGAACGAAACCTGGGGCTTTCTAAGGGCGATAAAGTTCATGGACATGGTTGACGAGGATACTTCATTAACAGGAAATAGACAGTATGTCGGAAAAGTCTTGAATGGTGAGACTGGCCAAATTGCACTTTTGACTGCTCTAAAGTTGTATTTCGAAACACTTCAAATTGGACAGCTTATAGAAAATTTCAAAGTAGAAATAGATGAAGAACTACAAGGAACTGCCGCCAATGATGAATTCTTCTGGAGATGGGATGCTAAATACATCAACGTAATGAAGAAAATCATGGGCACAGGATACATTCGATAAAAAAGGAGGAATAGATAATGTCATTTAATCCAGATAGAGCCTTTTATGGCTCTTTTTCTAAATTATTATTAGATGGTGAGTGGCAAACCAATGCCAACTCTGTAGAGGCCACAGTAGAGATGTCCAAAGGAGAACTAAACGTAATGGGAGATGATTGGACCAGGTACAAGAAAGGACAAAAAAATGGATCTGGAACTTTCTCTGGCTACAAAGTTACGTCAAAGATGATTGAGCAGGGATTTGAAAGATTTGAACTCATCATATCTCTAGAGGATCCAGAGGCTTATGGCCACGAGAGGGTAAGACTTAAGAATTGCATGGCTGATAGCATTCAATTAGCAAATGTAACTAGCGGAGAGATAATTGAAGAAGAGACTCCGTTTACTTTCGAAGGTTATGAATTATTAGATGCAGTTACCGCACAATAAGAGAGGAGAATAAAACATGTTAGATGAAAAAAACACAATCCTAGAAGAAGAGTTAACAGAAGAAGAAATGATTGAGATGTCTGAGGATGACATTATAAATAAACTCTTGGAACCATCAGATGCCCCAGAGAGAACTTATGCAATAGAGAGGCTGGGAATCCAGGTGACTCTAAAGGGTTTGAGTGAAAGAGAAATTCAGAGAATCAGAAAAGAGTGCACTGTAGAAAGAAAGCACCGTGGCAACAGAACTAAAGAATTAAACGAAGAAGAGTTCAATGCAGCACTTATCGAGTCAGCGACAATCAAGCCAAATTGGAGCGACAAAAGACTTCTTTCAAGCTTGAGCCTATCTTCTGGCCGAGAAGTCATCAAGAGAAGGCTACTAGCAGGAGAAATGGTAGCTCTTGGAGATAAAGTAATGGAATTATCTGGCTTTGATAACGAGCTAGAAGAAATAAAAAACTAATAGGTCGGGCTCCAACGATAACAAGGTTTTATAATTTATTCGTAAAACACAACATGGATCCCGACTTTGTTATGTCAAAAACCGATATGGGAAGAAAGCTTTTATTTGCCTTCATCGACCATGAAGTAGAGGTGGAGGCGAAGAGCCCCCCTAACGGTGGCAACAAGAATAGTAAAAATAAGCTTAAAGGCAAAGGGGGGAGGTAATTGTCAGAAAGGGAAATTTATCGCTTAGAAGTCAACGTGGGCATATCTGGGGACAGAGAAACAACGAACAGGCTATCTGCAATGGATAAATACACTCAAAGATCCGAAAGCAGAATGCGACAACTAGACAGAATGGATGCTAATCCAGCAGTGAGGCTAAACGACAAATTATCCTCCCCTCTAAAAAAAGTTGAAGGCAGAATAGGGTC
The DNA here is from genome assembly GCF_000016985.1 of Alkaliphilus metalliredigens QYMF. NCBI lineage: Bacteria > Bacillati > Bacillota > Clostridia > Peptostreptococcales > Natronincolaceae > Alkaliphilus > Alkaliphilus metalliredigens. The sequence continues at coordinate 2,602,826 of NC_009633.1, read as the reverse complement.
TTTTGCTAAAAAAGCAGTAAAAAGATTTTCAGCAGTAGCAATGGCTGGTACTCTTTTAATCGGCGGATTTGGATTGAGCAATACCATTCAGACTTTTGCAGATTTCGAGCAAGGAATGAAGAATGTCCAAGCCACAACGATGGCCACAGAAGAAGAAATGGCCATCCTAACTGACACCGCTAAAGAATTAGGCAAAACCACAGCTTTTAGTGCTAAAGAGGCTAGCGAGGGAATGAACTACCTCGGCATGGCGGGGTTTGAAACAAATGAAATTATAGAGGCTATGCCAGGATTATTGGATCTAGCAGCTGCAAGTGGAACTGATTTAGGAAGGACCGCTGACATTGTATCGGACGCATTAACCGCCTTCGGCATGTCGGCCCAGGAAACTACCCATTTAGCAGATGTAATGGCTAAGGCCAGCTCAACTGCTAATACAAACGTAGAGATGTTGGGTGAATCATTCAAATATGCTGCAGCTCCAGCTACAGCATTTGGTATGTCGGCAGAAGAAACAACCGCTGCACTAGCCATGATGGCCAACGCAGGTATAAAAGGCTCTCAAGCAGGTACATCTCTAAGAGGAGCCCTTACAAGATTGTCAAAGCCTACAAAAGAATCGCAGAAATGGCTAGACAAGCTAGGGGTATCTGTAGCAGATGCAGACGGGAACATGAGACCTTTCAATGACATCATGGGTGACATGAGGGGGTCTATGGCAGACTTAACTCAAGAACAACAACAGCAAGCCATGGCAAGCATATTTGGCCAAGAGGCTATGTCTGGCATGTTAGCCGTAATAAATACCAGCACGGAAGATTTTGACGAATATACTCAAAGCTTAATAAACGCTGAGGGTGCAGCTAAAGAAATGGCTGACATTAAACTGGATTCCTTAAGTGGTCAGTTCACCATATTAAAATCAGCTGTAGAAGGAATGAAAATAGAGCTCGGAGAAAGACTAGCTCCCTATGCTAAAGATTTTGTAACCTGGTTTACTGCCAAAATACCGGACATTACAGAAAAAATTGTCGAACTAGTGGACCGAACTATTGAGTTTGGAACAAAAGCATACCCTTATGTTCAGAAGTTGATTGGTCTATTAAAACAATTCTCGCCTGTACTGATAGGAATAGCTGCAGGTTTTGCAGCCTTCAAGATTGGAACCATAATAGCGGGTGCTATAGCCAGCGTAAAAGGTTTTATAGTAGCTGCAAAAGGAATGACTTTAGTTGCAGGAGGATTAGGAAAAGGGCTGTTAGCACTGATGGGACCAGTAGGATGGGTAGCACTAGCTATAGGAGCATTGGTGACAGCAGGTGTCCTTCTTTGGAAGAACTGGGATACAGTTAAAGAAAAGGCATCTCAGCTTGGCAGTTGGATCAAGGAGAGCTGGACAGCAACTGTTGAATGGTTCAAAGAACTTCCTGGACGATTGTTTAACAGAGGTGTAGAAATGTTTACATCTCTAAAAGATGGAATAGTAAGCTTGATGAGTTCTGCGGTAAACGCATCTAAAGAAGTTGGGAAGGGAGTTGTAAACGCAGTTACGGATATACCGGGGCAAATGCTAGAAATAGGTAAAAATATTATGAAAGGACTTGCTAACGGTATTAAATCTGCGGTAACAGCTCCTGTAAAAGCTGCTAGAAATGCAGCATCGAGTGTGGCCGGCGGAATAAAAGACAGGTTAAAAATCAACTCGCCTTCAAAACTTACCACGGAATACGGAGAGTTTACAACCGAAGGCCTTGCAGTAGGTATCAAAGACAAAATACCTCAACTGCAGACCGCAATCAATAACGTACACAAGGTTGTTACCGATGACGAGATGGCGACTAAAGAGCCTCTTCTGAAAAGCTTTATAGAAATGAGCTTGCCAAAGTCGGAAAAACTAAAAGAAATGCCAATGTTCCAGAAGGTAATAGAAAAAACAAAAGAGATAAGATCCAATATTTCGAAGGTCACAGGAGAAGAAAAACCAAAAAAAGCTCAACCAGTAGCTGTTGCTGGCGGTGGTGGTGCAACTTACTACATCAATATCGACAATGTGGATGTAGATGTATCTAGCTCTGGCAAAGATGGAGATGGTGAAGATATTCACGAAGTAGTGCAAGCGGCTCAAGAGGAGTTCGGAAGAAAACTACTTGAGGCATTAAAAGATAAAAAGTAGGAGGTGGAACATGGACGTATATATTAAGACAGAAGAAGAGACCTTTCATTTTCCGGTAAATCCATTCTCGGTATCAATCAACGGTGGCAAAAGGTACGATACCTTTGACATTCTGTATCAAGGAGATAAAGATTTCCCTGCAGAGAAGGCCAAGAGGATTAGAACCATGACATTAGACACTATGTTCCCCTCTGAATATGAGCCTTACTGCAGGTATAGAAATATACCTGATCCGGAACAGGCATTGAATAAAATCATTGGGTGGTCTGAATCCTCTGCCATGGTCCGACTGATCATCACGGATTTCAGTTTCAATGAGATGGTTAATATTGCAAATTACCAAGTTGATGGAACTGGCGAAAACCAAGGGGACAAGTACATCTCTCTAGACATTAGAGTAGCGAGAGAAGATGCTACTGAATTAATAAAGATAGAAAGAAGTACATCCCCTTCCCCGGCTCCAAAACTAAAGGAAAATAGAACTCAACCGAAGCAAGAAAAACTATACGTAGTTAAAAGCGGTGATAGTTTGTTTAAGATAGCAAAGAAAGTGCTAGGCAATGGATCTAGATACCAAGAAATATACACTGCAAACAAAGGGGTAATAGGAAATAATCCTAATTTAATTTATCCCGGTCAAAAATTTATTATACCAGGGTGATGTGAATGTATACGGTTATTTTGAAAGGTAATATAAGGTTAGACAATCTTAAACTACAAATATCCCTAGGTGAGTCCATTGACTCCATAGCATACACCGCAGATATAAGACTTGTAATCCCTAAGGAGCTCTCATTAATGCAAGGAGATTCTATAGAGATTATAAAAAACAATAACCCAGGAAAAGGAACTGTGTTCAAGGGTGTAGTCTGGACTAAGAATACAACTGCACAGCACTCGAAAGTAGGAAATATAACTTGCAAGGAAAAGACGATTTACATTGAAAGGAGCGAGGACGAGTATTTGTTCGAGGCTGGCACCACAGCGACACAAAGAGCCAGACAGATGTGTGGAGACTGGGGAATCCCTACAGGGAATTTCGCAGACACAGAGATACCACTTTCTAAATCTCCTCCTAAAATTAAAACTATTTACGAAATGATGCTCGATGATCTTAAGGAGACCGCTGAAAAAGGAGGCGGTCTTTTTAAATATCGAATGCAAAATAAACTTGATCTAATTCGATTAGGTAGCAACAAGCAAGTGTACGACATAAGTAATTCTTTGGATCATATTGGCCAGACTGGAACTCTCGAAGGTTCTGTGTCAAAGGTAAAGGTCCTTGGAAAGCAAGAAGATGATAAGAAATCTCCAGTTATGGGGACATTCGAAAAAGATGTTTCTCAAATAGGTACCCTGCAGAAAGTTATCCAGGATGAAAAAATCCAAGATGTGGGCACTGCAAATCAGAAAGCGAATGCTTTATTCTCCAAAGGAGAAGGGCAGATTGTCACAAATGGAATTGATATCCCAGGTATAAGAGCTGGAGATAAAGTTAAGATAAACGGGTTTTATGTTTACGTAAGCAGAGTGAACCATAAACTAGGGGAACCAGGTTCTATGGAGCTAGTCCTAGAATCATTGGCCCAGATAAGGAGGAAATATTATGCAAGTTCTTGATGAGATAGCCAGAGAGTTACAAAAAAAACAAAACAATACTCTTAGAGCTGCGTTATTTAATACCGGCCTTGTGCTAGGGACAATGACAGGACATAAAAAAGTAAAGCTAGATAACTTCAAACATGAAGTTTCTTGCATGCTACTCCATTATCTGACGGTCAATGAACCTTATATGCAGAAAACAGCTCAAGGACAAGGAAGTCATCCTCACGGGCCCAGTGGAGAGCATAGTCAATACCAAGGCAGTGGTCAACATTCTCACCCGGAATCAGAGGGAAATCATATTCATGACCTAGTTACACCAGAGCCGCTAAAGTCATTAAAAACAGGAGACAGAGTCTTGGTTGCAATAGTAAACAAAGGCTCTGATCACGTTATAGTGGGGAGGGTTGTATAATGCCGGATTTATTTCCAGAAAATATGGATTTTGAAATAACAGAAATGGTTGAGAGTGAAAGTGATAATGTAGAAAACTTTAAAAAGTCTTATGCTTTTGATTTCGAAAAAGGCGAGTTTATAAGAGGGCCAGATGGAAAAGTGCTTTTAGTGAATAGACTAGAGGCATACAAGCAATGGTGCCTAAAAGCTCTATGTACAAAGAGGAATAAGCATCTTTCTTATTCTAATATATACGGACAAGAGTACTATACCTTGATTGGACAAGACATAAGCAAAGAGGCTATAGAATTAGAAGTAAATAGAATGACTAGAGAGGCATTGATGGTCCACCCTTATACAAGAAGGGTAGAAAACTTTTCTTTTAAATGGGATAAAAACAAGGAATATCTTTATTTTTCCTTTGATGTTATCACGGTACTAGATGAGCTATTCACCCTCGAACATTCGGAAGAAATGAGGTGATAAAATGCCCAAAGATTTAGCAATGCCAGATTTTCTAAAAGAAGATGCTGAAACTATACATGCTAGGATGCTTAAAAATGCTCCTCCGGATATCAATTTAGCAGAGGGAGATATGTTCTGGGATACCACAAGGCCTACTGCAGATGAAAAAGCAGAGTTGTTGCAGTTGAAACTACAAAACATGCTTAGAATCGCCTTCCCCCAAACAAGCTATGAAGAGTTTTTAGATCTACACGGAGAAATAAAGGATGAAAAAAGGAATCCTCCAACCAAATCCAGCGGATACCTAAAAGTAACCGGGAGCCCTGCATCTTATGTGCCGAAAGACAGAGTAATATACACTGAATCTACCGACACTCCATCTATAGGCTTTAAAGTTTTAGAGTCTACAGATATAAATGAATCGGGAGAGGCTATGGTCCCTATAGAATGCTTGGAGCCTGGCACGGTAGGAAACGTAGCAGCAAACACAATAACATTGCCAGACAGGCCGATCCCAGGAATAACATCAATAACCAATGCAGAACCCCTTACAGGAGGCACCGAGAAAGAAAGTGACGATGCATACAGAGAAAGGGTTTTGGCTGCCTATGAGGAAACTTTAAGTGGTTCAGATGGGGATTACATTAGATGGGCCAAACAAGTTCCTGGGGTAGGCCAGGTATATGTTATACCAGAGTGGGAAGGTTTTGGAACGGGATCTACCAAAATTTTAATTATGGATTCTAATGGACAACCAGCAAACGAAACATTAATATCGCAGGTTCAAAAATATATTGCTCCATTAGTTAAAAAAAATAGAGGCGGACTCGCTCCCATTAATGCCAATGCTGTAGTAGCAGCACCAGAAATAATAGCTATAGATATATCTGTTAGTATAATTTTTAAAGATGATTACGAAATTTCCACAGTGGTAGAGGAATTGAAATCGAATTTAAGAGAGTATCTCGGCAGTATAAAGATAACAACAGACGAAGAAAGAACAGAATATGTATACAGAGAAACTGTTGGTCACGTCATACTAAGCACACCTGGCATTAAAATTTATAGCGAACAAAGCTTAACTATTAATGGCGGAACAGATCCAATATTAATACCTATAGGTGAAGTTCCGGCATTGGGAGAGGTGAAAATTCTATGATGACTTCTCCTAGGGCGAAACAAATGTTTAAAACGGTGTCTCCTATCTATTATCAATCGAAGTTAATGCAGGCTATTCTTCAATCCGTTGGCACCGAATGGGACGATGTAGATGAAATAACAGATGATATTTTGCTGCAATTGTTCCCACAGACAGCCACGTGGGGACTGAGGTACTGGGAAGAGCTTTTAAAGATACCGGTAAACAATTCAATCCCTATAGAAAGAAGAAGAGCATTGGTTATGTACAGGATTAAACTGAGAGCACCAATGACACCGGCAAGGATAGCAAATGTCACTAAGTCTCTTGCGGGAGACTTTGCAGAATATGTCGAGGTTTTGGAGAATGTAGAGCCTCATGTATTCATGGTAACGATAGGTACAGCTAAGAGTGGTATAGATTACCTTAGCATATACAGGGAAATCAAAAGAATTAAACCCTCTCATGAAAGTTTCTATTTAGGGAATCGGTACTCTAGAGGATTTAATCTAGAAAGAAAAGATGTATACGGTTTTTCTAAAATAATACATGCTATAGGTACATTTGTCTGCAGCAAAGAAGATGTTGAGTTTATAGCAACTAAAGGATATAGAACTTCCGATGATATTAAATATGAGAAAAATACAATACGTGGCACATCAGATCCTTTGGTATGTAGTAAAGAATTAATCTATACAACCGAAGGATTTTTAAGTGAAGGACAAATTGAAAATTCGATACAAAGCATCAGTGGAACTTCGCATCCACTGTCCTGTAGCAAAGATTTAGTTTATGAAACTCAAGGTTTTTTAGACGAAAGTGGACTGGATCAACAGGTCAATTCCACTAAAGGTGCATCGAGTCCATTAGTATGTAGCAAGAACCTCAAATACACAAGAATAGAGGTGGTATAATGAATAATTATGGGATACAAAGACTTTTAGACAGTATAGAAATCATGACAAAAGAGGCAAGAGTGACTTTTTCTAATGGTGTTAAAGAAATAATCCCTATTAGGAAAGTAGAAAGACAAGGAATGACAATTAGGATATTATTCTACATTCCTGCAGCTCAAGTTCCTCAAACAATAACAAGAGTAGAGTTAATCGACAACAGAGGCTCTGTAATTGACGAACAGACAGATGTAATTGAAAAAGCCAGAAGGCAAGGTTTTATGACTGGCTTTGAATACACTTATAGCGAGGTGATATAGAATGAACCCTTACAATATCATAAAATGGCAAGACGAGGTGCTGGACCAACACGACAACGTCCTCCAAGAAGGCACACTCCACGATGAAGTAAATATGAACCGAATGGAAGACGGAATATACGAATCTAGCTTAATGTCATGCATGTTGACACAAATGAACCTTCAACAAAAAAGAGTACTAGCGGATCTTGAGGGAGAGATAGGCGAAATTTCTCTTTTAAACACAGATGTGTTCCCTTTTAACAACTCCATAAAAACCGTAGCCATGAATAAACCTAGAGATACAACAGATTATAGAATTCATACTGAGGTAGTATCTGCAAACGGAAATGCAGGAAATATTTTAATTACAGATAAACAGTTAAACGGATTCAAGATTGCCTTTACAGGCAGTGCTACTAACATAACAATTAAATATTATATTCAAGGAGGTATGTATCAATAATGTCTAATTTTATAGTTAAGAACAATGAAAGAAAACAAAGGCAAGAGCAAATCCTTAAAGACTTCGGCCAAAACTCAAATACCGCCAGTAAAGAGGCTAAAGAAAAGGCTGAATATATAGCGGAAAAGACGATGGAAATTAAAAGGAATTGGAGGGTTTAAGCATGAAAATAATCGAAAAAAACGAAGGACAAAAGATTGAATATCTCCAAGAGGGGAACAACCTTCTCTCTTTTAGAGATGAGTTATTTATAAATCTAGCTAGGTGCGAAAGAGATTATCCAGTACAGATTGATATCTGCGAGAACAGTGATGGAATATTAACAACTGGAGTATCTCAAAGGTATATAGCTCAAATAGACATTCCGGCAAGAGAATATAAAGAAGTGCCTATAGAGGATGTAGAAGGCGAAGGAACTGAGGGCGAGGAAGAATCATTTAGACTCGAACCAGTTCCTTTTTCTATGGATAATGTAACTTTGACATTGTGGGCATTAAACGAAGGAGGTCTTAGATAATGAATTACGATATGTTGAAATTGGCTGTAGAAGGCTTGAGTGGTGGGAAAAACACTATCATCTTGGACGATAGAGGAATGCCAAGTTTTATGGTAAGAGTGCCTAGATTAAGAAATTCGGATGTTGTCGCAGGAGCTACCCAAAACACTCATCCGGCATGGATTATTGATGGTGTGGAAAAAAATAATATTTATATTTCCAAATATCAAAACATCGTAAAAGGAGATAGAGCGTATAGCCTTCCATTGATGGATCCAAGACATTCATTGAACTTTGACCAGGCAAAACAATTTTGCGAGAACAAAGGTATGGGTTGGCATCTTATGACTAATGCAGAAAGAGCTGCATTAGCTCTATGGTCCAAGAAAAATGGAACAATGCCAAGAGGTAATAATAATTATGGAAGTGATCACTCTGCAGCTCATGAAAGAGGGATAGCATCGACAGGTCTTGACAGCTCTGGAAGAATACAAAGAGTAGCCACTGGATCTGGACCTGCAAGCTGGGCACACGATGGAACTACGGATGGAATTTATGACCTTAACGGAAACGTCTGGGAGTGGTTTGGTGGATACAGGTTAGTTGATGGAGAAATTCAAATTATCCCTTATAACAATGCTGCAATGCACGTAAATCAAAGTGTTAATAGTACTCTTTGGAAAGCTATTATGCCAGATGGTTCATTTGTAGATCCTGGCACTACGGGAACTTTGAAACTTGATGCAGCTACTTCTTCCCCTAGTGGCATTAGAATCAATACAAGCATCCAGAACCCTACCGGAGGTTCTAGTTCTGCAAACGAAACATTTGAGACTATAAGTGCTGCAAGTGGAGTAGACATCCCAGAAATACTAAAAACTTTAGCACTATTCCCTCAAGACAACAGTGATCATGGCCAAGACAGGGTTTACATGAGAAATGAAGGAGAAAGGTTGCCGTATTTCGGTGGCCGCTGGGACCTCACGTCCAATGCTGGGGTGTTCGCTGTGAGCTTGGGCAACCCTCGGTCTCACGTGAGTACGCTCATTGGGTTCCGCTCCGCTTATGTAGATCTGTAATCTGTGGAGCTGATAATCTGAAAGGCCTGCGATAGCGGGCCTTTATTATTTAAAAAATAGGGAGATATTTGATATGAATGCAGACTTTAAAATATTGCAAAAAACTTATGACATGATTCTCTACGGGAACGAATGCTTGCGACAATTCCCAAAACACGAAAAGCATGTTATGGCTGCAGATATAAGAAAAACAATGAGTGAAATAACCCACCTTATCATTAGAGCTAATAAAAAATATCACAAGAAAACAACGCTGCAAGAAATAGATATCGAATTAGAGTGGCTTAGAATGCAAATAAGACTTGCGGCAGATTTAAAGGTAAGGTACCTGCCTTTAAGAAAGTATGAACACTGGTCCAAGATGTTAAATGAAATAGGAAGAATGCTTGGAGGCTGGATGAAGTCGGCCAAGTAAACATAAATATAGGGAATGGATCATCGTTGCCGTATTTCGGTGGCAACTGGAACAACACGTCCAATGCTGGGGTGTTCGCTGTGAACTTGAACAACCCTCGGTCTAACGTGAGTACGAACATTGGGTTCCGCTCCGCTCATTTTCATCGCCAGAAGGCAAGATTCCCAAGGGAGCTTGCACAGTGCATGGAAAATAAGGGGTCCATTTCCCTGCCTAAAAGGCAAAAAAATATATTGCTATGGAAATAGCTAGTAGGTTTATTCTCGAAGAGTATTACACATAGCACAAATTACAACAAGGAAAGGACAAGATATGAAAAGACATGAAAAGATATGGCTACTTGTATGAACAAATATACGACTTTGAGAATTTGTATTTTGCTTATTTAGAGGCTAGAAAAGATAAACGGTTTAGGGATGAAATACTTAAATTTAGTGCGAATCTTGAAGAGAATCTAATCCAGATACAAAACGAGCTTATCTGGAAAGCATATAAAGTTGGCAGGTATAGAGAGTTCTATGTTCATGAACCTAAAAAAAGACTTATTATGGCTCTGCCATTTAAGGATAGAGTGGTTCAGTGGGCAATTTATAGGGTTCTCAACCCTTTGTTTGAAAAAACCTATACAGAACATAGCTACGCTTGCAGAATAGGAAGAGGCACTCATCAAGCGGCTAAAAAGTTGCAGTATTGGTTAAGGCAAATAGACAGAAAGCCACAAAAATATTACTACCTAAAGATGGATATATCTAAATATTTTTACAGGGTAGATCATTCTATAGCCTTGAAAATTTTAAGAAAAAAGATAAAAGACAAAGACGTACTTTGGTTGATGGAGGAGATAATTCAAAGCGAAGATATGGCCTTTGGGCTACCGTTAGGTATGGAACCGGGAGATTGTCCTAAATATATGAGGCTCCACGATAAGGGTATGCCTATAGGTAATCTTACAAGTCAACTCCTAGCAAATATATACCTCAACGAATTAGATCAATTTTGTAAACACAAGCTGCAAATAAAGTATTTCATAAGATATATGGATGACTTTATTGTTTTGCATCATGACAAGAAATACTTGCACAGGTTAAAGGTGGAAATAGAGAACTTCCTGAATAGCGAACTAGAACTACACCTAAATAGAAAAACTTGTATAAGACCCACACCTGTAGGTATTGAGTTTGTTGGATTTAGAATATGGCCAACACACATGAAACTTAAGAAAAAAACCGCCAAGAAAATGAAGAGAAGGTTAAAATATCTGCAGAAAGCTTATGGCAGGAACGATGTAACTTTTGAAGATGTAAACACTTGCGTGCAGAGCTATTTAGGCATACTGCAACATTGCGACAGCTACTACTTGAAGTGTTCCGTATTGAAAAACCTTACCCTCATCAGAGGTTCATAAGATAAAGAAGGGAGGTGAGGCAGACAAAACATTTAATCCATTATTATAAAATGTGAAAGGAGTTAGCTTATGGATAACATGGTTTGCGTTGAAAAACACAGGAGTATAGAACAAAGGCTCAATACTCAAGACAAGAGACTTAACAATCATTCCGAGCGAATTGATAAACTCGAACAACATCAGTCTCGCACTGAAACAAAAATAGAAAATCTTTGCGAGCAAATAAAGTCACTTGTAACCACTATAAAGTGGGCTATGGGTCTAACGATTACTACGTTGTTAGGCTTTTTTGTTTGGTATATCCAAAATATGTAAAGGAGGAATTGACAATGAGCAACAGCCCATTAGTAAATCACACCAATATTTCACCCAATAGCACAAATCCAAGACGAGACAAAATAAGAAAAATCACCATTCATCATGTGGCTGGTAATTTATCAGTCGAGCGAGTTGGCGAAATATTTAAGCCATCAAGTAGAAGGGCCAGCTCCAACTACGGGGTAGACAATAGAGGTAGAGTCGGAATGTACGTAGAAGAAAAAAATCGTGCATGGACAAGTTCAAGTGCTGCAAATGACAACCAAGCGGTTACTATAGAAGTGGCAAACAGCGGCGGAGCCCCTAATTGGCCTGTATCTGATGTAGCTCTAGAAAAAACAGTAGAGCTATGTGTAGATATCTGTAAGCGTAACGGCATAGAAAAGCTGAACTTTACAGGAGACGAAAGAGGCAACCTAACCATGCATAAATGGTTTGCAGCAACTAATTGTCCTGGGCCATACCTAGAAAGCAAGTTTCCTTATATTGCAGATGAGGTAAACAAAAGGCTGAGCGGACCCGCCACAAAACCACCTAATGGAAATGTACTGTATAGAGTCCAGACAGGTGCTTTTAGCAACAGGGCGAATGCAGACGCTTTAGCTGCAAGGGTAGAAGCTGCAGGTTTTGACACCTATATGGTCAAGGTAGACGGATTGTATAAAGTGCAAGTAGGTGCATACAGCAATAAATCAAATGCAGAATCGCAAGCTAGAAAGCTAAAGTCAAAAGGTTTCGATACTTTCATAACTACCCAATCTGGAGAACCTGTTTCTCCTGGATCCAGTGCAGCAACGATTAAAAAAGGTAGCAGAGTGAAGGTTAGAAATGGAGCTAAAACATATACAGGAGGCAACCTTGCCAGTTTTGTATATGCCAGAGTTTATGACGTGCAGCATATAAGCGGAGACAGGGTGGTTATAAGTTCTAATGGCCAAGTGACTGCAGCGATGAAAAAGAATGATTTAATACTACAGTAAGGAGGTGTAAGTTTTGGACCATATAACAGACAAGGAGCTTGAGAAATTAATAAAACAAAGGCGTAAACAAAAAAAGAAAAACCGGTTCTCTAAGTTTATGGTGACCCTGGTTATATTGCTTAACACAACCTTCACGGTGGCGGTATTGTACACATTCAAGAATGTTGGGCATGAACCAACAACTCTTATTGCTGCATGGTTTGCTTTCACAACAGGAGAACTCTGGATGCTTTCCAGCATTAAAAAATCTAAGGTGAGAAAGGAAGATGTTCAAGATGAATATTGATATAGCTATTAAAATTATTATTCCTATTATTGGAGCGGTGGTAACGTATATCCTGGTGCCATGGATAAAAGAAAAGACCACCAAGGAGCAAAGAGACAATTTAACCTTCTGGATCGAAGTGGCTGTTTTAGCTGTGGAGAAATATTACAAAGGGCAGTCTCAAAAAGGCGATTTGAAAAAAGAATATGTAATTGATTTCATCGTGAATCAAGGTTTCAATATTTCAGAGGATCAACTAAGCATACTAATCGATGCTGTAGTTGAAGAGGTCATAAATAAACCAAAAGAGTTATTTGACCAGGGTTAATATCCTGGTCTTTTTTTTATTTAACAAGACTGAATAATTTTGGTATAATATATAATGATATTTAAGAGGAGGAATTGCTATGAGTAAACGAGAAGAAGTTAAGATTTCAGAAGAAGATCTAAATAAACAACGTGAAATCATAAATAAATTAAGGGAAATAAACGATGCAGAGTACGAGAGGACTGGCAAGAGAAAGAAACATCTCACTGTAACCTACGGCTGCCAAATGAATGAGCATGATTCAGAAAAATTAGCGGGCATTTTGCAAAACATAGGCTATATAGAGACGAATGATAAGAACGAAGCAAACTTAATTATATATAATACATGCTGTGTGCGAGAGAACGCTGAGTTAAAGGTATACGGAAATATCGGTTCATTAAAAAACCTAAAGAAGGAAAAACATGATTTAACCATTGCAGTATGTGGATGCATGATGCAACAGCCCCATGTTGTAAAAGAAATTAAATCAAAATACCGCCATGTAGATCTTGTTTTTGGCACACATAACCTACATAAGTTTCCTGAGTTATTATCAACAAGCATGGAGTCCGATAATATGATCATTGATGTATGGGACAAAGAAGGTGATATTGTAGAAGGTCTGCCTGTTACGCGAAAGTATGGATTAAAAGCCTTTATCAACATTATGTTCGGTTGTAATAACTTTTGTACATACTGTATTGTTCCCCATACACGGGGGCGAGAACGTAGCAGAGAAGTTCAGGAAATTATAGATGAAGTAGAAGAACTGGCAAAAAATGGTACAAAAGAAATTACCCTGTTAGGACAAAATGTGAATTCATATGGTAAGACATTAGAAGAAGAAACTGATTTTGGAAATCTATTAAAAGTACTAAATAAAATAGAGGGGATTGAGAGAATTCGTTTTATGACCTCCCACCCTAAAGATTTATCAGATTCTCTCATTAGTGCGATGACTGTTTGCACTAAAGTATGCGCACACTTACATCTTCCTTTTCAAGCAGGAAGTAATGACATTCTTAAGGCAATGAATCGTAAATATACGAAAGAAGCATACTTAGAGCTTGTTGAAAAAGTAAGGTCTAAGGTCCCAAATGTTGCCCTGACAACGGATATTATTGTCGGTTTCCCTGGAGAAACAGAGGATGATTTTAAAGAAACATTGAATGTCGTTGAAAAAGCAAGATTTAACTCTGCCTATACGTATTTATATTCCCTGAGACAGGAAACTCCAGCAGCAAAGATGGAAAACCATGTCCCAGACGATGTAAAACACGAAAGATTTAATCGCTTAATAGAGGCTGTAAATCGCATTAGTGGTGAAATAAACAAAGCATACTTAAATAAAGTTGTTGAAGTTTTAGTAGAAGGAACAAGTAAAACCGATGACGCCAAATTAATGGGAAGAACCCCACAAAGTAAGTTGGTCAACTTTGCTGGTAATAAAGAAGATATCGGTCAAATTGTTAGGGTGAAAATTACGGAGCCCAAGACCTTTTCCTTAAACGGAGAGTTATTAAAATAGAATGCTAAATAGCATTCTATTTTAATGAGTTGAGTCATAGTTTTGAGTCTTGACTTTTGTTATAATATAAATATGATGAAAAGATCGGAGGGCGTATATATTGGCTAATTTGACACCAATGATGCAACAATATTTTGATATCAAAAAACAGTATCCAGATTCACTTTTATTTTTTCGAATGGGAGACTTTTATGAATTGTTCTTTCAAGATGCCGAAACTGCCTCTAGAGAGTTAGAGATCACCCTAACAGGGCGTTCCTGTGGTCTTGAGGAGCGTGCGCCTATGTGTGGTGTCCCTCATCACGCAGCTACAGGATACATAGATCGACTTGTAAGCAATGGTTACAAGGTAGCAATTTGTGAACAGATAGAAGATGTCTCCCAAGCAAAGGGGATCGTTAAACGAGATGTCGTCAGAGTCATTACACCTGGAACTTTGATTGATACCCAATTATTAGATGATAAAAAGAATAACTATTTAATGTCTGTCTTTGGTTCTCGTACTGGATTTGGACTGGCTTATGTGGATATCTCCACTGGCGATCTTTTTGCAACAGAAATTAAAGAAAACATTCATCCTCAAATGCTGATTGACGAAATGGGTAGAGTCTTACCCCAAGAGTTGCTGTACTTTATTGAAACAGATAAAGAAGATCCAACCATTATAAGTATGATTAAAAAAAGATTTGATTTTTATACCAATGGCTATGAGGAATGGAGCTATGAAGACACCTTTGCCTTAAACCAAATTAAAGATCACTTCAATGTCGTTAGTCTGGAAGGTTTAGGTTTCCACCCTTCACATTTAGGAATTAATGCTGCAGGAGCCTTATTTCATTATTTAAAAACAACACAAAAACGAGCACTAGAACATATTAATCACATTAACGTTTATAGTATCCATGAAAAGATGACATTAGACATTAACACGAGAAAGAACTTGGAGTTGACTGAAACAATACGATCAAAGAGTAAAAAAGGTTCTTTATTAGGTGTTCTGGATAAAACATCAACGGCTATGGGGGGGAGAATGCTGAGAAAATGGATTGAGGCGCCCCTTATTGATCCTGTCATCATTAATAAGAGACTAGAGGCTGTCCAGCTTTTAAAGGAGCAAATAGAGTTGCGTCAAGAACTTAAGGAGTCCTTAAAAAAAATATATGATCTAGAACGTCTAGCAGGAAAAATTTCATATGGCTCAGTGACGCCCCGTGACTTAATTGCCTTAAAAAATTCCCTCTCATATTTACCTTCCATTATCAATGGGTTGGAAAAAATTCAAGGTGAAACATTTCAAAGCTTAGTACAGAGCATTGATCCTTTAGACGAAGTTCATTCTCTTGTGGAACTGTCCATTCTTGAGGATGCACCTCTTTCTTCTAAGGACGGTGGAATCATCCAAGAGGGCTACCACAAAGAGGTAGATGAGCTTAAAAATGCGTCCACAGAGGGACGACAATGGATTGCTCAACTAGAACAAAAGGAAAGAGTGAACAGTGGCATTAAATCTTTAAAAATTAAATACAACAAGATTTTTGGATATTACATAGAAATCACTAAATCAAATCTATCTATGGTTCCCACCGAGTATATCCGAAAACAAACATTAGCCAATTGTGAACGCTATGTGACACCAGAACTAAAGGAAATTGAGTCAAAGATATTAGGTGCTGAGGAAAAGGTCATCCTACTGGAGTATCACTTATTTATAGAAGTTAGGGAAAAAATTGCCCACGAAATAACAAGAATACAGCAAACTGCTAGAGCCATCGCTGAGTTAGATGTACTCTACTCCTTTGCTGAAATTGCTGCTGAAAACAATTTTATTAAGCCACATATAAACACTTCAAATGAAATTAAGATTGTGGAAGGCAGACATCCAGTTGTGGAATTAACCTTCAACAAAGAGTCCTTTGTCCCAAATGATACTTATATGGATAATCGGGATTGTTCTATGTCTATCATTACAGGTCCTAATATGGCAGGAAAGTCAACCTATATGCGGCAAGTCGCATTGATTGTATTAATGGCTCAAATAGGCTCATTTGTGCCTGCATCTGAAGCATCTATTGGAATTGTTGATCGGATTTTCACAAGAATTGGCGCTAGCGATGACCTTGCCCAGGGCCATAGTACCTTCATGGTTGAAATGAGTGAAATGGCTAATATTTTAAATAACGCCACTGCCAACAGTTTAGTGATCCTAGATGAAATCGGAAGAGGTACAAGTACCTTTGATGGATTAAGCATCGCCTGGGCTGTTATTGAGTATATGCAGCAATATAAAAAAAGTAAGACACTTTTTTCAACCCACTATCATGAACTAACAGAGCTGGAAGGGAAAATCCAGGGTGTTAAAAATTATAATATATTAGTAGAAGAGGATGGAGAGGAAATTGTGTTTCTTCGAAAAGTAGTATCGGGTAGTACCAGTAAAAGCTATGGCATACAAGTAGCTAAGCTAGCAGGCCTACCACTAAACACCCTTATAAGAGCTCAAGAAATATTAAGTGATCTAGAGAAAAAGAATAATGAAATAAAAATTCCTGCTGAAGAAGAAATTGCGTTATCTCGAGAGTCAGAAGGAAATTCAAGAGATACTAACGGTATACAATTAGATTTAACTAGCTTCTCTTACAATGAAATTATTGAAGATATTCGTTCTCTTAATCTATTGGAAACCACGCCGATGACGGCAATGAATCTTTTATACCAACTGCAAAAAAGAATTAGTAGCTTATAGTTCCTGTACACCCACCCTAGAGACTAAGGAGTGAAAGAGATGCCTCAGATTAAACTGCTAGATAATTTAACTATTAATAAAATTGCTGCTGGAGAGGTGGTTGAAGGTCCTTATTCGATTGTTAAGGAACTAATTGAAAATGCAATAGATGCTGGGGGAACTGCCATTACTCTCGAAATAAAAGAGGGTGGTAAGAAGTACATTCGGGTAACCGATAACGGTATCGGCATCTCCAGTGATGATGTGAACCGAGCATTTATGCGCCATAGTACTTCCAAAATTTCCTCATTGCAGGATTTAAGTACAACCTTTTCTTTGGGGTTTCGGGGAGAAGCCTTAGCAAGTATTTCTGCTGTATCTCAAGTAGAAATGATCACAAAGCCTAAGGATCAAAGCTATGGAATTTTAACTGAGATTGAAGGTGGCGAGATTACTAATCAGAAAAAAGTTGGATGTCCAACGGGAACAACAATGATTATCAAAAATGTTTTTTTCAACACGCCTCCACGTTATAAGTTTATGAAAAGTACACAGGCTGAAACTGCTCGCATTAGTGAAATGATTTCTCGCTTAGCCTTAAGCAGCCCACATATTGCTTTTAAATACATAAATAACCAGACAACGATCTTCACAACTCCAGGGGATGGGACGCTATCTAGTGTTATTTTATCGGTATTCGAAAAAAACTTTTTTCAAAATCTCATCCCCTTATCTGTTAACAAACCAGCTCTTGAGTTGGATGGCTTCATTAGTCAAGTAGATTTTGTGCGTGGGAATAGAAGCTTTCAAATATTCTATGTTAATGGAAGGTATATTAAAAGTAAACTGATCAGTCAAGCAATAGAAGAGGCCTATAAAGGAAAAATACCAATCAATAAGTACCCGATTTGTGTTTTAAATATCAAAATTGATCCTGAGGATGCAGATATCAATGTCCACCCTTCAAAAACCGAGATCAAATTTCACAAAGAGAAGGAAATATATCATTATATTTACAATTACGTTACTCAGGTGCTCTCTGAAAGTAGTACCATTTCAGAAATAATGATGATTCCCTCCACAAAAAATCAACATCAGCAGCACCATCATTTAAAAGAGATTAATTTGTCTCAAGAAAATATTCAGTCTAAAGAATCCATTGGGGTTAAACAGCAGGATAAGGTCATGGTAGCCGATGAGCAGGAAAAAGTAAAAGAATACAATTCTCAATATGTGATGGATAGTCGACCCAAGGTGCAGCCTCCACCCATGGTCAATACTTTGAAAACTGAGGATACCCAGTTAAATGTTGCATCTATTATATCTAATGAACTGCCTGTAGAATCAAGAGGGATAAGGACAAACCCTCAACTACAGAAGAACTTTATCAAAACGTACTTACAGAATTATAAAGTGGTGGGACAACTTTTCAATACCTATATTGTCATTGAAAAGGATCAGTCCGTGTATCTAATAGATCAACATGCTGCCCATGAAAAGCTATTGTATATCCAATTTCATGAAGAACTCAAAAAAGAAACGGTTGCTTCTCAACAGCTTTTAACACCAGTTGTATTAGAATTTTCTCATGAGGATTATATAACACTCATAGAAAACATTTCTGAGTTTATTCCACTGGGTTTTGAATTAGAAGCCTTTGGACAAAATAGTATCATTATAAGAGCTGTTCCTCTGTTGTTGGACAAACCCAAGGATTACAATTTTATTTTTGAACTCATTGATCAAGTGAAGAACGAAAAGCACGTCAAACCTGACTATATTAGAGAAAAAATCATTCAAAGATCCTGTAAAGAGGCGATTAAAGCAATGGATATTTTAGATATTCAAGAAATACAGCAATTAATTAGGGACTTAGAGAAGTTAGAACCACCTTTAACTTGTCCCCATGGTCGACCTATTTTATTAACACTAACAAAAAATCAGATTGAAAAATTATTTAAACGGATACAATAGAATAGGAGGGGTAACTTGAAAAAAAAAATATTAATGCTTGTAGGTCCTACAGCTGTTGGTAAAACGGAAACAAGTATTGCTTTATGTCAGCGACTAAAGGGAGAAATTATCTCTGCTGACTCTATGCAACTTTATCGCCACATGAATATAGGCACCGCAAAACCCTCTTTAGAGGAACAACAGGGTATTCCACATCATCTAATTGATATTATTGAACCTGATGCTTCATTTACAGTGGCTGATTTTCAGTCAGAGGCAGCACGACTGATTGATGCCATAACGAAAAGAAATAAATTCCCTATTGTTGCTGGAGGTACTGGATTGTACATCAATTCACTTCTTTATGATATGGATTTTACCAGTGCGGTTTCAAACTGGAATCTTAGGCAGAAACTCCAGAAAGACGCTCAATTATATGGTAATGAATATGTATATAAAAAGCTTCAAGACATCGATCCTAATGCTGCAACCAAAATTCATCCCAACAATGTGAAACGTGTGATTCGAGCATTAGAGGTGAACTATGAATCCGGTGAAAATTTCGGAGATTTTAAAAATGACATTGAAAAGAACACCTGTTATGAGCCCTTACTCATTGGGTTAACCAGAGACCGTAGCGAGTTATATGAAAGAATCAACTATCGAGTAGATCAAATGATTGAAACTGGTTTAATTGAAGAAGTAAAGAATTTGCTAGATTGTGGGTATACCCCAGAATTAATAGCTTTTAAGGGTCTAGGCTATAAAGAAATCATTGCTTACTTAGAAGGTCAGTATGATCTTGAGGAAGCAATCACTATTTTAAAGAGAGACACCCGTAGATATGCTAAACGTCAACTAACTTGGTTTAATCGTTATCAGGAAATTCAGTGGTATAATTTAACGGATCAATCCTCTTCGAATATAATTGAAGCCATTCTGAAGAATGTAGAAGGATATTTCAATTTATCATAGAATAGTATTAACAACACCATATAAGGAGTGAGTATAATGAAAAACAACATCAATCTTCAAGATGTATTTTTGAATCAAGTTCGTAAAGAAAACATACAAATCACGATATACCTAGTTAATGGTTTTCAATTAAAGGGATTTGTTAAAGGATTCGACAATTATACCATTGTACTAGACAGTGATGGGAAGCAACAATTGATCTATAAACATGCTATTTCAACCATTCTGCCTATTACACCCATTAATTTTATGCAGTCATCAAAAAAACAAGGTGAGTAATACCTAAACCCTAGGGCATTCTAGGCTGATGCTATGTCCTTTGTTTTATTGGTGTACAATTATGATATATTATGAATTTGAAATGTCTATTTATTTTTAATTTAAATAAATAGGCATTTTTTTATGTCACTTTTTAAATTTATATGAATAGAATACAATAGTATCTTTGTATTTAAGTGAGGGATCATAATGAATTATCCATTTAATGCCTTTCGCAAAGGTGATATTTCAAGTAATGAATTAATCCGTCAGATGATTGTTTTTGAAACGACCTCGCAATCCCAATCTCAATCTGAAAAGCCATTCATATCAAAGGAACAAGATATTCAATCTCTAGATAATCTATTAGAAGAGTTAAATGAATTAATCGGACTGAAAAAAGTCAAAGTACTTGTAAATGAAATGATAGCTTATACTGAAATGCAGCAAATAAGACGCAATGCTGGACTTCAATCCGCACCTTTAGTTTTACATATGATTTTCAAGGGTAATCCGGGCACAGGCAAAACAACCATTGCCAGACTTTTAGGAAAAATTTTTTGTGCCATGGGTATTTTAAAAAAAGGTCATTTAATTGAGATAGAACGGGCAGACCTTGTTGGGGAGTATATTGGTCATACTGCTCAAAAGGTAAAACAACAAGTAAAGGATGCATTAGGTGGCATTCTTTTTATTGATGAGGCATATTCTTTAGCAAGAGGAGGGGAAAAGGATTTTGGTAAGGAAGCCATAGACGCTTTAGTGAAGGCCATGGAGGACCATAAGGATGAATTGATACTGATTCTAGCAGGATATATGGAAGAAATGGATGAATTTCTTCAGATCAACCCAGGGCTACAGTCTAGATTTCCTATACACATCGATTTCGAAGACTATACAATTGAAGAATTGATTGATATATCAGAATTAATGGTTGAACAAAAAGAATATGTACTATCTAAATCTGCTAAAGCCAAATTATATAGTCTACTGGCTTCCAAGAAGAAGAGGGATGGCATCAATTCTGGAAATGCACGACTTGTTCGAAATCTAATTGAGAAAGCAATCAGGAAGCAAGCTGTTCGATTGAGGCACAAAAGTATTTACACACGAGATGATCTGATGATCTTGTTAAGAAACGACTTTGATTTTACGGAGGGTGAGAATTAAATGCCTAACTGCATATTAATTGGCAAACCAAACGTGGGAAAAACAACTCTATTTTTAAATTTCGCAGAATACTTAGGGGTGGACACCTGTGAAATCAATGTACTAACCGATAAAGGTGAAGTAAGAAAAAGACATTACGCCATAGACATTGCAAAGAATATGTTAATCGGTCCAACACCTTTTAAAACCAAAGAAGTTTATGAAATTCACTTGTCAATTCCTGTTTATAAAGGAACTGTTAATTGTACTTTTTTAGATACCGGAGGTTTAATAGATGGCATTCCTCAAAATGACCAAGTGCGCACTTCGATGATTCAGACACTGAGCACGTTACAAGATGCAGAAATTCTATTACATATCATTGATGTTTGGGCAATGGACAAAAATGAAATTAATTCATTAAGTCAGATCGATTATCAAATTAACGAATTTGCTAGCCTCAAGAAGGCTTATTGTATTCTTGCTAATAAGATGGACAAAGTACAAGATAAGCGCATTCTCCATGATCTCAAAAAAAAGTTTCCTAGCACCTATATCATTCCTATATCTGCCACAAAAAAAATCGGCTTTAAAGAGGTGAGTATGTTTGTGGGGCGAAATAGTTAGACGTTATATTGCAATTTTTCTCATTGGCGTCATTATTAAAATACTAGATGATGAAATAGACCAAGATTTTTATCATAAAGGTCATTTTTACTTGGAAATCATGAAGCACCGCCTTCCTTACTGCCTGCTGTTCATGTCAATGGCCATGATACTTGATCCATTTTATAGCTTTGGATTGTTTACTTCAGCCTATGCTCTAGGTATGTTTAGAAAACTAAATTTAATGCTGCCTAGTCAATTGAAATCTTATCAAGAACTTCTATTAATCATATTTATAAATTTACTACTTATCCCAGTATGGATTTTTTTACATAGTATGATCATTATAATGATCATTCAACTCATGGATGACCTGATGGATTGTTACTATGATCGCAAGTATGGGTTTCCCAATTTAGTTAACAGTTTTGGGAAAGTAGAAGTGAGCATAACAATCTTAATTTTAGTTGTTATCTCCTTTATGATGAGCTGGATTAACACCTTAATCATCATCCCGGTGGCAATTCTAATAAACTACTTGTATTCAAGCCTCTAGGAGGGATATAATGCTATATGGATATATATTAAGTTATTCACTTGTATTAATTCTAATGGGATATGGCGTTGGCAGACGCTTCGGTGTGAAAGAGGGCTTAAATAAAGGACTTAAGCGTCAACGATTAATCGATAAGTCGTATTACTTTGGACACAAGCAATGTCCAATTTGTTTAAGTACTCATAAGGCATATCTACATAAAGCGAAATCCAGTTCAGAGGAAGCGATGACCTCCACGGAATATTAACTTAATACACTTCGATCATAATCACGAAAGAAAAGAGGATGAAAATGATGGATTCAGCAAATCATTTACTAGGAACACTGTTCAATATCAGTGCGGGACTTTTAGATAAAGCAACTAGAGTAGAGGAGACTTTGGGGGACGTATTTAGTCAGATAGACCAAGTCAATCAATCCAATCAATATAAAGTATTAAAAGCGATGCAAGAATGCAGATTAAGTGACCAACACTTTAACTGGACAACTGGATATGGTTATAATGACATCGGCCGAGAAAAGGTAGAAGCGATTTATTCTATGGTCTTTAAGGCAGAGGATAGTATTGTTAGACCTACTATCGCAAATGGCACCCATGCCTTAAGTCTATGTCTAACTGGTTTACTAAATCCAGGAGATGAAATGATTTCTGTTACGGGTAAACCCTACGATACCCTAGATGAACTAATTGGAATTCGTGGTAATTATAAGGGGAGTTTAATCAATATTGGTGTTAAGTATAAACAAGTAGATTTTCGAGAAGGCCAGGTAGATTTTGATGCAATAGATAAATCCATTAGCAAAAAAACGAAACTTATCTATATCCAACGCTCTACCGGTTATGGATTTAGAGATGCTATCTCCATCTCAACCATTGCAGAAATTGTTAAACTGATCAAGGGTAGGAGATCCGATATCATATGCATGGTTGATAATTGCTATGGAGAGTTTTTGGAGACCGAAGAGCCAACAGGGGTTGGGGTAGATATCTTAGCTGGATCACTTATTAAAAACCCAGGAGGGGGCATCGCATTAGGTGGTGGCTATATCGTGGGTAAAAAAACTTTAATAGAAGAGGTATCCTATAAGCTTACCTCCCCAGGCATAGGAAAGGAATGTGGTTTAACCTTTGGTCAATCAAGAACAATGCTACAAGGATTATTTCTGGCGCCTCAAATTGTGAGTGCTGCCATAAAAGGTGCAGTTTTTTGTTCAAAGCTATTTGAAGCTGAAGGGTACGAAGTGAAACCCAAGTATAACGACCCAAGAAGTGATATCATACAATCTATCAAATTGGGTAGTGAATTAAAGGTAATTGCATTTTGTAAAGGAGTTCAATCAGCGGCGCCTGTGGACTCATTTGTGACACCAGAACCTTGGGCTATGCCTGGATACGATTCGTCTGTTATAATGGCCGCTGGGGCCTTTATACAAGGCTCTTCAATTGAGCTCAGTGCAGATGCACCTATCAAGCCTCCATATATTGTTTATTTCCAAGGCGGATTAACCTATGAACATGCTAAACTAGGAGCACTGAAGGCACTACAAACAATTTATGATCTTAATGAATAGTATTTTGATATATACTATTTAGAGTGAACTGGTTTCAGAAAAGTAAAATAATAGGTAATTGCGAAACTAAATTTGAAAAGTAGTTAGAAGGGCAGAAAATTGAGTGCTGATTAAATTTTTTAAAGAGACAAGGCGTACCGGTTAACTATGCAATAAGTGGTTTTAAACTTCTGATATATTTGTGTTGATGTATTTTGTCAGCAAGGATAACTGTAACAAGCTGCGTTATACCAGCAATAATCAGGTCGGCATGCAATGTTTTAGCATTCTGTGTTCTTCGATTAGCAATACAAAAGCTATCTTTGAAATGGTTAATGGTTTGCTCAACGACACCTCGGGCTTTATAGGTTTTATCCCAATCATCGGTACCACGAATGGCGCCTGGATATGCCCGTAAGTCTTTTTCAGGATACACATAAATCATTCTACCACAAGGTGATGAAGTACAGGGATTATCGCAATTATGCCGGCGTCGGTACTTGCCGTCTTCACATTTAGTCCAAGACATTTTCGGACAGACAAACTTGAAAGTAGGAATACCACAGCGAAGATGAGAAGTATTGCCTTCAGGCTTCATAGGCAGTTTTGGATCATGAGGACAACAGGGAATCCCATCTTCAGTAAGAGTGTATTCAGAGCTGCTAAGGGAAGAACGAGGATTTAAGGGAATATAAGCTTTATTGAACTTTAAATCCGAAAAAATTCCTTTGTAGATAGAAATGGTATCAAAAGCAGCATCTCCGATAAAGATATTAGGTTGAATGAGTGGATGTTTATTAAAAAAGTCAGATAACACTGGTAAAAGAGCTTTTGCATCACCAAGGGACTTATCCTCATCAGGAGAATCCGACTTTTTGTCAACAACGATGTTAGGATGAGCATTCATAAAATCTTGGTCATAAAAAGTAATATCACGAATAATACCAAGACCATTGGTGATCATCCCAAATTTATAGACATAACAAAAATGACCATTGATGTAAAGTTGCTTGATCTCTGGATTAGCAGCTGCATGAGAAGGCATGGAACCATAGGCTACTTTATATGGATCATAGGAATCACCAAGGTTATGGCTCTTTTTAAAAGCTTTAAGTTGTTTAATAATTTTATTAGCATATTTAGGATTGTTCTCAGTAACAAAAGCTTCAATGCCAGAAGTATCAAAGACAGTCATAGAGGCCTTATGAGGATCAATAGCCTGGCAAATAGGTTCAGTGACATCCACAAGATGCTCAAAGAATGATTGTAAGTCTAGCAAAAAATCTTGTTTGAATCTAGTAAATCTAGAAGCATCAGGAACATTGGTGAAACCACAAAAATCTCTAAGTTCCTTAGAAAACTGAAGAAAAGTAAGCAACAATGTATCGTTTGGAATGGAGAAAATCCGCTGCAGAAGCAAAGCCCAAACCATTGATGTAAGATGATGTTTTCTAGGTCTGCCAGTGGATGCATAGTAATTACGATGAAAAGAAAGAGGTATTATCTCATTAAGATTAAGGTTTTCTTTTAAAAGAGAAAGAAAGTGATGCTTATCATTTCCAAAATAATTGGCACAATCGGAATGAATTTCAGCCAAAGAAAGCTGTTTATGTGTTAAAATAGACATATATAACTCCTTTCAGATGGTGTGGAATTGTTTCTTGACAATTCAATTTTACCACAATCTGGTGAGGAGTTATATTTTTTATGCTTAAAAAAAGTCCCGCAATAATGCGGGTTATGGCGTTTCGCAAACGCCTAAAAGTAAAATAAAAAAGAAAGGAGAATAAAATCTCCTTTCTTTTTTATTTTACTTTTATAGTTCTCCTTATTAAGTAACTAAATCTTCCTAAAAACCCCAGTAACCTTACCTAATATAGTGACATCATCAACTAAAATAGGGGACATGGACGTATTAGACGGCTGTAATCGAATGTGATCTTTTTCACGATAAAATCTTTTTACTGTAGCTGAATCATCAATTAATGCGACAACAATGTCACCATTTCGAGCATCAGATTGTTGCCGGACGACAACATAATCATTTTCATGTATACCATCATCAATCATGCTATCTCCTTTAACTGTTAAAATAAATGTACTCTCACTATCAACAAAATCGATTGGAAGAGGAAAGGTGTCTTCGATATTTTCTACAGCTAAGATTGGTTGTCCAGCAGTCACTTTTCCAACAATAGGGACATTAATAATTTCCTTGTGGATATAAGGGGATTGTTCATCTCCCTGGCTTAAAATTTCAATTGCACGAGGTTTTGTCGCATCCCTACGTATATACCCTTTCAACTCCAATTTCGATAAGTGCCCATGGGCAGTAGAAGTCGATTTTAATCCAACAGCTTGGCATATTTCTCTAACTGAAGGGGGATAACCCTTTTGACTGATCTCCGATTTCATATAATGCAATATTTTAATCTGATTATCATTTAAATCCTCATACATGGAGTCCTGCCTCCTAAACTATTTTTTTATATTATATCATAAGCCTATTGAAACATCAAACATTTGTTCGGATTGTATGTTTTGTTAATCAACCTATTAATCAAGCCACTCAAAGTTTTTAACAATTTGTCTTTTAACATCCTTTTTATGAGCTGCATACAACTGTGTGGTAGTGACATCATCGTGATCTAATAAATTTTGAACATCATAAATTGAGAATCCTTGCTGAATTAGGGACGTAGCAGCAGTTGCCCGTAATTTATGGGGACTATAGCCATTTTTAGCAGTGGTATCTAATACTAGGGCAGTATACTTTTTCACCATATTCCGTATGGCCCTGGTGGTCATTCGTTTTCTTTGTAGCGATAGGAAGAGGGCATCCTTATGCTCCTCATCTAATGCACTTGATTGAGGTCTTTCATTTGCCATGTATTCTTTGATGACCGTCTCACAGGTTCGATTAATAGGCATTGCAGTTTCTTTTCCACGCTTCCTATATATTTTGAACTCACCTCTATTAAAGTTAAAAGAAGAAATGTTTAATTGCTCAAGTTCACTTAATCTTAACCCATAGGTAAGAAAGAGCATTAAAATGGCCTTATCTCTTAATTTAGTTTTTTGCCAATATGTCTTTTCCTTTTCGGTAAACGCCTCACCTAGATCCACACAATCAATCATTCGAGCCACCTCATCAATTTCTAATCGCTTAATTGCATCAGGCTGTGGCTTTGGTAGTCGAATCGGATTCAATCCATCTGAAATATTTTGTTTGATTAATCCGTCACGGTATAAAAACTTAAATAAAACCGCCAAAGAGGATTTCTTTCTAGCTAAGGCTCGATTATGGTTCTCCATTATTTTAATTGATTCTTCTTTTTCTATACTATATCTAGAACAAAAATCACCTAAATAGCGATTAATATCTTTGGCTGTCATTTGCTGAAACGTTTCAATTTTAATAAGAGTAGTATGGTCTGCATCAGTTAATTCCGTATGACTTACCAGGTACTTACAAAAAAATAAGACATCCTCTGAGTAGGCCAATCGCGTGGTAAGGGCAACGCCATTTTTTAAGTATAAGAAGAAATCCTTCATAAAAGGGGGGAGTTGTGACTCAATTTTCAAACATTGTTCAATGATTTCATTTTCTTTTGTGACAATATTATCTGGTTTATCTGACTTATTATGAACTGAGATGTTTTTTTTTCTAGACATGACATTCACTCCTTTGGGGCTTATTAAAAAGACTAGGGAACGTTGACGACATATAAGAGCATCAACTATAAAAATTTTATCACAAATAACGAATAAGTAAAGTAGAGACACCACAAATGATGGTAGTAGGCGTGTGTAGTATAAACGGGGAATTTAGCAAGCCCCAATTTAATCCACCCTTAACTATTCCCTAAATATGCATTTAAAGAATAGTTAAGGGTGTATCAATTATAACCTATCTTACCAAATCTGTCTACGCTTACCATGTAATTGTCAGTTTATCTATGAAGCCCTCTTGAATCATCATTGAACTACCATAGCTACTATAAACAACTACAAACAACTACAAACAACTACGCATTTAAGTAACTTTCTTTTAAAACTCCGGTTATGAATACGAATTGCTGGTTATCATAATGTTAGTGATTCGACAATAACCATCCTTAAACTGACATATCTGAATTTCGACAAACGCTTTAGTTTTATTCGACAAATACTTTGTCTATGTTTGTCGTGTCGATTTGTCGATATCATTTTCATTCGACATGATTTTTCGACTTCATTTCTAAATATTGCTTTTTAAAGTTCGACATAAATTCCAACTCTATTTTGCGGATGTCGAAATTAATTGTTTTATCAATACCACCCTATCAATTGATAATGAATATCACGTACCATTCATATGAATAGGTCTATCATACATTCTATAACGGCTGAGGTGAAGTATTTATGAAAATCAATTTAGGATATGTGGCCATCGCTTTAGGACTACACAGCGGATCACCTAACAAAACAATTACTTATAAGTCTTTTAGTAAGCTTCCAGATGATTCTACTCAATTGTATAAATTAAAATCGTTGTCAAAAGAAAATTTAGAAACAACTTAGATTATTGAGTTATTTATTTATAAAATCCATACTTAAATCAAGACAATAAAAAAGTAGAGCGATTTCTGCTCTACTTTTTTATTCGATATGTGTCTTGTGCTCACTAAGGCCTAATTCCTTGGCTCTATGGGTACATGCCTTCATTGCTTCAATAATGGTTCCTCTAAATCCATTTTTTTCTAAAACATAAAGTGCTTCAATGGTAGACCCTGCTGGAGAGCATACCTGGTCCTTTAACACTCCAGGGTGTTCATTGCTTTCTAAGACCATCTTCGCGGCACCATAAACTGCTTGGGCTGCAAATTTATAGGCTTTATCTCTGGGAATGCCCAATGACACGCCTCCATCTGCCAATGCTTCAATAAATGTATAAACATAGGCGGGACTACTACCACTAATAGCTGGAATTGCATCCATTATTCCCTCCCCTATTATCTCAACCTCACCCATACTACTAAATATTTCAACAACTGTCCTTAACTCATCATCAGTGACGTAATTATTAGGTGTAACCGCCGTCATTCCTTCACCTACAAAGACAGGTGTGTTAGGCATCGTTCGGATTACTTTGACAGGCTTATCAAAAAAACCTTCTATTAATGCAATACTCACACCCGCTGCTACCGATACAATAACATGCTCTGATGTGATAAATTCTCTGATTTCCTCTAATACTTTTGGGTAGATGTTTGGCTTTACTGTTAAAAAGATTATCTTACTTTTTTTTACAATATCAAGATTACTGGCTTCTAGGTTTACATTAAATTTTTTATGTAAACTTTCAGCCTTTGACATTTTATCTTGAGTTGTAGGTCTGTTGTTTACAGATATATAATTCTCCATGCCCACATAATCTTTGACTAACCCTTGAACAATGGCAGTCGCCATGTTTCCTGTTCCAATAAATCCAATCCTTTGTTTCATTGTTCCTATCGCCCCTTTAATTGCTGATTATATATATCTTTAATTAACTCTTCCTCATTTGCTTGATCTATCTCTGTGATTTTCGGAAGATCCTCTAGTGATTTAAGACCAAAGTTTTTCAAGAAATGCAGTGTCGTCCCAAATAAAATGGGCCTTCCTGTCTTCTCTAGTCTTCCTCTGTCTTCAATTAAGTTTTTTTCAAACAATGTACTAATTGCTTTATCACATTTTACACCTCGTACACTTTCAATTTCCGTCTTAGTAATCGGTTGTCTATATGCGATGATCGCAAGGGTTTCTAAAGATGCCTGGGTTAAGCCCTTATTTTGCTTAGGTTCAAATAATTTCTGCAAAATTTCATGATACTCCGCTCTAGTAGACATTTGATAATGATCATTCATCTGTATAATTTGGATTCCTCTTTTGTGAAAGTTGAACTCATCTATCATTTCCTTCATTATTTCTTTTGTTTCAGTTACCTTGATATCGAGTATATTGCTTAATTCACTTGAGGATATCGGATCTGACCAAGCAAATAAGATTGCTTCTATCGCTGCTTTTATATAGTTTTTATCCATTTCATACACCTCTATGTTATTGTGACAGATTTTTCTCTTTGATCATAATACTTTCAAAACTTTTTGTTTGTTGGATAATGATTTTATTCATTTTGATTAATTCTAGTAAAGCTAGAAAAGTTGTAATTACCTCGATCTTACTAGTGGTGTCACTAAATAATGAGTGAAAACTTACCGTTCCGTTCTCATTAATCAGATGAATCAAATCTTGAACTTTTTTTTCAATGGATACTTCTTCACGTTGCATTTCTCTAATTTGCTGGACTTTAACGTGATGTTTGAACTTACCCTGGATTATCTTTTCGAAGGCACCTATCAAATCCGTTAGATCCATACCCTCTAATACTTCATCATATATCTCTTTTTCAATTATGAATTCTTCCCTTGGTTTAAAATAAAGCCTATTCAAAGAATCCTCTTTATCTCTTAATTCTCCAGCTGCATTTTTATACTTTTTATACTCCAAGAGCCGTTTCACTAGTTCTTCTCTCGGGTCTATTTCCCCTATTTCAAGCTGTTGATCATCTATTATAGGTCGAGGCAGTAGCATTTTTGACTTTATTTCTAACAATGTAGCTGCCATTAATAAAAATTCACTTGTTACATCCAGGTCCAAGTGCTCCATTTGTTTTAGATAATCCACATATTGTTCAGTGATATCATGAATAGGGATATCATATATTTCAATCTCATTTTTCTCTAAAAGATGGAACAAAAGATCGAAGGGCCCTTCAAATGCTTCTATTTTAATATTGTATGCCATAAGATCCCTCCTAAAAAACGTACATTAGCATAATCATCAGTAATTGGAATAGGAAATTGACAATAGGAAAAAGTACCTTATCAATAATATTAAATACTAAGAGTAAAATTAAAATAATATAGGAGTATTTTTCTAATCCAAAAAACTTTGCTTCATATTTATCTGGTAGAGCAATTAAGAGCAACTTAGAGCCATCTAACGGTGGAATAGGAAACATGTTAAAAACAGCTAAAACAAGGTTAATAAAGATAGTATAAACCAAAATGTTGTTGAGAATGGCATTGCTAAAGTATTGAACTTGAAACCCTAGAACGAAGGAGAAGAAAATTGCTAAAAGGACATTAGATAAAGGTCCTGCTATGGAAACAAGAAAGTATCCTAACTTTCTTCTTGTAAAGTAATTTGGATTAATGGGAACGGGCTTAGCCCAACCAAATCCTGCAAATATTAGCATTAAAAATCCAATTATATCAATGTGGGCAATTGGATTTAGTGTTAATCTTTTATACTGTTTTGCAGTGGGGTCACCTAAGAGATAGGCTGTATATCCATGGGCAAACTCATGAACACTCAATGCAATTAATATGCCTGGCAAGGTCATTAAAATTCTATTTAAATCTAAACTAGGCATTCTTCTCCCCCTTCAGGCTCCTATAAAGTTGCTGAGCAAATTGAATTTCTTCTTCTCGACGGTAAATGTTGCCCTTCACCTTCTCCTCCAGTACCCTCTCTAATACAATCCTAAAAATCGGACCAGGTTTAATCCCCAATTTAATTAAATCTTCACCTGATATTTCTACGTGAATCTCCTTTAGCTTTAAAACATAGAACAGTAAATAATGTTTCACATAGGAATGATCACAGTCGTTATAATAATAGATGATACTCTCTAATGAAAACTGGTTAAGGAGTTGATATAGATCATAGCTATTGAGATCTTCTTGCTTTAATTGCTCATAAATGATCTTTCTATTTTCCAATGTTTCTTTTATTTTTGAATAGTTTCCTTTATTTGCAATCAATTTGTTTAGACTCTCCACTAAGTCATGCTCATTTAAATCAGATAAAAGGTGCATTAACACGATTAAGACCACCTCAATTTCATCAGGCCTGGACTCATATGTCCTAAAATAGTTTATTGTCTCTTTTAAGGTTTGTAGTTTTTCAACATTTGCCTGTGAGGCTTGAAGCTTAGGGTGGATTATTTCTAATACCTTAAAACGATCAAGTGAAAGTATATTCTCTTGGATGTTCTTTTCTAGAATCGTGTTTAAAATCTCTTCTCTTAAACGCTCAGCACTCAGTCTATCTAACATGCCATCTTTTATGGCTTCATGTATAAATGTCTTGGTCTCATCTTCGATGTTGAAGTTAAGTCGTGTACTAAATCTAATTGCTCTAAATATTCGTGTGGGATCTTCAACAAAGCTTAAATTATATAAAACCCTAATATTCTTATCCTCTAAGTCCTGAATTCCCCCAAAGTAGTCAATCAGTTGACCGAATTTGGATTTGTTTAATTGAATTGCCATGGCGTTAATTGTAAAGTCCCTTCGAAATAAATCACTCCAAATAGAGCTCTTTTCTACTTGGGGCATTGCTGCAGGATACTCATAATATTCTCTTCGGGCTGTGACAACATCCAATGTCCTTTTATCTGGCAATTGGATTGTTGCAGTACCGAATTTTTCATGGATCGTTAGGCGTCCTTGAATAATCTCATTTAAAGCTTGAGCAAAGGCAATCCCATCTCCTTCCACAACAAAATCCAAGTCTTGATTTTCTTCACCCAATAAAAAGTCTCTTACAAAACCACCCACAATAAAAACATCATTGCCCATTGTATCTCCTAGCTGCCCTACCTGTTGGAACATAGTATGTATATCCATCGGGAGTTGCGCTAGCTCTTTTTTAAAATTATAGGATTTCAGTGATTTTTCATAGGTTTCTTTATACCAGTAGGGACTCCCGGCACCATACATGATTTTCAAAACATCTGTTCTGGTGACAATTCCAATTAATTGGTTATCTTCTACTACAGGTAGTCTTCCGATATTATTACGAGTTAGTAATAGGTTCATCTCTTTAAGGGTAGTGCTAGGGTTAATTGTTTTCACATTCTTAGTCATAAAACCCTTTACTGGTGCATGTCCTAATCCATGAATAATGGCCTTATCTACATCAGTTCTAGAAATAATACCGATCATTTGATCTCCTTCAAGAACCGGCATTCCAGTATGTCCATATCTTAGCATAATTTTATTTACTTCTTGTATTTTCATGTGCTCATACACTGTTTTTACGGGGTGGCTCATCATTTCTCCAGCTGTTAATTGGGGATTAACTCTTTCCTTTAATGATTCTATGAGTTGATTTTTTAGATCAAGGGGATCTGCTTCTTTTACAGTTGCAGAGGCCGCCCGTTCATGACCCCCTCCATTAAATGGGGTTAAAATATAAGGAATATTAAGGTTATCACTTCCACTTCTTCCAACTACATAACAATTCTTGTCCATTTTAACGATTAGAAAAACCCCATCGCATCTTTTAATATCCATTATTCTATGTGCGATACTTCCTAATCCCCCAATAAAGTGATCATAGGTTGATACAGCTATGACAACTTCATTACCCTTGATATTAATCTCTTGACACTTCATTAATAATTCATTTAATAATTGGTTCTGCTCATACTCTAAAGATGCCTGTACATATTGTGAAACGATTTGTATGTTAGCACCCTGGCTTAAGAGAAAGGCAACAGCTTCCGCATCCTTATCAATTGTCCCATTAAATGTTAAACAGTTTGTATCTGCATAAATACCAATAGCAAGTAATGTTGCCTCAAAAGAAGTCAAGGAGATCTCTTTGCTTATGATTTCCTGAACCAATATAGTTGTACATGCACCATAGGGCTTAATTATTTTGTTTTCACAATCGATCACATTATCACCCTGAATATGATGATCAAAAATTGTTATTTTTATATTTTTATCCACGAGCTCTTTAAACTTACCAATTCGATTTGGTGTACTCACATCTACAATAATGAGTTCCTCTATTTCATCTAAATCCACCTGATTAGCATGATTGATTGATAGTGAATTTTTGTATAAATTAAAAAATTGCTTTACATAATCATTCAATTTGCCAGAAAAGAATAATCTTGCATCAGGATGCAACTTTGAACAAGCTACCATACTAGCCAATCCATCAAAATCTAAATTTTCATGACTAATAATTACCTTCAATTACATCACCCCTTTGCACTACATTATTTAATTATAGCATAAATCATTCCTAAGAAAAAGTAGAGCAGTATAGTACACTGCTCTACTCTCCAACAACACTTCTTATCATTTTAGTAAACATATTGACCACATTAGCTTTTTCTATGTCACTCTCACTAATAATGTCTACTCGCCCTACTTCCTTCCCATTGATAGTGGCAATCACTTCCCCCATTTTATCACCTTTTAGAACAGGGGCATTAGCAAACTGTGGTAAGATCACTTCCTTTTGTACTTGGTCTTCTTCACCCTTTTTCACAAGAACCTTTAGGTCCTCCTTTGCTACACCTCTAACGATTGATTCTTGACCTTTTTGAATGTTGATATTACCAATGAAGACATCTCTTTCAGCAATTTCTATTGTATTATAATTTGCAAATCCAAAGTCAAGTAATTGAGCAGCTTCACTAAATCTAACCTGTGAGGTTGGGGCCGCTAACACAACAGCTATAAATGTGTTATTGCCTCTTGTGGCTGAAGCAGATAAACAATGTAGGGCTGCTTGTGTAAATCCTGTTTTTAGTCCAGTAGCACCTTTATAAGTACGGATTAATCGATTTGTATTTACTAACTCTTGGGTTGATTCTCTTTTACCTACAACCACTGTATCCATCCATGTTGTCAACCATTTCTGCACATCTGGGTACTTGAGTAGTTCCTTAGACATTAAAGCGATATCATAAACTGAAGTCACATGTCCTTCTGCTGGGAGTCCATTTGTATTTATAAAAGTCGTGTTTTTCATTCCCAGCTCCTTAGCTCTTTCATTCATCTTTTGAACGAAAGCATCTTCTGAGCCTGAAATATGCTCACCTATTGCAACACAGGCATCATTAGCTGATCGTATGGCAATTCCTTTCATTAATTCCTCTACTGTTTTAACCTCACCAGGTTCTAAATAAAGCTGGGTGCCACCCATACTAGATGCTCTTTCACTAACGACTACTTTGTCATTCAAAGTAATTCTATTTGTGTCTAACGCTTCCATAGTTAAGAGCATTGTCATAATTTTAGTAACACTGGCTGGTGGTAATGATTCATGAATGTTTTTTTCATACAAGACTTCACCTGTGGCAGCATCAATTAAAATTCCAGCTTTACTCTGTAATTCAAAGGGCTGAGCCAATAGGGTTGTGGTATTTAATGCCAGTACTGTCATTAAGATCAAACACCCACTCATCAGCTTTAAAAACTTTTTCCTCTGCATATCGTCTCCTCCTTATTGTTTTGTCAATATTATATTCTCCAACAGGAAACATAGTTATACAGAGAGAAGAAGACACAGCTAATGTAAAAATTACCCTCCTGTTACACAAAGAGATATAAAAAAATGAAGAGACTGTACTTACAGTCTCTTCATTCCCTCTTTACTGACTATCCCAAAAATCAGTTGTCTTTGCTGAACTTTTATTTCATTTATTTCATATGCATTTTCAAGTAATTGTAAAGCATCTTCTTTTTTAGATTCGTCATTATAGTGAACGTAGGCTAAGATATCGCCTTTTTCAACGAAATCGCCAATCTTCTTATTCAAGACAATCCCAACGGATAAATCAATCACACTCTCTTTTGTTTCTCGTCCAGCCCCTAGGACTAATGCGCTCATTCCGATGATATCGGCCTGAATTTTATGTATATAACCTTGCTCTAGGGCTTGAAGTCTATAAATGCCCTTGGATTTAGACAATAAATCAGTATTATAGATCACCTTTGGATCGCCGCCTTGGGCTTGAATGAACTTTTCAAATACCATAAGGGCCGTGCCCTGATCAATTGTATCCTGTATCATTTTCTTTCCATCCTCTACAGTGGCAACCCTCTCTGCTAGCAATAGCATATATGCACCTAGGTGTATACATAGGTTTGTGAAATCTTTAGGTCCATTACCCTTCAAGGTTTCAATGGCTTCTTTTACCTCTAAACTATTTCCAACCGCGCACCCTAAGGGTTGATCCATATCCGTAATTAAGGCAACAGTTTCTCGATTCATTTGACAGCCTATTTGAACCATTTCCTGAGCAAGATCAAATGAGTCATCTAAGTCTTTCATGAAAGCACCACTACCTGTTTTGACATCTAAAACAATGGCATTTGCTCCTGAAGCCAGTTTCTTAGACATAATGCTACTTGCAATTAATGAAATATTATCAACAGTTGCAGTCACGTCTCTTAATGCATACAACTTTTTATCTGCGGGAGCTAAATCTCCAGTTTGACCTCCGATGGCCAACTTTATCTCATTCACATTATTAACAAATTGTTCTTTTGTCATATCTACAGTAAAGCCTGAGATTGCCTCTAGTTTATCAATGGTTCCTCCGGTGTGTCCCAATCCTCTTCCTGACATTTTGGCTACTGGAACACCGCAGGCGGCTACCATAGCTCCTAGGGCAATGGATGTTTTGTCTCCAACGCCTCCGGTACTGTGTTTATCCACCTTAATTCCTTCAATATCACTGAGGTCAATCAAATCTCCTGAATTCATCATGGCTTCAGTTAAATATACAGTTTCTTCTTTATTCATTTTTTGAAAGAAAATTGCCATTAATAGTGCAGAAACTTGATAATCTGGAATATTCCCATTTGTATAACCCTCTATAAAATAAATGATTTCCTCCCTAGATAAAGCAGATCCTTCCTTTTTCTTAGAAATAATATCTACCATTCTCACCCTTCTAACACCTCGTTTAAAATCCCCTTCACTAAAGAAATGAACTGGGGACGTGTTTTATTTGCAATTGCAATGACTTGCTCATGACTAACCGACTCTAGTTCTTCAGGGATCGCCATATCTGTTACACAGGATAATCCCAAGACTTTGATGCCAGCATGTCTAGCTACAATTACCTCGGGTACTGTCGACATACCTACAGTATCTGCCCCTAAAATTCTCACCATGTTTAATTCCGCCTTAGACAAGTAATTTGGTCCACTGATTGCAAGATAAACACCTTGATGAATCTCAATCTGGTGTTTAGCCCCTACCCGATGGACTAATTCAATTAACTCTCGATCATAAGCCGATGACATATCTGGAAATCTTGGTCCAAGTTCAGACATATTTGGGCCGATCAACGGATTGGCTCCTGTAAGATTAATATGATCTTCAATGACCATTAGTGCTCCTGGATGGAGTTTTGCATTTAACCCGCCACAGGCATTGGTCACCAATAACAATTCCACCCCAATTGCCTTCATAACACGTACTGGAAAAGTAATCTCCTGCATGGAATACCCTTCATAGTAGTGAAACCTTCCCTGCATAGCTACAACGTACTTTCCTTCTAATCGGCCAAGCACTAATTGTCCAGCGTGACCTTCAACAGTAGAAGTGGGGAAATGGGGTATCTCTTTGTAATCAATTATGACTTTATCCTCAATTTCATCTGCTAATGTCCCTAATCCTGACCCTAATATGAGACCAATACTTGGCTTTAATGCAGTTTTTGACAGGATAAATGCTTTTGACTCTTGAATTTTAGCTAGTAAGTCCTTCATCGCAGCTCCCCCTTAAATGGTTTCAATAATTCGTTTGATGTAATTCACAAAGTTATCTCTTGTCTTGGCAGCGGTTTCCATTACCTCATCATGATTTAATGGTTGGTCTAGTATCCCTGCGGCCATATTTGTAATACATGAAATACCCAGTGCCTTAACCCCTCCATGGGCAGCTACGGTTATTTCGGGCACAGTTGACATCCCCACTGCATCAGCTCCAAGGATTCGCATCATTCTTACTTCAGCTGGCGTTTCATAGGTTGGACCAGTCATAAAAGCATAGACGCCATTTTGAATATTCATGTCCAAATCAACGGCAGCATTTTTTGCAATATCGATCAAGCCTTCGTCGTATGCATTTGATAAATCAGGAAACCTGACGCCAAACCTCTCATCGTTAATACCGATAAGGGGGTTATCAAACGAAAAATTAATATGATCTGTGATGATCATTAAGTCTCCAGGAGTAAAATCATAATTCGCTCCGCCAGCAGCATTTGTTACAATTAAGTTTTCAATTCCTAAAGCAATCATCACTCGTACGGGAAATGTCACCATTTTCATAGAGTAGCCTTCATAAAAATGAAAACGTCCCTTCATTGCAATCACGTATTTATCCTCTATTTCTCCCATGACCAATTCTCCTGCATGGCCTTCTACTGTAGAGACAGGGAAATTAGGAATATCTTGGTAAGCAATCACTTCAGGATTCTTAATTTCTTCAGCTAAAACACCTAGCCCGGATCCTAAAATGAGTCCTATTTGTGGATTATTCTTAATCCTTGATTTTATATATTGAATAGATTCATTGATTTGTTGATATGAATTTTCCATTATATTAAACTCCTTATATCACATTTTAGTTACATTTAATAATTTTCTACTCTAAAATGAATTTTTTGAAACTTTCACCATTGCCTGTATCATCGATATTGAGAATGTCTGAAATCGTTGCAGCTATGTCTGCAAAAGACTTTCTTGTGCCAATATTGACACCGGCCTTAACCTGTTTTCCGTAAATGACAATAGGAATATACTCCCTTGTATGATCTGACCCTTTGAAAGTAGGATCGTTTCCATGATCAGCAGTAAATATAATTAAATCCTCATCATTTAAATGGCTTAAAATTTCAGGAATACGACGATCCATTTCTTCTAAAGCTTGTTTATATCCTTTTGGGTCTCTACGATGGCCATATTTCGAGTCAAAATCAACTAGATTCGTGAAAATAATTCCTTTATTCTCCTTTTTTAAATATGCTATGGTTTGATCAATACCATCCATATTATCCTTGGTATGTATTGCTTCTGTAATGCCATTTCCGTTAAAGATATCTTCGATTTTCCCAATACCTATCACATCCTTGCCTGCCTCTTTTGCTATATCTAACAGGGTTTTCCCAAATGGATCTAGTGAGTAATCCCTACGGTTTGATGTTCGAATAAAATTGCCTGGATCCCCAACAAAGGGTCTAGCAATTACCCTTGCAACGGCATGGTCGCCCCTCATAATCTCCCTAGCGATTTCACACATTTTATATAACTCCCCTAGGAGGATCACCTCTTCATGGGCTGCAATCTGAAACACACTGTCAGCAGATGTATAAACAATTGGATGGCCCGTTTGCATATGCTCTTTTCCCAGTTCATCAAGAATAACCGTTCCCGAAGCAGGCTTATTGCCTAACATCTTCCTCCCGATTTGTTTTTCAAAGTTTTCAACCACATCAGCTGGAAACCCTTGTGGATAGGTATTAAAGGGTTCGGTGACCTCTAAGCCTACCAGCTCCCAGTGACCTGTTGTTGTATCCTTTCCATTAGAAACTTCTGCTGACTTACCATAGGCCCCCTTGGGACTTTCAACCGGATTCACACCTTGAATGTCTTCGATATTACCAAGGCCCAATGCTGTTAAGTTAGGGAGGGCAATCCCTTGTTCTACCTTAGAAATATTGCCTAAGGTATTGGAACCAACATCACCAAATTGGTCAGCATCTGGTAAAGCGCCAATTCCTACACTATCCATAATGAATAAAACAACTCTATTAATCATCACTTACCTCCTCTTTTTAATTCTATTATACCCAAGTGAAAATGAACTTTATCACCTTATCTTTTATAAGAGAGATTTAATCCATAAAACAGGACCTGATATCAGGCCCTGGGATGGGTTTTATTATATACATCCTTGATTTTATGTTTAGTTAACTGTGCATATACCTGAGTTGTTGAAATATCAGAATGGCCTAACATTTCTTGCACAGATTTAAGGTCAGCTCCGTTTTCAATGAGGTGTGTTGCGAAGGAGTGTCTTAATGTATGGGGTGTAATACTTTTTTCGATAGCTGCTTGCTTTGTATAAACCTTTATAATTTTCCAAAACCCTTGCCTCGTTAAACGGCCCCCATGATAATTAAGAAACAAACTTTTTTCTTCATTATCTTTAGTAAAAGCATCCCGATAATAATTTATGTATTTCTGTAAAGCGATCAAAGAAAGGGTCCCAATAGGTATCACTCTTTCTTTAGTATTATTACAACATCTAATATATCCAAGATTTACATTAACATCCTCTAGATTTAATGAGATTAACTCTGTCACACGAATTCCGGTGGCATAGAGCAATTCTAACATAGCTTTATCCCTTATTCCTTTTGGCGTAGTATTTAATGGTTGTTGTAACAACAATTCCACCTCTTCAAGTGTTAATATGTTAGGTGGTTTTTTCACCATCTTAGGAGATTCTAAATTAAACGTAGGATCTATATCCACTTTTTTATGTAGTAATAAATAATGATAAAAGCTCCTAAGGGAAGCTAAACTCCTTGAAATCGTAGAGGCAGCACGCCCCTCCTTTTGTAAGTAAAATAGATACGTAATAATCGTGGTTTTTGTTGTTTCTTCTATATCATGGATATCACTTCCTGCTAAGTAGCTTGTAAATTGCTTGACATCTCTTTTATATGACTCCAATGTATTTGTTGACAGATGCTTTTCATTTTTTAAGTAAATGATAAAATTGTTTATTAATATATCCATACGAAAACTCCCCTATACGGCATGTATTTACGTTACTTGAATCTAGTATTTTACATATATATACGTATTCTACATATTGTGTTTATTTCCTGCTAAGAATGCGCTTTAATATTAGGTTATGTCTTCATTGATGGCTTTTGTTAGATATACCGACTGATTAACCGTATAAAAATCGGCGCTAAAAATGCTTCTATCAAGCCTGGAATGATAATGAGACCGAACAGAATGAGATTGAGTATACTGTATTGAATAAATTGTTTTCCGAAGCTAAAGTTTCTTACTTTATTAACCTTTGATTTAATTAATCGTACTGTGAAAGACGTTGAGATTACACCTGACAAAATAAAGATTCCTATGATGAGTATGTTTTGTGGAAAAATAGCAAATAAAAATAATAGAAACCCTATCATTTTAAATTCTTCAATGAGGACCCCCACGGTAAATCCAATCACAAAACCCTTGAATCCAACAATCATAAACACAAAAGGAATACCAATCACGGTGATCCCTAGTATCCAATTAAGTGCTAGTAACTGAAAATTGTTGGTAAAGGATTGTTTGAAAATCGTCACACCATTTAATTCATTAGCGTCAAACAACTGAAAAAAACCTTTCAAATAGGAAACAAGCTCTTGTTTTTGATGGACATCTAGCGCTTTAACCGTAAAGGCACCTACAGAAATTCCTATCAGAAAGCATAAAATCACAAGGGCGTATATAAAGATATGTTCTTTAATGTGTTTCTCAACCCATGTGATTATACGATTGTTTTTCATATTTATTCCCCCTCTAAATGCATCACTTTTAAAATCATTATGCTTAGAAGGAGACTTTTATGCCTTGTCCTTTACGAGTTGGCTTTCTTTAAAAAACGTTGATTGGCAGTTAAAATACCGATAATTGTTTTTGCATCCTTAATTTCACCAAGTTCAATCATCTCAAGGGCATCTTGAATGCTTAATTCAACTACTTCAATATATTCATCTTCATCTGGTGTTGCGATTCCCTTATCCAAATCTAAGGCAAGATAGAGGTGTATGACCTCATTTGAAAAACCAGGTGTTGTATAGAAAGAAATAAGCTTTTGCATATTAGAAGTACGGTATCCTGTTTCTTCTTCAAGTTCTCTTAATGCGCACGCATCAGCTTCTTCATCTTTCTCAATCTTTCCTGCAGGAATTTCTAATAGACTATCTTCTACAGGTTTTCTGAACTGCTTAACCAGTACAATATTTCCTGAGTCTGTTAGGGCAATAATTCCTACGGCCCCAGAGTGCTCTACAATTTCTCTTTTAGAGTATTTTTTATCTGGCAATTCAACTGTATCCACTCTCAAGTTTATAATTTTCCCTTCATAAACCCGCTCGGTTTTCATCGTTTTTTCTTCCATGGTCATAATTTAACCTCCCAATGAATATAATAGGACAAACATCAATTAAAAATAGGGGTGGATTAACGTGTTAAAAATCTCTCGTGAGAAATTATTCTATTGCGGTAAGGTAGGCATACTAAGACAAATGCTTACAAATTTTAAGGGCCAACAAATTACACTTGCAGATTTTCTTCAAAGCCATACCGCATCTTATGAACATAAGTAGCCGCGGCACTACAAGTTAAGAAAAAAGCTGGATCATCAGAAAAGCTTCTCCCCATTGAATTGACAGATAAATTAAAATTTTGTAATGCATCTTCAAGTATACTACCATCTTCCACTATGAATTCATGCTTTGAATCTAAACCTAACGTTTGAATCTGATGACTAATCCAACCCTTTTGTTCTTTGTTCAAATGAGGAAGCACAACCTTGGATTTACTTCTAGTAATTTTATCTAGCACTGTAAGGGAGTGGTGGCTCATTCCTTTATGTCTTATTCTTGGATCTGCAAAACTTATTCTTGGAACAGCTATTGCTGTTCCTTTTAGCAAATCAACTGCATCTAAGATGCTTCCTTGCTCTATACCACTAAATCCATAGGTTGTTCCTGTACCCACAATACCAGGCCCCATGGATACAATGATGACATCACACTGTGTTAATTCCTTAGCTGCAATGAGTCCATTGTAAATATTAACACACTCTAATTCTCCTCCGAAGGCATGTCCTATGGTAATCGTGTGGTCAATTATTTTTTTCGACCTCAACTCGTACACTGTATTACTAAAGTCAATAGGCAATGCTGCTCCGTCAGTCATAATATAAGCAATGCGTATACGATGATTCAATTGTTTCAATGTGCATGCAATCGGGATTAACATGCTGTGTAATGTGGCAACAATGACTGGTAATCCTTCTAATGACTTGAAATTCTTGAAAACATCGTGGTGAGGACTGGTTTGTTCCTCAGCTGCTAGCACTTTTAGCTGATAGGGTGTATACCTTAACTTCATAATATGTCCTTGTCCGTGAAGTGGTATTTCTGAATATCTTAAATTAGCAACAACATAGTGATATCCACCTGTCCCTAGTTTCAAGTCAACAGCTGTTGTATTTAATATTACTTCGTCATTGAATTCCACTTCTCCTGTTAAATTATTATAATTGATGGCTCTTTCTTCATTCTCATTGATTTTCACCATAATATCTGTTCGTCCCTTAAATTTTCTTTCAAGTGACGTTACAATACCTCTTCTCAAACTCATCATCATCTTTTCACCACTTTTCTCATATCTTTAGCTATATATCCCACTTTTGCAATCTTTACTCACTTAAATCATCTATTAAGCCACTGGCTTTATATCAATGTGTCTTTCTTCCTAAATTGTCTATAAACCTCAATATCGAATTACCGTCTATTATTTTTGATATTGAATATTTTTCTGCAATCATATGTATGATGATTAAAATAAACAATAGCAAATACTTTACGATGCTTGAAAAACTTAACATACTCATAATACCCAATGTCATTCCCAGTGTATTAGATCCTACATCTCCCATCATATACTCTGCTCGTAAATCCTGAGGAAGGTACACAATACAATATCCAAGTATCGTGAAGAAAATGATTCTAGACTCATATGTGATTCCAAGGATTAAAAACACCATCAATAGACTAATATATCCCTTCATAGCCCTACCTGGTCTTAAATCAAGTAGATTGATTAAATTAGTAAATAACCCTAACAATAAGGTGTTTAAGATGAGTTCTATAATACTACTGGATAATATGCTACTGATCAGTAAAGCCGTCAGACCCCCTAAGACTGCCTTTAAGCCCCCTGTGGTTAATCGTCCCCTTACTAATTGTCCAAGGTGTCCCTTGAAGCCTAAAGTGTCTCTACTCCCTACTGTATCATCTAATAGGCCTAAAAAGGCCATCATTAATATACCAATGAAAAACAACAGAAGTACATTAAGTTGAAACCTTTCAACTTTAAAGTAAAACGGATATATGGCTTGGATTAAGAATAATTGAATGGTCATAATCGGGATAAGTAATAGACCCATACCTACTGGGATCTCTTTGTTTTCATAGTTTTTACCAATCATTCCTGATTCGATTAACAGTTGTCTTAAATAGGGTTTCATGACATAAGTCAGGGTTGCACTTAGGATTAGTAACATTATTTCCATTTTATCACCTTTGCTTTTCTTTGAAAGAATGTTTTAGTAGAACACATAGTATTTGCCAAAACTGCTT
Organism: Alkaliphilus metalliredigens QYMF; assembly: GCF_000016985.1. Taxonomy (NCBI): domain Bacteria; kingdom Bacillati; phylum Bacillota; class Clostridia; order Peptostreptococcales; family Natronincolaceae; genus Alkaliphilus; species Alkaliphilus metalliredigens. The sequence continues at coordinate 2,558,532 of NC_009633.1, read as the reverse complement.
TCCTCTATGAATAAATCCCGTGAGGTTTCTTCCGGTTTCATTATGAAGCATATTCACCTCAACCTCTTCTATATGGTATCCTTTCTTTAATATGTCAATTGTCATACCAAGCTCAACACCGTAACCTTGAAAGTTTGTATTAATATTTTTCAATACATTACTTTTTAAGGCCCGCTGTCCTGAAAGTACAGTGTCTAGTTTATGACCTGTGTGTATATAAACACCATATTTGGCTAATTTTTTAACAAATCCAAAGCCTCCTTTTTTCTTTGAAGGTGGAAATTTGCCTATTGTCACATCAGCCCTTCCTTCGCTGATGGGAAGAATGAGTTTAGAGAAATCTATGACACTTTCTTCTAGGTCGGCATCCAATAAGAGAATGATATTTGAATTTTTCAATGCTTCATTGATGCCCACTGTCAGTGCATAACCTTTCCCACGGTTTTTTAATTGTTTAAGTAGTTGAATTCCTTCGACTTTTGAGGCATACTCATAGGTCTTATCGGTAGAGCCATCATCTACCACAATTATTTCATCAACCATTTTACTTTTCTTTAATGTTGTTAGGGTTTTAATAATTCTTTTTTCCTCATTATAAGCAGGAATAACGATGGAAATATGATTTTTCAACCTTTAGCCCCCTATTCTTCAATATTTGTTACCGAAGGGACGAGCTCATCAGCCGTGGGTTTTTCTCCAAAATTCCCATCAGCTCCATTTAGCACTAAAACCAATGAGATTTCCCCGATTTTTGTATTTACATTATCTATCGTTGAAACAGTAGCTTGCTTATAGTATGAAATATAAGAATACCCTACGTCTAAACGCTCCACAGCTATGGTTGGCAAGTTATTTTCTCTAAACCGATTAATCAAATCTATATCAATCATATTGGGTTTGTTTTTGTCTTCACTAATATGTCCTCCTGCAAGTACTACTTGATTAATGGGATAGACTGTTAGATCATCATAATAAGTCACTACCTGAATGAGTTGATTATCAACCAATTCAACAATAAAATGACTGGCTTCGCCACTTTTTACATATCCTGTTATTTGATGATTCACATAAGATAACCAATCACTTCTACCCACAAGATCTAGTTGATACACTAAATTGATTTCGTCAATATAGGATTCAGAAACATTAAAGAGTTTATCTGTATAAACGATTTCCATTGGAATCAATGCACCAGCATTTTCTAAGGTTTCTCTAATATTGTTATAATAAAACTGATCTGTTGTTTGAATAATCCCTACGTTGATTCCTAATAGTCGCTCAGAGATAACTTCTAAATATACTTTTTCAATAAAATTATCCTTCTTATTGTTTTCAATGGTTATTTGTTGTATGTTTTGTTCTAACAACTCTTTTTCTATCTTAAACTCACTAAAGCGATTTTCTAAACTATCTATTAAAGCCTCCTGATGTTTAAAGTAAATTTCTTGTCCATTCATATTAAACCCGATGAACATACCAATACCCAGGGCTATAAATATTGCAGCAATAGAAATGACAAAATATTTTATGTTAAGCATGGCTCATTCCTCCATCTATACACCTAAAAACATTCTAATCCTGATACTCAACAACCTAACTAAGCTTTGTATGGGGTGTGAAATGAGTAATATAATGAGTACAGGAATTAGGGCTGCTAAGACTAGCCATATAATGTGTTTAAATTCAAACACACTTTTATATAATTTATTAACCCCTTTGGCATCAATCAATTTCCCACCGATTTTCATTCGAACTAAAAAAGTACTAGCCATACCCTTACGCCCTTTTTCTAAAAAATCGATCATGTTTGAATGTGCCCCTACTGCCACAATTAAGTCTGCACCTTTATCGTATGCCAGTAGCATGGCAATATCTTCACTTGTACCTGGTGCAGGAAATATAATCCCTTCTAGATTTAAATCCTGTACCCTCTCCATCCCTGGGGCTCTTCCATCTGGATAGGCATGCACAATAATTTCTTTACTCTTTATTAAACATTCATCCGTAATACTATCCATATCTCCAACAATCATATCCGGGATCAATCCAAACTCAAGCAATGCATCCCCTCCTCCGTCTACACCAATTAGAACTGGTTTGACTTCACTAATATAAGAGCGAATCGTGCCTAGGTCCTCACGATAATTTTGTCCTCTAACCACAACAAGAACATGCTTTCCTTTAATTCTGGTTTTAACATCTGGTATCAATAACTTTCCTAATATAAAATCTTTCTCTTTGTATGCATACCGTAGTGTGTTCACAATAAATTTCCCTAATTCTTTTTCAATGTTTTCTTCCGCCACACAGAGTAACCTTTCAACTTTCGCACTGGTTAACTCTTCAACTGTAGCAATTTTTTTTTCTTGATAGAAGAGGCTATCTGATTCAATTTTAATTAGCTGACCTTCCTTAAGTATTTTGAATAAATCTCCTTCCTTCACATCAAAAATTGGAACATTAGCTTTATTTAATATACCAGGACCTAGATTAGGATAACGCCCGCTTATTGAAGGCTCACAGTTGACAACAGCAGCAATTTTTTTTTTGACTAGTGAGTTAGCAGCGACTTCATCGATGTCCCTATGGTTTATTACTGCTATTTCGCCAGTATTGATTCTACTGACCAATACTTTGGTTTTCTCATCCATTTTGACTCTGCCCTTTATTATCATCAATGCTACCTCCACTTTTTTCTATAGTTAGTATTTGTATAATTTTAATAAACATTCTCAGGATTCCATCTTAGCATCACTTTTATATTCTAAAACAATGGTAAGATAGCTGAGAACCTGTTTGAGGAGCTTTGTATTTAATTACGATTTCATCCTTTTACTTTGTACTTTTTTTCAATATAATAAGGGTAGTGGCAGTTCGAAACTGAAAAGTGAAAGCGTTTTACAAAAAGGGAGTGATTGATTGAATCAAATAACTGCAATTGAGCCTCAAAAATCAACTGATACCAGAGTTAATGTGTATATTGATCAAAAATATGCTTTTTCATGCCATAAAGAAGTGATCATTAAATTTCATATTCATACAGGAGATCAAGTGGATTCAGTGAGGCTCTCACAGATTATAAAAGAAGACGAGATTAAAAAAGGATTTCAAAAAGCCTTAACATACTTATCCTATCGTTCTAGAACTAAGCAAGAAGTTTATGATTATTTAGAAAAGAAAGAGTATCGTACTGAAATAATTCAGGAGGTACTAGCTAAGTTATCATATTATCAATATATAGATGATCAGCAGTTTGCAATAGACTTTACAAAGAGCAAGATCAACTACCAAGGAAAGGGGAAGTCTTTGGTTAAACAGGATCTGATGAAGAAGGGCGTAAAAAACGAACATATAGAGCAAGCTCTTGAAACCATACCTCTAGAAGACGAGATTTTGATTGCCAAGAACCTAAGCAAAAAATTCTTTTTAGCCAAATCTAATCTACCCATTAAAGAACTGAAGAATAAACTAAGTGCTCGTTTGTCATCAAAAGGATTTTCCTGGGAGATTATTCACCAGTGCCAGAATTTTTTAGATCACGATACCGAAGTGCAATCAATCATTTTTTCTAAATCAGATATCTATGAAACAGAAGCATTAAAAATCGGTGAAAAAGTGTTGCAAAAACACCAAAGCAAGGTAGATAATAATTACCAATTAAAACAGATCATTTCTTCTAAACTATACCAAAAAGGCTTTGAGAAAGATCTTATTTCCCAGATCACAAGACAATTGTTGGATTAATAAAAAGATCTCTATGTAAGGATGAACACTCACATAGGGATCTTTTATGTTTTTCACTCACTTTAACGAATTCAAAGGGTCACTCGATTAGTTTACATAACCTTTTTACAGCAAACAATCAGAGTTGAGTTTCTTTAGTATCTTAGCAGTATAAATAGAGTCATTTAAAGCCTTATGGAAACGACTGTCTATTTCTATATTGAAAGTTTCTACTGCTTTTTTTAATCCTATTTGTTTTCCCTTGGGCAAATCCAAGTAATTCATACACATTTTCTGTATGTCACAATATTTATCAATCCAATTGGTTTGGATTTCAAAAAAACTACAGTTTCTTTTTAATTCATTTATATCATCTTTGCCCCAGGAGCACATAATGAATTCATCTTCATTAATCCAATGTTGTAGTGCTGTAATTGAAGAATTTAAGGACTTTCCGCCTAACAAATCCTCATTTGTTATTTGCGTTTTCTTCTTTACCTTAGGATGGAGTTTGGTATACAGTACAGGCCTAACAAACATTTGAAATGTCTCTTCAATCTCAAATTCATCGTTTGTTTTGACTGCACCAATTTCAATGATTTCTTGTGGACATAAAGGATTTGTATTTCCTTTCATCAGTCTTTTTGTCTTCCTATCTATTCGGAATGCAGAATTAAATTCAAAATCAAATATAATATATTTCATATTCTATAATCACCTACTATTTCAATTTTCATTTGCTATTACTATTCTTTAACATCTTCATGAAAAATAAACACTTGATAATATTAATCTACCACCAATATTATCAAGTGTTTATACATTTTCAATTACAGTGATTTTAATCTGTCCTATCCAATTCTTTGTTCTAACCTTAGTTTATCTGCTACCATTGCAATAAATTCTGAATTAGTTGGTTTTCCTTTATCATTATGAACTGTATATCCAAATAAGTTGTTTATTGTGTCTACCTTACCTCTACTCCACGCAACTTCAATTGCATGGCGAATCGCTCTTTCTACTCTACTCGAGGTTGTGTTAAAACGCTTACCAATGGAAGGATACAATTCCTTAGTAACGGCACTTAAAAGTCCTACATCTTCAACAACCATTGTAATTGCCTCTCTTAAATATAAATATCCCTTGATGTGAGCTGGAACTCCAATCTCATGTATAATGTTTGTAATTTCCGCTTCTAGGCTTCTGTTATTCGTTACTAATGGTGTCTGCCCAGACATATTGTATCTTCTGTTTTCTGTTGGTAGGGATATGCCACTGGTCATTTCTCTGATTCTTTCTATAAATACTTCAAAGTCAAATGGTTTAATAACATAGTAATCAGCGCCAAGGTTAATCGCTCTTTGGGTGATCTTATCTTGTCCAACAGCAGATAGAATGATTACCTTAGGAAAACTTTCTAAATTGAGCTTATTTAATCGCTCTAATACCCCTAGTCCATCAAGATGTGGCATAATGATATCTAACACAACTAAATCTGGTGTCATTTCTTGAATAAGCTCTACAGCCTCAAGACCATCTTTTGCAATCCCAACCACTTCGATATCTGCTTGCCTTTGGAGATATTCCTTCAAAATATCACAGAAATCTTTATTATCATCGGCAATTAAAACTTTAATATTATTTTTCACTATAAACCCCCCTGAATTTCTCTTTTCTTTTCTCTACTCTATTTATTGATTCGACAATGTAGTATCTTTTCCTTCCTTTACAGAAATTTTATCCAAAAAAGCGTAATACTTTATTCGATACTATTCTTGTAAATACTACAACATTTTATTCTAATAATTGGTTTGTTCCAGCATCCATTCGATATAAATCCCATATCCTCTGGTTGGATCGTTTACTAACACATGGGTTACTGCACCCACAATTTTATTATTCTGGATGATTGGACTTCCGCTCATTCCCTGAACTATACCTCCTGTTTTTTCCAATAAAGTATCATCGGTTACTTTAATCACTAAGCTTTTTGAGTCAGCTTTGCTTTGACCGTTTAATCTTACGATTTCAATATTATATATGTTTACTTCGTTATCTTCTGTTGTGGTTAGTATCTGGGCAGGTCCTTGTTGAATTTCATGTTGAAATGCTATGGGAAGTGGATTATTATATAAATCACTGTCAAGACTAGAAAAAAGTTCTCCATAGACTCCAAAAGCAGTATTTTTTTCTAATCTCCCGATAGGATTATGCATTTCATGAAATACGCCCCTTATTTCTCCTGGCTTACCTCTTTGCCCTTGTTCAACAGATATAACTCTAGATTTCATCATATCTCCATCTCTAATGGCTACTAAATTTCCTGTGTCTATATCTGTAATGCCATGGCCAAGTGCACCAAATTTGTAGCTTACTGGATCATAAAATGTAAGCGTTCCCACTCCTGCAGTTTTATCTCGAACCCATAATCCCAAACGATAAGTTTCTCCTTCAGCAGCTTTGACTGGATTAATATTTTTTGTGAACTCATTTCCATTTCTCTTAAAAGTAAGTTTCATCTCCGATCCATCACTTCCTTGAACTAATTCAGCCACATGTCCTGCGTCATTAATGGATTTTCCATCAATGTACATCAGAGAATCTCCTATACGTATATCGTTTGCCTCTGCTATATTGTGATTGATACTGTTATCATCTTGGATTTCTGCAATACCCACAACTAAAACGCCTTCTGTATTCAGTTTTACGCCAATAGATTGCCCACCTGGTATTAAGTGTAATTTCGGTACCACATTAACTTTAATGGTTCGATAGGGTACAAACCCTAATATTTTCAAGTCTAAATGTGCAGTTCCCTTATCCACGGTTCTAAGTTCAAATTGATTTTGGATTCTTCTTTTCTGATTTAACTTGGTTAATTCTATAATTGACTCAGTATCCACTGTCATAGAAAAACTAAGAGGGAAATGTGCATTGAGTATATGCTCATCCCCTACGGAGATATTGTATTCTTGTGGAATTTGCTTTAATACTTGAAATGTAAATCCATAAACCAGTGCGATAATTATTATACAAAAAAAAGAAATAGCAAATATTGATTTTCTTTTGAAATAATTCACAGGAATCACGCTCCTACCAAATGTAATCATTTTAAAATAAAAAGCATTGTTTTATGATTACTATTAATTTGGCTTATTTGGAGATTGATTATAATATATAAAATATATTAAAGTTGTCACTATCCTCCTTTTTTAACTTTTATTTTTCAGTATTTTATGATTTCAAACATAAAAAAAGCTTACCTGAAACCTAAGCGTTTCGTTTAAGGTAAGCTTGATTAATCATTTCTTCTGCATGCTTTAGGGTGATTTCGGTTAATTCTCCCCCCAACAATCTTCCTAATTCTTGAACCCGGTGTTCTTTATCTAATTTACTGATTGTTGTTTGTGTTGTATCATTTTTTTCCTTCTTTTCGATTAAATAGTGATAATTTGCCATGCTTGCTATTTGTGGAAGATGTGTAATGCAAAGCACTTGATGTTTTTTAGAAATGTCATATAATTTTTCCCCTACGATTTGTGCTGTCCTGCCACTGATTCCTGTATCAATTTCATCAAATATTAAAGTCGGCATATGGTCTACATCAGCCAGAATTGTTTTGAATGCTAACATAATTCTAGACATTTCACCACCAGAGGCAATCTTTGATAATGATTTTAATGGCTCTCCTAAATTAGTTGAAATCAAAAATTCCACATCATTTATTCCCTTAGAAGTAAAAAGCATTTCGCCTAGATGATCTTGCCGTTGGATAATGGATACTTCAAAAGAAACCTTCCCCATATTTAGGGTTTCTAATATAGCCGTAATTTGTTTTTCAAATATATCAGCTGTTTTTATCCTAAGCTGACTCATGGCTAAAGCAAGTTCCTTCAACTCATTTTTCATAAGCACTATTTCATCTTTTAGTCCTATAATTTCAAATTCATTGTTTTCATATTGTTCTAATTCAGCTTGAATATTATGACGGTAATTTAGTATCTCCTTTATGGATACACCATACTTTCTTTTTAGATGGTTAATGGTGTCGAGTCTTTGTTCAATGTCTTCTAATAATAATGGATCAAAGTCAATTGTATCACGATAGTTTCTAACACCCATTGTGATATCTTCTATTTTATATTGCAATTCTTGCAAAGACTCATGAAATTCTCGAAGTGCAGGATCATAGCTTGCAATCTGTTCAATTCCAATTATAATTGTGGCAAGGGTATCGACTATGGCAGAATCCGATGTGCCTCCATACAAGTTATTATATACATTTGAAAGAGTAGAAAAAATTTTCTCGCTATTGGCAACAATTTCTTTTTGTTTTGACAAATCCTCCTCTTCACCAGGAATGAGGGCCGCCATATCAATCTCTTCTATTTGAAATCGTAAGAGATCAATCTGACGCTCTCTTTCCATTTCATCATAACAAATACTTTTTAGTTTGTTTTGCACTTGAATAAGTCGCTGATATCTCTCATTGATTTTAGATAAATAGTCGGCAGTTTTTTCGCCTCCATAGGCATCTAACATATCAATATGATTGTGGGTTTCAAGTAAAGATTGATGCTCATGTTGTCCATGGATATCGATCAGTCTTCTTGTGGCTTTATTTAATATATTCAGTGGAACAATGACACCATTCAAACGACATATGCTTCTGCCACTGGCATAAATTTCTCTTGTAATAATTAAATTTTCCTCTTCATCTATATCAACTCCATAATTACTAAGCATTCTTACTAATTCTACCTTATTTTCCAAGCTAAAAATTCCCTGTATTGTACACTTATTAGCCCCTGTTCTAACTAGTTCTCGGTCTGCTCTAGCACCGATGACCATATTGACCGCATCGATAATAATGGATTTTCCTGCACCGGTTTCACCAGTTAAAATATTTAGGCCGTTTTCAAACTGTATATGTAATTGATCAATCAATGCAAAGTTGCTCACCTCTAGTTCTAACAGCATACGGCCCCTCCAATCTATTTTGTTAACCTTCTAAATTTCTCTTCAATCTCCTGCATTTGATCCTGATCTCTAACTACAACAAATATTGTATCGTCACCTGCAATCGTTCCCATTACGCCTTTTAAATCTACTGCATCAATTGCTGATGCAGCAGCTTGGGCAGCACCTGCCAAGGTTTTCATAACCATTATATTTCCAGCATACTCAATAGATAAGATTGAATCCTTAAATAGTCTAACCAGTCGATCTGATAAGACATTTTCCTGACTTCGTAAAGTAGCATATTTATAATTACCGCTTTTGGATAAAACTTTTATCAAGCGTAGCTCTTTTATATCTCTTGATACTGTAGCCTGGGTTACATTAAATCCAATTTTTCGTAATTCTTCTGATAATTCCTCCTGTGTTTCAATTTCCATGGTATCAATAATTTCCAATATCTTCGCATGCCTGCTATATTTCATAATAAGCCTCCTCTTAAATGATTTAATCCTATCATTATTCATCTTAAGTATGGAATTTTTTGTATAATCATATACCTTACGATTAACTATTCTCCACAGGAAAATAAATTCCTTCAAATTTCTTCATAAATCACTTAATTATCTCCCACTATAGCTGGCTATGAGAAGCTTGAACGACCGCTTTTATTTGATCTTCACTAATAATAGATCCTTCACTGTTGGTTTTCAAATATATCAAATACTCTATATTTCCTTCAGGCCCTTTAATTGGTGAGTAACTCAATCCGTGGGTATACAATTCATGTTCCTTTGCGAAGTCATAAATTTCCTTCACAACCTCTTCGTGCACTTGAATATCACGCACAACACCTTTTTTCCCAACTTTTTCTCTACCTGCTTCAAATTGAGGTTTGATTAATGCAATAATCTCTCCATTGGAGCACAAGAGATTTTTGATGACCGGTAGAACAAGCCTTAGGGATATAAAGGATACATCAACTGATGCGAAGTCCGGCTCTTCAGTTATATCTGTAGGAGTCACATAACGAATATTTGTTCTTTCCATCGAGATGACACGCTCATCCTGTCTAAGCTTCCAGTCTAGTTGACCATATCCAACATCAATTGCATACACTTTTTTAGCACCTTTTTGAAGCATACAATCTGTAAATCCTCCGGTAGAAGCTCCAATATCCATACAAACTTTATTTTGCAAATTCAATTGAAACTCCTCCATGGCCTTTTGTAGCTTTAAGCCACCACGGCTTACATAGGGTATGGGATTACCCTTTATTTTAATAGGCAGATCTTCGTCAACCTTTGTACCAGGTTTATCAATCACCTGCTGATCAACTAAAACAACCCCTGCCATAATAGAGCTTTTAGCTCTTTCCCTGCTATCAAAGTAGCCTTCTTCTACTAATCGCAAATCAATCCTTACTTTCTTACCCATAAGCACACTCCTAATTATCGTGTTATTGCCAATTTTCCTATGATACCCTTTGTAAAGTCTTGATAAATTTCAGTGAATATTTCTTCTTGATTTAATTTACAATCCTTATAAAGAAGAGCAACATTTCCTTGTTCAATAAATGCATCTGGAAGAGCAAAAAGCTTGACTGGTTTGTAGACTTCGTATTCATTTAAGAAAGACCTAATTTGCTCTCCAAATCCTCCGATTTTAGCATTATCTTCTAGTACATAAATGCGTTTATGAGATTTAGCATGTTGTAAAATTAAATGTTGATCTATCGGTTTAATAAATCTAGGATTAATGACTGTTGCTCCAATTCCTTTATTGTTCAATTGCTGGCATAATGCCACTCCTATTTCATTCATGTTCCCTACAGTGAGAATAAGTGCATCTTTACCCCAATCACAGATTACTTCCCCTTTACCTAGTTGAATAGGCAAAATGCTCTTTTCTTTATCAAGTGCCGTGGTGCCCCTTGGATATCGAATGGCTACAGGTCCCTCATGCTTTTCAGCAAACTGAATCATGGCCTGAAGTTCATTGCCATCCTTTGCCGCTAAAATAGTCAGATTAGGTATACACGATAAAAATGAAATATCAAAAACACCATGATGGGTTTCTCCATCATTTCCAACTAATCCGGCTCGATCGATGAGAAATGTAACAGGAAGATTCTGTATGCATACATCATGAATCACTTGATCAAAAGCCCGTTGCAAAAACGTTGAGTACACAGCGAAGAAAGGCTTGTACCCTTCAGCAGCCATACCCGCTGCAAAGGTCACAGCATGCTGTTCAGCGATGCCAACATCAAAAAAACGTTCAGGAAACTGTTCAGCAAAATCAGCCAGTCCTGTTCCTGAAGGCATGGCAGCTGTAATCGTAACAATACGTGGATTGGTTTTTGCGGCTTCTATTAAAGTGTTTCCTGCAACCTCTGAAAAAGATAGGTTTTTTGTTAAAGAAATAGGCTTGCCTGTTTCGATTTTAAATGGGCTGACTCCATGGAATTCAGCTGGTGACTTTTCAGCTAGCTTATATCCTTTTCCTTTTTTAGTAATCACATGAATTAGTTTCGGTCCTTTGATATTCTTACTATTTTTAATGGCTGTACATAAGGCATTATAATCATGACCATCAATTGGCCCAATATATGTAAACCCAAGCTCCTCAAATAATATCCCTGGTACGAAAAAATACTTGATACTATCCTTTGCTTTTTCTGCTGTTTTCTTCACGCTTTTTCCTATTGCTGGTATATTACCCAACAATAACTCCAGATCATCTTTAACTTTAGCGTAGATAGGTGCTGTGCGTATTTTACTCAAGTAGTTAGATAAACCACCTACATTTTGTGAAATGGACATTTCATTGTCATTTAATACAACTGTGATATTCTTTTTACTTTGACCTCCGTGATTTAAGGCTTCAAATGCCATACCGCCAGTCAATGCGCCATCACCAATTACTGCTACAACCTCATGCTTTTCTTTTTTTAGATCCCGGGCACTAGCCAACCCTAGGGCAGCTGAAATGGATGTACTACTATGTCCCGTGTCGAAATGATCATGAGAACTTTCATGTCGTTTAGGGAATCCACTAAGTCCTTTGTACTGTCTCAATGTTTTAAATTGCTCTCTTCTTCCAGTCAATATTTTGTGAACATAGGCTTGATGTCCCACATCCCAAATGATTTTATCCTTCAGTGTATCATATATTGTATGCAATGCTAATGTTAACTCGACAACCCCAAGATTTGAAGCTAAGTGCCCCCCTGTTTTTGAAACTGACTGAACTAAGAATTTTCTAATGTCATGTGCTAATAATCTCACTTCATTTTCCTTAAGTTTCTTCAAGTCCTCTGGAGAGTTTATCTGTTCTAAATATCGATACACTTTTCTCATCTCTCTTTCCTCTTATTTACCCTTTTATTAGGAATCACTTCTATATCAAGTTTTCGATTAAGAAAACTGAGAAATCTACCTGCTTGAAAAACAATTTTTTCTGAGTGATCTATTGCAATACTTTTCCCTATAGACTTTCCTCCTACTGTTAATGAAGCGACAAATCCACTCATCACAATTGTTAAGACGGTCTTAGATAGAGGAAACAGTAGATTTGGCATTTGTAATATAATACTGGCTCCAGCAACACCGCTAATGATGCCACAAATATCTCCCACTACATCATTACAAAAATTAGAAACTGGACCAGCGTTCTTCACCAATTGAATTGCATACTTGGCTCCGGCCACCTTATTTGCAGCCATGGCATGGAAAGGTTTTATAGAGGATGAGGTAACTGCTATACCAACGATATCGCTAAGCACCCCAACAAATATGATTATTAAAAGTATAAAAAAAGAAAAAAGCACTTCAGTATTACGTAGTATTAATTCAGCTGCGACACTTATAATCATTGCTAAGAAAAAAGTCCAAATCGATATCACAACGCTCCATTTCAAGTTATATTTTTCCCAGTAATGAGTCAATTTATAGTTACTTTTTTTAGCGCCGTTGCTTTTATCGGACAAATTATACCCCCCTGTAAATGATTATTGTAACCGCCTATATTTGGTGTATTATTAAGATTATATATATTAAGTCTCGTTTTATGTAAATATAAAGCTGATAGCTTCTATGCTATCAGCTGATAGTAGTGGTAGTATACTAAGTAAATCTTACGGCTTAGGTCCAGTTGGATTTCCCAAATCACTACTACCTGTCGCCAAAGTAGCGGTTTCCCTTTAAAATGATATCTATCTTGTCGCCAGAGATAGGACTGGATTACCACTTAGTCCGCACTGTAATCCTTAATATACTTCTAGAAAAGAACAGTCTAGGAGTTTTCCTCAGCAATTAAGCTAACTCTTAGCCTCTTTTGCAGCATAGGTTTCAAATAGCGATGATCCTCTCCGTCGGGCCCTGATTTCAAGAAACTGATCTACTTATCCACCTATGCCACTCAAGGCAGGCTACACTACAGTTTATGTCTTTCATATTCTGCAGGTTTCTCCCACTTTTAAAACAATGTTTCTAAGGTAGTCTCCACAGAGGGAGGGTCATCGCCCACATGCCATTGTGGATCGCCCCCATCTCTTTACTCCCAGAAATAACCCCCAACTGGGCGTCGGCAGCCAAAACCAGGAACTTCATCGATGTGCCCTTCAACGGATTTTTAGCCCCGCCTTCCAAACTAGGTTAATTGACTAGAATACTGCACCACTACTACTAAAACACCTAATATTATACCATATTTTAATGGATTTATCAAATCATTAGTTTAGCCACCACAATCCCTAATATAGCTCCTGCTAGGACTTCAATGGGAGTATGTCCTATAAGCTCCTTTAATCGTTGTTCTGTTAACTTTAACTTTCTTTTATGATGGATATCCTCAATCATTCTGTTTAAAATAATCGCCTGTTTCCCAACAGCTCTACGAACCCCAGCTGCATCATACATAATCACTAAAGAGAACGCTAAGGAAACAGCAAAAATAGCGGAATCAAAACCTTTGTCTAATCCGATCGCAGTGGTTAATCCCATTACAAAGGAAGAATGAGAACTAGGCATTCCTCCAGAGCCAACAAATCTAGATAAGTTAAATCGCTTATCTACGATAAAGGTATGAATTACCTTTATCGTTTGAGCAATAAACCAAGCTAATAATGCAGTCCCTAATATTTTATTATTACCAATACCATGAAAAAATCCCACTACTGTTCCTCCTTACTAGACCTCTCGATTCACCAAGTAGTGACTCAAGTCATGTAAAAAGCGTGACCTTTTTCCATAGATATTGAGTACTTTATCTACATTAGTTGTTAATCGCTTCACCTCATCAATGGAAGTTTGCAATCCATATAGTGATGGATATGTAGATTTATTATTTTCTACATCACTTCCAATATCCTTACCTAATTTTTTTTCATCTCCAATAATATCTAGAATATCATCTTGTATCTGAAAAGCTAATCCAATATTCTTTCCCAGAGAATTCATATGGGCAATGTCTGTTTCCGTAGCTTCTGCAATAATTGCGCCTACCTTGAAGGCACTTATAATAAGAGCAGCAGTTTTATTATAATGGATATAATTGAGTGTATTTTTATCGACCTGTTTATTCTCACTCTCTAGGTCTACAACTTGTCCTCCAATCATGCCATTCATCCCAGCAGCCTTTGCAATTTCTTCTATTGCTTGAAGGTGGACATTGGCGTTTGATTGTGTTCGAGCATGGGAAATCATAATTTCAAATGCATAGTTCAAAAGCGCATCACCTGCAAGTATTGCAATTCCCTCTCCATAAACCTTATGATTAGTTAGCTTTCCTCTTCTGTAGTTATCATCATCCATGGCTGGTAAATCGTCATGGATTAATGAATAAGTATGAATCATTTCCAGTGCGCAGGCATAGGGTAATACTTCTTCTAGGTTGTCTTTAAAGAGATTATAAGTAGCAATTGCTACGATGGGTCTTAGTCTTTTACCTCCTGCAAAAATGCTGTATCTCATTGCATCTATGACCGTTTTGTTTTTATCTTCTTTGACGTCTAGGTAGTGGTGCAGTTTCTTGTCCGTTAAAATTTGGTATTCCTTCATGATCGCTTTGCATTCCATTTTTATTCCTCCCCACCCTCAAAAGGTCTTTCAACCAATTGATTGCCTTCTTCTATCATAACTGAAATTTTTTCTTCAGCTTCTGTTAGTTTCTCGTTACAAATCCGATACAATCGTACCCCTTCTTGAAAAAGTTCAAGGGCATCATCTAAGCCTTGTTCTTTGTTCTCCAATTGATTAATAATTTCTTCTAATTTTTTAATACCTTCTTCAAATTTGATTTTTGCCAACCAACTTATCCTCCTTTAAAATATTTGTCACTTCACATGACAATTGTCCATCTATTAACTGAACAGTAATACTCTCTTTTAATTTCACATTACTAATGGTCTTAATTCGTTCTCCTTTTTTGTTCTCTGCAAGGGCATATCCCCTTGAAAAAACAGAAAGTGGGCTTACGCTGTTTAGTCGTTCTCCTAATCTATGTACGTTATTTGAGTAAAGACTATTCTTAACATTTATGTTTCTTGTCAAGTCCTTCATCAGAATATCCAAATGTTGTTGTCGATCATATATCATATTTAGAGGATTTTTAAAGTAATAATTGCTTTTTATAATACCCAATTGATTTCGTTTTGCGTCAATGCTTTTTACTAAGGTTTTATTTAGTCTATCTTTAAGTGTATTTAATCTTTCTACTACCTCTTTTACATCTGGTACAACTCGCTCAGCTGCAACCGAAGGAGTGGGTGCTCTTAAATCCGCAACAAAATCTGCAATGGTAAAATCAGTTTCATGGCCTACTGCAGAGATAATTGGGACTTGACTGGAAAATATTGCTTCAGCCACAGTTTCCTCATTGAATGGCCAGAGTTCTTCTATAGATCCCCCACCCCTACCAATGATAGCAACGTCAATTCCTCCAAACAAATTCAACAACTCCACTGCCCTTGCAATGGACGGTGCTGCTCGGTCCCCTTGCACTAATACTGGAAACAAATATATCTCCACATGGGGAAATCTTCGCTTTATAACAGAGATAATATCTCTAACCGCTGCCCCGGTGGGCGATGTCACCACAGCTATTTTTCTAGGAATAAGTGGTATTTCCTTTTTAAATTTTCCATCGAAATAACCTTGTTTTTCTAACTTTTCTTTAAGCTGTTGATAGGCTAAATATAACGCACCCACACCTGCAGCTTCCATGTGATCTACATAAAATTGATACAGTCCCCCTCGTTCATAAAGGGATATGTATCCCCTACATAGGACTTGCATTCCTTCTTCAGGTAAAAATTTCAATTGTTCCGTATTGGTTTTAAACATCACAGAACTGACTCTGCTCTTTTCATCTTTCAAGGTAAAGTATATATGTCCACTACTATGGAGTTTATAATTTGAGATCTCTCCCTTTATGTAAACGTTAGAAAGGATTGGATCGTTAATCATAATTCGCTTAATATAGTGATTAATTTCCGATACACTCAGCGCTTTTATCTGCATTATTTTTAATATCCTCCATTACTCAACTTATTAATTGATATTGTAAATATAATTAGGTTTCTGATTTTTCAGAATGGGTCTGATTTCTATTGAGATATGACTTTACTCCTAATGCTGCAATTCCCACTGCATTATCTGAACAATATTGGGTTTGTCCAAAAAGTACTTCGATGTTTTCACTAGATAATTCTTTTTCTATCAAAGTCCTAATCTGTTGGTTCGATGCAACACCTCCAACCACCAGTGCAGTTTTAATAAGACTCTGAAACTTGGCAGTCTTAATCATCAACACTAAAGATTGACCGATTGTATGAAATAAAGAACTGGCAATTTGTTGACTACTATACTCTTGATTCAGCAATCTTGTAATATGGGTTTCTAATCCAGAAAAGTTAACCCATCCTTCTTTAACTGATATAGGAAGTTTTATTTTAGGGCCCTGCCATTCCAAACTAAGACTTTCTAAATGAGGTCCTGCAGGGAAAGGCATGTCTAACCTGACACCGATTCGATCGATTAATTGTCCCGCACTAATATCTTTAGAACCTCCAACAATCTCTATATCATATCTGTTGTCATAGGGTACTACCTTTAACATTTCTGTTGTTCCTCCAGATATATGTAAAACTAAAAATTCTTGGGTGCAGGTTCTCGCTTGTGACCAGAAACCAGCTTCAATATGACCTTCCTGGTGACTAAAAGAATAGAATGGGACATTCATCAAACTTGCCATTGAAGTTGCAAAAGACTGTGATGCTAAAAACACAGGCATATAAGAGTCCGCCAAAGGTCTTGGCTTTACCGAGGCACTGATTCCAACAATATTAATGGAATCAACTTGTTGCATCAGTTTTTTACATAGCACCGGCAAGTTTTTAATATGATGAAATAAAGCATCGGACTGTCTTAATCCCAGATTTCCTGTTTTTACAGGTAAGAGACTTCTTTCTTCACTTAAAAGGGCTCCTTGTAAATTCATAATAGCTAGTGAAGTCATATAGTTAGAAGTATCAATTCCAAGTATAGCCTGCTTCCTAGTCGTCATTCTTAATTCCTTCTTCTTCTTCTATAAATCTTCCTAAAATCCCATTAATAAAGGAGGCAGACTCTTCAGCACTATACTTTTTGCCTAATTCAATGGCTTCATTGACCGATACACGATAGGGAATTTCACCCATATGCAGCATTTCTGTTAAGGCCAATCTTAATATAGCCAAATCTACATTTGCAATTCGATTCAACTTCCAGCCCTTTGAATACTGCTTTATATAGGTGTCAATTTCTTCTAAATTTTCTATTGTTTTAGTAATGCTGGTATGTACATATTCCTGTTGCTCTATTTTTTGTGGTTCTCTATCCATGTATAATTTGATGCTTTCTACATTCATTTCATTGTTCATTTCCATTTCAAATAAAACTTTCATACAAAATTCCCTTGCTAATTTACGACTCACGTTTTTCCCTCCTAAATATAACACTCAGTTATTCTATATTATTAGTATATATTGTTCGATATAGTGAAGCATTTTAAACACCATGGGATAAAATAGTTTCCAGTGATGTATGATACCCCCATATAGCCTGTCCATTTTGTTGAATAGCTAAAACTAACCCTCTGGTATCAGAGGGTTAGTTTTAGCATTATTTGTTTGGTTGCGTTTTTACTTCTTGTTCTTTTTCCTCTTTTGGAAAGTTGATTCCTTGTACGTGTATATTCACTTCTAATACCGAAAGACCTGTCATGGTTTCAATGGTTTTTTTTACATTGTTTTGTATCTCCCAAGAAACATCTGGAATCTTTGTTCCATATTCTAAGATAATATATAGATCAATTGATGCATCGCGTTCTTTCACTTCTAGCTTTACACCCTTTGATAAACTTTTTTTACCGAGCATTTCAGCAATACCACCAGCTAATCCTCCACTCATTCCGGCAACACCTTTTATTGCAGTAGCTGCTAAGCCTGCTATGGTGGCAACTACTTCATCAGCGATTTTCACTTCTCCATACTCTAAATTATCCACATGATCCACTTCTTCACCTCCTGAGTGTTCTTTATAGCTTCATTATACCAAATTCCGACTTTATTGACAAACAGTTCTAATCTTTATTCATTATAATTATTTTATCCATGGTAATATCGGTTTCTCTTCTGACTATGTCTACGATCTGAGCAACATCTTTTTCTGTTAATTGCTGACTTTGAACCACAATACTAATTGATTCATCTGATAGGTATACAATTGCATCATTAAAGCCTTTTGCCATAATCATATTTTCTATAAATACTTCTGTTTCTGTACTAACAATCACCTGTAGCTTTATGTCTTCTGCCTGACCTCTCATGGCTTGACTGGTATTGGTATTATTTATCATCTCAGATAAGCTATTCATCATTTCACTACGTTTTTTGTCTCTTTCTAGCTTACTTTCAATGAAATAGGCAGAACTTCTCATGGTTTCCTTACTTGTAATCACTTGTGCAATTTCTGCACTGGTTTCTTGTGCAATATCTATTACTTGATTATTGTCTAAACTATCTACTATGGTGGCATTGTTCATACGTGGTTCGTCAAAAGACATTTCTTCTGTCTCTACATCGCCTGATTCTTCTGTCTCTATATCTCCTAATTCATCCTCTATCCCCTCGGGGTCTTCTTCATTAAACACTTCTTCTTCATCATCTAACAACTCCCGTAGCATTCCACTCTCTTCTAACATACCCAGTTCGTATTTTTCAAGTTCATTAGATGTTTGAAGTAAGGATTGCTTATTTAGACTATAGTTGACATATCCAATGAGACCCAACATCAGAATCAAGGACAATATTACAAAGTTTTTTCTTCTATGGATGTTAATTTTCATTTCCATTCCCCCTCAATCAATTCTATTATTTTTTAGGATAAATTTGGACTTTATGTCCAGACACCTGTAAAACGGTTCTAACTGCATCATACAGTTTCCTTTTCACTTCAGCATTTTCCGCCCCCTGTGCAACGACAATCACGCCATTGATCTGTGGTTTGATTTCTTTCAATACCAGGGGGTTATTCCCACCACTATCATTTGTGGTGACGATTGTCTCATTTGTGTTTGTTGAAGTGATAGTCCTTTCGCCGCCATTGGCATCTTTTTCCTCAGTCAAATCCTGAGATTGTACAACATTTGAAGCAGGAATAATTTCAGGTCCTATCTCAAAGGTAATCATGACTTCTACAGTTCCTGCTCCACGAATATTCTCTAATATTGCCTTTAGCCTCCCTTCTATCCGCTCTTCATCTGTTAGATTACCTTGATTTTGTTGAACCAGTGTGTCTCCCAATGGGTCGCTTTGAATGTTATTTGGCTTCGTGTTTGGGGCAAGAAAATCACTGGAAACAATTAATGCAATAACTGCTATCGCCATAAGTACAATTATATTAGCCACATACTTTTTTGACAGTAACCCCTTTAGTACTTCATCCCATTTTCTCTCACTCATTTGTATCCTCCCCTTGTTCTCTAATTTTCCTTAAGTATTTGTACAAAAACGTTGTCTTTTGCTATGTTGTAATAGTCACTTAGTTCCCTTATTACATCCTCTTCTTCATTACTTATGGATATGCTTTTAATGTCCTGAGTATTATTATTTTTTTCACTTATTTGAACACTAACTTTTACGAGCTCTATATTTGCATTTTCAATCACTTCATTTGCTTGGGAATGCAAAGTTAATGATATTTCATTAATGTGTCCTAGATTTGCTTGATCCTTTACTTCAATGTCTAAATCTATAGATGCCACACGATAATCCATTCTATCTTCGATTCGCATTTTAATCTGTTTCTTTAGATTATCCTCATATACTCCAATAATCATTTCACTTTGATGTGCTTCATAGCTATCAAGTCTTTTTTCCATCGTTAAATGTTCTATTTTTTGAGAGGTCTCAAGCATACTTTCCGTCATATCTACGTCGCCTCTTATTAGCTTATTGAGAGGACTTAGAATAATAACCATCACCAATAACCCTATTACGACATTGACATACCTTTTGTAATTTGAATTAGGGATTAAAATTTCTATGAAGGTTACAAAAATAATGACAGACAATATCGTTACAACCCATTCTCTAATCATTTCCATCTTATCACCTACCTCATCATCACTGTGATATTACCTGTTGCAACAATAATTGTTATGGTTATGAAAAACATAATGGCTACAGAGGATACAGTTGCAAAAAGTATTACCAATGAGTTACTCATACTGTTGAGACAATCAACTAATTGTTTATCTGCAATGGGTTCTATAATCGCTGCACTTAATTTGTAAATAATGACCAATGCTAAAATTTTGATCATGGGAATCAAACAAATTAAGAATATAGTGAGCAATCCAATGGCGCCAACAGCATTCTTTAGTAGCAAAGAGCAGCCGATTACAGTATCAACAGCATCTGATAAGAACCCACCCACAACAGGTATAAATTTATCTACAGCGAACTTTGCTGTTCTAATGGTAATGCCATCCACCGTTGATGCTGTTATCCCTTGGATTGTAATGATTCCAACAAAAGTCGTTAGTACGAACCCAAGAATGACTATGGCTGCTTGTTTCAGTAGACTAGCTAGCTTTGTGATTTGGATCTTGTGTGTAAAGTTATTGATAACTGCCAGAATAGCCGAAAAAAAGATTAAGGGTAGAACTACATTTTGTATAATGGTTCCAATTAAACCGATTGATGCTAATAATACGGGATGAAAAAAAGCTGAGGTTGCGATGCCTCCCATGGCCATCAATAATGCAAGTAGTATGGGTAATAAAACCTGCATGAAAGTGACCATTGATGTAATTGCGTCTCTTCCTATATTAATAGCAATCATAAAGGTTTGTATTGTGATAGAAATGATGACCAAATAGCATACAGTATAGGCTAGCTTAGCCACAGCATCATTTTCAAATGCACTTTGCAAATTACTTAAAACAGCATATATAGCCGCCAATATAACAATTTGTCCAAGTAATCTCCAGTTGATGAGAACTTCTTTAAATAAGTATCCTAAAACAGCTTGGCTGATCTCTTTCAGGGATAAGACCTCTTCACCTTTAATGATTTTAAAGATGAGTGGTTTTATTTCTATACTAGGAAAATATCCTTCTGCATCTTGGTTAATGCTATTCATAATCTGTTGTAATTCGTCGGTATCTAATTTGTTAATTTGACTTGCAATGATGTCATCTGTAGTTAAGCTTCCTTCATCAGCCCAGCTTACTGATAACATCATTATCATTATTCCTATTACAAGAAAAATAAGCTTCTTCATATGCTTCACATCCTAGGGCACCATATTTATAATTAAATCCATCAACGAAACCAAAATTGGAACTGCCATCACCATTATCAAAATTTTACCTGCAAATTCTATTTTAGAAGCAATTAATCCTTCACCGGCATCCTTACAAACTTGTGATCCAAATTCAGCAATGTATGCAATCCCCACTATCTTCAGAATCGTAGAAAGATAGACACTATCTAGATTAATTTTAGTTGCTAGCTGACTTAAGATTTCAATAACTGCCTGCAGTTTAGTTGCAATAAAAAAGAAGATGATAAGCCCAGTAACAATACTAATGTACATACCAATCTCTGGCTTCTGATTTTTCAATACGACTGATAAAATAGCAGCAACCAAGCCTATAGCAACAACTTGAAAAATTTCCATTTCATCACATCCTTAATACAATTGAAACATTGTTTTAACTGTGTCAAATAGATTATTGATTAGATTAATAACCATGGTCAACACAACAACAATTCCCACTAAAGTAGTCATCATAGCCTGTTCTTCTCTTCCTGCTCGGATTAACACCTGATTTAAAACAGCCACAACAATGCCAATTGCCGCTATTTTAAAAATTAAATCTACATTCATAATCATGATTTTACCTCCTCTATTTAACCTTTTGTATAAATCAAAAGAAAACAATTACGACTGTTAATCCAAACAACACTCCGAGACTTTTATACAACTTTTCATTTTTACGCTGTAGCATAATAGCTTCGTCATAGTTTCTTCTCATCTCTTCCATTGTTAACCTGATATGCTTTACTTGATTTTCTTGATCAGAAATCCCAAGATTATTTCCTAAAGAGACCAATAAAGCAATATCCCTTTCTTTCAACACTGTTTCTTTTCCCATGACATTAACAGATTTCCGCCATACTGACGCGAAGGTATGTCCATCATGTTTTTGTAAATTGTGAGCTGTCATCTGAAACAATCTTGCGATTTCCCTTTCTGATTTTGCAGCCAATAAAACCATTAGTTCTGGTAAGGGCGTGGCTCCATACATGATTTCTGTCTCTAACATTTGTAATGTAGAAATCAAATCTCTTAGTAATTTGCTCCGATCTATATATGCTTTGGCATATATGATTCCGATTAATCCACTACAGATTACGATAAGTATAGATAATAACAGCTTAAGTATCATTTAACCCACCACTCCTTTTAATAATAAGGGTGACATTTTTAATTGAGATAAACTTTCACCATCAAGGATTTTTTCTATGGTCCCAGGGCCATTTTTATTGGATAGAAATATGATTCGATGGAAAATTTTATCTTGAATCAAATGACCAATTACTTTTCTACCTAATATTTCATCTAGTGAATTGCCATGCACAGTTGTAATTAGTTTTATTCCAGCCATGATTGCTTCTTCTATTGCCATGCCATCCTCGTGTCTCCCAATTTCATCAGTAGCGATGACATCTGGTGACATGGCACGTATTAACATCATCATGCCTATGGCCTTTGGACAGGCATCTAATACATCCGTTCTTGGGCCTAAATCATTTTGTGCGACTCCTTGGAAGGATGCTGCAATTTCAGAACGTTCATCCACAACGCCTACCTTGTGTCCTTTTAAAGAAATCTCTTCAACACCTCTGCTAATATTTCTGATGATATCTCTTAGTAATGTTGTTTTCCCACATTGTGGTGGCGAAACAATGAGGGTATTTAACATCTCATGATTATGGTCAATTAGATGGGATAGTAATGGTAAAGCAATACCTTTTTTCTCTCTTGCAACTCTAATATTCAGTCCTGTAAAATCCTTTAGGGTTTTTACCCCTGTTTTATCTTTTACAGCTTTTCCAACGATACCGATCCGGTGACCTCCTTCAACTGTAATATAACCATTTCTCAATTCATCTTCTACGGAGTAAATTGAATAATTTGATATGAATTGTAGTGTATTTTGAATATTAATCCTCTTGACTACATGGCCTAAATACTCATTGCGCTCTAATTGACCTTGTTCTGTTACAAAATAGTCTTGTCCATTCCCACCTACCATCAATGGCTGATTAGCTCTTAATCTTATTTCTTCCATCACTTCTTTAAATTCCAAGGGTATTTTATTGATGACTTCTCTGATCTCAGGACATAGGTATTGTTGAAGTTGCTCAACAGCACTATTTATAAGTTCTTTTTTGATAAAATTAATACTCTGGTTTTGATGTCTCACAACATGTCCCTCCTTTATATAAATAGATATTTACCTTTCTATCAAAATATGCTTTCTTTATCAAAAAAAAGAAAAAAACCAATGATTTTATCATTGGTTTTTAGAATTATTATTATTTTATTCTTTTATATCGTCTAAATCTTCAATATCATAGGCTTCTTCTACTAGGTCGACATGCTCATGACAACGAGGGCAAACAATATCTACGTCATCTTCGTATATCAAGTCTTCATCAACATAAACATCTTCGTGACAGTTTGGACATTCTACCTCAACAAAATCAATATCCTCTTCATCTTCTAAGTCTTCCTCATCACATTCAAATAATTCTTCTTCTACTTCTGCTAAATCTTCATCTAATGATTCTACATACTCAGCTAAATCATCTTGGTCCTCACTTAGTTCAACTAACCCATCTGCAAAATCCTCTAATGTTTCGATGATGCCCATTAATAGCTTACCGTCCTTAGAGTTCTCTTCTACATTTAATCCTTCTGCTAAGCCTTTTAAGTACGCTACTCTTTCATATAAATGGTTCATTATATATCTCCTCCTCTTTTTATCATACGATTTTAATATTTCCTTTTTTAGATATTTTATACCCTTGACATATATTCTCCAGTACGGGTGTCAACTTTAATTATATTTCCTTCATTGACAAACACTGGAACATATACAATTGCTCCTGTTTCAACAGTAGCAGCTTTTGTTACATTGGTGGCAGTATCTCCCTTGACACCAGGTTCTGTTTCAATAACTTTTAATTCAACAAAAATGGGTGGTTCAACTTGAAAAGGTCTTCCTTCGTAAAATTTAATTATTGCACTATCATTTTCTTTTAGGTATTTAATAGCGTCTTCTACTTCAACTAATGTTAAAGGAACTTGTTCATAGGTTTCATTATCCATAAAGTAGTAAAGATCACTATCGTTATATAAATATTGCATTTCCTTTGTTTCAATATGAGCCCTTGGAAATTTATCAGAAGGATTAAAAGCTTCTTCCCTAGTGGATCCAGTTTTTAAATTTTTATATTTAGTTCGGACAAATGCTGCTCCTTTTCCAGGCTTCACATGCTGGAAATCTATTACCACATATGGATGCCCATCCATTACAAATGTAACACCTTTTCTAAAATCACCTGCTGAAATCATAAAGTAAATCCCTCCATATTCATTTGTCTATATTGCTATCTGTTTAGCTCTATGAACTCTTTAGTTGATTTGGACAAGACTTCATATCCATCATGTGTCACAACGACTAAGTCTTCAATTCTCACCCCTGAAAATCCAGGCACATATATACCTGGTTCAATTGTGATAACCATGCCGGGCGCTAAGGGCTCTTTGCCTAACTGGTTAATGTGAGGGAGCTCATGAATTTCTAAGCCAACTCCATGTCCTAAACCATGTCCAAAGTAGGCACCATAGCCTTTCTTAGAAATCACATCCCTAGCAATCTCATCTAACTCTGCTCCTGTAATACCAGGTCTGACAGATTGTAATGCTTTGTTTTGTGCTTCTAATACAATAGCATAAATTTCTTTTTGTTTTTCAGTAGCTTGACCCAGTATAAAGGTCCGAGTCATATCAGAGCAATAGCCATTGTATACACAACCAAAATCTAACGTAATGGTATCACCTAGGGATAACGTCTTATTAGAAGCAACCCCATGGGGCAAAGCAGACCTTTCTCCTGAAGCGACAATCATATCGAAACTCAATTTACTTGCACCCTTTTGCTTCATAAAAGATTCAATTTCTAAAGCAACTTCAATTTCCATTATTCCGGGTTTAACATATTTTAATATATGTATAAAAGCTTTATCTGCAATTCTAGCTGCTTGAGTAATATTGTTAATTTCATCTTCATCTTTTATAACCCTCAGCTTTGTCAAAGCGCCATCTAAGGCAATTAGCTCTATCTGGTCTAACTTCATAGAATAATCTTTATATTGCCCATAGGTTACATGGTCTTCTTCTATACCTAATTTACTGATTTGAAATTGATTTAAGACATAAGTAAGTGGTTTTTCTTTACTGATTTCAATAATTTCAAAACCTTGACACTGCGTTTTTGCTTGCTCGATATATCTAAAATCTGTCATGAATTTAGCTTCATCATGAGTGACCACCACATAACCAGTTGTTCCAGTAAATCCAGAGACATACCGTCGATTCTCAGGTTTATACAGCAGCATACAGTCTAAATTCTTGTCTTTTAATGTTTCTCTTATTTTTTGAATACGGCTTTCCATCTAGTTCCCCCTTAGCCAAGCAATTTATCACTGGGTATATTCCACTAGGGCCTTAAGAGCCAGCACATAACTTGAAACGGCAAACCCACCTACTTGTCCAAGACATGCACATGCTGTGGCAGAGTGTTGTCTATTTGTTTGTATTATGTCCAATTGCACATTGTTTTTTGCAACTTCTGTCAATAATATTTCATTGATCTCAGCTAATGTCAATTTTCTATAGAATTCAGGCTCTCTTTACATCATGAATTAAGGCTAGAACCATAGAACCACTATGTATTTTCCCAGTTCTGACAAACACTTCCTTGTTAATAAATTCCTCTATATCATATCACACTTTTATTGCTTTGAATAGAATTTATTACAACTTCGAGTAACCCTACATAGACACTACATCCTTGAAACTACTTAGAATATTTTGCATTATTTTCTATGTCTTGGGTATTCACCTACTCGATTAATGGCATCAATCAGTGCCCTCGTTACATCTGTTGCAAACTGTATTGACAGTTCACTCACCTTAGTGTATACCTCGCCTTGATCTGTGGCGATATATTTAGGTGGCAAATCATTTAAGGTAATAGCCTTCATATCATTAATGCACCTAACACATTGACACTGTTGTGGATAGTTTTTTAAAATCTTCATTATTTCCTGATTTACAACTTCTTCCATATAGTTCTTTACCATTATTAAACCCTTCCCCTCACGAATCAAAATTTCATGATACAATTTGAGCTATATAAAATTCATTTGTTATATAAACATGCTTATTCTCCAAAAGTTTGATAATAAGATACGACCCTCAGGGGCACCACTTCTATTTCAGGTAAACCCAATGCATCTACACCAACTTCGATTACTTCTGGAAGCTGCACCACAAACTTAATAAATCGTCTAGCTTCATCATAAGAACCGATTCCCATCATCTGAATATGATTTGTACTTAAGCTAACCCCCTCAATTAAAATCTCATAGTAATGACTTGCATGATATTCTTCAAATGGCTGAGTGATCCTTCTTTCAATAATACTTAAATGATCTACTACTTTGTCCTCAAGATAATTCTCTAGAATTGGCGGATGATAATCCTTCAATAAGATTGTATCACCTTCTTCTCCTTCTAGAATATATTGTATCTTATATGATTGTAGATCCGTTAAAAAATAAAAAATTGCTTGTTCACTCATGATAAGTAATTCATAAGTTGTTATATCAATGGCGGATTCAGCAAGGTAATATGCCTTGATTCCACTTGAACTTGAATGCACCATCTGATAATGATTGGTTGATACTGTGACCATAGACAATGCTAATAACAAAACTACTGAGATAATCATAATAACCGTAATCATAACCATGCCTCTTGAGGAAGTACAATATCCTTTTATCATTGCGGTTCCACTCCATCTAGAGGATTTGTTAGTCTAAGAATGGTTTTAATAGGATGGCTACTGCCATGTCCAAAAATTTCGATCTCAATTAATTTTCCTTCAACCAATTCATTTACAATAATATCATTAATCATATTGACTAGTACATTATTTTCATTATTTTTATTAACTCTCAATTCTCCTGTATCCTTATAAAAATAGATTAACGTATTCGGTTGAGATCTTTTATTGCCACTTAAATCAATCCAGATACTCTGATTATCATAGTTTCTCCCTTCAATAGTTCGGGTATCACTATGATAAATGATTTGATTTTGATCACATTCCCTTATGCGCTTCTCTATATAGTTTAGGGCGAACCTCATATTTCGTTCAACTCGTAATGTATCTTGTTGAGTAATATACCCCCTTACTACAATATTCAAATAAGAAATAGATAGAATGACAATCATTGAACCGATTGTCATTGCTATTAATACTTCGATTAATGTCAGTCCTTCTTGGCGATGTAATCTTTTAGTCATTTCACCTACCTCCTAGGTACTCATCAACCATTATGATCATTACCACTCCTTACGCTTTCTCAATTTAGGGTAACAGGTAACTCTTGATATCTTTTATTCAATAAAGAGTAGGCGGTTTCTCCCAACAAATAACTAGATAAATATTGATTGTCTTTGCCTTCTATGTATAAATCCACTTGATAGAAGTCATAAATTGCATCTACATTTTTTAGTTGAATTTTCACTGCTTCATCTAGTTGAAGGGTTAATTCATTTTCCACAGACTTTAACGCTTTTATAGTCTCCATCACTTCCTGCATTTGTTTATGACTCCTGTAAGTATGTTGACTCAGCTCACTGACTTTCATAGCATGGGTAAACATTCTCATTCCAGGTGCTATTGCAATTGTTAATATCATAAGTGCTATCAATACCTCCACAAAGGTAAACCCATTATTTTTCACTTTGCCACCCTCCCTATTATTTAAAATAAGAAATTCTGACCCTTCCCGTCCCAATTAAGGTATCAACTTTCGCCTTATTCTTTCCATTAGTAATGACAAAGGCACCATACCTACTTACGCCATCCCGAGTATAACTAATTCGACTCAGGGACTCTGTTGAAACTTTAATCTTCGGAGACATCTCTTGAAGAAATACAACTTTACCTCCAAATACATATTCCCTAACTCTTATTTCATTTCCAATTAATTCAACACAAAATTCTCTTGATTCATCTATGCTTCGCTGTTGGGCTAGGTGGAGGGCACTCTCTATCTCCTGAGCCGTAGTCTTTAATGCAATTTCATTATAAAAACCTCTATAACTTGGGAATGCCATTGCTCCCATAATCGCAATAATGGATAGCGTAATTATAATTTCTATCAATGTGAATCCCTTTTCATTATTATTCATATAATGGACTCCTTTAGTAAGATCCCAAACCCTCAAATAATTGTAACTGTTTATCATAGGATTCAAAAAAGTTATAGTCCCTCATTGTTTCACCTACTTACTTTGTTTTAATAGATATAATTGAAATTTTAGCATCATAATCATCTGCACTCCCTTTATATGACTTCTTTCAGCAAATGACATACCTCTTTTTTTATTTTTTTGAAAATTTAATATATGACCAACAAAAAAAGCTAATAATATCACAAATATTATTAGTCGGTTACTCCATTGTATGTATCTGTCTCAAAATAGCGAAACTAGATAGAACTACTGTCCTGTTTTTTTATGTATTCTATCTCTTTTCGTCATTTCCTGCTACAATTTTCTATTTTTTCACTAAAATATTATATTTATACCTTTCACAACTCTTCAATATAAAAACACAAAGCCAGTACGCCCATAAGATACTGTACTTTCTTTGTGTTTTTATATTATTTTTGAATATGAAAATAATTTGAGACATGGTTTTGCCCATACATCAGGTTCTATTTATTTTTTAATCATCCCTATGATCTTTCAGTACAATCCTTAGGACATGTCTTTCGACCTTTCTTACACATGTAGTCCACCAAAACTCTTTACTTTCAATAGGCACAACTAAAACAGTTGCAATACCCATTCGATTGCCACCTAATACATCTGTAAAGATTTGATCACCAATAATAGCAGTATTTTGTATATCTGTTCCCATCATTTGCATTGCCTTCCTAAAGGCACCTCTTCGAGGTTTAGTTGCCCTATGAATGGCTGGTAATTTGAGATGTTCATTAAAGGTAACAACTCTGTCTTCAGTATTATTTGATACTAAACAAACCTTAAAACCTTCCTTCTCTAAGTTCATCAACCATTCCTTTGTTCTTTCACTTGCATATTTAATATCCCAAGCAACTAAGGTATTATCAATATCAATAATAAGTCCTTTAATATTTCGTTCCTTTAATTTATTTAAATCTATCTCTAATATAGATTCTGCATATAAATCAGGAGTTAGTAATTTCATCTCTACTTCACCTCTTATATATTCTTTCTTTATCTTATGTTTTAATTTCTATTATTTAATATTTCCACTCACATGAAATTTATCTACAAAAAACAAAATTACCTATTATTATTCTTCCCTAGCATATTTACGGAATCTCATTTTCCCTTGTAATGTATTATTTGGTGGTACGATTTTAAAGCTGTCTTTTGCTTGATTCAGTTCCCTAATTACATCAATTTCACATTTAGGGCAATACTTGTGGTGGGCAGAAAGCAATAGACACCCACACCGTTGACAATCAACATGTAAATATTCATTAGGTATTTCCTCTAGCCTTCCATCATTAACGAAATTGTTGATGACATGAATAGGTATCCCTAATCGTTGCTCCATCTCAAACCCTGTTGCTCCAGGGTATTCTATTAAATACGCTCTAATTTTATCGAATACCTCTTCTATTTTTTGATAGCAATTGTCACAATAATCGTAAAGTGCACTTTCCTGTACAGGGGATTTACACTTTTTGCATGCTCTGAACCCTTTAACTGTTTTGTTTTTTACCATAATTCTCCTTCCTTCCTGAATGTATTATATTATATCATAGGCTTAATAGTAAGATCAGATAAAAAAGGATTATTATCTATATTAAATTTATAGATAACAACTTATCAACTATGATAACATCTCTTATGATTAATATTTTTAATTAATTATTCCCTTGGAAATAGTATCATTTCAACATTTACCGCGAATTACATCATGGTTCTTACACGATAATATATTTTCATCTTTTATTCGACCCTTAACAACGCTTTTTCGCTACTTTTCAATATCTTCTTATTTGCATCAGTGTCTTTAGGTATTTTAAAATCCCCCTATCATTTAAAGAGGGATTTATGAAAGGATTCTTTAACTACTCTACGCTACTAATCATTACTCTCAAAGGCTTTATGCAACTTATTAATAGCCCTCTTTTCTATCCGCGACACATATGACCGTGAAATCCCTAACATTTTGGCAATTTCACGTTGGGTTTTGCTACCACAACCAGCAATTCCATATCTTAATTCTATCACCATTTTTTCTCTGCTTTTTAAAACTTTAGACATTTTCTGATATAGTTTTCTAATTTGAATCTTTAATTCCACTTCATCTACAACACCATCAGACTCAGTGCCTAGTATATCGAGCAGTGATATTTCATTGCCTTCCTTATCAACACCAATCGGATCCTGTAGTGAAACCTCTGCCTTTGTTTTTTTATTCGAACGGATTGTCATTAGTATTTCATTTTCTATGCTTACGAAAGTGCAACTTCATATTATTTCCTATACTTCATATTATATATATTAACATAGGAAATAATATGGGTCTACACTCCCGATCCCCATCAGGTATCCCCTATACTCTATCCGTCAATCTATTATTCAATTTTACTTAATGCTATTTGTCGTGTTTCTATAATAAACTGGACATCATGGGATAATCATCCTGACCTACTCCACCGATTAAAGGTTTGATTTCTGAGTTGATAAACTTTGCCCTTATAATAGATCGAGAACCATATTTTAATCTGATATTATCAATAGCACGGTCTAATTCTCTACTTTTTTCATCATTCACTTCAAAAAAAGACTGTTGACTACTTTTATTTGAAGATAATTCCCCAAGGCGGATCCCTAAATGCCGTATGGGTTCACCCTTCCAGCACTCATTAAAGAGTTCCTTAGAAATTTCATATAATGTATTGGTACAATCCATGGCAGTTAAAAGCTTTCTTTGATGGGAATACTTTTGAAACTCATGAAGGAACCTCTCTCAGATCCAGTGTTTCGCCTTTTTGTAATCTATAGGCAGCTTCCCATGATAAATATGCTGAATTTACATCAATATGAAAAATAATCCTCTCTTTCATAAAATGACACCTCACCTCGTATATCCTTATTTTACCCGAACATAAGTTCTGTGTAAAGAACCAAAAATAAGACTTCTACTCACAATGTCCCAATATAGCTATTTAATATTTTTTTAGCCTTTTTGTATTATCATATTATCTAATCAAGAAGGATTTATTTAAATCAATATTGAATTATAATAGTAAATTCAAATGAGGTGATCACATGTTTTTTATGTTGAGAAATAAAAATAAAACAGTCAAAGAGCTTAGAAAAAACAAAGGACTCACAGCTAAAATGTTAGCTACACAATTGAAACTAGATTCTTCCATTATCAGTAAAATAGACAATGTACAATTAAAAGATGTGCCTGAATCGCTAAAAAACAAAATATTACCCATATTAAGTGGTGACCAATGGGACAAAATCCCTTGGTAGTACTGATAAAAGAAAATCCTGTCTACCCCCAAAATATACTTCCTAGGATAATCATCAGTAATCCTAGGCTTTTAACTCAACCTTTAATTAGTTAATTTTTAAAAAATGCTTAATCTCTTCCATTGACTTTCCTTCCTCGATCATGCGGATTACTTCTTGAGAAATAATCTTCTCACATTTATCTGTTACTTTTTTCCTTAAGTAATCCTTTTCTACTTTACTTAGGTTTTTATATAAAACACCTTTGTACAATGTTCTAATATTCATTCCACCACCCCCGCAATAAAACATATGGAAGTCATAGATTGTACTATTCACAATAAAATCTCTTTTCACTTTCCCTTATCATTATTTTTCGACTTCTATCGTTTATCTTGCACCAGAAATGCTACGTCGACTACAAAATATCCAAAATGAGATAGATAGCATAAAGGACTAGTTCCTATATATTAATCCTTTCAAAAATGGTTTATTCTTAATGTAAATTGCATGTGAATAAGCAGATGCCTACTAAGATATATTTCTCCAGTAGGTATCTGCTCTGTTTTTTAATCTCTTCTAGTATTTGTTCTTCCTCTGATATTAAAAATTATGTATCTATTCATTTTACCTATAAAAACTGTAGATTCAAAGAGAATACCACTAAAAGAATTGTACTAATCCCTAATAAGTTCAATATGATCCCAATTTTCCTTTTCTTTTTATTAAGAATTGAACCCCCCTTAATTGCAACGAGTAATCCAACTATACCCACTGTTGTCCCCACAAGTGGAAATAAAACGCCCACCAGTATTGAAAAAATTCCAATCACAATACTTACATTATCATGCTCATTAATTGATTTGATCATAATACGGAATACCTCCTCATGCAGATTATTATAATAGATCTTGTCTCTTTGTTTTAAATCTCTGTCTTGTTTAATATAATATAATGATTTAATAATATAGCTCATTTACCTTAGAACGGTAGTGATTCACATATAGGGGGCAATTTATTATGAATATAGCAATATACTCGAGAAAATCTAAATTCACCGGACAAGGAGAATCAGTTGAAAATCAAATAACGATTTGTAGGGAATACATCGAGAAACACTTTGAAAAAGCTGAGATTAATGTATATGAAGATGAAGGATTTTCTGGTGGAGATACTGACCGTCCACAATTTCAAAGGCTAATCAAAGAAGCTCGGGCTAAAAGGTTTGATGTCTTAATCTGCTATAGACTGGATCGTATCAGTAGAAATATATCTAACTTTGCAAGAACTATAGAAATGTTGGAAAACAATAACATCTCTTTTGTATCTGTTAAAGAACAGTTTGATACCGCTACTCCCATGGGACGTGCCATGCTTTATATTGCATCTGTCTTTGCTCAATTAGAGAGAGAAACCATCGCTGAGCGCATCAGAGACAATATGCTACAGTTAGCTCGTACAGGTAGGTGGTTAGGAGGTAACACTCCCACTGGGTTTGAATCTGAATCCATTATCTATATGGATACCGCCATGAAGGAAAAGAAAATGTTTAAGCTCTCTCCCATTGATGAAGAATTGACCTTGGTTACATTATTATTCGATAAATATCTAGAATTTAAGTCCCTTAGTAAATTAGAAACTTACTTAATTCAAAATGATCTAACAACTAAAACAGGAAAGTGTTTTCAAAAACACTCTTTACGCACAATCCTAACCAATCCTGTGTATGCTCAAACCGATGGAGCCCTATATGCATATTTTTCATCTAATGGAGCCCAAATTGCCAACGAGAAGTCAGAATGGACTGGACAACATGGGGCTATGGTCTATAACAAGAATCTAGTGAAAAAAGGGAAGTCGGTTAAACGAAAGGATATGTCTGAATGGATTGTTGCTATCGGTAAACATAAAGGAATTATAGATGGCAGAGAATGGATCCAGGTACAGCATATGATGCATATAAACAAAGACAAAGCCCCTAGACAAGGAACTTCTCATACTGCCCTACTGTCAGGATTGATTCGATGTGCTGGTTGCGGGTCCTTTATGGGGATTAAGTATGGTCAAGTTAGCAAAGAAACCGGTAAAAGGATATATTACTATGTTTGTAACAATAAAAACATTTCCCGAGGCGTAAAATGCAAATGTCCTAATCTACAAGGGATGAAAGTAGATAAAGGAATTATGGAAGAGCTGAAGGTACTGTTAGCTAATGATGTGCTTAAATCTTTAGATCAGTACAATGTGAATATTAATACGAAGAAACTAGAAGTTAAGGAACTACAAAATAAAATCCATAACAAACATAAGGCCATCGATAATTTAGTGAAACAGCTATCTAAATCAGATGATGAGTTTGTATCTGATTATATTTTGAATGAAATAAAGCGACTCATACAAGCAAACAAAGTGCTTTCTCAAGAGCTTGAAAATGATCACAAGGAAATACAATTACTAAATATTGATTTGTTGAAAATGCCCTCTGTAGGTTTTTCTGAAATAGTCGATGGGACTCTCTATGAAAGTAAACGTAATTTTATTAACGGTATTATTGAGAAGATTGTATGGGATGGCGAAAGTCTTGATATACATCTGTTGAACATATAGCACTTTGGGAGCATAGCTTTTTCTATACACCGTGCAGCATAGGTTGCTAGTCTCGTTCCTTTACCTCGATTGAATGTGGTAATTGCCTTAATTAAACCAATTGTCCCTATAGAAATCAAATCATCAGCGTCTCTATTTACATTACTATACTTTTTGACAACATGGGCAACCAACCTTAAATTCCTTTCAACTAAGATATTTCTGGCTTCCTCGTCTCCTTGTTCATATCTTTCTAAATACATTGCTTCTTCTTCCGGGCTTAATGGTTGTGGAAAAGAAGTGTTACTTGAGATATACGACACAAAAAATAACAAAGGTTTTGCAATCATAGGTAGTCCACTGGCAATTACTGTCCACATAGCACCATCTCCTCCCTAAAAACCTATATACTAGGTCACTTTAAATAATATGTTTGAAGATCATAAGATGTGCATGTACTTAACGCATTGGTATAAGCCATCCTTGGCTTTATTTCTATATATTGTCCACTTTAATACCCCACCAAGAGCATTTCTTCAAGAATCTCTCTAAAAATAGGTACGGCTACAGCACCACCTGAACCTCCATTTTCAATCAATACTGTAATCGCATATTGTGGTGTATTTAGTGGATAATATCCTGTAAACCATGCATGTAATTGGTCTTCTCCTCTGTTTCTAGCCTGAGCTGTTCCAGTTTTTCCTGCTGTATCGTACCTCAGTTCATTACTTCTCCCGCCAGTCCCCTCTGCCATTACCATTGCCATCATATTTTGTAACTCCATAGTGATTTCTTGATCAATTACTGTGCTTTCTGGTGCATGTTGTCTCTTTACTGCTTCTATTGTGCCATATTGATCATCTATTATTTCGTCTACAATAAATAATGGTTTTTTAACGCCACTATTAGCAATAATTTGAGTCATTTGATTTATTTGAAGCGGTGTGACCTCTATCTCACCTTGACCAATTGATATATTCCCGATTACGGGACCTAAAAGCCCATCACCTAGTGGTAAATTGCCCTGAGTCTCTTCTAATCCAATGCCAACTTTTTCATTTAATCCTAATTGTTTTGCCATCTCTATGATATTTCCAGCACCTAACCTTTGTCCCATTTGAATAAAAACAGAGTTGCATGACTTCGCAAAGGCATCTTCAAACTTTATTTCACCATGTCCTCCCTGATTATATGAGGTGCAGCGAATAATGGACTCTCCTACTTGTTCAAACCCTTTGCAAAAAAATGTTTCATTAAAATCTAATTTATTTTGTCTCAATGCTTCTGCAGCTATCACTATTTTAAAGATAGATCCTGGTGGGAATGCCATTTGAGTAGCTCGATTATACAGTTCATCGCCTTGGCTGTTGATATGTGCTGTAATCTCATTGGGGTTAAAATTAGGTCTACTGCTCATACCTAAAATCTCTCCAGTTTGGACGTTTGACACAATGATAGCACCTTCTCGATTCTGTTGATCCATGATTTCTTCTATTATTTTTTGAACTTGATAGTCAATGGTTAATTTGACATGCTGACTTAAACCTGGCTGTTTTAAAATTCCAATTCCTTCCCCTGGTAAAAGACGCTTTTTTCCATCTACAATAATATTTAGCGCCTTACTACCCATACTATATAAATATTCATCTAAAGCCTTTTCTAACCCTGTGAGCCCCCTATGATCTATTTCATGAGTATATCCAACCACATGTGCTAACATAGGACTATCCTTATACCTAAACTCTTTATCTACAATAAACACACCCATTCTGTTAAGGCCATGTCTCTCTTCCCAGTTGACTTCTACATCAATTGGAATAACCAGCGGTTGATTTTTGGTGCTCAATTGTTCTAGCATATCAGCACTATTAATTTCAGTTATTTTTTCAATCTTACTTAAAGTATTAGGATTACCTTCTAATACTTGAGGAATAATCACTGCCACGGCTTGTCGTTCTTGTCCTGTCAGAGGAATAAAATTTCGGTCTAGTATTGTCCCTCTCCCCGTATCCAGAGCAATTGATACACTACGTTGTCTGTTGACCTCCGTGGTATAAAGATCATGTTTAAACCATTGAATGTAAAATAGTCTCATCAGTAATAAAACTAAGCACAGCGTCGCCAGCAGACCTATGCACCATAATCTTTTTATATAAACACTTTCTATTTTTCCTAATTTTTGATTTACCCTAGACATGAAAAGAACCCCCTTACCCATTTTTTATATTATTACCAAATGATTTTGGGGGTATTCAATATGCTTTTTCTATTAGGATCGCTCCTGGATAATGGTTTTGATCTTTGCCACCATAATATCTATGGCCACTTGATTGTCTCCACCTTCTGGAATAATGATATTGGCATACCTTTTATTCGGTTCAACAAACTGTAAATGTGCAGGCCTTACTGTTGTCAGATATTGTTGGATTACAGAGGTCAGAGTTCTGCCTCTCTCCTCCATATCCCTTCGAATCCGCCTTATAATTCTCACATCAGCATCTGTATCCACAAAAATTTTAATGTCTAACATATCTCGAAGGGCTGGATCATCTAAAATCATAATTCCCTCTAAGATCATAATGTCTCTAGGTTCAATCACTTCAAATTCCTTTTTTCTCGTATGTCTTTCAAAGTCATAGATCGGTTTCTCTATCGTTTTATTTTGTGCCAGTAGCATCAAATGTTCTGTTAAAAGTGCTGTATCAAATGCTAGAGGATGATCATAGTTTGTTTTCACTCTTTCTTCAAGCGCTAGATGACTTTGGTCCCGATAATAAGAGTCTTGCTCAATAATGGCAATGTTTTTTTCTGGTAAACTTTCAAAGATAGCCCGAGCTACCGTACTCTTTCCCGAACCAGTTCCACCTGTAATCCCAATGAATATGGGCCTATTCATCCTCTCCACCTGCTCTTTCTTTTCGTAAAATATAGTTTTCCGCTACTTTTTCTGTCATCTTCATTTTAATGATTTGTTGAGGGTGAGGAGCTACTTCCAGTGGTTCATCATGTTCATCCCACATTTGTTCTATTTTCATTTTAATTAAGATTTCCTTAGGTCCAATAATTTCGATTTCATCTCCCAAGAAAAAGCGATTACGTTGTTCAACAGTTGCAATTTGGCTGATAGGGTCATACTTGTTTATGAGCCCAATAAAATCATATCCTCTTATATAGGATTTATTCCCATAAATATGCTCATTTCGACCAGGTTTATCAAGATAAAATCCAGTTGTGAAGTCTCGATGACTCGCCTTTTTAATTTCCTCCAACCATTCTTCTTGAAACTCCCAATCTTGTGGATTCTCATAATAACGGTCGATTGCAGTTCGATATGCTCTCAGCACTGTGGCAACATAATAGGTTGTTTTCATTCGCCCTTCAATTTTCAAGCTTGTAATTCCCGACTCAATAATTTCAGGAATGTACTCAATCATACATAAATCCTTTGAGTTCATAAAATATGTGCCTCTTTCGTCTTCATAAATAGGCATGTACTCTCCTGGTCTTGTCTCCTCTACCAAATGATATTTCCATCTGCAGGGCTGAGCACATTCCCCTCTATTAGCATCTCTATTTGCCATATAGTTACTTAATAAGCATCTCCCTGAGTAAGACATACACATGGCACCATGCACAAAGGCTTCTAGTTCAACTTCAGCCGGTATCTTTTCTTTAATTTCTTTAATTTCAGTAAAATTTAATTCTCTGGCTAACACCACGCGACTTGCACCTAACTTATACCAAAAGTTAACAGTCTCGTAGTTAACACTGTTGGCTTGTGTGCTAATATGGACCTCCATATTGGGTACTGTTTCTTTCACAATCATAAATGTCCCGGGGTCAGAAACAATAATGGCATCGATCCCTACTTTATCTAGTTCTATTAAATATTCATGTAGACCCTTTAGATCTTCATTATGAGGAATAATGTTAGCCGTTACAAAAACCTTTACACCATGTTCATGGGCAAAATCCACCCCTTCTTTTAATTCTTCTAGTGTAAAGTTTTTAGCGGCTGCTCTTAAGCCAAAAATCTGCCCACCCACATAGATAGCATCCGCTCCGTAAATGACAGCAATTTTTAACCGCTCTAAATCTCCAGCAGGTGCCAATAATTCAACTTTGTTCATTTTCGTACCTCCTACTATTTCTTCTTATAGCTAATTGTCACGCCGTCACCTATGGGAATGATGCTGGTTTCTAATTGTTCATGATGGCAAATGTATTGTAGATAATCTCTCATCCGATTCACAATTGTTCGTTTACTCCGTTGAACTAACTCATCATTAGCTATCATTCCGTGAAACAATATATTATCAGATATCAAAATACCGCCTACCTTAAGTAACCGAATACAGTCGTTGAAAAATTCCTTATACTGTCCCTTGGCACCATCTAAAAAAATAATATCATATTGGCCATCAAGAAACTTCAAGGCCTCTTGTGCATCATCCTGAATGATTCTAATATTCTTTTCTAGCCCAGATCGTATAATATTACGGTTTGCCTGTTCAATCATTTTTTCATTTCTCTCTATTGTTGTCACTTGGCCATCTTCTCCCATGGCATGACAAAAAAGAATTGCCGAATATGCAATGGCAGTTCCTACTTCTAAAATTCGTTGGGCCTTAGTGGCCTTGATTGTTACTTTCAAAAATGCAGCTACCTCTTTATGTACAATGGGTACACTATGCTCTTCTGCATATATTTCCAGCTCTTTTAGTAATCCACTATGCTCTGGCAGTAGTTGGTGAATGTAGTCTTCAACATGGGAAGTGGTAATTTGACTCACTACGAAACAACTCCTTCAATCATAAATTAATACGTGGTGAACACCACGTATTAATTTTGCTCACTTTTGTCTTTGGTATATTGCTAAAGACTCATACTAAATTGAGTCTCATTTTTTACTTTCCCAACAATCTTAACTTATATTATATTATCAAAAGATAGTTTTTACAAGTTTCATGAATTTCATGATCTTTTTGACAAAAAAACAAAATATATACATCAGTTATCTTTGGCTATTTTTCTAAAATGACATGATTAAAGGCACAAGAATAGGCACCAATGAAGAGAGTACAACACCTGTAATAAAGGAGACAACCGCAACATTTGCATTGGTTGATTCCGAAATAATGGGTAGGGTTACATCCATAGCAGTGGCTCCTGCTGGTGCAATGGATTCTAACATACCAACATACTTTGCAATGATGGGAATTGTCAGCAAGGCAAGCACTTCTCTTGTTATATTTGTTAAAAAGGCCAATGTACCTAGCTGGGCACTATGCTTGGAGAGCTCGATAGCAGACAATGAATACCAACCAAATCCTGCGCCAATGGCCCCTGCCTCCTGTAAAGGTATTCCTAAGAATCCTCCAGCAACCATTGCTCCTAATATGCTTCCCACAGCAACCATGGCTGGAATCAATAACACCTTGAATCCTATTTTTTTCATTTTATCATACAAGTTTCCTTGTCTACCGATATCAATGCCTACAAAAAATAGCAGCAGGGAAAGCCCTACATCAATTAGCAGGCCCATATATGCTGTAAATTCTTGTGGAAGGAAGAATCGTCCAGTGAAGATGCCAACTAATACTGCCATGAGAATTTTAATGGTCATGACCCACCTCTTCACCTTTCTGGCCCACATCAATTCGTTTTGACACAAGCCTTACACCAATGACACTGAATATAATCGAAGAAACAGCTAATAAAACTGCCTGAAAACCAATTACACCAAAGGAAGCAATGATGTCCCTATCTAGCCCAATATTAATCCCCATAATGAATAATAAAAACAGTAACGCTACATTTTGTAACTTACTTAATTTTTCAAGAGATTGTTCAGATAATAACTTCTTATATCCCACCGTTGCTCCTAATACTAAAATAATCAAGTAAAACAAAATATTCACCTAGATCTCCCCCCTGGGTTTCTATTTTTATGAATAAACGCATTTTTACCTCTATGTATCATAAAACCACTCCCCCTAAAGAGAGTGGCTATGGTTTAAACTTCCATTATCACTGGTAAAATCATTGGTCTACGTTTGGTTTTTTCGTAAAGTAATTCCTTTAAGCTATCTCTTATGGCACTTTTTAAAACTGCCCATTCTCTAATATTTTGTTGCTCGCAGCCATCTAATGCTTTTCTGACTACTTTCTTTGCATCATCTATAAGGACTTCAGACTCTCGTACATAAACGAAGCCCCTTGAAATGATATCTGGACCTGCGGCAATTTTTCCAGTTTCCTTAGAAATTGTGACGACAACTACCATGAGACCATCCTCAGCTAAATGCTTTCGATCTCGTAATACAATATTCCCCACATCACCTACACCTAAGCCATCCACAAGCACTCTTCCTGAAGGAACAGAACCTGCTAATTTAGCATGGTCCTTAGTGAACTCCACTACAGAACCATTTTGGATTACAAATA
Organism: Alkaliphilus metalliredigens QYMF; assembly: GCF_000016985.1. Classification (NCBI taxonomy): domain Bacteria; kingdom Bacillati; phylum Bacillota; class Clostridia; order Peptostreptococcales; family Natronincolaceae; genus Alkaliphilus; species Alkaliphilus metalliredigens. Next base: position 2,517,370 of record NC_009633.1, on the reverse strand, counting down.
CATTTTCACTCTTCATTCCTAGTTTTTCAGCTAGTTTCCCATGTTGTCTTAAATGTCTAGGCTCTCCATGAACAGGAATAAAGTATTGAGGATTAGCCAGTCTATGCATCAACTTTAATTCCTCTTGGCATGCATGTCCAGAAACATGAACCTCTGCTAAGCTTTCATAAATCACTTCAGCACCCTTTTCAAAAAGCTGATTAATGACCTTTGTCACAGATTTCTCATTTCCAGGAATCGGTGTCGCTGAGAATACAACTAAATCCCCAGCTTTAATATCAAGCTTTCTATGCTCAGAGCTTGCCATTCTTGATAGAGCTGCCATAGGCTCTCCTTGACTTCCTGTTGTTAAAATTGCCAGTTGATGATCTTCATATTGGTCCATCTCATTAATATCAATGATTAGGCCCTCTGGTACGTTTAAGGCGCCTACCTCTTGGGCAACAGCGATGATATTGATCATACTTCTACCAGAAGTGACTACTTTTCGACTGTGTTTATGTGCTGCATCGATAATTTGCTGTACTCGATGTACATTTGATGCAAATGTAGCTACAATAATTCTTTTTTTGGCCTTACTGAATATATTTTCAAAAGTAGCTCCTACGCTTTTTTCAGACATAGTTGACCCAGCACGCTCAACATTCGTACTGTCTGCTAACATGACAAGTACTCCTTTTTTACCTAGCTCTGCAATCCTATGCAAGTCAATAAACTGACCATCAATGGGGGTATAATCAATCTTAAAGTCTCCCGTATGAAAGATAATACCCAATGAAGTATGCACGGCAATAGCGTATGCATCTGGAATACTATGACATGATTGAATAAATTCTACATCAAAGACACCTAAGTTAATCATGTCTCCCGCATTAACCCTTTGTAAATGAACCTCAGGAATCTTATGTTCCTTTAATTTGTTTTCTACTAAGCCCAGTGTTAACCGACTTCCGTATACAGGTACATTAATTTTTTTGAGCACATAAGGTAGTGCACCAATATGATCTTCATGTCCGTGGGTTAATACAATCCCCTTAATCTTTTCTTTGTTCTTAATTAAAAAAGTAATGTCTGGAATAACGATATCAATTCCTAACATTTCGTCTTCTGGAAAACTGAGACCACAGTCTATAATTAATATTTCATCCTTGTATTCAATTGCAGTCATGTTTCTCCCGATCTCGCTTAATCCTCCTAGAGGTATGATTCTAATTTTGGTTGGTTTTCTTCCCAATATTTCTCTCTCCTTTTACAATAATGTTTTGTTTGTCATCTATTTAGTTAAAACTTTATTTTCCGCACTAAACATACATTAACTATTTTACCATATTTATGCGCTACATAGAAGTAATAAGTCTTTAATTTCATATCTACCTTATATGTATTTAATTTCATATCTACCTTATATGTATTTTAACCTAAATAGTCTATTTTTAATATAAAAACCTTGCAGTATTCTGCAAGGTTAATCACATTTAGAACAAATACCAAAAAACTTTACCTTATGATCTTTTATAACAAAATTATAGCATTTTTCTATTTCCGCTTCCAAGTGATCTAGTAAATCTATATCTACTTCAATGATGGTTCCACAGCTTTGGCAAATCAAGTGATGATGCTGATGGTCATCTTCATGTGTATTGAGTTCATACCTGATACAGCCATCATCTAGATTCAATTTGGAGATGACATTCATATCATCCAATAATTGTAGCGTTCTGTAGACGGTAGCCAAGCCGATTTCTGGACATTTTTCTTTTACTAAATCATATATCTCTTCTGTATTCAAATGCTTTCCTTGGGTTTGCATAATGATGTCTAATGTTGCTCTTCTTTGTGGCGTCAGCTTATACCCTCGTTCTTTTAATCTTTCTTTCAAAGAATCCATTAGATTTTCCATTTCTTCACCTTCGCTTCTCAAATAATAATTCTTTTCAAGTAATATTATAGACAACCTTCATATAAATGTCAACGTTTTTCTAAATTTTTCTAATTAATATCACTAAAATATTTCTAACTCATCATTGATAGCAATATAATCTTCTGTGACAATACAGTTATAAGCATAAAATTCTACCCCTGCCTTTTTTGCTTCTGTAACCGCCTGTTGAAATTGTGGATCCATCTCTTTATTCGGAGTGAATCTGACTGCATCTTCTCTTTGCACAATGAAGAATACCGCCCCTCGTATGTTTTGCTTCACAGCTTCAGTTAACTCTCTTACATGCCGTGTTCCTCGTTCTGTTGGTGCATCTGGGAAAGAAGCCAATTCACCTTCTTTAACTAATGTGACACATTTAGCTTCTATTAGTACAAGTTCTTTTTCTTCATTGATTAGGGCTAAGTCCAGTCTACTTTTCCCATAGGTTACTTCTCGTTTCACTTCATTGAATTTATCAAAAGCAACAATCTCTTTATTTATGAATCCTTGGTATAACAAGCGATTAGGAAGCTTAGAATCAATTGAGACCAGTATCCCCTTGTGGTAGACCATCAGTAAATCATAATTCGTTTTCCTATGTGGTTCATTTACCCGCCTCAGTAATACCTCTGCTCCAGGAGTCAAAAGCTCCTTCATCCTGCCAGTATTAGCCACATGAACGACTACTAACTGGCTTCCCACCTTTACTTCCGCTATAAAGCGATTGACTCTTTTTTGAAATGTGCCTCTAATCTTCTCTCCTTCTATGTAAATTTTCATAAATATCACCTTCTTTTGTTATACTAATACTAGTTTTAATTATAGAAATAATTGTTTTCACCCAATATATTTTAATAGCAAGTAGAGGAGGATCCCTTTGCGAAAGACACATCTAATTATTTATCATGTAATCCACGGTCTATTTCTAGGGTTTGTCATTGGACTGACCATTTCAATCATTGCATATGAATATGTACCAGAAATCTATGGTTATTTTCATCCCGCAAAAATTTATCCCGTTATCTCTATTCTTGTGGGGATTATTGCATTCATCAAGGGAATGAAAAACCATGCAGGACTTCTCTCTTTTATATTCTCTACAGTTGGTACAATCCTCATCCCTATTTTTATGATTTCATTTTTGTATTACTTATTTGGAACAGACTTATTTCTCTCTCTGGCACCACAGATCTTTTTGCTAGGGCTAGGTATTAAAGGCATTACCATGGAGACAGGCAGTATTTTGCTCATTGTCATATTCATAGGCGGACTTTTCTTTTCTTATTTATCTAGTCGAACAATCAATAAAAAAAGGAGATGGACCTGGTAAAGTCCATCTCTCATTTTTATTGTAAAAGGTCTTCATCTGTTAGTGCATCATAGGCGGCCAAAACATTTTCATACTCTTCATCGTCTTCAATTGCGACTAAAGTATACTCATCATCACCTTCGTGGACGATCTTAAATGCATATGCATCTTCATCTTCTTCGCTTAAAGGTGCTAAAATTGCATATTCACTTTCTTCTACCTCTAAGGTCATAATCACCTCAAAATCCTGTTCTTTACCTTCCTCATCAACTAATGTTACTATATTTTCTCTTTCTTCCATCATAAACGCTCCTTTCGTGTAATTGATCTATTATATTTTAGTATATACGAATGAGATTAAAATTAAAACCCCATGAATACCCATTTTTATGTTCCCTATGACTTGACCACTTGAAAACTCCTTATTTAGATATGCTATCTAAATATCCTTGTAAAATATGAACCGCAGCTAACTTATCAATGACTTGCTTGCGCTTTTTTCTACTGACATCTGCTCCAATCAAGAACTTTTCTGCTGCCACAGTAGATAGTCTTTCATCCCAAGTAACAACCTCTAATTTAAAGCGTTTTTCTAACCGCTCTACAAATAATAACACTTTTTCTCCTTGAGGTCCAATGGTTCCGTTCATATTTTTAGGAAGTCCTACTAAAATTTTCTTAACTTCATATTGTGCAATTAGTTCTTCAAGCCTTTGTAAATCTTTCTTGATGCTTATCCGCTGAATGGTTTCCACTCCCTGTGCTGTCCATCCCATCAAATCACTGATAGCAATCCCAATTGTACGATCCCCAACATCCAAGCCTATTATTCTATTCATATACTTCCTCCTATACTACTTTTATACAAAACTGCGGACAGTATTTAGAACAGTAACCACAGAGAACACATTTCCTGTGATCCACTACTACCTGATCCTTTTCAATCCGTAATGCCCCATGTCCACAGGCCTCTACACATTTACCGCATGCCTCACACCAATGGGCAATACGCAATTGCCTCTTTTTATTCATCACCTTTGTTAATAGGTCTTTATCAACTGGCTTGTGGTTAAAAACAAGACAATTCATATCAATTTCTTCAATACTTTGCATTCCCACGGCGATGGAATCCAGATAAGGTATGTTTAGTACAAAATCGAAGCATTCTTCAAAGTTCTTGAGTAGGTTACCACCCCCAAGAGGCTTCATTGCATAAATTCCCTTTCCTAATTGACGGGCTTGTTCAAGATATGTTAGCATTTCTTCTATTGTTCCGTCCTGTATTCCAAGGCCATTGAGATTGACAATAGGGTGCAAAACTTCAATCTCCTTTATGTGTAAACTTGACTTCACCGCAGCTATTGTATGGGTAGAGATCCCTACTGCTCGTATTAAACCCTTATCTTTCATTTTGAAAAAGTACTTTAATGCTTCTTCATGTCCCCTTAATGTATGTTCACTTTCTTGCTCATGTAACATGAAAACATCTATGTAGTCTGTTCCAAGCTCCTTTAGTGCCTTATTTAAGCTTGCCTCTGCCGTCTCCTTAGAGTAGGCATATGATTTTGTAGATAAAACAATTTTTTTTCTATCGAAGGCTTTTAATGCTTCTTTAATGTGGGCATAGCTTTCGTATAATTCAGCTGTATCAATAAAATTAATACCACGTTCAAAACCATGAAGCAATAAATTGCCACCGTCTTTAGGGGTTAAATTAGCTTGCAAGGGTCCCATGGTCAAACTACCAAAACAAAGACGAGACACCTTCAGCTGTGTCTCACCAAGTTCTCTCATCTCCATAAACACCACTCCAATTTTATCAGCATACCACACTGTTGATTTTTCAAAAATGATCAAAATTCATAATTAAATAAAGCATTGATGTGGTGAGAAATATAACACTTGTAGCCGCAGCCACAACCCCCGAGTCATTGACAAGAAACCCAATGGCACAGGCCATTAATATGCCACTCCATCCTTTTGAAATATTAGGATATTCCATGGCTGTTTTTTTAATCATGCCCACTGGTTTATAAAATAAAATTCCTAATATGATCACTGATAACAAAAGCACTCTACTCCAAAAAGTAACTCCCATAATCCTTATGTTCATCAGGACCTTTCTAGAAATAATCTCAATGACAACAGCTGGACCTCTAGCAATAACTTGTTCAATTGCCCCAGCAAGATGAGACTGACTCTCTATCATAAAAAGATCAATAATTGCGAGTAAAGAAACGACTCCTATAACAGTAATACCAATATAAATGAACTTCTTAAAGGTAACCCTTTGATTTGAAAGTCTAAAGGAAGTAAAGAAGAAGGCAAAAACTGCAGTAATTGTTCCTCCCACATTAGCCCCAAGGGTGGGAAAGCCAATAATGCCTACGGAAATTAAATAAAACAACATAATGTTATAGGAATGAACTTTATATCGTTCAACCATTGATGTTGTAAATAATAGAATACTTCCGATCAATATTCCCATATATTCGTTGCCAATTCCATAATATCTAGCACCAATAATGGGATCATATCCAAATAAAGATTGCTTAATTAAGTTTTGCCCTAGTATAATATCCAATAATAGTCCGAATACAATTAATCCAGTACTATAAATCAGCATGTTTAAGGGATTTTTCTTAGAAATAATCTGCAAAGTAGTTACCAATGCAAAAGTAATAATAATCAACAGTAGATATGTAGTTGTTAAAGACAACACACCAAGTAAGGGTAAAACCAAAAGTGTGAAGGGTGCCACAATTGCAGAAACTAAGGAAAAATTAATATATGCTTTCAACTTACTAGAAAGTTTTTCTCTAAAAATGATATACAGTAATGCCAAAACTGATACAATCATTTGATAAATTGCAAAAGTATGTAACACCCTGTATCTAAATTGAGATGTATTGACAACCTGTCTATTTAAATCAGTAATATAATCTAATGAATCTTCATGTTGTTGATTAATCAAGACTTTGCCAGCCATTTCATTGGATTGTAATTCAAAATACGATAAAATCGTTGAAGCGATATCTACATTCCCTAGAATCCCAAGTCTCCTGGTTGTCTCAGACCATAAGACGCCCCTATTTTCTCCATCATAAAGAATGATAGGTGTCAAACGATCTCCTCTCCTGGCCGCGTCATCAGAAGGATAAGGGGCGATAATCATCACTTGTGCCATATCCCCCTCTATCCAGTTCATTAGATCCTCTATAAAAGCATCTACATCATTTAACATAGCTTGTCTATGTAGAACATACATTTTTTCATTTAAGTTATCTCTGTATCTTTCTAGTCGTGTTATTTCTCCAGCTTCGACGACAATAAAGTTAGCCTGTCCATAGACCTCTTTAAAGTCTTCCAACAGCTTTGAAAAATCGGTTCTGATTCCAAAGGGTCTTGTATCATCCTCAATATTCAACAAGGCGCCTACATTTCCATAGTCAATATAACCACTTCGATCCATGGCAATTAAACCAGCTGATCGCAGTTCAGCATCATTTGTATCACTATTGCCTACTACAGCTGTTTTATATCCATTATCTCTTAAATGCCCTCCTAGCAGTCCGGGAATGGCACCGTATTCACCCTGATTGTTTTGTCGGATCAATTGATTGATAAATGGGTTGATTACACCCCCATTATCAATTAAATACACTCCGGTTCTACGCTGGTACTTAGCAGCAACCTCATCATTTGCATTTTGAAAAAAAGAAGTTGAGTAGGTTGCTTCTCCACGGGTTCCCATTCCAAGGGTAGCATATGATTTATACTCATTATTGCTTCCCGATGCCCTGGTATTCATTAAACCAACATAGCTTTTTTCCATCATTTCCTGGATGAAATCCATTTGTTGTAGATCATCATAGGTCACCCGATTGACCACAATCATAATTACTTTCTGATTGGGCAAACCAGTTTCTAAGAATTGACTTTCTACCTTTGCAAAACTAAAAATTATATTCATATATAGTATGATGAAAACAGTAATCACAACAAATGTTTTCCTCTTCAAGTGCACTCGCTCCTATTGGTTTGTTAAGTATGACTTTAGTAATTCTTCTAGCAATTCATCTCTTTCTATTTTTCTAATTAAGCTTCTTGCATCATTATGATTTGTAATATAAGTTGGATCTCCTGATAAAATATAGCCTACAAATTGATTTGTGGGATTGTAGCCTTTTTCTTGTAGTGCCTGAAAAACAGTTAGTATAATATCTCTAGCTTGCTCTTCTTTCTCCTTATCTAAACTGAATTTCATTGTTAAATTTATTTTTTCAGTCATCTCTATTCCCCTTTCAACTGATTTGATTGATTTAGTTTTATTTTACCATATTATTCTCGTATCTCCAATGAATTAAATAATCAATAAGAGCATGGAAACCATGCCCTTATTATTTTAACCATTTAATTGATTTTTCAACAATCCCTTAACAATTGACAGGGCCGATTGGATTTTTTCAGGATTTTTTCCGCCAGCTTGTGCCATATCCGGTCTGCCTCCACCGCCGCCTCCTGCAATTTTAGCTACTTCTCTTATCATATTACCCGAATGAACTCCTTTTTCCACAACGTCCTTTGTAGCGGTCACAAAGAAGCTTGCTTTATCGTTGCTTTCTGCTCCTAATGCAATGACTCCAGAGCCAATTTTTTGTTTAAGTGAATCTCCAATATTTCTTAGGTCCTCCATGCTTTGTTCTCCAAAGTGATGAACAAGAAGATTTGTCCCTTCAATGACCTCAATCTGATTTAGAATTTCATCAATGGATTGGTTTGCTAGTTTGCTTTTTAATTGTTGAAGCTCCTTGTCTTTTTCCTTTGTTTCTTTTAATAGTTCTTCTACCCTTTTAGTTAATTGCTCACCTTTGGTTTTCAATAAGCTTTCTATGTCTTGAATTAATCCTTGTTCCCGCTTAATATGATGATAGGCTTCTTGTCCAGTTACTGCCTCTATTCGTCTGACTCCGGCTGCAACACCAGTCTCACTTAAGATTAGGAATGTTCCAATTTCACTACTATTTTTAACATGGGTTCCTCCACACAATTCAACACTATAATCCCCTGTTTTGACAACCCGTACATCATCTCCATACTTTTCGCCGAACAATGCCATAGCGCCCATCTTTTTTGCTTCTTCTAAGGATGCCTCTACAGTGTCAACGTTTAATGCATTCAGTATCTCTTGATTCACTTCTAATTCCACCTTAGATAAATCTGCTGAAGAAAGCCCTTCAAAGTGAGAGAAGTCAAATCTTAATTTTTCAGGAGTCACAAGAGATCCTGCCTGCTCCACATGCTCTCCTATAATTCCTTTTAATGCCTTGTGTAAAAGATGGGTAGCAGTATGATTTCTTTCAGTATTATGTCTTGGTTCTTTATCTACTTCTCCTTGTATAGAGTCACCTACTTGTAATATTCCTCTTAGAATTTTAATGTATTGATGAATACGTTGATTTTTGCCTTGTTTTGTATCTAATACTTGACCCTCAAATTCATCCTTAAAAATATGACCTATATCCCCTATTTGTCCACCACTTTCTGGGTAGAAAGGTGTTTTATCTAAAACAATCACAACTTCTTTTCCTGCTGAAGTTAAGTTAACCGATTGATTTTCTTCAATAATCGCCAACACTTTCCCTTCAGCTCTTAGGGTTTCATATCCTTTAAATGACGTTTGAATGTTTTTATCTAGGGCGTCAAATGCATCTTCCTTCCAGCCTTCGGTGTCTCCCCCAGATCTTGCTTTCCTTGCACGATTTCTTTGCTTTTCCATCTCAGATTCAAATTCACTCTCATCAACAGTCATTTCTCTTTCTTCTAAAATTTCCTTAGTTAGATCCAAAGGAAAGCCATAGGTATCATAAAGCTTAAAAGCATATGTACCATTCAACATGTTTTCAGATTTTCCTATCATTTCTTCAATATGCTGGTTTAAAATCTCCAGTCCTTGGTGAATCGTCTCTTGAAATCGATCCTCTTCTACTTGAATGATTTTTTTAATATAATCTTTTTTCTCAACAAGTTCAGAATATGCCCCTCCATATGTTTCTGTAACAGTATCCATTAATTCATATAAAAAGCTTTTAGACACACCCAATAGCTTACCGTGTCTGGCCGCTCTTCTCAATAGCCTTCTTAATACATATCCTCTTCCTTCATTACTTGGTAAAATGCCATCTCCAATCATGAAAGTAATTGAACGCAGGTGATCTGTAATAATTCGTAGAGATATATTTGTCTTAACATCTTTATTATATTGTGTATTTGTTGCTGTACATACGCTATTTAAAATATGTTTCATGGTATCCACTTCAAAAATTGAATCCACATCCTGCATAATGCAGGCAACTCTTTCAAGGCCCATCCCAGTATCGATGTTTGGATTGGGTAGCAGGTTGTAATTACCAGCTTCATCCTTATCAAATTGAGTAAATACATGATTCCAGAACTCTACAAAACGATCACAATCACATCCCGGTTTACAATCATCATGACCACAGCTGTATTTATCACCTCTATCAAAGTACAGTTCTGAGCAAGGACCACAAGGACCCACTCCAATTTCCCAAAAATTATCTTCTTTCCCTAAGCGCACAATTCTTTCCTTAGGCATCTTTATTTGATTTTCCCATATCCCATAGGCTTCATCATCTTCTTCATATACAGAGGCCCATATCTTATCCTCTGGCATTTCTAAGTATTTAGTTGCGAACTCCCATCCCCACTGGATAGACTCCGTTTTAAAATAGTCTCCAAATGCAAAACTTCCTAACATTTCAAAAAAGGTTGCATGTCGAGAAGTCTTCCCTACATTTTCTATGTCCCCAGTACGAATACATTTCTGACACGTTGCCATTCTTTTACTAGGGGGCGTTTCCACACCTGAAAAATAATTTTTTAACGGTGCCATGCCAGCATTAATCAACAGTAAACTTTTGTCGTTATGAGGTACAAGTGGATAGCTTGATTGTACATAATGCTCTTTTTCTTCATAGAAGTCTAAAAACAATTTTCTAATTTCATTTAATCCCATTTTTTTCATTTTAATCGTATCCTCCTTAGTTAAACTACAAAAATGCAAAAAACTCCCATCCATACATCATATAGTAGGGACGAGAGTTATATTCTCGCGGTACCACCCTAATTACCGTTTGATACGGCCGCTCAGGAAAACCTTTAAGATAACGGATTAACCGATAACCTCTACTCTTATTGTTCAAGGTTATAGCTTAGAGACTGCTTCATATCATCTATCTAGGAGCCTCTCAGCCTAGTGCTCCCTTTCTGTAAGAATCGAATAACATTACTCCTTCTCATCATCGCTTATTGTCATTTTTTATTAGAATTATATAGAAAATCATCAATTTTGTCAACATTTAAGAAATTTTAGTCACATGACTGATTAAATGTTTTCCCAGTACTTTAATGGTTCCTGCAACGGGGACTGCAATTAATAGTCCTACAATTCCTAAAAACCGTCCTCCCACAAGGAGTGCCAAAATAACTAATACCGGATGTAGTCCCACGCTTTTTCCTACTATTTTAGGTGCTAATATGGCGCTCTCAATTTGTTGAATCACAGTAAAGACAACCACCACCCAAATTGCTTTGATTGGACCATCCAACAATGCAAATAAGACACCAGGAACAATTCCAACTACAGGACCAAAGTAGGGTACAATATTTGCAATTCCTGCAATCAATCCAACTAATACAGCAAATTCTACTCGTAAAACCAATAATGATATCATTGTTAAAATCCCAACAAACCCTGCAACAATCAGTTGCCCTCGAATAAACCCACCAAGTACACTGTCTACATCCTTTGCAATATGCATTACATTCTTTCTAAGATATCTAGGGATTAATAAAATAATCGCTTTTTTAAACCCCTTTGCATCCTTTAAAAAGTAAAAAACCAATATAGGTATCAGTACTAGGTTTACAAGTCTTGAAAATAAACCTAAAAGCGTGCTGGTAAATGAGCTGGCAATACCAAATACAATCTCTTGAATACGATCAATATTAAGTCTTAGTAGTTCCTTTACTGACTCAAATTCCGTTGGTAAACTTTCGAGGTTCTGATTGTACCTTAGATATAGATTATGAAGATGCTCGTAGGAGTCATTACTATACTGGGGTAAAAACGCCATTAAGTTCCTTACTTCCTCTGTTATTCTAGGTACTAGTGTTAGGGAGAGAATTAATATCATACAGGAGATAAATAAGTAGACAAGTAAGACCCCCCACATTCTGTCAATACCCTTGACCTGTAAGTAATGAATCAGCGGATTCAATATATATGCAATGACAATGGCAATTATAAATGGAGATAAAATTTCCATTAACAAAACTCTAATTTGAAACAATAATAATAATAGAGTAAAGAGGAAGAGTCCCAATACTAAAAAGAATAATTGCTTACGACCCACATTAACCTTCTGCCTATCATCAACATAGTGATTCCCGATATGGATTAAGTAATATAATAAAAAGATCAGTAGAGCAAAAACAATGAATTGAGTTAAAAATGAAATTAATCTAGTAAATTCGCCTCCCTGTGCAATACTCCTGAAACCTGTTGAAATAACTTCAATTGCATTTTCACCCATATTGAACCCCCAATCATGCTAATATTAATTGTGTTTGGCACTATGTTACCATATATTTCTTGAAAATAAAATTAAATTTTTATTAATAAAAGCAGCCTAAGCTGCTTTTATTAAAACATATTCATTCCTTTAACAACATTTGACGCTTTTTTCATCATTCTATTTCTTTGACGCATAAGTCTCCTTCTATCGCCATTATTCATCTGAGTGACAGCATACATGCCTATTGTTGCTCCAATTAGACTTCCTGTAACAAGACCTGTCATCATGTTTCTATTCATTATATTCACTCCTTTCCAGTTGCATTATTATTTTTTGTTAATTAGGTGGTTCTATACCAAGTAATTTTTTCAATCCACCGCTATTGTGGCTGATTGAACGAATATCCTCACTATTAAATATGATGTTGTGTTTTTCCAGTTTGATCTTTTCATTTAAAGGCAGAATGGCATATCCATTGATTAGATCATCAAAATAGCCTTCACTCACCAATAAAGCCATTATTTTTCCTGTCTTTTTATTAATAACCGTATCTTTAACAACTCCCATTAAATCCTTGCTTTCGTTATATATCTCAAACCCAATTACATGAATCACCTTTTTTAAAGCACTTTCTAGAGTAGGCATTTGAAAATGATGTATGATATCATTTTCAGAATATATTTCCAATCCTTTTTGGGTTATGTTTTTGATTCTTTTGTAAAAAATATATTTATCTTCCTCTTTTTTATTTTCAATATTATATAGCTGAAATGCCCCTAATTCTAATTTCCGATTCAAATATAGATTCCTTTTCACTCTATATCCAGTTAAATGGCCATTTGATTTCATCAATGCCTGATCTATCAATTCGCTTCCTTTAACCATGGCAATCCCTCTTTTCACCGTTCTATTACTATTTTGAATCGAAGTCAAAAAAATAATGCAGGGAATCCCTGCATTATTGGTCATTATTAATTAATTTTATCATTATTTTCTTTTTATTCCTCCTCAATGTCGTCATGATGGTCATGATCGTCATTAGGATTGAAATCATCTAAATCTTCATAATGCAGATTGTTTTTTTGAGCATAATCATAAATAGCTGCTTTAACGGCTTGCTCAGCCAATACAGAACAATGCATCTTCACAGGTGGCAATCCATCTAATGCCTCAGCAACTGCCTTATTTGTAAGCTGTAGTACTTCCTTTACTGTTTTCCCTTGTATCATTTCAGTTGCCATACTAGAAGTAGCAATGGCAGAGCCGCATCCGAATGTTTTGAATTTCACATCGGTTATCATATCATTATCTATTTTTAAATACATTTTCATAATATCGCCACACTTAGGATTTCCAACCTGTCCTACACCATCAGCATTTTCAATTTCTCCTACATTTCTAGGATTCGTAAAGTGGTCCATTACCTTTTCACTATACATTTTCAATTCCTCCCTTTATCTTTTCATATAACGGAGACATCGCTCTTAATCGAGTCACAATTGGTGGTAATTTTTCTAAAACATAATCAATCTCTTCTTCTGTGTTAAAGTCCCCTAATGATAGTCTTAGGGATCCATGGGCAAGTTCATGGGTAAGTCCGATATTCATCAGTACATGAGATGGATCTAAGGACCCAGAAGTGCATGCTGAACCACTGGAAGCTGCAATCCCTACCAGGTCTAAGCTTAGTAGTAATGATTCACCTTCAATAAATTCAATCGATACATTTACATTTCCCGGTAATCTTTGACTCGGATGTCCATTTAACCTTACATATGGGATTGTTTCCATTATTCCATTGATCATTTTATCTCTTAATCTAATCATAGTCAACTGATGTTCCTCTAATCCTTCATAAGCTAATAGTGCTGCTTTTCCAAAACCAACAATTCCAGGTACATTTTCAGTCCCTGCTCTTCTCTTTTTCTCTTGGGCTCCACCATGTATGAGGGGATCTATTTTGGTGCCTTTACGAATATAGAGAGCACCTACCCCTTTGGGTCCATATAATTTATGAGCTGAAATAGACATTAAGTCAATTCCTAAGTCCTGTACATCAATGGGTATATTTCCATATGCCTGTACCCCATCGGTATGAAAAAGTACACCTCGCTCTTTAGCAATCTGACCAATTTCTTTAATTGATTGTACAGTTCCAATTTCATTGTTTGCATACATAATTGTAATTAAAATTGTGTCACTTGTAATTGATTGTTTCAATTGTTCTAAGTTAATCAAACCATACTGATCTACATCTAGATAAGTTACTTGAAAGCCTTGCTTTTCCAAGTACTCACAAGCGTGTAAAACCGCATGATGTTCTATTTTAGAAGTAATAATATGTTTCCCTTTATTTTGCAAAGCATAGGCGACACCCTTGATTGCCCAATTATCCGCCTCAGTTCCCCCACCAGTAAAAAATATCTCATTTGCACCTGCATTCAACGTTTTAGCTAGTCGATCTCTGGCTGTGTCTACAGCTTTTTTTGATGTGCGACCAAAAGCATGAATACTTGAAGGATTTCCGTAGTCTAAAGTGAAATAAGGTAGCATTTCATCTAATATTTCCTTTTTCATAGGTGACGTCCCTGAATAATCTAAGTAAACATTTTCTTTCATGTAATCCTCTCCTTAATTGTATTTGTCATATGTTCAACTATTAAATATAAAACATGTAATTGTCTTTATTGTTTAATTTATGATAATCATCCACCATATCTTGCAGAGTAATGTTATCAATCACATCACTAATACTGACTCTAATTTTTTCCCAAATCACTCTGGTCACACAATAGTCAGCCCGAGCACATGCCGTTGGATCTTCTTCTAGTACACATTCCGAAGGACCCAATGGACCTTCCAGTACCCGAATAATTTCTCCCACCACAACCTTATCAGGAGAATTTGCTAACATATATCCTCCCTGGGCTCCTCTTACACTTTTCACTAGACCAGCCTTTCTTAAACTTGCAATTAACTGCTCTAAATAATGATCTGAAATCTTTTGTCTTTCTGCAATATGTTTAAGAGGTATTGGTCCCTCACCTTGATGAATGGCCAGATCAAACATTGCTTTAAGACCATATCTTCCTTTAGTTGAAAGTTTCATATCCTTCCTCCCTTTCAATCCCAAGTGAATCAGTTGGAATTCATAATAATTATATTATACCCCAGTATTTTTGTCAACATTCACCAATGAATTTAATTTTTTTGTGATTTTAATCCTCATTCACATGGATTTATGCCCAAAATAAAAGAGATAAGACAGCTTCTTATCTCTTTAAAATATATTCTTCTAAAGCTTCTTCCCATGGCCTGAATTGAAACGGAGAATGATTTGCTAATGTAAGATTAGTGGGATATAAAGCTTTTTTATTTAATTGCGCTGCCGAAACGTTTTCTAATCTTATATTGAGGTTTTTTATCTTGCAAATTTTTAGCGCCATTTCATACCAAGTACATGAACCCGAATTTACAAAATGATAGATACCATATTTTTTAATGCTATTTTCAGATAATAGACGATTAATCCCCAGGGCTAAATCTTTCGTATATGTACATGATCCTCTTTGATCTCCTATTACTTTAAATATAGAATTACTTGTGGGTAAATTCAACACGGTATTGATAAAGCTAGTTTGTCTTTCCCCAAAAATCCTTGCGGTTCTTATAATAAAGTGTTTCTGCAAATTCTTTTCCACCTCGTGTTCTCCAAAGTACTTAGACCACCCATAAATGTTAATGGGTTTCGGTGGATCCTTCTCGTTATATGATGATGATTTCTCACCACTAAAAACAAAATCACTACTGATATAAACCATCTTCGCTCCAATACCAGCACATATACTTGCAACCATTCCTGCCCCATGGGCATTCACGATGAAAGCATCATCTGATCTCAATTCACAAGCTTCTACATCATTAAATTCGGCTGCGTAAATCACAACTCCTGGTACAATTTCTTTCAATGTCTTATTAACACGTTCGAAGCTTTCAATATCTACATTTTCAATTTCTAGCAAATATGTTTTAAATGGGCTAAGCACTTTAAGCTGTGCAGTCAATTCATGACCTAGTGTTCCCTTGCCTCCTACAATACAAACCTTCACCCTGATCACCTCCATTGGTTAAAGTAGAACCTTGACAATTTCTTATTTTTGTAAATAATGATCATCGGTTTCTCTATTAAACCCATTGTATGTGCATAATGTACTGGTTATGATACATAATGCTAAATTGATTTCTATGGGGTAGAAAATTCAACTATTTTCCTTTGCTATATCATGCAATATGTCCATCTAAAGCCTCCGGGATCTTTATATGGGTAGCTACCCATATATTACATACATATATATTGTCGAAATTTGTTGAAATTATAACTCACTTCCTATATTATATTGACAAACCCTTATCAACCCTTAAATATTAAAGGAGGAAATGTAAATGAGTAAGCAACTTTATAAAAAATTGGTAATACCAACTGTTATGGCGACGTTATTGCTATCTGCAACAACAGCTAGTGCTTATACAGTAGATCGTTCTTCTTATGGTCAAAGGTTTGTATTTAACGTCAACTCAACTCAACAATTATCACAGTATGGTACAAGCTATCGGTTTAGGCTTCCCTTTCTAACCTTCAACCCACAAAATTTCAATAGAGAAACAACTGAAAAAGCAGTCCCTACTCCTGTGGAACAAGCGGAAAAGGATATTCAACCTACGAAAGACACGACTCCAACTCCGCAACAAGAAGTAGTAAAAGAGACGCCAGCACCAACTCCAGCACCACAACCAACTCCACAACCGGCTCCACAGCCAGTTCCTCCGGCGACTCCAAATATAAATGTAGGAAACACTTCTAATGCCAGACATTCCTTAACACAGTCTGAAATTCAATTAGTTGAATATGTTAATCAAGCTAGAAAAGATGCAGGTCTTACGGCATTAGTTATTGATGTAGACTTATCCTATGTAGCTAGGGTTAAATCACAGGATATGCATGATAACCAATACTTCTCTCATACATCACCAACATATGGTTCTCCATTTGATATGATGCGTCATTTTGGCATTAGCTATAGAGCAGCAGCAGAAAACATAGCGAGAACATCAAGTGTTCAGTCAGCCCACAATGGGTTCATGAACTCCGAAGGCCATCGCAAGAATATATTGAACCCTAACTTGACTCATATTGGTATTGGTATCTACAACGGATACTATACACAAATGTTTATCAGCAAATAGGGGAAAAAAGTACATTTAATCAATCCGTTCCATAAGAAACTCAAAAAACTGCCCTTTGGCAGTTTTTTGAGTTTCTCCATTATTTTGGTGTCAAATCCTTAGAATAATTCATCCTCTGGAATGTCTTGGAGCTGCCGTGGAAAAAACTCTGGAAATGGTTCTTGATCAAAATCATCACAAATCGCATCAGGTGCAAACTCTTCACAATCCGGGGGCTCTGGACAGAATCCAAAGGCTGGCACAAACAATTGTACTCTTCCTACAACCTTAACAATGATAAATGTTCCCACTGCAAATACCAATTCTTCACCATCTTGGATTGGCTGATTCAATAATTGGGAAGCTGTTTCAATTACAATTTCAAAAGCAAACTCGTCTCTGGCTTGTGGAATGAATATCACAATATCCTTCTGAATTTCTGGTAGTTGCCCCACAATTGGTGTAATCACTCCTGTCTTAATATCTCGTACATGCAGTACAAATGTGATTAAAACTCTAAATCTTACTCTACTAAAATGTGGCCTATGAGGAATCGGGGTGATGACCAGGGTTTGATCTATGATTTCCCCTGGATTAAATGTAATGTCTACAAGCTCAAGTTTCCCACATTGAGGTACACTCACCCTGATGTCTTCAAAGCATTCCCGTTGCTGGCAATGGGCATACACTTTATCGACTATAATGCATTCAGCTATAAGGTCAGAAAATTTGTGATCTAGTGATACCGTCGCCCCTGGACTTAAATCAAAGTTATTTTCCATCATTTTACCTCCTATACTAAGATAACTTTCTATACAGTATTAATATATGAAGCGATCAAAATTGTGTTACAAATATGTATGAAGTGTTCTGCTTTTCATTTTATTTTCCCCCTTAATAATTACTAATAAATGTGCTGATCTTATCATAATATGAAGTAAGCTCTTGTTAGTGCCTATTTTAAAATATTAATTAAGGGAAGTGAAATAATGAGATCTACTTCTTTGCAGCATTATCTTGTTGAGTATAAGGACAATCAGTTATACTACTTTTATTTAGATCAAAATAAGCAAATCATTTCCAATATTTACAAAGAGGACAACAGGTTAGTCACACAAAATGAAATGGTTGCCACCAATATATCTACTTTTTCAGTGGATATTGATACGCAAAATAAAATTCACCTGATCTGTATTACACAGGAAGGTGAATTACGATACTACATATATCAAAACCAGCATTGGGATTATCGAATCATTTCAAAATTAGACATTCGCTCTAATATTTATCGCTACTTATCCATTTTTGTTAAAGGTAGGTATACCCATGTATTCTGTACAAAGACTAATTTGCTTAATGCAATGGTTTCTTCTATAGAACATATGTATTGGGATGATAAAGGCATTAATAAATCTACAATGACCACATATCTCCATGGAAAGTATCCCAGTCCCTACCAAATTGTAGTAGACAGTGGCGATAATTTATATATCCTTTATAAAGTATTTTATAAAAGTAATTACCAGTTTTATTTTAGTAAATTTAATATACTCCATAAAAAGTGGACCTCTGGAGAGCTGATCACGAACTCCCAGGAGGATCATTCTCATCCTCACATGCTAATTGATCGTAATCATACCCTTCACATTGTATGGTGCTCATTGGAGGAAAATAATTTTATTATCAAGTACAAAAGAAAACCCCAGGTTTCACGTTCTAAATCTAAATGGTCAAGGCTTTATACTTTGACAAATAGAAATGCTAACCACCTATCGCCGGTTATAATGGAAAATGAAGAGAAGCTGATGGTCTTTAGCATGCAAAATCAGCATATTAACGAGATTTATTCCAAGGACTTTGGTGAAACTTGGTCTGCTGTGGAGAAAAGCACACTACACAAATTAGAAGATCCAATACTAATGAAATACTGTCAACTGAATCCATCTGAGTCCAATTATTCAGTGAATAGTATCTATGGAGAAGCTGAAAACCAATTAATCTTACTAGGTCTTCGCACAAAAAATCCGGTCTCCACAGAAACATTTAAGAAAAAACCACCCAACACAAAGTCTGAAACCCTCAAATCAACTGAGGCACAAGATCCTCCACCCCTGAAAACCCATACAGATCCTCCAGAGGATATGGATATGGATTCAAATCAAAACCCTGAAAAGGTAACGGAAGAAGCTATCAAACCCCCTATACATGAGCAGTATGTAACCACTGATGAAAACTTTAAAAAATTAATCACAGAGGTTCAAGATTATATTAATAAAATCGTTGTTGAAATTGATAAGATAGATAATATAAAGGGTGATTTAGACAATGAATTATCCCCGAACATGAATAGCCATTCCTCTACCATATCAATTGACTCCTTATCACATGAATTAAAGAAAGTAGGAAGTCAATTAACGGAGTTAGATCATGAAAAATTTCTACTCCAACGAGAAGTAGAAACCTGTCAAAAGAAATTATGTCAAATAGAAGATAAATTTATCGAGCTTAAGAAAAGCCTTCTCACCCTACAGGAAGAAATATGTGATTATAGCTGCAACGATCCAAGTATTCTTAATCGAATCAAGACCTTCTTTAAATAGTCTCTATTTTTGTAAATGTTCTACGTTTATTGACTCTTTGACTTAAATAGACCACTCCTTTGGTGGTAGAAAAATGCTGTGGCTGTTCTGCTAATATATTTTTGATAATATTTAAATCATCTAGCTGGTAAAACCGTAGGGAATAACTACATCCTGCCTTCAATCTGCATGGAGTAGAAATTAGGTCAAATTTATTTTCATAATTTCTCCTTAAATATTGGTATAGCTGTACCACATAGCTTTTAGAATGAAAAACCATGAGATAATATTCTTGGTGAATCAGTTTTTCATACATTTGATCTCCTCCTGACAATATATGATTATATAATATATGCCCTTTTAAATTTGATGTGATTTTTTACACAAAAAAACATGGAGGTCTTGTTCTCTAAGATCTCCATGTTGCGCGTTAGTCATAGGGCTATTCATTTAAAATTAGCCTATTGTTTTTTCAACTGCTCTAAGTAAGAAAATATCCTTTGCTCCATCTTGTTATTTTGTGAGCCATAGTATTTTTCATTTTTAATGTTTTCAGGTAAATACTGTTGTTGGATATAATTGTTTTCATAATGATGAGGGTATTTGTATGTTACCCCTCTTCCTAAATCACTTGCCCCTTTATAGTGTGCGTCCTTTAAAGAAGTGGGGATCTCTCCGATGTCCTTCTGATCTAAATCTGCTAAGGCCCGATCCATGGCTTCAATAACCGAGTTAGATTTTGGCGCTGTAGCCAAAACCAGTGTGGCCTGTGCTAAATTGATTCGAGCTTCAGGAAATCCCACCTGCATTGCTGCATCTACACAACTTTTCACAATGGTAATGGCAGTGGGATAGGCTAGACCAATATCCTCCGAGGCAATCACTAAAAGTCTTCTACAAATAGAGTTCAAATCCCCTGCCTTCACCAGTCTTGCCAGATAGTGGATTGCAGCATCGGGATCCGTCCCCCTGATACTTTTCTGAAAAGCACTTAAAATGTCATAGTGCTGGTCACCAAATTTATCATAGCTAATTACCTTTTTTTGAGTTGATTCTTGGGCAATATGGATTGTTAAAAAGACCTGCTCTTTATTTTCTGATTCCGCTGCATACATTGCTAGCTCCAAAGCATTCATAGCCCTTCTAAGATCACCATTGCTAGCTGTAGCAATATAGTCTAGGGCTTCCTCTTCATATTCAACCAGGGTTTTCCCCTCATCATTAATCCGCTTAATCACTTGCTTTAGACCCTCTATTACATTTGATTTCGTTAATAGCTTGAATTCAAAAACTGTTGAACGACTTAAAATGGCATTATAAATATAATGATATGGATTTTCTGTTGTACTGGCGATCAGTGTAATTTTGCCATTCTCTATGTATTCCAATAGGGACTGTTGTTGTTTTTTATTGAAATTTTGAATTTCGTCTAGATATAATAGTACCCCATTCATTGTCATAAAGCTGTCTAATTCTGCCACGATCCTTTGTATGTCTTTAATACTAGCATTGGTGGCATTTAGTTTGTATAATTTTTTATTTGTCATATTAGAAATAATATTAGCTACGGTTGTCTTCCCAACCCCAGGTGGCCCATAAAAAATCATATTGGTAATGTGCCCAGCCTGTAGAGTCTTATTTAGTATTTGATTTTTACTTAATATATGCTCTTGACCAACTACATCTTCCAATTTAATTGGTCTCATGCGATCTGCCAGTGGTTTATTCATTTCTCTCACCAAATTCCTTTTTTCTTCTATTGTATTGAAATCGCTTTTATCATTTCTTTAATGACTTTGATAGTATTTGATATCTCTTCAGTTGTTACATCCTTATGGGTGACAAATCTAATTTCTTGTTGGCCACGGACATTGGCCAGTATTCCCTTTTTCTTTAGACTTTCTACTATATCCGTACATGCCAATCCAGTCTCAGAAAAATCTACATTCACAATGTTTGTGTGAACCTTACTTAATTCTACAGAGACTCCCTTAATAGAATTCAATCCCTCAGCTAGTTTTTTAGCATTTTTATGGTCCAGTTCAAGCCTTTCTACCATTTCTTCAATGGCAATTCGGCCTGGGGCAGCGATGACACCCACTTGTCTCATCCCTCCACCTAACATCTTTCTATATTTCCTCGCTTGACTGATGAATGTATTGCTTCCCACAAGCATACTTCCAATGGGTGCTCCTAATCCTTTTGATAAGCAGAACATCATAGAGTCCACATATTGAGCAATCTCTTTGACTTGGACCCCTAGGTGGGTAGCGGCATTGAACACCCTTGCCCCATCTAAATGAATGGGTACACCAATGCTTTGTCCAAGCTCATAAATTTCCTTCATATTTTCCAATGGTACCACTGTTCCCCCGGCCATATTATGGGTATTCTCCAAACAAATTAAACCGGTTTCAGGAAAATGAATATTTTCTGTTCTCATAGCCTTCTGTATTTTTTCACAGCAAATTTTCCCATCACTCCCTTGAATCGGTCTAGCTTGCACCCCCGCAATTCTGGCAATGCCCCCCACTTCAAACAAATAGATATGGCAGCTTTCTTCTAAGATAATTTCTTGACCTGGTTTCGTATGTGTCATCACCGCTATTAGATTGCCCATTGTTCCCGTAGGAACAAAAAGACCTGCTTCTTTCCCTGTTATATTTGCCGCCAGTGCTTCTAATTCATTGGTGGTCACATCATCTCCATAGACGTCGTCACCCAGCTGTGCTACTTGAATGGCTTGTAACATTTTTTCACTAGGCAGTGTGACTGTATCACTTCTTAAGTCTATCATTTTCATAGATCTCATCTCCCCTTATTTCATTATTATAATGTATTTTTATGTTTTTTTAAATATATTTGATTTGTGAAATGCAAGTATGGTTTTAATCACCTTCCATATCAAGCTGTTAGGAATCTCTTGAACATAGAGTACAATTTAAAAATAAATTCGACATAATAACTATGGTCACTTTACATTATTTTGCATTATTGTATATTACTATACATTATTCATTTTTATCCCAATGCATTAAAATAAAACAGTACAGTAGGTTAAATTTGAAACATCATTAGTTTATTATATCAAATTTTCAGAAAGGAGGTGAACACGTTGTCCAAAAATAGTGATTATATAAATCTTGAGATCCAAAATGTTAGACATCAATTGCAAGAATTAATCAAAAGTAAAGAAGGGAATTTACTTGACTCTAAAGTATTAGATTTAAGTGAATATCTTGATAGTTTAGTCGTTAAATATGCTAATGACAAAGAGTAGCATTATATTGTTAAACGCATAAAAATGATTTAACCTACTGTACAAGTATACTAATTTAGTTACTGGAAAACCTATACTAAAAAGGAGTCCGAAAGATATGATTGGATTAATTATAAAAATCATTGTGTGTCCCATAACGGTTTTGATTTCAAGCTATTTGTTTGATTTACGATTCACTTCATTTCAAGCCATCATCACAGGTCTATTCTTAGCCTTTGCGGCGCATCTCATGGAAGTGCTTATTTTAAGAAAAGGAACATTCTGGATTAGTACAATCATGGATTTTCTTGGAGCCTTTGCAGTGATTTATTTTGTTCAATATCTTTTTATAAACGCACCACTTAATTTTGCAGGAGCGATTCTAACTGCTACCCTTCTAACCATTACAGAGTACATTCAACATATCTTTTTACTTAAAACCAATAAAACAATAAAGAATGAGGAAAAAGAATAACTACTTATAAGGCTCAAGACCCGATACAGATGCATCGGGTCTTGAGCCTTTATTACTTACATTTCATCTTGTCTTCACCCATTAACAATCTGGTGGATTGACAAAAGGTACATTTACTTGAGGTGGGAATAATGGTGGAAATTCGCCACAAATTGGTCTAGGTCTTGGTACTTGCTCACAGAAGCCTGTGCTCAATACGCATAATTGTACAGGTACTTTGATTTTCTTTTCGCAGGTTAAACATAAAGCAATAATTAGATTAATAAACACTTCTCCAGTTGCAGGATTGAAGGCAATGTCTCTTTGGATACTTTGTGTCGCTAATCTAGCTTCAAATGCGATATTACAAAACTCTGTGAATTGTGGTAAAAATGCAGAGTCAAATACTGAAGGCATACATAATTCAAAGAAGTTTGTTAATGTTTGGCTAACAGGAACTAACCCTGTCAATGTAGCCATTTGGGTATTTCCTTGAGCATCAATAAAGTCTACATCAATTTCTACAAATACATTCCCTGTAATTTGAATTTCCTGTGTTCCAAAGATTGGTGTTCCTAAGCCTTCGTCGTCACAATCACTGGTATCTGTGTAAATTAAATACTGTAATAGTCCTGCAGGGCCAGGTACAACGACAGGATTTCCTCTTTCATCAAGTACAAATTCCGCACCAGATAAATTTGTAGTAGGAGTTACATCCAGATTTTTACAATCGTTAATATTTTTGGGGTTAAAAAACTTTCGAGCCCTAATGTCCCTAATGGCAACGATTCTTGATCTAGGTCCACACTTTGCTATTGGTAATCTTCCAAAAGGTGCCTTTGATACAGCTTGAATTCCCTGTAGGTTGAAAACCACTGAGTCATATACCTTGTCTACAAATATACATTCTCCTACTACATTTTTTATATGTCCATCAAAAAAACAACCTGTATCAGCAATGCAGCATGGTTCATCTATATGTACGAAACTACTGATAGTTAGATTGTCTATTCATTAATAGTATTATAATACAGATAAAAGGGTTTTACACCCTCTTTCTATGTTTGGGGTAACTTAGTTATAAGCTTAGCGTACTGGTTCCCACAGTTGACTATATTAAGACTGGCATGCTCTTTCAATGATAAGCCATCCTCTAGGGTGAAGGGTAGCAATTAAGCTACCCTAACTGTATCAATGTTGTTTATTATTTATTCCAAAGCAGCACTCATAAGTTTTAAGTATTGCCCATCTTGAACCGTAATATATTTTTCACCTTCAAAGTTATCATTAGTAACTATACTTTCTAATCCACCTCTTGAATCTGTTGAAACTTCTATGTAACCCATGCCTTCTGCAGCAACTTTATATTCTCCAGGCTCCAAGTCTAACCCTATTTTATACATTTCTTGCTTTTCCAACGTAGGAACATTATTAAGTTCATATAGTTTGCAACTCTGTAACTTTAAATATTCTCCATCTTTCACAGTAATGTATCTATTAACAAAGAAATTATCATTTGTAAGTATACTCTCAAAAGTTCCTTTAGAATCTTTAGTCGTTTCATAGTAGGCCATTCCATCTGCTACTAACATGTACTCCCCAGCAGGCAGTTCGGTTCCTATTTTATACATACCACTATCTAATAAATAACTCGCCTTTTGTACTTCAGCTTCAGGTTCTTTCTCTGTCTCGGTCTCTTCTTCGACTTCTATAGCAGCACTTCCTACACTCGGCTCTTTAGCTATTTCCTCCGTCCCTTCTTCGCCATCTCCTAAAAGTGCTCCTATAATTACTAGCGCAACAATGCCTATTACTAAAAATTTCAATACTTTTTTCACCATCATCACTCCTCTCATCACTATATATTCTATTATTTACCATAAATGTACAATATCCTTCAATAATCACTCGACAAAATGTTACAAAAAGTAAAAACAGGCTGGAACTTAATCCAACCCGATACTTTGAGTAATTAATTTATTATAATCCATAGTTAGTTATAATCAACTCTTTATAATTCTTCCGCCCTTCAATATTTCTGCTTACTGAATAATTCACTTCAGTACTTTTCATATTAAAACCCTTATACCACTCCCTCACCTCAGGATGGTCATTTATAGTTACAAGAAACTTTCCTTCTATATTTTTGAGTAATTCAACCAGGTGCAGGTGATCTTCTTTATAGAACTTATCTTTATACTGAGTCAGTTCATAATAAGGAGGATCACAAAAGAAAAAAGTCTCTTTCCTATCGTACTTATTTATCAATTGATCAAAGGAGAGGTTCTCAACATAACAATGCTTTAGTCTTCCTCTTACTTCCTGGATAAAATCTGTATTAAAAATTGCCTTATTAGGATCCTTGTTCGTTCCATATCCAAAGTGATCACCTTTACTAGCAAAGCTGTATTTAATTAGATAAAAAAATCTCACTGCTCTTTGAATATCGGTCATGTATTTAGATGGACTCTCATGGTATTCTTCAAATATTTCTCTACTTACAACGTCCTTCTCAATCCAAGATTTGAATTCCTCTGCATGATACTTCAATATCCTAAAGAAGTTCACCAATTCACTATTAATATCATTGTATACCTCTACCTTTGAAGATTCCTTTCCAAACAGGACCCAAGCAGCTCCACCAAAGATCTCTACATAACATGTATGCTCTGGTATTAATTCAATGATTTGTTTCCTGAGACGATATTTACCGCCCATCCATGATAACGGACTTTTTAACATTTCCATCACTCCTTAAAGTATATTTTTAAGTGATGAAAGATACAGCTGATAGTTGAATTATGATATCTTACCTCATTTTATTAGCATAAAATAGGTTCTTAACTCTTTTTTCTGTGGCTAAATAATCTGCAATATTGATATCCCCCCTTTTATTTGCATAATCTAAAATTGCTCGATCTAATTCCTTACTATTTTTGAATAATACAATACTTCGATCTTTACTTGCTTCTTTATATGTATCTACAATTTCAAACCCTCTAGCTGCCAAGTATGTGATTAAATCTTTATCGGTTAATTTAATGTTAGCCTTCATCATGCTCCTTACACTCCTACATTTGTATTTTCTATACTATGACTTCCCTTTGATTTTGGAATAGTAGCTGCTAATATATTTTCCTTTTCAAAAGTTCTCATCGCCTTTTCTTAGAATATTTTGGTATCATTATATCAGAACGTACGTTCGGAGTAAAGAGCAAAAAAAAAAGGTGGAAATTAATCCACCCTTTCTGCATTCTTCTGCAACATCCTCCAAACCTCTTCTCTGGTAGCTGGATCCTTGGGCCGACTACCATCAGAAATATCATTCTCTATGGCCCATGCTCTAGCATCAATAGCCCATTGTGGTGAATCTTCATTTTCGTTCTCAGTTAGTTCCTGGTACTCAACACCTAAATAACTACATATTCCTTTCGCTATTCCTCTGGCACATTTCCATTGATACGCTTCATCCAACATCAAACTAGCTTCTTCCAAGTTATCCATGAACCCACATTCACAAAGCACAGCTGGAATAGCAGTTTCTCGTAAAACTTGAAAGTTGGCTGACTTCACTCCTCTATCCCTCAACCCTGTCTCTTGAATCAACTCTCTTTGTATTTCCTGAGCTAAGCTTTGCCCATTGCTTGAATTGGGATAGTGATAGGTTTCAATTCCCCCATGGGTACCCCATGTACCTTGAAAGGCGTTGTAGTGAATCGACACGAAAATATCGGCTCCTGCCTCATTGGCTCGAGTTGTTCTTGTTCCTAGTGGGGTATCCTCTTCTGTATCGCTGACATAGACTATGTCAAATCCATTGTGTATTAACAGCTCTCCTAGCTTCTTTGCTGTGGGAAAGTTGAACTGCCATTCTCGTATCTGTGTTCCATCAGGAAGTATTGGTGTTCTCTTTCCAGGAGTATTCAATCCATGACCATTGTCAATTACTATTTTCATCGTATCTTCACCTCATCATTCTTCTTTTCTAAAATATCAATAGCATGAGTAATAATAGGAGGTAGTGGTACCCCCATCAAACCAGTGTTCTCTACAATGCTAACTAATTCATTTAAACAAAACCCTACTATAGCTGTATTTCTAACCAATTCTCCTGTCCCTATTAATATGTCTAGTCTAGTGGCAACCAGTACAATCAGTAACACCTGTCCCTTTCTCAGTAATCCCTTTAATCCTGCTTTACTCTCCAGTGCTCCTTTTTCAGTTTTAGGAGAACTCTTGAATACGGCAGCAACAGTCCATCCACTTATAAAGTCAACAGCCATCATGATCATTAGTGTCAGCAATGCCGTATCCCACCCTCCTAAAATATATGATAGTGTTCCTCCTATGGTTGCCAACGTTGCTTTAATAATATTTCCTATGTTATTTATAGACATATTCATTACTCCTTTCACTTATTGGTTTTTTACATAAAAATAACACCTACTCGGTGTCTAATATCTGGTTCTTTTCTTCTTCTGTAATCATTGCTCTTTCAAATGCTCTTTGAATCTGTGACTCCTTGGCCCATCCTAATTTGTAGGCTGATTTCCAAAAGTTATAATCCATAAACACGCCCTCCTATTCTTTTAATGATAGTTCCACCAACATTTGCCCCATTAAATCTAGTTTATCTTCTAGGTCCTCAATTTTCAAAGATTGGGATACTAGCATTTGACCCATTAGTTGTTGTGGATCTGGTTCTTGGGATTTCCTCACGATAATTTTGTTTCCTATCTTCTCAATTATTGGTTTACTCAATTAAAAGCACCCCATTTCTAAGATTTTCATTAATAGTCTGAATTGTGACTTGCTCCCCTGTTGTGTTTTCAAATTCAAATGTGATTATTCCACTTGTCATCTGTTCAGTTAAAGTTGTTCCTCCAATGTCAATCAAGATTTCACCCTCGTATTCTGTTTGAAACTCATTTAAATAATTGTAGGCTTTTATAATAATGAGATTATTTTCATTCTCTAAAGTTAGATAGTCTAATTCCGTAAAACCTGTAGCTTCTCCTCTGTATATTTTACCGAGTAACGTTTCGTCATACTCGTCTGTTTTTATCATATTAGGATACTCCACGGTATCCTTAAGTACCGATACGCCGACACATATATTGTTTTTATTTAATTCTGCATAATATTTCATTTTATATTCCTCCTATTCAAATTCTACTATTTGCCATGCAAACACTTTATCCCTCAACCAATTTCCTCCAAACAATTCTATCCTTAAATTTGTTGTTGAGGTTAAAGTCATGTTAGCTTTTAAAAAATTTGCAGAAGAAGGTCCACCAACACCCATCATCATAGTGGCAGGTACTACAAATGACTTGATAAGAACTACTGGTGAAATTGTGATATTTATTATGTGTGGGTCATTGTCGATCGTCGGCGTACTAGCAATTCCTCTTTGAACCTTAATTCCTCCGCTACTATTTAAAACCAGTGACCTTAATTCCTTCAATTTAGCATGAACACTTCCACTTGCACTAGATGAGTCAGAATTACTACCTACATTATTACTAACAGTGTTTACACTTGGTTGACTTGCTCTACTTGAAATTGAAGCGTCAATTCTATCTCTATGTGTGGTTGTTGCGCCCCAGTTTGCTTGACGTGAAGAGACTGCTGCATCCAAGCGGTTTGCCATTGTTTGAGTAAATACACCTGCTTGTCTGCTTGATACATCTGCATCAAGTTTGGCATTCAGTATTGCAAGAACTTCGTCAATCGTGAATTTCGCTTGATCTAATGTTGGCTTATCTGCCAATGGTAGAAATTGAGCCATTATACAACCACCTCCTCATAAATAAAACCGAATTGCCCACCCTGTTGACCTAATCCCCATCGATAAACCTTGCCATCACTTCCAATGAATTTGTGAGGCATGGCTGCAGCTTTATGAGCATCAATAGCTGTTTTGCTTTCAGCTGCGTCACCAATTCCTTCATCAATCTTATCCCAATTCTCATTCAACATTGTCTCAATATTAAAAGTATCGTCTCCATCTTGAACTGGATCCTTTTTGTATAAATCTAAATTAGGTGTATTACTGGCCATTAACTACCACCTCCTGCAAATTTGTTAAGTTTTGTTTGTTGGAGTTCATTCAACGTCATGACTCCATGAATATCTTTAATTAACAGATAAGCAAATGTATAAGCTAAAGCTAAATGGGCTGGTTTAATCTCTTCTAGCGAATTTTCTAAATCGCTTAGGTTCCGAGGAATCCCCAAAACTCCATTGAATTTTATATTTATATTCCCATTAAATAGCACATCAACTTCTCCATTGGTATAGGCATCTGCTACCACTTTAATAAGAGCTGCATCAACTTTCCCTGTGCCCCTCTCCTTGGACTTAATCACGGATCTTCTCTCTGATAATGGTTTCGATAAATCAATTTTTATCTTTAGCTCTTTTTCATAGATAGCTAATCCCCATGTTGCAGTATCGATATCTAATTGCTTTCTTATGTCCTTAATATCTGCTTCAACATACTCAAATTGATGTTCTTCAGCATCGAATATCTCATTATAGATCTTCGATTTTCGCATAAATAAGGGGAGATAGGTAATCATTTGATTACTCATTGATTACCACACTCCCTAATATTGCTACCTCTTCATTTCCTATTGAAATATTACTACTCCCATCATTAATTACTAAGTCACTATAATCCTCAATTCCTTCTGATTGTAATATCAAACTCCCAACAATCCCATAACTTACATAGTTCTCTACAAAGGCTATTTCTTTAAGATAATTATTGATGTTTTTCTCTACACTTTGCTGTCTTTCTAAATCAGATACAGAAGGATCCTTAATAGCTGTAAATGAAATATTAATTTCTTTACCAATAGCACTACTTATTGTGCAATATGCGCCTATTGGCGCCTCTCCTTCACCTAAACCTGTCATACCTGGATCAATGTACTCTTGTACCATTTCGATTAACTCCAGACTTGCGGGTTGCTTTTCAGCATCAATTAAAATTACCTTTACAGTATTATCGCCATTCCACAAAGAGAAAACTTTTGCATCGCCCACACCAGGAACCTCTTTTGCCCAATTTTTATAATGAGCCTTATTCCCACTTGTGGCTGGTGTTTGTCTTCTCTCATAATATCTTTGAAGAAGTGCTTGGTCTGTTTCAGCTTCAAAACCACCTGTTGTTGCCTCAGTATTTACCACTTCATTGATTCCTGAAATGGTCACAGGCATGAATTTAATTTGATTAGCTGGCACATTTCCAACACCTCCAGCAACAGCACATTTTATGTTCACGTATCCTTCACCATTAATTATTACCCCTTGAACAGCTTCAAACTGTATACCACCTTCCGTTTCAAATAGATTGCCTGCATTAACGCTACCATTACCCTTTGCTAACACCCTCCCGATAGAATAGGTAGCCTTTTTTCGTCCAATACCTGTCCTTTGATATACAAATCTTTCTAGTTCTTCACCTTTTAAATTTTCAATATCCAATTTATCAATTACGTCATCTAAATCTTTATATACCTCTTCAAGCTTAATTGCAGGGGGCTTAGTGGCATCATAAATAAACTCTCCAGGAGTTTTATCATATTTTTTAGATATCTGGTCTAACATCTCTTCATGTATCTGCTCTTTTGTCTTACCTTCATACATTGTAATTCACCACCTGATCAAATGAATTTCCATTTACTAAAATCACTCTAAAGGATATCTTAAGTATTGATTTTTCTCTTTCTAAGCCCCAATCCACCAAGCGTTCTATCCACGGGTGAGTACCTAGAGCTTCGGATACCTCTCTTTTGACCTCTGACTCAGCAAAACTGATAGGATAGTTATGGCCAATAATTAGATCTTCAACGGTGACACCATACTCCGTGCCTTCATAAACTTTAAATCTAAACTTTTCTGTTCTCAGTGTCTTTTCAATCCATACTTTTAAAGCTTCAATTCCTTCTACTGGCACTAACTTTCCATCCTTAAACACAAATTCACCCTTATTGAAATCAAATAAAAAAGACTTCCCTATTTGAGTAGTCTGTTGTTGATCATCACCATCGATTTCTAAGTTTGCTATTTGTGGCAGCACTATAATCTCACCGCCTTATCTATAATAATATATTTTTGCTCATCGGTACTAGGCAATAGAATTACTTCATCACCAGTTTTTAATGTATCAGTATAGACGATTTCTCCAGCATGGTTTAAATCTTCTAATACTGTGTATTCACTATAGCTCACTGGACTAGGTGGTGTTTTAGTAGTAATCGTTCCGTTACTTTGACCTTGAAATTGCCTTGTATAACCTGATAATACGTGGGCAGCTATAATTAATCTGTTCTTCTCCAATATAATTTTATCTCCCAGTGATACCTTGATATTAGGAGGAGGAGTTATCACCTTTCCTATTTGGGGACCCATGTAAGCCTTATTCTCTCTTTCTTTAAACATTTCAGCTAACTCTTTAATGCCATTCATCTATAACACCCCCAAATCCAATGACATTTTATGTATGCCATTACTAACATTATGAGTACAGGACTTAATTTTGTATTGCCCATTCATTCCTGTGATAGGCTCAGATATGTTTATTATTCTGCCAGCTCTAACACTGTCATTTCCAATGAGTTCTACACTGTTGTCTTCAAATATTTTATTTAAGTCCTTTAAAAGTGTCCTGGCTATATGATTAGCCTGTGATATATCCTTTTCATCCACACTTTGTACTTCTTGTAACAAACCATATTTTTGTATAGATGTACTTTCTTTTGCTGAACCAACAGTTTTTATGCTTTCTCCATTCTCTGATATGATTATAATACTATTCTTCATTTCCTCTATGGATCTTCTCCTGCTTAGATTGCTAATTGCAGTGGTTACATTATAAGATTCAATGTTTTCGGCCAGCTTAAAAGTAGCATTTACAATCAAATCAACTTCATTTTCGATATATAACTTGCCTGCCCTCATCTCTAGCCTATATCTTTGGCCCGTTTCCTGTGTAGCCTGCAGGAGAATATCTTTTATAATATCACTTATTACTTTATCAAAATAAATATGGTTTATGATTGTAGTAATACTTGCTATATTAGCAACTGGTATATTAAGATCATTCAATAGTTGCTCTATAGCTTTAGATGCCTGAATACCATTAAACTGATATACCCCCTTTGACTTGTTAAGATAAAAAGCATAGTCAAAGGCTATATAGTGCCTTGAGAACTCACCATTTATTTCTTCTGTGACGATGATTCCTCTAAAAACTTCATTACCATCATTACTTAATACCACAACATCACCAATATCAATTAAATCCTTGGGGAAATAAATTATATTGTTATATGCAGTGTCAAAATTCAGCTGCACACCTAAAGTACTTTCATGGCTCGTCCAAGTTAAATTTCCCACTAGTGCTGTGATACTCTTCTTCATCCCATTTTGGTTATATACCGAAACCACATGCATCTTAATTCACCCTAACAAATCTAAATTGCCTTAAACCAAGAAAATAACCAATATCTCCAGTTCTATCATAGCCCTGGTTAAAACTATCTATTGTTACCGGTAGATTTACTACCTCTTTCCCATTATTATTTGTTATTACAACACGAATAGGTACTTTTCTTTCTATCCATTGAAACATTAGCTCAACAAACTCGTCACCAGTAAACTCTTTAGATTTAGCATATGGATATTCTTTGTTTGGAAAAAAGGTCTCAATTATAATTGATTTGAGACCTTGATTACCAATTAGATTCAAATCTCCTTGGGATATAGTAGCAAATGTTTCATTGTTGTTGCTAAATTCAACTTGAAAGTCTTCTGGTATTATGGGAAGTTGAATGACTTGTTCTCTATTATTGATACTCAAAAATATATCCACTAGCTCCCTCCTAACTGTTAGCTAACGCCAACTTAACTTTCTTGACTACTGTATTGCCTACATACTCAGCATACTCTTCATTGCCTATTACATTTCCTTGAATATATACTTTTACTTCTATCTTAGAATTATCTCTATTTATTATTTGTTGTGACTTATCAGCTGGAATCACTTGTGACCCATTAGGAAGATTAACAATTTCCCCACCACGCTCATTAATACGAGCCATTCCACCTTTAAAATAAGATGTCCCTAGAGCAAACTCGGGTATTTGGGGTATGTTAATACCAAACGACTTTCCTCCAAACTTAGGAATCCAATCAGGGACATCAAATTTTATAGAATTTACTCCACTGACCACTGTGTTTATTCCATCTATAAAGAAGTTTATAAAACCCTTAAATCCGGACTCTACGCCTCCCCATAGACCACTAAAGAAATCTCCTATAGGAGCGAAACTATCTTTAATTCCTTTGCCTAGTTCAGATGCCTTGTATTTTATGGTATCCCAGTTTTTATAAAGAGCAATCCCTACTGTGATAAGAGCTCCTATTCCAAGTGCTAGCCAACCAATAGGACTCATGTTCATTACTGCATTTAAACCTCCTTGTGCTAAAGCCATTCCATTGGTTACTATAGTGGCAGTCTTAGTCACGGCTGTAGTAGTTATTACGGCTACTTTATATGTTGCGATTGCTCCCGCTACCCCTAATATTAATGGTTCAAATTTAGACCAGTTTTTAGTTACAAAGTTATATAGATCTGTGGCACCGTCAAGAACACCTAATACCCCTTGTGTTATAGCCGGCAGGGCTTCATCCTTAAACCAACTAGCACCTTCGTTTTTAAAAGCATCTACAAATTTATCCTTAATACCTATAATGCCTTGTCCCATATGGTTAAGTACACCTGTTACTTTTTCTAAGGTTCCTGCATTTTCATCTACCACACCTTTAATGTTACTCCAAGCATCTACCCCCCATTTCTTAATGCCTTTCATTTTAGCTGTTACAAAGTCTACTTTGTTACCTACATTATCAAAAGCCATAACTCCTCGGTCTATTGCTCTAACAACTATCGACTGTATGCCTGGTATCTTTTTAGCAAACCAACCTGCAAACTTACCTTGAAGTGGTAATATCCTTCTACCGA
This sequence comes from Alkaliphilus metalliredigens QYMF, assembly GCF_000016985.1. Lineage (NCBI taxonomy): Bacteria > Bacillati > Bacillota > Clostridia > Peptostreptococcales > Natronincolaceae > Alkaliphilus > Alkaliphilus metalliredigens. The sequence continues at coordinate 2,482,990 of NC_009633.1, read as the reverse complement.
TCTCTTCTTTATAATCACTCCAAGCATTTGTCATGTTTTGAATTTTACCTTGATCTGTTTCAGCTAAGGCCTTATTAACCCCACCTACATTCATTTCCAGTACCTCTGCTAATGTTGCAGCCTTCTCAGTTTCGGTACCATATTTTAATATTTGCTCCTGTGCTTTAGTAAAGTTAATACCAGCTCTACTTAATGCACCTACTTGACCATTCATAACCTTACCAATCATATTACCTATATTTACTGAATCTTGTTGAGTTGCATTAAGCCCTTTTTGCTGGGCTAGAAGATCATTCATCAATTTGTTATCGCATAGGCTCTTTATCCTATACCTCTTACAGTTTCCTATAAGTTCGGACTATATCATTACCCTCAGCTTTAACTGTTAGAGTAGAACGCGCTCATGGATATTTCAGCATATAAAAAAGACACCCGATAATGTCTTTTTACTTAGCTTACTTTATCTAGTCTCTGCACCTTTCATGAGTTTCCTCAATGACTTGGCTCAGGATCGTCATATTTATATTAATTTCTACTTATGAATTCTTGAAATTGCTCTTTGGTATTATTTCCATATCCATAATTATGGTGGAAAGCCTTATGACATATTTCACATAAAGTGACTCCATTTTTCACATCAAATCTCTTTTCTACACACCAGTTATATCCATCTAGATGATGTGCTACAAGATTTCTTCCTTGATCATCACCACAAGAAACACACTTATACCCATCTTTTCTATAAACTGATTTGCGCCATTTAATATTTTCTTTTAAATCTCTGCGATTTATTCTTTCTTCATCAGTTAAATCTGGATTATAAGCGTGGTGATTTATCCCTCCTACTCTTCTTATATGGCAGTCATAGTTAGGACATCTTCGACCATGAGATGTAAAATTATTTGGAGTTACTTTATATTCCGTTCCACAAAGATTATGTTTTAACCTTATATGTGTATGTGAACTCGTATATTCGCCAACCACATCATACTCTCCATTGGTTAGTTCTTTGATAATTTTTTTGAACTCATCTGTGGTAGTGTTGTATCTAGGCCTTCTGCATTTAGGGCATCTTTTGCCTGATAAAAAATCATGTGGTGCTGCTAGATATTCATTACCACACGAATTATGCCTAAATTTAATTTTTTCTACAGCTCCAGAATAATATCCTAGCACTATATATTCATTTCCTACAATATTTTGAACTTCTTCTCTGAATTCTTCAGGAGTTTTACTTTGATACTGTCCCCTTAAAGCAAATCCACATTCATTGCATTGTCTTTTTTTTCTATCCTTAAACTTTGCAAAAGAAGTTTCGAAGATATTCCCACATCCACATTTAAATTCTAGTTTAGAACTATTATTAATATAGTCATTACTCATTAGCTGACAATTACTATTTTCAAGAACATACTTTTTCACAAAATCATAAGTAATTTTCTTTGGCATCTTATCCACCCTTTACACTATTTGAAATAAAATTATAACTAAAGGATTTGTTAAATTAATATAAACTTAGATTTTCCCTGAATTCACGTTCTGTTTTAAGCTACCAATTTCTCAGTAGCTGGGCAAGAATGTTTACCCGGCATTAGTTTTTTAAGTGTCTTCTCTTGTAATTGATATGTAGCTAACTGTTGTACACCTGATAAGGCTACTTCATCACCAATTACACCAACCTTCTGTAATTCACCAGCGTATTTAATCACACTTTGCGCATTTTGTTCTGTCATTCCTTTTGTATTTTTCATTACTGCAATCAACTTCGTTTCTGCATCTATCTGTGCCTTAGCAGCTTCAACACTACTACTTATCCCTCTAGACAAGGCTCTAAATCCTACATAAGCAGCCGCTAACCCCACAGCGCTTTTAGCCACTCTTTTAAAGCTATTTACTGTGTTCTTTCTAAACTTCGTAACTTGGTTCCCACTATGTTTCAGTCTTTTATTAAAGCCATTAACTCCACCCGATGCCTTCTTCATGTTAGACGAAAAATTCTTATCATTAAGAGTTAATATCGCCTTTATACTTTTAGCAGCCATAGTTTCACCTACCTATAAGAATAAGACAGGATCATATTTGCAACCCTGCCTGTAATTCTTCTTTATATATTTCCATACTGGCCATCATAAATCGTCGCTCAACCCATGAAAGATTGATTAAATGGTCTATTTCAAAACCCTTTTGTAAGTAGTGATGAATAAAATATAACTCTCCATCACTACTTATTAGTTTTTTATATCTTTGATCGCTTTCATTTCATTACCATACCCAGCCAATTCCATACCATATCCAGATATTTGAGCAATTTCTCCAGTTTCGAATATCTTCTCTACAATTTCAATAGGTTCTATACAGCCATAAGCTTTGTGTAGATTCGTATCCTTCAGGTTGGGTTCCACTACGATATTATAAACCATATTAATATCTGCCTGTTCTTGACGATTTTCATCTTGAGATAAGGTGATACATTCCAAGCAAAGTGATCGAGTCGGCTTTTTAATTGTTATTGTTACCTGGTCGTCACCTCTCCTTAAAAGCACCTCTTCTTTTGTATCTTGTTTCACCTCATACTTTTCTCTTTGCTGCATCAAATCGTTTAGCGTTAGTTTTTTTATAACTGGTTTTTTAGCCATGTTTATCTCCTTCCAATAAGATCGATTAATTCAAAATCTGCAAATGCAAATGGTAGTTCTTCTGTTTGAAGTTCTTTTTGAGCAAACTTAGCAAGAGTAAATTCATTAAAAGTCACTTCCTCCATAGAAACACGCTCTGCTCCATATGCATCTGGATCTTGTAGTTTACTTACCATTGTGAATACTGGCATAATGCCTTCCTTCAGCTTTTGACCAATTAAGCTTGCACCAGTGGAATATACTTTCTTTAGAGCTAACGTTCCTTCTCCAGCCCACCCAGTCATCTTTTTATGAGTAGCTAAATCCTCTGCCATGTTGACATCCTCATAATTGATGTTGATTTTGCTTTCAAAGCTATCTACGTCAGCTAGTTTCTCTCCATCTAACCACAATGCTCCAAAGGTACCGTTAATCTGTTTATTGCTTGGTATCTTGCTCTTACCCATCTATATCATCCCTTCTTAAATGGCTATACTAAAGTCTAAATCTTCCATAGCATCTACTATTTTGACATTAGCCTTGGCATATACATTGCTTCTAAATGACTTTTCTTTTACTTCTTGATCACTTAACTGGCTAACATCGGTCCCAATTCCTTCCCATGCTAATCTTTGGGCTTCTACATCTACATCCGCTTTATTTTGGAAATTACGGTCAAATATTTCGTCTCCAGCAAGTCCTTTAAAATAAGCATTAACAGATGTAAAGAATAGCACTTGATTGTCATAGATGTTATTGACCTTTCCGATATAATTATTGTTAAAGGTATCTCTTATATCATCCTTAACCATGTCCATTACCTCAACTATTTTGATTTTCTTAAAGTCCTCTGTTTTTGAAACTGTTGTTGATACGAGAGAGTTTACTGCACGACCGATTTTAATCTTTTCACCGTCATTGACTAAAATAAGCTTTCCACTTTCAATATCTGAATCCGGGGTAGTGCTTTCTGTAATGCCTTCTACTTCTGGTAGCACATAGTAAGTTGCACTTCTTGTGAATGGTAACCCTGCTAAAACACCAGCTATCCTACAACAATATTCAGCAGTTGTATATGTCTTATCTCCTACTTTTATATCAGTTGTCGTAAAGTTGATGATTCCTTCATGGTCCCCCGTAGATGCATTAGGTAATACTGCTTTGAATGTCTTCTTGCCATTTTCTCTTTTACCCTTTAACCAAGTTTCAATGTCAGTTGCATTCTCTAAGTCAGGTATAGCAAGGTAATTCCACTTCTTAAAACCTAGCCTAGTCAACACCTCTGAATAATCACTCTCTGCCGTGTCCAGCCTCTCACAAATGACTTTTGCCGGTGTTCCCATGAAGGCCTTTTTAATGTAATCTATATTAGCTGGTGTCCAATCTTCTACCTTGATTTCCTCTATACTTCTATACTCTTTTACATCAAAGGTCCCTGTGGCATCTTTAAGTATTAGCGCTACAATCCCCCTTGCACTTCTTTCAACAGCAGATACCGCTTTCCCACTAAATTCTATATTTATTTGTGGTAATCCCACTTATCATCACTCCTTCAAGTAAAGTTCTTCCATGACCTCTACTTCATCAATTTCTCGCCCTTCTTCATAGGCAATGTCAAAATATAATTGTAATACCCCATCAGTTGTTATAGATTCAATTTCATCTATATTTAAGTACCTATCAATTACTTTTAATTTTGTATCAAATATTTCTTCAAGCTGCTCTTGTATGTCTAGAATTTCAATACTGTACTGATACCTGTCACTAGGGAAATAATAAATTCTTACTGTTAATTCTCTTTTAACCTGATCGACTCCAGCTGCAGACTTTCTTATGTTATCTAGTTGAATAAAAAAAGAAGGTCGTTTAAAACCTTCTTTTATATCTTTACTTGTTATTTCAATGTCCAAAGTATTTTTCAATCGTGTTGTTATTGCTATTTTTATATCTTTCAAGGTTATCATTCCATCACAACCCTTTGTCTAACATTTCATCTAACCAATCCTCTACCATGTCAAAGTACTCACTTTGAAATTCTTTGATTCCTTTTTCTAGGACATGCTTTCCTTCTACAAAACCAACTTCACGTCCATCTTTTGTAACTTGCCTATGTCCATATTCGATCAAGTGTGCATGTGGTGCACTATTTCTGATTTGTACTTCATAAGCATCATTACTTCTTTTTTTATACGCCTTACCGCGTTTCCAACCTTTGTGATAATTACCGCTTTTCTTTTTTACAATAGATCTGGACTTTCTAGCTACATGGGTCCGCCCTTTACTCCCAGCTTTTCTAAGGAATCGATATGTCTCTCTTGGAAATTCTTTCTGAGCCTTTTGAAGTAATTTTTTCTGAAAGTTATCTAACTCTCTCAAGTCAAATCCATCTTCTGAAGCCATTATTCAATCACTTCCTCACAGAAAAACTCTAGCGTTTCATTCTTAAAGTATGGATTGAGAATATACCTTATATCGAATCTATGACCCTTATAGATAAAATGCATATCTTTGGTGATGTCTTTAGCCGAAACATATCTGCACTTTATTTTATGAGTTACTGTGGAGAGCATCGTTTCCACCTGCTGATTCTTTAAGCTTCCGGTTTGAGGAATGATCTCCGTCCATATGCTTTTTAGTTTCTCATCTCTATAGTCAGTTTCTTTTAGTTCATTTTCAAACTTTACTTTGGCATATACATCAACCTTGTACCTTAGGTTCCCTGCATTCATTCCTGATCACTTCCATAGCTCAATTGAATCAGCATCATATTAACAAGATTCTTAGTAGTTTGACCTACTTTGTCAGCGGTCATATTTCTGTTTTCATATAGATCTGCCACTATCATCATGCATATGGTTTTTGCTAATTTATTTGTTTCATGAAAACTCTTACCCGTGGCATTATGCATAAATTGTTCTGCAGCAGAAATAAGAATCTCTAAATAAGAGTCATCTTCATCAAAGTCAATCCTCAAGTGATGTTTTACTTCATTTAAGAATATGCTCATTACTCTTCACCGCCAAGATCACAACTAAAAGGCACTAATACGATTTTAAGTTCTGTTTTCTCTGATTCATACCTCACCTTATCTGATAGTTGTTCATGTTCTTGCTTTGTTAACGGCTTAGTTGCTTTAAAGTAAATAACACCGTCTTTTTCTAATATCTTTTCCGCTTTCTTTCTAGCCAACTCAATCACCACCTCATACAAAGCAAGGGAAGGCTTATGCCCTCCCTCATTTTATTTTATTTTTATGTAGCAGTTACTTTCTTAACTCTCACAAACCCTTTGTACATTGCCGTATTACCACCTACCCAAACGGCTCCACGGTAAGCAATTTGACCTGTTTTAAATTTATAGTCACGAGACTCTTCAACAGTTAATGCAGAGAATACTGGCATTTCATATGCTTTCATCATACCGTAAGCCATGCAATAAGATTCGGCCACTGTCCCTGCATCAGATAATGCCGGACAAATACTATTAATAATGAATGGTACCTCGAAAGAATCCTCAGAAGAAATTGTTCCTGTGTTTCCATTGGTTTTAATCTTATACAGCTTCTTTCCATCAGTACTTCTTACCTTTGCAAATGCTGCTAGATCTCTTTTGTTTAATACAAGATACCCCATTCCTTCTACTTCTTCATCTCCACCATAATTAATGATGATATTATCCAAAGTATCTGCATCGATTTCAGAAATCTCAATATCACTTGCCGGTGGAATTACTTTTTCAGGAGCATTGAAAATACCCACTAATGCATTCGCTCCACCATTACCAACAAGAATTTGCTTAGAGATTTTCTTTCTAATGGCTTTTGTAATGCTACTTCTTACCATAGCTTGATACTCAATATTCGGTAACTTCATAGCTTCATCTGATAACTCTGTATAAGCTGTTACCTTAGCTTTATTGATAGAAACATAATCAAACACTGGATCAGTCTCATTGTAATCTCCAGTTTCAGATGTGTAATCCCCTTCCCCAACCGTTACTTCAAAGGCCTTTTCGTAGCTTTCTCCACCGTTTAGCGGGACCGCATTAACAGTATCGATCACTCTTGATACCTCATTGAACCCTTGGTTAACTGTATTACTGTACTTCGTTTGGGTCACTAGCGCACCACTACCAATAGTTGTTGCTCTTAATTCAGGTACTTCATCCAGATCATAAGTTACGGATCGCTTTTCCTTCAGGTCAGCTCCTCTTTGTTCATATTTCTGCTTTAGTTCCGTCTCCTTTCCTTCCCCTTCAGTACTCTGCTGTTGTCGCAAACCGTAAGTCGCAACTACCTGAGCAGCGCCTAAAGGTTGGCTTCTTTGTTCGTCTTCTTCAGATGTTTCTTGTTCCCCTTGCCCTTCTTCAGGAATAGAATCTAGCAAACTTCTCAACTCAGCAATTTCAGTATTCAAGGTACTCAGTTCAGTATTGATTCCTCTTAATTCTTTTACATCCTCTGTCTCATTTGCCTTTGTTCCTAATTCAGCCTTCCTTGCTTCTTTCTTAGTGATCATTGCTAATATTTTATCTCTGTTCATTAAAACCACCTTAACCTTTCATCAGAATTTGTGTTTTGAATTTTACTAATTCTAGCTCGTTTGAAGAGTTATCCAACTCCTTCGATCTAGCATTCTCCAATGCCACTGCCGCATTATCCAATGCAGCCTGATCACGAACATTTATATCAGTACCGGAGTAAGCTGGCATATTAACCGCACTCACTTCGAATACTTTTCGAAATTTCAAGATATGGCGTGTAGGCATATCGGTATCTAAGTCAGTCCATCTTGCTTCCTTGATGTGAAACATAAACGACATCCCATCAATATCTCCACGCTTAATTGAACTGTATAAACTTCTTGCTTCAGCATTCTCTTCAGTATCTAGCTTGGACTTAATATGCAGACCCTTATCATCGGTTTTTATCTGCATGGTCGAATTACCGTTATTTCTTCGGCTTCTAGCAAGGGGGATTTTTCTTGTATCATGATTTACGAAAAACAAAACATCATCAAAATCACAACCATCAAAAGCTCCCCTTTCAATAACTTCATAAAAATAGCCACCTATATTTGTCTTTTGATCATATACGGCAGCATGTCCCTCAACAGATTTTTCTTCATCGTCAGCTCTGAAATCAGCAATTCCAAAACTTCTTGTGATTACTTCATTGTTTTGTGGCAATTTCTTGTTACGCATCTTTATCGACCTCTCTTTCCTTCATTCCTGCTCTTTTCATCTGATATTCATTCGCCAGTGAAGTGTGGATATAGTTAAGGCTCATAAATCGTTCTGTTCCTCCTTCATATGGTGGATATCCAAATAACTCAAGTAGATCATTATTAGTCAGTGCTCCACGATTACCCAAAATATCTGCAACAGCTATTCTGTTTTTAGTGTTAGTGAATAGAAGTTTTTCAGGATAAAAGACGATCTCATTCCCACGATCAATTTCCCCAGTGCTAAATATTGTTTTTGAAAAAGCTTGCCCTAAACTAATCACAATAGGTTCTAGAGTCTTTTCATAAAAGGCCTGGTATTGCTCATCAGTAAAATCGCCACTTAGGATAGGCACTGATACCCCATAGTAGTTTAGAACCTTATTTTGAAGAAACTCTAGGGTATCCTTATCGATTAACTTAGGATCTACTTTTAAATCTGTGTATTCTCCCTTAAGATCCATGGGCAGTATACCTGTCGTCCCCGATGAAACAGCTTTTTCAAATCTCTCGCGTTCTTTTTTTTGTTTTTCATCATCCATCATGGTGCTAATCTTTAATATTCCACGAATAGAAAGACTCGTTTTGATTGCCTTTTCTAAACCTTGAAGTACAGTGTCATTAATCTCCAGTACTTTTAATAATGCAACATTGTCCGGTTGGCCATTTAAGCCGCCACCCATGATGTCATTCACAGAAAACTTTTTTCTTAGATGAATCACATCAGAATAAGGCAAAGTGAAATCTTGTCCACCATTAAAATAGAATTTCACAAACAACTTACCGGTTTGATCTTGTAGATAATCAACTTGGATGGGATTCAAAGGATAGAGTGCCTTATACTCTTTTGCCCTACTACCCTTAGGACCTTTGTACTCAAATACAGGATAAATGAAAGCATTATAATTCATATATAGCAGCCATATGATTTTTTCTATAAAATCACGAGTTGTCATCAACTCATTTGGAGCAAATTTAAATAGTCTATTAAGACTCCCCTTTACATTGACTTGCATATCATTTTTATCTAATCTTACATGCTTTGGCTGTAACTTGCTGCATTCTGTCGCTATGCAATCAATGCACATTTGTACCACGTCTGATGAATAAATATTATCTCCGAATTGACTAAATATAGGAGTATTGCCATTTAGCATTGTGGCATAGTTCATATTGCTGGGATTTCTTGTACGAAACAAGCTTTTAAGTATCAATTAACATCACCTTCTCTTTGCAATAAAATAAGCACCTGCTATAAAGCAAATGCCCAATACAATAAACCCAGCTGGAATATATATTTTGAATACACCTATTGAAAAAAGAGTAATACCCACAATGAATAAAATGTCTTCTAAAAAACTGACTATTTTTTTTAACTTTTTCAAGCTTCCACCCCCTAAGCAGTCCTTTTAACTAATTCTAAAAACTCTATTTTGTTATCAATATAAACCCTATAACAAATCATCTTCGTAACGGCTCCATCAATCTTTTTATCATCCTTTCCCTGGATCTTAATAGGCATTATTTCTTCTTTGGTATTCACATTCATTGCCGTGTTTTCTAAGCATAGCCTATCGATTGGATGATTGTTGTATACTACCTTATTACTTTTAAGATCTACCTCCAGAAGTTTCATAGGCTCTGACATGCTTCCCCAATTTTGGTCTACCTTTTGTGTATCAAATCCGTACTCTTCCATTTCTTTTCTCCAATAGACAGCTGACCACTTATCATAACCCACCTTATAAAATCGAATACCATATTCCTTAAATAGTTTTACAAACCATGCGGTAACGTGCCTAAAATCATTTTCATTACCATCAGATAATGTTATCAATCCTTGTCTAACCCACTCCCTATATTTTCTTTCCTCTTCCCTATTGAGAGTGTTCAGTTTTGCTTCAGGAATAAAATAGTGCTGCAAGAAATACTTTTTATCACTACCCGGTTTCATCAGTAGGGCCCTAGCACTACAAAAATCACCTGTTTTACTTAAATCTACACCACCTATGGCAAAGCAATTTCTAAACTCTTCTATATCAAAGGTTTCCAAATTCTCAATATCCTCTGGGGTCAACCAAGCAGCTGCATTATTTTGTTTGATATTGAAATCCTTGGATAAAACAAATACTCTCTTAGATTTACTGTTTTTAGCTTCTTCGATCATCTTCCGCATGAATGACCACTTTTTAATCACACCTAGCCCAGGATTGCTTTTGTGCCAAGATTTTTCATTTTGCCATATTTCTTGCTCATTATCCTGTGTATGTAACCATATGAGCCAGCGTGGACGTTCTAGTTCTCCGTCTAATACTTGACGTGCTTCCTTTAGGCGGTTATCTAGATATCCATCATTTACGACTCCTTCAGTTGTCAGTTCGAAAAACAAAGGTTCATCCTGTGTTGATAAAGCTTGTCTAATAGGCATAACAGATGTATCATCCTTCATCTCATGAACCTCATCAACAGCCCCTACTCCTATATTTCTACCTTCCTTGGCTCCTGTTTTTGCTGATATCTTTCTAATCGTTCCTTTGTTCTTGTATGAAAACTTTCCATTCTTTTTAGGCTTCTTGGGATTCCCAAAGAATACACCTTTTATATTTTTTCTAGTGACTTTCTCAAGTCCTGGACTCTCTTCTCTCATGGAATTAATAGCCTGAAACATCAGGTCCGCTTGTTCATAGTCATTACTTGAGCATAGTATTCTTAATCCCATGGGTCCACAAAAAAATTCAGCTAAACACATAGCTGAAATCAGTGGAGTTTTCCCATTTTTTCTACTAACCAAATATAGAACATCTTGATATAGTCTTATTAATCGACCTACTTCTTCATCATATATTTTAAATATATATATAGCCTCAATAAAGGCCTTCTGGAATAACATTAATATAAAAGGCTTCCCAGCAAAAGGAGCCTCAAAGTGTTTGCATTTTGTTTCTATAAACTTGATCCGCTTATGAGCATCTGTAAAATCTACCGTTATTTCTGGATTATTAAAATGCCTCAATAAAACATCTAATTCCTGCATCAACTCATAACCAATTATAATTTCACCGGATTTGCATCTATTGATATACTCTATGAGCCATGAGTGAGTTCCATTAATATTTTCATTTAACAGCATATAATCACCTATTCAAACTCGTCTAATTCATCATCATCTTCTACCAAGCCCTTATTCAATACGCCATTTAAGGTTTTAATCACTGCTGCATATGAATTGATGTTCTTGAGATATTGACGAGCCCCTTCAATGGGCTTTTGTATCTCCGGTAGAGTTGGATGTACCTTGACCATTCCAGTTTTATCGATAGATTGTTTTAAAACATAATTTTCAGCTTTCAGAAAGGCGGCATCATCAATGAGTCCTTCAACTAGCTTTTTCTTTGAAATCTCGACATCTTGGAATATCTCCTTCAATTTCTCTAGCTCTTTTTCAAAAATTTCCTTTTTGGACATATTTTTAAGCCCTCCTTCCAATTTCAAAATTTTAGGTTTGTGTGCAAATAAGGGTTTTACCACGGTCATTTAGATTAAGCTCTTTTCGCAAAAATGGGGGGGCTTATACTGTATAGGTATTAAACCACTTTACTATATAGCTCTTCCATTCTTCTTGTCTGTACTTACGATCTTCATCAATCAGTAAACGTTCAAAGCACTCTTCTTGAGTCATGTCACAGTATACAAGTTCAGCTCCAAGATCATTTGATAGCTTATCTCGCTTATGTTTATCAGCATACCCACCAATCACCCAGGCATTATTCCATTTACCATACCGTGTCTTGATGTGATCTATTAACAGATTGTGTATCCCAATTACATTGCTGAATAACTTATCTGGTTTGTCATAGCCAGGTAAACCGGATACAGCAGCATAAAGCATGTCCATATCAACCACGATATCTCCTCTTTTCATATTGTGCTTTACAAAAGTATGTTTCCCGGATAAAGGTGGTCCATAGACTATATATACATGTTTTTGATTGTACCCATATCTCTTATGCTCTTTGTTGTGACAATCAAAGCATACTAGTTCTATTAAATCAGGATTAAGGCTTATATTATAATCTTTAACATTCTCAGGTGTTAACTCAATTTTATGATGAGCGATAATATTGATTGACTCTGTAATTAAGTCTCCACATTGTTCGCAGTATGGACCTCTGTCATTTATCAACATTAGCCTGAGCTTTCTCCATTTACCACTGGCATAAAAGGTTTTCAGTATTGCATGCTTCGCCATATTACCACGCCTTTAACTTTTCATTATCTATTTGAATCTTTAATCTTTCAACTCTTAACTTCTGATCTTCTGTAACCGTCTCCCAATTAGCATGAATCATTTCATCATATTGTTTAATTAGCTTAGCTAATGCAAGTACAGCTTTTGATTGAGTATTAATTAAGTTGGCTTCCTTATCCCAAGCAAATTGTATTTCATATTCCTTAGAAGAACCGCCTTTACCTTCACTAGTCTTTTTAATAACCTTTGTCATATCATCCTTGTCTCTAACATGCATAATTTCTTGCATGTAGATGATTCTAGCTTCATGCAGACAAATAGTTCTCCAAAGCTTTTCCAATGGGTCTTCGATATCTAATTCTTCCATAATCGTTTTAACGTGAAAAGGTATTCGCTTTGTGTATTGTCCATGCTTTAAGCTATTATAATTCTTTTCAGGAGCTCCACCTTTATTTCCTACTGCATTTTTATTCCCCTCAGGAGCGCCAACACCACTTAACTTTTTTTTCCACTTATCTTGAACTCTCCAGCTATTTATATTCGTCAGTTTCTCTTTTAGCATCTCTGCTATTTCCTTGGATGTTATCTTCCCGTTTTTCTCTTTATAGACTTCATAAGCTTTATCTCTATTGGGACTTCTCTGTCTTCCCATAGCAAAATCCCCCTAAATAAAAATAAGATTTATTTTTTTATCTTAATGCCCCCCTATAAATCAGTATTTATTAATTATTAGAAAGGGATGAATTGAGTTGTTTTCGGGTCTACAACCCCCTAAAATAAGATAAATTCCATTTTAGTCGTGAACCAATTTATATACATTTCTTTTGTGACCTTTGATATGACAATGGTTTAATTGGTTTTTAACCCTATTTTTGAATGTCTTATTTTCATAGGGAATCGCACATTCAAATATAATTTTTTCTACTTCTTATATACCTCTATTTTTACACTCCAATGTTCACCCACCAAAAAATAGAACATTCGATAACAAAAAAATAAAAAAGACTCCTCTATAATCTAATCAAATCATTAAGAGAGTCACTGTATTTATCATATGTTTCTCGATCTAAACCTAAGTAACATTTTGTTTCTTCTATGCTGCCATGACCTAGCATTTCTTTCACCAGTGTAATGTCATACTCACTTTCAACGTAAATCGAGTATGCAAAGGTCTTTCTCATTGAATGTGCCGTAATGTTTTTAAGCCCAAACTCTTCCCCAGCTGCTTTCAAGATTCTACTTACAGTACTAACATGAATACTCCTGTTTTTACCTTTTCTTGATTGAAATAGATACTCATAATCTTTTTTGCCCTTGATATACTTTCTTAACAATATCTCAAGATTCTTTATCACTTTCACAATTCGTGGCTTAATATTCTCTTTTCTTATGTTTTTACTGTTTACTTTCTTACCTTCTAAAATCTCAAAATATCCATTTTCTAATGATGCCTTGATGTCTCTTACCTTTAGCTTTACAATATCCCCTGCTCTGTATCCTGTGGCTATACCAAGAACGAACAGCACATAGTCTCTTTGGCCTGTACACTTCAAATAGTCCTGAATATCTAATACTGCTTCTTTCCCTTTTATAGGATTGGCAGGCTTCTTTTTAGCCACTATCACCACCTACCTTCATATTTTTACGCAAAAGAAAAGAGCCTAGTGGCTCCTTATCCCATGTTGTTTCCATCCTTAATAATGTCTTTATATTTCTAATGCTTTCCTCGTTTGTGGTCCGACTATTCCATCAACAGTTAGATCATTATCCTTCTGGAATGCTTTTATAGCTGCCTTTGTTTTTAAACCCATAATGCCATCAACAACACCACAATCATATCCAAGACTATTTAATTTGCTTTGGATCGTCATTGATGTTGACTTTGTGGTAGATGTCCCAGTCGCTGTTGACTTTGTTGTCTTATAAGGACACACACCATTTTTGTGTAAATGCGCAGGATGGCCTCCACAGTGATAGTGATAACTCCCAAGTCCGCTTGCATTTTTATTATCTCTATGTCCTCCACTTGAATCGGTTCTCCCTGAATGTGCATATGCTGTAACATTGACTCCTAATAAAATCAAAATTAGTAAAATTGAAATAATCCGTTTTTTCATTATTCCACCACCCTTTCTATAGTCAAGATTCCACATAGAAAAGAGTTATCCTCTAATTTTCGATATCAAATATAGACAAATTCTTTTCTTGCACAAGAAAACCCCACTAGTTTACCTAGCAGGGTTTATCATATATCTTATTTATAAGGGGAAATAAGATATGTCTGTTTGTTATTATTTTATCATCATTATATTATTATGTCTGTTACATTTAGATTACGTTTTAAAGCAAATTATTTTTCTCTACTTTCCCCATCTTCTTTGTTTGAGCTTACCATTTCTTTTCTCATGACTATCGTGACTCATACAATCTCGTACCCCTTGATATTTCTGTTCTATAAAAATATCTATGTCTTGACAATTATTACTCTCTGGACAATCTGAACACAGAATTTGAGAAATACAAACTATTTCTCTTTTATGAAATTTTGCTTTTACTCTGTACTTCTCCATTATGCTCACCTCATTTGGCCATGAGAAAACCCCATTAGAGTACCTAGCAGGGTTATCAAAAATTACTTGTCGCTGTTTTATAAAAGACCACACTATTATTATATAACATTTTTCTCACTAAAAAGGGACGTAAAAAGGACATCTTCTCCAAACAATGCCACAGCTATTTTTTCAATGGCCTCATTTCTTATACGTTTGCAATGTCTTTCACTAAATTTTACTTCATAAGCAATTTCCCACCACTGTTTTCCCATAAGGTATCTTTTTTCAATTATCTCTCTTTCATTTTGATCAATGGATTCTATGGCTCGGTCAATTCTAGTAATCTTTCGCTTGATAGAATGAATGCGACTTATTAATAAATCCTTTCGTTCTATGCTATTAATTGCTTCATTTTCCGTCATTGAATTAAATTCAAAAGTAGTACTTGTTTTTTCTTTCACCGATAGCCCTCGAATACCAATGTGATTTCCTTCTCCCATCTCTTCCAACTCACACTGCATATTTTCAATACATGCTTTCAATGCATTATAATTATATAAAAACTTTTCTGTTGATTTGTAATAATTCATCCCTTGTGCCTCCTTTTACATTAATTAAAAAGACACCACTAAACTATATTTCTATAGCTCAGTAGTGTCCGCTGGATGTCCAGTAGGACTCATGCTTATTAATTTGATAAAATAATTCTGTCTACTTATTCAATGATTGATACAGTTTATGCTATGTCACCAACTCAAAGCACTTCGATGTTTGCTCATTGCATTTTTTCTTGCCACATTGCTGACACAACTCATTTTCCGTAGCACATGGTCCACAATACAGAGCACCTGGTTTGTGTGGTGATATAATCACTTCTCCACAAGTTTTGCACTTACTTTCAGACAGCCTTTGAGAGTAAATATTACATTCGCAATTTTGACACCTCACCCTTATATCCTCCCAACTTATTATCTTTGTTTCAGTATATGCAATATGATTTCTGACCGTACCTTTTTTTTATGAAATTACTCTAATTACAATTTCTGCTTAGTATATTTGTTTTCCATTTTTCGCATCCTATATACTACGAAGGTAATATTAAATCATTAAAAGGAGTGAAGAGTATTGGCTAGAAATAAACTTGTTGTGCCTGAAGCTCGTCAAGCTTTTGAAAAATTCAAAATGGAAACTGCTCAAGAGTTTGGTGTTGATGACCCAAGAGCTCTTGCTTCAAATCATACTGGATATGTTGTAAGAAAACTAGTTGAAATGGGCGAAAGACAACTAATAGATAGTTATAAAAACAAATAATATGCTTGAAGGAGTTAATATAACTCCTTTTTTCATCCATGGCTACTTTGCATAGTTATTGAAATGTGTAATGATAATAACCTTATTTATGTATAAATTGGTTTTGATTGTAGGATGATACTTAAAAAGATTCTTTGGAGGCTACCTAATATGACGCAATTACTATTATGGATAACACTTATAGCTCCTTGGTTTGTACTATTTTTCTTAGATTTAAAACGAGTAAAACACTTTCTTTCAGTTGCTTTCTTCACTATAGTATTAACTTCAATTTTTTGGCAAGTTGCTGAAATCTGGAACTGGTGGGAAATAACAAACAATTTATTTTTCCTTACTAATATTTCAGCTTTTAACTATGGATTACTTCCTGTAATTACAATACTTGTGTTTTATTATACTTACCAAAATAAATGGTTGTTTTTTGGTACTAATATAATTATAGATGCAATTCAAGCATTTATAATCAGTCCTTTTATTTTTGAAAAATTTGGACTCTATCAAATGGTTAACATGGGTAATTTCGGACTTTATCTCTTACTGTTAGGTTTTGTTCCAATTATTTATCTTTACCAGAGATGGTATGATAAATGATAAATAATAAATCAATTACCTCCTTTTCAATATTTAAAACCGATATATTAAGTCGCATTATCTAAAACAATCGTACTAATAAGCCTTCTTCCTATCCCTAAATGTATAGTCCATTTGAAGGGCCCCATTGTGATTGCTGATTGAAATATTAATATGATCTAGCTTTCTATCTTCTTCTGCTCTTTCAAGCACCCCATCAATAAAGTCTTTCATTTGATGCCCTAGCATATCCTTTTTTCCACTCTCAACCTCTGACTTCTTCTGCATTGTATGTCCCCCTATCCTACCTGTCTTCTCTTGATGTTTTTGATTTCATAGAGTTGATGAAATTCAAATAAGTCTGCTACACATCTAAACTCATAGCATCCTGCTACTTTGACCAAAAGCTTAAACATCACTAAAGCTTTTCGCTTGTTTTGATCTACGTAAAGAATCTCACCGGTTTTACAATATAAATCGCTTTTGATGTCAGATACATTAACCAGGTTTCCAATATCCATCTGATCACCCCACCTTTTATTAATCTTCTGTAATTTGTATAACCTTCTTCACCTTCCAGCCTCTCTCCAATAGCTTTCGATTGTGATTGAATATTTCTTTTTTCACCATTCCTGGAACTTCTTCTTCCACCTTGTCCAATATGCCTATGCAAACTTGAATTGTATCAAGAGCTTCTGCAGCTACATGCCCTATATTATCCTTTACTCCAAATATTGCTTGTTGAAGTTCATCATGCTCTTCATGAAGTTTCAATCTATGTCTAACCCACGAATGATCTTTGGCTAATACAGGCATTTTGACAGTCACATTCATCATCCCCCTCTGATCTCATAGCACTCAATTCTTCATTGATCACCTCAGTTAAGCCAGCTCCATGATCTATCACTAACTCAGCTATTTTTCTAGTCTTACACCATATTCTCCTATCCATCATTAATTCATTTTCACCTTCTTGGATGGACTATTATGAGCTTTGTAGATTCCCATCTTTGCTAGGCTTTTATCTGGTGTGTAACCTTTGACGATGGAAATATAAAAAGCTAAAAAGTTATCAATAAGTGGATCTAACTGCTCTTTCCCCAACAGCCTCCCATTATGTAACATTGTTCTTCACCACACCCTGTTTATTTTTATTTAAAAGCATATTTTCCAGATCATTATTTGAGTAGCCCTTTCCCCTACTCTCGGCTAAATGAAATTTAGTTTTTAGTGCCTCTCTATTGTTGACTTTAGACTTTGGACTTTCCTTATTTTCATAGCTGCCCTCAAGGGTCTTGATCATATTATCCTCGTTCAAAAGCCAGTCAAAGTTGCAATTTGTCCATTTTCCATTTCTGCCACTTAAGAAATCACTGGCTTCAGCCATGGCAAATAATCTCTCGAATACAGTTATATCAGGATTACTCTTCCATCTGCTTCGCATGAGCCCTTGCCTTTTCTTCGTTGCTTTAGTCACTTTAGGCATAGAAGTGCATGTTTTGTTGTAGGTGGATACGATATCGTCAAAGGGGATTTTGGGGTTTCCCTTTGACAATGAATTATTGGGTATATCTTTCTTTAATTCTTTTTCTTCTTCTTTTTCTTTTTCTTTTTGTGGCTGAGTATCGATGGGGTATCCATACCCTATACATAGGGTATGGATACCCTATACATAGGGTATAAAATTT